>CAKAFX010000012.1 GCA_916438865.1 uncultured Mogibacterium sp. | reverse complement strand
GGAAATAAAGTATCACTTAAAAAGAAACGCTTCTTTGGATATTAACCAGATTCTTGGAGAAGCTACTGGAAAGACTATTGAGGAGAGAAGCCGTCAAGTTGCAGACCTAATGGAAAAAGCTGAAGATGGTTGGAATGACTGCTAGTATGGCGGGTTCTCCTATGCAGTTGCTTTCCAATATGAGTGATAGGCTTTTTCATTCTTTTTAGGAAAGATTTCGATAGTGGTGTATATGATATGTTTGCAAGTATGCTTACAGACCTTGCGCTTACTTTTGGAAAGTCTTCCCCTAGATAAGATTGCTGATACTATTGGAGGTGCGCTTACAGACCTTCTACAGCCTGTTAGAGCCATTGAAAAAGCACTATTACCTTTATTAAAGACCTTTGCTAACTTTGTGGCTGAACACCCCAAGATTGCCAAGTTTGCCCTTTTTAGCCATTGCACTTTCTGGTGCTCTTCTTGTGTTAGGTGGTACAGCCTTAAAGCTGATGGGTTCTCTGGGCTATTTGTCCTTTATGCTCTCCCACTTTTCTGGGTCGTTTGGTGTTATCTCTAGCACACTTACTGGTGGTATTGCTAAGATTGTAGGAGCACTGATTCCTTTAGCTTTAGCTGTGGGTCTTGTAGCTATTGCGTGGAAGAATGACCTATTCAGAATTAGAACCAATGTCACAGGGTTTGTTCAGAATGTTTCCAATTCCTTTGGGACAGCTAAAAGCGCAGTGAATGGAAGCCTTGAAGATATGAAGACCGTTTTAGCAGGGTTTGATACTAAGAACAACTTTTTTGATGGTCTTACTCTTGCAATGATGCGTGTTATGGTTGTAGCTCGTGCATTGTCTGAGGGATGGAACAGCTTTGAGCTTTCAGAAGATACTTTTGATAAAGCGAATGAGTTAGGTGTTCTTCCTCTCATTGAATCCTTGTTCGACCTGAAGTATAAGTTTGATAACTTTGTTGAGGGGTTTGCAGAGGGGTGGAGTAAAGCAACTAGTGACTTAAACGATTTCGTTGATAACCTAAAAGTAAAGCTAGATGGAACAGTCTTTGAGGACATTATAAATAGTGTTACAGACTTCTTTTCTCTATTTAGTGGTAGTGGTGCAGAAGACTGGAAGAACTTTGGTAGCAGTGTAGGTGAAGTCTCTTTAAGACTGTTAGCTCTTGTTGTTGCAGTTAATGGCGCACATGCAGTGTTTGGACTGTTGGCTAAAGTCGTTAGTGTCATTGTCATACCCTTTAAGGTCTTATCCAGTGTTGCCACCTTCTTAGGTAAAGCCTTTGGTTTTCTTACCAGAGTGTTTTCTACTGTTGGAAGAGTGCTTGGTTTTGTTGGTGCGAAGTTGTTAGCTTTTGCACAGCTAGTGAAGAGTGTTGGAATCACTCAAGCCTTACAGAGCACTATTGGTGTTGTTCAGACAGTGTTTGCAGGAATTGCCGCTGTAATAGGTGGTGTTGTCCTAGCAGTAGTAAATTTTGTAAGTCAGTGGAAGAGCGGGTTTGATGTAGTTAAAGCAATACTGATGACTGTTGGTGTTGCTATTGCTGCTGTTGGTGCAATCATTTTAGGTGCTCCTGCTTTAATCGCAGGAGTAATCGCGGGAATAATTGCTGTAGTAGCTAACCTTGCAATAGTGATTCATGACCACTGGAATGAGATTGTAGCTTTCATTGTTGGTGTAGCTACCAATATCTGGCAGACCATTGTCAATGCATTCTCCGCTGTTGTGAATGCTGTTGCCACATTTTTAGGACAAGCACGAGATGTAGCCGTAGAAGTGTGGAACAATATTCTTGAAACCGTTAGCACTGTTTTAGGTGTTATCCTTGGTGTTGTTCAGACTGTTTGGACTAACATTAGTAATGCTGTTTCTACTGCCATTGGTGTAGTCAAGTCCTATGTAACTGCGGGGTGGAATGCAGTTAAAGTTATCATTTCAGGTGTATTGTCTGGAATCTCTAACAACGTGTCTAATGGTTTTAACGCTATTAAATCCACGGTATCTAGTGTCCTAAGCAGTGTTGGAAACACTGTTAGCAATGTGTTTAACAGAATTAAGAACACGGTCAGTAATGTTATTGGCACAGCAAAGAGTGTTGTACAAGACGGTGTGAATGCTATTAAGAGAATCTTTGGTGGAATGTCTTTGAAATTCCCTGAGATTAAATTGCCGCATTTTACAGTGACGGGTTCGTTCTCCCTTACCCCGCCAAAAGTCCCGAAGTTTAGTGTTTCGTGGTATAAGAATGGTGGTGTGTTTAATAAGCCTAGCATCATTGGTGTTGGTGAAGCGGGAGATGAGGCAGTAATGCCACTGAAGAAGAACACTGAATGGATTGGTTCACTAGCTAGTACACTCTCCAACAAGATAAACAATATTGGCGGTAGAATTAAAGCTAGTAAAGCTGTTACCTATGACACGACTACCACACAGAGAAACAGCTATATGACCTCTACAGACACTAGCACGCACAATTCCTATGAGAACAACAAGAACACCTCTGTGGTCTTTAATCAGGGAGCAATCCAGATTGTTTCTAACGGAACTTCCGATGAAGAGGCTAAGAGACTTGCGGTTAAGATTATGGAGTATATTAAGCGTGAAGGTGAGCTTGATGAGATGAGAACCTATAACAGTTAAGGTGGTGACTACATATGGGAACTAAATTTAACTCAAACAGTAAAGCTAAAACTAGGTGTCACATTATAAGGAATGATAAATAATAGGAGGTTGAACTTTCAGTTCAACCCCACCACCATTCCATATTCCAGAGGTGTTAGTTACACCTCGATAGAATCTCCGGGGATGAGTTATCCATTGACACAGTACACAGGTGGAAAGGCTAGAGAGTTTTCTTTCTCAGTCTACTATTATGACAAACCCTTTAGTGGTAAAATAAATACAGCCCGAAAATTTCTTGAGGGTCTTCTTCCTCCTGAGAAGAACAAGAGGTCTTTTAAGAAACCGCCAACTTTTTACTCTTGCTTATGGTTATTTTGTTAAGACCCTTGTTCTTACTCAGCTTGAGGTAGAAGACACTTGGATGGATTCAAACGGAAGACCTATTGAGACTAAGTTCACTTTGACAGTTAGGCAGGTGTGAGAATGATTTACGAAGATTCTAGGTATCTACATACCACACAGTCTACAAGATTGGGGTGGAGTGTCCCAACTCTGGGAATCCGAAAGAGATTCACCTTTAATGAGGATAATTGCACCTTATATGAATGGCTAGAAGGTGATACCTTAGACGGTGTTGCCTTTAAGCACTATGAGAACTGTAATTTAAGATGGGCAATTCTTGATGCCAACCCCTAAGTATAGGACTGAGTTTGACATTAAGAACGGTGATAGAATCCTCATTCCAGACTACGAGGAGGTGGTTGATATTGTCAACGTCTAAACGCGGTGGCAAAGTTTTAGCCATTAAGTACGAAGTCTGGATAAGTGGTAGAAAGCTTGGTGGAAAAAAGAAAGCTTGTATCAACTCCATTGATATTAAGGAGACAGTGTATGGTAGTGATTCTGCCACTATACAAGTACAAGACCCAAACTTTTTTTATTCATTGAGGACAATATTTTTCTGGAAGAAAACTCCGTTAAAATACAGCTTGGTTGGGATAACACAACTTACCGAGTTACTTTTGACGGTTACATAAGTGCCGTTGATGTCGTGTTTGCTAGTGATGGGATTCCTTCATTAACCATCACTTGCATGGATAGGACACACAAGATGAATCGTGCCAAAAAAATAGTGAGACTTTCAAAGATACAACTAACGCGGATGTAGTTAAAACTCTTGTGATGAAATACGGTTTTCAGTGTGTAGTAGATTCAGAGTATAGCTTTGAGAAGAAGGAGACAATCACTCAGAGCAACCAAACGGACATTGAGTTTATTACACAGCTTGCCAACAGCGAGGTCTATCCTTTTACCGCAAGACTTGTTGGCAATACCTTTTATTACGTCAGAATGGGTAAGATTGAAACCCCAAAGATGGCGTTGACATATAAAAAAATTTCCACATGAAATAATCAGCTTTAACCCTAAGGTTAATAAAGAGACAAAGAAAGTGGAGATTAAAGAAGCTTCTATCAATGCAAGTGATAAGAAGGTGTCCACTACAGTGGGAACTACAGTTAGCTCTTCTTCGGGAAAATCTTCAAGTGAGATGAGAGGAAGTTCCTCTGAAGATGGGTCTTCTAGTAGTAGACAAGCTAGTGGTGGTTATACCTACTCTTGATTAAGAAGCTAGTAACTTGAGGAGGTGACTTTTAGTGGCTAGAAAAAGCAACAATGACTTATAACCCTGAAACGGGTAAGTGGTCTAAGAACGTGCTTATTACAGCGGAAATTCCTGAAAGTGAGAAGCCGAAAAAAGAAAGCGGTAGTTCGTCTGCTCCTTCCAGTGATAGTGGCAAGAATAGTGGGACTAGTTCAAAGGCTACAAGCTCTAATTTAACCTCTTCTACACCTAGTGTGGAAAGCAGTGAAGGTGCTACAGAGAAAAAGTACAACGAAATTGAGGTAAACACACTATCTGGCACTTTTACAATTCATTGCTACGAACACGACTATAAAGTTGAGGGCAGGAGATACCGTGAAGTTAAAAAGGTCTTGGTAAGAGTTTAAGTGGAAATTATTATGTCAAAGAAGTAACTCGCCAAATAGGTAATGATGGGTATTCCCATAGCGCGCTTTTAATCAGAACTGACTTTGGTGACAAGTTAAAACTTGAATCTTCCGGTGGTACTCCCGCACCTGCGGAGCAAGTACCTTCTCCCAAGCCCGCAACTACTGAACCCGCAAAAGAACCCGCGCAAAGGACATATACTGTTAAGCGCGGGGATTGCCTGTGGAATATCGCAAAAAAGTATTATGGTAGTGGTGCTTCGTACACTAAGATTTATGAAGCAAACACAGGTAAGATTGCTAATCCAAACTTGATTTATCCTGGTCAAGTGTTTGTGATTCCGTAAGGTGATGAAACAATGGCAGAAACTAAATATTATGGTATGTATCAAGCTAAAGTCACAAACATTACAGACCCCGAACAGCGCGGAAGAATTAAGGTTAAGTGTCCTAGAGTTTTAGGTGGTGAGACAGAGAGTGCATGGTGTGAACCTTGTGTTCCTGTTGCCTATGATAATGGTGGAGACTTCTGTATTCCAACTAACGGTGAAACAGTCATTGTGTCCTTTGTAGAAGGTAATGTGAATCGACCGATGTACTTTGGTAATTGGTGGCAGAAGAGTATGACACCTTTAGGGACTAACTATTCAGACATTGACAAGCTCCGCATTATTAACTATGCGGATTGTACTATCACTATGAAAAGCGGTGTTATTAACATCAATGTTGGTGCAGGAGTATGTGACCTAAAAATTGAGCATGATAAAGTCACTGTTTTAGGTAATCTTGAAGTTCAAGGAAGTGTCACCTGTAACTCGTTGAGTGCTAGTGGCACTGTAAGTGGTAGTAATATCTAGGAGGTAACTAATGGCACAAAGTGGTTTCACGGGAATAAGTTATCCATTCCGAATAAACAATAGAGGTGGTGTTTCTATGAGTACCACAAGTGCTAGTGACCCCACACATATTGTGGAAAGCATTAGACAGATTCTTATTACCAACTTTTTGGAGAGACCGATGGAGGCAGACATATACACTTCGGTCTCGACTTCACTGTTTGAACAGAACGATGAATCCTTGCAACAGGTGTTAAAGAGCCGAATTGTAGAGGACATTGAAAGACTTGAGGAAAGAGTAGAGTGCTCAGAAGATGGTATAGAGTTTAGTGTTGAAGTAGACGATGATGGTACTGAGTATCTGTTTGCTTCGGTGTCATTTGTCATACTGAGGTATAACACTACCTACACTGAAAAGCTAAAGATAGGCGGTATAAGTAAATGAGAAAACCTACGGTAAATATCGACTACACAAGCAGAGACTATGATGGTTTCAAAGAGCTTTTAATTCGCAAGCTAAAGGAGAAGATGCCCGAATACACTGATACCAGTGAGACAGATGCGGGTATAGTGATTCTTGAAGCTCTAGCTAATGGTCTTGATATTCTGTCTTTGTACTCTGATGTTATTGCTAACGACGTGGTGTTACCCACTACCCAAAGCAGAGACTTGGCAGTAATACTAGCACAGTGTTTAGGCTATAACCCCTATAATCAGACAGCCAGTGTTTACCCACAGGTGTTTGTTTTAAGTTCCATGCAAGAAACTGATACAGTTATTCCTAAAGGAACACGGGTTACTACTGTTGCTTCTGCCGACCTTGCTCTTCTTACCTATGAGACCTCAGAGGATTTAATTATTCCCGCGGGTTCTTTAGGTAATGAGAAAGATACCCACGGAAACTACAAGTACACAGTTAATGTGGTTAGTGGTGAAACCGTATCACAAGACGTTCTTGGTTCTTCCAGAGGAACACCTCTTCAGACTTTTGTTTGCAACTACACAGGTGTTTTAGTTGATTCACTGGTGATGTACGTTGATGAAGGTATGGGGAGAGAAATCTGGCGAAGAGTAGATTCCTTTTTAGATTGTGATGAGAACAGTAAGGTGTACACTGCTAGTGTAGATGACTTTGATAACTGTACAATCACCTTTGGTAATGGTATTCGCGGAAAGATTCCTGTTGCTCTGTCTAATAACATAACTACAGACTACAGAGTAGGTGGTGGTGAAGCAAGTAATGTGGAAGCCAATCAGATTACTGTACTAGCCACTAGTATTGCGGGTGTTGATTCCACCTTTAACTTAAAAGCTACAACGTTAGGACACAACAAAGAAAGTCTGGAAAGTATTAAAATCAACGCTCCCGCAAGTTTTAGAGCTAGAGACCGTCTTGTAACCCTTGGTGACTATGAAGACCTGTTGAGAATCAACTTCTATGATTTCTTGGCACTTAAAGTTATCCGAGATGAGAAGGACAAAAGACTTGCCCACATTTTTTACATGATGCGGTATGGTAGGGAGTTCACCCCTAAGATGGTTGAAGCTGTTTCTGCGTTTATTTCCCCTAGAAGCATGATTGGAACAACCTATGACATAAACGAGTACACTAAACAGCCGGTAAACATTGTTGGAACTCTTTATGTAGATTCAGACTATGACAAAGAAAAGGTGCTAGAAGAGGTTAAATCCTTTATTACACAAGCCACCTTTGCTTACGGCGAGTTTACTTTCGGCGACACCCTTATCAAGTCTGATTTAGAGACCGAGGTTAAGAACACTATTAAGGGTGTTCTGTCTTTTAGGATTTCTTCTCCTAGCAGTGACATTATTAGACCTAGTAAGGTGCAGAATGTCCTCACTCTTGGAACCTTAAACATTACCGCAAACTACCTATAAGGAGGTGATTACTTGGGAGCTAAACTTTTAAGCTCTGAAAATTTTGGGCTAAAAATCTATGATAGATTCCCGCCGTCCTATAGAGAGGATGATGTTAAAGAGAAGTTTGCCCTCAAAAGATACCTTCAGGTACTAGGTGATGGTGGATTCAAACCGGTGATTGAAGACATAAACGGTCTAACTTTTCTTGTGAACCCTAGAACCACACAATCAGCGGTTCTTCCGTATTTAGCAGAGCAGTACGGTCTTGAAGTTTTTCATGGAATACCCAATGACTATTTGAGGTTTTTAATTCCACTACTGAATAGTGTGTGGGAAAAGAAAGGTTCTGTTGAAGTCCTAGATTCTATCGTACAGGTTGTCAGCGGTGTTAAGTCTCAATCTGAAGTTCTCTATGATTCACAGGACAATCCTTATATCAAAGTTAAACTTGAGATGGACTACAACTTCGAAATTACTTCCTGATGCCGACAAGTTTAATCGACTACTCAGGAAGTTCATTCCGTACTATGTAGACTTAGGACTAGTGTATGATTACATGTTCTATGTGTCCTGTAGGATTCAGGGAATTGATGAGTACCTTAGAGACAAGGTAAAAGAGAGTACGGTTGAGACTACTTCATACCTAGCACATTAGGGTTTAACTCCCGTGAAACTTCTAATGTAGGTGATAAGGTGTTGAATGACACCTTTATCCTAAAATGAGATGGAATTGCGGGGTAATGGTGTTGACCCTGACATTTTTTTAAGGATGTTGTAGTTGAATCCTTCTCTGAAGACTTCTTAATCAGAGCAACTATTGATAATCTTGTAGACACTCCCATCCGACTTCCAGAGAGTGATTCTAAGAGCCTCAAATACGCCGAGAAAGACGCGGGAAAGCTAAAGACATACTATCCTGAAGATTCAAAGGAAGTAGAGCTTACAGAGCGTTCTATAGACTGTGTGTCTGTAGGAATCTTCAGTGATGTACAAGGGTTTAAGAGAGAAGCAGACAGAGACAGTGTTGTTGGATTCTTTACTAACACACCTTTTAGTTTGACAAACAATGCTGTTACAGGAAGTCCTGAGTGTTTCGATGTTGTCACGTTTAGAGGAACAACAAAAATTATTTATCCTACGCTACAGGGTGTAGTAGGAATGTAAAATATGCTATTATAGGTAAAGCAGAGGAGGTAGAGAATGTTTAACGATAATTTAACGGGAAATGTCCATGAGGCAGAAAACACTGCGCTAAAACTGATTGGTGATGAGCCTACCAGTGTGAGCATGACAGGTCGTATTGAAGACAAGATTTACAAGAATGGTGTTCTGGTTGAAACCAGAGTTGGTCACAACCTGATTGTAAATTCTTTTCTTAAACTGGTTATGTGTCTGATTAAAGGTCAGACAGGTTATTCTGGTATTCAGTATTGGGCTGTGGGTAGTGGTAATCCTTCGTGGGATTCTTCTGTTCCCGCGCCTGGTGAGAATGCTACCAGACTGGTTTCTGAGATTGGTAGAGTTCCGATTCTTCCCGCCGAGATTTCCTTTTTAGATTCTGGCTTTAGTGTCACAACCACACCCTCCAATATTATCCAGATTTCCCACACTTTTGAGGCGAATGATTGTAATGGTACTTGGAGAGAGTTTGGAATCTTCGGTGGTAATGCCACTGCCGTTGCAAACAGTGGTATCATGATTAACAATCGGCATCATGCAGTTCTTACCAAGACTAACGAGATGGTGATTGAAAGAACAATGCGCTTTACAATTAACCTTGCATAAGAGGTGATGACATATGCCTGATTTTTCTAAATATAGCAACTACAGCGAGAGGAAAGCCTTTAACGGTGTAGTGTTCGGTGCTAATGCACCTGTTTTAGAGGTAGAGCTAAATGAGGTACAGCAGATTGCTGATACTAAGTTTAAGAGAATGATGGGCGTCATTGGTAACAGTGTTATCCCAATGTCAAACGGTTCTATCTCATTCAGCGGAAATACTTTAACACTTACTAACTGTGTGGTTATGAGTAGTGGTTTTTCTGCATTCATTAAGTCTTCTAGTGTGGAGCTTTCCAGTACAAATAAGTATGCTTACATTAAGCTTGAGGAAAAAGTGTTTGACGGAAAAGCTACCCTTAAAGAGTATGGAAATACTGCGGGAGTTAATACCTCAAACACTATGGTTGATAACAGAGTTGGGGCAGAGACTTCCAGAAGACGTATAGTTTTAGTTACCACGGTTGCAGGTGCAAGTGTTCCGTCCGGAACAGACACGACTAGCTATGTGGTCATTGGTGAGCTTAGTAAGGATAATAACTTTGTCTTTACTGCTGTTAAAGATTCTATTGAAGACCTTGGTGTTTCTGTTGTTGACGGAGCGCTTTGTGTCACGTTTGAAGAGTAAGGAGGCGCAATGAGTAAGGTCACAAAGCCATTGATTCTTGATGAAACCGGTCAGAAGATTGTTCAGGAGTTACGCAACCAGAATGTACTTTTGAATATTTTAGCGGGAACAAGAATTGAGGAAATCAGTAGTCTTGAGCAGATTGCTAGAATTGTCCGTAGTGGTAACGCTACTAAGGTCTTTCATATTGGAGACCAGATTACTGTCCCGTGGACAGACAAGAGTACAGGTGTAACATACAGTGTTCCGCATGATGTGGTGTCCTTTAATGATGCCACATTAAAGAACGGAGATAGTGTTCATGCCATGTATCTTCAGTGGCACTACACTACACCTAGGGATGTTGCCTTTGATGATAGAGAGGCATATTACTGTGCTAGTGCAGGCGAGTTAGCTACTGGTCAGTATAACTTTGTCTATCAGGGTAATACTTATGTGTTCACCTTGACAAAGAAAGTCCCTGTTAATGGTGTTATCACTGTTGTTAGGGAATCGAACAGCTTTACCCTTACCACTAGAAAGAAAGCGGGAACTAGTTTTCTCAATGAGGTGACAGATATTATTGAGCCAAGAATCACCGCTACTGTAGGTTCTGGTGGTACACCTTTAGGGTCTTTCGATAATGTAACTGTCACTAAAACAAACAATACTTTTGACAATGCACTGTTTGGTTATGGAAACTGGTCTCAGTCTAACATTCGTCAGTGGTTAAACTCTAAGAAAGAATCTAACTGGTTTAATGCTAAGAATCCTTTTGATTTCCAGTCTTCTAGGTATAAAGGTGTTGCGGGATTCATGAGTGGATATGAGGAAGATTTTCTTTCCTGCATTAAACCCGTTCAGGTTCCTATAGCAATAAGTAACTTTGTTGACAGAGATAAAAAGTGGTGGAGATAGAACAGAGTTATTTGATTACTTCTTCTTGCCCTCTCGGACAGAGCTTAACATTGACGCGGGAGACATTTCTCCGGGTTCTGAAGGTCGTACCTTTAAGTACTGGGCTTTTGCTAGTGAAGACCCCAAACCCCTTAGAGGTGATGAGGTATTTCCGCAGATGCAAGTGTTTGGTATTGACAACAAACAGACACCTAGAGCAATCTGGACACGTTCTTGTTCTCAGACGGATTCCAGTAACGTACACTGCATTGAAGCAGACGGAAGATTCCGCAAGAAGAAAGCCTTTGATGTTGCCTATTGCACACCTGTGTGCGCCATTTGTTAAGGAGGTGATTTAGATGCTGTTTAATCGACTAACAGAGAGTGTGGCAGAGAGTAGACGCTATGAGCGATTAGTTGCAAAGGTAGTCAGACAGGGGTCTGATATTGAGTACCTTGCAATGATGGCTGATGTTACACTCCCCAACAAAGACAGTCAGGCAGAGGATATGAGCAGTATTTGAAGATGCTGAGGAGGAAGAGACATGAATAGGTGGGAAGAGAAACCGGGTCTGAGTAGCTTTGGTAGAAAGGTAGACTTGTACTACAACTGCTTCCACTTCTGGACTTTAGGTATGGTGAAGAACGCTGTGAAGAAGGGTAGAATCACTAAGGAAGAGTTCACAATCATTACAGGATATGACTACGATTCTGGAAATCTTGCTACACCTTCCGAGCCCGAACGTTCTGGTGATTAACTTATAAAACCGCCAAACCGAGGAACTAAAAGCCTTTAGGTTTGTAAAGCCTGTCTTCTCTGTTTATAGAGACCTTCAGGTACACAACCTGTGAACAAACAATCGTGGTGTACAAATAGCGGTAAATCTATAAACAGAGGAGAGAGTGTTATATGGATGCATCTTATGTCCTTACCGCCTTTTTAACAGGTGGTGTTCTGTCATTTCTTCAGTTTCTAATCAGTAGAAGGGACGCGAAGAATGATAAGCTAAAAAGAGTTAGAAGCTCTGATTGAAACTAATGTTAAGGGAAACCAGAGATTGGTAGAAAGCGTTTTGAGCTACACGCTGAAACACTGAAAAAGTTAGAGGCGTGTTTAGACCAATTAAAGGAGAACGACACTAATCAGACTGAATCCCTACAGAAGCAGGCATCCTCTTTAGTGGGAATAGGTCATGACCGTATCTTATTTCTGGGTAACGAATACATTAAGCGCGGGTACATTACTCATGATGAGTATGAGAACCTCTATGACTATCTCTATATACCCTATAAGAAGTTAGGTGGTAATGGGACAGCAGAGAAGGTTATGAGAGAAGTGGATAAACTTCCCCTGCGAGACAATAAAGTAACGGAGTAAGTGATTTTTTTAAGGAGAAAGTGTTATGGAGATGAATTTTTACACAGTATTACATTCCGATTGTGGTCTTTGCTTGCCTGATTGTGGGCTACTGCATTAGCACATTATGGTTGGATGCAGTCTCTAATGACTACATTCCGACCATTCTTGCAGTTCTTGGTGCTGTTCTCGGTGTGTTGCTAAAGGTATTTCCCTTGAGAGTGTTGTATTTGGTGCTCTTTCTGGTCTTGCCTCTACAGGTCTTCATCAGATGTTCACTCGGCTTATTGAATCTGGTGACAAACAGTAACTAAATTTAATAGCAATCACTGCGGGATTAACCTTCCCGCAGTGTTTTAATATTCATTGGAGGTGAATAAATATGAATGCTTATCAAGCGGGTCAGAAGCTACTGTGTGGTGATTACACCTCATACACAGTCAGTGGAAAAGCTCTTTTGTTAGAGCGGGACATTGGTTCAAAGAGCCTAAAGTTGGTGATGTAGTCTACTTCTACAGCAAAGGAAAAAGAACGTGTTGCACACGTTGGTATTGTAGTAGGTGTAGAGAGACTTCCCTTTAATCGTTTTAAGGTGACTACTGTAGAGGGTAACACTTCTGCCGGAAAAATACTCTCCAGAGATGGTGGTTGTGTTGCTGAAAAAAAGTGTATATTTTTTTCAGCGTCCGAAGTCGGTGGTACGAATCTAATCAACGGTTTTGGCAGACCCATGTTTGGTGATGACACCTGTACTGCTGAAGAGATGGTTGCTGTTGCCAGAGCAGAAATCGGGTATGTAGAGAAAGCCAGTAATGCCCATTTAGAGGACAAGAAAGCAAACCCGGGAGATAAAAAAACTACACTAAGTATGGTGCTTGGTATAACATGAATGGTGTGTACTGGTGTGCTGAGTTTACCTCGTGGACTGCTTACATGGCGTGTGTTGCACACAGAGCTAAAAGCACATACTGGTTGGTCTCAGAGTGTTGCGGGATGGACATACACTGATGAGAATGGAAGACAGCTAAAAAGGTGAGTGGGCTTTCATCTCTGGTCGTTGGTATGTGTTTGATAACGCAGGATTTCTTATCCGCGACACTTGGTTTAAGTCTGGTGGCAGTTGGTATTACCTTGCAGGTGATGGGGGAATGCTTGCTAACCAGTGGTTAAAACATCAATGGTTCTAACTACTTCTGACTAAAAACAGGTGCTATGGCTACAACGCTTACATTTGCTCCAGCGAAATCTATCGCGCCGAATAAGGGTTACATGTACTACTATGTTGACTATGATGGTACTTGGAATCCTGCTAAAGACACTGAAACACCTGATTCTGGTGCTGAAGTCGTAGACTAAAACAGTCACAGGCTAAAACAGCTGAGCTTTAGTGTTTTAGTGTTCCGCCAACGAAGAGCGTCAGCTCGGAGTGTGGCTAGAAATAAAACCTAGTAGTTTACTACTAGGTTTTATTTAATTTAATATTATTTATATAATTTAATATAATTATATTATTTATATATATATATATATTAGGTCTGTAGTATTACAGATTTAGTATTAGGTCTGTAATGTTAGGTCTGTAATATTAGGTCTGTAATATTACAGAACTAAGCGATTTTCTAGGTCTTTAGGAAGTTTTTATGACATTTGCGCTTTTTTGCTTTGTGTGTTATGCTCTTTGCAAGTAAACGATTTATCAGCTTTTAACAAGTGAGGTGGTTATGAAGATTGAAGTGTCAAACAGACAAGAAGTTTTTGGTCTAACTCTTGAACAGCGTAATGCGCTGAAGAGGTATCTTACTAGGGACAATCCCGTTTATCATAGCGCAATTAAATTCTCAGGTTACTCCCATGTTTCTATCCCGCCGACTTTAACCTACTACACAGAGCACAGTGTTAGTGTAGGTGGCGGGGAGAGAGCGAAAGTTCTTTCAGTCCCTACAGGTGTTAATGTTTCAGAGCTTTTAGGTGAAGAGCCGACTTTAGTTACTGATTCACGGAAAGAGGTTCCTGTCTCTTTCCCGAAATTTTTGCTAGAGCTGAGGGATGACCAAGAGCGGGCAGAGAAAGCCTATTTAGCTCAGTTAGGTGAGAAGTACCCCAAACAGCTTGTTCAGTTACCAACAGGTAAGGGTAAGTCTATCCTAGCTCTGCACATTGCAAAAAAAGTTTGGGGCAGAAGACTTTGATTTTAGTACACAAGGATGACCTAGTTGCGGGGTGGAAGAAAGACATTGAATTGTGCTTTGGTAAAATAGATGTTGGTCTGATTAAAGCTAAGACTAGAAAAAGTGGGAGAACAGGTAACGATTGCCATGTTTCAAACACTGAACAGGATGAGCCCCTGAAGATTTAGCAGAGTACACTAACCAGTTTGGTCTGGTAGTACATGATGAGGTACACCACTGTGGTCTAAACATCTTCAATGTGGTTGACAAGTTTAATAGCAAATATCGTTTAGGTCTTTCTGCTACACCCTAAACGTTCTGACGGTCTTGATTTTTGTGTTTGATTTTTTTCTTTGGTGGCATTTGTTATAAGCACGAAATTCGGGAAGATGATGAAGATATTTGTCAAGTAGAGGTTAGGACTATTGACAGTCCCTTTAGATACACACCTATCCTTGTGGGGTAAAGATGTGGTCAATCTCTATGATATTCCCACAGAGGATATTCCTAGTAAGCTTTTGCTATGTTGAGGACATTCCTTTTCATTCCAGACCTAAGATTTCGTATTTAACTGTTGATAATATTGCCGTAGCAAGCCCTGAAACGATGGAAACAGTGTGTTCCCACATTCTGTATGAGTATCAGCAAGGTCACTCTATTATCGCCCTTTTTCATGCAGAAGGAGCATATCAATCTGTACTGTGAGTATCTGAGTAGTGTGGTTCCAAGAGAACAGATTTTACTGTACTATGGTGACAGCAAAGAGAGTTCGTCCGAGATGATGAAGCGGGCAGAGAATAGAGAGTGTTTAATCACTTTAGCGACATATGCAAAAAGCTACAGAAGGGACAAATGTAAAATCGTGGGAAGTAGAGTTTTTTTAGTATCTTCTCTGAACAATGCTAAGAATGTGGAGCAAGCTACAGGTAGAATCAGAAGACGAAAAAGTGGGTAAGCTAGACCCTGTAAGAGTGTATGACGTGAGATATGAGGATTGTTATTCTTTGAAGAGACACTTTCAGACAAGACTAGAGACATACAGAGAGTTAAGGTATAAGCTTCCAAAGTCTCTTACACTGGTTAAAGGTGTTCGCCAAATGTTTAGCAGAGGGTATAATTGACCTTTACTAGATAAAGTGCTAGACTTTCAATTACAGAAAAAAACCACAGGAGGTAGCAGTCAATGTCAAAGTTAAAAAAAGGCGTTAATCCACCCCTGTTTCTCTTTCTAAGGAAGAGGTGTTCAAGCTTAGTGCTGAATACTCCGACATTTCAGACCAGATTAAAAGTCTGGATGCTAGAAAGAAGGAGCTTGCCGAGAGAATTAAGCAGTATGCTGAGGAGTATGGTGTCAAAGATGACAAGGGTTCATTCTTCTTAGAGAATGATGAGTACATTGCGGGTAAGGTCGCCAGAAAGACAATGCGAATCAATGAGGCTCTTGCAGTAGACACTTTAGAATCTATGGGTATGGGAGACCTTATTGATGAGCACATTGTTAGAACAGTCAATGAGGATAAGCTGTCCAGTGCTGTAGCAGAAGGTAGACTGTCTTTAGATGTGGTAGAGAGCTTTACCGATGTTACCACTACCTACAGCGTTTCTGTTAAGGAGAAGGAATCAATGCCGAGTGTTGAGCAGTCTTCTTTTAAGTCAGCCGCGAAGAGGAAGTGATTAAATGGAGTTTGATAAGACACCTTGGGGAAAGAAGATTCCGTATAAGTCCCCCTATCACTGGACGAGAAACCTACCTGTACAATTTAGCAGTTCTTGCTACAGCGTTAGGTAGGACTTCTCAGACAGTGAGAAAGTGGGAAGTGTCTGGGTTAATCCCCCCGACACCTTTCAGATTACACAATAGAAGGATGTACACACAAGAACACATTGAAGCTATAGTTAGGTGCGCTGAGAAAGCTCATTTAACTACAGGTGTTTCTTATAGCAGAACATCGTTTTCTAAGTGGGTACATGAAGAGTTTCAAAAGGTCAATGACCTGTTTTTCAAAGAGGAGGGAAGTGTAGAAAATGGCTCTCAAAAAGTAAAAAAAGAGTGAAGTGGTTGAAGAGAAAGAAGTTTTTGATGATGGTGATGCTACAGTAGAAAGACTTATGACTGCTACACATTTGGTGTCTAATCAGTTTGGTCTTGATTCTTCTTACCATTGTACTAAGTTCAATGATAAAGGTCGTGTCATTGAGCTTACACTTGATGGTGAAGACTATGTTGTCGCCGTTACCATTAAGAACTCTGAAGCGCACGGGATGATTTAAGTGATTTAGAAGACGGGAGAAAATATCATGGCATTAAAGAGCAAAGCATTGAAGAAGGGTCTTAAAGACAAAGCACTTGAAAACTCTCAGGTCACACTGGGAACTAAAGACAATCAGCAAGTGCTGAAGAGTGGTGTTCCCAATGACCATTCTGTAAAACACCTGAGTGGTGGTACAGTAGTTGGAATCTCTTTAGGTTCTACCATTAATATGGAGAATTATGAAAGTCTCCGCGCTGATGTTTGGTTGTCAGATACCGTTCAAGAAGGTGAGACTGTTGAGCAAGCCTATCAGCGGGTGAGCAGTGTTGTTGAGAGCACTCTTCAAGAGTTGGTATCTCAGTACACGGGTTAAACTTAATAGCCTGATTGGTGTTTATCCAGTCGGGCTATTTGTCTTTTAGAGCGTTTAGCCTTATACTGTTTGTGATTCAAAGTTCAACGTGAAGGGAGAAGCACACATGAAATGTACACCTAAACTGAATCTCAAGAAAGAGTTTTTAGAAGCTCGTGGTATGGAGACTACTCCTGCACCGCCTGTACAAGATTCTTCTCATACAAAGAAGTATGGTAATGAGCCTTACGCTGTTTTCCTGAAGAAGTACGAAAATCTTGATGAGCACATAGATAACTTTAAGGCTACAGACCTTGTGTTCTTCTTTAAGGAGACTTCCAAACAGAGTGGTTATCCCTACTATGTAGCTAACATGGGAAAAGATTCGGGAATTATGAAGCGTCTGTTGAAAGAGTTCTCCCCTAGAGAAATCTGCGGGATGATTGAGTTCCTGTTTTTAAGTGACCAGAGCTATTTAGACAAGAATAGACTTGGTATTGGTGTCTTGTCTAGTGGTTGGGTAAACACTATCTACAAAGACATGCTTCTGTGGGTTGATGACAAGTATGTGCCTAGAAAGCAACAGGACACTAAAGCAAGTGTTAAGAGCAGAGAGTGGTCTAGTTTTGAAGACACAAGCTCTGATGACAATGTGGGTGTCGTGTTATGAGCAGACCTGTTAGAGAGACCTTGAACACTAGAAGTCTGGTTATGATAGGTGTTCCTAGAAAATTCTGCGGGAAGAAGATTACAGACTTTGATACCTATGGTAAAAAGTCGCTGAAGAATGTGAAGGTCTTTGTTGAGAAGTATTTAGCAGACATAACCAATAACATCCGAGAAGGTAGGGGAATCTGCTTTATGGGAAGTAATGGTGTGGGAAAGAGTTTTCTTTCCTGCATCATTTTGACCGAAGCATATAGGAACAGGTATTCCTGTAAGCGTATCACATTCAGTGCATACATTAGTGCTTACACTGAGAGTTGGGGTGCTTCTAAACAAGAGCGGGATGTGATAGAGATAGACCTTTTAGACAAGTATAAGGGTGTAGAGTTTCTAGTCCTAGAAGAAATCGGGAAAGAGATTGATAGCAAGATAGCAAAGCCTATACTTGAGGACTTGTTACGCTATAGAGAAGAACACAGTCTTGCTACTGTCATATGTACGAACCTAACACCGCAAGCCTTGCGTGAGTTCTATGGGTCTAGCATTGTGTCTTTAATAAATGGTAATTCCACTGTCATAATCATAGACAGTGAAGACAGGAGAGGAGAAGTATTCAATGGGTGAAGATAAGAGGACAGAGAGTGCTGAGTATTGGGACAGAGAAAGCAAAAAGGCTTTATCTGAAGCAGAGCTTTGCAAGAAGAAAGCAATACAGTGTTTAGTTAAAAGGAATTACCACTATCTCTACCCTTTCTTTGATGGTGAGAAGGTTAGGTGTATTAGAGATACTTTTATGTTCTCTAAAGGTAAGATGTACGGCTTGAGCATAGACTATTCTACCGGTAAAATTATGGCTACACCTATTAAGAAAGATGGGTCATTTGGTGTAAGGTCTTATGAGTATGTTGTTAGTCATCCGAGTGATGGAATTAGAATTACGGACTACTTTGAGAAGGTGTACGATGTTGAGGGGTGACATTTCAAACAGTCAGAGTTTTGTGTTTGATTTCGGTATGAGAACAGTCTTGTCCACTATAAGGACAAGACTTTCCCCTGACAAGATTCTTAATAAGCTAGTGGGGAAAGAAAGTCGGGCAGAGTTAGATGACAGCGTTTTTGTCTTTAATGAACCATATTTACTGGGACACTGAGTACACAGTAGCTTTGGTTATAGATGATGAGAACTACAAGATAGTTAGGTCTGGACTAGAAGCCCTCCAAAAAGGTGTTTATATTCCATTTAGCAGGATTGTAAATGTTAGTAGTATTTCTCAGGTAACTCGAATGTTAAATACCGGAGAGTTGTCTTATTACATTGATAATTCTGAAACGAGAGGGTTAGCAAATAGTAAGTTCGCTATTACATCCAGTGAGCTACACAGGATTCTTCGTAAGCACAGGACAATTTGACTTGTCCTGTGTTTTTTACTATGCTTATTGAGTGATTCAAAATATTTGACTGGGAGCTGATGAGTATGCTTAAAAAGAAGAAGAGTAGGTCTTCCTACAGTGTAGAGCGCGGGTTTATATCTAAGCTTGTTGAGACCAAAGATTTTAAGGTGCTAAAAGACCTTCAGATAAAGCCCTCATTTTTAACAGGTGATAATAGAAGGGTCTTTAATTATATTTCCAGTGTTTTTAAGGATACTGGTGAAGTACCCACACAGCGGGCTCTTTTACAGAAGTTTCCGAGCTATGACCTTGAGACCAGAGAAGTTAATGGTGAAGAAGTCGTGGGAAACAGAAGAGACACTACTATACTGGTGTCGTGAGCTCAGAACTAAAGCGAAGCATAATACCATGGCTGATATTACCGAAGACATAGCCAAACTTCTGGATGAGGGAAAGTCAGAAGAAGCCTATGCTTTAATGAAGAAAGGTATCTGGAAGATTGAAGATGAGATAGTAGAGACTTCCAGTGTGGACATTACAAAGAACACTGAAGACAGAAAAGAGGTGTACTTAAACAGAAAGAAGAATAAGGGAATGATAGGTATTCCGACTGGTATACCACACTTAGACTATCTTCTTAAAGGTCTTGTTAAAGAAACTCTTACTACTGTGATAGCAGGAACAGGAGTTGGAAAAAAACTTGGCTTCTTGTTCTGTTAGGTGCTTACTCTATGCTTGCAGGGTATAAGGTGTGTGTTTTATCACAGAGATGAGCACCGAACTAATGCAGGATAGATTTGAAGCAATGCTGTTCGGTATGATGAACGGTGCTCTTAGCTATAATGCCTTTAAGTCAGGTAACCTTTTCTGCCGAACAAGAACAGGCTTACTTTTGAATTTCTGGACAAAGACCTTCCCAAACTTGAGCCTCTTATTATTGAATCCGCAACGGGAATTTCTAGTGTTATTTCCGTGATTGAAAGAGAGAAGCCTGATTTAGTGTTAGTAGATGGTGCTTACCTCATGGAAGATGAACAGGGGGCTAAAGATGATTGGTTGAGAGTTACGCACATTACCAGAGACCTGAAGAAGACTGCTAAAGGTTGGCATATACCTATTGTCATTAACTCTCAGGCTGACAAGAACACAAGTAAGAAGACGGGTCCAGAGTTAGGTAGCATTATGTACACACAGTCCATAGGTCAAGACAGTGATAATGTGCTAGCGCTGTTTAGAGATGAGGTCATGTTAAATGATAAAGAGATGGGAATACGAATCTTAAAACAGCGTGAGGGAACACTGGGGAAAGTAATCATTAACTGGGATTTCGATAGAATGCGCTTTGATAGCATATATGCCGAGGATTCTGTTGAAGATGTTTCAAACGATGACAATGAAGATTCTGGTAAGAGGATAGACATATAAGATAGAGTGCTAGGTGATTTTACACCTAGCACCTTTTCTGCTACAGTGTTTAACACTACCACAATCCATTTTAGAAAGCGGGGAATAAAATGCTGAAGAGAGTACGAAGAAAGACTATATCGTTGCCTATAGAGCGTGTAGAGAGCCCTATAGAGCGTTCTACAGAAGACAAGTGCAACAATGATTTAGACGCTATGTATCACTGCTGTAAGTGGTGCAGACACTTCCAGAACGGTCAGTGCTATGCAAACAGCATTAACTATGTTGTGGACGAACCTTACAGTTCCGTGAGACATGTTGCTGAAGACGGTTATCTGTATGAGGTTGTTCAAGAATCTTTACACAGTGTTCCTTTTGATTCTTCAGAGTTGGAGATTCTTCTTAGGTCGTTTGGTCTTTCTGAGAAGAGACTGGGGATTTTTAAGAAGACCCTAGAAGAGAAGATTGAAGAGTGGAAGCAGGACAATCTTTTACAGACTGTGTGTGATGATGTAGACAGGTGTTACATTGACCACCTGAACCTGTTTTTTTGAACTGGGTGTAGAGATTTCTGAACCCGACACCTTTTTCTGTGATAAGTGGTGCTGAGATATGAGCAGTAGGTTGACTAAAGAACAAATAGATGACCTGTTGATTTACTGCGGGTCATCTCCGCGCATGTGGAAATCCACCGAATCTTTAGTGTGCTGTCCTGTACATGGTGAGCACAACCCTAGTATGGGTGTTTCTGAAGACAAACAAGTGTGTCATTGTTTCTCTTGTGGGTTTGCAGGAGATTTTGCAAAGCTGTTGTCTTATTCCAGACCTGATGAGTTTGGTCTTGATACCAGTACACCTGAACGGGAGAGAAAGACTTCTTTCCCTAGCCTACAGACGCGCACAGGAGTTTCTTGAATCCAGATATGAGCTAGAAGTTAGAACTGTGGGAAAGAGACTGAAGAGCGTTAAGAGGTATGAGCAACAAAGATTCCTTGAAGACGACGCTTCAGGTATACTCCCTATGTTTAAGATTGCCCCCTTTATGAGTGGTAAAGAAACCTATTCCTATTTCTTTCAGCGCGGGTTCACAAAAGAAGACCTGAAGAAGTTTAAGATAGGTAGAGACTTAGACAACAAGACTATTACTATTCCAGTGTTTGACAGGGAAGGTAATCTTGTAGGTGTTATAGGTCGATACATAGCTAAAAAAACAGAAAGAAGAATCAGCGGTATAAAATCTACTGGGATTTTAACAGAGGTAATTATCTGTACCCGCTTGATAAGGTTGAAGTCAAGAATGACACTGTGATTATCGTTGAGGGACAATTTGACGCAATACGAATGCACAGTATAGGATTCACAAACACTTTAGCCATGATGACGGGTAGTCTTTCAAGACCACAAGCTAAGTGGTTATTGGAGAACTGTGCTACTGTTATATGGTTAGGTGATAATGATGACCGAGGTATAGAGGGCAGAGAAAAGTCCAAAGAGTTGTTAAAAAGGTAAGATAGACTTTAAGGTCGTAGATTATCCCGATGATGGGAAAGATGTGTGTGACTGGTCTAGAGAAGAAATCTCTTTAATGATACAAGACGCACACTCTGAAGGTCTAGCTACCCGTGGTAGTATAAAGCGTATGAGTTGACACTTGTTTTACAGCGTGTTACAGTGTGCTTGTTCCCAATGTTAAATAGAGTAGTTGAAAATCAAGATTAGGAGGTAGAGACATGGGAAAAATGTTTGCCAGAGGTTATGACGCAAGTCGTGCCGAGAAGAAGCGTCAGGATGAAGCAAGAGAGAACGCGGGTAAGCGTCTTTGGAGATTCTTCCTGAAAGATGACGGTGATGAAGCCGATGTTAGGTTTCTCACCGAAGAGCCTGTCAATTTCTATGAGCACAACCTGAAGCGCGGTGACAGATACGAGCAGTATTGTTGTACGGGTGATAGCTCTTGTCCTTTCTGTGAAGAGGGTGACAGACCTACATACAAGGGCGCGTATTTAGTTGTTGACAGACGGGAGTACGAGTACACAGACAAGAACGGTAAGACCCAGAAGGGTAAGAATCAGGTCAGACTGTTTGTGCAGGGAATGAAGGTTGTGTCTCAGTTAGATAGAATCAGCGATAGGTATGGTCTCTCTGATAGAGATGTTACTATCATTCGCTTAGGTAAGGGAACACAGACCACCTACACGATTGAGCGCGGTGAAAAAGAAAAAGCTTTCTGTTGAAGAGATTAGATAGTTACTTCCCGAAAAATATTCGGGATGAGTATGATGGTACTATGGACAGTCTTATGACCATTGTTGAGAATCAGCTTCTATGCTTACGAAGAGTGGTAAAGACGATTCCGATGATGAAGATGAGGACGACGAAGAGAAAGAGACCACTTCAGGTAGAGACCGTCTTGTGTCTTTAGATGACGAGGAAGAGGATGAAGCTCCCAAGAAGAAGAAGCTCTTCTAAGGGTGGTCTCAAGTCTAAGTTTAAGAAAGCTCAGAACAGTGTTAAGCCTAGGACAAAGCAGCTCTTGAAAAAGAGATGACTTTATAAAAACAAGGAGGACAAAGAAATGGAAGGTATTAAAGAGTGCATCGAAAGACTTGCAAAGAAGAGGGGTGTGAGTAGGGCAGAGGCTACCACTATCGTGAATGATGTTTTGAATGTCATTCAGGATATGTGCATCGAAGAGGGTGGTGTTTCTTTAAGGGTCTCTTCACTATCCAGACGAAAGTCAGAAAGGGTAGAAAGGGAAACTTCAACGGTGTTGACTGGAAGACTGAAGACAGGAAGGTGCTGTCTATCAAGACGGGCAAGGTTCTTGAAGAGAAGTTGAACCAGTAAGGTCATTTGCCACATAGTATTGAATAGTCTATAATTGCCTTGTCGCAATTATAGACTATTTTTAGATAGGGGGATAACACAGTGAAGCTTGTGAAGAAGTCTAGGGTAAAACCTAAGTTGAAACCTAAACTGAAATTAAAGAAGGTGATTTCAAAAGAAGTCTTACCCTTTAGCCCGAACCTTACTTGCGGGTGGAATAAGAATTTCCCGTGGAGACCTAAGATATTTGAACTACAGATTATTACCAATTCTTTTGAGCTGAATCTCTTAGTTGGGAAGATGATGACCATTCCCGCCTTTGCCTTTGATACCGAGACTAACACATTGAATGTTTTAGGTGATAATAAAGACTTCAAGTGTGTAGGTATTAGCATTTCGTGGGGAGAGAACGACAATTACTATATTCCACTGGGTCATGTGAGAGACGAAGATTTAGATAATCAGGTTGAACTTGACGAAGCTGTTACAGCACTTAGTAAGGTGTTCGCCAGAACTGATGTTAAAATCTTCGGGTGGAATCTCAAGTTCGATTTACACGTCTTGAAGAGAATAGGTATTACTGTCAATTCTCGAAATGTCTTCGATGGTATGTTAGCTTCTTGGTTGTGTGATGAGAATACACCTAACGGTTTGAAGCAAAACACAAAAGAGCGCTTGGGTATTGACCAGACGCACTTTGCAATGGTGACTGAAAGTGTTCCTAGCAGTGTTAAAAAAAGCAGTTTGGGTATTCTGCGAATGCAAAAAGTCCCCTTTGATTTAGTCCTTATTGAAGTAGGTGCTCCCTATGCACTAAATGACGCTTTTTTACTTGGTGCAATTGCTTGGGGTATGAGAAAGAGCTCATAGATGAAGGGATGGACGTAATCTATTATAAAATGTATGTTCCTTTATGTTCGTACTTTTTGACATGGAAGAACAGGGCGTGACAGTAGATGTTCCTAAACTGAAGAAAAATGGGCGAAGACATGCAAGCCGATTTAGAAGAGTTACAGTATAAGATATATGAGCTTGCGGGTGTTGAGTTTAACATCTCTAGTGGTCAGCAGAAAGCTGAGTTGTTGTTTGGGTATTCTAAAGACCCGAAGCCCTTTGACCCCGAAAAACTTCCCGCCAAGTTTTTAAGAGAAGCGTGGTCTAACAGAGATGAAGAAACACTGAAGTCTAGGGGTTACTTCATTAAAGCGGGGAAGTTGTATTCCTTGCCAAACACTAACATGAATCTTGTAGAGAAGAGTTTCGGGTTTACTCCCATTGCTTTAACAAAGAGTGGTGCTCCTAGCACAGACAGTGATTCTATATGGAGACTGTCACAGAAGGTCTACAAAAATAAAAGCAGTAAGAGAAAGCAACAGGGCGTTGAAGTGTGTAAGCTTCTTCTGGACTATGCAAAGCTTTCTAAGCTGAAGACAGCCTTTGTTGACGGGATTCTTGAACAGCTCTATGAAGACGGGAAAGTACACCCCAGTTTTAACCAGATAGGTACAGATTCAGGTAGAATCTCTTGTAGCAGTCCCAACTTACAGCAGTTACCTAAAGCGGATGAGGACGAGAAGTATCAGATTAGAAGTGTGTTTATAGGTAGTGTTGACCCTGTGACGGGCAAGAGAATGAAGATTATTGCCCTTGACTATCACAACCTTGAGATGGTTTGTCTGACACACTTTAGTGGTGATAAGAACCTGTCTGAAATGTTCGCAAATGACGATGACGCTCATGGTTCTACTGCTGTGAACATGTTCGGATTAGACTGTACACCTGTTGAATGCAAGAAGAAGTACCCGCATCTTAGGCAAGCGGCAAAGACAATCAACTTCTTGCTAATGTATGGTGGAGGTGCTAAACTCCTGTATGAGAACTTGAGAAGTGACCATTACAGCCCACTAGATTTAGGTGACAGTGAATACCTTGAGCAGTACCATTGCAGGACTGGTGCTGATGTAGCTCAAAAAGTTCATAGACAAGTATTTCACTTCTTACAGTGGGGTCGCAAAGTTTATCCAGTCTCAAAAAAAGTTCGCGCACAGAAACGGGTTCGTATATACTGTTTTAGGTAGAAAGAGAAGACTACCTGATATTAACAGTAGGGACATGAAACTGTCTTCGTACTCTGAGCGTCTTTCTGTAAACAGTGCTATTCAGGGTACAGCAGGGGATATTACAGTCAACGCACAGATTAGAGTTGCAAACGAGGACAGGTTAAAAGAGCTTCGTTGTAACATGCTGATTCAGGTTCACGATGAGTTAGTGTTTGAATGTCCTGAAGAAAAATGTCGAAGAAGCAATACAGATTATTAAACACCTCATGGAGCATCCATTTGGGGATGACCCCAAGAAGTGCATTAAGTATTTAAGGGCTGATTCGGACTTTGGAAACAACTATCAGGAAGCCAAGTGATTTGTCCTTACTCTATCATGCAAAGTGTTTACAAATGCAAAAGGGAGGTATACACATGAAACTTAGAATGTATTTTACGGTCTACTTTGAGGAACACTGCACATACTACAGGGAAGTCTCTTCACCTGAAGAGGCATGGAAAGCTATTGATGCCATTGCCGAGTTTATGAACTTTTCTGTAAGTAGTGGGGTGATTCCCGACCACATGAGTTTTGCGGGTCTTGAAGTCTTTGACGAAGAAGAGCATGATTGGGTAGACTGGTATGACCCTGAGACTGGTTTAGATTTTGATGAGTATTTAGAAGAAAAGGAGAAGGAAAATGAGTAAGTGTGTTGTTGCAAGATTTGAAAAGGTGAGTGTTGAAGAAATGAGCCGAAATGGTATTTCGTCTCTCCAGTGTGCTAATTCCTAAGAGAGCTACTAAAGGAAGTGCGGGGTATGATTTCTTTGCTACAGAGAGATTGGTTCTTCCTCCGAAAAACTTCTTTTAGAAGTGTCCACAGGTATTAAGTGTGCGATTGAAGAGGGGTATGTTCTGAAGCTTTACCCGAGAAGTTCTTTAGGATTTAAGTACGGTGTTTGTTTTGATAACTCTGTAGGTATCATTGACAGTGACTATTACAACAACCCGAAAAAAATGAGGGACACATTAAGGTGAAGCTCCACAACCCCAGTAGTTCTACAGTGGTGATTGAGAAGGGACAAGCCTATGCTCAGGGGATTCTTGAAAGATTCTTCTATGCTGAAGAAGAGGAAGTAGTCTCTGAGAGAGTAGGTGGTCTGGGGAGTACTGATGTGTAAAATACGCATTTGACAGTTTAGTGAAAGAAGTTTATAGTAAAAGCATACTTCTAGCGAAGTATGCTTTTATGATTTTTAGAAAGGAGATAGGTATGAGAAGTTCTATTGATGTTCCTGTGAAAGACCGAACCACATTCATGGCTAGTAAGACTTTACTTGACCGTATCGGGATTCATGTAAAGAAGTGTGGTGATAACCAGACAGACTTTTTCACAAGAGCGGTTCTTAATCAGCTCGAAAGAGAAGGGGATTTTGAAATCAGAAAGATGCTCGAAGAAGAGGAGGACTTGTAAGCATGGACAGTCTGTGGGAGTATGTTGAAGATTACTACTGGAAGGTTGTTCACGCTAGTGTAGTACCCACTACTGAGTTTCTTAGTGAGGGTTATGTGTTTGATGAGAACAAGACTGTGAAGTGGAATAAAAAAATAGGGTAGCAGAAAACAACTTACGCTATCAGAAAGAAGAGGCTGAACTCATTGCTAAAAGAGACAAACTTTGGGCAGAGTTTATTGAACAGACTGCCAAGGCTGCTTTAGATATATCCAACCTGAACAGGAGATACTTACCTATTTCCAGAGCAGTAGTTAGAGGGTTATTGACTGACCTTCGAGATTCAGTGGATGAAGATAGTATTTACTATGAAGAATTAGAGAGTTCACGTTGGACAACTTTCTGTGATTCTGATGACTTTAGGGAAACTCTTTCACCCGCTAGTTATATCCTCAAAAAAATATTTGTAGGCTAAACATCACATTAAGTGATGACACTACTGAAGAGGTTACTAAGAAACCCATCACTAGAACAAGAAAGAAGAAGGAGACTACATGATGGTTAGCAAGAGTGTTAAGAAGGTTGTAGAGAAAGAAGCTGTGATTGATACGGGGAGAGAGAAAGCCTTGCAGAAGGTAATAGCAGACTGTGAGAAGAAGTATGGCGCGGGAAGTCTGATGAGAGGGTTTCTAAAAAAATTCCAGTGAGAGTTCCTCTGAAGATGATTGGTATAATCTTCACCGCTTTAGTTCTTCCATCCCTGTCTTTAGATATTTCTCTTGGTGGGGGTTTTCCTGTAGGAAGATACATTGAGATTCAGGGTGCATTCTCTTCTTGGAAGACCACAGTCACACTCCACACAGTTAGAGAGTTTCAGGAGAAGTATGGTAAGACTGTAGTGTACTGTGATGCAGAGGGAACTACAGACAGCAACTATCTTACACAGCTCGGCGTTAATGAGAACCTGTTTATGTACAACCCGTCTTCTGGTCTTGAAGAAGTCACGCAGATGATTTTAGACCTCATGGATGATGACAATATTAAACTTGCGGTGATTGATTCTATTGAAGCCCTGATACCGATTAAAGAGTATGAGAGTGACATGGATGAGAGCACACAGATGGGCGTGAGAGCAAAGCTGTTGGGAGAGTTCTTTAGAAAGTACCAGAGCAAGAACAACAAGCTTCGGAGAAGTGGTAGCATGCCTTTTACCATTATTGGTATCAATCAGCTTAGAGATAAGATTGGTTCCTATGGTAATCCCGAGTTTGCTCCGGGAGGTAAGGCTAAAGATTTCGCGCAGACTATTTGTCTGAGATTGAGACGGGGAGATGCTTTAGTAGAAGGTACAGGTGACAGTAAGCTCCAAGTAGGACAGGTCATTAAGTATAAGGTTGAGAAGAACAAGACCTTCCCTTCTGGTAGACACGGAGAGTTTGACATGTACTCTGATTCCAACAATTCTGCGGGAATTAAAAAGGGTTATTGTGACATTTACCTGTCTATCATTCTTGAGGCAATGTCCTTCGGGTTAATCAGTAGAAGTGGTGCTTACTTCTACCTTACTGACAACCCCGACAACAAGTTTCAGGGTAAAGAGAACTTGATTAACTACATCAAGGATAACAAGGATGTGATTGAGAAGTTAGAGAAACAGGTTCTTGACATTATGAGAAAGGGATAACATGAGCATGGGACAAGAGTGGTTAGATGACCACGCCTATGAGATTGAAAAAGTCTCATAGGGAAACACCTTCCCGCAAGATGTTTACAAGGGATATGACGAAAGTCGAAAGAGACTTGCAAGCAACCCCTACTACTCAAGGTCATGCTTTAACTGTGCCTACTACTACCAAGCAAGTGGGGATAAAGAAGAGTGTGCCAGAACAGTGATGTGATTGAGTATGACATGGTTGTAGAAGCAAACAACGTGTATTGTGTTAGGTGGGAACAGAATAGGTCAGCTACAGCACAGACCATGTTTAAGAAAACAGGTCGTTCAAGATTAGATTGAGGTGTTTATGAAGACTTCTAAAAGAGTTAGCCAGAAACAGGAGAGAAGTGTCGCAAAGAGTTTTAACGCAAGACCCACTTTAGCCAGTGGTGCTATATGGTCTCAGAAAGGTGACGTGCGAAATGAGAAGTATCTGATTGAGTGCAAGACCACAGAGAAGGACTACTACACTATCACAGCTAGTGTGTGGGAGAAGATTGCAAAAGAAGCTGTGAGAGACCATACAAGGATTCCTCTGCTTGTTGTAGACCTGAAGAACGACACCCGATTCATAATCTTTAGACCTGAAGACTTCTCTACAGCCCTTAAACAGCCCGTAGACGTTATGGGAGTTCACTTGCCTAGAAAATCCTACAGACTGAGATTGGACGAGCTAGATGAGCTTAAAAGCCTTAGAAGAGAGTATATCTACGGTAAGACCTTTAGTATTTGCGGGGATATGAAAACCCTGTTATGCTACATGCGTGAGCAAGATTTTTTTGATAACTATGGTGAGGAGGTTTTTGAATGAACGATGATAATAAGGGGAGCAGTGGTGTGACTTTCACCTCCCTGTTAGGGGCTTACATTTGTAGTCCTGAAGCTCTGCAAAGTGATTGATTGGTCTTGGTGGTTAGTGTTGTTACCTTTCTATTTCCCGCTTTTGGTTTTCATTGTCGTAACTGTTGGTTTGTTTTTTAGTTCTCTTGTATTAAAGTTCTTTTGGTGGAAATAATGGGATTAAAAGATATGTTCAGTGCTATGAAGAAAGAGGGGTATGTTACAGCACCTTTAGACAGATACCTCTTTGAACAGGCAAATAAGCCTCAATGACAGGGCTGTGAATGTTAATGCCCCGTCCCAGGCAGGGAGATGTAATCGCGCTAACTATTACCTGAGAAATCAGTTTAGCGGTGATGGTGGTATTGACCCCCGTACTCAGAGAATCTTTGATAACGGGACATACACACATGAAAGACTACAGTCTTACCTCATTGATATGGGACTTCTCATTATGGATGAAGTCCCAATCATTAACGACACATACAATATTCAGGGACACACTGACGGGTTTCTTGATTTAGATGGTGAAGTTGCAATCCTAGAGATTAAGAGCATTAACGATAACGGATTTCGTAGTCTTACTGATGCTAAAGACGAACACAAGATGCAGGGACTTATTTACCTGTATTGCGCCGAAGAGAGAAGACTGTGGTTACACAAACACTACTCTACGGTAGAAGAGTTTAACGCATCTTATGATGACAGGTACTCTTATTTTGAGACACACTATCAGCACTTAAAAGGTGGCTCTAAGTTTAGTAGAGAAGAGAAGATTAAGAATGAGGTAGAGCTTAACATGCTCTCGGACAATGTTCTCTTCTATACAGCTAGACCTGTTACAAAGGTAATCTTCCTGTACGAAGATAAGAATGACCAACAGTTAAAGGAGTTTTGTGTCGCGCGAAATATGAGCACAGAACCGATTCTTACTTCGGTGTTAAAAGATTATGAATACCTGAATCTTTGCTGTAAGAGTGGTGTTGTTCCTGAAAGAGAAGGTACTAGCAAGTCTTGTTCCATGTGTAGGTGGTGTGGCTACAAGAATGAGTGTTGGGTAGTGTGAGAGGAGCATTATGACACTGAAAAAAAGAAGCACACGGGTAAGGAAAAAGATAAACCCTAAAGAGGTGCTGAAGCAGAAAAAGAAGTTATTGCGATATAGTACACGAAGAGCTTACCAAGAAGGGTGTAGACTTCTTTAGTCCCGAAGAAAGTGGTGGTAGTCTTAAAATAGACCACGACTATTTACACCTTCCCACGGACATTACCACATTGACCACTAGAGATTTAGGTCAATACTTGAATGCCTTTACACAGCAGAAGGTCTACATGAGAACCCTTTTAGGGTATGCCGAGATGTATGCAGAAGAGCACAGGTTACAGTATATGGAGGCTAGTGAATCCAGATACAGAGACCTGTTAAATACAAAGCTCTCAGAAACAGCAAAAGAAAGGGAGGTGAATACAGACCTAAAAGTTAAACCTTTTTATGAAGAGTGGTGCGATTGCAAAAACAAGGTGAAGTTACTGTCTTATAACATTGCTTCGATTGAGGACATTATTTTCATGATTTCCCGCGAAGTAAGCAGAAGAACAGGTGACTTCAATGAAGAGAACAGAAACATGAATGTAGGAAGGAGATAATATGATACTTGTACATCCGTCACATAGGGTTATCAACAAAGGGATTTTAACTCCCGCAGAGTTTGTTGAGATGGTTGGTAGAACGTGCTATAAGAGCACAGACAAGATTGAGGTAGGTAGTGCTGAGAAGTTTATCAAAGGATTGGTGAATAGAAAGCACTATGCTATGCTAGAGCACTTCTGGGTACACTGCCTTGTTAAAGACAATCCCGATTGGTTCTTTTGTTAATGTTGGTGGTCTTTCCACAAAAATACACTGTTATCACTATCACACCTGAAGGTAACATTCTCTTTTCCGCGCCTATTCGTGTTCTTCTTGAGTGGGCTGACCAGTGCAAAGAAGCGGACAGAGACTATCCTGTTATTCTTGATTCTTGTATTAGGGAATATCCTGAGTTCTTCCCGAATGAGATTCGTTCAGGATATTACAGACAGGATAACTTCTCTTGGTTCACTGAATATGACTTTGCAGGGGTGATAGAGAGAGAGCTTGCTTGTATCAATCCTGAAAAGGAGATTCTTGAAAAGGAGCTTAGACAGCACCTTACACATACCGTTGTGTTTGTGTGTGACAGGGGTGTTTCCCACGAGTTAGTGAGACATAGAGCTTGTAGCTTTGCACAGGAATCACAGCGTTACTGCAATTACAGCAAAGACAAATTTAGCAATCAGGTTTCTTTCATTGTCCCGCCGTTCTTTAAGAGAAACCCTGAAACACAGGACAGTGTTATGTATGATGACAGTGATTATTCCACATGGTTGATGGCGTGTGAGTATGCTGAGAAGTCATACTTTGAGCTCATTGAAAAGGGTCACTCTCCGCAAGAAGCAAGAACAGTTCTTCCCAACTCGGTGAAGACTGAGATTATCGTGACCGCCAATGAAGAAGAGTGGCAGCACATATTTGACCTGAGAGTACATGGTACTACAGGAGCACCGCATCCTCAAATGCTTGAGGTGATGAAACTCTGCTATGAAGACCTGAAGCATTTCAGTTCTGGTAGAATTAAATAAGGAGGTTATTATGAGTGACGCAATCAATCCGAGCCATTACACACAGGGGTGCTCTTTTAGAGTGCATAGACGTGATGAGAGCCACCTTTGGACTGAGAGCTGTTATCAAGTTTTGCCTTTGTAACGCTTTCAAGTACATGTGGAGATACAAAAACAAGAATGGTAAGGAAGACCTGAAAAAAGCAGACTGGTATCTGAGGTACATTGAGACACTTTTCCGGTGGGGTAACACCCCATGATTTAGCCTCCACCTACAGACTTAGGGAGTTGTTAAATGACCTGCTGATGTGGGAAAGCTGAGTTAGAATAAAGGCTCTGTAGAGATACAGAGCCCTTTTTATTTGACCTAAAAATTCTTTAGGTGTTATTATCCCATGAGGGAGGTGTTTACCTATGAGACTAAACAGGGTGACAAAGAATGATGAAAAGGTTAAACGTGGTAGAACTGCTAAAAAGAAAGGGCGCACAGTTTGAGAGAACTCTTGCTAAGAAGTTTCAAGGTAGATATGGTATAGAGTTGAAGAGAACTCCGCAGTCTGGTGGTTTTGCAAAAGACTAGCAGTAAAGCAGATGACTACAGGGGTGATATTGTAGTTGTAGATTCAGACTACAACTTGAAGGTTCACATTGAAGCAAAGAATCAGAAGACGTGGAAGTTGAAACAGTGGATTGAACAAGCCGAAGAAGATTGTCCAGAAGGTAAGACACCTATAGTGGTGTTCCATCAGCACGATTCCTCTAGGGACTATGTTTGTCTGTCACTTGAAGGCTTCTTTTGATTTAGTAGATACAGAACACGTTCTTGAGAAGAAAGGTGGTTTGAGTGAAGAGAGCAACTAAAGAGAAAATCAGTGGTGTTATAGAATCAGTCCTGCTGTTTATTATGCCGTTTCCGCTTTTTCAAGTAGTAGGTGACAGCATGTTTCCGACCTACCAGAACGGTGAAATTTTGTGGGGAACAAAGTTTTTCAAGAAGAGTTCCTTAAAGATAGGTGATGTTGTAGTGTACAAAGCGCCTACTGAGGACAGTGAAATTGTGATTAAGAGAATCACGCACATTAAAGGGAATGTTCTAGGTGAGATGTTCTTGTACTGCATCGGTGACAACGAAGATGTGAGCTATGACAGTAGATACTATGGATATGTTCCTGTAGACAGGGTGCTGTTTAAGCCCCTAGACCAGAGAGAAAAAAGTGGGTCACAGTGAAAGCTGTGACCTTTTTAGTTTATGCGAAATACTTGCTTATTTGGTATATTACCTATAATATAGTGGTTGGATATATACTGCATGGAGGTAGTAAGTATGAGTGATATTATAAAGCAGTTAAAAGTCAGTGGTAGCTCTCCTGTAAGAGAGCTTGCGGGCAGTATTGTGAAGTGCTATGACAGTGGCGATACTTCTGTAGAGCTTAGAGCTATTGGTGCTTCTTCTGTTAATCAGGCTGTTAAAGCACTAGCTACAGCGCGGAGTATTTTCGCGCAGAAAGGTTTAGACCTTTTTGTAAGACCGGGTTACAGTGAGACAGAAATTAAGGGAGAAGTGCGAACTGTGATTGTCTTTAGAACCATTGTGAAGTGAGGTGATTGAATGTTGACACTTACTAGAAGATTTACCTTTGAGGCTTGTCACCACCTTCCTCTTTATGATGGTGCTTGTCATAGACTTCACGGGCATTCTTATAAGATGGAAGTGACTGTTACAGGTGATGTTATTACAGACACGAAGAATCCAAAGTGCGGAATGATAATCGACTTCAAAGACCTAAATAAATTGGTCAATGATGTTATCATTTCTAAGTACGACCATCAGGATTTGAACCTGTTCTTCAGCAATCCCACAGCAGAGATAATGGTTGCTATAATCTCCCATAACATTATGGACAACCTACCAGATGGCGTATATTTAGTGTCTGTGAAGTTGTGGGAGACTGAAGATAGCTATGCCGAGTATTCTTTAGACAAGCTGTGAGGTGATGATTCATGATGTATCTTGATGAGGTGTTTCTGTCAATACAGGGTGAATCTACAGACACAGGTCTTCCTTGTATCTTTGTGCGTCTGTTTGGTTGTCCTATTGGCTGTGTGTACTGTGACCAAATACAAGACCCAAAGTGTAAGCGAAGGATTTCAATGGAGAATCTTGTAGCTAAAGTTAAGAAGTATAGGTATGTGAGACGTGTGTGTATCACTGGTGGGGAGCCGATGATTTATGAAGAGACTATACCACTTACACAGGAGTTGATGTACCTTGGATATAAAGTGTCTATTGAAACGAGTGGTTGTATTAAACTCCCCGATTTAGGGTATCGACGCAGTTTTAAGTACATCATGGACATTAAATGCCCGTCTAGTGGTGTGTCTGAGAAGAACATGTATGATAACCTTTTAGGTCTTCAGAGTAATGATGAGGTTGTGTTTGTCATTGCGGATAGAAACGACTATGAGTTCGCAAAGCATGTTCTAGACACCTACCCGACACAGGCTAAAAAACTCTACTGAGCCCAATGTTTGATAAGAACCAGAAAGCAGTCATTGGAAATGAATTAGTGTCTTGGGTACTAGAAGATGGCAGAGATTATAGAGTTCAGATTCAGTTACACAAGATTCTGGGCGTTCAGTGATGATTGACACCTTTTAGTATTCCATGATAGAGTGTTCTTGTGTTCACAAAGCAATAGTACAAAGGAGGTACTACAATGGAAGCAATCTCAATAAACGCGTGGAACAAGTTTAATGACCCCTGACTATGGTCAGGGCAACCCTGAGGAGGATGCGCTCGCTAGACAGTTCATTACTCCCGAACAGGTTTGGGATTCTCTTTGCCGAATTGATAAGGCAGAAGGAACCACCCCTGTCACAATCTGTTACACCGAATCAGCTAGGAACAACGCCTAGCTGATTTTTCTTTTAAGAAAGGATAATCCCATGGTAGAAAAAGATAGAGAAGTCGAATGATAAAAATTGTTGTGCTAAATAGTGGTGGATTTGACAGCATTGTGTTGGTCAACTATCTCGCGGAGAGATATGTTCCCTGAAGCAATCCATTCTTTTGCACTTTAGGTATGGTGCTAGAAATGAGAAACAGCAGGAAGAGTGTGTTAATAAGGTGTGTAAGAAACTTGGGATTGAGAATAGAGTAATTGACCTTCCTAAGTTTGACTGGACGAGCAGTAGATTTTATGACGAGGGGTTTTTCCAGTTTAGATTCACAGTATTTGGAGTACAGAAACTTAGTATTCCTGTCTTATGCTATATCCTATGCCGAAAGTATCGGTGCTAAATTTGTTTATGTAGCAATCATGAAAGGGTGTGTAGTTGACTATGTAGACGCCAACCCTTCTTTTGTGGACAGACTAAATGCTACAATTCAGGGTCTGGAATCTCTATTCTTGCCCCTGTTCATGTATTTCAGCAAGGAATCTCTGTTGTTCTATGCTACACAGTATAAGGTTTTACCTGATGATTTCTTTAGTTGTGATGTGCCGACACCTGAAGGTAAAAGCTTGTGGAGTGTGTTCTGATTGTGAAAGTCTTGAGTATATCAATAAGGTGCTTACTCCTGACACCCCACAAAAAGATAAAAGTACATATTTGGTGAGAGCTCAAAGGAGTTAAGTGACTATTTCTTTAACATGCCCGTTACTAAGGCTGTTATTAAGATAGGTGATACACACTTGTATGAAACACCCTACGAGGACATTGTAAAGAAGCTGATTGAGTATGGTATAAGCTATATTTCACTTGTTTGTAAAAGCCGTGGTAGTTCAATCACAAGGGCTTACACTATCATTCATGACTTTTTTTAGATTCTAACTGTGAGTTTCAACTTACCATTGTTCAGGAAGAAGATTATGAATCTTGAAACCGTTAAAGGCAAGTGTGTGCCTAAGAGATTGTGGGTTTAAGTCACTTAAACTTATTCCTGCTACTGAAAGGAATGCTGTAAGTTGGGTAAGTGAAATTTTTGGGTGATTTGAATACTAGTGGTGTTTCAGTTAGTGTTGACTTTGAGCTTACTCCCTGAAAAACACCTACTGGGTGTTAAGCAGACAAGAGGACATGTGTAGTCATAGAACCATAGACCACATAAACTACTCTTTAGGGTATGGTAAGCATTGTTGGAACGAGGGTGAATTTCTCTTGATAGAGACTACCTGAACAAGATATGGGAAGATGTAAAGTCGGTGTCTCAAACATTACAAGTCCATAAATTTTAATGTTCTTGTTGGTAATGTGTATCTTGAAGAGATTTGTGGAACACAGCTTGAAGAAGATTTAAGATGGTGCGAAAAAGATGTTTACCAAAAAAACTTTGAGGAAAAACTTGACCATTGAATCCGAGGAATACACTTCTAGCTTCAGTGATACTATTTATGTTTCCCACGATGGTTATGTGTTTGGTGATTCTGAGAGTTTCAATACACTTTCCAGTTCCCTTGCTGTTGGGAATCTAAATGGTGACCCGCTTAGAAGAATAGTTTCAGCAGGAAAAATACCTAACTGTAAGAAAAAAAGATGGTGAGGTTACTTGATTAACAAAAAAACGCACCTGTTACAATTCAGAATGAAGATAGGAAATTGGAGACTGAAGGTGTTTTGTTTTTTTCTTTCACCCACACTTCAGTTAAGAACCCTATCTAAGTTTTGAAAGGAGGTAAACGCTATATGTTTATCAAGGTTTATGCTTCGTCTGGCAAGCAGGCTAGACGAGACCGTGAGTTCATTGCAACGAATGAGGTTGGTCTGACCGGTAAGAACGGTAAGCCGCTTACTGGTAACGCTCTCAAGAAGCGTAGAGAAGAGGAAGCGGCAGCACAGGCTCGTTTATCCAACGAGCAGGCAGCAGCAACTCGTAAACGAATGAAGCAGGATTTCGGTGTTGGTGCTAACCGTGTTTCGAGCGGAACTCGTACTACCACGAACTGATAAGGTTCACAGCCAAGTCACATGGCTATAAACTTAGACACTCAGGAGATTCACTTCCTTTAAGGTTGTGGGTCTCCTTTTTATTGGTATACTGAGCTAAAACAGGAGGTAATTACCATGGAAAATAATACTGAAAAAATCAGAGAACACTTAGAGGAGATTATGCGTCTTCTTGAAATCCCTTTAACAGAAAGCAATCAGGACACTCCAAAGAGGGTAGCAAAAAAATGTGGAGTGAAGAGTTGTTTGCTAACAGGAATGACCTTCATTTAGATGAGCTTGATAAGAAAAATGAAGGTGTTCGCGAATGACTATTCCAGTGAGATGGTTATTGTAAAGGACATTCCTTTTTAGCTCTGTATGTGAACACCACTGGCTCCCCTTTTCTGGGACAATCTCTGTTGGTTATGTTCCCAGTGATTGCATTATTGGTCTTTCTAAAAATTCCGCGCGTTGTAAAGTATTTTAGTAAGAGACCACAGCTTCAGGAGAAGTTGACTACAGAAGTTGGTGAATACCTTTTTGAGAAATTAAACCCAAAGGCTTTATTTGTCTCCTGTGAGGCAAAAGCATCAGTGTGTTATGTGTAGGGGGTGCTGAGAGTGATTGTAGTACTATCACCTACTCTAAATTCTTTTGGCGAAAATCTGACAGAAACCGAGACCAAAGAGTTTTTGGGAAGAGTTTAGAAGCAGAACTTGAGGTGTTATATGAAACTTAAAAAAAGAAAGAAGAGAACGCTGTAAAAAAACACCTTCTGTGAGCGTCCAGAAGCCCCCACAGAGCACGGGAACACTAAGCCTAGATATACAGACCTAAGACAGATTATTGACACTAAAAAGACCATTTAGCATGATGTACTCTGGTGTTGAAGACCAGAACAATTTTAGAGTTCTGTATGACATGGGTATTAGGAACTTCCTAATGTCCTATCATTACATTCAGAAGAAGCGGTTAAACACTAAAGAGTATGAAGAGCTTGGTGTTAAGTTCTTCATTGATTCGGGTGCTTTTACCTTTGTCTCAAGTCTGGAACATCAAGACCTGACCATTGAAGAGTGGGAAGACTTTATCCAGAAATACCTGAACTGGATTGAGAGACACAGGAGTATAGTGTTTGCATTTGCAAGTTTAGACATTGAGTACATAGTAGGTGGTGACAAAGTTCAAGAATGGAATGAGAAGTATTTTTGAGCCCTTTATGCTGAGAACTGGTATTCCTGTGTGCTTTGTTTATCACCCCTGACGGTACTAAACTAACGTGGGAAACAGTATTGCAAACGCTATCCTTATGTGGGTCTTTCTTGGGGTGGTATGGACACCCAAGGTGGTGACTACACTAATGGTGCTCAGTACCTTCGTGTAGCGGAAAAATACAACAGTGTTGTTCACGGTATGGCAATGACTAGAACGGCACTTCTTACTAAACTGCCTTTTTACACCGTTGATTCTACCACTTGGTTAGTAGGTCTTCAGTACGGCGAAATCAATTATTGGACAGGTCAGAAGATGACCCGTCTTAAAAAAGATAAGTGGAAAGGTTCAATGCTTCCGCAGCTTGTAGCTAAAGGTTTTGACGAAAAGAAGTTGCTAGATGAAGACGTTGAAGAAATGATTAGGGTAAATGTCTATGCCTTTATACAAGCAGAGGACTACATTCAGCACAGACTGAAGCCTAGAATGTACTGGATGCGTCCTAAAGCCACTATCCGCTCTGAGGAGAGCTTAAATGACCTTGACTTTCCCGCACCTGATTGGTTAGATACTCCCCATGGAGAACGACCTGATGTAGAGAAATACGCGCAAGAATTTAACATTTCTACAGAGAATTTAGGTGAAGCTGAGAATTTAGTTGTAGATATGACCTGTTTCATGAACTGGGATAACCCTGATTATTCAGACTATATTTCCCAGACATACACCTCAGAGGTATTAAAAAGACATTCACGACACCTATATAAACAGAATTGTGCAGGATGATTCTGAGAGGGTTGAAGACCTTAAAAAAACTTCTATCGCGCCAATCTTTTTAGGAGAAAACACTGCACTTCTGTACCTCGGTACTAACTTTGACCGAATTGTTAAAGAGCGGGATGAGTATATCAATGAGGATGATGATGTATCTCTTGAGGAAGTATCAGATATGGACATTAACAACGTCCTGTCTAAATACCTTCCCGCGCCTGTTGAGGGTTCTCCTGCACCTGAGATTTCGGATTTAGACGATGAAATCTTCAGAGAAGAGGGTATAACACCTGTAAGAGATGAGAAGGGGAGATTCCTGAAAGGATATAAGACTGTTAGGAATCCTAAAAAAACTGTATAGCAGTAGGTACCCTAAGTTGTCTTGCGACATGTGTCTTAATGCTCAGGTATGCCCCTGAATATAAAAGCGGGATATGTGTGTGCCTACAACAAAAATGTTTGACAGGTATGACACTAGAGATATGGGAGATGTGATTCAGGCAATGCAAGGAATAGCCAGTCTTTCCATGCAAAGACTACAGAGGGCAATGATTACAGAGACCTTAAACGGTGGTCTTCCTGACCCTGAATGTTACGTCTTTGATGAATCAGTCTATGGGTCTTTTGACACAGATGCAGAGGATGTATGAGTGTGGCAGTCAAGAAGTAATTCGCCAGACTAAGGTAGTAAGAGCAGATGGTAGTTTAGAGACTACCACACACATTTCTAACCCGCAGAGGGGTGGTATTCTTGAGCAGATTTTTGGCTCAATGGGTAACAGTGAAGAGACTAAAAAAAGATGCGGATTCTAGTGTTGTAGAAGCATCTGGTGTTGAAGTCTCAGACAGCAAGGAAGACAACTAAAACTGGTCATTTTATAGACTATTGACTTTGTGCTATTGTGTTTGCACAAAGTCTTTTTATTCGCGAAATCAAAAAGGAGATAAGCCATGAACACTGAGTTTTCCACATTTTCCACAGAGTTTTCCACAGGAAAGTTAAACACCGAAGAGCTGAAGTTTAGCTTTGAGGATTTTTTTCTGAAAATGCCAACATCCCTGAAAGGGTAGTTACTATACAGATATAGGTTTACCTATATTCAGATTAAATAATAAGTTCTCTTTAGAGAACTTATTTAATAATATATTAGTTAAATTAAATATCTTAGAAAGATTTAATTACAGCCGTAGGGACTGGTGCAGGTACTACCTTCCACAGCAAGCTTCGGTAGGAAATTTACAGATGAAGGTCAAACTTGGTTTTTGGGTGCTTCGTGAGACAGTTCTTAACTGGGACACTCTTTTGTTGGCGCGGTGAAGATAAGAAAGCAGTCCTCAGAAGTATGAAGACACTTTGGTATGCGGGTTCTAGTGTTGACAGTGTGTTTGTCAATTTAACAGGTGATAGATTCATAGACGTTGATAGAAAGCCGTTGGTCATTAAAAAAACTTACAGAACTTTAGGGAAGAGACCTATGACTTTACACAGTTATACGACTTGCAGAGTAGCTACTTCTAGGTATTGGTGATAGTCCGAACGAGGTCGCCACTGAAGAAGAGGTCAGTTACAATCTAAATTTAGCTAGAGATACATTCAAAAAGACAATAAACAGCCTAAGTGCTAGAAGCTACAGGATTTTTATGATGACGGAAAAGGGGTGTTGTTTGATGAGCGAATCTGAGGTATATAGAATGCTTCAAGATGTTCTGTCTAGCTTTGACGGTACTATCTACTCAAAAAGACCTTTCCAACAAGGTTTATGATAAAGTCGGGGAGAAAGTTTTAGCTGAAGATTTTCTAAACGGTACTGTGAATCACACGTCCAACAGCATATATGTAGAGGACAGCATTACATTCAAGTTTCTTTCTTTGTTTCCGCTCATTGACAGAGAACTCAGAAACGACCCTGAGGATATACCATGTGTTCTTTAGACATGAGGACTTTATTTCAGACCTTACACATGTTATCTTTGAAGACGCGAACAAGAAGGACATTAAGAGTTTTGGGGTTCCTTGTTCATGAGGTTGAAGTCAATCATTTAGCTTTTTACTATCCAGACAATGACAAGTTTGTATTTCGAGGTGATGAAGATGTGGACTGTTAGAGATATAAAAAGAGTTTTGGGAAGAGTTCTTTTCTCCTGAAGGTAGATTCAGAGTAGTTCGTGTTACGAAGGACTACACTAGTGATATGGTTAAACACCTTATTACTGAATTTTCCCCGTTGTTTGCAGGGTACACTGAGAGTGTACCAGAACTAACCTATTGGGAGTTAGAATGTGATTCTGTTAGACTTGCCGCTCAAGGTAAGATGTTGTTTATTATAGTCAACCTTCTTGATGAGGATTTCAGTGATGAGAAAGTCGCGGAAGATATTTATGAATTTCAAAGACACATGTTTAATTGGGTACTAAGATTCAAGAACATTCAGTTTAGAGTTATTATCCCTGAAGGTGTTAGCTGGTCATACATAGGTCATAATGACTTGAGAGCTGAACACATTGAGTTCTATGTTTGCCTCAGAAGGTTGCGCTGAGAAGTGATATGAACATAGAGACACTATTAGAAGAGACACTAGAGAGACTAAACACCTCTTTGGTGTCTTTTCTAGTGTGTATTAAAACGCGAAGAAAGTTGGTAGTTTTATAAAATAGACCTAGAGAAAAATAAGACGCGGGAAAATGACAGTCCTTTAGTGTTATATAGAAAAGACTAGTAAAGACACTAAAAAGACCTATGAATATTTTGTGGTGTAGAAAAATAGGCGCGCGAGAAAGTGTATGATAGTAATAGAATAAGATAGAAAGAGATAGAGATAGAGATAGAGAAGAAGAAGTTTAGTGTCCTAGTATCTAAAACCACCTGATACACAGTGTCATGTCGTTTCATTTCGTGTCATGTCGTGTCATGTCATGTCATGTCGTGTCATGTCGTCGTCATGTCAGTCGTTATGTCATGTTCGTGTCGCGTCGTGTCATCGTTTCATTTCGTCATTTCTGCTCATGTTCTGTCTCGTGTCGTGTCATGTCGTGTCATCGTTCTCATTTCGTTTCATGTTCGTTTCATTTCGTTTCATTTCGTTTCATTTCGTGTTACCTAGTACGGTCGGTAGACCAAACACTGGGCAATATCGAGTGTTAGTGGTCATGGAACACCTTTGGGTGACACACTGGGACACCTTTAGGACACCTCTGGTAACACTGTGGAATACCATGGTGTTGAGGTTATACTAAACACCTTTCTCCGGCGATTCTTGGTGTTTAGTGGTAGTGTGTAGTGTTTAGTGGGTGTTATGACAGGTGTTACCACCAGTGTTTAGGTGTGGTGTTGAACACCCAAACACTCGGTATTATCGAGTGTTAGGTGTTGTTGGAGTGTGTGTTGTAAGGTGTCACCGGACACTATAGTGTTATCAGGTCATTGGTGTCTAGTGATTTAGGTGTGGTCTCTTCCCCATCTCTATCTCTAAAGGACTCAAACACTTCTCCCCACGCCTCTTGGTCTCTCTCTATCTCTATCTCTATGGTGTTTAGTGTTATGTGGTGTTTTAACACCTGACACTAGGTCTTAACACTAGTGTTAGTGTTTTAGGTGTTCTTTATCTCTCCCATCTTCTCTATATGGAACACTAAACACTCTTTCCCGCCACCTTTGGTCTTCACCTATGGTCTTTCTCTAACACCTCCATAACACCTCTGGTGAACACCTAATAACACCCTAACACTCGGTATTACTTAGTGTTTGAGTGTTTCAGTGTCTTCTATAGACCACCTATAGACCACCTATAGACCACCTATAGACCACCTACGACACACCACAACGCGCTAGAAGACGCGGGAAGAGTGTTTAGTGTGTGTTTGTATAGTGTTTGCACTTAACGCCGTTTAGTGCTATCCTAGACCATGACACACAGAGTACAGAAACACTCAAACACTCGGTATTATCAAGTGTTAGGTGTTGTGAAGACTAAAGACAGGAGGAGTGTTATGACTGAAGACATGAGAGGTCTCTTCTTTATAGTGAAGGGACAGTATAGAAAAGGTGAGGGGAAGAAAGTAGTCAATGATGTGTCTGGTGATTATATGTGGTTAGGTGGTTATGACCCAACACTAAAGGACACACCTTCAACGAGGTGGTATATGTGTTTAGACAGAGAGACCTACACAGTGGTGTGTTGTAGTAGTAGTCTTGAGAAGGTGTTGGGTAGTGTTAAACACCTAATCACTAAACATAAGACCAGAGGTCATTATCTACACTCTATTGGTGATACTAAAACACCTCCTATCACCGCCGAACTTTTTCGCGCGGTAGATATTGAATTTGGTGATTACTTTAGAGAGAGAGTAGAGGAGATGGAAGACCTAGCATATGAGGTCATAAAAGACAATGACCCAGTGTTGAGGGCGAGGAAGAGAACAAAGACCTTGAAGAAGGTGAACACCTCAAAAGGTGATAACACTAGTGACACGCCTAGTGGTGTAGTGTTTGATATGAAAAAGACCTTGCGGGAAGAAAGACCTGTGAAGATAGGTATAAGACCTAAACTGAAGAAGACCAAGAAGGTGTCTTTAGATATGTATTAGACTCAGTGTCCTGAGAAATAACTCGGGACATTTTTTTAGTGTCTCTTTTTCACCGCATTATATAGAAGAAACTAGTAAAATTTGGTAGTAAAAAGTTTTTTATGATTTTTCATAAAAAGCGTTGACAATGAAAATCAAGGCGTTTATACTATCCTTGTAAGACAGAGTTAGTTAAGACCTTACACACAGTAACCCGTTGAATCCGTGAAAAGCTTGTGCCGCGAAATGCCTACCATAGTGTTTCGGGAATAACACTTGCCGAGTAGCGTCTAGCACTTTGACAAACGCATAGAGACACCAGAGAATCCAATTTAGGCACTGGTTAAAACCCTCGCCTAGTATTGAAAAAAAGCCGATACCACACAAAAAGTGATTCAGGTGAGAAGAACTGGGGAAGAAAAACATAGTACACAAACACACACATGAACAATTAAAATTAGGAGGAAAGAGCTATGTTTAAGATTAAGAGAAACGCAACCAGAGAAGAGCTTGCAGGACTGCTCAACGCCAACTTCAAGTTGGCGCAGAAAGCTGACAAGAACCTTGCAGAGCGCATTGCCTACACTGGTCAGCACTTTGCAGAGGCTACACGCTCTGATTTAGCAGAGCTTGTTTCCGAAGTTGCTAAGAAGCTCGGTGACAAGTTTGTCACTGAGTTTTCAGTTCCCGCATCCGCAAAAGAAGCGGTTGCTGAAGCTAGTGTAAAGCCTAGCAAGAAGAAGCCGGTCAAGAAGACCGAGAAGAAAAAAGAGGTCGAAGAAGAGACCTCCGGTGATGAAGTCCTTGCTGAAGACAAGGCTTCACAGAGCAAGTCCCTTTTCCCTGCCACTATCACTGTCGGTGACGCTGAGTATTCAGTCGCGAAAGACATTAACAGCTTGTCTGCTTTTTGTGACGCAGTTTCCAAAGAAGAGGACATCGTTGTCGTCTTCTACTATCCGAGAGCAGAGATTAAGCAGCTCGGGTACTTCAACAACATCCTCGGCACACCTAAGTCCTTCCCCGACGACTTAGATGTGACACAGGCAATCTTCACGAACACTGAAAAGACGGTTGCTTACACTGTCTCGGTTTACACCGACGCTGTGTTCACCTCATTCCCGATGATTTTGAATTGGTTGACTGGGGTGAAGATTGCGGGAAGACTCAAGTTCGAGGTCTACCGCAAGTAAGCTTTTTAAGATTGACAAAGACCACAAGCCCAAAAACTTGTGGTCTTTGATGAGTGCTGAAGACAGCACCAAGAAAGAGAGGAAAAGGAAATGAGTAAAGCTTCAGAGATTAAAGAGAACAAGGCGACCATGACGGGTGAGGAGTACATCAAGACCCATTGTAAAGACACGGCTAGAAAGCTGTCTTCTGCCATTGACGGGTTGCTTTGAGAATCCAGACGACACAGAAGGAATTAGACTTGAGTTGCAGAGAAGCGTGCAGGTGTTGAGAACTGCTATTCAGCAGTCTAAGAACTGGGAATCCGTTGAAGACCTTCAGGGTCTTATGCTTCACATACTCAAGACTTACAGGGACCCGCTGTTTTCTGCTTTAGCAGTGATTGAGCACTATGTAGACTTGTCCGACACTAAGCAGTGACCTTTAGATTGATAGTGTCCATCACCTTAAAAAAAGTGGTGGATACCGATGAATGTTGAAGGTCAACATTCAAGAAAGAGTGAGGAGGAAACCATGAAGAGACTAGAGATTAAGAAGGACTTGCAGATTGAGCGTCAGGAAACATCCATTTTCGAGGTTCTCAACAGCGGGATTGAATTAGACCGCTACATCGTTGAGTACGACTGGGAGCCTGTGTATCTCGGGTTCGTATTCAGAGAGCGGGAAGATGTTGAACGCTATGTGGTCGAACCTTTCCGTGTCCCCTGAACCCACAGCAAGAGAGAGACAGGACACAGAGATGATTTACCACCACAGGTTACAGAACTCTATCTGTATTGGAGTTGTCCAGACTTCCGAGCGCGAGTATTTAGCCCGCAGGATTGAGTATTTCGATGATTATGACGAGTACACAGCTTCAGAGGAAAAACGGGAAGTATGCTCTTCAGAGAGTCTTTGAACTCGGTAAGAGAGCTTTTACTGCTTACACAGTGCGGTTCAGATTTTCTTTCCGAAGAAACTGTAGACAGGATGTTATCTGCCTTAAAGGAGAACGACCTTATCCCGCAAGACTTCAAGTGGGCAAAAAAATGCCGCAAAAGAAGAGACGGCAAGTTTAAGATGAGAAAGGATTGACGCTAGTATAGCACACAGCACAGCACCTTCGGGTGTTAGGTTGCAGTGAGCACATTAGGGTGCTCAGAGTGTTAAAGACCAGAGGAGGAAAGACACATGGTATATCCCTTTTACTGCAAAAGTGAACAGCAACAGTAGGAAGACAGAAGTTGGTGTCGGTGCAAAAAGGTAAGAAGAACGCGGATATGACAGTCCAGATTCTTCAGCGAGACAAGGGAGAGATTACCTGTCCTTTTACTATAAGGCAGTTTACATCTCCCACTTTAGACGGGGAGGTCTTACTTGTTACACAAGTCTATGACAGATTCGGATGCGTGGTAGCAAGTAATGAAACTCTATATTGAGGTTTCTCTTTCACTCTTTCAATCTTTATAGGTTGACCATGCCCAAGGATCTCACTCCCCTTGGGTGTGAGTGAGCCCATAAGGGTTCTAAACTATCAAATAAGAGGAGAGGAGAAAGAGAACAATGACCAACTTTTTTTCGACACGGAAGGAAGACTTGCTGACAAGCTTTGTAGAGGTCGCCAAGACCTTTAACAAGATTGTTGACGAGGAGAGAGAAGCTTGCAGGGGAATCTTTGATGCCGTTCTTGATGACACTAAGTTGTTGGGTACAGAAGACTGGAAGAAGCTGAGATATGCTTTGTTGACAGAGGGTCTCAAAGACATTCGAGACAAGCTTTACAGCACTCGTGGTGCTTTACAAATCCGATAAAGAGGACTTAGACAAGTTCGCTGAAGACATGGGAACTACTTGTACCGACCTTGTTGGTGTCTTTTGTCGCAGAGCAGTTTGTCGCGGCGATGAAGTCCCTATTTAGATTTAGAGGACGATGACGAATACTGAGCATTAGGTGGGCATCACCTTCGGGTGATGCCCATTCCAGAGTGTTTAGTCTGGTAACTCTCGTTGCTAGAAAGATTTTATGATTTTTCATAAAAAGTATTGACAAGAAAAAGTAAGGCGTTTATACTAATCTTGTAGTTAAGAGTTACACACACGAGAGTTGAGAGTGAAGGGAGAACATCATGAACATTCAGAACAGACTGGCAGACCTTGTTGACAGTGCACGCGCTTTTCAGTGTGACATTAAGTCGCTCGAGAATGAGAAGCTCATGGGTGTTGTGTCGGAAGACTACAAGCGTAGTCTGAAAGCACGCGCGTTGAAGAATCTGGTAGAGGTTAAGAAAGCTTACTATGAGCTTGTCGATGACGTTGAGGGTTTTAACTATGAACTTGATGGTGAAGACCTTTTTAACATCATAACAGCACTGACCACGGAGGTGAGATAATGAATACCATGTTCTACAAGGTAACTTGCAGAGACAAAGAGACTGGTGGTGTGTTTGACCAGTTCTTTAAGATAGACCCGCTTACGGGTTCTATCAATACAGAAGACTTGGTGATTCTTTCCAAGTCTCTTATGACCCACGAGGAATACTTGAATGACAAGTTGGACACCCTACTTTAACAGCTATGTTTCTTCAGTCAAGTATGGACACCCTGCGAGGATAAATTCTCGCCGGAATCTCAGCTTCAATGTCTATGAGTGCAGTATGGCGCTGAACGATGAGTACATTGAAGTGGTGAAGAAGCAGTTGAGAAGTGTGGTGAGAAGAATGCAGAGAAGCGGTTATGAAATCCCTGAGAAAAAGAGGTGATACTCAATATAATCATGAATAACTTTAGTGTTGACAATGCCTATCACCAGAGAAGTTTAGGTGATAGGTGTCAGTGAGTACTAAAGAGTGGTAAAGAGTGAAAGGAGAGAACACACATGAAACTGAAGGTAAAGAAGAATCTGAAATCCATGATTGAGAGAGAAGAGGGAGTGGTTGTAGTCCCTGCTGAGATTAAACCCTGCCGCGCGAAAGAAAGAGGGGAACAAGTTACCGCCAGATGGTTACACACCTATGTTCACACCGATTAGGTTTCTGGTGAGAGAGACGCGCTCCTCAAAAGACCCGACAAAGGTGATAAAGCAGTATTTAGAATTGTCGGTGAAGAGGTTCGATGATGACGAAGCACTTCCTTTTATCTGGATTCAGATGTATCAGGAGAGTGACTTCTACACGGGATATCTGAAAGGGAAGACAGTCTATCTCCCGCTTGAAATGTTCGGAGACCTGTTGGACAACCTCTATGCTCTTGATGAGGAATGCACGAAGAGAAAAAAATTTGAGAAGAAGTGGTAAACAGCCCCACAGAGGATAACACCTCTGCGGGGTCTTTTTGTGTGTCTAAAGAGGTGTTACAGAAGACGAGGAAACACTAAAAAGTGGGTCTAAGAAAAATTTAAGAAGTCGGATGAATATATTCGAGGATAAGGTGTATTTATGCAATACATAGGGTAGGTGCTATATACGCATCACACATAGGAGTGTGCCTAAACAGCAGGCTCACAACTTCCGCGAACTCGTAAATAGGACAGGTAACAGAGACCACCCTACAGAAGAGCGGGTGATAGGTGCTATACAGACGCGCTAGAGAGGTGAGAAGGAAGTGGGAAGTTGGTGATGAGTGTGTCGTGATTGTCTTTAGTGTCATACCACCCGCCTCAACGCTATACCTATAGACCCTGTGATAGCTATGACCTATCAGAACGCGTTTTAAGACACTTTAATGTCTTACCCTATAGAGAATAGCTTAAAGACCTTAGACACACCTTAAAAAGACCTTGTAGACGCTGAAAAACACTATATACACTCCCCGCGCCGTCACTGTCTCGAACGATTTAACACATTTCGCACAGAGTTGTGCCATGTGACACTAGTGTTTTAATGTGTTTAAGTGGTGAGATTAAAAAGAGTGTTTGATTGTGTTTCGCTGAAAAGAGACACCCCACCCTTTAAATGGTGTTAGTGTTGTGTGTGTGTGCACCAAGCACTTTATTTTAGGAGAAGTTTGTAGGGTAGTAGTATGATGTTTTGTAGGAGAAGTTTTATTGGTAGTTGCTTGATGTGTTTTAGGAGAGAAGTTTGTAGGGTATTGGTAGTTGCTTGATGTGTTTTAGGAGATAGTGCATAGGTTATTGGTGTTATTCCCAGAATAGCCCAGTATGGTTGAGTTGTATAACAGCCCCATTTATACATACCTCAAAAATCATGCGTGTTCACAGCCCCACAAGTGGTAGTTGGTTATTTATACACAATAATGGTATAAATACTCTAAAAAAATTGAAGTGAATGTCTGGTTGTGGTAGAAAGTGTTGGATTCTAAAAAACTGGTCAAAATTAAAACCTCAGGAAATGTGGTGATAAACACGCGCCGTTATAAGACTAACACCCTCAAACACTAAACAGGTGACAGAGCAAGACTAAAACAGACACAACAAACACCTAAACACCCGAAGTTATTTAGTGTTTAGTGGTGGTTGCTCTCCGAGCGCGAAGCGCGAAGGAGCAGAGCTCCCTGTGCGAAGCACGGGAGTGATGTGACAGTGTGAAACACTGTGATTGTTGTAATTTCAAGGGTTACATTCAGATATAGATTATACCGTAAGGTATAATCTATATCTTGTAATAAATATCTAAGATATTTAATATTATATTATTTATATATATATATATATTAGGTCTGTAATACTAAATCTGTAATTAGTTCTGTAAACGCGCGATAATCGCACGCGCGATATTATATAGCGACCACGTTTAGGTGTTTGGTGTGTCATTGAGTGTCCCGAGAGTGTGACTGAGTGTGGTGAAAAAGTTTTTGAAAAACATGTTTGACAAGTTTGGTGAGATGTGCTATCTTGAATGTGCTCCCGATGAGTTCGGTGAGCTCCGTCGTGTGCAGACGTTGCGGGTTACAATCTGCTAGGTTTCTTCCAAGCCTGCCTAGCGGATGGAAGTGGTCTCGACTAGGGACGAGATGCAGAGCAAGTTTTAGATTCTAGGATTTAGCTCCAAAGAGGAATCTCAGAGATTCGGGGTTCTTGTCTATGTCTTAGTGTCACAGGAATGTGGTTGTGATGCGATAGGCAAGAATTTCTCTGAGAAGCGTGTGCAAGTCACGCCCACTTCGCTAGGGGAAGGAGTTACCCTTGCGCCTTCTCTGAATTGTTCATGTGTGTTTGAACGTCCTATCGGGTGGTAGTATTGACTACCACCCACCTTTTGTTTTTTTAGGGGTAGACAAGGGTGATTTACAGTGATTTTACAAGATTGTTAAAGTGTGCTAGAGTGTGCTTGTAACTGATTGTGTAAACTGATTGACAGACTAAAAGACAGGGGTGTAAAGATGGTCAAGAATTTAATCATTGTGAGTTTAACAGCCGTGAGCTTGTTCCTTTTGTGGGACAATGATAGACTGCACAAGAAGGGTGAAGAGTTGTTAGACCTGTGCAATGAGTATTCAGGACTTGTTACTCAGGTGTCAGACACTTATTCAGGTGCTATTGACACATACAAAGAGACGGTAGAGGTTTATCAGAACAGAGACGCCTTTATGAAGCAGGAGCTTGAGAGCGTTACGGGACACATGAAAAGCCCGATTCAGTATTCCAGAGAGGACTTTGAGTTACTCTGCAAATGTGTTTTAGCAGAGGCAGGGGACTACAAAGGTCACGATGAGAGCCAGAGACTTGCCACATCGGTTATCTTAAACAGGGTTGCCAGTTCAAGATTTCCTAACAGCGTCCGAGAGGTGATTTATCAAGGTGGTAAAAATCACCCGCAATTTGTTGTTGCATATAACGGTATGTTAGACAATGCAGAGCTAGACGTTAAAAACGGTGATGAATGTGTACTCCGTTTTAATGAGCGGTTCTCAGTTACCTTCGATGTGTTATTTTTTTCCACAGTTCTTCTACTACAGGTGCTTGGGTAGATTCTCTGTACACCTACAAGACAGTTCAGGGAAACAGTGTTTGTGAGGGATTAAAAATATGGTCGAAGTACAGCTTGGTCTTTATAGACACTTCAAAGGTGGTTATTACTTTGCCAACAATTACTTGAAGGATGAGAGTAATGACGGCGAGGTTAAGATTCAGTATTTTGACGTAATGAATCCCAATTTAGGGTACTTTACCCGCTCCTTTAATGACTGGAACGCTGATATAAGTGACAGAGAGGACAATGTAACAGGTCAGACAAAACGCTTTGAGCGTGTTTCCAGTATTGATAACTGTTTAGGTGACTACTCTACAGAGAGACTTATTGAAGAGCTTAGAGGAAGGGGTGATAGTCCCTATCAGCTTTTCAGACATTGAGGGGTTGAAGTCTACAGGTTATAAGTACTGAGTATGTAGTGTGTGGGTGTGTCGTGTATGATGCCAGTGGTTTCTACACACTTGCGTCTTTTGATACCAGAGAGGAAGCAGAGAAGTATTGTGAAATCAATACTAAGTATGCTCTGAGAGCTAGGGTTTATAAGAGGGTCTTTATCGAAGACTGAGTTTAGTGGTCAGCACTTTTAGGGTGTTTGACCACTTTTACTTTTTACTGCTACACTGTGTTTGTCACTAGTTACTGTCATTTGATTGAGAATAGGAGGAAAAAGACAGTGCTTAAAGTCAAGGGTGTTGAAAAACATTGAGAACTCTGTTATAGCAGAAGAGACAGAGGACAGAAGAGAGCTTTTAGATATTGAGGGAAAGAGTATTGAACCCTGATTGAGAAAGTTGAGGACATTAAAGAGAACAGTTCAGATTACCTTGTTACTCGGGCAAACTCTGAGAATGTTCGCTTTTAATGAGAATGCAGGACTTACTATCATTCCTGATGGTGGTAGTGCTATGAGCTTTCAGCTTTCCAGATACGCTTTAGGTCAGTTGGGTTCCAAGATTGGTGTGCCGTCAAGATACTTTGGAGAAGTGTGTGAGCAGCGGTCGTATTGATTTAGCACAAGACAACGTGAACAGTTGGCTTTGAAGACTTTAACAGAGACCTGTTTGTTAGAGAATATCAGGAAGAGTTAGAGGTATTCTTTCCAGTAGGTATTCTGTGTGTGATGCACCTGATATTCTTAACACTGTTAGTGAGGTTGTTGATACCAGTCACTACAAGGTTAAGGGTTCATATCTCAATGAAGAGAGACTGCATCTTAGGTTAGCTGATACAGAGATGTTACCGATAGACGGTGAAGATTTATTCGCGGGAATTTTTATTGACAGCTCCGATGTTGGTAGAAGCATTCTTACTGTCAAGTTTGGTATCTACAAGCAAGTCTGCACGAACGGTCTTGTTGTTGCCAGAGCAGGTGGTGTTCTGTTTGAGCAGAAACACATTGGTATTGACCAGAAAGAGTTCCATGAAGGGTTGAGAGCTCTTTAGCTAACGTAGAGAGCTTGGTTGAGAACCTCACACAGTGGGTTAAGAGAGCTAAGACTTTAGGTGCCTGGGGAAACAGAAGAGATGTTAGAACCCGAGACCTCGTCTAAAGAGGAGATGGAATCTTCATAAATCACATTAGGAACCTTACCACACTTTCCAGAGAGAGTTCTGAGAGGGTTGTAGGTGATGTTAGAGAAATACGAAGACAATCGTTGGGGATTGATTAACAGCATTACTGAAGTTGCACAGGACTTTACACTTGAGAAGAGACTTGACCTTGAAAGGGTTGCGGGAGGTTTACTAGTCGCATGATGTGAGGTGTCCCTCAATAGTCCTGAACTGAGACGGGAGAAGATATGTGTATTGAAGAGCTTAGAGAAAGACTATTGAGGGATTTATCTCTGATTAACATGCCTGTGGACGAAGTAGACCTCTACTTTAGACCTTACAGCAAGACGTACTACGGGAGATACTTCCTGTGCGCGACTTTTAGAGATAGACCTAGGGTGTTTATATATCCGTATGCTAGTAAGTGCGGTGAGCTTATGAGCTATGACAAGGTGTTTAGTGTGTGTTCACGAAATGTGTCACCACATTCAGTATATGGATTCTTCTTTTGTGCGTAACAAGGGTGTGATGCACGACACTAATTTCTGGAAGTTATACAACCACTATATGTCACGCGCAGAGAAGTTCGGGTTGATAGAAAGTGAGGATGAGAATGTTTTACTGGCTCAGTAAGTTTTCAGTTGCTTAGAGATAGGCATTAAGATGTTTGTCAACGTTGTTTCCTTTTTAGCACTGTTCCGCTTTTTGGTGCTTCTTTTGTACTATGTAGCAGTTGACAGAGCGGGTAGTGCTTTTTGTGTGAGCTTGGCAATCTTTACTTGCTTACACATTTGTAAGACAGTTTGAGGTGAATAGATGAGTGATATTGGAAAACTTGTAGATATGCCTATTGAAGAGTTCAGAAGAGAGATTGTTGACCAGAAGGTAAACGTGGGAACAATCAATACACTGATTCTGAATTTAGAAGGTGCTTACCATCAACTCATTATAGCTAAAGACGGTTTGATAGCGTCTGATTCTAGGTGTACTGAAGCTAGTATCAATGCAGTAGAAGGTCTTTATGCTGAAATGACTAAGATTGAGTTAAAGGTAGTGTTCTTGAAAAAGTTGAGGAAAGACTACTTGAAAGCGGGAAATCAAGAAAATTGACAGTCCTAAGTAGTGTTGCTATACTTGCTTTGACACTTGAAAAAGTGAATTTCACAAACAGATTATAGGAGGTTTGAACAATGAACAACGCAGAGCTTATGAAGGGTTTGACATGACTATTGAGGGTCTCTATGATTAGAGAAGACTTCTTGAACAGAACAGTGTAGCAAGCACTGTTGCTGTGGGGAAGTCCGAGAAAGTTGAAGAACCTTTAGAGGTGGTAGATACCACTGAAGACCTTCGGGCTTCTTCAGCGCATGAAGTACAATGAGTTTAAGAAGTACGCCGCAAGTCTGGGTGTTAAGTGCACAGGTTCTCGGGATGAGATTCTTGAGAGAACTTGCTTTGAAGTCTGAAGAGCAGTCTGGTGAGAGTGTAGAGACTACAGAAGAGGTGGTTGAAAAGACGCCTGATAAAAAGTGATTCCGTTTCTAAGGTCAAGAGAAAGACTGCTGAAGAAGTGGAAGAGGATTCCAGAGATGAGTTTGACAAGCAGGCAGAGGAGATTGCTGAGACTACTGATGTAGGGTGATATTCTTGAAGCTTTTAGATGACGTAGGTATCAAGGCTACTAAGAAGAACTATCTGAGCAAGCTTGCTGAAGCTCTGAGAAAGGGTCTCATTGAAGCGGATGATTCTGATGAAGAGGATTCCGAAGATGAGGTTGAAGAGACCGAAGAAGAGCTTCCTTTGAGAATGAGACCTCTGAGGAAGAGGAAGATGATTCCGATGACGAAGAGATTGATGAGGATTCCTACTTCCCGCAGTATGACCCTGAAGGATTCAATGACCCTGATGGTTCTTACATGACTGATGAGAGAGCAGAGAAGATTCATGAAACCGTTGGTAGTATCATTTCCAACTATGAGGATGAATCTTTAACGAGCGACGAGGTTGAGAAGTATATTGAGGAACATGCTACTCAGGAAGAGATTGACCTTCTCGGAGAAGACTACACAGAAGAGGATGCTCTCAAGCTTTACATTGAGCTTGTGAAGAGAACCATTGATAACGATGGTGAAGAGCATGATACTCATGACCCCTACGAGATTGGTGAAGACAACTTCTGCTGCGGTCACAAGCTGAAGTATATGAAGAAGACTGGTAACTACTACTGTGAACTCTGTGGTGAGGAGTATGAAGCAGAGTAATGTAGACCACATAGATTGGGGAGGGGTCTCAAGACTCTTCCCCCCTTTTTTACACAGAAGGGGAAATAGAATGATTTTATGTGTAGATAGCACAGTGCTGAAGGAAAGTCCCGACATTCAGAAAGATATAGGTCTTGGTAATATACTAGACAATCACACAAAGTACTTTAACACTATTTCGGATGCTTACAGAGAGCATTTCACACCCTTAGACTTTAGTGTTAGTATTAGGTCTTTGTACACTAACCTTGTTCTTGAGAGAGAGCAGTTAGGTGAAGACGGCAGAGAGTTAAAGCTGTATTACAGAAACATAACCAACGCGCCAGAAGTGATTCACAGGGGAGTAGACTTAATTATGTACATGACAAGTCTCGGTGTGTTGACTGATGTTATGTATAGTGCCAACCTTGAAAGAATTATGGATAGACATTCTATCTTTCAGTGTATGGGTCTTTACAACCCCTGTATTACTTTAGTGAATCCCGCCATATATTCCCACGTTATCCTTACAGATGAAGGTGCTGAAGAGCTGAAGAGCTGTTTAAGAGAGGGTAGACAGTTTGTGCCTATAAGAGAGATGCAGACTGAGGGAAACGCTATTCCCTTTGTTAGACACTTTGAAGATTGTGGAGAGAAGAGATGAATGACCAGTTTAGAGTAGAGGACATAACCTTTAAGGGAGCGCGGAGACAGAGTGAGATTTTGAAAGAGATGGGTGAAAACACCCTAAAGAGACAGCAGTCTCGGGTGTCCCTGTCTCTATGACACCAGAACAGGTGAAGCAGTTTTTATCTCCCTGCGCTGAAGAGACCGACAATATGCGGGAGAGAGCTTTTATATCATTTAACCGTAAAATGGATAGATGATATGCTCTTCTACAAGAAGAGAGTTACAGAGTACGAACTTAGGGAAGAGAAGATTGCCGAGACAAAGGACACGTCAACGAGGTAGACTGAGGGTTGCATTTTGCAACCCTTTATTTTGCTATACTTGTAGCAGTTCAAACGCGAAAGAGAGGTACATGAATGTTTAACTTGAAAGACTTTAGAAGACAGGATGCAGAGACTTTTGTTTCAGGTGATACTGTGATTAAAGAAGAGTTTAATTCTGAAGAGTGGGATTGTCCCGAAGCTTTATAAAATGGCGGGAATTGTGGGGTATGAGCCTATGCTTGCAAAAAGAGCTTGAGGGAGAAGAAGTTCAAGATGAGAAGCTAAATGATACAGGCTATCTACTTGAAGAGAAGTTTGATGGAACTAGAGCTCTGGTCTACTTTCTTTCACAGACCGACTTTAACACAAAAAGAGGACATTGATTCTGCTGAGTGTTTAGTAGAAGAGTTAGCAGAAAAACAGGGTTCTATGTTGAGAACACAGATAGTCTTCCACAGATTAGGGAGTTAAGCATTCCAGAGCTTGCAGGAACCATTTTAGATGGTGAGATGCTAGTTGACGGGAAAGAGTTTAAGGACGTTTCTAGCATCATGAACTGTACTTGGGATAAAGCTATTGATAGACAGATTGAGAATGGGTTTATCTCATTTCACGCCTTTGACATTCTTTTTCTATAAAGGTATTGACCTTAGAAAGATGCCACTACACAGAAGAAAGGTGTATTTAGAAGATGTGGTGAACAGTGTAGCAAGTGATTATATTAAGCTTGTTACTAGCAATGACTGTGGTAAGAAGATTCCCTGTAGTCTCTATGAAGAGACACATGGAACTCTTCAGAGCGTCTACAATGCCCTTAGAGAGCAGGGAAAGCTTGAAGCCTATCCTTTATTCAGTAGAGAGTTTGGAGATAGCTTAAAAAGAGCGTATAGAGCTTAGAGAGTTGTCGCCTAGAGCTTTTTATGAGTATATTGTAGCTTCAGGTGGTGAGGGACTTGTGTTGAAACCCAAAAGCGGGAAGTATAGACACGCAAGAGGTTGGGAATATTCTAAGATTAAAAAGTTCTTGACTAGGGAGCTAATTGTTTTAGGGTTCAGTGAACCCACTAGAGAATATACCGGTAAAGACATTAGAAAGTGGGCTTACTGGGTAGATAAAAACAACAAGCGTGTTATTGGGAACTTCTATGGTGATTCTAACTACACCCCTGTGACTAAGTTCTACTACTTTAACCTCGTAGGTAATCTTTTACTCGGTGTGCTGATTTCTAAAAATGAATACGAGAATCTTGCAAAAAACAAGCGTGGAGAGGTGTTCGTTCCTTCAGATTTCAACCTTGATATTAGATTGGATGAAGACTACTACATTATGACTGTGTGTGAGTGTTCTGGGTATGATGATGAGACTAGGGAGTTCTTTACAAAGAAGAAAGACAGTCTTGTGGGTACTGTAGTAGAGGTTAAAGCAAACGAGATATTCAAAGATTCGGGGAGATTGAGACACCCTAGATACATGAGACAGAGGTTTGATAAAGAAGCAGAGAGATGTACTTGGACTGAACATATAGGAGCAAAGAAGTGATATGATAACCTGTCCTTATTACCCAATCCCCACCCAATTAGTACCCAATTAGTAGTAGGAGGTGTTCATGTTAAAAGGGTTTTTTACTAAAAGAGCTATTGAGAGTGTAATGACTGGTTTCAAACCCACAGAAGTGAATGTGAAGAATAAGCACTACAGACTTGGTAAACAAGATTTACAATTTCTGTGAAGTGTATTCTGGTAGAGTTATGTACCCGTATCAAGGCTCAGTTCTCAAGCGCATTATTCGTTCAGTGTTAGAAAAATGACGGCGCAGAGATTACAGCTCTATTTAGCAGACAGTCTGGAAAGACTGAGACTGTAGCTATTACTGTTGGTGGTCTTATGATTATCCTTCCACAGCTTGCTAACATGCCTATGTTCTTGGATGATTCAAGATTGAGAATGTTCAAAGAAGGTTTTTGGGTAGGAATCTTTGCTCCTAGCTACAGACAGGCACAGACCACCCTATAACAGAATGCGCGGAAGAATGATGTGTAAGGAAGCTGAAGCAGTATTGACAGACCCCGACTTTAGGCTTGAATTTACCACTTCCAATGGTCAGACTGTTATGTTGTCTCAATGGTTCTTTTTGTACCGCATTCTCCGCAAGTGATGGTAGTAACATTGAGGGTGAATCTTTCATGTTCATTATCTGTGAGGAGTGTCAAGATATATCGAACTTTAAGATACGAAAAATCTATTCACCCTATGGGTGCAGCTTACAACGCTCACAATTTGTAAGATTGGAACAGCTACCACCTATCGAGGTGATTTCTATGAATCCATACAGCGCAACAAGAAAGACTATGAAGATGGTAGATTAGCAATTAGAAATCACTTTGAGTATAACTACAAGGTTGTTAAGAAGTACAACCAGAAGTACGCAAGATATGTGGAGAGAGAGAAGAAAAGTCTTGGAGAGAGTTCAGATGAGTTTCAGATGAGCTACAACCCTAAAGTGGATTATCTCAAGAGGTATGTTCGTTGATATTCGTGAGCTTGAGAAGACCTGCGGCGACGAGTATTTAGACAGAGTGATAGCAGACCATCAGGCAACCCATGTTATAGGTATAGACATAGGTGGCGGTAGTAGTCGTGGAAAGAGTGATGCTGATAGTACAGTATGTACTGTGGTAGAAGTAGACTGGAACAATCCTGTACTAATGGAGACCAGAGTAGACGAAGAGACGGGAGAAGATATTACCTACCTTGCTTATAACACCTACATAAAAGACTGGCTAGAAATAAGTCCAGAGGTAGCTGAAAACTACGAAGAGCAGTATAGTATGGTTATGGACTATGTTCAGAACTTCAAAATTGCTAGAATGGTGATAGATGCTACCAGAGAAGCAAGTCTCGGTCAGAGAATACAAGCCAATGTTAGGTTTGATGTGGTGTTGTTTACCTTTAGCAGTAAGAGTAAGTCGGAAATCTATAAACACCTGAACACTGAGATAAAGACAGGTAGAGCTAGATTCCCAATGGGTAAGGACACTGTAGTGACCAGAGAGTATAGGAAGTTTTCACAGCAACTTTCAGACCTTGAAAAAGGTTACAGTGGTAGTTATCTTGTAGTGTCACATCCTGCTGAAAGAGGAGCACATGACGATTATCCAGACAGTTGGGCATTAGCAGTGTGGGGAGCTAAAGACGCAGGGTATGTTGACCGCACAGAGACACAAGATAGAAGTAAGGTGTTGAGCGTCCATCAAGAACAATCTACCTTTAGGGAAGAAACAAGATGACAGGAAGACGGAGGTAAGTATGATAGAGAATTTTAAGAGAAGATTTTCTGATGGTGTTGAAGACACACTAAACATTGGAGCATTGATTAGCGCGGGAAATCTTACTAATGATGAATCACACAGGTTGTCTGTGATTAGAGAAGCATGGAACTTCTATGAGGGTTATCACTGGGAGGGGATTGATAATTTAGATTCCCCACAGGTCACTTTTAATTACTGCCGTGCCTTTGTGAACAAGTTTGTGTCCTTTGAGTTAGGTAAAGGGTTTACTATCAATACACCTGATGATGTGAACAGTTTTGGTGTTACAATCAATGATGACAAGGTGATTGTCAATGCTGACATTGATGGTAATGGTGTTATTGTTCCAGAAGAGGGAATGTCGGGAGAGACTAAAGTTAGAGTTATGCGGAAGAACACAAATGACTTCCTAAATGATGTGTGGAACGATAACAAGAAAGATGCTCTGTTGACAGAACTTGGTCAGTCAAAGAGTGTGTCGGGAGATGCATGGATAAAAGTCCAGTATGAGAAGCCCGAAGATTTAGAAGACCCCTTTGGTGAGTACCCGAACGGTAGAGTAAGAATCAGTGTTGTTCCCACACAGTATGTATTTCCGCGCTTTGATAACCACGATAAAGACCGCTTAGAGAGCTTGTTAATCATGTACCCTATTAGAGCTAAGAAAGAATCTGGGGGCAGTGTTTAAGAGAGCTATAGAAGCTACTGTGATATATAAAGAAGTGTGGACTCAAAAGATTCTATTGAAGTCTATGAAGATGGCGAACTTACAGATTCGATGGAGAACCCTTATGGGTTGATTCCTTTGTCCAGATTAAGAACTTTCCTGTTGCGGGAAGAACTCACGGGGTAAGTGATTTAGAGGATATTATTCCGCTTAATGTGGAGATAAACACTAAGAAGAGTGATGTTTCAGAGGTCATTGATTACCACTCCGCGCCGATTACTTTAGTGTATGGTGCCAGAATTGGAAACCTTGAGAAAGGTGCTAACAAAGTCTGGGGTGGTCTTCCTAAAGATTCCAGAGTTGAGAACCTTGCATTACAGGGAGACCCTGTCTGCCAGTGTTGGTTACATTTCCAGTGTTAAAACAGCAATGTGTGAAATCGCGGGAATACCTGAGACTGTTTTTAGGTGGTGCTACTGCTATCAGTAACACTAGTGGTGTTGCTCTTCAGTATATGAATCTTCCCTTGATTGAGAGAACGCGGATTAAGAAGAATAACACGAAAGAAGGTCTTGAAAAAGGTTAATAAGCTTATTCTGTTTATTGCGCTTAGTGAGGGGCTGATTGAAAAGCCAGATGAGTTACCTATGGGTGTGTTTGTTAGAAACGAGGTAGAGATACCTGAAACACTCCCGAAGGATGAACTCATTGAGCTTCAGAAGATTCAGCAGGAAATGTCTTTAGGTCTTGAGAGTAGAAGAGGTGCTCTTGAGAGAATGGGGACTACTGATAATGTTCAGGAGAAGCTTGATGAGATTGACGCGGAGAGAAGTTCCCACCCCGAGCTTTTTATAACCCGTCTCTTCAGGAAGAGTGGTATCAGAGTAACTTCATGTCTCCCACAAATGCGGGTGGAATGTTAAATGGACAAACACCTACTGAGCAAATGAACATTGCAAAAAACGGCGAGAATAAAGCTGAAGAATAATTTAGTATACCTATCAGTATACATTAAGTGGGTAGACTTTTGAATTTTCGGTATGTTAATATGACACTAATTCAATAGGAGGTAACTATTATGATTAAGAATCGCGGTTTTATTGTAGAACAGGGTGTTGCACTGACTAAGACTGTTATTGAAATGCTTTCCATCAAGGCATTTGCAGAAGGGGGCGAGCCTGAAGAGGATGAGCCCGCAAACACTCCGAATGTTACGATTAACTATGAGGATTTGATTGCAAAAGGCAAGACGGGAAGAGAAGGAGAAGAGTACAAGACCATTGATAAGCTGAAGGTACAGATTGATACTCTGACCACACAGCATAACAATGACCTGTTGGTTATTGCAGACCTTCAGAAGAAGTTAGACGAGGCTGTATCTAAGCTTTCTACTGCGGGAAAGAATGACACTGAAGAAGTTAAGACCCTTAAAGCGGAGATTGAATCCCTTTACTAAGTTGAAGGGTGAGCTTGAGAATAAGGTGAAAGACTTTGAGAAGATTCCTGTGGTAGATAGAGACGAGGTAGAAGCCGAAGTCAGAGCATCCCTTGAGGAAGAGTACAAGGTAAAGACCTATAAGGCAGAAAAGCTCGCCGAGTTGAAGGACGAGATTTTAGTCCCTGAGCTTGTGTGTGGAAACACGGTTGAAGAGATTGATGCCTCGATTCAAAGTGCTTTGGACAGAAGTAATGAGATTAGGAAGTCTCTTGGTGGTTCTTCCAGTAATAAGAGAACACCCTAAGAGAGCATCCAATCCTGATGTTTCTGGTATTCAGAACACTGCGGTCAATCTTGATAAGCTTGCCTCGATGGATGTTAGAAGCCCTGAGTACGCAGAGTTGCGGCACAGTTAGGTCTTAGATAAAGACCTACTAAAGAGGAGGATATAATATGAAGATTGCTAAGAAGAATTTTTGGTATGTTTGCAGTTAAGGCGTATGCTGATACTACAGTAGCAACCACTGTTGGTCAGACTAATGGTGGTACGCTGTTTAGTAACGGTGTGCGAACCGTCTCACTCTAAAGAGATTGAGTTTAAGGCTATCCCGCTTATGCGGTTTAGTCAGTTCGCTACGCAGAAGACTGAGCTTGGTGTAGAACCGGGTCTTACTATTTCCATGCTTACCTATGATAACTTGAAGCTCGGCGGTGCTCTTCAGGAGATGAAGAACATGACCACGCAGGCTTTGAGTGGTTCTATGAAGCAGATTACCGTTCAGGAGCATGGTAATGCAGTGACGAACTCTGAGCTTCTTGTTCACAGTTCTTTTGATGACATTATGGCTACCACTACCACGCTTCTCGGTAGAGACTATGCTATGGTTATGGACTGTGAGCTTAGAGATGTAGCACTTTCTGGAACTAACCGTGTCTATGCACATGGTCGTGCATCCAGAGACCAGATTACGGCGACTGATAAGATGAACGTCGCTACCATTAAGGATGCGATTGAGGTTCTTGCAACTAACAACGCTCCGAAGTATGGTAACGCAAGTTGGGTATGCTTCGTACACCCGCATCAGTCCAGAGACCTTCGGGATGATTCCGCGTGGATTAACGCTTCTAACTATGGAGCACCTGAGCTTCTCTTTAATGGTGAGATTGGTCGTATTGATGATACCCGTTTCATTGAGACCACACTTATGTGTAATGGTAAGGCAGCTGCGACGGACCCTGCACATAAGGCATATCTCAAGAAGGGCTTTGGTGGTGATGGTAGCAATCCCGCACTGACTAACTGTGATGTATTTCAGGCAGTTATTTTCGGTGATGCTTACTACGGTATTGCATGGTCTCTTCCGATTGAGCTTAGAGACAACGGTGTTGAAGACTTCGGCAGAAAGAGAAGCCTTGCATGGTATGCTATCTGGGGAACGGGACTTCTTCACAACGAGTACGGTGTTGTGATTGAGACCGCCTAAGTTTAGGTAACTCACATGTGTTGTGGGGAGGGAGATTACCTTCACTCCCCCGTTTTTATAGAAAGAATTGGAGGAATTTAAGATGGCAGTTAAGAAGAATGCAGATAAGACTGAGCCGAAGGTTGTAGTTGAACTTGCGGAGGAGAGTGTTTCTACTGAAGCAGTAAACACCAATGACAGTGAGGTACAGGTTGACACTGAGACCATTAAGGTGAAGAGTGCGCCGAGCGGTGATGTTAAAATCAGAATGCGGAGCAATCATACCTGTACTATTGCAATGATTAGATACGACCTTGAAGCGGGAAAGACCTATGTAGTTCCTGAAAACGTGAAGAAGATTTTTAGACGGAGCAGGTCTTTTAGCACCTTTGAGTTAAGTAAGGAGATGGGACTATGTTATTAGATGTTAAAGAGATGATTTCACTGTTGAGAAACAGTGTGAACATACAGCAAAAAAATGACGGTGTAGAAGACCCCGCTTATTCAGCTATGACAGACGATGACATTGGTCTCTATTTGAAGCTCGGTGCATCCAGAGCTACAGATATTGGAGAACTATCTTTGCTAGACCAGAGCGAGGTATATCCTGTTTTACTTCTAGCAAAGATGGAACTCTATACACGACTTGCCACGTTACAGGCAGACAAAGTAGATTTAGGTGCTGACAACAACAACTATATCAAACAGTCTCAGCGGTTTGACCACTACATAAAGCTTAGAGATTCAGCTAAAGCGGAGTATGAGTTGTGGTTAGAAAATGAGGGCAAGAGTAAAGTTGAAAGCTATGATGTACTGTTAAGCAATAGACACTACACTAGCAGGAACTATGAGAAGCAAGTGACACCTAGAGTTTCTATAATCATGGATTCCTTGACTAATGACAGTGTGAAGTTTCATTGGAACATGAAGAACACAAGTCACTTTGGTCGTTACAAAGTGTATTTAGGGGCTTCACCTGTAGTTGACCTGAATAGAGATGGTGCTCTCTACAGTGACAAACTTTTAGGAGAACCAGTTCTCCTGAAGAGTACAGGTAACATTAGAGACAACTTTCACGAGATTGAAGGTCTAAATCCAGACACACTATATTATCTTGCGGTGTTTTCTATTGAGAGAAACCAAGTCTTTGGTGTGTCACAGATTTCATTTACCACGTTGAAAGCTCTTGCGGATGAAGAAGACATTTCCACAAGAAACTTAGGAGGTGTTTTAGGTGGCTGATAAAAACATACGAAAAGAGTTCGTCGAGGGTGTACAGGAAATCTTTACTACACTGTTTAATCAGAGTAATGCTGAAGAAGGTGATGGTGTTTTCTTCTACCCTAAGAGCGATAACACTACACTGAACATTTATGGCGAAAGCAAAGACAGAGTGTGTAAAGAGCCAAAGCTTTTAGTCTGTAAGGCTGTAATCTCTCCAAGTATCAGTGAGCAAGATGTGCGTGGGGTGAATCTTCAGGGAACATTTACAGTCACATTAAAGTCTCTTCAGAATAACGGAATTGATGTAAGTGACCTAGATAGTTTGTGTAGGGGTGTTATGAAGTTTCATAACACCTTTTATTTAATAGACAGCGTGACCCCGCGTGCATATGTTGAGGACGTGTTCTTGCTGTATGACTTTAGCTGTACTGAGGCTAAGAACTTCTCTGTTAGACTAGAAAGGGGTGTGAGTATGGGTCTAAAGCTTGAATTAACAGGTGACTGGGGTAGAGCACTGAACCACCTTAGAAATCTGTCTGTTAGGTTAAAGCCTACTTTTACAGCACAATTTGATAAAGACGGAAAGTTTGTTCTTGAAAAGATGCGGGGACATATAGACAGTCAAGACCTGTCTTGGACACCTTTTAGCTGAGAGAACGATTGAGCTTTAAAGGTGGTGACACTACTATCATGGTAGAGACAGGTCAGCTAAAGAGCGGGTTAGAAGTAAAGAGAGTTAAGTCTACAGCTAATGGTGTCACCTTCTTTGTTGGTGCTTCTGAAGGTAAGAGCCATGAAGGTGGAATGTCAATGAAAGACCTGTTAGTGTGGCTTGAGTATGGAACTGATAAACTTCCCCCGAGACCTTTGGTTCGACCTACGGCGCAAGAAGTAGAGAAGATTTTGAAAGATAACTGGAAAGACTTGTTCAGTGATTTAGTGAAAGGAGGTTAAAGATGCCCGCAAATGTTTGGTTTGAGCAAGTAGATACAGCCTTACTAGAAGAGGTAAAAAATACTGTTAAAGTAGAATCTTCTGGAACTCTGATTCCTGTTCCTAGTGTCATTATTAGAAAGCCTGAAGAAGATTTTAAGATAGAGATATTCCCCTGTATAAGCCTCTACAACAAAGGGTACACGCATGACTTGAAGAGATATGACCCCGCACCTGTGGTCATGTCTAAAAACGATTCTGAGAGCCGTGCAGAGATGGAAAACTCTGCTGTGTCCTTTAACTTGAATTACCAGATTGATTTCTGGGCTAAGTATCAAACAGATATGAACACTATGACTATGAGTTGGCTAAACAGCCACTTCAGGTCGTTTAACCTACAAGTTAGAGATGACGGGGGAAATGAGAGAAGTTGTAATGTTATGGTAGAACCTAACATTATTAAGTCTGATTTGGTGTTGGGGAAAGAGAGATTGTTTCACCCATTGTTAATTGTACTATCTGGGTAGAATTAGACGATGAGAATAGGTATACTACACCTATAGTGACTTACAGGGGCATTGAGACCCACCCAAGCACTGAAAGGGAAGGAGGTTAAGATTATGTTCTATACAGTTACAAACCTTGTTAATGGTCAGCTAGTTTGTGATTTAGCTACAGAGGGTAAAACTCTTAGATTAAATTCGCGCGAAACTATTACCATTAGTGAGGATGACTTTACAGCCCATATTAAGAATTTATCTGAAAAGGGCATTGTTAAAGTAACAGAGTTGGTTGAGGAGACTTCTGATAGTAAGAAGACCTACAACAAAAAGACTAAGGAAAAGGAGGACTAAGATATGCCTAGTTATACAGCTCCGGGTGTATATGTTCACGATGTTGTCAGTGGTAGTCAGACCATTGAACTTTTTAAGCGTCTGTTGGAGCAATGATTGGTGTTACCAGAAGTGGTAAGATTAACGTTGCTCAGAAGATTGGTTCTTGGACCGAGTTTATTCAGTATTATGCCAATGGTCTTGAGACGCCCTTTATGACGAATAGTTATCTTCCCTACCCGTGTATGGTTTCTTTTGCTAATGGTGGTAAAGAGTTGTATGTGGTTAGTGTGAAGAAGAATGCAGTAAAAGCAACCAAGACCTCTACAGGTGGTATTAAGATTACCGCAAAGTATGAGGGTGTTTGGGGTAATGACCTCAAGCTTTGTTGTTAAAAAAAGAATGCGGGGTTTGTAGATACTACAAATGAATCTTATGACCTTACATTCTCTGTGGGAACTTCTGATAGTGTTACTGTGTCTGATGTTCTGGGTGTCTCAATGCCGTTAGTAAGGTTATGGCAAACACTACAGTGACAAACTGGATTGAAGAGTTTACTGTTGGAACTTCTTTCATTGAAGAGACCGTTGTTTTAGCAGGTGGAACTGATGGTGATTCTTTAGTTGATTCTGACTATGTGATTCTCTTTCCGCACTTGATGTTGTGGATGACATGACTATGGTTGCAATTCCCGGTCAGACTTCTAAGGTGGTAAACGATGCAGTCATTAGCTATTGTAGTAATAACGGGTTGTTCCCTGATTATTGATGTGGCTATGGGTTCTACTGTTGATGCTGTTAAAGCTACCGTAAAGGTACTACAGCATTTACGGGTGCTCTTGCTTATCCGTGGGGAAGAATGAATGACCCGTTGACTAACACGCTGAAGACAGTTCCCACTGCGGGACACTTAATGGGTGTCTATGCTAGAACCATTGAGGGTCGTGGTGTTCATAAAGCTCCCGCAGGAATTGATGCTGTAGTTCGTGGGTTTGTAGAGATGGAAGTAGCTTTAACTCCTTCTCAGGTGAGCACGCTCAATCCTGTTGGTGTCATTTGCATTACAGCAAGACCCAATGCAGGAATTGTAGTGTGGGGAGCACGTTCTCTTTAACTCTGCGGATTCCACTATGAAGTATGTTTCGACGGTCTTCTTAACCTGAACATTAAGCGTTCTCTTTACAATGGAAACACAGTTTGCAGTGTTTGAGCCGAACGATGAACTCTCTGGTCTAAGGTGAAGACCTCTTGTAAAGCATTCCTTGAGACCTTGCGTTCTCAGGGCGCGCTGAAGGGAAGTGCAGATGAGGCATACTATGTGACTGTGGATAGCAGTAACAATACGAGTGCCACTATCAATGCAGGACAGCTTAACATTGAGGTTGGTTATGCACCTGTTAAGCCTGCTGAATTTGTCATTATCAAGTTGGCTCATTCTATTGACAGTGAGAGTAAGTAAGGAGGTGAGAGTATGAAGTTTAGTGAGATGATTAAAGAGGTAGTCGCTACCAAGACCTATGCGGCTAGAACCTTTGTCAGTGACCCGCTTCAGGCATTTAGATTCAGAGTGTCTATCAGTGGTATTCCTTCTACTGTTGGTTTCAGAAAGTAGGTGGACTTAGCCGTGAGGTTGAAGTCTCCACCTATTTGAGAACATGTACGACCACGAGCACAAGTTGCCCGGTCGTGAGACCTTTGGAGAAATTACTTTGAGAGAGGTATGTATCAGGACGCTTCTCTTGAAGATGCCTTTAAGAGCTTGTTTACCAATCAGGCTGTGAGAAGAGATGACGCTGAATGTTCTTGATAGATTCGGTAACATTCGTAGAACCTTCTCTTTGCAGAGTGTTGGTTTAGCAAGTATGAGGTTGGTGACTTTGATGCTATTTCTAGTGATGTTCTCATTGAGACCTTGACTATGGTCTTTGAGAACATGATTTAACCGAACATACACTAATCGATAAAAAGACCCACACTTGAAAAAGGTGTGGGTCTTAGTGTAATATTTAGTTAAAAGTTTTAGTAAAGTATGGAGGTACTATAACATGGCGGGACTGAAAAAGCACAGACTAATGACTTAGATAAAGTGGTAAACCAGTTAGAGAATGAAGAGGTAAGACACCTTGACCTGAACACACCTGTTACGGATGAAGACGGGGTAGTGAGAGACATTCCTCTTTTAGCAGGGTATGTAGACAGAGATGGCGTTTTACATGACACCTTTTCCTACCGAGAGATGAACGGACGAGATGAAGAGGCAATCAGTAAAGCAGATATAAGAGCAAATGGTGCTAAACTGATTAACACCTTATGTGAACGTTGTGTTGTGTCCATCGGAACACTTGATAAGAAGTCTCAGGGACTAAACTGGGGAAACATTATCCGCAGTATGTTAGGTGGAGACCTTGCATATATGGCGTTTAAGATTAGAGAGCTGTCTAAGGGAACTGAGGTAGAGTTTAAGCACATTTGTCCTTCTTGTGGTCAGGAGCTTACAACTATTGTTGACACCTCGGAATTTAGAATCACACCTTTTCATGGTCAGAGAGAGATTCCCTTTGAGTTAATTCGTGGGTACAGAGACCCGTTTGGTCATAAGCACATGACAGGGACTATTTCTATTCCCACAGGTTTTGACCAAGAGGTAGTTGTTCCCGCAATTAAAAAGAATCCCGCCTCTGCTACTACGGTACTTCTCAGTAGACTTATGAAGTTTGATGATAGGGCTACTGTTAGTATCAATCAGGTAGCAGATATGACAGTGAGAGACAGGGAATTACTTGAAAAAGATTCTTAGAGAGAACACCTTTGGTGTTGACACTTCACTTGAAGACCTTACCTGTGAAAAACTGTGGAGCACCCATTAGGGGGAAGTTGCGCAAGCAAATTTTCTTTAATGGGGGCATTGTCCTTGTGAGTGAGGACATAACAGCAAATACGAACATAAATCAGACCTTGATTGAGGTTCATAACCCTATCCTACTTTTTATCATTGGGGCAGAGAAGAGTGTTGGAATACTCCATGTAGAGAACGCGGGGTATTTAATGACCAGATACGGATGCAATTAAAAGCAGAGAACGGAGACAATACTGGTAGCTCTTCAAATACACCCTAAATACAAAGAAAGTTATTGATGAAAGGAGGTAGTTTTATGGATTTCGGTTTAGGTCTTATTCTTTCTTTAACCGACAATGCTTCTTTTGGTATTCAGCAGGCAGTAAACAACCTAACCCAACTTACTTCTACAGCACAGGATGTTTCAGTAGTTTTAATACCCTTGCGGTGTCACAGCTTGCACTACAGATGGGTGATGGAATGGCTAACTCTGGTGCCAGAGTTCTGTCTACCTATGGTCAGATTATCGGCAAAGTTAATCAAGTCGGTCAGACCATTGGGTATGCCACCCATGCCTTTAACACCTTGTACCAAGATTCTGATAAGACGGGAAAACAAGTTGTTGCTGATATTCAAGATTATGCGGCTAAAAAAGTGTGTTTGCATTCGAGGACTTATTACCTGTGGTGCAAATGCTAAAAGCTAATGGTATTGAAGCATTTGATTCTATAACTACCTCTAGCGGTAAGACTACTCAGACCCTTATGGACTATGCCTCCGACTTGGCTGCATTTAACCCCCAAATGCACAACGCCTATGGTACTGGTGTGCAAGCAGCTATGGGTTCTATCAATGAGTATATTGCCGAGGGAAATAAAGTATCACTTAAAAGAAACGCTTCTTTGGATATTAACCAGATTCTTGGAGAAGCTACTGGAAAGACTATTGAGGAGAGAAGCCGTCAAGTTGCAGACCTAATGGAAAAGCTGAAGATGGTTGGAATGACTGCTAGTATGGCGGGTTCTCCTATGCAGTTGCTTTCCAATATGAGTGATAGGCTTTTCATTCTTTTAGGAAAGATTTCCGATAGTGGTGTATATGATATGTTTGCAAGTATGCTTACAGACCTTGCGCTTACTTTGGAAAGTCTTCCCTAGATAAGATTGCCGATACTATTGGAGGTGCGCTTACAGACCTTCTACAGCCTGTTAGAGCCATTGAAAAAGCACTATTACCTTTTATTAAAGACCTTTGCTAACTTTGTGGCTGAACACCCCAAGATTGCCAAGTTTGCCCTTTTAGCCATTGCACTTTCTGGTGCTCTTCTTGTGTTAGGTGGTACAGCCTTAAAGCTGATGGGTTCTCTGGGCTATTTGTCCTTTATGCTCTCCCACTTTTCTGGGTCGTTTGGTGTTATCTCTAGCACACTTACTGGTGGTATTGCTAAGATTGTAGGAGCACTGATTCCTTTAGCTTTAGCTGTGGGTCTTGTAGCTATTGCGTGAAGAATGACCTATTCAGAATTAGAACCAATGTCACAGGGTTTGTTCAGAATGTTTCCAATTCCTTTGGGACAGCTAAAAGCGCAGTGAATGGAAGCCTTGAAGATATGAAGACCGTTTTAGCAGGGTTTGATACTAAGAACAACTTCTTTTGATGGTCTTACTCTTGCAATGATGCGTGTTATGGTTGTAGCTCGTGCATTGTCTGAGGGATGGAACAGCTTTTGAGCTTTCAGAAGATACTTTTGATAAAGCGAATGAGTTAGGTGTTCTTCCTCTCATTGAATCCTTTGTTCGACCTGAAGTATAAGTTTGATAACTTTGTTGAGGGGTTTTGCAGAGGGGTGGAGTAAAGCAACTAGTGACTTAAACGATTTCGTTGATAACCCTAAAAAGTAAAGCTAGATGGAACAGTCTTTGAGGACATTATAAATAGTGTTACAGACTTCTTTTTCTATTTAGTGGTAGTGGTGCAGAAGACTGGAAGAACTTTGGTAGCAGTGTAGGTGAAGTCTCTTTAAGACTGTTAGCTCTTGTTGTTGCAGTTAATGGCGCACATGCAGTGTTTGGACTGTTGGCTAAAGTCGTTAGTGTCATTGTCATACCCTTTAAGGTCTTATCCAGTGTTGCCACCTTCTTAGGTAAAGCCTTTGGTTTTCTTACCAGAGTGTTTTCTACTGTTGGAAGAGTGCTTGGTTTTGTTGGTGCGAAGTTGTTAGCTTTTGCACAGCTAGTGAAGAGTGTTGGAATCACTCAAGCCTTACAGAGCACTATTGGTGTTGTTCAGACAGTGTTTGCAGGAATTGCCGCTGTAATAGGTGGTGTTGTCCTAGCAGTAGTAAATTTTGTAAGTCAGTGGAAGAGCGGGTTTGATGTAGTTAAAGCAATACTGATGACTGTTGGTGTTGCTATTGCTGCTGTTGGTGCAATCATTTTAGGTGCTCCTGCTTTAATCGCAGGAGTAATCGCGGGAATAATTGCTGTAGTAGCTAACCTTGCAATAGTGATTCATGACCACTGGAATGAGATTGTAGCTTTCATTGTTGGTGTAGCTACCAATATCTGGCAGACCATTGTCACTGCATTCTCCGCTGTTGTGAATGCTGTTGCCACATTTTTAGGACAAGCACGAGATGTAGCCGTAGAAGTGTGGAACAATATTCTTGAAACCGTTAGCACTGTTTTAGGTGTTATCCTTGGTGTTGTTCAGACTGTTTGACCAACATTAGTAATGCTGTTTCTACTGCCATTGGTGTAGTCAAGTCCCTATGTAACTGCGGGGTGGAAATGCAGTTAAAGTTATCATTTCAGGTGTATTGTCTGGAATCTCTAACAACGTGTCTAATGGTTTTAACGCTATTAAATCCACGGTATCTAGTGTCCCTAAGCAGTGTTGGAAACACTGTTAGCAATGTGTTTAACAGAATTAAGAACACGGTCAGTAATGTTATTGGCACAGCAAAGAGTGTTGTACAAGACGGTGTGAATGCTATTAAGAGAATCTTTGGTGGAATGTCTTTGAAATTCCCTGAGATTAAATTGCCGCATTTTACAGTGACGGGTCTGTTCTCCCTTACCCCGCCAAAAAGTCCCGAAGTTTAGTGTTTCGTGGTATAAGAATGGTGGTGTGTTTAATAAGCCTAGCATCATTGGTGTTGGTGAAGGGAGATGAGGCAGTAATGCCACTGAAGAAGAACACTGAATGGATTGGTTCACTAGCTAGTACACTCTCCAACAAGATAAACAATATTGGCGGTAGAATTAAAGCTAGTAAAGCTGTTACCTATGACACGACTACCACACAGAGAAACAGCTATATGACCTCTACAGACACTAGCACGCACAATTCCTATGAGAACAACAAGAACACCTCTGTGGTCTTTAATCAGGAGCAATCCAGATTGTTTCTAACGGAACTTCCGATGAAGAGGCTAAGAGACTTGCGGTTAAGATTATGGAGTATATTAAGGTGAAGGTGAGCTTGATGAGATGAGAACCTATAACAGTTAAGGTGGTGACTACATATGGGAACTAAATTTAACTCAAACAGTAAAGCTAAAACTAGGTGTCACATTATAAGGAATGATAATAATAGGAGGTTGAACTTTCAGTTCAACCCCACCACCATTCCATATTCCAGAGGTGTTAGTTACACCGATAGAATCTCCGGGGATGAGTTATCCATTGACACAGTACACAGGTGGAAAGGCTAGAGAGTTTTCTTTCTCAGTCTACTATTATGACAAACCCTTTAGTGGTAAAAATAAATACAGCCCGAAAATTTCTTGAGGGTCTTTTCCTCCTGAGAAGAACAAGAGGTCTTTTAAGAAACCGCCAACTTTTACTCTTGCTTATGGTTATTTTGTTAAGACCCTTGTTCTTACTCAGCTTGAGGTAGAAGACACTTGGATGGATTCAAACGGAAGACCTATTGAGACTAAGTTCACTTTGACAGTTAGGCAGGTGTGAGAATGATTTACGAAGATTCTAGGTATCTACATACCACACAGTCTACAAGATTGGGGTGGAGTGTCCCAACTCTGGGAACTGAAAGAGATTCACCTTTAATGAGGATAATTGCACCTTATATGAATGGCTAGAAGGTGATACCTTAGACGGTGTTGCCTTTTAAGCACTATGAGAACTGTAATTTAAGATGGGCAATTCTTGATGCCAACCCCTAAGTATAGGACTGAGTTTGACATTAAGAACGGTGATAGAATCCTCATTCCAGACTACGAGGAGGTGGTTGATATTGTCAACGTTCAAACGCGGTGGCAAAAGTTTTAGCCATTAAGTACGAAGTCTGGATAAGTGGTAGAAAGCTTTGGTGGAAAAAGAAAGCTTGTATCAACTCCATTGATATTAAGGAGACAGTGTATGGTAGTGATTCTGCCACTATACAAGTACAAGACCCAAACTTTTTATTCATTGAGGACAATATTTTTCTGGAAGAAAACTCCGTTAAAATACAGCTTGGTTGGGATAACACAACTTACCGAGTTACTTTTTGACGGTTACATAAGTGCTGTTGATGTCGTGTTTGCTAGTGATGGGATTCCTTCATTAACCATCACTTGCATGGATAGGACACACAAGATGAATCGTGCCAAAAATAGTGAGACTTTCAAAGATACAACTAACGCGGATGTAGTTAAAACTCTGTGATGAAATACGGTTTTCAGTGTGTAGTAGATTCAGAGTATAGCTTTGAGAAGAAGGAGACAATCACTCAGAGCAACCAAACGGACATTGAGTTTATTACACAGCTTGCCAACAGCGAGGTCTATCCTTTTACCGCAAGACTTGTTGGCAATACCTTTTATTACGTCAGAATGGGTAAGATTGAAACCCCAAAGATGGCGTTGACATATAAAAAATTTCCACATGAAATAATCAGCTTTTAACCCTAAGGTTAATAAAGAGACAAAGAAAGTGGAGATTAAAGAAGCTTCTATCAATGCAAGTGATAAGAAGGTGTCCACTACAGTGGGAACTACAGTTAGCTCTTCTTCGGGAAAAATCTTCAAGTGAGATGAGAGGAAGTTCCTCTGAAGATGGGTCTCTAGTAGTAGACAAGCTAGTGGTGGTTATACCTACCTTGATTAAGAAGCTAGTAACTTGAGGAGGTGACTTTTAGTGGCTAGAAAAGCAACAATGACTTATAACCCTGAAACGGGTAAGTGGTCTAAGAACGTGCTTATTACAGCGGAAATTCCTGAAAGTGAGAAGCCGAAAAAAAGAAAGCGGTAGTCTCGTCTGCTCCTTCCAGTGATAGTGGCAAGAATAGTGGGACTAGTTCAAAGGCTACAAGCTCTAATTTAACCTCTTCTACACCTAGTGTGGAAAGCAGTGAAGGTGCTACAGAGAAAAAAGTACAACGAAATTGAGGTAAACACACTATCTGGCACTTTACAATTCATTGCTACGAACACGACTATAAAGTTGAGGGCAGGAGATACCGTGAAGTTAAAAGGTCTTGGTAAGAGTTTAAGTGGAAATTATTATGTCAAAGAAGTAACTCGCCAAATAGGTAATGATGGGTATTCCCATAGCGCGCTTTTTAATCAGAACTGACTTTGGTGACAAGTTAAAACTTGAATCTTCCGGTGGTACTCCCGCACCTGCGGAGCAAGTACCTTCTCCCAAGCCCGCAACTACTGAACCCGCAAAAAGAACCCGCGCAAAGGACATATACTGTTAAGCGCGGGGATTGCCTGTGGAATATCGCAAAAAAAGTATTATGGTAGTGGTGCTTCGTACACTAAGATTTATGAAGCAAACACAGGTAAGATTGCTAATCCAAACTTGATTTATCCTGGTCAAGTGTTTGTGATTCCGTAAGGTGATGAAACAATGGCAGAAACTAAATATTATGGTATGTATCAAGCTAAAGTCACAAACATTACAGACCCCGAACAGCGCGGAAGAATTAAGGTTAAGTGTCCTAGAGTTTTAGGTGGTGAGACAGAGAGTGCATGGTGTGAACCTTGTGTTCCTGTTGCCTATGATAATGGTGGAGACTTCTGTATTCCAACTAACGGTGAAACAGTCATTGTGTCCTTTGTAGAAGGTAATGTGAATCGACCGATGTACTTTGGTAATTGGTGGCAGAAGAGTATGACACCTTTAGGGACTAACTATTCAGACATTGACAAGCTCCGCATTATTAACTATGCGGATTGTACTATCACTATGAAAAGCGGTGTTATTAACATCAATGTTGGTGCAGGAGTATGTGACCTAAAAATTGAGCATGATAAAGTCACTGTTTTAGGTAATCTTGAAGTTCAAGGAAGTGTCACCTGTAACTCGTTGAGTGCTAGTGGCACTGTAAGTGGTAGTAATATCTAGGAGGTAACTAATGGCACAAAGTGGTTTCACGGGAATAAGTTATCCATTCCGAATAAACAATAGAGGTGGTGTTTCTATGAGTACCACAAGTGCTAGTGACCCCACACATATTGTGGAAAGCATTAGACAGATTCTTATTACCAACTTTTTGGAGAGACCGATGGAGGCAGACATATACACTTCGGTCTCGACTTCACTGTTTGAACAGAACGATGAATCCTTGCAACAGGTGTTAAAGAGCCGAATTGTAGAGGACATTGAAAGACTTGAGGAAAGAGTAGAGTGCTCAGAAGATGGTATAGAGTTTAGTGTTGAAGTAGACGATGATGGTACTGAGTATCTGTTTGCTTCGGTGTCATTTGTCATACTGAGGTATAACACTACCTACACTGAAAAGCTAAAGATAGGCGGTATAAGTAAATGAGAAAACCTACGGTAAATATCGACTACACAAGCAGAGACTATGATGGTTTCAAAGAGCTTTTAATTCGCAAGCTAAAGGAGAAGATGCCCGAATACACTGATACCAGTGAGACAGATGCGGGTATAGTGATTCTTGAAGCTCTAGCTAATGGTCTTGATATTCTGTCTTTGTACTCTGATGTTATTGCTAACGACGTGGTGTTACCCACTCACCCAAAGCAGAGACTTGGCAGTAATACTAGCACAGTGTTTAGGCTATAACCCCTATAATCAGACAGCCAGTGTTTACCCACAGGTGTTTGTTTTAAGTTCCATGCAAGAAACTGATACAGTTATTCCTAAAGGAACACGGGTTACTACTGTTGCTTCTGCCGACCTTGCTCTTCTTACCTATGAGACCTCAGAGGATTTAATTATTCCCGCGGGTTCTTTAGGTAATGAGAAAGATACCCACGGAAACTACAAGGGCACACAGTTAATGTGGTTAGTGGTGAAACCGTATCACAAGACGTTCTTGGTTCTTCCAGAGGAACACCTCTTCAGACTTTTTGTTTGCAACTACACAGGTGTTTTTAGTTGATTCACTGGTGATGTACGTTGATGAAGGTATGGGGAGAGAAATCTAGCGAAGAGTAGATTCCTTTTTAGATTGTGATGAGAACAGTAAGGTGTACACTGCTAGTGTAGATGACTTTGATAACTGTACAATCACCTTTGGTAATGGTATTCGCGGAAAGATTCCTGTTGCTCTGTCTAATAACATAACTACAGACTACAGAGTAGGTGGTGGTGAAGCAAGTAATGTGGAAGCCAATCAGATTACTGTACTAGCCACTAGTATTGCGGGTGTTGATTCCACCTTTAACTTAAAAGCTACAACGTTAGGACACAACAAAGAAAGTCTGGAAAAGTATTAAAAATCAACGCTCCCGCAAGTTTTAGAGCTAGAGACCGTCTTGTAACCCTTGGTGACTATGAAGACCTGTTGAGAATCAACTTCTATGATTTCTTGGCACTTAAAGTTATCCGAGATGAGAAGGACAAAAAGACTTGCCCACATTTTTTTACATGATGCGGTATGGTAGGGAGTTCACCCCTAAGATGGTTGAAGCTGTTTCTGCGTTTATTTCCCCTAGAAGCATGATTGGAACAACCTATGACATAAACGAGTACACTAAACAGCCGGTAAACATTGTTGGAACTCTTTATGTAGATTCAGACTATGACAAAGAAAAGGTGCTAGAAGAGGTTAAATCCTTTATTACACAAGCCACCTTTGCTTACGGCGAGTTTACTTTTCGGCGACACCCTTTATCAAGTCTGATTTAGAGACTCGAGGTTAAGAACACTATTAAGGGTGTTCTGTCTTTTAGGATTTCTTCTCCCTAGCAGTGACATTATTAGACCTAGTAAGGTGCAGAATGTCCTCACTCTTGGAACCTTAAACATTACCGCAAACTACCTATAAGGAGGTGATTACTTGGGAGCTAAACTTTTAAGCTCTGAAAAATTTTTGGGCTAAAAAAATCTATGATAGATTCCCGCCGTCCCATAGAGAGGATGATGTTAAAGAGAAGTTTGCCCTCAAAAAGATACCTTCAGGTACTAGGTGATGGTGGATTCAAACCGGTGATTGAAGACATAAACGGTCTAACTTTTTCTTAGAACCCTAGAACCACACAATCAGCGGTTCTTCCGTATTTAGCAGAGCAGTACGGTCTTGAAGTTTTTCATGGAATACCCAATGACTATTTGAGGTTTTTTTAATTCCACTACTGAATAGTGTGTGGAAAAAGAAAGGTTCTGTTGAAGTCCCTAGATTCTATCGTACAGGTTGTCAGCGGTGTTAAGTCTCAATCTGAAGTTCTCTATGATTCACAGGACAATCCTTATATCAAAGTTAAACTTGAGATGGACTACAACTTCGGAAATTACTTTCCTGATGCCGACAAGTTTAATCGACTACTCAGGAAGTTCATTCCGTACTATGTAGACTTAGGACTAGTGTATGATTACATGTTCTATGTGTCCTGTAGGATTCAGGGAATTGATGAGTACCTTAGAGACAAGGTAAAAGAGAGTACGGTTGAGACTACTTCTATACCTAGCACATTAGGTTTAACTCCCGTGAAACTTCTTAATGTAGGTGATAAGGTGTTGAATGACACCTTTATCCTAAATGAGATGGAATTGCGGGGTAATGGTGTTGACCCTGACATTTTTAAGGATGTTGTAGTTGAATCCTTCTCTGAAGACTTCTTAATCAGAGCAACTATTGATAATCTTGTAGACACTCCCATCCGACTTCCAGAGAGTGATTCTAAGAGCCTCAAATACGCCGAGAAAGACGCGGGAAAGCTAAAGACATACTATCCTGAAGATTCAAAGGAAGTAGAGCTTACAGAGCGTTCTATAGACTGTGTGTCTGTAGGAATCTTCAGTGATGTACAAGGGTTTAAGAGAGAAGCAGACAGAGACAGTGTTGTTGGATTCTTTACTAACACACCTTTTAGTTTGACAAACAATGCTGTTACAGGAAGTCCTGAGTGTTTCGATGTTGTCACGTTTAGAGGAACAACAAAAATTATTTATCCTACGCTACAGGGTGTAGTAGGAATGTAAAATATGCTATTATAGGTAAAGCAGAGGAGGTAGAGAATGTTTAACGATAATTTAACGGGAAATGTCCATGAGGCAGAAAAACACTGCGCTAAAACTGATTGGTGATGAGCCTACCAGTGTGAGCATGACAGGTCGTATTGAAGACAAGATTTACAAGAATGGTGTTCTGGTTGAAACCAGAGTTGGTCACAAACCTGATTGTAAATTCTTTTCTTAAACTGGTTATGTGTCTGATTAAAGGTCAGACAGGTTATTCTGGTATTCAGTATTGGGCTGTGGGTAGTGGTAATCCTTCGTGGGATTCTTCTGTTCCCGCGCCTGGTGAGAATGCTACCAGACTGGTTTCTGAGATTGGTAGAGTTCCGATTCTTCCCGCCGAGATTTCCTTTTTAGATTCTGGCTTTAGTGTCACAACCACACCCTCCAATATTATCCAGATTTCCCACACTTTTGAGGCGAATGATTGTAATGGTACTTGGAGAGAGTTTGGAATCTTCGGTGGTAATGCCACTGCCGTTGCAAACAGTGGTATCATGATTAACAATCGGCATCATGCAGTTCTTACCAAGACTAACGAGATGGTGATTGAAAGAACAATGCGCTTTTACAATTAACCTTGCATAAGAGGTGATGACATATGCCTGATTTTTTTCTAAATATAGCAACTACAGCGAGAGGAAAGCCTTTAACGGTGTAGTGTTCGGTGCTAATGCACCTGTTTTAGAGGTAGAGCTAAATGAGGTACAGCAGATTGCTGATACTAAGTTTAAGAGAATGATGGGCGTCATTGGTAACAGTGTTATCCCAATGTCAAACGGTTCTATCTCATTCAGCGGAAATACTTTTAACACTTACTAACTGTGTGGTTATGAGTAGTGGTTTTTTTCTGCATTCATTAAGTCTTCTAGTGTGGAGCTTTCCAGTACAAATAAGTATGCTTACATTAAGCTTGAGGAAAAAGTGTTTGACGGAAAAAGCTACCCTTAAAGAGTATGGAAATACTGCGGGAGTTAATACCTCAAACACTATGGTTGATAACAGAGTTGGGGCAGAGACTTCAGAAGACGTATAGTTTTAGTTACCACGGTTGCAGGTGCAAGTGTTCCGTCCGGAACAGACACGACTAGCTATGTGGTCATTGGTGAGCTTAGTAAGGATAATAACTTTGTCTTTACTGCTGTTAAAGATTCTATTGAAGACCTTGGTGTTTCTGTTGTTGACGGAGCGCTTTGTGTCACGTTTGAAGAGTAAGGAGGCGCAATGAGTAAGGTCACAAAGCCATTGATTCTTGATGAAACCGGTCAGAAGATTGTTCAGGAGTTACGCAACCAGAATGTACTTTTGAATATTTTAGCGGGAACAAGAATTGAGGAAATCAGTAGTCTTGAGCAGATTGCTAGAATTGTCCGTAGTGGTAACGCTACTAAGGTCTTTCATATTGAGACTCAGATTACTGTCCCGTGGACAGACAAGAGTACAGGTGTAACATACAGTGTTCCGCATGATGTGGTGTCCTTTAATGATGCCACATTAAAGAACGGAGATAGTGTTCATGCCATGTATCTTCAGTGGCACTACACTACACCTAGGGATGTTGCCTTTGATGATAGAGAGGCATATTACTGTGCTAGTGCAGGCGAGTTAGCTACTGGTCAGTATAACTTTGTCTATCAGGGTAATACTTATGTGTTCACCTTGACAAAGAAAGTCCCTGTTAATGGTGTTATCACTGTTGTTAGGGAATCGAACAGCTTTTACCCTTACCACTAGAAAGAAAGGGGAACTAGTTTTCTCAATGAGGTGACAGATATTATTGAGCCAAGAATCACCGCTACTGTAGGTTCTGGTGGTACACCTTTAGGGTCTTTCGATAATGTAACTGTCACTAAAACAAACAATACTTTTGACAATGCACTGTTTGGTTATGGAAACTGGTCTCAGTCTAACATCTCGTCAGTGGTTAAACTCTAAGAAAGAATCTAACTGGTTTAATGCTAAGAACCTTTTGATTTCCAGTCTCTAGGTATAAAGGTGTTGCGGGATTCATGAGTGGATATGAGGAAGATTTTCTTTCCTGCATTAAACCCGTTCAGGTTCCTATAGCAATAAGTAACTTTGTTGACAGAGATAAAAGTGGTGGAGATAGAACAGAGTTATTTGATTACTTCTTCTTGCCCTCTCGGACAGAGCTTAACATTGACGCGGGAGACATTTCTCCGGGTTCTGAAGGTCGTACCTTTAAGTACTGGGCTTTTGCTAGTGAAGACCCCAAACCCCTTAGAGGTGATGAGGTATTTCCGCAGATGCAAGTGTTTGGTATTGACAACAAACAGACACCTAGAGCAATCTGGACACGTTCTTGTTCTCAGACGGATTCCAGTAACGTACACTGCATTGAAGCAGACGGAAGATTCCGCAAGAAGAAAGCCTTTGATGTTGCCTATTGCACACCTGTGTGCGCCATTTGTTAAGGAGGCGATTTAGATGCTGTTTAATCGACTAACAGAGAGTGTGGCAGAGAGTAGACGCTATGAGCGATTAGTTGCAAAGGTAGTCAGACAGGGGTCTGATATTGAGTACCTTGCAATGATGGCTGATGTTACACTCCCCAACAAAGACAGTCAGGCAGAGGATATGAGCAGTATTGAAGATGCTGAGGAGGAAGAGACATGAATAGGTGGGAAGAGAAACCGGGTCTGAGTAGCTTTGGTAGAAAGGTAGACTTGTACTACAACTGCTTCCACTTCTGGACTTTAGGTATGGTGAAGAACGCTGTGAAGAAGGGTAGAATCACTAAGGAAGAGTTCACAATCATTACAGGATATGACTACGATTCTGGAAATCTTGCTACACCTTCCGAGCCCGAACGTTCTGGTGATTAACTTATAAAACCGCCAAAACTGAGGAACTAAAAGCCTTTAGGTTTGTAAAGCCTGTCTTCTCTGTTTATAGAGACCTTCAGGTACACAACCTGTGAACAAACAATCGTGGTGTACAAATAGCGGTAAATCTATAAACAGAGGAGAGAGTGTTATATGGATGCATCTTATGTCCTTACCGCCTTTTTAACAGGTGGTGTTCTGTCATTTCTTCAGTTTCTAATCAGTAGAAGGGACGCGAAGAATGATAAGCTAAAAGAGTTAGAAGCTCTGATTGAAACTAATGTTAAGGAAACCAGAGAGATTGGTAGAAAGCGTTTTGAGCTACACGCTGAAACACTGAAAAAGTTAGAGGCGTGTTTAGACCAATTAAAGGAGAACGACACTAATCAGACTGAATCCCTACAGAAGCAGGCATCCTCTTTAGTGGGAATAGGTCATGACCGTATCTTATTTCTGCGTAACGAATACATTAAGCGCGGGTACATTACTCATGATGAGTATGAGAACCTCTATGACTATCTCTATATACCCTATAAGAAGTTAGGTGGTAATGGGACAGCAGAGAAGGTTATGAGAGAAGTGGATAAACTTCCCCTGCGAGACAATAAAGTAACGGAGTAAGTGATTTTTTTAAGGAGAAAGTGTTATGGAGATGAATTTTACACAGTATTACATTCCGATTGTGGTCTTTGCTTGCCTGATTGTGGGCTACTGCATTAAGCACATTAAGTGGTTGGATGCAGTCTCTAATGACTACATTCCGACCATTCTTGCAGTTCTTGGTGCTGTTCTCGGGTGTGTTGCTAAAGGTATTTCCCTTGAGAGTGTTGTATTTGGTGCTCTTTCTGGTCTTGCCTCTACAGGTCTTCATCAGATGTTCACTCGGCTTATTGAATCTGGTGACAAACAGTAACTAAATTTAACAGCAATCACTGCGGGATTAACCTTCCCGCAGTGTTTTAATATTCATTGGAGGTGAATAAATATGAATGCTTATCAAGCGGGTCAGAAGCTACTGTGTGGTGATTACACCTCATACACAGTCAGTGGAAAAGCTCTTTTTGTTAGAGCGGGACATTGGTTCAAAGAGCCTAAAGTTGGTGATGTAGTCTACTTCTACAGCAAAGGAAAAGAACGTGTTGCACACGTTGGTATTGTAGTAGGTGTAGAGAGACTTCCCTTTAATCGTTTTAAGGTGACTACTGTAGAGGGTAACACTTCTGCCGGAAAATACTTCTCCAGAGATGGTGGTTGTGTTGCTGAAAAAGTGTATATTTTTCAGCGTCCGAAGTCGGTGGTACGAATCTAATCAACGGTTTTGGCAGACCTATGTTTGGTGATGACACCTGTACTGCTGAAGAGATGGTTGCTGTTGCCAGAGCAGAAATCGGGTATGTAGAGAAAGCCAGTAATGCCCATTTAGAGGACAAGAAAGCAAACCCGGGAGATAAAAACTACACTAAGTATGGTGCTTGGTATAACATGAATGGTGTGTACTGGTGTGCTGAGTTTACCTCGTGGACTGCTTACATGGCGTGTGTTGCACACAGAGCTAAAGCACATACTGGTTGGTCTCAGAGTGTTGCGGGATGGACATACACTGATGAGAATGGAAGACAGCTAAAAGGTGAGTGGGCTTTCATCTCTGGTCGTTGGTATGTGTTTGATAACGCAGGATTTCTTATCCGCGACACTTGGTTTAAGTCTGGTGGCAGTTGGTATTACCTTGCAGGTGATGGGGGAATGCTTGCTAACCAGTGGTTAAACATCAATGGTTCTAACTACTTCTTGACTAAAACAGGTGCTATGGCTACAAACGCTTACATTCGCTCCGCGAAATCTATCGCGCCGAATAAGGGTTACATGTACTACTATGTTGACTATGATGGTACTTGGAATCCTGCTAAAGACACTGAAACACCTGATTCTGGTGCTGAAGTCGTAGACTAAAACAGTCACAGGCTAAAACAGCTGAGCTTTAGTGTTTTAGTGTTCCGCCAACGAAGAGCGTCAGCTCGAGTGTGGTTAGAAATAAAAACCTAGTAGTTTACTACTAGGTTTTATTTAATTTAATATTATTTATATAATTTAATATAATTATATTATTTATATATATATATATATTAGGTCTGTAGTATTACAGATTTAGTATTAGGTCTGTAATGTTAGGTCTGTAATATTAGGTCTGTAATATTACAGAACTAAGCGATTTTCTAGGTCTTTAGGAAGTTTTTTTATGACATTTGCGCTTTTTTTGCTTTGTGTGTTATGCTCTTTGCAAGTAAACGATTTATCAGCTTTTAACAAGTGAGGTGGTTATGAAGATTGAAGTGTCAAACAGACAAGAAGTTTTTTTGGTCTAACTCTTGAACAGCGTAATGCGCTGAAGAGGTATCTTACTAGGGACAATCCCGTTTATCATAGCGCAATTAAATTCTCAGGTTACTCCCATGTTTCTATCCCTGCCGACTTTAACCTACTACACAGAGCACAGTGTTAGTGTAGGTGGCGGGGAGAGAGCGAAAGTTCTTTCAGTCCCTACAGGTGTTAATGTTTCAGAGCTTTTAGGTGAAGAGCCGACTTTAGTTACTGATTCACGGAAAGAGGTTCCTGTCTCTTTCCCGAAATTTTTGCTAGAGCTGAGGGATGACCAAGAGCGGGCAGAGAAAGCCTATTTAGCTCAGTTAGGTGAGAAGTACCCCAAACAGCTTGTTCAGTTACCAACAGGTAAGGGTAAGTCTATCCTAGCTCTGCACATTGCAAAAAGTTTGGGGCAGAAGACTTTTGATTTTAGTACACAAGGATGACCTAGTTGCGGGGTGGAAGAAAGACATTGAATTGTGCTTTGGTAAAATAGATGTTGGTCTGATTAAAGCTAAGACTAGAAAAGTGGGAGAACAGGTAACGATTGCCATGTTTCAAACACTGAACAGGATGAGCCCCGAAGATTTAGCAGAGTACACTAACCAGTTTGGTCTGGTAGTACATGATGAGGTACACCACTGTGGTCTAAACATCTTCAATGTGGTTGACAAGTTTAACAGCAAATATCGTTTAGGTCTTTCTGCTACACCTAAACGTTCTGACGGTCTTGATTTTGTGTTTGATTTTTTCTTTGGTGGCATTTGTTATAAGCACGAAATTCGGGAAGATGATGAAGATATTTGTCAAGTAGAGGTTAGGACTATTGACAGTCCCTTTAGATACACACCTATCCTTGTGGGTAAAGATGTGGTCAATCTCTATGATATTCCCACAGAGGATATTCCTAGTAAGCTTTGCTATGTTGAGGACATTCCTTTTCATTCCAGACCTAAGATTTCGTATTTAACCGTTGATAATATTGCCGTAGCAAGCCCTGAAACGATGGAAACAGTGTGTTCCCACATTCTGTATGAGTATCAGCAAGGTCACTCTATTATCGCCCTTTTCATGCAGAAGGAGCATATCAATCTGTACTGTGAGTATCTGAGTAGTGTGGTTCCAAGAGAACAGATTTTACTGTACTATGGTGACAGCAAAGAGAGTTCGTCCGAGATGATGAAGCGGGCAGAGAATAGAGAGTGTTTAATCACTTTAGCGACATATGCAAAAGCTACAGAAGGGACAAATGTAAAATCGTGGGAAGTAGAGTTTTTAGTATCTTCTCTGAACAATGCTAAGAATGTGGAGCAAGCTACAGGTAGAATCAGAAGACGAAAAGTGGGTAAGCTAGACCCTGTAAGAGTGTATGACGTGAGATATGAGGATTGTTATTCTTTGAAGAGACACTTTCAGACAAGACTAGAGACATACAGAGAGTTAAGGTATAAGCTTCCAAAGTCTCTTACACTGGTTAAAGGTGTTCGCCAAATGTTTAGCAGAGGGTATAATTGACCTTTACTAGATAAAGTGCTAGACTTTCAATTACAGAAAAAACCACAGGAGGTAGCAGTCAATGTCAAAGTTAAAAAAGGCGTTAATCCACCCTGTTTCTCTTTCTAAGGAAGAGGTGTTCAAGCTTAGTGCTGAATACTCCGACATTTCAGACCAGATTAAAAAGTCTGGATGCTAGAAAGAAGGAGCTTGCTGAGAGAATTAAGCAGTATGCTGAGGAGTATGGTGTCAAAGATGACAAGGGTTCATTCTTCTTAGAGAATGATGAGTACATTGCGGGTAAGGTCGCCAGAAAGACAATGCGAATCAATGAGGCTCTTGCAGTAGACACTTTAGAATCTATGGGTATGGGAGACCTTATTGATGAGCACATTGTTAGAACAGTCAATGAGGATAAGCTGTCCAGTGCTGTAGCAGAAGGTAGACTGTCTTTAGATGTGGTAGAGAGCTTTACCGATGTTACCACTACCTACAGCGTTTCTGTTAAGGAGAAGGAATCAATGCCGAGTGTTGAGCAGTCTTCTTTTAAGTCAGCCGCGAAGAGGAAGTGATTAAATGGAGTTTGATAAGACACCTTGGGGAAAGAAGATTCCGTATAAGTCCCCTATCACTGGACGAGAAACCTACCTGTACAATTTAGCAGTTCTTGCTACAGCGTTAGGTAGGACTTCTCAGACAGTGAGAAGTGGGAAGTGTCTGCGTTAATCCCCCGACACCTTTCAGATTACACAATAGAAGGATGTACACACAAGAACACATTGAAGCTATAGTTAGGTGCGCTGAGAAAGCTCATTTAACTACAGGTGTTTCTTATAGCAGAACATCGTTTTCTAAGTGGGTACATGAAGAGTTTCAAAAGGTCAATGACCTGTTTTTTTCAAAGAGGAGGGAAGTGTAGAAAATGGCTCTCAAAAAGTAAAAAAAGAGTGAAGTGGTTGAAGAGAAAGAAGTTTTTTTGATGATGGTGATGCTACAGTAGAAAGACTTATGACTGCTACACATTTGGTGTCTAATCAGTTTGGTCTTGATTCTTCTTACCATTGTACTAAGTTCAATGATAAAGGTCGTGTCATTGAGCTTACACTTGATGGTGAAGACTATGTTGTCGCCGTTACCATTAAGAACTCTGAAGCGCACGGGATGATTTAAGTGATTTAGAAGACGGGAGAAAAATATCATGGCATTAAAGAGCAAAGCATTGAAGAAGGGTCTTAAAGACAAAGCACTTGAAAACTCCTCAGGTCACACTGGGAACTAAAGACAATCAGCAAGTGCTGAAGAGTGGTGTTCCCAATGACCATTCTGTAAAACACCTGAGTGGTGGTACAGTAGTTGGAATCTCTTTAGGTTCTACCATTAATATGGAGAATTATGAAAGTCTCCGCGCTGATGTTTGGTTGTCAGATACCGTTCAAGAAGGTGAGACTGTTGAGCAAGCCTATCAGCGGGTGAGCAGTGTTGTTGAGAGCACTCTTCAAGAGTTGGTATCTCAGTACACGGGTTAAAACTTAATAGCCTGATTGGTGTTTATCCAGTCGGGCTATTTGTCTTTTAGAGCGTTTAGCCTTATACTGTTTGTGATTCAAAGTTCAACGTGAAGGGAGAAGCACACATGAAATGTACACCTAAACTGAATCTCAAGAAAGAGTTTTTAGAAGCTCGTGGTATGGAGACTACTCCTGCACCGCCTGTACAAGATTCTTCCTCATACAAAGAAGTATGGTAATGAGCCTTACGCTGTTTTCCTGAAGAAGTACGAAAAATCTTGATGAGCACATAGATAACTTTAAGGCTACAGACCTTGTGTTCTTCTTTAAGGAGACTTCCAAACAGAGTGGTTATCCCTACTATGTAGCTAACATGGGAAAAGATTCGGGAATTATGAAGCGTCTGTTGAAAGAGTTCTCCCCTAGAGAAATCTGCGGGATGATTGAGTTCCTGTTTTTAAGTGACCAGAGCTATTTAGACAAGAATAGACTTGGTATTGGTGTCTTGTCTAGTGGTTGGGTAAACACTATCTACAAAGACATGCTTCTGTGGGTTGATGACAAGTATGTGCCTAGAAAGCAACAGGACACTAAAGCAAGTGTTAAGAGCAGAGAGTGGTCTAGTTTTGAAGACACAAGCTCTGATGACAATGTGGGTGTCGTGTTATGAGCAGACCTGTTAGAGAGACCTTGAACACTAGAAGTCTGGTTATGATAGGTGTTCCTAGAAAAATTCTGCGGAAGAAGATTACAGACTTTGATACCTATGGTAAAAAAGTCGCTGAAGAATGTGAAGGTCTTTGTTGAGAAGTATTTAGCAGACATAACCAATAACATCCGAGAAGGTAGGGGGAATCTGCTTTTATGGGAAGTAATGGTGTGGGAAAGAGTTTTCTTTCCTGCATCATTTTGACCGAAGCATATAGGAACAGGTATTCCTGTAAGCGTATCACATTCAGTGCATACATTAGTGCTTACACTGAGAGTTGGGGTGCTTCTAAACAAGAGCGGGATGTGATAGAGATAGACCTTTTAGACAAGTATAAGGGTGTAGAGTTTCTAGTCCTAGAAGAAATCGGGAAAGAGATTGATAGCAAGATAGCAAAGCCTATACTTGAGGACTTGTTACGCTATAGAGAAGAACACAGTCTTGCTACTGTCATATGTACGAACCTAACACCGCAAGCCTTGCGTGAGTTCTATGGGTCTAGCATTGTGTCTTTAATAAATGGTAATTCCACTGTCATAATCATAGACAGTGAAGACAGGAGAGGAGAAGTATTCAATGGGTGAAGATAAGAGGACAGAGAGTGCTGAGTATTGGGACAGAGAAAGCAAAAAGGCTTTATCTGAAGCAGAGCTTTGCAAGAAGAAAGCAATACAGTGTTTAGTTAAAAGGAATTACCACTATCTCTACCCTTTCTTTGATGGTGAGAAGGTTAGGTGTATTAGAGATACTTTTATGTTCTCTAAAGGTAAGATGTACGGCTTGAGCATAGACTATTCTACCGGTAAAATTATGGCTACACCTATTAAGAAAGATGGGTCATTTGGTGTAAGGTCTTATGAGTATGTTGTTAGTCATCCGAGTGATGGAATTAGAATTACGGACTACTTTGAGAAGGTGTACGATGTTGAGGGGTGACATTTCAAACAGTCAGAGTTTTGTGTTTGGATTTCGGTATGAGAACAGTCTTGTCCACTATAAGGACAAGACTTTCCCCGACAAGATTCTTAATAAGCTAGTGGGGAAAGAAAGTCGGGCAGAGTTAGATGACAGCGTTTTGTCTTTAATGAACCATATTTACTGGGACACTGAGTACACAGTAGCTTTGGTTATAGATGATGAGAACTACAAGATAGTTAGGTCTGGACTAGAAGCCCTCCAAAAAGGTGTTTATATTCCATTTAGCAGGATTGTAAATGTTAGTAGTATTTCTCAGGTAACTCGAATGTTAAATACCGGAGAGTTGTCTTATTACATTGATAATTCTGAAACGAGAGGGTTAGCAAATAGTAAGTTCGCTATTACATCCAGTGAGCTACACAGGATTCTTCGTAAGCACAGGACAATTTGACTTGTCCTGTGTTTTTTACTATGCTTATTGAGTGATTCAAAATATTTGACTGGGAGCTGATGAGTATGCTTAAAAAGAAGAAGAGTAGGTCTTCCTACAGTGTAGAGCGCGGGTTTATATCTAAGCTTGTTGAGACCAAAGATTTTAAGGTGCTAAAAGACCTTCAGATAAAGCCCTCATTTTTTTAACAGGTGATAATAGAAGGGTCTTTAATTATATTTCCAGTGTTTTTAAGGATACTGGTGAAGTACCCACACAGCGGGCTCTTTTACAGAAGTTTCCGAGCTATGACCTTGAGACCAGAGAAGTTAATGGTGAAGAAGTCGTGGGAACAGAAGAGACACTACTATACTGGTGTCGTGAGCTCAGAACTAAAGCGAAGCATAATACCATGGCTGATATTACCGAAGACATAGCCAAACTTCTGGATGAGGGAAAGTCAGAAGAAGCCTATGCTTTAATGAAGAAAGGTATCTGGAAGATTGAAGATGAGATAGTAGAGACTTCCAGTGTGGACATTACAAAGAACACTGAAGACAGAAAAGAGGTGTACTTAAACAGAAAGAAGAATAAGGGAATGATAGGTATTCCGACTGGTATACCACACTTAGACTATCTTCTTAAAGGTCTTGTTAAAGAAACTCTTACTACTGTGATAGCAGGAACAGGAGTTGGAAAAACTTGGCTTCTTGTTCTGTTAGGTGCTTACTCTATGCTTGCAGGGTATAAGGTGTGTGTGTTTATCACAGAGATGAGCACCGAACTAATGCAGGATAGATTTGAAGCAATGCTGTTCGGTATGATGAACGGTGCTCTTAGCTATAATGCCTTTAAGTCAGGTAACCTTTCTGCCGAACAAGAACAGGCTTACTTTTGAATTTCTGGACAAAGACCTTCCCAAACTTGAGCCTCTTATTATTGAATCCGCAACGGGAATTTCTAGTGTTATTTCCGTGATTGAAAGAGAGAAGCCCGATTTAGTGTTAGTAGATGGTGCTTACCTCATGGAAGATGAACAGGGGGCTAAAGATGATTGGTTGAGAGTTACGCACATTACCAGAGACCTGAAGAAGACTGCTAAAGGTTGGCATATACCTATTGTCATTAACTCTCAGGCTGACAAGAACACAAGTAAGAAGACGGGTCCAGAGTTAGGTAGCATTATGTACACACAGTCCATAGGTCAAGACAGTGATAATGTGCTAGCGCTGTTTAGAGATGAGGTCATGTTAAATGATAAAGAGATGGGAATACGAATCTTAAAACAGCGTGAGGGAACACTGGGGAAAGTAATCATTAACTGGGATTTCGATAGAATGCGCTTTGATAGCATATATGCCGAGGATTCTGTTGAAGATGTTTCAAACGATGACAATGAAGATTCTGGTAAGAGGATAGACATATAAGATAGAGTGCTAGGTGATTTTACACCTAGCACCTTTTCTGCTACAGTGTTTAACACTACCACAATCCATTTTAGAAAGCGGGGAATAAAATGCTGAAGAGAGTACGAAGAAAGACTATATCGTTGCCTATAGAGCGTGTAGAGAGCCCTATAGAGCGTTCTACAGAAGACAAGTGCAACAATGATTTAGACGCTATGTATCACTGCTGTAAGTGGTGCAGACACTTCCAGAACGGTCAGTGCTATGCAAACAGCATTAACTATGTTGTGGACGAACCTTACAGTTCCGTGAGACATGTTGCTGAAGACGGTTATCTGTATGAGGTTGTTCAAGAATCTTTACACAGTGTTCCTTTTTGATTCTTCAGAGTTGGAGATTCTTCTTAGGTCGTTTGGTCTTTCTGAGAAGAGACTGGGGATTTTTAAGAAGACCCTAGAAGAGAAGATTGAAGAGTGGAAGCAGGACAATCTTTTACAGACTGTGTGTGATGATGTAGACAGGTGTTACATTGACCACTCCGAACCTGTTTTTGAACTGGGTGTAGAGATTTCTGAACCCGACACCTTTTTCTGTGATAAGTGGTGCTGAGATATGAGCAGTAGGTTGACTAAAGAACAAATAGATGACCTGTTGATTTACTGCGGGTCATCTCCGCGCATGTGGAAATCCACCGAATCTTTTAGTGTGCTGTCCTGTACATGGTGAGCACAACCCTAGTATGGGTGTTTCTGAAGACAAACAAGTGTGTCATTGTTTCTCTTGTGGGTTTGCAGGAGATTTTTGCAAAGCTGTTGTCTTATTCCAGACCTGATGAGTTTGGTCTTGATACCAGTACACCTGAACGGGAGAGAAAGACTTCTTTCCTAGCCTACAGACGCGCACAGGAGTTTCTTGAATCCAGATATGAGCTAGAAGTTAGAACTGTGGGAAAGAGACTGAAGAGCGTTAAGAGGTATGAGCAACAAAGATTCCTTTGAAGACGACGCTTCAGGTATACTCCCTATGTTTAAGATTGCCCCCTTTTATGAGTGGTAAAGAAACCTATTCCTATTTCTTTTCAGCGCGGGTTCACAAAAAGAAGACCTGAAGAAGTTTAAGATAGGTAGAGACTTAGACAACAAGACTATTACTATTCCAGTGTTTGACAGGGAAGGTAATCTTGTAGGTGTTATAGGTCGATACATAGCTAAAAACAGAAAGAAGAATCAGCGGTATAAAATCTACTGGGATTTTAACAGAGGTAATTATCTGTACCCGCTTGATAAGGTTGAAGTCAAGAATGACACTGTGATTATCGTTGAGGGACAATTTGACGCAATACGAATGCACAGTATAGGATTCACAAACACTTTAGCCATGATGACGGGTAGTCTTTCAAGACCACAAGCTAAGTGGTTATTGGAGAACTGTGCTACTGTTATATGGTTAGGTGATAATGATGACCGAGGTATAGAGGGCAGAGAAAAGTCCAAAGAGTTGTTAAAAGGTAAGATAGACTTTAAGGTCGTAGATTATCCCGATGATGGGAAAGATGTGTGTGACTGGTCTAGAGAAGAAATCTCTTTAATGATACAAGACGCACACTCTGAAGGTCTAGCTACCCGTGGTAGTATAAAGCGTATGAGTTGACACTTGTTTTACAGCGTGTTACAGTGTGCTTGTTCCCAATGTTAAATAGAGTAGTTGAAAAATCAAGATTAGGAGGTAGAGACATGGGAAAAAAATGTTTGCCAGAGGTTATGACGCAAGTCGTGCTGAGAAGAAGCGTCAGGATGAAGCAAGAGAGAACGCGGGTAAGCGTCTTTTGGAGATTCTTCCTGAAAGATGACGGTGATGAAGCCGATGTTAGGTTTCTCACCGAAGAGCCTGTCAATTTCTATGAGCACAACCTGAAGCGCGGTGACAGATACGAGCAGTATTGTTGTACGGGTGATAGCTCTTGTCCTTTCTGTGAAGAGGGTGACAGACCCTACATACAAGGGCGCGTATTTAGTTGTTGACAGACGGGAGTACGAGTACACAGACAAGAACGGTAAGACCCAGAAGGGTAAGAATCAGGTCAGACTGTTTGTGCAGGGAATGAAGGTTGTGTCTCAGTTAGATAGAATCAGCGATAGGTATGGTCTCTCTGATAGAGATGTTACTATCATTCGCTTAGGTAAGGGAACACAGACCACCTACACGATTGAGCGCGGTGAAAAAGAAAAGCTTTCTGTTGAAGAGATTAGACAGTTACTTCCCGAAAATATTCGGGATGAGTATGATGGTACTATGGACAGTCTTATGACCATTGTTGAGAATCAGCTTCTTATGCTTACGAAGAGTGGTAAAGACGATTCCGATGATGAAGATGAGGACGACGAAGAGAAAGAGACCACTTCAGGTAGAGACCGTCTTGTGTCTTTAGATGACGAGGAAGAGGATGAAGCTCCCAAGAAGAAGAAGCTCTCTTCTAAGGGTGGTCTCAAGTCTAAGTTTAAGAAAGCTCAGAACAGTGTTAAGCCTAGGACAAAGCAGCTCTTGAAAAAGAGATGACTTTATAAAAAAACAAGGAGGACAAAGAAATGGAAGGTATTAAAGAGTGCATCGAAAGACTTGCAAAGAAGAGGGGTGTGAGTAGGGCAGAGGCTACCACTATCGTGAATGATGTTTTGAATGTCATTCAGGATATGTGCATCGAAGAGGGTGGTGTTTCCTTTAAGGGTCTCTTCACTATCCAGACGAAAGTCAGAAAGGGTAGAAAGGGAAACTTCAACGGTGTTGACTGGAAGACTGAAGACAGGAAGGTGCTGTCTCATCAAGACGGGCAAGGTTCTTGAAGAGAAGTTGAACCAGTAAGGTCATTTGTCACATAGAGTTGAATAGTCTATAATTGCCTTTGTCGCAATTATAGACTATTTTTAGATAGGGGGATAACACAGTGAAGCTTGTGAAGAAGTCTAGGGTAAAACCTAAGTTGAAACCTAAACTGAAATTAAAGAAGGTGATTTCAAAAGAAGTCTTACCCTTTAGCCCGAACCTTACTTGCGGGTGGAATAAGAATTTCCCGTGGAGACCTAAGATATTTGAACTACAGATTATTACCAATTCTTTTTGAGCTGAATCTCTAGTTGGGAAGATGATGACCATTCCCTGCCTTTGCCTTTGATACTGAGACTAACACATTGAATGTTTTAGGTGATAATAAAGACTTCAAGTGTGTAGGTATTAGCATTTCGTGGGGAGAGAACGACAATTACTATATTCCACTGGGTCATGGAGAGACGAAGATTTAGATAATCAGGTTGAACTTGACGAAGCTGTTACAGCACTTAGTAAGGTGTTCGCCAGAACTGATGTTAAAATCTTCGGGTGGAATCTCAAGTTCGATTTACACGTCTTGAAGAGAATAGGTATTACTGTCAATTCTCGAAATGTCTTCGATGGTATGTTAGCTTCTTGGTTGTGTGATGAGAATACACCTAACGGTTTGAAGCAAAACACAAAAGAGCGCTTGGGTATTGACCAGACGCACTTTGCAATGGTGACTGAAAGTGTTCCTAGCAGTGTTAAAAAGCAGTTTGGGTATTCTGCGAATGCAAAAGTCCCCTTTGATTTAGTCCTTATTGAAGTAGGTGCTCCCTATGCACTAAATGACGCTTTCTTTACTTGGTGCAATTGCTTGGGGTATGAGAAAGAGCTCATAGATGAAGGGATGGACGTAATCTATTATAAAATGTATGTTCCCTTTATGTTCGTACTCTTTGACATGGAAGAACAGGGCGTGACAGTAGATGTTCCTAAACTGAAGAAAATGGGCGAAGACATGCAAGCCGATTTAGAAGAGTTACAGTATAAGATATATGAGCTTGCGGGTGTTGAGTTTAACATCTCTAGTGGTCAGCAGAAAGCTGAGTTGTTGTTTGGGTATTCTAAAGACCCGAAGCCCTTTGACCCCGAAAAACTTCCCGCCAAGTTTTTAAGAGAAGCGTGGTCTAACAGAGATGAAGAAACACTGAAGTCTAGGGGTTACTTCATTAAAGCGGGGAAGTTGTATTCCTTGCCAAACACTAACATGAATCTTGTAGAGAAGAGTTTCGGGTTTACTCCCATTGCTTTAACAAAGAGTGGTGCTCCTAGCACAGACAGTGATTCTATATGGAGACTGTCACAGAAGGTCTACAAAAATAAAAGCAGTAAGAGAAAGCAACAGGGCGTTGAAGTGTGTAAGCTTCTTCTGGACTATGCAAAGCTTTCTAAGCTGAAGACAGCCTTTGTTGACGGGATTCTTGAACAGCTCTATGAAGACGGGAAAGTACACCCCAGTTTTAACCAGATAGGTACAGATTCAGGTAGAATCTCTTGTAGCAGTCCCAACTTACAGCAGTTACCTAAAGCGGATGAGGACGAGAAGTATCAGATTAGAAGTGTGTTTATAGGTAGTGTTGACCCTGTGACGGGCAAGAGAATGAAGATTATTGCCCTTGACTATCACAACCTTGAGATGGTTTGTCTGACACACTTTAGTGGTGATAAGAACCTGTCTGAAATGTTCGCAAATGACGATGACGCTCATGGTTCTACTGCTGTGAACATGTTCGGATTAGACTGTACACCTGTTGAATGCAAGAAGAAGTACCCGCATCTTAGGCAAGCGGCAAAGACAATCAACTTCTTGCTAATGTATGGTGGAGGTGCTAAACTCCTGTATGAGAACTTGAGAAGTGACCATTACAGCCCACTAGATTTAGGTGACAGTGAATACCTTGAGCAGTACCATTGCAGGACTGGTGCTGATGTAGCTCAAAAGTTCATAGACAAGTATTTCACTTCTTACAGTGGGGTCGCAAAGTTTATCCAGTCTCAAAAAAAGTTCGCGCACAGAAACGGGTTCGTATATACTGTTTTAGGTAGAAAGAGAAGACTACCTGATATTAACAGTAGGGACATGAAACTGCTTCGTACTCTGAGCGTCTTTCTGTAAACAGTGCTATTCAGGGTACAGCAGGGGATATTACAGTCAACGCACAGATTAGAGTTGCAAACGAGGACAGGTTAAAAGAGCTTCGTTGTAACATGCTGATTCAGGTTCACGATGAGTTAGTGTTTGAATGTCCTGAAGAAAATGTCGAAGAAGCAATACAGATTATTAAACACCTCATGGAGCATCCATTTGGGGATGACCCCAAGAAGTGCATTAAGTATTTAAGGGCTGATTCGGACTTTGGAAACAACTATCAGGAAGCCAAGTGATTTGTCCTTACTCTATCATGCAAAGTGTTTACAAATGCAAAAGGGAGGTATACACATGAAACTTAGAATGTATTTTACGGTCTACTTTGAGGAACACTGCACATACTACAGGGAAGTCTCTTCACCTGAAGAGGCATGGAAAGCTATTGATGCCATTGCCGAGTTTATGAACTTTTCTGTAAGTAGTGGGGTGATTCCCGACCACATGAGTTTTGCGGGTCTTGAAGTCTTTGACGAAGAAGAGCATGATTGGGTAGACTGGTATGACCCTGAGACTGGTTTAGATTTTGATGAGTATTTAGAAGAAAAGGAGAAGGAAAATGAGTAAGTGTGTTGTTGCAAGATTTGAAAAGGTGAGTGCTGAAGAAATGAGCCGAAATGGTATTTCGTCTCTCTCCAGTGTGCTAATTCCTAAGAGAGCTACTAAAGGAAGTGCGGGGTATGATTTCTTTGCTACAGAGAGATTGGTTCTTCCTCCGAAAACTTCTTTAGAAGTGTCCACAGGTATTAAGTGTGCGATTGAAGAGGGGTATGTTCTGAAGCTTTACCCGAGAAGTTCTTTAGGATTTAAGTACGGTGTTTGTTTTGATAACTCTGTAGGTATCATTGACAGTGACTATTACAACAACCCGAAAAATGAGGGACACATTAAGGTGAAGCTCCACAACCCCAGTAGTTCTACAGTGGTGATTGAGAAGGGACAAGCCTATGCTCAGGGGATTCTTGAAAGATTCTTCTATGCTGAAGAAGAGGAAGTAGTCTCTGAGAGAGTAGGTGGTCTGGGGAGTACTGATGTGTAAAATACGCATTTGACAGTTTAGTGAAAGAAGTTTATAGTAAAAGCATACTTCTAGCGAAGTATGCTTTTATGATTTTAGAAAAGGAGATAGGTATGAGAAGTTCTATTGATGTTCCTGTGAAAGACCGAACCACATTCATGGCTAGTAAGACTTTACTTGACCGTATCGGGATTCATGTAAAGAAGTGTGGTGATAACCAGACAGACTTTTTTTCACAAGAGCGGTTCTTAATCAGCTCGAAAGAGAAGGGGATTTTGAAATCAGAAAGATGCTCGAAGAAGAGGAGGACTTGTAAGCATGGACAGTCTGTGGGAGTATGTTGAAGATTACTACTGGAAGGTTGTTCACGCTAGTGTAGTACCCACTACTGAGTTTCTTAGTGAGGGTTATGTGTTTGATGAGAACAAGACTGTGAAGTGGAATAAAAATAGGGTAGCAGAAAACAACTTACGCTATCAGAAAGAAGAGGCTGAACTCATTGCTAAAAGAGACAAACTTTGGGCAGAGTTTATTGAACAGACTGCCAAGGCTGCTTTAGATATATCCAACCTGAACAGGAGATACTTACCTATTTCCAGAGCAGTAGTTAGAGGGTTATTGACTGACCTTCGAGATTCAGTGGATGAAGATAGTATTTACTATGAAGAATTAGAGAGTTCACGTTGGACAACTTTCTGTGATTCTGATGACTTTAGGGAAACTCTTTCACCCGCTAGTTATATCCTCAAAAATATTTGTAGGCTAAACATCACATTAAGTGATGACACTACTGAAGAGGTTACTAAGAAACCCATCACTAGAACAAGAAAGAAGAAGGAGACTACATGATGGTTAGCAAGAGTGTTAAGAAGGTTGTAGAGAAAGAAGCTGTGATTGATACGGGGAGAGAGAAAGCCTTGCAGAAGGTAATAGCAGACTGTGAGAAGAAGTATGGCGCGGGAAGTCTGATGAGAGGGTTTCCTAAAAATTCCAGTGAGAGTTCCTCTGAAGATGATTGGTATAATCTTCACCGCTTTAGTTCTTCCATCCTGTCTTTAGATATTTCTCTGGTGGGGGGTTTTCCTGTAGGAAGATACATTGAGATTCAGGGTGCATTCTCTTCTTGGAAGACCACAGTCACACTCCACACAGTTAGAGAGTTTCAGGAGAAGTATGGTAAGACTGTAGTGTACTGTGATGCAGAGGGAACTACAGACAGCAACTATCTTACACAGCTCGGCGTTAATGAGAACCTGTTTATGTACAACCCGTCTTCTGGTCTTGAAGAAGTCACGCAGATGATTTTAGACCTCATGGATGATGACAATATTAAACTTGCGGTGATTGATTCTATTGAAGCCCTGATACCGATTAAAGAGTATGAGAGTGACATGGATGAGAGCACACAGATGGGCGTGAGAGCAAAGCTGTTGGGAGAGTTCTTTAGAAAGTACCAGAGCAAGAACAACAAGCTTCGGAGAAGTGGTAGCATGCCTTTTACCATTATTGGTATCAATCAGCTTAGAGATAAGATTGGTTCCTATGGTAATCCCGAGTTTGCTCCGGGAGGTAAGGCTAAAGATTTCGCGCAGACTATTTGTCTGAGATTGAGACGGGGAGATGCTTTAGTAGAAGGTACAGGTGACAGTAAGCTCCAAGTAGGACAGGTCATTAAGTATAAGGTTGAGAAGAACAAGACCTTCCCTTCTGGTAGACACGGAGAGTTTGACATGTACTCTGATTCCAACAATTCTGCGGGAATTAAAAAGGGTTATTGTGACATTTACCTGTCTATCATTCTTGAGGCAATGTCCTTCGGGTTAATCAGTAGAAGTGGTGCTTACTTCTACCTTACCGACAACCCCGACAACAAGTTTCAGGGTAAAGAGAACTTGATTAACTACATCAAGGATAACAAGGATGTGATTGAGAAGTTAGAGAAACAGGTTCTTGACATTATGAGAAAGGGATAACATGAGCATGGGACAAGAGTGGTTAGATGACCACGCCTATGAGATTGAAAAGTCTCATAGGGAAACACCTTCCCGCAAGATGTTTACAAGGGGATATGACGAAAGTCGAAAGAGACTTGCAAGCAACCCCTACTACTCAAGGTCATGCTTTAACTGTGCCTACTACTACCAAGCAAGTGGGGATAAAGAAGAGGTGTGCCAGAACAGTGATGTGATTGAGTATGACATGGTTGTAGAAGCAAACAACGTGTATTGTGTTAGGTGGGAACAGAATAGGTCAGCTACAGCACAGACCATGTTTAAGAAAACAGGTCGTTCAAGATTAGATTGAGGTGTTTATGAAGACTTCTAAAAGAGTTAGCCAGAAACAGGAGAGAAGTGTCGCAAAGAGTTTTAACGCAAGACCCACTTTAGCCAGTGGTGCTATATGGTCTCAGAAAGGTGACGTGCGAAATGAGAAGTATCTGATTGAGTGCAAGACCACAGAGAAGGACTACTACACTATCACAGCTAGTGTGTGGGAGAAGATTGCAAAGAAGCTGTGAGAGACCATACAAGGATTCCTCTGCTTGTTGTAGACCTGAAGAACGACACCCGATTCATAATCTTTAGACCTGAAGACTTCTCTACAGCCCTTAAACAGCCCTGTAGACGTTATGGGGAGTTCACTTGCCTAGAAAATCCTACAGACTGAGATTGGACGAGCTAGATGAGCTTAAAAAGCCTTAGAAGAGAGTATATCTACGGTAAGACCTTTAGTATTTGCGGGGATATGAAAAACCCTGTTATGCTACATGCGTGAGCAAGATTTTTTTGATAACTATGGTGAGGAGGTTTTTGAATGAACGATGATAATAAGGGGAGCAGTGGTGTGACTTTCACCTCCCTGTTAGGGCTTACATTTGTAGTCCTGAAGCTCTGCAAAGTGATTGATTGGTCTTGGTGGTTAGTGTTGTTACCTTTCTATTTCCCGCTTTTGGTTTTCATTGTCGTAACTGTTGGTTTGTTTTTTTAGTTCTCTTGTATTAAAGTTCTTTTGGTGGAAATAATGGGATTAAAAGATATGTTCAGTGCTATGAAGAAAGAGGGGTATGTTACAGCACCTTTAGACAGATACCTCTTTGAACAGGCAAATAAGCCTAATGACAGGGCTGTGAATGTTAATGCCCCGTCCCAGGCAGGGAGATGTAATCGCGCTAACTATTACCTGAGAAATCAGTTTAGCGGTGATGGTGGTATTGACCCCCGTACTCAGAGAATCTTTGATAACGGGACATACACACATGAAAGACTACAGTCTTACTCATTGATATGGGACTTCTCATTATGGATGAAGTCCCAATCATTAACGACACATACAATATTCAGGGACACACTGACGGGTTTCTTGATTTAGATGGTGAAGTTGCAATCCTAGAGATTAAGAGCATTAACGATAACGGATTTCGTAGTCTTACTGATGCTAAAGACGAACACAAGATGCAGGGACTTATTTACCTGTATTGCGCCGAAGAGAGAAGACTGTGGTTACACAAACACTACTCTACGGTAGAAGAGTTTAACGCATCTTATGATGACAGGTACTCTTATTTTGAGACACACTATCAGCACTTAAAAAGGTGGCTCTAAGTTTAGTAGAGAAGAGAAGATTAAGAATGAGGTAGAGCTTAACATGCTCTCGGACAATGTTCTCTTCTATACAGCTAGACCTGTTACAAAGGTAATCTTCCTGTACGAAGATAAGAATGACCAACAGTTAAAGGAGTTTTGTGTCGCGCGAAATATGAGCACAGAACCGATTCTTACTTCGGTGTTAAAAGATTATGAATACCTGAATCTTTGCTGTAAGAGTGGTGTTGTTCCTGAAAGAGAAGGTACTAGCAAGTCTTGTTCCATGTGTAGGTGGTGTGGCTACAAGAATGAGTGTTGGGTAGTGTGAGAGGAGCATTATGACACTGAAAAAGAAGCACACGGGTAAGGAAAAGATAAACCCTAAAGAGGTGCTGAAGCAGAAAAGAAGTTATTGCGATATAGTACACGAAGAGCTTACCAAGAAGGGTGTAGACTTCTTTAGTCCCGAAGAAAGTGGTGGTAGTCTTAAAATAGACCACGACTATTTACACCTTCCCACGGACATTACCACATTGACCACTAGAGATTTAGGTCAATACTTGAATGCCTTTACACAGCAGAAGGTCTACATGAGAACCCTTTTAGGGTATGCCGAGATGTATGCAGAAGAGCACAGGTTACAGTATATGGAGGCTAGTGAATCCAGATACAGAGACCTGTTAAATACAAAGCTCTCAGAAACAGCAAAAGAAAGGGAGGTGAATACAGACCTAAAAAGTTAAACCTTTTTATGAAGAGTGGTGCGATTGCAAAAACAAGGTGAAGTTACTGTCTTATAACATTGCTTCGATTGAGGACATTATTTTCATGATTTCCCGCGAAGTAAGCAGAAGAACAGGTGACTTCAATGAAGAGAACAGAAACATGAATGTAGGAAGGAGATAATATGATACTTGTACATCCGTCACATAGGGTTATCAACAAAGGGATTTTAACTCCCGCAGAGTTTGTTGAGATGGTTGGTAGAACGTGCTATAAGAGCACAGACAAGATTGAGGTAGGTAGTGCTGAGAAGTTTATCAAAGGATTGGTGAATAGAAAGCACTATGCTATGCTAGAGCACTTCTGGGTACACTGCCTTGTTAAAGACAATCCCGATTGGTTCTTTGTTAATGTTGGTGGTCTTTCCACAAAATACACTGTTATCACTATCACACCTGAAGGTAACATTCTCTTTTTCCGCGCCTATTCGTGTTCTTCTTGAGTGGGCTGACCAGTGCAAAAGAAGCGGACAGAGACTATCCTGTTATTCTTGATTCTTGTATTAGGGAATATCCTGAGTTCTTCCCTGAATGAGATTCGTTCAGGATATTACAGACAGGATAACTTCTCTTGGTTCACTGAATATGACTTTTGCAGGGGTGATAGAGAGAGAGCTTGCTTTGTATCAATCCTGAAAAAGGAGATTCTTGAAAAGGAGCTTAGACAGCACCTTACACATACCGTTGTGTTTGTGTGTGACAGGGGTGTTTCCCACGAGTTAGTGAGACATAGAGCTTGTAGCTTTGCACAGGAATCACAGCGTTACTGCAATTACAGCAAAGACAAATTTAGCAATCAGGTTTCTTTCATTGTCCCGCCGTTCTTTAAGAGAAACCCTGAAACACAGGACAGTGTTATGTATGATGACAGTGATTATTCCACATGGTTGATGGCGTGTGAGTATGCTGAGAAGTCATACTTTGAGCTCATTGAAAAGGGTCACTCTCCGCAAGAAGCAAGAACAGTTCTTCCCAACTCGGTGAAGACTGAGATTATCGTGACCGCCAATGAAGAAGAGTGGCAGCACATATTTGACCTGAGAGTACATGGTACTACAGGAGCACCGCATCCTCAAATGCTTGAGGTGATGAAACTCTGCTATGAAGACCTGAAGCATTTCAGTTCTGGTAGAATTAAATAAGGAGGTTATTATGAGTGACGCAATCAATCCGAGCCATTACACACAGGGGTGCTCTTTAGAGTGCATAGACGTGATGAGAGCCACCTTTTGGACTGAGAGCTGTTATCAAGTTTTGCCTTTGTAACGCTTTCAAGTACATGTGGAGATACAAAAACAAGAATGGTAAGGAAGACCTGAAAAAAGCAGACTGGTATCTGAGGTACATTGAGACACTTTCCGGTGGGGTAACACCCCATGATTTAGCCTCCACCTACAGACTTAGGGAGTTGTTAAATGACCTGCTGATGTGGGAAAGCTGAGTTGTAATAAAGGCTCTGTAGAGATACAGAGCCCTTTTATTTGACCTAAAATTCTTTAGGTGTTATTATCCCATGAGGGAGGTGTTTACCTATGAGACTAAACAGGGTGACAAAGAATGATGAAAAGGTTAAACGTGGTAGAACTGCTAAAAGAAAGGGCGCACAGTTTGAGAGAACTCTTGCTAAGAAGTTTCAAGGTAGATATGGTATAGAGTTGAAGAGAACTCCGCAGTCTGGTGGTTTTGCAAAGACTAGCAGTAAAGCAGATGACTACAGGGGTGATATTGTAGTTGTAGATTCAGACTACAACTTGAAGGTTCACATTGAAGCAAAAGAATCAGAAGACGTGGAAGTTGAAACAGTGGATTGAACAAGCCGAAGAAGATTGTCCAGAAGGTAAGACACCTATAGTGGTGTTCCATCAGCACGATTCCTCTAGGGACTATGTTTGTCTGTCACTTGAAGGCTTCTTTGATTTAGTAGATACAGAACACGTTCTTGAGAAGAAAGGTGGTTTGAGTGAAGAGAGCAACTAAAGAGAAAATCAGTGGTGTTATAGAATCAGTCCTGCTGTTTATTATGCCGTTTCCGCTTTTTTTCAAGTAGTAGGTGACAGCATGTTTCCGACCTACCAGAACGGTGAAATTTTGTGGGGAACAAAGTTTTTCAAGAAGAGTTCCTTAAAGATAGGTGATGTTGTAGTGTACAAAGCGCCTACTGAGGACAGTGAAATTGTGATTAAGAGAATCACGCACATTAAAGGGAATGTTCTAGGTGAGATGTTCTTGTACTGCATCGGTGACAACGAAGATGTGAGCTATGACAGTAGATACTATGGATATGTTCCTGTAGACAGGGTGCTGTTTAAGCCCCTAGACCAGAGAAAAAAGTGGGTCACAGTGAAAGCTGTGACCTTTTTAGTTTATGCGAAATACTTGCTTATTTGGTATATTACCTATAATATAGTGGTTGGATATATACTGCATGGAGGTAGTAAGTATGAGTGATATTATAAAGCAGTTAAAAGTCAGTGGTAGCTCTCCTGTAAGAGAGCTTGCAGGGCAGTATTGTGAAGTGCTATGACAGTGGCGATACTTCTGTAGAGCTTAGAGCTATTGGTGCTTCTTCTGTTAATCAGGCTGTTAAAGCACTAGCTACAGCGCGGAGTATTTTTCGCGCAGAAAGGTTTAGACCTTTTGTAAGACCGGGTTACAGTGAGACAGAAATTAAGGGAGAAGTGCGAACTGTGATTGTCTTTAGAACCATTGTGAAGTGAGGTGATTGAATGTTGACACTTACTAGAAGATTTACCTTTGAGGCTTGTCACCACCTTCCTCTTTATGATGGTGCTTGTCATAGACTTCACGGGCATTCTTATAAGATGGAAGTGACTGTTACAGGTGATGTTATTACAGACACGAAGAATCCAAAGTGCGGAATGATAATCGACTTCAAAGACCTAAATAAATTGGTCAATGATGTTATCATTTCTAAGTACGACCATCAGGATTTGAACCTGTTCTTCAGCAATCCCACAGCAGAGATAATGGTTGCTATAATCTCCCATAACATTATGGACAACCTACCAGATGGCGTATATTTAGTGTCTGTGAAGTTGTGGGAGACTGAAGATAGCTATGCCGAGTATTCTTTAGACAAGCTGTGAGGTGATGATTCATGATGTATCTTGATGAGGTGTTTCTGTCAATACAGGGTGAATCTACAGACACAGGTCTTCCTTGTATCTTTTGTGCGTCTGTTTGGTTGTCCTATTGGCTGTGTGTACTGTGACCAAATACAAGACCCAAAGTGTAAGCGAAGGATTTCAATGGAGAATCTTGTAGCTAAAGTTAAGAAGTATAGGTATGTGAGACGTGTGTATCACTGGTGGGGAGCCGATGATTTATGAAGAGACTATACCACTTACACAGGAGTTGATGTACCTTGGATATAAAGTGTCTATTGAAACGAGTGGTTGTATTAAACTCCCCGATTTAGGGTATCGACGCAGTTTTAAGTACATCATGGACATTAAATGCCCGTCTAGTGGTGTGTCTGAGAAGAACATGTATGATAACCTTTTAGGTCTTCAGAGTAATGATGAGGTTGTGTTTGTCATTGCGGATAGAAACGACTATGAGTTCGCAAAGCATGTTCTAGACACCTACCCGACACAGGCTAAAATCCTACTGAGCCCAATGTTTGATAAGAACCAGAAAGCAGTCATTGGAAATGAATTAGTGTCTTGGGTACTAGAAGATGGCAGAGATTATAGAGTTCAGATTCAGTTACACAAGATTCTGGGCGTTCAGTGATGATTGACACCTTTAGTATTCCATGATAGAGTGTTCTTGTGTTCACAAAGCAATAGTACAAAGGAGGTACTACAATGGAAGCAATCTCAATAAACGCGTGGAACAAGTTTAATGACCCCGACTATGGTCAGGGCAACCCCGAGGAGGATGCGCTCGCTAGACAGTTCATTACTCCCGAACAGGTTTGGGATTCTCTTTGCCGAATTGATAAGGCAGAAGGAACCACCCCTGTCACAATCTAAGCTACACCGAATCAGCTAGGAACAACGCCTAGCTGATTTTCTTTTAAGAAAGGATAATCCCATGGTAGAAAAGATAGAGAAGTCGAATGATAAAATTGTTGTGCTAAATAGTGGTGGATTTGACAGCATTGTGTTGGTCAACTATCTCGCGGAGAGATATGTTCCCGAAGCAATCCATTCTTTGCACTTTAGGTATGGTGCTAGAAATGAGAAACAGCAGGAAGAGTGTGTTAATAAGGTGTGTAAGAAACTTGGGATTGAGAATAGAGTAATTGACCTTCCTAAGTTTGACTGGACGAGCAGTAGATTTTATGACGAGGGGTTTTCCAGTTTAGATTCACAGTATTTGGAGTACAGAAACTTAGTATTCCTGTCTTATGCTATATCCTATGCCGAAAGTATCGGTGCTAAATTTGTTTATGTAGCAATCATGAAAGGGTGTGTAGTTGACTATGTAGACGCCAACCCTTCTTTTGTGGACAGACTAAATGCTACAATTCAGGGGTCTGGAATCTCTATTCTTGCCCCGTTCATGTATTTCAGCAAGGAATCTCTGTTGTTCTATGCTACACAGTATAAGGTTTTACCTGATGATTTCTTTAGTTGTGATGTGCCGACACCTGAAGGTAAAGCTTGTGGAGTGTGTTCTGATTGTGAAAGTCTTGAGTATATCAATAAGGTGCTTACTCCTGACACCCCACAAAAGATAAAGTACATATTTGGTGAGAGCTCAAAGGAGTTAAGTGACTATTTCTTTAACATGCCCGTTACTAAGGCTGTTATTAAGATAGGTGATACACACTTGTATGAAACACCCTACGAGGACATTGTAAAGAAGCTGATTGAGTATGGTATAAGCTATATTTCACTTGTTTGTAAAGCCGTGGTAGTTCAATCACAAGGGCTTACACTATCATTCATGACTTTTTAGATTCTAACTGTGAGTTTCAACTTACCATTGTTCAGGAAGAAGATTATGAATCTTGGAAACCGTTAAAGGCAAGTGTGTGCCTAAGAGATTGTGGGTTTAAGTCACTTAAACTTATTCCTGCTACTGAAAGGAATGCTGTAAGTTGGGTAAGTGAAATTTTGGGTGATTTGAATACTAGTGGTGTTTCAGTTAGTGTTGACTTTGAGCTTACCCCTGAAAACACCTACTGGGTGTTAAGCAGACAAGAGGACATGTGTAGTCATAGAACCATAGACCACATAAACTACTCTTTAGGGTATGGTAAGCATTGTTGGAACGAGGGTGAATTTCCTCTTGATAGAGACTACCTGAACAAGATATGGGAAGATGTAAAGTCGGTGTCTAAACATTACAAGTCCATAAATTTTAATGTTCTTGTTGGTAATGTGTATCTTGAAGAGATTTGTGGAACACAGCTTGAAGAAGATTTAAGATGGTGCGAAAAGATGTTTACCAAAAACTTTGAGGAAAACTTGACCATTGAATCCGAGGAATACACTTCTAGCTTCAGTGATACTATTTATGTTTCCCACGATGGTTATGTGTTTGGTGATTCTGAGAGTTTCAATACACTTTCCAGTTCCCTTGCTGTTGGGAATCTAAATGGTGACCCGCTTAGAAGAATAGTTTCAGCAGGAAAAATACCTAACTGTAAGAAAAAAAGATGGTGAGGTTACTTGATTAACAAAAAAACGCACCTGTTACAATTCAGAATGAAGATAGGAAATTGGAGACTGAAGGTGTTTTGTTTTTCTTTCACTCCACACTTCAGTTAAGAACCCTATCTAAGTTTTGAAAGGAGGTAAACGCTATATGTTTATCAAGGTTTATGCTTCGTCTGGCAAGCAGGCTAGACGAGACCGTGAGTTCATTGCAACGAATGAGGTTGGTCTGACCGGTAAGAACGGTAAGCCGCTTACTGGTAACGCTCTCAAGAAGCGTAGAGAAGAGGAAGCGGCAGCACAGGCTCGTTTATCCAACGAGCAGGCAGCAGCAACTCGTAAAACGAATGAAGCAGGATTTCGGTGTTGGTGCTAACCGTGTTTCGAGCGGAACTCGTACTACCACGAACCGATAAGGTTCACAGCCAAGTCACATGGCTATAAACTTAGACACTCAGGAGATTCACTTCCTTTAAGGTTGTGGGTCTCCTTTTTTATTGGTATACTGAGCTAAAAACAGGAGGTAATTACTATGGAAAAATAATACTGAAAAAAATCAGAGAACACTTAGAGGAGATTATGCGTCTTCTTGAAATCCCTTTAACAGAAAGCAATCAGGACACTCCAAAGAGGGTAGCAAAAATGTGGAGTGAAGAGTTGTTTGCTAACAGGAATGACCTTCATTTAGATGAGCTTGATAAGAAAATGAAGGTGTTCGCGAATGACTATTCCAGTGAGATGGTTATTGTAAAGGACATTCCTTTTTAGCTCTGTATGTGAACACCACTGGCTCCCCTTTTTCTGGGACAATCTCTGTTGGTTATGTTCCCAGTGATTGCATTATTGGTCTTTCTAAAATTCCGCGCGTTGTAAAGTATTTTAGTAAGAGACCACAGCTTCAGGAGAAGTTGACTACAGAAGTTGGTGAATACCTTTTTGAGAAATTAAACCCAAAGGCTTTATTTGTCTCCTGTGAGGCAAAGCATCAGTGTGTTATGTGTAGGGGTGCTGAGAGTGATTGTAGTACTATCACCTACTCTAAATTCTTTGGCGAAAATCTGACAGAAACCGAGACCAAAGAGTTTTGGGAAGAGTTTAGAAGCAGAACTTGAGGTGTTATATGAAACTTAAAAAGAAAGAAGAGAACGCTGTAAAAAACACCTTCTGTGAGCGTCCAGAAGCCCCCACAGAGCACGGGAACACTAAGCCTAGATATACAGACCTAAGACAGATTATTGACACTAAAAGACCATTTAGCATGATGTACTCTGGTGTTGAAGACCAGAACAATTTTAGAGTTCTGTATGACATGGGTATTAGGAACTTCCTAATGTCCTATCATTACATTCAGAAGAAGCGGTTAAACACTAAAGAGTATGAAGAGCTTGGTGTTAAGTTCTTCATTGATTCGGGTGCTTTTACCTTTGTCTCAAGTCTGGAACATCAAGACCTGACCATTGAAGAGTGGGAAGACTTTATCCAGAAATACCTGAACTGGATTGAGAGACACAGGAGTATAGTGTTTGCATTTGCAAGTTTAGACATTGAGTACATAGTAGGTGGTGACAAAGTTCAAGAATGGAATGAGAAGTATTTTGAGCCCTTTATGCTGAGAACTGGTATTCCTGTGTGCTTTGTTTATCACCCCGACGGTACTAAACTAACGTGGGAACAGTATTGCAAACGCTATCCTTATGTGGGTCTTTCTTGGGGTGGTATGGACACCCAAGGTGGTGACTACACTAATGGTGCTCAGTACCTTCGTGTAGCGGAAAAATACAACAGTGTTGTTCACGGTATGGCACGACTAGAACGGCACTTCTTACTAAACTGCCTTTTTACACCGTTGATTCTACCACTTGGTTAGTAGGTCTTCAGTACGGCGAAATCAATTATTGGACAGGTCAGAAGATGACCCGTCTTAAAAAAGATAAGTGGAAAGGTTCAATGCTTCCGCAGCTTGTAGCTAAAGGTTTTGACGAAAAGAAGTTGCTAGATGAAGACGTTGAAGAAATGATTAGGGTAAATGTCTATGCCTTTTATACAAGCAGAGGACTACATTCAGCACAGACTGAAGCCTAGAATGTACTGGATGCGTCCTAAAGCCACTATCCGCTCTGAGGAGAGCTTAAATGACCTTGACTTTCCCGCACCTGATTGGTTAGATACTCCCCATGGAGAACGACCTGATGTAGAGAAATACGCGCAAGAATTTAACATTTCTACAGAGAATTTAGGTGAAGCCGAGAATTTAGTTGTAGATATGACCTGTTTCATGAACTGGGATAACCCTGATTATTCAGACTATATTTCCCAGACATACACCTCAGAGGTATTAAAAGACATTCACGACACCTATATAAACAGAATTGTGCAGGATGATTCTGAGAGGGTTGAAGACCTTAAAAACTTCTATCGCGCCAATCTTTTAGGAGAAAACACTGCACTTCTGTACCTCGGTACTAACTTTGACCGAATTGTTAAAGAGCGGGATGAGTATATCAATGAGGATGATGATGTATCTCTTGAGGAAGTATCAGATATGGACATTAACAACGTCCTGTCTAAATACCTTCCCGCGCCTGTTGAGGGTTCTCCTGCACCTGAGATTTCGGATTTAGACGATGAAATCTTCAGAGAAGAGGGTATAACACCTGTAAGAGATGAGAAGGGGAGATTCCTGAAAGGATATAAGACTGTTAGGAATCCTAAAAAACTGTATAGCAGTAAGTATCCTAAGTTGTCTTGCGACATGTGTCTTAATGCTCAGGTATGCCCTGAATATAAAGCGGGATATGTGTGTGCCTACAACAAAATGTTTGACAGGTATGACACTAGAGATATGGGAGATGTGATTCAGGCAATGCAAGGAATAGCCAGTCTTTCCATGCAAAGACTACAGAGGGCAATGATTACAGAGACCTTAAACGGTGGTCTTCCTGACCCGAATGTTACGTCTTTGATGAATCAGTCTATGGGTCTTTTGACACAGATGCAGAGGATGTATGAGTGTGGCAGTCAAGAAGTAATTCGCCAGACTAAGGTAGTAAGAGCAGATGGTAGTTTAGAGACTACCACACACATTTCTAACCCGCAGAGGGGTGGTATTCTTGAGCAGATTTTTGGCTCAATGGGTAACAGTGAAGAGACTAAAAAAGATGCGGATTCTAGTGTTGTAGAAGCATCTGGTGTTGAAGTCTCAGACAGCAAGGAAGACAACTAAAACTGGTCATTTTACAGACTATTGACTTTGTGCTATTGTGTTTGCACAAAGTCTTTTTTTATTCGCGAAATCAAAAAGGAGATAAGCCATGAACACTGAGTTTTCCACATTTTCCACAGAGTTTTCCACAGGAAAGTTAAACACCGAAGAGCTGAAGTTTAGCTTTGAGGATTTTTCTGAAATGCCAACATCCCGAAAGGGTGTTGGCTATACAGATATAGGTTTACCTATATTCAGTATTAAATAATAAGTTCTCTTTAGAGAACTTATTTAATAATATATTAGTTAAATTAAATATCTTAGAAAGATTTAATTACAGCCGTAGGGACTGGTGCAGGTACTACCTTCCACAGCAAGCTTCGGTAGGAAATTTACAGATGAAGGTCAAACTTGGTTTTTTTGGGTGCTTCGTGAGACAGTTCTTAACTGGGACACTCTTTGTTGGCGCGGTGAAGATAAGAAAGCAGTCCTCAGAAGTATGAAGACACTTTGGTATGCGGGTTCTAGTGTTGACAGTGTGTTTGTCAATTTAACAGGTGATAGATTCATAGACGTTGATAGAAAGCCGTTGGTCATTAAAAACTTACAGAACTTTAGGGAAGAGACCTATGACTTTACACAGTTATACGACTTGCAGAGTAGCTACTTCTTAGGTATTGGTGATAGTCCGAACGAGGTCGCCACTGAAGAAGAGGTCAGTTACAATCTAAATTTAGCTAGAGATACATTCAAAAAGACAATAAACAGCCTAAGTGCTAGAAGCTACAGGATTTTATGATGACGGAAAGGGGTGTTGTTTGATGAGCGAATCTGAGGTATATAGAATGCTTCAAGATGTTCTGTCTAGCTTTGACGGTACTATCTACTCAAAAGACCTTTCCAACAAGGTTTATGATAAAGTCGGGGAGAAAGTTTTAGCCGAAGATTTTCTAAACGGTACTGTGAATCACACGTCCAACAGCATATATGTAGAGGACAGCATTACATTCAAGTTTCTTTCTTTGTTTCCGCTCATTGACAGAGAACTCAGAAACGACCCGAGGATATACCATGTGTTCTTTAGACATGAGGACTTTATTTCAGACCTTACACATGTTATCTTTGAAGACGCGAACAAGAAGGACATTAAGAGTTTTGGGTTCCTTGTTCATGAGGTTGAAGTCAATCATTTAGCTTTTTACTATCCAGACAATGACAAGTTTGTATTTCGAGGTGATGAAGATGTGGACTGTTAGAGATATAAAAAGAGTTTTTGGGAAGAGTTCTTTTCTCCTGAAGGTAGATTCAGAGTAGTTCGTGTTACGAAGGACTACACTAGTGATATGGTTAAACACCTTATTACTGAATTTTCCCCGCCGTTTGCAGGGTACACCGAGAGTGTACCAGAACTAACCTATTGGGAGTTAGAATGTGATTCTGTTAGACTTGCCGCTCAAGGTAAGATGTTGTTTATTATAGTCAACCTTCTTGATGAGGATTTCAGTGATGAGAAAGTCGCGGAAGATATTTATGAATTTCAAAGACACATGTTTAATTGGGTACTAAGATTCAAGAACATTCAGTTTAGAGTTATTATCCCTGAAGGTGTTAGCTGGTCATACATAGGTCATAATGACTTGAGAGCTGAACACATTGAGTTCTATGTTTGCCTAGAAGGTTGCGCTGAGAAGTGATATGAACATAGAGACACTATTAGAAGAGACACTAGAGAGACTAAACACCTCTTTGGTGTCTTTTCTAGTGTGTATTAAAAACGCGAAGAAAGTTGGTAGTTTTATAAAAATAGACCTAGAGAAAAAAATAAGACGCGGGAAAAATGACAGTCCTTTAGTGTTATATAGAAAAAGACTAGTAAAGACACTAAAAAGACCTATGAATATTTTGTGGTGTAGAAAAAAATAGGCGCGCGAGAAAGTGTATGATAGTAATAGAATAAGATAGAAAGAGATAGAGATAGAGATAGAGAAGAAGAAGTTTAGTGTCCTAGTATCTAAAACCACCTGATACACAGTGTCATGTCGTTTCATTTCGTTTCATTTCGTGTCATGTCATGTCATGTCATGTCATGTCATGTTATGTCATGTTATGTCATGTCATGTCGTCATGTCGTCATTTCGTTTCATGTCGTTTCATTTCGTTTCATTTCGTTTCGTGTCATTTCGTTTCGTCATTTCGTTTCATTTCGTTTCATTTCGTTTCATTTCGTGTTACCTAGTACGGTCGGTAGACCAAACACTGGGCAATATCGAGTGTTAGTGGTCATGGAACACCTTTGGTGACACACTGGGACACCTTAGGACACCTCTGGTAACACTGTGGAATACCATGGTGTTGGTGTTATACTAAACACCTTTCTCCGGCGATTCTTGGTGTTTAGTGGTAGTGTGTAGTGTTTAGTGGGTGTTATGACAGGTGTTACCACCAGTGTTTAGGTGTGGTGTTGGAACACTCAAACACTCGGTATTATCGAGTGTTAGGTGTTGTTGGAGTGTGTGTGTTGTAAGGTGTCACCGGACACTATAGTGTTATCAGGTCATTGGTGTCTAGTGATTTAGGTGTGGTCTTCTTCCCCCATCTCTATCTCTAAAGGACTAAACACTTCTCCCCACGCCTCTTTGGTCTCTCTCTCTATCTCTATCTCTATGGTGTTTAGTGTTATGTGGTGTTTTAACACCTGACACTAGGTCTTAACACTAGTGTTAGTGTTTTAGGTGTTCTTTATCTCTCCCATCTTCTCTATATGGAACACTAAACACTCTTTCCCGCCACCTTTGGTCTTCACCTATGGTCTTTCTCTAACACCTCCATAACACCTCTGGTGAACACCTAATAACACCTAACACTCGGTATTACTTAGTGTTTGAGTGTTTCAGTGTCTTCTATAGACCACCTATAGACCACCTATAGACCACCTATAGACCACCTACGACACACCACAACGCGCTAGAAGACGCGGGAAGAGTGTTTAGTGTGTGTTTGTATAGTGTTTGCACTTAACGCCGTTTAGTGCTATCCTAGACCATGACACACAGAGTACAGAAACACTCAAACACTCGGTATTATCAAGTGTTAGGTGTTGTGAAGACTAAAGACAGGAGGAGTGTTATGACTGAAGACATGAGAGGTCTCTTCTTTATAGTGAAGGGACAGTATAGAAAAGGTGAGGGGAAGAAAGTAGTCAATGATGTGTCTGGTGATTATATGTGGTTAGGTGGTTATGACCCAACACTAAAGGACACACCTTCAACGAGGTGGTATATGTGTTTAGACAGAGAGACCTACACAGTGGTGTGTTGTAGTAGTAGTCTTGAGAAGGTGTTGGGTAGTGTTAAACACCTAATCACTAAACATAAGACCAGAGGTCATTATCTACACTCTATTGGTGATACTAAAACACCTCCTATCACCGCCGAACTTTTTCGCGCGGTAGATATTGAATTTGGTGATTACTTTAGAGAGAGAGTAGAGGAGATGGAAGACCTAGCATATGAGGTCATAAAAGACAATGACCCAGTGTTGAGGGCGAGGAAGAGAACAAAGACCTTGAAGAAGGTGAACACCTCAAAAGGTGATAACACTAGTGACACGCCTAGTGGTGTAGTGTTTGATATGAAAAAGACCTTGCGGGAAGAAAGACCTGTGAAGATAGGTATAAGACCTAAACTGAAGAAGACCAAGAAGGTGTCTTTAGATATGTAATTAGACCAGTGTCCCGAGAAATAACTCTCGGGACATTTTTAGTGTCTCTTTTCACCGCATTATATAGAAGAAACTAGTAAAATTTGGTAGTAAAAAGTTTTTTATGATTTTTCATAAAAAGCGTTGACAATGAAAATCAAGGCGTTTATACTATCCTTGTAAGACAGAGTTAGTTAAGACCTTACACACAGTAACCCGTTGAATCCGTGAAAAGCTTGTGCCGCGAAATGCCTACCATAGTGTTTCGGGAATAACACTTGCCGAGTAGCGTCTAGCACTTTGACAAACGCATAGAGACACCAGAGAATCCAATTTAGGCACTGGTTAAAACCCTCGCCTAGTATTGAAAAAGCCGATACCACACAAAAGTGATTCAGGTGAGAAGAACTGGGGAAGAAAAACATAGTACACAAACACACACATGAACAATTAAAATTAGGAGGAAAGAGCTATGTTTAAGATTAAGAGAAACGCAACCAGAGAAGAGCTTGCAGGACTGCTCAACGCCAACTTCAAGTTGGCGCAGAAAGCTGACAAGAACCTTGCAGAGCGCATTGCCTACACTGGTCAGCACTTTGCAGAGGCTACACGCTCTGATTTAGCAGAGCTTGTTTCCGAAGTTGCTAAGAAGCTCGGTGACAAGTTTGTCACTGAGTTTTCAGTTCCCGCATCCGCAAAAGAAGCGGTTGCTGAAGCTAGTGTAAAGCCTAGCAAGAAGAAGCCGGTCAAGAAGACCGAGAAGAAAAAAGAGGTCGAAGAAGAGACCTCCGGTGATGAAGTCCTTGCTGAAGACAAGGCTTCACAGAGCAAGTCCCTTTTCCCTGCCACTATCACTGTCGGTGACGCTGAGTATTCAGTCGCGAAAGACATTAACAGCTTGTCTGCTTTTTGTGACGCAGTTTCCAAAGAAGAGGACATCGTTGTCGTCTTCTACTATCCGAGAGCAGAGATTAAGCAGCTCGGGTACTTCAACAACATCCTCGGCACACCTAAGTCCTTCCCCGACGACTTAGATGTGACACAGGCAATCTTCACGAACACTGAAAAGACGGTTGCTTACACTGTCTCGGTTTACACCGACGCTGTGTTCACTCTCATTCCCGATGATTTTGAATTGGTTGACGGGGTGAAGATTGCGGGAAGACTCAAGTTCGAGGTCTACCGCAAGTAAGCTTTTAGATTGACAAAGACCACAAGCCCAAAAAAACTTGTGGTCTTTTGATGAGTGCTGAAGACAGCACCAAGAAAGAGAGGAAAAGGAAATGAGTAAAGCTTCAGAGATTAAAGAGAACAAGGCGACCATGACGGGTGAGGAGTACATCAAGACCCATTGTAAAGACACGGCTAGAAAGCTGTCTTCTGCCATTGACGGGTTGCTTGAGAATCCAGACGACACAGAAGGAATTAGACTTGAGTTGCAGAGAAGCGTGCAGGTGTTGAGAACTGCTATTCAGCAGTCTAAGAACTGGGAATCCGTTGAAGACCTTCAGGGTCTTATGCTTCACATACTCAAGACTTACAGGGACCCGCTGTTTTCTGCTTTAGCAGTGATTGAGCACTATGTAGACTTGTCCGACACTAAGCAGTGACCTTTAGGATTGATAGTGTCCATCACCTTAAAAAGTGGTGGACACCGATGAATGTTGAAGGTCAACATTCAAGAAAGAGTGAGGAGTGAAACCATGAAGAGACTAGAGATTAAGAAGGACTTGCAGATTGAGCGTCAGGAAACATCCATTTTCGAGGTTCTCAACAGCGGGATTGAATTAGACCGCTACATCGTTGAGTACGACTGGGAGCCTGTGTATCTCGGGTTCGTATTCAGAGAGCGGGAAGATGTTGAACGCTATGTGGTCGAACCTTTCCGTGTCCCCGAACCCACAGCAAGAGAGAGACAGGACACAGAGATGATTTACCACCACAGGTTACAGAACTCTATCTGTATTGGAGTTGTCCAGACTTCCGAGCGCGAGTATTTAGCCCGCAGGATTGAGTATTTCCTCGATGATTATGACGAGTACACAGCTTCAGAGGAAAACGGGAAGTATGCTCTTCAGAGAGTCTTTGAACTCGGTAAGAGAGCTTTACTGCTTACACAGTGCGGTTCAGATTTTCTTTCCGAAGAAACTGTAGACAGGATGTTATCTGCCTTAAAGGAGAACGACCTTATCCCGCAAGACTTCAAGTGGGGCAAAAAAATGCCGCAAAGAAGAGACGGCAAGTTTAAGATGAGAAAGGATTGACGCTAGTATGTTCACACAGCACAGCACCTTCGGGTGCTGTGTTGCAGTGAGCACATTAGGGTGCTCAGAGTGTTAAAGACCAGAGGAGGAAAGACACATGGTATATCCCTTTTACTGCAAAAGTGAACAGCAACAGTAGGGAAGACAGAAGTTGGTGTCGGTGCAAAAGGTAAGAAGAACGCGGATATGACAGTCCAGATTCTTCAGCGAGACAAGGGAGAGATTACCTGTCCTTTTACTATAAGGCAGTTTACATCTCCCACTTTAGACGGGGAGGTCTTACTTGTTACACAAGTCTATGACAGATTCGGATGCGTGGTAGCAAGTAATGAAACTCTATATTGAGGTTTCTCTTTCACTCTTTCAATCTTTATAGGTTGACCATGCCCAAGGATTCACTCCCCTTGGGTGTGAGTGAGCCCATAAGGGTTCTAAACTATCAAATAAGAGGAGAGGAGAAAGAGAACAATGACCAACTTTTTTCGACACGGAAGGAAGACTTGCTGACAAGCTTGTAGAGGTCGCCAAGACCTTTAACAAGATTGTTGACGAGGAGAGAGAAGCTTGCAGGGGAATCTTTGATGCCGTTCTTGATGACACTAAGTTGTTGGGTACAGAAGACTGGAAGAAGCTGAGATATGCTTTGTTGACAGAGGGTCTCAAAGACATTCGAGACAAGCTTACAGCACTCGTGGTGCTTGCTAAATCCGATAAAGAGGACTTAGACAAGTTCGCTGAAGACATGGGAACTACTTGTACCGACCTTGTTGGTGTCTTTGTCGCAGAGCAGTTTGTCGCGGCGATGAAGTCCTATTTAGATTTAGAGGACGATGACGAATACTGAGCATTATGTGTGGGCATCACCTTCGGGTGATGCCCATTCCAGAGTGTTTAGTCTGGTAACTCTCGTTGCTAGAAAGATTTTATGATTTTTTTCATAAAAAAAGTATTGACAAGAAAAAAAGTAAGGCGTTTATACTAATCTTGTAGTTAAGAGTTACACACACGAGAGTTGAGAGTGAAGGGAGAACATCATGAACATTCAGAACAGACTGGCAGACCTTGTTGACAGTGCACGCGCTTTTCAGTGTGACATTAAGTCGCTCGAGAATGAGAAGCTCATGGGTGTTGTGTCGGAAGACTACAAGCGTAGTCTGAAAGCACGCGCGTTGAAGAATCTGGTAGAGGTTAAGAAAGCTTACTATGAGCTTGTCGATGACGTTGAGGGTTTTAACTATGAACTTGATGGTGAAGACCTTTTTAACATCATAACAGCACTGACCACGGAGGTGAGATAATGAATACCATGTTCTACAAGGTAACTTGCAGAGACAAAGAGACTGGTGGTGTGTTTGACCAGTTCTTTAAGATAGACCCGCTTACGGGTTCTATCAATACAGAAGACTTGGTGATTCTTTCCAAGTCTCTTATGACCCACGAGGAATACTTGAATGACAAGTTGGACACCTACTTTAACAGCTATGTTTCTTCAGTCAAGTATGCACACTCCTGCGAGGATAAATTCCTCGCCGGTAATCTCAGCTTCAATGTCTATGAGTGCAGTATGGCGCTGAACGATGAGTACATTGAAGTGGTGAAGAAGCAGTTGAGAAGTGTGGTGAGAAGAATGCAGAGAAGCGGTTATGAAATCCCGAGAAAAGAGGTGATACTCAATATAATCAAGGAATAACTCTTTAGTGCTGACAATGCCTATCACCAGAGAAGTTTAGGTGATAGGTGTCAGTGAGTACTAAAGAGTGGTAAAGAGTGAAAGGAGAGAACACACATGAAACTGAAGGTAAAGAAGAATCTGAAATCCATGATTGAGAGAGAAGAGGGAGTGGTTGTAGTCCCTGCTGAGATTAAACCCGCCGCGCGAAAGAAAGAGGGGAACAAGTTACCGCCAGATGGTTACACACCCTATGTTCACACCGATTAGGTTTCTGGTGAGAGAGACGCGCTCCTCAAAAAGACCCGACAAAGGTGATAAAGCAGTATTTAGAATTGTCGGTGAAGAGGTTCGATGATGACGAAGCACTTCCTTTTATCTGGATTCAGATGTATCAGGAGAGTGACTTCTACACGGGATATCTGAAAGGGAAGACAGTCTATCTCCCGCTTGAAATGTTCGGAGACCTGTTGGACAACCTCTATGCTCTTGATGAGGAATGCACGAAGAGAAAAAAATTTGAGAAGAAGTGGTAAACAGCCCCACAGAGGATAACACCTCTGCGGGGTCTTTTTTTGTGTCTAAAGAGGTGTTACAGAAGACGAGGAAACACTAAAAAGTGGGTCTAAGAAAAATTTAAGAAGTCGGATGAATATATTCGAGGATAAGGTGTATTTATGCAATACATAGGGTAGGTGCTATATACGCATCACACATAGGAGTGTGCCTAAACAGCAGGCTCACAACTTCCGCGAACTCGTAAATAGGACAGGTAACAGAGACCACCTACAGAAGAGCGGTGATAGGTGCTATACAGACGCGCTAGAGAGGTGAGAAGGAAGTGGGAAGTTGGTGATGAGTGTGTCGTGATTGTCTTTAGTGTCATACCACCCGCCTAACGCTATACCTATAGACCTGTGATAGCTATGACCTATCAGAACGCGTTTTAAGACACTTTAATGTCTTACCCTATAGAGAATAGCTTAAAGACCTTAGACACACCTTAAAAGACCTTGTAGACGCTGAAAACACTATATACACTCCCCGCGCCGTCACTGTCTGAACGATTTAACACATTTCGCACAGAGTTGTGCCATGTGACACTAGTGTTTTAATGTGTTTAAGTGGTGAGATTAAAAAGAGTGTTTGATTGTGTTTCGCTGAAAAGAGACACCCCACCCTTAAATGGTGTTAGTGTTGTGTGCGTGTGCACCAAGCAATTTATTTTAGGAGAGAAGTTTGTAGGGTATTGGTAGTTGCTTGATGTGTTTTAGGAGAGAAGTTTGTAGGGTATTGGTAGTTGCTTGATGTGTTTTAGGAGAGAAGTTTGTAGGGTATTGGTAGTTGCTTGATGTGTTTTAGGAGATAGTGTGCATAGGTTATTGGTGTTATTCCCAGAATAGCCCAGTATGGTTAGTTGGTGTATAACAGCCCCATTTATACATACCTAAAAAATCATGCGTGTTCACAGCCCCACAAGTGGTAGTTGGTTATTTATACACAATAATGGTATAAATACTCTAAAAATTGAAGTGAATGTCTGGTTGTGGTAGAAAGTGTTGGATTCTAAAAAACTGGTCAAAATTAAACCTCAGGAAATGTGGTGATAAACACGCGCCGTTATAAGACTAACACCTCAAACACTAAACAGGTGACAGAGCAAGACTAAAACAGACACAACAAACACCTAAACACCCGAAGTTATTTAGTGTTTAGTGGTGGTTGCCCTCCGAGCGCGAAGCGCGAAGGAGCAGAGCTCCCTGTGCGAAGCACGGGGAGTGATGTGACAGTGTGAAACACTGTGATTGTTGTAATTTCAAGGGTTACATCTTCAGATATAGATTATACCGTAAGGTATAATCTATATCTTGTAATAAATATCTAAGATATTTAATATTATATTATTTATATATATATATATATTAGGTCTGTAATACTAAATCTGTAATTAGTTCTGTAAACGCGCGCGATAATCGCACGCGCGATATTATATAGCGACCACGTTTAGGTGTTTGGTGTGTCATTGAGTGTCCCGAGAGTGTGACTGAGTGTGGTGAAAAAGTTTTTTTGAAAAAAACATGTTTGACAAGTTTGGTGAGATGTGCTATCTTGAATGTGCTCCCTGATGAGTTCGGTGAGCTCCGTCGTGCAGACGTTGCGGGTTACAATCTGCTAGGTTTCTTCCAAGCCTGCCTAGCGGATGGAAGTGGTCTCGACTAGGGACGAGATGCAGAGCAAGTTTTAGATTCTAGGATTTAGCTCCAAAGAGGAATCTCAGAGATTCGGGGTTCTTGTCTATGTCTTAGTGTCACAGGAATGTGGTTGTGATGCGATAGGCAAGAATTTCTCTGAGAAGCGTGTGCAAGTCACGCCCACTTCGCTAGGGGAAGGAGTTACCCTTGCGCCTTCTCTGAATTGTTCATGTGTGTTTGAACGCTCCTATCGGGTGGTAGTATTGCTGACTACCACCCACCTTTGTTTTTAGGGGTAGACAAGGGTGATTTACAGTGATTTTACAAGATTGTTAAAGTGTGCTAGAGTGTGCTTGTAACTGATTGTGTAACCGATTGACAGACTAAAAGACAGGGGTGTAAAGATGGTCAAGAATTTAATCATTGTGAGTTTAACAGCCGTGAGCTTGTTCCTTTTGTGGGACAATGATAGACTGCACAAGAAGGGTGAAGAGTTGTTAGACCTGTGCAATGAGTATTCAGGACTTGTTACTCAGGTGTCAGACACTTATTCAGGTGCTATTGACACATACAAAGAGACGGTAGAGGTTTATCAGAACAGAGACGCCTTTTATGAAGCAGGAGCTTGAGAGCGTTACGGGACACATGAAAAGCCCGATTCAGTATTCCAGAGAGGACTTTGAGTTACTCTGCAAATGTGTTTTAGCAGAGGCAGGGGACTACAAAGGTCACGATGAGAGCCAGAGACTTGCCACATCGGTTATCTTAAACAGGGTTGCCAGTTCAAGATTTCCTAACAGCGTCCGAGAGGTGATTTATCAAGGTGGTAAAAATCACCCGCAATTTGTTGTTGCATATAACGGTATGTTAGACAATGCAGAGCTAGACGTTAAAACGGTGATGAATGTGTACTCCGTTTTAATGAGCGGTTCTCAGTTACCTTCGGATGTGTTATTTTTCCACAGTTCTTCTACTACAGGTGCTTGGGTAGATTCTCTGTACACCTACAAGACAGTTCAGGGAACAGTGTTTGCGAGGGATTAAAATATGGTCGAAGTACAGCTTGGTCTTTATAGACACTTCAAAGGTGGTTATTACTTTGCCAACAATTACTTGAAGGATGAGAGTAATGACGGCGAGGTTAAGATTCAGTATTTTGACGTAATGAATCCCAATTTAGGGTACTTTACCCGCTCCTTTAATGACTGGAACGCTGATATAAGTGACAGAGAGGACAATGTAACAGGTCAGACAAAACGCTTTGAGCGTGTTTCCAGTATTGATAACTGTTTAGGTGACTACTCTACAGAGAGACTTATTGAAGAGCTTAGAGGAAGGGGTGATAGTCCCTATCAGTTTTCAGACATTGAGGGGTTGAAGTCTAAGGTTATAAGTACTGAGTATGTAGTGTGTGTGGGTGTGTCTGTGTATGATGCCAGTGGTTTCTACACACTTGCGTCTTTTGATACCAGAGAGGAAGCAGAGAAGTATTGTGAAATCAATACTAAGTATGCTCCGAGAGCTAGGGTTTATAAGAGGGTCTTTATCGAAGACTGAGTTTAGTGGTCAGCACTTTAGGGTGTTTGACCACTTTTACTTTTACTGCTACACTGTGTTTGTCACTAGTTACTGTCATTTGATTGAGAATAGGAGGAAAAGACAGTGCTTAAAGTCAAGGGTGTTGAAAACATTGAGAACTCTGTTATAGCAGAAGAGACAGAGGACAGAAGAGAGCTTTTAGATATTGAGGGAAAGAGTATTGAATCCCTGATTGAGAAAGCCGAGGACATTAAAGAGAACAGTTCAGATTACCTTGTTACTCGGGCAAACTCTGAGAATGTTCGCTTTAATGAGAATGCAGGACTTACTATCATTCCTGATGGTGGTAGTGCTATGAGCTTTCAGCTTTCCAGATACGCTTTAGGTCAGTTGGGTTCCAAGATTGGTGTGCCGTCAAGATACTTGGAGAAGTGTGTGAGCAGCGGTCGTATTGATTTAGCACAAGACAACGTGAACAGTTGGCTTGAAGACTTTAACAGAGACCTGTTTGTTAGAGAATATCAGGGAAGAGTTAGAGGTATTCTTTCCAGTAGGTATTCTGTGTGTGATGCACCTGATATTCTTAACACTGTTAGTGAGGTTGTTGATACCAGTCACTACAAGGTTAAGGGTTCATATCTCAATGAAGAGAGACTGCATCTTAGGTTAGCTGATACAGAGATGTTACCGATAGACGGTGAAGATTTATTCGCGGGAATTTTTATTGACAGCTCCGATGTTGGTAGAAGCATTCTTACTGTCAAGTTTGGTATCTACAAGCAAGTCTGCACGAACGGTCTTGTTGTTGCCAGAGCAGGTGGTGTTCTGTTTGAGCAGAAACACATTGGTATTGACCAGAAAGAGTTCCGCGAAGGGTTGAGAGCTTCTTTAGCTAACGTAGAGAGCTTGGTTGAGAACTCTACACAGTGGGTTAAGAGAGCTAAGACTTTAGGTGCCTGGGGAAACAGAAGAGATGTTAGAACCCGAGACCTGTCTAAAGAGGAGATGGAATCCTTCATAAATCACATTAGGAACCTTACCACACTTTCCAGAGAGAGTTCTGAGAGGGTTGTAAGTGTGATGTTAGAGAAATACGAAGACAATCGTTGGGGATTGATTAACAGCATTACTGAAGTTGCACAGGACTTTACACTTGAGAAGAGACTTGACCTTGAAAGGGTTGCGGGAGGTTTACTAGTCGCATGATGTGAGGTGTCCCTCAATAGTCCTGAACTGAGACGGGAGAAGATATGTGTATTGAAGAGCTTAGAGAAAGACTATTGAGGGATTTATCTCTGATTAACATGCCTGTGGACGAAGTAGACCTCTACTTTAGACCTTACAGCAAGACGTACTACGGGAGATACTTCCCCGTGCGCGACTTTAGAGATAGACCTAGGGTGTTTATATATCCGTATGCTAGTAAGTGCGGTGAGCTTATGAGCTATGACAAGGTGTTTAGTGTGTGTGTTCACGAAATGTGTCACCACATTCAGTATATGGATTCTTCTTTTGTGCGTAACAAGGGTGTGATGCACGACACTAATTTCTGGAAGTTATACAACCACTATATGTCACGCGCAGAGAAGTTCGGGTTGATAGAAAGTGAGGATGAGAATGTTTTACTGGCTCAGTAAGTTTTCAGTTAAGCTAGAGATAGGCATTAAGATGTTTGTCAACGCTGTTTCCTTTTTAGCACTGTCTCCGCTTTTGGTGCTTCTTTTGTACTATGTAGCAGTTGACAGAGCGGGTAGTGCTTTTTGTGTGAGCTTGGCAATCTTTACTTGCTTACACATTTGTAAGACAGTTTGAGGTGAATAGATGAGTGATATTGGAAAAACTTGTAGATATGCCTATTGAAGAGTTCAGAAGAGAGATTGTTGACCAGAAGGTAAACGTGGGAACAATCAATACACTGATTCTGAATTTAGAAGGTGCTTACCATCAACTCATTATAGCTAAAGACGGTTTGATAGCGTCTGATTCTAGGTGTACTGAAGCTAGTATCAATGCAGTAGAAGGTCTTTATGCTGAAATGACTAAGATTGAGTTAAAGGTAGTGTTCTTGAAAAAGTTGAGGAAAGACTACTTGAAAGCGGGAAATCAAGAAAAATTGACAGTCCTAAGTAGTGTTGCTATACTTGCTTTGACACTTGAAAAAGTGAATTTCACAAACAGATTATAGGAGGTTTGAACAATGAACAACGCAGAGCTTATGAAGGGTTTGGACATGACTATTGAGGGTCTCTCTCTATGATTAGAGAAGCACTTCTTGAACAGAACAGTGTAGCAAGCACTGTTGCTGTGGGGAAGTCCGAGAAAGTTGAAGAACCTTTAGAGGTGGTAGATACCACTGAAGACCTTCGGGCTTCTCTTCAGCGCATGAAGTACAATGAGTTTAAGAAGTACGCCGCAAGTCTGGGTGTTAAGTGCACAGGTTCTCGGGATGAGATTCTTGAGAGAATCCTTGCTTTGAAGTCTGAAGAGCAGTCTGGTGAGAGTGTAGAGACTACAGAAGAGGTGGTTGAAAAGACGCCTGATAAAGTGATTCCGTTTCTAAGGTCAAGAGAAAGACTGCTGAAGAAGTGGAAGAGGATTCCAGAGATGAGTTTGACAAGCAGGCAGAGGAGATTGCTGAGACTACTGATGTAGGTGATATTCTTGAAGCTTTAGATGACGTAGGTATCAAGGCTACTAAGAAGAACTATCTGAGCAAGCTTGCTGAAGCTCTGAGAAAGGGTCTCATTGAAGCGGATGATTCTGATGAAGAGGATTCCGAAGATGAGGTTGAAGAGACCGAAGAAGAGCTTCCCTTTGAGAATGAGACCTCTGAGGAAGAGGAAGATGATTCCGATGACGAAGAGATTGATGAGGATTCCTACTTCCCGCAGTATGACCCTGAAGGATTCAATGACCCTGATGGTTCTTACATGACTGATGAGAGAGCAGAGAAGATTCATGAAACCGTTGGTAGTATCATTTCCAACTATGAGGATGAATCTTTAACGAGCGACGAGGTTGAGAAGTATATTGAGGAACATGCTACTCAGGAAGAGATTGACCTTCTCGGAGAAGACTACACAGAAGAGGATGCTCTCAAGCTTTACATTGAGCTTGTGAAGAGAACCATTGATAACGATGGTGAAGAGCATGATACTCATGACCCCTACGAGATTGGTGAAGACAACTTCTGCTGCGGTCACAAGCTGAAGTATATGAAGAAGACTGGTAACTACTACTGTGAACTCTGTGGTGAGGAGTATGAAGCAGAGTAATGTAGACCACATAGATTGGGGAGGGGTCTCAAGACTCTTCCCCTCTTCTTTTTTACACAGAAGGGGAAATAGAATGATTTTATGTGTAGATAGCACAGTGCTGAAGGAAAGTCCCGACATTCAGAAAGATATAGGTCTTGGTAATATACTAGACAATCACACAAAGTACTTTAACACTATTTCGGATGCTTACAGAGAGCATTTCACACCCTTAGACTTTAGTGTTAGTATTAGGTCTTTGTACACTAACCTTGTTCTTGAGAGAGAGCAGTTAGGTGAAGACGGCAGAGAGTTAAAGCTGTATTACAGAAACATAACCAACGCGCCAGAAGTGATTCACAGGGGAGTAGACTTAATTATGTACATGACAAGTCTCGGTGTGTTGACTGATGTTATGTATAGTGCCAACCTTGAAAGAATTATGGATAGACATTCTATCTTTCAGTGTATGGGTCTTTACAACCCCTGTATTACTTAGTGAATCCCGCCATATATTCCCACGTTATCCTTACAGATGAAGGTGCTGAAGAGCTGAAGAGCTGTTTAAGAGAGGGTAGACAGTTTGTGCCTATAAGAGAGATGCAGACTGAGGGAAACGCTATTCCCTTGTTAGACACTTTGAAGATTGTGGAGAGAAGAGATGAATGACCAGTTTAGAGTAGAGGACATAACCTTTAAGGGAGCGCGGAGACAGAGTGAGATTTTGAAAGAGATGGGTGAAACACCTAAAGAGACAGCAGTCTCGGGTGTCCCTGTCTCTATGACACCAGAACAGGTGAAGCAGTTTTATCTCTCCCGCGCTGAAGAGACCGACAATATGCGGGAGAGAGCTTTATATCATTTAACCGTAAAATGGATAGATGATATGCTCTTCTACAAGAAGAGAGTTACAGAGTACGAACTTAGGGAAGAGAAGATTGCCGAGACAAAGGACACGTCAACGGAAGTAGACTGAGGGTTGCATTTTGCAACCCTTATTTTTTTTGCTATACTTGTAGCAGTTCAAACGCGAAAGAGAGGTACATGAATGTTTAACTTGAAAGACTTTAGAAGACAGGATGCAGAGACTTTTGTTTCAGGTGATACTGTGATTAAAGAAGAGTTTAATTCTGAAGAGTGGGATTGTCCCGAAGCTTATAAAATGGCGGGAATTGTGGGGTATGAGCCTATGCTTGCAAAAGAGCTTGAGGGAGAAGAAGTTCAAGATGAGAAGCTAAATGATACAGGCTATCTACTTGAAGAGAAGTTTGATGGAACTAGAGCTCTGGTCTACTTTCTTTCACAGACCGACTTTAACACAAAAGAGGACATTGGATTCTGCCGAGTGTTTAGTAGAAGAGTTAGCAGAAAAACAGGGTTCTATGTTGAGAACACAGATAGTCTTCCACAGATTAGGGAGTTAAGCATTCCAGAGCTTGCAGGAACCATTTTAGATGGTGAGATGCTAGTTGACGGGAAAGAGTTTAAGGACGTTTCTAGCATCATGAACTGTACTTGGGATAAAGCTATTGATAGACAGATTGAGAATGGGTTTATCTCATTTCACGCCTTTGACATTCTTTTCTATAAAGGTATTGACCTTAGAAAGATGCCACTACACAGAAGAAAGGTGTATTTAGAAGATGTGGTGAACAGTGTAGCAAGTGATTATATTAAGCTTGTTACTAGCAATGACTGTGGTAAGAAGATTCCCTGTAGTCTCTATGAAGAGACACATGGAACTCTTCAGAGCGTCTACAATGCCCTTAGAGAGCAGGGAAAGCTTGAAGCCTATCCTTTATTCAGTAGAGAGTTTGGAGATAGCTTAAAAGAGCGTATAGAGCTTAGAGAGTTGTCGCCTAGAGCTTTTTTTATGAGTATATTGTAGCTTCAGGTGGTGAGGGACTTGTGTTGAAACCCAAAAAGCGGGAAGTATAGACACGCAAGAGGTTGGGAATATTCTAAGATTAAAAAAAGTTCTTGACTAGGGAGCTAATTGTTTTAGGGTTCAGTGAACCCACTAGAGAATATACCGGTAAAGACATTAGAAAGTGGGCTTACTGGGTAGATAAAAACAACAAGCGTGTTATTGGGAACTTCTATGGTGATTCTAACTACACCCCTGTGACTAAGTTCTACTACTTTAACCTCGTAGGTAATCTTTTACTCGGTGTGCTGATTTCTAAAAAAATGAATACGAGAATCTTGCAAAAAAACAAGCGTGGAGAGGTGTTCGTTCCTTCAGATTTCAACCTTGATATTAGATTGGATGAAGACTACTACATTATGACTGTGTGTGAGTGTTCTGGGTATGATGATGAGACTAGGGAGTTCTTTACAAAGAAGAAAGACAGTCTTGTGGGTACTGTAGTAGAGGTTAAAGCAAACGAGATATTCAAAGATTCGGGGAGATTGAGACACCCTAGATACATGAGACAGAGGTTTGATAAAGAAGCAGAGAGATGTACTTGGACTGAACATATAGGAGCAAAGAAGTGATATGATAACCTGTCCTTATTACCCAATCCCCACCCAATTAGTACCCAATTAGTAGTAGGAGGTGTTCATGTTAAAAGGGTTTTTTACTAAAAGAGCTATTGAGAGTGTAATGACTGGTTTCAAACCTACAGAAGTGAATGCGGGAAGAATAAGCACTACAGACTTGGTAAACAAGATTTACAATTTCTGTGAAGTGTATTCTGGTAGAGTTATGTACCCGTATCAAGGTCAGTTCTCTAAGCGCATTATTCGTTCAGTGTTAGAAAATGACGGCGCAGAGATTACAGCTCTATTTAGCAGACAGTCTGGAAAGACTGAGACTGTAGCTATTACTGTTGGTGGTCTTATGATTATCCTTCCACAGCTTGCTAACATGCCTATGTTCTTGGATGATTCAAGATTGAGAATGTTCAAAGAAGGTTTTTGGGTAGGAATCTTTGCTCCTAGCTACAGACAGGCACAGACCACCTATAACAGAATGCGCGGAAGAATGATGTGTAAGGAAGCTGAAGCAGTATTGACAGACCCCGACTTTAGGCTTGAATTTACCACTTCCAATGGTCAGACTGTTATGTTGTCTAATGGTTCTTTTTGTACCGCATTCTCCGCAAGTGATGGTAGTAACATTGAGGGTGAATCTTTCATGTTCATTATCTGTGAGGAGTGTCAAGATATATCGAACTTTAAGATACGAAATCTATTCACCCTATGGGTGCAGCTTACAACGCTACAATTTGTAAGATTGGAACAGCTACCACCTATCGAGGTGATTTCTATGAATCCATACAGCGCAACAAGAAAGACTATGAAGATGGTAGATTAGCAATTAGAAATCACTTTGAGTATAACTACAAGGTTGTTATGAAGTACAACCAGAAGTACGCAAGATATGTGGAGAGAGAGAAGAAAAGTCTTGGAGAGAGTTCAGATGAGTTTCAGATGAGCTACAACCTAAAGTGGATTATCTCAAGAGGTATGTTCGTTGATATTCGTGAGCTTGAGAAGACCTGCGGCGACGAGTATTTAGACAGAGTGATAGCAGACCATCAGGCAACCCATGTTATAGGTATAGACATAGGTGGCGGTAGTAGTCGTGGAAAGAGTGATGCTGATAGTACAGTATGTACTGTGGTAGAAGTAGACTGGAACAATCCTGTACTAATGGAGACCAGAGTAGACGAAGAGACGGGAGAAGATATTACCTACCTTGCTTATAACACCTACATAAAAGACTGGCTAGAAATAAGTCCAGAGGTAGCTGAAAAACTACGAAGAGCAGTATAGTATGGTTATGGACTATGTTCAGAACTTCAAAATTGCTAGAATGGTGATAGATGCTACCAGAGAAGCAAGTCTCGGTCAGAGAATACAAGCCAATGTTAGGTTTGATGTGGTGTTGTTTACCTTTAGCAGTAAGAGTAAGTCGGAAATCTATAAACACCTGAACACTGAGATAAAGACAGGTAGAGCTAGATTCCCAATGGGTAAGGACACTGTAGTGACCAGAGAGTATAGGAAGTTTTCACAGCAACTTTCAGACCTTGAAAAAAAGGTTACAGTGGTAGTTATCTTGTAGTGTCACATCCTGCTGAAAGAGGAGCACATGACGATTATCCAGACAGTTGGGCATTAGCAGTGTGGGGAGCTAAAGACGCAGGGTATGTTGACCGCACAGAGACACAAGATAGAAGTAAGGTGTTGAGCGTCCATCAAGAACAATCTACCTTTAGGGGAAGAAACAAGATGACAGGAAGACGGAGGTAAGTATGATAGAGAATTTTAAGAGAAGATTTTCTGATGGTGTTGAAGACACACTAAACATTGGAGCATTGATTAGCGCGGGAAATCTTACTAATGATGAATCACACAGGTTGTCTGTGATTAGAGAAGCATGGAACTTCTATGAGGGTTATCACTGGGAGGGATTGATAATTTAGATTCCCCACAGGTCACTTTTTAATTACTGCCGTGCCTTTGTGAACAAGTTTGTGTCCTTTGAGTTAGGTAAAGGGTTTACTATCAATACACCTGATGATGTGAACAGTTTTGGTGTTACAATCAATGATGACAAGGTGATTGTCAATGCTGACATTGATGGTAATGGTGTTATTGTTCCAGAAGAGGGAATGTCGGGAGAGACTAAAGTTAGAGTTATGCGGAAGAACACAAATGACTTCCTAAATGATGTGTGGAACGATAACAAGAAAGATGCTCTGTTGACAGAACTTGGTCAGTCAAAGAGTGTGTCGGGAGATGCATGGATAAAAGTCCAGTATGAGAAGCCCGAAGATTTAGAAGACCCCTTTGGTGAGTACCCGAACGGTAGAGTAAGAATCAGTGTTGTTCCCACACAGTATGTATTTCCGCGCTTTGATAACCACGATAAAGACCGCTTAGAGAGCTTGTTAATCATGTACCCTATTAGAGCTAAGAAAGAATCTGGGGCAGTGTTTAAGAGAGCTATAGAAGCTACTGTGATATATAAAGAAGTGTGGACTAAAGATTCTATTGAAGTCTATGAAGATGGCGAACTTACAGATTCGATGGAGAACCCTTATGGGTTGATTCCTTTTGTCCAGATTAAGAACTTTCCTGTTGCGGGAAGAACTCACGGGGTAAGTGATTTAGAGGATATTATTCCGCTTAATGTGGAGATAAACACTAAGAAGAGTGATGTTTCAGAGGTCATTGATTACCACTCCGCGCCGATTACTTTAGTGTATGGTGCCAGAATTGGAAACCTTGAGAAAGGTGCTAACAAAGTCTGGGGTGGTCTTCCTAAAGATTCCAGAGTTGAGAACCTTGCATTACAGGGAGACCTGTCTGCCAGTGTTGGTTACATTTCCAGTGTTAAAACAGCAATGTGTGAAATCGCGGGAATACCTGAGACCGTTTTAGGTGGTGCTACTGCTATCAGTAACACTAGTGGTGTTGCTCTTCAGTATATGAATCTTCCCTTGATTGAGAGAACGCGGATTAAGAAGAATAACACGAAAGAAGGTCTTGAAAAGGTTAATAAGCTTATTCTGTTTATTGCGCTTAGTGAGGGGCTGATTGAAAAGCCAGATGAGTTACCTATGGGTGTGTTTGTTAGAAACGAGGTAGAGATACCTGAAACACTCCCGAAGGATGAACTCATTGAGCTTCAGAAGATTCAGCAGGAAATGTCTTTAGGTCTTGAGAGTAGAAGAGGTGCTCTTGAGAGAATGGGGACTACTGATAATGTTCAGGAGAAGCTTGATGAGATTGACGCGGAGAGAAGTTCCCACCCCGAGCTTTATAACCCGTCTCTTCAGGAAGAGTGGTATCAGAGTAACTTCATGTCTCCCACAAATGCGGGTGGAATGTTAAATGGACAAACACCTACTGAGCAAAATGAACATTGCAAAAAAACGGCGAGAATAAAGCTGAAGAATAATTTAGTATACCTATCAGTATACATTAAGTGGGTAGACTTTGAATTTTCGGTATGTTAATATGACACTAATTCAATAGGAGGTAACTATTATGATTAAGAATCGCGGTTTTATTGTAGAACAGGGTGTTGCACTGACTAAGACTGTTATTGAAATGCTTTCCATCAAGGCATTTGCAGAAGGGGGCGAGCCTGAAGAGGATGAGCCCGCAAACACTCCGAATGTTACGATTAACTATGAGGATTTGATTGCAAAGGCAAGACGGGAAGAGAAGGAGAAGTAGTACAAGACCATTGATAAGCTGAAGGTACAGATTGATACTCTGACCACACAGCATAACAATGACCTGTTGGTTATTGCAGACCTTCAGAAGAAGTTAGACGAGGCTGTATCTAAGCTTTCTACTGCGGGAAAGAATGACACTGAAGAAGTTAAGACCCTTAAAGCGGAGATTGAATCCCTTACTAAGTTGAAGGGTGAGCTTGAGAATAAGGTGAAAGACTTTGAGAAGATTCCTGTGGTAGATAGAGACGAGGTAGAAGCCGAAGTCAGAGCATCCCTTGAGGAAGAGTACAAGGTAAAGACCTATAAGGCAGAAAAAGCTCGCCGAGTTGAAGGACGAGATTTTAGTCCCTGAGCTTGTGTGTGGAAACACGGTTGAAGAGATTGATGCCTCGATTCAAAGTGCTTTGGACAGAAGTAATGAGATTAGGAAGTCTCTTGGTGGTTCTTCCAGTAATAAGAGAACACCTAAGAGAGCATCCAATCCTGATGTTTCTGGTATTCAGAACACTGCGGTCAATCTTGATAAGCTTGCCTCGATGGATGTTAGAAGCCCTGAGTACGCAGAGTTGCGCGCACAGTTAGGTCTTAGATAAAGACCTACTAAAGAGGAGGATATAATATGAAGATTGCTAAGAAGAATTTTTTTGGTATGTTTGCAGTTAAGGCGTATGCTGATACTACAGTAGCAACCACTGTTGGTCAGACTAATGGTGGTACGCTGTTTAGTAACGGTGTGCGAACTGTCTACTCTAAAGAGATTGAGTTTAAGGCTATCCCGCTTATGCGGTTTAGTCAGTTCGCTACGCAGAAGACTGAGCTTGGTGTAGAACCGGGTCTTACTATTTCCATGCTTACCTATGATAACTTGAAGCTCGGCGGTGCTCTTCAGGAGATGAAGAACATGACCACGCAGGCTTTGAGTGGTTCTATGAAGCAGATTACCGTTCAGGAGCATGGTAATGCAGTGACGAACTCTGAGCTTCTTGTTCACAGTTCTTTTGATGACATTATGGCTACCACTACCACGCTTCTCGGTAGAGACTATGCTATGGTTATGGACTGTGAGCTTAGAGATGTAGCACTTTCTGAACTAACCGTGTCTATGCACATGGTCGTGCATCCAGAGACCAGATTACGGCGACTGATAAGATGAACGTCGCTACCATTAAGGATGCGATTGAGGTTCTTGCAACCAACAACGCTCCGAAGTATGGTAACGCAAGTTGGGTATGCTTCGTACACCCGCATCAGTCCAGAGACCTTCGGGATGATTCCGCGTGGATTAACGCTTCTAACTATGGAGCACCTGAGCTTCTCTTTAATGGTGAGATTGGTCGTATTGATGATACCCTGTTTCATTGAGACCACACTTATGTGTAATGGTAAGGCAGCTGCGACGGACCCTGCACATAAGGCATATCTCAAGAAGGGCTTTGGTGGTGATGGTAGCAATCCCGCACTGACTAACTGTGATGTATTTCAGGCAGTTATTTTCGGTGATGCTTACTACGGTATTGCATGGTCTCTTCCGATTGAGCTTTAGAGACAACGGTGTTGAAGACTTCGGCAGAAAGAGAAGCCTTGCATGGTATGCTATCTGGGGAACGGGACTTCTTCACAACGAGTACGGTGTTGTGATTGAGACCGCCTAAGTTTAGGTAACTCACATGTGTTGTGGGGAGTGGGAGATTACTCTTCACTCCCCGTTTTTATAGAAAGAATTGGAGGAATTTAAGATGGCAGTTAAGAAGAATGCAGATAAGACTGAGCCGAAGGTTGTAGTTGAACTTGCGGAGGAGAGTGTTTCTACTGAAGCAGTAAACACCAATGACAGTGAGGTACAGGTTGACACTGAGACCATTAAGGTGAAGAGTGCGCCGAGCGGTGATGTTAAAATCAGAATGCGGAGCAATCATACCTGTACTATTGCAATGATTAGATACGACCTTGAAGCGGGAAAGACCTATGTAGTTCCTGAAAACGTGAAGAAGATTTTAGACGGAGCAGGTCTTTTAGCACCTTTGAGTTAAGTAAGGAGATGGGACTATGTTATTAGATGTTAAAGAGATGATTTCACTGTTGAGAAACAGTGTGAACATACAGCAAAAAAATGACGGTGTAGAAGACCCCGCTTATTCAGCTATGACAGACGATGACATTGGTCTCTATTTGAAGCTCGGTGCATCCAGAGCTACAGATATTGGAGAACTATCTTTGCTAGACCAGAGCGAGGTATATCCTGTTTTACTTCTAGCAAAGATGGAACTCTATACACGACTTGCCACGTTACAGGCAGACAAAGTAGATTTAGGTGCTGACAACAACAACTATATCAAACAGTCTCAGCGGTTTGACCACTACATAAAGCTTAGAGATTCAGCTAAAGCGGAGTATGAGTTGTGGTTAGAAAAATGAGGGCAAGAGTAAAGTTGAAAGCTATGATGTACTGTTAAGCAACAGACACTACACTAGCAGGAACTATGAGAAGCAAGTGACACCTAGAGTTTCTATAATCATGGATTCCTTTGACTAATGACAGTGTGAAGTTTCATTGGAACATGAAGAACACAAGTCACTTTGGTCGTTACAAAGTGTATTTAGGGGCTTCACCTGTAGTTGACCTGAATAGAGATGGTGCTCTCTACAGTGACAAACTTTTAGGAGAACCAGTTCTCCTGAAGAGTACAGGTAACATTAGAGACAACTTTCACGAGATTGAAGGTCTAAATCCAGACACACTATATTATCTTGCGGTGTTTTCTATTGAGAGAAACCAAGTCTTTGGTGTGTCACAGATTTCATTTACTACGTTGAAAGCTCTTGCGGATGAAGAAGACATTTCCACAAGAAACTTAGGAGGTGTTTTAGGTGGCTGATAAAAAAACATACGAAAAAGAGTTCGTCGAGGGTGTACAGGAAATCTTTACTACACTGTTTAATCAGAGTAATGCTGAAGAAGGTGATGGTGTTTTCTTCTACCCTAAGAGCGATAACACTACACTGAACATTTATGGCGAAAGCAAAGACAGAGTGTGTAAAGAGCCAAAGCTTTTAGTCTGTAAGGCTGTAATCTCTCCAAGTATCAGTGAGCAAGATGTGCGTGGGGTGAATCTTCAGGGAACATTTACAGTCACATTAAAGTCTCTTCAGAATAACGGAATTGATGTAAGTGACCTAGATAGTTTAGTAGGGGTGTTATGAAGTTTCATAACACCTTTTATTTAATAGACAGCGTGACCCCGCGTGCATATGTTGAGGACGTGTTCTTGCTGTATGACTTTAGCTGTACTGAGGCTAAGAACTTCTCTGTTAGACTAGAAAGCGGGGTGTGAGTATGGGTCTAAAGCTTGAATTAACAGGTGACTGGGGTAGAGCACTGAACCACCTTAGAAATCTGTCTGTTAGGTTAAAGCCTACTTTTACAGCACAATTTGATAAAGACGGAAAGTTTGTTCTTGAAAAGATGCGGGGACATATAGACAGTCAAGACCTGTCTTGGACACCTTTAGCTGAGAGAACGATTGAGCTTAAAGGTGGTGACACTACTATCATGGTAGAGACAGGTCAGCTAAAGAGCGGGTTAGAAGTAAAGAGAGTTAAGTCTACAGCTAATGGTGTCACCTTCTTTGTTGGTGCTTCTGAAGGTAAGAGCCATGAAGGTGGAATGTCAATGAAAGACCTGTTAGTGTGGCTTGAGTATGGAACTGATAAACTTCCCCCGAGACCTTTGGTCTCGACCTACGGCGCAAGAAGTAGAGAAGATTTTGAAAGATAACTGGAAAGACTTGTTCAGTGATTTAGTGAAAGGAGGTTAAAGATGCCCGCAAATGTTTGGTTTGAGCAAGTAGATACAGCCTTACTAGAAGAGGTAAAAAATACTGTTAAAGTAGAATCTTCTGGAACTCTGATTCCTGTTCCTAGTGTCATTATTAGAAAGCCTGAAGAAGATTTTTAAGATAGAGATATTCCCCTGTATAAGCCTCTACAACAAAGGGTACACGCATGACTTGAAGAGATATGACCCCGCACCTGTGGTCATGTCTAAAAAAACGATTCTGAGAGCCGTGCAGAGATGGAAAACTCTGCTGTGTCCTTTAACTTGAATTACCAGATTGATTTCTGGGCTAAGTATCAAACAGATATGAACACTATGACTATGAGTTGGCTAAACAGCCACTTCAGGTCGTTTAACCTACAAGTTAGAGATGACGGGGGAAATGAGAGAAGTTGTAATGTTATGGTAGAACCTAACATTATTAAGTCTGATTTGGTGTTGGGGAAAGAGAGATTGTTTCACTCCATTGTTAATTGTACTATCTGGGTAGAATTAGACGATGAGAATAGGTATACTACACCTATAGTGACTTACAGGGGCATTGAGACCCACCCAAGCACTGAAAGGGAAGGAGGTTAAGATTATGTTCTATACAGTTACAAACCTTGTTAATGGTCAGCTAGTTTGTGATTTAGCTACAGAGGGTAAAAACTCTTAGATTAAATTCGCGCGAAACTATTACCATTAGTGAGGATGACTTTACAGCCCATATTAAGAATTTATCTGAAAAAGGGCATTGTTAAAGTAACAGAGTTGGTTGAGGAGACTTCTGATAGTAAGAAGACCTACAACAAAAAAAGACTAAGGAAAAAGGAGGACTAAGATATGCCTAGTTATACAGCTCCGGGTGTATATGTTCACGATGTTGTCAGTGGTAGTCAGACCATTGAACTTTTAAGCGCGTCTGTTGGAGCAATGATTGGTGTTACCAGAAGTGGTAAGATTAACGTTGCTCAGAAGATTGGTTCTTGGACTGAGTTTATTCAGTATTATGCCAATGGTCTTGAGACGCCCTTTATGACGAATAGTTATCTTCCCTACTCCGTGTATGGTTTCTTTGCTAATGGTGGTAAAGAGTTGTATGTGGTTAGTGTGAAGAAGAATGCAGTAAAAGCAACCAAGACCTCTACAGGTGGTATTAAGATTACCGCAAAGTATGAGGGTGTTTGGGGTAATGACCTCAAGCTTGTTGTTAAAAAGAATGCGGGGTTTGTAGATACTACAAATGAATCTTATGACCTTACATTCTCTGTGGGAACTTCTGATAGTGTTACTGTGTCTGATGTTCTGGTGTCTAATGCCGTTAGTAAGGTTATGGCAAACACTACAGTGACAAACTGGATTGAAGAGTTTACTGTTGGAACTTCTTTCATTGAAGAGACCGTTGTTTTAGCAGGTGGAACTGATGGTGATTCTTTAGTTGATTCTGACTATGTGGATTCTCTTTCCGCACTTGATGTTGTGGATGACATGACTATGGTTGCAATTCCCGGTCAGACTTCTAAGGTGGTAAACGATGCAGTCATTAGCTATTGTAGTAATAACGGGTTGTTCCCGATTATTGATGTGGCTATGGGTTCTACTGTTGATGCTGTTAAAGCTTACCGTAAAGGTACTACAGCATTTACGGGTGCTCTTGCTTATCCGTGGGGAAGAATGAATGACCCGTTGACTAACACGCTGAAGACAGTTCCCACTGCGGGACACTTAATGGGTGTCTATGCTAGAACCATTGAGGGTCGTGGTGTTCATAAAGCTCCCGCAGGAATTGATGCTGTAGTTCGTGGGTTTGTAGAGATGGAAGTAGCTTTAACTCCTTCTCAGGTGAGCACGCTCAATCCTGTTGGTGTCATTTGCATTACAGCAAGACCCAATGCAGGAATTGTAGTGTGGGGAGCACGTTCTCTTAACTCTGCGGATTCCACTATGAAGTATGTTTCTTGACGGTCTTCTTAACCTGAACATTAAGCGTTCTCTTTACAATGGAACACAGTTTGCAGTGTTTGAGCCGAACGATGAACTTCTCTGGTCTAAGGTGAAGACCTCTTGTAAAGCATTCCTTGAGACCTTGCGTTCTCAGGGCGCGCTGAAGGGAAGTGCAGATGAGGCATACTATGTGACTGTGGATAGCAGTAACAATACGAGTGCCACTATCAATGCAGGACAGCTTAACATTGAGGTTGGTTATGCACCTGTTAAGCCTGCTGAATTTGTCATTATCAAGTTGGCTCATTCTATTGACAGTGAGAGTAAGTAAGGAGGTGAGAGTATGAAGTTTAGTGAGATGATTAAAGAGGTAGTCGCTACCAAGACCTATGCGGCTAGAACCTTTGTCAGTGACCCGCTTCAGGCATTTAGATTCAGAGTGTCTATCAGTGGTATTCCTTCTACTGTTGGTTTCCAGAAAGTAGGTGGACTTAGCCGTGAGGTTGAAGTCTCCACCTATTTGGAGAACATGTACGACCACGAGCACAAGTTGCCCGGTCGTGAGACCTTTGGAGAAATTACTTTCGAGAGAGGTATGTATCAGGACGCTTCTCTTGAAGATGCCTTTAAGAGCTTGTTTACCAATCAGGCTGTGAGAAGAGATGTGACGCTGAATGTTCTTGATAGATTCGGTAACATTCGTAGAACCTTCTCTTTTGCAGAGTGTTGGTTTAGCAAGTATGAGGTTGGTGACTTTGATGCCACTTCTAGTGATGTTCTCATTGAGACCTTGACTATGGTCTTTGAGAACATGATTTAACCGAACATACACTAATCATAAAAAGACCCACACTTGAAAAGGTGTGGGTCTTAGTGTAATATTTAGTTAAAAAGTTTTAGTAAAGTATGGAGGTACTATAACATGGCGGGACTGAAAAAAAGCACAGACTAATGACTTAGATAAAGTGGTAAACCAGTTAGAGAATGAAGAGGTAAGACACCTTGACCTGAACACACCTGTTACGGATGAAGACGGGGTAGTGAGAGACATTCCTCTTTTAGCAGGGTATGTAGACAGAGATGGCGTTTTTACATGACACCTTTTTCCTACCGAGAGATGAACGGACGAGATGAAGAGGCAATCAGTAAAGCAGATATAAGAGCAAATGGTGCTAAAACTGATTAACACCTTATGTGAACGTTGTGTTGTGTCCATCGGAACACTTGATAAGAAGTCTCAGGGACTAAACTGGGGAAACATTATCCGCAGTATGTTAGGTGGAGACCTTGCATATATGGCGTTTAAGATTAGAGAGCTGTCTAAGGGAACTGAGGTAGAGTTTAAGCACATTTGTCCTTCTTGTGGTCAGGAGCTTACAACTATTGTTGACACCTCGGAATTTAGAATCACACCTTTTCATGGTCAGAGAGAGATTCCCTTTGAGTTAATTCGTGGGTACAGAGACCCGTTTGGTCATAAGCACATGACAGGGACTATTTCTATTCCCACAGGTTTTGACCAAGAGGTAGTTGTTCCCGCAATTAAAAAGAATCCCGCCTCTGCTACTACGGTACTTCTCAGTAGACTTATGAAGTTTGATGATAGGGCTACTGTTAGTATCAATCAGGTAGCAGATATGACAGTGAGAGACAGGGAATTACTTGAAAAGATTCTTAGAGAGAACACCTTTGGTGTTGACACTTCACTTGAAGACCTTACCTGTGAAAACTGTGGAGCACCCATTAGGGGGGAAGTTGCGCAAGCAAATTTTCTTTAATGGGGGCATTGTCCTTTGTGAGTGAGGACATAACAGCAAATACGAACATAAATCAGACCTTGATTGAGGTTCATAACCTATCCTACTTTTATCATTGGGGCAGAGAAGAGTGTTGGAATACTCCATGTAGAGAACGCGGGGTATTTAATGACCAGATACGGATGCAATTAAAAGCAGAGAACGGAGACAATACTGGTAGCTCTTCAAATACACCTAAATACAAAGAAAGTTATTGATGAAAGGAGGTAGTTTATGGATTTCGGTTTAGGTCTTATTCTTTCTTTAACCGACAATGCTTCTTTTGGTATTCAGCAGGCAGTAAACAACCTAACCCAACTTACTTCTACAGCACAGGATGTTTCCAGTAGTTTTAATACCCTTGCGGTGTCACAGCTTGCACTACAGATGGGTGATGGAATGGCTAACTCTGGTGCCAGAGTTCTGTCTACCCTATGGTCAGATTATCGGCAAAGTTAATCAAGTCGGTCAGACCATTGGGTATGCCACCCATGCCTTTAACACCTTGTACCAAGATTCTGATAAGACGGGAAAACAAGTTGTTGCTGATATTCAAGATTATGCGGCTAAAAAGTGTGTTTGCATTCGAGGACTTATTACCTGTGGTGCAAATGCTAAAAAGCTAATGGTATTGAAGCATTTGATTCTATAACTACCTCTAGCGGTAAGACTACTCAGACCCTTATGGACTATGCCTCCGACTTGGCTGCATTTAACCCCCAAAATGCACAACGCCTATGGTACTGGTGTGCAAGCAGCTATGGGTTCTATCAATGAGTATATTG
>CAKAFX010000011.1 GCA_916438865.1 uncultured Mogibacterium sp. | reverse complement strand
AAATTCGTCAGCTGCTTTAGCATCTAGAGCGATTTCCATGAATAATTGGTCATAAGCGCCGCTAAATCTGAAAGTGTTAAGTGCTTCTTGTGATTTAACGAATTGTTTACCATCGAAACTCTTAACCCCATAAGCTTTTAGTGATAATACGGTCGAACATATCTAATAGTTCTTCACCACGTTGTTCAGCTACTAATTTGTCGATATGAGCTGCTAGACCGTTTGGCATAGCCATCTCTAATTGTAATAACTCGGCTTTAGTTAGGTTGAAGTAGAAGTCTTCAGTGACTGTTTCTCCTGCAAAATTTTGATAAGTAATAGTTTTCTTTAGCATTTTAAGTTCTCCTCTCATTTTTAAAAAGAAAAGGAGCCCAATTAAGGGCCCCAGAAATATTAGCCAGCAGCTAAGATAGATTTGATTTCATCTGGTAAAGGCATACGAGCCGCTTCAGACTCAGTTCCATACAAGATGTCTTCTAACTTTTTAAGTTTGTCTTTCTCAAGATCAGTTGATACGATTTCCAAGTGAGCAGTTGGACGTTTACCTTCCACAGCTACTGGAGTTGTTGTTAATTCCCATGAAAGTTTCATAGCTTCTGGGTCTTTGTTGATTGTTTCGTATTGGCGTGATGATGGAGCAGCCATACATCCGTATACTAAGTGAATAACGTATCCGTATTCTTCTTTTAATAAGTCGTTACCTAAAGTAGTAACATAAGAAAGTCCGAATGGTTTACGTGATTGTTGACCTACACGAACACCTTTGATAAGTTCAGCAGAACCATCGCATTCAGCGAATTCTTTAGGATATGTGTAAGCCTCAATAGTAGCACCGAATTCTTCACTTGAAGTTAAGCTTAAATATTTAGAGTCGTTTGCAAATAATGGAGTTGACTCAGCTCCTGATGGGTTTGATTCACTGATGTGAAACCGTTCCATGCTACACCATCCACATATTTACCTTCTGTGTTTGGTTTGTATAGTACAGGGCGTTTTACACCCAATTCGTATAATCGTTTACCGATTTCATCCCATACTAATTTAGTCATTGTGCTATTTCCCCCTTAGAAATATATAGTAAGAATATCGTGATGTAGGTTCTCAGAAACGTAATGACGGTCATAGCTACAATATGGTAGCGTTAATAACTTGTCGATTACTGGGTTGTCTGGTTTTCTACTAATCACGGTTAGTTGATATTTGTTGTCGTTTAGATAATCCGGACTATTTGTAGCAGCTCTAGTAGAAATATGTTCTCTAGTGTACTTAATAGCTGGATAATCCATGTTGACCGTAGCGGTCGGTTGGTAATATACATTGCGGCTGCCTAGAGTCTTCTCTAATATAGCCTGTAGCTCAGTTCGTCGGTTTAGGACCATTATAGACACCACCTACTGAAATATGAACGTTAGGATATTGCAGATCGACGGACTTGACTTTCCAATATCCGCCGAGAGCTGGTAATAAGAACTTGACGTACGTTAACGCAAACATGTTTTCAAATAAGTTAGGATCCATTGTAACGCTAATTTCGTTACTGATATTAACGTTATCGATAACAGCGCCTGAATTATCGTGTTGTCGGTAGTTCTTAATCAAATATCCGCTGTAAGTTTTCTCGGTAATAACGTCTTCATAAACGCCTGGTTCAACTTCCTGAGTTTTGCTGAATCCTAGAATACCGTGAAATTTACTCATAATTATTCATTCACTTCAATTTCTAAAGCGATAGCTGAATATGGTTTAACTAACGCACCAGAGCAACGAGTTTCGATTAGGTATTTTTGAGCATTGTAGTCGATATCGAAGTCATCGAATAAGTTTACAGCTCCACCTTTGTCAGCACCTACGTTGTAGTCACCGATATTAGTGATAATACCTAATAATTGTTTCTTCTTAGCTCCGTCTTGGCGTTTTTGGTTCTCCATAACTGGAACTGTGATGATTTCAGACACACGTAAAGTTGTACGTAATTTTTCTTCTGAATCGTAGATAGTACGTCCAGTAGTGTCTTCTAATAATAACATTTCTGTTAACACATCTTCAGTTGTGTATAACGCTGGGTTACCAGAACCTTTGTAGTCTTTACGAGATTTGATAGCTGCACGGATAAATTCTTTAGCTACTTTAGCTCCATCTTTAGGATCGGCAACAGTAACTAATGATTTAACAGTATATAAGTCTTCATCTTTCCAGATTGGACGAATATTTTTGTTCGTTGATTTTGTCGTCACTTGAAGATTCACGTCCGTCCCCAACTAAGATAGCGCGAGCGATTTCCTCGTCTAACATTAAACGCATTTCGCCTTTAATCCATGCTACTACGTCGAAGTCTGTGATATCAATCATGTCGTCACGATCAATTTTTTGCTTTTTATAAATTGTTGTTGGTAAAGTAGAACGTTTCAATAGTGTGAATACTTCTTCTTTTTTTAAGTTTACCTTTAATATAACCGCGAGCACGAGCTTCGTCTTCAGTAATGTTCGCGAATAAAGATTTAACACGAGAGAATGGTGAGCGTTTAACGCCACCCATAACGCGTTTAACCCATCCCATATCACGAGAGATGAAATCTGGAACATTGTTTAATGTTTTAGCTTCTGGGAATAAGTAGTCGATGTGTGTTACACCGTGCTCTAAGAATGATTCTTTCAAGCTACCATAGCGTTTTCCGTCTGCTAAGATCGCTTGCATATCATCGTGTGATAATACGTTTTCCGCTTGGTTGTTTTTCGTTTTTCGAATAAGTTGTGTTTCATTTCTTCAATTCCTCCTTGAACTGCTTCGCCTACTAGTTCATAGACTGCATCTTGTTGTTGTGGTGTTAGAGTGTTTAATACGTCTTCGATTGAAGCGTCTTCTGGTAACTCTACTTCGTCTTCGATGTACTCTAAATCGCCATCTTCGTCTTCATCAGCATGTTTCATTTGTCCGCCTTGTTGTTCTAAGGCCATACCGATAAGTGCGTATACGGCTTCTTGTTGTTCTTCGTTTAATGTATCGAAGATATCTTGGATAGTTTTACCACCTTTGTCTTCGTGCATTAATTCGAACTCTTGATTGTTGTCGTTAATCACAATATCATCTCCTGTGTAAAGAATGAACTCGCCATCAGCGTTATTGCCGTGTGCGAGACTTACGTTTTCGATATAAGCTCCTGGATTAGCACCAGCTAATACTAGGCTTACTTCACGGATATTGCCGTGTAACACGTCGCCTCCGTTTTGTTTTAGTTTGTTAGCGTAGATAGATAACGCAGTAACATCTCCATGACGAACTGCTTCTTTTGCACGCTGACCGGCTGCACTTTGGTTAAATACAGCGTAAGTGTAAACACCTTCAGGACGGTTTTCCAAATATGCGTGTCCTAACACATTCTCGACATCGTCGTGTTTATGCATCCACACTAAAGGAACCTTTTTACCGTTACAGTCCTTGAAAGCGTCACGTCTAATGGTACGGCCATCTGAACACTTTAAGTCGTTTCGTGATGCCCATCCACTAAAGTCATACTTCATTTTGACTTCCCTCCTCGTCATAGTATTGATCTTCTGGCGGAATTCCAGCTCCAGCGGTCGGATTTAAGTTCTTGTTACGTAATTCATCGGCTGCTGGGTCGCTAGACGGTTTAAGTCCAACGATTTGTCGTACTTCGTTAGAAGACATAACTTCATTACGAGTAAACTTATCAGCAATGTTAGATAATTCAGAAACAGGAACAAGTCTGAACGGATCTCTGAAGAACTCAATCGATTGACGCTGTGTTCTAGCCGTCTTAGTCAAGAATTTACGTTTAAATTCGTCGACCACTGCTGAGATAATAGGCTCGATCGTACGAGTATAGTAGTTCAACATAGTCTTCTCATCTGCAGTTCCTTCTAAAACTGATTGGGTAATCCCAAGTTGGCTGTATAACATCTTAGTCAAGTATTCGATTTGAGTCATGAGGTTGTTTTCGACTGAGCGGTTAAGTTGTGTAATACGCTCAGTACCGTCGGTATACGCGATACCGTATCTAGAACCAGCTAACTGGTCTTCGATTAATTTACGACGTTCTTCTGCTTGTTTACGTCTAGCTTCGGTCTTAACAATATAAGGCAATTGGATAATCATGTCCAACTTACCAGAGCTAGTTTGTTCATCCACGACGTCTAATAGACTTAGTTTTCTAATCAATCGTTTAAGAGTTGAGTTAGGTTCGTTCATTACTGCATAAAGTGGATTTTCAATAATAGCAATAGAACTCTTAGGTAGTGTCAATTCTTCGTGGTTACCTGTTCGGTCGTTATAGATACGACACTTAACATGTCTTGGGTACCACTCTAGAATTTTAGCAGTTCGCATAGTCTCGATGTCGAAAGTTCCGGGTTTGTAAATATCCGTATCAGTATCGATTGGGACTACTGCCACAACACCTTCGTCAAGCATAGACATAATAACGTCCTGCATTAAAGCACGTCCAGTTTGGTCTATGTTGGCTTCTACTGAGAAACACTGGTTTAGTTTAGACGGCATAGTGTCGACATAACGTTCGTTCTCGTCTAATCTAACGTGTTTAATCTTGATAGATGCCACATCCAGAGCAATTCTATTGTAGATAGCTGTAACTATAGAACGCTCATTACCGCGAGTTAGTCGTGGTCTGTCTGGACGGTACGAATATGAGATACCTAAATCGTTTCGGTATTCCATCGTCGGGTCTTTGTTCAGCAGCGTATTCCACGCATGCTTTAATCTACTTCCGAATGATTCTTCCATTTTGATTTAATCTCCTATCTAGTACTATTTACGTTTACCGATACGTTTAGACACAGCTTCTCTACCTCTGATTCTATCAATCTCTCTTTGGTATTCGCTCTTAATTCGAGCTTCTCCTCTTTTATAAGCTGATTCGTGGCGGTCGTATTCTTTTTCTAGAGAGTCATACTTCTTAGCGTACGCGCCTTTAACTTTTTTTAACTTCGTTACTTTTTGAATGATTTTGCATATCTGGAAATTAATCCGACGCCTTCTGACTTCATTCTAGCACGAGACTGTTGTCTAGCTAATTTCTTGTCTCTAGACTCTTGATGTACAGTTTTGATAAGTTTATCCATAACTTCATCTTCGCGTCGTCCAAATTTTTCTTGATTGGCTTTTGATCTTAGGTTTCTCTCGTTTCTAGCGGATCTTCGTTGGCCCCACTTCATTCCTAGGACGCCATGGTGATACAATTCGTTTGACATACGTTACCCCCTAACGTTTAGTAGTTTTCTTCGTATTTTTTTCAGACATTTGTTTGTCGTATTCTTCTTTAGCTGACGCTGCCGTAGTTATGGCTGACGTAGCTAGCATATACTTAACATACTTACGACCAGTATCTTTAAGTTCTTCTCTTAATCCTTTAGCTAGTATCTCGTTAGTCGACATTTCTCGCATACTATTTCTAGCGCCGATTTGTCTTAGCATGATTACCGGTTTTTTAGTCCCGTATCCGCTTAGTGCTTTGTCATTGCGGTCTATTACGGCGTCAACACCTTGCTTCTTAAGTGCTTCGTAATATTTACTACGTAACTTATCAAAAGTTTCGCCTTTTCCAGCAAGAGCTACGTTAAATCCATCATAGGCTTTACCATGGAAGTTCTTATTTTTACCCTTAACTAAAGAATCGAGTGCTTTGTACGCTTTTGCTTGTTTTTTAGTGCTATCAGTCTCTGCATTGGCTATTTCGGACGCTTTAGATACTATCTTTCTGAATTCTGAATCTTTTTTATATAGATCCTTAAATGTATCTCTAGCTCTTTTAGGAGAGGCTATCTTAACGTCCCTATTAAACTGAGTGGTGAGCTTCTTAACTTGTTCGTTAGAACCCCTTCTCCATTTGTCGACCAATAGTGCTTGAGCGTACGTTCCCTCATATCGTTTTTTGTCTCGTTTTTTAAAAGCCATGTAATTCAAGTTTCCTGAAGGTCTGACATCATCAGGGAGTAGCATGATTTTTTGGAACTTGACATTTTTCGATATGACCTCATCCGTAGTGTATTTGTGATGGGCGTAAAAAGCTACTGCTGCAGTAAGAGCGACTCCTCCGGCAATAGCTAGAGCTTTCTCGGTTCGAATACGATGGGCGGCTCTCTCAGAAGCCTCTTCTTTAGAGAAGCCTTTTTCAAGATACTTATTCTCTAGGCGCTCTCTGTGGGTTCGACCCTTTTCCTTACGCTCTATAAATTTTCGAACTCCCCATTTCATACCAGGAATACCATAGTGTTTTAACTCATTATCACACATGTTGTACCTCCTAGTAATCTACTTTCTACGCTTTCTGTTTCTAGCCAGTTGTCGGTCAAATATTCCAATCAGACTATCATCTTTCAATGACTCAAATCCGAATCCGAATCTATTCGCCCCATGGCCGTGTTCTCTAAGTATAGGTGATTTAGCTTTTATAGACGCTAGCTTCTTACCATCTCTATCGACTACAGCATTGATGCCTTTTCGACTTAGCGCGCTGAAATAGTCTAAGTTAGCGTTTGTTGAATGCGTGTTATCGTCTTTAATAACTGTTGTAAATCCGTCATAGACGCTACCTCTTAGGAATTTTTTCTTCCCCTGTAAGGCTTTATTGAGGTCATCGACGGCTTTTCGACGCTCAGGTGTGTTTATCTTACCACCTATTTCCATATCTTTAATAGCTTTAGATAGGTGTTCTCTGAAACGTTTATCTTCCTTAAACTCTTTAACGAAGGCGTCTCTAGCATGTTTAGGAGATGCTACTTTAGTACCTTTTTCAAATTTAGCTGTGTAAACTCCGGTACGGTCTCTATATTTAGTCCACAATTGACTTATCTTTCGGTCTCCGTACTCGCCGCCTATTTTATCATGTTTTTTGTAAACGAATGAATCTTTAAGCTTCCCAGTGAAACCCTCACTACCGTATCTTTCGAATTCAGTAGAACTAGGTAATACCGTATCCTTAACATACTTCTTATAGGCTAAATATGCACCAGCGGCTGCTAAAGCTGTACCTCCAGCTATAGCTAGAGCTTTCTCGGTTTTAATACGATTTTTAGCTCGTCGTTCGGCCTCTTGAAGATTGTAACCTTTCTGAGAATACTTAGAGACTAGAGAGTCGTAATGTTTAGATGACTTAGGTTGGCTAGAGGAGTTTGAAGATTTACCTTTGCGTTTACCCCACCGCATACCTAATACACCAAAGTGAGCTAGTTCGTCATTACTATATCGCATAAATATCACCTTCTTTATAACGCTTCTCTATACCATCAATTACTTTAAGATTTTTCTTTAGTTTTCTCTTCTGTAGAACTTTAGAACCTATATAAGATAATGCTGTACCAGCAGCGGCTCCTCCGGCAGCTATCATCAAAGCTTTTTTACTATCACCGTGGACTTCGTATTCACCTAAAGCTATTTGCGCTGCGAATAGTCCAGACAATGTACTACCTACTGAGGTCCTGATAACGTGATTATTTTTACCTACAGCTTTAGCGTATCTTCGGAGAGCGTCAATTCTCTGAGTAGCTGTGGTTCTGTCGCGATCGAACCGTACTTCACCTAAAGCGCCCATCCTGGCTAGAGCCTCCATGGTATTTCGACCTTTCGCTCGGTGTTTATTAATGCGTCTCAAATCATGAGGATAAATAGTTCTACCGGCTCGTACATAAACACCTGGAGTGTCGTGATAATAGAATTTATTGTCGCTACCCACGAATCCATCTACAGGACCAAGTGCGGGTTTTTGCTTACGTTTTCCCCATTTCATTCCAAGAATACCGTAGTGCTTCAACTCGCTTCTTCCAAACGGTTTTCTATACAATCGGTTATAGGCCTTCAATCTAGCATCTACTAGATCTTTACCGTATTGTTTTTTAGATTTTTTCACAAGTTTATTATACTCGCTATTAAAGGAATCTCTTCGGTAAGCTTTCTTAACACCTCGTACTTCTTTACTAAGGCGAGTCCCCCACTTCATACCGATGACTCCGTAGTGTTTTAATTCATTAGTCATAAGCACCCTCGATTCTGCTATAGACGTCTCGAACCTGGTTCAGGTATTTCTTACGTTTTCTGCGTTCTACAGCTTTAGAACCTACATAAGATAACGCTCCTACTACTGCAGAAGACCCAGCTAATATTGCAGCCGCCTTACCCGGATTGTCGACAGCAGTTTTACTTGTGCCTGCTCCGATTGCTCCGGCTGCTACCCCAGCACTTGTTAGGGCCATTCTTCGAACGTGTTCGCTTTTAGCTAGTAGTTTAGCATATCTTTCCGAGTTCTCTCGTAGTTCTTTAACCGTTAGAGAGTGATTAGGATCTGTTGTTATTTTACCTAGAGCCCCCATCTTGGCAAGCGCTTCCATAGTACTTATACCTTTAGATCTTTGCTTACTTATATGGTTGATATGGTTCTGACTTAAACGAACGTTCGAACCCACCAACATTCCGGGAGTGTCGTGGAAATATTGAGTCCCATCAGGTGCTTTTCCGTACATTTTAACGGGTCCTAAATCTTTAGTAGGTTCTTTCTTTTTTCGATGAATCCCCCACTTCATTCCGAGAACTCCGAAGTGGTACAATTCGTCATAGTCTGTATACATGGCACACCTCCTATTCGAATGCGTCTTTGTTTAATTTATATGCAACAAGAGCATCCATTGCTGAGGCTACCGAGTCAATCTTTTGATCTCTTCTCTTCTTGAATAACTTCTTGTTACCGTTTGTGTCTTGTAGGATAACGCAGTTACCCATGTTGAAAGACATCATTTGTTCGTCGAAATATAGTAGTCGGTCTTCGGCTAGTTTCTTAAGTTCACCAAGAGGGATACTTTCTGTTTTAGCCCCTTGAATAACTTTCTCTACACCAAACTGACCGTTCTCACTAACCCAACGTTTGACAAATTCACGAGCGCCGTATGGATCATAGCCGACCGAACGGACGTCGTAATCTCGCTCAATAATATGAGCATCTAAGTCGTCATAGACAGCATCTAAATCTAAGATAGTTCCGTCCATAACAATAAGTGTTCCCTCGTTGAGGAACTCGTTATACTTCTCTCGCATAGCTGATGGGAGCTTCATGAGTGTTGACTCAGAAATATAGTTTCGAGTCTTAACTCCAAACCCACCGTTACTTAGTGGAAATAAGAAAGTGAACGAACAGAAGTCATCCCCTTGAGATAAGTCGACTCCCATAGAGCAAGGCATTTGCCAATAATCTCTGGGTCTATGCGGAATAGTTTCTTCATAAGTGAAGTAATATGTGTATCCTTCCATTGGGATACCGAAACGTTTAGCAAGAATATCGTTACGACTTGATGGGACCTTCTCCATACGCTCCACTTCTAAGTGGTAGGTTTCGTAAGATACTGTCTTGCCAATATTCGGGTTAGCTTTCACCCACATCTCAGGGTGAGCTACCTCGTTAATATCATCTAGTCTGTAGTACCAGATAGATGTGTGCGGTTGAATATAGTCGCCACGCAAGATGTCTAGTAATTCCATTTTGATCGAGTCCCCGATACCATTACGAACGGTACCTTCTGAACTAATAGCTACGATTACGTAGTCAGGAATCTTAGACGCCCCTTGCTCAATAGCTCCGAACACGTCTTCCCTGAATATCACCAGATAGCCATTCGTCAATTGTCGTAATCTTGTTACGTAAACCTTGTAGTTTGTCTACAGTCATTGGACGAATTTCGACCATTGAGCCGGTTAAGAAGTTCTCTATCCCTTTTTTAGTTGATGCTAACTTAACACGGTTAGCTCTGGACCCAGTGGTGTTCTGTAACGAACCTTCGGTTAAGAATTTGAACAGCGGTCCTTTTCGCTCTAGTGATAGCTGTACGAATAGGAGATAATACCTCCTCTGCTTGACGCATTGTAGGAGCTGTCGCTACTTGTAATGTGGTAGATGTGTCGACGTTTAAGTGATAGCTCTGTACAAATGAGGCATACATCGATTTTGCCCCACCACGAGCTAGAATGATAAACTGACGGTTGATTAATCTTCGTTTAAAAGATTTGGTGACATACTTACCACCATGACCATCAGGATTTGGTTCGTATACACTTCGCTCTTCGAAATAATACCAACCGTAAAGTTGTTCCGCCCAAAGTTTGAACGAATCCAGTAGGGTCAAATCGCGACCGTCGGTTAAGGTCGACTCATTTTCGCAATACTTAATAAAACCCTCAACTGCTTCGTCATCGTAATAAATACCGGGGTTTGCTATGTTAGCATCGATACGGTTCATCTCTAACGAAATAAATTCGTTAACGGCGATATCGCCACGCATAACCGCCTCTCTAAACTGCCCGTAATACTTTGGAACAGCAGTGTTTGATAATACCATGTATTGTTACCACCTTTTATAGATAAATTGTATTAGAATTTCCTAGACGTAAAGTCTTAGTAGTAGAAATAGCATCGTATACTCTACGAGCTTTCTTGATAGGAGCTGGTCCATTGGCGGACCCTCTACCACGAGTAGCATAAGCTGCTGCGGCAGACGCTACGAATGAGAATGCTGCTGGAACAACATACTTGTTAAGTGCGTTACCTAACTGTTGACTACCTACATTCTTAAGTGTGTTAGTGATCCAGCTCTTACCTTTCTTCTTCTGTTTAGAAGTAAGTTCTTTGTAAGTCTTCTCAGCTTGTAGTCGCTCATTAATTTGTTTGAGCTTCTTAGTGCTCATAGATTTGTAGGACTCTTTAGTGTGAGCCTCCAAATAATCATGATGTTTAGACCCGGGTGACGCTGAGGCTTTAACTTTACCTTTACGACGTCCCCATTTCATTCCTAGAACACCAAAGTGTGCTAGCTCGGGTCCTGTAAGATTATTAATATCCATTATCGTCACCTCCTATTATGTTGTTGGCCAAGGGTCATCTGTAGTGTAGCTTATATTAGATATCCTGATGTCTCCAATATCTCTATCGGTTGGTACTGGGTCGTTGAATTGGAAACGTAAGTGGTTTGCGTCTCCATAACCGCCTACATACCATGTTCCGTATGGAATACCGTCATCGTTGAAAATCTGACCGATTACCGAACTAGACGTTCTATATCCTAAAGGTATACCGCCGTTTGCTATAAGGAAACATTTCTTCTCACGGTTCCCTGGATGTCCGATGAATGCTGGGTTACCCCGTCTAACAATTCCGAACCAACCCCATTGCAGTCCTCCGAATCGATAAGATACAGTATCGTTAATTCTTCGGATTTGCATGTAAGAATTACCTAATTTAGATAGTATGTTTAGGTTTCCAACCTGTATCACCGTCTAACACAAACCAACCTTGGTTACCTGACGCTGTGCGTTTAATCCATTTCAAGGCGCCATTAGTTTTCTTAGTATCAACATATGTTTGACCGAGTGTTCCGTCAACTTTACCATTAGGCATACCCTCTCCAATCAGTTCGCTAGAAGATGTGGTTGGAGTAGCAGGTCCATTTTGACTGGAAGCTGGTAGAGTAACTGTTCCGCCACCATGAGATAGCGTTAGTGTGTTACCGCTGAGAGATAGCGTTTGCGGAATACCGACACCGTCAGCTCCTTTAGGCCCTGGAGGTCCCATAGGTCCTTGAGGTCCAGTTGTACCGTCTAATCCATCAGATCCGGCAGGTCCACGTTCTCCAGTTTCGCCTCGGTCACCTTTAGGTCCCGGAGGTCCGGCTGGTCCAATAGGGCCTTGTGGTCCTTGCAAGCCATCTTCACCCTTAGGTCCTGGAGGTCCCATCGGTCCGACATCACCTTTTTGTCCAGGCTGTCCGTCTTCGCCCTTAAGTCCACGTTCACCGGGAACTCCTTGTAGTCCTTGAGGTCCCATAGGTCCAGTTTGTCCGTTTTCTCCGGCTGGTCCTGGAGGTCCTTGAATACCTTGGGGTCCAGTCGGTCCCATCTCTCCGTTATCACCTTTCGGTCCCGGAGGTCCTTGTAAGCCCTGTGGTCCTGGAGGTCCTTGTAAACCTTGAGGTCCAGTAGTGCCAGGTAATCCATCATCGCCTTTTGGTCCTCGTTCCCCTGGAATACCTTGTAATCCTTGGAGTCCCATAGGTCCAGTTTGTCCGTCGCGACCATCATTACCTTTATCACCTTTAGGTCCGGCTGGTCCTGGAGGTCCCATTGGTCCGCGTTCCCCTGGAATACCCTGAGGCCCTTGTGGTCCTTCAATAACTTTAGGTCCAGATATAGGGTTCTCACCTTTGGTGTGAATATCGTCTTCAGAATTAATACGCCACTCGAGTTCCTTGATTTGGTTTTCGTAGGCTTCTTTAACTCCACCAGTTGGTGGGTCGAATATCATCCTAACTTTCAAGTATACATAACTTCTAATGTGAGGGATGACGTCAGGATTACCCCCAATATCATCCCAAGTAGAAGTCGAATCTGATACGTAGAAATCGGATGGAATCTTAGCACCGAGTTGTTTCAGTGTGGAGAATGCTGAGTTGATGTACGTTAGAACGTCATGGTCAAAGTAATCACTCTCCAACGGAATACTTAATAGTTTCTTGGTTGAGTCTAGAATGCTATTTGTATTTTGATTTACCATCCTTAATCACATCCTAGTAGAAAGTTCCGTAAGGTTCTACGTTTGCGTTGCCGCTAGAGTTTGCGACTCCGGCAGCTACGTAGCGACGTTCACCCGATTGTCCAATGTATGATACCCAGATGTATCCTTCAGCAGAATATACTGAGTCATAGCGGAATTCTTCTCCTTCATCATACACTGCAACTACTTCAGCTGATGTAGATGGAGCTGTTCGTACGTTTACAGCAGATACTGTAACGGCCATAGTCCCATCTTCGTCTTTAAGTTTACCTTCAGCAGGTGCTTCTGACACTTGTTCTTGAACTTGTGTATTTTGAGTAGACTCGTCGTAGTTTGGATAGAACCACCCAATTACTTTACCCCAAGACTCTTGGAAGTTACGAGTGCAGTAACGAGCTGGCCCACCATTTCTAAGTAGTCCGCATTACCGTCAACATTTTGTTCGATAGTCTTAAGAGTGTACCCGTCTGAATCTTGGTATACATAACCAGTGTGACCATAAGGGTGTGCGTAAGTTTCCATTACGAAAAATGCTCCTGCTTGTGGTGCAAGTCCTGGAGCGTCATACACTACGTTTAATCCAGCGTTTGCAGCTGCATCTAATAGGTCGATAGCATTACCGCCTAGTTCAACACCGAAGTGTTTGTATAGTAAGTAGTTGATTAAGTCTACGCATTGAGAACCGAAGTAACCGTCGTGGTCAGCTCCGATACCATTGTCTGCTAAGTACTCAGCACTTGCATTCATTTCATAAACTGTTGCCATTTACATTCCTCCTTGTTGTTTCCATGGGCATGTGTCCCATGGTTTGCGCTCAACGAACGCTGGTTTTAGAATACTCTCATCTCCGTAGTGAATCCCATTGTGGGTTCTCAGACTTACAGAAATGAGGTAGTCTGGGTTCAATAAAAATTCTGTCTGGTTGATTATGTCATCAATCGTAATTGGGTTCATGTGGTGTACGATTATAGTTCCGGGAATCCGGTAATCGTCGAACTCTACACCTAAGTCGAATCCATTGTCACGAACAATAACGTAGTCTCTGACTTCAAGCCAGTTGGCAGATTTATAGAACTCTTGGTTAATGTACCGATTTCCTCCAAATGTGGAGTGAGCTACGACACCGTTAAGTTTGAGGTATCGAAAAACGCTCTTCGAAAGTCGGTAGTTTGATGAGCTCGGAATATCGTCTAATAGTCACTAGTGACCACCTCCACCGTATTCACGCATAGCATCCAGCGCGCTAGCATAAAGCTCTTCAACTTTCCTAGCAGATTTAAGAGACTCTGTTTTAGCTGTGATGAGCTCTTTCTGCTTCATAAGAATTTCTTTCTATCCGTTCTTTAGTCGAAGCTAGTTTCAAGTAGTGAGTAATAACTTGCGAGGACGCCGAACCATCCCTGAGTTGTTGTTCTGCAAGGTCGACTGCTAGAGCAATCATCTGGTTCTCTCTCGCTTCAGGAGTCAATGCTGGTCTTGACTTCCTTTCGGTAAGTTTCGAATTTGTCTTAGCCATCATTAGTCCTCCTTTCCGTTACTATTGATAGACTTTGAGTATAGTTTCGTAAAGTGCTCATTAGGGCTACACTAGAAGGATGCCAAAAATGCGAAAGGAGATTTGGTTTCTTACAAATCTAGGAGACTATTAAAAGGTGGATTATGTTGCTTTGGGAGCTAATTATTAGAAAAAAACATACCAACCAGTGTAGCCTTAATGAACACTTTACAGAAAAACCTGTAAAATATTACCGAGCGGGACCCTATGGGAAAGTGGATTGTCTCCCAAAAAAAGTCCCCCGGAGAAATTTTTTTAGTAGCGCGGCGATGCAGGAGGGGGTGCAAATTTTTGAGACCCTCCGGGGTTTCGATATTACCCTTCATCGACCATTTTTTTACTTTCTTATAGATATTTAATGGATCAACAACGATAATTTCGTCAATTGCTCGTTCAATCTCAGCTTCATTCTCTTCATCAGTTAAAGCATCAGAAGTTCTTGCTATACGATTTAAGTACGAACTTGTGTGATAACCTTTCTCTTCATCAAACGCGAACCATTCAGCGAACTGTTCAAATGGATCATAAGGATTATCAGTTGTTGTGATTGCACATTTAGCCATTCAAAGTTCTCCTTTCTAATTCTGTTTGATGTACTTGATGACTGTCGATGCTGAAACTCCAAGAGCTGAAGCAATCTCATCTGTTGTGTAACCAGACGAACGCATTGCTGACATCTTGCTAACCTTAGCAGGAGATAGCTGTTTGCTAGTTCTTGGTGTTGCATACTCACGAATCTTGTCAATGTTTGAGTTGTTAAGCATCTTAGTTAGTTTCGTATCAGAGATAGCACCAGCTTGAATCGCTTCCCATTCACGAGGAGTGATGTCAATTGGATGTCGTTGAGCTCCGACTTGAGCACGAGCAATAGTGATCGCTTGTTGTCTAATCTTCTTCTCTTCTGACTTAGTGATGTCTTTGTCGAACTCTAACTTAGCTTGGACATTAGTGTTAGCAATAGCTTGAGCTAACCTTTCTTTAGGCGCATTCTTCTCAGCTAGGGCTAACTTAGCATTAAGGGAGGCCACCTCATTAGAGTACGTAGACTCCGCCTGCTTGCTGTATTTAAGACGAGGGGTAGCTAACATCTCTTTACGGGCCCTATTAGCTAAGGCTTTCATCTTGTTAGCATAGTCTGCATAAGCTTTCTCCTTAACATTGTTTGCATTAGAGACCAAAGTGTAAGCATCGGGGGTTTCCATCATGGCGGTACTTATTTTAGTACGGACCCTCTCCTTGCCTTTCTTGTCTGTATAATATGCATCGGGGTCTATTTTATAAAAATACCTCCCCGGTGTCTGGATTAATAATACGACTACCCTTAGTCTTAGGTACACGAACATCAGCATTAGATCTAGAGAATAAGGTAGATGCACCAGTAGATACTTTACCGTTCTCATCCACACGATACTGATATTTCTTTTTTTAAGACCTGCAATATTATTATCAATCTCGCTTTGTTTATAATCTAGCTTATGTTTAGCAGCATCGATAACAACCATTGAATGTCGAACAGCTCTAGCTAGTTCATCTTCGGTCGCACCCTTAGCTGTCATATCTGTAATAAGGTTAGATACCATACCCATTTGGTTTTGGGTTTGCATTCTTAGTCATTAACTTCATACCTTCACGATATGGATATTTCTCTTTAGGGTCGAAGCCTACCAATCCTCGCAATGGTTTATCGCTAGATATCTTAACCTTATGGTTAGTAGGAATAACTAATGCAGTGTCACCATCGAAGTCGGCTCCAGATAATTGTTCAGCAATCTTACTGTTAATACCAACAGCATCCAAAGCATTCCCTAATATACTTTTTAGCTTTAGGGTGTTTGTTATTTACTGTAAGCACTGGGATTTCAAATATACCACCATGTGGGAAACGAACTAAAGCAACCTTCTCACCATTCTTAAAGTTAGGTGCATATATTTCATTGTCCTTCAAACTAGTGATTGGTAATATAACTTGATATCTTTGTCGTGGTAGTGGGGCTACTTTTAAATGGGAAGCCGCAGTGTCACAACCAGATGCGAACTTATCTAATAAATGTCGCTTAACTGTTGGGTTAGTTAAAGACATAATTTCGTCGAACTCAGCATATCGGTCTCTCTCAGTAAGCTTAAGTTGCTTATCGATTAGCTCTTTATTCTGTTTCGCTAGAAATTGAGATGGTAAATTCTTAGACCAGGCATCCCAATCCCCTTCTTCGGAACGTTTATTAATTAAAGATAACTTTCGTTTACCATCTTTGTCAGTATAATATGACTGACCATTAGCCTTAATAAGTGAGCCGAATGGGTTATTTGGGTCGAATGGGTTATTTTCTGTATTCTTAAGAACATCTAATTTAGATACCTTCTTACTCTTGTTCGTGTTAAACATAACATCGACTCCTGGTGGTAAGTCATCAGAATACATAGCCATCCCTTTAATATATTTGTTACCATCTACTAATATACGAACCTGAGCATAGTGTGAGTTGCCTAAAGATAAGTCAGGAACATTACGACGAATTTCCACAACACCGTCTTTATGAATACCTCCATCTTCAGCATATCTAATCGCTAATCGCTTAGAGTCCATACTTGCAGGATACTGCATAGTATCGAATGTTTGTCCGCCATCGTGAGATGTGAATTTCTCAATACCATTAATCTTCTCAGTCTTATATACTTCTTTATATTCTGTTCCAGGAGGACATAGGACTGTCATAGTAGTAAATTTACCTTTGTTAGTAACTTGTTCGAGTTTACGATTATATACTTCGTAGCCTTCTTGTTTTAAAAGTTCAAGAGATTGTTGAAGTTTCTCTTTCGATACTCCTAAATATCTCTCTACACCCTTACTTACATCAATCATACCAGACTCACTAACTCTCTCTTTCAAGAAATTAGCAGTGTTTCTAGCTTTGCTAGCTCGCTCTTGAATACCAGCATCCAATAAGTTACGAATAGACGAGTCGTTTTTATAACCCATCTTAGCTGTAATCTCAGGAAGGGAATATCCTTTGTCTCGTAGACTTTGGGCAGTCTTAGCTAATATAGCTTTCTGTTCAGCTTTAGCTACAGACTTTTGTTTACGAAGTTGTCCAGTAGATATACCTAAGGCTTGAGCGATTTCAGTTTCGCTGTGTCCTTGTTTATGGAGCTCTTCTACACGACCTAAGAAATCCTTAGTGTGTTGATGTGGGTCTTTACCAGAACCATAAGGATATCTGCCCGAACGCTTCGGCATACCATAGTGTAATAAATCATCATCCGAATCATACGAATCATCAAAATATTCATCCATAACATCAATATCAATCATCTACTAAACCTCCTCTTCTTTTATATTTTCAATAATATTGTCGAAGTGAACAATCTTCTGCATAATATCGTGAATCTTTTCAGGGTCAGGATTATGAGTAATTACTTCGTTGTTTTGGTAGAGTCGTAACTCCATTCCAATGTCTTGTGGTTTGACTTTATATTCTAAACAGAATAAAGCCGCATAGATTTCTAATTGTTCAACATGGGCTGGAATAACACCAGTCTTCAAATCGTGAATTCTTAGAAACTTATCTTTGAAAGAAATAGCATCTGCTGTACCGAAACAGTTTGGTGAATAATATAGAACTTGCTCTGGTGTCAATTTAAAACCAATAGCATCATTTACATACATATTCAATGTCTTAGTAGAGCGAGGTAATTTCTGTCCTAGTGTAATACATTGAGCAGCGAAGTCATGTAATATAGTTCCTCGCTGTGTCGCTTGTTGTCTAATATAAGTGTCGGCCAGTTTCTCATCAGTGTAATTCAACCAATGATATTTACTTGCTCCTAGAAATGCGTGCTGACCGACTAGGTTTGAATGATTGTTGAAGATCATGTAAAAACTTCCTCCTTATTTTTCTGGGTGAGCGAATCTCGCAAATCCCATCTCGTCTAACATCTTTACATAATATGGTTGATTGGGTTGTCTCTTTGCGTTCTTACTTTTCTTACATTCGATCATTGCCCATCGACCATCCGGAAAGAATATCGACAAATCTGGAACTCCCTGAATATAATTCGGATCGTTCTTAAGGACCATACAATCTGGATACATCTTCTTAATATCCGAGATTAGTCCTGATTGGAAATCACTTTCAAGTGCCATTCCGCTTACTCCTTTCTAATTTTTAAATATAGCTCCCTGCTATTTGTACAAAAAGGAAAACAAAAAGAGAAACCGTTGCTTTCGCAATTCGGCCTTTTTATCTTCTCTCTCATAAAAGGGATTGTAAATCCTGCGAGGCTGTCCAATTTAGGAAAAATTTCCGAATTTAACCCCAAAACCCGTAAAATTGACCAAAATTCTTACTTGTGGCCAAATGGCCAAATTTTTTTCGAGGTTTTATATATATTTAAAAAAATTTTTTAATTTATAGCAAATATTATAAAAAAAGTGGGAAAGTGGCTACGAACCCTCAGAAACCGCGTCAAATCAACGTTTTTTTGCGTGGCCAAATCCAGTTTTGAAAGTGGGCAGAAAGTGGCCAAATGGCCAAAAAGTGGCCAAATAATTGTGAATTTTTTTGTGAATTTTTTTACCTCTTTGGACAAATAAAAGTGGCCAAATGGCCAAATCCCAAAAAACAAAAAGTGGTCACAAAATCCGTCCGAACAGCCTAAAAGTGACCATTTTCAATCACTAATAAAGCCGTCCAGACAGTCTCTCTATCCCGATTTGTCCATAAATTTTTAATCATTTTTTTAATGTTTTTTTAACACACTATCAACCGTCGTACATAGTATTCCACGTAATTCTTGACGATTTATAGCAGTATCTGCGAAGCTAAATACGTACCGATATACTCGATAAGCGCTGAAATCACGTTCTTCCAGCTCGTTTCTAGTCGCATCATACAGTACAGCTAATGGTCCCCCTACCCAATCTACTCTATCTAATAAAGTTTTGGCGTCGATACCCTTCGTAATATCCGGTTTAAAGCCGATATAGCCGTTTAGAAGGCCGTCTGTACGTCTAAGGATACATAAGCACCCTTTATAACTAAAACGCTCGTAATTGGACAATATAAACACCTCCTTGCCGTCCATACTGAGCTCCCAATCCACTAGTCTTTTTGACTCTAGATACTTATCATATAAGCGACCAAGCCCCCAAGACCATACGCCCCAAAAACTAATTATCGCCGCTAGTGCTATCATTTCTTTCATTCTTTTGTCGCTCCTCACTCTCAATCCAGTCCTCGCCTCGTACGTACAGATATTCGCCCTGGTTTACTTTTCGTTTCAAGTCCTTAGCCTCTCCGTAATAATATAAAGCTACATTAGTTAGAATGCTGAATATCACTCCAATAACGATGACCACAGCATAAAATTGTTCTTGTTCCATAATCCAAATCCCCTTTCTTTCTATTAATATGTAACTGTCTTTTCGTCTCGCACTTTCCAAACGCCGTCTACCAACTCTTCTGTGTATTGCTTGATAGCATATTCGTTCGTACGGTAATATCCAACGCGCTTGCTAGTGTTCCCTGGTTCTGGATAATATACAAAGCTAGTGTCTTTAATACGGAAATTATACAAGTCAGGATTCTCCACTGACACGATTAGTCTATCTCCATATTTTACGTCCGTATAGCCGTCTCGCATTGCTAAATGAAATTTCTTGATAGTTGGTAAGTTTATAATACTCATTTCTAATAACCCCTATTTATTTGATTTGTGTAATAATTCGTCAATTTTGTCTTTTAATGACTCGATCGTGTTGCCGTTATGGATAATAGTCTGTTCTTGCTTTTCGATAATCTGCTGCTGCTTATCAATCATATCTTGCTGTCTGTTGATAATATACAGTCCAGTACCGAATACCAATCCTACAATCACCACGAAACCAACATACATTCGCATGATAAGCTTCTTGTTCATGTCAACATTAATATGTTTAGGATTCATATTATCCCTCCCCTCTGAATTCTCTCATAATATGGTTAGCCTCGTCCAGGTCACCTTCGTACTTCCACTCATCATGGTCCACGAACCAATACATATATCTAACCTTTAGGTGAATTGTTAGCCATCTTATCAAGAGTGTTAATTTTGTCAAGAACCATTCTAGCTTTAGTCTCATAAGTATCTTCCTCCTCTTCGATTTTACCATATTTCTTTTCGTACTGACCGACCTTAGCGTTTAAAGCGAAGTTCATCGCGATTAGTTCGATATACTTACCGATAATCTCCCCAACCACTTCATCGCTCTTCTCTTTTACCTCTAAGATTTGTTTAATTTTAGATTCGTAATAGTATCGTAACCCAAAGAATACAATACCTAAACTAATTCCAATCAATAACATTGTTCTATAATCCACCATTTTCATCGTCTCCTTCTACTCAATTATATCGCTTGCGAACTCATCAATAACTACATTAGACTTATTCGGTTTTCGGTAGTAATTATCTTTTCTTCTGCGGTCTGGTTTAACATCGTTAGGTGCTACATCCTTACCGCCGACTTTTTGATTAATCTTAGAATTTAAAGCTAATGTGTGATATACCACATCTAATTTAACTTTGTCAATATCTTTACATAAGTCAGACATTCCACACTCTAATTTATTAACCCTAGAAACCAAACCATTTTCTGTAAGGTTTTGCTTAATCTTGTTTTCTAGAATAGATAATCTAGTACCGAGACTATTGATTTCAATATTGTTAGTTGTGATATTAGATCGGAGTGAAGCCTCTTCAATCTGTTCTCTTATTGGTTCAGGCTCTGGTAATTCTTTTGGTTTACATGAATTATAAATCTTTTGTTCTAACACTCGTAACTCACCAGTAGTGATACCAGCGAAATTACCTAAGTCTTCTAATTGGCCAGTGTGTTTAGCTACTCGGGTTTCCATCTCCTCATATTTTTTCACAACTCTATCGATCTCATCATTGTGTCTGGTTAAATGATTAGTCAGTTTCTCAAACGCATCTTTAGTGTTACATTCTAATTTATTTAGTTGATTACTAATTTCTACATCATCTAAGTGTAGTGTACTTGACCGGTCGCTTACGGTAATGTCTAACCATTCTAGTTTACTCTTAAGGTCCGATATTTTCCAAACCAACGCTAGGTTTACTAACATACTTAATAATGCTACTGCCAAAGCTATAACTGATACTAATAATACTTTATCCATTTTTCAAATCTCCTTCTTTTTTTATGGTTAGGTAAGGTACATTGTCTGCGTACAAAGTGACCTCACCATCGTTTTTCGCATTTTTTTACTATATCGCACTGTTGTTTTAGTCGTGCTACACATTTTTTCTCACGCTTTATAGCTCGCTTCAATTCATCGCATACTATTTTCAGTTTCTCAATCCGTCGAGCATACACAACTTCGGTAGCGTATATGCTCAAACAGATTACTGCGATTAATATAGCCGAGAACGTGACGATATCAATCTTGAATTCCATCAGCCTACCCTCTTCTTAATATAAGGATTATCGCTACGCAACTTAGAGTCATCGCTCAGACGGTCTATATCTTCTTTCACTTTAGGATACTCCTTACATAACTCTTCCGAATATTTGAGGATGGCCTCCTCTGTTACTAAATAACAGATAGACGTTCTTTGATCCATTACTTGCTCATAGCTCTCGTGTTTTTCGTAATATGTTATGTCGCTGTTTTTAAACTCATCATAGAAATGGTGTAGACACTCGTCTGAATCGACATATTTGAAACCATGATAGTCACCAAAACCTAATAACAGTTTACAATTAGTGGCTAAGCAAACCCAGCATCCTTTGTGTCGGTAATATAAGTTATTGTCGTATTGTACCAACTCTATTGGTTTAGCTTTATTGAAGTTAATAACCCCCATATTATCGTCTCCGTTTCCTAAATAGTATCCATAACACAATCAATAATACAAAGAATTGTCCATTACTCAATAGTATCCATCTCCTTCTAACTCATCAGTCTCCACGATATCCGGGAAACCACAGAAAACATCATTTTTAATAGCGTGAACGCTCACACTTAATAGATTGTCGTATTCACCATTAAGGTTAGTTAGAGTATTTCTAACATCCTCATGAGCTTCTTCAGCAGTCTTACTAGTTTTAACTAGAATATCGTAATCCCATATATACTCAGCATTAGTGAATTTGCCCATAACAATCTCAACATTACTGAAACCTGCTAAATACGGTCTAGTGTAGAATAAATGTGAGAAACCACTATTGTCTACTACCGAGAATGTTCCTTCTCCATAGTCAGTTACTGTAGATATACCTTTAACATTTCGTGCGAACAGATACCAATGGTTATCGTGTCGAATATATAAGTGTCCATTGACCATCCGCAAATCATCTTTTTCAATCTCGTCAAATCTAAATCTCATTTGAGATACCCCCTTTATTTTTTTACGCAACATAATGATAATGATTAATAATAATAAGATTACAACCATGTTTGTCCACCTCACTCTTTGTATAATTTATTGTAGAATGACCTTTCATTGAATTTTTTCTTGTCCTTAAGTACACGAGCTATTGCTAAATCAATCGTAGCTCTAGACTTAAAGTGGTAGTAATATAAATCCTTAAATGGTGTGTTCATACGGTCTATCCGTCCAGTTGACTGATGAAGAATTTTGTAGGAATATGTCTGCGAGAAGAATACCATTGTATCTGTCGTCGTGCAATTCCAACCTTCAGCTCCTGCAGTGTACTGAACTAGATATACCCATTTTTCGGTTTTAGGTACATCTTGGTGTTTGTGTCCGTTCCACTCTGCTACAGTCACGTCCGGACCGTAATATAAACTCTTCAGTATCTCTAACTCATAGTCAAAGTTATAGAAGACAATCACCCTAGGATTTTTTTCTACTATTTTTAATAACTCTATTTGCCTGCTCTCGTCCGAATTGACTAGCTTACGTAATAAATAACAAAGCTCAGCCACATTGACGATTGGTTTGTTATTATATACGTTCCAACGGTTTTTCTGTAAATCCTTGTATAATATACGGTCATGTTCGACCATTATAGTCTCATGATGAGCTACTGTCTCACGTTCAAACGGCATATCTACCAGAATTCGCTCTCTCATGCGTTCTAAGCGCTTCGTGCCAATATACCTATCAATCTGTGGGAATTTACTAAAACGTTTGTATATGATGTGTTCTCGCTGAAATTCTGAGCGATTTTTAAAGAACCCGTTAGCCACGAACACTGGAATATAGTCAGACCAGTTGTCTCCTGGTGTAGCACTCAATAATATCCAATGGTTTGCTTTAGAAATCTTAAGGAAGGCTTTAACCCATGCTCCTCCTCCGACAATTCTCTGCTCGTCGAATATGAAGAAAGCATTACGTACATCTTTGTACTTTCCGATATTATTCCATGAGTCTACTACAATATTGTGGTCGTACATACTGAGCTCTTTGTTTCTTGTCATAAGAAACACGCCCAGTTCGTCTTCCCACTCTAACGAGTCCCTTTTTTTCGCTGTGGTGATGATATATAAGTCTTTCGGAGGGTCTCCCATTGGGATATACTCGTCCTTACTTAATTTACCACCTTGCTGGGTGAAGTAGTACGCTAGAGCCGTTCGTGATTTACCACTACCAACTCCGCCGCACAATATACATCCATTCTTCATTTTCGCTACAGCTTCTTCTTGATGCTCAAATAACGATACTCCTCTAGTCATAACTACCTCCTTTCCAGAAAATTACCCCCACGAGAATTTTTCCCATGGGGCTTTTATTTTAGGCTTCTTCAAGGTCAGCATATTTATCTGCGAATTCGTCTTCATTGATAGTTACATACATAGTTTGAAGATATGCTTTAGTACCAGACTTACCGTTTACTTCCCAGTCGAATGGCGTCACGATAACATCTACTTCTTTAATACTTGCGTAGTCTAACGCACTGATATTTTCTTCATCAAGTTTAGTCTTTTTGCGACGAGTCACCAATGTTACTTTTGGCGGAACATTATCAAAACGTACAGTTACTGGTAACCAATATACAGTTTCTGGAGTATCATCGTAATCGTCGTTATTTTTTGGTGTGAAGTTCTTAACATTCCAACCATCTTCTAATAATTGTTCTGCTACTTCAACGTCCTCAATAACTAAACCGAAGTTACGGTCACCTTTACGATTATATTTTTCTTCACGTCCTTCGAAGTTTCTAAAGATTAAACGTGCGTTCTCCATTACAATTTTACTTTAGCCATTTTTAATTCTCTCCTTTATATTTAGAATGGGTTTGCCCCAAGCATTACTTCTTCATAATTTGTTTCTCTTGGATATGGGTCGTTCGAGCGGAACCACTCAAAGTCACCATACTCAGATATAGCATCGACGGCCTCGTTCGCTAAGTTGATGAAATATGACTTATCGATTCGATCTTCTAAACCTAACTCAGTCACCATTTCAGATTCCATCCAGCGATATCCTTTAGTGCCGTTTACAGCATCGTACTTACCGTTTCGCTCAGCTAGTAATATACCTGCGCCGACTCCGCTCACCATAGGACAGAATTGTCCCACTTTTCCGATAAATACTCGGTCGTGACAAGTTTCAATCTCCATCTCGATTCTAGCTTTTTTTCCGCATCATAGAATTCTTGAGTGATTTGACCCTTGTCTAATTGACGACGAAGTTTAGCCAATTCCTTAACTAAATCAGTATCGTCTCTAAGTTTCTCGTTCATATCTAAATACATTGTCGTACGAACTTGTTTCGCTTCACATAAATCATCAAATGTGATAGGTTGACCAGTAAATAAAGTCTTGAATACATATGGTACTTGGAACTGCTTACCAGTCGCGGTCCACCAGATTTCTTCTCCAGTCTTCTTATCTTTATGCGGAGTCATATACTTAGCAATATAAGTCGATTTGTTTACTAAACATAATCTATCGTAAGTATCTTCGTGCTCGAAAGTATATCCGTAGCGATTACCGAATTCAGAAATGAAGTCGATTTGTTCTTGCGTAGCATCGGCAATCTTGATAGAGTCTGTCTTAATATGAATTACGTTCATGCCGCGAGCTTCACACTCTTTAAGTAAGTCTACCATGAATAAGGCTCCACGTTTTGCTACGATGTTGTCGTGATTACGTTTATCACGGAATGCGTTCTCGTATGCTGTACATGTTAAGCCGTAAACGCTGTTAATTGCCGTTTTAAGCGCCGTAGAGAGGTCTTTAGAGCTCAATTCGCCTGCTTGTACCTTGGCTACATAAGGCATCAATTTACCCTCTAGAATCGTCTCTAGAGCTGACCAGTCTTCGTGCTTAATTGATACACGAGCTTCCACTAGTTGATAATATATCAATGTATATTTAAGTCCTAGCAGAATTTCGGTAATAAGACTGTGTGGATGCATCGATGCTACATCTAATAACGCTACATTCGAATACATTCCCGGTTTGTGATACACATAACCACCTTCACCAACCTCAATACCACGATATGTGGATTTACCCCACTCTTTCTTGTATCCTGGGAAATATGGAAGTAAGCTTTGCGCTTCTCCGTGTTTTTGAGCCATCATGCCAGGAGCTACTTTATTTAAGAATTCTAATTCGTCCTCAGATAACTCGAATACTGGGTCCGCTAAGTTTCTATATTTAAATGAACTTTGTGGCGTACGGTTATCCTTGAAGATTAGTTTAGTGGTCAATGTGTTGGTCGTGTCATTTACAGTCATACCAGTAAGTGATGCTAAGATTTCTCTCGCTACCCAGTCAGCTTTAAGGAACTCGAACGCTTTCTCGGTAGAAATAACGTCGTTATCACAGTACTCAGATACCTTAGGCCACATATTCTCTGGAACTGGTTTGTCCCATGGTAAGCCTAACTCTTGGTGATGAATACCCATTTTTACTTGTAGTAGTTTCAAACTCATCTTGTTTGCTGCTGATGCAAAGTCGTAAATATCCGTATAGGAAATGTTGTATGCCTCACGGAACATAGCATCTTTATCGCCGTTGACGATTCGTTGTGACAGATTATATAGTTGAGCATTGTCGTAACCTAATAGTCGTCCGTACAGAATATGATTGTCGTATCGTCTACAGTTGAAACCAACTAATTTAAGTTTAACTAGTTTCTCAATCTCGTAAGGACTTGGGTTAATCATACGAACCATTTTCTTGTCATCACCTTGGAACTTCCAGTTTACTAAGAATAGGTTAGGAAATACCTCGATGTCGTAGAATGCTAGTTCGTCGCTAACAATATAATCTTCATCATTAATAGAAGGTTCTTCTGAATGGAATTTCATACCTCCTACTAATTTCAAACATACGTCCGATTGGTTCGTACTGTTCGCTGCGAAAGCGATAATTGATTGTCTCATGTCTGAAACATCGTACACCATACCACTCTCGTATGCATCTTCTAAAAATCTTAAATATGAAGTTCACACTCGGCGCTGTGGCATTGTGTATCTCCTTGTTAAGATTTCGTTTAATAAGTGTTCTAAGAGCAGCTTCGTTCTTAAAACCTTCAAAGTTTATCATTTTATCAGCCCCCTTAAGTGGCAATATACCCTCAGCAATATGAGCTATCTCGTCTGTCGTACAGAGAGTTAACTGTCTACGCAATGAGCTATTACCTGTATATACCTTTACTTCAATATTATCATCGTAGATTCTACTTAATGCGTTAACGTCTCCGTCGTAAATATAGTGTAGGTGCACCCCGTTACCACTACGACTCACTTCGGAATATGTCTTAGGCCACTTGCTAGCAGCAGCCGTATTAAGTTCTAGAGATTTGTTACCTGATTCGTCTTTCAAATCGAAGTCAATCACAATATGATTCTCTGGAACCTTCACATAGTGTAGTTTAGATGTGTCTAATGATGATAATGTCTCCTTAACATTACTCCATTTTTTTCGTAGGTGTTCCGTCGTTCGTAGCGTACTGAGCCAAACTGTCAGAATATGTCTTGTCGAACAATGACTCAGTCTTCTCGAATTTGATTGTCGGAATATCACCTTTCTCAATTTTAACTTTTTCAGTCTTGCGCCACTCTTCGAAACGGTCTGTAATGAAACCTTTGAAATATGAGCGTGCACGAGTTCCGTCAGGTAGCGTATATCGTTCTTGATATTCTTTGAAGTAGTTTTTCAACTCTTCCTTAAACACACGTTGAGTGTAAGGATATGGAACATTCGCCTCATCGTTGAAGTTCTTATATAACTCCCAAGCAGTTTTCAATGAAATACCGTCGTCTTTCTTAAATTGTAAATAACACTCGCTCATGAAGTTATAGAAGTCGTTGGTTGCATCTAACATTGTGATTGGAATATAATCATCGTATGCTTCAGGATCTTCTAAATATACTTCCATACAGTGATAAGCAATAGCTCCTAATTCAAATTTGACACGGTCCATTAACTCTCGATAATCCTTACGTGCTAACAGTCTACCAGTTGGCGACACATCAATAAGTCGTCTGATAATACCTGAACGTGAGTCAGTAATTTTTACAGGTTTGTTCGTACCCATAATAAGGAATGACTTGAAGGCACTCTGATAAATAGATTTATGCTTCTCATTGACTGGCATAGCTTCGTGAGAAATCAAACTGTTCAATCTTGTGTTATCCTCAATACGCGATAAGTCGCCGTCATGTTGAATAGCTACCATTGGGTTATTTTTGAACGGCTCTAAAGAGAATTGGTTATTAGCTGTACCCAAGTCTTTAGCATTGAACATCGTTGTATACCCAGTAAATAACTGTTGGATAATGTTGATGATTGTAGATTTCCCTGTACCATGCGAACCATACAGAACCATGAATTTTTGTAATTTCTTAGAGTCACCAGTGACGATTGAACCGATAGCCCATTCTATCTTATGTCTCTCACTCTCAGAATATAAGGTTGAGATAATCTTGTCGTACGCATCATAAGAACCCTTCTCTAATGCATAAGGGAGTTTCTTACTTGCATAATCGCTCTTAGTGACTTCTGTATTTGCGAAGACGATATTCTCGTCAAGTACTTTATAAGTATCTCGCATCTGTTTCTGACAATATTTATGCCAGACGTCAATCATACCAGATGAACTATCCCATAAGTATTTAACTCGAACGTCGCCTTCCACTCTATTTTTGTAGTCTTCATAATATCGTTTAAGTTCAGCATCAATAGCTTGAATAACGTCCCATTCGTCTGTTGACCAGAGTCCTTTCGATTCAATCCAAGCTGCATAGAAGTCTCCACCTCGAATAAGTAAATCTTGAGTTCTACCGACAATGAACTTAGGATATATCTCGACTACGTCCTTTTTAACCGATTTAGTTGAAATCTTTAAGAAATCAAACATTACATTTCGCTACCTCCTTTCTTTATATTTACATGAATTCGTCTAGATACCAATTTGCTTGTACCCATAGCTCTTCATTTCTTAAGTCTCGTCCGTGAGTATTACGTACTCTAAATAAGCTACCTTTACCGTCTGGCTGATAATCACCGTCTAGGAAATTACGAATAACCGTATCTACGTAATCTTGATCATAGGCGAAATCGTCCATGTCAATTAGTCCTAGGTTATCAATCATACTCCAAAACAATAATGCACTACGGTCTCCGTATTCTTGACTATACATAATCTCTCGTTCGCATCGTAGAACTAGCGCTACCATCATCTCGAGCATGGTACATTGCATCACATCAATATAGTTAGCAATCTCATGGTCACTAATTTTACGTTCATAACCGTAGCGATATCGCATGTCCACTCCGTCAGCTGCTCGATTTTCGTCCATTGGTAGCGTAGAGTCGTACTGCCATAGGAATAAGCGATTCAATAATTTGTTGTACTTTAAATGGTTATCGTCTTTAATATGATTCTTCAACCATAGAAGATATGCTCTGTGATCCGGATTAATCAATGTATACCACCTCCATTCTGTTCTAAATATATACTTAATTAATCTTCATCTCTAATAGCCTTAGTCATTTCTAAGAACTCTTCGTAAGTTTGATCCTCTTGAGTAATCTCGTACAAATTGCCTTTCAGATAATTTTTAACAGTGAATTCTGTCGTACCATCTTTCAGCATCTCGTGTGCTTTCTTACCAATATGATCGTCAATAGGGTCTAGTAACTCCGAATATTCATCAATATACTTATCGTCCTTAAAACGAGTTACTCCATAGTAATCGAAGTCGTTAGAGTCTAATACGAAACCATCATTTGATACTATCTCGATGTCCTCGTCATCATCTTCTTCTTCGACTGGTTCAGTTTCTACTTCAGGCTCTTTATCAGCGATATGTTTACCCTCTTCGAAATGAGTCTTCAATTCTTTTAATCCTTCCTCAGTTACTTTGTAACCTTTAGAAATTTCGCTATATTTCTTGTAATCAATTTTACCAGCTACCTCTTCCTTGATTTCCTCAAGTTCTTTTTCAGCTTTCTCGATTACTTCTTTAACTTCTTCTGTTACATGCTCAACTACGTTAGATTTCTCTTCAGTATCCTTCTTAGGAAATGTTAAGTACTCCGTAACAGTTACCACCTCAGGGTGTTTCTTTTTGTAAATATACATAGCTCCAGCACCAGTTGCAACCCCAACTAGAAATGCTGAAATTAGTTTTAATTCAGTTCTCATGTATATAATCTCCTTTGTTATTTTGTTGAGAAGTAGTGATTACCCACCTGCTCCATAGGTGTTCCAAACTCGTGAAACTTATCGGTTCTAAAAATATAGAACTTCCGAATTCGTACGATTATGGATCTCATCCACTACTAATTTAAATGCGTCGTCTAGTTCTGAAAATAGGTCAATGCGCCCATCCCATGCAGGGTCATAATGATATGGTTGATAAACAACATCATATACTGTATTAGGGAAGTCGCTAGAGTCTAATCGGTTTAATACCGTATCAATAACTAGTCGTTTTCCCATCTCAGGCTCTCCCTCAGCTTCAGCTAGAACCAATTTAGCAATTAAAACCGCATCATCCATTGTAATAAGGTCTACATTACTAATATCCTTCACCTCAGTTCTCGTTGTGGTTTCAGGTTCGTTCGTACGGACTACAATATAGACTGTTGTTTGATTAGCATTTGCACTAACAGCTTTGTCCGAGTAAATGTATCCCACCATAGCCATCATGAACCCTAAAGCGATTAGCATGAAACCAGGATCCTTCAGCATATTTTTTAAATTGTTTTTCATAAATTAACCCCCTAGGAAAATTTCCCTCAGCTTTTTAGAGCCAAGGGATTTCGTAATTTGTAGGTGCATTGATGTCTACCATTCAAATATAGTCTAGGATTACCCCGTCTACGTTGAAATCTAATAAAATTCTAGGTTCGTATCCATTCACGAAGTCTCTAGCTTTCTCGTTAGCATCATCGTAAATACCGAAGTCAACAAAGTTATCCCCTAATGGTTGACCTTCATCATAAATCCAACCTACTTGTTGTCCTGCTGCTGTACGTGGAATACCCAACATGTCATATACTTCATTTAAGAATAAGTGACGTTTTGCACGAAGTAAATCATTCGCATGCTGCTCTTGCATGCGTAGGAACATTAAGTTATATTCTGGATTGGATTTCCAATCTGGACAAGACTCATCGAAATAACGAGCGTAGCTACTTGCGTAAAGTTTAGATGGTTGTTCGTTAGTTTCTTCTGCTACAGCCTCTTCACTCTTTTTCTTCTTAGTAGCTTTCTCTACTTTAACACCAGTCAATAATTCGCGGTCTACTTCACGTCCGAATTTATCCACGACACGACCACGATATTCTTTAAATCCTCTATCAATAGTAGCGTATGCTGCAGCCAATCCAGCGTTACGTTTAGACAGAATATTGTGTGAACCGAAGAAACATAACAACGATGCTGTTCCTAAAACAATCGTAGGAGCATACAATTTAGTTAAGTCCCAACCAGTCTTAATATAAATCTTAGTTAAATCTTGTACTTTGTCTTGTTGAGTGTATCCGTATTGTTTTTGTAACTCTTCACTATCCATAATTTCATGGATTTTTTCAATTTGTTCTTTCGGTTTAGCCAAAACATCTTCTAATTTAGTAGTAGCTTTACATCCAGCCACAACAGTAGCCACAAAGCCAACAGTCCCAGCTACTAATAACATTTTAGGACTATGTTTTTTACCTTTTAATAAAGCAGTATTCGCTGCTGCTACAAATTTCTCTTTAAAACTCATCTTACATTTCTCCTTTAGTTTCAATATGATTAATTAAATGATTAGCGTACCAGACTAGTTTACGTAAGTCCTCTACGCCATTTTTTCGGTTCCAGCGACATGCGTACTTAATGATATTTGCAGTGTCGAAGGCCTCGATTCCCTTTTAGATCCTTTTGTAAATTCCTCGATTACATCGATTGTTTCTATTTTTTTCCAGATTGATAATGCTCTGGGTGGTTTACCATATCCATAAATAACCTCCTATAAAGCAATAAACCTTGGCATTCTAATAATGAATTTCCGTCCGTATGGTATCACAGATACACGAGTTAAGTCTTTCCAACCGTAATTATTATCTGTGAAATCTCCATCAATACCGACTAAGTCATATAAATCAGCAATAGTCGCTTGTTGATATTGGTCGATTAGACCTTGAAGTTGATAAATAACGTTCTGAGAGTCTGTGTAAGTATCTACTTCAATCTCGATAATATCGTTCCCTTTCTTACGACTTGGTTGAGTCGCAGGTGAACTTGAGAAACTATTGTATGACACACGAGATGTGTTACTTGAACTCTTCGCAGGTTTATAATCGTTACCGTATAGTAATTGATTGATGCCACTCGTTACTAGTTCCTGAATAAGTCTCTTAATATTCGGTACGAGGACGTCCGAGAGTAAATAAGACTTCACACTAGACGCATCCTCGGACACAAAGAAATCAAAGAACCCTTTCTTTTTTTAAGTTTCGCTTGACCTGTTACGATTTTTTTGCGTTTTAGGTTTATCCATTAATGCTTTATTTTTCCATCTTTGTCTTGTGTGAGTTCGACTCTAGTACCATTCACATTTCCTCCATTTTCTCCAAAGTTACCAAATTGCTCTCTCCACATTGAAGTGTACTTAGCCGCCTCGATTAGATTATCCATAGATTTCTTTTGGGCTTTCCAGAATAAGAACGTGCCCCCACACCAAGCTAGAGCTGCAACCATAAGTTTTGTGTTGTCATTAAATTTGATTTTCATAATATAGTCTCCTTTCTTAACAAAAGAAAAAGAGAAATGCGTGTTAAGCATTCCTCCTTCTTTAAAGCTATTCAATTACTCTTGATCGTCGTTAGACTCATCCATTTCAGTTTCATCTTGCTCTGATTGAGTATCATCATCTGAATAATCGTTTGAGTAGTCTGATTCGTATCCTTCATTAGATCCTGATTGTTTTGCTCCGTTAGCTGCTTTGGCAACTAAAGCTACTAATGCTCCTGTGCCAGCCACAACTGCTGTTACAATACCAATCTTTTTCCAATTTGGTTTACGAAGTTTCGCTACATAAACAGTTTCTCCATTTGCTAATACTTCTTTCTTAGTTTCGATTAAATTTGACATGGTAGGTTCCTCCTTAAGATTTTTAGTTTTTGTTTACCTTCCATTAAACGAGTTGTAAATATTGCGAGGCTATATCTTACCATACCCCATAAGTAGGTAATACAGTATAGTCTAATACTAAACATGGTGTTCCATCGTCCGCAATATGAGAGCTAAACTCAATATCCATACCGCCTTTGTCGATAGCCCAACCCATATCATTACCAATTGCAATTGTTTCCAATCCTAAGTCAATATAGAACTCGTTCAGACTGACCCAGTTTTCGCTAAACATCTTAGCATTTGTATCGTTGACAATTCTTCTAATCTTTTCGATGTTAGATTTGAAATATCGTCCTGACACACTGTCATAGCATAACGAGTCACCATTCCCAGTAATAATAACTTGAGATTTACTAACTGGATTTTTCTCGATTTGCGCTTTAGCTACTTCATCACGAACTTGTTGTTCTTTATTTTTACCGAACTTCTCTACTACCTTCTCTTTATATTCTTTAAAGGCGGTCTCAGATAACGTATAAGCAGTCGCGATAGCAACACTTCGTCTGTGACTTACATTGTTCGCTCCAATAATACATGCTGTAGATAACCCGAATGCGATAGCTGATGGTGCATACACCGTCCAAACAGCTTTCACTTTCTCAACTACTGTCAGATTTACGTCCTCAGGCTCTAGTTCTAAAATCTCTGCTTTATTTTCTTTAGCCTTCTCCATTAGTTGCTCAGCTTTAGGTACAGCTTTTACCGCAAATACCACTGATGTTACCATGCCCACTAAACCAGTAGCAATTAAGATTTCTGGTGTGCGTTTCTTTGTGAATTGTTTAATACTAGTTACTAGATTCATTTTCATTCTCCTTTACAACTTCAAAATTTGGTTCGATCCATACAATTTGTCTATTTAGTTCTTCTGGTGTAGATTTTGTCTGACTTAGTTTGTGAAGACCAGTATCTATATAGGCTCCGTCCAAAATGTCCTTTACTTCGATTAGTACCCCGCCTTCTCTAAATGGAGGCATATATCTACTTATTACGAACGCGCTCTTAGAACCCTCAAATATGAACCCTTGAGCGTAACATCTAGATGGGTCATACTCGTTAAGGTAATCAGAAGTAAACTCCATACCTTCGTCGGTATATTTAATATCTCGTATACGGTGTCCAGCGAATACTTTTATACCACTTACCTCCGATACAAACGTGTATAATATCGTCTAACACTTTAGTATTCCCTTCAAATATTTTTTGATTAATTAACTTTACAGCCATTCAATCGTCTCCTTTCCTAGTAATATTGAATTGTTGTAGTAACAACCGTACAGATATATGGTCTTCTAACCACTCCTTCTCCAGCGAAAATACTTCTGGTATTGACAGATAAATAATCTCGTGTATTGGAGTATCGCCTCTATGTGTTATCTGTACTACGACTCCTCTACACATCATATATAGTGTGAACTTGGTATTAATACCTGAGAATTCATTAAGGTCGAACGGTAGTGCATGCCACTCAGTACCTTTTACTTTAAAAAACATAGTGTGCCCAACAGGGGTGACAGTAAAATCATTCCCAATTAAAGGCGCATCATTGATATTTTTTTTATGTCAAACTTGTCAGTAAAAATATGTCTTTTCTAGAAGGGTCTCTAACCTATTCATAACATCATCCCCTTATGCTTTTTACGGCTTTAATGTCCTGTCTACTAAACTCTCTACCAGAGTATGAGTTTAGAAATGCTAATGCTCTACCGGGTCCTTTTAGGAGTAAAGCATCTCGACGGCTTCGTTCGAACAGTTTTCCATATTTGTCGAACCCAGTGACTACTGGAGTAACTTCCGGACGTCTGTCGGCGATAGTCCATCTAATACCAGACTTCTCGAATGCCAGATTATACATACAATCGTACGAAGTCTCTACAATAATAGAATAAAAATCCTTCTCACTCACGTACGCTTTGACGAAGTCTGATGGGTAGTGAATATAAACCCACTCACGATTGATATACACATACAGTTTACCATCAAGTAACACTAAGTCTTTATGATCGATTTTCACAGCATGTTTTCTATAGCTTTCGTTCAAGATTTCTTTAACATCTTGGTACGGCATAAATAACGTACGGAAATAATGGTCTTCAGACTCTCCTCCAGGTTTAACCACTCGTACATAATCCGTATATTTGTAAACTTTCCATTGTACGCCTTGTCTAGTGTGTACCGATAACCATTCCTCTTTATCAAATTGGATAGCGATTGTGGTTACATAATCCTTGATAGGAATAAGTCTCCAAATATCATCTTTTAGGACATATAGGTCTCCACCATAGACCACACACTCGTTTGCAACCCAAGCTCTATCAGCGTTCGTAATAACGTTAATCATTTCCAGTCATATCCTTTCGCTTCAACATAGTTCACTTTACCTTTACGAACCCCATTTAAAAATCCACAAATTCTAGTGCCTTCTTCGTCTTTAGATAATATAGTTTTAGACGCATGTTTAAGCATGTCGTAACTGATAGTGATATTATCAGAAATAACACGACCATCTTCAGTAGTTAACCAAGATCTGATTTCTTTTTTATCGGAGTCTCTATCTTCAAAATAAGTGATAACGCGACCGTCTTTTTTGAAGACTGTTACGCTATGAACGTCTAACTCGATACGTTTAGTATCGCTAACTTTATTTAGAATATACCAACCGTCATCTAATTGAATAAACAATCTCTTCTTAAACATAGTCATTTCTAATTCCATTATTTTACCTCCCAGGGAATACCCTTGCTATTTAACCAATTCCAAATATACATACCTTCTGCATCATCCGCAAGATTCTTGACAGACATCTTCTTAATATCGTCAAAAAGTAATACGATTGTTGACCATTACTGGGAATGTATCGTCGTCGTATACCGTTAGTGTGAAATATAAGTCATCTTTCTTCTTAATTTCTGTGTAGCCATATGAGGTTCCGTCTTTATGTCGCACCTCAAAACCAATATCTCCAATAAATATATCGGTCGTTCTATTGTGTTTGTTTAGTAAATACCACTCGTTGTGGAGTCGTACAAATAATCTGTTCTCGATTAGGTTTACTTTAGTTTCCATATGTAACTCCCCTTCGCATTTTTGTTTACATTAACTTAAGTACTCTACTGATGGGGGCAAATGGGAACTCGATTTGGTAATATCCAGGAGTATCGTCGTCTTCAAACTCGATATACTCATGAACCACGTCAACCCAAGCGTATCCATCGTCATTATATTCAGACCATCCGATAGTAGCTCCTTCTACCGTACCGTCCAAACCGACTAACGCATAGTAATCGTTAAGATTTACATATCCTCGTAGGATAAACATGCGATTGAACTGATAGATTGCATTTAACATTTCAATCGGACGACGTTTAAAACCATCTGTCAGAATACTCATCGTAATATAATAGTTCGTCGTAATCCTTCTCGCTCATGAATTGGAGTGACTCACTATATTCTTTCTTACGAATAGTCATATACTCGTCAGGATGCTTTTCACGATAGTCTTTCTTAATTTTTTTATATTTTGCATCTAAAGCAGCGTATGCCGCCACTAGAGATAGCTGTCTCTTCTGAGATAAGAATGAACTACTTAGGATACACCCGATAGTAGCTACACCACATACGATTGTCGGTAAATATAAACCAAACGTGTTGATTTCTCGCTGTGGTTCCTCGTAGAATAAGTCGTATTCCACAAATTCAGGAGTCTCAGCCTCTAACTTACCAATTTTCTTACCGGCATCCGATGCTAGTTTAGCAGTAAGAATAACACCCGCCGCTCCTAAAACTGATAGGATAAGCGGGCCGTGTTTCTTTAAAGTATAACTCGTTCGACTAACGATTTGTTCAATTTTCATAGCAGACCTTCCTTTCGAATATCCATTTCCCTTAAGAGTTCAAACTTTGGTAAGAAATACTCAGGGTCACTTTCCACTTTTTCCTTACTTAGTCGAATAACATCGTCTACAGTATAGAATTCTTTCTTATGGAAAGTACCACGTCTAGTGTATTGGTTTTTAGTATATGCAAGACCACTCTTAGTTTCACTAGTTCGAATGCAGAAATAGTCTTTAATCTGCACTATGTCAGAGTCACACTTAACCTCGACATATTGATTACCGACTTCGACACTCAATATACCGTCGCAAATGTAATACCAATTAGGTCCTACTGCTCCATACACATGGTCGTCTATAATCCTTACACATTCTATATACTTCATAAATACCTTCCTTACTTTTTTAGTTTTGATTCGTTTAGTTCTTTTTGTAATCGCTCGATCTTATTTTCTAAATAGTCTACACGCTTAGACGTAATCCAAGTAATACCTGTAGTAATAAGAGTAGCGACTGCTAACATTTTAATATTTTTTTGCGGTGTGCTTTTGAATACTCTCTCGCAACGGTTAGTATATTCTACTAATTTGCCTGTAGTTCTGTGGTTAGCAATTACACATTCGACAAGTTTTTGCACCTTGTTGTTTGTTTGGATTGCGTTTACTGATAAAGATTCTAAGATATTTCCTAAGTTTTGTTCGTTATTCATTTGTATCGTCTCCTTTGATTGTTTGTTTAGTTTGTTCCATAAATTCGTTCCAACGGCCTTCGTTCCATGCTTTGAATGCGTCTAGTACTACACCAGCTTTAATCTTTTTCGTTTTTTGAACTAGTGGTACTAACTCACTTTCAAATAAGTTTTTAAACTCTAAGAGTTTCTTATCCATGCTTTCTTCGCTATCTTCCCATTTTCTAAAGTCCATATTTTTTTCCATCTCCTCGTATCTTTGTTTAGTACGTTCCATAAATTCGTTCCACTCACCACGTTCCCATGATAAATAAGCGTCTAACATTAGACCGCCCCACATTTTGTTACCATGTTTACTAGCTAGTGGTTTTAACTCCTCTTCGACAAGTCTACTATATTCGTGAACATCTTGTCTGCCACTCATTTTTACTTACCTCCATTCTCCATTGCTTTCTTTACTGCCTCTGCTACCTTCTCAGCAACAGTCGCGTCTAGTTGTTTTTCCTCAATCCAACCTGACACTAATGTAACTGCAAAACCTAAAGCGGTTGTTACTAACCCCGCTACTTTTTAACATTTGTTGTTTTTCCATCTGATTTTCCTCCTTCGCATTTTTATAGTTTTTTTATCAGACAAAACAAAAAGTGATAACAAGCGACTCGAACTTGCTATCGTAGAAGGGCCATTTTCGCGTCTAGGTGTCCCCTTCCATTAAACAGATTGTAAATCCTACGAAAAAGATAAAAAAAGGAAAGGGATTGTAAATTCCCTCACCTTTCGAACTTGTTGACTTATTTGAGTTTTAAAAAAACTTCATAACAAATCCTAATGTCTTAGATGTGAAAGTTCCAGTCTTCTCGAACTCAAATCCTGCTGCTACAAAGCCGGCAGTCAAGACTAAAGGTACGATAATCGCAATACCGTCTAATACGACTCTCACGGGCGTCTCCCAAGGTTTAATCTTTCTTCCCTCTAGACGTTCGTTAAGAACCATATTTAACTTCTGTAGATCCTCGATTGCTTTGGTCTTTTCTTCCCCTTGTAAATTTGGGATTTGTTCGAGAAGCTCTTGAATTTGCATCTCTAATTCCATTGTAATTTTGTCTTTTTTCATTTTTATTTCCCCTTTCGGTTTTTATGTTCCATTATAGGAGTTGTAAATATCGCGTTACTCGCGTATGGACTTTTTACGTAGCACAATAATAGTCTTACTCTTAAAATCATCCGAGTTCATTTCTAACATAGGCATCTCCATATTATCCGCATTGAAGAATGTAATAAACCCGTCCACTTTGCGGTGATTGTAAATATACCTAGTCGCAAGCACGCCCACAACTACACCTAATAAGAACATTAATCCAAATAGAATATAAGTTGTCTCCATAACTCATACACTCCTTTCATTTTGTTTTTTTGAGAAAAATCCCACTGGGAAAAATTTTTGGATTTCGAAAAGAAAAAGAAGAGAGTCATGTAGACTCCCTTAATCTTTGCGGTGAGAATAACATTCCGAATAGACTGCCCAATTCTCCACCATCCATTCCACGTAAGTAGTTAGTACAAATATCACTGCTAACCAGCCAGCTGTATCGAACCATTGTTTAATTACTAGTTGTTCTCTCATAGCCGGATCGAAAGTTAGTGATGCTGATACGTTCATACTTACTAGAACGATTAGTGCAATAATGGTCACTCCAATCGGTACTGTCCAATCTCTACCTTCAATGAATAATAATAATCTTTTTCATAATAATCTCTCCTTTTCATATGGGTTTCTTTCCCATTTAAGGAGTTGTAAATATCGCGTATGTATATAGGAGTCCGTCCGTACAGACAGACCCCCGTTAAATTATTTGTCAGCGTTAGGTTTAGTATATCCTAAAGCTCGTGCGCTGTCGCTAAATCCAGCAGTAGTTGGGTCTGCAACCACACCAATAATCATTAATACTGCAAATAACGCATTGATGAACACTAGCATGCGGTCAGATACTGCACTGAAATCCACAGATACGTTAAAGATAGCCATAAAAGTTTGCACTAATAAAGCTAAAGCTGGTACTAATGTAATAAAGAATTGTGGGTTTTGTAAACGGATTTTCCAGTTAATTTTGTTCATAGACTTAAGTCCTCCTATTTATTTCGTTTAAATTCTTCCTTGATTTCCTTGATGTCTTCTTTAAGACCGTCTACCTTTTCAACTAAGGCTAACATAATCTTATTATCCACATCGTGACTGTCAAGACGTACTTGATGTCTGTCGATTTCCTCACGGTTTTTCTCCACGAGCATCTCAAGACGAGTAATTCGTTGTTCTTGGTTTGTCAGTCTAGTAGCAAAGAAAGCCCACAAGCCTGCTAAACCTACTAGGAAGCCGACAAACTCATAAATGTCAGAAGGGTTAAATGACATTCATTATCAACCTCCCTGTTTGTTATATTTTTCGATTGTGTTATTAGCGATTATTAACTCGTTCAATTCGTTTTGAAGAGCTGCAATACTTTCGTCCTTACGAGAAATATCTGCTTGAATATCGCTAACACGTAATTCGAGATTTTGTTTCTCTAAGAATAATTGACCAGACGACTCTCTAATAGATGAAATCTCTGTCTTGATATCCTTAATACGTTTTGTGATTAGTTCTAAACTCATTCGAATGACCTCCTAATTTTATACTGTAAATACGACGCCGTCAAAACCTAACCAGTTGTCTACGTTCCTACGGACCTCAATAACTCCATCAGGTTTGAACACTATCGACGCGTTACCGTAAACGTTGTTAATAGCCTGAATATAAGTTATACGCTCAGGTCTAAACCCAGCAGGTAAATATCCTATCTGAGCTCCCCATGCGACCGACTTACCGTCACGAGCAATACCTCTCATAGTAACTAGATTACCGTGTTTGGATACTTGTACCTCTTCGCCCTCGTTAGCGTGCCAGCCGTTCCATAGGGATATATTTACCCACTTAGTAGTGACTTTAGTCTCGCCAGGGTCTATGGTAAATTTTTGCCAAGCGTTCCAAGTACCGTTATACATGCGTCTAATCCACAGTTCGTTTTTGTCGTGTGGAGTATAATACTGAACTAGATAATTAGTTAAGTTATGATGATTGATAATCCATAAATATCCGTTACGCTGAGCGCCTTGTGGTAGGTTAGTTACGTTATTAGTGGCGTACAGACCGCCTACAATAAGATTGTTAGCATCACCAGTGATTGCTAATGTGCGTCCGTCCGGTTTCGCTAACTGGACTGTCGGTACGAGCTTGCCATTTGAGTAAATGTCCCCACCTACGTCCAGAGCGCCTTTCTCACGGATTTTCATCACACCTACACCTTCTGGTGTATAGTTTAATATAACCGCCTCAGACGGAGCTGTGGTATTATATCGTACACCATCAGGTTGGATACTATCTGAGAACCTATCTCTCACGACAGCTTGAATATCCCATGCGAACTCTGGGGAGAATGTGCCCGTTAAATTAACAGACGAATTAGTTAAGTTTTCGACTCCGACATTAGTGAGCTCTCCTCCAGCATTCTTAGTCCAGGTATTATCAGACTCCAAAGTCTTCTTAGTTCTAAATATCATAGAGAGACTGTTCTTGCGGACTCCGTCAATAATAACTGGAGCTATACGGATATTACGAACTAATGTGATAGTATCGTTCCTACTGCCTGAGCGTAACGCTTGTACAGTTACAGTCGGTAGGAAATATGGAACTACTGTTATGACCTTCTCGAATGTGTCCGAGCGGATACCACGAGAGTCTGTAACGTGTCCACGAATTGTATATTTACCGTTAGCACTAAAGAAGTTTAACTTAGCACCGTCGGTAGATATGGTATTGTTGTAGCCCACTACCTCAGCGTAATACGATTTGATAGTTGAGCCTAGATATGGCGTAACTCCGAAGTTAACCTTAGCTACACTTAATATCTGTACGAAAGTATTATTAGTAGATACATCCAAGAGTTTAGGGTTGGTCTCTGACAATATTAGGTCATTAATTATCGGTTTTCCGTTGGCTGGTATACCTAGTGTATACTTCCCTTTCACATCCCCAATAGTCTTCGAACCGTAGTACGTACGGACCCATATCTCTAATTCCCCTGACGCGGAGTTCGGTATTTTATTTGCAAGATTTAAATCAGGAGTAAACGTTACGGATGTACTGCCACCTCTGCCTAAATCGATCCAATCTCCACCAAAAGCTTTCCACCATACTTGATGAGTATATGAGTTCGAATATCTCTCAAGATTTACTGTTATTGTAGAGCCTAAAGTGTTCCCTTCGACTGACTTAATGCGACTTGATCGCGGAATATCCGTAAGTTTGAGCTCACCACGTTTCCATCCGATATCTCCAAGTGTTGAGATGTCGAGCATACGTGCCCATACTACTATAGTCTTAGAGCCGTCGTCACCGTGCGTGATTGTCTTAGTACCACTAGCGAGTGACACAGCCCCGTTACGCGTGTCGAACGCATGATATCCACTATGGACTGTTTCACCATCAATCTCTACCTCAGCCTTAGCGTCCGCAGAATAGTTATACGCCCATGCAGATTCGTTCATTAATTTTAAAGTCCATCGTATTAGACTAGTGTTAGACAGAATATCATAGGACTCTTCTACTACGTCTAATACAAGTTTTACATAATCAGGACTAGTATATCCAACTACTTGTACCATAATATCATCCTCCTATTTCGGTCCAACATAACGGACTACATTGTATTTAGGGTTGTGTTCGTACTGAGACTCCACATAGTAACCGATTTGTAAACTCAAAGTAAACACCCCGTTATCAATGTGGATAACCCCATTAGCAATATACATTACCTCTGAACCTGCTGAGAACATGCTTATACGGTTTGGTTTGACCAAAATATAACTGTCCCCAGAACGTTCCCCAATAGCTAATCCTTCATTCGAGAATTTCATAGCAGTGTCGATAGCGTTCCATACGGCTGTCATATTTTCTAAGTTAGCTTGAATAAGCTCCATACGAGCAGCCATAGTAATAAGGTCTCGCTCAGCTTGTTTGCGGTCCTTATCGTTAGCTTCCATTAATGCTTTGAATTTCTCATCAAATTCTTTTGCAGTAGCTAGTGCTGCGTTAGCCTCTAACTCTTGTTTAGTAATAAGCATCTGGTCTTCCAGAGCTTTAGCTTGTGCAGCTTGGAGTTCTTTTTGTTTCTCCAGTTCCGTTTTAGCAGCCTCTGCTTTAGTAGCTGCCTCAGTAGCCTTATTCTCGGCTGCTGTAATACGACTATCTACTGCTGATAAGTCGGATACGTTACCGATACTGTCTACCTTTGTTTTTAACTCCTCGACCTTAGTCTCAGTGTTAGTTCGCACTTCAGTAATTTGAGAAGATAGCTCTCTACTAGTATCAGTGATACGAGTGATAGCCTCTTGCTCCTTATATGCTGAAGGCGGTTTGGAAATATTCCCAACAACGGTAGCCACGTGGTTTTCGATATTGACTAACACGCGGTCACCTTGTCGAGCATCAATAATTTCAGATATAGGCGTATTAACAGACGAGCCGTCAATCGCTACGTATTTATTTTCACCGTCTACGACAACGGTACCTCGAACGGTATTAGACACTTCAGGCTTTATCGCCAGCAGTTAGAGTAGCAAACTCTTTCATCAAATGTCTTGATAACTCGGCCATTAATATCACCTCCATAAATTAGTAGTATAGACTACAGTCGTCTCGATCGTACAGCCAGTCCCGCATTTAATGTTTTGGGAAATAATCTTAGCTTTAACTTGATTGAGACCGAAACGTCTGTAATCCAGCATCACACAGTCGCCCACTCTCACAGGACAGAACCCATGAGAGAAAGTAACCTTGTGTTCGAGACTAGATAAGTCTCTTAATTTTTTTCACAGCGTATTCGTCCAGATATTCTTGAGAGGGACGCCCAACAATGTCCGGACTAGTGTCACGTTTCATGACTCTGCGACCACGATTAGGAATAGACACTGGACTAGCAGGGTCGGTATTCTCAATTCGCGATACGATAGTAGACCCGTCAGAAGAATATATAACTTCCAACACGTTAGGTACACCATATAAATCTCGTTCATCTCGGATATTTGGATTAAGGATTGAACTGTTGCCGTCATCGAATGTCCAGACAGGCTGTAAGGACGATACGTCCGTAATAGGACTAAATAAGATGCGTCCACGCTCGTCTAGAGCTACGCGATAACCTGCTTTAGGTAATAAATCCTTAATGAACGTTAACCAATTATCCTTAGTGTTAGCCACGAAGTCAGTAAATAACTTCTTATCACTTGGAGTGTAAACCGAAATCGCTCTAGAGTGTTCTCTACAAATACGGTAGGAAATATCCGTAATGTTAGTTTCTTTTAGGGAGTGTATACCCCAATGTGGGATAGTCGTCTTTGAGTTCAAGCAAGGGTGAATATGCATCAAGTGAGATAGAAAATTGCTTTCCGTCAAATCCGACAGATGGGGTCTGCACTAAAAAGGTCCCTAGAGGTAATTTCTCTTTTACTCCATTTTGAATTGCTATGAGATATACTCTGATGTACTGTTCGTCAAGCTGAGTCGTACAGTCGAAAGTGGCGTGCTCTAAGGTCTCGTTAGTCTCATCGCGAGTGATTCGACAAGATTTAACTGCGTCCAAAGGCTCGATGTCTTCCCAAGTGTGAACGTCGACTTTGTAAAATTCGAAAGTCTGCGTCATGCTCTTAGTCCAATCTATCATATTTCACCACTCTCCACTTTCTTAACTTCGATTGATATAGGCACTACTAGTACTCTGTGTTTGATACTAAAAGACAAGCTGATGCTTGCGTAATATCCACTGCCATTTGGTTCGCGGACATACACATCGCCAGAGTATTCAGCAAGTCGTCTTAGTTGATAAATAAGGTCTTTGTCATACTTAGGAATATCAGTATTCCATGTTGCAGACACACCCTTCTGAGTACCATAATAACTCACAGGGTTTTTGCGACCGATATATTCTGTAAGGACAGTATCCACATTGAACTTCTCACTAACGTCTACGTTATAAGGAAGTCTAACCATTGAGCCATGAATTTGACTCTCAGGTCTGTATTGGTCGTCCTTAGAATATGGTTTCCACGGTTCATCCCATTGAATAACAATCGCTGGGTCGTGGATAGGTAGCGGTGCTAAGTCTGAATATTCGTTTAAACCTGTTACAATATCTGTAGAGACTACACGATATCTAGCATAATCTAGAGTAGGGTGTGGGTCTACAATTGCTGCACTACCGTCGTTGTCAATACCAGAACCAATTAAGGTTAAGCTACCATTGGCGTTAATACGTAATACCGTTAAGGTTACGTTACGTGGCATATTTCCTTCTAAGTCGAAACAGTAAGGTCTGATACGAGCGCTCATGTTTTTGCGGTCGTATTCCACGAAACCATCTGGTAAATAATCGGTACCTGACCATCGTACATTTAATAGTTGTTGTGATTGAGCGACTAATCCACTATCCATAGATACTGAGACCTTTAGATAATATGATTGGCCGTTTACTAGAGTAATATCTTTAGGAGTTAACTCCTGATATAACTCGTTGTCTGTCATTACGTGAACTCTAGAATATACCTCTGAATCAGCGCTAACAGTCTTACGTTCACCAGTACTTGAGACTACTTCGTAACTATCTTTAGCGATCACACTAATATGAGTAGTTACGGCTTTTTGAGTAGCCGGTCTAGCTGTGATGCTGAATGGAATTGGGTAGTTGCGGATTGTCCCGTCTCCACCCTGACCACCTTCTGCTTGCTCGCGGAAGTCCATACCACTAACGAACAAATATGCATCGTCTGGACCGAGATTATTATCATACTTAGATAATCTAGGTGTGACATAGCCATTTTTGCTAGCTGTAATATTGTAACTAACTAGGGTCCATTCTTCATATACCGTAATTGGCATCATGCTAATATCTGTGATCGCATTCTCAGCGGTATCGTCGATATTAAAGTTAAGAACGACAGCCGTTTCAGTAGGCTTATCACTCTTCACATACACACTGAATAAATATGTTTTACCAGCTTTGACGGCAATCTTTTGGGTAAGACCCTTATTCATAGCTTTAGTTCTAGCTACTGCGTGGCCTTTATGTCTGTCAGAAATTACTTGGTAATCTGTAAGATTGATCCAGCCACCAGTAAACATATCGGCCCCACGGAATAAGTTAGGTTTGTTACCCTCGCCAAGTCGGATTTCTACAGTAGGCGGAGTGTAAATATTAATCACGCGTTGAGTTGACCAGTCACTAAATTCTTTAGTAACACCAGTCGTCCGAACACGCCACTCAATTTTACCGCCAGTACGATATTCTCTATTATCGACTTTGTAAGTGTGTATTTTTTCCCTATCACTTTTTGATTGCTCGGCAGTTAATATCTTAGTGGATTTAACACCGTTGATAATTAACTCCACTTCGGCGCCAACCATTTTTGAACCGTCTTCAGTGTTGTGTACCCAATATAAGACTAGGTTATCACCCACTGCGGCATTGGACGTTAAAGACCAAGTCGTTGGTGGTTCTGGTTTAGTACCAATAACAGTGTTGACTAGACTACTCCATGGAGACTCGCCATGAGAGTTCTTTGCACGAACCCGGAAGAACCAGCGTTTGCCTTTAGTGAGTCCAGTCATAAATGCACTGTTAGCTGTTACTGTTTGAGATTTAACCTCAGAAGAACTGTCGAAATATCGCTCATCAGTAGATGCCTCTACGACATAACTCTGTAGCCGTAGGTTCAGCTCTCCACTTAAGACTTGCAGTAGTTTCAGACTCGACTTCTACAGTAACTCCCAATACCCCATCAGGGGCTGTCTCGGTCTCACCAGAATATGGAGACCAATCACTATACACAGGTGTTCCTGCGACATAGTTTACAGCTCTGTAACGTACTCTATATTTACCGCCAGGCGATACTGCTCGATAATATGTAGCGCGTGCTGTTACAACAGACACCACACCTCCGTCTATACGGTTGTCGCCATTATACAGTTCAAACTGTAGGGCGTCCGTACGGGAGTCAGAAATATTATCTACGGTAGACTTCAACATATAGTTTTTGGTCAATAGAGATGTTTGGAGCTGATGAAGGCTTAGCCGGAGGGCTGTCACCTACCACAAATTCAGCAGTAGTATCTTCAGCCGTCCAGTAAGACTTAGTTTCCTTACCCTCTCCGTATGTTTTAGATACTGGAGATACGATACATCGCACTAATATAGCATTAGATGGATAAGAATACGTTGCGTTTTCGTCTTTAGTAGTAGACTCTGACGCTTTGAACCAGACACCATCACCAGTGTTATATTCCCATCTGACCGCGAAATGGTCTAGATGTTCGGCATTAGCACTGTCGGTACTAGTTCCTTCTTTTGTTAAACTTCCAATGGAGATAGGACTCATGATTGAGTAGCTACCGCTGTCCGGTGATTTGTCGATTACCGCGCGCTTACCAATCAACTCACGAATATACCAACGATAGTTAAATACCCATGAGTCAATAGCTACCCCATTATACCATGTAGATCCGCTCTTAATTCGTACGATATCTCCGTTCACAGGGGCTCCGCCAGAACCAGTGTTCTTAGCGAAGTTCCATGCGGCAAATATAGTACTTGAACCGCCGGATTGTACGGCGATACGCAGGTTAGCTACCTTCATGATTATACTCTCCTTTCAATTCTAGCAGCACGGATAAGTGACTCCATAGCTGTCGATACAGCAGAGCCATCGTCATAAGTAATACCGTCGATAACGTAAGTATTACCTGTGCTGTCCATAACTTTCTTAAGGTCTGAGATAGCAGTGGCTACCTTAGTACCAATGTCATTTTGACGGTTTAGTGAAACATCTCCGACTGATACTGCTCTAGTTAAAGTAGCAGACAGTGGGTCTGTTCCAAGTAACCCTCCTAGAGCACTTGCGCTTCGTTTAACGCTAGATAAGTCTAGGACAGGTGTGATTGTCGGATTGTTGTTCATTGTAGAGTCTAGTAATGAACCGATGAAATCTAGACCCTTGTTCATACCATCTCTAGCAGCATTAGCCATAGACATAGCTGTGTCGTAAATATAGTCTCCGCCATCATTCAATGAGTTAGCGAAACCTGATACTACGAATCGACCAATCGCGTAGAATACACGAGAAGGTGAATGAATGTCTAAAGCTTTTCTAGCTGCTTCTGCGGCTTGTGATGCCATAGCTGATGCTCTAGCTGCTACCATGTATGAGTTTGCACTGATACCATTAGCTAAACCTTGAGCTAATCGTCCACCAGCACTGTAGAAGTTAGAGTAATATGAGCTTACCGCAGACACTGCTGCTGATAATGTACTAGTGATACTTGAACGGACTTTTGAAGTCGCTGTCCCAATACCAGTAGCTAACCCACTGCCTAACTTAGTACCATTTGCTGTGAATGTTCCTTCGTGCGAAGCGACTACTGAGCTAGCGTTGGAAATAATACCTTCGATAGCTGATGATACAGACGCTCCTGAAACGGAAATACCTGCGGCAAGTGACTCGCCGATACGGTTACTGACTCCGTCGAAGTCTGCGGAAATATCTCCGATAGACCCTAATGCTTCGCTAATAGCTGTAGTAATACTTCCAGATAAGTCTCCAAGACTACCCTTGAGCGATTCAGTAATAGCTGAAGATAAGTCAGTAGATGCTTTCTCAGTTAGCGTAGTCTCTAAAGTAGACATAGCTTCGTCAATAGCTGGTCCGATAGCTTCTAATCCGGTAGTTATACCTTCTGAAATATCAGTCGAAATGTCTGAGCCTAAAGTTGAAGTAGAGTTTTTGAAGTTGCCTAAGCCTGACTCCATAGATGTTTGAACTTCAGACATCATATTGTCTAATGCCGTTTTAATGGTTTCAGTTCCATTTTGAAGTCCTTCAGCGACACCTTCACCACCAATAGAACCGAGCTTATCGAAAGCTTCTTTAATCTTGTCGATAGCTCCTAAGTCCATAGAACCCATAGAGTTTACAGTATCTACTAGACTCTTCATGGTGTCTACTGCAGTTTGTATAGAACCGTCGGATAATCCACCTAGTTGTGTACTACCGAAGTTCTTAATGATCTCAGATAGCTTACTAAATGAGCTTAATGTAGAGTCGGCAATAATCAAACCTTGCCATTTGCGGACAGAATCTGCTAAGGTACCTAATGGTTCGGCTAGTCCAGAGATTACTCCGGCACCCTAATTGACCAGACCAAAGTTTGCCGATACCTCTAGCTAAAAATATCCAACGTGGTTACGGCGTCTTCTGAGATTGTCACGCCTTCCCATTTCTTGATAGATTCCGCCATAACACCCTAATGGTTCAGCTACTTCACTAATAGCTCCAGCGCTCCATCCTGAGAAGAAGAAGCGGTTGATACCTTCTGCCAAGTCTCCGAGACCTTTGTTCATACCTTCAGGGATATTTACGCCTTCCCATTTCTTGATAGATTCCGCCATAACACCTAATGGTTCAGCTACTCCAGCGATAGCTCCGGAAGGGAATCCAGAGAAGAAGAAGTGGTTAACACCTTCAGCTAAATCGCCTAAATTCTTAGCCATTCCCTCAGGAACGGTCACACCAGACCATTTTTGGACTGAGTCAGCTAATACGCCTAATGGTTCAGCTACTCCATCGATAGCTCCGGCACCAAATCCAGATAACGTGAATGCTGAAACACCTTGTGCTAATTGAACTAATTGTGAGCCCATGTTTTCAGGAATTGTCACATCAGCCCACTTCTTAACAGAGTCAGCTAATACCCCTAAAGGTTCCGCTGCTGCTGATATAGACATAGAACCAATGATGGAAAGTGTGTTAGCGAAACCGCCTAAGGCTAATGTACCAAGGGCTCCGGACATAGCACTCAAGCCACGACCGATTTCATCCCACGATAATCCCGCCATTTTGACGAAAGCTTCTGCCAACTTATCGATGTTAGCACTAGCAGACTCTAGAGACAATCCACCGATTAGAGACATGAATCCTCCTAAGTTACCAGTTAATCCAGCTGCTGTACCTAGCTCAGCTAAAGCACCACCCATAGCGGTTAAGCCACGACCAATGTCTTCCCATCCTAATCCGGATAGCTTAGTTAGAGCTTCAGAGATTTCGTCTAATGATTGTGCGGCAATGTTGATAGCTCCAGCTCCGAGAATAGCGCCAAATCCACCAAAGTTACCTACGGCTGATGCAGCAGTACCTAATTCGGCTAATGCCCCACCCATACCAGTAAGTCCTTTAGCAATTTGTTCCCAGCCCATAGAGCCAAGTTTTCTCATATTTTTCGGAAATCTCGTCTAGTGTTTGAACTAGAATATTAATAGACTCCGCTCCGAGAATAGAACTAAATCCTCCGAATCGTCCCTACAATAGTAGCAGCTCCAGCTAATTCAGCTAATGCGCCACCCATAGCACTCAAGCCACGACCGATTTGTTCCCAACTCATAGAACCGAGTTTCTTAAGATTTTCAGAAATCTCATCTAATGTCTTAGACATAATAAGGATAGAAGTAGCACCGGCTACGGAATTCAATCCAGAGAATCTCTGTAAAATAACAGCGGCTCCGACTAGTTCAGCTAGAGCGCCACCCATAGCGGTTAGACCACGTTGGATAGTCTTCCAACTCATAGAGCCTAATTTCTTAAGATTGCTAGATATTTCGTCTAGTGTGGAAGCCAACATTAATATAGAAGTGGCTCCTAAGATAGAACCGAATCCAGAGAATCGTTGTAAAATAACAGCAGCTCCTACGAATTCAGATAAAGCTCCACCCATAGCAGTTAAACCGCGTTGAATTTGTTCCCAACTTAGTTCACTTAGAGATTTAAGGTTCTTAGCAATCATACCCATACTAATACTCATGATTAGAATTGATGTTGCTCCACCGATAGATTTGCCGCCTGAGAATCTATTTAGGATAGCAGATGCTCCGACGAATTCAGCTAGAGCTCCGCCCATACCTGCTAGCCCTTTACCTATTTCTTCCCAGCTCATATTAGCAAATATTTGAGCCGCTTTGCCTAATATCTTGATAGACTCAGCCAGGATTAATAGAGACACGGCGGTTACTGGTGAAATCTTAACGTCTTTCATAGCAGATAGACCTTTAGTCAATCCAGATATAGCTACTCGTACACCAATAAGACCTTTAGCTAATTGTTCCCAGTTCATATTACCGAATGTTTCTACTGATTTAGCAAGCATTTTGACGGCTTGAGCCATCAGCATCATCGAGACTGCTGCTTTGACCGTATTCAGTTGACCGTAGTCTTTTACGGAGGATACTAAGTCTTTAAAGGCCTTGTTTAGAACCTTCATCATTACTGAGATGGCGAAATGCCACCAGCGACTTGTTCTGGGTTAAGTTTAGATAATCTCTCAATAGCACTTACTAATAAAGTAACTGATGCTGCGATAGCTAATACTGATACTACTTTAACACCTTGCGAGAAGTTACTTAGCGAGCTTTGGATACTGCTCATGAATTCTTTAAATCCGGATGCGGCTTTCTCTTTACCGCCTCCCATGAAGCCTGATACTTTCTCCTTGATTTCGTCAAGGGTGTCTGTGAAACTCTTAAATGTGTTACGGAAGCCTTGAATTAAGGCGACAATACCACCACCAGCTAAACCAGCGAGTAAGTTCTTAACCGTAAGATTGCTTCGTAGCCATTCGACTACTGGAGATAAGAAGTTCTTAAGCCACCCGAACACACCACCAATAGCATGTCCCGTTGCAGTAATCCCTTGCTTCACTCCGCCCATTTTACCGATAAACTCGTTGATCACTCCGGATATAGTGGTTAACACATTAGTGATAACTTCTTGTAGATATTGGAAAGCTCCGTTCGATTTAACATTCTTGTTAAGGTCAATAAAGAACTGTCCCATAGACGCTGAAATATCTAGGAATTTACTTCCGATATTTTGGAGTAGTCCTCCGCCAAAGAATTCAGCGAAAGGTTTTAAGAGTTGACCTAATCCATAGCGAACTAAGTCTAATGCGGCAAAAGAACCCACGGAATGTAGTTCGGATTTTCTCCATAGCTTCTTCGCTAGGTTTCAGACTTGCTGTGAACTGTTTAAATTTAACAGTTAGATTATAGAGTTGCTCACCAGTTGTAGCTGGGAAGAATTCTCTAAAACTTTCTTTGAAGGCTGTAACCACTTGTCCGAGAGATTGGAAAGCATTCTTGAATCCTTCAATCATATTCTCCCGACCAGATTGTCGAGACATACGTTTAGCAAAAGTCTTCTAGGTTAATAGAACCATCTTTAACGTGTTCATTTAAAGACTTAAGAGCTTTGACGGAATCTAATGTGTATCCGCGAGCTTTAAGTTCCTCTTCAGATAAGCCAGATACTTCGTCAGTAAGTTTGTTGATAGACTTGCCTAAAATATCCGCTGTAACCCAGCCTTCTCCGAGAGATTTCTCGAATGAGCCGGATTTAGTAATAATATCATCGACTGCGACACCTTGCTCTTTAGCTACTGATTTGATAGACTCTTTGAACGCGTCGGCGTCGTTGATACCTTGGTCGAGAATTTGTTTCCATCCAGTACTTAAACCTTCAGATAACAATTTGTTTCGAGCGTCTGCTGATTTACCAATAACTGCTCCAACTGAGTCAGAAATAGAAGTTAGTAAATCTTTAGCTTCCTCAAAGTCACCGACCATAATTTGCCAACTTTGAGTCCAACCAGATTGAGCAGCTTCTTTAAGAGTATCCCATAATTGGGTAAATGTCTTAACTTTAGTAGCTGCGTTTACGGCTGTATCAGCAAGTTGGGTAATTTGTTTAGCTTGTTCTTCAGTATATCCTTTAGCGATTAAATCAGCTTCAGTATATGCACCAGATAACTGTGTTAAAGTTTCTGTCAGTACGTCAGCTGTAAGCCATTCGCCTTTAGATAAGGACTCCCTGAAAGAACCATATTTTTGAATTAACGCATCAACGTTAGTACCCATTTGGGTAGCGGTACGTTTTAATGCATTTTGAAATACTTCACCACCCATACCGGCGTTTACTACTGAGTTCCAGTCCATAAGCTGAACTTTACCAGCGGCTAAGGCTTGGGATAGTTGGTACATCGCTGTACTAGCTTGTTGAGATGTTGACCCCGATACTGCGGCTAAGTTGGCAATACCTTTGATAGATGTTACGGACTTATCCAGTGACACACCGGCCGCTGTAAACGTACCGATGTTACGAGTCATCTCGGTGAAGTTATAAATAGTTTTATCGGCGTATGTGTTCAACTCACCTAATGCTCGGTTTACGTCTTGTAAACTAGAACCTTTTGATGAGGTATTCGCCAAAATTGTCTGCACGGCATTCATTTGGGTTTCGTATTCTGAGAACCCTGTTTTAATAGGATCAATGGTGAGAGCCGACATCATATTCTTACCAGTTGTGATAGCAGCATTGGTAATACGTACCATAGCCGTTACCCCAGCAATTTCTAACGCTGAGAATCTATCACGTACAACATCAATACCACTAGTTAGTGGATTAAAGTTCATACCCTTGATGCCTGAACTGATATTTTCAAGACCTTTAGACGCTCCATCAAACTTAAGAGCTTGTTTAAGTCGGTCCAGAGTGCTCATACTGGTCTTAACATTACTTTCGAAGTCACGGTTCTCAAAGCCCATGGAAACTACGCGTTCATCGACGGTCTTACCCATTGCTTACCTCCTTCCAAGCATCTGATGCTAGCTTGTCAAATACAGGTTGTATAGCAGGATTAATATAATCTCTGCCTTCCACCCATCCACCTGTGCCAGTGCCATGTCCATACTGTAAAATAATAGCGATAGGGACTCCTTTGTTAACGTGACTGTTGTATAGGTCTATAGAATATCCCTTACCAGTCTTGTTAATCTCGAAGTGCCAAGACGATGCGGTTAGTCCGCTTCTTACAGGGGTAGCTTGAGCTAATGCGTCGACTGCCATTTGACCATACTTCTCTAAGGCTACGATAGTGGCTCGTTTACTGAGTTTCTCGAAATATCGAGTTACTTTAGAATAGTCGCCTTTATGTTTAATTCGAATCATTAGCTTCAACTCCTATCCCTGATGTGTTAAATTTCTTCTTGTTCTCTTCGTTAATTCGGATTTGCATTGCTAGAATTTCCTCTTTGGTTCTTTGTTTCGGAGGACTATTCTTGATGTTACATATTTTTATGAGTGCTATTAATCTATGAATATGCCACTTTTCAGCCTCAAAAGGTATGTTGTATGACGTCATCCAGTAATATATAAGCTCGGACGTAATAACTTCTCCATCGCTCTTCTTCTTACCGTCATCGTACTCATAGAATGTAGTAGCAGTACTCGGATGGTCGATATAGTTGATGATTTCGTCGTGATACTCGGACGCTAGAATGTAATATACCAAAGGGTCCACATTCTTGTTCAACATCATACAGTGTATGTAATCTAGAACCTCCTCGTTAGTCAACTGCCTAGAGTTATTGAGAAACGGTTTACACCATCTCGACTCCCATTTTGAAATTGCGACAAGGGAGTGTTCTAGTCGTATAGTGCACTCATTCAAGTATGTGAACTCTTGCTTCTCATCGTCCCATATCTCCTGTTTAGGTATGGTTATCTGAAGCATTGGTTAATCCCCTATCTAGATTTGTTATGTTTCTTGTGATGCTTGAAATCTTGTACTTTTAGGAGCCGGTTTTACACCCTAAGTCTTTAGGTAGAATACCAC
>CAKAFX010000010.1 GCA_916438865.1 uncultured Mogibacterium sp. | reverse complement strand
CCATTTCAAAAGATATAATAGATATAAGATGTAAAACTTCTCACGTTTTCCTATCTCATCTGTTATCTTGCAACAACTCAAGTAAATCCTCCTGTGTCATTGCGTGAGAGATATCAGAACCTTCAGAAGTGAGTCGGAAAGATTACGCTTTGTCTTATGTAAGCGTAGAATCTTCTCCTCGATAGTGTGCTGGCTAATAAGATGATAAACCGTTACATCCTGTTGTTGTCCTATACGATAGGGCACGATCGGTAGCCTGCTGTTCGATGGCAGGATTCCACCAAGGGTCAAGGTGAACAACATAGTTAGCACCCGTAAGATTCAGTCCCAATCCTCCTGCCTTCAAACTGATAAGGAAGAAAGGACATTTTCCTGTTTGGAACTCTTTTACTAACTTCTCACGCATAGCCATCGAGGGTGCTTCCGTCAAGGTAAAGATATGGAAGTTTTGCCTTATCCATCGCCTTTCTCACCTCTTCAAAAGAAACTGGTAAACTGACTGAAAAACAAGCGCACGATTACCGCTGTCATTGAGACTCTCCGCCAAGTCTATGAACGCAAGCACTTTTGCTGCTTGGTAGCTTCCATTTCTTGTCAACCAATGAACAGCTACACGCCATCTGGCGCAAATGAGTAAGCTCTGCCAACGTACTTACCTTGTCAGCTTTATTTTTCAAGAATCTTCGCCTCTGTTTCTCTCCTTTTCAACCTCATACATAGCCATCTCCTCCGATGATAGTTCAACTGGGAGTTTTTATTTCGTTCTTTGCAGGTAATTCGTCAATAACCTCTGCTTTCGTTCTACGCAAAAAGGAATGGAGAAATCAGACGACGTAACTGGCTTTTGGCGTGCTTTGTCGTTATCTCCTTCAATAGGTAGGATAAATTTCTTCCTGAATTGTTCTGCACTTCCTAAAAGACCAGGGGTTAATAAACTGGAAAAGATTCCATAACTCTGCAAGATGGTTTTGAATAGGAGTACCCGTAAGGATAACCTTGCGTTGTGCCTTCAACAGCATAGCGCCTTTGACATCTTTGTATTGGCATTCTTGATGGTATGTGCTTCATCAAGACAAACTACGTTCCATTCCCTCCCAGTGAGGTCATCCTGCTGAATATTTAACAAACCATATCGTGGTGATAATAACATCTCCTGCCTTTTGCCTCCTTAATATCTTTTGAACGATCACTCACTCTGATTGAGAATAGTGAGATTCAACGTCGGTGCAAATCGCTGAAGTTCATTGCGCCAGTTAGGTACGACAGAGGATGGTGCCACAATCAGCGAAAGCTCCGCTTTCGCTTTGTTCAAGAAGTAGGGCGATGGTCTGAACGGTCTTTCCTAATCCCATGTCGTCAGCAAGACAGATACCAGCTCCCCATGCTGTCAGCCTTGACATCCATTCAAATCCCTCTTCCTGATAGTCACGTAGCTGTGCCTGCAAGGTCTTGGGCACAACGGGAATCTTCTTACTGCACGCTCCAGTTCGCTGACGCAAGGCATCCACAGCCTCATTACGCTTTATATTCAAAGACAGAATCATCCAGTAAGTCGCCTAATAAAGAGACTGCAGCAGGTGCCATTTGCAGATGTGAACGACTTTCGGTTGTTACTGTGTCAATCCGTTTAAGTATGCGTGAGAGCTGGGTGCTGATAGTAATTTACTCATTATCACCGATTAAAAATATACTTCTGCAGAGTACTTTTGCCTCATCAGTTCGAGCAGCTACTGACAGAGAAATAACCTGCCCCTCGCTGATTTTTAATATCACCTTCTACCTCAAACCAATTGTTCTTCGACTTAAAAAGAAATCTGGGCAGCACTACTGCTGATGCTCGGGTAATACTTTTATCTTACTACCTTCAGCCCATTCCATCATGCAAACATCACGGTGTTCCTTACACCACTGAATGAAAGGTAGCATCGTATGGATAGGGAAGCGTTATCGAATCCGTAATACTTTGAGAGCTCCCATGCTTCGCCTTCATCAAAGAACTCTGCCTCAATTAGACCCCCATTAATTGCTTTAAAGATAATCTCGCTCTTTCTTTAGGGTTACGAACTAATTGCACTTTCTTATGCTCTTGTTCTGCAATAGTGGTGACATTTCCCTTTCCCGGAACAAAGGAAAGACTATCAGAAGATACGCACCAAAAGCAGTAAGTTGGAAACAGTTGTTTGCAGTGGAAACAACACGGAGCGTTATACAAGGTTGCACATCAACACGCTGTAAATCGTCAAGCTCAGCAACCATGTTGGAGTGGATTTCCGTCTTTTCCACCTACAGCTTTAATCAGCTGAACCAGCAAGGTCTCGAGCTCAGCTGGATAAATCTCTTGTGCCAGAATTTCCTTATAAGTCTTATATTCAAACTCAGAAGGGGTAAAGACAGAATAGTCTGTTTCTGAATTCTTCTTGTAAAAAGAAAGACGACTTCTCACCTTTTTGTAACTCTTTTACATTCGTAGAGACACTGAAAAGAACCATCCGAACGTTTATCTATGATAAGGTGTGGATTGTCCTTATGAATCTTCACAGGCTGCAAGTCATAGGTGGAACCCGTGTAAATATGGTCACAATCAACAAAAAAGATACAGATACTTTTTCAATATAGACACTATATTCCCACGAAAAGATTCCTTCTTTAATACGCTGATCGACACTGTCTAAGCCCGGAACATCCAGATTTATAAGTTCACGAACAGAAAGCTCTTTACCCACAGACCAACTACCATTTTTCAACCGACGTTTTAAGAATGGGAACAACAATTCCATAACGTAATAGATATACGAGCATTGTGTCTCGAACAGTCTCTGTTGTTCGATTCCTACTGTTTGATTCTCCGCAATTAGCGTTTCAAGTCAGAAGCTTCCAAAGAGATTTTACTTCTAATCAGCTCAACAGTGATGTATCACCAGTCTTTCTCAAATTTCTTCTAGAAGAGCTACTATCCATAATGCCAGTCTCCAACTGCAAGAAAGCCCAGTTAGGTGGGGCAGTTGGCTTAGTTGCTTTTCGGAAGTATGCCAAAAGACGGATACATCGTCCAAGTAAACCAAAGATACCATCTGCATATCTGGTTTCCCACATGATTCAAGATAAGACTCTTTTTCGTATATTCGCATCAGACTTATCATAAAAATAAGCCTTCAACGGTTGTACAAGGAAGTATGTAGGCGTGTATTCTCTATCCCCATTACGCTTCATCATCGTTTCTAACTTCTTTAGAGAGGTCTCAGTGTTAGCAAAGATAGCTGCAAGTGAGAAATAATAATTAGCAATAGGATTTACGAAAAGTCCCTTAATTGGTGCTACCTTGTTGTTAGCAGTCATCACCTTGGTGTATAGCTTATAGGCCAAAGCGTAATCCCCTTTATACAATGCACCAATCGCTACTATCTGAAGTGTAAAGATATTGCTTATAGATGTTTTGAGATTAATACAGATTTTACCCGTACCTAAATAGTAATAATAAGCAAAAGACCGATTCTAATTCGCTTTTTAGCTACACTACTACCTGTTTTTACGATTGAAAAACAAGTCCTTTTTAAATATTCCCAGTCCATTATCCTATCCTGAGCCATTTGCCATACGAAAGTAGCATTCAGCACAAAAGATAATAATTCTGTAGGCATTGATTGAAAGAATGTCTCATATTCTTTTTATCAATTACGTTAAGGCAACAGTCATTGAACGATTCTAAAATTTGCGTATAGGAAGTTGATATCAGCTTCCTCAGCATTTTTTTCGCTATATAATATATTATCAAACGCACCAAAGGAGATAAAGTTGTCATTATCATAAGTCTTCTTATAAAGTCTGCGAATGCTCTGCAATAATAGGCTGTTTTCTTCTTTGAAAAGTTCAAAGAGAGAAGGAATCAACATATCCTTATTTATGTACAATACTTTTCCACCTCCGTAATAGTATAGATTCTCTTCTATCAATAATCCATCGGTCATTATTTTTTTAAAAGTTAAATTAGAGAGAGATAGCAACATTATATTTCCCAACAAGTTTGAAAGTTTCTCCTTAGTTTGACCATGTTTGTAAAAAATAAGCCATCAGCATAAGGATTGTGCGCTCGTTGGAATCAAGAGAGAGAATGAAAGCATAGAAATAAAGTTTATAATTAATGAAACTAAACGTTAAAGGGACAAGATATTAATTAGGGTCTACAAAAACCTATGGTATCAGGAATGTACTTATATGAAAGAGTTACATTCAAGTTACCATAGGTTTGTACTATTACTTCGTCTGTTCGACGATAGCATTCTTAATCAAGCCCTCCAGCTCTTCTGCAAGTTCTGGATTATCCTTGATCATTGTTTTTGTAGCATCACGGCCTTGTGCAAGTTTGGTTCCATTGTAGCTAAACCAGCTACCACTCTTCTGGATAATGCCATACTGAACGCTCAAGTCAACAATCTCACCAATCTTTGAAATACCCTCACCGAAGGTAATCTCAAACTCTGCCTTGCGGAAAGGAGGAGCAACCTTGTTCTTTACTATCTTTACACGAACCTGATTACCGATAACTTGATCGCCATCCTTGATAGATGTAACACGACGGATATCGAGACGTACAGAACTGTAGAATTTCAGTGCATTACCACCAGTTGTTGTCTCTGGGTTACCAAACATCACACCAATCTTCTCACGCAACTGGTTGATGAAGATGCAGCATGTATTGGTCTTTGAGATGGTTGAGGTGAGTTTACGCAATGCCTGACTCATCAGTCGTGCTTGCAGACCTACGGCAGAGTCGCCCATATCGCCCTCAATCTCTTTCTTTGGAGTCAAAGCTGCAACTGAGTCGACAACGAGAATGTCAATAGCAGAAGAGCGAATCAGCTGGTCTGCAATCTCTAAAGCCTGCTCACCATTGTCTGGCTGTGAAATCCAAAGATTATCAACATCCACACCTAACTTCTCTGCATAGAAACGGTCGAAGGCGTGCTCAGCATCAATGAAGGCTGCAATACCGCCCTCTTTCTGTGCTTCTGCAATAGCGTGAATAGCCAATGTAGTCTTACCAGAACTTTCTGGACCATAAATCTCAATGATTCTACCACGTGGATAACCACCCACTCCGAGTGCTGTGTCAAGTGCAACGCTACCTGTTGGGATTACCTCTACCTTCTCTATTTGCTCGTCGCCCATACGCATGATGGACCCTTTACCAAAGTCTTTTTCTATCTTAGACATTGCAGCTTGCAAGGCTTTCAGTTTACCTTCAGCTGCCGATGTCGTACCTGTATCTTCTTTTGCCATATACTATTATCTTGTTTTTGATTTATAAAATATTATTTATTCTTCTTTCTGCTCTTTGGATAGGGTAAAACCTCAGCTAAGGTCTTAACAACCCTGACTGCAAAATCAGACCTTGAAATATCTAAAACATAGTGCTCCTTAGCTCCTTCATAAGGGAATCCACGTTCGGCAGATAACATCATTGATTTAATTGCCTCGTGTTCTTTGACATAAGGTATATTGTCACAAACTATGATAACAGGCTTTTCGTCAACATAAACCATGTATTCACCAAACATCTTCCTACATCTCACAGTCCCTGCAGCAGCTATCTGACTACTGACAAATTCAATAAAGTCTAAAGAGCAAGCCATCTTCTTATAGTTCTAAATCACCACCAAACTCTTCATGCCAAGGTAAGCCCTGCTTATTGAGTACCTCCAAGAATGGATCTGGGTCGAAGTCTTCCACATTCCAGACACCTGGCTTACGCCAAAGACCCTTGAAGAACATCATTGCACCAGCCATTGCTGGTACACCAGTAGTATAGCTCACTCCCTGCATACCTGTTTCGTTGTAAGCATCCTGATGCTTGCAGTTATTATAGATGTAATAAGTCTGCTCCTTACCATCCTTGATACCACGAATACGGCAGCCGATAGAAGTCTCACCATCATAGTTCTCACCGAGGTCCTGTGGGTTAGGCAACACAGCCTTCAAGAACTGTAAAGGTACAATATTAACCTTCACTGTCTTACCAGAACCATCTGCCAATGGTGCTTCATACTCTATTTCGTCAATACGACTCATACCAAGATTCTGGATACAATCGAGGTAAGTGAGGTACTGCTGACCAAAGGTCATCCAGAAACGTGCACGCTTGATAGTTGGGAAGTTCTTAACCAATGACTCCAACTCTTCGTGGTGCATCAAGTATGAGTCACGAGGTCCGATGTTTGGATAGGTTATATCCTGATGTACTACCAATGGGTCTGTCTCAATCCATTTGCCATTCTCGTAATAAAGACCCTTCTGGGTAATCTCACGGATATTGATTTCTGGGTTGAAGTTAGTTGCAAACGCCTTGTGGTGGTTACCTGCATTACAGTCAACAATATCAAGATAATGAATCTCATCAAAGTGATGCTTTGCTGCGTATGCTGTATAAGCCTGTGACACTCCAGGGTCGAAACCACAGCCGAGGATTGCTGTCAAGCCAGCCTGCTCGAACTTATCTTTATAAGCCCACTGCCAACTGTACTCGAAGTGTGCCTCATCTTTTGGCTCATAGTTAGCGGTGTCAAGATAGTTGCAACCGCAAGCCAAACAAGCGTCCATGATGGTGAGGTCCTGATAGGGTAGTGCAAGATTGATAACCAGTTCAGGCTTAAATGAATTGAAGAGCGCCTTCAACTGCTCAACGTCGTCTGCATCAACTTGTGCAGTCTTGATGTCAGCCTTGTAGCCCTTATCATGAATTGCCTTAACCAGTTCGTCACACTTTTCCTTACGACGGCTGGCAATCATGAACTCTGTAAACACGTCCTGATTCTGGACAATCTTAAAAGCGGCTACAGTAGCTACGCCACCTGCGCCAATCATTAAAACTTTTCCCATAGTTCAATTTAATTCCCTGTCACTTATTCCTATTTCCCTCTCCGAAGAAGAGAGCAAAAGAATGCTATGTTGGGAATCCTTGTTTTATTATTATTACTTTATTTTTTACTTAATCTTTTGTTCAATCTCTGATGAGGATATACCCATTGCGTTAAGGAGAGAATAACCTAAAATCTGCTGTTTGAAGTTGCCTCCTTCAAGTGGTTGCATTGCAAACAACGTGATATGCTTTAATTCATCATCTGCATCACGAAGGGTAGAACGAAGTGTGCTAATCAAGTGGCTGTCCTCAGCATTTGGTACAAGCATAATACGCTTAACCTCTTCATGACTGAGAACAGTTTTTAGAAGGTCGAGAAGAACGTTGTCTTTTTCAGCTACTTCATCGTCTGTAGCAATAGCATTGATGATGAATTCACCAAGCTGTGGGTCCTTGAATGCTTGCCCATTCAGTTCTTTCACATAATCCGCTGGAGCAAAATTCTCAAGTTTTGGATTCTGCTTATCATGTAAAAGCACCACTTGTGTTTCGTGATTTCCTGGCTTCAAACGTCCATCAAGGGCAATGTTTACAACCCACTGGCTGAAATCAGCAGCGGGAATACGACGGTTCAACATTCGCTCAAAGTTGACAATGAGGTCGAAAGCGACATGGTCTATATAATCACCATCCACAATGATGATGTTCTCACTCCATTTAATGTTCTGTGCTTCTTGTGCATTCATAGCTACAAAGATACATTAAATCAAGCGAAATGCAAAATAAATAAGGTCGTTTTTATTGCTTTATTGACTTGCGCAATTTATAGTTAAATAGAATTATAGCAATAATAATAAGAGAACGGTACTATTGATGACATGGAAATTATTTGGACAGAACATGCTGTAAGATACAATATAACCAACAATAGGATTGGCATGATATCATGAAGAGCTTTAGGATTCCTGTTTCTGCGTGATTTTTCGCTCATGAGACTTGTGTCGTATGGATGCTTTTTCTTGGTTGACAATCAGCAAAAATACGATAAATGAGATAACAGGAAGTGCCAGTATAAGATACTTAGAACCATAGCTTTCTGCTTCTCCACCAATGTTCCAATGTAGGATAATAGTCTCAGGTCCACTCAGAACACAATATAATGCAATTATTGTAATTGCAATGATAATAGCTAATGATAGAATTTTTACTTTTCATATTATGATTGTTGTTTACCTTAGAGGATTCAGTTCTTATGACAAAAAAATACAATTTATTTTGAAAAATACAAAGCAAATACACCTTATTTTATATAAACCACAATGTTATACTCGACTTCTACAAGCGATGTACTTAGGACATTGATTGAGTTTGTTTTTAGTAGTATAGCTTGTTCTTAATAATAAGTTGAATTTACTTCGGTAGTATATTGCAATGTGTTTATTACTCCGCACCAATGGTGTTCACCATTAGCACCATTGGTGCTAAAGCCTCAACACGACATGTGTTGGATAGTGATACATTGGTTAAGGATGTTGAAAGAGCAGCTTTAAGATTGTTATACTGATGGGTGTATGGTGCTAATACATATATAATAAAAGTTTAGCAAGTTGCACGAATAGGTATCAAAAAGAGGCTCCTCCATCATGGAGGAAGCCTCTTTGCATATATTATATAGTTTTTAACTATATCTGTTT
>CAKAFX010000009.1 GCA_916438865.1 uncultured Mogibacterium sp. | reverse complement strand
GGAAATAAAGTATCACTTAAAAAGAAACGCTTCTTTGGATATTAACCAGATTCTTGGAGAAGCTACTGGAAAGACTATTGAGGAGAGAAGCCGTCAAGTTGCAGACCTAATGGAAAAAGCTGAAGATGGTTGGAATGACTGCTAGTATGGCGGGTTCTCCTATGCAGTTGCTTTCCAATATGAGTGATAGGCTTTTTCATTCTTTTTAGGAAAGATTTCGATAGTGGTGTATATGATATGTTTGCAAGTATGCTTACAGACCTTGCGCTTACTTTTGGAAAGTCTTCCCCTAGATAAGATTGCTGATACTATTGGAGGTGCGCTTACAGACCTTCTACAGCCTGTTAGAGCCATTGAAAAAGCACTATTACCTTTATTAAAGACCTTTGCTAACTTTGTGGCTGAACACCCCAAGATTGCCAAGTTTGCCCTTTTTAGCCATTGCACTTTCTGGTGCTCTTCTTGTGTTAGGTGGTACAGCCTTAAAGCTGATGGGTTCTCTGGGCTATTTGTCCTTTATGCTCTCCCACTTTTCTGGGTCGTTTGGTGTTATCTCTAGCACACTTACTGGTGGTATTGCTAAGATTGTAGGAGCACTGATTCCTTTAGCTTTAGCTGTGGGTCTTGTAGCTATTGCGTGGAAGAATGACCTATTCAGAATTAGAACCAATGTCACAGGGTTTGTTCAGAATGTTTCCAATTCCTTTGGGACAGCTAAAAGCGCAGTGAATGGAAGCCTTGAAGATATGAAGACCGTTTTAGCAGGGTTTGATACTAAGAACAACTTTTTTGATGGTCTTACTCTTGCAATGATGCGTGTTATGGTTGTAGCTCGTGCATTGTCTGAGGGATGGAACAGCTTTGAGCTTTCAGAAGATACTTTTGATAAAGCGAATGAGTTAGGTGTTCTTCCTCTCATTGAATCCTTGTTCGACCTGAAGTATAAGTTTGATAACTTTGTTGAGGGGTTTGCAGAGGGGTGGAGTAAAGCAACTAGTGACTTAAACGATTTCGTTGATAACCTAAAAGTAAAGCTAGATGGAACAGTCTTTGAGGACATTATAAATAGTGTTACAGACTTCTTTTCTCTATTTAGTGGTAGTGGTGCAGAAGACTGGAAGAACTTTGGTAGCAGTGTAGGTGAAGTCTCTTTAAGACTGTTAGCTCTTGTTGTTGCAGTTAATGGCGCACATGCAGTGTTTGGACTGTTGGCTAAAGTCGTTAGTGTCATTGTCATACCCTTTAAGGTCTTATCCAGTGTTGCCACCTTCTTAGGTAAAGCCTTTGGTTTTCTTACCAGAGTGTTTTCTACTGTTGGAAGAGTGCTTGGTTTTGTTGGTGCGAAGTTGTTAGCTTTTGCACAGCTAGTGAAGAGTGTTGGAATCACTCAAGCCTTACAGAGCACTATTGGTGTTGTTCAGACAGTGTTTGCAGGAATTGCCGCTGTAATAGGTGGTGTTGTCCTAGCAGTAGTAAATTTTGTAAGTCAGTGGAAGAGCGGGTTTGATGTAGTTAAAGCAATACTGATGACTGTTGGTGTTGCTATTGCTGCTGTTGGTGCAATCATTTTAGGTGCTCCTGCTTTAATCGCAGGAGTAATCGCGGGAATAATTGCTGTAGTAGCTAACCTTGCAATAGTGATTCATGACCACTGGAATGAGATTGTAGCTTTCATTGTTGGTGTAGCTACCAATATCTGGCAGACCATTGTCAATGCATTCTCCGCTGTTGTGAATGCTGTTGCCACATTTTTAGGACAAGCACGAGATGTAGCCGTAGAAGTGTGGAACAATATTCTTGAAACCGTTAGCACTGTTTTAGGTGTTATCCTTGGTGTTGTTCAGACTGTTTGGACTAACATTAGTAATGCTGTTTCTACTGCCATTGGTGTAGTCAAGTCCTATGTAACTGCGGGGTGGAATGCAGTTAAAGTTATCATTTCAGGTGTATTGTCTGGAATCTCTAACAACGTGTCTAATGGTTTTAACGCTATTAAATCCACGGTATCTAGTGTCCTAAGCAGTGTTGGAAACACTGTTAGCAATGTGTTTAACAGAATTAAGAACACGGTCAGTAATGTTATTGGCACAGCAAAGAGTGTTGTACAAGACGGTGTGAATGCTATTAAGAGAATCTTTGGTGGAATGTCTTTGAAATTCCCTGAGATTAAATTGCCGCATTTTACAGTGACGGGTTCGTTCTCCCTTACCCCGCCAAAAGTCCCGAAGTTTAGTGTTTCGTGGTATAAGAATGGTGGTGTGTTTAATAAGCCTAGCATCATTGGTGTTGGTGAAGCGGGAGATGAGGCAGTAATGCCACTGAAGAAGAACACTGAATGGATTGGTTCACTAGCTAGTACACTCTCCAACAAGATAAACAATATTGGCGGTAGAATTAAAGCTAGTAAAGCTGTTACCTATGACACGACTACCACACAGAGAAACAGCTATATGACCTCTACAGACACTAGCACGCACAATTCCTATGAGAACAACAAGAACACCTCTGTGGTCTTTAATCAGGGAGCAATCCAGATTGTTTCTAACGGAACTTCCGATGAAGAGGCTAAGAGACTTGCGGTTAAGATTATGGAGTATATTAAGCGTGAAGGTGAGCTTGATGAGATGAGAACCTATAACAGTTAAGGTGGTGACTACATATGGGAACTAAATTTAACTCAAACAGTAAAGCTAAAACTAGGTGTCACATTATAAGGAATGATAAATAATAGGAGGTTGAACTTTCAGTTCAACCCCACCACCATTCCATATTCCAGAGGTGTTAGTTACACCTCGATAGAATCTCCGGGGATGAGTTATCCATTGACACAGTACACAGGTGGAAAGGCTAGAGAGTTTTCTTTCTCAGTCTACTATTATGACAAACCCTTTAGTGGTAAAATAAATACAGCCCGAAAATTTCTTGAGGGTCTTCTTCCTCCTGAGAAGAACAAGAGGTCTTTTAAGAAACCGCCAACTTTTTACTCTTGCTTATGGTTATTTTGTTAAGACCCTTGTTCTTACTCAGCTTGAGGTAGAAGACACTTGGATGGATTCAAACGGAAGACCTATTGAGACTAAGTTCACTTTGACAGTTAGGCAGGTGTGAGAATGATTTACGAAGATTCTAGGTATCTACATACCACACAGTCTACAAGATTGGGGTGGAGTGTCCCAACTCTGGGAATCCGAAAGAGATTCACCTTTAATGAGGATAATTGCACCTTATATGAATGGCTAGAAGGTGATACCTTAGACGGTGTTGCCTTTAAGCACTATGAGAACTGTAATTTAAGATGGGCAATTCTTGATGCCAACCCCTAAGTATAGGACTGAGTTTGACATTAAGAACGGTGATAGAATCCTCATTCCAGACTACGAGGAGGTGGTTGATATTGTCAACGTCTAAACGCGGTGGCAAAGTTTTAGCCATTAAGTACGAAGTCTGGATAAGTGGTAGAAAGCTTGGTGGAAAAAAGAAAGCTTGTATCAACTCCATTGATATTAAGGAGACAGTGTATGGTAGTGATTCTGCCACTATACAAGTACAAGACCCAAACTTTTTTTATTCATTGAGGACAATATTTTTCTGGAAGAAAACTCCGTTAAAATACAGCTTGGTTGGGATAACACAACTTACCGAGTTACTTTTGACGGTTACATAAGTGCCGTTGATGTCGTGTTTGCTAGTGATGGGATTCCTTCATTAACCATCACTTGCATGGATAGGACACACAAGATGAATCGTGCCAAAAAAATAGTGAGACTTTCAAAGATACAACTAACGCGGATGTAGTTAAAACTCTTGTGATGAAATACGGTTTTCAGTGTGTAGTAGATTCAGAGTATAGCTTTGAGAAGAAGGAGACAATCACTCAGAGCAACCAAACGGACATTGAGTTTATTACACAGCTTGCCAACAGCGAGGTCTATCCTTTTACCGCAAGACTTGTTGGCAATACCTTTTATTACGTCAGAATGGGTAAGATTGAAACCCCAAAGATGGCGTTGACATATAAAAAAATTTCCACATGAAATAATCAGCTTTAACCCTAAGGTTAATAAAGAGACAAAGAAAGTGGAGATTAAAGAAGCTTCTATCAATGCAAGTGATAAGAAGGTGTCCACTACAGTGGGAACTACAGTTAGCTCTTCTTCGGGAAAATCTTCAAGTGAGATGAGAGGAAGTTCCTCTGAAGATGGGTCTTCTAGTAGTAGACAAGCTAGTGGTGGTTATACCTACTCTTGATTAAGAAGCTAGTAACTTGAGGAGGTGACTTTTAGTGGCTAGAAAAAGCAACAATGACTTATAACCCTGAAACGGGTAAGTGGTCTAAGAACGTGCTTATTACAGCGGAAATTCCTGAAAGTGAGAAGCCGAAAAAAGAAAGCGGTAGTTCGTCTGCTCCTTCCAGTGATAGTGGCAAGAATAGTGGGACTAGTTCAAAGGCTACAAGCTCTAATTTAACCTCTTCTACACCTAGTGTGGAAAGCAGTGAAGGTGCTACAGAGAAAAAGTACAACGAAATTGAGGTAAACACACTATCTGGCACTTTTACAATTCATTGCTACGAACACGACTATAAAGTTGAGGGCAGGAGATACCGTGAAGTTAAAAAGGTCTTGGTAAGAGTTTAAGTGGAAATTATTATGTCAAAGAAGTAACTCGCCAAATAGGTAATGATGGGTATTCCCATAGCGCGCTTTTAATCAGAACTGACTTTGGTGACAAGTTAAAACTTGAATCTTCCGGTGGTACTCCCGCACCTGCGGAGCAAGTACCTTCTCCCAAGCCCGCAACTACTGAACCCGCAAAAGAACCCGCGCAAAGGACATATACTGTTAAGCGCGGGGATTGCCTGTGGAATATCGCAAAAAAGTATTATGGTAGTGGTGCTTCGTACACTAAGATTTATGAAGCAAACACAGGTAAGATTGCTAATCCAAACTTGATTTATCCTGGTCAAGTGTTTGTGATTCCGTAAGGTGATGAAACAATGGCAGAAACTAAATATTATGGTATGTATCAAGCTAAAGTCACAAACATTACAGACCCCGAACAGCGCGGAAGAATTAAGGTTAAGTGTCCTAGAGTTTTAGGTGGTGAGACAGAGAGTGCATGGTGTGAACCTTGTGTTCCTGTTGCCTATGATAATGGTGGAGACTTCTGTATTCCAACTAACGGTGAAACAGTCATTGTGTCCTTTGTAGAAGGTAATGTGAATCGACCGATGTACTTTGGTAATTGGTGGCAGAAGAGTATGACACCTTTAGGGACTAACTATTCAGACATTGACAAGCTCCGCATTATTAACTATGCGGATTGTACTATCACTATGAAAAGCGGTGTTATTAACATCAATGTTGGTGCAGGAGTATGTGACCTAAAAATTGAGCATGATAAAGTCACTGTTTTAGGTAATCTTGAAGTTCAAGGAAGTGTCACCTGTAACTCGTTGAGTGCTAGTGGCACTGTAAGTGGTAGTAATATCTAGGAGGTAACTAATGGCACAAAGTGGTTTCACGGGAATAAGTTATCCATTCCGAATAAACAATAGAGGTGGTGTTTCTATGAGTACCACAAGTGCTAGTGACCCCACACATATTGTGGAAAGCATTAGACAGATTCTTATTACCAACTTTTTGGAGAGACCGATGGAGGCAGACATATACACTTCGGTCTCGACTTCACTGTTTGAACAGAACGATGAATCCTTGCAACAGGTGTTAAAGAGCCGAATTGTAGAGGACATTGAAAGACTTGAGGAAAGAGTAGAGTGCTCAGAAGATGGTATAGAGTTTAGTGTTGAAGTAGACGATGATGGTACTGAGTATCTGTTTGCTTCGGTGTCATTTGTCATACTGAGGTATAACACTACCTACACTGAAAAGCTAAAGATAGGCGGTATAAGTAAATGAGAAAACCTACGGTAAATATCGACTACACAAGCAGAGACTATGATGGTTTCAAAGAGCTTTTAATTCGCAAGCTAAAGGAGAAGATGCCCGAATACACTGATACCAGTGAGACAGATGCGGGTATAGTGATTCTTGAAGCTCTAGCTAATGGTCTTGATATTCTGTCTTTGTACTCTGATGTTATTGCTAACGACGTGGTGTTACCCACTACCCAAAGCAGAGACTTGGCAGTAATACTAGCACAGTGTTTAGGCTATAACCCCTATAATCAGACAGCCAGTGTTTACCCACAGGTGTTTGTTTTAAGTTCCATGCAAGAAACTGATACAGTTATTCCTAAAGGAACACGGGTTACTACTGTTGCTTCTGCCGACCTTGCTCTTCTTACCTATGAGACCTCAGAGGATTTAATTATTCCCGCGGGTTCTTTAGGTAATGAGAAAGATACCCACGGAAACTACAAGTACACAGTTAATGTGGTTAGTGGTGAAACCGTATCACAAGACGTTCTTGGTTCTTCCAGAGGAACACCTCTTCAGACTTTTGTTTGCAACTACACAGGTGTTTTAGTTGATTCACTGGTGATGTACGTTGATGAAGGTATGGGGAGAGAAATCTGGCGAAGAGTAGATTCCTTTTTAGATTGTGATGAGAACAGTAAGGTGTACACTGCTAGTGTAGATGACTTTGATAACTGTACAATCACCTTTGGTAATGGTATTCGCGGAAAGATTCCTGTTGCTCTGTCTAATAACATAACTACAGACTACAGAGTAGGTGGTGGTGAAGCAAGTAATGTGGAAGCCAATCAGATTACTGTACTAGCCACTAGTATTGCGGGTGTTGATTCCACCTTTAACTTAAAAGCTACAACGTTAGGACACAACAAAGAAAGTCTGGAAAGTATTAAAATCAACGCTCCCGCAAGTTTTAGAGCTAGAGACCGTCTTGTAACCCTTGGTGACTATGAAGACCTGTTGAGAATCAACTTCTATGATTTCTTGGCACTTAAAGTTATCCGAGATGAGAAGGACAAAAGACTTGCCCACATTTTTTACATGATGCGGTATGGTAGGGAGTTCACCCCTAAGATGGTTGAAGCTGTTTCTGCGTTTATTTCCCCTAGAAGCATGATTGGAACAACCTATGACATAAACGAGTACACTAAACAGCCGGTAAACATTGTTGGAACTCTTTATGTAGATTCAGACTATGACAAAGAAAAGGTGCTAGAAGAGGTTAAATCCTTTATTACACAAGCCACCTTTGCTTACGGCGAGTTTACTTTCGGCGACACCCTTATCAAGTCTGATTTAGAGACCGAGGTTAAGAACACTATTAAGGGTGTTCTGTCTTTTAGGATTTCTTCTCCTAGCAGTGACATTATTAGACCTAGTAAGGTGCAGAATGTCCTCACTCTTGGAACCTTAAACATTACCGCAAACTACCTATAAGGAGGTGATTACTTGGGAGCTAAACTTTTAAGCTCTGAAAATTTTGGGCTAAAAATCTATGATAGATTCCCGCCGTCCTATAGAGAGGATGATGTTAAAGAGAAGTTTGCCCTCAAAAGATACCTTCAGGTACTAGGTGATGGTGGATTCAAACCGGTGATTGAAGACATAAACGGTCTAACTTTTCTTGTGAACCCTAGAACCACACAATCAGCGGTTCTTCCGTATTTAGCAGAGCAGTACGGTCTTGAAGTTTTTCATGGAATACCCAATGACTATTTGAGGTTTTTAATTCCACTACTGAATAGTGTGTGGGAAAAGAAAGGTTCTGTTGAAGTCCTAGATTCTATCGTACAGGTTGTCAGCGGTGTTAAGTCTCAATCTGAAGTTCTCTATGATTCACAGGACAATCCTTATATCAAAGTTAAACTTGAGATGGACTACAACTTCGAAATTACTTCCTGATGCCGACAAGTTTAATCGACTACTCAGGAAGTTCATTCCGTACTATGTAGACTTAGGACTAGTGTATGATTACATGTTCTATGTGTCCTGTAGGATTCAGGGAATTGATGAGTACCTTAGAGACAAGGTAAAAGAGAGTACGGTTGAGACTACTTCATACCTAGCACATTAGGGTTTAACTCCCGTGAAACTTCTAATGTAGGTGATAAGGTGTTGAATGACACCTTTATCCTAAAATGAGATGGAATTGCGGGGTAATGGTGTTGACCCTGACATTTTTTTAAGGATGTTGTAGTTGAATCCTTCTCTGAAGACTTCTTAATCAGAGCAACTATTGATAATCTTGTAGACACTCCCATCCGACTTCCAGAGAGTGATTCTAAGAGCCTCAAATACGCCGAGAAAGACGCGGGAAAGCTAAAGACATACTATCCTGAAGATTCAAAGGAAGTAGAGCTTACAGAGCGTTCTATAGACTGTGTGTCTGTAGGAATCTTCAGTGATGTACAAGGGTTTAAGAGAGAAGCAGACAGAGACAGTGTTGTTGGATTCTTTACTAACACACCTTTTAGTTTGACAAACAATGCTGTTACAGGAAGTCCTGAGTGTTTCGATGTTGTCACGTTTAGAGGAACAACAAAAATTATTTATCCTACGCTACAGGGTGTAGTAGGAATGTAAAATATGCTATTATAGGTAAAGCAGAGGAGGTAGAGAATGTTTAACGATAATTTAACGGGAAATGTCCATGAGGCAGAAAACACTGCGCTAAAACTGATTGGTGATGAGCCTACCAGTGTGAGCATGACAGGTCGTATTGAAGACAAGATTTACAAGAATGGTGTTCTGGTTGAAACCAGAGTTGGTCACAACCTGATTGTAAATTCTTTTCTTAAACTGGTTATGTGTCTGATTAAAGGTCAGACAGGTTATTCTGGTATTCAGTATTGGGCTGTGGGTAGTGGTAATCCTTCGTGGGATTCTTCTGTTCCCGCGCCTGGTGAGAATGCTACCAGACTGGTTTCTGAGATTGGTAGAGTTCCGATTCTTCCCGCCGAGATTTCCTTTTTAGATTCTGGCTTTAGTGTCACAACCACACCCTCCAATATTATCCAGATTTCCCACACTTTTGAGGCGAATGATTGTAATGGTACTTGGAGAGAGTTTGGAATCTTCGGTGGTAATGCCACTGCCGTTGCAAACAGTGGTATCATGATTAACAATCGGCATCATGCAGTTCTTACCAAGACTAACGAGATGGTGATTGAAAGAACAATGCGCTTTACAATTAACCTTGCATAAGAGGTGATGACATATGCCTGATTTTTCTAAATATAGCAACTACAGCGAGAGGAAAGCCTTTAACGGTGTAGTGTTCGGTGCTAATGCACCTGTTTTAGAGGTAGAGCTAAATGAGGTACAGCAGATTGCTGATACTAAGTTTAAGAGAATGATGGGCGTCATTGGTAACAGTGTTATCCCAATGTCAAACGGTTCTATCTCATTCAGCGGAAATACTTTAACACTTACTAACTGTGTGGTTATGAGTAGTGGTTTTTCTGCATTCATTAAGTCTTCTAGTGTGGAGCTTTCCAGTACAAATAAGTATGCTTACATTAAGCTTGAGGAAAAAGTGTTTGACGGAAAAGCTACCCTTAAAGAGTATGGAAATACTGCGGGAGTTAATACCTCAAACACTATGGTTGATAACAGAGTTGGGGCAGAGACTTCCAGAAGACGTATAGTTTTAGTTACCACGGTTGCAGGTGCAAGTGTTCCGTCCGGAACAGACACGACTAGCTATGTGGTCATTGGTGAGCTTAGTAAGGATAATAACTTTGTCTTTACTGCTGTTAAAGATTCTATTGAAGACCTTGGTGTTTCTGTTGTTGACGGAGCGCTTTGTGTCACGTTTGAAGAGTAAGGAGGCGCAATGAGTAAGGTCACAAAGCCATTGATTCTTGATGAAACCGGTCAGAAGATTGTTCAGGAGTTACGCAACCAGAATGTACTTTTGAATATTTTAGCGGGAACAAGAATTGAGGAAATCAGTAGTCTTGAGCAGATTGCTAGAATTGTCCGTAGTGGTAACGCTACTAAGGTCTTTCATATTGGAGACCAGATTACTGTCCCGTGGACAGACAAGAGTACAGGTGTAACATACAGTGTTCCGCATGATGTGGTGTCCTTTAATGATGCCACATTAAAGAACGGAGATAGTGTTCATGCCATGTATCTTCAGTGGCACTACACTACACCTAGGGATGTTGCCTTTGATGATAGAGAGGCATATTACTGTGCTAGTGCAGGCGAGTTAGCTACTGGTCAGTATAACTTTGTCTATCAGGGTAATACTTATGTGTTCACCTTGACAAAGAAAGTCCCTGTTAATGGTGTTATCACTGTTGTTAGGGAATCGAACAGCTTTACCCTTACCACTAGAAAGAAAGCGGGAACTAGTTTTCTCAATGAGGTGACAGATATTATTGAGCCAAGAATCACCGCTACTGTAGGTTCTGGTGGTACACCTTTAGGGTCTTTCGATAATGTAACTGTCACTAAAACAAACAATACTTTTGACAATGCACTGTTTGGTTATGGAAACTGGTCTCAGTCTAACATTCGTCAGTGGTTAAACTCTAAGAAAGAATCTAACTGGTTTAATGCTAAGAATCCTTTTGATTTCCAGTCTTCTAGGTATAAAGGTGTTGCGGGATTCATGAGTGGATATGAGGAAGATTTTCTTTCCTGCATTAAACCCGTTCAGGTTCCTATAGCAATAAGTAACTTTGTTGACAGAGATAAAAAGTGGTGGAGATAGAACAGAGTTATTTGATTACTTCTTCTTGCCCTCTCGGACAGAGCTTAACATTGACGCGGGAGACATTTCTCCGGGTTCTGAAGGTCGTACCTTTAAGTACTGGGCTTTTGCTAGTGAAGACCCCAAACCCCTTAGAGGTGATGAGGTATTTCCGCAGATGCAAGTGTTTGGTATTGACAACAAACAGACACCTAGAGCAATCTGGACACGTTCTTGTTCTCAGACGGATTCCAGTAACGTACACTGCATTGAAGCAGACGGAAGATTCCGCAAGAAGAAAGCCTTTGATGTTGCCTATTGCACACCTGTGTGCGCCATTTGTTAAGGAGGTGATTTAGATGCTGTTTAATCGACTAACAGAGAGTGTGGCAGAGAGTAGACGCTATGAGCGATTAGTTGCAAAGGTAGTCAGACAGGGGTCTGATATTGAGTACCTTGCAATGATGGCTGATGTTACACTCCCCAACAAAGACAGTCAGGCAGAGGATATGAGCAGTATTTGAAGATGCTGAGGAGGAAGAGACATGAATAGGTGGGAAGAGAAACCGGGTCTGAGTAGCTTTGGTAGAAAGGTAGACTTGTACTACAACTGCTTCCACTTCTGGACTTTAGGTATGGTGAAGAACGCTGTGAAGAAGGGTAGAATCACTAAGGAAGAGTTCACAATCATTACAGGATATGACTACGATTCTGGAAATCTTGCTACACCTTCCGAGCCCGAACGTTCTGGTGATTAACTTATAAAACCGCCAAACCGAGGAACTAAAAGCCTTTAGGTTTGTAAAGCCTGTCTTCTCTGTTTATAGAGACCTTCAGGTACACAACCTGTGAACAAACAATCGTGGTGTACAAATAGCGGTAAATCTATAAACAGAGGAGAGAGTGTTATATGGATGCATCTTATGTCCTTACCGCCTTTTTAACAGGTGGTGTTCTGTCATTTCTTCAGTTTCTAATCAGTAGAAGGGACGCGAAGAATGATAAGCTAAAAAGAGTTAGAAGCTCTGATTGAAACTAATGTTAAGGGAAACCAGAGATTGGTAGAAAGCGTTTTGAGCTACACGCTGAAACACTGAAAAAGTTAGAGGCGTGTTTAGACCAATTAAAGGAGAACGACACTAATCAGACTGAATCCCTACAGAAGCAGGCATCCTCTTTAGTGGGAATAGGTCATGACCGTATCTTATTTCTGGGTAACGAATACATTAAGCGCGGGTACATTACTCATGATGAGTATGAGAACCTCTATGACTATCTCTATATACCCTATAAGAAGTTAGGTGGTAATGGGACAGCAGAGAAGGTTATGAGAGAAGTGGATAAACTTCCCCTGCGAGACAATAAAGTAACGGAGTAAGTGATTTTTTTAAGGAGAAAGTGTTATGGAGATGAATTTTTACACAGTATTACATTCCGATTGTGGTCTTTGCTTGCCTGATTGTGGGCTACTGCATTAGCACATTATGGTTGGATGCAGTCTCTAATGACTACATTCCGACCATTCTTGCAGTTCTTGGTGCTGTTCTCGGTGTGTTGCTAAAGGTATTTCCCTTGAGAGTGTTGTATTTGGTGCTCTTTCTGGTCTTGCCTCTACAGGTCTTCATCAGATGTTCACTCGGCTTATTGAATCTGGTGACAAACAGTAACTAAATTTAATAGCAATCACTGCGGGATTAACCTTCCCGCAGTGTTTTAATATTCATTGGAGGTGAATAAATATGAATGCTTATCAAGCGGGTCAGAAGCTACTGTGTGGTGATTACACCTCATACACAGTCAGTGGAAAAGCTCTTTTGTTAGAGCGGGACATTGGTTCAAAGAGCCTAAAGTTGGTGATGTAGTCTACTTCTACAGCAAAGGAAAAAGAACGTGTTGCACACGTTGGTATTGTAGTAGGTGTAGAGAGACTTCCCTTTAATCGTTTTAAGGTGACTACTGTAGAGGGTAACACTTCTGCCGGAAAAATACTCTCCAGAGATGGTGGTTGTGTTGCTGAAAAAAAGTGTATATTTTTTTCAGCGTCCGAAGTCGGTGGTACGAATCTAATCAACGGTTTTGGCAGACCCATGTTTGGTGATGACACCTGTACTGCTGAAGAGATGGTTGCTGTTGCCAGAGCAGAAATCGGGTATGTAGAGAAAGCCAGTAATGCCCATTTAGAGGACAAGAAAGCAAACCCGGGAGATAAAAAAACTACACTAAGTATGGTGCTTGGTATAACATGAATGGTGTGTACTGGTGTGCTGAGTTTACCTCGTGGACTGCTTACATGGCGTGTGTTGCACACAGAGCTAAAAGCACATACTGGTTGGTCTCAGAGTGTTGCGGGATGGACATACACTGATGAGAATGGAAGACAGCTAAAAAGGTGAGTGGGCTTTCATCTCTGGTCGTTGGTATGTGTTTGATAACGCAGGATTTCTTATCCGCGACACTTGGTTTAAGTCTGGTGGCAGTTGGTATTACCTTGCAGGTGATGGGGGAATGCTTGCTAACCAGTGGTTAAAACATCAATGGTTCTAACTACTTCTGACTAAAAACAGGTGCTATGGCTACAACGCTTACATTTGCTCCAGCGAAATCTATCGCGCCGAATAAGGGTTACATGTACTACTATGTTGACTATGATGGTACTTGGAATCCTGCTAAAGACACTGAAACACCTGATTCTGGTGCTGAAGTCGTAGACTAAAACAGTCACAGGCTAAAACAGCTGAGCTTTAGTGTTTTAGTGTTCCGCCAACGAAGAGCGTCAGCTCGGAGTGTGGCTAGAAATAAAACCTAGTAGTTTACTACTAGGTTTTATTTAATTTAATATTATTTATATAATTTAATATAATTATATTATTTATATATATATATATATTAGGTCTGTAGTATTACAGATTTAGTATTAGGTCTGTAATGTTAGGTCTGTAATATTAGGTCTGTAATATTACAGAACTAAGCGATTTTCTAGGTCTTTAGGAAGTTTTTATGACATTTGCGCTTTTTTGCTTTGTGTGTTATGCTCTTTGCAAGTAAACGATTTATCAGCTTTTAACAAGTGAGGTGGTTATGAAGATTGAAGTGTCAAACAGACAAGAAGTTTTTGGTCTAACTCTTGAACAGCGTAATGCGCTGAAGAGGTATCTTACTAGGGACAATCCCGTTTATCATAGCGCAATTAAATTCTCAGGTTACTCCCATGTTTCTATCCCGCCGACTTTAACCTACTACACAGAGCACAGTGTTAGTGTAGGTGGCGGGGAGAGAGCGAAAGTTCTTTCAGTCCCTACAGGTGTTAATGTTTCAGAGCTTTTAGGTGAAGAGCCGACTTTAGTTACTGATTCACGGAAAGAGGTTCCTGTCTCTTTCCCGAAATTTTTGCTAGAGCTGAGGGATGACCAAGAGCGGGCAGAGAAAGCCTATTTAGCTCAGTTAGGTGAGAAGTACCCCAAACAGCTTGTTCAGTTACCAACAGGTAAGGGTAAGTCTATCCTAGCTCTGCACATTGCAAAAAAAGTTTGGGGCAGAAGACTTTGATTTTAGTACACAAGGATGACCTAGTTGCGGGGTGGAAGAAAGACATTGAATTGTGCTTTGGTAAAATAGATGTTGGTCTGATTAAAGCTAAGACTAGAAAAAGTGGGAGAACAGGTAACGATTGCCATGTTTCAAACACTGAACAGGATGAGCCCCTGAAGATTTAGCAGAGTACACTAACCAGTTTGGTCTGGTAGTACATGATGAGGTACACCACTGTGGTCTAAACATCTTCAATGTGGTTGACAAGTTTAATAGCAAATATCGTTTAGGTCTTTCTGCTACACCCTAAACGTTCTGACGGTCTTGATTTTTGTGTTTGATTTTTTTCTTTGGTGGCATTTGTTATAAGCACGAAATTCGGGAAGATGATGAAGATATTTGTCAAGTAGAGGTTAGGACTATTGACAGTCCCTTTAGATACACACCTATCCTTGTGGGGTAAAGATGTGGTCAATCTCTATGATATTCCCACAGAGGATATTCCTAGTAAGCTTTTGCTATGTTGAGGACATTCCTTTTCATTCCAGACCTAAGATTTCGTATTTAACTGTTGATAATATTGCCGTAGCAAGCCCTGAAACGATGGAAACAGTGTGTTCCCACATTCTGTATGAGTATCAGCAAGGTCACTCTATTATCGCCCTTTTTCATGCAGAAGGAGCATATCAATCTGTACTGTGAGTATCTGAGTAGTGTGGTTCCAAGAGAACAGATTTTACTGTACTATGGTGACAGCAAAGAGAGTTCGTCCGAGATGATGAAGCGGGCAGAGAATAGAGAGTGTTTAATCACTTTAGCGACATATGCAAAAAGCTACAGAAGGGACAAATGTAAAATCGTGGGAAGTAGAGTTTTTTTAGTATCTTCTCTGAACAATGCTAAGAATGTGGAGCAAGCTACAGGTAGAATCAGAAGACGAAAAAGTGGGTAAGCTAGACCCTGTAAGAGTGTATGACGTGAGATATGAGGATTGTTATTCTTTGAAGAGACACTTTCAGACAAGACTAGAGACATACAGAGAGTTAAGGTATAAGCTTCCAAAGTCTCTTACACTGGTTAAAGGTGTTCGCCAAATGTTTAGCAGAGGGTATAATTGACCTTTACTAGATAAAGTGCTAGACTTTCAATTACAGAAAAAAACCACAGGAGGTAGCAGTCAATGTCAAAGTTAAAAAAAGGCGTTAATCCACCCCTGTTTCTCTTTCTAAGGAAGAGGTGTTCAAGCTTAGTGCTGAATACTCCGACATTTCAGACCAGATTAAAAGTCTGGATGCTAGAAAGAAGGAGCTTGCCGAGAGAATTAAGCAGTATGCTGAGGAGTATGGTGTCAAAGATGACAAGGGTTCATTCTTCTTAGAGAATGATGAGTACATTGCGGGTAAGGTCGCCAGAAAGACAATGCGAATCAATGAGGCTCTTGCAGTAGACACTTTAGAATCTATGGGTATGGGAGACCTTATTGATGAGCACATTGTTAGAACAGTCAATGAGGATAAGCTGTCCAGTGCTGTAGCAGAAGGTAGACTGTCTTTAGATGTGGTAGAGAGCTTTACCGATGTTACCACTACCTACAGCGTTTCTGTTAAGGAGAAGGAATCAATGCCGAGTGTTGAGCAGTCTTCTTTTAAGTCAGCCGCGAAGAGGAAGTGATTAAATGGAGTTTGATAAGACACCTTGGGGAAAGAAGATTCCGTATAAGTCCCCCTATCACTGGACGAGAAACCTACCTGTACAATTTAGCAGTTCTTGCTACAGCGTTAGGTAGGACTTCTCAGACAGTGAGAAAGTGGGAAGTGTCTGGGTTAATCCCCCCGACACCTTTCAGATTACACAATAGAAGGATGTACACACAAGAACACATTGAAGCTATAGTTAGGTGCGCTGAGAAAGCTCATTTAACTACAGGTGTTTCTTATAGCAGAACATCGTTTTCTAAGTGGGTACATGAAGAGTTTCAAAAGGTCAATGACCTGTTTTTCAAAGAGGAGGGAAGTGTAGAAAATGGCTCTCAAAAAGTAAAAAAAGAGTGAAGTGGTTGAAGAGAAAGAAGTTTTTGATGATGGTGATGCTACAGTAGAAAGACTTATGACTGCTACACATTTGGTGTCTAATCAGTTTGGTCTTGATTCTTCTTACCATTGTACTAAGTTCAATGATAAAGGTCGTGTCATTGAGCTTACACTTGATGGTGAAGACTATGTTGTCGCCGTTACCATTAAGAACTCTGAAGCGCACGGGATGATTTAAGTGATTTAGAAGACGGGAGAAAATATCATGGCATTAAAGAGCAAAGCATTGAAGAAGGGTCTTAAAGACAAAGCACTTGAAAACTCTCAGGTCACACTGGGAACTAAAGACAATCAGCAAGTGCTGAAGAGTGGTGTTCCCAATGACCATTCTGTAAAACACCTGAGTGGTGGTACAGTAGTTGGAATCTCTTTAGGTTCTACCATTAATATGGAGAATTATGAAAGTCTCCGCGCTGATGTTTGGTTGTCAGATACCGTTCAAGAAGGTGAGACTGTTGAGCAAGCCTATCAGCGGGTGAGCAGTGTTGTTGAGAGCACTCTTCAAGAGTTGGTATCTCAGTACACGGGTTAAACTTAATAGCCTGATTGGTGTTTATCCAGTCGGGCTATTTGTCTTTTAGAGCGTTTAGCCTTATACTGTTTGTGATTCAAAGTTCAACGTGAAGGGAGAAGCACACATGAAATGTACACCTAAACTGAATCTCAAGAAAGAGTTTTTAGAAGCTCGTGGTATGGAGACTACTCCTGCACCGCCTGTACAAGATTCTTCTCATACAAAGAAGTATGGTAATGAGCCTTACGCTGTTTTCCTGAAGAAGTACGAAAATCTTGATGAGCACATAGATAACTTTAAGGCTACAGACCTTGTGTTCTTCTTTAAGGAGACTTCCAAACAGAGTGGTTATCCCTACTATGTAGCTAACATGGGAAAAGATTCGGGAATTATGAAGCGTCTGTTGAAAGAGTTCTCCCCTAGAGAAATCTGCGGGATGATTGAGTTCCTGTTTTTAAGTGACCAGAGCTATTTAGACAAGAATAGACTTGGTATTGGTGTCTTGTCTAGTGGTTGGGTAAACACTATCTACAAAGACATGCTTCTGTGGGTTGATGACAAGTATGTGCCTAGAAAGCAACAGGACACTAAAGCAAGTGTTAAGAGCAGAGAGTGGTCTAGTTTTGAAGACACAAGCTCTGATGACAATGTGGGTGTCGTGTTATGAGCAGACCTGTTAGAGAGACCTTGAACACTAGAAGTCTGGTTATGATAGGTGTTCCTAGAAAATTCTGCGGGAAGAAGATTACAGACTTTGATACCTATGGTAAAAAGTCGCTGAAGAATGTGAAGGTCTTTGTTGAGAAGTATTTAGCAGACATAACCAATAACATCCGAGAAGGTAGGGGAATCTGCTTTATGGGAAGTAATGGTGTGGGAAAGAGTTTTCTTTCCTGCATCATTTTGACCGAAGCATATAGGAACAGGTATTCCTGTAAGCGTATCACATTCAGTGCATACATTAGTGCTTACACTGAGAGTTGGGGTGCTTCTAAACAAGAGCGGGATGTGATAGAGATAGACCTTTTAGACAAGTATAAGGGTGTAGAGTTTCTAGTCCTAGAAGAAATCGGGAAAGAGATTGATAGCAAGATAGCAAAGCCTATACTTGAGGACTTGTTACGCTATAGAGAAGAACACAGTCTTGCTACTGTCATATGTACGAACCTAACACCGCAAGCCTTGCGTGAGTTCTATGGGTCTAGCATTGTGTCTTTAATAAATGGTAATTCCACTGTCATAATCATAGACAGTGAAGACAGGAGAGGAGAAGTATTCAATGGGTGAAGATAAGAGGACAGAGAGTGCTGAGTATTGGGACAGAGAAAGCAAAAAGGCTTTATCTGAAGCAGAGCTTTGCAAGAAGAAAGCAATACAGTGTTTAGTTAAAAGGAATTACCACTATCTCTACCCTTTCTTTGATGGTGAGAAGGTTAGGTGTATTAGAGATACTTTTATGTTCTCTAAAGGTAAGATGTACGGCTTGAGCATAGACTATTCTACCGGTAAAATTATGGCTACACCTATTAAGAAAGATGGGTCATTTGGTGTAAGGTCTTATGAGTATGTTGTTAGTCATCCGAGTGATGGAATTAGAATTACGGACTACTTTGAGAAGGTGTACGATGTTGAGGGGTGACATTTCAAACAGTCAGAGTTTTGTGTTTGATTTCGGTATGAGAACAGTCTTGTCCACTATAAGGACAAGACTTTCCCCTGACAAGATTCTTAATAAGCTAGTGGGGAAAGAAAGTCGGGCAGAGTTAGATGACAGCGTTTTTGTCTTTAATGAACCATATTTACTGGGACACTGAGTACACAGTAGCTTTGGTTATAGATGATGAGAACTACAAGATAGTTAGGTCTGGACTAGAAGCCCTCCAAAAAGGTGTTTATATTCCATTTAGCAGGATTGTAAATGTTAGTAGTATTTCTCAGGTAACTCGAATGTTAAATACCGGAGAGTTGTCTTATTACATTGATAATTCTGAAACGAGAGGGTTAGCAAATAGTAAGTTCGCTATTACATCCAGTGAGCTACACAGGATTCTTCGTAAGCACAGGACAATTTGACTTGTCCTGTGTTTTTTACTATGCTTATTGAGTGATTCAAAATATTTGACTGGGAGCTGATGAGTATGCTTAAAAAGAAGAAGAGTAGGTCTTCCTACAGTGTAGAGCGCGGGTTTATATCTAAGCTTGTTGAGACCAAAGATTTTAAGGTGCTAAAAGACCTTCAGATAAAGCCCTCATTTTTAACAGGTGATAATAGAAGGGTCTTTAATTATATTTCCAGTGTTTTTAAGGATACTGGTGAAGTACCCACACAGCGGGCTCTTTTACAGAAGTTTCCGAGCTATGACCTTGAGACCAGAGAAGTTAATGGTGAAGAAGTCGTGGGAAACAGAAGAGACACTACTATACTGGTGTCGTGAGCTCAGAACTAAAGCGAAGCATAATACCATGGCTGATATTACCGAAGACATAGCCAAACTTCTGGATGAGGGAAAGTCAGAAGAAGCCTATGCTTTAATGAAGAAAGGTATCTGGAAGATTGAAGATGAGATAGTAGAGACTTCCAGTGTGGACATTACAAAGAACACTGAAGACAGAAAAGAGGTGTACTTAAACAGAAAGAAGAATAAGGGAATGATAGGTATTCCGACTGGTATACCACACTTAGACTATCTTCTTAAAGGTCTTGTTAAAGAAACTCTTACTACTGTGATAGCAGGAACAGGAGTTGGAAAAAAACTTGGCTTCTTGTTCTGTTAGGTGCTTACTCTATGCTTGCAGGGTATAAGGTGTGTGTTTTATCACAGAGATGAGCACCGAACTAATGCAGGATAGATTTGAAGCAATGCTGTTCGGTATGATGAACGGTGCTCTTAGCTATAATGCCTTTAAGTCAGGTAACCTTTTCTGCCGAACAAGAACAGGCTTACTTTTGAATTTCTGGACAAAGACCTTCCCAAACTTGAGCCTCTTATTATTGAATCCGCAACGGGAATTTCTAGTGTTATTTCCGTGATTGAAAGAGAGAAGCCTGATTTAGTGTTAGTAGATGGTGCTTACCTCATGGAAGATGAACAGGGGGCTAAAGATGATTGGTTGAGAGTTACGCACATTACCAGAGACCTGAAGAAGACTGCTAAAGGTTGGCATATACCTATTGTCATTAACTCTCAGGCTGACAAGAACACAAGTAAGAAGACGGGTCCAGAGTTAGGTAGCATTATGTACACACAGTCCATAGGTCAAGACAGTGATAATGTGCTAGCGCTGTTTAGAGATGAGGTCATGTTAAATGATAAAGAGATGGGAATACGAATCTTAAAACAGCGTGAGGGAACACTGGGGAAAGTAATCATTAACTGGGATTTCGATAGAATGCGCTTTGATAGCATATATGCCGAGGATTCTGTTGAAGATGTTTCAAACGATGACAATGAAGATTCTGGTAAGAGGATAGACATATAAGATAGAGTGCTAGGTGATTTTACACCTAGCACCTTTTCTGCTACAGTGTTTAACACTACCACAATCCATTTTAGAAAGCGGGGAATAAAATGCTGAAGAGAGTACGAAGAAAGACTATATCGTTGCCTATAGAGCGTGTAGAGAGCCCTATAGAGCGTTCTACAGAAGACAAGTGCAACAATGATTTAGACGCTATGTATCACTGCTGTAAGTGGTGCAGACACTTCCAGAACGGTCAGTGCTATGCAAACAGCATTAACTATGTTGTGGACGAACCTTACAGTTCCGTGAGACATGTTGCTGAAGACGGTTATCTGTATGAGGTTGTTCAAGAATCTTTACACAGTGTTCCTTTTGATTCTTCAGAGTTGGAGATTCTTCTTAGGTCGTTTGGTCTTTCTGAGAAGAGACTGGGGATTTTTAAGAAGACCCTAGAAGAGAAGATTGAAGAGTGGAAGCAGGACAATCTTTTACAGACTGTGTGTGATGATGTAGACAGGTGTTACATTGACCACCTGAACCTGTTTTTTTGAACTGGGTGTAGAGATTTCTGAACCCGACACCTTTTTCTGTGATAAGTGGTGCTGAGATATGAGCAGTAGGTTGACTAAAGAACAAATAGATGACCTGTTGATTTACTGCGGGTCATCTCCGCGCATGTGGAAATCCACCGAATCTTTAGTGTGCTGTCCTGTACATGGTGAGCACAACCCTAGTATGGGTGTTTCTGAAGACAAACAAGTGTGTCATTGTTTCTCTTGTGGGTTTGCAGGAGATTTTGCAAAGCTGTTGTCTTATTCCAGACCTGATGAGTTTGGTCTTGATACCAGTACACCTGAACGGGAGAGAAAGACTTCTTTCCCTAGCCTACAGACGCGCACAGGAGTTTCTTGAATCCAGATATGAGCTAGAAGTTAGAACTGTGGGAAAGAGACTGAAGAGCGTTAAGAGGTATGAGCAACAAAGATTCCTTGAAGACGACGCTTCAGGTATACTCCCTATGTTTAAGATTGCCCCCTTTATGAGTGGTAAAGAAACCTATTCCTATTTCTTTCAGCGCGGGTTCACAAAAGAAGACCTGAAGAAGTTTAAGATAGGTAGAGACTTAGACAACAAGACTATTACTATTCCAGTGTTTGACAGGGAAGGTAATCTTGTAGGTGTTATAGGTCGATACATAGCTAAAAAAACAGAAAGAAGAATCAGCGGTATAAAATCTACTGGGATTTTAACAGAGGTAATTATCTGTACCCGCTTGATAAGGTTGAAGTCAAGAATGACACTGTGATTATCGTTGAGGGACAATTTGACGCAATACGAATGCACAGTATAGGATTCACAAACACTTTAGCCATGATGACGGGTAGTCTTTCAAGACCACAAGCTAAGTGGTTATTGGAGAACTGTGCTACTGTTATATGGTTAGGTGATAATGATGACCGAGGTATAGAGGGCAGAGAAAAGTCCAAAGAGTTGTTAAAAAGGTAAGATAGACTTTAAGGTCGTAGATTATCCCGATGATGGGAAAGATGTGTGTGACTGGTCTAGAGAAGAAATCTCTTTAATGATACAAGACGCACACTCTGAAGGTCTAGCTACCCGTGGTAGTATAAAGCGTATGAGTTGACACTTGTTTTACAGCGTGTTACAGTGTGCTTGTTCCCAATGTTAAATAGAGTAGTTGAAAATCAAGATTAGGAGGTAGAGACATGGGAAAAATGTTTGCCAGAGGTTATGACGCAAGTCGTGCCGAGAAGAAGCGTCAGGATGAAGCAAGAGAGAACGCGGGTAAGCGTCTTTGGAGATTCTTCCTGAAAGATGACGGTGATGAAGCCGATGTTAGGTTTCTCACCGAAGAGCCTGTCAATTTCTATGAGCACAACCTGAAGCGCGGTGACAGATACGAGCAGTATTGTTGTACGGGTGATAGCTCTTGTCCTTTCTGTGAAGAGGGTGACAGACCTACATACAAGGGCGCGTATTTAGTTGTTGACAGACGGGAGTACGAGTACACAGACAAGAACGGTAAGACCCAGAAGGGTAAGAATCAGGTCAGACTGTTTGTGCAGGGAATGAAGGTTGTGTCTCAGTTAGATAGAATCAGCGATAGGTATGGTCTCTCTGATAGAGATGTTACTATCATTCGCTTAGGTAAGGGAACACAGACCACCTACACGATTGAGCGCGGTGAAAAAGAAAAAGCTTTCTGTTGAAGAGATTAGATAGTTACTTCCCGAAAAATATTCGGGATGAGTATGATGGTACTATGGACAGTCTTATGACCATTGTTGAGAATCAGCTTCTATGCTTACGAAGAGTGGTAAAGACGATTCCGATGATGAAGATGAGGACGACGAAGAGAAAGAGACCACTTCAGGTAGAGACCGTCTTGTGTCTTTAGATGACGAGGAAGAGGATGAAGCTCCCAAGAAGAAGAAGCTCTTCTAAGGGTGGTCTCAAGTCTAAGTTTAAGAAAGCTCAGAACAGTGTTAAGCCTAGGACAAAGCAGCTCTTGAAAAAGAGATGACTTTATAAAAACAAGGAGGACAAAGAAATGGAAGGTATTAAAGAGTGCATCGAAAGACTTGCAAAGAAGAGGGGTGTGAGTAGGGCAGAGGCTACCACTATCGTGAATGATGTTTTGAATGTCATTCAGGATATGTGCATCGAAGAGGGTGGTGTTTCTTTAAGGGTCTCTTCACTATCCAGACGAAAGTCAGAAAGGGTAGAAAGGGAAACTTCAACGGTGTTGACTGGAAGACTGAAGACAGGAAGGTGCTGTCTATCAAGACGGGCAAGGTTCTTGAAGAGAAGTTGAACCAGTAAGGTCATTTGCCACATAGTATTGAATAGTCTATAATTGCCTTGTCGCAATTATAGACTATTTTTAGATAGGGGGATAACACAGTGAAGCTTGTGAAGAAGTCTAGGGTAAAACCTAAGTTGAAACCTAAACTGAAATTAAAGAAGGTGATTTCAAAAGAAGTCTTACCCTTTAGCCCGAACCTTACTTGCGGGTGGAATAAGAATTTCCCGTGGAGACCTAAGATATTTGAACTACAGATTATTACCAATTCTTTTGAGCTGAATCTCTTAGTTGGGAAGATGATGACCATTCCCGCCTTTGCCTTTGATACCGAGACTAACACATTGAATGTTTTAGGTGATAATAAAGACTTCAAGTGTGTAGGTATTAGCATTTCGTGGGGAGAGAACGACAATTACTATATTCCACTGGGTCATGTGAGAGACGAAGATTTAGATAATCAGGTTGAACTTGACGAAGCTGTTACAGCACTTAGTAAGGTGTTCGCCAGAACTGATGTTAAAATCTTCGGGTGGAATCTCAAGTTCGATTTACACGTCTTGAAGAGAATAGGTATTACTGTCAATTCTCGAAATGTCTTCGATGGTATGTTAGCTTCTTGGTTGTGTGATGAGAATACACCTAACGGTTTGAAGCAAAACACAAAAGAGCGCTTGGGTATTGACCAGACGCACTTTGCAATGGTGACTGAAAGTGTTCCTAGCAGTGTTAAAAAAAGCAGTTTGGGTATTCTGCGAATGCAAAAAGTCCCCTTTGATTTAGTCCTTATTGAAGTAGGTGCTCCCTATGCACTAAATGACGCTTTTTTACTTGGTGCAATTGCTTGGGGTATGAGAAAGAGCTCATAGATGAAGGGATGGACGTAATCTATTATAAAATGTATGTTCCTTTATGTTCGTACTTTTTGACATGGAAGAACAGGGCGTGACAGTAGATGTTCCTAAACTGAAGAAAAATGGGCGAAGACATGCAAGCCGATTTAGAAGAGTTACAGTATAAGATATATGAGCTTGCGGGTGTTGAGTTTAACATCTCTAGTGGTCAGCAGAAAGCTGAGTTGTTGTTTGGGTATTCTAAAGACCCGAAGCCCTTTGACCCCGAAAAACTTCCCGCCAAGTTTTTAAGAGAAGCGTGGTCTAACAGAGATGAAGAAACACTGAAGTCTAGGGGTTACTTCATTAAAGCGGGGAAGTTGTATTCCTTGCCAAACACTAACATGAATCTTGTAGAGAAGAGTTTCGGGTTTACTCCCATTGCTTTAACAAAGAGTGGTGCTCCTAGCACAGACAGTGATTCTATATGGAGACTGTCACAGAAGGTCTACAAAAATAAAAGCAGTAAGAGAAAGCAACAGGGCGTTGAAGTGTGTAAGCTTCTTCTGGACTATGCAAAGCTTTCTAAGCTGAAGACAGCCTTTGTTGACGGGATTCTTGAACAGCTCTATGAAGACGGGAAAGTACACCCCAGTTTTAACCAGATAGGTACAGATTCAGGTAGAATCTCTTGTAGCAGTCCCAACTTACAGCAGTTACCTAAAGCGGATGAGGACGAGAAGTATCAGATTAGAAGTGTGTTTATAGGTAGTGTTGACCCTGTGACGGGCAAGAGAATGAAGATTATTGCCCTTGACTATCACAACCTTGAGATGGTTTGTCTGACACACTTTAGTGGTGATAAGAACCTGTCTGAAATGTTCGCAAATGACGATGACGCTCATGGTTCTACTGCTGTGAACATGTTCGGATTAGACTGTACACCTGTTGAATGCAAGAAGAAGTACCCGCATCTTAGGCAAGCGGCAAAGACAATCAACTTCTTGCTAATGTATGGTGGAGGTGCTAAACTCCTGTATGAGAACTTGAGAAGTGACCATTACAGCCCACTAGATTTAGGTGACAGTGAATACCTTGAGCAGTACCATTGCAGGACTGGTGCTGATGTAGCTCAAAAAGTTCATAGACAAGTATTTCACTTCTTACAGTGGGGTCGCAAAGTTTATCCAGTCTCAAAAAAAGTTCGCGCACAGAAACGGGTTCGTATATACTGTTTTAGGTAGAAAGAGAAGACTACCTGATATTAACAGTAGGGACATGAAACTGTCTTCGTACTCTGAGCGTCTTTCTGTAAACAGTGCTATTCAGGGTACAGCAGGGGATATTACAGTCAACGCACAGATTAGAGTTGCAAACGAGGACAGGTTAAAAGAGCTTCGTTGTAACATGCTGATTCAGGTTCACGATGAGTTAGTGTTTGAATGTCCTGAAGAAAAATGTCGAAGAAGCAATACAGATTATTAAACACCTCATGGAGCATCCATTTGGGGATGACCCCAAGAAGTGCATTAAGTATTTAAGGGCTGATTCGGACTTTGGAAACAACTATCAGGAAGCCAAGTGATTTGTCCTTACTCTATCATGCAAAGTGTTTACAAATGCAAAAGGGAGGTATACACATGAAACTTAGAATGTATTTTACGGTCTACTTTGAGGAACACTGCACATACTACAGGGAAGTCTCTTCACCTGAAGAGGCATGGAAAGCTATTGATGCCATTGCCGAGTTTATGAACTTTTCTGTAAGTAGTGGGGTGATTCCCGACCACATGAGTTTTGCGGGTCTTGAAGTCTTTGACGAAGAAGAGCATGATTGGGTAGACTGGTATGACCCTGAGACTGGTTTAGATTTTGATGAGTATTTAGAAGAAAAGGAGAAGGAAAATGAGTAAGTGTGTTGTTGCAAGATTTGAAAAGGTGAGTGTTGAAGAAATGAGCCGAAATGGTATTTCGTCTCTCCAGTGTGCTAATTCCTAAGAGAGCTACTAAAGGAAGTGCGGGGTATGATTTCTTTGCTACAGAGAGATTGGTTCTTCCTCCGAAAAACTTCTTTTAGAAGTGTCCACAGGTATTAAGTGTGCGATTGAAGAGGGGTATGTTCTGAAGCTTTACCCGAGAAGTTCTTTAGGATTTAAGTACGGTGTTTGTTTTGATAACTCTGTAGGTATCATTGACAGTGACTATTACAACAACCCGAAAAAAATGAGGGACACATTAAGGTGAAGCTCCACAACCCCAGTAGTTCTACAGTGGTGATTGAGAAGGGACAAGCCTATGCTCAGGGGATTCTTGAAAGATTCTTCTATGCTGAAGAAGAGGAAGTAGTCTCTGAGAGAGTAGGTGGTCTGGGGAGTACTGATGTGTAAAATACGCATTTGACAGTTTAGTGAAAGAAGTTTATAGTAAAAGCATACTTCTAGCGAAGTATGCTTTTATGATTTTTAGAAAGGAGATAGGTATGAGAAGTTCTATTGATGTTCCTGTGAAAGACCGAACCACATTCATGGCTAGTAAGACTTTACTTGACCGTATCGGGATTCATGTAAAGAAGTGTGGTGATAACCAGACAGACTTTTTCACAAGAGCGGTTCTTAATCAGCTCGAAAGAGAAGGGGATTTTGAAATCAGAAAGATGCTCGAAGAAGAGGAGGACTTGTAAGCATGGACAGTCTGTGGGAGTATGTTGAAGATTACTACTGGAAGGTTGTTCACGCTAGTGTAGTACCCACTACTGAGTTTCTTAGTGAGGGTTATGTGTTTGATGAGAACAAGACTGTGAAGTGGAATAAAAAAATAGGGTAGCAGAAAACAACTTACGCTATCAGAAAGAAGAGGCTGAACTCATTGCTAAAAGAGACAAACTTTGGGCAGAGTTTATTGAACAGACTGCCAAGGCTGCTTTAGATATATCCAACCTGAACAGGAGATACTTACCTATTTCCAGAGCAGTAGTTAGAGGGTTATTGACTGACCTTCGAGATTCAGTGGATGAAGATAGTATTTACTATGAAGAATTAGAGAGTTCACGTTGGACAACTTTCTGTGATTCTGATGACTTTAGGGAAACTCTTTCACCCGCTAGTTATATCCTCAAAAAAATATTTGTAGGCTAAACATCACATTAAGTGATGACACTACTGAAGAGGTTACTAAGAAACCCATCACTAGAACAAGAAAGAAGAAGGAGACTACATGATGGTTAGCAAGAGTGTTAAGAAGGTTGTAGAGAAAGAAGCTGTGATTGATACGGGGAGAGAGAAAGCCTTGCAGAAGGTAATAGCAGACTGTGAGAAGAAGTATGGCGCGGGAAGTCTGATGAGAGGGTTTCTAAAAAAATTCCAGTGAGAGTTCCTCTGAAGATGATTGGTATAATCTTCACCGCTTTAGTTCTTCCATCCCTGTCTTTAGATATTTCTCTTGGTGGGGGTTTTCCTGTAGGAAGATACATTGAGATTCAGGGTGCATTCTCTTCTTGGAAGACCACAGTCACACTCCACACAGTTAGAGAGTTTCAGGAGAAGTATGGTAAGACTGTAGTGTACTGTGATGCAGAGGGAACTACAGACAGCAACTATCTTACACAGCTCGGCGTTAATGAGAACCTGTTTATGTACAACCCGTCTTCTGGTCTTGAAGAAGTCACGCAGATGATTTTAGACCTCATGGATGATGACAATATTAAACTTGCGGTGATTGATTCTATTGAAGCCCTGATACCGATTAAAGAGTATGAGAGTGACATGGATGAGAGCACACAGATGGGCGTGAGAGCAAAGCTGTTGGGAGAGTTCTTTAGAAAGTACCAGAGCAAGAACAACAAGCTTCGGAGAAGTGGTAGCATGCCTTTTACCATTATTGGTATCAATCAGCTTAGAGATAAGATTGGTTCCTATGGTAATCCCGAGTTTGCTCCGGGAGGTAAGGCTAAAGATTTCGCGCAGACTATTTGTCTGAGATTGAGACGGGGAGATGCTTTAGTAGAAGGTACAGGTGACAGTAAGCTCCAAGTAGGACAGGTCATTAAGTATAAGGTTGAGAAGAACAAGACCTTCCCTTCTGGTAGACACGGAGAGTTTGACATGTACTCTGATTCCAACAATTCTGCGGGAATTAAAAAGGGTTATTGTGACATTTACCTGTCTATCATTCTTGAGGCAATGTCCTTCGGGTTAATCAGTAGAAGTGGTGCTTACTTCTACCTTACTGACAACCCCGACAACAAGTTTCAGGGTAAAGAGAACTTGATTAACTACATCAAGGATAACAAGGATGTGATTGAGAAGTTAGAGAAACAGGTTCTTGACATTATGAGAAAGGGATAACATGAGCATGGGACAAGAGTGGTTAGATGACCACGCCTATGAGATTGAAAAAGTCTCATAGGGAAACACCTTCCCGCAAGATGTTTACAAGGGATATGACGAAAGTCGAAAGAGACTTGCAAGCAACCCCTACTACTCAAGGTCATGCTTTAACTGTGCCTACTACTACCAAGCAAGTGGGGATAAAGAAGAGTGTGCCAGAACAGTGATGTGATTGAGTATGACATGGTTGTAGAAGCAAACAACGTGTATTGTGTTAGGTGGGAACAGAATAGGTCAGCTACAGCACAGACCATGTTTAAGAAAACAGGTCGTTCAAGATTAGATTGAGGTGTTTATGAAGACTTCTAAAAGAGTTAGCCAGAAACAGGAGAGAAGTGTCGCAAAGAGTTTTAACGCAAGACCCACTTTAGCCAGTGGTGCTATATGGTCTCAGAAAGGTGACGTGCGAAATGAGAAGTATCTGATTGAGTGCAAGACCACAGAGAAGGACTACTACACTATCACAGCTAGTGTGTGGGAGAAGATTGCAAAAGAAGCTGTGAGAGACCATACAAGGATTCCTCTGCTTGTTGTAGACCTGAAGAACGACACCCGATTCATAATCTTTAGACCTGAAGACTTCTCTACAGCCCTTAAACAGCCCGTAGACGTTATGGGAGTTCACTTGCCTAGAAAATCCTACAGACTGAGATTGGACGAGCTAGATGAGCTTAAAAGCCTTAGAAGAGAGTATATCTACGGTAAGACCTTTAGTATTTGCGGGGATATGAAAACCCTGTTATGCTACATGCGTGAGCAAGATTTTTTTGATAACTATGGTGAGGAGGTTTTTGAATGAACGATGATAATAAGGGGAGCAGTGGTGTGACTTTCACCTCCCTGTTAGGGGCTTACATTTGTAGTCCTGAAGCTCTGCAAAGTGATTGATTGGTCTTGGTGGTTAGTGTTGTTACCTTTCTATTTCCCGCTTTTGGTTTTCATTGTCGTAACTGTTGGTTTGTTTTTTAGTTCTCTTGTATTAAAGTTCTTTTGGTGGAAATAATGGGATTAAAAGATATGTTCAGTGCTATGAAGAAAGAGGGGTATGTTACAGCACCTTTAGACAGATACCTCTTTGAACAGGCAAATAAGCCTCAATGACAGGGCTGTGAATGTTAATGCCCCGTCCCAGGCAGGGAGATGTAATCGCGCTAACTATTACCTGAGAAATCAGTTTAGCGGTGATGGTGGTATTGACCCCCGTACTCAGAGAATCTTTGATAACGGGACATACACACATGAAAGACTACAGTCTTACCTCATTGATATGGGACTTCTCATTATGGATGAAGTCCCAATCATTAACGACACATACAATATTCAGGGACACACTGACGGGTTTCTTGATTTAGATGGTGAAGTTGCAATCCTAGAGATTAAGAGCATTAACGATAACGGATTTCGTAGTCTTACTGATGCTAAAGACGAACACAAGATGCAGGGACTTATTTACCTGTATTGCGCCGAAGAGAGAAGACTGTGGTTACACAAACACTACTCTACGGTAGAAGAGTTTAACGCATCTTATGATGACAGGTACTCTTATTTTGAGACACACTATCAGCACTTAAAAGGTGGCTCTAAGTTTAGTAGAGAAGAGAAGATTAAGAATGAGGTAGAGCTTAACATGCTCTCGGACAATGTTCTCTTCTATACAGCTAGACCTGTTACAAAGGTAATCTTCCTGTACGAAGATAAGAATGACCAACAGTTAAAGGAGTTTTGTGTCGCGCGAAATATGAGCACAGAACCGATTCTTACTTCGGTGTTAAAAGATTATGAATACCTGAATCTTTGCTGTAAGAGTGGTGTTGTTCCTGAAAGAGAAGGTACTAGCAAGTCTTGTTCCATGTGTAGGTGGTGTGGCTACAAGAATGAGTGTTGGGTAGTGTGAGAGGAGCATTATGACACTGAAAAAAAGAAGCACACGGGTAAGGAAAAAGATAAACCCTAAAGAGGTGCTGAAGCAGAAAAAGAAGTTATTGCGATATAGTACACGAAGAGCTTACCAAGAAGGGTGTAGACTTCTTTAGTCCCGAAGAAAGTGGTGGTAGTCTTAAAATAGACCACGACTATTTACACCTTCCCACGGACATTACCACATTGACCACTAGAGATTTAGGTCAATACTTGAATGCCTTTACACAGCAGAAGGTCTACATGAGAACCCTTTTAGGGTATGCCGAGATGTATGCAGAAGAGCACAGGTTACAGTATATGGAGGCTAGTGAATCCAGATACAGAGACCTGTTAAATACAAAGCTCTCAGAAACAGCAAAAGAAAGGGAGGTGAATACAGACCTAAAAGTTAAACCTTTTTATGAAGAGTGGTGCGATTGCAAAAACAAGGTGAAGTTACTGTCTTATAACATTGCTTCGATTGAGGACATTATTTTCATGATTTCCCGCGAAGTAAGCAGAAGAACAGGTGACTTCAATGAAGAGAACAGAAACATGAATGTAGGAAGGAGATAATATGATACTTGTACATCCGTCACATAGGGTTATCAACAAAGGGATTTTAACTCCCGCAGAGTTTGTTGAGATGGTTGGTAGAACGTGCTATAAGAGCACAGACAAGATTGAGGTAGGTAGTGCTGAGAAGTTTATCAAAGGATTGGTGAATAGAAAGCACTATGCTATGCTAGAGCACTTCTGGGTACACTGCCTTGTTAAAGACAATCCCGATTGGTTCTTTTGTTAATGTTGGTGGTCTTTCCACAAAAATACACTGTTATCACTATCACACCTGAAGGTAACATTCTCTTTTCCGCGCCTATTCGTGTTCTTCTTGAGTGGGCTGACCAGTGCAAAGAAGCGGACAGAGACTATCCTGTTATTCTTGATTCTTGTATTAGGGAATATCCTGAGTTCTTCCCGAATGAGATTCGTTCAGGATATTACAGACAGGATAACTTCTCTTGGTTCACTGAATATGACTTTGCAGGGGTGATAGAGAGAGAGCTTGCTTGTATCAATCCTGAAAAGGAGATTCTTGAAAAGGAGCTTAGACAGCACCTTACACATACCGTTGTGTTTGTGTGTGACAGGGGTGTTTCCCACGAGTTAGTGAGACATAGAGCTTGTAGCTTTGCACAGGAATCACAGCGTTACTGCAATTACAGCAAAGACAAATTTAGCAATCAGGTTTCTTTCATTGTCCCGCCGTTCTTTAAGAGAAACCCTGAAACACAGGACAGTGTTATGTATGATGACAGTGATTATTCCACATGGTTGATGGCGTGTGAGTATGCTGAGAAGTCATACTTTGAGCTCATTGAAAAGGGTCACTCTCCGCAAGAAGCAAGAACAGTTCTTCCCAACTCGGTGAAGACTGAGATTATCGTGACCGCCAATGAAGAAGAGTGGCAGCACATATTTGACCTGAGAGTACATGGTACTACAGGAGCACCGCATCCTCAAATGCTTGAGGTGATGAAACTCTGCTATGAAGACCTGAAGCATTTCAGTTCTGGTAGAATTAAATAAGGAGGTTATTATGAGTGACGCAATCAATCCGAGCCATTACACACAGGGGTGCTCTTTTAGAGTGCATAGACGTGATGAGAGCCACCTTTGGACTGAGAGCTGTTATCAAGTTTTGCCTTTGTAACGCTTTCAAGTACATGTGGAGATACAAAAACAAGAATGGTAAGGAAGACCTGAAAAAAGCAGACTGGTATCTGAGGTACATTGAGACACTTTTCCGGTGGGGTAACACCCCATGATTTAGCCTCCACCTACAGACTTAGGGAGTTGTTAAATGACCTGCTGATGTGGGAAAGCTGAGTTAGAATAAAGGCTCTGTAGAGATACAGAGCCCTTTTTATTTGACCTAAAAATTCTTTAGGTGTTATTATCCCATGAGGGAGGTGTTTACCTATGAGACTAAACAGGGTGACAAAGAATGATGAAAAGGTTAAACGTGGTAGAACTGCTAAAAAGAAAGGGCGCACAGTTTGAGAGAACTCTTGCTAAGAAGTTTCAAGGTAGATATGGTATAGAGTTGAAGAGAACTCCGCAGTCTGGTGGTTTTGCAAAAGACTAGCAGTAAAGCAGATGACTACAGGGGTGATATTGTAGTTGTAGATTCAGACTACAACTTGAAGGTTCACATTGAAGCAAAGAATCAGAAGACGTGGAAGTTGAAACAGTGGATTGAACAAGCCGAAGAAGATTGTCCAGAAGGTAAGACACCTATAGTGGTGTTCCATCAGCACGATTCCTCTAGGGACTATGTTTGTCTGTCACTTGAAGGCTTCTTTTGATTTAGTAGATACAGAACACGTTCTTGAGAAGAAAGGTGGTTTGAGTGAAGAGAGCAACTAAAGAGAAAATCAGTGGTGTTATAGAATCAGTCCTGCTGTTTATTATGCCGTTTCCGCTTTTTCAAGTAGTAGGTGACAGCATGTTTCCGACCTACCAGAACGGTGAAATTTTGTGGGGAACAAAGTTTTTCAAGAAGAGTTCCTTAAAGATAGGTGATGTTGTAGTGTACAAAGCGCCTACTGAGGACAGTGAAATTGTGATTAAGAGAATCACGCACATTAAAGGGAATGTTCTAGGTGAGATGTTCTTGTACTGCATCGGTGACAACGAAGATGTGAGCTATGACAGTAGATACTATGGATATGTTCCTGTAGACAGGGTGCTGTTTAAGCCCCTAGACCAGAGAGAAAAAAGTGGGTCACAGTGAAAGCTGTGACCTTTTTAGTTTATGCGAAATACTTGCTTATTTGGTATATTACCTATAATATAGTGGTTGGATATATACTGCATGGAGGTAGTAAGTATGAGTGATATTATAAAGCAGTTAAAAGTCAGTGGTAGCTCTCCTGTAAGAGAGCTTGCGGGCAGTATTGTGAAGTGCTATGACAGTGGCGATACTTCTGTAGAGCTTAGAGCTATTGGTGCTTCTTCTGTTAATCAGGCTGTTAAAGCACTAGCTACAGCGCGGAGTATTTTCGCGCAGAAAGGTTTAGACCTTTTTGTAAGACCGGGTTACAGTGAGACAGAAATTAAGGGAGAAGTGCGAACTGTGATTGTCTTTAGAACCATTGTGAAGTGAGGTGATTGAATGTTGACACTTACTAGAAGATTTACCTTTGAGGCTTGTCACCACCTTCCTCTTTATGATGGTGCTTGTCATAGACTTCACGGGCATTCTTATAAGATGGAAGTGACTGTTACAGGTGATGTTATTACAGACACGAAGAATCCAAAGTGCGGAATGATAATCGACTTCAAAGACCTAAATAAATTGGTCAATGATGTTATCATTTCTAAGTACGACCATCAGGATTTGAACCTGTTCTTCAGCAATCCCACAGCAGAGATAATGGTTGCTATAATCTCCCATAACATTATGGACAACCTACCAGATGGCGTATATTTAGTGTCTGTGAAGTTGTGGGAGACTGAAGATAGCTATGCCGAGTATTCTTTAGACAAGCTGTGAGGTGATGATTCATGATGTATCTTGATGAGGTGTTTCTGTCAATACAGGGTGAATCTACAGACACAGGTCTTCCTTGTATCTTTGTGCGTCTGTTTGGTTGTCCTATTGGCTGTGTGTACTGTGACCAAATACAAGACCCAAAGTGTAAGCGAAGGATTTCAATGGAGAATCTTGTAGCTAAAGTTAAGAAGTATAGGTATGTGAGACGTGTGTGTATCACTGGTGGGGAGCCGATGATTTATGAAGAGACTATACCACTTACACAGGAGTTGATGTACCTTGGATATAAAGTGTCTATTGAAACGAGTGGTTGTATTAAACTCCCCGATTTAGGGTATCGACGCAGTTTTAAGTACATCATGGACATTAAATGCCCGTCTAGTGGTGTGTCTGAGAAGAACATGTATGATAACCTTTTAGGTCTTCAGAGTAATGATGAGGTTGTGTTTGTCATTGCGGATAGAAACGACTATGAGTTCGCAAAGCATGTTCTAGACACCTACCCGACACAGGCTAAAAAACTCTACTGAGCCCAATGTTTGATAAGAACCAGAAAGCAGTCATTGGAAATGAATTAGTGTCTTGGGTACTAGAAGATGGCAGAGATTATAGAGTTCAGATTCAGTTACACAAGATTCTGGGCGTTCAGTGATGATTGACACCTTTTAGTATTCCATGATAGAGTGTTCTTGTGTTCACAAAGCAATAGTACAAAGGAGGTACTACAATGGAAGCAATCTCAATAAACGCGTGGAACAAGTTTAATGACCCCTGACTATGGTCAGGGCAACCCTGAGGAGGATGCGCTCGCTAGACAGTTCATTACTCCCGAACAGGTTTGGGATTCTCTTTGCCGAATTGATAAGGCAGAAGGAACCACCCCTGTCACAATCTGTTACACCGAATCAGCTAGGAACAACGCCTAGCTGATTTTTCTTTTAAGAAAGGATAATCCCATGGTAGAAAAAGATAGAGAAGTCGAATGATAAAAATTGTTGTGCTAAATAGTGGTGGATTTGACAGCATTGTGTTGGTCAACTATCTCGCGGAGAGATATGTTCCCTGAAGCAATCCATTCTTTTGCACTTTAGGTATGGTGCTAGAAATGAGAAACAGCAGGAAGAGTGTGTTAATAAGGTGTGTAAGAAACTTGGGATTGAGAATAGAGTAATTGACCTTCCTAAGTTTGACTGGACGAGCAGTAGATTTTATGACGAGGGGTTTTTCCAGTTTAGATTCACAGTATTTGGAGTACAGAAACTTAGTATTCCTGTCTTATGCTATATCCTATGCCGAAAGTATCGGTGCTAAATTTGTTTATGTAGCAATCATGAAAGGGTGTGTAGTTGACTATGTAGACGCCAACCCTTCTTTTGTGGACAGACTAAATGCTACAATTCAGGGTCTGGAATCTCTATTCTTGCCCCTGTTCATGTATTTCAGCAAGGAATCTCTGTTGTTCTATGCTACACAGTATAAGGTTTTACCTGATGATTTCTTTAGTTGTGATGTGCCGACACCTGAAGGTAAAAGCTTGTGGAGTGTGTTCTGATTGTGAAAGTCTTGAGTATATCAATAAGGTGCTTACTCCTGACACCCCACAAAAAGATAAAAGTACATATTTGGTGAGAGCTCAAAGGAGTTAAGTGACTATTTCTTTAACATGCCCGTTACTAAGGCTGTTATTAAGATAGGTGATACACACTTGTATGAAACACCCTACGAGGACATTGTAAAGAAGCTGATTGAGTATGGTATAAGCTATATTTCACTTGTTTGTAAAAGCCGTGGTAGTTCAATCACAAGGGCTTACACTATCATTCATGACTTTTTTTAGATTCTAACTGTGAGTTTCAACTTACCATTGTTCAGGAAGAAGATTATGAATCTTGAAACCGTTAAAGGCAAGTGTGTGCCTAAGAGATTGTGGGTTTAAGTCACTTAAACTTATTCCTGCTACTGAAAGGAATGCTGTAAGTTGGGTAAGTGAAATTTTTGGGTGATTTGAATACTAGTGGTGTTTCAGTTAGTGTTGACTTTGAGCTTACTCCCTGAAAAACACCTACTGGGTGTTAAGCAGACAAGAGGACATGTGTAGTCATAGAACCATAGACCACATAAACTACTCTTTAGGGTATGGTAAGCATTGTTGGAACGAGGGTGAATTTCTCTTGATAGAGACTACCTGAACAAGATATGGGAAGATGTAAAGTCGGTGTCTCAAACATTACAAGTCCATAAATTTTAATGTTCTTGTTGGTAATGTGTATCTTGAAGAGATTTGTGGAACACAGCTTGAAGAAGATTTAAGATGGTGCGAAAAAGATGTTTACCAAAAAAACTTTGAGGAAAAACTTGACCATTGAATCCGAGGAATACACTTCTAGCTTCAGTGATACTATTTATGTTTCCCACGATGGTTATGTGTTTGGTGATTCTGAGAGTTTCAATACACTTTCCAGTTCCCTTGCTGTTGGGAATCTAAATGGTGACCCGCTTAGAAGAATAGTTTCAGCAGGAAAAATACCTAACTGTAAGAAAAAAAGATGGTGAGGTTACTTGATTAACAAAAAAACGCACCTGTTACAATTCAGAATGAAGATAGGAAATTGGAGACTGAAGGTGTTTTGTTTTTTTCTTTCACCCACACTTCAGTTAAGAACCCTATCTAAGTTTTGAAAGGAGGTAAACGCTATATGTTTATCAAGGTTTATGCTTCGTCTGGCAAGCAGGCTAGACGAGACCGTGAGTTCATTGCAACGAATGAGGTTGGTCTGACCGGTAAGAACGGTAAGCCGCTTACTGGTAACGCTCTCAAGAAGCGTAGAGAAGAGGAAGCGGCAGCACAGGCTCGTTTATCCAACGAGCAGGCAGCAGCAACTCGTAAACGAATGAAGCAGGATTTCGGTGTTGGTGCTAACCGTGTTTCGAGCGGAACTCGTACTACCACGAACTGATAAGGTTCACAGCCAAGTCACATGGCTATAAACTTAGACACTCAGGAGATTCACTTCCTTTAAGGTTGTGGGTCTCCTTTTTATTGGTATACTGAGCTAAAACAGGAGGTAATTACCATGGAAAATAATACTGAAAAAATCAGAGAACACTTAGAGGAGATTATGCGTCTTCTTGAAATCCCTTTAACAGAAAGCAATCAGGACACTCCAAAGAGGGTAGCAAAAAAATGTGGAGTGAAGAGTTGTTTGCTAACAGGAATGACCTTCATTTAGATGAGCTTGATAAGAAAAATGAAGGTGTTCGCGAATGACTATTCCAGTGAGATGGTTATTGTAAAGGACATTCCTTTTTAGCTCTGTATGTGAACACCACTGGCTCCCCTTTTCTGGGACAATCTCTGTTGGTTATGTTCCCAGTGATTGCATTATTGGTCTTTCTAAAAATTCCGCGCGTTGTAAAGTATTTTAGTAAGAGACCACAGCTTCAGGAGAAGTTGACTACAGAAGTTGGTGAATACCTTTTTGAGAAATTAAACCCAAAGGCTTTATTTGTCTCCTGTGAGGCAAAAGCATCAGTGTGTTATGTGTAGGGGGTGCTGAGAGTGATTGTAGTACTATCACCTACTCTAAATTCTTTTGGCGAAAATCTGACAGAAACCGAGACCAAAGAGTTTTTGGGAAGAGTTTAGAAGCAGAACTTGAGGTGTTATATGAAACTTAAAAAAAGAAAGAAGAGAACGCTGTAAAAAAACACCTTCTGTGAGCGTCCAGAAGCCCCCACAGAGCACGGGAACACTAAGCCTAGATATACAGACCTAAGACAGATTATTGACACTAAAAAGACCATTTAGCATGATGTACTCTGGTGTTGAAGACCAGAACAATTTTAGAGTTCTGTATGACATGGGTATTAGGAACTTCCTAATGTCCTATCATTACATTCAGAAGAAGCGGTTAAACACTAAAGAGTATGAAGAGCTTGGTGTTAAGTTCTTCATTGATTCGGGTGCTTTTACCTTTGTCTCAAGTCTGGAACATCAAGACCTGACCATTGAAGAGTGGGAAGACTTTATCCAGAAATACCTGAACTGGATTGAGAGACACAGGAGTATAGTGTTTGCATTTGCAAGTTTAGACATTGAGTACATAGTAGGTGGTGACAAAGTTCAAGAATGGAATGAGAAGTATTTTTGAGCCCTTTATGCTGAGAACTGGTATTCCTGTGTGCTTTGTTTATCACCCCTGACGGTACTAAACTAACGTGGGAAACAGTATTGCAAACGCTATCCTTATGTGGGTCTTTCTTGGGGTGGTATGGACACCCAAGGTGGTGACTACACTAATGGTGCTCAGTACCTTCGTGTAGCGGAAAAATACAACAGTGTTGTTCACGGTATGGCAATGACTAGAACGGCACTTCTTACTAAACTGCCTTTTTACACCGTTGATTCTACCACTTGGTTAGTAGGTCTTCAGTACGGCGAAATCAATTATTGGACAGGTCAGAAGATGACCCGTCTTAAAAAAGATAAGTGGAAAGGTTCAATGCTTCCGCAGCTTGTAGCTAAAGGTTTTGACGAAAAGAAGTTGCTAGATGAAGACGTTGAAGAAATGATTAGGGTAAATGTCTATGCCTTTATACAAGCAGAGGACTACATTCAGCACAGACTGAAGCCTAGAATGTACTGGATGCGTCCTAAAGCCACTATCCGCTCTGAGGAGAGCTTAAATGACCTTGACTTTCCCGCACCTGATTGGTTAGATACTCCCCATGGAGAACGACCTGATGTAGAGAAATACGCGCAAGAATTTAACATTTCTACAGAGAATTTAGGTGAAGCTGAGAATTTAGTTGTAGATATGACCTGTTTCATGAACTGGGATAACCCTGATTATTCAGACTATATTTCCCAGACATACACCTCAGAGGTATTAAAAAGACATTCACGACACCTATATAAACAGAATTGTGCAGGATGATTCTGAGAGGGTTGAAGACCTTAAAAAAACTTCTATCGCGCCAATCTTTTTAGGAGAAAACACTGCACTTCTGTACCTCGGTACTAACTTTGACCGAATTGTTAAAGAGCGGGATGAGTATATCAATGAGGATGATGATGTATCTCTTGAGGAAGTATCAGATATGGACATTAACAACGTCCTGTCTAAATACCTTCCCGCGCCTGTTGAGGGTTCTCCTGCACCTGAGATTTCGGATTTAGACGATGAAATCTTCAGAGAAGAGGGTATAACACCTGTAAGAGATGAGAAGGGGAGATTCCTGAAAGGATATAAGACTGTTAGGAATCCTAAAAAAACTGTATAGCAGTAGGTACCCTAAGTTGTCTTGCGACATGTGTCTTAATGCTCAGGTATGCCCCTGAATATAAAAGCGGGATATGTGTGTGCCTACAACAAAAATGTTTGACAGGTATGACACTAGAGATATGGGAGATGTGATTCAGGCAATGCAAGGAATAGCCAGTCTTTCCATGCAAAGACTACAGAGGGCAATGATTACAGAGACCTTAAACGGTGGTCTTCCTGACCCTGAATGTTACGTCTTTGATGAATCAGTCTATGGGTCTTTTGACACAGATGCAGAGGATGTATGAGTGTGGCAGTCAAGAAGTAATTCGCCAGACTAAGGTAGTAAGAGCAGATGGTAGTTTAGAGACTACCACACACATTTCTAACCCGCAGAGGGGTGGTATTCTTGAGCAGATTTTTGGCTCAATGGGTAACAGTGAAGAGACTAAAAAAAGATGCGGATTCTAGTGTTGTAGAAGCATCTGGTGTTGAAGTCTCAGACAGCAAGGAAGACAACTAAAACTGGTCATTTTATAGACTATTGACTTTGTGCTATTGTGTTTGCACAAAGTCTTTTTATTCGCGAAATCAAAAAGGAGATAAGCCATGAACACTGAGTTTTCCACATTTTCCACAGAGTTTTCCACAGGAAAGTTAAACACCGAAGAGCTGAAGTTTAGCTTTGAGGATTTTTTTCTGAAAATGCCAACATCCCTGAAAGGGTAGTTACTATACAGATATAGGTTTACCTATATTCAGATTAAATAATAAGTTCTCTTTAGAGAACTTATTTAATAATATATTAGTTAAATTAAATATCTTAGAAAGATTTAATTACAGCCGTAGGGACTGGTGCAGGTACTACCTTCCACAGCAAGCTTCGGTAGGAAATTTACAGATGAAGGTCAAACTTGGTTTTTGGGTGCTTCGTGAGACAGTTCTTAACTGGGACACTCTTTTGTTGGCGCGGTGAAGATAAGAAAGCAGTCCTCAGAAGTATGAAGACACTTTGGTATGCGGGTTCTAGTGTTGACAGTGTGTTTGTCAATTTAACAGGTGATAGATTCATAGACGTTGATAGAAAGCCGTTGGTCATTAAAAAAACTTACAGAACTTTAGGGAAGAGACCTATGACTTTACACAGTTATACGACTTGCAGAGTAGCTACTTCTAGGTATTGGTGATAGTCCGAACGAGGTCGCCACTGAAGAAGAGGTCAGTTACAATCTAAATTTAGCTAGAGATACATTCAAAAAGACAATAAACAGCCTAAGTGCTAGAAGCTACAGGATTTTTATGATGACGGAAAAGGGGTGTTGTTTGATGAGCGAATCTGAGGTATATAGAATGCTTCAAGATGTTCTGTCTAGCTTTGACGGTACTATCTACTCAAAAAGACCTTTCCAACAAGGTTTATGATAAAGTCGGGGAGAAAGTTTTAGCTGAAGATTTTCTAAACGGTACTGTGAATCACACGTCCAACAGCATATATGTAGAGGACAGCATTACATTCAAGTTTCTTTCTTTGTTTCCGCTCATTGACAGAGAACTCAGAAACGACCCTGAGGATATACCATGTGTTCTTTAGACATGAGGACTTTATTTCAGACCTTACACATGTTATCTTTGAAGACGCGAACAAGAAGGACATTAAGAGTTTTGGGGTTCCTTGTTCATGAGGTTGAAGTCAATCATTTAGCTTTTTACTATCCAGACAATGACAAGTTTGTATTTCGAGGTGATGAAGATGTGGACTGTTAGAGATATAAAAAGAGTTTTGGGAAGAGTTCTTTTCTCCTGAAGGTAGATTCAGAGTAGTTCGTGTTACGAAGGACTACACTAGTGATATGGTTAAACACCTTATTACTGAATTTTCCCCGTTGTTTGCAGGGTACACTGAGAGTGTACCAGAACTAACCTATTGGGAGTTAGAATGTGATTCTGTTAGACTTGCCGCTCAAGGTAAGATGTTGTTTATTATAGTCAACCTTCTTGATGAGGATTTCAGTGATGAGAAAGTCGCGGAAGATATTTATGAATTTCAAAGACACATGTTTAATTGGGTACTAAGATTCAAGAACATTCAGTTTAGAGTTATTATCCCTGAAGGTGTTAGCTGGTCATACATAGGTCATAATGACTTGAGAGCTGAACACATTGAGTTCTATGTTTGCCTCAGAAGGTTGCGCTGAGAAGTGATATGAACATAGAGACACTATTAGAAGAGACACTAGAGAGACTAAACACCTCTTTGGTGTCTTTTCTAGTGTGTATTAAAACGCGAAGAAAGTTGGTAGTTTTATAAAATAGACCTAGAGAAAAATAAGACGCGGGAAAATGACAGTCCTTTAGTGTTATATAGAAAAGACTAGTAAAGACACTAAAAAGACCTATGAATATTTTGTGGTGTAGAAAAATAGGCGCGCGAGAAAGTGTATGATAGTAATAGAATAAGATAGAAAGAGATAGAGATAGAGATAGAGAAGAAGAAGTTTAGTGTCCTAGTATCTAAAACCACCTGATACACAGTGTCATGTCGTTTCATTTCGTGTCATGTCGTGTCATGTCATGTCATGTCGTGTCATGTCGTCGTCATGTCAGTCGTTATGTCATGTTCGTGTCGCGTCGTGTCATCGTTTCATTTCGTCATTTCTGCTCATGTTCTGTCTCGTGTCGTGTCATGTCGTGTCATCGTTCTCATTTCGTTTCATGTTCGTTTCATTTCGTTTCATTTCGTTTCATTTCGTGTTACCTAGTACGGTCGGTAGACCAAACACTGGGCAATATCGAGTGTTAGTGGTCATGGAACACCTTTGGGTGACACACTGGGACACCTTTAGGACACCTCTGGTAACACTGTGGAATACCATGGTGTTGAGGTTATACTAAACACCTTTCTCCGGCGATTCTTGGTGTTTAGTGGTAGTGTGTAGTGTTTAGTGGGTGTTATGACAGGTGTTACCACCAGTGTTTAGGTGTGGTGTTGAACACCCAAACACTCGGTATTATCGAGTGTTAGGTGTTGTTGGAGTGTGTGTTGTAAGGTGTCACCGGACACTATAGTGTTATCAGGTCATTGGTGTCTAGTGATTTAGGTGTGGTCTCTTCCCCATCTCTATCTCTAAAGGACTCAAACACTTCTCCCCACGCCTCTTGGTCTCTCTCTATCTCTATCTCTATGGTGTTTAGTGTTATGTGGTGTTTTAACACCTGACACTAGGTCTTAACACTAGTGTTAGTGTTTTAGGTGTTCTTTATCTCTCCCATCTTCTCTATATGGAACACTAAACACTCTTTCCCGCCACCTTTGGTCTTCACCTATGGTCTTTCTCTAACACCTCCATAACACCTCTGGTGAACACCTAATAACACCCTAACACTCGGTATTACTTAGTGTTTGAGTGTTTCAGTGTCTTCTATAGACCACCTATAGACCACCTATAGACCACCTATAGACCACCTACGACACACCACAACGCGCTAGAAGACGCGGGAAGAGTGTTTAGTGTGTGTTTGTATAGTGTTTGCACTTAACGCCGTTTAGTGCTATCCTAGACCATGACACACAGAGTACAGAAACACTCAAACACTCGGTATTATCAAGTGTTAGGTGTTGTGAAGACTAAAGACAGGAGGAGTGTTATGACTGAAGACATGAGAGGTCTCTTCTTTATAGTGAAGGGACAGTATAGAAAAGGTGAGGGGAAGAAAGTAGTCAATGATGTGTCTGGTGATTATATGTGGTTAGGTGGTTATGACCCAACACTAAAGGACACACCTTCAACGAGGTGGTATATGTGTTTAGACAGAGAGACCTACACAGTGGTGTGTTGTAGTAGTAGTCTTGAGAAGGTGTTGGGTAGTGTTAAACACCTAATCACTAAACATAAGACCAGAGGTCATTATCTACACTCTATTGGTGATACTAAAACACCTCCTATCACCGCCGAACTTTTTCGCGCGGTAGATATTGAATTTGGTGATTACTTTAGAGAGAGAGTAGAGGAGATGGAAGACCTAGCATATGAGGTCATAAAAGACAATGACCCAGTGTTGAGGGCGAGGAAGAGAACAAAGACCTTGAAGAAGGTGAACACCTCAAAAGGTGATAACACTAGTGACACGCCTAGTGGTGTAGTGTTTGATATGAAAAAGACCTTGCGGGAAGAAAGACCTGTGAAGATAGGTATAAGACCTAAACTGAAGAAGACCAAGAAGGTGTCTTTAGATATGTATTAGACTCAGTGTCCTGAGAAATAACTCGGGACATTTTTTTAGTGTCTCTTTTTCACCGCATTATATAGAAGAAACTAGTAAAATTTGGTAGTAAAAAGTTTTTTATGATTTTTCATAAAAAGCGTTGACAATGAAAATCAAGGCGTTTATACTATCCTTGTAAGACAGAGTTAGTTAAGACCTTACACACAGTAACCCGTTGAATCCGTGAAAAGCTTGTGCCGCGAAATGCCTACCATAGTGTTTCGGGAATAACACTTGCCGAGTAGCGTCTAGCACTTTGACAAACGCATAGAGACACCAGAGAATCCAATTTAGGCACTGGTTAAAACCCTCGCCTAGTATTGAAAAAAAGCCGATACCACACAAAAAGTGATTCAGGTGAGAAGAACTGGGGAAGAAAAACATAGTACACAAACACACACATGAACAATTAAAATTAGGAGGAAAGAGCTATGTTTAAGATTAAGAGAAACGCAACCAGAGAAGAGCTTGCAGGACTGCTCAACGCCAACTTCAAGTTGGCGCAGAAAGCTGACAAGAACCTTGCAGAGCGCATTGCCTACACTGGTCAGCACTTTGCAGAGGCTACACGCTCTGATTTAGCAGAGCTTGTTTCCGAAGTTGCTAAGAAGCTCGGTGACAAGTTTGTCACTGAGTTTTCAGTTCCCGCATCCGCAAAAGAAGCGGTTGCTGAAGCTAGTGTAAAGCCTAGCAAGAAGAAGCCGGTCAAGAAGACCGAGAAGAAAAAAGAGGTCGAAGAAGAGACCTCCGGTGATGAAGTCCTTGCTGAAGACAAGGCTTCACAGAGCAAGTCCCTTTTCCCTGCCACTATCACTGTCGGTGACGCTGAGTATTCAGTCGCGAAAGACATTAACAGCTTGTCTGCTTTTTGTGACGCAGTTTCCAAAGAAGAGGACATCGTTGTCGTCTTCTACTATCCGAGAGCAGAGATTAAGCAGCTCGGGTACTTCAACAACATCCTCGGCACACCTAAGTCCTTCCCCGACGACTTAGATGTGACACAGGCAATCTTCACGAACACTGAAAAGACGGTTGCTTACACTGTCTCGGTTTACACCGACGCTGTGTTCACCTCATTCCCGATGATTTTGAATTGGTTGACTGGGGTGAAGATTGCGGGAAGACTCAAGTTCGAGGTCTACCGCAAGTAAGCTTTTTAAGATTGACAAAGACCACAAGCCCAAAAACTTGTGGTCTTTGATGAGTGCTGAAGACAGCACCAAGAAAGAGAGGAAAAGGAAATGAGTAAAGCTTCAGAGATTAAAGAGAACAAGGCGACCATGACGGGTGAGGAGTACATCAAGACCCATTGTAAAGACACGGCTAGAAAGCTGTCTTCTGCCATTGACGGGTTGCTTTGAGAATCCAGACGACACAGAAGGAATTAGACTTGAGTTGCAGAGAAGCGTGCAGGTGTTGAGAACTGCTATTCAGCAGTCTAAGAACTGGGAATCCGTTGAAGACCTTCAGGGTCTTATGCTTCACATACTCAAGACTTACAGGGACCCGCTGTTTTCTGCTTTAGCAGTGATTGAGCACTATGTAGACTTGTCCGACACTAAGCAGTGACCTTTAGATTGATAGTGTCCATCACCTTAAAAAAAGTGGTGGATACCGATGAATGTTGAAGGTCAACATTCAAGAAAGAGTGAGGAGGAAACCATGAAGAGACTAGAGATTAAGAAGGACTTGCAGATTGAGCGTCAGGAAACATCCATTTTCGAGGTTCTCAACAGCGGGATTGAATTAGACCGCTACATCGTTGAGTACGACTGGGAGCCTGTGTATCTCGGGTTCGTATTCAGAGAGCGGGAAGATGTTGAACGCTATGTGGTCGAACCTTTCCGTGTCCCCTGAACCCACAGCAAGAGAGAGACAGGACACAGAGATGATTTACCACCACAGGTTACAGAACTCTATCTGTATTGGAGTTGTCCAGACTTCCGAGCGCGAGTATTTAGCCCGCAGGATTGAGTATTTCGATGATTATGACGAGTACACAGCTTCAGAGGAAAAACGGGAAGTATGCTCTTCAGAGAGTCTTTGAACTCGGTAAGAGAGCTTTTACTGCTTACACAGTGCGGTTCAGATTTTCTTTCCGAAGAAACTGTAGACAGGATGTTATCTGCCTTAAAGGAGAACGACCTTATCCCGCAAGACTTCAAGTGGGCAAAAAAATGCCGCAAAAGAAGAGACGGCAAGTTTAAGATGAGAAAGGATTGACGCTAGTATAGCACACAGCACAGCACCTTCGGGTGTTAGGTTGCAGTGAGCACATTAGGGTGCTCAGAGTGTTAAAGACCAGAGGAGGAAAGACACATGGTATATCCCTTTTACTGCAAAAGTGAACAGCAACAGTAGGAAGACAGAAGTTGGTGTCGGTGCAAAAAGGTAAGAAGAACGCGGATATGACAGTCCAGATTCTTCAGCGAGACAAGGGAGAGATTACCTGTCCTTTTACTATAAGGCAGTTTACATCTCCCACTTTAGACGGGGAGGTCTTACTTGTTACACAAGTCTATGACAGATTCGGATGCGTGGTAGCAAGTAATGAAACTCTATATTGAGGTTTCTCTTTCACTCTTTCAATCTTTATAGGTTGACCATGCCCAAGGATCTCACTCCCCTTGGGTGTGAGTGAGCCCATAAGGGTTCTAAACTATCAAATAAGAGGAGAGGAGAAAGAGAACAATGACCAACTTTTTTTCGACACGGAAGGAAGACTTGCTGACAAGCTTTGTAGAGGTCGCCAAGACCTTTAACAAGATTGTTGACGAGGAGAGAGAAGCTTGCAGGGGAATCTTTGATGCCGTTCTTGATGACACTAAGTTGTTGGGTACAGAAGACTGGAAGAAGCTGAGATATGCTTTGTTGACAGAGGGTCTCAAAGACATTCGAGACAAGCTTTACAGCACTCGTGGTGCTTTACAAATCCGATAAAGAGGACTTAGACAAGTTCGCTGAAGACATGGGAACTACTTGTACCGACCTTGTTGGTGTCTTTTGTCGCAGAGCAGTTTGTCGCGGCGATGAAGTCCCTATTTAGATTTAGAGGACGATGACGAATACTGAGCATTAGGTGGGCATCACCTTCGGGTGATGCCCATTCCAGAGTGTTTAGTCTGGTAACTCTCGTTGCTAGAAAGATTTTATGATTTTTCATAAAAAGTATTGACAAGAAAAAGTAAGGCGTTTATACTAATCTTGTAGTTAAGAGTTACACACACGAGAGTTGAGAGTGAAGGGAGAACATCATGAACATTCAGAACAGACTGGCAGACCTTGTTGACAGTGCACGCGCTTTTCAGTGTGACATTAAGTCGCTCGAGAATGAGAAGCTCATGGGTGTTGTGTCGGAAGACTACAAGCGTAGTCTGAAAGCACGCGCGTTGAAGAATCTGGTAGAGGTTAAGAAAGCTTACTATGAGCTTGTCGATGACGTTGAGGGTTTTAACTATGAACTTGATGGTGAAGACCTTTTTAACATCATAACAGCACTGACCACGGAGGTGAGATAATGAATACCATGTTCTACAAGGTAACTTGCAGAGACAAAGAGACTGGTGGTGTGTTTGACCAGTTCTTTAAGATAGACCCGCTTACGGGTTCTATCAATACAGAAGACTTGGTGATTCTTTCCAAGTCTCTTATGACCCACGAGGAATACTTGAATGACAAGTTGGACACCCTACTTTAACAGCTATGTTTCTTCAGTCAAGTATGGACACCCTGCGAGGATAAATTCTCGCCGGAATCTCAGCTTCAATGTCTATGAGTGCAGTATGGCGCTGAACGATGAGTACATTGAAGTGGTGAAGAAGCAGTTGAGAAGTGTGGTGAGAAGAATGCAGAGAAGCGGTTATGAAATCCCTGAGAAAAAGAGGTGATACTCAATATAATCATGAATAACTTTAGTGTTGACAATGCCTATCACCAGAGAAGTTTAGGTGATAGGTGTCAGTGAGTACTAAAGAGTGGTAAAGAGTGAAAGGAGAGAACACACATGAAACTGAAGGTAAAGAAGAATCTGAAATCCATGATTGAGAGAGAAGAGGGAGTGGTTGTAGTCCCTGCTGAGATTAAACCCTGCCGCGCGAAAGAAAGAGGGGAACAAGTTACCGCCAGATGGTTACACACCTATGTTCACACCGATTAGGTTTCTGGTGAGAGAGACGCGCTCCTCAAAAGACCCGACAAAGGTGATAAAGCAGTATTTAGAATTGTCGGTGAAGAGGTTCGATGATGACGAAGCACTTCCTTTTATCTGGATTCAGATGTATCAGGAGAGTGACTTCTACACGGGATATCTGAAAGGGAAGACAGTCTATCTCCCGCTTGAAATGTTCGGAGACCTGTTGGACAACCTCTATGCTCTTGATGAGGAATGCACGAAGAGAAAAAAATTTGAGAAGAAGTGGTAAACAGCCCCACAGAGGATAACACCTCTGCGGGGTCTTTTTGTGTGTCTAAAGAGGTGTTACAGAAGACGAGGAAACACTAAAAAGTGGGTCTAAGAAAAATTTAAGAAGTCGGATGAATATATTCGAGGATAAGGTGTATTTATGCAATACATAGGGTAGGTGCTATATACGCATCACACATAGGAGTGTGCCTAAACAGCAGGCTCACAACTTCCGCGAACTCGTAAATAGGACAGGTAACAGAGACCACCCTACAGAAGAGCGGGTGATAGGTGCTATACAGACGCGCTAGAGAGGTGAGAAGGAAGTGGGAAGTTGGTGATGAGTGTGTCGTGATTGTCTTTAGTGTCATACCACCCGCCTCAACGCTATACCTATAGACCCTGTGATAGCTATGACCTATCAGAACGCGTTTTAAGACACTTTAATGTCTTACCCTATAGAGAATAGCTTAAAGACCTTAGACACACCTTAAAAAGACCTTGTAGACGCTGAAAAACACTATATACACTCCCCGCGCCGTCACTGTCTCGAACGATTTAACACATTTCGCACAGAGTTGTGCCATGTGACACTAGTGTTTTAATGTGTTTAAGTGGTGAGATTAAAAAGAGTGTTTGATTGTGTTTCGCTGAAAAGAGACACCCCACCCTTTAAATGGTGTTAGTGTTGTGTGTGTGTGCACCAAGCACTTTATTTTAGGAGAAGTTTGTAGGGTAGTAGTATGATGTTTTGTAGGAGAAGTTTTATTGGTAGTTGCTTGATGTGTTTTAGGAGAGAAGTTTGTAGGGTATTGGTAGTTGCTTGATGTGTTTTAGGAGATAGTGCATAGGTTATTGGTGTTATTCCCAGAATAGCCCAGTATGGTTGAGTTGTATAACAGCCCCATTTATACATACCTCAAAAATCATGCGTGTTCACAGCCCCACAAGTGGTAGTTGGTTATTTATACACAATAATGGTATAAATACTCTAAAAAAATTGAAGTGAATGTCTGGTTGTGGTAGAAAGTGTTGGATTCTAAAAAACTGGTCAAAATTAAAACCTCAGGAAATGTGGTGATAAACACGCGCCGTTATAAGACTAACACCCTCAAACACTAAACAGGTGACAGAGCAAGACTAAAACAGACACAACAAACACCTAAACACCCGAAGTTATTTAGTGTTTAGTGGTGGTTGCTCTCCGAGCGCGAAGCGCGAAGGAGCAGAGCTCCCTGTGCGAAGCACGGGAGTGATGTGACAGTGTGAAACACTGTGATTGTTGTAATTTCAAGGGTTACATTCAGATATAGATTATACCGTAAGGTATAATCTATATCTTGTAATAAATATCTAAGATATTTAATATTATATTATTTATATATATATATATATTAGGTCTGTAATACTAAATCTGTAATTAGTTCTGTAAACGCGCGATAATCGCACGCGCGATATTATATAGCGACCACGTTTAGGTGTTTGGTGTGTCATTGAGTGTCCCGAGAGTGTGACTGAGTGTGGTGAAAAAGTTTTTGAAAAACATGTTTGACAAGTTTGGTGAGATGTGCTATCTTGAATGTGCTCCCGATGAGTTCGGTGAGCTCCGTCGTGTGCAGACGTTGCGGGTTACAATCTGCTAGGTTTCTTCCAAGCCTGCCTAGCGGATGGAAGTGGTCTCGACTAGGGACGAGATGCAGAGCAAGTTTTAGATTCTAGGATTTAGCTCCAAAGAGGAATCTCAGAGATTCGGGGTTCTTGTCTATGTCTTAGTGTCACAGGAATGTGGTTGTGATGCGATAGGCAAGAATTTCTCTGAGAAGCGTGTGCAAGTCACGCCCACTTCGCTAGGGGAAGGAGTTACCCTTGCGCCTTCTCTGAATTGTTCATGTGTGTTTGAACGTCCTATCGGGTGGTAGTATTGACTACCACCCACCTTTTGTTTTTTTAGGGGTAGACAAGGGTGATTTACAGTGATTTTACAAGATTGTTAAAGTGTGCTAGAGTGTGCTTGTAACTGATTGTGTAAACTGATTGACAGACTAAAAGACAGGGGTGTAAAGATGGTCAAGAATTTAATCATTGTGAGTTTAACAGCCGTGAGCTTGTTCCTTTTGTGGGACAATGATAGACTGCACAAGAAGGGTGAAGAGTTGTTAGACCTGTGCAATGAGTATTCAGGACTTGTTACTCAGGTGTCAGACACTTATTCAGGTGCTATTGACACATACAAAGAGACGGTAGAGGTTTATCAGAACAGAGACGCCTTTATGAAGCAGGAGCTTGAGAGCGTTACGGGACACATGAAAAGCCCGATTCAGTATTCCAGAGAGGACTTTGAGTTACTCTGCAAATGTGTTTTAGCAGAGGCAGGGGACTACAAAGGTCACGATGAGAGCCAGAGACTTGCCACATCGGTTATCTTAAACAGGGTTGCCAGTTCAAGATTTCCTAACAGCGTCCGAGAGGTGATTTATCAAGGTGGTAAAAATCACCCGCAATTTGTTGTTGCATATAACGGTATGTTAGACAATGCAGAGCTAGACGTTAAAAACGGTGATGAATGTGTACTCCGTTTTAATGAGCGGTTCTCAGTTACCTTCGATGTGTTATTTTTTTCCACAGTTCTTCTACTACAGGTGCTTGGGTAGATTCTCTGTACACCTACAAGACAGTTCAGGGAAACAGTGTTTGTGAGGGATTAAAAATATGGTCGAAGTACAGCTTGGTCTTTATAGACACTTCAAAGGTGGTTATTACTTTGCCAACAATTACTTGAAGGATGAGAGTAATGACGGCGAGGTTAAGATTCAGTATTTTGACGTAATGAATCCCAATTTAGGGTACTTTACCCGCTCCTTTAATGACTGGAACGCTGATATAAGTGACAGAGAGGACAATGTAACAGGTCAGACAAAACGCTTTGAGCGTGTTTCCAGTATTGATAACTGTTTAGGTGACTACTCTACAGAGAGACTTATTGAAGAGCTTAGAGGAAGGGGTGATAGTCCCTATCAGCTTTTCAGACATTGAGGGGTTGAAGTCTACAGGTTATAAGTACTGAGTATGTAGTGTGTGGGTGTGTCGTGTATGATGCCAGTGGTTTCTACACACTTGCGTCTTTTGATACCAGAGAGGAAGCAGAGAAGTATTGTGAAATCAATACTAAGTATGCTCTGAGAGCTAGGGTTTATAAGAGGGTCTTTATCGAAGACTGAGTTTAGTGGTCAGCACTTTTAGGGTGTTTGACCACTTTTACTTTTTACTGCTACACTGTGTTTGTCACTAGTTACTGTCATTTGATTGAGAATAGGAGGAAAAAGACAGTGCTTAAAGTCAAGGGTGTTGAAAAACATTGAGAACTCTGTTATAGCAGAAGAGACAGAGGACAGAAGAGAGCTTTTAGATATTGAGGGAAAGAGTATTGAACCCTGATTGAGAAAGTTGAGGACATTAAAGAGAACAGTTCAGATTACCTTGTTACTCGGGCAAACTCTGAGAATGTTCGCTTTTAATGAGAATGCAGGACTTACTATCATTCCTGATGGTGGTAGTGCTATGAGCTTTCAGCTTTCCAGATACGCTTTAGGTCAGTTGGGTTCCAAGATTGGTGTGCCGTCAAGATACTTTGGAGAAGTGTGTGAGCAGCGGTCGTATTGATTTAGCACAAGACAACGTGAACAGTTGGCTTTGAAGACTTTAACAGAGACCTGTTTGTTAGAGAATATCAGGAAGAGTTAGAGGTATTCTTTCCAGTAGGTATTCTGTGTGTGATGCACCTGATATTCTTAACACTGTTAGTGAGGTTGTTGATACCAGTCACTACAAGGTTAAGGGTTCATATCTCAATGAAGAGAGACTGCATCTTAGGTTAGCTGATACAGAGATGTTACCGATAGACGGTGAAGATTTATTCGCGGGAATTTTTATTGACAGCTCCGATGTTGGTAGAAGCATTCTTACTGTCAAGTTTGGTATCTACAAGCAAGTCTGCACGAACGGTCTTGTTGTTGCCAGAGCAGGTGGTGTTCTGTTTGAGCAGAAACACATTGGTATTGACCAGAAAGAGTTCCATGAAGGGTTGAGAGCTCTTTAGCTAACGTAGAGAGCTTGGTTGAGAACCTCACACAGTGGGTTAAGAGAGCTAAGACTTTAGGTGCCTGGGGAAACAGAAGAGATGTTAGAACCCGAGACCTCGTCTAAAGAGGAGATGGAATCTTCATAAATCACATTAGGAACCTTACCACACTTTCCAGAGAGAGTTCTGAGAGGGTTGTAGGTGATGTTAGAGAAATACGAAGACAATCGTTGGGGATTGATTAACAGCATTACTGAAGTTGCACAGGACTTTACACTTGAGAAGAGACTTGACCTTGAAAGGGTTGCGGGAGGTTTACTAGTCGCATGATGTGAGGTGTCCCTCAATAGTCCTGAACTGAGACGGGAGAAGATATGTGTATTGAAGAGCTTAGAGAAAGACTATTGAGGGATTTATCTCTGATTAACATGCCTGTGGACGAAGTAGACCTCTACTTTAGACCTTACAGCAAGACGTACTACGGGAGATACTTCCTGTGCGCGACTTTTAGAGATAGACCTAGGGTGTTTATATATCCGTATGCTAGTAAGTGCGGTGAGCTTATGAGCTATGACAAGGTGTTTAGTGTGTGTTCACGAAATGTGTCACCACATTCAGTATATGGATTCTTCTTTTGTGCGTAACAAGGGTGTGATGCACGACACTAATTTCTGGAAGTTATACAACCACTATATGTCACGCGCAGAGAAGTTCGGGTTGATAGAAAGTGAGGATGAGAATGTTTTACTGGCTCAGTAAGTTTTCAGTTGCTTAGAGATAGGCATTAAGATGTTTGTCAACGTTGTTTCCTTTTTAGCACTGTTCCGCTTTTTGGTGCTTCTTTTGTACTATGTAGCAGTTGACAGAGCGGGTAGTGCTTTTTGTGTGAGCTTGGCAATCTTTACTTGCTTACACATTTGTAAGACAGTTTGAGGTGAATAGATGAGTGATATTGGAAAACTTGTAGATATGCCTATTGAAGAGTTCAGAAGAGAGATTGTTGACCAGAAGGTAAACGTGGGAACAATCAATACACTGATTCTGAATTTAGAAGGTGCTTACCATCAACTCATTATAGCTAAAGACGGTTTGATAGCGTCTGATTCTAGGTGTACTGAAGCTAGTATCAATGCAGTAGAAGGTCTTTATGCTGAAATGACTAAGATTGAGTTAAAGGTAGTGTTCTTGAAAAAGTTGAGGAAAGACTACTTGAAAGCGGGAAATCAAGAAAATTGACAGTCCTAAGTAGTGTTGCTATACTTGCTTTGACACTTGAAAAAGTGAATTTCACAAACAGATTATAGGAGGTTTGAACAATGAACAACGCAGAGCTTATGAAGGGTTTGACATGACTATTGAGGGTCTCTATGATTAGAGAAGACTTCTTGAACAGAACAGTGTAGCAAGCACTGTTGCTGTGGGGAAGTCCGAGAAAGTTGAAGAACCTTTAGAGGTGGTAGATACCACTGAAGACCTTCGGGCTTCTTCAGCGCATGAAGTACAATGAGTTTAAGAAGTACGCCGCAAGTCTGGGTGTTAAGTGCACAGGTTCTCGGGATGAGATTCTTGAGAGAACTTGCTTTGAAGTCTGAAGAGCAGTCTGGTGAGAGTGTAGAGACTACAGAAGAGGTGGTTGAAAAGACGCCTGATAAAAAGTGATTCCGTTTCTAAGGTCAAGAGAAAGACTGCTGAAGAAGTGGAAGAGGATTCCAGAGATGAGTTTGACAAGCAGGCAGAGGAGATTGCTGAGACTACTGATGTAGGGTGATATTCTTGAAGCTTTTAGATGACGTAGGTATCAAGGCTACTAAGAAGAACTATCTGAGCAAGCTTGCTGAAGCTCTGAGAAAGGGTCTCATTGAAGCGGATGATTCTGATGAAGAGGATTCCGAAGATGAGGTTGAAGAGACCGAAGAAGAGCTTCCTTTGAGAATGAGACCTCTGAGGAAGAGGAAGATGATTCCGATGACGAAGAGATTGATGAGGATTCCTACTTCCCGCAGTATGACCCTGAAGGATTCAATGACCCTGATGGTTCTTACATGACTGATGAGAGAGCAGAGAAGATTCATGAAACCGTTGGTAGTATCATTTCCAACTATGAGGATGAATCTTTAACGAGCGACGAGGTTGAGAAGTATATTGAGGAACATGCTACTCAGGAAGAGATTGACCTTCTCGGAGAAGACTACACAGAAGAGGATGCTCTCAAGCTTTACATTGAGCTTGTGAAGAGAACCATTGATAACGATGGTGAAGAGCATGATACTCATGACCCCTACGAGATTGGTGAAGACAACTTCTGCTGCGGTCACAAGCTGAAGTATATGAAGAAGACTGGTAACTACTACTGTGAACTCTGTGGTGAGGAGTATGAAGCAGAGTAATGTAGACCACATAGATTGGGGAGGGGTCTCAAGACTCTTCCCCCCTTTTTTACACAGAAGGGGAAATAGAATGATTTTATGTGTAGATAGCACAGTGCTGAAGGAAAGTCCCGACATTCAGAAAGATATAGGTCTTGGTAATATACTAGACAATCACACAAAGTACTTTAACACTATTTCGGATGCTTACAGAGAGCATTTCACACCCTTAGACTTTAGTGTTAGTATTAGGTCTTTGTACACTAACCTTGTTCTTGAGAGAGAGCAGTTAGGTGAAGACGGCAGAGAGTTAAAGCTGTATTACAGAAACATAACCAACGCGCCAGAAGTGATTCACAGGGGAGTAGACTTAATTATGTACATGACAAGTCTCGGTGTGTTGACTGATGTTATGTATAGTGCCAACCTTGAAAGAATTATGGATAGACATTCTATCTTTCAGTGTATGGGTCTTTACAACCCCTGTATTACTTTAGTGAATCCCGCCATATATTCCCACGTTATCCTTACAGATGAAGGTGCTGAAGAGCTGAAGAGCTGTTTAAGAGAGGGTAGACAGTTTGTGCCTATAAGAGAGATGCAGACTGAGGGAAACGCTATTCCCTTTGTTAGACACTTTGAAGATTGTGGAGAGAAGAGATGAATGACCAGTTTAGAGTAGAGGACATAACCTTTAAGGGAGCGCGGAGACAGAGTGAGATTTTGAAAGAGATGGGTGAAAACACCCTAAAGAGACAGCAGTCTCGGGTGTCCCTGTCTCTATGACACCAGAACAGGTGAAGCAGTTTTTATCTCCCTGCGCTGAAGAGACCGACAATATGCGGGAGAGAGCTTTTATATCATTTAACCGTAAAATGGATAGATGATATGCTCTTCTACAAGAAGAGAGTTACAGAGTACGAACTTAGGGAAGAGAAGATTGCCGAGACAAAGGACACGTCAACGAGGTAGACTGAGGGTTGCATTTTGCAACCCTTTATTTTGCTATACTTGTAGCAGTTCAAACGCGAAAGAGAGGTACATGAATGTTTAACTTGAAAGACTTTAGAAGACAGGATGCAGAGACTTTTGTTTCAGGTGATACTGTGATTAAAGAAGAGTTTAATTCTGAAGAGTGGGATTGTCCCGAAGCTTTATAAAATGGCGGGAATTGTGGGGTATGAGCCTATGCTTGCAAAAAGAGCTTGAGGGAGAAGAAGTTCAAGATGAGAAGCTAAATGATACAGGCTATCTACTTGAAGAGAAGTTTGATGGAACTAGAGCTCTGGTCTACTTTCTTTCACAGACCGACTTTAACACAAAAAGAGGACATTGATTCTGCTGAGTGTTTAGTAGAAGAGTTAGCAGAAAAACAGGGTTCTATGTTGAGAACACAGATAGTCTTCCACAGATTAGGGAGTTAAGCATTCCAGAGCTTGCAGGAACCATTTTAGATGGTGAGATGCTAGTTGACGGGAAAGAGTTTAAGGACGTTTCTAGCATCATGAACTGTACTTGGGATAAAGCTATTGATAGACAGATTGAGAATGGGTTTATCTCATTTCACGCCTTTGACATTCTTTTTCTATAAAGGTATTGACCTTAGAAAGATGCCACTACACAGAAGAAAGGTGTATTTAGAAGATGTGGTGAACAGTGTAGCAAGTGATTATATTAAGCTTGTTACTAGCAATGACTGTGGTAAGAAGATTCCCTGTAGTCTCTATGAAGAGACACATGGAACTCTTCAGAGCGTCTACAATGCCCTTAGAGAGCAGGGAAAGCTTGAAGCCTATCCTTTATTCAGTAGAGAGTTTGGAGATAGCTTAAAAAGAGCGTATAGAGCTTAGAGAGTTGTCGCCTAGAGCTTTTTATGAGTATATTGTAGCTTCAGGTGGTGAGGGACTTGTGTTGAAACCCAAAAGCGGGAAGTATAGACACGCAAGAGGTTGGGAATATTCTAAGATTAAAAAGTTCTTGACTAGGGAGCTAATTGTTTTAGGGTTCAGTGAACCCACTAGAGAATATACCGGTAAAGACATTAGAAAGTGGGCTTACTGGGTAGATAAAAACAACAAGCGTGTTATTGGGAACTTCTATGGTGATTCTAACTACACCCCTGTGACTAAGTTCTACTACTTTAACCTCGTAGGTAATCTTTTACTCGGTGTGCTGATTTCTAAAAATGAATACGAGAATCTTGCAAAAAACAAGCGTGGAGAGGTGTTCGTTCCTTCAGATTTCAACCTTGATATTAGATTGGATGAAGACTACTACATTATGACTGTGTGTGAGTGTTCTGGGTATGATGATGAGACTAGGGAGTTCTTTACAAAGAAGAAAGACAGTCTTGTGGGTACTGTAGTAGAGGTTAAAGCAAACGAGATATTCAAAGATTCGGGGAGATTGAGACACCCTAGATACATGAGACAGAGGTTTGATAAAGAAGCAGAGAGATGTACTTGGACTGAACATATAGGAGCAAAGAAGTGATATGATAACCTGTCCTTATTACCCAATCCCCACCCAATTAGTACCCAATTAGTAGTAGGAGGTGTTCATGTTAAAAGGGTTTTTTACTAAAAGAGCTATTGAGAGTGTAATGACTGGTTTCAAACCCACAGAAGTGAATGTGAAGAATAAGCACTACAGACTTGGTAAACAAGATTTACAATTTCTGTGAAGTGTATTCTGGTAGAGTTATGTACCCGTATCAAGGCTCAGTTCTCAAGCGCATTATTCGTTCAGTGTTAGAAAAATGACGGCGCAGAGATTACAGCTCTATTTAGCAGACAGTCTGGAAAGACTGAGACTGTAGCTATTACTGTTGGTGGTCTTATGATTATCCTTCCACAGCTTGCTAACATGCCTATGTTCTTGGATGATTCAAGATTGAGAATGTTCAAAGAAGGTTTTTGGGTAGGAATCTTTGCTCCTAGCTACAGACAGGCACAGACCACCCTATAACAGAATGCGCGGAAGAATGATGTGTAAGGAAGCTGAAGCAGTATTGACAGACCCCGACTTTAGGCTTGAATTTACCACTTCCAATGGTCAGACTGTTATGTTGTCTCAATGGTTCTTTTTGTACCGCATTCTCCGCAAGTGATGGTAGTAACATTGAGGGTGAATCTTTCATGTTCATTATCTGTGAGGAGTGTCAAGATATATCGAACTTTAAGATACGAAAAATCTATTCACCCTATGGGTGCAGCTTACAACGCTCACAATTTGTAAGATTGGAACAGCTACCACCTATCGAGGTGATTTCTATGAATCCATACAGCGCAACAAGAAAGACTATGAAGATGGTAGATTAGCAATTAGAAATCACTTTGAGTATAACTACAAGGTTGTTAAGAAGTACAACCAGAAGTACGCAAGATATGTGGAGAGAGAGAAGAAAAGTCTTGGAGAGAGTTCAGATGAGTTTCAGATGAGCTACAACCCTAAAGTGGATTATCTCAAGAGGTATGTTCGTTGATATTCGTGAGCTTGAGAAGACCTGCGGCGACGAGTATTTAGACAGAGTGATAGCAGACCATCAGGCAACCCATGTTATAGGTATAGACATAGGTGGCGGTAGTAGTCGTGGAAAGAGTGATGCTGATAGTACAGTATGTACTGTGGTAGAAGTAGACTGGAACAATCCTGTACTAATGGAGACCAGAGTAGACGAAGAGACGGGAGAAGATATTACCTACCTTGCTTATAACACCTACATAAAAGACTGGCTAGAAATAAGTCCAGAGGTAGCTGAAAACTACGAAGAGCAGTATAGTATGGTTATGGACTATGTTCAGAACTTCAAAATTGCTAGAATGGTGATAGATGCTACCAGAGAAGCAAGTCTCGGTCAGAGAATACAAGCCAATGTTAGGTTTGATGTGGTGTTGTTTACCTTTAGCAGTAAGAGTAAGTCGGAAATCTATAAACACCTGAACACTGAGATAAAGACAGGTAGAGCTAGATTCCCAATGGGTAAGGACACTGTAGTGACCAGAGAGTATAGGAAGTTTTCACAGCAACTTTCAGACCTTGAAAAAGGTTACAGTGGTAGTTATCTTGTAGTGTCACATCCTGCTGAAAGAGGAGCACATGACGATTATCCAGACAGTTGGGCATTAGCAGTGTGGGGAGCTAAAGACGCAGGGTATGTTGACCGCACAGAGACACAAGATAGAAGTAAGGTGTTGAGCGTCCATCAAGAACAATCTACCTTTAGGGAAGAAACAAGATGACAGGAAGACGGAGGTAAGTATGATAGAGAATTTTAAGAGAAGATTTTCTGATGGTGTTGAAGACACACTAAACATTGGAGCATTGATTAGCGCGGGAAATCTTACTAATGATGAATCACACAGGTTGTCTGTGATTAGAGAAGCATGGAACTTCTATGAGGGTTATCACTGGGAGGGGATTGATAATTTAGATTCCCCACAGGTCACTTTTAATTACTGCCGTGCCTTTGTGAACAAGTTTGTGTCCTTTGAGTTAGGTAAAGGGTTTACTATCAATACACCTGATGATGTGAACAGTTTTGGTGTTACAATCAATGATGACAAGGTGATTGTCAATGCTGACATTGATGGTAATGGTGTTATTGTTCCAGAAGAGGGAATGTCGGGAGAGACTAAAGTTAGAGTTATGCGGAAGAACACAAATGACTTCCTAAATGATGTGTGGAACGATAACAAGAAAGATGCTCTGTTGACAGAACTTGGTCAGTCAAAGAGTGTGTCGGGAGATGCATGGATAAAAGTCCAGTATGAGAAGCCCGAAGATTTAGAAGACCCCTTTGGTGAGTACCCGAACGGTAGAGTAAGAATCAGTGTTGTTCCCACACAGTATGTATTTCCGCGCTTTGATAACCACGATAAAGACCGCTTAGAGAGCTTGTTAATCATGTACCCTATTAGAGCTAAGAAAGAATCTGGGGGCAGTGTTTAAGAGAGCTATAGAAGCTACTGTGATATATAAAGAAGTGTGGACTCAAAAGATTCTATTGAAGTCTATGAAGATGGCGAACTTACAGATTCGATGGAGAACCCTTATGGGTTGATTCCTTTGTCCAGATTAAGAACTTTCCTGTTGCGGGAAGAACTCACGGGGTAAGTGATTTAGAGGATATTATTCCGCTTAATGTGGAGATAAACACTAAGAAGAGTGATGTTTCAGAGGTCATTGATTACCACTCCGCGCCGATTACTTTAGTGTATGGTGCCAGAATTGGAAACCTTGAGAAAGGTGCTAACAAAGTCTGGGGTGGTCTTCCTAAAGATTCCAGAGTTGAGAACCTTGCATTACAGGGAGACCCTGTCTGCCAGTGTTGGTTACATTTCCAGTGTTAAAACAGCAATGTGTGAAATCGCGGGAATACCTGAGACTGTTTTTAGGTGGTGCTACTGCTATCAGTAACACTAGTGGTGTTGCTCTTCAGTATATGAATCTTCCCTTGATTGAGAGAACGCGGATTAAGAAGAATAACACGAAAGAAGGTCTTGAAAAAGGTTAATAAGCTTATTCTGTTTATTGCGCTTAGTGAGGGGCTGATTGAAAAGCCAGATGAGTTACCTATGGGTGTGTTTGTTAGAAACGAGGTAGAGATACCTGAAACACTCCCGAAGGATGAACTCATTGAGCTTCAGAAGATTCAGCAGGAAATGTCTTTAGGTCTTGAGAGTAGAAGAGGTGCTCTTGAGAGAATGGGGACTACTGATAATGTTCAGGAGAAGCTTGATGAGATTGACGCGGAGAGAAGTTCCCACCCCGAGCTTTTTATAACCCGTCTCTTCAGGAAGAGTGGTATCAGAGTAACTTCATGTCTCCCACAAATGCGGGTGGAATGTTAAATGGACAAACACCTACTGAGCAAATGAACATTGCAAAAAACGGCGAGAATAAAGCTGAAGAATAATTTAGTATACCTATCAGTATACATTAAGTGGGTAGACTTTTGAATTTTCGGTATGTTAATATGACACTAATTCAATAGGAGGTAACTATTATGATTAAGAATCGCGGTTTTATTGTAGAACAGGGTGTTGCACTGACTAAGACTGTTATTGAAATGCTTTCCATCAAGGCATTTGCAGAAGGGGGCGAGCCTGAAGAGGATGAGCCCGCAAACACTCCGAATGTTACGATTAACTATGAGGATTTGATTGCAAAAGGCAAGACGGGAAGAGAAGGAGAAGAGTACAAGACCATTGATAAGCTGAAGGTACAGATTGATACTCTGACCACACAGCATAACAATGACCTGTTGGTTATTGCAGACCTTCAGAAGAAGTTAGACGAGGCTGTATCTAAGCTTTCTACTGCGGGAAAGAATGACACTGAAGAAGTTAAGACCCTTAAAGCGGAGATTGAATCCCTTTACTAAGTTGAAGGGTGAGCTTGAGAATAAGGTGAAAGACTTTGAGAAGATTCCTGTGGTAGATAGAGACGAGGTAGAAGCCGAAGTCAGAGCATCCCTTGAGGAAGAGTACAAGGTAAAGACCTATAAGGCAGAAAAGCTCGCCGAGTTGAAGGACGAGATTTTAGTCCCTGAGCTTGTGTGTGGAAACACGGTTGAAGAGATTGATGCCTCGATTCAAAGTGCTTTGGACAGAAGTAATGAGATTAGGAAGTCTCTTGGTGGTTCTTCCAGTAATAAGAGAACACCCTAAGAGAGCATCCAATCCTGATGTTTCTGGTATTCAGAACACTGCGGTCAATCTTGATAAGCTTGCCTCGATGGATGTTAGAAGCCCTGAGTACGCAGAGTTGCGGCACAGTTAGGTCTTAGATAAAGACCTACTAAAGAGGAGGATATAATATGAAGATTGCTAAGAAGAATTTTTGGTATGTTTGCAGTTAAGGCGTATGCTGATACTACAGTAGCAACCACTGTTGGTCAGACTAATGGTGGTACGCTGTTTAGTAACGGTGTGCGAACCGTCTCACTCTAAAGAGATTGAGTTTAAGGCTATCCCGCTTATGCGGTTTAGTCAGTTCGCTACGCAGAAGACTGAGCTTGGTGTAGAACCGGGTCTTACTATTTCCATGCTTACCTATGATAACTTGAAGCTCGGCGGTGCTCTTCAGGAGATGAAGAACATGACCACGCAGGCTTTGAGTGGTTCTATGAAGCAGATTACCGTTCAGGAGCATGGTAATGCAGTGACGAACTCTGAGCTTCTTGTTCACAGTTCTTTTGATGACATTATGGCTACCACTACCACGCTTCTCGGTAGAGACTATGCTATGGTTATGGACTGTGAGCTTAGAGATGTAGCACTTTCTGGAACTAACCGTGTCTATGCACATGGTCGTGCATCCAGAGACCAGATTACGGCGACTGATAAGATGAACGTCGCTACCATTAAGGATGCGATTGAGGTTCTTGCAACTAACAACGCTCCGAAGTATGGTAACGCAAGTTGGGTATGCTTCGTACACCCGCATCAGTCCAGAGACCTTCGGGATGATTCCGCGTGGATTAACGCTTCTAACTATGGAGCACCTGAGCTTCTCTTTAATGGTGAGATTGGTCGTATTGATGATACCCGTTTCATTGAGACCACACTTATGTGTAATGGTAAGGCAGCTGCGACGGACCCTGCACATAAGGCATATCTCAAGAAGGGCTTTGGTGGTGATGGTAGCAATCCCGCACTGACTAACTGTGATGTATTTCAGGCAGTTATTTTCGGTGATGCTTACTACGGTATTGCATGGTCTCTTCCGATTGAGCTTAGAGACAACGGTGTTGAAGACTTCGGCAGAAAGAGAAGCCTTGCATGGTATGCTATCTGGGGAACGGGACTTCTTCACAACGAGTACGGTGTTGTGATTGAGACCGCCTAAGTTTAGGTAACTCACATGTGTTGTGGGGAGGGAGATTACCTTCACTCCCCCGTTTTTATAGAAAGAATTGGAGGAATTTAAGATGGCAGTTAAGAAGAATGCAGATAAGACTGAGCCGAAGGTTGTAGTTGAACTTGCGGAGGAGAGTGTTTCTACTGAAGCAGTAAACACCAATGACAGTGAGGTACAGGTTGACACTGAGACCATTAAGGTGAAGAGTGCGCCGAGCGGTGATGTTAAAATCAGAATGCGGAGCAATCATACCTGTACTATTGCAATGATTAGATACGACCTTGAAGCGGGAAAGACCTATGTAGTTCCTGAAAACGTGAAGAAGATTTTTAGACGGAGCAGGTCTTTTAGCACCTTTGAGTTAAGTAAGGAGATGGGACTATGTTATTAGATGTTAAAGAGATGATTTCACTGTTGAGAAACAGTGTGAACATACAGCAAAAAAATGACGGTGTAGAAGACCCCGCTTATTCAGCTATGACAGACGATGACATTGGTCTCTATTTGAAGCTCGGTGCATCCAGAGCTACAGATATTGGAGAACTATCTTTGCTAGACCAGAGCGAGGTATATCCTGTTTTACTTCTAGCAAAGATGGAACTCTATACACGACTTGCCACGTTACAGGCAGACAAAGTAGATTTAGGTGCTGACAACAACAACTATATCAAACAGTCTCAGCGGTTTGACCACTACATAAAGCTTAGAGATTCAGCTAAAGCGGAGTATGAGTTGTGGTTAGAAAATGAGGGCAAGAGTAAAGTTGAAAGCTATGATGTACTGTTAAGCAATAGACACTACACTAGCAGGAACTATGAGAAGCAAGTGACACCTAGAGTTTCTATAATCATGGATTCCTTGACTAATGACAGTGTGAAGTTTCATTGGAACATGAAGAACACAAGTCACTTTGGTCGTTACAAAGTGTATTTAGGGGCTTCACCTGTAGTTGACCTGAATAGAGATGGTGCTCTCTACAGTGACAAACTTTTAGGAGAACCAGTTCTCCTGAAGAGTACAGGTAACATTAGAGACAACTTTCACGAGATTGAAGGTCTAAATCCAGACACACTATATTATCTTGCGGTGTTTTCTATTGAGAGAAACCAAGTCTTTGGTGTGTCACAGATTTCATTTACCACGTTGAAAGCTCTTGCGGATGAAGAAGACATTTCCACAAGAAACTTAGGAGGTGTTTTAGGTGGCTGATAAAAACATACGAAAAGAGTTCGTCGAGGGTGTACAGGAAATCTTTACTACACTGTTTAATCAGAGTAATGCTGAAGAAGGTGATGGTGTTTTCTTCTACCCTAAGAGCGATAACACTACACTGAACATTTATGGCGAAAGCAAAGACAGAGTGTGTAAAGAGCCAAAGCTTTTAGTCTGTAAGGCTGTAATCTCTCCAAGTATCAGTGAGCAAGATGTGCGTGGGGTGAATCTTCAGGGAACATTTACAGTCACATTAAAGTCTCTTCAGAATAACGGAATTGATGTAAGTGACCTAGATAGTTTGTGTAGGGGTGTTATGAAGTTTCATAACACCTTTTATTTAATAGACAGCGTGACCCCGCGTGCATATGTTGAGGACGTGTTCTTGCTGTATGACTTTAGCTGTACTGAGGCTAAGAACTTCTCTGTTAGACTAGAAAGGGGTGTGAGTATGGGTCTAAAGCTTGAATTAACAGGTGACTGGGGTAGAGCACTGAACCACCTTAGAAATCTGTCTGTTAGGTTAAAGCCTACTTTTACAGCACAATTTGATAAAGACGGAAAGTTTGTTCTTGAAAAGATGCGGGGACATATAGACAGTCAAGACCTGTCTTGGACACCTTTTAGCTGAGAGAACGATTGAGCTTTAAAGGTGGTGACACTACTATCATGGTAGAGACAGGTCAGCTAAAGAGCGGGTTAGAAGTAAAGAGAGTTAAGTCTACAGCTAATGGTGTCACCTTCTTTGTTGGTGCTTCTGAAGGTAAGAGCCATGAAGGTGGAATGTCAATGAAAGACCTGTTAGTGTGGCTTGAGTATGGAACTGATAAACTTCCCCCGAGACCTTTGGTTCGACCTACGGCGCAAGAAGTAGAGAAGATTTTGAAAGATAACTGGAAAGACTTGTTCAGTGATTTAGTGAAAGGAGGTTAAAGATGCCCGCAAATGTTTGGTTTGAGCAAGTAGATACAGCCTTACTAGAAGAGGTAAAAAATACTGTTAAAGTAGAATCTTCTGGAACTCTGATTCCTGTTCCTAGTGTCATTATTAGAAAGCCTGAAGAAGATTTTAAGATAGAGATATTCCCCTGTATAAGCCTCTACAACAAAGGGTACACGCATGACTTGAAGAGATATGACCCCGCACCTGTGGTCATGTCTAAAAACGATTCTGAGAGCCGTGCAGAGATGGAAAACTCTGCTGTGTCCTTTAACTTGAATTACCAGATTGATTTCTGGGCTAAGTATCAAACAGATATGAACACTATGACTATGAGTTGGCTAAACAGCCACTTCAGGTCGTTTAACCTACAAGTTAGAGATGACGGGGGAAATGAGAGAAGTTGTAATGTTATGGTAGAACCTAACATTATTAAGTCTGATTTGGTGTTGGGGAAAGAGAGATTGTTTCACCCATTGTTAATTGTACTATCTGGGTAGAATTAGACGATGAGAATAGGTATACTACACCTATAGTGACTTACAGGGGCATTGAGACCCACCCAAGCACTGAAAGGGAAGGAGGTTAAGATTATGTTCTATACAGTTACAAACCTTGTTAATGGTCAGCTAGTTTGTGATTTAGCTACAGAGGGTAAAACTCTTAGATTAAATTCGCGCGAAACTATTACCATTAGTGAGGATGACTTTACAGCCCATATTAAGAATTTATCTGAAAAGGGCATTGTTAAAGTAACAGAGTTGGTTGAGGAGACTTCTGATAGTAAGAAGACCTACAACAAAAAGACTAAGGAAAAGGAGGACTAAGATATGCCTAGTTATACAGCTCCGGGTGTATATGTTCACGATGTTGTCAGTGGTAGTCAGACCATTGAACTTTTTAAGCGTCTGTTGGAGCAATGATTGGTGTTACCAGAAGTGGTAAGATTAACGTTGCTCAGAAGATTGGTTCTTGGACCGAGTTTATTCAGTATTATGCCAATGGTCTTGAGACGCCCTTTATGACGAATAGTTATCTTCCCTACCCGTGTATGGTTTCTTTTGCTAATGGTGGTAAAGAGTTGTATGTGGTTAGTGTGAAGAAGAATGCAGTAAAAGCAACCAAGACCTCTACAGGTGGTATTAAGATTACCGCAAAGTATGAGGGTGTTTGGGGTAATGACCTCAAGCTTTGTTGTTAAAAAAAGAATGCGGGGTTTGTAGATACTACAAATGAATCTTATGACCTTACATTCTCTGTGGGAACTTCTGATAGTGTTACTGTGTCTGATGTTCTGGGTGTCTCAATGCCGTTAGTAAGGTTATGGCAAACACTACAGTGACAAACTGGATTGAAGAGTTTACTGTTGGAACTTCTTTCATTGAAGAGACCGTTGTTTTAGCAGGTGGAACTGATGGTGATTCTTTAGTTGATTCTGACTATGTGATTCTCTTTCCGCACTTGATGTTGTGGATGACATGACTATGGTTGCAATTCCCGGTCAGACTTCTAAGGTGGTAAACGATGCAGTCATTAGCTATTGTAGTAATAACGGGTTGTTCCCTGATTATTGATGTGGCTATGGGTTCTACTGTTGATGCTGTTAAAGCTACCGTAAAGGTACTACAGCATTTACGGGTGCTCTTGCTTATCCGTGGGGAAGAATGAATGACCCGTTGACTAACACGCTGAAGACAGTTCCCACTGCGGGACACTTAATGGGTGTCTATGCTAGAACCATTGAGGGTCGTGGTGTTCATAAAGCTCCCGCAGGAATTGATGCTGTAGTTCGTGGGTTTGTAGAGATGGAAGTAGCTTTAACTCCTTCTCAGGTGAGCACGCTCAATCCTGTTGGTGTCATTTGCATTACAGCAAGACCCAATGCAGGAATTGTAGTGTGGGGAGCACGTTCTCTTTAACTCTGCGGATTCCACTATGAAGTATGTTTCGACGGTCTTCTTAACCTGAACATTAAGCGTTCTCTTTACAATGGAAACACAGTTTGCAGTGTTTGAGCCGAACGATGAACTCTCTGGTCTAAGGTGAAGACCTCTTGTAAAGCATTCCTTGAGACCTTGCGTTCTCAGGGCGCGCTGAAGGGAAGTGCAGATGAGGCATACTATGTGACTGTGGATAGCAGTAACAATACGAGTGCCACTATCAATGCAGGACAGCTTAACATTGAGGTTGGTTATGCACCTGTTAAGCCTGCTGAATTTGTCATTATCAAGTTGGCTCATTCTATTGACAGTGAGAGTAAGTAAGGAGGTGAGAGTATGAAGTTTAGTGAGATGATTAAAGAGGTAGTCGCTACCAAGACCTATGCGGCTAGAACCTTTGTCAGTGACCCGCTTCAGGCATTTAGATTCAGAGTGTCTATCAGTGGTATTCCTTCTACTGTTGGTTTCAGAAAGTAGGTGGACTTAGCCGTGAGGTTGAAGTCTCCACCTATTTGAGAACATGTACGACCACGAGCACAAGTTGCCCGGTCGTGAGACCTTTGGAGAAATTACTTTGAGAGAGGTATGTATCAGGACGCTTCTCTTGAAGATGCCTTTAAGAGCTTGTTTACCAATCAGGCTGTGAGAAGAGATGACGCTGAATGTTCTTGATAGATTCGGTAACATTCGTAGAACCTTCTCTTTGCAGAGTGTTGGTTTAGCAAGTATGAGGTTGGTGACTTTGATGCTATTTCTAGTGATGTTCTCATTGAGACCTTGACTATGGTCTTTGAGAACATGATTTAACCGAACATACACTAATCGATAAAAAGACCCACACTTGAAAAAGGTGTGGGTCTTAGTGTAATATTTAGTTAAAAGTTTTAGTAAAGTATGGAGGTACTATAACATGGCGGGACTGAAAAAGCACAGACTAATGACTTAGATAAAGTGGTAAACCAGTTAGAGAATGAAGAGGTAAGACACCTTGACCTGAACACACCTGTTACGGATGAAGACGGGGTAGTGAGAGACATTCCTCTTTTAGCAGGGTATGTAGACAGAGATGGCGTTTTACATGACACCTTTTCCTACCGAGAGATGAACGGACGAGATGAAGAGGCAATCAGTAAAGCAGATATAAGAGCAAATGGTGCTAAACTGATTAACACCTTATGTGAACGTTGTGTTGTGTCCATCGGAACACTTGATAAGAAGTCTCAGGGACTAAACTGGGGAAACATTATCCGCAGTATGTTAGGTGGAGACCTTGCATATATGGCGTTTAAGATTAGAGAGCTGTCTAAGGGAACTGAGGTAGAGTTTAAGCACATTTGTCCTTCTTGTGGTCAGGAGCTTACAACTATTGTTGACACCTCGGAATTTAGAATCACACCTTTTCATGGTCAGAGAGAGATTCCCTTTGAGTTAATTCGTGGGTACAGAGACCCGTTTGGTCATAAGCACATGACAGGGACTATTTCTATTCCCACAGGTTTTGACCAAGAGGTAGTTGTTCCCGCAATTAAAAAGAATCCCGCCTCTGCTACTACGGTACTTCTCAGTAGACTTATGAAGTTTGATGATAGGGCTACTGTTAGTATCAATCAGGTAGCAGATATGACAGTGAGAGACAGGGAATTACTTGAAAAAGATTCTTAGAGAGAACACCTTTGGTGTTGACACTTCACTTGAAGACCTTACCTGTGAAAAACTGTGGAGCACCCATTAGGGGGAAGTTGCGCAAGCAAATTTTCTTTAATGGGGGCATTGTCCTTGTGAGTGAGGACATAACAGCAAATACGAACATAAATCAGACCTTGATTGAGGTTCATAACCCTATCCTACTTTTTATCATTGGGGCAGAGAAGAGTGTTGGAATACTCCATGTAGAGAACGCGGGGTATTTAATGACCAGATACGGATGCAATTAAAAGCAGAGAACGGAGACAATACTGGTAGCTCTTCAAATACACCCTAAATACAAAGAAAGTTATTGATGAAAGGAGGTAGTTTTATGGATTTCGGTTTAGGTCTTATTCTTTCTTTAACCGACAATGCTTCTTTTGGTATTCAGCAGGCAGTAAACAACCTAACCCAACTTACTTCTACAGCACAGGATGTTTCAGTAGTTTTAATACCCTTGCGGTGTCACAGCTTGCACTACAGATGGGTGATGGAATGGCTAACTCTGGTGCCAGAGTTCTGTCTACCTATGGTCAGATTATCGGCAAAGTTAATCAAGTCGGTCAGACCATTGGGTATGCCACCCATGCCTTTAACACCTTGTACCAAGATTCTGATAAGACGGGAAAACAAGTTGTTGCTGATATTCAAGATTATGCGGCTAAAAAAGTGTGTTTGCATTCGAGGACTTATTACCTGTGGTGCAAATGCTAAAAGCTAATGGTATTGAAGCATTTGATTCTATAACTACCTCTAGCGGTAAGACTACTCAGACCCTTATGGACTATGCCTCCGACTTGGCTGCATTTAACCCCCAAATGCACAACGCCTATGGTACTGGTGTGCAAGCAGCTATGGGTTCTATCAATGAGTATATTGCCGAGGGAAATAAAGTATCACTTAAAAGAAACGCTTCTTTGGATATTAACCAGATTCTTGGAGAAGCTACTGGAAAGACTATTGAGGAGAGAAGCCGTCAAGTTGCAGACCTAATGGAAAAGCTGAAGATGGTTGGAATGACTGCTAGTATGGCGGGTTCTCCTATGCAGTTGCTTTCCAATATGAGTGATAGGCTTTTCATTCTTTTAGGAAAGATTTCCGATAGTGGTGTATATGATATGTTTGCAAGTATGCTTACAGACCTTGCGCTTACTTTGGAAAGTCTTCCCTAGATAAGATTGCCGATACTATTGGAGGTGCGCTTACAGACCTTCTACAGCCTGTTAGAGCCATTGAAAAAGCACTATTACCTTTTATTAAAGACCTTTGCTAACTTTGTGGCTGAACACCCCAAGATTGCCAAGTTTGCCCTTTTAGCCATTGCACTTTCTGGTGCTCTTCTTGTGTTAGGTGGTACAGCCTTAAAGCTGATGGGTTCTCTGGGCTATTTGTCCTTTATGCTCTCCCACTTTTCTGGGTCGTTTGGTGTTATCTCTAGCACACTTACTGGTGGTATTGCTAAGATTGTAGGAGCACTGATTCCTTTAGCTTTAGCTGTGGGTCTTGTAGCTATTGCGTGAAGAATGACCTATTCAGAATTAGAACCAATGTCACAGGGTTTGTTCAGAATGTTTCCAATTCCTTTGGGACAGCTAAAAGCGCAGTGAATGGAAGCCTTGAAGATATGAAGACCGTTTTAGCAGGGTTTGATACTAAGAACAACTTCTTTTGATGGTCTTACTCTTGCAATGATGCGTGTTATGGTTGTAGCTCGTGCATTGTCTGAGGGATGGAACAGCTTTTGAGCTTTCAGAAGATACTTTTGATAAAGCGAATGAGTTAGGTGTTCTTCCTCTCATTGAATCCTTTGTTCGACCTGAAGTATAAGTTTGATAACTTTGTTGAGGGGTTTTGCAGAGGGGTGGAGTAAAGCAACTAGTGACTTAAACGATTTCGTTGATAACCCTAAAAAGTAAAGCTAGATGGAACAGTCTTTGAGGACATTATAAATAGTGTTACAGACTTCTTTTTCTATTTAGTGGTAGTGGTGCAGAAGACTGGAAGAACTTTGGTAGCAGTGTAGGTGAAGTCTCTTTAAGACTGTTAGCTCTTGTTGTTGCAGTTAATGGCGCACATGCAGTGTTTGGACTGTTGGCTAAAGTCGTTAGTGTCATTGTCATACCCTTTAAGGTCTTATCCAGTGTTGCCACCTTCTTAGGTAAAGCCTTTGGTTTTCTTACCAGAGTGTTTTCTACTGTTGGAAGAGTGCTTGGTTTTGTTGGTGCGAAGTTGTTAGCTTTTGCACAGCTAGTGAAGAGTGTTGGAATCACTCAAGCCTTACAGAGCACTATTGGTGTTGTTCAGACAGTGTTTGCAGGAATTGCCGCTGTAATAGGTGGTGTTGTCCTAGCAGTAGTAAATTTTGTAAGTCAGTGGAAGAGCGGGTTTGATGTAGTTAAAGCAATACTGATGACTGTTGGTGTTGCTATTGCTGCTGTTGGTGCAATCATTTTAGGTGCTCCTGCTTTAATCGCAGGAGTAATCGCGGGAATAATTGCTGTAGTAGCTAACCTTGCAATAGTGATTCATGACCACTGGAATGAGATTGTAGCTTTCATTGTTGGTGTAGCTACCAATATCTGGCAGACCATTGTCACTGCATTCTCCGCTGTTGTGAATGCTGTTGCCACATTTTTAGGACAAGCACGAGATGTAGCCGTAGAAGTGTGGAACAATATTCTTGAAACCGTTAGCACTGTTTTAGGTGTTATCCTTGGTGTTGTTCAGACTGTTTGACCAACATTAGTAATGCTGTTTCTACTGCCATTGGTGTAGTCAAGTCCCTATGTAACTGCGGGGTGGAAATGCAGTTAAAGTTATCATTTCAGGTGTATTGTCTGGAATCTCTAACAACGTGTCTAATGGTTTTAACGCTATTAAATCCACGGTATCTAGTGTCCCTAAGCAGTGTTGGAAACACTGTTAGCAATGTGTTTAACAGAATTAAGAACACGGTCAGTAATGTTATTGGCACAGCAAAGAGTGTTGTACAAGACGGTGTGAATGCTATTAAGAGAATCTTTGGTGGAATGTCTTTGAAATTCCCTGAGATTAAATTGCCGCATTTTACAGTGACGGGTCTGTTCTCCCTTACCCCGCCAAAAAGTCCCGAAGTTTAGTGTTTCGTGGTATAAGAATGGTGGTGTGTTTAATAAGCCTAGCATCATTGGTGTTGGTGAAGGGAGATGAGGCAGTAATGCCACTGAAGAAGAACACTGAATGGATTGGTTCACTAGCTAGTACACTCTCCAACAAGATAAACAATATTGGCGGTAGAATTAAAGCTAGTAAAGCTGTTACCTATGACACGACTACCACACAGAGAAACAGCTATATGACCTCTACAGACACTAGCACGCACAATTCCTATGAGAACAACAAGAACACCTCTGTGGTCTTTAATCAGGAGCAATCCAGATTGTTTCTAACGGAACTTCCGATGAAGAGGCTAAGAGACTTGCGGTTAAGATTATGGAGTATATTAAGGTGAAGGTGAGCTTGATGAGATGAGAACCTATAACAGTTAAGGTGGTGACTACATATGGGAACTAAATTTAACTCAAACAGTAAAGCTAAAACTAGGTGTCACATTATAAGGAATGATAATAATAGGAGGTTGAACTTTCAGTTCAACCCCACCACCATTCCATATTCCAGAGGTGTTAGTTACACCGATAGAATCTCCGGGGATGAGTTATCCATTGACACAGTACACAGGTGGAAAGGCTAGAGAGTTTTCTTTCTCAGTCTACTATTATGACAAACCCTTTAGTGGTAAAAATAAATACAGCCCGAAAATTTCTTGAGGGTCTTTTCCTCCTGAGAAGAACAAGAGGTCTTTTAAGAAACCGCCAACTTTTACTCTTGCTTATGGTTATTTTGTTAAGACCCTTGTTCTTACTCAGCTTGAGGTAGAAGACACTTGGATGGATTCAAACGGAAGACCTATTGAGACTAAGTTCACTTTGACAGTTAGGCAGGTGTGAGAATGATTTACGAAGATTCTAGGTATCTACATACCACACAGTCTACAAGATTGGGGTGGAGTGTCCCAACTCTGGGAACTGAAAGAGATTCACCTTTAATGAGGATAATTGCACCTTATATGAATGGCTAGAAGGTGATACCTTAGACGGTGTTGCCTTTTAAGCACTATGAGAACTGTAATTTAAGATGGGCAATTCTTGATGCCAACCCCTAAGTATAGGACTGAGTTTGACATTAAGAACGGTGATAGAATCCTCATTCCAGACTACGAGGAGGTGGTTGATATTGTCAACGTTCAAACGCGGTGGCAAAAGTTTTAGCCATTAAGTACGAAGTCTGGATAAGTGGTAGAAAGCTTTGGTGGAAAAAGAAAGCTTGTATCAACTCCATTGATATTAAGGAGACAGTGTATGGTAGTGATTCTGCCACTATACAAGTACAAGACCCAAACTTTTTATTCATTGAGGACAATATTTTTCTGGAAGAAAACTCCGTTAAAATACAGCTTGGTTGGGATAACACAACTTACCGAGTTACTTTTTGACGGTTACATAAGTGCTGTTGATGTCGTGTTTGCTAGTGATGGGATTCCTTCATTAACCATCACTTGCATGGATAGGACACACAAGATGAATCGTGCCAAAAATAGTGAGACTTTCAAAGATACAACTAACGCGGATGTAGTTAAAACTCTGTGATGAAATACGGTTTTCAGTGTGTAGTAGATTCAGAGTATAGCTTTGAGAAGAAGGAGACAATCACTCAGAGCAACCAAACGGACATTGAGTTTATTACACAGCTTGCCAACAGCGAGGTCTATCCTTTTACCGCAAGACTTGTTGGCAATACCTTTTATTACGTCAGAATGGGTAAGATTGAAACCCCAAAGATGGCGTTGACATATAAAAAATTTCCACATGAAATAATCAGCTTTTAACCCTAAGGTTAATAAAGAGACAAAGAAAGTGGAGATTAAAGAAGCTTCTATCAATGCAAGTGATAAGAAGGTGTCCACTACAGTGGGAACTACAGTTAGCTCTTCTTCGGGAAAAATCTTCAAGTGAGATGAGAGGAAGTTCCTCTGAAGATGGGTCTCTAGTAGTAGACAAGCTAGTGGTGGTTATACCTACCTTGATTAAGAAGCTAGTAACTTGAGGAGGTGACTTTTAGTGGCTAGAAAAGCAACAATGACTTATAACCCTGAAACGGGTAAGTGGTCTAAGAACGTGCTTATTACAGCGGAAATTCCTGAAAGTGAGAAGCCGAAAAAAAGAAAGCGGTAGTCTCGTCTGCTCCTTCCAGTGATAGTGGCAAGAATAGTGGGACTAGTTCAAAGGCTACAAGCTCTAATTTAACCTCTTCTACACCTAGTGTGGAAAGCAGTGAAGGTGCTACAGAGAAAAAAGTACAACGAAATTGAGGTAAACACACTATCTGGCACTTTACAATTCATTGCTACGAACACGACTATAAAGTTGAGGGCAGGAGATACCGTGAAGTTAAAAGGTCTTGGTAAGAGTTTAAGTGGAAATTATTATGTCAAAGAAGTAACTCGCCAAATAGGTAATGATGGGTATTCCCATAGCGCGCTTTTTAATCAGAACTGACTTTGGTGACAAGTTAAAACTTGAATCTTCCGGTGGTACTCCCGCACCTGCGGAGCAAGTACCTTCTCCCAAGCCCGCAACTACTGAACCCGCAAAAAGAACCCGCGCAAAGGACATATACTGTTAAGCGCGGGGATTGCCTGTGGAATATCGCAAAAAAAGTATTATGGTAGTGGTGCTTCGTACACTAAGATTTATGAAGCAAACACAGGTAAGATTGCTAATCCAAACTTGATTTATCCTGGTCAAGTGTTTGTGATTCCGTAAGGTGATGAAACAATGGCAGAAACTAAATATTATGGTATGTATCAAGCTAAAGTCACAAACATTACAGACCCCGAACAGCGCGGAAGAATTAAGGTTAAGTGTCCTAGAGTTTTAGGTGGTGAGACAGAGAGTGCATGGTGTGAACCTTGTGTTCCTGTTGCCTATGATAATGGTGGAGACTTCTGTATTCCAACTAACGGTGAAACAGTCATTGTGTCCTTTGTAGAAGGTAATGTGAATCGACCGATGTACTTTGGTAATTGGTGGCAGAAGAGTATGACACCTTTAGGGACTAACTATTCAGACATTGACAAGCTCCGCATTATTAACTATGCGGATTGTACTATCACTATGAAAAGCGGTGTTATTAACATCAATGTTGGTGCAGGAGTATGTGACCTAAAAATTGAGCATGATAAAGTCACTGTTTTAGGTAATCTTGAAGTTCAAGGAAGTGTCACCTGTAACTCGTTGAGTGCTAGTGGCACTGTAAGTGGTAGTAATATCTAGGAGGTAACTAATGGCACAAAGTGGTTTCACGGGAATAAGTTATCCATTCCGAATAAACAATAGAGGTGGTGTTTCTATGAGTACCACAAGTGCTAGTGACCCCACACATATTGTGGAAAGCATTAGACAGATTCTTATTACCAACTTTTTGGAGAGACCGATGGAGGCAGACATATACACTTCGGTCTCGACTTCACTGTTTGAACAGAACGATGAATCCTTGCAACAGGTGTTAAAGAGCCGAATTGTAGAGGACATTGAAAGACTTGAGGAAAGAGTAGAGTGCTCAGAAGATGGTATAGAGTTTAGTGTTGAAGTAGACGATGATGGTACTGAGTATCTGTTTGCTTCGGTGTCATTTGTCATACTGAGGTATAACACTACCTACACTGAAAAGCTAAAGATAGGCGGTATAAGTAAATGAGAAAACCTACGGTAAATATCGACTACACAAGCAGAGACTATGATGGTTTCAAAGAGCTTTTAATTCGCAAGCTAAAGGAGAAGATGCCCGAATACACTGATACCAGTGAGACAGATGCGGGTATAGTGATTCTTGAAGCTCTAGCTAATGGTCTTGATATTCTGTCTTTGTACTCTGATGTTATTGCTAACGACGTGGTGTTACCCACTCACCCAAAGCAGAGACTTGGCAGTAATACTAGCACAGTGTTTAGGCTATAACCCCTATAATCAGACAGCCAGTGTTTACCCACAGGTGTTTGTTTTAAGTTCCATGCAAGAAACTGATACAGTTATTCCTAAAGGAACACGGGTTACTACTGTTGCTTCTGCCGACCTTGCTCTTCTTACCTATGAGACCTCAGAGGATTTAATTATTCCCGCGGGTTCTTTAGGTAATGAGAAAGATACCCACGGAAACTACAAGGGCACACAGTTAATGTGGTTAGTGGTGAAACCGTATCACAAGACGTTCTTGGTTCTTCCAGAGGAACACCTCTTCAGACTTTTTGTTTGCAACTACACAGGTGTTTTTAGTTGATTCACTGGTGATGTACGTTGATGAAGGTATGGGGAGAGAAATCTAGCGAAGAGTAGATTCCTTTTTAGATTGTGATGAGAACAGTAAGGTGTACACTGCTAGTGTAGATGACTTTGATAACTGTACAATCACCTTTGGTAATGGTATTCGCGGAAAGATTCCTGTTGCTCTGTCTAATAACATAACTACAGACTACAGAGTAGGTGGTGGTGAAGCAAGTAATGTGGAAGCCAATCAGATTACTGTACTAGCCACTAGTATTGCGGGTGTTGATTCCACCTTTAACTTAAAAGCTACAACGTTAGGACACAACAAAGAAAGTCTGGAAAAGTATTAAAAATCAACGCTCCCGCAAGTTTTAGAGCTAGAGACCGTCTTGTAACCCTTGGTGACTATGAAGACCTGTTGAGAATCAACTTCTATGATTTCTTGGCACTTAAAGTTATCCGAGATGAGAAGGACAAAAAGACTTGCCCACATTTTTTTACATGATGCGGTATGGTAGGGAGTTCACCCCTAAGATGGTTGAAGCTGTTTCTGCGTTTATTTCCCCTAGAAGCATGATTGGAACAACCTATGACATAAACGAGTACACTAAACAGCCGGTAAACATTGTTGGAACTCTTTATGTAGATTCAGACTATGACAAAGAAAAGGTGCTAGAAGAGGTTAAATCCTTTATTACACAAGCCACCTTTGCTTACGGCGAGTTTACTTTTCGGCGACACCCTTTATCAAGTCTGATTTAGAGACTCGAGGTTAAGAACACTATTAAGGGTGTTCTGTCTTTTAGGATTTCTTCTCCCTAGCAGTGACATTATTAGACCTAGTAAGGTGCAGAATGTCCTCACTCTTGGAACCTTAAACATTACCGCAAACTACCTATAAGGAGGTGATTACTTGGGAGCTAAACTTTTAAGCTCTGAAAAATTTTTGGGCTAAAAAAATCTATGATAGATTCCCGCCGTCCCATAGAGAGGATGATGTTAAAGAGAAGTTTGCCCTCAAAAAGATACCTTCAGGTACTAGGTGATGGTGGATTCAAACCGGTGATTGAAGACATAAACGGTCTAACTTTTTCTTAGAACCCTAGAACCACACAATCAGCGGTTCTTCCGTATTTAGCAGAGCAGTACGGTCTTGAAGTTTTTCATGGAATACCCAATGACTATTTGAGGTTTTTTTAATTCCACTACTGAATAGTGTGTGGAAAAAGAAAGGTTCTGTTGAAGTCCCTAGATTCTATCGTACAGGTTGTCAGCGGTGTTAAGTCTCAATCTGAAGTTCTCTATGATTCACAGGACAATCCTTATATCAAAGTTAAACTTGAGATGGACTACAACTTCGGAAATTACTTTCCTGATGCCGACAAGTTTAATCGACTACTCAGGAAGTTCATTCCGTACTATGTAGACTTAGGACTAGTGTATGATTACATGTTCTATGTGTCCTGTAGGATTCAGGGAATTGATGAGTACCTTAGAGACAAGGTAAAAGAGAGTACGGTTGAGACTACTTCTATACCTAGCACATTAGGTTTAACTCCCGTGAAACTTCTTAATGTAGGTGATAAGGTGTTGAATGACACCTTTATCCTAAATGAGATGGAATTGCGGGGTAATGGTGTTGACCCTGACATTTTTAAGGATGTTGTAGTTGAATCCTTCTCTGAAGACTTCTTAATCAGAGCAACTATTGATAATCTTGTAGACACTCCCATCCGACTTCCAGAGAGTGATTCTAAGAGCCTCAAATACGCCGAGAAAGACGCGGGAAAGCTAAAGACATACTATCCTGAAGATTCAAAGGAAGTAGAGCTTACAGAGCGTTCTATAGACTGTGTGTCTGTAGGAATCTTCAGTGATGTACAAGGGTTTAAGAGAGAAGCAGACAGAGACAGTGTTGTTGGATTCTTTACTAACACACCTTTTAGTTTGACAAACAATGCTGTTACAGGAAGTCCTGAGTGTTTCGATGTTGTCACGTTTAGAGGAACAACAAAAATTATTTATCCTACGCTACAGGGTGTAGTAGGAATGTAAAATATGCTATTATAGGTAAAGCAGAGGAGGTAGAGAATGTTTAACGATAATTTAACGGGAAATGTCCATGAGGCAGAAAAACACTGCGCTAAAACTGATTGGTGATGAGCCTACCAGTGTGAGCATGACAGGTCGTATTGAAGACAAGATTTACAAGAATGGTGTTCTGGTTGAAACCAGAGTTGGTCACAAACCTGATTGTAAATTCTTTTCTTAAACTGGTTATGTGTCTGATTAAAGGTCAGACAGGTTATTCTGGTATTCAGTATTGGGCTGTGGGTAGTGGTAATCCTTCGTGGGATTCTTCTGTTCCCGCGCCTGGTGAGAATGCTACCAGACTGGTTTCTGAGATTGGTAGAGTTCCGATTCTTCCCGCCGAGATTTCCTTTTTAGATTCTGGCTTTAGTGTCACAACCACACCCTCCAATATTATCCAGATTTCCCACACTTTTGAGGCGAATGATTGTAATGGTACTTGGAGAGAGTTTGGAATCTTCGGTGGTAATGCCACTGCCGTTGCAAACAGTGGTATCATGATTAACAATCGGCATCATGCAGTTCTTACCAAGACTAACGAGATGGTGATTGAAAGAACAATGCGCTTTTACAATTAACCTTGCATAAGAGGTGATGACATATGCCTGATTTTTTTCTAAATATAGCAACTACAGCGAGAGGAAAGCCTTTAACGGTGTAGTGTTCGGTGCTAATGCACCTGTTTTAGAGGTAGAGCTAAATGAGGTACAGCAGATTGCTGATACTAAGTTTAAGAGAATGATGGGCGTCATTGGTAACAGTGTTATCCCAATGTCAAACGGTTCTATCTCATTCAGCGGAAATACTTTTAACACTTACTAACTGTGTGGTTATGAGTAGTGGTTTTTTTCTGCATTCATTAAGTCTTCTAGTGTGGAGCTTTCCAGTACAAATAAGTATGCTTACATTAAGCTTGAGGAAAAAGTGTTTGACGGAAAAAGCTACCCTTAAAGAGTATGGAAATACTGCGGGAGTTAATACCTCAAACACTATGGTTGATAACAGAGTTGGGGCAGAGACTTCAGAAGACGTATAGTTTTAGTTACCACGGTTGCAGGTGCAAGTGTTCCGTCCGGAACAGACACGACTAGCTATGTGGTCATTGGTGAGCTTAGTAAGGATAATAACTTTGTCTTTACTGCTGTTAAAGATTCTATTGAAGACCTTGGTGTTTCTGTTGTTGACGGAGCGCTTTGTGTCACGTTTGAAGAGTAAGGAGGCGCAATGAGTAAGGTCACAAAGCCATTGATTCTTGATGAAACCGGTCAGAAGATTGTTCAGGAGTTACGCAACCAGAATGTACTTTTGAATATTTTAGCGGGAACAAGAATTGAGGAAATCAGTAGTCTTGAGCAGATTGCTAGAATTGTCCGTAGTGGTAACGCTACTAAGGTCTTTCATATTGAGACTCAGATTACTGTCCCGTGGACAGACAAGAGTACAGGTGTAACATACAGTGTTCCGCATGATGTGGTGTCCTTTAATGATGCCACATTAAAGAACGGAGATAGTGTTCATGCCATGTATCTTCAGTGGCACTACACTACACCTAGGGATGTTGCCTTTGATGATAGAGAGGCATATTACTGTGCTAGTGCAGGCGAGTTAGCTACTGGTCAGTATAACTTTGTCTATCAGGGTAATACTTATGTGTTCACCTTGACAAAGAAAGTCCCTGTTAATGGTGTTATCACTGTTGTTAGGGAATCGAACAGCTTTTACCCTTACCACTAGAAAGAAAGGGGAACTAGTTTTCTCAATGAGGTGACAGATATTATTGAGCCAAGAATCACCGCTACTGTAGGTTCTGGTGGTACACCTTTAGGGTCTTTCGATAATGTAACTGTCACTAAAACAAACAATACTTTTGACAATGCACTGTTTGGTTATGGAAACTGGTCTCAGTCTAACATCTCGTCAGTGGTTAAACTCTAAGAAAGAATCTAACTGGTTTAATGCTAAGAACCTTTTGATTTCCAGTCTCTAGGTATAAAGGTGTTGCGGGATTCATGAGTGGATATGAGGAAGATTTTCTTTCCTGCATTAAACCCGTTCAGGTTCCTATAGCAATAAGTAACTTTGTTGACAGAGATAAAAGTGGTGGAGATAGAACAGAGTTATTTGATTACTTCTTCTTGCCCTCTCGGACAGAGCTTAACATTGACGCGGGAGACATTTCTCCGGGTTCTGAAGGTCGTACCTTTAAGTACTGGGCTTTTGCTAGTGAAGACCCCAAACCCCTTAGAGGTGATGAGGTATTTCCGCAGATGCAAGTGTTTGGTATTGACAACAAACAGACACCTAGAGCAATCTGGACACGTTCTTGTTCTCAGACGGATTCCAGTAACGTACACTGCATTGAAGCAGACGGAAGATTCCGCAAGAAGAAAGCCTTTGATGTTGCCTATTGCACACCTGTGTGCGCCATTTGTTAAGGAGGCGATTTAGATGCTGTTTAATCGACTAACAGAGAGTGTGGCAGAGAGTAGACGCTATGAGCGATTAGTTGCAAAGGTAGTCAGACAGGGGTCTGATATTGAGTACCTTGCAATGATGGCTGATGTTACACTCCCCAACAAAGACAGTCAGGCAGAGGATATGAGCAGTATTGAAGATGCTGAGGAGGAAGAGACATGAATAGGTGGGAAGAGAAACCGGGTCTGAGTAGCTTTGGTAGAAAGGTAGACTTGTACTACAACTGCTTCCACTTCTGGACTTTAGGTATGGTGAAGAACGCTGTGAAGAAGGGTAGAATCACTAAGGAAGAGTTCACAATCATTACAGGATATGACTACGATTCTGGAAATCTTGCTACACCTTCCGAGCCCGAACGTTCTGGTGATTAACTTATAAAACCGCCAAAACTGAGGAACTAAAAGCCTTTAGGTTTGTAAAGCCTGTCTTCTCTGTTTATAGAGACCTTCAGGTACACAACCTGTGAACAAACAATCGTGGTGTACAAATAGCGGTAAATCTATAAACAGAGGAGAGAGTGTTATATGGATGCATCTTATGTCCTTACCGCCTTTTTAACAGGTGGTGTTCTGTCATTTCTTCAGTTTCTAATCAGTAGAAGGGACGCGAAGAATGATAAGCTAAAAGAGTTAGAAGCTCTGATTGAAACTAATGTTAAGGAAACCAGAGAGATTGGTAGAAAGCGTTTTGAGCTACACGCTGAAACACTGAAAAAGTTAGAGGCGTGTTTAGACCAATTAAAGGAGAACGACACTAATCAGACTGAATCCCTACAGAAGCAGGCATCCTCTTTAGTGGGAATAGGTCATGACCGTATCTTATTTCTGCGTAACGAATACATTAAGCGCGGGTACATTACTCATGATGAGTATGAGAACCTCTATGACTATCTCTATATACCCTATAAGAAGTTAGGTGGTAATGGGACAGCAGAGAAGGTTATGAGAGAAGTGGATAAACTTCCCCTGCGAGACAATAAAGTAACGGAGTAAGTGATTTTTTTAAGGAGAAAGTGTTATGGAGATGAATTTTACACAGTATTACATTCCGATTGTGGTCTTTGCTTGCCTGATTGTGGGCTACTGCATTAAGCACATTAAGTGGTTGGATGCAGTCTCTAATGACTACATTCCGACCATTCTTGCAGTTCTTGGTGCTGTTCTCGGGTGTGTTGCTAAAGGTATTTCCCTTGAGAGTGTTGTATTTGGTGCTCTTTCTGGTCTTGCCTCTACAGGTCTTCATCAGATGTTCACTCGGCTTATTGAATCTGGTGACAAACAGTAACTAAATTTAACAGCAATCACTGCGGGATTAACCTTCCCGCAGTGTTTTAATATTCATTGGAGGTGAATAAATATGAATGCTTATCAAGCGGGTCAGAAGCTACTGTGTGGTGATTACACCTCATACACAGTCAGTGGAAAAGCTCTTTTTGTTAGAGCGGGACATTGGTTCAAAGAGCCTAAAGTTGGTGATGTAGTCTACTTCTACAGCAAAGGAAAAGAACGTGTTGCACACGTTGGTATTGTAGTAGGTGTAGAGAGACTTCCCTTTAATCGTTTTAAGGTGACTACTGTAGAGGGTAACACTTCTGCCGGAAAATACTTCTCCAGAGATGGTGGTTGTGTTGCTGAAAAAGTGTATATTTTTCAGCGTCCGAAGTCGGTGGTACGAATCTAATCAACGGTTTTGGCAGACCTATGTTTGGTGATGACACCTGTACTGCTGAAGAGATGGTTGCTGTTGCCAGAGCAGAAATCGGGTATGTAGAGAAAGCCAGTAATGCCCATTTAGAGGACAAGAAAGCAAACCCGGGAGATAAAAACTACACTAAGTATGGTGCTTGGTATAACATGAATGGTGTGTACTGGTGTGCTGAGTTTACCTCGTGGACTGCTTACATGGCGTGTGTTGCACACAGAGCTAAAGCACATACTGGTTGGTCTCAGAGTGTTGCGGGATGGACATACACTGATGAGAATGGAAGACAGCTAAAAGGTGAGTGGGCTTTCATCTCTGGTCGTTGGTATGTGTTTGATAACGCAGGATTTCTTATCCGCGACACTTGGTTTAAGTCTGGTGGCAGTTGGTATTACCTTGCAGGTGATGGGGGAATGCTTGCTAACCAGTGGTTAAACATCAATGGTTCTAACTACTTCTTGACTAAAACAGGTGCTATGGCTACAAACGCTTACATTCGCTCCGCGAAATCTATCGCGCCGAATAAGGGTTACATGTACTACTATGTTGACTATGATGGTACTTGGAATCCTGCTAAAGACACTGAAACACCTGATTCTGGTGCTGAAGTCGTAGACTAAAACAGTCACAGGCTAAAACAGCTGAGCTTTAGTGTTTTAGTGTTCCGCCAACGAAGAGCGTCAGCTCGAGTGTGGTTAGAAATAAAAACCTAGTAGTTTACTACTAGGTTTTATTTAATTTAATATTATTTATATAATTTAATATAATTATATTATTTATATATATATATATATTAGGTCTGTAGTATTACAGATTTAGTATTAGGTCTGTAATGTTAGGTCTGTAATATTAGGTCTGTAATATTACAGAACTAAGCGATTTTCTAGGTCTTTAGGAAGTTTTTTTATGACATTTGCGCTTTTTTTGCTTTGTGTGTTATGCTCTTTGCAAGTAAACGATTTATCAGCTTTTAACAAGTGAGGTGGTTATGAAGATTGAAGTGTCAAACAGACAAGAAGTTTTTTTGGTCTAACTCTTGAACAGCGTAATGCGCTGAAGAGGTATCTTACTAGGGACAATCCCGTTTATCATAGCGCAATTAAATTCTCAGGTTACTCCCATGTTTCTATCCCTGCCGACTTTAACCTACTACACAGAGCACAGTGTTAGTGTAGGTGGCGGGGAGAGAGCGAAAGTTCTTTCAGTCCCTACAGGTGTTAATGTTTCAGAGCTTTTAGGTGAAGAGCCGACTTTAGTTACTGATTCACGGAAAGAGGTTCCTGTCTCTTTCCCGAAATTTTTGCTAGAGCTGAGGGATGACCAAGAGCGGGCAGAGAAAGCCTATTTAGCTCAGTTAGGTGAGAAGTACCCCAAACAGCTTGTTCAGTTACCAACAGGTAAGGGTAAGTCTATCCTAGCTCTGCACATTGCAAAAAGTTTGGGGCAGAAGACTTTTGATTTTAGTACACAAGGATGACCTAGTTGCGGGGTGGAAGAAAGACATTGAATTGTGCTTTGGTAAAATAGATGTTGGTCTGATTAAAGCTAAGACTAGAAAAGTGGGAGAACAGGTAACGATTGCCATGTTTCAAACACTGAACAGGATGAGCCCCGAAGATTTAGCAGAGTACACTAACCAGTTTGGTCTGGTAGTACATGATGAGGTACACCACTGTGGTCTAAACATCTTCAATGTGGTTGACAAGTTTAACAGCAAATATCGTTTAGGTCTTTCTGCTACACCTAAACGTTCTGACGGTCTTGATTTTGTGTTTGATTTTTTCTTTGGTGGCATTTGTTATAAGCACGAAATTCGGGAAGATGATGAAGATATTTGTCAAGTAGAGGTTAGGACTATTGACAGTCCCTTTAGATACACACCTATCCTTGTGGGTAAAGATGTGGTCAATCTCTATGATATTCCCACAGAGGATATTCCTAGTAAGCTTTGCTATGTTGAGGACATTCCTTTTCATTCCAGACCTAAGATTTCGTATTTAACCGTTGATAATATTGCCGTAGCAAGCCCTGAAACGATGGAAACAGTGTGTTCCCACATTCTGTATGAGTATCAGCAAGGTCACTCTATTATCGCCCTTTTCATGCAGAAGGAGCATATCAATCTGTACTGTGAGTATCTGAGTAGTGTGGTTCCAAGAGAACAGATTTTACTGTACTATGGTGACAGCAAAGAGAGTTCGTCCGAGATGATGAAGCGGGCAGAGAATAGAGAGTGTTTAATCACTTTAGCGACATATGCAAAAGCTACAGAAGGGACAAATGTAAAATCGTGGGAAGTAGAGTTTTTAGTATCTTCTCTGAACAATGCTAAGAATGTGGAGCAAGCTACAGGTAGAATCAGAAGACGAAAAGTGGGTAAGCTAGACCCTGTAAGAGTGTATGACGTGAGATATGAGGATTGTTATTCTTTGAAGAGACACTTTCAGACAAGACTAGAGACATACAGAGAGTTAAGGTATAAGCTTCCAAAGTCTCTTACACTGGTTAAAGGTGTTCGCCAAATGTTTAGCAGAGGGTATAATTGACCTTTACTAGATAAAGTGCTAGACTTTCAATTACAGAAAAAACCACAGGAGGTAGCAGTCAATGTCAAAGTTAAAAAAGGCGTTAATCCACCCTGTTTCTCTTTCTAAGGAAGAGGTGTTCAAGCTTAGTGCTGAATACTCCGACATTTCAGACCAGATTAAAAAGTCTGGATGCTAGAAAGAAGGAGCTTGCTGAGAGAATTAAGCAGTATGCTGAGGAGTATGGTGTCAAAGATGACAAGGGTTCATTCTTCTTAGAGAATGATGAGTACATTGCGGGTAAGGTCGCCAGAAAGACAATGCGAATCAATGAGGCTCTTGCAGTAGACACTTTAGAATCTATGGGTATGGGAGACCTTATTGATGAGCACATTGTTAGAACAGTCAATGAGGATAAGCTGTCCAGTGCTGTAGCAGAAGGTAGACTGTCTTTAGATGTGGTAGAGAGCTTTACCGATGTTACCACTACCTACAGCGTTTCTGTTAAGGAGAAGGAATCAATGCCGAGTGTTGAGCAGTCTTCTTTTAAGTCAGCCGCGAAGAGGAAGTGATTAAATGGAGTTTGATAAGACACCTTGGGGAAAGAAGATTCCGTATAAGTCCCCTATCACTGGACGAGAAACCTACCTGTACAATTTAGCAGTTCTTGCTACAGCGTTAGGTAGGACTTCTCAGACAGTGAGAAGTGGGAAGTGTCTGCGTTAATCCCCCGACACCTTTCAGATTACACAATAGAAGGATGTACACACAAGAACACATTGAAGCTATAGTTAGGTGCGCTGAGAAAGCTCATTTAACTACAGGTGTTTCTTATAGCAGAACATCGTTTTCTAAGTGGGTACATGAAGAGTTTCAAAAGGTCAATGACCTGTTTTTTTCAAAGAGGAGGGAAGTGTAGAAAATGGCTCTCAAAAAGTAAAAAAAGAGTGAAGTGGTTGAAGAGAAAGAAGTTTTTTTGATGATGGTGATGCTACAGTAGAAAGACTTATGACTGCTACACATTTGGTGTCTAATCAGTTTGGTCTTGATTCTTCTTACCATTGTACTAAGTTCAATGATAAAGGTCGTGTCATTGAGCTTACACTTGATGGTGAAGACTATGTTGTCGCCGTTACCATTAAGAACTCTGAAGCGCACGGGATGATTTAAGTGATTTAGAAGACGGGAGAAAAATATCATGGCATTAAAGAGCAAAGCATTGAAGAAGGGTCTTAAAGACAAAGCACTTGAAAACTCCTCAGGTCACACTGGGAACTAAAGACAATCAGCAAGTGCTGAAGAGTGGTGTTCCCAATGACCATTCTGTAAAACACCTGAGTGGTGGTACAGTAGTTGGAATCTCTTTAGGTTCTACCATTAATATGGAGAATTATGAAAGTCTCCGCGCTGATGTTTGGTTGTCAGATACCGTTCAAGAAGGTGAGACTGTTGAGCAAGCCTATCAGCGGGTGAGCAGTGTTGTTGAGAGCACTCTTCAAGAGTTGGTATCTCAGTACACGGGTTAAAACTTAATAGCCTGATTGGTGTTTATCCAGTCGGGCTATTTGTCTTTTAGAGCGTTTAGCCTTATACTGTTTGTGATTCAAAGTTCAACGTGAAGGGAGAAGCACACATGAAATGTACACCTAAACTGAATCTCAAGAAAGAGTTTTTAGAAGCTCGTGGTATGGAGACTACTCCTGCACCGCCTGTACAAGATTCTTCCTCATACAAAGAAGTATGGTAATGAGCCTTACGCTGTTTTCCTGAAGAAGTACGAAAAATCTTGATGAGCACATAGATAACTTTAAGGCTACAGACCTTGTGTTCTTCTTTAAGGAGACTTCCAAACAGAGTGGTTATCCCTACTATGTAGCTAACATGGGAAAAGATTCGGGAATTATGAAGCGTCTGTTGAAAGAGTTCTCCCCTAGAGAAATCTGCGGGATGATTGAGTTCCTGTTTTTAAGTGACCAGAGCTATTTAGACAAGAATAGACTTGGTATTGGTGTCTTGTCTAGTGGTTGGGTAAACACTATCTACAAAGACATGCTTCTGTGGGTTGATGACAAGTATGTGCCTAGAAAGCAACAGGACACTAAAGCAAGTGTTAAGAGCAGAGAGTGGTCTAGTTTTGAAGACACAAGCTCTGATGACAATGTGGGTGTCGTGTTATGAGCAGACCTGTTAGAGAGACCTTGAACACTAGAAGTCTGGTTATGATAGGTGTTCCTAGAAAAATTCTGCGGAAGAAGATTACAGACTTTGATACCTATGGTAAAAAAGTCGCTGAAGAATGTGAAGGTCTTTGTTGAGAAGTATTTAGCAGACATAACCAATAACATCCGAGAAGGTAGGGGGAATCTGCTTTTATGGGAAGTAATGGTGTGGGAAAGAGTTTTCTTTCCTGCATCATTTTGACCGAAGCATATAGGAACAGGTATTCCTGTAAGCGTATCACATTCAGTGCATACATTAGTGCTTACACTGAGAGTTGGGGTGCTTCTAAACAAGAGCGGGATGTGATAGAGATAGACCTTTTAGACAAGTATAAGGGTGTAGAGTTTCTAGTCCTAGAAGAAATCGGGAAAGAGATTGATAGCAAGATAGCAAAGCCTATACTTGAGGACTTGTTACGCTATAGAGAAGAACACAGTCTTGCTACTGTCATATGTACGAACCTAACACCGCAAGCCTTGCGTGAGTTCTATGGGTCTAGCATTGTGTCTTTAATAAATGGTAATTCCACTGTCATAATCATAGACAGTGAAGACAGGAGAGGAGAAGTATTCAATGGGTGAAGATAAGAGGACAGAGAGTGCTGAGTATTGGGACAGAGAAAGCAAAAAGGCTTTATCTGAAGCAGAGCTTTGCAAGAAGAAAGCAATACAGTGTTTAGTTAAAAGGAATTACCACTATCTCTACCCTTTCTTTGATGGTGAGAAGGTTAGGTGTATTAGAGATACTTTTATGTTCTCTAAAGGTAAGATGTACGGCTTGAGCATAGACTATTCTACCGGTAAAATTATGGCTACACCTATTAAGAAAGATGGGTCATTTGGTGTAAGGTCTTATGAGTATGTTGTTAGTCATCCGAGTGATGGAATTAGAATTACGGACTACTTTGAGAAGGTGTACGATGTTGAGGGGTGACATTTCAAACAGTCAGAGTTTTGTGTTTGGATTTCGGTATGAGAACAGTCTTGTCCACTATAAGGACAAGACTTTCCCCGACAAGATTCTTAATAAGCTAGTGGGGAAAGAAAGTCGGGCAGAGTTAGATGACAGCGTTTTGTCTTTAATGAACCATATTTACTGGGACACTGAGTACACAGTAGCTTTGGTTATAGATGATGAGAACTACAAGATAGTTAGGTCTGGACTAGAAGCCCTCCAAAAAGGTGTTTATATTCCATTTAGCAGGATTGTAAATGTTAGTAGTATTTCTCAGGTAACTCGAATGTTAAATACCGGAGAGTTGTCTTATTACATTGATAATTCTGAAACGAGAGGGTTAGCAAATAGTAAGTTCGCTATTACATCCAGTGAGCTACACAGGATTCTTCGTAAGCACAGGACAATTTGACTTGTCCTGTGTTTTTTACTATGCTTATTGAGTGATTCAAAATATTTGACTGGGAGCTGATGAGTATGCTTAAAAAGAAGAAGAGTAGGTCTTCCTACAGTGTAGAGCGCGGGTTTATATCTAAGCTTGTTGAGACCAAAGATTTTAAGGTGCTAAAAGACCTTCAGATAAAGCCCTCATTTTTTTAACAGGTGATAATAGAAGGGTCTTTAATTATATTTCCAGTGTTTTTAAGGATACTGGTGAAGTACCCACACAGCGGGCTCTTTTACAGAAGTTTCCGAGCTATGACCTTGAGACCAGAGAAGTTAATGGTGAAGAAGTCGTGGGAACAGAAGAGACACTACTATACTGGTGTCGTGAGCTCAGAACTAAAGCGAAGCATAATACCATGGCTGATATTACCGAAGACATAGCCAAACTTCTGGATGAGGGAAAGTCAGAAGAAGCCTATGCTTTAATGAAGAAAGGTATCTGGAAGATTGAAGATGAGATAGTAGAGACTTCCAGTGTGGACATTACAAAGAACACTGAAGACAGAAAAGAGGTGTACTTAAACAGAAAGAAGAATAAGGGAATGATAGGTATTCCGACTGGTATACCACACTTAGACTATCTTCTTAAAGGTCTTGTTAAAGAAACTCTTACTACTGTGATAGCAGGAACAGGAGTTGGAAAAACTTGGCTTCTTGTTCTGTTAGGTGCTTACTCTATGCTTGCAGGGTATAAGGTGTGTGTGTTTATCACAGAGATGAGCACCGAACTAATGCAGGATAGATTTGAAGCAATGCTGTTCGGTATGATGAACGGTGCTCTTAGCTATAATGCCTTTAAGTCAGGTAACCTTTCTGCCGAACAAGAACAGGCTTACTTTTGAATTTCTGGACAAAGACCTTCCCAAACTTGAGCCTCTTATTATTGAATCCGCAACGGGAATTTCTAGTGTTATTTCCGTGATTGAAAGAGAGAAGCCCGATTTAGTGTTAGTAGATGGTGCTTACCTCATGGAAGATGAACAGGGGGCTAAAGATGATTGGTTGAGAGTTACGCACATTACCAGAGACCTGAAGAAGACTGCTAAAGGTTGGCATATACCTATTGTCATTAACTCTCAGGCTGACAAGAACACAAGTAAGAAGACGGGTCCAGAGTTAGGTAGCATTATGTACACACAGTCCATAGGTCAAGACAGTGATAATGTGCTAGCGCTGTTTAGAGATGAGGTCATGTTAAATGATAAAGAGATGGGAATACGAATCTTAAAACAGCGTGAGGGAACACTGGGGAAAGTAATCATTAACTGGGATTTCGATAGAATGCGCTTTGATAGCATATATGCCGAGGATTCTGTTGAAGATGTTTCAAACGATGACAATGAAGATTCTGGTAAGAGGATAGACATATAAGATAGAGTGCTAGGTGATTTTACACCTAGCACCTTTTCTGCTACAGTGTTTAACACTACCACAATCCATTTTAGAAAGCGGGGAATAAAATGCTGAAGAGAGTACGAAGAAAGACTATATCGTTGCCTATAGAGCGTGTAGAGAGCCCTATAGAGCGTTCTACAGAAGACAAGTGCAACAATGATTTAGACGCTATGTATCACTGCTGTAAGTGGTGCAGACACTTCCAGAACGGTCAGTGCTATGCAAACAGCATTAACTATGTTGTGGACGAACCTTACAGTTCCGTGAGACATGTTGCTGAAGACGGTTATCTGTATGAGGTTGTTCAAGAATCTTTACACAGTGTTCCTTTTTGATTCTTCAGAGTTGGAGATTCTTCTTAGGTCGTTTGGTCTTTCTGAGAAGAGACTGGGGATTTTTAAGAAGACCCTAGAAGAGAAGATTGAAGAGTGGAAGCAGGACAATCTTTTACAGACTGTGTGTGATGATGTAGACAGGTGTTACATTGACCACTCCGAACCTGTTTTTGAACTGGGTGTAGAGATTTCTGAACCCGACACCTTTTTCTGTGATAAGTGGTGCTGAGATATGAGCAGTAGGTTGACTAAAGAACAAATAGATGACCTGTTGATTTACTGCGGGTCATCTCCGCGCATGTGGAAATCCACCGAATCTTTTAGTGTGCTGTCCTGTACATGGTGAGCACAACCCTAGTATGGGTGTTTCTGAAGACAAACAAGTGTGTCATTGTTTCTCTTGTGGGTTTGCAGGAGATTTTTGCAAAGCTGTTGTCTTATTCCAGACCTGATGAGTTTGGTCTTGATACCAGTACACCTGAACGGGAGAGAAAGACTTCTTTCCTAGCCTACAGACGCGCACAGGAGTTTCTTGAATCCAGATATGAGCTAGAAGTTAGAACTGTGGGAAAGAGACTGAAGAGCGTTAAGAGGTATGAGCAACAAAGATTCCTTTGAAGACGACGCTTCAGGTATACTCCCTATGTTTAAGATTGCCCCCTTTTATGAGTGGTAAAGAAACCTATTCCTATTTCTTTTCAGCGCGGGTTCACAAAAAGAAGACCTGAAGAAGTTTAAGATAGGTAGAGACTTAGACAACAAGACTATTACTATTCCAGTGTTTGACAGGGAAGGTAATCTTGTAGGTGTTATAGGTCGATACATAGCTAAAAACAGAAAGAAGAATCAGCGGTATAAAATCTACTGGGATTTTAACAGAGGTAATTATCTGTACCCGCTTGATAAGGTTGAAGTCAAGAATGACACTGTGATTATCGTTGAGGGACAATTTGACGCAATACGAATGCACAGTATAGGATTCACAAACACTTTAGCCATGATGACGGGTAGTCTTTCAAGACCACAAGCTAAGTGGTTATTGGAGAACTGTGCTACTGTTATATGGTTAGGTGATAATGATGACCGAGGTATAGAGGGCAGAGAAAAGTCCAAAGAGTTGTTAAAAGGTAAGATAGACTTTAAGGTCGTAGATTATCCCGATGATGGGAAAGATGTGTGTGACTGGTCTAGAGAAGAAATCTCTTTAATGATACAAGACGCACACTCTGAAGGTCTAGCTACCCGTGGTAGTATAAAGCGTATGAGTTGACACTTGTTTTACAGCGTGTTACAGTGTGCTTGTTCCCAATGTTAAATAGAGTAGTTGAAAAATCAAGATTAGGAGGTAGAGACATGGGAAAAAAATGTTTGCCAGAGGTTATGACGCAAGTCGTGCTGAGAAGAAGCGTCAGGATGAAGCAAGAGAGAACGCGGGTAAGCGTCTTTTGGAGATTCTTCCTGAAAGATGACGGTGATGAAGCCGATGTTAGGTTTCTCACCGAAGAGCCTGTCAATTTCTATGAGCACAACCTGAAGCGCGGTGACAGATACGAGCAGTATTGTTGTACGGGTGATAGCTCTTGTCCTTTCTGTGAAGAGGGTGACAGACCCTACATACAAGGGCGCGTATTTAGTTGTTGACAGACGGGAGTACGAGTACACAGACAAGAACGGTAAGACCCAGAAGGGTAAGAATCAGGTCAGACTGTTTGTGCAGGGAATGAAGGTTGTGTCTCAGTTAGATAGAATCAGCGATAGGTATGGTCTCTCTGATAGAGATGTTACTATCATTCGCTTAGGTAAGGGAACACAGACCACCTACACGATTGAGCGCGGTGAAAAAGAAAAGCTTTCTGTTGAAGAGATTAGACAGTTACTTCCCGAAAATATTCGGGATGAGTATGATGGTACTATGGACAGTCTTATGACCATTGTTGAGAATCAGCTTCTTATGCTTACGAAGAGTGGTAAAGACGATTCCGATGATGAAGATGAGGACGACGAAGAGAAAGAGACCACTTCAGGTAGAGACCGTCTTGTGTCTTTAGATGACGAGGAAGAGGATGAAGCTCCCAAGAAGAAGAAGCTCTCTTCTAAGGGTGGTCTCAAGTCTAAGTTTAAGAAAGCTCAGAACAGTGTTAAGCCTAGGACAAAGCAGCTCTTGAAAAAGAGATGACTTTATAAAAAAACAAGGAGGACAAAGAAATGGAAGGTATTAAAGAGTGCATCGAAAGACTTGCAAAGAAGAGGGGTGTGAGTAGGGCAGAGGCTACCACTATCGTGAATGATGTTTTGAATGTCATTCAGGATATGTGCATCGAAGAGGGTGGTGTTTCCTTTAAGGGTCTCTTCACTATCCAGACGAAAGTCAGAAAGGGTAGAAAGGGAAACTTCAACGGTGTTGACTGGAAGACTGAAGACAGGAAGGTGCTGTCTCATCAAGACGGGCAAGGTTCTTGAAGAGAAGTTGAACCAGTAAGGTCATTTGTCACATAGAGTTGAATAGTCTATAATTGCCTTTGTCGCAATTATAGACTATTTTTAGATAGGGGGATAACACAGTGAAGCTTGTGAAGAAGTCTAGGGTAAAACCTAAGTTGAAACCTAAACTGAAATTAAAGAAGGTGATTTCAAAAGAAGTCTTACCCTTTAGCCCGAACCTTACTTGCGGGTGGAATAAGAATTTCCCGTGGAGACCTAAGATATTTGAACTACAGATTATTACCAATTCTTTTTGAGCTGAATCTCTAGTTGGGAAGATGATGACCATTCCCTGCCTTTGCCTTTGATACTGAGACTAACACATTGAATGTTTTAGGTGATAATAAAGACTTCAAGTGTGTAGGTATTAGCATTTCGTGGGGAGAGAACGACAATTACTATATTCCACTGGGTCATGGAGAGACGAAGATTTAGATAATCAGGTTGAACTTGACGAAGCTGTTACAGCACTTAGTAAGGTGTTCGCCAGAACTGATGTTAAAATCTTCGGGTGGAATCTCAAGTTCGATTTACACGTCTTGAAGAGAATAGGTATTACTGTCAATTCTCGAAATGTCTTCGATGGTATGTTAGCTTCTTGGTTGTGTGATGAGAATACACCTAACGGTTTGAAGCAAAACACAAAAGAGCGCTTGGGTATTGACCAGACGCACTTTGCAATGGTGACTGAAAGTGTTCCTAGCAGTGTTAAAAAGCAGTTTGGGTATTCTGCGAATGCAAAAGTCCCCTTTGATTTAGTCCTTATTGAAGTAGGTGCTCCCTATGCACTAAATGACGCTTTCTTTACTTGGTGCAATTGCTTGGGGTATGAGAAAGAGCTCATAGATGAAGGGATGGACGTAATCTATTATAAAATGTATGTTCCCTTTATGTTCGTACTCTTTGACATGGAAGAACAGGGCGTGACAGTAGATGTTCCTAAACTGAAGAAAATGGGCGAAGACATGCAAGCCGATTTAGAAGAGTTACAGTATAAGATATATGAGCTTGCGGGTGTTGAGTTTAACATCTCTAGTGGTCAGCAGAAAGCTGAGTTGTTGTTTGGGTATTCTAAAGACCCGAAGCCCTTTGACCCCGAAAAACTTCCCGCCAAGTTTTTAAGAGAAGCGTGGTCTAACAGAGATGAAGAAACACTGAAGTCTAGGGGTTACTTCATTAAAGCGGGGAAGTTGTATTCCTTGCCAAACACTAACATGAATCTTGTAGAGAAGAGTTTCGGGTTTACTCCCATTGCTTTAACAAAGAGTGGTGCTCCTAGCACAGACAGTGATTCTATATGGAGACTGTCACAGAAGGTCTACAAAAATAAAAGCAGTAAGAGAAAGCAACAGGGCGTTGAAGTGTGTAAGCTTCTTCTGGACTATGCAAAGCTTTCTAAGCTGAAGACAGCCTTTGTTGACGGGATTCTTGAACAGCTCTATGAAGACGGGAAAGTACACCCCAGTTTTAACCAGATAGGTACAGATTCAGGTAGAATCTCTTGTAGCAGTCCCAACTTACAGCAGTTACCTAAAGCGGATGAGGACGAGAAGTATCAGATTAGAAGTGTGTTTATAGGTAGTGTTGACCCTGTGACGGGCAAGAGAATGAAGATTATTGCCCTTGACTATCACAACCTTGAGATGGTTTGTCTGACACACTTTAGTGGTGATAAGAACCTGTCTGAAATGTTCGCAAATGACGATGACGCTCATGGTTCTACTGCTGTGAACATGTTCGGATTAGACTGTACACCTGTTGAATGCAAGAAGAAGTACCCGCATCTTAGGCAAGCGGCAAAGACAATCAACTTCTTGCTAATGTATGGTGGAGGTGCTAAACTCCTGTATGAGAACTTGAGAAGTGACCATTACAGCCCACTAGATTTAGGTGACAGTGAATACCTTGAGCAGTACCATTGCAGGACTGGTGCTGATGTAGCTCAAAAGTTCATAGACAAGTATTTCACTTCTTACAGTGGGGTCGCAAAGTTTATCCAGTCTCAAAAAAAGTTCGCGCACAGAAACGGGTTCGTATATACTGTTTTAGGTAGAAAGAGAAGACTACCTGATATTAACAGTAGGGACATGAAACTGCTTCGTACTCTGAGCGTCTTTCTGTAAACAGTGCTATTCAGGGTACAGCAGGGGATATTACAGTCAACGCACAGATTAGAGTTGCAAACGAGGACAGGTTAAAAGAGCTTCGTTGTAACATGCTGATTCAGGTTCACGATGAGTTAGTGTTTGAATGTCCTGAAGAAAATGTCGAAGAAGCAATACAGATTATTAAACACCTCATGGAGCATCCATTTGGGGATGACCCCAAGAAGTGCATTAAGTATTTAAGGGCTGATTCGGACTTTGGAAACAACTATCAGGAAGCCAAGTGATTTGTCCTTACTCTATCATGCAAAGTGTTTACAAATGCAAAAGGGAGGTATACACATGAAACTTAGAATGTATTTTACGGTCTACTTTGAGGAACACTGCACATACTACAGGGAAGTCTCTTCACCTGAAGAGGCATGGAAAGCTATTGATGCCATTGCCGAGTTTATGAACTTTTCTGTAAGTAGTGGGGTGATTCCCGACCACATGAGTTTTGCGGGTCTTGAAGTCTTTGACGAAGAAGAGCATGATTGGGTAGACTGGTATGACCCTGAGACTGGTTTAGATTTTGATGAGTATTTAGAAGAAAAGGAGAAGGAAAATGAGTAAGTGTGTTGTTGCAAGATTTGAAAAGGTGAGTGCTGAAGAAATGAGCCGAAATGGTATTTCGTCTCTCTCCAGTGTGCTAATTCCTAAGAGAGCTACTAAAGGAAGTGCGGGGTATGATTTCTTTGCTACAGAGAGATTGGTTCTTCCTCCGAAAACTTCTTTAGAAGTGTCCACAGGTATTAAGTGTGCGATTGAAGAGGGGTATGTTCTGAAGCTTTACCCGAGAAGTTCTTTAGGATTTAAGTACGGTGTTTGTTTTGATAACTCTGTAGGTATCATTGACAGTGACTATTACAACAACCCGAAAAATGAGGGACACATTAAGGTGAAGCTCCACAACCCCAGTAGTTCTACAGTGGTGATTGAGAAGGGACAAGCCTATGCTCAGGGGATTCTTGAAAGATTCTTCTATGCTGAAGAAGAGGAAGTAGTCTCTGAGAGAGTAGGTGGTCTGGGGAGTACTGATGTGTAAAATACGCATTTGACAGTTTAGTGAAAGAAGTTTATAGTAAAAGCATACTTCTAGCGAAGTATGCTTTTATGATTTTAGAAAAGGAGATAGGTATGAGAAGTTCTATTGATGTTCCTGTGAAAGACCGAACCACATTCATGGCTAGTAAGACTTTACTTGACCGTATCGGGATTCATGTAAAGAAGTGTGGTGATAACCAGACAGACTTTTTTTCACAAGAGCGGTTCTTAATCAGCTCGAAAGAGAAGGGGATTTTGAAATCAGAAAGATGCTCGAAGAAGAGGAGGACTTGTAAGCATGGACAGTCTGTGGGAGTATGTTGAAGATTACTACTGGAAGGTTGTTCACGCTAGTGTAGTACCCACTACTGAGTTTCTTAGTGAGGGTTATGTGTTTGATGAGAACAAGACTGTGAAGTGGAATAAAAATAGGGTAGCAGAAAACAACTTACGCTATCAGAAAGAAGAGGCTGAACTCATTGCTAAAAGAGACAAACTTTGGGCAGAGTTTATTGAACAGACTGCCAAGGCTGCTTTAGATATATCCAACCTGAACAGGAGATACTTACCTATTTCCAGAGCAGTAGTTAGAGGGTTATTGACTGACCTTCGAGATTCAGTGGATGAAGATAGTATTTACTATGAAGAATTAGAGAGTTCACGTTGGACAACTTTCTGTGATTCTGATGACTTTAGGGAAACTCTTTCACCCGCTAGTTATATCCTCAAAAATATTTGTAGGCTAAACATCACATTAAGTGATGACACTACTGAAGAGGTTACTAAGAAACCCATCACTAGAACAAGAAAGAAGAAGGAGACTACATGATGGTTAGCAAGAGTGTTAAGAAGGTTGTAGAGAAAGAAGCTGTGATTGATACGGGGAGAGAGAAAGCCTTGCAGAAGGTAATAGCAGACTGTGAGAAGAAGTATGGCGCGGGAAGTCTGATGAGAGGGTTTCCTAAAAATTCCAGTGAGAGTTCCTCTGAAGATGATTGGTATAATCTTCACCGCTTTAGTTCTTCCATCCTGTCTTTAGATATTTCTCTGGTGGGGGGTTTTCCTGTAGGAAGATACATTGAGATTCAGGGTGCATTCTCTTCTTGGAAGACCACAGTCACACTCCACACAGTTAGAGAGTTTCAGGAGAAGTATGGTAAGACTGTAGTGTACTGTGATGCAGAGGGAACTACAGACAGCAACTATCTTACACAGCTCGGCGTTAATGAGAACCTGTTTATGTACAACCCGTCTTCTGGTCTTGAAGAAGTCACGCAGATGATTTTAGACCTCATGGATGATGACAATATTAAACTTGCGGTGATTGATTCTATTGAAGCCCTGATACCGATTAAAGAGTATGAGAGTGACATGGATGAGAGCACACAGATGGGCGTGAGAGCAAAGCTGTTGGGAGAGTTCTTTAGAAAGTACCAGAGCAAGAACAACAAGCTTCGGAGAAGTGGTAGCATGCCTTTTACCATTATTGGTATCAATCAGCTTAGAGATAAGATTGGTTCCTATGGTAATCCCGAGTTTGCTCCGGGAGGTAAGGCTAAAGATTTCGCGCAGACTATTTGTCTGAGATTGAGACGGGGAGATGCTTTAGTAGAAGGTACAGGTGACAGTAAGCTCCAAGTAGGACAGGTCATTAAGTATAAGGTTGAGAAGAACAAGACCTTCCCTTCTGGTAGACACGGAGAGTTTGACATGTACTCTGATTCCAACAATTCTGCGGGAATTAAAAAGGGTTATTGTGACATTTACCTGTCTATCATTCTTGAGGCAATGTCCTTCGGGTTAATCAGTAGAAGTGGTGCTTACTTCTACCTTACCGACAACCCCGACAACAAGTTTCAGGGTAAAGAGAACTTGATTAACTACATCAAGGATAACAAGGATGTGATTGAGAAGTTAGAGAAACAGGTTCTTGACATTATGAGAAAGGGATAACATGAGCATGGGACAAGAGTGGTTAGATGACCACGCCTATGAGATTGAAAAGTCTCATAGGGAAACACCTTCCCGCAAGATGTTTACAAGGGGATATGACGAAAGTCGAAAGAGACTTGCAAGCAACCCCTACTACTCAAGGTCATGCTTTAACTGTGCCTACTACTACCAAGCAAGTGGGGATAAAGAAGAGGTGTGCCAGAACAGTGATGTGATTGAGTATGACATGGTTGTAGAAGCAAACAACGTGTATTGTGTTAGGTGGGAACAGAATAGGTCAGCTACAGCACAGACCATGTTTAAGAAAACAGGTCGTTCAAGATTAGATTGAGGTGTTTATGAAGACTTCTAAAAGAGTTAGCCAGAAACAGGAGAGAAGTGTCGCAAAGAGTTTTAACGCAAGACCCACTTTAGCCAGTGGTGCTATATGGTCTCAGAAAGGTGACGTGCGAAATGAGAAGTATCTGATTGAGTGCAAGACCACAGAGAAGGACTACTACACTATCACAGCTAGTGTGTGGGAGAAGATTGCAAAGAAGCTGTGAGAGACCATACAAGGATTCCTCTGCTTGTTGTAGACCTGAAGAACGACACCCGATTCATAATCTTTAGACCTGAAGACTTCTCTACAGCCCTTAAACAGCCCTGTAGACGTTATGGGGAGTTCACTTGCCTAGAAAATCCTACAGACTGAGATTGGACGAGCTAGATGAGCTTAAAAAGCCTTAGAAGAGAGTATATCTACGGTAAGACCTTTAGTATTTGCGGGGATATGAAAAACCCTGTTATGCTACATGCGTGAGCAAGATTTTTTTGATAACTATGGTGAGGAGGTTTTTGAATGAACGATGATAATAAGGGGAGCAGTGGTGTGACTTTCACCTCCCTGTTAGGGCTTACATTTGTAGTCCTGAAGCTCTGCAAAGTGATTGATTGGTCTTGGTGGTTAGTGTTGTTACCTTTCTATTTCCCGCTTTTGGTTTTCATTGTCGTAACTGTTGGTTTGTTTTTTTAGTTCTCTTGTATTAAAGTTCTTTTGGTGGAAATAATGGGATTAAAAGATATGTTCAGTGCTATGAAGAAAGAGGGGTATGTTACAGCACCTTTAGACAGATACCTCTTTGAACAGGCAAATAAGCCTAATGACAGGGCTGTGAATGTTAATGCCCCGTCCCAGGCAGGGAGATGTAATCGCGCTAACTATTACCTGAGAAATCAGTTTAGCGGTGATGGTGGTATTGACCCCCGTACTCAGAGAATCTTTGATAACGGGACATACACACATGAAAGACTACAGTCTTACTCATTGATATGGGACTTCTCATTATGGATGAAGTCCCAATCATTAACGACACATACAATATTCAGGGACACACTGACGGGTTTCTTGATTTAGATGGTGAAGTTGCAATCCTAGAGATTAAGAGCATTAACGATAACGGATTTCGTAGTCTTACTGATGCTAAAGACGAACACAAGATGCAGGGACTTATTTACCTGTATTGCGCCGAAGAGAGAAGACTGTGGTTACACAAACACTACTCTACGGTAGAAGAGTTTAACGCATCTTATGATGACAGGTACTCTTATTTTGAGACACACTATCAGCACTTAAAAAGGTGGCTCTAAGTTTAGTAGAGAAGAGAAGATTAAGAATGAGGTAGAGCTTAACATGCTCTCGGACAATGTTCTCTTCTATACAGCTAGACCTGTTACAAAGGTAATCTTCCTGTACGAAGATAAGAATGACCAACAGTTAAAGGAGTTTTGTGTCGCGCGAAATATGAGCACAGAACCGATTCTTACTTCGGTGTTAAAAGATTATGAATACCTGAATCTTTGCTGTAAGAGTGGTGTTGTTCCTGAAAGAGAAGGTACTAGCAAGTCTTGTTCCATGTGTAGGTGGTGTGGCTACAAGAATGAGTGTTGGGTAGTGTGAGAGGAGCATTATGACACTGAAAAAGAAGCACACGGGTAAGGAAAAGATAAACCCTAAAGAGGTGCTGAAGCAGAAAAGAAGTTATTGCGATATAGTACACGAAGAGCTTACCAAGAAGGGTGTAGACTTCTTTAGTCCCGAAGAAAGTGGTGGTAGTCTTAAAATAGACCACGACTATTTACACCTTCCCACGGACATTACCACATTGACCACTAGAGATTTAGGTCAATACTTGAATGCCTTTACACAGCAGAAGGTCTACATGAGAACCCTTTTAGGGTATGCCGAGATGTATGCAGAAGAGCACAGGTTACAGTATATGGAGGCTAGTGAATCCAGATACAGAGACCTGTTAAATACAAAGCTCTCAGAAACAGCAAAAGAAAGGGAGGTGAATACAGACCTAAAAAGTTAAACCTTTTTATGAAGAGTGGTGCGATTGCAAAAACAAGGTGAAGTTACTGTCTTATAACATTGCTTCGATTGAGGACATTATTTTCATGATTTCCCGCGAAGTAAGCAGAAGAACAGGTGACTTCAATGAAGAGAACAGAAACATGAATGTAGGAAGGAGATAATATGATACTTGTACATCCGTCACATAGGGTTATCAACAAAGGGATTTTAACTCCCGCAGAGTTTGTTGAGATGGTTGGTAGAACGTGCTATAAGAGCACAGACAAGATTGAGGTAGGTAGTGCTGAGAAGTTTATCAAAGGATTGGTGAATAGAAAGCACTATGCTATGCTAGAGCACTTCTGGGTACACTGCCTTGTTAAAGACAATCCCGATTGGTTCTTTGTTAATGTTGGTGGTCTTTCCACAAAATACACTGTTATCACTATCACACCTGAAGGTAACATTCTCTTTTTCCGCGCCTATTCGTGTTCTTCTTGAGTGGGCTGACCAGTGCAAAAGAAGCGGACAGAGACTATCCTGTTATTCTTGATTCTTGTATTAGGGAATATCCTGAGTTCTTCCCTGAATGAGATTCGTTCAGGATATTACAGACAGGATAACTTCTCTTGGTTCACTGAATATGACTTTTGCAGGGGTGATAGAGAGAGAGCTTGCTTTGTATCAATCCTGAAAAAGGAGATTCTTGAAAAGGAGCTTAGACAGCACCTTACACATACCGTTGTGTTTGTGTGTGACAGGGGTGTTTCCCACGAGTTAGTGAGACATAGAGCTTGTAGCTTTGCACAGGAATCACAGCGTTACTGCAATTACAGCAAAGACAAATTTAGCAATCAGGTTTCTTTCATTGTCCCGCCGTTCTTTAAGAGAAACCCTGAAACACAGGACAGTGTTATGTATGATGACAGTGATTATTCCACATGGTTGATGGCGTGTGAGTATGCTGAGAAGTCATACTTTGAGCTCATTGAAAAGGGTCACTCTCCGCAAGAAGCAAGAACAGTTCTTCCCAACTCGGTGAAGACTGAGATTATCGTGACCGCCAATGAAGAAGAGTGGCAGCACATATTTGACCTGAGAGTACATGGTACTACAGGAGCACCGCATCCTCAAATGCTTGAGGTGATGAAACTCTGCTATGAAGACCTGAAGCATTTCAGTTCTGGTAGAATTAAATAAGGAGGTTATTATGAGTGACGCAATCAATCCGAGCCATTACACACAGGGGTGCTCTTTAGAGTGCATAGACGTGATGAGAGCCACCTTTTGGACTGAGAGCTGTTATCAAGTTTTGCCTTTGTAACGCTTTCAAGTACATGTGGAGATACAAAAACAAGAATGGTAAGGAAGACCTGAAAAAAGCAGACTGGTATCTGAGGTACATTGAGACACTTTCCGGTGGGGTAACACCCCATGATTTAGCCTCCACCTACAGACTTAGGGAGTTGTTAAATGACCTGCTGATGTGGGAAAGCTGAGTTGTAATAAAGGCTCTGTAGAGATACAGAGCCCTTTTATTTGACCTAAAATTCTTTAGGTGTTATTATCCCATGAGGGAGGTGTTTACCTATGAGACTAAACAGGGTGACAAAGAATGATGAAAAGGTTAAACGTGGTAGAACTGCTAAAAGAAAGGGCGCACAGTTTGAGAGAACTCTTGCTAAGAAGTTTCAAGGTAGATATGGTATAGAGTTGAAGAGAACTCCGCAGTCTGGTGGTTTTGCAAAGACTAGCAGTAAAGCAGATGACTACAGGGGTGATATTGTAGTTGTAGATTCAGACTACAACTTGAAGGTTCACATTGAAGCAAAAGAATCAGAAGACGTGGAAGTTGAAACAGTGGATTGAACAAGCCGAAGAAGATTGTCCAGAAGGTAAGACACCTATAGTGGTGTTCCATCAGCACGATTCCTCTAGGGACTATGTTTGTCTGTCACTTGAAGGCTTCTTTGATTTAGTAGATACAGAACACGTTCTTGAGAAGAAAGGTGGTTTGAGTGAAGAGAGCAACTAAAGAGAAAATCAGTGGTGTTATAGAATCAGTCCTGCTGTTTATTATGCCGTTTCCGCTTTTTTTCAAGTAGTAGGTGACAGCATGTTTCCGACCTACCAGAACGGTGAAATTTTGTGGGGAACAAAGTTTTTCAAGAAGAGTTCCTTAAAGATAGGTGATGTTGTAGTGTACAAAGCGCCTACTGAGGACAGTGAAATTGTGATTAAGAGAATCACGCACATTAAAGGGAATGTTCTAGGTGAGATGTTCTTGTACTGCATCGGTGACAACGAAGATGTGAGCTATGACAGTAGATACTATGGATATGTTCCTGTAGACAGGGTGCTGTTTAAGCCCCTAGACCAGAGAAAAAAGTGGGTCACAGTGAAAGCTGTGACCTTTTTAGTTTATGCGAAATACTTGCTTATTTGGTATATTACCTATAATATAGTGGTTGGATATATACTGCATGGAGGTAGTAAGTATGAGTGATATTATAAAGCAGTTAAAAGTCAGTGGTAGCTCTCCTGTAAGAGAGCTTGCAGGGCAGTATTGTGAAGTGCTATGACAGTGGCGATACTTCTGTAGAGCTTAGAGCTATTGGTGCTTCTTCTGTTAATCAGGCTGTTAAAGCACTAGCTACAGCGCGGAGTATTTTTCGCGCAGAAAGGTTTAGACCTTTTGTAAGACCGGGTTACAGTGAGACAGAAATTAAGGGAGAAGTGCGAACTGTGATTGTCTTTAGAACCATTGTGAAGTGAGGTGATTGAATGTTGACACTTACTAGAAGATTTACCTTTGAGGCTTGTCACCACCTTCCTCTTTATGATGGTGCTTGTCATAGACTTCACGGGCATTCTTATAAGATGGAAGTGACTGTTACAGGTGATGTTATTACAGACACGAAGAATCCAAAGTGCGGAATGATAATCGACTTCAAAGACCTAAATAAATTGGTCAATGATGTTATCATTTCTAAGTACGACCATCAGGATTTGAACCTGTTCTTCAGCAATCCCACAGCAGAGATAATGGTTGCTATAATCTCCCATAACATTATGGACAACCTACCAGATGGCGTATATTTAGTGTCTGTGAAGTTGTGGGAGACTGAAGATAGCTATGCCGAGTATTCTTTAGACAAGCTGTGAGGTGATGATTCATGATGTATCTTGATGAGGTGTTTCTGTCAATACAGGGTGAATCTACAGACACAGGTCTTCCTTGTATCTTTTGTGCGTCTGTTTGGTTGTCCTATTGGCTGTGTGTACTGTGACCAAATACAAGACCCAAAGTGTAAGCGAAGGATTTCAATGGAGAATCTTGTAGCTAAAGTTAAGAAGTATAGGTATGTGAGACGTGTGTATCACTGGTGGGGAGCCGATGATTTATGAAGAGACTATACCACTTACACAGGAGTTGATGTACCTTGGATATAAAGTGTCTATTGAAACGAGTGGTTGTATTAAACTCCCCGATTTAGGGTATCGACGCAGTTTTAAGTACATCATGGACATTAAATGCCCGTCTAGTGGTGTGTCTGAGAAGAACATGTATGATAACCTTTTAGGTCTTCAGAGTAATGATGAGGTTGTGTTTGTCATTGCGGATAGAAACGACTATGAGTTCGCAAAGCATGTTCTAGACACCTACCCGACACAGGCTAAAATCCTACTGAGCCCAATGTTTGATAAGAACCAGAAAGCAGTCATTGGAAATGAATTAGTGTCTTGGGTACTAGAAGATGGCAGAGATTATAGAGTTCAGATTCAGTTACACAAGATTCTGGGCGTTCAGTGATGATTGACACCTTTAGTATTCCATGATAGAGTGTTCTTGTGTTCACAAAGCAATAGTACAAAGGAGGTACTACAATGGAAGCAATCTCAATAAACGCGTGGAACAAGTTTAATGACCCCGACTATGGTCAGGGCAACCCCGAGGAGGATGCGCTCGCTAGACAGTTCATTACTCCCGAACAGGTTTGGGATTCTCTTTGCCGAATTGATAAGGCAGAAGGAACCACCCCTGTCACAATCTAAGCTACACCGAATCAGCTAGGAACAACGCCTAGCTGATTTTCTTTTAAGAAAGGATAATCCCATGGTAGAAAAGATAGAGAAGTCGAATGATAAAATTGTTGTGCTAAATAGTGGTGGATTTGACAGCATTGTGTTGGTCAACTATCTCGCGGAGAGATATGTTCCCGAAGCAATCCATTCTTTGCACTTTAGGTATGGTGCTAGAAATGAGAAACAGCAGGAAGAGTGTGTTAATAAGGTGTGTAAGAAACTTGGGATTGAGAATAGAGTAATTGACCTTCCTAAGTTTGACTGGACGAGCAGTAGATTTTATGACGAGGGGTTTTCCAGTTTAGATTCACAGTATTTGGAGTACAGAAACTTAGTATTCCTGTCTTATGCTATATCCTATGCCGAAAGTATCGGTGCTAAATTTGTTTATGTAGCAATCATGAAAGGGTGTGTAGTTGACTATGTAGACGCCAACCCTTCTTTTGTGGACAGACTAAATGCTACAATTCAGGGGTCTGGAATCTCTATTCTTGCCCCGTTCATGTATTTCAGCAAGGAATCTCTGTTGTTCTATGCTACACAGTATAAGGTTTTACCTGATGATTTCTTTAGTTGTGATGTGCCGACACCTGAAGGTAAAGCTTGTGGAGTGTGTTCTGATTGTGAAAGTCTTGAGTATATCAATAAGGTGCTTACTCCTGACACCCCACAAAAGATAAAGTACATATTTGGTGAGAGCTCAAAGGAGTTAAGTGACTATTTCTTTAACATGCCCGTTACTAAGGCTGTTATTAAGATAGGTGATACACACTTGTATGAAACACCCTACGAGGACATTGTAAAGAAGCTGATTGAGTATGGTATAAGCTATATTTCACTTGTTTGTAAAGCCGTGGTAGTTCAATCACAAGGGCTTACACTATCATTCATGACTTTTTAGATTCTAACTGTGAGTTTCAACTTACCATTGTTCAGGAAGAAGATTATGAATCTTGGAAACCGTTAAAGGCAAGTGTGTGCCTAAGAGATTGTGGGTTTAAGTCACTTAAACTTATTCCTGCTACTGAAAGGAATGCTGTAAGTTGGGTAAGTGAAATTTTGGGTGATTTGAATACTAGTGGTGTTTCAGTTAGTGTTGACTTTGAGCTTACCCCTGAAAACACCTACTGGGTGTTAAGCAGACAAGAGGACATGTGTAGTCATAGAACCATAGACCACATAAACTACTCTTTAGGGTATGGTAAGCATTGTTGGAACGAGGGTGAATTTCCTCTTGATAGAGACTACCTGAACAAGATATGGGAAGATGTAAAGTCGGTGTCTAAACATTACAAGTCCATAAATTTTAATGTTCTTGTTGGTAATGTGTATCTTGAAGAGATTTGTGGAACACAGCTTGAAGAAGATTTAAGATGGTGCGAAAAGATGTTTACCAAAAACTTTGAGGAAAACTTGACCATTGAATCCGAGGAATACACTTCTAGCTTCAGTGATACTATTTATGTTTCCCACGATGGTTATGTGTTTGGTGATTCTGAGAGTTTCAATACACTTTCCAGTTCCCTTGCTGTTGGGAATCTAAATGGTGACCCGCTTAGAAGAATAGTTTCAGCAGGAAAAATACCTAACTGTAAGAAAAAAAGATGGTGAGGTTACTTGATTAACAAAAAAACGCACCTGTTACAATTCAGAATGAAGATAGGAAATTGGAGACTGAAGGTGTTTTGTTTTTCTTTCACTCCACACTTCAGTTAAGAACCCTATCTAAGTTTTGAAAGGAGGTAAACGCTATATGTTTATCAAGGTTTATGCTTCGTCTGGCAAGCAGGCTAGACGAGACCGTGAGTTCATTGCAACGAATGAGGTTGGTCTGACCGGTAAGAACGGTAAGCCGCTTACTGGTAACGCTCTCAAGAAGCGTAGAGAAGAGGAAGCGGCAGCACAGGCTCGTTTATCCAACGAGCAGGCAGCAGCAACTCGTAAAACGAATGAAGCAGGATTTCGGTGTTGGTGCTAACCGTGTTTCGAGCGGAACTCGTACTACCACGAACCGATAAGGTTCACAGCCAAGTCACATGGCTATAAACTTAGACACTCAGGAGATTCACTTCCTTTAAGGTTGTGGGTCTCCTTTTTTATTGGTATACTGAGCTAAAAACAGGAGGTAATTACTATGGAAAAATAATACTGAAAAAAATCAGAGAACACTTAGAGGAGATTATGCGTCTTCTTGAAATCCCTTTAACAGAAAGCAATCAGGACACTCCAAAGAGGGTAGCAAAAATGTGGAGTGAAGAGTTGTTTGCTAACAGGAATGACCTTCATTTAGATGAGCTTGATAAGAAAATGAAGGTGTTCGCGAATGACTATTCCAGTGAGATGGTTATTGTAAAGGACATTCCTTTTTAGCTCTGTATGTGAACACCACTGGCTCCCCTTTTTCTGGGACAATCTCTGTTGGTTATGTTCCCAGTGATTGCATTATTGGTCTTTCTAAAATTCCGCGCGTTGTAAAGTATTTTAGTAAGAGACCACAGCTTCAGGAGAAGTTGACTACAGAAGTTGGTGAATACCTTTTTGAGAAATTAAACCCAAAGGCTTTATTTGTCTCCTGTGAGGCAAAGCATCAGTGTGTTATGTGTAGGGGTGCTGAGAGTGATTGTAGTACTATCACCTACTCTAAATTCTTTGGCGAAAATCTGACAGAAACCGAGACCAAAGAGTTTTGGGAAGAGTTTAGAAGCAGAACTTGAGGTGTTATATGAAACTTAAAAAGAAAGAAGAGAACGCTGTAAAAAACACCTTCTGTGAGCGTCCAGAAGCCCCCACAGAGCACGGGAACACTAAGCCTAGATATACAGACCTAAGACAGATTATTGACACTAAAAGACCATTTAGCATGATGTACTCTGGTGTTGAAGACCAGAACAATTTTAGAGTTCTGTATGACATGGGTATTAGGAACTTCCTAATGTCCTATCATTACATTCAGAAGAAGCGGTTAAACACTAAAGAGTATGAAGAGCTTGGTGTTAAGTTCTTCATTGATTCGGGTGCTTTTACCTTTGTCTCAAGTCTGGAACATCAAGACCTGACCATTGAAGAGTGGGAAGACTTTATCCAGAAATACCTGAACTGGATTGAGAGACACAGGAGTATAGTGTTTGCATTTGCAAGTTTAGACATTGAGTACATAGTAGGTGGTGACAAAGTTCAAGAATGGAATGAGAAGTATTTTGAGCCCTTTATGCTGAGAACTGGTATTCCTGTGTGCTTTGTTTATCACCCCGACGGTACTAAACTAACGTGGGAACAGTATTGCAAACGCTATCCTTATGTGGGTCTTTCTTGGGGTGGTATGGACACCCAAGGTGGTGACTACACTAATGGTGCTCAGTACCTTCGTGTAGCGGAAAAATACAACAGTGTTGTTCACGGTATGGCACGACTAGAACGGCACTTCTTACTAAACTGCCTTTTTACACCGTTGATTCTACCACTTGGTTAGTAGGTCTTCAGTACGGCGAAATCAATTATTGGACAGGTCAGAAGATGACCCGTCTTAAAAAAGATAAGTGGAAAGGTTCAATGCTTCCGCAGCTTGTAGCTAAAGGTTTTGACGAAAAGAAGTTGCTAGATGAAGACGTTGAAGAAATGATTAGGGTAAATGTCTATGCCTTTTATACAAGCAGAGGACTACATTCAGCACAGACTGAAGCCTAGAATGTACTGGATGCGTCCTAAAGCCACTATCCGCTCTGAGGAGAGCTTAAATGACCTTGACTTTCCCGCACCTGATTGGTTAGATACTCCCCATGGAGAACGACCTGATGTAGAGAAATACGCGCAAGAATTTAACATTTCTACAGAGAATTTAGGTGAAGCCGAGAATTTAGTTGTAGATATGACCTGTTTCATGAACTGGGATAACCCTGATTATTCAGACTATATTTCCCAGACATACACCTCAGAGGTATTAAAAGACATTCACGACACCTATATAAACAGAATTGTGCAGGATGATTCTGAGAGGGTTGAAGACCTTAAAAACTTCTATCGCGCCAATCTTTTAGGAGAAAACACTGCACTTCTGTACCTCGGTACTAACTTTGACCGAATTGTTAAAGAGCGGGATGAGTATATCAATGAGGATGATGATGTATCTCTTGAGGAAGTATCAGATATGGACATTAACAACGTCCTGTCTAAATACCTTCCCGCGCCTGTTGAGGGTTCTCCTGCACCTGAGATTTCGGATTTAGACGATGAAATCTTCAGAGAAGAGGGTATAACACCTGTAAGAGATGAGAAGGGGAGATTCCTGAAAGGATATAAGACTGTTAGGAATCCTAAAAAACTGTATAGCAGTAAGTATCCTAAGTTGTCTTGCGACATGTGTCTTAATGCTCAGGTATGCCCTGAATATAAAGCGGGATATGTGTGTGCCTACAACAAAATGTTTGACAGGTATGACACTAGAGATATGGGAGATGTGATTCAGGCAATGCAAGGAATAGCCAGTCTTTCCATGCAAAGACTACAGAGGGCAATGATTACAGAGACCTTAAACGGTGGTCTTCCTGACCCGAATGTTACGTCTTTGATGAATCAGTCTATGGGTCTTTTGACACAGATGCAGAGGATGTATGAGTGTGGCAGTCAAGAAGTAATTCGCCAGACTAAGGTAGTAAGAGCAGATGGTAGTTTAGAGACTACCACACACATTTCTAACCCGCAGAGGGGTGGTATTCTTGAGCAGATTTTTGGCTCAATGGGTAACAGTGAAGAGACTAAAAAAGATGCGGATTCTAGTGTTGTAGAAGCATCTGGTGTTGAAGTCTCAGACAGCAAGGAAGACAACTAAAACTGGTCATTTTACAGACTATTGACTTTGTGCTATTGTGTTTGCACAAAGTCTTTTTTTATTCGCGAAATCAAAAAGGAGATAAGCCATGAACACTGAGTTTTCCACATTTTCCACAGAGTTTTCCACAGGAAAGTTAAACACCGAAGAGCTGAAGTTTAGCTTTGAGGATTTTTCTGAAATGCCAACATCCCGAAAGGGTGTTGGCTATACAGATATAGGTTTACCTATATTCAGTATTAAATAATAAGTTCTCTTTAGAGAACTTATTTAATAATATATTAGTTAAATTAAATATCTTAGAAAGATTTAATTACAGCCGTAGGGACTGGTGCAGGTACTACCTTCCACAGCAAGCTTCGGTAGGAAATTTACAGATGAAGGTCAAACTTGGTTTTTTTGGGTGCTTCGTGAGACAGTTCTTAACTGGGACACTCTTTGTTGGCGCGGTGAAGATAAGAAAGCAGTCCTCAGAAGTATGAAGACACTTTGGTATGCGGGTTCTAGTGTTGACAGTGTGTTTGTCAATTTAACAGGTGATAGATTCATAGACGTTGATAGAAAGCCGTTGGTCATTAAAAACTTACAGAACTTTAGGGAAGAGACCTATGACTTTACACAGTTATACGACTTGCAGAGTAGCTACTTCTTAGGTATTGGTGATAGTCCGAACGAGGTCGCCACTGAAGAAGAGGTCAGTTACAATCTAAATTTAGCTAGAGATACATTCAAAAAGACAATAAACAGCCTAAGTGCTAGAAGCTACAGGATTTTATGATGACGGAAAGGGGTGTTGTTTGATGAGCGAATCTGAGGTATATAGAATGCTTCAAGATGTTCTGTCTAGCTTTGACGGTACTATCTACTCAAAAGACCTTTCCAACAAGGTTTATGATAAAGTCGGGGAGAAAGTTTTAGCCGAAGATTTTCTAAACGGTACTGTGAATCACACGTCCAACAGCATATATGTAGAGGACAGCATTACATTCAAGTTTCTTTCTTTGTTTCCGCTCATTGACAGAGAACTCAGAAACGACCCGAGGATATACCATGTGTTCTTTAGACATGAGGACTTTATTTCAGACCTTACACATGTTATCTTTGAAGACGCGAACAAGAAGGACATTAAGAGTTTTGGGTTCCTTGTTCATGAGGTTGAAGTCAATCATTTAGCTTTTTACTATCCAGACAATGACAAGTTTGTATTTCGAGGTGATGAAGATGTGGACTGTTAGAGATATAAAAAGAGTTTTTGGGAAGAGTTCTTTTCTCCTGAAGGTAGATTCAGAGTAGTTCGTGTTACGAAGGACTACACTAGTGATATGGTTAAACACCTTATTACTGAATTTTCCCCGCCGTTTGCAGGGTACACCGAGAGTGTACCAGAACTAACCTATTGGGAGTTAGAATGTGATTCTGTTAGACTTGCCGCTCAAGGTAAGATGTTGTTTATTATAGTCAACCTTCTTGATGAGGATTTCAGTGATGAGAAAGTCGCGGAAGATATTTATGAATTTCAAAGACACATGTTTAATTGGGTACTAAGATTCAAGAACATTCAGTTTAGAGTTATTATCCCTGAAGGTGTTAGCTGGTCATACATAGGTCATAATGACTTGAGAGCTGAACACATTGAGTTCTATGTTTGCCTAGAAGGTTGCGCTGAGAAGTGATATGAACATAGAGACACTATTAGAAGAGACACTAGAGAGACTAAACACCTCTTTGGTGTCTTTTCTAGTGTGTATTAAAAACGCGAAGAAAGTTGGTAGTTTTATAAAAATAGACCTAGAGAAAAAAATAAGACGCGGGAAAAATGACAGTCCTTTAGTGTTATATAGAAAAAGACTAGTAAAGACACTAAAAAGACCTATGAATATTTTGTGGTGTAGAAAAAAATAGGCGCGCGAGAAAGTGTATGATAGTAATAGAATAAGATAGAAAGAGATAGAGATAGAGATAGAGAAGAAGAAGTTTAGTGTCCTAGTATCTAAAACCACCTGATACACAGTGTCATGTCGTTTCATTTCGTTTCATTTCGTGTCATGTCATGTCATGTCATGTCATGTCATGTTATGTCATGTTATGTCATGTCATGTCGTCATGTCGTCATTTCGTTTCATGTCGTTTCATTTCGTTTCATTTCGTTTCGTGTCATTTCGTTTCGTCATTTCGTTTCATTTCGTTTCATTTCGTTTCATTTCGTGTTACCTAGTACGGTCGGTAGACCAAACACTGGGCAATATCGAGTGTTAGTGGTCATGGAACACCTTTGGTGACACACTGGGACACCTTAGGACACCTCTGGTAACACTGTGGAATACCATGGTGTTGGTGTTATACTAAACACCTTTCTCCGGCGATTCTTGGTGTTTAGTGGTAGTGTGTAGTGTTTAGTGGGTGTTATGACAGGTGTTACCACCAGTGTTTAGGTGTGGTGTTGGAACACTCAAACACTCGGTATTATCGAGTGTTAGGTGTTGTTGGAGTGTGTGTGTTGTAAGGTGTCACCGGACACTATAGTGTTATCAGGTCATTGGTGTCTAGTGATTTAGGTGTGGTCTTCTTCCCCCATCTCTATCTCTAAAGGACTAAACACTTCTCCCCACGCCTCTTTGGTCTCTCTCTCTATCTCTATCTCTATGGTGTTTAGTGTTATGTGGTGTTTTAACACCTGACACTAGGTCTTAACACTAGTGTTAGTGTTTTAGGTGTTCTTTATCTCTCCCATCTTCTCTATATGGAACACTAAACACTCTTTCCCGCCACCTTTGGTCTTCACCTATGGTCTTTCTCTAACACCTCCATAACACCTCTGGTGAACACCTAATAACACCTAACACTCGGTATTACTTAGTGTTTGAGTGTTTCAGTGTCTTCTATAGACCACCTATAGACCACCTATAGACCACCTATAGACCACCTACGACACACCACAACGCGCTAGAAGACGCGGGAAGAGTGTTTAGTGTGTGTTTGTATAGTGTTTGCACTTAACGCCGTTTAGTGCTATCCTAGACCATGACACACAGAGTACAGAAACACTCAAACACTCGGTATTATCAAGTGTTAGGTGTTGTGAAGACTAAAGACAGGAGGAGTGTTATGACTGAAGACATGAGAGGTCTCTTCTTTATAGTGAAGGGACAGTATAGAAAAGGTGAGGGGAAGAAAGTAGTCAATGATGTGTCTGGTGATTATATGTGGTTAGGTGGTTATGACCCAACACTAAAGGACACACCTTCAACGAGGTGGTATATGTGTTTAGACAGAGAGACCTACACAGTGGTGTGTTGTAGTAGTAGTCTTGAGAAGGTGTTGGGTAGTGTTAAACACCTAATCACTAAACATAAGACCAGAGGTCATTATCTACACTCTATTGGTGATACTAAAACACCTCCTATCACCGCCGAACTTTTTCGCGCGGTAGATATTGAATTTGGTGATTACTTTAGAGAGAGAGTAGAGGAGATGGAAGACCTAGCATATGAGGTCATAAAAGACAATGACCCAGTGTTGAGGGCGAGGAAGAGAACAAAGACCTTGAAGAAGGTGAACACCTCAAAAGGTGATAACACTAGTGACACGCCTAGTGGTGTAGTGTTTGATATGAAAAAGACCTTGCGGGAAGAAAGACCTGTGAAGATAGGTATAAGACCTAAACTGAAGAAGACCAAGAAGGTGTCTTTAGATATGTAATTAGACCAGTGTCCCGAGAAATAACTCTCGGGACATTTTTAGTGTCTCTTTTCACCGCATTATATAGAAGAAACTAGTAAAATTTGGTAGTAAAAAGTTTTTTATGATTTTTCATAAAAAGCGTTGACAATGAAAATCAAGGCGTTTATACTATCCTTGTAAGACAGAGTTAGTTAAGACCTTACACACAGTAACCCGTTGAATCCGTGAAAAGCTTGTGCCGCGAAATGCCTACCATAGTGTTTCGGGAATAACACTTGCCGAGTAGCGTCTAGCACTTTGACAAACGCATAGAGACACCAGAGAATCCAATTTAGGCACTGGTTAAAACCCTCGCCTAGTATTGAAAAAGCCGATACCACACAAAAGTGATTCAGGTGAGAAGAACTGGGGAAGAAAAACATAGTACACAAACACACACATGAACAATTAAAATTAGGAGGAAAGAGCTATGTTTAAGATTAAGAGAAACGCAACCAGAGAAGAGCTTGCAGGACTGCTCAACGCCAACTTCAAGTTGGCGCAGAAAGCTGACAAGAACCTTGCAGAGCGCATTGCCTACACTGGTCAGCACTTTGCAGAGGCTACACGCTCTGATTTAGCAGAGCTTGTTTCCGAAGTTGCTAAGAAGCTCGGTGACAAGTTTGTCACTGAGTTTTCAGTTCCCGCATCCGCAAAAGAAGCGGTTGCTGAAGCTAGTGTAAAGCCTAGCAAGAAGAAGCCGGTCAAGAAGACCGAGAAGAAAAAAGAGGTCGAAGAAGAGACCTCCGGTGATGAAGTCCTTGCTGAAGACAAGGCTTCACAGAGCAAGTCCCTTTTCCCTGCCACTATCACTGTCGGTGACGCTGAGTATTCAGTCGCGAAAGACATTAACAGCTTGTCTGCTTTTTGTGACGCAGTTTCCAAAGAAGAGGACATCGTTGTCGTCTTCTACTATCCGAGAGCAGAGATTAAGCAGCTCGGGTACTTCAACAACATCCTCGGCACACCTAAGTCCTTCCCCGACGACTTAGATGTGACACAGGCAATCTTCACGAACACTGAAAAGACGGTTGCTTACACTGTCTCGGTTTACACCGACGCTGTGTTCACTCTCATTCCCGATGATTTTGAATTGGTTGACGGGGTGAAGATTGCGGGAAGACTCAAGTTCGAGGTCTACCGCAAGTAAGCTTTTAGATTGACAAAGACCACAAGCCCAAAAAAACTTGTGGTCTTTTGATGAGTGCTGAAGACAGCACCAAGAAAGAGAGGAAAAGGAAATGAGTAAAGCTTCAGAGATTAAAGAGAACAAGGCGACCATGACGGGTGAGGAGTACATCAAGACCCATTGTAAAGACACGGCTAGAAAGCTGTCTTCTGCCATTGACGGGTTGCTTGAGAATCCAGACGACACAGAAGGAATTAGACTTGAGTTGCAGAGAAGCGTGCAGGTGTTGAGAACTGCTATTCAGCAGTCTAAGAACTGGGAATCCGTTGAAGACCTTCAGGGTCTTATGCTTCACATACTCAAGACTTACAGGGACCCGCTGTTTTCTGCTTTAGCAGTGATTGAGCACTATGTAGACTTGTCCGACACTAAGCAGTGACCTTTAGGATTGATAGTGTCCATCACCTTAAAAAGTGGTGGACACCGATGAATGTTGAAGGTCAACATTCAAGAAAGAGTGAGGAGTGAAACCATGAAGAGACTAGAGATTAAGAAGGACTTGCAGATTGAGCGTCAGGAAACATCCATTTTCGAGGTTCTCAACAGCGGGATTGAATTAGACCGCTACATCGTTGAGTACGACTGGGAGCCTGTGTATCTCGGGTTCGTATTCAGAGAGCGGGAAGATGTTGAACGCTATGTGGTCGAACCTTTCCGTGTCCCCGAACCCACAGCAAGAGAGAGACAGGACACAGAGATGATTTACCACCACAGGTTACAGAACTCTATCTGTATTGGAGTTGTCCAGACTTCCGAGCGCGAGTATTTAGCCCGCAGGATTGAGTATTTCCTCGATGATTATGACGAGTACACAGCTTCAGAGGAAAACGGGAAGTATGCTCTTCAGAGAGTCTTTGAACTCGGTAAGAGAGCTTTACTGCTTACACAGTGCGGTTCAGATTTTCTTTCCGAAGAAACTGTAGACAGGATGTTATCTGCCTTAAAGGAGAACGACCTTATCCCGCAAGACTTCAAGTGGGGCAAAAAAATGCCGCAAAGAAGAGACGGCAAGTTTAAGATGAGAAAGGATTGACGCTAGTATGTTCACACAGCACAGCACCTTCGGGTGCTGTGTTGCAGTGAGCACATTAGGGTGCTCAGAGTGTTAAAGACCAGAGGAGGAAAGACACATGGTATATCCCTTTTACTGCAAAAGTGAACAGCAACAGTAGGGAAGACAGAAGTTGGTGTCGGTGCAAAAGGTAAGAAGAACGCGGATATGACAGTCCAGATTCTTCAGCGAGACAAGGGAGAGATTACCTGTCCTTTTACTATAAGGCAGTTTACATCTCCCACTTTAGACGGGGAGGTCTTACTTGTTACACAAGTCTATGACAGATTCGGATGCGTGGTAGCAAGTAATGAAACTCTATATTGAGGTTTCTCTTTCACTCTTTCAATCTTTATAGGTTGACCATGCCCAAGGATTCACTCCCCTTGGGTGTGAGTGAGCCCATAAGGGTTCTAAACTATCAAATAAGAGGAGAGGAGAAAGAGAACAATGACCAACTTTTTTCGACACGGAAGGAAGACTTGCTGACAAGCTTGTAGAGGTCGCCAAGACCTTTAACAAGATTGTTGACGAGGAGAGAGAAGCTTGCAGGGGAATCTTTGATGCCGTTCTTGATGACACTAAGTTGTTGGGTACAGAAGACTGGAAGAAGCTGAGATATGCTTTGTTGACAGAGGGTCTCAAAGACATTCGAGACAAGCTTACAGCACTCGTGGTGCTTGCTAAATCCGATAAAGAGGACTTAGACAAGTTCGCTGAAGACATGGGAACTACTTGTACCGACCTTGTTGGTGTCTTTGTCGCAGAGCAGTTTGTCGCGGCGATGAAGTCCTATTTAGATTTAGAGGACGATGACGAATACTGAGCATTATGTGTGGGCATCACCTTCGGGTGATGCCCATTCCAGAGTGTTTAGTCTGGTAACTCTCGTTGCTAGAAAGATTTTATGATTTTTTTCATAAAAAAAGTATTGACAAGAAAAAAAGTAAGGCGTTTATACTAATCTTGTAGTTAAGAGTTACACACACGAGAGTTGAGAGTGAAGGGAGAACATCATGAACATTCAGAACAGACTGGCAGACCTTGTTGACAGTGCACGCGCTTTTCAGTGTGACATTAAGTCGCTCGAGAATGAGAAGCTCATGGGTGTTGTGTCGGAAGACTACAAGCGTAGTCTGAAAGCACGCGCGTTGAAGAATCTGGTAGAGGTTAAGAAAGCTTACTATGAGCTTGTCGATGACGTTGAGGGTTTTAACTATGAACTTGATGGTGAAGACCTTTTTAACATCATAACAGCACTGACCACGGAGGTGAGATAATGAATACCATGTTCTACAAGGTAACTTGCAGAGACAAAGAGACTGGTGGTGTGTTTGACCAGTTCTTTAAGATAGACCCGCTTACGGGTTCTATCAATACAGAAGACTTGGTGATTCTTTCCAAGTCTCTTATGACCCACGAGGAATACTTGAATGACAAGTTGGACACCTACTTTAACAGCTATGTTTCTTCAGTCAAGTATGCACACTCCTGCGAGGATAAATTCCTCGCCGGTAATCTCAGCTTCAATGTCTATGAGTGCAGTATGGCGCTGAACGATGAGTACATTGAAGTGGTGAAGAAGCAGTTGAGAAGTGTGGTGAGAAGAATGCAGAGAAGCGGTTATGAAATCCCGAGAAAAGAGGTGATACTCAATATAATCAAGGAATAACTCTTTAGTGCTGACAATGCCTATCACCAGAGAAGTTTAGGTGATAGGTGTCAGTGAGTACTAAAGAGTGGTAAAGAGTGAAAGGAGAGAACACACATGAAACTGAAGGTAAAGAAGAATCTGAAATCCATGATTGAGAGAGAAGAGGGAGTGGTTGTAGTCCCTGCTGAGATTAAACCCGCCGCGCGAAAGAAAGAGGGGAACAAGTTACCGCCAGATGGTTACACACCCTATGTTCACACCGATTAGGTTTCTGGTGAGAGAGACGCGCTCCTCAAAAAGACCCGACAAAGGTGATAAAGCAGTATTTAGAATTGTCGGTGAAGAGGTTCGATGATGACGAAGCACTTCCTTTTATCTGGATTCAGATGTATCAGGAGAGTGACTTCTACACGGGATATCTGAAAGGGAAGACAGTCTATCTCCCGCTTGAAATGTTCGGAGACCTGTTGGACAACCTCTATGCTCTTGATGAGGAATGCACGAAGAGAAAAAAATTTGAGAAGAAGTGGTAAACAGCCCCACAGAGGATAACACCTCTGCGGGGTCTTTTTTTGTGTCTAAAGAGGTGTTACAGAAGACGAGGAAACACTAAAAAGTGGGTCTAAGAAAAATTTAAGAAGTCGGATGAATATATTCGAGGATAAGGTGTATTTATGCAATACATAGGGTAGGTGCTATATACGCATCACACATAGGAGTGTGCCTAAACAGCAGGCTCACAACTTCCGCGAACTCGTAAATAGGACAGGTAACAGAGACCACCTACAGAAGAGCGGTGATAGGTGCTATACAGACGCGCTAGAGAGGTGAGAAGGAAGTGGGAAGTTGGTGATGAGTGTGTCGTGATTGTCTTTAGTGTCATACCACCCGCCTAACGCTATACCTATAGACCTGTGATAGCTATGACCTATCAGAACGCGTTTTAAGACACTTTAATGTCTTACCCTATAGAGAATAGCTTAAAGACCTTAGACACACCTTAAAAGACCTTGTAGACGCTGAAAACACTATATACACTCCCCGCGCCGTCACTGTCTGAACGATTTAACACATTTCGCACAGAGTTGTGCCATGTGACACTAGTGTTTTAATGTGTTTAAGTGGTGAGATTAAAAAGAGTGTTTGATTGTGTTTCGCTGAAAAGAGACACCCCACCCTTAAATGGTGTTAGTGTTGTGTGCGTGTGCACCAAGCAATTTATTTTAGGAGAGAAGTTTGTAGGGTATTGGTAGTTGCTTGATGTGTTTTAGGAGAGAAGTTTGTAGGGTATTGGTAGTTGCTTGATGTGTTTTAGGAGAGAAGTTTGTAGGGTATTGGTAGTTGCTTGATGTGTTTTAGGAGATAGTGTGCATAGGTTATTGGTGTTATTCCCAGAATAGCCCAGTATGGTTAGTTGGTGTATAACAGCCCCATTTATACATACCTAAAAAATCATGCGTGTTCACAGCCCCACAAGTGGTAGTTGGTTATTTATACACAATAATGGTATAAATACTCTAAAAATTGAAGTGAATGTCTGGTTGTGGTAGAAAGTGTTGGATTCTAAAAAACTGGTCAAAATTAAACCTCAGGAAATGTGGTGATAAACACGCGCCGTTATAAGACTAACACCTCAAACACTAAACAGGTGACAGAGCAAGACTAAAACAGACACAACAAACACCTAAACACCCGAAGTTATTTAGTGTTTAGTGGTGGTTGCCCTCCGAGCGCGAAGCGCGAAGGAGCAGAGCTCCCTGTGCGAAGCACGGGGAGTGATGTGACAGTGTGAAACACTGTGATTGTTGTAATTTCAAGGGTTACATCTTCAGATATAGATTATACCGTAAGGTATAATCTATATCTTGTAATAAATATCTAAGATATTTAATATTATATTATTTATATATATATATATATTAGGTCTGTAATACTAAATCTGTAATTAGTTCTGTAAACGCGCGCGATAATCGCACGCGCGATATTATATAGCGACCACGTTTAGGTGTTTGGTGTGTCATTGAGTGTCCCGAGAGTGTGACTGAGTGTGGTGAAAAAGTTTTTTTGAAAAAAACATGTTTGACAAGTTTGGTGAGATGTGCTATCTTGAATGTGCTCCCTGATGAGTTCGGTGAGCTCCGTCGTGCAGACGTTGCGGGTTACAATCTGCTAGGTTTCTTCCAAGCCTGCCTAGCGGATGGAAGTGGTCTCGACTAGGGACGAGATGCAGAGCAAGTTTTAGATTCTAGGATTTAGCTCCAAAGAGGAATCTCAGAGATTCGGGGTTCTTGTCTATGTCTTAGTGTCACAGGAATGTGGTTGTGATGCGATAGGCAAGAATTTCTCTGAGAAGCGTGTGCAAGTCACGCCCACTTCGCTAGGGGAAGGAGTTACCCTTGCGCCTTCTCTGAATTGTTCATGTGTGTTTGAACGCTCCTATCGGGTGGTAGTATTGCTGACTACCACCCACCTTTGTTTTTAGGGGTAGACAAGGGTGATTTACAGTGATTTTACAAGATTGTTAAAGTGTGCTAGAGTGTGCTTGTAACTGATTGTGTAACCGATTGACAGACTAAAAGACAGGGGTGTAAAGATGGTCAAGAATTTAATCATTGTGAGTTTAACAGCCGTGAGCTTGTTCCTTTTGTGGGACAATGATAGACTGCACAAGAAGGGTGAAGAGTTGTTAGACCTGTGCAATGAGTATTCAGGACTTGTTACTCAGGTGTCAGACACTTATTCAGGTGCTATTGACACATACAAAGAGACGGTAGAGGTTTATCAGAACAGAGACGCCTTTTATGAAGCAGGAGCTTGAGAGCGTTACGGGACACATGAAAAGCCCGATTCAGTATTCCAGAGAGGACTTTGAGTTACTCTGCAAATGTGTTTTAGCAGAGGCAGGGGACTACAAAGGTCACGATGAGAGCCAGAGACTTGCCACATCGGTTATCTTAAACAGGGTTGCCAGTTCAAGATTTCCTAACAGCGTCCGAGAGGTGATTTATCAAGGTGGTAAAAATCACCCGCAATTTGTTGTTGCATATAACGGTATGTTAGACAATGCAGAGCTAGACGTTAAAACGGTGATGAATGTGTACTCCGTTTTAATGAGCGGTTCTCAGTTACCTTCGGATGTGTTATTTTTCCACAGTTCTTCTACTACAGGTGCTTGGGTAGATTCTCTGTACACCTACAAGACAGTTCAGGGAACAGTGTTTGCGAGGGATTAAAATATGGTCGAAGTACAGCTTGGTCTTTATAGACACTTCAAAGGTGGTTATTACTTTGCCAACAATTACTTGAAGGATGAGAGTAATGACGGCGAGGTTAAGATTCAGTATTTTGACGTAATGAATCCCAATTTAGGGTACTTTACCCGCTCCTTTAATGACTGGAACGCTGATATAAGTGACAGAGAGGACAATGTAACAGGTCAGACAAAACGCTTTGAGCGTGTTTCCAGTATTGATAACTGTTTAGGTGACTACTCTACAGAGAGACTTATTGAAGAGCTTAGAGGAAGGGGTGATAGTCCCTATCAGTTTTCAGACATTGAGGGGTTGAAGTCTAAGGTTATAAGTACTGAGTATGTAGTGTGTGTGGGTGTGTCTGTGTATGATGCCAGTGGTTTCTACACACTTGCGTCTTTTGATACCAGAGAGGAAGCAGAGAAGTATTGTGAAATCAATACTAAGTATGCTCCGAGAGCTAGGGTTTATAAGAGGGTCTTTATCGAAGACTGAGTTTAGTGGTCAGCACTTTAGGGTGTTTGACCACTTTTACTTTTACTGCTACACTGTGTTTGTCACTAGTTACTGTCATTTGATTGAGAATAGGAGGAAAAGACAGTGCTTAAAGTCAAGGGTGTTGAAAACATTGAGAACTCTGTTATAGCAGAAGAGACAGAGGACAGAAGAGAGCTTTTAGATATTGAGGGAAAGAGTATTGAATCCCTGATTGAGAAAGCCGAGGACATTAAAGAGAACAGTTCAGATTACCTTGTTACTCGGGCAAACTCTGAGAATGTTCGCTTTAATGAGAATGCAGGACTTACTATCATTCCTGATGGTGGTAGTGCTATGAGCTTTCAGCTTTCCAGATACGCTTTAGGTCAGTTGGGTTCCAAGATTGGTGTGCCGTCAAGATACTTGGAGAAGTGTGTGAGCAGCGGTCGTATTGATTTAGCACAAGACAACGTGAACAGTTGGCTTGAAGACTTTAACAGAGACCTGTTTGTTAGAGAATATCAGGGAAGAGTTAGAGGTATTCTTTCCAGTAGGTATTCTGTGTGTGATGCACCTGATATTCTTAACACTGTTAGTGAGGTTGTTGATACCAGTCACTACAAGGTTAAGGGTTCATATCTCAATGAAGAGAGACTGCATCTTAGGTTAGCTGATACAGAGATGTTACCGATAGACGGTGAAGATTTATTCGCGGGAATTTTTATTGACAGCTCCGATGTTGGTAGAAGCATTCTTACTGTCAAGTTTGGTATCTACAAGCAAGTCTGCACGAACGGTCTTGTTGTTGCCAGAGCAGGTGGTGTTCTGTTTGAGCAGAAACACATTGGTATTGACCAGAAAGAGTTCCGCGAAGGGTTGAGAGCTTCTTTAGCTAACGTAGAGAGCTTGGTTGAGAACTCTACACAGTGGGTTAAGAGAGCTAAGACTTTAGGTGCCTGGGGAAACAGAAGAGATGTTAGAACCCGAGACCTGTCTAAAGAGGAGATGGAATCCTTCATAAATCACATTAGGAACCTTACCACACTTTCCAGAGAGAGTTCTGAGAGGGTTGTAAGTGTGATGTTAGAGAAATACGAAGACAATCGTTGGGGATTGATTAACAGCATTACTGAAGTTGCACAGGACTTTACACTTGAGAAGAGACTTGACCTTGAAAGGGTTGCGGGAGGTTTACTAGTCGCATGATGTGAGGTGTCCCTCAATAGTCCTGAACTGAGACGGGAGAAGATATGTGTATTGAAGAGCTTAGAGAAAGACTATTGAGGGATTTATCTCTGATTAACATGCCTGTGGACGAAGTAGACCTCTACTTTAGACCTTACAGCAAGACGTACTACGGGAGATACTTCCCCGTGCGCGACTTTAGAGATAGACCTAGGGTGTTTATATATCCGTATGCTAGTAAGTGCGGTGAGCTTATGAGCTATGACAAGGTGTTTAGTGTGTGTGTTCACGAAATGTGTCACCACATTCAGTATATGGATTCTTCTTTTGTGCGTAACAAGGGTGTGATGCACGACACTAATTTCTGGAAGTTATACAACCACTATATGTCACGCGCAGAGAAGTTCGGGTTGATAGAAAGTGAGGATGAGAATGTTTTACTGGCTCAGTAAGTTTTCAGTTAAGCTAGAGATAGGCATTAAGATGTTTGTCAACGCTGTTTCCTTTTTAGCACTGTCTCCGCTTTTGGTGCTTCTTTTGTACTATGTAGCAGTTGACAGAGCGGGTAGTGCTTTTTGTGTGAGCTTGGCAATCTTTACTTGCTTACACATTTGTAAGACAGTTTGAGGTGAATAGATGAGTGATATTGGAAAAACTTGTAGATATGCCTATTGAAGAGTTCAGAAGAGAGATTGTTGACCAGAAGGTAAACGTGGGAACAATCAATACACTGATTCTGAATTTAGAAGGTGCTTACCATCAACTCATTATAGCTAAAGACGGTTTGATAGCGTCTGATTCTAGGTGTACTGAAGCTAGTATCAATGCAGTAGAAGGTCTTTATGCTGAAATGACTAAGATTGAGTTAAAGGTAGTGTTCTTGAAAAAGTTGAGGAAAGACTACTTGAAAGCGGGAAATCAAGAAAAATTGACAGTCCTAAGTAGTGTTGCTATACTTGCTTTGACACTTGAAAAAGTGAATTTCACAAACAGATTATAGGAGGTTTGAACAATGAACAACGCAGAGCTTATGAAGGGTTTGGACATGACTATTGAGGGTCTCTCTCTATGATTAGAGAAGCACTTCTTGAACAGAACAGTGTAGCAAGCACTGTTGCTGTGGGGAAGTCCGAGAAAGTTGAAGAACCTTTAGAGGTGGTAGATACCACTGAAGACCTTCGGGCTTCTCTTCAGCGCATGAAGTACAATGAGTTTAAGAAGTACGCCGCAAGTCTGGGTGTTAAGTGCACAGGTTCTCGGGATGAGATTCTTGAGAGAATCCTTGCTTTGAAGTCTGAAGAGCAGTCTGGTGAGAGTGTAGAGACTACAGAAGAGGTGGTTGAAAAGACGCCTGATAAAGTGATTCCGTTTCTAAGGTCAAGAGAAAGACTGCTGAAGAAGTGGAAGAGGATTCCAGAGATGAGTTTGACAAGCAGGCAGAGGAGATTGCTGAGACTACTGATGTAGGTGATATTCTTGAAGCTTTAGATGACGTAGGTATCAAGGCTACTAAGAAGAACTATCTGAGCAAGCTTGCTGAAGCTCTGAGAAAGGGTCTCATTGAAGCGGATGATTCTGATGAAGAGGATTCCGAAGATGAGGTTGAAGAGACCGAAGAAGAGCTTCCCTTTGAGAATGAGACCTCTGAGGAAGAGGAAGATGATTCCGATGACGAAGAGATTGATGAGGATTCCTACTTCCCGCAGTATGACCCTGAAGGATTCAATGACCCTGATGGTTCTTACATGACTGATGAGAGAGCAGAGAAGATTCATGAAACCGTTGGTAGTATCATTTCCAACTATGAGGATGAATCTTTAACGAGCGACGAGGTTGAGAAGTATATTGAGGAACATGCTACTCAGGAAGAGATTGACCTTCTCGGAGAAGACTACACAGAAGAGGATGCTCTCAAGCTTTACATTGAGCTTGTGAAGAGAACCATTGATAACGATGGTGAAGAGCATGATACTCATGACCCCTACGAGATTGGTGAAGACAACTTCTGCTGCGGTCACAAGCTGAAGTATATGAAGAAGACTGGTAACTACTACTGTGAACTCTGTGGTGAGGAGTATGAAGCAGAGTAATGTAGACCACATAGATTGGGGAGGGGTCTCAAGACTCTTCCCCTCTTCTTTTTTACACAGAAGGGGAAATAGAATGATTTTATGTGTAGATAGCACAGTGCTGAAGGAAAGTCCCGACATTCAGAAAGATATAGGTCTTGGTAATATACTAGACAATCACACAAAGTACTTTAACACTATTTCGGATGCTTACAGAGAGCATTTCACACCCTTAGACTTTAGTGTTAGTATTAGGTCTTTGTACACTAACCTTGTTCTTGAGAGAGAGCAGTTAGGTGAAGACGGCAGAGAGTTAAAGCTGTATTACAGAAACATAACCAACGCGCCAGAAGTGATTCACAGGGGAGTAGACTTAATTATGTACATGACAAGTCTCGGTGTGTTGACTGATGTTATGTATAGTGCCAACCTTGAAAGAATTATGGATAGACATTCTATCTTTCAGTGTATGGGTCTTTACAACCCCTGTATTACTTAGTGAATCCCGCCATATATTCCCACGTTATCCTTACAGATGAAGGTGCTGAAGAGCTGAAGAGCTGTTTAAGAGAGGGTAGACAGTTTGTGCCTATAAGAGAGATGCAGACTGAGGGAAACGCTATTCCCTTGTTAGACACTTTGAAGATTGTGGAGAGAAGAGATGAATGACCAGTTTAGAGTAGAGGACATAACCTTTAAGGGAGCGCGGAGACAGAGTGAGATTTTGAAAGAGATGGGTGAAACACCTAAAGAGACAGCAGTCTCGGGTGTCCCTGTCTCTATGACACCAGAACAGGTGAAGCAGTTTTATCTCTCCCGCGCTGAAGAGACCGACAATATGCGGGAGAGAGCTTTATATCATTTAACCGTAAAATGGATAGATGATATGCTCTTCTACAAGAAGAGAGTTACAGAGTACGAACTTAGGGAAGAGAAGATTGCCGAGACAAAGGACACGTCAACGGAAGTAGACTGAGGGTTGCATTTTGCAACCCTTATTTTTTTTGCTATACTTGTAGCAGTTCAAACGCGAAAGAGAGGTACATGAATGTTTAACTTGAAAGACTTTAGAAGACAGGATGCAGAGACTTTTGTTTCAGGTGATACTGTGATTAAAGAAGAGTTTAATTCTGAAGAGTGGGATTGTCCCGAAGCTTATAAAATGGCGGGAATTGTGGGGTATGAGCCTATGCTTGCAAAAGAGCTTGAGGGAGAAGAAGTTCAAGATGAGAAGCTAAATGATACAGGCTATCTACTTGAAGAGAAGTTTGATGGAACTAGAGCTCTGGTCTACTTTCTTTCACAGACCGACTTTAACACAAAAGAGGACATTGGATTCTGCCGAGTGTTTAGTAGAAGAGTTAGCAGAAAAACAGGGTTCTATGTTGAGAACACAGATAGTCTTCCACAGATTAGGGAGTTAAGCATTCCAGAGCTTGCAGGAACCATTTTAGATGGTGAGATGCTAGTTGACGGGAAAGAGTTTAAGGACGTTTCTAGCATCATGAACTGTACTTGGGATAAAGCTATTGATAGACAGATTGAGAATGGGTTTATCTCATTTCACGCCTTTGACATTCTTTTCTATAAAGGTATTGACCTTAGAAAGATGCCACTACACAGAAGAAAGGTGTATTTAGAAGATGTGGTGAACAGTGTAGCAAGTGATTATATTAAGCTTGTTACTAGCAATGACTGTGGTAAGAAGATTCCCTGTAGTCTCTATGAAGAGACACATGGAACTCTTCAGAGCGTCTACAATGCCCTTAGAGAGCAGGGAAAGCTTGAAGCCTATCCTTTATTCAGTAGAGAGTTTGGAGATAGCTTAAAAGAGCGTATAGAGCTTAGAGAGTTGTCGCCTAGAGCTTTTTTTATGAGTATATTGTAGCTTCAGGTGGTGAGGGACTTGTGTTGAAACCCAAAAAGCGGGAAGTATAGACACGCAAGAGGTTGGGAATATTCTAAGATTAAAAAAAGTTCTTGACTAGGGAGCTAATTGTTTTAGGGTTCAGTGAACCCACTAGAGAATATACCGGTAAAGACATTAGAAAGTGGGCTTACTGGGTAGATAAAAACAACAAGCGTGTTATTGGGAACTTCTATGGTGATTCTAACTACACCCCTGTGACTAAGTTCTACTACTTTAACCTCGTAGGTAATCTTTTACTCGGTGTGCTGATTTCTAAAAAAATGAATACGAGAATCTTGCAAAAAAACAAGCGTGGAGAGGTGTTCGTTCCTTCAGATTTCAACCTTGATATTAGATTGGATGAAGACTACTACATTATGACTGTGTGTGAGTGTTCTGGGTATGATGATGAGACTAGGGAGTTCTTTACAAAGAAGAAAGACAGTCTTGTGGGTACTGTAGTAGAGGTTAAAGCAAACGAGATATTCAAAGATTCGGGGAGATTGAGACACCCTAGATACATGAGACAGAGGTTTGATAAAGAAGCAGAGAGATGTACTTGGACTGAACATATAGGAGCAAAGAAGTGATATGATAACCTGTCCTTATTACCCAATCCCCACCCAATTAGTACCCAATTAGTAGTAGGAGGTGTTCATGTTAAAAGGGTTTTTTACTAAAAGAGCTATTGAGAGTGTAATGACTGGTTTCAAACCTACAGAAGTGAATGCGGGAAGAATAAGCACTACAGACTTGGTAAACAAGATTTACAATTTCTGTGAAGTGTATTCTGGTAGAGTTATGTACCCGTATCAAGGTCAGTTCTCTAAGCGCATTATTCGTTCAGTGTTAGAAAATGACGGCGCAGAGATTACAGCTCTATTTAGCAGACAGTCTGGAAAGACTGAGACTGTAGCTATTACTGTTGGTGGTCTTATGATTATCCTTCCACAGCTTGCTAACATGCCTATGTTCTTGGATGATTCAAGATTGAGAATGTTCAAAGAAGGTTTTTGGGTAGGAATCTTTGCTCCTAGCTACAGACAGGCACAGACCACCTATAACAGAATGCGCGGAAGAATGATGTGTAAGGAAGCTGAAGCAGTATTGACAGACCCCGACTTTAGGCTTGAATTTACCACTTCCAATGGTCAGACTGTTATGTTGTCTAATGGTTCTTTTTGTACCGCATTCTCCGCAAGTGATGGTAGTAACATTGAGGGTGAATCTTTCATGTTCATTATCTGTGAGGAGTGTCAAGATATATCGAACTTTAAGATACGAAATCTATTCACCCTATGGGTGCAGCTTACAACGCTACAATTTGTAAGATTGGAACAGCTACCACCTATCGAGGTGATTTCTATGAATCCATACAGCGCAACAAGAAAGACTATGAAGATGGTAGATTAGCAATTAGAAATCACTTTGAGTATAACTACAAGGTTGTTATGAAGTACAACCAGAAGTACGCAAGATATGTGGAGAGAGAGAAGAAAAGTCTTGGAGAGAGTTCAGATGAGTTTCAGATGAGCTACAACCTAAAGTGGATTATCTCAAGAGGTATGTTCGTTGATATTCGTGAGCTTGAGAAGACCTGCGGCGACGAGTATTTAGACAGAGTGATAGCAGACCATCAGGCAACCCATGTTATAGGTATAGACATAGGTGGCGGTAGTAGTCGTGGAAAGAGTGATGCTGATAGTACAGTATGTACTGTGGTAGAAGTAGACTGGAACAATCCTGTACTAATGGAGACCAGAGTAGACGAAGAGACGGGAGAAGATATTACCTACCTTGCTTATAACACCTACATAAAAGACTGGCTAGAAATAAGTCCAGAGGTAGCTGAAAAACTACGAAGAGCAGTATAGTATGGTTATGGACTATGTTCAGAACTTCAAAATTGCTAGAATGGTGATAGATGCTACCAGAGAAGCAAGTCTCGGTCAGAGAATACAAGCCAATGTTAGGTTTGATGTGGTGTTGTTTACCTTTAGCAGTAAGAGTAAGTCGGAAATCTATAAACACCTGAACACTGAGATAAAGACAGGTAGAGCTAGATTCCCAATGGGTAAGGACACTGTAGTGACCAGAGAGTATAGGAAGTTTTCACAGCAACTTTCAGACCTTGAAAAAAAGGTTACAGTGGTAGTTATCTTGTAGTGTCACATCCTGCTGAAAGAGGAGCACATGACGATTATCCAGACAGTTGGGCATTAGCAGTGTGGGGAGCTAAAGACGCAGGGTATGTTGACCGCACAGAGACACAAGATAGAAGTAAGGTGTTGAGCGTCCATCAAGAACAATCTACCTTTAGGGGAAGAAACAAGATGACAGGAAGACGGAGGTAAGTATGATAGAGAATTTTAAGAGAAGATTTTCTGATGGTGTTGAAGACACACTAAACATTGGAGCATTGATTAGCGCGGGAAATCTTACTAATGATGAATCACACAGGTTGTCTGTGATTAGAGAAGCATGGAACTTCTATGAGGGTTATCACTGGGAGGGATTGATAATTTAGATTCCCCACAGGTCACTTTTTAATTACTGCCGTGCCTTTGTGAACAAGTTTGTGTCCTTTGAGTTAGGTAAAGGGTTTACTATCAATACACCTGATGATGTGAACAGTTTTGGTGTTACAATCAATGATGACAAGGTGATTGTCAATGCTGACATTGATGGTAATGGTGTTATTGTTCCAGAAGAGGGAATGTCGGGAGAGACTAAAGTTAGAGTTATGCGGAAGAACACAAATGACTTCCTAAATGATGTGTGGAACGATAACAAGAAAGATGCTCTGTTGACAGAACTTGGTCAGTCAAAGAGTGTGTCGGGAGATGCATGGATAAAAGTCCAGTATGAGAAGCCCGAAGATTTAGAAGACCCCTTTGGTGAGTACCCGAACGGTAGAGTAAGAATCAGTGTTGTTCCCACACAGTATGTATTTCCGCGCTTTGATAACCACGATAAAGACCGCTTAGAGAGCTTGTTAATCATGTACCCTATTAGAGCTAAGAAAGAATCTGGGGCAGTGTTTAAGAGAGCTATAGAAGCTACTGTGATATATAAAGAAGTGTGGACTAAAGATTCTATTGAAGTCTATGAAGATGGCGAACTTACAGATTCGATGGAGAACCCTTATGGGTTGATTCCTTTTGTCCAGATTAAGAACTTTCCTGTTGCGGGAAGAACTCACGGGGTAAGTGATTTAGAGGATATTATTCCGCTTAATGTGGAGATAAACACTAAGAAGAGTGATGTTTCAGAGGTCATTGATTACCACTCCGCGCCGATTACTTTAGTGTATGGTGCCAGAATTGGAAACCTTGAGAAAGGTGCTAACAAAGTCTGGGGTGGTCTTCCTAAAGATTCCAGAGTTGAGAACCTTGCATTACAGGGAGACCTGTCTGCCAGTGTTGGTTACATTTCCAGTGTTAAAACAGCAATGTGTGAAATCGCGGGAATACCTGAGACCGTTTTAGGTGGTGCTACTGCTATCAGTAACACTAGTGGTGTTGCTCTTCAGTATATGAATCTTCCCTTGATTGAGAGAACGCGGATTAAGAAGAATAACACGAAAGAAGGTCTTGAAAAGGTTAATAAGCTTATTCTGTTTATTGCGCTTAGTGAGGGGCTGATTGAAAAGCCAGATGAGTTACCTATGGGTGTGTTTGTTAGAAACGAGGTAGAGATACCTGAAACACTCCCGAAGGATGAACTCATTGAGCTTCAGAAGATTCAGCAGGAAATGTCTTTAGGTCTTGAGAGTAGAAGAGGTGCTCTTGAGAGAATGGGGACTACTGATAATGTTCAGGAGAAGCTTGATGAGATTGACGCGGAGAGAAGTTCCCACCCCGAGCTTTATAACCCGTCTCTTCAGGAAGAGTGGTATCAGAGTAACTTCATGTCTCCCACAAATGCGGGTGGAATGTTAAATGGACAAACACCTACTGAGCAAAATGAACATTGCAAAAAAACGGCGAGAATAAAGCTGAAGAATAATTTAGTATACCTATCAGTATACATTAAGTGGGTAGACTTTGAATTTTCGGTATGTTAATATGACACTAATTCAATAGGAGGTAACTATTATGATTAAGAATCGCGGTTTTATTGTAGAACAGGGTGTTGCACTGACTAAGACTGTTATTGAAATGCTTTCCATCAAGGCATTTGCAGAAGGGGGCGAGCCTGAAGAGGATGAGCCCGCAAACACTCCGAATGTTACGATTAACTATGAGGATTTGATTGCAAAGGCAAGACGGGAAGAGAAGGAGAAGTAGTACAAGACCATTGATAAGCTGAAGGTACAGATTGATACTCTGACCACACAGCATAACAATGACCTGTTGGTTATTGCAGACCTTCAGAAGAAGTTAGACGAGGCTGTATCTAAGCTTTCTACTGCGGGAAAGAATGACACTGAAGAAGTTAAGACCCTTAAAGCGGAGATTGAATCCCTTACTAAGTTGAAGGGTGAGCTTGAGAATAAGGTGAAAGACTTTGAGAAGATTCCTGTGGTAGATAGAGACGAGGTAGAAGCCGAAGTCAGAGCATCCCTTGAGGAAGAGTACAAGGTAAAGACCTATAAGGCAGAAAAAGCTCGCCGAGTTGAAGGACGAGATTTTAGTCCCTGAGCTTGTGTGTGGAAACACGGTTGAAGAGATTGATGCCTCGATTCAAAGTGCTTTGGACAGAAGTAATGAGATTAGGAAGTCTCTTGGTGGTTCTTCCAGTAATAAGAGAACACCTAAGAGAGCATCCAATCCTGATGTTTCTGGTATTCAGAACACTGCGGTCAATCTTGATAAGCTTGCCTCGATGGATGTTAGAAGCCCTGAGTACGCAGAGTTGCGCGCACAGTTAGGTCTTAGATAAAGACCTACTAAAGAGGAGGATATAATATGAAGATTGCTAAGAAGAATTTTTTTGGTATGTTTGCAGTTAAGGCGTATGCTGATACTACAGTAGCAACCACTGTTGGTCAGACTAATGGTGGTACGCTGTTTAGTAACGGTGTGCGAACTGTCTACTCTAAAGAGATTGAGTTTAAGGCTATCCCGCTTATGCGGTTTAGTCAGTTCGCTACGCAGAAGACTGAGCTTGGTGTAGAACCGGGTCTTACTATTTCCATGCTTACCTATGATAACTTGAAGCTCGGCGGTGCTCTTCAGGAGATGAAGAACATGACCACGCAGGCTTTGAGTGGTTCTATGAAGCAGATTACCGTTCAGGAGCATGGTAATGCAGTGACGAACTCTGAGCTTCTTGTTCACAGTTCTTTTGATGACATTATGGCTACCACTACCACGCTTCTCGGTAGAGACTATGCTATGGTTATGGACTGTGAGCTTAGAGATGTAGCACTTTCTGAACTAACCGTGTCTATGCACATGGTCGTGCATCCAGAGACCAGATTACGGCGACTGATAAGATGAACGTCGCTACCATTAAGGATGCGATTGAGGTTCTTGCAACCAACAACGCTCCGAAGTATGGTAACGCAAGTTGGGTATGCTTCGTACACCCGCATCAGTCCAGAGACCTTCGGGATGATTCCGCGTGGATTAACGCTTCTAACTATGGAGCACCTGAGCTTCTCTTTAATGGTGAGATTGGTCGTATTGATGATACCCTGTTTCATTGAGACCACACTTATGTGTAATGGTAAGGCAGCTGCGACGGACCCTGCACATAAGGCATATCTCAAGAAGGGCTTTGGTGGTGATGGTAGCAATCCCGCACTGACTAACTGTGATGTATTTCAGGCAGTTATTTTCGGTGATGCTTACTACGGTATTGCATGGTCTCTTCCGATTGAGCTTTAGAGACAACGGTGTTGAAGACTTCGGCAGAAAGAGAAGCCTTGCATGGTATGCTATCTGGGGAACGGGACTTCTTCACAACGAGTACGGTGTTGTGATTGAGACCGCCTAAGTTTAGGTAACTCACATGTGTTGTGGGGAGTGGGAGATTACTCTTCACTCCCCGTTTTTATAGAAAGAATTGGAGGAATTTAAGATGGCAGTTAAGAAGAATGCAGATAAGACTGAGCCGAAGGTTGTAGTTGAACTTGCGGAGGAGAGTGTTTCTACTGAAGCAGTAAACACCAATGACAGTGAGGTACAGGTTGACACTGAGACCATTAAGGTGAAGAGTGCGCCGAGCGGTGATGTTAAAATCAGAATGCGGAGCAATCATACCTGTACTATTGCAATGATTAGATACGACCTTGAAGCGGGAAAGACCTATGTAGTTCCTGAAAACGTGAAGAAGATTTTAGACGGAGCAGGTCTTTTAGCACCTTTGAGTTAAGTAAGGAGATGGGACTATGTTATTAGATGTTAAAGAGATGATTTCACTGTTGAGAAACAGTGTGAACATACAGCAAAAAAATGACGGTGTAGAAGACCCCGCTTATTCAGCTATGACAGACGATGACATTGGTCTCTATTTGAAGCTCGGTGCATCCAGAGCTACAGATATTGGAGAACTATCTTTGCTAGACCAGAGCGAGGTATATCCTGTTTTACTTCTAGCAAAGATGGAACTCTATACACGACTTGCCACGTTACAGGCAGACAAAGTAGATTTAGGTGCTGACAACAACAACTATATCAAACAGTCTCAGCGGTTTGACCACTACATAAAGCTTAGAGATTCAGCTAAAGCGGAGTATGAGTTGTGGTTAGAAAAATGAGGGCAAGAGTAAAGTTGAAAGCTATGATGTACTGTTAAGCAACAGACACTACACTAGCAGGAACTATGAGAAGCAAGTGACACCTAGAGTTTCTATAATCATGGATTCCTTTGACTAATGACAGTGTGAAGTTTCATTGGAACATGAAGAACACAAGTCACTTTGGTCGTTACAAAGTGTATTTAGGGGCTTCACCTGTAGTTGACCTGAATAGAGATGGTGCTCTCTACAGTGACAAACTTTTAGGAGAACCAGTTCTCCTGAAGAGTACAGGTAACATTAGAGACAACTTTCACGAGATTGAAGGTCTAAATCCAGACACACTATATTATCTTGCGGTGTTTTCTATTGAGAGAAACCAAGTCTTTGGTGTGTCACAGATTTCATTTACTACGTTGAAAGCTCTTGCGGATGAAGAAGACATTTCCACAAGAAACTTAGGAGGTGTTTTAGGTGGCTGATAAAAAAACATACGAAAAAGAGTTCGTCGAGGGTGTACAGGAAATCTTTACTACACTGTTTAATCAGAGTAATGCTGAAGAAGGTGATGGTGTTTTCTTCTACCCTAAGAGCGATAACACTACACTGAACATTTATGGCGAAAGCAAAGACAGAGTGTGTAAAGAGCCAAAGCTTTTAGTCTGTAAGGCTGTAATCTCTCCAAGTATCAGTGAGCAAGATGTGCGTGGGGTGAATCTTCAGGGAACATTTACAGTCACATTAAAGTCTCTTCAGAATAACGGAATTGATGTAAGTGACCTAGATAGTTTAGTAGGGGTGTTATGAAGTTTCATAACACCTTTTATTTAATAGACAGCGTGACCCCGCGTGCATATGTTGAGGACGTGTTCTTGCTGTATGACTTTAGCTGTACTGAGGCTAAGAACTTCTCTGTTAGACTAGAAAGCGGGGTGTGAGTATGGGTCTAAAGCTTGAATTAACAGGTGACTGGGGTAGAGCACTGAACCACCTTAGAAATCTGTCTGTTAGGTTAAAGCCTACTTTTACAGCACAATTTGATAAAGACGGAAAGTTTGTTCTTGAAAAGATGCGGGGACATATAGACAGTCAAGACCTGTCTTGGACACCTTTAGCTGAGAGAACGATTGAGCTTAAAGGTGGTGACACTACTATCATGGTAGAGACAGGTCAGCTAAAGAGCGGGTTAGAAGTAAAGAGAGTTAAGTCTACAGCTAATGGTGTCACCTTCTTTGTTGGTGCTTCTGAAGGTAAGAGCCATGAAGGTGGAATGTCAATGAAAGACCTGTTAGTGTGGCTTGAGTATGGAACTGATAAACTTCCCCCGAGACCTTTGGTCTCGACCTACGGCGCAAGAAGTAGAGAAGATTTTGAAAGATAACTGGAAAGACTTGTTCAGTGATTTAGTGAAAGGAGGTTAAAGATGCCCGCAAATGTTTGGTTTGAGCAAGTAGATACAGCCTTACTAGAAGAGGTAAAAAATACTGTTAAAGTAGAATCTTCTGGAACTCTGATTCCTGTTCCTAGTGTCATTATTAGAAAGCCTGAAGAAGATTTTTAAGATAGAGATATTCCCCTGTATAAGCCTCTACAACAAAGGGTACACGCATGACTTGAAGAGATATGACCCCGCACCTGTGGTCATGTCTAAAAAAACGATTCTGAGAGCCGTGCAGAGATGGAAAACTCTGCTGTGTCCTTTAACTTGAATTACCAGATTGATTTCTGGGCTAAGTATCAAACAGATATGAACACTATGACTATGAGTTGGCTAAACAGCCACTTCAGGTCGTTTAACCTACAAGTTAGAGATGACGGGGGAAATGAGAGAAGTTGTAATGTTATGGTAGAACCTAACATTATTAAGTCTGATTTGGTGTTGGGGAAAGAGAGATTGTTTCACTCCATTGTTAATTGTACTATCTGGGTAGAATTAGACGATGAGAATAGGTATACTACACCTATAGTGACTTACAGGGGCATTGAGACCCACCCAAGCACTGAAAGGGAAGGAGGTTAAGATTATGTTCTATACAGTTACAAACCTTGTTAATGGTCAGCTAGTTTGTGATTTAGCTACAGAGGGTAAAAACTCTTAGATTAAATTCGCGCGAAACTATTACCATTAGTGAGGATGACTTTACAGCCCATATTAAGAATTTATCTGAAAAAGGGCATTGTTAAAGTAACAGAGTTGGTTGAGGAGACTTCTGATAGTAAGAAGACCTACAACAAAAAAAGACTAAGGAAAAAGGAGGACTAAGATATGCCTAGTTATACAGCTCCGGGTGTATATGTTCACGATGTTGTCAGTGGTAGTCAGACCATTGAACTTTTAAGCGCGTCTGTTGGAGCAATGATTGGTGTTACCAGAAGTGGTAAGATTAACGTTGCTCAGAAGATTGGTTCTTGGACTGAGTTTATTCAGTATTATGCCAATGGTCTTGAGACGCCCTTTATGACGAATAGTTATCTTCCCTACTCCGTGTATGGTTTCTTTGCTAATGGTGGTAAAGAGTTGTATGTGGTTAGTGTGAAGAAGAATGCAGTAAAAGCAACCAAGACCTCTACAGGTGGTATTAAGATTACCGCAAAGTATGAGGGTGTTTGGGGTAATGACCTCAAGCTTGTTGTTAAAAAGAATGCGGGGTTTGTAGATACTACAAATGAATCTTATGACCTTACATTCTCTGTGGGAACTTCTGATAGTGTTACTGTGTCTGATGTTCTGGTGTCTAATGCCGTTAGTAAGGTTATGGCAAACACTACAGTGACAAACTGGATTGAAGAGTTTACTGTTGGAACTTCTTTCATTGAAGAGACCGTTGTTTTAGCAGGTGGAACTGATGGTGATTCTTTAGTTGATTCTGACTATGTGGATTCTCTTTCCGCACTTGATGTTGTGGATGACATGACTATGGTTGCAATTCCCGGTCAGACTTCTAAGGTGGTAAACGATGCAGTCATTAGCTATTGTAGTAATAACGGGTTGTTCCCGATTATTGATGTGGCTATGGGTTCTACTGTTGATGCTGTTAAAGCTTACCGTAAAGGTACTACAGCATTTACGGGTGCTCTTGCTTATCCGTGGGGAAGAATGAATGACCCGTTGACTAACACGCTGAAGACAGTTCCCACTGCGGGACACTTAATGGGTGTCTATGCTAGAACCATTGAGGGTCGTGGTGTTCATAAAGCTCCCGCAGGAATTGATGCTGTAGTTCGTGGGTTTGTAGAGATGGAAGTAGCTTTAACTCCTTCTCAGGTGAGCACGCTCAATCCTGTTGGTGTCATTTGCATTACAGCAAGACCCAATGCAGGAATTGTAGTGTGGGGAGCACGTTCTCTTAACTCTGCGGATTCCACTATGAAGTATGTTTCTTGACGGTCTTCTTAACCTGAACATTAAGCGTTCTCTTTACAATGGAACACAGTTTGCAGTGTTTGAGCCGAACGATGAACTTCTCTGGTCTAAGGTGAAGACCTCTTGTAAAGCATTCCTTGAGACCTTGCGTTCTCAGGGCGCGCTGAAGGGAAGTGCAGATGAGGCATACTATGTGACTGTGGATAGCAGTAACAATACGAGTGCCACTATCAATGCAGGACAGCTTAACATTGAGGTTGGTTATGCACCTGTTAAGCCTGCTGAATTTGTCATTATCAAGTTGGCTCATTCTATTGACAGTGAGAGTAAGTAAGGAGGTGAGAGTATGAAGTTTAGTGAGATGATTAAAGAGGTAGTCGCTACCAAGACCTATGCGGCTAGAACCTTTGTCAGTGACCCGCTTCAGGCATTTAGATTCAGAGTGTCTATCAGTGGTATTCCTTCTACTGTTGGTTTCCAGAAAGTAGGTGGACTTAGCCGTGAGGTTGAAGTCTCCACCTATTTGGAGAACATGTACGACCACGAGCACAAGTTGCCCGGTCGTGAGACCTTTGGAGAAATTACTTTCGAGAGAGGTATGTATCAGGACGCTTCTCTTGAAGATGCCTTTAAGAGCTTGTTTACCAATCAGGCTGTGAGAAGAGATGTGACGCTGAATGTTCTTGATAGATTCGGTAACATTCGTAGAACCTTCTCTTTTGCAGAGTGTTGGTTTAGCAAGTATGAGGTTGGTGACTTTGATGCCACTTCTAGTGATGTTCTCATTGAGACCTTGACTATGGTCTTTGAGAACATGATTTAACCGAACATACACTAATCATAAAAAGACCCACACTTGAAAAGGTGTGGGTCTTAGTGTAATATTTAGTTAAAAAGTTTTAGTAAAGTATGGAGGTACTATAACATGGCGGGACTGAAAAAAAGCACAGACTAATGACTTAGATAAAGTGGTAAACCAGTTAGAGAATGAAGAGGTAAGACACCTTGACCTGAACACACCTGTTACGGATGAAGACGGGGTAGTGAGAGACATTCCTCTTTTAGCAGGGTATGTAGACAGAGATGGCGTTTTTACATGACACCTTTTTCCTACCGAGAGATGAACGGACGAGATGAAGAGGCAATCAGTAAAGCAGATATAAGAGCAAATGGTGCTAAAACTGATTAACACCTTATGTGAACGTTGTGTTGTGTCCATCGGAACACTTGATAAGAAGTCTCAGGGACTAAACTGGGGAAACATTATCCGCAGTATGTTAGGTGGAGACCTTGCATATATGGCGTTTAAGATTAGAGAGCTGTCTAAGGGAACTGAGGTAGAGTTTAAGCACATTTGTCCTTCTTGTGGTCAGGAGCTTACAACTATTGTTGACACCTCGGAATTTAGAATCACACCTTTTCATGGTCAGAGAGAGATTCCCTTTGAGTTAATTCGTGGGTACAGAGACCCGTTTGGTCATAAGCACATGACAGGGACTATTTCTATTCCCACAGGTTTTGACCAAGAGGTAGTTGTTCCCGCAATTAAAAAGAATCCCGCCTCTGCTACTACGGTACTTCTCAGTAGACTTATGAAGTTTGATGATAGGGCTACTGTTAGTATCAATCAGGTAGCAGATATGACAGTGAGAGACAGGGAATTACTTGAAAAGATTCTTAGAGAGAACACCTTTGGTGTTGACACTTCACTTGAAGACCTTACCTGTGAAAACTGTGGAGCACCCATTAGGGGGGAAGTTGCGCAAGCAAATTTTCTTTAATGGGGGCATTGTCCTTTGTGAGTGAGGACATAACAGCAAATACGAACATAAATCAGACCTTGATTGAGGTTCATAACCTATCCTACTTTTATCATTGGGGCAGAGAAGAGTGTTGGAATACTCCATGTAGAGAACGCGGGGTATTTAATGACCAGATACGGATGCAATTAAAAGCAGAGAACGGAGACAATACTGGTAGCTCTTCAAATACACCTAAATACAAAGAAAGTTATTGATGAAAGGAGGTAGTTTATGGATTTCGGTTTAGGTCTTATTCTTTCTTTAACCGACAATGCTTCTTTTGGTATTCAGCAGGCAGTAAACAACCTAACCCAACTTACTTCTACAGCACAGGATGTTTCCAGTAGTTTTAATACCCTTGCGGTGTCACAGCTTGCACTACAGATGGGTGATGGAATGGCTAACTCTGGTGCCAGAGTTCTGTCTACCCTATGGTCAGATTATCGGCAAAGTTAATCAAGTCGGTCAGACCATTGGGTATGCCACCCATGCCTTTAACACCTTGTACCAAGATTCTGATAAGACGGGAAAACAAGTTGTTGCTGATATTCAAGATTATGCGGCTAAAAAGTGTGTTTGCATTCGAGGACTTATTACCTGTGGTGCAAATGCTAAAAAGCTAATGGTATTGAAGCATTTGATTCTATAACTACCTCTAGCGGTAAGACTACTCAGACCCTTATGGACTATGCCTCCGACTTGGCTGCATTTAACCCCCAAAATGCACAACGCCTATGGTACTGGTGTGCAAGCAGCTATGGGTTCTATCAATGAGTATATTG
>CAKAFX010000008.1 GCA_916438865.1 uncultured Mogibacterium sp. | reverse complement strand
AAATTCGTCAGCTGCTTTAGCATCTAGAGCGATTTCCATGAATAATTGGTCATAAGCGCCGCTAAATCTGAAAGTGTTAAGTGCTTCTTGTGATTTAACGAATTGTTTACCATCGAAACTCTTAACCCCATAAGCTTTTAGTGATAATACGGTCGAACATATCTAATAGTTCTTCACCACGTTGTTCAGCTACTAATTTGTCGATATGAGCTGCTAGACCGTTTGGCATAGCCATCTCTAATTGTAATAACTCGGCTTTAGTTAGGTTGAAGTAGAAGTCTTCAGTGACTGTTTCTCCTGCAAAATTTTGATAAGTAATAGTTTTCTTTAGCATTTTAAGTTCTCCTCTCATTTTTAAAAAGAAAAGGAGCCCAATTAAGGGCCCCAGAAATATTAGCCAGCAGCTAAGATAGATTTGATTTCATCTGGTAAAGGCATACGAGCCGCTTCAGACTCAGTTCCATACAAGATGTCTTCTAACTTTTTAAGTTTGTCTTTCTCAAGATCAGTTGATACGATTTCCAAGTGAGCAGTTGGACGTTTACCTTCCACAGCTACTGGAGTTGTTGTTAATTCCCATGAAAGTTTCATAGCTTCTGGGTCTTTGTTGATTGTTTCGTATTGGCGTGATGATGGAGCAGCCATACATCCGTATACTAAGTGAATAACGTATCCGTATTCTTCTTTTAATAAGTCGTTACCTAAAGTAGTAACATAAGAAAGTCCGAATGGTTTACGTGATTGTTGACCTACACGAACACCTTTGATAAGTTCAGCAGAACCATCGCATTCAGCGAATTCTTTAGGATATGTGTAAGCCTCAATAGTAGCACCGAATTCTTCACTTGAAGTTAAGCTTAAATATTTAGAGTCGTTTGCAAATAATGGAGTTGACTCAGCTCCTGATGGGTTTGATTCACTGATGTGAAACCGTTCCATGCTACACCATCCACATATTTACCTTCTGTGTTTGGTTTGTATAGTACAGGGCGTTTTACACCCAATTCGTATAATCGTTTACCGATTTCATCCCATACTAATTTAGTCATTGTGCTATTTCCCCCTTAGAAATATATAGTAAGAATATCGTGATGTAGGTTCTCAGAAACGTAATGACGGTCATAGCTACAATATGGTAGCGTTAATAACTTGTCGATTACTGGGTTGTCTGGTTTTCTACTAATCACGGTTAGTTGATATTTGTTGTCGTTTAGATAATCCGGACTATTTGTAGCAGCTCTAGTAGAAATATGTTCTCTAGTGTACTTAATAGCTGGATAATCCATGTTGACCGTAGCGGTCGGTTGGTAATATACATTGCGGCTGCCTAGAGTCTTCTCTAATATAGCCTGTAGCTCAGTTCGTCGGTTTAGGACCATTATAGACACCACCTACTGAAATATGAACGTTAGGATATTGCAGATCGACGGACTTGACTTTCCAATATCCGCCGAGAGCTGGTAATAAGAACTTGACGTACGTTAACGCAAACATGTTTTCAAATAAGTTAGGATCCATTGTAACGCTAATTTCGTTACTGATATTAACGTTATCGATAACAGCGCCTGAATTATCGTGTTGTCGGTAGTTCTTAATCAAATATCCGCTGTAAGTTTTCTCGGTAATAACGTCTTCATAAACGCCTGGTTCAACTTCCTGAGTTTTGCTGAATCCTAGAATACCGTGAAATTTACTCATAATTATTCATTCACTTCAATTTCTAAAGCGATAGCTGAATATGGTTTAACTAACGCACCAGAGCAACGAGTTTCGATTAGGTATTTTTGAGCATTGTAGTCGATATCGAAGTCATCGAATAAGTTTACAGCTCCACCTTTGTCAGCACCTACGTTGTAGTCACCGATATTAGTGATAATACCTAATAATTGTTTCTTCTTAGCTCCGTCTTGGCGTTTTTGGTTCTCCATAACTGGAACTGTGATGATTTCAGACACACGTAAAGTTGTACGTAATTTTTCTTCTGAATCGTAGATAGTACGTCCAGTAGTGTCTTCTAATAATAACATTTCTGTTAACACATCTTCAGTTGTGTATAACGCTGGGTTACCAGAACCTTTGTAGTCTTTACGAGATTTGATAGCTGCACGGATAAATTCTTTAGCTACTTTAGCTCCATCTTTAGGATCGGCAACAGTAACTAATGATTTAACAGTATATAAGTCTTCATCTTTCCAGATTGGACGAATATTTTTGTTCGTTGATTTTGTCGTCACTTGAAGATTCACGTCCGTCCCCAACTAAGATAGCGCGAGCGATTTCCTCGTCTAACATTAAACGCATTTCGCCTTTAATCCATGCTACTACGTCGAAGTCTGTGATATCAATCATGTCGTCACGATCAATTTTTTGCTTTTTATAAATTGTTGTTGGTAAAGTAGAACGTTTCAATAGTGTGAATACTTCTTCTTTTTTTAAGTTTACCTTTAATATAACCGCGAGCACGAGCTTCGTCTTCAGTAATGTTCGCGAATAAAGATTTAACACGAGAGAATGGTGAGCGTTTAACGCCACCCATAACGCGTTTAACCCATCCCATATCACGAGAGATGAAATCTGGAACATTGTTTAATGTTTTAGCTTCTGGGAATAAGTAGTCGATGTGTGTTACACCGTGCTCTAAGAATGATTCTTTCAAGCTACCATAGCGTTTTCCGTCTGCTAAGATCGCTTGCATATCATCGTGTGATAATACGTTTTCCGCTTGGTTGTTTTTCGTTTTTCGAATAAGTTGTGTTTCATTTCTTCAATTCCTCCTTGAACTGCTTCGCCTACTAGTTCATAGACTGCATCTTGTTGTTGTGGTGTTAGAGTGTTTAATACGTCTTCGATTGAAGCGTCTTCTGGTAACTCTACTTCGTCTTCGATGTACTCTAAATCGCCATCTTCGTCTTCATCAGCATGTTTCATTTGTCCGCCTTGTTGTTCTAAGGCCATACCGATAAGTGCGTATACGGCTTCTTGTTGTTCTTCGTTTAATGTATCGAAGATATCTTGGATAGTTTTACCACCTTTGTCTTCGTGCATTAATTCGAACTCTTGATTGTTGTCGTTAATCACAATATCATCTCCTGTGTAAAGAATGAACTCGCCATCAGCGTTATTGCCGTGTGCGAGACTTACGTTTTCGATATAAGCTCCTGGATTAGCACCAGCTAATACTAGGCTTACTTCACGGATATTGCCGTGTAACACGTCGCCTCCGTTTTGTTTTAGTTTGTTAGCGTAGATAGATAACGCAGTAACATCTCCATGACGAACTGCTTCTTTTGCACGCTGACCGGCTGCACTTTGGTTAAATACAGCGTAAGTGTAAACACCTTCAGGACGGTTTTCCAAATATGCGTGTCCTAACACATTCTCGACATCGTCGTGTTTATGCATCCACACTAAAGGAACCTTTTTACCGTTACAGTCCTTGAAAGCGTCACGTCTAATGGTACGGCCATCTGAACACTTTAAGTCGTTTCGTGATGCCCATCCACTAAAGTCATACTTCATTTTGACTTCCCTCCTCGTCATAGTATTGATCTTCTGGCGGAATTCCAGCTCCAGCGGTCGGATTTAAGTTCTTGTTACGTAATTCATCGGCTGCTGGGTCGCTAGACGGTTTAAGTCCAACGATTTGTCGTACTTCGTTAGAAGACATAACTTCATTACGAGTAAACTTATCAGCAATGTTAGATAATTCAGAAACAGGAACAAGTCTGAACGGATCTCTGAAGAACTCAATCGATTGACGCTGTGTTCTAGCCGTCTTAGTCAAGAATTTACGTTTAAATTCGTCGACCACTGCTGAGATAATAGGCTCGATCGTACGAGTATAGTAGTTCAACATAGTCTTCTCATCTGCAGTTCCTTCTAAAACTGATTGGGTAATCCCAAGTTGGCTGTATAACATCTTAGTCAAGTATTCGATTTGAGTCATGAGGTTGTTTTCGACTGAGCGGTTAAGTTGTGTAATACGCTCAGTACCGTCGGTATACGCGATACCGTATCTAGAACCAGCTAACTGGTCTTCGATTAATTTACGACGTTCTTCTGCTTGTTTACGTCTAGCTTCGGTCTTAACAATATAAGGCAATTGGATAATCATGTCCAACTTACCAGAGCTAGTTTGTTCATCCACGACGTCTAATAGACTTAGTTTTCTAATCAATCGTTTAAGAGTTGAGTTAGGTTCGTTCATTACTGCATAAAGTGGATTTTCAATAATAGCAATAGAACTCTTAGGTAGTGTCAATTCTTCGTGGTTACCTGTTCGGTCGTTATAGATACGACACTTAACATGTCTTGGGTACCACTCTAGAATTTTAGCAGTTCGCATAGTCTCGATGTCGAAAGTTCCGGGTTTGTAAATATCCGTATCAGTATCGATTGGGACTACTGCCACAACACCTTCGTCAAGCATAGACATAATAACGTCCTGCATTAAAGCACGTCCAGTTTGGTCTATGTTGGCTTCTACTGAGAAACACTGGTTTAGTTTAGACGGCATAGTGTCGACATAACGTTCGTTCTCGTCTAATCTAACGTGTTTAATCTTGATAGATGCCACATCCAGAGCAATTCTATTGTAGATAGCTGTAACTATAGAACGCTCATTACCGCGAGTTAGTCGTGGTCTGTCTGGACGGTACGAATATGAGATACCTAAATCGTTTCGGTATTCCATCGTCGGGTCTTTGTTCAGCAGCGTATTCCACGCATGCTTTAATCTACTTCCGAATGATTCTTCCATTTTGATTTAATCTCCTATCTAGTACTATTTACGTTTACCGATACGTTTAGACACAGCTTCTCTACCTCTGATTCTATCAATCTCTCTTTGGTATTCGCTCTTAATTCGAGCTTCTCCTCTTTTATAAGCTGATTCGTGGCGGTCGTATTCTTTTTCTAGAGAGTCATACTTCTTAGCGTACGCGCCTTTAACTTTTTTTAACTTCGTTACTTTTTGAATGATTTTGCATATCTGGAAATTAATCCGACGCCTTCTGACTTCATTCTAGCACGAGACTGTTGTCTAGCTAATTTCTTGTCTCTAGACTCTTGATGTACAGTTTTGATAAGTTTATCCATAACTTCATCTTCGCGTCGTCCAAATTTTTCTTGATTGGCTTTTGATCTTAGGTTTCTCTCGTTTCTAGCGGATCTTCGTTGGCCCCACTTCATTCCTAGGACGCCATGGTGATACAATTCGTTTGACATACGTTACCCCCTAACGTTTAGTAGTTTTCTTCGTATTTTTTTCAGACATTTGTTTGTCGTATTCTTCTTTAGCTGACGCTGCCGTAGTTATGGCTGACGTAGCTAGCATATACTTAACATACTTACGACCAGTATCTTTAAGTTCTTCTCTTAATCCTTTAGCTAGTATCTCGTTAGTCGACATTTCTCGCATACTATTTCTAGCGCCGATTTGTCTTAGCATGATTACCGGTTTTTTAGTCCCGTATCCGCTTAGTGCTTTGTCATTGCGGTCTATTACGGCGTCAACACCTTGCTTCTTAAGTGCTTCGTAATATTTACTACGTAACTTATCAAAAGTTTCGCCTTTTCCAGCAAGAGCTACGTTAAATCCATCATAGGCTTTACCATGGAAGTTCTTATTTTTACCCTTAACTAAAGAATCGAGTGCTTTGTACGCTTTTGCTTGTTTTTTAGTGCTATCAGTCTCTGCATTGGCTATTTCGGACGCTTTAGATACTATCTTTCTGAATTCTGAATCTTTTTTATATAGATCCTTAAATGTATCTCTAGCTCTTTTAGGAGAGGCTATCTTAACGTCCCTATTAAACTGAGTGGTGAGCTTCTTAACTTGTTCGTTAGAACCCCTTCTCCATTTGTCGACCAATAGTGCTTGAGCGTACGTTCCCTCATATCGTTTTTTGTCTCGTTTTTTAAAAGCCATGTAATTCAAGTTTCCTGAAGGTCTGACATCATCAGGGAGTAGCATGATTTTTTGGAACTTGACATTTTTCGATATGACCTCATCCGTAGTGTATTTGTGATGGGCGTAAAAAGCTACTGCTGCAGTAAGAGCGACTCCTCCGGCAATAGCTAGAGCTTTCTCGGTTCGAATACGATGGGCGGCTCTCTCAGAAGCCTCTTCTTTAGAGAAGCCTTTTTCAAGATACTTATTCTCTAGGCGCTCTCTGTGGGTTCGACCCTTTTCCTTACGCTCTATAAATTTTCGAACTCCCCATTTCATACCAGGAATACCATAGTGTTTTAACTCATTATCACACATGTTGTACCTCCTAGTAATCTACTTTCTACGCTTTCTGTTTCTAGCCAGTTGTCGGTCAAATATTCCAATCAGACTATCATCTTTCAATGACTCAAATCCGAATCCGAATCTATTCGCCCCATGGCCGTGTTCTCTAAGTATAGGTGATTTAGCTTTTATAGACGCTAGCTTCTTACCATCTCTATCGACTACAGCATTGATGCCTTTTCGACTTAGCGCGCTGAAATAGTCTAAGTTAGCGTTTGTTGAATGCGTGTTATCGTCTTTAATAACTGTTGTAAATCCGTCATAGACGCTACCTCTTAGGAATTTTTTCTTCCCCTGTAAGGCTTTATTGAGGTCATCGACGGCTTTTCGACGCTCAGGTGTGTTTATCTTACCACCTATTTCCATATCTTTAATAGCTTTAGATAGGTGTTCTCTGAAACGTTTATCTTCCTTAAACTCTTTAACGAAGGCGTCTCTAGCATGTTTAGGAGATGCTACTTTAGTACCTTTTTCAAATTTAGCTGTGTAAACTCCGGTACGGTCTCTATATTTAGTCCACAATTGACTTATCTTTCGGTCTCCGTACTCGCCGCCTATTTTATCATGTTTTTTGTAAACGAATGAATCTTTAAGCTTCCCAGTGAAACCCTCACTACCGTATCTTTCGAATTCAGTAGAACTAGGTAATACCGTATCCTTAACATACTTCTTATAGGCTAAATATGCACCAGCGGCTGCTAAAGCTGTACCTCCAGCTATAGCTAGAGCTTTCTCGGTTTTAATACGATTTTTAGCTCGTCGTTCGGCCTCTTGAAGATTGTAACCTTTCTGAGAATACTTAGAGACTAGAGAGTCGTAATGTTTAGATGACTTAGGTTGGCTAGAGGAGTTTGAAGATTTACCTTTGCGTTTACCCCACCGCATACCTAATACACCAAAGTGAGCTAGTTCGTCATTACTATATCGCATAAATATCACCTTCTTTATAACGCTTCTCTATACCATCAATTACTTTAAGATTTTTCTTTAGTTTTCTCTTCTGTAGAACTTTAGAACCTATATAAGATAATGCTGTACCAGCAGCGGCTCCTCCGGCAGCTATCATCAAAGCTTTTTTACTATCACCGTGGACTTCGTATTCACCTAAAGCTATTTGCGCTGCGAATAGTCCAGACAATGTACTACCTACTGAGGTCCTGATAACGTGATTATTTTTACCTACAGCTTTAGCGTATCTTCGGAGAGCGTCAATTCTCTGAGTAGCTGTGGTTCTGTCGCGATCGAACCGTACTTCACCTAAAGCGCCCATCCTGGCTAGAGCCTCCATGGTATTTCGACCTTTCGCTCGGTGTTTATTAATGCGTCTCAAATCATGAGGATAAATAGTTCTACCGGCTCGTACATAAACACCTGGAGTGTCGTGATAATAGAATTTATTGTCGCTACCCACGAATCCATCTACAGGACCAAGTGCGGGTTTTTGCTTACGTTTTCCCCATTTCATTCCAAGAATACCGTAGTGCTTCAACTCGCTTCTTCCAAACGGTTTTCTATACAATCGGTTATAGGCCTTCAATCTAGCATCTACTAGATCTTTACCGTATTGTTTTTTAGATTTTTTCACAAGTTTATTATACTCGCTATTAAAGGAATCTCTTCGGTAAGCTTTCTTAACACCTCGTACTTCTTTACTAAGGCGAGTCCCCCACTTCATACCGATGACTCCGTAGTGTTTTAATTCATTAGTCATAAGCACCCTCGATTCTGCTATAGACGTCTCGAACCTGGTTCAGGTATTTCTTACGTTTTCTGCGTTCTACAGCTTTAGAACCTACATAAGATAACGCTCCTACTACTGCAGAAGACCCAGCTAATATTGCAGCCGCCTTACCCGGATTGTCGACAGCAGTTTTACTTGTGCCTGCTCCGATTGCTCCGGCTGCTACCCCAGCACTTGTTAGGGCCATTCTTCGAACGTGTTCGCTTTTAGCTAGTAGTTTAGCATATCTTTCCGAGTTCTCTCGTAGTTCTTTAACCGTTAGAGAGTGATTAGGATCTGTTGTTATTTTACCTAGAGCCCCCATCTTGGCAAGCGCTTCCATAGTACTTATACCTTTAGATCTTTGCTTACTTATATGGTTGATATGGTTCTGACTTAAACGAACGTTCGAACCCACCAACATTCCGGGAGTGTCGTGGAAATATTGAGTCCCATCAGGTGCTTTTCCGTACATTTTAACGGGTCCTAAATCTTTAGTAGGTTCTTTCTTTTTTCGATGAATCCCCCACTTCATTCCGAGAACTCCGAAGTGGTACAATTCGTCATAGTCTGTATACATGGCACACCTCCTATTCGAATGCGTCTTTGTTTAATTTATATGCAACAAGAGCATCCATTGCTGAGGCTACCGAGTCAATCTTTTGATCTCTTCTCTTCTTGAATAACTTCTTGTTACCGTTTGTGTCTTGTAGGATAACGCAGTTACCCATGTTGAAAGACATCATTTGTTCGTCGAAATATAGTAGTCGGTCTTCGGCTAGTTTCTTAAGTTCACCAAGAGGGATACTTTCTGTTTTAGCCCCTTGAATAACTTTCTCTACACCAAACTGACCGTTCTCACTAACCCAACGTTTGACAAATTCACGAGCGCCGTATGGATCATAGCCGACCGAACGGACGTCGTAATCTCGCTCAATAATATGAGCATCTAAGTCGTCATAGACAGCATCTAAATCTAAGATAGTTCCGTCCATAACAATAAGTGTTCCCTCGTTGAGGAACTCGTTATACTTCTCTCGCATAGCTGATGGGAGCTTCATGAGTGTTGACTCAGAAATATAGTTTCGAGTCTTAACTCCAAACCCACCGTTACTTAGTGGAAATAAGAAAGTGAACGAACAGAAGTCATCCCCTTGAGATAAGTCGACTCCCATAGAGCAAGGCATTTGCCAATAATCTCTGGGTCTATGCGGAATAGTTTCTTCATAAGTGAAGTAATATGTGTATCCTTCCATTGGGATACCGAAACGTTTAGCAAGAATATCGTTACGACTTGATGGGACCTTCTCCATACGCTCCACTTCTAAGTGGTAGGTTTCGTAAGATACTGTCTTGCCAATATTCGGGTTAGCTTTCACCCACATCTCAGGGTGAGCTACCTCGTTAATATCATCTAGTCTGTAGTACCAGATAGATGTGTGCGGTTGAATATAGTCGCCACGCAAGATGTCTAGTAATTCCATTTTGATCGAGTCCCCGATACCATTACGAACGGTACCTTCTGAACTAATAGCTACGATTACGTAGTCAGGAATCTTAGACGCCCCTTGCTCAATAGCTCCGAACACGTCTTCCCTGAATATCACCAGATAGCCATTCGTCAATTGTCGTAATCTTGTTACGTAAACCTTGTAGTTTGTCTACAGTCATTGGACGAATTTCGACCATTGAGCCGGTTAAGAAGTTCTCTATCCCTTTTTTAGTTGATGCTAACTTAACACGGTTAGCTCTGGACCCAGTGGTGTTCTGTAACGAACCTTCGGTTAAGAATTTGAACAGCGGTCCTTTTCGCTCTAGTGATAGCTGTACGAATAGGAGATAATACCTCCTCTGCTTGACGCATTGTAGGAGCTGTCGCTACTTGTAATGTGGTAGATGTGTCGACGTTTAAGTGATAGCTCTGTACAAATGAGGCATACATCGATTTTGCCCCACCACGAGCTAGAATGATAAACTGACGGTTGATTAATCTTCGTTTAAAAGATTTGGTGACATACTTACCACCATGACCATCAGGATTTGGTTCGTATACACTTCGCTCTTCGAAATAATACCAACCGTAAAGTTGTTCCGCCCAAAGTTTGAACGAATCCAGTAGGGTCAAATCGCGACCGTCGGTTAAGGTCGACTCATTTTCGCAATACTTAATAAAACCCTCAACTGCTTCGTCATCGTAATAAATACCGGGGTTTGCTATGTTAGCATCGATACGGTTCATCTCTAACGAAATAAATTCGTTAACGGCGATATCGCCACGCATAACCGCCTCTCTAAACTGCCCGTAATACTTTGGAACAGCAGTGTTTGATAATACCATGTATTGTTACCACCTTTTATAGATAAATTGTATTAGAATTTCCTAGACGTAAAGTCTTAGTAGTAGAAATAGCATCGTATACTCTACGAGCTTTCTTGATAGGAGCTGGTCCATTGGCGGACCCTCTACCACGAGTAGCATAAGCTGCTGCGGCAGACGCTACGAATGAGAATGCTGCTGGAACAACATACTTGTTAAGTGCGTTACCTAACTGTTGACTACCTACATTCTTAAGTGTGTTAGTGATCCAGCTCTTACCTTTCTTCTTCTGTTTAGAAGTAAGTTCTTTGTAAGTCTTCTCAGCTTGTAGTCGCTCATTAATTTGTTTGAGCTTCTTAGTGCTCATAGATTTGTAGGACTCTTTAGTGTGAGCCTCCAAATAATCATGATGTTTAGACCCGGGTGACGCTGAGGCTTTAACTTTACCTTTACGACGTCCCCATTTCATTCCTAGAACACCAAAGTGTGCTAGCTCGGGTCCTGTAAGATTATTAATATCCATTATCGTCACCTCCTATTATGTTGTTGGCCAAGGGTCATCTGTAGTGTAGCTTATATTAGATATCCTGATGTCTCCAATATCTCTATCGGTTGGTACTGGGTCGTTGAATTGGAAACGTAAGTGGTTTGCGTCTCCATAACCGCCTACATACCATGTTCCGTATGGAATACCGTCATCGTTGAAAATCTGACCGATTACCGAACTAGACGTTCTATATCCTAAAGGTATACCGCCGTTTGCTATAAGGAAACATTTCTTCTCACGGTTCCCTGGATGTCCGATGAATGCTGGGTTACCCCGTCTAACAATTCCGAACCAACCCCATTGCAGTCCTCCGAATCGATAAGATACAGTATCGTTAATTCTTCGGATTTGCATGTAAGAATTACCTAATTTAGATAGTATGTTTAGGTTTCCAACCTGTATCACCGTCTAACACAAACCAACCTTGGTTACCTGACGCTGTGCGTTTAATCCATTTCAAGGCGCCATTAGTTTTCTTAGTATCAACATATGTTTGACCGAGTGTTCCGTCAACTTTACCATTAGGCATACCCTCTCCAATCAGTTCGCTAGAAGATGTGGTTGGAGTAGCAGGTCCATTTTGACTGGAAGCTGGTAGAGTAACTGTTCCGCCACCATGAGATAGCGTTAGTGTGTTACCGCTGAGAGATAGCGTTTGCGGAATACCGACACCGTCAGCTCCTTTAGGCCCTGGAGGTCCCATAGGTCCTTGAGGTCCAGTTGTACCGTCTAATCCATCAGATCCGGCAGGTCCACGTTCTCCAGTTTCGCCTCGGTCACCTTTAGGTCCCGGAGGTCCGGCTGGTCCAATAGGGCCTTGTGGTCCTTGCAAGCCATCTTCACCCTTAGGTCCTGGAGGTCCCATCGGTCCGACATCACCTTTTTGTCCAGGCTGTCCGTCTTCGCCCTTAAGTCCACGTTCACCGGGAACTCCTTGTAGTCCTTGAGGTCCCATAGGTCCAGTTTGTCCGTTTTCTCCGGCTGGTCCTGGAGGTCCTTGAATACCTTGGGGTCCAGTCGGTCCCATCTCTCCGTTATCACCTTTCGGTCCCGGAGGTCCTTGTAAGCCCTGTGGTCCTGGAGGTCCTTGTAAACCTTGAGGTCCAGTAGTGCCAGGTAATCCATCATCGCCTTTTGGTCCTCGTTCCCCTGGAATACCTTGTAATCCTTGGAGTCCCATAGGTCCAGTTTGTCCGTCGCGACCATCATTACCTTTATCACCTTTAGGTCCGGCTGGTCCTGGAGGTCCCATTGGTCCGCGTTCCCCTGGAATACCCTGAGGCCCTTGTGGTCCTTCAATAACTTTAGGTCCAGATATAGGGTTCTCACCTTTGGTGTGAATATCGTCTTCAGAATTAATACGCCACTCGAGTTCCTTGATTTGGTTTTCGTAGGCTTCTTTAACTCCACCAGTTGGTGGGTCGAATATCATCCTAACTTTCAAGTATACATAACTTCTAATGTGAGGGATGACGTCAGGATTACCCCCAATATCATCCCAAGTAGAAGTCGAATCTGATACGTAGAAATCGGATGGAATCTTAGCACCGAGTTGTTTCAGTGTGGAGAATGCTGAGTTGATGTACGTTAGAACGTCATGGTCAAAGTAATCACTCTCCAACGGAATACTTAATAGTTTCTTGGTTGAGTCTAGAATGCTATTTGTATTTTGATTTACCATCCTTAATCACATCCTAGTAGAAAGTTCCGTAAGGTTCTACGTTTGCGTTGCCGCTAGAGTTTGCGACTCCGGCAGCTACGTAGCGACGTTCACCCGATTGTCCAATGTATGATACCCAGATGTATCCTTCAGCAGAATATACTGAGTCATAGCGGAATTCTTCTCCTTCATCATACACTGCAACTACTTCAGCTGATGTAGATGGAGCTGTTCGTACGTTTACAGCAGATACTGTAACGGCCATAGTCCCATCTTCGTCTTTAAGTTTACCTTCAGCAGGTGCTTCTGACACTTGTTCTTGAACTTGTGTATTTTGAGTAGACTCGTCGTAGTTTGGATAGAACCACCCAATTACTTTACCCCAAGACTCTTGGAAGTTACGAGTGCAGTAACGAGCTGGCCCACCATTTCTAAGTAGTCCGCATTACCGTCAACATTTTGTTCGATAGTCTTAAGAGTGTACCCGTCTGAATCTTGGTATACATAACCAGTGTGACCATAAGGGTGTGCGTAAGTTTCCATTACGAAAAATGCTCCTGCTTGTGGTGCAAGTCCTGGAGCGTCATACACTACGTTTAATCCAGCGTTTGCAGCTGCATCTAATAGGTCGATAGCATTACCGCCTAGTTCAACACCGAAGTGTTTGTATAGTAAGTAGTTGATTAAGTCTACGCATTGAGAACCGAAGTAACCGTCGTGGTCAGCTCCGATACCATTGTCTGCTAAGTACTCAGCACTTGCATTCATTTCATAAACTGTTGCCATTTACATTCCTCCTTGTTGTTTCCATGGGCATGTGTCCCATGGTTTGCGCTCAACGAACGCTGGTTTTAGAATACTCTCATCTCCGTAGTGAATCCCATTGTGGGTTCTCAGACTTACAGAAATGAGGTAGTCTGGGTTCAATAAAAATTCTGTCTGGTTGATTATGTCATCAATCGTAATTGGGTTCATGTGGTGTACGATTATAGTTCCGGGAATCCGGTAATCGTCGAACTCTACACCTAAGTCGAATCCATTGTCACGAACAATAACGTAGTCTCTGACTTCAAGCCAGTTGGCAGATTTATAGAACTCTTGGTTAATGTACCGATTTCCTCCAAATGTGGAGTGAGCTACGACACCGTTAAGTTTGAGGTATCGAAAAACGCTCTTCGAAAGTCGGTAGTTTGATGAGCTCGGAATATCGTCTAATAGTCACTAGTGACCACCTCCACCGTATTCACGCATAGCATCCAGCGCGCTAGCATAAAGCTCTTCAACTTTCCTAGCAGATTTAAGAGACTCTGTTTTAGCTGTGATGAGCTCTTTCTGCTTCATAAGAATTTCTTTCTATCCGTTCTTTAGTCGAAGCTAGTTTCAAGTAGTGAGTAATAACTTGCGAGGACGCCGAACCATCCCTGAGTTGTTGTTCTGCAAGGTCGACTGCTAGAGCAATCATCTGGTTCTCTCTCGCTTCAGGAGTCAATGCTGGTCTTGACTTCCTTTCGGTAAGTTTCGAATTTGTCTTAGCCATCATTAGTCCTCCTTTCCGTTACTATTGATAGACTTTGAGTATAGTTTCGTAAAGTGCTCATTAGGGCTACACTAGAAGGATGCCAAAAATGCGAAAGGAGATTTGGTTTCTTACAAATCTAGGAGACTATTAAAAGGTGGATTATGTTGCTTTGGGAGCTAATTATTAGAAAAAAACATACCAACCAGTGTAGCCTTAATGAACACTTTACAGAAAAACCTGTAAAATATTACCGAGCGGGACCCTATGGGAAAGTGGATTGTCTCCCAAAAAAAGTCCCCCGGAGAAATTTTTTTAGTAGCGCGGCGATGCAGGAGGGGGTGCAAATTTTTGAGACCCTCCGGGGTTTCGATATTACCCTTCATCGACCATTTTTTTACTTTCTTATAGATATTTAATGGATCAACAACGATAATTTCGTCAATTGCTCGTTCAATCTCAGCTTCATTCTCTTCATCAGTTAAAGCATCAGAAGTTCTTGCTATACGATTTAAGTACGAACTTGTGTGATAACCTTTCTCTTCATCAAACGCGAACCATTCAGCGAACTGTTCAAATGGATCATAAGGATTATCAGTTGTTGTGATTGCACATTTAGCCATTCAAAGTTCTCCTTTCTAATTCTGTTTGATGTACTTGATGACTGTCGATGCTGAAACTCCAAGAGCTGAAGCAATCTCATCTGTTGTGTAACCAGACGAACGCATTGCTGACATCTTGCTAACCTTAGCAGGAGATAGCTGTTTGCTAGTTCTTGGTGTTGCATACTCACGAATCTTGTCAATGTTTGAGTTGTTAAGCATCTTAGTTAGTTTCGTATCAGAGATAGCACCAGCTTGAATCGCTTCCCATTCACGAGGAGTGATGTCAATTGGATGTCGTTGAGCTCCGACTTGAGCACGAGCAATAGTGATCGCTTGTTGTCTAATCTTCTTCTCTTCTGACTTAGTGATGTCTTTGTCGAACTCTAACTTAGCTTGGACATTAGTGTTAGCAATAGCTTGAGCTAACCTTTCTTTAGGCGCATTCTTCTCAGCTAGGGCTAACTTAGCATTAAGGGAGGCCACCTCATTAGAGTACGTAGACTCCGCCTGCTTGCTGTATTTAAGACGAGGGGTAGCTAACATCTCTTTACGGGCCCTATTAGCTAAGGCTTTCATCTTGTTAGCATAGTCTGCATAAGCTTTCTCCTTAACATTGTTTGCATTAGAGACCAAAGTGTAAGCATCGGGGGTTTCCATCATGGCGGTACTTATTTTAGTACGGACCCTCTCCTTGCCTTTCTTGTCTGTATAATATGCATCGGGGTCTATTTTATAAAAATACCTCCCCGGTGTCTGGATTAATAATACGACTACCCTTAGTCTTAGGTACACGAACATCAGCATTAGATCTAGAGAATAAGGTAGATGCACCAGTAGATACTTTACCGTTCTCATCCACACGATACTGATATTTCTTTTTTTAAGACCTGCAATATTATTATCAATCTCGCTTTGTTTATAATCTAGCTTATGTTTAGCAGCATCGATAACAACCATTGAATGTCGAACAGCTCTAGCTAGTTCATCTTCGGTCGCACCCTTAGCTGTCATATCTGTAATAAGGTTAGATACCATACCCATTTGGTTTTGGGTTTGCATTCTTAGTCATTAACTTCATACCTTCACGATATGGATATTTCTCTTTAGGGTCGAAGCCTACCAATCCTCGCAATGGTTTATCGCTAGATATCTTAACCTTATGGTTAGTAGGAATAACTAATGCAGTGTCACCATCGAAGTCGGCTCCAGATAATTGTTCAGCAATCTTACTGTTAATACCAACAGCATCCAAAGCATTCCCTAATATACTTTTTAGCTTTAGGGTGTTTGTTATTTACTGTAAGCACTGGGATTTCAAATATACCACCATGTGGGAAACGAACTAAAGCAACCTTCTCACCATTCTTAAAGTTAGGTGCATATATTTCATTGTCCTTCAAACTAGTGATTGGTAATATAACTTGATATCTTTGTCGTGGTAGTGGGGCTACTTTTAAATGGGAAGCCGCAGTGTCACAACCAGATGCGAACTTATCTAATAAATGTCGCTTAACTGTTGGGTTAGTTAAAGACATAATTTCGTCGAACTCAGCATATCGGTCTCTCTCAGTAAGCTTAAGTTGCTTATCGATTAGCTCTTTATTCTGTTTCGCTAGAAATTGAGATGGTAAATTCTTAGACCAGGCATCCCAATCCCCTTCTTCGGAACGTTTATTAATTAAAGATAACTTTCGTTTACCATCTTTGTCAGTATAATATGACTGACCATTAGCCTTAATAAGTGAGCCGAATGGGTTATTTGGGTCGAATGGGTTATTTTCTGTATTCTTAAGAACATCTAATTTAGATACCTTCTTACTCTTGTTCGTGTTAAACATAACATCGACTCCTGGTGGTAAGTCATCAGAATACATAGCCATCCCTTTAATATATTTGTTACCATCTACTAATATACGAACCTGAGCATAGTGTGAGTTGCCTAAAGATAAGTCAGGAACATTACGACGAATTTCCACAACACCGTCTTTATGAATACCTCCATCTTCAGCATATCTAATCGCTAATCGCTTAGAGTCCATACTTGCAGGATACTGCATAGTATCGAATGTTTGTCCGCCATCGTGAGATGTGAATTTCTCAATACCATTAATCTTCTCAGTCTTATATACTTCTTTATATTCTGTTCCAGGAGGACATAGGACTGTCATAGTAGTAAATTTACCTTTGTTAGTAACTTGTTCGAGTTTACGATTATATACTTCGTAGCCTTCTTGTTTTAAAAGTTCAAGAGATTGTTGAAGTTTCTCTTTCGATACTCCTAAATATCTCTCTACACCCTTACTTACATCAATCATACCAGACTCACTAACTCTCTCTTTCAAGAAATTAGCAGTGTTTCTAGCTTTGCTAGCTCGCTCTTGAATACCAGCATCCAATAAGTTACGAATAGACGAGTCGTTTTTATAACCCATCTTAGCTGTAATCTCAGGAAGGGAATATCCTTTGTCTCGTAGACTTTGGGCAGTCTTAGCTAATATAGCTTTCTGTTCAGCTTTAGCTACAGACTTTTGTTTACGAAGTTGTCCAGTAGATATACCTAAGGCTTGAGCGATTTCAGTTTCGCTGTGTCCTTGTTTATGGAGCTCTTCTACACGACCTAAGAAATCCTTAGTGTGTTGATGTGGGTCTTTACCAGAACCATAAGGATATCTGCCCGAACGCTTCGGCATACCATAGTGTAATAAATCATCATCCGAATCATACGAATCATCAAAATATTCATCCATAACATCAATATCAATCATCTACTAAACCTCCTCTTCTTTTATATTTTCAATAATATTGTCGAAGTGAACAATCTTCTGCATAATATCGTGAATCTTTTCAGGGTCAGGATTATGAGTAATTACTTCGTTGTTTTGGTAGAGTCGTAACTCCATTCCAATGTCTTGTGGTTTGACTTTATATTCTAAACAGAATAAAGCCGCATAGATTTCTAATTGTTCAACATGGGCTGGAATAACACCAGTCTTCAAATCGTGAATTCTTAGAAACTTATCTTTGAAAGAAATAGCATCTGCTGTACCGAAACAGTTTGGTGAATAATATAGAACTTGCTCTGGTGTCAATTTAAAACCAATAGCATCATTTACATACATATTCAATGTCTTAGTAGAGCGAGGTAATTTCTGTCCTAGTGTAATACATTGAGCAGCGAAGTCATGTAATATAGTTCCTCGCTGTGTCGCTTGTTGTCTAATATAAGTGTCGGCCAGTTTCTCATCAGTGTAATTCAACCAATGATATTTACTTGCTCCTAGAAATGCGTGCTGACCGACTAGGTTTGAATGATTGTTGAAGATCATGTAAAAACTTCCTCCTTATTTTTCTGGGTGAGCGAATCTCGCAAATCCCATCTCGTCTAACATCTTTACATAATATGGTTGATTGGGTTGTCTCTTTGCGTTCTTACTTTTCTTACATTCGATCATTGCCCATCGACCATCCGGAAAGAATATCGACAAATCTGGAACTCCCTGAATATAATTCGGATCGTTCTTAAGGACCATACAATCTGGATACATCTTCTTAATATCCGAGATTAGTCCTGATTGGAAATCACTTTCAAGTGCCATTCCGCTTACTCCTTTCTAATTTTTAAATATAGCTCCCTGCTATTTGTACAAAAAGGAAAACAAAAAGAGAAACCGTTGCTTTCGCAATTCGGCCTTTTTATCTTCTCTCTCATAAAAGGGATTGTAAATCCTGCGAGGCTGTCCAATTTAGGAAAAATTTCCGAATTTAACCCCAAAACCCGTAAAATTGACCAAAATTCTTACTTGTGGCCAAATGGCCAAATTTTTTTCGAGGTTTTATATATATTTAAAAAAATTTTTTAATTTATAGCAAATATTATAAAAAAAGTGGGAAAGTGGCTACGAACCCTCAGAAACCGCGTCAAATCAACGTTTTTTTGCGTGGCCAAATCCAGTTTTGAAAGTGGGCAGAAAGTGGCCAAATGGCCAAAAAGTGGCCAAATAATTGTGAATTTTTTTGTGAATTTTTTTACCTCTTTGGACAAATAAAAGTGGCCAAATGGCCAAATCCCAAAAAACAAAAAGTGGTCACAAAATCCGTCCGAACAGCCTAAAAGTGACCATTTTCAATCACTAATAAAGCCGTCCAGACAGTCTCTCTATCCCGATTTGTCCATAAATTTTTAATCATTTTTTTAATGTTTTTTTAACACACTATCAACCGTCGTACATAGTATTCCACGTAATTCTTGACGATTTATAGCAGTATCTGCGAAGCTAAATACGTACCGATATACTCGATAAGCGCTGAAATCACGTTCTTCCAGCTCGTTTCTAGTCGCATCATACAGTACAGCTAATGGTCCCCCTACCCAATCTACTCTATCTAATAAAGTTTTGGCGTCGATACCCTTCGTAATATCCGGTTTAAAGCCGATATAGCCGTTTAGAAGGCCGTCTGTACGTCTAAGGATACATAAGCACCCTTTATAACTAAAACGCTCGTAATTGGACAATATAAACACCTCCTTGCCGTCCATACTGAGCTCCCAATCCACTAGTCTTTTTGACTCTAGATACTTATCATATAAGCGACCAAGCCCCCAAGACCATACGCCCCAAAAACTAATTATCGCCGCTAGTGCTATCATTTCTTTCATTCTTTTGTCGCTCCTCACTCTCAATCCAGTCCTCGCCTCGTACGTACAGATATTCGCCCTGGTTTACTTTTCGTTTCAAGTCCTTAGCCTCTCCGTAATAATATAAAGCTACATTAGTTAGAATGCTGAATATCACTCCAATAACGATGACCACAGCATAAAATTGTTCTTGTTCCATAATCCAAATCCCCTTTCTTTCTATTAATATGTAACTGTCTTTTCGTCTCGCACTTTCCAAACGCCGTCTACCAACTCTTCTGTGTATTGCTTGATAGCATATTCGTTCGTACGGTAATATCCAACGCGCTTGCTAGTGTTCCCTGGTTCTGGATAATATACAAAGCTAGTGTCTTTAATACGGAAATTATACAAGTCAGGATTCTCCACTGACACGATTAGTCTATCTCCATATTTTACGTCCGTATAGCCGTCTCGCATTGCTAAATGAAATTTCTTGATAGTTGGTAAGTTTATAATACTCATTTCTAATAACCCCTATTTATTTGATTTGTGTAATAATTCGTCAATTTTGTCTTTTAATGACTCGATCGTGTTGCCGTTATGGATAATAGTCTGTTCTTGCTTTTCGATAATCTGCTGCTGCTTATCAATCATATCTTGCTGTCTGTTGATAATATACAGTCCAGTACCGAATACCAATCCTACAATCACCACGAAACCAACATACATTCGCATGATAAGCTTCTTGTTCATGTCAACATTAATATGTTTAGGATTCATATTATCCCTCCCCTCTGAATTCTCTCATAATATGGTTAGCCTCGTCCAGGTCACCTTCGTACTTCCACTCATCATGGTCCACGAACCAATACATATATCTAACCTTTAGGTGAATTGTTAGCCATCTTATCAAGAGTGTTAATTTTGTCAAGAACCATTCTAGCTTTAGTCTCATAAGTATCTTCCTCCTCTTCGATTTTACCATATTTCTTTTCGTACTGACCGACCTTAGCGTTTAAAGCGAAGTTCATCGCGATTAGTTCGATATACTTACCGATAATCTCCCCAACCACTTCATCGCTCTTCTCTTTTACCTCTAAGATTTGTTTAATTTTAGATTCGTAATAGTATCGTAACCCAAAGAATACAATACCTAAACTAATTCCAATCAATAACATTGTTCTATAATCCACCATTTTCATCGTCTCCTTCTACTCAATTATATCGCTTGCGAACTCATCAATAACTACATTAGACTTATTCGGTTTTCGGTAGTAATTATCTTTTCTTCTGCGGTCTGGTTTAACATCGTTAGGTGCTACATCCTTACCGCCGACTTTTTGATTAATCTTAGAATTTAAAGCTAATGTGTGATATACCACATCTAATTTAACTTTGTCAATATCTTTACATAAGTCAGACATTCCACACTCTAATTTATTAACCCTAGAAACCAAACCATTTTCTGTAAGGTTTTGCTTAATCTTGTTTTCTAGAATAGATAATCTAGTACCGAGACTATTGATTTCAATATTGTTAGTTGTGATATTAGATCGGAGTGAAGCCTCTTCAATCTGTTCTCTTATTGGTTCAGGCTCTGGTAATTCTTTTGGTTTACATGAATTATAAATCTTTTGTTCTAACACTCGTAACTCACCAGTAGTGATACCAGCGAAATTACCTAAGTCTTCTAATTGGCCAGTGTGTTTAGCTACTCGGGTTTCCATCTCCTCATATTTTTTCACAACTCTATCGATCTCATCATTGTGTCTGGTTAAATGATTAGTCAGTTTCTCAAACGCATCTTTAGTGTTACATTCTAATTTATTTAGTTGATTACTAATTTCTACATCATCTAAGTGTAGTGTACTTGACCGGTCGCTTACGGTAATGTCTAACCATTCTAGTTTACTCTTAAGGTCCGATATTTTCCAAACCAACGCTAGGTTTACTAACATACTTAATAATGCTACTGCCAAAGCTATAACTGATACTAATAATACTTTATCCATTTTTCAAATCTCCTTCTTTTTTTATGGTTAGGTAAGGTACATTGTCTGCGTACAAAGTGACCTCACCATCGTTTTTCGCATTTTTTTACTATATCGCACTGTTGTTTTAGTCGTGCTACACATTTTTTCTCACGCTTTATAGCTCGCTTCAATTCATCGCATACTATTTTCAGTTTCTCAATCCGTCGAGCATACACAACTTCGGTAGCGTATATGCTCAAACAGATTACTGCGATTAATATAGCCGAGAACGTGACGATATCAATCTTGAATTCCATCAGCCTACCCTCTTCTTAATATAAGGATTATCGCTACGCAACTTAGAGTCATCGCTCAGACGGTCTATATCTTCTTTCACTTTAGGATACTCCTTACATAACTCTTCCGAATATTTGAGGATGGCCTCCTCTGTTACTAAATAACAGATAGACGTTCTTTGATCCATTACTTGCTCATAGCTCTCGTGTTTTTCGTAATATGTTATGTCGCTGTTTTTAAACTCATCATAGAAATGGTGTAGACACTCGTCTGAATCGACATATTTGAAACCATGATAGTCACCAAAACCTAATAACAGTTTACAATTAGTGGCTAAGCAAACCCAGCATCCTTTGTGTCGGTAATATAAGTTATTGTCGTATTGTACCAACTCTATTGGTTTAGCTTTATTGAAGTTAATAACCCCCATATTATCGTCTCCGTTTCCTAAATAGTATCCATAACACAATCAATAATACAAAGAATTGTCCATTACTCAATAGTATCCATCTCCTTCTAACTCATCAGTCTCCACGATATCCGGGAAACCACAGAAAACATCATTTTTAATAGCGTGAACGCTCACACTTAATAGATTGTCGTATTCACCATTAAGGTTAGTTAGAGTATTTCTAACATCCTCATGAGCTTCTTCAGCAGTCTTACTAGTTTTAACTAGAATATCGTAATCCCATATATACTCAGCATTAGTGAATTTGCCCATAACAATCTCAACATTACTGAAACCTGCTAAATACGGTCTAGTGTAGAATAAATGTGAGAAACCACTATTGTCTACTACCGAGAATGTTCCTTCTCCATAGTCAGTTACTGTAGATATACCTTTAACATTTCGTGCGAACAGATACCAATGGTTATCGTGTCGAATATATAAGTGTCCATTGACCATCCGCAAATCATCTTTTTCAATCTCGTCAAATCTAAATCTCATTTGAGATACCCCCTTTATTTTTTTACGCAACATAATGATAATGATTAATAATAATAAGATTACAACCATGTTTGTCCACCTCACTCTTTGTATAATTTATTGTAGAATGACCTTTCATTGAATTTTTTCTTGTCCTTAAGTACACGAGCTATTGCTAAATCAATCGTAGCTCTAGACTTAAAGTGGTAGTAATATAAATCCTTAAATGGTGTGTTCATACGGTCTATCCGTCCAGTTGACTGATGAAGAATTTTGTAGGAATATGTCTGCGAGAAGAATACCATTGTATCTGTCGTCGTGCAATTCCAACCTTCAGCTCCTGCAGTGTACTGAACTAGATATACCCATTTTTCGGTTTTAGGTACATCTTGGTGTTTGTGTCCGTTCCACTCTGCTACAGTCACGTCCGGACCGTAATATAAACTCTTCAGTATCTCTAACTCATAGTCAAAGTTATAGAAGACAATCACCCTAGGATTTTTTTCTACTATTTTTAATAACTCTATTTGCCTGCTCTCGTCCGAATTGACTAGCTTACGTAATAAATAACAAAGCTCAGCCACATTGACGATTGGTTTGTTATTATATACGTTCCAACGGTTTTTCTGTAAATCCTTGTATAATATACGGTCATGTTCGACCATTATAGTCTCATGATGAGCTACTGTCTCACGTTCAAACGGCATATCTACCAGAATTCGCTCTCTCATGCGTTCTAAGCGCTTCGTGCCAATATACCTATCAATCTGTGGGAATTTACTAAAACGTTTGTATATGATGTGTTCTCGCTGAAATTCTGAGCGATTTTTAAAGAACCCGTTAGCCACGAACACTGGAATATAGTCAGACCAGTTGTCTCCTGGTGTAGCACTCAATAATATCCAATGGTTTGCTTTAGAAATCTTAAGGAAGGCTTTAACCCATGCTCCTCCTCCGACAATTCTCTGCTCGTCGAATATGAAGAAAGCATTACGTACATCTTTGTACTTTCCGATATTATTCCATGAGTCTACTACAATATTGTGGTCGTACATACTGAGCTCTTTGTTTCTTGTCATAAGAAACACGCCCAGTTCGTCTTCCCACTCTAACGAGTCCCTTTTTTTCGCTGTGGTGATGATATATAAGTCTTTCGGAGGGTCTCCCATTGGGATATACTCGTCCTTACTTAATTTACCACCTTGCTGGGTGAAGTAGTACGCTAGAGCCGTTCGTGATTTACCACTACCAACTCCGCCGCACAATATACATCCATTCTTCATTTTCGCTACAGCTTCTTCTTGATGCTCAAATAACGATACTCCTCTAGTCATAACTACCTCCTTTCCAGAAAATTACCCCCACGAGAATTTTTCCCATGGGGCTTTTATTTTAGGCTTCTTCAAGGTCAGCATATTTATCTGCGAATTCGTCTTCATTGATAGTTACATACATAGTTTGAAGATATGCTTTAGTACCAGACTTACCGTTTACTTCCCAGTCGAATGGCGTCACGATAACATCTACTTCTTTAATACTTGCGTAGTCTAACGCACTGATATTTTCTTCATCAAGTTTAGTCTTTTTGCGACGAGTCACCAATGTTACTTTTGGCGGAACATTATCAAAACGTACAGTTACTGGTAACCAATATACAGTTTCTGGAGTATCATCGTAATCGTCGTTATTTTTTGGTGTGAAGTTCTTAACATTCCAACCATCTTCTAATAATTGTTCTGCTACTTCAACGTCCTCAATAACTAAACCGAAGTTACGGTCACCTTTACGATTATATTTTTCTTCACGTCCTTCGAAGTTTCTAAAGATTAAACGTGCGTTCTCCATTACAATTTTACTTTAGCCATTTTTAATTCTCTCCTTTATATTTAGAATGGGTTTGCCCCAAGCATTACTTCTTCATAATTTGTTTCTCTTGGATATGGGTCGTTCGAGCGGAACCACTCAAAGTCACCATACTCAGATATAGCATCGACGGCCTCGTTCGCTAAGTTGATGAAATATGACTTATCGATTCGATCTTCTAAACCTAACTCAGTCACCATTTCAGATTCCATCCAGCGATATCCTTTAGTGCCGTTTACAGCATCGTACTTACCGTTTCGCTCAGCTAGTAATATACCTGCGCCGACTCCGCTCACCATAGGACAGAATTGTCCCACTTTTCCGATAAATACTCGGTCGTGACAAGTTTCAATCTCCATCTCGATTCTAGCTTTTTTTCCGCATCATAGAATTCTTGAGTGATTTGACCCTTGTCTAATTGACGACGAAGTTTAGCCAATTCCTTAACTAAATCAGTATCGTCTCTAAGTTTCTCGTTCATATCTAAATACATTGTCGTACGAACTTGTTTCGCTTCACATAAATCATCAAATGTGATAGGTTGACCAGTAAATAAAGTCTTGAATACATATGGTACTTGGAACTGCTTACCAGTCGCGGTCCACCAGATTTCTTCTCCAGTCTTCTTATCTTTATGCGGAGTCATATACTTAGCAATATAAGTCGATTTGTTTACTAAACATAATCTATCGTAAGTATCTTCGTGCTCGAAAGTATATCCGTAGCGATTACCGAATTCAGAAATGAAGTCGATTTGTTCTTGCGTAGCATCGGCAATCTTGATAGAGTCTGTCTTAATATGAATTACGTTCATGCCGCGAGCTTCACACTCTTTAAGTAAGTCTACCATGAATAAGGCTCCACGTTTTGCTACGATGTTGTCGTGATTACGTTTATCACGGAATGCGTTCTCGTATGCTGTACATGTTAAGCCGTAAACGCTGTTAATTGCCGTTTTAAGCGCCGTAGAGAGGTCTTTAGAGCTCAATTCGCCTGCTTGTACCTTGGCTACATAAGGCATCAATTTACCCTCTAGAATCGTCTCTAGAGCTGACCAGTCTTCGTGCTTAATTGATACACGAGCTTCCACTAGTTGATAATATATCAATGTATATTTAAGTCCTAGCAGAATTTCGGTAATAAGACTGTGTGGATGCATCGATGCTACATCTAATAACGCTACATTCGAATACATTCCCGGTTTGTGATACACATAACCACCTTCACCAACCTCAATACCACGATATGTGGATTTACCCCACTCTTTCTTGTATCCTGGGAAATATGGAAGTAAGCTTTGCGCTTCTCCGTGTTTTTGAGCCATCATGCCAGGAGCTACTTTATTTAAGAATTCTAATTCGTCCTCAGATAACTCGAATACTGGGTCCGCTAAGTTTCTATATTTAAATGAACTTTGTGGCGTACGGTTATCCTTGAAGATTAGTTTAGTGGTCAATGTGTTGGTCGTGTCATTTACAGTCATACCAGTAAGTGATGCTAAGATTTCTCTCGCTACCCAGTCAGCTTTAAGGAACTCGAACGCTTTCTCGGTAGAAATAACGTCGTTATCACAGTACTCAGATACCTTAGGCCACATATTCTCTGGAACTGGTTTGTCCCATGGTAAGCCTAACTCTTGGTGATGAATACCCATTTTTACTTGTAGTAGTTTCAAACTCATCTTGTTTGCTGCTGATGCAAAGTCGTAAATATCCGTATAGGAAATGTTGTATGCCTCACGGAACATAGCATCTTTATCGCCGTTGACGATTCGTTGTGACAGATTATATAGTTGAGCATTGTCGTAACCTAATAGTCGTCCGTACAGAATATGATTGTCGTATCGTCTACAGTTGAAACCAACTAATTTAAGTTTAACTAGTTTCTCAATCTCGTAAGGACTTGGGTTAATCATACGAACCATTTTCTTGTCATCACCTTGGAACTTCCAGTTTACTAAGAATAGGTTAGGAAATACCTCGATGTCGTAGAATGCTAGTTCGTCGCTAACAATATAATCTTCATCATTAATAGAAGGTTCTTCTGAATGGAATTTCATACCTCCTACTAATTTCAAACATACGTCCGATTGGTTCGTACTGTTCGCTGCGAAAGCGATAATTGATTGTCTCATGTCTGAAACATCGTACACCATACCACTCTCGTATGCATCTTCTAAAAATCTTAAATATGAAGTTCACACTCGGCGCTGTGGCATTGTGTATCTCCTTGTTAAGATTTCGTTTAATAAGTGTTCTAAGAGCAGCTTCGTTCTTAAAACCTTCAAAGTTTATCATTTTATCAGCCCCCTTAAGTGGCAATATACCCTCAGCAATATGAGCTATCTCGTCTGTCGTACAGAGAGTTAACTGTCTACGCAATGAGCTATTACCTGTATATACCTTTACTTCAATATTATCATCGTAGATTCTACTTAATGCGTTAACGTCTCCGTCGTAAATATAGTGTAGGTGCACCCCGTTACCACTACGACTCACTTCGGAATATGTCTTAGGCCACTTGCTAGCAGCAGCCGTATTAAGTTCTAGAGATTTGTTACCTGATTCGTCTTTCAAATCGAAGTCAATCACAATATGATTCTCTGGAACCTTCACATAGTGTAGTTTAGATGTGTCTAATGATGATAATGTCTCCTTAACATTACTCCATTTTTTTCGTAGGTGTTCCGTCGTTCGTAGCGTACTGAGCCAAACTGTCAGAATATGTCTTGTCGAACAATGACTCAGTCTTCTCGAATTTGATTGTCGGAATATCACCTTTCTCAATTTTAACTTTTTCAGTCTTGCGCCACTCTTCGAAACGGTCTGTAATGAAACCTTTGAAATATGAGCGTGCACGAGTTCCGTCAGGTAGCGTATATCGTTCTTGATATTCTTTGAAGTAGTTTTTCAACTCTTCCTTAAACACACGTTGAGTGTAAGGATATGGAACATTCGCCTCATCGTTGAAGTTCTTATATAACTCCCAAGCAGTTTTCAATGAAATACCGTCGTCTTTCTTAAATTGTAAATAACACTCGCTCATGAAGTTATAGAAGTCGTTGGTTGCATCTAACATTGTGATTGGAATATAATCATCGTATGCTTCAGGATCTTCTAAATATACTTCCATACAGTGATAAGCAATAGCTCCTAATTCAAATTTGACACGGTCCATTAACTCTCGATAATCCTTACGTGCTAACAGTCTACCAGTTGGCGACACATCAATAAGTCGTCTGATAATACCTGAACGTGAGTCAGTAATTTTTACAGGTTTGTTCGTACCCATAATAAGGAATGACTTGAAGGCACTCTGATAAATAGATTTATGCTTCTCATTGACTGGCATAGCTTCGTGAGAAATCAAACTGTTCAATCTTGTGTTATCCTCAATACGCGATAAGTCGCCGTCATGTTGAATAGCTACCATTGGGTTATTTTTGAACGGCTCTAAAGAGAATTGGTTATTAGCTGTACCCAAGTCTTTAGCATTGAACATCGTTGTATACCCAGTAAATAACTGTTGGATAATGTTGATGATTGTAGATTTCCCTGTACCATGCGAACCATACAGAACCATGAATTTTTGTAATTTCTTAGAGTCACCAGTGACGATTGAACCGATAGCCCATTCTATCTTATGTCTCTCACTCTCAGAATATAAGGTTGAGATAATCTTGTCGTACGCATCATAAGAACCCTTCTCTAATGCATAAGGGAGTTTCTTACTTGCATAATCGCTCTTAGTGACTTCTGTATTTGCGAAGACGATATTCTCGTCAAGTACTTTATAAGTATCTCGCATCTGTTTCTGACAATATTTATGCCAGACGTCAATCATACCAGATGAACTATCCCATAAGTATTTAACTCGAACGTCGCCTTCCACTCTATTTTTGTAGTCTTCATAATATCGTTTAAGTTCAGCATCAATAGCTTGAATAACGTCCCATTCGTCTGTTGACCAGAGTCCTTTCGATTCAATCCAAGCTGCATAGAAGTCTCCACCTCGAATAAGTAAATCTTGAGTTCTACCGACAATGAACTTAGGATATATCTCGACTACGTCCTTTTTAACCGATTTAGTTGAAATCTTTAAGAAATCAAACATTACATTTCGCTACCTCCTTTCTTTATATTTACATGAATTCGTCTAGATACCAATTTGCTTGTACCCATAGCTCTTCATTTCTTAAGTCTCGTCCGTGAGTATTACGTACTCTAAATAAGCTACCTTTACCGTCTGGCTGATAATCACCGTCTAGGAAATTACGAATAACCGTATCTACGTAATCTTGATCATAGGCGAAATCGTCCATGTCAATTAGTCCTAGGTTATCAATCATACTCCAAAACAATAATGCACTACGGTCTCCGTATTCTTGACTATACATAATCTCTCGTTCGCATCGTAGAACTAGCGCTACCATCATCTCGAGCATGGTACATTGCATCACATCAATATAGTTAGCAATCTCATGGTCACTAATTTTACGTTCATAACCGTAGCGATATCGCATGTCCACTCCGTCAGCTGCTCGATTTTCGTCCATTGGTAGCGTAGAGTCGTACTGCCATAGGAATAAGCGATTCAATAATTTGTTGTACTTTAAATGGTTATCGTCTTTAATATGATTCTTCAACCATAGAAGATATGCTCTGTGATCCGGATTAATCAATGTATACCACCTCCATTCTGTTCTAAATATATACTTAATTAATCTTCATCTCTAATAGCCTTAGTCATTTCTAAGAACTCTTCGTAAGTTTGATCCTCTTGAGTAATCTCGTACAAATTGCCTTTCAGATAATTTTTAACAGTGAATTCTGTCGTACCATCTTTCAGCATCTCGTGTGCTTTCTTACCAATATGATCGTCAATAGGGTCTAGTAACTCCGAATATTCATCAATATACTTATCGTCCTTAAAACGAGTTACTCCATAGTAATCGAAGTCGTTAGAGTCTAATACGAAACCATCATTTGATACTATCTCGATGTCCTCGTCATCATCTTCTTCTTCGACTGGTTCAGTTTCTACTTCAGGCTCTTTATCAGCGATATGTTTACCCTCTTCGAAATGAGTCTTCAATTCTTTTAATCCTTCCTCAGTTACTTTGTAACCTTTAGAAATTTCGCTATATTTCTTGTAATCAATTTTACCAGCTACCTCTTCCTTGATTTCCTCAAGTTCTTTTTCAGCTTTCTCGATTACTTCTTTAACTTCTTCTGTTACATGCTCAACTACGTTAGATTTCTCTTCAGTATCCTTCTTAGGAAATGTTAAGTACTCCGTAACAGTTACCACCTCAGGGTGTTTCTTTTTGTAAATATACATAGCTCCAGCACCAGTTGCAACCCCAACTAGAAATGCTGAAATTAGTTTTAATTCAGTTCTCATGTATATAATCTCCTTTGTTATTTTGTTGAGAAGTAGTGATTACCCACCTGCTCCATAGGTGTTCCAAACTCGTGAAACTTATCGGTTCTAAAAATATAGAACTTCCGAATTCGTACGATTATGGATCTCATCCACTACTAATTTAAATGCGTCGTCTAGTTCTGAAAATAGGTCAATGCGCCCATCCCATGCAGGGTCATAATGATATGGTTGATAAACAACATCATATACTGTATTAGGGAAGTCGCTAGAGTCTAATCGGTTTAATACCGTATCAATAACTAGTCGTTTTCCCATCTCAGGCTCTCCCTCAGCTTCAGCTAGAACCAATTTAGCAATTAAAACCGCATCATCCATTGTAATAAGGTCTACATTACTAATATCCTTCACCTCAGTTCTCGTTGTGGTTTCAGGTTCGTTCGTACGGACTACAATATAGACTGTTGTTTGATTAGCATTTGCACTAACAGCTTTGTCCGAGTAAATGTATCCCACCATAGCCATCATGAACCCTAAAGCGATTAGCATGAAACCAGGATCCTTCAGCATATTTTTTAAATTGTTTTTCATAAATTAACCCCCTAGGAAAATTTCCCTCAGCTTTTTAGAGCCAAGGGATTTCGTAATTTGTAGGTGCATTGATGTCTACCATTCAAATATAGTCTAGGATTACCCCGTCTACGTTGAAATCTAATAAAATTCTAGGTTCGTATCCATTCACGAAGTCTCTAGCTTTCTCGTTAGCATCATCGTAAATACCGAAGTCAACAAAGTTATCCCCTAATGGTTGACCTTCATCATAAATCCAACCTACTTGTTGTCCTGCTGCTGTACGTGGAATACCCAACATGTCATATACTTCATTTAAGAATAAGTGACGTTTTGCACGAAGTAAATCATTCGCATGCTGCTCTTGCATGCGTAGGAACATTAAGTTATATTCTGGATTGGATTTCCAATCTGGACAAGACTCATCGAAATAACGAGCGTAGCTACTTGCGTAAAGTTTAGATGGTTGTTCGTTAGTTTCTTCTGCTACAGCCTCTTCACTCTTTTTCTTCTTAGTAGCTTTCTCTACTTTAACACCAGTCAATAATTCGCGGTCTACTTCACGTCCGAATTTATCCACGACACGACCACGATATTCTTTAAATCCTCTATCAATAGTAGCGTATGCTGCAGCCAATCCAGCGTTACGTTTAGACAGAATATTGTGTGAACCGAAGAAACATAACAACGATGCTGTTCCTAAAACAATCGTAGGAGCATACAATTTAGTTAAGTCCCAACCAGTCTTAATATAAATCTTAGTTAAATCTTGTACTTTGTCTTGTTGAGTGTATCCGTATTGTTTTTGTAACTCTTCACTATCCATAATTTCATGGATTTTTTCAATTTGTTCTTTCGGTTTAGCCAAAACATCTTCTAATTTAGTAGTAGCTTTACATCCAGCCACAACAGTAGCCACAAAGCCAACAGTCCCAGCTACTAATAACATTTTAGGACTATGTTTTTTACCTTTTAATAAAGCAGTATTCGCTGCTGCTACAAATTTCTCTTTAAAACTCATCTTACATTTCTCCTTTAGTTTCAATATGATTAATTAAATGATTAGCGTACCAGACTAGTTTACGTAAGTCCTCTACGCCATTTTTTCGGTTCCAGCGACATGCGTACTTAATGATATTTGCAGTGTCGAAGGCCTCGATTCCCTTTTAGATCCTTTTGTAAATTCCTCGATTACATCGATTGTTTCTATTTTTTTCCAGATTGATAATGCTCTGGGTGGTTTACCATATCCATAAATAACCTCCTATAAAGCAATAAACCTTGGCATTCTAATAATGAATTTCCGTCCGTATGGTATCACAGATACACGAGTTAAGTCTTTCCAACCGTAATTATTATCTGTGAAATCTCCATCAATACCGACTAAGTCATATAAATCAGCAATAGTCGCTTGTTGATATTGGTCGATTAGACCTTGAAGTTGATAAATAACGTTCTGAGAGTCTGTGTAAGTATCTACTTCAATCTCGATAATATCGTTCCCTTTCTTACGACTTGGTTGAGTCGCAGGTGAACTTGAGAAACTATTGTATGACACACGAGATGTGTTACTTGAACTCTTCGCAGGTTTATAATCGTTACCGTATAGTAATTGATTGATGCCACTCGTTACTAGTTCCTGAATAAGTCTCTTAATATTCGGTACGAGGACGTCCGAGAGTAAATAAGACTTCACACTAGACGCATCCTCGGACACAAAGAAATCAAAGAACCCTTTCTTTTTTTAAGTTTCGCTTGACCTGTTACGATTTTTTTGCGTTTTAGGTTTATCCATTAATGCTTTATTTTTCCATCTTTGTCTTGTGTGAGTTCGACTCTAGTACCATTCACATTTCCTCCATTTTCTCCAAAGTTACCAAATTGCTCTCTCCACATTGAAGTGTACTTAGCCGCCTCGATTAGATTATCCATAGATTTCTTTTGGGCTTTCCAGAATAAGAACGTGCCCCCACACCAAGCTAGAGCTGCAACCATAAGTTTTGTGTTGTCATTAAATTTGATTTTCATAATATAGTCTCCTTTCTTAACAAAAGAAAAAGAGAAATGCGTGTTAAGCATTCCTCCTTCTTTAAAGCTATTCAATTACTCTTGATCGTCGTTAGACTCATCCATTTCAGTTTCATCTTGCTCTGATTGAGTATCATCATCTGAATAATCGTTTGAGTAGTCTGATTCGTATCCTTCATTAGATCCTGATTGTTTTGCTCCGTTAGCTGCTTTGGCAACTAAAGCTACTAATGCTCCTGTGCCAGCCACAACTGCTGTTACAATACCAATCTTTTTCCAATTTGGTTTACGAAGTTTCGCTACATAAACAGTTTCTCCATTTGCTAATACTTCTTTCTTAGTTTCGATTAAATTTGACATGGTAGGTTCCTCCTTAAGATTTTTAGTTTTTGTTTACCTTCCATTAAACGAGTTGTAAATATTGCGAGGCTATATCTTACCATACCCCATAAGTAGGTAATACAGTATAGTCTAATACTAAACATGGTGTTCCATCGTCCGCAATATGAGAGCTAAACTCAATATCCATACCGCCTTTGTCGATAGCCCAACCCATATCATTACCAATTGCAATTGTTTCCAATCCTAAGTCAATATAGAACTCGTTCAGACTGACCCAGTTTTCGCTAAACATCTTAGCATTTGTATCGTTGACAATTCTTCTAATCTTTTCGATGTTAGATTTGAAATATCGTCCTGACACACTGTCATAGCATAACGAGTCACCATTCCCAGTAATAATAACTTGAGATTTACTAACTGGATTTTTCTCGATTTGCGCTTTAGCTACTTCATCACGAACTTGTTGTTCTTTATTTTTACCGAACTTCTCTACTACCTTCTCTTTATATTCTTTAAAGGCGGTCTCAGATAACGTATAAGCAGTCGCGATAGCAACACTTCGTCTGTGACTTACATTGTTCGCTCCAATAATACATGCTGTAGATAACCCGAATGCGATAGCTGATGGTGCATACACCGTCCAAACAGCTTTCACTTTCTCAACTACTGTCAGATTTACGTCCTCAGGCTCTAGTTCTAAAATCTCTGCTTTATTTTCTTTAGCCTTCTCCATTAGTTGCTCAGCTTTAGGTACAGCTTTTACCGCAAATACCACTGATGTTACCATGCCCACTAAACCAGTAGCAATTAAGATTTCTGGTGTGCGTTTCTTTGTGAATTGTTTAATACTAGTTACTAGATTCATTTTCATTCTCCTTTACAACTTCAAAATTTGGTTCGATCCATACAATTTGTCTATTTAGTTCTTCTGGTGTAGATTTTGTCTGACTTAGTTTGTGAAGACCAGTATCTATATAGGCTCCGTCCAAAATGTCCTTTACTTCGATTAGTACCCCGCCTTCTCTAAATGGAGGCATATATCTACTTATTACGAACGCGCTCTTAGAACCCTCAAATATGAACCCTTGAGCGTAACATCTAGATGGGTCATACTCGTTAAGGTAATCAGAAGTAAACTCCATACCTTCGTCGGTATATTTAATATCTCGTATACGGTGTCCAGCGAATACTTTTATACCACTTACCTCCGATACAAACGTGTATAATATCGTCTAACACTTTAGTATTCCCTTCAAATATTTTTTGATTAATTAACTTTACAGCCATTCAATCGTCTCCTTTCCTAGTAATATTGAATTGTTGTAGTAACAACCGTACAGATATATGGTCTTCTAACCACTCCTTCTCCAGCGAAAATACTTCTGGTATTGACAGATAAATAATCTCGTGTATTGGAGTATCGCCTCTATGTGTTATCTGTACTACGACTCCTCTACACATCATATATAGTGTGAACTTGGTATTAATACCTGAGAATTCATTAAGGTCGAACGGTAGTGCATGCCACTCAGTACCTTTTACTTTAAAAAACATAGTGTGCCCAACAGGGGTGACAGTAAAATCATTCCCAATTAAAGGCGCATCATTGATATTTTTTTTATGTCAAACTTGTCAGTAAAAATATGTCTTTTCTAGAAGGGTCTCTAACCTATTCATAACATCATCCCCTTATGCTTTTTACGGCTTTAATGTCCTGTCTACTAAACTCTCTACCAGAGTATGAGTTTAGAAATGCTAATGCTCTACCGGGTCCTTTTAGGAGTAAAGCATCTCGACGGCTTCGTTCGAACAGTTTTCCATATTTGTCGAACCCAGTGACTACTGGAGTAACTTCCGGACGTCTGTCGGCGATAGTCCATCTAATACCAGACTTCTCGAATGCCAGATTATACATACAATCGTACGAAGTCTCTACAATAATAGAATAAAAATCCTTCTCACTCACGTACGCTTTGACGAAGTCTGATGGGTAGTGAATATAAACCCACTCACGATTGATATACACATACAGTTTACCATCAAGTAACACTAAGTCTTTATGATCGATTTTCACAGCATGTTTTCTATAGCTTTCGTTCAAGATTTCTTTAACATCTTGGTACGGCATAAATAACGTACGGAAATAATGGTCTTCAGACTCTCCTCCAGGTTTAACCACTCGTACATAATCCGTATATTTGTAAACTTTCCATTGTACGCCTTGTCTAGTGTGTACCGATAACCATTCCTCTTTATCAAATTGGATAGCGATTGTGGTTACATAATCCTTGATAGGAATAAGTCTCCAAATATCATCTTTTAGGACATATAGGTCTCCACCATAGACCACACACTCGTTTGCAACCCAAGCTCTATCAGCGTTCGTAATAACGTTAATCATTTCCAGTCATATCCTTTCGCTTCAACATAGTTCACTTTACCTTTACGAACCCCATTTAAAAATCCACAAATTCTAGTGCCTTCTTCGTCTTTAGATAATATAGTTTTAGACGCATGTTTAAGCATGTCGTAACTGATAGTGATATTATCAGAAATAACACGACCATCTTCAGTAGTTAACCAAGATCTGATTTCTTTTTTATCGGAGTCTCTATCTTCAAAATAAGTGATAACGCGACCGTCTTTTTTGAAGACTGTTACGCTATGAACGTCTAACTCGATACGTTTAGTATCGCTAACTTTATTTAGAATATACCAACCGTCATCTAATTGAATAAACAATCTCTTCTTAAACATAGTCATTTCTAATTCCATTATTTTACCTCCCAGGGAATACCCTTGCTATTTAACCAATTCCAAATATACATACCTTCTGCATCATCCGCAAGATTCTTGACAGACATCTTCTTAATATCGTCAAAAAGTAATACGATTGTTGACCATTACTGGGAATGTATCGTCGTCGTATACCGTTAGTGTGAAATATAAGTCATCTTTCTTCTTAATTTCTGTGTAGCCATATGAGGTTCCGTCTTTATGTCGCACCTCAAAACCAATATCTCCAATAAATATATCGGTCGTTCTATTGTGTTTGTTTAGTAAATACCACTCGTTGTGGAGTCGTACAAATAATCTGTTCTCGATTAGGTTTACTTTAGTTTCCATATGTAACTCCCCTTCGCATTTTTGTTTACATTAACTTAAGTACTCTACTGATGGGGGCAAATGGGAACTCGATTTGGTAATATCCAGGAGTATCGTCGTCTTCAAACTCGATATACTCATGAACCACGTCAACCCAAGCGTATCCATCGTCATTATATTCAGACCATCCGATAGTAGCTCCTTCTACCGTACCGTCCAAACCGACTAACGCATAGTAATCGTTAAGATTTACATATCCTCGTAGGATAAACATGCGATTGAACTGATAGATTGCATTTAACATTTCAATCGGACGACGTTTAAAACCATCTGTCAGAATACTCATCGTAATATAATAGTTCGTCGTAATCCTTCTCGCTCATGAATTGGAGTGACTCACTATATTCTTTCTTACGAATAGTCATATACTCGTCAGGATGCTTTTCACGATAGTCTTTCTTAATTTTTTTATATTTTGCATCTAAAGCAGCGTATGCCGCCACTAGAGATAGCTGTCTCTTCTGAGATAAGAATGAACTACTTAGGATACACCCGATAGTAGCTACACCACATACGATTGTCGGTAAATATAAACCAAACGTGTTGATTTCTCGCTGTGGTTCCTCGTAGAATAAGTCGTATTCCACAAATTCAGGAGTCTCAGCCTCTAACTTACCAATTTTCTTACCGGCATCCGATGCTAGTTTAGCAGTAAGAATAACACCCGCCGCTCCTAAAACTGATAGGATAAGCGGGCCGTGTTTCTTTAAAGTATAACTCGTTCGACTAACGATTTGTTCAATTTTCATAGCAGACCTTCCTTTCGAATATCCATTTCCCTTAAGAGTTCAAACTTTGGTAAGAAATACTCAGGGTCACTTTCCACTTTTTCCTTACTTAGTCGAATAACATCGTCTACAGTATAGAATTCTTTCTTATGGAAAGTACCACGTCTAGTGTATTGGTTTTTAGTATATGCAAGACCACTCTTAGTTTCACTAGTTCGAATGCAGAAATAGTCTTTAATCTGCACTATGTCAGAGTCACACTTAACCTCGACATATTGATTACCGACTTCGACACTCAATATACCGTCGCAAATGTAATACCAATTAGGTCCTACTGCTCCATACACATGGTCGTCTATAATCCTTACACATTCTATATACTTCATAAATACCTTCCTTACTTTTTTAGTTTTGATTCGTTTAGTTCTTTTTGTAATCGCTCGATCTTATTTTCTAAATAGTCTACACGCTTAGACGTAATCCAAGTAATACCTGTAGTAATAAGAGTAGCGACTGCTAACATTTTAATATTTTTTTGCGGTGTGCTTTTGAATACTCTCTCGCAACGGTTAGTATATTCTACTAATTTGCCTGTAGTTCTGTGGTTAGCAATTACACATTCGACAAGTTTTTGCACCTTGTTGTTTGTTTGGATTGCGTTTACTGATAAAGATTCTAAGATATTTCCTAAGTTTTGTTCGTTATTCATTTGTATCGTCTCCTTTGATTGTTTGTTTAGTTTGTTCCATAAATTCGTTCCAACGGCCTTCGTTCCATGCTTTGAATGCGTCTAGTACTACACCAGCTTTAATCTTTTTCGTTTTTTGAACTAGTGGTACTAACTCACTTTCAAATAAGTTTTTAAACTCTAAGAGTTTCTTATCCATGCTTTCTTCGCTATCTTCCCATTTTCTAAAGTCCATATTTTTTTCCATCTCCTCGTATCTTTGTTTAGTACGTTCCATAAATTCGTTCCACTCACCACGTTCCCATGATAAATAAGCGTCTAACATTAGACCGCCCCACATTTTGTTACCATGTTTACTAGCTAGTGGTTTTAACTCCTCTTCGACAAGTCTACTATATTCGTGAACATCTTGTCTGCCACTCATTTTTACTTACCTCCATTCTCCATTGCTTTCTTTACTGCCTCTGCTACCTTCTCAGCAACAGTCGCGTCTAGTTGTTTTTCCTCAATCCAACCTGACACTAATGTAACTGCAAAACCTAAAGCGGTTGTTACTAACCCCGCTACTTTTTAACATTTGTTGTTTTTCCATCTGATTTTCCTCCTTCGCATTTTTATAGTTTTTTTATCAGACAAAACAAAAAGTGATAACAAGCGACTCGAACTTGCTATCGTAGAAGGGCCATTTTCGCGTCTAGGTGTCCCCTTCCATTAAACAGATTGTAAATCCTACGAAAAAGATAAAAAAAGGAAAGGGATTGTAAATTCCCTCACCTTTCGAACTTGTTGACTTATTTGAGTTTTAAAAAAACTTCATAACAAATCCTAATGTCTTAGATGTGAAAGTTCCAGTCTTCTCGAACTCAAATCCTGCTGCTACAAAGCCGGCAGTCAAGACTAAAGGTACGATAATCGCAATACCGTCTAATACGACTCTCACGGGCGTCTCCCAAGGTTTAATCTTTCTTCCCTCTAGACGTTCGTTAAGAACCATATTTAACTTCTGTAGATCCTCGATTGCTTTGGTCTTTTCTTCCCCTTGTAAATTTGGGATTTGTTCGAGAAGCTCTTGAATTTGCATCTCTAATTCCATTGTAATTTTGTCTTTTTTCATTTTTATTTCCCCTTTCGGTTTTTATGTTCCATTATAGGAGTTGTAAATATCGCGTTACTCGCGTATGGACTTTTTACGTAGCACAATAATAGTCTTACTCTTAAAATCATCCGAGTTCATTTCTAACATAGGCATCTCCATATTATCCGCATTGAAGAATGTAATAAACCCGTCCACTTTGCGGTGATTGTAAATATACCTAGTCGCAAGCACGCCCACAACTACACCTAATAAGAACATTAATCCAAATAGAATATAAGTTGTCTCCATAACTCATACACTCCTTTCATTTTGTTTTTTTGAGAAAAATCCCACTGGGAAAAATTTTTGGATTTCGAAAAGAAAAAGAAGAGAGTCATGTAGACTCCCTTAATCTTTGCGGTGAGAATAACATTCCGAATAGACTGCCCAATTCTCCACCATCCATTCCACGTAAGTAGTTAGTACAAATATCACTGCTAACCAGCCAGCTGTATCGAACCATTGTTTAATTACTAGTTGTTCTCTCATAGCCGGATCGAAAGTTAGTGATGCTGATACGTTCATACTTACTAGAACGATTAGTGCAATAATGGTCACTCCAATCGGTACTGTCCAATCTCTACCTTCAATGAATAATAATAATCTTTTTCATAATAATCTCTCCTTTTCATATGGGTTTCTTTCCCATTTAAGGAGTTGTAAATATCGCGTATGTATATAGGAGTCCGTCCGTACAGACAGACCCCCGTTAAATTATTTGTCAGCGTTAGGTTTAGTATATCCTAAAGCTCGTGCGCTGTCGCTAAATCCAGCAGTAGTTGGGTCTGCAACCACACCAATAATCATTAATACTGCAAATAACGCATTGATGAACACTAGCATGCGGTCAGATACTGCACTGAAATCCACAGATACGTTAAAGATAGCCATAAAAGTTTGCACTAATAAAGCTAAAGCTGGTACTAATGTAATAAAGAATTGTGGGTTTTGTAAACGGATTTTCCAGTTAATTTTGTTCATAGACTTAAGTCCTCCTATTTATTTCGTTTAAATTCTTCCTTGATTTCCTTGATGTCTTCTTTAAGACCGTCTACCTTTTCAACTAAGGCTAACATAATCTTATTATCCACATCGTGACTGTCAAGACGTACTTGATGTCTGTCGATTTCCTCACGGTTTTTCTCCACGAGCATCTCAAGACGAGTAATTCGTTGTTCTTGGTTTGTCAGTCTAGTAGCAAAGAAAGCCCACAAGCCTGCTAAACCTACTAGGAAGCCGACAAACTCATAAATGTCAGAAGGGTTAAATGACATTCATTATCAACCTCCCTGTTTGTTATATTTTTCGATTGTGTTATTAGCGATTATTAACTCGTTCAATTCGTTTTGAAGAGCTGCAATACTTTCGTCCTTACGAGAAATATCTGCTTGAATATCGCTAACACGTAATTCGAGATTTTGTTTCTCTAAGAATAATTGACCAGACGACTCTCTAATAGATGAAATCTCTGTCTTGATATCCTTAATACGTTTTGTGATTAGTTCTAAACTCATTCGAATGACCTCCTAATTTTATACTGTAAATACGACGCCGTCAAAACCTAACCAGTTGTCTACGTTCCTACGGACCTCAATAACTCCATCAGGTTTGAACACTATCGACGCGTTACCGTAAACGTTGTTAATAGCCTGAATATAAGTTATACGCTCAGGTCTAAACCCAGCAGGTAAATATCCTATCTGAGCTCCCCATGCGACCGACTTACCGTCACGAGCAATACCTCTCATAGTAACTAGATTACCGTGTTTGGATACTTGTACCTCTTCGCCCTCGTTAGCGTGCCAGCCGTTCCATAGGGATATATTTACCCACTTAGTAGTGACTTTAGTCTCGCCAGGGTCTATGGTAAATTTTTGCCAAGCGTTCCAAGTACCGTTATACATGCGTCTAATCCACAGTTCGTTTTTGTCGTGTGGAGTATAATACTGAACTAGATAATTAGTTAAGTTATGATGATTGATAATCCATAAATATCCGTTACGCTGAGCGCCTTGTGGTAGGTTAGTTACGTTATTAGTGGCGTACAGACCGCCTACAATAAGATTGTTAGCATCACCAGTGATTGCTAATGTGCGTCCGTCCGGTTTCGCTAACTGGACTGTCGGTACGAGCTTGCCATTTGAGTAAATGTCCCCACCTACGTCCAGAGCGCCTTTCTCACGGATTTTCATCACACCTACACCTTCTGGTGTATAGTTTAATATAACCGCCTCAGACGGAGCTGTGGTATTATATCGTACACCATCAGGTTGGATACTATCTGAGAACCTATCTCTCACGACAGCTTGAATATCCCATGCGAACTCTGGGGAGAATGTGCCCGTTAAATTAACAGACGAATTAGTTAAGTTTTCGACTCCGACATTAGTGAGCTCTCCTCCAGCATTCTTAGTCCAGGTATTATCAGACTCCAAAGTCTTCTTAGTTCTAAATATCATAGAGAGACTGTTCTTGCGGACTCCGTCAATAATAACTGGAGCTATACGGATATTACGAACTAATGTGATAGTATCGTTCCTACTGCCTGAGCGTAACGCTTGTACAGTTACAGTCGGTAGGAAATATGGAACTACTGTTATGACCTTCTCGAATGTGTCCGAGCGGATACCACGAGAGTCTGTAACGTGTCCACGAATTGTATATTTACCGTTAGCACTAAAGAAGTTTAACTTAGCACCGTCGGTAGATATGGTATTGTTGTAGCCCACTACCTCAGCGTAATACGATTTGATAGTTGAGCCTAGATATGGCGTAACTCCGAAGTTAACCTTAGCTACACTTAATATCTGTACGAAAGTATTATTAGTAGATACATCCAAGAGTTTAGGGTTGGTCTCTGACAATATTAGGTCATTAATTATCGGTTTTCCGTTGGCTGGTATACCTAGTGTATACTTCCCTTTCACATCCCCAATAGTCTTCGAACCGTAGTACGTACGGACCCATATCTCTAATTCCCCTGACGCGGAGTTCGGTATTTTATTTGCAAGATTTAAATCAGGAGTAAACGTTACGGATGTACTGCCACCTCTGCCTAAATCGATCCAATCTCCACCAAAAGCTTTCCACCATACTTGATGAGTATATGAGTTCGAATATCTCTCAAGATTTACTGTTATTGTAGAGCCTAAAGTGTTCCCTTCGACTGACTTAATGCGACTTGATCGCGGAATATCCGTAAGTTTGAGCTCACCACGTTTCCATCCGATATCTCCAAGTGTTGAGATGTCGAGCATACGTGCCCATACTACTATAGTCTTAGAGCCGTCGTCACCGTGCGTGATTGTCTTAGTACCACTAGCGAGTGACACAGCCCCGTTACGCGTGTCGAACGCATGATATCCACTATGGACTGTTTCACCATCAATCTCTACCTCAGCCTTAGCGTCCGCAGAATAGTTATACGCCCATGCAGATTCGTTCATTAATTTTAAAGTCCATCGTATTAGACTAGTGTTAGACAGAATATCATAGGACTCTTCTACTACGTCTAATACAAGTTTTACATAATCAGGACTAGTATATCCAACTACTTGTACCATAATATCATCCTCCTATTTCGGTCCAACATAACGGACTACATTGTATTTAGGGTTGTGTTCGTACTGAGACTCCACATAGTAACCGATTTGTAAACTCAAAGTAAACACCCCGTTATCAATGTGGATAACCCCATTAGCAATATACATTACCTCTGAACCTGCTGAGAACATGCTTATACGGTTTGGTTTGACCAAAATATAACTGTCCCCAGAACGTTCCCCAATAGCTAATCCTTCATTCGAGAATTTCATAGCAGTGTCGATAGCGTTCCATACGGCTGTCATATTTTCTAAGTTAGCTTGAATAAGCTCCATACGAGCAGCCATAGTAATAAGGTCTCGCTCAGCTTGTTTGCGGTCCTTATCGTTAGCTTCCATTAATGCTTTGAATTTCTCATCAAATTCTTTTGCAGTAGCTAGTGCTGCGTTAGCCTCTAACTCTTGTTTAGTAATAAGCATCTGGTCTTCCAGAGCTTTAGCTTGTGCAGCTTGGAGTTCTTTTTGTTTCTCCAGTTCCGTTTTAGCAGCCTCTGCTTTAGTAGCTGCCTCAGTAGCCTTATTCTCGGCTGCTGTAATACGACTATCTACTGCTGATAAGTCGGATACGTTACCGATACTGTCTACCTTTGTTTTTAACTCCTCGACCTTAGTCTCAGTGTTAGTTCGCACTTCAGTAATTTGAGAAGATAGCTCTCTACTAGTATCAGTGATACGAGTGATAGCCTCTTGCTCCTTATATGCTGAAGGCGGTTTGGAAATATTCCCAACAACGGTAGCCACGTGGTTTTCGATATTGACTAACACGCGGTCACCTTGTCGAGCATCAATAATTTCAGATATAGGCGTATTAACAGACGAGCCGTCAATCGCTACGTATTTATTTTCACCGTCTACGACAACGGTACCTCGAACGGTATTAGACACTTCAGGCTTTATCGCCAGCAGTTAGAGTAGCAAACTCTTTCATCAAATGTCTTGATAACTCGGCCATTAATATCACCTCCATAAATTAGTAGTATAGACTACAGTCGTCTCGATCGTACAGCCAGTCCCGCATTTAATGTTTTGGGAAATAATCTTAGCTTTAACTTGATTGAGACCGAAACGTCTGTAATCCAGCATCACACAGTCGCCCACTCTCACAGGACAGAACCCATGAGAGAAAGTAACCTTGTGTTCGAGACTAGATAAGTCTCTTAATTTTTTTCACAGCGTATTCGTCCAGATATTCTTGAGAGGGACGCCCAACAATGTCCGGACTAGTGTCACGTTTCATGACTCTGCGACCACGATTAGGAATAGACACTGGACTAGCAGGGTCGGTATTCTCAATTCGCGATACGATAGTAGACCCGTCAGAAGAATATATAACTTCCAACACGTTAGGTACACCATATAAATCTCGTTCATCTCGGATATTTGGATTAAGGATTGAACTGTTGCCGTCATCGAATGTCCAGACAGGCTGTAAGGACGATACGTCCGTAATAGGACTAAATAAGATGCGTCCACGCTCGTCTAGAGCTACGCGATAACCTGCTTTAGGTAATAAATCCTTAATGAACGTTAACCAATTATCCTTAGTGTTAGCCACGAAGTCAGTAAATAACTTCTTATCACTTGGAGTGTAAACCGAAATCGCTCTAGAGTGTTCTCTACAAATACGGTAGGAAATATCCGTAATGTTAGTTTCTTTTAGGGAGTGTATACCCCAATGTGGGATAGTCGTCTTTGAGTTCAAGCAAGGGTGAATATGCATCAAGTGAGATAGAAAATTGCTTTCCGTCAAATCCGACAGATGGGGTCTGCACTAAAAAGGTCCCTAGAGGTAATTTCTCTTTTACTCCATTTTGAATTGCTATGAGATATACTCTGATGTACTGTTCGTCAAGCTGAGTCGTACAGTCGAAAGTGGCGTGCTCTAAGGTCTCGTTAGTCTCATCGCGAGTGATTCGACAAGATTTAACTGCGTCCAAAGGCTCGATGTCTTCCCAAGTGTGAACGTCGACTTTGTAAAATTCGAAAGTCTGCGTCATGCTCTTAGTCCAATCTATCATATTTCACCACTCTCCACTTTCTTAACTTCGATTGATATAGGCACTACTAGTACTCTGTGTTTGATACTAAAAGACAAGCTGATGCTTGCGTAATATCCACTGCCATTTGGTTCGCGGACATACACATCGCCAGAGTATTCAGCAAGTCGTCTTAGTTGATAAATAAGGTCTTTGTCATACTTAGGAATATCAGTATTCCATGTTGCAGACACACCCTTCTGAGTACCATAATAACTCACAGGGTTTTTGCGACCGATATATTCTGTAAGGACAGTATCCACATTGAACTTCTCACTAACGTCTACGTTATAAGGAAGTCTAACCATTGAGCCATGAATTTGACTCTCAGGTCTGTATTGGTCGTCCTTAGAATATGGTTTCCACGGTTCATCCCATTGAATAACAATCGCTGGGTCGTGGATAGGTAGCGGTGCTAAGTCTGAATATTCGTTTAAACCTGTTACAATATCTGTAGAGACTACACGATATCTAGCATAATCTAGAGTAGGGTGTGGGTCTACAATTGCTGCACTACCGTCGTTGTCAATACCAGAACCAATTAAGGTTAAGCTACCATTGGCGTTAATACGTAATACCGTTAAGGTTACGTTACGTGGCATATTTCCTTCTAAGTCGAAACAGTAAGGTCTGATACGAGCGCTCATGTTTTTGCGGTCGTATTCCACGAAACCATCTGGTAAATAATCGGTACCTGACCATCGTACATTTAATAGTTGTTGTGATTGAGCGACTAATCCACTATCCATAGATACTGAGACCTTTAGATAATATGATTGGCCGTTTACTAGAGTAATATCTTTAGGAGTTAACTCCTGATATAACTCGTTGTCTGTCATTACGTGAACTCTAGAATATACCTCTGAATCAGCGCTAACAGTCTTACGTTCACCAGTACTTGAGACTACTTCGTAACTATCTTTAGCGATCACACTAATATGAGTAGTTACGGCTTTTTGAGTAGCCGGTCTAGCTGTGATGCTGAATGGAATTGGGTAGTTGCGGATTGTCCCGTCTCCACCCTGACCACCTTCTGCTTGCTCGCGGAAGTCCATACCACTAACGAACAAATATGCATCGTCTGGACCGAGATTATTATCATACTTAGATAATCTAGGTGTGACATAGCCATTTTTGCTAGCTGTAATATTGTAACTAACTAGGGTCCATTCTTCATATACCGTAATTGGCATCATGCTAATATCTGTGATCGCATTCTCAGCGGTATCGTCGATATTAAAGTTAAGAACGACAGCCGTTTCAGTAGGCTTATCACTCTTCACATACACACTGAATAAATATGTTTTACCAGCTTTGACGGCAATCTTTTGGGTAAGACCCTTATTCATAGCTTTAGTTCTAGCTACTGCGTGGCCTTTATGTCTGTCAGAAATTACTTGGTAATCTGTAAGATTGATCCAGCCACCAGTAAACATATCGGCCCCACGGAATAAGTTAGGTTTGTTACCCTCGCCAAGTCGGATTTCTACAGTAGGCGGAGTGTAAATATTAATCACGCGTTGAGTTGACCAGTCACTAAATTCTTTAGTAACACCAGTCGTCCGAACACGCCACTCAATTTTACCGCCAGTACGATATTCTCTATTATCGACTTTGTAAGTGTGTATTTTTTCCCTATCACTTTTTGATTGCTCGGCAGTTAATATCTTAGTGGATTTAACACCGTTGATAATTAACTCCACTTCGGCGCCAACCATTTTTGAACCGTCTTCAGTGTTGTGTACCCAATATAAGACTAGGTTATCACCCACTGCGGCATTGGACGTTAAAGACCAAGTCGTTGGTGGTTCTGGTTTAGTACCAATAACAGTGTTGACTAGACTACTCCATGGAGACTCGCCATGAGAGTTCTTTGCACGAACCCGGAAGAACCAGCGTTTGCCTTTAGTGAGTCCAGTCATAAATGCACTGTTAGCTGTTACTGTTTGAGATTTAACCTCAGAAGAACTGTCGAAATATCGCTCATCAGTAGATGCCTCTACGACATAACTCTGTAGCCGTAGGTTCAGCTCTCCACTTAAGACTTGCAGTAGTTTCAGACTCGACTTCTACAGTAACTCCCAATACCCCATCAGGGGCTGTCTCGGTCTCACCAGAATATGGAGACCAATCACTATACACAGGTGTTCCTGCGACATAGTTTACAGCTCTGTAACGTACTCTATATTTACCGCCAGGCGATACTGCTCGATAATATGTAGCGCGTGCTGTTACAACAGACACCACACCTCCGTCTATACGGTTGTCGCCATTATACAGTTCAAACTGTAGGGCGTCCGTACGGGAGTCAGAAATATTATCTACGGTAGACTTCAACATATAGTTTTTGGTCAATAGAGATGTTTGGAGCTGATGAAGGCTTAGCCGGAGGGCTGTCACCTACCACAAATTCAGCAGTAGTATCTTCAGCCGTCCAGTAAGACTTAGTTTCCTTACCCTCTCCGTATGTTTTAGATACTGGAGATACGATACATCGCACTAATATAGCATTAGATGGATAAGAATACGTTGCGTTTTCGTCTTTAGTAGTAGACTCTGACGCTTTGAACCAGACACCATCACCAGTGTTATATTCCCATCTGACCGCGAAATGGTCTAGATGTTCGGCATTAGCACTGTCGGTACTAGTTCCTTCTTTTGTTAAACTTCCAATGGAGATAGGACTCATGATTGAGTAGCTACCGCTGTCCGGTGATTTGTCGATTACCGCGCGCTTACCAATCAACTCACGAATATACCAACGATAGTTAAATACCCATGAGTCAATAGCTACCCCATTATACCATGTAGATCCGCTCTTAATTCGTACGATATCTCCGTTCACAGGGGCTCCGCCAGAACCAGTGTTCTTAGCGAAGTTCCATGCGGCAAATATAGTACTTGAACCGCCGGATTGTACGGCGATACGCAGGTTAGCTACCTTCATGATTATACTCTCCTTTCAATTCTAGCAGCACGGATAAGTGACTCCATAGCTGTCGATACAGCAGAGCCATCGTCATAAGTAATACCGTCGATAACGTAAGTATTACCTGTGCTGTCCATAACTTTCTTAAGGTCTGAGATAGCAGTGGCTACCTTAGTACCAATGTCATTTTGACGGTTTAGTGAAACATCTCCGACTGATACTGCTCTAGTTAAAGTAGCAGACAGTGGGTCTGTTCCAAGTAACCCTCCTAGAGCACTTGCGCTTCGTTTAACGCTAGATAAGTCTAGGACAGGTGTGATTGTCGGATTGTTGTTCATTGTAGAGTCTAGTAATGAACCGATGAAATCTAGACCCTTGTTCATACCATCTCTAGCAGCATTAGCCATAGACATAGCTGTGTCGTAAATATAGTCTCCGCCATCATTCAATGAGTTAGCGAAACCTGATACTACGAATCGACCAATCGCGTAGAATACACGAGAAGGTGAATGAATGTCTAAAGCTTTTCTAGCTGCTTCTGCGGCTTGTGATGCCATAGCTGATGCTCTAGCTGCTACCATGTATGAGTTTGCACTGATACCATTAGCTAAACCTTGAGCTAATCGTCCACCAGCACTGTAGAAGTTAGAGTAATATGAGCTTACCGCAGACACTGCTGCTGATAATGTACTAGTGATACTTGAACGGACTTTTGAAGTCGCTGTCCCAATACCAGTAGCTAACCCACTGCCTAACTTAGTACCATTTGCTGTGAATGTTCCTTCGTGCGAAGCGACTACTGAGCTAGCGTTGGAAATAATACCTTCGATAGCTGATGATACAGACGCTCCTGAAACGGAAATACCTGCGGCAAGTGACTCGCCGATACGGTTACTGACTCCGTCGAAGTCTGCGGAAATATCTCCGATAGACCCTAATGCTTCGCTAATAGCTGTAGTAATACTTCCAGATAAGTCTCCAAGACTACCCTTGAGCGATTCAGTAATAGCTGAAGATAAGTCAGTAGATGCTTTCTCAGTTAGCGTAGTCTCTAAAGTAGACATAGCTTCGTCAATAGCTGGTCCGATAGCTTCTAATCCGGTAGTTATACCTTCTGAAATATCAGTCGAAATGTCTGAGCCTAAAGTTGAAGTAGAGTTTTTGAAGTTGCCTAAGCCTGACTCCATAGATGTTTGAACTTCAGACATCATATTGTCTAATGCCGTTTTAATGGTTTCAGTTCCATTTTGAAGTCCTTCAGCGACACCTTCACCACCAATAGAACCGAGCTTATCGAAAGCTTCTTTAATCTTGTCGATAGCTCCTAAGTCCATAGAACCCATAGAGTTTACAGTATCTACTAGACTCTTCATGGTGTCTACTGCAGTTTGTATAGAACCGTCGGATAATCCACCTAGTTGTGTACTACCGAAGTTCTTAATGATCTCAGATAGCTTACTAAATGAGCTTAATGTAGAGTCGGCAATAATCAAACCTTGCCATTTGCGGACAGAATCTGCTAAGGTACCTAATGGTTCGGCTAGTCCAGAGATTACTCCGGCACCCTAATTGACCAGACCAAAGTTTGCCGATACCTCTAGCTAAAAATATCCAACGTGGTTACGGCGTCTTCTGAGATTGTCACGCCTTCCCATTTCTTGATAGATTCCGCCATAACACCCTAATGGTTCAGCTACTTCACTAATAGCTCCAGCGCTCCATCCTGAGAAGAAGAAGCGGTTGATACCTTCTGCCAAGTCTCCGAGACCTTTGTTCATACCTTCAGGGATATTTACGCCTTCCCATTTCTTGATAGATTCCGCCATAACACCTAATGGTTCAGCTACTCCAGCGATAGCTCCGGAAGGGAATCCAGAGAAGAAGAAGTGGTTAACACCTTCAGCTAAATCGCCTAAATTCTTAGCCATTCCCTCAGGAACGGTCACACCAGACCATTTTTGGACTGAGTCAGCTAATACGCCTAATGGTTCAGCTACTCCATCGATAGCTCCGGCACCAAATCCAGATAACGTGAATGCTGAAACACCTTGTGCTAATTGAACTAATTGTGAGCCCATGTTTTCAGGAATTGTCACATCAGCCCACTTCTTAACAGAGTCAGCTAATACCCCTAAAGGTTCCGCTGCTGCTGATATAGACATAGAACCAATGATGGAAAGTGTGTTAGCGAAACCGCCTAAGGCTAATGTACCAAGGGCTCCGGACATAGCACTCAAGCCACGACCGATTTCATCCCACGATAATCCCGCCATTTTGACGAAAGCTTCTGCCAACTTATCGATGTTAGCACTAGCAGACTCTAGAGACAATCCACCGATTAGAGACATGAATCCTCCTAAGTTACCAGTTAATCCAGCTGCTGTACCTAGCTCAGCTAAAGCACCACCCATAGCGGTTAAGCCACGACCAATGTCTTCCCATCCTAATCCGGATAGCTTAGTTAGAGCTTCAGAGATTTCGTCTAATGATTGTGCGGCAATGTTGATAGCTCCAGCTCCGAGAATAGCGCCAAATCCACCAAAGTTACCTACGGCTGATGCAGCAGTACCTAATTCGGCTAATGCCCCACCCATACCAGTAAGTCCTTTAGCAATTTGTTCCCAGCCCATAGAGCCAAGTTTTCTCATATTTTTCGGAAATCTCGTCTAGTGTTTGAACTAGAATATTAATAGACTCCGCTCCGAGAATAGAACTAAATCCTCCGAATCGTCCCTACAATAGTAGCAGCTCCAGCTAATTCAGCTAATGCGCCACCCATAGCACTCAAGCCACGACCGATTTGTTCCCAACTCATAGAACCGAGTTTCTTAAGATTTTCAGAAATCTCATCTAATGTCTTAGACATAATAAGGATAGAAGTAGCACCGGCTACGGAATTCAATCCAGAGAATCTCTGTAAAATAACAGCGGCTCCGACTAGTTCAGCTAGAGCGCCACCCATAGCGGTTAGACCACGTTGGATAGTCTTCCAACTCATAGAGCCTAATTTCTTAAGATTGCTAGATATTTCGTCTAGTGTGGAAGCCAACATTAATATAGAAGTGGCTCCTAAGATAGAACCGAATCCAGAGAATCGTTGTAAAATAACAGCAGCTCCTACGAATTCAGATAAAGCTCCACCCATAGCAGTTAAACCGCGTTGAATTTGTTCCCAACTTAGTTCACTTAGAGATTTAAGGTTCTTAGCAATCATACCCATACTAATACTCATGATTAGAATTGATGTTGCTCCACCGATAGATTTGCCGCCTGAGAATCTATTTAGGATAGCAGATGCTCCGACGAATTCAGCTAGAGCTCCGCCCATACCTGCTAGCCCTTTACCTATTTCTTCCCAGCTCATATTAGCAAATATTTGAGCCGCTTTGCCTAATATCTTGATAGACTCAGCCAGGATTAATAGAGACACGGCGGTTACTGGTGAAATCTTAACGTCTTTCATAGCAGATAGACCTTTAGTCAATCCAGATATAGCTACTCGTACACCAATAAGACCTTTAGCTAATTGTTCCCAGTTCATATTACCGAATGTTTCTACTGATTTAGCAAGCATTTTGACGGCTTGAGCCATCAGCATCATCGAGACTGCTGCTTTGACCGTATTCAGTTGACCGTAGTCTTTTACGGAGGATACTAAGTCTTTAAAGGCCTTGTTTAGAACCTTCATCATTACTGAGATGGCGAAATGCCACCAGCGACTTGTTCTGGGTTAAGTTTAGATAATCTCTCAATAGCACTTACTAATAAAGTAACTGATGCTGCGATAGCTAATACTGATACTACTTTAACACCTTGCGAGAAGTTACTTAGCGAGCTTTGGATACTGCTCATGAATTCTTTAAATCCGGATGCGGCTTTCTCTTTACCGCCTCCCATGAAGCCTGATACTTTCTCCTTGATTTCGTCAAGGGTGTCTGTGAAACTCTTAAATGTGTTACGGAAGCCTTGAATTAAGGCGACAATACCACCACCAGCTAAACCAGCGAGTAAGTTCTTAACCGTAAGATTGCTTCGTAGCCATTCGACTACTGGAGATAAGAAGTTCTTAAGCCACCCGAACACACCACCAATAGCATGTCCCGTTGCAGTAATCCCTTGCTTCACTCCGCCCATTTTACCGATAAACTCGTTGATCACTCCGGATATAGTGGTTAACACATTAGTGATAACTTCTTGTAGATATTGGAAAGCTCCGTTCGATTTAACATTCTTGTTAAGGTCAATAAAGAACTGTCCCATAGACGCTGAAATATCTAGGAATTTACTTCCGATATTTTGGAGTAGTCCTCCGCCAAAGAATTCAGCGAAAGGTTTTAAGAGTTGACCTAATCCATAGCGAACTAAGTCTAATGCGGCAAAAGAACCCACGGAATGTAGTTCGGATTTTCTCCATAGCTTCTTCGCTAGGTTTCAGACTTGCTGTGAACTGTTTAAATTTAACAGTTAGATTATAGAGTTGCTCACCAGTTGTAGCTGGGAAGAATTCTCTAAAACTTTCTTTGAAGGCTGTAACCACTTGTCCGAGAGATTGGAAAGCATTCTTGAATCCTTCAATCATATTCTCCCGACCAGATTGTCGAGACATACGTTTAGCAAAAGTCTTCTAGGTTAATAGAACCATCTTTAACGTGTTCATTTAAAGACTTAAGAGCTTTGACGGAATCTAATGTGTATCCGCGAGCTTTAAGTTCCTCTTCAGATAAGCCAGATACTTCGTCAGTAAGTTTGTTGATAGACTTGCCTAAAATATCCGCTGTAACCCAGCCTTCTCCGAGAGATTTCTCGAATGAGCCGGATTTAGTAATAATATCATCGACTGCGACACCTTGCTCTTTAGCTACTGATTTGATAGACTCTTTGAACGCGTCGGCGTCGTTGATACCTTGGTCGAGAATTTGTTTCCATCCAGTACTTAAACCTTCAGATAACAATTTGTTTCGAGCGTCTGCTGATTTACCAATAACTGCTCCAACTGAGTCAGAAATAGAAGTTAGTAAATCTTTAGCTTCCTCAAAGTCACCGACCATAATTTGCCAACTTTGAGTCCAACCAGATTGAGCAGCTTCTTTAAGAGTATCCCATAATTGGGTAAATGTCTTAACTTTAGTAGCTGCGTTTACGGCTGTATCAGCAAGTTGGGTAATTTGTTTAGCTTGTTCTTCAGTATATCCTTTAGCGATTAAATCAGCTTCAGTATATGCACCAGATAACTGTGTTAAAGTTTCTGTCAGTACGTCAGCTGTAAGCCATTCGCCTTTAGATAAGGACTCCCTGAAAGAACCATATTTTTGAATTAACGCATCAACGTTAGTACCCATTTGGGTAGCGGTACGTTTTAATGCATTTTGAAATACTTCACCACCCATACCGGCGTTTACTACTGAGTTCCAGTCCATAAGCTGAACTTTACCAGCGGCTAAGGCTTGGGATAGTTGGTACATCGCTGTACTAGCTTGTTGAGATGTTGACCCCGATACTGCGGCTAAGTTGGCAATACCTTTGATAGATGTTACGGACTTATCCAGTGACACACCGGCCGCTGTAAACGTACCGATGTTACGAGTCATCTCGGTGAAGTTATAAATAGTTTTATCGGCGTATGTGTTCAACTCACCTAATGCTCGGTTTACGTCTTGTAAACTAGAACCTTTTGATGAGGTATTCGCCAAAATTGTCTGCACGGCATTCATTTGGGTTTCGTATTCTGAGAACCCTGTTTTAATAGGATCAATGGTGAGAGCCGACATCATATTCTTACCAGTTGTGATAGCAGCATTGGTAATACGTACCATAGCCGTTACCCCAGCAATTTCTAACGCTGAGAATCTATCACGTACAACATCAATACCACTAGTTAGTGGATTAAAGTTCATACCCTTGATGCCTGAACTGATATTTTCAAGACCTTTAGACGCTCCATCAAACTTAAGAGCTTGTTTAAGTCGGTCCAGAGTGCTCATACTGGTCTTAACATTACTTTCGAAGTCACGGTTCTCAAAGCCCATGGAAACTACGCGTTCATCGACGGTCTTACCCATTGCTTACCTCCTTCCAAGCATCTGATGCTAGCTTGTCAAATACAGGTTGTATAGCAGGATTAATATAATCTCTGCCTTCCACCCATCCACCTGTGCCAGTGCCATGTCCATACTGTAAAATAATAGCGATAGGGACTCCTTTGTTAACGTGACTGTTGTATAGGTCTATAGAATATCCCTTACCAGTCTTGTTAATCTCGAAGTGCCAAGACGATGCGGTTAGTCCGCTTCTTACAGGGGTAGCTTGAGCTAATGCGTCGACTGCCATTTGACCATACTTCTCTAAGGCTACGATAGTGGCTCGTTTACTGAGTTTCTCGAAATATCGAGTTACTTTAGAATAGTCGCCTTTATGTTTAATTCGAATCATTAGCTTCAACTCCTATCCCTGATGTGTTAAATTTCTTCTTGTTCTCTTCGTTAATTCGGATTTGCATTGCTAGAATTTCCTCTTTGGTTCTTTGTTTCGGAGGACTATTCTTGATGTTACATATTTTTATGAGTGCTATTAATCTATGAATATGCCACTTTTCAGCCTCAAAAGGTATGTTGTATGACGTCATCCAGTAATATATAAGCTCGGACGTAATAACTTCTCCATCGCTCTTCTTCTTACCGTCATCGTACTCATAGAATGTAGTAGCAGTACTCGGATGGTCGATATAGTTGATGATTTCGTCGTGATACTCGGACGCTAGAATGTAATATACCAAAGGGTCCACATTCTTGTTCAACATCATACAGTGTATGTAATCTAGAACCTCCTCGTTAGTCAACTGCCTAGAGTTATTGAGAAACGGTTTACACCATCTCGACTCCCATTTTGAAATTGCGACAAGGGAGTGTTCTAGTCGTATAGTGCACTCATTCAAGTATGTGAACTCTTGCTTCTCATCGTCCCATATCTCCTGTTTAGGTATGGTTATCTGAAGCATTGGTTAATCCCCTATCTAGATTTGTTATGTTTCTTGTGATGCTTGAAATCTTGTACTTTTAGGAGCCGGTTTTACACCCTAAGTCTTTAGGTAGAATACCAC
>CAKAFX010000007.1 GCA_916438865.1 uncultured Mogibacterium sp. | reverse complement strand
AGTAGTCATTTTGGAAAGGTCTGGATATGAAAAAGAAGATTGTATACATTCGCAGTAGGTTGCCTAAAGCTTTTCACTTTCTTCATGTGGTACATACCTCTCAGCAGGTGGTGGATATGGTGCTATTTCGGTATGATGTCGATGGTTATAACGCTATGGATATGTGCTTTGTACAGCAGAATAGGCTATGAAGGGCACGACGTCAAGCACTCTTCTTGCTTGTATCAGATAAGATGGTATATGAACTGCAGGACTAAGCGATGCACACAATATCAAGCTGTGCATGAGATTAATCCAGATTATCTCCTTAACATGCAGCGGCACACTCACTCTACGGAAACTAATGGACGCACGCAGAAATAGTGACTTATTCTATGTTTGAATGCACGCCAATAGTAGTAGTAGATAGGTGATTGCTTTCTACCGCAGTTTACTGGTACAATAACAATTATGCATATCGGGTTTCTGATACATTGCTGCCGACCGTAAGTGTAGTATCGTTTCGTCCATGCAGAATACTATACCTATCGTGGTGGTCGAAACGGAATGTAATATGAGCTTCTATTACGCAGGTGATTCGGTGCATCGTCAAAGCGCCCACCAGTTGTAACTGAACGTGCAAGAACACCTCAAAGAGTTTATCAAAATGGTGGTTCATGGAATAGTCCTCAAGCAGAACAGCTTGGCTATAGCTTGGCACGGCAGTATGCAAGAAGGAGAGTAAACACTGCACCTAGTAGAGATCTTATGGTCAGCAATTTGGAGGGTAAGAAGACAAGCCGAAGGACGACTTACCAACCTCAACAGCTGTAATATTCTGCTCCAACCCCACAACCTTCAAGGGCGACAATAGATCTTCATTTGGAAATGCCTTCACGCTCATCAGCTGAGCACGCCTGAATTCTGAGTCAACCTTCATATGGTTCAACGCATTCCTGAGTTTGCCTATAAACAATAGTAGATTCGGTGGACATAGATAGTGAAAATAATTTATATGGGAGTAACGGACGTCAAAATCGATCCAAAGAGTAGCCTCTGCAATGGTTGCTACTTTCATGCTTTTCTCTCTGTTGGCAGACGCAATATATCCTGGGAAAAGACAAATAGAACCAAGGGAATATAAACAATTAGTGGTTGACAACTTCGAAGTAACCTTCCAGAAGTACTTCCGTGTCTGGCACTCTTTCTGTACTTATCCGACTGAATTATGCAGACCTAGAGGAAGTTACGAAAGATATGAAACGACGATCATTTCTCGGAATCTACGTGCAACAAAGATTATTACTGCGCTATGCATGTCGTAGTAAAGATTATATGACCTCGTTACTGCTGAATATCACAGGTATATGCTCTGTTAGAAGGTCACCCACAATCGGTTGAAGATTATCTTGCGAACTGCCCGGCTTTATCGCGCGAGAATAGTAACCCTCTCTCTAGCACATCCGTTCTGTTGTACGTGTGCAGATGCAAGCCTATGCTTTGGGAATAACACAAGCAAAGACCGAGATAAATAGTTTACATCGAAAGACAACCGCTCTCTACCGTTTGATGGTGCCGGAATGATGGCACTTCTACATGAAGACCCAGTCATCTTTTGAAGATGAGAATTTGGAGATGATGTTCAGAAGGCTGGCATTAGAATTCACGACAACTTTGAAATCTAATGAGATGAAAATGAATCAAGCTTATGAAGCCTAATCAAAAATAAGTTTACGTTAAGACCTTCGATTCATTTCCTTTTTCAATTTATGAGGTTTTAAACATAAAAAGGCTAGATGTACCATCCTTCGTAATATTTTGAGAACTTATACTCTCAGTATATAAAGCTCAATTCATGTGAGTCTCAATAGCAGGTTTGCTTTTCTTACGTATATAAAAGATTAAATTTTATCTTTTGTAGCTGTAAGAAACTTGGTATAATGGAGAGATATTGTGATATTTTGCATACTTCGGGATCTAGACTAGAGTAATACGTTCTATTTAATACATAGAGCGAAGAAGAAGGCGCATGATTGACATATCAATTTCTGCTCTTATTTCAATTCCCCCAATTCGAGTTCCAAGTTTCAAAAGGATGAGAGGTAATTGTATCCATCAACCCGGTCTTCCTGAAAGACTTTCTTCTTGCTATTGACAAAGCTATATCGGTTTTATTCTGTATATTTGTAGGCAAGACAAAAGGGACGCCGCAACCACAATCAGTAAAAAGAGTATGCTCTGCGGCAGGGCTGCTCTATGGAGGACATAACTATGAAACGTAAACCCTAAGATGCACAAAGAACATGAGTTTGATATGGACAACATCTCCCAAGAAGATGAACGTCAAATTGCCGATTTGGATGACTATTCTTTTGACGCATGAAAAATAAATAGAAGGATCGCCAATGCAACTTACAGTGCATAAATCTTTTTCAAGATTAACAAACAACCTTGTTATACACTTGAGGCATTGTGTTATCGTGGGTGTATTAGATTATGTAAAGATTAAATTTGTCCAACGCATATGAAAACGGCATACACCGTAGCATAATCGCTATTGATGTATGTGCCGTTTATTACCACCGAAGTGCATTTTAAGTTAGAATTCCTAACCTGTCTTGTTCCCCTGTACTGGGAATTTTGTCGTTTTGTTAAACCTAAATTACAAGCAGGACAGAACTCTGGATGCATATTCAGTACGCACAGCCCGACAATCGGGAAAGCACGATAAACACCATGCTGTGAATAGCCTGCGAGGTTCCTTATGCGCCAACTCTCCATTTATCATGACGAGCATTAGGCTTATCAAGATCTGCGGGTTGAGGGTAGACAGAAGATCTTCTTGTTAATAGATTCTCACTTTCCATGGAAATCAACCAAGTTGTTAAATTAGGCTCCATGGTTCCTACATCATGGGAACATATTAATTTGCTCTTCTTAAAGCATATTCATCACCAAGACCAACAAAAAGAATAGGCCAAACTCATGTACAACTACTGGTTTAGTAAGGATTACGTACCATTGAAAGATTATATGGTTTAAGATACTACCTCCACCATATTTTTCCGAGCGGTATTTACAAGTACGATGATATGCTCGTAAGGTGTGCCAACTAACCAGTCATAAGTTTCTTTAGATGCAACGTGGTGAGATATCGGTCACTATAGAAAGTGTATCCAAATAGAATGCAGAGCCGTATTTTCCAATTCCTTTTGAAGGTTCAGAAGTTCCACTTTTGAGCAGATGGTGACATAACTGCAATAACATTAAAACGTTGACACAATGACTTAAATGGTTCCGCCAGGCAAAAGGCTTCACTAGCTGTCGGCAATCTTTTATAAGTAGGCATCTCGGCGTCAGTGTAACCTTCGACATAAAGCAATATAGATACAACGTGTCGTATCAGCAGCCTTTTGTAAAGTTTCGTATGGCGTCACCGCATGTTCACCCTATACGACGGTGAGAATGTCTCGTGGATCTGCAAGATGTCATAGATACTGTCACTTCACGTCGGTTATTTTCTCAGTTCAACCGTGATATCAACGGAATCTTTCGGAAATGGTACCAAAACACATTCTCAAAAGACTTTGTGATGGTTTCTTTGCTTCGTCGTAGGTCCAGCCATTCTTGAAAAAGAGTAGAAAACGGTGCGATAGATAACCTTTTGTGTACGATGGTCACGAACAATAACCTGACCGTTACCCTCTACAGGGTACGTGGCCAATCGTTCATGTTTACCATACCACCGCGGAATATGACATAACTGTCTACGGCAATAGTCCGATGTTTGCGTGCCAGCAAGAATCTCAAATCTAGGCGGGTGTTGCATCTGTAAAATAGAGTTGAAATCTTGCGCTGTAACTGTCATCATGACAGCTAAAAACAGAAGAGTGATAAATTTTTCATAAGGCGATATTAATAGAATTAGATTTACTATTTGATTGTTTAAGAAATTCATTATATATACATCATTTAAGAATTGATTACAACTCCACATATTTGTCAAACACAAAGATATCAATAATAATGAAAAAGACAAAATATAACAAGGAATCATGGAAACATTTTGGCTCTATAATGAATCAAGTGAGTAATCTCGTCATAGAGCCCAAAATATTGTCAAGAAGTATTGCCTCGTGCAAAACAAAACCCAAAGCTGACCTTAGTTTTAATACACTTAACTCACATTTTATCCCTCACCCTTCCATGTATACAGCAATGGGTCTTAACCCTTCGCTGATTTGGTGCATACCATCCGCACCATAAGTGTTAAGCACCGGGAAAGCACCACATGTGCCAAGCACCCGCACCACTCGTGTGAGATAGCACCACACAATTCGGTTATAGATGCCATACATTTTTCAATAATAACGAAAGTGATGTACCATCAACAAAATTAAAAATGAAAAAGTTATAATAACATAAAGTATTACTACTTTGTTCCTAGAACAGAAGAAAAACATAAATCAAAAATTTGGTTGTTTGTAATGTAACTTTGCACAGCAATACCGCCGATATGGCCTCCAGTTGTAGAGCAACGCATCTTCGGTGGTTTTGCAGTGATCTTGTTCGAGTCCGGCATCGGCTCCATTTGCGTGAACTAGGCACATCGGTGGCAAGTGCACGGGCTTCCCAAGCTCGGGGAGGCGGGTTCGATTCCCCTGTATTCCGCTCGCGATTATAAAATATGCAGGATAGCTCTGTTTTGAGTTATCCTTCTCTATAATAACTTAAAGAGAATAATTATGTTTCTATATTTGAGATTTCTATTTTTCATTCGGGTTCTTATTTAACTCAATCCCAACCTTCAATTTCAACAACCTTTATAATCAATATATATGTGACAGCAATAATATGGTTGACATAATAAGATTGTACTTTCCCTTGTTCTAATTTCATGCTACTGCAATTCTAGGATGATTTTCTTTAAAATCCAGTGAAAGAGACTAAAACAGTTTTCCGATTTGTTTTTGGAAGAATATAAGCTATGGCAAAGTTATTGTTGAAATCTATTTTGGTTGGCTCACCATCTTTGCCATAGCACGCTTCCCCAAACTCCTGTGCAAGGATTTGTTTTAGAAGTTATATGAATAGGCTTTGTCTTTCAGTACCAGCCTACAAGTACTACGAGCTTCAGTGCATAATTTACTATAGCAGATTGCTCCATCATCGTCTCATTTGCTGCCACATGACATGATAACTACTTATCGTAGCACCAAAAGCAAGTAAAAGTTTCTTCATCATAATATAGTGTTATTATCAAATATTTATATCCATCAATGCTTCTTTGAATGAATAAGCAAACAAGAGACACTAAGTTAAACAGCATCCAGTTGTAATTTTCATCTTACAAACATAATCTGCCATCAAACACAAAAGTAATTAATTTATGTCACATTATCATTTTTAACACTAGTAATATTAGTTAATTTAACAGATGGCATACCCTTTGCTCATAATAATTTGTTCAGTGATGAACTTACCGTGGCTAAATTATTAAACGAGAGAGATGGTTAGCCAAGTGGACATGATGCAACATGATGATGAGTGGAAATAGCTACGAAACAAAAGAGGATCTTAGTTAAAAGCTATTATAGCGCATTTCGGTGAGAATGAGCGCTTTGCTTACTTGTTCTGTAGATGCAGGCGAGATGCAGAAGAATCAGTTGACTTCTTAACAGAGCGAGGAAAATTCATGCCTCAAGCTAAGAGTGCTGAAGTTTTACTGTTGATACAACGAAGCATTTGTAATCGCTAAAACTGTTAATTTAGTTGACTTATATTTGAGTAGCAAAAAGAGAGAAAATCATGATTAAGATTTATGGAATGAATACTTGTCCGACTGCATGCCAGCGTTGACAAGCGCGTAGAAAGGGTGTGAGAGCCGTTATGAGGTAATTGAAATTGGCTCAACATCAGATATTTGAAAGAGTTTCTTCTGTCTTCGTGACAATAATGCAGTTTGATGATGCAGTAAATACGTTATACCGGTGTTCCTTGCTTTTGTACTAGAAGATGGGACAGCGTAACACTCATCTCCAGCAGAAGCAGGCATGGAACTAAATGACTCTGCAGCAGCTATCATGCCGCCTTGACGGTTTCTGGTTGCTAACGACCATAATCTGAAATAAGAGTCCTCTACAATCCATAAATTTTCAATTTTATGCTTTGCCGAGGACTTTTATCAGTTCTGCTGGCTTTGAGCGTGATTAACCAAGTCTAATCCAAACTTCATAGATAGGATTGTGATTCTGCATCGCTCTGCAGTTCCATATCTTCTTCCAATGGTTTTCATTCCAGTGAATAGAATCCAGCCTCGTTATTTTGGCTTTTCCTTTATTGGCACCTATTACCATGTAGCTCAGACGACACCTTTAATGTGTCACTTGAAAATATAGGACCACTCGCTGATTTCTCTCTATGCTGTATTGCAATACATCGTCCATCCTACATAGCAATATTCCGTAAGCATCCATGTCGCGTGATACTTGAGACGTTAGAAGGTCGAAACGAAAGAGTTCTTTTGACTTTCCAAGCCTGAAAACCTCATATTCTAGCATCTTCAGGTTTGTTAATACAAACTCGGTCCTGGTGGTGTGACTTTATTCTTTTACCATAAATATTTTGGTGTATTTCAGTTCATGAGTGCATAACCTCACGTTAGTGCAAACCTTGTCAACTGCATCGTTCAGATAGGTTACAAAGCGGTGCATGCCTTGGCAATCACTTGCATTAGAAAAGTTCTTCTTCGCTCTATCGATTGCAGGGTATTTAACATGTCGTAAAGCACTTATGGTCCACTCACCGGTCCCTTGCTTTTCGTTAAGAGTCTTAACACACTTTTCAACTCTTTTCTTGGTCTGCCAGCACTCTACTTCAATGACTTCCCTGTATTCTCTATCGCCGACATACTCACATTGGCTTAAGGCTCTTAGATTGATTTCAATCCATACAGATCATCATATATATACTTGTTCAGCCAATTCAGTACTCATTCAACTTGGCTCATTGCATCACTCCGTGAGCATGCTCAAAGGATAGACGCATCATCCGTGCTGTCATTGTCCGATTCTGTGGATAGTGGCGTGCCATCGTTATTTTTCCACCAGACAGCCGCAAGTTTGGCATTACCTGCATTGAAACAAGGATACTTTTGTCTCATCGTTACTCCTCGGTGTCGAGTGATTCTAGCCTCGAAAATCGTCTTATAGTTCCACATATCGGATATGTCCAACTCCGTTCGTGGCAGAAGTCAAACATGGATATCACTCCTATCAACATTGATGGTAGTATGGCGGTGGCTTCAGAGTGATGTGTACTCCTTCAGTGGAGTCAGCCAGTAGCAACTTTCTCGCTCTCACAGTCTTCGTTGTTTTCGAGAAGCTAAAGTTAGCGAGATTATTTTAACTCTTCATAATGACCACAACGATGCGAATTCCAAACTGTTTTATGCGGGATCACAGTGTATTAATTAACACTAAAGCCAATAGACCTTTTATCAAAGTTTAATATTGAAGTACGGAACAACATGGGATTTAGGATTCGAGTAAAATGTGAGAAAGAATATTTCCTTTACTCAGATATTTTGGTTTGTTTTATGAAATATTCGACTTACACGCTTAGATTGATAAGTCATAAATTTAGGCACTGATGCAGCAAGCTTATCACCAAATTAGTATTTTTAATGGCCACTATAAATCAAGAGAAATCCCATGTTTTACGATTATAGAAATATAAAAAGCACCCTCTCCGGGAGCGACTCTATCATATAATTCAATTAAAGTTTTACTTTGCGTGTATGCAACAGAACGAATCTCACGAATGACGCAATCTTAACCTGACCGGATAAGTCATCTCATTCTGTATTTTTCCGCTATCTCTGAACTGAGTTTTCTTTTCGCTTTTCTGCATCGTCCATCTTATGCAGCTCCTACGAATTACACGAAGCTCACGACCAGCTTGGATCGTAGCATAGTCTTAGTTACAACCAGGATAGCTCTATTGCTAACCCTTCCAAGACTCGTCCAGACGCTTAACATAAGTCTTCCACAATCTCGACGATGACACCAGGACGAGCACCAGAGATGGCATCACACACCCGAACAATTGGTGTGCAGAAGTGTAGTCATCTCGACCTCAATCATGGTGAGCAGCAATGGCATTGCAAATATCTGGTTTCTCTCTTTATACTTCTCAGCAATCTTACCTCCGTACAAAGTGCATGTGGTAGAAATCAGTTTCTTCATCAGGAACCTTACCAATGTCATGCAACGAACCTGCACGTTTTGCCTGCTTCGTTCAAACCTAATTCGAGTATGCCGCACAGCACAGAGATTTGCAGTCTCACGAGCATGCTGTAGAAGATTCTGACCGTATGAAGAACGATATTTCATCTTACCTATGATACGAATCAACTCTGGATGAAGACCATGAATACCCAAATCAATAGCAGTACGCTTTGCCCTGTTTCGATGATTTCTATCACGCTGTCTTTTCACCTTAGCAACAACTTCCTCAATACGGGGCTGGATGGATACGTCCGTCTGTAACAAGTTGGTGTAGATAATCGACAAACTTTCACGACGTACGGGGTCAAAAGCTGATATTACAATAGCCTCAGGGGTATCATCAACTACAATCTCAACTCCTGTTAGCTGCTTCCAAAGCACGAATATTACGACCTTCACGACCAATGAATCCGACCTTTCACTTCATCACTATCTATATGGAATACACTAACGGAATTCTCAATAGCAGTTTCAGTAGCTATACGGCTGAATAGTCTGAATAACAATACGCTTAGCTTGTTGATTTGCATTCAGCTTGCCCTCGTCCACTATTTCATTGATATAGATGCAGCATCAAGTTTAGCCTGATCTTTCAGACTTTCTGTCAAACGTTTTCTTTGCCTTCGTCGGGAACTAAGACCAGAGAGTTCTTCTGTTTCATTCGCTCCTGTTCTTGCATTTCCTTTCTCAAGATCCTGCCGCTTTAATTTGCAGTAGTTTTTCTCGTTATCAACACGTTGCTGCTGACTGATCTACATCCTGTTTACGACGATTTATTTCTTCCTGACGTTGGTTCAAACAACCTCACGTTGCTTCCAAGCGATTTTCAATGTGTTGTTGTATCTTTTAGCGTACGCTGTTGGACTTTCTTTCTCTAGCGTTCTACTCTGTTTAAGAACTTTTCTTTAACTTCGTTAGAAGTTTCTTTTCTTTGATTACCTCTGCAGCTTTCTTCCGCTTTTATCCATTGTCAGCTACTGTATTTTCCTGTTAGTTATATAACGGAAAATAGCAAATCCACACTCAGCACATCTCAGCCAGAAAGGCATACCACAGCTATAATAACTGTTACTATTGGACTCATTGATTCTTTTATTATAATTTAGAATTTAAATATTCTCTACTTCCAGTGCATCTTCAATTTCTGAAGTGAGTTTATTGAGGATATCATTAAATGGAGCTGTACTCAGTACGTACACCTTCTTTCTCATATCGCAAATGCAATATCTAGCACTGCCACATATATATATATCCTTATCTTCTTACCCTTAAAAGAGTTGAATAAGTATTAATTGTGTGTCAGTAATAAGCTTGGCTGCCGAACGATAATACTCTTTCATCCTCTAGGCACATTTACGGGAAGTTCTGCATCATAAAACATGCAATCTTATCTGTAGCTTATCACGTCCGCCATTATATTCTGTTTTATTTCTCACCTAGAAGTGTACTGCGCTCTATTTGACTATCTCGGATGAGTTTGGACACACGCTTTTGTGCTGCTTCCATACTCCATCTGTAACTTCAAAGCATTTTAGCCATTTTCCGACGAATTATAATCTGCTTCTGCTTGGGATAAATTCTTCACCGAATCACGCTGTTATCTCCTGCTCACGCTGATCAACAAAGCGCATATAAGTCATCATTCTCATTCTTCAGTGCTTCATACTGAAGAAATCATCTGACTGCACACGCGTCGCAAACGTATTCAGAACCTTCTCGTTTGAACTCACCAGCTTATCTATTCGTTTTGGCTACAAAATCAAGACATTAAAGTTTCTATTTAAGCAAATATATAGCAAAATTATTTTGACTCTCTGCTCCTCAGCTGGTCGGTTCTGCAAAGTGTTACAAACCTCGATATACAAAGTCTGTCGTCCATTTACGACTAAATCCAAGCACGCTGGTTATATTGACGAACCGACACTGACTCGACTTTTATAACACCTGGGTACAGACTATATCGATAAATATCATTTTATGGTCTTTTCTGTCATGTATGAGATAACTTTCTTAAAGAATCCTGGAACACGCAATTTATGACTTCATCAAGTTTCCAACAAAGCATCATTAAGTCTTGTGTAAATCCTTGGAATTGATAAAGATGAGGTTGAATATGCTTGCATCTTCTTTACAGTTCTTTTTGATACTTGCATCAATCTCATCAAAGAAGTTATCATTCACATTATAAAGATTTTCATCGTCTGCATAGAACACTTGCTTTTTCACCAAGACCCACTTTATTATTGAGTGTTGGAACACGGAATGCATCTGTTTAGCAGATTTGTGAAGATCTGGAGGCATTATAGCTAAATTATTGATACCCAATCCAGCTGCGACGAGTACTGACTGAAAATAGAAACTCGAACGAGTGTCATATAATCCTCCATGCCAGCAGTCTTTGATTGTTTTAACATCATTCTTTCCAAATAATTTGATAAGAATACCATATCTTTCGTTGAAAGTTTTGAAGTTATTAAAATGAACTTTTTGTTTTACTCGATTGCAAAGTTAATAAAAACATGAAAATCACACATTACATTAATGGTTTCTCATTTTCACAGCTTTTAATTAAATTAAATTTATTACCTTTTGCACAAAATATGCTATATAGTAAATGAGCGTACGTAACGGCAAATACTTGAAGAAAAGATTGGTTGTTCTCAAAGACCTAGTCAATTTGAGTACGCCCCACTTCTTGCGTCCACTTACATATATAACTACATGACTTGATTCTATCCATAAGATTTTAACGATTGAGTATATAAGCAACAACTACTAATTAAGAAACAAACATAAACCACGCTATTATGAAAGGAATAGTACTTTGCCGGCGGTTCTGGCACACGCCTCTACCCTATCACCAAAGGAATAAGCAAACAACTTATACCTATTTATGATAAGCTCTATGATATAATATCCAGTATCAGTATTAATGCTGGCTGGCATTAAAAGATTCTAATTATCTCCACTACCATTTGACTTGCTCGGGTTCAGCGTCTATTAGGAGACGGAAGTAGTTTTGGGTACGCTTGAGTATGCAGAACAGCCTTCACCTGATGGATTAGCACAGGCATTTATTATAGGAGAAACATTCATAGGCAAAGATTCTGTCTGTTTAGTTCTCGAGATAATATCTTTTATGGAGCAGGTTTTAGTTCTTTACTGCTGTAGTAGTGTACAGATTGCAGAGGAAAGTAAGGCAACTGTCTTCGGTTATTATGTAAAATGACCCAGAAAGATATGGTGTTGCTGAGTTTGATCAGAATGGTAAATGTTTAAGCATAGAAGAAAAACCAGAACATCCCAAAAAGTAACTATGCAGTTGTTGGACTATACTTCTATCCAAATAGTGTTGTAGAGATTGCGAAGAACATTAAACCTTCACCAAGAGGAGAATTAGAAATAACAACTGTAAATCAGTGCTATCTCAAACAGGACGCATTGATGGTGCAAACCCTCCAACGCGGCTTTGCATGGCACTGACAGGTACACACGATAGTTTATCGGAGGCAAGTACTTTCATAGAATGTATTGAGAAAAGACAAGGACTTAAGGTTGCATGCCTCGAAGAAATTGCATATAGAAAAGGCTGATAACTACTGAAAAAGCTTCGAGAAGAAGCACAACCCATGATAAAGAATAATTATGGGAAATATCTTCTTCAGCTTGTAGAAGAGAACAAATAAAGCGTTATAAATCCATCACAGAATAATAAGAATTGTAATAAATATGGAAGAAACAACTAAATTAGAACAAGGGAAAGAACAAGAGGTTCATAGAAAGCAATTTCTCCTTTGATTTTGCCACTTTGTATCGGGCTATCGTACTTAATTGGTACTGGTCTCATTCTATCATTAATTATTTTCGAGGTTTAGTGCAATCTATCTCAGGTATGCCACCCTATGTATACAGTCCACAGCAAAGTTGCTGATTAAAGACTAAAGTAATAACAGACGTGGACAGTCTTTACAGAGTATGTCTAACCTGGTATCATCTCGAATTCGACTGGTATCGACAATGAGATGGATACTAACATCACTCTATAGCAGAGGATGCAATTAGGGATTTAAAAATTATATGTTAATTATTCAACAAAAGGAAGAGTTAAAGATATTATTTTATATCATGATCAACCTCTTAATCGTTGATCGTTGACAAATCCCACCTCGAAAGACTTAATGCGCCCATCAATTTGAGCATTACAAAAGACAGCTTGACTTATATAGTTACAGGAACATATTATGTGCCTACTAATGACAACCAAGTGAAGGTCCTTACTGATTAACAGAAAGATTACAAGCCTTCCTGCTACAATAGCAACTCGTGCAGGTATTATCACGATTAGTCCTAACAACGGGCATACGATGAGGATGGACAAATTCTTAATGTTAGTATTCTTTCACCACGAATGGCGTCTAACAAATATGTTAGCGAACTTCAAGTAGCACAGACAGCAAAAGTCAACCTCCATTGCACAGCTACAGCTGACAGATGAGGTTCCACAGCGTTCTCTTGATTACCTTAAACAGCTAGCAATAGTATATAATCGTCAGGCGAATGAAGACAAAAATACCATTGCAATTCGTACGGACAAGTTCATAAACGATCGTTTAGGCAAGATTAATGCAGAACTTGGTAAGACTGAGGGACAATTGCAAAATTATAAGCAAAATGGAATTGTTGAGTTAAAGATGAATGCTGGAAATTCTGTTGCAAAATCAGAATAATTCAGAATTAAAGCTTGCAGGATGTTGAGACACAGATAGAATTATTCAATACTATTGCAAAAGAGGTAGAAATTTCTTCACGTAATCTTTCCCAGGTCATTCCTTCTAATGTTGGTTTGGATGATCAGAGTTCTACAACTTTGATTAATAAATACAATGAATTAGTACTTGAACGTAATCGTTTACTCGCAGTGCATCTGAAAACTCTCCTGTAGTAGAACCTCTAACAGCCCAAATACGAGAGTTAAAATGGTAACATTCTGTAGAGCGATTTCAGCAGCACGCCAGAATCTCATGATCCAGCGTGATGCAGTTGCAGCACAGGTTAATAAATTTAATGGAGAAGTAGCTGAGACTCCACAGCAGGAACGTATGCTGACACAGATTGACCGTCAACAGGAAGTTAAGTTCCTACTTTATCTCATGCTGCTTCAAAAGCGTGAGGAGAATAATATATCATTGGCAGCTACAGCTGATAAGGGTAAGCTAATAGATGACCCACAACTGGTTGGTAAGATAAGTCCCTAAGTCAACGACAATTATGCTTATTGCGTTATTGATTGGTTTAGTTCTTCCAGTGGCTGTGATCCTTATTCTTCAAATTCTTCCCGCTATAAGATCGAAGGTCATGATGATGTTACACGACTTACAAAACTACCTATCATTGCTGACGTTGCAGTTGCAAGTAATAAGGCAAAGGGCAAAGCTGACATCGTTGTACACGAAAACTCAGAATAATCAGATGGAGGAGATTTTTCCGCTCAATGCGTACCAACCTTCAATTTATGTTGAAGGAAGGAGAGAAGGTTGTGCTCTACCTCATCTACATCAGGTGAAGGTAAAACCTTTAATGCAGCCAACCTGTCTGTAAGTTTTGGACTCTTAGGAAAGAAAGTAATTCTAGTTGGTCTTGATATCTGTCGTCCACGTTTGGCAGAACTTTTTCGATATACACGATCACAAACATGGAATTACAAACCTACTTGTTAAGGACAATCCAACAATGGAAGAGGTAGAAGAACAGATTTTACCTTCAGGAGTTAACAAGAACTTAGATCTTCTCATGGCTGGTCCTATCCTCCTAACCCAGCAGAACTTATTGCTCGTAATTCACTTGATATTATCATAAACCTCTTGAAAGAAAAAGTATGATTATATCATGATTGATACGGCTCCAGTAGGTTTAGTTACGGATACACTTCAGATTGCACGTGTTGCAAAACGCATCAATCTACGTGTCGTGCAGACTACACACCAAAAATCAAGTTTCAACTTGATTAACGCACTTGCAAATGAGAAGAAGTTCCTCAACATGGCTATTGTTCTCAATGGTATTGATATGTCAAAGAGAAAGTATAGTTATTACTATGGCTATGGTGGTTATGGTAAGTATGGTAGATGATGGGAAGAGCTAGCTATGGTACAAGTTATGGTCAATACGGAAACTATGGCAACTATGGTAACTATACAAATAGTCACTACGGTAATAAGAACGATAACTCTGTAAAAAGATAAAAATCAGAAATAAAAAGAAATAGATTTTAAATAAACGATGATTATTGCAGTTGACTTCGATGGAACCATCGTAGAACATAGATATCTCTAAAATCGGTAGTGAAATTCCTTTCGCTACCGATACACTTAAAAATGCTTATAAAAGATGGGCACCAATTAATATTATGGAGCGTCAGAGAGGGAAATTACTCCAGGAAGCAGTTGATTGGTGTCATGAACGTGTGTAGATTTCTGGGCTGTAAACAAGGACTATCCTGAAGAAGAAGAAGAAAAGAATAATCATTTCTCAAGAAAGCTGAAGGTAGAGATGTTTATTGATGATCGAAATCTTGGAGGTCTTCCTGATTGGGGAACAATATATCAGATGATAACCAATAACGAAACATGGGAAAGTCGTAACTTTGCACATCGTTCGTTTGAAGACCATCAACCCCCTAAGAAAAACATTGGTGGAATTTTTAAAAGAGTCATCTTTGTAAAAGCAAGTAACCATGCAATTGTAGGAGATGACATTAAGATACACGTGATGTCAGATGTTTTTTAAACGGATATTCGATTATAAAAATTTTAAGTTTATAGAAAATAAACACAGAAACAATCGAGTAGGGAGGTAAACACTAATCATAGGTGTTTATTTCCTACTTTCGTGTTCACCGATCTCTCACACCACCGTACATGCGGTTCCGCATACGGCGGTTCCTATTTTGGGTACCATTCGAGATACGACCCCATTAAAGTGGCATACCCTGCTGAGCGTAGTCTCATTGTTATCTATCGCCCTTGTTAAAATAGGACTATCAGCTACTCGCCAATAACCCTTGCGAGTATTACCCCATTCTGTATGCTTTGAGTTTATCAATACCACATCTGATGAGGTTTGCCACTTTTGTCCTGACTTTCTTCCAAGCCTTCCATATAGCACATGCGTATTCTACGCCTTAACCATTCATCTGTGTCAAGCAAGAAACGTTTCATATTGGCAAGGTGATAATAACCGACCCAACCTCTTATGTATTCTTTCAGCTTTTTGCTTTCTCTTGGCATATCCCTCTATCCATTGCTGCGACTTGTCAATTCTTTTAGCTTTGACTTCATCTTGATTTGGACTTGGGATGCACCATGAATTGGCATTTGCCTTTCATCACATAAAAGGAGTATCCGAGTGATTTCACTCCGCACATACTGACACTATGGTCTTTTTCATTGTTAACTTTGAGATATAGAACATTCTCTATAAATCGGGTTACAGACTCCTTTACTCGCATTGCAGCTCTTTTGGACTTGCAAAAATATCATCGAGTCATCGGCATAACGTACAAAGGGGAGCCTCTCTGCGTTCAAGTTCTTTATCCAATTCGTTGAGCATGATGTTACTCAACAACGGACTTAGCGGTCCTCCTTGGGGAGTTCCTTCCTCGCTCGCTTCAAACAAAACCCTTTGTTCATCACACCACTTCGGAGATACTGTGTATAAGACTGACCACCTACCGTCTTTTATCAGTGCGGCTGAGAATTTCTATGAGTTTGCTATGCGGCTCACAGTGTCGAAGAAGCGTTCAAGGTCAAGGTCGACTACATAGATGTAGCCTTCGTTGATTATCTTTTGCGCTCCTCGCAATGCTTCGTGGCAGCCTCTTTCTCGGACGGAAGCCGTAGCTTGTCTTGGAGAATTGGTTCTCATAAATAGGAGTCAGCACTTTGGTTGATGGCTTGTTGCACCAAGCGGTTCACCACTGTAGGTATTCCCAAAAGGCGCATCTTGCCGTTGTCTTTGGGTATTTCTACCCTCTTGACTGGGTTCGGACGGTAAGACCCTGTCCAGCAAGGAACTCAGGAGTTCATTCTTATTGGTCAAGAGCCATGGAGCAGCTGCTCACACGACATCTTATCGATACCACCACATCCCTTGTTTCTCATCACTGCCTTGTATGGCTCGATTAAAGATTTGCAGGGCTAAGGATTTGCTCGAGGAGGTGTTCCTTTGTCAAATGGTACTTCCACGATGTTGTCTTCACACATCCACATGAAGGTCTGCACTCCCCCATACCATTCGGTTTCCGACCTATCTCTTTGGGGGCAGTCATTAACTTGGGATAATGTTTTTCTGCATTCTTTCCTTCATAAGGTATGTTTCTGTTACTATCGTTTAATATATAGGTTCAGCCCTTCATGGAGCGTTATCGGGTACTCCACTCACTATGGCGTCTGCTGACTTCTCACGGCAGCTTTACTCCGCTTCTTTCGTACAAAAACTATTTGAAGCGTCCGTGAGACCTCCCCGGATAAGAACATTATCTTTCCATCTTATACCTACTTCATTTACACCAACCATTCTGAATAGCTATCGGGCTTTGGTTTGTTGCAACCTTGCCCATGGTTATATGCCTTGTATGAAGTTTCTGTTCGTTAGGGTCAGATGTTTGCCGCCAGCTTCCTTCAGATTCCACCTCACGATGAACACCCTTGCTTTTGGCTATGTAATTCCGCTATTAGGGCTTACTCGGGACTTCCACCTGTTAGATAATGCTCATGCCGAGCATACAATATAAAGAGGGTGTGTCAAAATGGACACATCCTCTTTTACCCCCTTTACCTTGTTCACCATATAAATCATTATTTACTATAGCTATGCTGCTAATTTCATATAAAAATGATTTATTGGTCTTTAAATAGCCTATATAAACTTGTATAGAGCATCTGAAGGTGACTAAAAGTACCTCCATAATGGCTTTTTAGTTCCTTGAGATTAGTTTTTCTGCACATTTTTTCCTATGTTAAAGGCAATGGCAAAGAATGCAAAAGTCCATGTTGACCTTTGTCTTTCCCAAAAATGCCTAAAACCTCTTGTAGGCTTTATTATATTTTTGTTTGTCCAAAAACAGCTTCAGGTTCTATGCACCTTCGCCCTCGATGCTTGATGCTTCTTCCGAGGTCAGTAGTTCCCGTGCCTTTTGTTTATAGTGCTGTAGTTGGTGGTTTACTTCTATAATCCTGTTTCTCTTGCCTTGAAGCATGAACCTTCAGCGGACATCCCTCACAGCGTTCTGCCTGATAACGTACGCTGTAAGTAACGAATCCATTAGAGGTTAGGGGAACGCTTCATACCCTATAGCTTCATATGCTGTCCCATAGGGCAGACGTAGAAATCCTGTTCCTTATTATAATAAAAGGCTTGCGGGACTGAATGGGTTAGGTGTGTAGCGTGGCGCTGCTCTTTATGGAAGTAGTTATACTTCACGTAGGCTTCCATATTATGTACGTCCATGAACAGATAGTTCTCCTCGGAGCCATACCCCGAATCGGCTACGACTGTCTTGTATAACGATGATAGCGTGATTTGAAGGACTCCAAGAAAGAAGGAAGTGTGAGTGTGTCTGTACGGTTAGCATAGAGTGCAAAGTCGGTGATAAACTGGTTCTCCGTTGCTATCTGCAGATTATATCCAGGCTTAGTCTGTCCGTTCCGCATAGCGTCCTCCCTTCATGTGCATAAACGTGGCATCAGGGTCGGTCTTGCTGTAGGAGTTTCTCTCCCATAATCTCAAGGTGTTGGTCATACTCCTGGAGTTTATTACGTTTCTTCTCAAGTTCTTAAGCTGTTTTTCTTGGTTTTAACAGCTTGCTTTTCTCTTTAGTCTTAGGCTCAGGGACTGATTCCAAAGACTTGTTTAATTCCTCGGATATTCTCATCGAGTCAGAGCTGCAGTAAACTCGACACCTTCTGTTTTAGCGGCATTGTCCTGCGCTATGACATCATCAACCTGGAAGCAAAAAGTGTGCGTATTTGTTCCTGCAACTTAGTGCGGTTCTTTTTCCACGGTTCTCTTCCAAAACGAAGGTGAGTACTTGTTGGCTTTCGATTCTATTTTTGTGCCGTCAATATATTCAACGTCAAGACTTATCAAACCTTTGGCTGCAAGTACTAATGCGACTTGTGTGAATATATTGTTGATTTCCTTTTTCACACGATTACGAAAAACGATTGATGGTACAAAATCAGGCTGCTCATATCCTGCTAGATAGATGAAATGAATGTCACGCTTGAGAAGTGACTCTATACGACGGCAGGAATAGATATTATTCATATAGGCGTAAAGAATCACCTTAAGCATCATTTGTGGATGATAAGGCTTTGCGACCACTGGGCTTATAAAGTTTTAGACATTATCCAACATAAGATTATCCACCAAGACGTCTAAAAAGACGAACAGGGTCATCTTCTGCGATATCCTTTATCAATTCTTTGAGGAAAAGAATCATTTTCTTGTGTATGTAAGAACGAAAGTGTATCTTTGTCATAATGAGATTTTTAATGCCTAAAGGTACAAAAACTTTAGGAAATAGCAAAGCCCTGGCTTGAGAAAAGTCGGGGCTTTGAGCATAAAAAGAGGATGTACATTTTGACACACCTCTTTTTAATGTTCTTATAAATTATAATGTTTCAATAGAGAAATGCTAGTGAACACACACAAAAAGGCAAATTAAAAAGATACCAATCATTGATTAATAAATATTTCCACAGTAGGAAATTATTATTACATAAAACAAAGGAAAGTTTAATTCTAAGTTGCCTTAATTTTTAACATTTCAGGCATCTTACTGTAAAATAACAAGTTAAGTAGTATCTACAAAATGACAAGAGTGACAGGAAATTAAGTTTATGTATATAGAATACTGGAAGTAAGTTTCATATTATAATTAAACTCACAGAGAAAGAGAGATTGCAAAAGATAACAATATCGCCTAACCCAAACAACATATCAGACAACTTCCACTTTTTCAACGTATCAGAGGCTCTCGTGCTTATCATGGCTATGTAGGAATTTCAGTTAATTCACTCCTGAACCTGCCAAGAGCATTCAAAAACTGGATTCTTTTTCTTAGAAAAGCTCCTAGAAAAAGAATTTGCAGTGTTTTCTGCTCAAAAATCTCAAATATTGAGCCGTATGGGCATACCTGCCCCTTCCACACCTGCCTATGGATGGATATAAAATCACCTTATCTTTTTATCAAGCCACCTTCTTCATGTCCCTACTATCTGCCTTGCGGCAAGAATGGCGGCATTAGCCGTATGGATTCCGAAAGAAGAGCAGTAATGTTTCGCTGAACATGTTACGTGCCTTGATTCGCCCAACGGCATAGTGCTGTTTCTGATTCCCGAAGCTGCCCTCCATTACCGTACTCTGAGGTTTCCGATAATCTTTCTCGCCGTCCTGAGACATTCAGATTCTTCTTTGGGTTTGGGACCTTTTCTGACGAAACAGGTCGTTATGCCTTTTTCCGTACACATTGTCCGGTTGGCATTGTTGGCATATATGGAATCGGCACCGACACGCTTAACTTTGACTCCCGTCAGAGATTCCTGATACTCAATACATTGCTTAAGACGGACACCCTCGTTGAAAAGCCCTCAAAGCTGTGGTGTTCTATGAATGATATGCCGTCAATCTGTATGTTGTTGACCTTTGCCCCAAACTCCACACGCTTGTTTTCCTTGCCCCTGACAATGGGACGGAGGTAGGGACGGTCGATGCTGACAATATGGTGCCTGACTTCCTTGCCTGAAAAACAAGGCTGACTGTTGGCGGAATACGGCACGTATGGCGGAGAGACGCTTTTTCCTGTTCTGCCGACAGGCTGATACAAGGGCTATACAATTTGCAAAAGACGGTACCACTGAGAAAGAAGTTTGGAGAGCAGTTTCAGAAGTCTTCTCCTGAGCTTGCGCGTGGATGATGCTGTGTGCTTGCGCTGCTTGGCGTATGCAAGCCTAGCCTTCTCAACATCATTATACTTGCTCCTCGGAACACGCTCCGACAGGTGCTTACACTCGGAGACGAGCAGCTTGTGAAGCCAATGGCAACACTCCCAGAGTAGCTTGATGTCTGTCGGGAAGCGCAGGTAGCTCTCATAACAGGTCGCATCCGTCAGGCATAGGTCCTTGTCCTTGAGGCTGTCTTTCCATTTGGCGTACAATATGCCCTGAAGGCTGTCTATGTCAAGAAGACGGGCAAGACGGTTGCGTATGGCACTTACAATCTTTCCATCCCTAATGGGACAGGAAGGGTCTATCAGAGCGTCACAGAACATCTGCATGTGGATGCTTCCGTTACATCTCTATCAAGCCATCGTCAGACAGACCTGTGTATGACTTGAGGAACATCAGGGCTATTTCTCCCTCACACGAAAAAAGAGGCTTTTTGCCCCGCTTGCTCTTATGGCTACGACTCGTACATGCTGCTGCCAACTCCTTAAGTGGGAGCTGGGAATGGATACGTCCAAGTTCGCTTTTTGCAAAGCTGTCACGATAGCTCTGTAAAAAAATCAAACTCTGTAAAGGGCAAAGTTGGTGTTATATCAGAAATTTTTGTATCTTCACGACGTTTTTAAAAATTTTTCCCCGATTCTGCCCGTGAAGGGTCGTTCGGGGATTTTATGTAAAAGGTACAAATAATGATATTACACTGACAAACAATTAGTTAGAAAAATTCTGAATATCCCTATGTAGATGATAAAACCTCCATTTACTCATTGGATTGCTGTGCCAATTCTTCAATGCCCATTACTAAGTCATTCAAACTTCTTGAGACCTCACATTATTCTTCTGCTATTAATGGGCAAAAACACACCTATTAAAGAAATCCCACTATGTTTCAAACTGAAACATAATGAACTTAGAAATAAAAACATAAAAAACGCACTTAAACTCATAAAGCTAGTGCGTTTTTAATTCTACGATAAAATATAATGTCTAATACACGTAAAATTTAGTTGTACCAAATCTCACCACCAAGTGTTTGATTCACATCAGTTTGCTCCCTGATTATTTTGATTTTCGAAGTCATAATCTTCGAAAAAATCAAGTGTTTTTGCTCATGTTCAATCCTTCCTGTTAATTAGACTAGTTGGTAAAAATATTATCTTTTAGTGCTAAATGACTGATACAAATATAAACAAAATGATTATAAAAACAAAATAAAACAACAAACAAAAAGTAAATATTTAAATATTATTTACGCAAATATAATATGTTTTGTAATATAACGTGCATATTTTATCACAAACGAAAACATATACTATCTAAAAATATGTATTGAGACATTTCACTTCCATACATAAGTAAGAACATAATTAGCGTTACATTCTGCATTTAAAACTAAGTGTTAGAGATGATCTAAGGTTAGTAACTAACCTTAATTTTTGGCTTTACTAGAATATCCTTCAAAGCCAAATGTTCTGAAGAACAAAGCTTATACATCGTTTCTTTAGCACTACCAAGTAATGAGCATATCGGTTACATCTGCCATGATTTCATCATCTCTCAGGAAGCGTGATTGAACACGTTTTTACTCTAGAAGAAACGAACTCTATATCAATACCAACCTCATATTCTCTGGAAAGAATAACAGCAACAAAGCCAATGGTATGAGTTATATTAATATTATACCCCCCATAATCGGTTTACCATCTTCATTATGCTGCAGGATGGGTGTATAACCCAACATCTCTTTCAAGATTTTGTTTACTCCATCTTTTCAGCCTTTCTACCTTTATCAATTTGCAGTAGTCCAACTAAAACCTTACCTCCAGCATCATTTGTTATCCGTACCACAGAAAGTAACTTTAACTTTACTTATACGACGCTCTTCAATAGCCAACACCTCGAATTTATAGTTTTTGTAGAATAATTGTTATGAACCACCGGGAAATCACCTTTGATTTCTAAAAGTAAGCTGGCTAAAGAATCTGCATCTCCTTCAATATCACCAAATTCATCATCAGAGAGGTTAAGAATTTTCAAGAAATCATTCAAAAGCGTTTTACCCTCAAAAATATAGGTATTTGAGCCTAATTTAGTATAATTACGCTCTTCCTCATCAAATTCGTCATTAATTTCGCCTACTATCTCTTCTAGAATATCCTCCAATGTAACAATACCACTTGTACCACCAAATTCATCAACAACAATGGCTATATGAACTTTATTTTTCTTGAAAATCACGCAATAAATCGTCAATCTTCTTAGTTTCTGGTACAAAATAAGGTGGACGAATTAAGCTCTGCCATCTGAAGTTTATTGGTTTTGAAAGATGAGGTAATAGGTCTTTAATATAAAGTACCCTCTGAATGTTATCCTGATTGTCTTGAATAACAGGAATACGTGAATAGTTATTATCCACTATACACTTTTTAAAACATCATCATAAGAGCAACGAATATCCAAATCAACAATATCTTGTCGAGAGGTCATCACCTCTTTAGCAGTCTCATCTCCAAAGCGTATAATTCCTTGAAGCATCCCTTTGTTCATCCTTAATTTCATTCTTGTCAGTTAATTCCAAAGCCTGTTCAAGATCATCGACAGATAATTGCCGATTCTCCTTTTGAACTACTTTCTCAGCAAATGCTCCACTTTTCAAAAGAATCGTTTCTATTTACTAAAAACAAGTTTCTAAAAAGATTATTCCTTTTCTACACCACTTCTACAAAAAGCAAGCGGTTTTCTTCACTATAAACTTTAGGAAATGATTTCACCAAAGAGGAGAAGAAGGAAAGTTAATAAAAATCGTTACGTAGATAAATTGTAACCACTAACTTTCACCAAATGTAAATAGGTGTGCGAAGATGTAATTACATAACATAATAATTGTGACATTGACAAGATTATTCGTAATAAGAATTGTAGCCAATGTGCGTTCACTATCTTCTCGCAGCAATTCAATAAGTTTATCTGAAGCATTCTTATCAGGGATCAAGTGATTCTATATCCGTTGGAGATAGACTGAAGAACGCCATCTCAGATGCACTAGCAAATGCTGACAAACCAAGTAAAACAATAGCCAATAGAGAAGTAATTATCACTGAGATCTCATTGATTGACTGTAATATAAGAGGAGATATCAACTAGTATTCATCAAAAAGGTAATTTAGTATCATCTGAAGTATCGTCGGCACTATCATCTACTTTTACCTCAGAAATATTTTCATTTTTACGGGAAGCAGAAAGCCATTCAAGATTATCACCATAAATCTCTGTAACGTATCGTCGCATCCCCTTCTTATCGTCATAAGAACGATAGCGAATACGTCCTTCAATATAAAGTTTGTCACCTTTATGGATATTTTTTTCTGCATATTTAGCCAGGGCTTTAAACAGAACTATATTATGCCAATCAGTGCGGTCGGGAACAACTGTTCCATTAGGCAGCGTATATCCTCGCTCTGTTGTGGCAAAAGTAAACGAGGCAACACATTGACTCACTCATAATATTTTTATCTCTGGTCTGCGCCCAACATTACCAATCAACAATACTCTATTCATAGATGATTAACTATAATAAATCAAAAAGGCATGTGAATTACTCCACATACCTAAATATTTAAACTTAAAAATTCTTACCTTTAGCCGATGGAATTGACTTCATTATCTACCCTGTCTTTCAAATACTCTACGATACGATTATAACAATCCCAGCCTGAAACAGCTTTTGCACTGTGCAACAAAAATGTGTATCTCTATATTCATGCTTGCCTGATGTTGGGATTAGAACAACTCGCTTAAAATCAAGTTCGCCTTCATACCATCCATCACGCTCCTCGTTGAGATGCATAATTGCAGGGTTGTCCTTTCGCACCATACCATCAGCAACAGGACGAAGAGCTTTTTCTGTTTAAAAATCCATCATAGTGGCAGCTTCAGTCTTGATGACGATGAAATAAACACGAGGACGAACTTTATAACGTTTAGGATAAAAAGACATCGCTAGCAGCATAATTTCTAATATCATCTTCCAACTCTGGAGTAAGCTGAATATCAGGAATAGAACTTAGGAAATCGAGAGCTTCCTCAACGCTATGAACTAATACTTCATTATCGAAATATCGCAAAATATAAATTCATAAAAGAAATTGCTATATGTTTCTTCTAAAAAGAGCGGCAAACGAGGCTCGAACTCGCGACCCCGACCTTGGCAAGGTCGTGCTCTACCAACTGAGCTATTGCTGCATTTACAGCGTAAGTAACTACTTACTTAAAAGATTTATGTGAAGAGGAGGAGACCTCGAACTCCCACGAAACAATTTTTCACTACTCCCCTCAAAGTAGCGCTGTCTACCAATTCCGCCACCTCTCCAGCATATAAAAAGTATTCTGAATCACAAAGTGCCCAGAACAGGACCTCGAACCTGCATCGTCGAAACACACGCACCTGAAACGTGCGCGTTCACCAATTCCGCCACCTGGGCATAAAACAAGAAGTTTACTTCTATATTTTTTTCAGAATATCAAAGAGCGGCAAACGAGGTCGAACTGCGACCCCGACCTTGGCAAGGTCGTGCTCTACCAACTGAGCTATTGCCGCATTTAAAGTCTCTTTTCTAAAGAGTTAGACAAAAAGTCGGGGTGACAGGATTCGAACCTGCGACCGCCTGGTCCCAAACCAGATGCGCTACCGAGCTGCGCTACACCCTGCTGCATATTCTTAGTGATAAACTCATTTCCGAATTGCGAGTGCAAAAGGTACTATATATTTTCGATATCGCCAAACTTTTCTTCATCAATAGAAATCTGATTTTATCCCAAAAGAGCAAAAAATAAAAATGGTCTTCACAAATAGCAAAAATTATTGATTAACAGACTACTATAAAAAGAACAACATCAAAATAGTGATCATGGCAAAATTTTTATAATTTTACCACACTTGCAATTCGATTGTTTGTCCATCTAATGACATTTATCATATTATAGTAGAGTACTCCATACTGTAAAATACCATCACAAAAGCCCCCCTATATCTTATATTAAGGTAATAAGGAAATAAACTATGGCACTACACAAACATTTCCATCAACTTATTTTCAAGATAAATTCAGGGCTTGATAATGGTTCATAAAGGTAATAGATTTCTAACTTGCCTACAACATCATATATAAAAATATTTCTTATGTTTTATATACCTTTCATAGACATCTCGCTTTTTAGATCAATCCTTGGGTATAAAACCTATAAGTTTCCGAAGAACAAAAATCAATTATGCAAAGAATATTATTACGCAATAACGAATCTCATGCCAAAAGAAATCCATTACCCAACTATAACATCCCAATACCATAGAGTTTCCCACTTTTACATACTTTGGCAAGAGCCTTTCTTAACAGCATAGCTCAATGTCGTAGATTTATGGCTGAAATCAAAGTATAAATAATAATCTACTAATGTAGATTTTTATATCCCCCATATGAATCATCTTAGACTCAAAACAAAACCATAGTAATACAATATAATTCTCACAACACGTTCCCATTCATCCACTCAATTGTGTATCCTTGTAAACATAACCATCAACACATATTGTGTTTAGCATCCGCACCAATTGTGCTAAGCCTCAACACCACATGTGCTAAGCACCTGCACCCAAACATATAAAATATCTGCACAAAAATCTAGTGATACTAAACGTCCACAAACATAGTATAAATTAGGAGCTTAAAACGTTCTACCCCATTGCTAACATTAAACTTACACTATTGTAAATCGATGATTTTAAGTAATCGTCATTCGTAATACCTAGTATTAAAGAGAAGTGTTTCTTCATTTATCCCTTAAGTACGTAACATCACATCTAGACTTTGTTATCACACATACTTATTGCGCCGTTATTATCACTTACATATATAAGGTATAAAAAGGAATTACTCAACAAGAATAATCTTTATTTTGTATATTATAAGTCCACAAATATAGGACGAAATTACATTTTATTTTAATTATGCCCTGCTCCTTAAATATCTTAGTTAAAGCCTGGACACCACGCTCAACCTGTTCCTCGGTATGTGTAGCCATCAAAGCAAAAACGTACCAAGGTATCTTGTGGAGCACAAGCTGGAGGAATTACAGGATTAATAAAAACGCCTGCCTCATACGCAAACTTAGTCACGATAAAGGTCTTTTCAATATCACGAACATAAAGTGGAATAATGGGCTTTCAGTGTCGCCAATCTCGAAACCTTCTTCCTAAATCGCTTCAAAGCATAATTTGTAACCTTCCAAAAGTTGTTCTAAGCGTTCTGGTTCCTGTTCTATAATGTGAAGTGCTTCCAAAGCTGCTGCTGTTGCAGCTGGTGCATTACTTGCTGAGAAGATATAAGTGCGGCAAGTATGACGCAAATAATTAATCGTATCTTTATCACCAGCAATAAAGCCACCAATTGATGCCAAACTCTTTGAGAAGGTACCCATAATAAGGTCAACCTCGTCTGTCAAAACCAAAATGATCACAAACACCCCTACCCTGACGTCCGAACACACCTAAACCATGTGCTTCATCAACCATGATGGAACAATTATATTTGTGTTTCAATTCAACAATTGCAGGTAGATTTTGCTAAGTCACCTTCCATAGAGAAGACCCATCAACAACAATCAGTTTAACTCATGTCATGAGGAAGTCGCTGGAGGACACGCTCCAAATCTTCCATATCATTGTGCTTATAACGAAGTTGGGTGGTAAAAGCTCAGACGACGTCCATCAACAATACTTGCATGATCACGATCGTCACAAATGACATAATCTCCTCGTCCTACAACAACTGAGAGAACACCAGCATTTACTGAAAAACCTGTAGAGAAAACAAGTGCCTCATCTTTACCTTCAAATGCTGCAAAGTTCTTTTCTCCAACTGCACGTGGAGATCAAGCGTTCCCATTCAAGAAACGACTTCCAGCACAACCTGAACCATACTTTTCAAGAGCTTTTTGAGCAGCACTAATCATACGTGGATCATTAGGTGATCCAGTATAGGCGTTAGAACCAAAACATAAGGATTTTATTGCCATCAATATCTGTTACCTCTGTTCCTTGCTTTACTTGTAATCTCACGGAAGTATGGATAAACACCAGCATCCATGAACTTCTGCGGCTCGCGATAGCTTTTTGTACTTGTCTTGTAACTGTCCCATTATATTTTAATGTGGTGTAGTCAATGACTACTTAATATTATTTTTAGGGTGCAAAAGATACTAATTTAGAATGATAAAAAAGCAGTTTTTAATTAGAAAAAGTGATTTTTAAACATTTTTTTGCTCTCCATAATAACCATGATATAACTAATAAATATGTATCTTTGTCCAAATAAACAATGCGCTTGTTTGACCCAATGAATAAGAAAAATAGTTTTTATCCTCAACCCCATATCGGGTACCATTTGTAAGGCTGGTATTCCAATCTTATAGAGGAACGACTGACAAAGAACAGTTTGACTATCATATTGCAGAAACTCAATATGTTGGGCATGCAACTATTCTTGCACAAGAAGCCGTGAAAGAAGGAGTTGATATCGTTATCGCAGTAGGCGGTGATGGCACAGTCAATGAGGTCGGCAGAGCACTTATTAATTCGAACACCGCCTTAGGCATACTCCCTTGTGGCTCGGGGAATGGACTTGCCAGACATCTTGATTTACCAATGAATCTAAAGAAATGTGTTGATATCATTAATAGCTATGATGTAAAAAAACTTGATTATGGCATTATTAATGAACATCCTTTCTTTTTGCACCTGTGGCATGGGGTTTGACGCTTTTATTTCAATGAAGTTTGCAGATACCGGAAAAACGTGGTCCCATCACATATATGCAAAAATTCTTGAAGAAGGACTCAGTTATAAACCTGAGACTTACGAAATCGAGGATGAAGATGGGACACATCGTTATAAAGCATTCCTTGTATCAGCAGCCAACGCTTCTCAATATGGAAACAATGCATATATTGCTCCACAAGCCTCAATGAGCGATGGATTGTTGGATATTATTATCATGGAACCTTTCGATATTATCGATGCACCACAAGTCGCAATTGAACTTTTCAACAAGACACTTGATAAAAATCTGAAGATAAAAACATTCAGAACTAAACACATTCATATACATCGTAAAAAGAAGGTGTTATTCATTTCGATGGCGACCCTATCACGTCAGGTGTTGATGTTGACATTTCTATTGTCCCAAAGGGTATAAATATTATTGTAAACCAAAGAGCAAAAAGATAATAGGCAACCCAACATCTTACAAACAGCTTTTTCAGAGATCTTTTATAACTTTGATTTGATGAGACAAGATTTTACAAAACAAAGTAGAAAGGTACAAGTTTATTAACAAAAAAACCTACTTCGCAAAATTGAACATGTAAAATCATAAACAAGACCAATGGGCTTCACTTTCAAAACAATTTCATATCATCGATGAGCATACAGCCATGAAGGTTGGAACGGATGTGTGTTACTTGTACTGGGCAGAAGGAGGATTAAAAATCCTTGACATAGGAACGGGGACAGCACTTATTGCTCTTATGATGGCACAACGTTTTCCATCAGCAAGCATTGATGCAATTGAGATTGATGAAGGAGCCCTTGAAGATGCACGTTTTAACGTCATGCGGTCTCCATTCAGTGATAATATAAATATTCTCAACAAGTCATTGCAAGATTATTGTCCCTACTGCGAAACAAAAAGAAGAAGGGATATATGACGCTATTGTTTGCAATCCACCCTACTTTATTAACTCATTAAAAATCCTTTTACAGCAAAGGACAACTGCAAGACATACTGACACGCTCTCTCACCAAGAGCTTATCTTTCATTCAAAACGACTTCTTAAAGCAAACGGGACTCTTTCAATCATCATCCCTTCAGATAATAAAAATTTACTTGAAGCAGAGGCTATATTTAACGGATTATCTGTGCACAAAATAACATACATAAAAAACTAAATCTCGAAACTAGCAAAACGTTGTCTGATTGAATTATCAAAGAATTCTAAAAACACAACGCATCATAAATGAAGAGGTGCTACAAACGCTGATAATTCTCTACTGATTGGTATCATAATCTGACAAAAGAATTTTATATCAGATAAAAATTATAATAAAGTAATTTGCTGTGTTATGACGCCACAAACAACCTACTTTCCTACTCATCACTGTCACTACCTGTAGTCATTTAACTTATTAATTCACAGCAACATGCACGGAATGTTAAAAGTGACAGCAACTTACAATCAAAACTATTCTCAGGTTTTATGTAATCTTCACTCACCTTTCTGGAAGATGAAACTCATAGAGACATCCCACTTAAAACTATAAATCATATTTTTCAATCCATACATTCAACGTAAGATATGCATAATCCACCTTCTTTTTTTGTTGAAGTCCCAATTAAAAGCGACTTTATTCTTTCAGTCTTTCGGTTTTATTTTTGTAACTTTGCAAGCTAAAAAGTAGGTATAAAAAGAACTTTATGAAACAAAAATAGTTTCTATACAAATGATTACTGATTACGAAGGTGATATGCCAAACTTGAACGTACAAGTTGATGGCGAAATCTCTATCTTCGTAACCCGTAACCTCGTTATGTTCCCTGGAATTCTTTTCTCCGATCCTTGTTGGTAGAAAAGCCAACATTAGCATTAGTTGAGCAATTGGAGGAGAATCCAAACACGATTATAGCAATTGTAAGCCAGAAAGATAGCAATATTAATGACCCTCGAGAAGACGATATTTATATGACTGGTATCTATGCACGCTTCTGTACGTGCTTTTGATATGCCAGGAAATTATGAGGGCAATAATCGTACTGTTATACTACAAGGACTTGGTAAAATGTAAGATCAAGAAGATTACAACCTAAGCCCTTACATGAAGGGATACACTGTTGCTTTGCCAGAAGAGTCTGAGCCAAAGAAAGACAAGGAATTTCTACGGCTGTAGAAGACATGAAATTGGTTGCAAAGGAATATATCCATGGAAGCGATGATATTCCTGATGACACACAATTTGCACTCGACAATATCAACAATCCTGTCGTTGCGGTAAATTATGTATGTTCAACCATGCCTTTCTCCGTAACAGACAAAATTCAAAATGTTAGAAGAAGACTCCATTACAAGCGTCTGTTCTCGTTAATGAAGGTACTGGAACCGTGAAATCTAGTTCCAAACTCTTCGTCAAGATATCCGTACTAAGACACGTGAGGATCTCGACGAACAACAGCGCGAATATTTTCTGCATCAACAAATTAAAAATATCAAAGAAGAATTGGGGGATGGTGACTCAGCACCTGACAAGAAAGAATTACTCAGCTAAAGCAAAGAACAAAAAAAGTGGTCTGAGGATGTTGCAAAAGATATTCCAAAAGGAATTAGATAAACTGGACAACCCTTAATCCACAAAAGTCCTGATTATAGCGTGCAGGTGAACTATCTTCAAACGATGGTAAACCTACCATGGAATGAATATACCAAAGACGATCTTGACTTGAAACGTGCAAAAGCGTATCCTCGATAAGGATCACTATGGTATGGAGAAAGTGAAAGAACGTATCCTTGAATACATCGCGGTCCTCCAGTTACGTGGTAACCTGAAGTCACCAATCCTCTGCCTTTATGGTCCTCCAGGAGTGGGTAAGACCAGCTTAGGAAAGAGTATTGCTGATACTATGAAGCGTAAGTATGTACGTGTATCATTGGGTGGTTTACACGATGAATCAGAGATTAGAGGGCATCGTAAAACCTACATTGGTGCTATGCCTGGACGTATCATTAAGAATATTCAAAAAGGCAGGCTCATCAAATCCTGTATTCATACTTGATGAGATTGATAAGGTAACACAAAACACAACTAATGTGACCCATCATCAGCTTTATTGAGGTTCTCGACCCAGAGCAGAACAACGCCTTCCATGATAATTATCTAGATATGGATTATGACCTATCGAAGGTATTGTTCATTGCTACAGCAAATGATCTCAACACAATCCCACGTCCACTACTCGACCGTATGGAACTCATTGAAGTTTCTGGTTATATCACGGAAGAAAAGGTAGAGATTGCAAAACGTCATCTTGTTCCAAAAAGAACTTGAGAATACTGGTTTAGACCAGTTAGAAGAGAAGCCCTAAGTTTACTAAGGCCACACTAGAGAAAATCATAGAAAAACTATACACGGAGAGTGGTGTCTGTCAGCTTGAAAAAGCAAATCAATAAAGCGATGCGCAAACTTGCATTCAAACAGGCGATGGACAAGCTACTCCTTTACACGAAGATTACACCTGACAAGTTGGTGGACTTGCTCGGCAAACCATCTTACACACGTGATATCTATCAAGGCAACAAATATGCAGGTGTTGTTACTGGACTTGCTTGGACGAGTGTTGGTGGTGAGATTCTCTTTATTGAGACTTCACTTTCAAAAAGGCAAATCAGGTAAGTTGACACGACTGGTAATCTTTGAGCGATGTGATGAAGGAGTCTGCAGTCATTGCATTAGAATATGTAAAGGCACATATCAACGCCTTGAACGTTGACTATCGTATCTTTGAGCAGTGGAACATCCATATCCACGTGCCAGAAGGAGCAACGCCAAAGGATGGTCCTTCAGCTGGTATCACAATTGCAACAAGTATTGCTTCAGCACTCACACAACGTAAAAGTGCGTAAGAATACCGCTATGACAGGTGAGATAACCCTACGTGGTAAGGTCCTTCCTGTAGGTGGTATTAAGGAAAAGATACTTGCTGCTAAACGTGCAGGAATAACAGACATCGTGATGTGTCTCTGAAAACAAGAAAGACGTTGAGGAAATCCTAGAGATTTATCGTAACGGACTTCATTTCCATTTTTGTTGAGAACATTCAGCAGGTATGGGACTTTCGCTTTAACTGATGAGAAAGTAGAACATCCTGTTGACTTTACAATTGCTGACGAAAAAGAAGGAGGAAGCAAAATAATGACATTTGAACTTCAGCACACAGATAAAGCAAGTGATGCTCTGTACAGGTATCATAACAACTGACCATGGACAGATTAAAACTCCCATCTTTATGCCAGTCGGGACAGTTGGGTCTGTTAAGGAGTGCACTTTGAGGAGCTACGTAAACAGGTCAAAGCACAAATTATTTTAGGTAACACCTATCACCTCTACCTGCGCTTCCAGGACTTGACATCATCAAGGCTGCAGGTGGTTTACACGCTTTTTAATGGTTGGGATCGTCCTATCTTGACAGATTCTGGTGGCTTCCAAGTTTTTCTTTGACGGGCATACGCAAACTTTCAGAAGAAGGCTGTGAGTTTAGAAGTCACATTGATGGTTCCAAGCATATCTTTACACCAGAAAACGTGATGAACACAGAACGCATCATTGGTGCTGATATCATGATGGCTTTTGACGAATGTCCTCCGGGACAGAGTGATTATCAATATGCCAAAAAGAGTTTGAGATGACACAGCGTTGGCTCGATCGTTGCATTAAACGATTCAACGAGACTGAGCCTCTCTATGGTTACAACCAAAGCCTCTTCCCTATCGTTCAAGGCTGTACCTATAAAGACTTACGCCGTGAAGCTTCGAAAATTTGTGGCTGATAAAGGTGCCGATGGTAATGCTATCGGCGGTTTAGCTGTTGGCGAACCAACCGAGGTGATGTATGAAATGATTGAAGTAGTCAACGAGATTCTTCCTAAAGACAAACCTCGTTACCTGATGGGAGTTGGTACACCACAGAATATTCTTGAAGCCATTGAGCGTGGAGTAGATATGTTTGATTGTGTTATGCCCACTCGCAACGGACGTAATGCAAATGCTTTTCACCCTACAATGGAACGATGAATATGAAGAACAAGAAGTGGGAAAACGACTTCACCAATTGATTTAGATGGCTGTGATATTGATGTCATCACGAGCAAAGCGTATCTCCATCATCTCTTCAAAGCAGGAGAACTACTTGCCATGCAGATTGCCAGAGTACTAACCTTGCTTTCTATCTTCGTCTAGTCACAGACGCACGTACACATATTGAGTAAGGTGACTTCGTACAATGGAAGGCATCTGTTATCGAACAATTAGGAAGAAGAATTTAAGAAGAAACTCAATGAGTAAGGTAAAAAGAGATTGTTGATAAAATCAAAAGACTGATTAATCATTTCGGGCAATGCCTTATTGAACATTTACTCGATATTGAAGAAGGTGGGACATCTACTTAAGATGCTCACCCTTCTCGCTATATAGGGATTCTTGATTGGTATATCATTAAGAAATTCATTGGTACATACATCTATGCTATCTTACTGATTATCTCTATTGCTATTGTGTTCGACTTTAATGAGAATCTCTCAAAAATTACACAATATCATGCCCTCATGGCGTGCAATCATATTTGATTACTATGCTAACTTTATTCCTTACTATTCTAACCTCTTCTCACCATTGTTTGTTTTTATTGCCGTTATCTTCTTTTACTCCAAACTGGCTGGTAACCTTGAGATAATATCAATGATGGCAGCAGGAGTATCGTTCAAACGATTGATGCGCCCCTACATGATATCCTGTGTCCTCATTGCAGGTTTAACATTTTATCTTAACAGCTATGTCATTCCTCGTGGCACTGTCATTCGACAGAACTTTGAATCGCTTTATCGTAATTCAAAGAAGAATACATCAGCAGAGAATGTAGCAGTTGCAAGTAGCAAAGAGTACTATTAGCTTACATACAGCATTACGACAACCAGTATAAGCGTGGCTATGGTTTTTCACTTGTTAAATTTAAAGACAAGAAGATTGTTAGCCACATGACTGCAATGGAGATTCAATATGACACAGTTGCTGACACAAAGTATCATTGGAAAAGTTAGCAATTGGAAGATTCGTACGCTCAAAGGATTGAAAGAACATATCCAAAGTGGTGCCACAAAGGACACAGTACTACTCATGGAACCGACTGACCTTGTCTCATTCTAAGGGACAGCAGGAGACGTTCACATCTCCAGAGCTATTGGATTATATCTCAAAACAAACTAGCCGTGGTTCTGGTAACGTGGTACAGTATGAAGTTGAGTTTCATAAACGAATAGCAATGTCATTCTCATCCTTCATTCTTACAATCATCGGTCTTTTCACTTTCTTCGCGCAAACGAAAAGGTGGAATGGGACTTTATCTTGGTATCGGTTTAGCACTTAGTTTCGGTTACATCATGCTCCAAACCGTATCAGCGACCTTTAGCAATACAGGCTGACACACCTCCAATACTAGCAGCATGGATTCCTAACATTATTTTTGCTGTAATAGCTTTACTTCTGTTATAGGCATGCACCTAGCTAACAAGATTAACAAGACAACATTAAAAACTTTACCCTCATGATAAAGGGAAAAACAATAATATATGTATTTTGAAGATTTAGATTTAAACGATAACGTACTTGACGCACTCCTATGACATGCGTTTTGATGAATGCACTCCAATTCAGGAGAAGTGCATTCCTGAAATATTAAAAGGACATGATGTTTTGGGTGTTGCTCAGACTGGAACCGGCAAAACAGCGGCTTACCTTCTTCCAGTACTTTCCAAGTTAGCTGATGGCGGTTATCCGGAGTCGGCTATTAATCATGTCATCATGTCGCCAACTCGTGAATTAGCACAGCAGATTGACCAAGGTATGCAGGGTTTTGCCTACTATCTTAACGGCGTATCATGCGTTGCTGTCTGCATGGCGGCAATGATGGTAATCAGATATGATCAGGAACCAAAGAGCCTTGCATTAGAGCTGATGTTGTAATTGCAACGCCAGGACGATTCATATCTCACATTTCCCTGGGTAATGTTGACTTGTCCAAGAGTTAGTTTCTTTATTCTTGATGAGGCTGACCGCATGCTTGACATGGGTTTCTCTGATGACATTATGACAATTGCAAAGAAGTTACCATCTACTTGTCAGACGATAATGTTCTCAGCTACGATGCCTCCAAAGATTGAAGAGCTTGCTAAAAGCTTGCTAAAGAATCCAATAGAGATAAAACTTGCAGTGAGCAGACCAGCTGAAAAAGATACAGCAGAAGGCTTATGTATGCTATGAAACTCAGAAGATGGGTATCATTAAAGACATTTTCAAAGCAGGAGACCTTAAGCGTGTGATTATATCTCTGGTTCAAAACAGAAAGTAAAACAGATAGCAGCATCACTCAATCGTAAGCATATCAACTGCGGGGAGATGCACTCTGACTTAGATCAGGAGCAGCGAAATGACGTCATGTTCAAGTTCAAGAGCGGACAAATTGATGTTTTGGTAGCAACTGACATCGTTTCACGTGGTATTGATATTGATGACATAGCGATGGTCATCAACTATGATGTTCCACACGATGCAGAAGATTATGTTCATCGTATCGGTCGTACCGCACGTGCCGATCGTGATGGAAAAAGCAATTACATTCGTGAATGAGGACGACATCTACTTCTTCCAACAGATTGAATCATTCTTAGAAAAAGAGGTTGAAAAAGCCCAACTTCCAGCAGAACTTGGCGAAGGTCCTGAATACAAAAAGCAAAGTAAGCCTAAAAAAGGTAGCAAGAAAAGCGAAGAGTCGTCGGAAGAAAGATCGTGACCATCAAAGTCACAAAGATAAGAAACAGGAAAATAACAAGCAGCGCAACAGACGCCCTGTACCTCAGACACAAAAACACCACTGATGAAAAACGACATTAAAAGACAGGAGAATAAGGTAGCTAATAAACAGAACAACAATGCACTGAAACAGAAAGAAAAACAATCCTGTAACAACGTCAGCAAACAAAAAGAATAATCGTCAGGGTAAAGGCAGACAGCAAGAGCGTCAAACAAAAACCGATAACGAGAAGCGCAATGAGAGAAAAGCTTTCAAATAATAAAGGTAACGTAGAAAGTACTGCCAATCAACAGAATAAAAAGTCGAACAATAAGCGCAAAAACGTAACAACCGCCAGCGTACTTCAGAAGAAAAGTCAGTAAGAAGAAGTACCAAATATGATATTCGTGAGGAGTTACCATCAACATCTAACAACGAGTCAGGGTTTGAAGGCACTTATCAAGAAACCATTGAAATGGCTTCGTGGACTTGGTAAGAAATAAATTTAACACTCTAGGTCGTCAAAACATGATGCCCTGTAGCCCAAACATTAAGGGTTGCGGGCATTATCTTTTCTTTACGGGTAATTAATAATTAAATCTACTGCTATCATCAAAAATCTTGATTCCCTCACATCAAAAACAACTTTTCGAAACAAACCTCTTGAGTACAAAAGCATCTATCTTTATTATTGCTGTCCGATAAAAACCTCTACATGCTGCACTACTCTCTCTCAATGCTGCTGAAATACTTATGATTAGTTCTAATTTCCAATTCCAAGCCCCCCTAGAATAATGACAACTCTTCAGGTGGGGCTTTTACTTGGGTAATCAATCTTTCCCAATCTCTATGTGGCTGTTCAAAGAAACTTTGTATTGAAACATAGCTCATAAGTAGAATTCTTATCATTGTAGCCAAGCCTGAGAAGCTCCAGGATCTCTTTATTCTGTTCTTCACTAGTGTTATAAGCAGATTGGCTATAAGCGTAATCCATATTTGTATTTTTATAGCATTCGCACTCTCTCCATAGAAGTATCTTAGCGGGAAATTCTGTTTTATTTGCTTAAATAAGGTTTCTATCTGCCATCGTCTCTTATAAATCGCTATAATATCTTCTGCCGACATCTGAAAATCATTGGTCAGCAGTGATATGAATTTGATTTTCCCTTTCTTAGTCTTATCCTCATATGTGATTTTTTTCTTGCTTTATGGTAGATATCTTTTTTTCCTTTGTATGCTTATGAAAGAGTATGGTTTCTATGCGCACAGCTCCATAATCTGTAGTCATCTCATAATCTGTATCGGCAATTCTTTCAAAGCTAAGATTATTTTTTTCATCTTAGTTACATATATAACGCCTCTTTGCGTGAGTTCTGAGAACTTTTCATAGTTGATATAGTACCTGTCAAAAGCAATCAGCTCCTCATTGGCGTATCGTTCTGGAATAAGTGCAAATTGATCATGGCTGGCTGCAGATGTGAACTTGATATCGCTTGGGACATTCTCATTGGCAAATATCTCTGTATGTACTTTTTATTCCACCCTTTTTTTCTTACCAGTTTTGGGATTACGCCCTACACCTTTAAAGACCAAGTTAGAAAAACAAACTTATTGTCGTAGAATCTATTATCTTTAGATTCTTCAGCCATTTGGGCTGTCCACAACTTCGGCTGTCCGAGTAAAGCTCATGCCGGTATTTCTCATATAAGTTCATATAGATTGAACCGAATATCTCAGAATCTCGACGTTTGTTTGCATCTGACAAGGTACTTCGACAAGGAAAATGCTTTAAACCAAGATGATTAAAGCGATTAACATTAGCAAAGAGAGAAGTCTTTATCTCACGTAGAGAGTCTAAACGCATCATTACTGCATAAAGCATGACGACAAGATGATGCCATGCATCAAACTTCTTTATATAGTGTTCACCTCCCTGAGCTTGGCTTAGAGAGAGTTTCATCACGATTAAAAATAGTTTAACAGTTGAACATATAGCGGCTGTCCGACAAAAATGTGTACTTTTGCTCATCTTATTTCATTGTTTTATTTTTGCAACTACAAAGGAAATAAGAAGGGCTGAATGTACAAAACAATCAGCCCGTTTTTTTATTATTCTGAATTAAAAAAGATATGAATGCACTAAAAAGTTTTATCGGACACCAATATATCTTTATGTTTTATTAAAGTAATCATAGCAATATATATCATTCTCCGTCACAGTTATTATATTGTGATAAGAAGATGAGTCCCAAGTCCAAACCTTTCTTAGGTTAGACTTGCGCTCTATAATACTATTTATTATATAACAGCTCAAATATAAGGCTATACTTTTTAGGAAAGAATTTATTGTCATCATCTAAATATAACTCACCAGATCTAAAAATATACAGCCAAAAGAAACTTTTGAAACACAAGAAAACATAACAAGACAAGTTCCGTTTATTTCCGTATAATTTAGTACTTTTGTACCAGAATTAAAACATAAAGTTATGAAACTTTCAACAATATTACTTTCCATCATGTTAGGACTTAGTTCTTCAACTATGGCACAACAGAAAGATATTACAATTAAACTTATCGAAACATCTGATGTGTCATGGTTCCTTTTTCCCATACGACTTCATCACTCGAAAGTCTAAAAAGCGGTTCTATGGCAAGAGTCTATACACTCGTTGAGGAACTTCGAAAGAAAGATGGGAAGATAACATTTATCTGATGGACAATGGCGACATCCTACAAGGTCAGCCTATATCTTACTATTATAATTATGTAGTACCTGAGAAGACAAACATTGCGGCAAGTGTTCTTAACTATATGGATTACGATGTTGCAACTGTTGGAAACCACGACATTGAAACTGGTCATAAAGTCTATGACAAATGGTTCAAGGAACTAAAGTTTCTCATCCTCGAGCTAACATTATCGATACGAAGACAAAAACATACATCCTACCTTTTACTATACCATCAAGGAAAAAGAATGGTATCAAGGTCAGTGTCATTGAATGCTAACACTTACTATACCAAACTGGCTAAAAAGAAAGTATCTGGAGTGGTTTTGCGCTTTGATGAAATGGTGTCTTAGTGCAAAAAAGAACTATGGCAGAGGTGAAGATGAAAGAGAAGCCTGATGTCATTGTTGGTTTATTCCATCTCTGGCTGGGATGGTGGCATAAAGACATCAGACTATGACGAAGATGCGTCTCAGAAAGTTGCAAAAGGAAGTTCCTGGCTTTGACGTAATTTTTCTTCGGTCACGACCATACGCCACATAATTCTGTAGAAAAAGAATATTGCAGGTAAAGACGTTATCTGCCTTGACCCGGCAAACAATGCACAACGTGTAGCGATAGCAACATTAACACTTAGACCTAAGAATGTCAAAGGTAAACGTCAATACACAATTACAAAAGCGAATGGACAACTTATTGATGTAAAAAGATATCAAGGCTAACGAAGCATCTCATAGAGCATTTCAAACTGAAATCGATGCTGTGGAAAGCATGGGGTGATCAGGTAATTGGGAAGTTTGAAAATACAATTTACACAAAGGATAGCTACTTCGGTAACTCTGCTTTCAACGACCTTATTCTCAATTTAGAACTAAAAGATTACTGGGGCTGATATTGCTTTTTAATGCACCTTTGTTATTCAATTCATCTATTAAAGCAGGACCAATTACTGTTGCAGATATGTTCAATCTCTATAAGTATGAGAATAATCTTTGTACTATGCGCCTCACAGGTAAGGAGATTCGGAGCATCTTGAGATGAGCTATGATCTATGGTGTAACACTCATGAAAAGTCCGAAGATCATCTGCTTTGCTTTCAAACACTCAGAATGATGCACAACGTCTTGGTTTTTAAGAACTTCTCTTTCAACTTTGATTCCGCCGCAGGTATCGATTACGAAGTAGATGTAACTAAACCTGATGGAGAAAAAGGTACACATCCTACGCATGAGTAATGGTGAAACCTTTCGATGAAACTAAATGGTACACTGTAGCAGTGAATAGTTATCGTGCTAATGGTGGTGGAGAACTCTTAACCAAGGGGAGCAAGTATCCCACGTGACTCTTTGAAGAGTCGCATCATCTGGGAAAGTCCAAAGGATCAGCGACATTATCTTATGGAAGAAATCAAGAAAGCTGGTGTAATGAACCCACAGCCAAACCATAACTGGAAATTTATTCCAGAAGCATGGACCATTCCTGCTGCTGCATCGTGACGCAAACTTCTTTTCAAAGAATAAGAAAAGAAGTACTCGTCAAAACTGAACTAACTCGTTTACGAGGTTAAGTTCCAAATTAAAACGAATTTGGCAAAGTCTTAACACTGAGACTAATGAAGAAATATTGGTTTATTTTCTGTAAAACAGATATCATGCTTGAGAAAGTGGATGAGCATTACTTTATTCCACTCTCTGAAGATGCCCCAATATCACTGCATCCTTGGACACGTACTTAATGTCACACCGATGAAAGATGGAACAGAGGTAAAGCGCTGTCATGATTGACCAACCTATAACCGACAATGCACAATACGAGATGTGTGGCTTACGTTCCTCCTTCTATCGTCTTCCCAAAAGAATTTTATCTTAAAGCAGGCAAGTGTCATGAGTTACTTTACTGGGATAATAACACCCTGCTTCTGTGGCGTTTGTGGAGCGACAATGAAGATGCACACCGACATTTCAAAAACGTTGCACAAACTGCGGAAAGAAGTATACGCACAGCTAGTACAGCAGTCATCTGTCCTTGTACATCATGACAATAAAGTTCTTCTTGTCCATGCACGCAACTTTAAAACTGATTTCTATGGACTTGTAGCTGGCTTTTTGTTGAAACAGGTGAAAACACTTGAGGAAGCCGTTCACCGCGAAGTGGAAGAAGAGACAGGAATAAAAAGTAAAGAATCTTCGCTACTTTGGATCACAACCTTGCACTCTATCCATGCGGTCTCATGGTAGGCTTCAATGCTGATTATGATGGTGGGAAGCTTACACCTACAACGAAGTGAAATTTCAAAGGGAGCTTGGTTTACTAAAGACAATCTCCCGACAATTCCAGAACCATTATCAATAGTAAGAATGATTCTTGACGATTGGATAAACAAAACTTCAATATAAACAAAAGTCTTATTTTTAAACCCTTAAGACAATGATGACTTTCTTAGAAAAAGCCCTAGGATTTGATTCCAAATCTATGAAGCTCCGCACTGAGATTATTGCTGGAGCAACAACATTCTTAACGATGAGCTACATCTTAGCTGTAAATCCTGCTATTCTTACCACAACGGGAATGGATAAGGGAGCACTCTTCACAGGCACTGCTCTTGCTGCTGCTATCGCAACTACTTTTTAGCAGTTCATGGCGAAGCTGCCTCTTTGCACAGGCACCTTCTATGGGGCTGAATGCCTTCTTTGCTTATACGCTCTGTGTGTCATTGAAGTTTACATGGCAGCAGTCTCTCAGCCATCATGCTAATTGAGGGTATTCTCTTTATCATTATTACATTTTTCAATGTTCATGAGATGATTCTCAACGCTATCCCGACAAATCTACGCTATGCCATATCAGCTGGTATCGGTATGTTTATTGCTTTTATTGGTTTTGAAAAAGCGCTGATATTATCGTTGACAACCAAGCAACTCTCGTCGGACTTGGCGCATTCACTCCTACCTGCATCCTCGGTATTATAGCTATTCTTCTAAGTGGAGCATTAATGGCAAGAAATATAAAGGCTCTTTTTCTGAGGGAATTATCATCACCACTATCATTGGCATTCCAATGGGTTACGGTAATTCCTGACAGTTGGATGCCTGTATCAGCACCACAAGATATCACTCCTATCTTCTGCAAGTTTGACTTTCTGGACTAATGAATCTGAAGACTGTGTTGGTCGTATCTCTCTCTTCTTTGATTAACATCTTTGAGCACAATCGGTACATTGATGGAAAGCTTAGCTGACAAGACAGGTATTGTAGAGCCAAATGGCAAATATCCTCATGTAAAAAGAGGCTATGATGAGCGATGCAGTGGTACAACTGCAGGTGCAATGTTAGGAAGTTAACACTTGCTAACATACGTAGAGGTGCCAGTGGTGTGCAGAAGGTACTAGCTCTGGTGTAACAGCTTTTTACCGTTGGTATCTTCTTCATCGTTGCCCTCTTCCTCTCTCTATCTTCCTACTTATCCCAAAGTGCGGCTACTAGTGGTGCATTGGTAATGGTTGTGTAATGATTGACTCTGTAAAGAAAAATCAATCTTCAAGATACTAACAGAATCATTTCCAGCCTTTATCACAATGATTACAATGGTGCTTTGTTATTCTATTGCTGATGGTATCTGTTTTGAGGAATCCTCCTTACGTCTTCATGGAAGACTTTCACACGTCAGTGGAAAGATCTGAACTGGACACTATTGTACTCGCCGTCCTGTTATCTTGAACTTCGTCAAAAGCTAAATACGCATATAATAAATGATTACCCCTATGAATCATCATATCTAATGGCTCATAGGGGCTTTTTAGTTTATAACCATGGGGACTCTTACCCTATCGTAACACATCATTGGCATTGAAAGAAAAAGAACACATGATAAAGTTTGCACAGTTAAAATAAAATGACTACTTTTGCAACCGCTACGAAAAAGTAAGGGCGTTTTAGCTCAGCTGGTTTAGAGCATCTGCCTTTACAAGCAGAGGGTCGGCGGTTCGAATCCGTCAACGCCCACTACCTTGGGTAGTTTCCAGAGTACTAAAATGGGGCAGACTGTAAATCTGTTGCTTCTAGCTTCGGTGGTTCGAATCCATCACTACCCACAAAAGAGTTGTAATCATTTGATTACAACTCTTTTCTTTATATTTCTATTATACAAGAAAGACACAAACCCAAACTGTCCGGACACTCCGGACAAAGTGTTCGAAGCTGAACAACTGTCCGAAAGCTCCGGACAGAACTAGTAAGCAATCAAATAAATGAGGTTCAGTAGGAAAAGTTCCTGTCATTTATAATAAGTGATTATTATCTTATTTGGATGAAGCTAAACAAAAAGGACCCTCAACATTGAGAGTCCTTAGAGGTGCCTAGCGGAATCGAACCTGCTCTACATGGTTTTGCAGACCATTGCCTCAACCTCCCACTCAAGCACCATTTTTATAAACAAATCATTATTGCGATTTGCGAGTGCAAAGATAATCAATTAATTCGGTTCAGCCAAACAAATAAGAAACTTTTTCAATAAACATTTGGGAAGCTACTTTTATAAGAAAAACTCAAGATGTTTTTGTGAAACATAAGAAAAAGATATGACTTAAAGAGACTAATTGACAAAAATCTTCCTTGTTTCTATTTGAAACAGACAGGCTTCTTATACCCATTCTTCTTTTTGTTTCTCTTTCAACTTATCATGTAAAAGCTACAACCTGCACATCCATGACAAGGGTCTTTGCTGCACGGAAAGATTGCCACATACGATAAAAGTACGTAGCCTATAGCAGATATAAGTATAACTGCTATTACAATATATTGCCACATAAAACCCTCCTTCCTAAATCTTATACTGGTGATATCAGTAGTATCTTCTGTGAAAAGATCCTCTGCTACGTTTATCTCATCGTCATCAAACCACTTTGACAATTTCTCACGTGCCTGCTTCTTCATATTATCATCAACAGATGTCCACACCTTATTTAATGCATAAAGCAGAACACTCAAGATCATCTGCAAAGCCCTGCTATAGGAATAGCATCTGGCACAGCATCAAGTGGCGAGATTAGGTAACCCAACGCACCCACACAATAGCCTTGTTCTTTAAACGACACCTTGTCACTTTGCATCAAATAATACAAAAGTAATGCTACATATATCAACTTAGCACCAGCGCGTTTTGCGATGCGTTGTATTTTGTCTGAAAAATCCTGCTGAGTAAACTTATCTTTTGTATTTCTGAAAATCAGGTAATTCCATTCTACTATAAAATTATAAATAAAAAGTTATTTGAAAGCCATTACATGGTCCACATAATTCTTTACCTCAGGATAATCCTGATTAGCTTGACGAATCTTCTTCTTAACCACGATCTTCATGATTACTCTGTAAAGAAAGAAGAGTATCAACCCAACTCCTATCGCTGCCAACACATTCATTATTCCTTCGAAAGGAAGTGAATCGTCTGGGAAAAGCTGACATAATTAAAATAGGCAGACAGAGAAGAAAGCCTGCTATCGTATAACGAGAACGTTCTGTACCCTCACTATCTAAAGCTGCCTGATAGTCAAAGAGGTAATCCGCAAGATCATCTTCGCTAATATTAGCAGGTAACTGAGGGGAAACCAGCATCGTTTTTATGGTTTCTTATTTTATTTTTCAACTGTATGTTGAAATCGTCCAACACAGTTACATAATGCTCTTCTAAATCTTTCATAAATAAACAAGTCTTCTATATTAGTAGCCATCATATCTCAACTCTTCAATACATTCTTCCTCGGTATTCCAACTAGAACACGATAAGATGAGCGAGTATGAAAGAAAAATAAAACAGTGTTCCTATAAGCTGGGTTCTGTTTCTTCCTCATCTTTCGATAATAGGAAGATGCCTGTCATTTATCTATATTGCAAGTTACCTACAATTCAAAGCATTCTACCTCCGTTGTGCTTACGCTTGGGCGGGCTACCCTCAAACAACGGTTTACATGAACTTGCAGCTCCTGAACGGCACAGCCAGACGATCACCCGCCTGCTGGTAGTCTCTTACACCACCTTCTCATCCTTACCATACATTGCTATATGGCGGTTATTTTCTTCTGCCTACATCTACTGTCACCAATAGCTCCTATTTTTCGGAAGCAGGATGCCCTATGCTGCCCGGACTTTCCTCCGCACCCATTCAAGATGCCAGCGACAGAGCTGAACACTGCCTTATTTGAATGCAAAGATAATGGAAAACATGGAAAAGCAAAATATTTCAATGATTATCTAAACAGGGCGTATGAGAACTTTAAAAAGAAAACATATTATTACCAATACAAGAAGTGTAAAAGATATCCATTTTAGAAGAATATTAAAACTGTGTGATTTGCCTTTTTCATAAAAAGGAAATTAAACCTTCTAAAAATAAGAACCATCTAATTGCTAAATGAGCTATCACAATTAAAAGCAAGCAAACATATGGTTCCAATAAATAACATATTACTCATATCTTCACAGAATAGAAATATGTTTGATTATTTCATTTTATAAATTTAAGAAAGGAAAATAAAGAATACAAACAAAACAAATATTAAAATCGAACAAATGCTAAATCTTAATCGTTTCAGATTAATAGCCGTTAAGGATTAAAATTCAATTGTTAAAAATCGGATAAAGATATATGACAAAATATCGGTTTTGATGATTTTGCACTTATATTTGCAATAACAATCCTGTCAACAAGACATTTTATTAATGACGACTTGACACCTATAAATGTATTTAAATGTACAAATAATTAAGAATATAGGAAGAATTTATCAAAGTTTTTGGTTGGTGCAGCATGTGTTACTGCCCTAGCTTTTTCTACTGGCGCTTTCATCAAAGTTTATGCAGCTGAAGCACCAGCTGCAACTCCTGGTCAGCCTGTTGATCTCACTTTACGCAGCAGAAAGCACTTCCTGCTGTTGTTCACATCAAAGTATGTCCAGAATTCTAAGACACAGATGGTGGATGTACAAGATGACCCATTTGGTGGATTTTTGACCCATTTGGTTTCTTTTGGAAATCCCTAACGCAAGGTAATGGTTCACGTCGTCAACAGGTTCAGACGCCTAAAGAAGGAGGCTACAGGTAGCGGTGTTATCATTTCATCTGATGGTTATATCGTAACAAATAATCACGTTGTTGAGGGGTGCCGATGAATTAACAATCACACTGAATGACAATCGTGAGTTCTCTGCACGCATCGTTGGAACTGACAAACAGACAGACCTTGCTCTTTTGAAAGTCAATGCAACGAACCTCCCTACCCTTCCTATTGGCGACTCTGACAAGTTGAAGGTAGGAGAATGGGTAATTGCTGTGGGTAACCCATACAACCTCAACAATACTGTAACAGCTGGCATCGTAGGTGCAAAGTCACGTGGCTTGGGTGCTACACGCAATGGTATCGAGAGCTTTATCCAGACTGACGCAGCCATCAATCAGGGTAACTCTGGTGGTGCATTGGTAAATACACAGGGTGAGCTGGTTGGTATCAACGCTATGTCTCTATTCACAGACGGGTGCATACAGCGGTTATGGCTTTGCTATTCCAACTTCCATCATGAACAAAGTTGTTGATGATATTAAGAGTATGGTAGCGTACAACGTGTAATGCTCGGCATCCAAGGTGGTGATGTCCTGAATTACATCAACACACAGAAGGAAGAGGGTAAAAACGTTGACCTCGGTACAAACGCAGGTGTTTATGTAAGCGAAGTGTCTGAGGATGGCAATGGTGCAGCCTTAGGTCTGACAAAGGGTGATGTTATCACTAAGTTTGACGGACAAAAGGTAACACGCATGTCTGAACTTCAGCAAGCACTCAACAGCAAGCGTCCCTAGCGACAAGGCAACAGTGACCTACATCCGTAACAAGAAGGAAGTTTCAAAGACTATCACGCTGAAGAATGCCCAGGGTACGACAAAAGTAATTGAGCAGGCTGACATTGACATCCTTGGTGGACAGTTCCGTCCAGTACAAAATGAGCTTAAAAAGCAGTTAAATATCAGCTATGGCTTGGAAGTATTAAAGTTAACAATGGTGCTTTGAAGACTGCAGGAATCAGTCGCGGATTTATCATTCAGAATGTAAATGAAAAACATGGTGAAGAACATTGATGACTTACAAAACATCGTTAAGAAGGCATCAACCAGCAAAGATCCTGTACTCTACGTTCAAGGTATATACCCAACTGGCAAGAAGGCTTATTTCGCTATTCCACTTTGCATGACTAATATCAAATAGCTTTCAGCTGAATAGCTACCATTAAATGACTCCCCATTTTGTTTAATAAAAGCAAGAATGGGGGAGTTTATTTCTGCATATAGCCATGACAGCTTATTCTCCGAACAGGTCACAAAACGCCTTTAAAATCATACTTCAGTCTCATCAAATCACACAAAAATAATCTCTATTAAATAAATTTGGAAAAACATAACAAACGGAACCAAATAAAGTTACTGGTAATCAACGAGTAACAAACGAAAAATTACCGACTAGAAAAATAACATAGCCCAAGTTTAACCGGTAAAAATATTTTTCATAAATTTTCAGGATAGTTTTTTGTAGTATCAATTTTATAAATAATTGATAATCAAGCATAGGGTATTGTAACGAGGAGTAAAATCTGATTTGTAGGACACCGTCATATCAAAATTATTTTGTTACTTTTGCACTCATGCACGCAAATGTACAGACACGATTCAACCCTGCAACAGGCGACATGGCTCCTTATTATCGCATTAAGGAGTCATATCGTGACGTGCAGGGTCATGTACATTCGCTAATTCTGTTGAACATCGGGTTCGAACCTTCACTTACAGCCGTACAGGTTCGAAAAATTGCATACGCACTTACCGAACGCTTCAAAAACAGAAGTACACCCTCGCTTTTCAAGGAACATCTTGACGGACTTACTCCTATTGAACAGGTAAAGGCTGATGAATGGTGGAGCCGTATGGAGAACGAAGGTGGAATTGATAGGTTTAACAAGGAAGAGCAGAAGTCGCTGAGAAAATATGAGAACTACGTTGACCTTTGAGACGGCAAAATATACTAACGCAAGGAATGTCGGTGCTGAGTGGCTCTGCAAGCAGACGATAGACAAACTGCAATTAGAGGGTTTCCTGCGCAAAAACGGCTGGACGGAGAATACAATACACACAGCTTTGTCAGCATTGATTGTTCGCACAGTATATGCTGTTTCTGAACGTTCGTCTTATTATTATTTGCGTGATAACTCGGCTGCTGGTGAACTTTATAGTGGAGTTCCTGGCTGGACACCAGGAATCAATTCTCTGTATAAAGTCACTGACAAATTATATGAACTAAAGGAACAGTTAGAGCGTCATCTGTGCAACGTTACTGACGATCTCTTTAATATAGACAACAAGTTGATGCTCTTCGACTTAACCAACTTCTATTTCGAGGGCAGCAAGCGTAATAGCAACAAAGTACCAAGTTCACTGATCAAAAGAAAAACGCTCTGACTGTAAGCTACTTGTACTTGCACTATGTATCAATAAAGAAGGTTTTTATACGTTATTCTTCTATCTTGGAGGGTAATACAGCAGACCCTAAGTCTCTGCCCAATATGATTGATATGTTAGCAAAGAGGAATCCATCACGGACAAAAAGATACGCTCGTTGTCATGGATGCAGGTGTTTCCACGGAAGAGAACTTGGAGCTGATCAAAAGAAAAGGTTACAATTATCTCTGCGTATCCCGTACAAAGATGAAGGACTATACGCTCAGTGATGATAACAAGAGTGTTACGGTAATGGATGCCCGTCGGCAGAAAATAACGCTGAAAGAGGTTAAGACAGAAGATGACAAGGATTATTATCTCGAAATAACATCTCCTTCGAAAGCTATGACAGAGTCGTCTATGAACAGGGTCTGAGAGAGCGTTTTGAGATGGAACTGAAGAGAATAAACGATGGAATCTCCAAGAAAGGTGGAACGAAAAACCCTATGAAAAGGTTGTTGAACGTACAGGACGTGCCATACAGAAGTACCCATCTATAGCGAAGTTCTATCAGATAAGCTACATAAAAGAAGAGAAGAAACCCAAGCAGATGCTGCGCGACTGGGAGATAAAAAGACCTCTCTGCAATGGAGTCCGGTCACGGAGTTCACTTCTCCGCAGCAATGTCAGGACACTTTCTGAGCGTGTGACATGGGAATACTACAATCTCATTCGTGAGATAGAATGTACAAACAGGCAACTAAAGAATGACCTCAACCTCCGTCCTATCTATCATCAGAAAGATGAGCGAAGCGACGCACACCTCTTCTTCGGTTTATTAGCCTATTGGGTGGTAAACACCATCCGCCGTCAATTAAAACGAGAAGGAGAATCCTGTTACTGGACCGAGATTGTACGACGTATGAGCACCCAGAAGCTCGTCACAACAAAAAGGGAAGAATCCATTAGGTGAGAAACCATCGAGATGCGCCAATGTAGTAGTCCTTCGAAGCAAGCAAAAACAGATATACGATAAGTTGAACTTAAAACACTCACCATTCAAAAAGAATAAAAATTTGTAGGACACAGAGTCCCATAAGAAAAAAACGAGGAAAGTACGATGACTGCAAGAAATAGGCGAAAGTAGGAGTTAAACTTGGGTTAAGTTTTATAGTACAAAGTTAAAAATATTCGGCTCTATAACGAATCGTGTGGGTAATTAAGTTTAAGCTCCCCTGTTATGAAATAGACCATATACTTAAAGTTTTTCTGTATTTACGAATCCCTTGCCTCCTTTTTAAGAAGTTGCTTTCCTGATAGGCTCAAAGCCTGTGTAAATATCTCGGTACTATTCATAAGACAGGTAATATTCTTATCTGAGTTTTCTATAATTACCCACACGATTCGTTATAGATCCATACTTGTTTATCAGCAGGTAGCCTAAAAATATAAAAACTATCACTTGAAATTCCAGAAGACCCTTCTTTTTATTGTAGAAAATCATAGATGATGGAATGAATGGAGAAATAGCGTATTCTGAGACGGACTCGTTCTTGATAGTAAGGAGTTTGGAACTGTTTTTCACAGTGACGGCACATCTTATTTTTCTCCATAGTGTATGAGCCACAATAGCCCTTTGTTATCATGTCATATCATCGTGCGGATACTCAGCACCAATGGTGCGGACGGTGAACACCAACAGTGCGGACGGTTATGACACGTAAAATCACTAAAGATAAGAAAACTTGTTGATTACGAAGAAGCCTCAAGGAGAACAGAGGTTTACGTCATAAAAAATCTACAGTAGTATCATTCGAAATTTCGGATGAATAAAAAGGAGTGTATCAAATGACACACTCCCCTTTTTATATTAGTTTCTAAATACTAAGCCTTCGCCGAAGCTGTCGATGATGACAGGCTTGTCACATTTGACAGTTCCTGAAAGTCATGACTTACTAAGGTCATTCAATACGTAACGTTGGATAGCTCGTTTGACAGGGCGTGCGCCAAACTCTGGGTCATAACCCACGTCAGCAAGATAATTGATAGCTGGGTCTGTCCATTGAAGGTCAACACCTTGTGCCTTTAACATATCCTTAACTCTCTCCAGCTGTAGACGAACAACTCTCACCAATCTGCTCTTTTGTCAAAGGCAAGAACATGATAGTCTCATCGATACGGTTGAGGAACTCTGGACGAATAGTCTTCTTCAGCATATCCATTACCGCAACTTTTGCCTAGTCGATTACTTCTTCACGATTAGTATCGTTAAGATGTTCAAACTGTTGCTGGATGTATTGTGAACCAAGATTAGATGTCATGATGATAATCGTATTCTTGAAGTTCACTGTTCGTCCCTTATTATCTGTCAGATGACCATCGTCCAACACCTGCAGAAGGATGTTGAATACGTCTGGATGTGCCTTCTCAATCTCATCAAAAGAGTACGACAGAGTAAGGCTTGCGGCGTACAGCCTCAAGTCAACTGACCACCCTCATCATAGCCTACATATCCAGGAGGTGCGCCGATGAGTCGAGTTACACTGAACTTCTCTGATACTCACTCATATCAATTCGCGTCATCATAGACTCGTCATTGAAGAGATAATCAGCCAATGCCTTTGCCAACTCGGTCTTGCAGTACCCGTTGTACCTAAGAAGATGAAGGACGCAATAGGCTTCTTTGGGTCTTGCAATCCTGCACGTGAGCGACGAACAGCATCTGCCACGGCAGTGATAGCCTCGTCTTGTCCGATGACACGCTTGTGCAGTTCATCCTCTAAGTGGAGCAGTTTATCCTTCTCACTCTGTAACATCTCGTGTGACAGGAATACCTGTCCAACGGCTCACAACCTCAACGATATCATCTCGCTGTAACCTCCTCGCGCACCATTGCTTTTGCCCATCTTGTGTCGCTTGCAACTGCTGTTGGATGTTCTTGATATCGTCTTCTAATTGGGCTTTAGTCGTGAGTATCTAATCTCGGCAACACGCCTCGTAATTACCCTCACGCTCGGCACGGTCAGCCTCATGCTTGAGCTGTTCAATCTCTTGTTTATCCTGCGAATCTTATTCACGCAGTCCACGTTCGCCTTCCCACTTAGCGCGGAAAACCATGTTCCTGCTCTTTTGAGTTCAGCAATCTCTTTGTCGAGTTGTGTAATCTTTTTTCTGTGTCGTTCTCGCTTGATAGCCTCACGCTCAATCTCAAGCTGCTTCAATCTACGACTGATTTTCATCCAACTCCTCTGGTACAGAGTCACGTTCCATACGCAGTTTTGCAGCAGCCTCATCCATCAAGTCGATAGCTTTATCTGGCAAGAAACGGTCTGAGATATAACGCTCAGAAAGCTTAACAGCTGCGATACAAGCATCATCTTGGATACGTACCTTGTGATGATTCTCATAACGTTCCTTCAATCCACGAAGGATAGAGATAGCGTCCAATTCGTCTGGTTCATCTACCATAACTGTTTGGAAACGACGCTCAAGAGCCTTATCTTTCTCAAAATATTTCTGGTATTCATTCAATGTCGTTGCACCAATAGCTCTCAACTCGCCACGTCCAAAGCTGGTTTCAAAAATGTTTGCAGCATCCATGGCACCTTCGCCACCACCTGCGCCAACCAATGTGTGAATCTCATCAATGAAGAGAATGATGTTACCATCAGCCTGCATCACTTCCCTTAACAACACTCTTAAGACGCTCCTCGAACTCACCTTTATATTTAGCACCAGCCAACATCGCACCCATATCCAATGAATAGAGTTGCTTGTCCTTTAAGTTTTTCTGGTACATCACCACGAATGATTCTCTCTGCTAAACCCTCAACAATAGCCGTCTTACCAGTACCTGGCTCACCAATGAGAATAGGGTTATTCTTTGTTCGACGAGAAAGAATCTGCAATACTCTTCGAATCTCCTCATCGCGACCAATCACAGGGTCGAGTTTTCCTGCACGAGCATCTTCTATAAGGTTACGCGCATATTTCTGTAATGACTGATAGTTCTCATCACCACTTTGTGACTGCACCTTCTGACCTTGTCTAAGTTCATTGATAGCTAGCTGTCATCTCTTTCTCTGTACAGCCTGCATCTTTCAAGATACGGCTTGCGGTTGAGTTCACCGCAAGTAGGGACGAGCAGCATCGGTTCGATACTAACGAATTCGTCACCCATCTTCTGGGAGATATCCAATGTATGCTGCATCACCTGATTGGTTTCAGAAGAGAGAGTGGGCTCACCACCAGATACTTTTGGTAAGTGACTCATCTCATTCTGGATGGCACTCTCCACAGCTAGTGTATTGACGCCAATTTTTCTGGAAGACGTAATTTATTACATCCTTTCCTTTATCCATTACACCAGCTAATATATGTACTGGCTCAATGGTCTGTTGTCCATTTCGCTGTGCAATGTTTATCGCACTCTGAACAGCTTCTTGTGCTTTGATTGTAAATTTCTCAAATGTCATATTCAAATCTCCTTCCTATAGTTCCTTTACCTTTATAATAGGGTTTTCCGGAACTTGTTCTTATTTTTGTTTCTGTTGCCTATATCTCAAATCTTGTGCCTATATTATGTAGGTGACAAAGTGGCATTTGTTGTGGACAGAATGGCAGTCTTTGGTTTCATGGAAAGGTAGGGTGGGAACGTAGGAAAATAATTTTTACGCTCAGCTCTTTTGCTGTTTTAGGTAGATAAACTCGCAGATATAGATGCTAATGCCCCAAAGAATGTAGAAAAATTCTTTCATAAGGCATAGTCGATTGTAGCATCCAAAGATAAATGTAGTAGAGTAAGGCTAAGGAGGAAGTAGCTAAAAGATGTATTTTCGTTTCTTGTTTCCTCCGAATATTGAGAATGAAATTATAAAACTAATAACATAGAGAGCAAGGTGCTATAAAAAGTATAGTACCTGTTCCACATCGTGACCATTCCTGAAGGTGTTCTGTACAAAACTTACTCCAAGAATATAGATTACAGTGAAAAACAGATATTGATACAGTCTTATTCATTTGTCTGATTGAACTTTTATTATTCAACTTTTCTTTCATATAGTTATGAAGACTTTGTGTAAACTCATAGTTCTTCAGTCCCCACTTTGGAGCGATGAGAGGTCGGGAGGACTCTGGCTGACAAAGCGTTCGAGTACTAGGTCGGGGCGGAGAAGGCTAATGTAATCTGCTGTGAGCTTGATATACTCTTCAACCGTATAAAGGTGAAATGGCTTTTCAGCGTACATCTTTGCCAAACGTGTTCCACGGATAATCTGTAACTGATGAATCTTCAATGTTGTCAAGGGAAGAGAAGAGATGATAGGTGCTTGTCTTAAACTCTCTTTGCATCCTCACCAGGTAGTCCGAGGATGATATGTGCACCGACACGAATACCACGTCGGGCAGTCTCTTCAATGAGCTTTGCGAGCACAGGCAAAAGTCATGCCCACGATTAACCAGTCGTAATGTCTCATCATTGCAGGTTTCCACACCATACTCAACGATGAGGAATGTGCGGCGATTCAGCTCCTCAAAGTAATCTAAGAGGTCGTCATTAATGCAGTCAGGACGTGTACCGATAACTAGTCCAAACTCACATCCTCCACGGCAAGTGCTTCCTCATAGAGTTTCTTTTTAGTGGTCGTTAGTGCTGTATGTTTGTATAGGCTTGAAAAATAAGCAAGATATTTCATCTCAGGGTATTTCCCAGAGAAGAATCTTTTGCCGTCTTCAAGCTGTTGAGTAACGCTTTTCCCATTATCACAATAGGCAGGGATTAAAGGTTTGATTATTGCAGTGATGCAACCACTACGCCCTATTCTTCCGTCTCGGTTAGGACAGGTAAAGCCTGCGTTAACCGGATATCTTCAGATTTTGTAAGGGAACTGAGAGCGTAGCCAGTTCCCGAAGTCGCAATAATATTGTTCCATTCCTTTTGCAAATTTACAGAATATTTTATATTTTTGTGCAGTTAAAACTTGAATTTATGAAACGTATATTATTTCTTTTGTGTATCAATGCTAACCGCATTTCCATTTGATGGCAGGAGAACCTATTTCTTTGAAAGACACACGAATGGCACTTTTTGCTGCTAAGCGTATCTCGGGGGTTAATCCTTTGAAGGAACTTCTGAGTTTGCTCAAATATCATCTGATGCCCGTCAGGTGGTAAAGTATTCTTTTAAGACGGGCACTCCACTGGGGTTATCTTTGACCTGCTGATGCTGAGGGTGAGCAATTAAAAGTCATTCGATGATTATCAGATTTCAAATGATGGCAACCTGACTCACTTTTTGCAAACGAATACGAATCAGTATTTATAGACGTTCATTCATGCTAATTTCTCATCTTTATGATGTTAAAACGAAGCAATTAAAGAAACTCTCAAAAGCTGGTGCTGAGCAGATTCCTACTTCTCACCTGATACTGAGATATTGCTTATGTCAATCAGAATAACATCTATATTACAGATGGTGAGAACGTAAAATCAAGTTACTACGGATGGTGAATTCAATAAAATTATCAATGGTTTACCAGATTGGGTGAATGAAGAAGAGTTTGGTTTTAATAATGCTAGCTTGGAGTGCAGATGATGTGAAGACATTAAGCTGGATTACAGTAGATGAAAGTCAGGTAAAGACTTATACACTACAGTTCTACGAAGTGTTCTGCACCCAACATTTGAGCAGTTCGCTATCTATCCAGGTGATTATAATTACAAGTATCCAAAGGCTGGTGAGGCTAACCTCCAAAAGTGAGTGCGTGGTGCCTTATAATCTGAGTGATGGTAAAGTCACGCAAGTATGATTTACCATTGGCTGCGGATGGTTATATTCCACGTATCAAGCAGACCTCGATGCAAATAGAATTATCCTTTACACAATGGAATCGCCATCAGGACGAGTTGAATCTTTTATGCGGCTAACCCTCTACAGGTGCTTGTAAATTGCTGATTAAAGAGAGTGTTCCAAAGTATGTAAGGAGGAAGCAATGGAGGGTATTCGAATTATGAAAGATCAGATTCTTGTTCCTTCAGACCGTGATAGTTGTATGCACCTTTATTTATATAATAAGGATGGTAAGCTTTTACGTCAGATTGATAAGGAACCATGATGCTAACAGAAATCTACGGTTGCGATGAGAAGACGGGAAATACCATTCCAAGCAGCTGCACCCGTAAGCCAAATGCAGCGTGAGATATATGTTGCAAGATAAGTCAGGTAAGTTGACTTGCCTTTCTGCTCGTGCGATGGAATGTTTGCTTCATTCTCTGACTGATTAGTAAGTATTTCCTCAATACATGGAGGATAGCAACCACTCCATACGTATTTGCTATCTATCGATAACTAAAGGTAAAGAGATACGTGAGGTGCTTAATACATGAACTGCAAGCAAAGTTGGCAAAGTATGGCAACACTGGAGTTGAATTCTTACATTTACAACTTCTGAGGGTGTGAAACTTAATGGTTGGACAGGAAGCCAGCGGACTTTGATGCTTCAAAGAAGTATCCTGTTATTATGCATCAGTATAGTGGTCCAGGCAGTCAGCAGGTTGTAGATAACTGGAGTGTTGGTTCTATGGGTAGTGGTGCGATGTATGACTATTGACTTGACACAGAAGGGTTATATTGTTGTTACCATAGATGGACGTGGAACTGGTGCCCGTGGTGCGGCATATCTGAGAAGTGCACTTATCTGAGACTTGCGACTTAGAATCAAGATCAGGTTGAAGCTGCTTTGGTTGTGGGTAAGCAGTTATGTTGATGCTTCCATGCTAGGTATCTGGGGATGGAGTTTGCGGTTTCAACACATTGGATGAGTATGAGTGAGGGACGTAATGCTTTTTAAAGCAGGTGTGGCAATTGCTCCACCAACAAATTGGCGCTATTATGATTCTGTTTATACAGAGCGATATATGCGTACACCACAAGAGAATGCCGAAGGGTACATCAATCCTATAAAAGCGTGCAGAGAATCTTTATAGTAAACTTTAATCTGCCAATGGTCTGACTGATGACAATATCATCCGCAGAATGCTTTGAGTACCTCAGCATTAATACAGGCTGATGAAGACTTTTATGAGAATCTTTATACCAATCGTAACCATGGCATCTATGGTGGTACACACGTAATCATTTGTTGCGCCAAGTAGCTGAATGGTTTATCGAAAATCTTTTAATGAGCTTCAGTAATGAGGTTATATTGTTCAGCTATCGATACATCTCTGAGTTACTATCTTTTTATAACGAGAAAGCGTTTGTTAAGAAGATGATGGGAATTCTATTTAATCGATACGTCTAACTGTCTTAATAGTTTTATAGAAAAACCTCGGATACTGATTATGCAATTCAGTGTCCGAGTATGTATGATTCTTTTAAACTGCTATATTATCCAAAAAGACGCTTAAAGAAACTTTTCTTCTTCAGGCTTTTTCTTTCTTTTGTTTCAGTACACGAGTGTGTCGTTTGCATACTTTTACTAGCCTCCTTCTTGTCTGGTGTTGAGTCATCTTCGAATGTCAATACCTACAATACCACATACCAGCAGTCCCCCATTGAGCAGCAAGTGCCATTGAAGCATCTCTTACGAGCTGTATCCTTATCAATTTTCATGCTCATTGCAGATTAAATCACAAGCGTATCTATTGTAAAGGAATCCAATCTTTGTACTTCTTCCCACAAGTATGTAGAACTTTCGTTCATTGATACAAGATATTGCTGAAGTCAATATTCTCATCTCCTTCTGCAACGATGATATGCTCTCGCATACTCTTCACGGAGGTTAGCCTCTCTTTTACTTTCATTCTTACTGATAGTTTATACACATCATCATTCTTTTAATGTCTCATTAAATCGGTCCAAAGATAGGATCCAATACGTCTATAAAAGCCTCTAATCAAATATCTTCGACAGGAAGAAGTTTGAATCCAGCTATATAGCTTCCATTTTCGACACAATCTGTGGTATCCATATCCTTCCGACCTTTTCGGATAAAAAGCCAATAACTGCACCTACAATGTTTTCTGCAATGTTCAACTTTAAGATTGCCGTCACCACGGCAGAAGTGAAAGTAGTCGCCGTCAATTCTGTCTATGGATGTAAGACAAAATGATATGGTGAGATTCTGCTAAGACAGGGTCGCCAACCTTATAGTTGAGTTTCATCGAGCAACGCTTTATCGCGGCTCGCTCCGGGAGAAAGCGCGTGCTGGAGTATCCACGAAGGCGTACGTTACAGTATGACCTCTCATTCTAATATCTTGACAACTTCTGCAAGAACTCTGCACTTTGCAAACTGAATTTCAGAAGTAGTAAGTGTAGTCTTTGACATAAGTCTTATCTTTTCGTTACAGTTTCTGTAACATCTCGCTAAGCCTCCTGGATCAGGTAAGCAATGTAACGTAAATATTCTTCCTGCCTCTAACAATCTTTTGTTATGGTGTCGCAAACGCTAATATAGATGTCTGAACTTCTATTTCATACTTGAACAAGAAGGCAAGAGAGATGCAAAAGCAGCAATCGGATTTGGCTTTTCAACAGAGTTTTGTAGTTGCACGGTCAATACGTGTGATAGCTCCTAAGCGTGCTTTAATATTACGATAGCATGGCGTCTACTGCTCCATGGACTGTACCATAAACCAGGTCTCACCATCTATAATTTCACGATAGGATTATCATCATTCATGAGGTCGCAACCTCGAAATATAACGTAACCACATGCTAACTTGTGTAGATTTTCCTGTGCCACTTTTAGCAATGAATGCATAACCCATAACCATTGTTTCGAACATAGAGCAGTGATTAGCATGCAATGTCTCTTTATGTGCACCTGCAAAAGCGAAAAATAAGCATCAGTGCGTTATTTCAAGCCAAAGGTACGCATGTTTCTGTTGCTGCTGAGCGTACATCGACATTCAGAGAAGTCCTTGCTGTCCTGTAACATACAACAATCAGCACCATCGATGTCTTTGATTATATACTGATAACTGCCACTCACCAACACGTAGTCAACAATAGTATCACCATTTCCTGTATCAAAAGCACGAACACGTTGTCTTCTTTCCTTAGGAATTGGCTCGCAATGTATCATCAACTGTTAATCTAAAAACAGATTCTTTTGACGCATCTTTGATTTCTGAATGGTTCAACGAGCTTTAATAAGTGCATTCTGTTGGACACTTGTCTCATCGGAATATAATCTGTATGGCAGTCAGCAATCCTGAAGTCATGTATTCCCATCTTTACTTTACGCTATGCTTTACTTTACTTAAGATTGGTCGGCTTCACTTGTGTCTCTTCATTTGAAATAAAATTGTCAGGTGTTACAGTCTTATAGTTGAATCCTGCATCAGAGATAAACTTTACCTCATATTTCTTCTTACCTCTTCTGTATCTATTTTTCAGCGTCGTGAACCGTGCTACTGCCTTAGATTCATTCTCAGCATACAATGTAACGCATGTTGGAAAGCTTTTCAAGACCATCGGTTTGAAGATACGCGTAATTGATATGAGTAGTCCTCACGATTCGGTAAGGAATTTTTGTGCGGTCGTTTGCAAGGTATGCATCTACTTTTTGAATGTTGGTCATATAAACCGTTGAATCATTAAAAGATGCAGCAAACCGAACATATATACCCTTTGCAGGTGCTTGCATCCTTTTGCGTTACTACTATTTACCCATCCAAGCTAGAAGTACCGTCATATGATTAATACCTGACGTAATTTCATCTTGAATTAATATCTCATCATTTTATAGTTATTGTCCCAACAAGCTCTCTCAGAACCTACTATTGGCTCTGCTGGCGGTAGGCGCCTATTGCCTTTTCCTTAATCTGTCTCCACCTGTTCACGCGTGAGATTGTATTTACATTTCCAATCTCTTCCAAGGTCATTTCACGTTGGTCATCTCACAGCATGCTCTACAACTACCTTCTCTCTCTCTTCGAGAATCTGTAAGTTGCTCTACCTATTTCCTCGCGTAGGCTCTCTTCAACCAACTCTTTGTCAGTAGATGGTGGTTATCATTAGGAATGACATCTGTTATCAAGTTTACCGTGTTCATCGCTGCGTAGAATGGTGCATCTCACCGAACATGACGTGAGTTAACTTTCATTGCATCAATGATCTGTCTTCTTGTGGAATATCCGAAATGTTCAGTGCAATCTCATCACGCGCTGGGCGACGCTCGTACTCTTTGTTCGAACTGTGTCAAAATCTTATTAATTTTGTTGACAGAACTAACTTGATTTAGTGGTGGTAGTCTAATGATACGATTCTTTGTTCGGCTATAGCTTGCAGGATGCTTTGTCTTATCCACCATACAGCGAAGGAGATAAACTTGAAGCCACGCGTTTCATCAAACTTTTCTGCAGCCTTTTATGAGTCCTACATTGCCCTCGTTTATTAGGTCGGGTAGGGAGATGCTCTGGTTTTGATATTGCTGCAACAGAGACAACGAAACGTAGGTTGGCTTGCAGTTGTTGCGTACTGACGCCTTTCGATCACCGTCTCTGATTTTCTGAGCGAGTTCGACTCTCTTCCTCAATACTAACTCATTTCCTTCGTGACCTATTTCCGCAGATACTTGTCAAGAGAAGCACCTCTCGATTTGTAATCGATTTTGTGATTTTCAATCATGTCTCATGTGCTTAGCATTAATACGAAAGTGATGGCAAATTCTACGCAAAATCAATGAGTTAAACAAATCAAAAAGAGTAAAAACTCACCCAAGAATCTTGAATGTATCTCATCCCAAGTTTTAACCCCCACTTTTCGCCTATCATTTCTTGCAGTCATCGTACTTTCCTCGTTTTTTTCTTATGGACTCTGTGTCCCACAAATTTTTATTCTTTTTTTGAATGGTGAGTGTTTTAAGTTCAACTTATCGTATATCTGTTTTGCTTGCTTCGAAGGACTACTACATTGGCGCATCTCGATGGTTCTCACCCTAATGGATTCTTCCCTTTTGTTGTGACGAGCTTCTGGGTGCTCATACGTCGTACAATCTCGGTCCAGTAACAGGATTCTCCTTCTCGTTTTAATTCGACAGCGGATGGTGTTTACCACCCAATAGGCTAATAAACCGAAGAAGAGGTGTGTGTCGCTTCGCTCATCTTTCTGATGATAGATAGGACGGAGGTTGAGGTCATTCTTTAGTTGCCTGTTTGTACATTCTATCTCACGAATGAGATTGTAGTATTCCCATGTCACACGCTCAGAAAGTGTCCTGACATTGCTGTGGAGGGAAGGACTCCGTGACCGGACTCCATTGCAGAGAGGTCTTTTATCTCCCAGTCCACGCGCAGCATCTGCTTTGCGTTTCTTCTCATCTTTTATGTAGCTTATCTGATAGAACTTCGCCATAGATGGGTACTCTGTATGGCACGTCCTGTACGTTCAACAACCTTTTCATAGGTTTTCGTTCCACCTTTCTTGAGATTCCATCGTTTATTCTCTTCAGTTCCATCTCAAAACGCTCTCTCCAGACCCTGTTCATAGACGACTCTGTCATAGCTTTCGAAGGAGATGTTATTTCGAGATAATAATCCTTGTCATCTTCTGTCTTAACCTCTTTCAGCGTTATTTTTTCGCCGACGGGCATCCATTACTGTAACACTCTTGTTATCATCACTGAGCGTATAGTCCTTCATCTTGTACGGGATACGCAGAGATAATTGTAACCTTTTCTTTGATCAGCTCCAAGTTCTCTTCCGTGGAAACACCTGCATCCATGACAACGAGCGTATCTTTTGTCCGTGATGGATTCCTCTTGCTAACGTATCAACTAGATTGGGCAGAGACTTAGGGTCTGGCTGTATTACCCTCCAAGATAGAAGAATAACGTATAAAAACCTTCTTTATTGATACATAGTAAGTACAAGTAGCTTACAGTCAGAGCGTTTTTTTCTTTGATCTACCGAACTTTACCTTTTGTTGCTGTTACGCTTGCTGCCCTCGAAATAGAAGTTGGTTAAGTCGAAGAGCATCAACTTGTTGTCTATATTAAAGAGATCGTCAGTAACGTTGCACAGATGACGCTCTAACTGTTCCTTTAGTTCATATAATTTGTCAGTGACTTTATACAGAGAATTGATTCCTGGTGTCCAGCCAGGAACTCACCATAAAGTTCACCAGCAGCCGAGTTATCACGCAAATAATAATAAGACGAACGTTCAGAAACAGCATATACTGTGCGAACAATCAATGCTGACAAAGCTGTGTGTATTGTATTCTCCGTCCAGCCGTTTTTGCGCAGGAAACCCTCTAATTGCAGTTTGTCTATCGTCTGCTTGCAGAGCCACTCAGCACCGACATTCCTTGCGTTAGTATATTTTGCCGTCTCAAGGTCAACGTAGTTCTCATATTTTCTCAGCGACTTCTGCTCTTCCTTGTTAAACCCTATCAATTCCACCTCGTTCTCCATACGGCTCCACCATTCATCAGCCTTTGCCTGTTCAATAGGAGTAAGTCCGTCAAGATGTTCCTTGAAAAGCGAGGGTGTACTTCGTTTTTGAAGCGTTCGGTAAGTGCGTATGCAATTTTTTCGAACCCTGTACGGCTGTAAGTGAAGGTCTCGAACCCGATGTTCAACAGAATTAGCGAATGTACATGACCCCTGCATCGTCACGATATGACTCCTTAATGCGATAATAAGGAGCCATGTCGCCTGTTGCAGGGTTGAATCGTGTCTGTACATTTGCGTGCATGAGTGCAAAGTAACAAAAATAATTTTTGATATGACGGTGTCCTACAAATCAGATTTTACCCTCGTTACAATACCCTATGCTTGATTATCAGTCTATTTATGAAAAATTGATACTACACAAAACATCCTGAAAAATTTATGATATTTACTTACCGGTTAAACTTAGTTAAATACATTAAGCCGCTATGTGGCAGCATCAAAAGCATGCACGCTCTTCATTTATTGTAGCTATGTTGTTGTTCAGTAGTCGCAGCGTATTTCCGTGGGACTCACACTCGATGGTCCTTCTGGTCCGGATATATATGAATATCGAAGTTGGAACGAGACACTATTTTCAAAGGAGACAATCCGTTTTCATTTTTCCACTTGCTGCATCGCATCGTTGCATAGATAGAAGTATGCATATAACTCACAAAAAGGCAGGAAATGCAGAGGAGAGTACGAATAGATTCATCTTGTTGAGCAATGGTTTGGAAAAAGATGGGCAATTGCTTATTATCCATAACGACAGTGTTGTTTACGGACCAATGGACAGAGCCTTTTTATCGCGAGAAAGAATGCTTACCTATTTTTCTGTTTCCAAAATCGTTGACGGGGCTCTTTGTGGTATTGCTGTAGACGAAGGTTATATCAAGAGCGTAGATGACTCCTGTAACTGATTATATTCCAGAATTGGCACAATACAATGCGACATTCAAAAGGGAGTTACGGATTGTCCACCTGCTGAATATGCAGGCTGGTTTCGATTTTTACGAGGACTATGAATTGACTCTAAAAGGTTTGTTTAAAAATATTCAAGATAACTCAACTGCAATATGGGCACGACTTCACCCGACTTTTCCGACACATAAAGTTTCAAAAGTCAGCCTGGCGAGAAAGTATCGGATATAACAGTCTGACAACAGCTCTACTCTCTTGATTATTGAACGAGCTACGGGTAAAACCTATGCAGACTATATAGAGTGAGAAGGTATGGAAACCATTAGGTATGGAGCGCGATGCATGGGTTACAATAGACAGCTCGTAAGCATCATCATGCGCAAGGCTTTGAGGTATTGCTACAAACTGTATATGACCTTGCAGAATAGGAAGATTATATTTGAATGGTACGTGGAATGGGAAGCAGATTGTCAGCAAGGAGTGGATAGACAAAGAGCTTTAGAAAAAGATCAACGAGAACAAAGGTTATCATTATTGCTGGTACCATCAGTATCGCGATAACGATGCCGATAACTCTTTCTTTTCTATCGTTTGGTGTCGGACACCAATTCATCTATATTAACTCAGAAGAAGAATGTGATTATTGCCTGAATAGGAAACAACTACAATTGATGGGATGGAAATGTCATTTTTCGACTCCTTGTGCGGACAAATAGATCTAAACAAAATAAAGTAGTTAAAATCTGAATATATTTTTGTAGGTAATGATGCCTAATACCACACACATATCCCGAAAAATTTATGAAAAATAATTTTGCCAGTTAAACTTGGGATAAGATCCTTTACTGTCAAAACGAGTCCGCAGAATACGCTCTTCTCACATTCATTCCAATATCTCTGATTCTCTACAATAAAAGAAATCCTAAACATGAAAGCTCCTGTCACGAGTCACATAAAAGAACAGCGTATAACCTTCTGAGTTATAGTACGTTTACGTGAAGTGCTAAAAGTGACAGCAACAAAATATAATACTATAGTTATATCGTTACATTTTTAAAAGAGCTAACAACTTTTTATTACCCAAAGAACAACATATAAACAGAATTATTTAGATTGCAACTCCAACCTCATGTTAGAAAGATTAGTATTTCTTCTCACGTAAAAGTGATTCTATCATAAATCACCATAGTGATAGCACTAAGAGCCTTCTACTCATAGTAAAAAGAAGCTGCACAGTAGAGAACGGAATATGACAAAGCGTTGCTTTTACACCTAACTATAAGGTCCAAGATTTGCATTATTACATACTTCTTGCTATGTTTTAAAACATAGTCTATAAACAAACATCTAAAACAAATCCTGCATGCACTACTGCCTTGACTTTGCAGCACTCACAGAGATCACTCTCTCTGCTACTGCCAGAGCATCTATTAAGACCACGACAATTTTGACTTGAATGATACTTTTCTTGCCTTTGGACCCGTACAAATGTAAACTGTTCCAGACTGAAGATTCAGCGTATTTTCTTTTGTGGAAGAAAGTCGTTCCTCCTATAGTAGAGAACAATGGGCAAAAGTGCAAACACTGATTTAGTAAATCGCATATTGGTATAAAGTAAGATTGCTGTAAAGAACTTAGTAAATTATAAGTGAGAAGCGAAAGGTAAAGACTCTCACCTCTTTTAGATATACATTTATAAACCATGAGAAATAGGCGTAGAGCACCACGTAAAACATGTAGGAGTACCGCACATATTTCTAAGAAATTACTTCATTTCTTCCACTGCTGCTTGTGCTGCAGCGAGTCTTGCGATAGGCACACTTGGAATGGAGAACAGCTTAACGAAGTCAGACCTGCACGATGGCAGCAGTGAACTTAATAGAACTTGGTCTCGCCACCTGTGCTCACTACACAGATACCACACTTGAGGTTCTTTATGAGTATTATGTCCTTTCTCAACACCCATCTTTATAAGCCGATCAACACCCTTCTGATCGAGAACCTCAATGGATCTACATCCAGAATCTTCTTTTTCCAAGTCGCAGCTTGGCAAGAAGCTTTGCGTATGTCGTCACGGCTATAAACGAAGGTCATCTGAGCTCAGAGTCATCAGGCCTCGAAGCTAAGTACCTTCAGCCTTCAGTGCAATGACATGCGGGCTGTCAAAGCAGCACGAGGAATTTCAATCATCGTACCCACCTTGAATTCAACTCACCGCCTCCTTCTTGAAAAGTTTATTTGCAGTCTCACACGCCTCCTGAACGTCAAGCTTCATTAACAATACCACCAATGGTACCATGATCTCTGGCTTAGGATTATAACCTTCCTTCTTCAACAGAACAGCTGCACCGAGGATAGCCTTGGTCTGCACTGGTGCACTCTGGGAAAAGTATTACCCAAACGACAACCACGAAGACCCAACATTGGATTACTTCCTCAGAAAGTGCACTTACATCGGCTCTGGATAAAGTGAAACGCTTACGCCCATCTCTCAGCCATTACCTCCCGACCAAGATCGTGTGGAACGAACTCATGCAAAGGAGGGTCGAGCAGATTTGATGTTAACTGCATACCGTCCATGCATTTCAAGATACCATATAGAAATCCTGCTTCTGACAAGGCAAGAGCTTATCAAGAGCCTTCACGCTCCCTCTGTACCGTTTTGCAAGAATCATCTCACGCATAGCCTTAATCTTCTCATTCTCAAAGAACATGTGTTCAGTACGGCAAAGACCGATACCTACAGCGCCGAAATTACTAGCAACCTCTGCATCATGTGGAGTATCAGCATTGGTACGTACAACCAACTTGGCTATACTTCTTCAGCAAAGATCCATCAACTCAGCAAAATCACCTGTCACCTCTGCAGGACGAGCTTTTACTCACCAAGATAAACTCTGGCACTGTAGAACCACCCAATGAGATATAACTCACCTTCACGGATAATTGTTCCATCAATTTCTAAGGCACGTGCCCTTATAGTCATCTCATGACTGCACCAGCACCACTCAACACAACACTGCCCATATACCACGCAACAACGGCAGCGTGTAAGTCATACCACCACGAGCAGCTCAAGATACCTTTCAGCAGCAGACATACCAAGCGAGATCCTCTGCGAAGTCTCAAATATCCACCATTATAACCCTTGATTACTGTCCTCATGCCATTTAGTAGCATCGTCAGCGAAGAATACAACCTGACCACTTGCTGCACCTGGAGATGCTGGGCAAACCACGTCAAACACGTGAGCTTGTGCCATGCATAGCCTTATCAAAAATTGGGGTGAGAAGTTCGTTCAGTTTGTTTGGCTCACAACGTATAAGGGCAGTCTTCTCATCAATCCAATCTCATGGAGCAGATCCATTGCCGTAACCATTGGTACCCGTACGCTTACCATTACGAGTCCGAAGGAACCAAAAGCTACCTCCTGTACACGGTGAACCCATGTCTTGCATATCATGGTAATGCTTTCTCAAGCTTATCCTGAAGTGCATAAAGCTGTTTGCCAACTCTAGCATTGCTCTCCATAGAAGGGAAACTTATTTGCACGAGTCTCCTCATCAATATTCTGCTGAGCTGCCCAACGAAGTGAACCTCCTTAGTAATCTGTCGGTGTACGAATACCTGCTACAACATCTTGCACTCTGTGCATTGACAAGATACTCACCATTGAAGAGGTTCTCACTGTGCCCAGCATCACGAGAGAAGCATACACCTGTTGCAGATGAATCACCCATATTACCACATACCCATTGCCTGAACGGTTACTGCTGTACCCCACTCTTGTGGAATACCCATCTTACGGTAAAGGATAGCTACGCGCTCGTTCATCCATGAATCAAACACAGCACAAATAGCACCCCACAACTGCTCCACTGATCGCCTGGGAAGTCCTCTACCGGTCTGATCCCAGTAGCCTTCTGAAAAGAACAACGAGTTGTTTCAAATCCTCAACAGTCATATCACTACCATCGAGTCTCACACCACGTTCCCGCCTTTTAACCTTCTGAATAATGGCTTCGGAATGGATCAATGTCTTCCTTGTTTACCGGTTTCATACCAAGGACAACATCACCATACATCTGTACAAACGACGATAACTATCATAAGCAAACGCCTCATGTCACTCCGTCTTCTTTACCAAACCTGCTGGGCTAACAGAGTCATTGAGACCAAGGTTTAGAATAGCATCCACCATAATTTCGGTCATAGAAGCTATCGAGAGCGCCTGGAACGTACACCTCACTCAAAAGAGGGGTTGGCTGGATCTCCAAAAGTAGAATTCACTCAAGCTTTCTACATGCTTAACGCCATTTTCTACTTCTGCTTTTTAATAACTTTACTACAGTCTCTTTACCCTTCTCGTAATACTCTGTACATACATCTGTGGTAATTGTAAATCCTGAGGAACAGGAACACCACAAGATTCATCTCAGCAAGATTGGCACCCTTTGCCACCAAGAAGATTTCTCATGTCAGCCTCACTCTTCAGCCTTACTACATTACCAAAGGTATCAAACTCTCTTTTCGCTCATAAGTTATAAATGTATAATAATTTTTAGATATCTCTATAGTGCAACATACCAATAAATAGGCAAAGTCAACAAACTTTTCAGAGAGGAAATTGCTATCTTCACCTTTTAACATTTTCAAGTTGTTAGCGGACACAGAGGGTATTAAAACTATTTAGAAGATTACAAACAAGATTAGTAACTTTGCACCGAAATACAAAACAGATTATGAGTAGAGAAAGTCGTACCCATTTTGGAGAATGTCACAATTGAAGCAGCTGAAGGTAAATGTGTTGCACATGTTGATGATAGTTGTATTTATTCCTTTTGTCGTACCTGGAGATGTTGTTGGACTCAGTACGCAAGAAGAAACGCAGTTATTGTGAAGCAACGCGTCATCCGTTTCCTAAAAGTACAATACAGTGTAGAACCTATGTGCGAACACTTTGGCATCTGTGTGGTTGTAAGTGGCAAAAATCTTCCTTATAACGAACAACTCAAAGCAAAGCATCAACAAGTTTATGATCAACTCAGCCGAATTGAAAAAGTGGAGCCCTCTGAGTTTCGTCCGATAATGGGTTCTGTGCATAAAGGAATATCGCAACAAACTCGAATTGGCAGTGCAAACAAACGATGGTTTACAGAAGAAGCATGAAAGCGTTACCGAAGGTGCTTGATTGTCTGAAGGAGCCATTGATCTCCATACTAACTGGTGCTTTGATAAGATATATCCCATTAAGAAATGCTGGCTAATGGATAATCTTGCAATGAGATCGCAATGATATCTACGACTACGCTCGCAACATAGGAATGAAGTTCTATGATAACCGTGCACAACATGGATTGTTGCGTGACATCATGGTTCGCACCCAACTACTGGGCTGATGGATGGTGCTGTTCAGTTTCACTATGATGAGGAGGGAGATGACAAACGTGCTGAGGCACTGATGCAGCATATTGCCGACCGTTTCCTCACAGATTATATCTCTTTTCATGTTGATAATCAAAAAGGTAACGACACTTTTTAACGACTTAGAACTTACTCTTTTCAAGCAATGACCATATCTTTGAGACCATGGAAGAGTTAAAGTTTAAAGTGGGACCAAAAAGTTTCTACCAAACCAATACAGAACAAGTGGCTATCATCTTTATGTTGTTGCTCGTGAGTTTGCAAACCTTTCTGGTAACGAACTTGTGCATAGACCCTCTACACAGGAACAGGAACCATTGCCAACTTCGTCGCTAAAAAGCAAAAGAAAGTCATAGGAATAGAATATGTCCCTGAAGCTTATCGAAGATGCCAAAGTTAACTCAGAGGTTACTAAGATTAATAACACACTCTTCTATGCAGGTGACATGAAAGATATCTTGACAGAAGATTTCATTCACGAACATGGACGTCCAGATGTTATCATCACTGCACCTCCCTCGTGCTGGCATGCATCAAGACGTTGATCAACGTTATCCTCGAGCAAGTCCAAAACGAATTGTTTATGTTAGCTGAAAATCCAGCAACACAGGCACGCGACCTGGCTCTCCTTGACGCAGACTATAAGGTAACTACAGTTCAACCAGTAGATATGTTTCCACATACACCACACGTCGAGAACGTAGTCCTATTGGAGAAAAGATAGAAAATAAGTCCTATTATAAAATTTGTATGCTATATCAGTAAAATGGAATGATGCAGCTAATTACTGACGTAGCAGCAAATTCACCTTAATATATCATATGCATCTTACAGTCCTCACCATTTCAAAGAAAAACACATGACAAAAACAGTACAATATTTTGCAATTATTCTATAAAACATACTACCTTTGCATCATTGGAGTTGAGTTATCTACCTAAATATATTATCATTACCTAAATTCACAGAATTATGAGAAAACATATCCTATCACAATGTTGCTGTGCTCACTCTCAGCAAAGCACACAAGATGCACTGAAGTGGATTAACAATGTAAAATTGTCAGGATTTGGTATTGTTCAACTACCAATCAACGGCATGAACAACAACAAGTCAAACACATTTAATCTTCGTTTAGGCGCGTTTTCTCTTGATTACCGTATTCTTAATGACTGGGCTTGAAGGGCACAGATACACCAACGGAACACATCAACACTGCGCATCACCACGCCTTGTTGACCTCTTCATTGAATGGCAAAATATGACTCTTCCGCATTAAAAGCAGGACAGTTCAAAAACCCATTCACCTTTGACAACCCATACACCCGATCGACCAAGGTTTCATGAGTGTTGCAACAAAGTGTCTTGAAATTAGCAAGTTTTCTCTGACTGAGCAGGTGCACATCCATCAAAATGGACGTGACATCGGTGTTCAAATACAAGGTGACTTCTTAAAAACAATGCAGGCAGAAACCCTCGCACACTATCAAGTTGGTGTATTTGATGGACAGGGAATCAACGTTAGAGATGTTGACCAGCAAAAGAACATCATAGGTGGCGTGTGGTTATGCCAGTTGAAGGCATGCGTTTAGGTTGGTTTGGCTGACAGGTTCTTATGCGCGCAAGGGAACATGGACGGATGCCAGCGGTGCGACACAAAACAGGCGTACGTAGTTTAGCAGCAACGCCGTTACGCCTTTTCAGCAGAATACACAAAAGATCGGACTCTGCCTGAACATATTCATTCTACGGCTATGCCTTGCAAAAGCTTGAGTAGCACGGATGTCTCAAGAGCAACAGACCGTAAATCTAAGTGCAGATGGCAATAAGCACAAGGTGTTTATGCATTGGTAATTGTAACCTATCATTCCTAATAAACTACACGCAAAGGCTCGCTCATGATGTATCAGCCTTCAGATGGTAGCAGCAAAAGCAACGTACGCAGTACGACTCAGGAATCGATTATGAATTTACAAAAACCTTGAATTAAGTGGCATTTACCTTATGTACACGACCGCTCCATGAATGGTCCATCAGGAAAACCAAACTACTCAATGTTTGACTTAGAATTAAGTTTCGCTTCTAAATTAATTAATTAAAAATCACGAACATTTAGGTAGTGTTCGTGATTTTTTGTACCTTTGTCAAAATTAATTCAAAGATGTATTTATGAGAGAAAGCTTTTATACCATCCAGGGAAGACCTTTTGCACAAACTCTAAAACATGACAAGACATCATCACAGTAACTACAACAATGGGGGAATGAAACCTCCATCTTCATCAGCAAGACGCCGTCGCAGAATGTTAAACAAGATTATGAAGGTCATAATGACTTTCTTGCTTTTAGCTATTGTAGCAATAGTGTATTGGTTATATAATAACCAAGACCATTTACATCAAAACACAGCTAAACATTCTTCCAAATCAAACATTATCTATCTTTTATGAATTATATGAAGATGATAATGCGATCCATCATAACCATACGCATCATCCTATTAGGAAGCTCTTCGAAAGCAGATAAAAGTTAAGGCTACATGCCCCATCGTACGTTCTTTTAAATTTATTTCTACAACAGGATGAAGCTTAAATTCTCCCTTGTTGCTACAATCATCATCAACACCCAATGGTCCTCAACAAATACCTAAGTGAGTAGTAAGCAACCGTCTGAAAGTTATTATCGCTTCATTTAAAAGTCCATTTGACACTAAGCTGACAAAACAGATCGCTCTCTACTTCGTCTGCAAAGACTATTACCAATATAAGCTCCATTAAGAGTATGAAAAACAGATAGCCCTGCATAGTGAACCCTTCCGCATCAGAATAAAAACTCAACGCCGAAACCTCTAACCTTATTATAATAGGCCCCTCATCATAATACCACCTTTGTGCCTTTTATCACATTCTTGCCCAATTCCAGTGCCAGGATCCAAACTGGATCAATATAACGTACCCCTCTTCCACTACTACTCCACCCAGCTCTTTATGACTCACCTTTCCTCGTTTCTTGAAGCATCTCTTCAAGTGCGGCAAGATTATCGACATGAAAGTACCACCTAACAAGTTGGGATTAGAGAGACTAGATTGCAAAATCTTGTTGAATAGTAGTCGAAAAACTTATGATTACTAAGTTCACGAATATCAAAGCAAGTTGCTCATCATTAGCAATATAGAATTGGTAACTCCCCATCTGTCCCAACTGAAATTTAACAGAAGTGTCCCCATCCCCATGGCAACACCTCATCTATCTGTCCCGACAGGCGTCCAAATCATCTTTTGTTAACAAAATGCAATCCTCTCTACTATAACGTTGAAAAGCGAAATGCATGCTGACGAGCTGAATTTATGTTCTCAATCAGTACAATCTCCATCTCTCAGCCCAAAGCATAGGCAAGAAATCTAAATCATATGAAGTTGTTCGTCGGCATGGAGCTGTAAAGTACTTATTATCATAGCTAACGCTATATCGTGTTCTGATTAAATACATGTAATGTCATTATTTTTCTTCATTTATACAATGCAAAGGTAATATCAAAGCAAATGCAATACAAAAATAAAAATCATACATCTATAGTTTGCAAATAAGAGAAATAAGTAGTAATTCTTGCATCTAGATTATGTTGATAACTGGGAACAAGATGGACGCACTCTTTCGCACGCATACTTTACTTAGTGGAGCATGTATATGTTCTCAGTGCGCCGTCGTCTCATGGATGAAATCAATTGGGGACGACCGCCTCATTGGTATTAAGGGTACGCTGGCGTAGGTAAAACAAATCCTTCCTCCTGTAATAGCCAAAAGAGCATTACGGCTTTACTGATCGGCAATGCCTTTGCGTCAACATGAACAACTTTTACTCAAGGCAGAGGTATAGCTGATTTTGCTGGTGAGTTTTATCGCCACGGAGGAAAGTCTTATTGATTGACCAAGTTTTCAAACAGCCTGAGAGAGTCGGGGAACTCCGTCAATGCTCACGACATCCAGAGTTAAAGATTGTATTCAGAGGATCAAGCGTCATGAGACTCGAAAGAAGAAAACCCTGAGCTAAATGGTATTGTAAAAGCTATAATCTTAGAGGGTTTCTTCCGTGAGTATTTGAATCTACAAGCAAAATTACAATTTGAGCCCCTACACGTTAGAAGAAATCATTAACAAACTATGAGGAGATAGCAAGACAACTTATCTAAGGTAAGTCTGATGAAATTCTTCGCAGATTATGTTCATCATGGATTTTACCCATTCCTTCTTAGAGCATCGCAACTTCTCAGAGAATCTTCTCAGACAATGAATATGATGACTGAGGTTGATATTCTTCCTCACGCAGATTGACTTAAAATATCTGACTAAGATTTAGAAGTTATTTTATCTCCTTGCATTGAAAGGTCCCAGGCTCCCTAACATCAGTAATCTTGCAATGAGATTAATATAAGCCGTGCTACGGTCATGAACTATATCAAGAATCTTGCTGATCGCATCGCTCTATCAACCCCTCTTACCCAGTTGGACAGGAGTTTCAAAAGCCAGCAAAGGTTATGTCATACAGAACCTCAAACCTCTGATTTACGCCATCTTCCCTATCCAGCTTGACGAACAGCAGCTCATGGAAAACATTTCTATCAATGCACTACAAGAGGTATGCTCGCCAATAGGTAACAAACAAGGCACATCTACATCGTCAATCAGAAAGAAAAGTTTAAGGTATACGATGAACTAGAAAGACCAGCGATTCAGTAGTGACACAACCTATACTATATACAATACTGAGGTGGGGAAAGACAAACAAGTACCCTTTGGTTAATAGGTTTCTTTATTAGGCAAGACCAAAAGACATTATAACAAATATTCATTTAATAAATTTCAAAATGGCTAAAGAAAAGAAGTTTATCACTTGTGATGGCACCCAGTTGCTGCTCATGTGAGCTACATGTTCTCTGAGGTTGCAGCCATTCATCCTATCACCCATCATCTCCTCATGGCTGAGCACGCTGACTTTGCGGTCGGCCACGACGGCCTGGTGGTCTGCGGTACCACCGGCGAATACTCCACCATGACCGATGACGAGAATGAGCGCGTCTTCCAGATTGTGAAGGATACCGTCGGTTCTCGCGCGAAGATTATTGCCGGTGTTGGTTCGAACGATACCGCGCATACTATCGAGCTGGCGCACCGCGCCGAAAAAGATTGGTGTGGACGGCCTGCTGGTCGTGACCCCGTACTACAACAAGCCGACTCAGCCGGGTGTCTACGCCCATTTTGCGACCGTTGCTCAAGCAACTGAGACCCCCATCATGCTTTATGATATTCCGGGTCGTGCGGGCATCCCCATCGCACCCGAAACCTACCGTCGCCTTGCAGAAATTGATAGTATTGTAGCGGTGAAAGACGCTAAGGCAGACTTCGGTGCCGCAACCGAGGTCATGGCAACCACCGACCTGCACTACTACAGCGGCGACGACGGACTGACCCTTCCCTGGATGGCAATGGGCGCCGTCGGCCTCGTTTCGGTGACTGCACATGTGGCACCCGGACTCTTCCGTGCCCTCATTGATGCTGTCGTTGCACAGGACCTGGTGGAGGCGCAGCGTCTTCACCTGGAACTGACTCCGATTGTCCGAGCAACCATGGGCCGTGCCCCCGGTTGCGTTGCCGCCAAGGAAATTCTTTCCTGGCAGGGTGTGCTGGATGAGCCCGTCGTTCGCCTGCCGCACGTACTCTCCGAACTGGAGGTTGCCCAGACGATGCGAGCTGACCTGCTCTCCTCGAGCATCGCTCACACCCTGAAAACGCCTAAACTTTAACGCAGAACCTGCACAACTATTCGTGCAGAGCGCGTATATATAGAGGACTTCGGCTATCGTACGCCCCGCCCTCGGGACGCATAAGATAGCCAACGGACGCGGACTCCACACCTAACACTAGGTGAGGGGTCCGCTCTGGCGTATTGCCGCGGTTTATCGTTGCCTGTTGAATCAAGCGACTCTAGCCCCCACTCAGACAGGGACTTACCTTAGGCAGAAGCACCCGCGCGCTACGCCCCGAATACTTTTCAATACTTTCGGTGATTTGGACGCACCGGCAGCACATCCGCAGCCTCGGCACGTGAGAGCCGAATCAGCTGGAGTGTTTGCGGTACGAAGCGTCGCCTACGAATCACAGACATCACAAGAAAACATAGAAGAAAGAGGAGACACACGATGAGCGTCTTTGAAGCAAATCTTCCCCTCCCGCCCCGCCTGAAGAAGGACACCCTGCGCGTGGTGCCCCTGGGCGGCCTGGGCGAAGTCGGTCGTAACATGACCGTGTACGAAATTAACGGCAAGCTGCTGATTGTTGACTGCGGCGTGCTCTTCCCCGAAGAGTCCCAGCCCGGCGTGGACCTGATCCTGCCCGACTTCAGCTACATTGTTGACCGTCTGGACGACGTGGTCGCCATGGTTCTGACCCACGGCCATGAGGACCACATCGGCGCGGTTCCCTACCTGCTGCGCCGCCGCCCCGACATCCCCCTGGTCGGTTCCGGGAACTGACCCCTGGCGCTGGTTGAGGCGAAGCTCGCCGAGCACCGCATCAAGCCCTACACCCTCGCGGTGAAGGAGCACCAGGTGGAGCGTTTCGGCCCGTTCGAGTGCGAGTTCGTTGCGGTGAACCACTCGATTCCGGATGCGCTGGCTGTCTACATCCGCACCCAGGCGGCAAGGTCCTGCACA
>CAKAFX010000006.1 GCA_916438865.1 uncultured Mogibacterium sp. | reverse complement strand
CCGTCTGTGCAACGCACCCAATACATACGCACCGCCCCACCTTCGTCCATCGAAGGTGGGGCGGTGTCGTTTATCGGCAAACGGCAAGATTTTGAAAGGGAATTTTCTGAGTGACTACTCTGCACACTCTTAGCTAGTGCTAAAGATATACAAGTCTAAGTAGATAGAGTTTTGTATTTTTGTGAAGTATGAGAAGTCTTCAGAATGTAGAAAAAGGTAATGGCTCTTATGATCCATCGAGAGTCACAGAATTTATTCCCCGAAGAGATATTAGATCGAAGATTCCCTTTCCGTTTTCAAGCGATATAAAGCCAGGTTCACTTTTATCGACTTGTTTGCGGAATTGGCGGATTTCGTCTAGGCTTGCAGCGGGTGGGCGGACAGTGCCTCTTCTCAAGTGAGTGGAATCTGGCTGCTGCGGAGGTGTATGAGAGAAATTATGGAGAGCGACCTCGCGGTGATATTACGCTAGATGGTGTCAAAAGCCCAGATTCCAGCCCACTTTGATCTACTTACGGCAGGTTTCCCTTTGCCAGCCTTTCTCTATATCTGGAAAAAAATGAAGGGATTTGAGGATACAAGAGGGACACTGATCTATGAGGTCTTCAGTATAATGAAGAAGCATCGACCCTCAGTTGTTCTTCTAGAGAATGATAAAGCATCTGGTTCACCGTGACCACATTGGACGAGACGCTTGATATCATATTGACCAGCATCGAGAATCTTGGTTACCACGTTTCCTGGAGTATACTCAATGCCACGAATTTTGGTGTGCCTCAAAACCGAGAACGTATTATAATCGTTGTGACTCTCCTCCGTCCTTTTCCTTTGCGTCATTAGAGGCAATCCAGCCTGACCCAGATTTAAAAGCTTGCTAATTTCCTGAGATAGTCCTAACTCATCCACCTTTTGAGTATCTACAAGATCCGTACACGCTTCTTGAGCAGACAACTCGGCAGAAATCAGGTTTGATCTTTGCGGGATATAGAAATCAAACGCACCAGAGAAAATGGTACTCGTCCAGGTACTGAACACTTATCTCGGGTGCATAAGCAGCCTAATCGTATTTATTCCACTGAAGGTATTCATCCTGCACTACCCTCACAGGAGGTTAGTGGGCGATTCTTTATTTTGCATGAGGGGCGTGTCCGTAAGCTGACACTTTCCGAATGCTATCGTATTATGGGTTTCCCTGAGGACTTTCAGCGTCATCAATCTGTCGCAGAGCAGTACAGGCAGATAGGAAACTCCGTCTGTGTGCCTATGGTAGAGGCTATTGCCAACGAACTTATTCTCCAAAAATTCATTTAGATCATCTATGTCCACGCCACAAAACTTACTTCAGTATCGTCTTAAGAGAGCTACCCTGATGGTAGCTAACGGTCAGTTGCCAGCATTACCATCTCATCTGAAGGTACATGTTGATGAAGTTATTGACAGAAGTGAAGATGCTAAAGCTGCCTTGGCGGTGCTGCTAACAAGCCTTGTTTACAAGCTTCTACATCCCTCACAAGATATTAGGAAGCACCAAGTGAGTATTAATGGGGGATATTCAGGACGAACTTTCGATACTGCCTACATTACTCCTTTTTCTTAAGGAAGAACGCTTTCCCCTCAATGGCTAAGAGCGGATGGCTCACCCGCTCATTTGAGCAAAAAGGTGCCTTACGATAATCACTATACAGGAGTATCACACTCGAATTCTCAAGGATGCTTTTCCTTTCAGTTATTGACTATATACAGCAGGGCAATAAAGCTTTTTCATTTGCTTGACTATATCCTCGTTCGGTTGATTCTTATTCGTCAGAGTAATAGTTTACCACTCCACAATCCCTCAAGCTCTAAGTATAAGTCAGCTGCTACGTATTCTCCAGAGGCACTTTGAGCAGAAGTATCCTGTTAAGGGAGCGGCTCGGCTTCCAGTTTTTGGCTATTTATGCGATCTATGAGACTCTTCACCAGAGGTCAAGAGGTTCAGTGGTTGTACTCTGCTTCCATTGGAGAGCCATACTAGTGCAGATCGACAAAGTGGAAGGATGGGGGATGTTGATGTGGTAGATGCTACTGAAGAACCTTTTGAGGCTGTAGAAGTCAAGCATCAGATAACAATAAGCCGCGATATGTTAGAGACCGCCTATGAAAAGTTTCGTGGAACAAAGATGAAGCGCTACTATATTCTTTCAACTGCCTCGGTGAATCAGGAGGAGGCAGATGCAATTGAGCAGCGTATCCAAGATATCAAAGAATACATCGGATGCCAGGTTATCGTTAACGGGATATATGCTACTCTTCGCTATTATCTAAGACTTTTGGATGATCCGATCTTATTTATCCAATCTTATACCCGAGTACTCGGAACTCGATACGAGTGTGAAATATGAACATAAGAAGGCTTGGAATGTCCTAGTAGAGAAATACAAAGAACAGTTCCTCAAGGTGATTCTTCGAACTAGGGAGAAGAATATGAAAGAAGGTTTCCCCACCAGACGGTCTTTTGATCGTCTGGTGGGGAAACCTTCTTATAAACAATGTCGTATCTTACATCTTCACCATCTGCTGAAGCCCG
>CAKAFX010000005.1 GCA_916438865.1 uncultured Mogibacterium sp. | reverse complement strand
ACCGTAAAAAGAAATGTTATTAAATGGTAATATTCTAGAAATCAAAAAGTAAAGGAACTTCTCGAATATTCTAACATTGACTTCGGTGACTTCATTGTCCTATGCTAAAAAGATGATTGTAGTGTTTCCGAAAACTCTAACAATGATTTAGAAGATGATTTAGTGGCTATCGATACAGAGACTCTTGGTAATAACTTTGAAGCACGTTCACTTGACGGTAAACACACATTCTTATCAAATAATGTAGTAACAGTAACCGCTGAATCTCGCCACGGTCACTACGCTGAGGATGGTACTTACATTGAACTTCCTATTGAGGTTCGCCCTCAAATGGGGTATCTCGAACCCAAAGAAGAGGAAACTCTTAAACCTAAGTACATGCCTTACTTCCATGATATTACTCTCCAGGTAAATTGAAGGGGTAGTTATCTATAAGCTTTAGAGCTTTTTATTGTCGAAGACCTAGTAACTGGAAAGTTATTGTATAAAAAAACACTCACCATATTGCACGACTCTTTAATTTGGAACACGGTGATGTTATTTCATTTAACATAACTGACGACTATAAACTAGTAGATATTACTCGAGAAGCTGAATATGATTTCGAAGATGGTATTAAAGTTGTTACTAAAATGCCCAGTCTTCAAAGACGATAAAGGTTTCTATGTACCAACTGACATGAATGGACACTCGTTGACCGAACACGGAAGTTCTGTAAGTCCTTACAACATTCCTTATAACGTAGTAGATGCTTATGGTATTCAGGAAGATGACTCTGTCGACCTCTACATTCAGCCAAATTCTATCCCTTATGTTTTGTATGTCAATCGTGGATTTTTACAGACCTTTGGAAACATCTGCGCTAAATCATGGTATTAAAGAAGCAGTAAAATTCCCTAAAGGTGCAACAAAAACAAAGTCACGTACCTATCAAAAGTATGACTTCGACCTAAAAGGTAAGTCTGTTGGTTTTATTGGTGTTCCCTCATCTCAAAAAGCTAGAGTTGAGTCATTGTGCGAGGAGAAGGGTGCTGAAAGCTATGAGTTTATTGACTCATCTAGTCACACAGATACAGAAATTATTCCTCAACGCTTTGCATACCTTAACATTGTTATCGTAGTTAAGCGTTTCGTAGGTCATGGTACGATTTACCAGTTGAAGAGTGTAGTTCAAGGTTCTGATGTATCAATTATCAACACTTCTTCGCATAGTGTAGACGCCATTGAACGAGCCCTCTACCGAGGTGCCAAGGGGTATCCCTCTGAAGAAGGAACTGTCGTAGTAAACTATCCTTTACTTAAAGACTAAGCATTATTAAGGTAACCTTTAATTGAGGGTTGCCTTTTTTATTATAATCTTGGTAGAATGGTTGTAGAAAGTGTTTCTACTCTAAATTTAATGAAATTGTTTTTGTAATTGTTGTAATTGCTAGTCTTAATGAGCCTTGCTTTTCATGGCTCCATTCGGTACAATAGTTATAATCTCTTTTAGGAGGGTTTATGTATAGTGTTTTAAATAAGAAGCACCTAGAGTACTTGAGTAGTAAAGACGGTGATTACTATAAAACATGCCTTGCTCTAGCAACTAAATTAGCTGAAACAAGGGAAATTAAGGTAGTTGACCTCTATGGGGTTCAGCTATCGTATAGGGGTATCAACGACGATATCGTTGTCTTATATAACACGAGTAGGAACTCCGTAAAGGTTTACAAATATGTTGACGAGTCCTACAAAGTAATTGAAGATGGAATTAAACTAAACTTTGAGCTTGGGGTATCTACCTTAGGTGAGGAGTTACTAAAATTAGATAGGGTTTGGGAAGTCAAACATTAAGGAGAAATAAGCGTATGGCTTACTTGAACACACCAACAGACGAAGTTTCCAAAGAGGAAATCTTCGCCAACGATGGTAATTACCACCGTTGGAACTACGAGTCTATAGAACCCGTATCGACAGGGTACGAGGAGGACTTACCAGAAATCCACAAATACACTAAAGAGATGTATGACTCTCTAGGTGATGGTACTGGTAGGAAGACTCCAGCACAACAAGAAATGATTGAAAAGGTAAGAGCTATCTATCGAGCGAAAAATATCTTGCCAATCAATTACTACTCCCAACTAGGGGTACAACAAGAAATCCGTAGATGTATCGACTATGAAGCTAAGTTTGACGGAGACACCGTTAATACTGGCGCAGGGGTAGGTACAGGGATGTGTAACTTCTTCTTCCCCAACTTGTTTGATACTGCAAGTATTCAGGACGAAGACAAGAAGAAAGAAGGCGCTGACACTCTCTACGGTAAATTCATGAATGATAAGTACCTTGACAGGGCAATTCAGTTCTGTTTCGGTTACAAGGACGGTGATGCAGTTCCCTCATACGTTATGGGTGGCTTAAGGTTGGTAGGTTCAGCGCCTAGTAACTTCCGTCCTATGAATGCACAGGCTATCTTCGAGCGATTCTGCCCAGAGAATGGGGTAATCTTTGATACCTCTAGTGGTTTCAGTGGTCGCTTGGTAGGTGCATTGACATCTAAAAAGAATTTCACTTATGTCGGAACCGACCCTAACATGGAGTCCATGTATAATACTCACCGTATCGCTGAAGCGATTGAGAGTGTAACAGGTAGAACCGACTCTTACGAATTACACTGTTGTGGTTCTGAACTTGATGACCTTATGGAAAGGGAGTCATGGGCAGATTTCCACTTCTCAAGCCCGCCTTATTTTGAGCTCGAAAACTATGGCGAAAATGATGCCAACAGAGCCAACCAATCCCACGTCAAGTTTTCAGGGTTGGAATCTTGGTTGGAGGGGTATGTCCGAGGCACATGCCGTAACATCTACAAGGCTCTTAAAGGTGGCGCATTCAGTGCCGTAAATATCGCTGACTTCAACATGAAGGGTAGGGGTATGGTGTCATTTGTAGATGAATGGAAACGAATTGCAGAAGAAGAAGGATTAGAGTACTTCACGAATATCTACCTTGGGGTAACAGCCCGAGCAGGTTCATTGGAGCAAGAAATGGGAGTTGCGAAGAAAGAAATAATCATGGTCTTCAAATCGACTAAACCGATTTGGGGATAAGGAGAGAAGGTAACACTATGACAGAGAATATTTTTTGGGTTGTCTATGAAGAGGAGAAAAAGACCCGTAAGTGGGTAGACATGCCTAAAGAGTATATAGGCTCTCCCCTTTATGAGCACGCAACTGACTATATAACAATTCTAGAAACTGGCGAACGAGTTATGGTTCGCAAGAAAGATGGTTTCATCTTTGAGAACTCAGGTGTGAGTTCTTCTGATAAGAGCCACTTGGCTACACCAGAAGAAGTTGAAAAACTTCGTGCAGATGCTCGTCGCAAAGCAGAGGAGCGTCGTCGCAGAGGCTTGCAAAGAGGGGAATATATTTCCCCTCACATGGTGGGTACTTTGGCAGAACCTAGTGAAGACGGTACTTGGCAGGTTGTAAAAGCTAACACAAAAGGTCGTTGGGTTCCAATGCCTAAGAACTACCAAGGTAAGCCTATCTTGGAGTACTGGAACGTTTACATAACTGAGTTAGAATCAGGTGAACGTGTTTATATAAACAAGCGCACAGGAAAGATTGTAGAAGATACTCCAAATCCTCGTATGGGGGTACGAGCAAACTCTGAGCGCAAACAACGAGAGATGGTTATTAAAACTATTTCAGTTGACAAACTTGTTGTAAATGAGTACGACAAGACCGTCCCATGGGTAGTCGACTTGGACTCGTCAAAACGTAATCATTGGTATCCGATGCCTATCGACTACAAAGGTAAGCCTACATTTGAGTCTTGGGATTCTTATGTTACTAAGTTAAGTGACGGTAGTAAGGTAGCTATCAGCAAGCGTACCAACGAGCTGATAGATGAAACCAAACCAGCCAAGGCTAAAATAGTTGACAAAGGTTCTAATAAGCACAAACCTAAACCTGTAGAAGCTGAAAGTAAACCTGTAGGGGTTGAAAATAAGTCTGAAGAAACTTACAAAGTTGGGGTATCTAACACTCCTAAGAAAGCATTCTCAGCTGGCTTAAAGGTTATCTCTTCAAAGGAAGAGTTACTAGAATTACAAGCTAAATCGAAATCTTCTAAGGAAGATGCACAAACCAGAAAGAAAGGAGTCAAATCTAATGTCACTACAAGTTAAGGACTGGGTAGTCTACAAAGACGAAAAAGCAAGAGATTGGTAAGTGGGTTGATATGCCAGACAACGTAATTGGCAAAACCATTGTTTGAACACTGGAGCTATTACATCGCAATCTTACCTAGTGGTGAGCGTGTTATGGTTCGTAAGCGTGATAACTTCGTATTTGAGAATGGTAAATCTACCAACTCAGATAAATCACACTTAGCAACTCAAGGAAGAGCTTGACAAGTTACTCTTTGTAGTTCGTAAGAAGGCTCTCTTCAAACGTTTGTTGCAAGCTCAGTAAGTGGGGTATCTAATGGAAATGGAAAAAGCATTTAAGGCTATCGAAGAAGTTCAAGAGTATCTTGGTTTAGAACCAGATAACGAATCTATGATGGAACTTGACATGTGCAAGAGCGGTTATGTTGGTTTTTATGACGACAAAGGTACTTCCATTAGACTTCCTTTTCAACGAAGAGGGTATCGACTATAAGGAGATTGACCACATCGTTAAAAATCCAACGTGACCTTAGGGTTCACTACCCTAGGGTTATTCAACAGGAGGTAGTCCTTGAGGGTGTTGAGAAAGAGTTCTCTATCTCTACAACGGTAATCGTAGTTGACTACAACGACCTCTTACCTCTACTTAAATCTTGCCTAGAGCAGTTCAACAAAATCAAGATTGATTCACGTTGGTAACTCACTACTCTGCATTAGAGGTGGTTAGTATGTCTCACCTAGAAACAACTGGTGAAGAAGTTATGGGATTATTGGTAGAAGATAGCATACTTGATTTAGATAAGGTAGTAGAAGCAATCAAGTGTGAACTAAAGAACGCTCTAAACTGGACGACTTTGGAATGCGATTGGGGTACTGTCTGCATCGAAATACCTTACAGGTTATCGTTTTCTTCGGCACAAAAGCCGTGGGGGTATCGGTACATGATTCACACTACTGGTGGGGAGACTAAGTTCTGTAACCCACTAGTTCGTAACGATATGGACTTAATTCTAATTGATCTTATTGACCGTTTCTGTCGCACCAAGTGGGGTAACTTGGTCGATGGTAAAACAACGTTGTATGAGTTTATCCCCAAACCAAAAGAGCGATGAAACATTAGTAAGGATTTCTACTAGTGTTTTTTTATTTTTTTAGGAGGAATCTGTATGAACAGTCAAAAATCAAGTAGAAGAGGCTCACCGTCTCAATTTCTATGGCTATCCTTGGCTCTACCGATGGGGTATCGGTCAGAACACCTGAAGGTTTGGTCGCAATGTGGGTAGCGCAGGACACTTTGATGTATCTTGAAGCTATGCTAAACTACGGCAACTGGAGAACTTGTGGTCGCCTAGCTGAACCTAAGCCTGAGGTTCGTATCATGGCATTACGCTATGGGGTACGCTTATGATACTAAAACGCTTAAAGAAGCACTATCTCGACTTAGTTAATAAATATGATTTAAATCCTAATGTATTTGTCTCATCTGATTGAAAGTGGAAATCAACACATCTTAAAAAGTTCACTTCGGTGTTAATATCTTTTGTTTATCTGTTGACGACCACTCTTTCCGTTGTAAATACACTTATAACTACTTCCAGGCCAGAGAAGTACAACACAATTACTGGTCTATCGCTAGACAACCTAGCAACCAAAAATGAAGAACGAAATCGCCCGAAGGATAAGAGTAGGAGGTTAACGAATGAGTACTGTATTATCGGTAGCAGATTACAATCAATTTTCAAATGAGTTCTCAGTCATCTCTGAGCATTGACAAATCTATGGGAGCTAACATCGGTGCAGTTTGGAGAGATATTCTTTCTCTAGGCGACGACACCTCTTCAAAAGTCAAAGGATTCCTATCTCGAGGCGAAAATGTGTATGCCTTGGTATCTGATAGGCATGAAGATAGTTTCAACCTTATTGAATGGGTATCTCAACGCTTGTCTTTCCGTCCGAAAGTAGCAGTAAATGCTCTTAATTACTCACTCGTTTTCGGTAAAGGAGTACTTCCTCGTAGTTCTGAGGAGGTCTTATCTGAAATTCGGTCTGTCCGAGGGGTATCATCTAGAACTTACCGTGAGGAAAGGGTGGTTGACACCTACGCTCAACCTAGTTCTTTTGCTCCAGTAGGTGCAACTTCGGTACTTAGCGATGACTTCTTCGTACTCCATGCAGCTGGCATCTCATTTGAGGTATATGACGAGGGAGAAGAATACACCTTAGGTCGTAGTCCAGAGTGTGACTTCGTCATCTCTGACGGTGGGGTATCAGCAACCCACTGCAAACTAAGAAACCAAGACGGAACTTTACAAATCTTTTGACTTAGGGTTCTACAAACGGTGTTCGCCTTAACAAGAAGCGTATTCGCTCACACGAATGGGTAGTTCTCCGAGAAGGTGATAGCGTCAAGATTGGTAGAATTACCTTGAAAGTAAGTTTAGAGGAGGGATAACTTGATGTTCAAAATCGAAGGTTATACGGATAAGGGTATTCGTTACTCCAACAATCAAGATTCTTACTGGGTAGCAAGGTTCACCGACAATGGTACAGAATCTGCTATCCTTGTCTTATGTGACGGTATGGGTGGTCTTGAGGACGGAAGTTACGCTAGTCAGTTAGTGGTGTCCAATATTCGTGAAGCTCTTAAGGAAGGCTTAACCAGCAAAGAAGACGTTAGGTCTGCAATCTTAAAAGCCAACACAACAATCCTAGAAAAGTACAAACCGACTGGCAAGCAGTGTGGTACTACCTGTTCTGTTATCGTCCTAACCGAAGGTAGCTATTGGGGGTATCACATTGGCGACAGCCGTATCTATCATTTCCGTGGTGCTAACTACAAGGTTCTAACAGAAGACCACACAGTCCTCAACGTTAGACGTAAGAAAGGTATCACCATCACTCCAGAAATGCAACAGAAGTACCGTTCAACGCTTTCTCGTTGTATTGGAGTACAGGCAAAACCTCGTATCGATTACCTTGAGGGTACTTACTCTGAAGGAGATGCCTTTGTATCTTGCTCTGATGGTTTTTTTGGCACTTTTGGAACTTGGGTATCAACGATTTCGATGGTTGCATCCAAGAAGTTAAACGTCTAGGTGAGCAAGACAACATCACTGCAGCAGTAGTTAGAATAGGTGGTGGAAGTTAGAATGAAAGTAAATGATTTAGTATTAGGAAAATACAGAATTGTTAAAGTCGTGTCAGGAGAGGGCTTAGAGAAGTCTGGAATGTCCAACCTCTACAAAGCACAAGACAAAGACTTGGGTACTTACTGGGCGCTAAAAGAAATCATGAAGAACTCTGACGGAACAATCTCGCTCCAACAGGCTTCATTGGTAAGAGAAGCACAAATCATGCGTAAGCTCCAGCATATGTCAATCCCACGTATCGTAAGTATCGAGGACTTACCAGACCGTATCATTATCGTAATGGACTGGGCAGATGGTAGGTCTGTTGGAGAGTGGATTCGCTCTAGTGGTGCCATGCCTTTGCAACGTGGCTTGAACATTGTAAAGACTGTCTGCTCAGTACTGGGGTATCTACACAGCCGACAGCCAGCCATCTTCTACAGGGATATGAAACCTGAGAACATTATGTTCGACCCATCTTCCAAGAAGGTAATGTTGCTAGACTTTGGTATTTCAGTAGAGGTTGACCCAACACAACCTATCCCAGATAGTGTTGGTACGAAGGGGTATTACGACAAATATTCGATTAAACCTACAACAGCTGAAGTTAAAGCAGGTGTAGGACCTCGTTACTTTGACTTACGTTCTGATATCTACTCGTTAGGTTGGACCATGTTTGAGATTTTCACTGGTGTCCACCCCTTAAACTATGTAGCAAGTAAGCAGAAACGTGTCCTAGATGCTTTACTGGTAGCAATTCAAAATCGTATCCCTGTAGATGAGGTTAGCAAGACTAAGTTAAGTAAGACACTTAGAAAAACCTCTTGAGGTGCTAGTAAAGGGTGGCGATGTTCGAGTACTTGTACCTAAGGTAGTCAAAGCAGTTGAATCCTTGGTAGATTCTTTTCGCTCATGGTATGTCAGCCGAAGACGGAACGATTACTATACCTGACGAAGAAACTCTAAAAACTTACAGAAATTCGCTTAAGGGTCTTGACAAAAAGGTTTACCTCGATTATCGAGTCGCTCAAGGGTACTTACGAAGTTACACGTGACGTTAGGGAGTATGCGAAAAACATTCTCAGTCATTAGCAGATGTAATCATCAAGGCTACGGAACCTGAGTTAGAGGACAGGTTCCAATCCATTGAGGAGTTGCAACTCGCCCTAGAAGACCTCGACAAGGTCGAGATGGGGTATAATAAGACTCTTCGTAAGCGTGTAAATCGTGTAGTAACCTCGGAGTTGTGGGTGTTGGTTTGTGTCTAGCATCTATCGCCCCTTACATGTCCCTACGAACAAGGCTTAAAGAACCAATACCAAGTCTTAGTAGCCAACGCTAGTAAGTCAGGCGAGTTCTCGGACTACTTAAAGGTTATCGAATACTCACCCAAAGAGATAGACCCTTACTTCGGTATTATCGATGCTATCAAGCAAGACGGGGTATTCACCAAAGAAGAAGAAACTCAATTCCTTTGATTTGCTGAATCCTAGCCTATCATTGTTAGAAAAGAGTCCCTAGATTTAAGGAACTTGCCTTTGAGGTAGGTCGCTTGTACTGGCTCTACTACAATGATGAGTCATCTCAGGAAGTAGCCAGCCGATGGTTCAAGGACGCTAAAGGGTACTCAGACTTAGCTGATGTGTATTCTTCTATTGGTTCTTTCCCTACTGAGGTAGTGAAAGCAGCCAACGAGGGTACTGACGCAGGAATGTACAAGAAGCAATGGAACTTACTAGATTCGGTATCAGGTCAATCTGAGTTAGTAGCTTTACACATCGCCAAGGCACGTGTTGAGTTGGTAACTAACTATCCTTACTCGTCTAAAGGCTGATGGGGTATCTAAAGATGAAATCCTCAGCAAGTTAAACGAAATCACTTCTCTTATTCAAAAGAGTCAAGAGCGTGAAGGTAGGCAAGCAGACGTTGCCAAAGAACTTTCATCTAGTCTTGAAAAAGCTAAGAAAGTAGTGGAGGTAACGTACAATGTTTAATCTATTTTTAGTATTACTTGGTCTTGGGGTATCATGTATCGTCTTATCGGCTTTCCTCTATGTTAAGTGGGACATAGCTGACGCAGTTGACGAATTAAGTGGTAAAAAACGCTTACGTCAGATCGAGAAATTGAAAAGGGCAAGTATGGCAATCGGTGCAACAGCAGTTGTTGCTAGTACCACTCAAAATGTTTCGTGATAGTGAAGAAGATGACGAAATCGCAAGTATCATTCAAAAACGCTCATAACGTAGAAGAACCTGAGTTTAAGGCTATTACTCCTACGGTTGACATGGCGACATCTAACTTAGCATCTGAGCGTACCTCTTTCATCTCAGAAGAGGATATTGAGGACTCGATAGCTGAGGGTGTCGAGGTTGGTACTGTTAGCGCTACTCGGAAAGTAGTTTTCCTTGAAGAATTGTCGAATATGGAGGTTTAGATAGAAAAATGTCTAAAAAGTAAGCAAACAAAGGCAAGTCAAGTCGGTGCAGGTGTCGCCCTTGGTTTGACCGTAGCAACCATGGCAGGAACGGCTAACGTAGGTGCTGAGGAGGTAACTCCCTAACGAACCTAAGGTAGCTGAGGTAGTAGAGCCTGTTGCAAAACCAGAAACAAATACACCAACAACTACAAACAACGAAACAACAACCCCCTAAACAGGGCGATGCTCCTATCAATAAACCTGGAGGAGCGCTTGACAACAATGCTGGTGACGAAGAGTTCTCTAGGGTATCTCCTACGGTAACTATCGACCCAGTCGCTCCTAAGCCAGCTGAAAAGCCAGCTGAAACTGGTACTGAAAAACCTGCAACGGGTACTGAAAACACCAACTACTGGTAAAACACCTACTACTGGTAGCGAGGAAAAACCTAAGGCTGATGAAACACCTACTAATGGTAACGCAGAAACACTCTAAACCAGCTGACGCTCCTAAGGTAGATGAAACACCCTAAGCCAGCAGATACACCATCTACTGGTTCTGAAGGTACTCAACCAGCTGAAGGAACTCCGTCAACGGAAACTCCAGCTCCATCTACTGGTGCTGAAACACCAGCTCCATCTGAACCAAGTCAACCAGCTGAGGGTACTCCAACCGAAGGAGAAAAGCCTAAGGAAGAGCAACCTAGCAATCCTACGGAACCTGTGAATCCTCCAGCTGAGGGTGGTGAAACTCCAACCGAGCCAACTAACCCACCAGCTGAGGGTGACAAACCAAAAGAGGAAAATCCTGTAACACCTCCATCTGAGGGTAACAAGCCAGGTGACGGTAACACAGAACAACCAACACCTCCAACTGATGGCGATAAGCCAAAAGAGGAAAATCCGTCTCAGCCTACACCTCCTGCTGATGGGGGTACTCCAGGCGAAGGCGAAAAACCTAAAGACGGTGACAAGCCTAAAGAAGAAAAATCCTAGCGACGGTAACAAACCATCTGACGGTGACAAACCAGCCGATGGCGAAAAACCAAAGGATGAAAAACCAGCAGAAAAACCAAAAGTATCTCTTGACTTTACAGTAGGTGATAAGACCGTTACCGCATCTGAAGGTGAGCCAACTAAGGATTTGGAAGTAAACGACGCTAACGTATTCCAAGCTAAGATAAACAATATTATCGCTGACTCAATCAATTATGTTCAAGTTTTACCAGACGGTACAAAAGTTCCTGTTGAGGGTAAGATACTTCCTACTAATTCTCGACTTCTTGCAACTTATGTCGATAAAGAAGGGGTATCACACGAATTAGTTGTCGCTAACATCATATCTAACAAGCAATATAACCTAGATTTAGCTAAAACTGATGACGGTAGACTTTCAATCGGTAGCGATGAAAAGCAATACGTCACAGGAGATGCTCCAACTGTAACCTACACAATCAAAGAAGGTGACAAAGTCCTTGGTACTGTGGAAGTTAAGGAAGGCGAAAAACTTGGGGTATTCGGCTTCGCTGATAAGCTAAGTGAAGGTACTCACACCTTAACGGTTGAAGGGGTATCTAAATACGGTATCAAATCGGTTGGTGCATTCGTGGTAGAAGTTCCCTAAAATGGAAACTCCAAAACCAGAAGAGCCTAGCAATCCTACTGATCCAGCTAAACCTAGCGAACCAGAAAAACCAGCTGAGCCAGAGAAACCATCTCAACCCGAAACTCCAGCTCAACCTACTGAACCTGCTAAGCCAGCTGAAGACAACAAACCTACTCCAACCCCAGTTCCAACACCTGAGCCAGAGAAACCTGTAGTCCCAGCTGACCCAGCTCCAGCGCCTACTCCAGAACCAGAAAAACCTGTCGTTCCTGTAGCGCCACCTGTTGAGCCAGAAAAACCAGTAGCACCTATCAACCCTATTCTTCCTCCTATCGAGCCAGAAAGACCAGTTGCTCCTGTTCCCTAACGTACCTAGTGTTACAGACAACAACGTACTTCCAACGAATCCAACAGATATTATCACTCCAGAGAAACCTGTCACACCAGAACCTCCGAAAGTAGAGGAACCTAAGGTAGAGACGCCTATTATCCGTGAAGCGCCTAAGGGTATCTCAGACATTACAGTCGGTGGTAACTCTCTGTATGGTGACCAAAGTAAGAACTCAGCGGTAGCAACTAACGGTGACACAACAACCTTTACTACTGCTGACAGCCTGGACCTAAGGGTATCGGTTGACACTAAGGTAGTTGATACTTCTCGTACAGAAATCAAACTTATCGGACGTGCACAGGGTGAACTTAACTCATCTGACTTCGTAGAGTTGCATGACGGTACTTACCGTCTTAAGGGTATCGCCAAAGACGACTACTACACCCTTTACATTCGTACATACGACAGTAATGGTAAGTTAGTATCTGATACAACTGAAAACTTCTCAATCAACAAGAACGGTTCATCTTACTCAATCGTTAACGAAGGCTTGGAAGGTCACTCATTTAAATCTCTATCTTCTAACGTTCAATTAGTTGAGTCTAACGTAGATAAGATTAACTCAGACAAAACAACTATTAAAGTTTTCCGAGACGGTAAGGAAATCTCAGTTCCTAAAGGCGCAATCAAAGTATCTCGTACTGGTGGTGTCAACGGAAACTGGGAATACACTTACTCCATCGACAAATCTTACTGAAGAGGACGGTGTTTACACCTTTAGAAGTGTTCTCTCAAACAGAGACTGGTGTTAAATACAGTTCTTCAAGTCGTACAATCTCAATTCATTATCGACAACAAAGCGCCTCAAATCGCTATCACGGGTATTCGTGACGGAGGACGTTATAAGTCAAAATGAAAAACGTATCACAAATTGATGTTCGTGATATCTCTAAGATTAAGTCTATCAAGGCTTACCTCAACGGTAAAGAAGTTAAAGTTCTCTACGACGAGAAAACTGGTCTTTACTACTACGACATGAAATCTAGAGGTCAAGACCGTAACGAGTTCGTAGTAGAGGTAGAAGACGAGGCAGGTAACCTCTCAACAGTTTCTGTTAAAAACTTCTTGCTAAGTTCTGATTTGGCTTTCTCAATCTTTAATGACGATAACCTACTTTACCTCTTAGCTGGTGTAGGTACTGCAGTTGTTGGATTCCTTGCTTTCCTTGGTTTCCGTCGCAAACGTAAACTAGATGAAGAAGATAGACTTGCCCTTGAACAGGCTGAACTCCTTGCAGCTAGCCACTCTTCATCTAACGGTACTGACCAGCCAGCTACAGGATTTGTAGAGACTGGTAACTCTTCTGACCGTATCCGTGTAGAAGATGTCATTACAGTATCTACTCAAGACATTCCAGAAGTGGAAGTCGAAGACGAGTTAGCTGAAGAGCCGTTCTCAACACCTGAAGAAGCCGATGCTATCTCAGCGGTTGAGGGTATGGCAGTGACGACAGTTCTAGATGAAGAGGAAGAAGGTCTTTCTAAAACTGACGTACTTCTTGAAGACGAGGAAGTCCTAGCTAAGACTGATGTACTTACTGAATCTGAAGATGAGGAGTTAGCTAAAAACTGATGTCCTTACCGAAGAGGAAGACCTCCCACAAACTGATGTCTTAGAGGACGAGGCTCCTGCAGAAGAAACTACTCAACAAAAGAAACCAAAGACTAAAAAGAAACGTAACAAACGTAAATAGTTGGTCATGAAACCTCCTTAATGGGGGTTTTCTTTTTGTATCAGGTTTGCTATACTATGTATAGTTAGTTTTTATTGCTAGGACTGTGCGCCCATTTTATTGGATTGTGGGTAGTTGTCCTCTTATTTTCTGCCCTAATGGGAGGTTTTAATATGTCAGAAAAGAAAAAGAAAACAGCAATTGATGTGGTAGTAGACTCATTTATTAGACGAGTCCAAAAAGATGGTGTCATGCCTTGGCAGAACCCTCACAAGTTCGGTGTATCAATCAACTGGGTATCTAAGAAGATGTACCGAGGTATCAACCGTATGATTCTTCCTAGTGGAGAGTATATGACTAAGAACCAGCTCAACAAGTACAACGAAGAGCACGGTACTGACTTTAAGTTCCAAAAGGGTATTGAATGGTTTCCTGTGGTATTCTATAGTGAGGTAACTACGCAACTCAAAACCCGAAGATATCGAAATCCTCTAAAAAGATGGTGAGTCTTATCAAACTAGTCGTGGTGGTACGGTCTTTAAGAAGGACGGCAAATACTACACCAAGTTCTTTTGTCTTGAAGTATTCTCTTGTAGCTGACATTCGTCATTTCAAGGACTCTAACGGCAATGAGCTCCCTCGTCGCATCAAGGAGGACGGCACTGGTGAGTTGGTTATCTCCAGAGAAGACCCAGAACGTGTAATTGGTAATTACCTCAAACGTTCAGGTGTTAAGTACGAAGAGGTAGATGACGGACGTTCTTTCTACAATCCTAGCAAAGATTTAGTCCATGTTAATAAATCCTATAAGTGGGCAGACGCTAAGTACTCTGTAACTTTCCATGAGTTAGCTCACTCTACTGGTCATGCTGAACGCTTGAATCGTATTGGGGTAACCATGTCTGACGGATTTGCAGGCGCTCGTTACTCAGAAGAGGAGTGCATCGCAGAGATGACCGCAGCTCTTCTATGTCAGGAGACTGGTATTAGTGACTTTGTTACTTCAGGTACTCTTAAAGAGACTAATTCTATTGCTTATGTGCAAAACTGGGCAAAATCCATCCGTGACTTTGGTTCTAAGTTGCCTAGTATTTGTAAGAAGCGGAGCAAGCCTATCTTTACATATTAGGTGAAGATGAAGATAGCTAAGTAAATGGTGGTTCAACGACGGAAAGGTAGAAGGGTATTGTATGAATTATAATGAGTCTTGCGATGTCTTTAGAAGAGTATCTAACTTCTACCTAGACCACGAACGTTTTAAAGTAGGAAAAAGTCCTTACTCCTTTATTCAGAAAGGTTTGTGGTGATAATGGATTTGGACGTCTTACAGTTAAGGTGTACGGCGAAGGGGTATTTGAGATAACCATTCGTCACGAGAAGGGGTATGTCTATACTAAAGATATGGATTTCTATCCAAATAAGTTCCCAGTAGTGTTTAGAGAGGTGTTATCTCCACAAGACTTAACTACTATCTTAAGCAACCCTAGAAATTATAAATATGGTTTCTTTTTACTCTTATATTGCCTCATTTTTTTTCCTAAAAACTAGAAAAAAATTTATTAAAGGATGTTATTGAGGGTAAAGGTATTCCATATTCCTTTGAACTGGACTTTAAGAATGGTAATCCAGACTATTCATTTTTTTCTCAGTCAACGATGATCCTCGGGGGCATCCACTTGACCAAACAACACTAGGCACTATTGAGAAGTTAAAGAAACAGTATTTGTCTAGTTTACGCAAATAAAGAATTTATAAGAAAGGTTTTACTATGGGACAATTAGCTTTTAATTCGTGTTACAAAGAACACTAACGTATATGATGGTCATTTAAGGAAGGTGACTTTATCCTTGACCAGCGTCAACTATTAACATGCTTGTTAATTACTCTAACGCTTGAACTCCAACCAAATGTCTTGCAAGGCTTCAACAGTAGAAGAACTCAAGAAGTGTCATGCAGGTCACATCAGGTTCCACTTGTATGAAAGCAGTCACTTGTCAGGTTTCAAGAAAGGTTTGGTAAGCAAAGAGTATGCCCTTGAGTACATCAACAAGTTCGGTATTGACCTTTCTGCTCAAGAGCGTTTCAACAAATCCCTAGCTAGGGGGTATCTAACTCTGCAATAAACTAGCTAGTTCAGAATTTTGCTTATTTTTTTGTCATTATCGAAAGTAGTGGTCAAGAGTAAGCAAAATTTTTTTATTGATTTTACTTGTAATTTTATCGTAATTACGTTAAAAATTTTTTTATGTATTCTAGAAAGGTTGGTAGTTGGTAGACTTCTATCTTATAGTGGTTGCTTTTTACTGGCTATTAACTATGAAGTATGATTGAAAGGTATAATTATGAGTAGAATTGCTAATTTGCAAACTATCTATGCAGAGGGTAGAACACTTTATGAGAAGAATGTAATTAGACTAAAAACCTAGTTCTAATTGTAAGGTAGTTTCTATTAAAGTTGACCGAACTTGTGCTGAATGTGGTTGCTCCCTTGAAAGGGGTACTCGTTGTTACACATTAAACCCCAGAGGTAAGGGAAGAAGTTGGATATGTTTCTCTTGCATTCCAGAACCTAACGTTAAAGATGTTCGTGAGGTTGGTGAACGAGTTGGATATGGTGTAGATACTCACCTCGTTTACTTCTCTGAGGATACCGACAATCTAGGTCGCCATAAGACGTTTAATGACCTAGATTTTATGGAAGAAGAGTTCTTCTTTGGAAGAAGAGAAAGTGCAATTTGGTCGAGTATGCCGAATGAGTACTAGGGGTGGTGCATAATGCAAAATCCAAATATACAAAATTACTTAGAAGATTTCACTGTAGAGGGTTTAGAAGAACTATCTCCTTTTCTACAAGATGCTTTCTCTAGGGTTAGGTATGCATTTAACTCTCGCCTAAACTCTAAAGACTGTTCCTTTACTGTAGATTTTGCTAAGGAAGAGTTAGCTAGATTTGTTTCTGTGTGTATGAAAAAAAGGAAGACGAGGCATGGGAATATAAAAAAATAAAGCTATACATTTCCTTAATAGTCTTTCTCTTACTCCAGAAGAGTTTGAGTATAGGTTTAAGAAAGCAAAAAGAGATATAGATAGCAAAATTCCAGAATTTGTACTGTGGTATTATGGTTATCTAAGAAAGAAGTATAATGTTAGAGTACAATACACCGTATATATCACAGGTGCTAGATAAGAGGAGGGTATCATTTATGAAAGAATACACTAAAGAGTTTAATGGAGTCACTTATACGTTTACAGAAGATGACTTATCTGAACCTTTCTCTTATGCTTTAAGTAGATTAAAGGAGTCTATTGAAGATGAAAAAAAGTGCGAATGGGTAGTCGCTATACTGAAGAGGTTGACAACAAGGTGCAATCTTTAATAGAAGGTTATATTGTTTCTTCCTTTGAAATTCAGGTAGATACTATGAATTACACACTTGAATGGAGTAAAGATATTACTCCTAAGTTTGCAATGCATCATGCTACAAGTATTGGTGAGTTCGCTAATAGGCATATTAAGGCATGTAATGTGTTAATAAATCGTGTTGCTGACGATTTAATAAAGATTGGAGTTCCTGTATGCAAACAGATCATCTAGGTAACAACTTTAAGTCGGTATCGGCTATGACCAAACATTGGGGTATTTCTCGAACAACCTATCTTTCTCGAATAAATATGGGTTGGTCTGTAGAGAAGGCTCTGACTTTTACAATCAGGGAAGAGTCTAAACATAAAGGTAGTGTAGTAGACCACCCAGGTAATGAGTTCAAAAGTCTATCTCAGATGCTTAAACACTGGGGTATCTCGCCTGCAACGTACTATAACCGTACTCATAAGGAAGGATTATCGATGGAAGAGGCTCTAACAAAGCCTATAGCAAAAACACATTCTTTTAAAGAAGTAACTGACCACTTAGGTAATAAGTATCGTTCTTTATCGTTAATGGCTAGAACTTATGGTATTAAGCCTATAACTCTTAGAGACCGCCTTGAACGTGGTTGGTCTGTAAGGGAAGCCTTAACTACACCTGTAGACACCTCAACCCACCGTAAAACTGTAAATGTTGAGGGTATAAAGGTACAAGATCACAAAGGTGTTTGGTATAATTCTTACTACGAATTGGCTAAGGCTTATGGATTGACTATCAGCACGCTTTATGGTAGACTTGTTAGGTTAGGTTGGTCTATTGAAAAGGCTTTGCTAACACCAGCAAAAGAAAGAAAAACTGGAACAAGGAAGAGAGGTATTGCTTAATGTTGCTAGGTTATTTATTAGGTTTGGAAGAAGGTAAACTCTCAGAAAGAGAACGTTTAGCTGAAGAAGAGCGTAAACGTAGAGAAAAAGAGCTATTTGCTATAAGAGAGGAGTATATGCTTGGACTTCTAAAGCCGTTTGTAGGTAAAGATAGGTTTAAAGTTGTTATACCAGACCCTAAAAAGTTCGACTTCTCTATGGTAAGGTATCTACTTTGGAAAATAGATTCCCCTGCCAAGTACTACAAGCATTACGCTAAAGACGGTAAGCACATCTTAGAGGTTTCTTACCTTGGTGAGGAAGAGTACAAGGATTGGAAGAGAACTGAACTGAAGAAGACTATAACAGTGCTAGGCTTAATGTTAATTACTTTCCTCTCCTTATTCAGTTTAAATGAATATGTACTACATATAGAAAACTTTTTTGCAAGTATGTTCTATAATCTATTCACTTTCTGTTCTCCGTTTACGGTAGGTGCTTTAGCTGATGAATTTGCTTTCCTCAAAAAAAGACAAAAAGTATTTTGGAGTATGGTAAGGTATGAGTCCAGACGTAATGAACTTCTTAGAGAGTCTTAAAGCTTTTGATGGTTTCGTCATAACCGAAGACTTCAGGGTATTCCACCATGATGTGTTCTTAATGTCTTTAGACTCTGACGGCTCCATTTTCCTCTCATTTAGGCTTTCATGCGACCAGTCGTATCGTAACTACACTCCTTTGATAGAGGAGAAAATCAAAACCAACTCCATAGGTAACTTTTCTTTGTGTAATTGTTATTCGGTTGGAGATGAGTATATCATGATTTCGGAAATGCACTATGCAAACCTCCTAGCCAATTATGACGGCTATCGTGTTGAGTGTAAGGAATACCCTCACGATTTAGCTAGTCTGTATGCAGCTTTAGGGGTATGTCGTGGTGTAAAGTGGCAAATAACTTATCCATTGGTAGAGAGTATTTTAGGAAGTAGGTAAAAACATGAAATTACATTTGGAAAATATTGTAACTAAGGTAGGACGTATTCCAGACCAGTCTGTTGAATTGGGTGATGGAAACTTCAATATTATTGCAATCTTTGAATCACCTAGCAACATGGCAACTGTTGTAGACATTGATGATGAGAAGAAGGAAGTTAAAAATCAGACTCCTATGTATAATACGTTGATTGTAACTGGTTCAGAGCCTTTTATCGTGTTCTCAGTCCACTACGACCGTCGCTATATTCGTCGCAAGTTTAGGAACTATCGCTAGTAGGGGTATCTAAATGAAAAAAGAGTTTAAATTACATGGGCATAGACGCCATGAAAGTAAGCAAATTGTGATTGGTCAGCCCTTTGGTTTGCCACCGTTCTATGTAGACTCTGAGGGGTACATCTACTATGAAACTGCTAATGGTAAAGAGTACTGGCTAGATGGTGAGGGTGAACGAATTAAGTTTCGTGAAGATGATGAGTATCCTTAAAAATTAATGTGTAACGAGGTAATAAGTTATGGTAATGTACAATTACATCGTCTGTGAAAGACGTTATCAATCGGCTAATACACCTTTAGTTCCCTTACTCAGAGGTAGTCAAAACAATCTAAGTGTTTACTCTAGTCTAGAGAATGCTTATAACCAACTAATTGGGTACGCAAATGTCAATAGGATTGAGGAAGTACCTTTTGCACTTAAGTCTTTAAATGACGTCAAGAAGGAAATCTCTGAAAACAAAGACAGTAACAACTTTATTGTCTTGGTTGCCCATGAAAGTCAGGGTTAGTTTCGTTCCATCTGAACCTAGTCTTAAAAATCTATGATAATGTAGATTACTACTTGCATGTAGTGTTACCTGACCAAATCCTCTTCTAGTAAGGGTATCTAATAGAAGATAATAGTTTGTCTGATTGGACTGGCTATTTTTCTGCATCTATGCTAAAATAAGTTTAGAATGAAAATTGAGGTATAAACTTATGGAAAACAAATCTTTACATGATTACTTGGTAAAGGGACATGTTCATGCTTTTACAAGAAAGGTTAAATCTTAAAGAGTGGTTAGGGTTTGCTGGTAGTCATTTTTGATTTTTTTCACCTGATGATTGGAAACAAGTGAAGGAATATCATGAGTTTGTTTCAGAAGCTTCAATTTACCCATCACTTGTGGGTTGTGTTGAGAATAAAGAAACCAATTTAAAATTTGAAACTACTGTTATCCTATATAAAGGTCGTTACCATGTTCAGGTAGAAGTACAAGCCTTAGATGGAGATTGCTCTACAAGTATAACTAGTGTATGTAAGGAATACTTAAGTGCCTTGCAATTTGCATACAAAGTAGTAAAGAAAGGTGGTCAAACCGATGCCAATGAATGATTATTTACTGAATGCTAAGATTTCTTTACTAGAGCGTAAGCTAAACTTGAAAGAGTCTGTAGGATTTAACCCTAATGACTATCCTTATCAAGAACATTGGAATGACCTAGAGAAATCTGACTATGAGTCACTTATATCTAAAGCTAGTGAATACCCAACTCTAGTTGGTATTCTAAACAAAGAGGGTAGTGGAAGTTCTTACAATGTAACTATCCTACATCATGATGGTAGTTATGTTACCTTAGTAAAAGAGGTAAATGGAACTGACTTTTCCCTAGACTTCTCCAAAGACTACTTAGGGGCTTTGGAGTCTGTACAGGTAGAAGCTTTAATCCTAGATATTTGTAGGAAAGATAGAAAAGGAAAGTAGTTAAAATGACAGAGTTAAACGAAATGAGCGTACTACAACAATATTTAATTGGTTCTTTTCACTACGGAGTTGGAAGAAAAACTTAACTTAAATCCAACAAAAGGAATCCCAAACTGTAACTTTAGGTATGAAAAAGATATGTGGGAATCTGAAGATGAATTTTTGGGAGTTCTTAAACTATGCTAAAAACAGCTAAAACTCTTTCAGGTGTAGTTACAGGTAACTCTAATTACCTAGCATGTTACATATTACTAATAGAGTATGAGGGTATCTACTATGTTCAGGTAGAGGTAGAAGACATTCAAGGTGATATTGTAGCTAGACTTTACTCTAGCGACAACTATCAGGCTTGCTTGAAGTTTGCGATAGCAGTGTCTAATAGGGTTTGAGGTATTTAAATGGTAGAAGAAAACAACGTAAGTTCACTCCAACAACATTTGGAGATAGGAAATATAAAAGCTATTGAGACTGCGCTAAACCTTAAACCTACAGTTGGTTTTCCTTACTCACTGTATGAGTATCGTTCTTACGATTGGAACTCGGAGCTTGAGTATGATAAGTTTATCGACTTTGGTAAAGTAGCGAGTTCTGTTAGTGGTAGGGTTTTTGATAGAAGTAGTGAAACTGCTTATGAGACTACTATCATTTTGTACAATGGTAAGTATTATGTTCAAGTTGAATTAGAAGGTGATTTTGGTGGTGGAACAATTTACTACACGGAAGTAGTAGAAGATTACTTGTCTGCCCTCAAATTTGCTTATAGGATTCGATTAGAAGAATAGTCTAGTATAAGTAATAAGTGAAGTTCCTTTAAAGGGACTTCCTTTTCTATTACATATAGTTTATAATAGAGTAGAAATATTTATTTTTTTGTTCGCTTTATGCGTGTATTAGGGTACTTACTTTTAGTCTTAGTAGGTGAGCCCTATACGAAAGGGTATTAAATGATTAAACTTAGAGATTATCAACAAGAGATTTTCGACCGAGTGCTTGCTCACGGCAAAGAACACTCCATCATCCAACTTGCATCAGGTGCAGGTAAATCTTACATTATTGCAAAATTAGCTGAGTTCTACAACTCTCAGGGCTTAGATGTAGTAGTCCTAGTTCCTTGGGTAGTAGTGCGCTATCAGATTGCAGAACTTTTAAAAGAACATGGTATTGACGTACCTGTATCTTCTGCAAACCTTGTCAACCGTAATAAGGAAAAAGATTAAAAAAATATTGACGTTTTCCTTATTGATGAGGCTCACCACTCTTCAGCAGACAGCTACCAAGAGGTATTCAAGGATTTCCCTAACGCTCAGCGTATTGGTTTCTCTGCTACACCTATGCGTAATGACGACAAAGACTTGATTGGTGTCTATCAAAACCTAATCCAATCAGATGTAACCACAAAAGACCTTATTGACCGTGGGTATTTGTCTAAGTTTGTATATTATGCTCCTAGCAACTCCGATATAGCTAGTCATTCTATCTCAAAAGACAAGCTAAGCATTGGAGGTGGGTATTCTATCGACCGTGGTACTGCGCCCTATGACTCGTACAGTTTACGGTGATGTAGTAGATACTTGGATTAAGTATGGTAAAAACTATCAAACTGTCTTATTTGCTCCAGACGTAGAAACTTCTAAAAAGTACGCTAAACTACTTCAACAAAGGGGTATCGCAGCCGAAAGCATTGACTCTTCAATGTCGTCTAGGGACGTTGCAACTATTATCGACCGCTACCGTAAAGGTAAGATTAGAGTTCTTTGCAATTACAACATTATTGCAGAAGGCTTTGACATGAAAGAGTGTGACTGTGTAGTTCTTACTTCAACTACGTTCTCTTATCCAATGTTCTATCAACGTGCCTATCGAGCACTCCGTAAGAATGGCAATAGACGTGCAATCGTTATTGACCATGGTGACAACGCTTTCGTTCATGGTATGCTTGACGACATCAAAAAAACTATTCTCTTACTGAATCTGAAGAAAGAAAGCAACGTGAAGAACGTGACAAAGTATTTGAACGTGCAGGTTCTGAATGGGCATTTGATGAGGTTTTAGGTGTAGAGTTAGAAGAGGTTTACCGTTATGGTAAAGGTTACGATTCTAAGTACGACAAATTAGTGGATAAAGCTAATTCCTTGGCAAACATGGACGGTTTCATGCTATTAGTTCAAGTCCAAACTGAACTAAAGATTGTGTCTGCACCAGGTCAGCCAGCATGGGCATATGCTTATGCCTTGTCTAAGGGGTACAAGGGTATTCCTGTTATTGAGTGAGGAGTTCGTAATGGGTCTTGTCGATTATAGTAATAAGGTAATCTATTGGGATGAAGTTAATTGGCAGTGGTTACCATTTGTACAAATTCATGTTAGAAAAACTAAAGTATCTTTAATTCTACAGTACAAGGGTGTTAGGACTAGCGTACATTCAAAGAAAGAAGTTATAGACTTTCTAGAAAGTAAGGGTTTTATCTTCGCCCCCTATATCTAATATAGGTATCTTAGAAGTTTCTTTTAGGTAGTTACTTATATAATGGTAAGATTTATCAGAAAGATGGTGTAAGACCCATTAAGAACTTACCTGTTCTACTATCCTTAATTTCGGAAAAAGTCCAAACAACTTATATTTAAAAACCTTGAAGGTAGGGGGTATTGTCTAAAGAACAGTTAGAGGCAATAATTTCTAAAGGAAAAGGTTATTGAATTTAGGGGAAAAGTCTATAAGAGTTATTCAGAACTGTCTAGAGATTATGATTTTTTTCTCTAGCTTACCTTTCTAAATGGTTATCTAAAGGTTTAAGTTTAGAAGAGATTGTATCTAATTATAAAGGTAAGAAAGCAATAGTAGACCACTTAGGGTAATAAATACAGTTGTTTAGGGGATATGCTCAACAGTTGGGGTATATCTCTTAAAACTTATAAGAGTAGGCTAAATAGTGGTTGGTCACTAAAGAAGATTCTGACTACTATTGAGGAGGACGAACTAAGTTATGATACTTTCCGAGACCGCCTAAACTAAGGTTGGTCAAGGTAAGAAGATTTAACTGAAAAATAGGGGTTCTAACAACAAAAGGGGGTATAATGTTTTGGCTCTAGTAGATTACAACAATAAAGTCATTTACTGGGACGAAGTAAACTGGCAATGGCTGCCTCACATTAGGGTAATTAGTAATGGGTGTTGTTATTTTTTAAAAGATGGTAAAACTTACCCTATAAGGTGTAAAGAAGATGCCCTTAGTTTTCTACGTAATCAAGGGTATCGCTTAACTCCTATACAAGTGCTTGGTGTTTCTGAGATTTCGCAAAATTTGTTTCTATATAAAGGAAAGTTATACGAGGTAAGTAACTTTAAACCTAGCATCGCAATATTAATTTCAGGTATAATTGGGAAAGATAGCGCATGGGTATCTCTGAAAAAATAAGAGGTAGAGGCATACTTTCCGAAACTATCTTCGATGAATTATTACTGGGTGTAAAGTTTGAGTATGGTGGTAAGTCTTACACAGGGTACAATCACTTAGCTAAAGAATTAGGTATTCCTTACTCTGCTATATACAAGGGTTTATCTGAAGGTAAGACTCTAGAGAAGATAATTAAAAACCGTAAAACTAGGAAAGTTAAAGACCACTTAGGTAATAAGTTTAACTCAACTAAGGAGATGCTATCATATTGGGGTATCCCTAGGTATAACTATAACAAAAGACTGGAAGAGGGTTGGGCACAGGAAAAAGCTTTAACCGCACCTGTATCTTATTCTAATGAAGCTAAGAAATGTAAAGACCACCTAGGAAATTCATTTGAATCAAAATTTGCTATGTCTAAGAGTTGGGGTGTGAATCCTTACACTGTGGATACTCGTTTAAGAAGAGGTTGGACACTAGAAGAAGCATTAACTGGAGTTAGGGGAAGTAAATAGTAAGTTACTAGGAGGTTTGTTGGTTTGGCTTTATTAGATACTCTAAATAACATAATTTACTGGGATGAAGTAAACTGGCAGTGGCTACCTTTATGTATCAACCAGTTAATAAAGGTAAGTTAGTTACAAGGTTAAAGCGTAATGGTTCTTACACTAGTAAAAATTTCAAGAGAAATAGTTATCCAATTCCTAATAGATGTGGGATATTCCTTTAGAAGTCTTGAGAGTATAGGTGTTGTTGAGGTGTCCTTGGGTTGTTACTTATATAAAGGTAATGTTTACCAAAGAGATGGTGGTCATATCCTTAAGAATTTCTCTACTTTCCTCTCTATGGTTTCAGGTAAATCTCAGACATATATCTTTAACTACTTAAAAGGTAAGGGTGTTCTAGATAAGTCTCAGTTAGTTGAGTTAGTTTCTACACAAAAGGTTCTAGAGTACAAAGGTAAGATTTATAAAAGTCAGTTAGAGTTTATTAAAGACTATGGTTTCTCTCGTACATACTTCATGAAATGTCAAACCAAGGGTATGAGTTTAGATGAGATTGTATCTAACTATAGAAATTTCAAAGATGGAAGAGTAGACCACTTAGGAAAAAGAATTCAAAACAGAGAAAGAGATGGCAAAACATTGGGGGATATCTTTAGAGGTCTATAAAGGAGAAGACGTAGTGGTTGGTCTTTAGAAAAGTCCCTGACTACTCCTACTAGGTTAGTTAGGGAACCTGTAGAGTATAGGGATTTCAAAGGTAGGGTTTTCTCTTCGGCTAAGAGTATGGCAAAGGAGTATAAAGTATCATCAACTACTCTGTTAAGGATGTTAGATGAAGGTAAGTCAACGGAAGAAGTTACACATTTTTTATCTCAGAGAGTTGCCCAAACACGTAGAGGTGTTACTTGCTCAGACCACCTAGGTAACAGTTTTCCAACAAAGTCAGAAATGTTGGCTCACTGGGGTATATCTAAATCAACCTTTGACGGAAGACTTCGAAGAGGTTGGTCACTAGAGGAGGCTTTGACTGGTAAAAGAAAGAAAGATAGGTAGTAAAGGAGGTTTCACTATTGCCACTAATAGATACTGTAAACAACACTCTGTATTGGGATGGTGTAAATTATTTTTGGTTGCCTTATGTCCATGCAGACAAAGTATATAATAGTGTTGCGTTTGCTACAAATAAAGAAACAACTGTTATTGTAAAAGACTTAACTTCTATTGTACCTTTTAGTATCTTCTAGGTTCAGTAGTATGAAATTATATTCTGATTTACCTATCTCCGTAGTAGAGTACAGTAAACGACGTTTCTTAATCGAAGGACTACACCCTAAACCTAAGTCAGCAGGTGTCTTAAGTTTGATTTGGGTTCTTTGTTTTTCCTATTATGGCTCTGAAGAGATAGCTACTAGGCTTGTGGGGTACTCTAGGCGATTGCTTAAAGACAAGAAGTTTCTCATCTATTGAATTGTTTGAGTATATAAAGGAAAAATTATAACGAAGAAGCTTTCTAAATCTAGGTCTAAAAAAAGCTAAAAGAATCTAAAAATAAGGTCTATAAAGACCATAAAGGTAACGTATATAACTCCTTAAAAGAGATAGCAGATGCTTATGGTATCGAGAGGTGGTTACTTATGCACCGCTACAAGAGGTATGAGCAAGGTAAAATCTCTTTGGAAGATGTATTTAAGTCCACTAAAACTCAGCAGATAGTTGCTGAATGGGGAGATACTAAGACAAATATAGCTAAACGTTTTGGTGTTTCTCTAGATTTACTAAAAGATTACTTTGATTTGTCTAACTCTTTAGAAGAGTTAGAAGCTTATGCCGAAGTAATAAGGAAAAGGGTGTCCTTGCAGGAAAGTTCTAAAGCTTGGTTCTCTTCTTTAGCAGGGCATGAAGAGGTGGTTGGGGTATTTAAGGACTCTAGCCTAATAGACGAAACTATCTGCGATACCTGCCTTACCTTGGACACTCCTATACAACTTCTAGGTGGTGGTGAGGGTTTCATTACTGAGAGTGAAGGTAATTTTTACTTAAACGGTAACGAATATCAGTTCAAAGACGCTGTGGGTATCTTAACTACTAGGCTTGAGGGGTTGATAGTCAACTCCAATGGGTACTACAACATAGTCACTAATATCTACAGTAAGTTTATCAGCAATCATATCTCAGATTTATCTAAAAATAAGTGATTGGTTTTTACAGCTTTTATATTTCTGAAGACGTTCCTGAGGTACTCTATAAACAATCAGATTTCGATAAGTATGTTATAGATTTACAGTTAGCTAGAACTAAGAAGGTAACAGATTTAACTTCTTTTAAAAAGAGATTGGTATAACTCCTGTATTAAATAAACATACTTCTTCCTACAGTAACGCAAAAAAAGAAAGTTCAAGGGTTTGAACATATCTGAGAATTATGTAATGTTTGATAATGAAGATGCAACTTTAAGATTTTCTATGCCTATCTCCTTAGTAGAAAAAAAGTTAAGAGGGGTAGTAATAGCTTTCCTATTATCTCTAAGAGTGTTCTATCTAAAAATAGAGTATCCAAGTTCTCTTATAGTTTACCTCTATATGGCTCTTGCATCTAAGAGTTTTTATTGTAAGACATAACGTAAAAGAATAGTAATAAGCTGGACTTCCGTGTAGTCCTTAAATTAAACAACACTAGATTTAATCTTGTATCTGTCTATTATAGTGATAGAGAGACTATAACGAGTACTTTTAATACTTGAGTTAAAGAATTAAATGCGCTCTTCTCGACCTATAATTTACTGAATCTAAACCTAAGTCTAACTTTCCCGAAGATTAGTTATCTGAGATTCTTAAGTCCCTAATGTATTCCAACTACATAGGACTTTCTTTATTTCTCCACGTGTGGTACAATATACCTAGTTAGAATTTAAAGGAGAAAAAAATTATATGTCAAAAAGAATTCAGTTATGAACTTGTAGAAGAGATTGCTACCATTGGAAATCCTGCACCTAGTGGTTGGACAACTCAGTTGAACTTAGTATCTTGGAATGGTAAGGAACCTAAACTAGATATCCGTCCTTGGAACGAAGACCGTTCTCGCATGGGTAAGGGTATCTCCCTAAGCAAAGAGGATGCAACAGAACTGGCAAAATCTTTTGAACTCTTATCTTGGGTTAGGGTTCTGATGAAGACTTTGAACATCCTCTAACACATGAAGAAATGCTCGCTGAAATGGCTGAGCAGGAGGGTATCTAATGACTAAAGTAGCTTTCGGTATTATTCCAGTACCATCAGAAAAAGGTAACTAAGCTCTTAGGTTCTACTACATTGGTAGAGCTCTTGGCTGATTACTTACAAGATTTTATTCAGATGTCATCTTTCGTAGACGGTTTGAGTTACGGTTTCTTTGCTAATGTGCCAACTGATGACTACAGAGTAGTCTCAGCCGTGCAACTAAACATTTTGGATAGTGAGCGAAGACGTTTCTCTAGTATTGATAAGGCTAAACCTTACACTGAGTTTCCAGTTCTCTTGGTTCAGGACGGTTCTACGCTAACCTTACTTCCGTTCAAACCTTTGAATCAAACTCGTTGGACTGATATAGAAGTATTCGCTGAGTATATTCCTCTTATGGGTGGGGTTACTTTGAGTGAGCTTGCGTCTAAGTTTGAGACCCCTGCCCAGTGGGTATCAGCAGAAATGGACGCTCTTGGGGGTAAACGATGGGAAAAAGCAAAATAGTATTTGAGGTGCCCAATGATTATCTTTGAATCCAGAATTACAAAGCATGTAACTAACGCAGGTCACTCTTTTGCAGAGCTATTTGATCTTAGTTTTACAAACACTAGTGAGAAGAACCTCAACTTGCTAAAAGAGGGTATTCGTCAACGTAAGGACTTGAACTTTTACTCAGATGATACTGAGCTGCCTTTGTACTTCTATAAACCAGAAGCGTACTTTCACCCTAGCCATATTAAAGAGGTTGCAGAGAAGTTAATGTTCCTATCTAGTAAAGGTGTATTGCTTACCTTAGAGTCTGATAGTGATAATCTATTAAATGCTTTTGGGGAAGCAGTAGAGCGTGGTCATGTAGACAAAAACCAATTTCAGTTTAGATTGAAGTAACTAAAGGTTCTGAGGATCCTACTTTTTGTTAAGTGCAAGTTCGATGACTCAGGTTTGTTTGACAGCGTTGAAGGTCAATCATACCCCCTTTGGGTATTTCAGTTATTAGGAGGTAACAGGTGAAAGAAAAGGTTAAATCCTTAATCAACAAATGTAAAGACGAGTTACTCTTATTGGCAATGGTGTTTATTGCTATCTTCTTCCTATTTATTACAGGTTCATTAGATAGTATTCACTACTTCAGGCTCTCGTCTGTAGTAGAGACTGTTACCTATAATGAGGATAGTCCTATCCGTCCTATTTACTTGTCTTGGACACCAGACAAAGGTAGTGAAGACAAATTAGCGCCTTTCCTTAAGGGTATCGAAGAGAGTTCTACTGATGCTAGTCGTTATATCTTACGTAACGGTGTTCTTGGTAAGTCAGTTACGACTCTTACTTACGGAACTATGGGTATTGCTACTGGATTAACTTCTAAAAATCTTTACAGATGGGTATCTATACCTTTACAACAAAGACACCAACACTTACAAGGGTTACATTGAGACTCATCATAAGTTCTCCAACAACAGTGAAGAACTTACTAAGGAGCTTAAAGCTAAGTACGGTTCTGCTTATAATATTCTCCCTTGGAAGTACAAGACTGAGCGTACTATGAAGGTCACTCACTTGAAGAACGGTAAAGTAGAAGTTTACCTCAACGAACACTACTCAGTCGAAAACCAAGCCGAAATCGACAAGGCTTACGAAGACGCCCCTAAAGCAGAATAACGTTAAAAAGAAGTGTAAAAGTCTTGCACTTTCTTTTTGATTGCTCTTGCTTTTTGGTTGCTAAGATGGTACAATAGGTATATCAAAAATTTGAGGTATAATTATGAAAGTAGATAAAAATGAAGAGGGATTTTTGGATGTTGGAGATTACGTTGAACTAACTAGTGTAACTGAGATTGATAAGTACGCTTACGGTCAAGGATTGGGTAAGGTTATTATCGAAGATAACGAAGAGGTGCTTGACTCTTAGAGCCCAGCGACTTTGAGGGTATCGAATCTGCAACCAAAGATAGTCCACTTACGTTCCTTGGTGACGGCTCTCTTACTTTGGGTGACGGTAATCCTAGTTACGAAGTCTATAAGCGTGATGGATTGTATGTGGTGGAAAGGGTGAGATAGCGATGACAGTAAAAGATTTGCTAGGTTTGGTAATTCACAAAGACGCTACTATAGAAATAACTCCTACTTGGGGAGCTAAGAAGTGCGTATTTCCTGTAAACGAGGCTATCGCAATTTATAGTAATCACCTTGTTTTTGGGAATAGGTAACGCAAAAAGATAGTAAGTCGCTATTTAGTGTTATTATCTCAGGAAAGGAAAAACGAAGGTAAAATAAGATGAAAGTAAAGGATTTACTAGACTTAGTCAAAGAAGATGACTTCCGTGTCGAAATTGACAATACAGAAACCGACTTCCAAGATATTCTAGACGTAGCTAATGCTATATGGTCTTACGGTGGGTATCCTATCAAGGAAATTCAGAGTTCAATAGACAGTGACACTCACTTAAGGATTATAATCTAGAAAGGGGTATCTCATAACTAAGTATTTGAAAGTAAAAAAACGGTAGAAGACGTTAAATCCTCTTAAAGCACTATCTAGTAGGTGTTGAAGTTCTAGACTTAAGGACTGAACTGGTTTCTCATTGCTCTCCATACGTTGCCTTGGCTCTATTCAACCAGTGGGAGTATGTTAGCCATCGTCATAGTGAGTTCGGTAGTGGTACGGTTTTAGAACTTAAGGTTCGCTCAACTGAAAATGAGGAAGCAAACAATTATCTAGTAGGCGAGTTTGACAGCGTACCAGAGTTCTTAGATAGCTTTAAGAAGAAACAGCACTTGATTGACGAAATCTACTCTGTTCTTCCTAATCAAGTCGCCTACATCGGTAAAGGTGCTGATTTGCTATCTAAACACCATGGTTCGGTCAAGGTTTACTCTACTTACGACGGTAAGGTAGCAGTAATGTTAAAAAGATGCTTTGATATGGGAGTATTTAAATGATAAGTAAAAAAACATTAAATTGGTTAAAGGAGTTCTCGATAGTCTAATTGAGGACTCTAACGGATTGGTAGTCATGGACTTCGGTTGTGGTAGAGGGGTATTCGCAGAATACTTAATAGAGCTAGGTCACACTTATGTTGGGGTAGACATTGACAAAGACTCTTTATCAGATTTACAAAATCGTGGTCTAACTGCCTACCATCCTGACAACCTACCTAAAGACTTAGCAGTCGATATTCTCTTGCTAGGTAACATGAAGGGTATCGAAACTGGCATGCATTTAGTCAACGCTCGTAAGTTACTCACGGACAAGGGTATCGTGTTTATGTGGGACTTCTCAGTGCAAAGGTTGCCTAAAGGAAAATCGCAGGAGACGGTAGTCATGTCCGTTGTTTCTAAGGAGTGTTAGCATGTCTAATAAAGTTAAGACTCCTTGGTATAAGCGGATTTATGGTTTCCTAGAAAAACATCTTGGTGGTACTCTTACTAGATTTCTACTCACCATTTTTCGGAGTGTACTTTCTGTGTTTGTAATTGTAATAGTTATAGGAGTAGCAACTAAAGGAGAGGTAGGTGGAGGTGTTGACTCAACTACAACATATTCTGAGTCCCTCTACGATAGTTCCTGTCTATACTGTTACAATGAGGGTACTGATAACTTCAATAAAGTAGTTGCTGACTTAGAGTTCTATAACACAAAGCCAGAGAAAACAGAAGTTACTAGATTTGTAAAAACTTCTGTCAATAGGGGTTATGACGAAACATATTCTCTAATCGACGGTAAAGATGCTGAGTCCTTGTATTATCACACTAATGATTATACTCTTCTTCCTTTTGAGAAGATGTTCCAATCTCTGCTTGGGGTATCAGATGAAGATAAAGAAGGAAATAAAGGTACTCTCATTTTCTACAACAAGTCAGAAAGAACCTACACTTCCAAGCCTATCAAGGGTATGAAACTTTCTCGTAAGTCCTCTAAAGGCGAGGCTGAATCCTACTACGCTAGGGAAGTATGAGGGGTATCAAGGCGCACCTAAGCCTGTGTACTCTTATAGTCCTACCGTCGAGCTTGTAGCTTACAAAGACGGTACTTACGAATGGAAGTCCAACGACAACTGGAAACTTGACAACGAAGCTGAACTTCAGTCCTATATTTCCTCTTCCCCCAAAAAAGGAAGACTAGTTTTTAAAATGAAAGGTAACAAACAACATGAAACAGTTATTCGACACGCCACAACTAAAGGAAGGTACTTACAGAGCTTTCATTTGGGAGCCAGGTAATGTAATGATTGTAAGCTTAGTAGAAGATAGCGAGTCCATTTATAAGGAGTCAGCTGAGGCTTTTGGTGCTAAGGTTTACAATGAACTCTTTGATTACAACCTATCCTTTGACACACTTGGGGGTATGGAGTCTGTAAATGACTTGATTGCTGACGGATGTGAGGAGGTTATTGTATGATTGCAGAAACTCACTACTATAAGGATATTCCACTACCGTTAAAAAGAGTTGATTAGGGCATATAACTCTGTTTGCCCTAGTATGTGCAAGTACAAAGAATATTCCTATCTCCCTTTACATCTTGACTTCTTCCGTACTTATGGAGATATTGCTAAAAAGAATACTCTTTAAAGTAAATGGTAGGTTTCGTGGAATTCACAACCCAGAAATTTTAAGGACTTCCTTTGCTTCTTTTGGAATTAAATTGAGGAAGTTTACCAAAGAAGAGATAGCATTCCTTAAACTAGACCATTCTTCTGTAAGGTATAAATATAAGAAGTACAAACACGTAAAAACCAAGGGAAGAACTGGTGGATAATTTATTCAGGTACTTCATTGACCTAGCAGTAGACTTAGGTGTAGAATAGAAAGGCTAAAAATGACATTTAAACCAACAAGTAAATCTGACCGAGTTATTATTGTGGACTTCAACCACATGGCTCATAACTTCTCCTATGCAGGGGTTAAACTCTCACGTACTATGAAAGTGAATGGGGTATCTCAAGTAGTAGACACTACAATCGCTAACGGTACTATCAAAAACATCTTCAACTGGTCTAAGGGTGGTAAACACCCTACCGTAGTCTGCTTTGACCGACCTTGTCCTTGCCGTAAGGCTTACTTCATGAAGGAACAACCTACTGGAGTAGATGGTGAGTACAAAGGTAAGCGTGAATCTATGGGTAATTCTATGTTCGAAGGGGTATCTCTAGCACAAGACTTGCTCGAGAAGGGCGGAGTCAAATGTGTCTATATGCACAACTGGGAAGCAGACGACTTAGTATTCCTCGCAATCCAACGTGCAAAAGAACAGTATCCAAATCACTACATCGATGTTATTACCAACGACGCAGATATGCTACCTTTGGTAGACGAACAGGTGTCTGTATTCTTCCGAAGTAAGAAATTTACTTGGGCAGAAAGCAAAGACCTAGAAAAGAATAGGTACATTCAAGTTACACCTAGCAACTTCCAAGAGGTAGTTGAAGGACTATCAGCTTTCAATAACTTGTACGTTCCTTACAATACCTTGCTCCTTTACAAGATTCTCCGTGGCGACTCAGCTGATGGTATTGTATCTCCTTTCCCTAAGGGTAGTATGTCACCTCGAAGGTTAGCGACTCTTATATGGCAAATGCAACACGGTAAGCTAAATGATAGGTACTCACTCCTTTTCCCTAAAGGCTCTAATATCCCATACGGTGTAAAAGAGTTAGCAACGAAAGATGAGTATGCTTTCTCTGACGATGAAGATGCTATCTACATCGACGAACATGCTTTCGTCCTAGATGCTGATGGTTTACCTCGTACTGTTGATATCGACAACCCTTCGTTTACACTCCACCACACCGTAAGTACATCAATAGTAATACTGGTCAAGAGATTACTCTTGAAGAGGCTAAGGCTCTTGGTAAAGAGGGTGGAGCTAAGGTAGTCCACGAAGATAACCCTCTACTTGACAAGATGGTAGAAACCCTCATTTACTATGGTTTCACCCCAGAAGAGGCTCAAACCTTTAGAATTCAGTATAAGGGTATGAATCTTGCTCAGCCATTCCCAGACCTCCCAGAACCGTTAAGACGTGGCGCTAAAAAGTTGAACGATATTCCAACATACAACGGTAGGGCGCTCAATACGGTAGTAGGGGTACTTGATATAAATCTTAATTCTCGTTACTTGTAGTCTAAAAGAGCACCTCTTAGGGGTTGCTCTTATTTTTTTTTTCAGTCAGCAAAATAGTTAATTACATCTAGGGTACTTTGTCTGTATGTTTCTTGCGCATACTATGCGCAGGGGACTGTCTAATAATTTTTTGCGAGGAGAACTGATATATGAAATATAGTTCAGAGACAAAGACTCACGGCTCAATCCGTACTATGAAGTCTGGAGGCGCAGCAGGTGTTGTCTTAGGGTTAGCAGCAGTTGGTCTTGCTATGGGTACTTCCACAGTAAGCGCCAACGAAAAGGTAGTAGATGCTAACCAACCTAAAGTACAAGAAAAAAACAGGTGTAGAAGTTAAAGAATCTACTATCAAGAATGAAACTCCAACAGGTAACGCATCAACTAACCTTAATGCTCCTGCAGGTGCTATTTCTGACAAGCAGAAAGCAGACTTGGGCAATGAAAACAAGGTTACTGGCGAAACACCTGTAACAATTGACCACACCAAGGTTCAAGAAGAAGCTAAAAACGCAGAACAAGTTGGTGTAAATGTAGTTCAAGACAAAACTCAGGTAGCGCCAACAACTTCAACTGCTGAAGATACTGCTAAAGCAGTTAAGTCTATCACTGCTAAAGAAACTGAAAAATCTAACGAGTTGAAGTCAACTGCTACAGCTCACTCAACTGCAGTTTCTAATTGGGTAAACCAAAAAGAACTCTACCGTAGCCTTTAACAACGAGTTGGACAAAGATCACCCTTAAAGCGGTAGAATCTTACAACGACTTTATTAAAACTTTGGACGCAGACACTGCAGCAGTAGTTGCACAGCACAAAGATGCAATCATCAAGGTTACTGAAATCATTCAGAAAGCATCTGACGGTACTTCTGTAGAAGGATACCAAGCATATATCCGTTCTCTAGCAGAACAACAAGGCATCAACAAAGAAGCTATTAAAGACTACCTAGTTAAGAAAGCAGAGTACAACAGTAAATCTACTGCAAACCTGAAACGGTAGTTCGAAACCTTAGCAACTCTACTCGTATCGATGCTGAAAACAAAGCAAAAATCTCAATCAGTTGACGCAGAAAAACACTCGTCGTTCTACATCTGCTCAAAAAAAGTTGTAGAAGATAACACTGCAAAAATCTAACTCAACTGTCGCTGAAAAACAACCGTCGCTCTAACTCAGCTAAAACCGAGAACGAACGTCGTTCTAACTCAGCAAAAAGAAGTCGAAAACGACAACAACGCTAAATCACTGTCAGTTAAAGCTGAAAAATGAGAAACGTTCAAACTCAGCTAAAAGCGGAAAAACGAGCGTAGGTCTAACTCAGCAGAAGAAGTTAAAGCTGACAACCTCGCTAAATCTAATTCTGTAGTAGCTGAAAAACATTCGCTTGTCTAACTCTGCTAAAGCGGAAAACGAACGTCGTTCTAACTCTGCAAAAGATGTTGAGAATGACAACGTAGCTAAATCTAACTCAGTTATCAAAGAAAATGAGCGTCGTTCTAACTCAGCTAAAGCTGAAAACGAAAAAAACGTTCAAATGCAGTTAAAAACGTAGAAAAACAACAACGTAGCTAAATCAAACTCTGTTGTCGAAGAAAAACAAGAAACGTTCTCAATCAGCAGACGCAGAAACAGCTAAACGTTCACAATCAGCTGACGCAGAAACTGCTAAACGTTCTAACTCTGCTAAAGCTGAAAACGAAAAACGTTCTAACGCGGCTAAACAAGGTGTAGCCAACGAACAAGAGCGTTCTCAAGCAGTTGTTAGGGAAAAACGAACGTCGTTCTAGCTCTGCAAAAGCAGAAACTGCATCGTCGCTCTAACTCAGCTAAGGCTGAAAACGAAAAACGTTCCAATGCAGTCAAAAAAGGTTGAAGATGACAACCGTACTAAGTCACTTAGCGTAGTAGCTGAAAAACAACAAGCGTTCTAACTCTGCAAAAGCTGAAACAGTTCGCCGTTCACAGTCGGCAGCGGCAGAGACAGCTAAGAGGTCAAATTCGGCTAAGGCTGAGAACGATAAAAATGCTCAACAACATAACAATTTTAACGACTTGGTTTCTCGTATCGACAAAGATGCAGATGCAAAAATAAAAAGCACTTTCGTGACTTAGGTGCTACTGTAGATGTTAAAACCGTAAAGGTAGATAACGAAACAGCTGCAAAAAAACATCGAAAACGGCTAATAACAACGCATACGATAATGTACGTTCTGAACAAGAGGCTTGGAAACGTAAGTATGAGGAGTTAAAAGCAAAAACGCAAACAGAGGGGTATGCAAAAGACGTAGTTCTGCAAGCTTTGAACTTGGCTAAATCTAATCCTGATGCTTCATTGAAGTTTACTAAGAGTGGTCAATGGGTAGAATCCTCTTATATTGGTTCATCGTCAGGAGAATCAGGGTATGCAAGAGTTTTAAATAGTAAATGGGCATATAAGTACTCTAAAGTAAGAACTGGTTGGACAGAAGAAATAGACTACCTTAGCTTGAATGGTTTGTCAGTAACTACTGAAGATGGTAACACTCTACCCTATTACTCGTATCCACCGTAAGTTCCATCTTAAGGACGAAGGTAAAACTGGTGCAGTAGATGTCTACGCCTTACAAGACCCGACGGAAGGTTTTGTTGTCGCTCGTAAAGAAGGTACAGGTAGCACGTCTGATGCAATGCAATTTGATGTAACTGATTCTTACTTCTACAATGTTAACGGTAAAGAAGTTAAATTTACAGCGTCTAGTAAGACCCCAGCAGTTTTAACTTTCTCTTCTCTAAACTATAACTATGTAGGTTGGGAAGGTGCAGGTGTTTATGGTGGACGTCATGTGGAAATCAATGGCTCTACGGTTACTAGTCACCCAGATGGGTATGTTTACGCTGACAGCAAGAACGACAATATCGGTTATGATTGGGATGTCTCAGGTTCCCAGTACGAATATAAGGGTGCAGCCCTTGGGGTATTCGAACAAGGCGATGAGTTTAAAACAGAATTTATTCAGTGGGATGGACCAGCAAGTGGTGGTAGTACATTTTGGTTTGCTATTAACACTAAAGTAGTTACCCCAGTAATTAATGTACCTCAACGTGTTACAATTACTAAAGTTACTTCTTCTAGGCAGCCTAGAGAACGTGTAAACTTTACCCCAGAAACTTTCCAACCAGCAACTTACACCCCAGTAGAGTTCAAACCAACTACACCTCCGCCATATACCCCAGTAACTTATACTCCAGCAACCTATGATAAAATTCCTTATAAACCAGGAACTCCTATTCCTTACGAACCAGTAGATTACAAACCTGCAACATACGAGAAAGCTACTTACATTCCTGTAACTTACACTCCAGACACACCTCCTAAGTATGTGCCTGTATCTTATGAGAAGGTTACCTACACACCAGGAGACACTCAACTGGAAGCCTGTAGATTATGAAAAAGTTACTTTCACTCCTCGTAACACTGAATGGCAGCCAGTAGGGTATAACAAAGAAAACTTCACTCCAGCTGATACATCTTGGACTCCTGTAGGTTATACTCCACTCAAGTTCCAACCTAAAAACACTGACTGGACCCCAGTTCCTTATGTTCCAACTCCTTACGTTCCAGAGAAACTCCAGAAGTTCCAAAAAAGAGCCTGTATTGAGATGGCTAAGCTTACTGCTCCAGCTGACCCAGTGTTCCACAAGATTCCTAAAGAGCCAAAAGTTCCAACAGTTCACTATCATTTAACAGCCTTGAATGAAAATACTCCTGTTGAGAAACTTGCTCAAAACGAAGATGGCGTAAACATCAACAACGAGTCTGTTGCTAAAAACTCTATAAACCACTTCATCTTAAAGCCAAAAGCCTTGCCAGCGGGACGTCCTATTACAACTAGTATCGTTCTATCTGACTATATGGCTGATGGTATTGAGCTTGACATTGCAGGTATGCAGAAAGCTAACAAGTCTTGGGACATCTCGTATAACACTTCAACTCGCTTGCTAGAAGTGAAAGGGGTATCATCAGAATACGACAAAGCTAACGCTGACCGTACTGTTCCTTACACTCCGACAGCGTTCACTATCATCTATAAGGTATTGAATGACGGTGCTACTTACGAAAACGTATTCAAGATGGACGTTAACGGTGGTGCTACTGGTAACGTAAACGTAGAATACCGAGTAGAGGGTACTAACATTCTCCTTGGTAAAGCTAAAGACACTGTAAATGAGTCTGTAGGTTCTCACTATGACACAACTGACCACATCCTTGAAACCTTTACAAAAGACGGTATCACTTACAAACGTGTACCTAACCATGTAGAGGGTGAAGAAAGAGGTCAAGTTATCGAGGGTACTAAGCTTGTTACTTACTTCTACAAACCAGTAGATAAAATCCCTAATGTTGGTGATGTTATCGTTCACTATGTTGATGAAGACGGTAACACTATCAAGAAAGACCATGAAGACACTAAAGGTGGTAAAGTTGGTAGTCCTTACGACACAACAGATAACAAACCTAAAGAAATCAAGGTCGACGGTAAACTTTACAAACTAGTACCTAACAAGACAGTTGGTAAGGAAAACGGAAAAGTATCCGAGGGTATCACTGAAGTAACTTACGTTTACAAAACAAGTAACTCCAGACAAAACCTAAAGGTAACGGATACACTTCTACTCTAACAAAGTTCGTATCCACACACCAGGTTCTCCTAACAATCCTAACGACCCACGTAACCCTAACGGAGGGGGCAACCACAAAATCCAACCTGTTAAGAATAACACTAACAAAGAAGGTAAAAACATTAATAACAAGACTCTCCTACAAACAGACGTTAACTACTACGTTGCTGAGTGGGATTTAGACCAATACATTAATGATAAATCTTCTAAGTCTGCTATTGCTAAAGGTTTCGGATACTTGGAAAAACTACCCAGAAAAAGCAGTAACTCCTATCACAAAAGATTACTATGCAGTAACTTCTAAGGGTGAAAAAGTAGAAGGTCTAGACTTCTACGAAGCAGACTCTGCTAAGTTGAATGAACTTCCAGAGCACGTACAACAGTTTATCAAAGACAGTGGTATTGATGTATCTAACTTTGGTAAATTCCAAGTTTGGATTGCTAAAGGCTCTCAAGCCTTTTACGACAAGTATGTGAAGACTGGTCAAGATATCTTCTTCCACATGCCAATGGCAGTTAACAAAGGTTTCACTGGTAAGTACGAAAACCAAACATTCCAAATTGACTTTGGTAATGGTTACTACGGTAACGTAGTCCGTAACAATGTACCTAACTTAACTCCTAAGAAGGATGTAGTAGTTGACGGTAAATCAGCTAATGGGGGTACTATTACTTACGGTCAAGAGTTCTCTTACCCTATTGAGTGGTGCTAAACTTCCAGCTAACCGTGGTAGCCACGTATGGGAATACCGTTACATTGATGACTATGACCAAACTGGTGACAAGTACCTTGGTAAGTACAAAGTAGTTGCTACAACTGACATTACAGTTAGACAACTTGAAGAAGTTAAAGAAGACACAACTTTCAAAGAAGATGTGACTCTAGAAGACGGAACGGTTGTCAAAGCTGGTCAAAAAGTAGCTAAAGGTCTTAAAGTACGTCGTACTCACGTAATCAAGACTGGCGAAGACGTAACTAAGTTTACTGAAGCAATCCATGACGAAGCAAACGGTATCATTACTATCTCATTCAAGGAAGATTTCCTTAAGACAGTAGTTGATTCTTCTGAGTTTGGTGCTGATGCGTCAATCGACATGAAGCGTATTGCTTACGGTGAGTTCTACAACAAGTACACTAACCGTGTCAATGGGGTAGATTATATCTCTAACACAGTTAAGACTACTACTCCAAAACCACCAACTCCAGAGCAGCCAGCGCCTAGCAACCACAATTGCCTTTTACACTGGTACGAGCGAAAGCTCAGCATCTATGGTGGGTATGGCAATCCTTTCTGTTCTTGGTCTTGCAGGTCTATATCGACGTCGCAACCAATAACAGACTTAAAACAGTTCCCAGAAATTATTAGTAGAAGAGCTGACTCGAAAGGGTTGGCTCTTTTATTTGTTTCAGACTGCAGAGTTCTTCTATCTATTTTTTTCTTACTATTTTTTTAGCTATTTTTTTGTAAGTAGTATTATTTATTTCTGCAGACTACTAAAAATTTTTTTCTACAAACTACTTTACTTTTTATTAAGTTTATAGTAAACTTGTATTATAGTTGTTAGGGGTTAGTAGTTAGTTATCTATCTATTACTTATCTTACAAAAATATAATAAAAAAACGAGGTACATATATTATGCTCAAACCATCAAAAACACAAGGTCACGGAAACATCAAAAATTGCGTACAGGCGCAGTCGTTTCTACTTTTAGCACTTACAGCTTTTGGGGTATCTACTAGCGTATCAGCTAGCGAAACCGAGGTTGCGGTTAATGAGCCTGCAACTAGGGTAGTTGCTAAAGTTCCTAGTCAAGCTGATGTTGATAAGGCTAAAGCTGAATCAGATAAAGCTAATCAGGATGTAGCTAGCAAAAAGAAGTTGTTTCAACTACTGAAGCAAAGATTGCTAATGCTGAAAAGACTATCGCTGACACTACTAAAAAGGTAGAAGAAGCTGAGTCTGTTACACCTGAAAAGGTAGTTGAGGCTAAGGCTGACGCTGACAAGAAGGCTAACGAGCTTGCTACAGCTGAAAAGACTGTAGCTGACGCTGATAAGTCTGTATCTGCAACTGCTGAAAAGGTTGCTGACCAAACTAAGGTAGTATCTAATGCTGAGAAAACTGCCACAGCTACAGCTAATAAGGTAGCTGAAGCTCAGAAAAAGGTAGATGCTCTTTCATCTACTACTGATGTTGCTCCACTTGAAAAAGAGGTAGGTACGCTTACTGACCAAGTTAAATCTGACACTCAAGCCGTAGCGACTGCTCAGACTAACCTTTGATAAAGGTAAAAAAGCTCAAGCCAACAAAGACCAAGCTATTAAAGACGCCCAAACTGGGGTATCTCAAGCTGAAACTAAACTTTCTAGCTACTACAGCCCTTGCTAATGCTAAGGCTGACAAGTCTTCAAAACAAGATGCTCTCAATGCAGACAAAATTGACCTAGACCGTGCTAAGACTGAGTTGGAAAGTATTTCAACAACTAATGCAAAATTCCCAGTAAGTCAAGAGTATATCTCTTTGTTAAAAGAGTATGCTAAATCTAAAAGTGAGTCTGTATCTAACCAACTTAAAGACCTTGGTGAAAAAGAAATGGAAAAACGTGGGTATCTCGGAGACACCGAGAACAACCCCTAACCGTTTCAAAGTTACTGGTAAAGACCGTGATGTTAAAGTTGATGTAGCTAACCTTACTCCAGAGGTAGAGCGTGAAATCAACCTGTTCACAGCTGACCTTATCAACCAAATCCGTGATGCTTTTGGTAGACCACGTGCTATCGTAACAGAAGACTCTATGCGTATTGCTAAAGAAGTTGCAAAAGCGTCTAAAGAAGAAGAAAACCATGACTTTGATGCTCTTGACGGAGTAGAAGCGAAAAATGGTATCCTAATTTCAGAAAAACCTCGGCTTTAGTGCGAACGAAGTAACTAACTTAGCTGAGTTGAAAGAAGCAATCTATGAAAACCTTATTTCAATGATTTTCAACGACTCTGAACCTAAGTGGGGGCATGCTTTAAGTCTCTCAAGTTTGGATAGCGCAAAGCCAGATGTTGTGTACCAACAATATGTTGGTGTTGGTATTCGTACTAACAAAACTTTCCCATTCAGCATCCACATCGACGGTACATCTAATAATGGTATCTCTGAAAATGCTAAGTTCGACAAAAACCAAGGTAGTTACCGCAAACAATAATGCTAAGGCTCTCCAAGAAAAACTAACATTGGCTCAATCAACTTATGATAGTGCCCTTTCTGAACTCAACCAAGCCAAATCAGCCGTCCAATCAGCCCAAACTGATTACGCCAACGCAGAAACAGCTCTTGCTAATGCTCGCAAACACTTGTCAGACTTGGTAGGTAACGAGATTGATGTTCCAGCGCTTGAAAAGGCTCTTGCTGACGCTAAAGACAAACTATCTACTGACACTGAAGCTTTGCAAACTGCTAAGGAATCACTTGCTCTAGCTAAATCAAACGCTACTGACAAGGCTAAGGCTCTCGCTGAAGCTAAAACAGCTCTTGAGACTGCTAAGGCTGAACAATCTACTGCTGACCAATCTCTTGCCACTGCTAAGGGTGAATTAGAAGTCCTTACTAAGGCTCATGATGTAGCAGTCTTGGCTCGTAAGTCAGCTGGTGCAGACCTTGCTCGTAAACGTAAAGCATCTAAAGAAGCGAGCGACACTCATACAGTACTTGAACTTGCTCTCACTAATCGTGATGAAGTCCTTAAGGCTTTGGACAAAGAGCTTACTGACGCTAATGCTAAGCTTGGTGTACTCCGTGCTGAGTTGGAAACTGCTAAGGAAGAGTTGGCTCGTCTTGAGGGTATCGCAGAAGTTAAGGCTCGTGGGTATGAAAACTTTAAGCAACTCAAAGCCGACCATGACGCATACCTTGCTGAACAACAACGCTTGCAAGCTTTGAAAGACAGAGCAGAAGAAATCCGTAACGCAGGTGGAGAGGTTAAACCTGTCCTTGACGCTGACGGTAAAGTGGTTGATGTTGTAGACGCTAAGGCTCAAAACAAACCAGTCAACGTTGCTTACAACACTGTCAAAGCTGACGCTAAAGCAACCAACGTGGGTACTACTGCAAAAGGTACTGCCAAAGCTGAAACTAAACAAGCAACTGAAAAAGCTCTCCCTAACACTGGTGAAGCATCAAGTATGCTTGCTCTCCTTGGAAGCCTTGTAGGTCTTGGTGGACTTGGGATATTGGCTAAACGCAAAGACTAATCTAGTCTAACTACATAAGATAATTAAGACCCACTTGGAGTCTTTTTTTGTTATCATTGTTTGTACCTTAAATATATTTATTATTTTAGATTGGTGGTATTGGTATGTCAGATGTAGAATCTACTTTGGCTAAGTACCTAGCTAATTATTTCTTCTTGTTGAAGAAGTCTCATCCGATTAGCGTTACCTTTGGCAGTACAGGTACTTTTTTTATCTTAGCAAGTCTTTATTTTTCGGTTATCTATCGTGGTCTTGGGTTTGTAAGTGACAACATTTATTATCTCATAGGCTTTTTATACTTACTTCTCATGCTTTTTGTTAGACTATACTTGTGTACGCTTATATGCTGAGGGGGTACGTTTACCAAAGAAATATATTAACTCTCATGCAAGAATGCTTTACGACTTAGTTAAGTCTCTAATTTTAATAATTCCTTTGCTTATACTCTTTATAGAGTATGGGGTATTTCTAGGAACTGACCTTATCTTTGTCTTGTTTGGTCTATTTGCTTTCGGTCAGTTGCTTATCTACCGTATCGTACATGAGCACTCTATCTATAGAATGTCTGAAAATATGAAGAGTATGTTCATCAATGGGGGTACTCACAATGGCAGAATTTAGGAAAAATTGGTGATTCTATCCACAAGATACTCGACTTAGAGGGTGTCGTTAGTGGTGGCTTGGTCTTAAGATTGTATGACGACCTTTTTGATGAAAACACTTCTGACAGTAATTTCCTACAGGCTTTGTACTTCTTCCTTGGTAGGGGTAAATCAGTGGGGTATCTCGGTGAAGATTATGACCTCTATATAGACGGAGATATGATTTACCAGTATTACACTCCCTGAACAGGCTAACCTCTTCAACGCAGTTAAGGTAAACATCTTAGAAGGGTACAACAAAGCAACCATTAAAACTGAACAAGAAGAGCAAGTTCCTCTAAAAGATTACCACGAACTTGAGAGAAGGGTAGAGAGCCTCAAACGTAAGAACTACAAACTTTCTAGAGAGGCTAGTAAGTATTTAAATACAGCGGTTTCTTCGCAACCTTAACTGGGGTATTCCTCTTCTCAACAATCTTGTCACTTTACATGCCTACGCTTGTATCTGACCCCAAGAAAGATACGGTAACTCAACAACCCAGCCAATCGGGTATCGTAACTTCTTTTCTACAGTGATGAATCTCGTTCAGACTTGAAGTCAACTCTTACTGAAGACTACGTCAAGTCAGCAAAAATCAACAATCAATAACGAGAACCTACCAGATGACGTAAAAAGCTAAGGAACTTCAAGAAATAGATAATTTCTTATCTTACTTCTCAATTAGCAAAAGAAATCTATAAAGAAGGTGAGAAACCTTTTACTCACGCTGAGTATGTTTCCTTTAAAGGACTCTATTGACAAACAACCTAACGCAGTTCTTCGTTCTAGGTTGCTAACTCAACTAACCTCAGTTGCTTTTAGATAGGGATATCTACTCTGAGGTAGTAGCTGTTAGAGATTTATCCTATCGAACCTAGCGAATATACTTCTTTGGAGTCAGATATAAACCTTATAAGTTCTTACTCTGAGAACTTGAAGAATAAAGCTAAAGAAAAAGCTAAAAGAAACTAAAGAGTACGTTACTTCCCTTGGATACAACCTAGGAGAGTAGCTTGCTCTTTCTTTCCATTTATGGTAAGATGTAGGTATATAGAAATTGGAAGGAGGTAAGTGATTATGTTAGTAATAGCCATTATCCTATTTATTCTCGCATTATTGTATTTTTGTCTTTTGACTAGCATTCTTTACCTTGTATTGCACCTTGCCTTTTGGGTTTTGGTGGCTTGTGGGGTATTTCTCGTCTTGTTCGCCTTATTCTTGCTTATTCGCTTTTATTTTAGGCTTTTTTTCTAGGCTGATAGGGGTATCGAGGCAGGCTAGTCGAAAAACGGCTCTTATGTGGCTTTATATGGCTTTCTATGGTATGCCTTTATAAAAAGTAATTAACTGGAGGTAGCAGATTTATGACAGAAAAGCGCACTTTATTTATTGAGTGCAAAGATATAGTATTAGAAGTTAGTAAAACAATCGACGAGTTGCAGGACTACTTCATCAAAGAAGATAGTTCTCAACCGCTGAACAAATTAATGAGAAGGTAGCAGACTACTTAGCTGAGTACCCTCACAAAATTAAGAAGTCATCTAACTTCGAGGCACTCTTAGAGGTCTTAAAGGGGCGATTCGATATCGTCCTACTCGATGTAGTTAGTTCATTGGCTCAGTATTCTTTCTTAGAAGACCTAGCTAAGAGGTACGGAGTTACCTTTAGGGCAATCGACGAAGGTGCTTACGATAGCGGATGCACCATGACAGTCGGAGACGAGTATCTGCTCTGTTCCTCCTTGTCCTTGGCTTACCGAACCAATGCAAGGAAAATCTTCTACATGCCTACAAAATACTATAGTAGGTTGAATGGGTATCTCTTCAAGTATGTAATTCCTGTTCGTTCATGGAATGCTTTCCTTAAGAAGGTGGGGTATTCTCATGTCTAAGAAGTACAACAAAACCTATAAGCCTAGGAGTCTTAGAACTTTCATAGGTTCAATCATCATTGCAGTACTCATATTCTTGGTAGTTGGTGGTAACTTTGGACCTATCCATCACAAAGGTTTCTTACCTCAGCTTAGGGGTATCGCCAATAAAGGTACTGAACAGGTCTCCAAAAGTAAACAGGCAGGTAGTGGTCTTTATTCTTCTGACGGTAAAAGCATTCCAGAGTACTCAGGTACTCAACCAATTACCATCAATAACGACCAACCTTACTTCTCCACAGAAGACTTGAACAGTATCAACACCAAACATTACTACACTTATGGTGGTCAAGATGTGTACGGTAGGGCAACAACAGCTATCGCAACTGTAACTAAAGACGATTTAGTCGCATCTGAAACACGTAAAGGTATTGAGTTACCTAACCCTAAAGGTTGGGTGGGGCGCTCACAAGGTGGAGTTTACGACCGTAGCCACCTCATTGCCTATACCTTGGGTGGTAAGAATGACTTAGACAACCTTGTAACTGGTACAATTTCCTTTAATCAAAAGTATATGACTCAGGTAGAGGGTGACGTACGAGATTACATTAAGTCTAGTGGTCATAGCGTATTGTATCGGGTTACACCTTACTACAGGGGCGACGAGTTGTTACCTATTGGGGTACTCATGGAAGCATCTGATGGTTCGTCCTTTACACGTAATAGGTTTGTTTACAACGTGCAGGATGGGTTTACCATTGACTACAAGACTGGGAAGGTTAAGGAGAATTAGTTTAAACTGATTTATTAAGTCTACAAGATATACTTGCAGACTTCTGTAAGTTAGTATAGAAAGAGGTGTCTATATGAAAGAACACGCATTTTTTTATGTTTCAAAAATCACCCCATGATAGAGTTGTTCTTTGAGAATGAGCGCTTAGTTGCTCACAAAGACCTTGACTATGTGGCTCCAATACCTCATGCAAACTGGGCAAAAGGATTAACAACACGTCAATTAGAAGAGTATATTCTTGATAGACGTATATCTGAAGGTAGAAGTCACCGAAATGAAATCTACTTTGGTGGTAAATCTTTGTCCAAATATCAGGAAATGAAAGCATACCGTGGTGCTGATGCTGACGATGAGTGTTGGATTAAATACGACGGTGATAACTTTGGAGCAGAGGGGGTATTCGGCTCATGGTTAAATTTAAGTCTTTAGGTGAAAGTCCTGCAGGAAACCAAATAAAGTGGTCAGAGGGTGGGTATCTTTACAAGCAAGATAAGTTTTTGGGTGAAGCTATGGCTGAATACCTGTGTTCACTATTTCTGCAAGCGTCTAATTGTCCTGTACCTTATATACCTTATCGCTTGGATAGTAATCCTAGTGTATGTAAGTCACCTTCTTATAAACCTAACTTTACTTTTTACTCCATTTTATAATATTGTAAAAAGGGAAGTAAAGAAAGGAAATATAAACAAAGTTGACTCAATGGAAAAAAATGGGCAAAAAGTAGTATGGAATAGATTATCTAGCGTTGAAAAAGTAGAATATGTTTGCTCTTTATTCTCAAGACTAGGGTATCTCGTAATGATACTATAACTTATCTAACTTGCATGGTGGAATTAGATACTTTGGTACTCAATATCGACAGGCACTTAACTAACTTTGGGGTACGGTATAACAGGGTTAATAATTCTTATGAACCCATGTTCTTATTCGACAATGGTTTTTTTCGTTATGTGTAGGTAATGGTACATTTGGTTCTTCCGTAATATGCGTGATACTCGAAAGGTAAAGATGCAACCTTTAGCACCAGCATACACAGAAACCGTTCTTGCTTACCAGATTTTAGGTTCGCCTTTGATGTAAAGAATTTTGTTAGGTTACTAGATAGTACAAATACTTTTGGCAAGCAACTCATAAAGGTGTCAACGCAATATTCTGTTTTTAAGGGTAGGCTCGCTATCGTCTATAAAGAGGACATTAACGGAATAAATATTATGAAGTATTTAGAAGAAAACGGATACTAGGGGGTTAGTGTATGGCAACACTAGATGAAATATAAAAAAAGACTTTAACAAGGCTCGCCTGTCTGTACCAACGCAAGGTACTATCTACGATTTGAAGCTACCTACAGGTACATTGCCTCAAACAGGATTTCTACAACGTTAAAGGTATCACAGAAGAGTACTACGACAAGTTGAACGAAACCAACGTTATGCTCTTGCCAAGGGGTATCGAACTGAAAAGAAGGTTGCTAAACTCCGACGGTCAGTTCCGTGTCAAGAAAGACGGCTCGTTCTTCACCATCGATATTAAGTTACCCTAAAAAAATGCAGTAGCCGTAATTTCCAACCGTAAGATAGGCTTACCCTACAACCACAAAAACAAACTCTGAGGGGTATGATTACGTTGACTACATAGATGTTAAGGACGATAAAGGTAATATAACAGGTAAACACTACATTTACATTTTACCGAAGTCTGTCTTGTATAAACTAAACTTTAATGCCTTGGCTATCTCAACCAAAAAGATGAAATCTTTCTCAGGCTTGTCAATTAAGACTTGGGGTTATGGGGGTATTAAATCTCTGTATTATTCCTTACAAACCTAACTTAACTTATACCAGTACGCAAATCTTATTTGCAAAGGGTAGTCTAAACTTTGACAAAGAAATACACTCTGTACTATCAGAGCTAATCAAGTTGGGTGTTGTGTCGAATCCTCAAGACTATGTACTAGATGATGGCGAAAACATAGCAGTAACTGCTCTAGACCCATCTTACAATGCTATGGAGTATGAAGCAACTTCGGTAACTCCTTTAGCATCACTTACAGATAAAGAATTAGATGAGGTTTTCGGTGTTCAAGAAAATAGCTAAGTTTGTGTTGGTAGTAGTTTCAGCCTTTGTGGTTGGGGTACTCGTTTCGCAAAATACGGTATCAAGGGTAACAGTTTCAGGTCACTCTATGGACTACACCTTAGAGGACGGTCAAAAGTTGTGGGTTAATAGACTACCTTGGGTATCTTATGAGCGAGGCGATGTAGTCATTGCTCGTGAAAAACGGTATTCCAATTGTTAAACGAGTTATCGGAGTGCCAGGAGATAGGGTTCAGTTTGTAGGAGACGACTTGTATGTAAACGGTCAGTTGGTACAAGAACCTTACGTCACCGACGTCAACTATAATAAGGGTATCCTCAAAGAGGTAGTAACCTTAGGCGAAGACGAATACATCCTCTTAGGTGACAATCGTGATGTATCTAATGATTCTCGTTACTTCGGAGCGGTCAAGGGTAATTCCATTAAAGGAAAGGTATTTGGTTATGGTAGTAAAGTTCGGTAGGTTAGGAGAAAATGTTGTATTAGCTGACTTCAGTACTGGGTTGTCTAGAACATTCCGCAGTTCAGGTCAGTATGTGCAGGACGGTTTTACTGGTTCTCCTAAATTGTCACCTGTAAGTGTCATCTCTGTAACTCAGTTTGGTAGTAAGGCTCTTATCTACCATGCTGATAGTGGTCAACAAAAGGTAGTTGATAGTGCTATGGCAACCGTTATTGCTATGAGAGGGGTACAAGGACTCATGTACCCTCTGAAGTACGAAGGTGCAACACCTAAAGGTACTAAATATAAGCAATTTATTTACTGTTGCTCTGCTAATGTTGATACTTTATCGGTTTATAATAGTTTGTAACAGTTTCTCTAAGGGACTGTTATTTTTTTCTTTCTTGTGGTATAATAGAGTTATTGATTATCTTGTAATGTGAGGTTAATAAAAGTATGTATAAAGATTTGTCAGAGTTCACCAGAAACTATTCTATCTCCCCTAAGAAGTTTTACGACTTGAAGAGAAAGTACCTCGGTCTGTATAAAGCTAAGTTACTAAAGGCTTTCGACTTGGGGTACACTGTGGAGCCAGAAGTATTCTCTGAATCTGATTTCCTTAAAGCCTACTCGGAAGAGGGTATCAACCTAGAGTTCCAAGACGGCATCATTGTCTTGAAGTCTTGGGTATTCTACCTAGAGTGGCTCATGTCAGGTAAAGAAAACGAGTTCTACAAACTAATGTGTGAACTCTTAGAATACAGAGAAGCCTGCTCATCTATCGATACTGCCTATGACGGTATTAAGATGTATAAAGCCAGGGCATCCAAGTCCTTAACTTGGGGTGTTTCTTACACTTCAACTGGTATGGTTGGTACATCACGTATGGTGCAGTTAAACGAAGTAACTTATCAGTTACTTCTCGAAGGTGGGTATCGCCTAGGTAAGTACGAGTTAACTCACCCTCTTGTGTACGGTTTATCTGAAGAGTGGGATATGCCTGTATCTCAGGTACTCAACACCACTATCTTCCCTTATGTAACTATTGAAGATATCCGTTTCTGTCTAGGAGATGTATTCAATTCTGAAGTTGTTTTTAGCAACCCTAAAATTCAGGAGTTATTCGGTAACTACTTAAACCGTCACTCCAATTCTTTAAGGCTTTTACGATTTAGGTCGTAAGCAGTTCTTCGAAGAGTTAGATGAAGAGTTAACTTCTATCAGGTATCAAAAAACTCCCAGTCTTGGGTATTAGCGACTATTATATCTTTACTTCAGAACTAAAAAGACGACAACTACGCAGAGTTAATCCCTATCGGAGCATTCAGTGTGGATTATGATACCTCTGAAGTTTTACCGTTAGTCAACAACCTCTACGGTATCACAGGAGATTTTATTAGTTTAGGTAGTTCTTCTATTTTGGGGGGGGACTATGACTACATTGGCTGTCCTATTATGCTTGTAGGTGCTGACGGTAGTTCCTCTTGTATTTAGATGTTGAGCAGGTAGTTGGTCTTGGGGGTATCATCTCTTATTTCTGACCTTGGATTGAAGCTTACTTTCTCAGAACAGGGTTCTCATGCGACCTCGAGTCGAAACTGATTTAGTTGATTTCACGTTAATGGTTTTGTACTCCAAGATGAAGGCACTTTCATCCGTACCCTAAAGGGTAACTACTCTCAAGAGCAAAAAGACTTAGCAATTAAGCAAGCTATCAAAGAATTAGGATTGAAGTAGTATGAAAAATTAAAAATTAGAAAAAGACCTCGTAATGTGTGGTCTTTCAGAAGAGTGGAATAACAAGTATTCCTACAATGGCTACTCTGTAGCAAAAAGTATTGGTGGGTATTAAATTAACTCCCGAAGGGTTTATCTCAGTTCCTCTCAACTAAAAAGGAGGGGAGTTCTCCCTCCAGAGAGCGTACTTGAAAATTATTCATTAGAGCAATGGTTGGCATCTAAGAAGCCTATTTACTCTAGTTTAGGTGACGGTCTTATCATTCGATTCTACGTTAAATATGACTACAATACGCTAGTTCCAGACTTTGAAAATAGCTATTGGGAGGTTTATTCCCCTGTAGTGGGTATGGCGACTGACACTTACGTTCCTTTATCTAGGGTATTCACTATCTCAGAGGCTATCAAATCTAGAATTGATTCGCTAATGCTAGAACTCTTTAGCGAACGAGTTAGTCGAGATTCGTTCTTGGAAAGGAGAATCCATGAAAGCAACAAAAACATCCAGCAACTCTAAAATCGTAGCTGACATTTTAGAAAATCGAAATGGTGTTACGCAGGTAGTACATAAGCATTTAGCCGTTGGCAGTAACGGTTACTTTGCTACTGTAAGCACGCAGTTGGTTAGTTTGTGTGGCAGAGTTTACCTCAGCTACGTTGATGAAGCCGAAAAGAACAAACCTAGTTTCGAGAGTGCTGAATCTCTTGGTACTTTCCAGTATGACGGTTCTCGTAAGGTAGTCAACGAAGAAGGCTTTACGACTCGCCATTCTGCATTGAGTAGTTTATCTTTCCTAAATCTCGATGAAGAGTATCTTCCTAGTTATTCTTCTAGTGATTTAGCAGGTTCCCTCACCTACGGTGAGTTGGGGTATCTCCTAACTTACGCAACTGATGGTGAGTTTCCTAAGTTGGGTAGTTTCCAGTTAGTAGACCCTCGCATGAAGGTATCTGTCATCAGCGTTGAATCTACTAGTGGTAAACGTCCAGAGTACAGGTTAGGTCAATACTACAACGGTAAAGACTTCGCATCCTACTTAGAAAACCTTAAAGAGGGTTCTCGTCCTGTACCCCTACCATTATTCTATGGTTTCATGAAGTACTTCGGTGACAAGAATGTAACATTGCTTGGTGAAGTACCCCTGAGGGGTATTCTTGGAATTAGCCAATTCTTTAAAAAGAGTTCGCTGAGTAATTTGTAGATATTTGGTAGTAGTTATCTAATACGGAATGGTGGTAGTCTTAATAAAATTAAATGGGGTTAATAAATGGCTCAATCAGTTAAAGTATATGAAGGAGCATATCTTTCAACAGACAAGAAAACAGCAATCAGTGGTTTAGAGGAGCTTTACTCTTACCTAATGACTAAGTTCTTGAAAGAGTACAACGCAGGTACAAACCTTACACAACTGTACAAGGATGTTACAGATTTCTTAAAGGAAAAAGCAGGTTCAGATAAAAAAAGGCAGAAACGTTTGAAAAATTACTCTGATTTACAGTATGATTCTGTTTCTGACGCATTTCAAAATGAAATATGCGACTCGGAGTTAGCTATGGGTATGTTGATGTTAGGTCGGATAAAGTAATTATCGTATCTGAGAAGAATACATATCCTTACGAATCTGACAACAGGACTTATGTTCTTAAAAATGCCTGCAGGAGAGTTCCAAAACGTTAAGAATTTCTTCTTCTCTAAGGTTTTAATTCCAGAGACAGCTAACTTGGATAGTTATGTTGCTAGAGTTACTTGGATTTCTCAAACACCCTGAAAAAGGTAGTGGAGACTCCTTAGCATTTGTTAAGTTTGTATCTCCTAAGAACTTAGAAGCCTACAAGAAGAAAGCAGACGCTCTAATTAAAGTAGCTAGGTATCTTCAAAAAGTATTACCAGACGCTATCCAAACTAGCGAACGTGCGTATCTAAACTATTTCCTTTACAGTGGGTATGATGAAGATTTCCTAAAATCTAACTTTGATATCGGAAGTATTCGAAGAGGTGACTACGACCCTAACGATGCAACTAGCAATCGTTACTTACAAATCCTTAAAGGTCTAGGGTATGGTTACACTAGTGACTCTCCACGAATAGGTAATCTTAAAACTAGCGAAGTTCTAGGAAAAGACTACCAAGGATATGCTAATTTGTGTAAGCAGGCAGGCATCAAACCGTCTGAAAGAATAGAGTTCCGTACAAAGAAAGTTAACATGTATAAGGGCGAGGCTGTAGAGATTGACGAATATATTTGGTGAGGTAGTTTAAAATGGCAATAAGTCTAGTAAAAAACTAAAGTTAAAGAGCTTGAAGAGTTATACCCTACCTCTTAACCAAGTATCTTGAAAGTAAGGGTAAAGGTCAAACACTCTCTTCCCTTTACATCAGGGTATCTAAACTAGAGCAAGGTGGTTTCGAAAAACGTTCTTCTTTGCAGTATGACTCAGATAACTACGCTTTCATTTTAAAGTACGCTTACGTTTGGGAATGGACTGCTAAAGGTAAAACTACACAAGAGCTTGAAACCAAAGAAATTGCAATTCAATCTGAGGCAAACCAAAAACCTTACGATTCCGTTATCTCTGACAAGTTCAGGTTAGCTGATTCTGATTTCCAACAAGCAAAAGACTTCTACTTTAGTAAGGTTTTTGTCCTCAAGGTAGGTTCTTCTAGTAGGTATTATGCATTTTCTAACTGGAAGTACCAAAAAGTTCGTTATCCTTGGGAACCAGATAAATTAAACTTAGCAGTTTACTTCAACCCAGGTGGTAAAGCAAAACTAGAAGCAGTAAGGCAACAATACAAAGACTTCTGCGGCTTTATCTATAAGGCAACTCGAATCTACTGCTCACCTGACGAAGAGTTCGAATATCACTTCTTAAGGGGCAGTAAAGAACATGAAATCTCAGGAAAAGCGAGTGGTGATGGTTACGATGGTAGTGCAGAGAGTGCTTTTGGCAAACATTACGGCGAGTATGTTGCTTGGTGTAACAAGTTGGGTATTAAAACCAGCCAGGGTTATCTACTATGACTAAGGGGGTATTTAAATGGCTAAAACGATTAGAGGGAGACGTTACCGTTCCCAGTTAGAGAGTATCTTAGCTGACCTTTACAGTCAGGCTAACCTCTTCTATGGTTGGGGTAGTTCGGTAGGTGAATATACTTACTCCTTACTACAGTATGGTAACCTCTTAGAAGAGAAGTTCCAAGTTGTGTATTACCCAGACGACAGAGTAGTTCAGTTGTACTTACCTATAGTGGAAAATGGGATAATTCATATCAACGTATTTAACTTCGTTGCAGAAGCTTATCCTTACTTCCTGTATGAGGGTAGCGAAGTGATTCGCCTAAAGGGTAGGGAATTTCCTAACTTAGTAGAAAAGCTAAAGTCAATGACAGTTAGCTTGGACGATGAGTATTACTTAGAGCGTCCACTAAGGTTCAGATACAACTACATTATAGTATTTAACAATAAACAATTCCCAGTAGATTAACCTACTGGGTGTAAGATTAAAAATTCAAGGTGGTATAAATTATATGTTTTCGGTAGAAGATTTTGAGTTAGAAAATGTTGATTACGATTTGCTCGGAGCAAGAAATGGGGTACGAGCAGTAATTGAGGATGTAGTCACTTCCTTAGCTGACGACGGTGTTGGATTCACGTTCGGTACTAAGGTTCATCCTAAACAGGTTAACTTGTTGAAATTGCGTGATGCTGACGGTGAGACAGCTAGTCTTGGTGAGTATCTCATGGGTGAGTTTAAAGATGAGTGTGGACCTTATCTTGCATCTGCTAAGTACTTTCTTCGTAATTATCTATGTTACGTTGAAATCCCGACTTATCGCTACGAAAAGAGTACTGGCGAGAAGAAAGCATCCTATGACAAATTCCTTGCAACCTCTTGTTTAGGGATTGCAACCGCTTGGGCATCGCTAGATATTGAAACTGCTGAAACTAAGTATGGTAAACACTTGGAAGGTTTCGATACTTTGGAAAATGATGAGTCGCAAGTTCCTATCTTGAAGTTAGGTCGTAACAAGATGGGCAGGTCAATTACCAAACCTAGAAATCCTTTAGATTTAGATAAAGTGGGTATTCGAGTAGTTCCTGTCTTTGCCCTCAAGGCTTACGTTACTAGGTTCTATGCAAATGCTAGTGAGGAACTAGCTAGGGTAACCTTTATCAAGGACAACGGTAGCGAACGAGTTATCGACACTACCTTTTCTCAAGAGTTATTAAGCTCCCTTTACCAAGACTCATCTTTCATATCAACTATGTTAACTACCTGCTACGATGGTAAGTTCCTTGGTTCAAATGTTATCGACCGTGGTTACATTCGTGTTCCAGAAGTCGGAGCAAGTATTTACGACGGTTCAGGGGTTAGGGCAATTTCTTACACTCGTATCGGTTCTATCGAATATGGGGTATCGCCTAACATGGAGTTTGCAAAGGTTGACCTAGACGGTGTGGTATTCGCTTTCTCAGGGTATATCAACAAGTTAAAACAAAGTCAAATCGACTCACTGGTAAAAGCCTTAGCATTTGAAGGCTTTGACACGGATACACTCACAGGTAAAGACAAGGGTATGGACTTACAGGTTGATGCATCTCGCCCTAGAAACTTGGGCAGATTTGCAGAACAGGGTTCTCTCAACAACTTTCCAACGTGGCTTGGCTCTCTTTATGAAAACTAATCCTCAGTGGTTTGGTGGTTATACTGGTGAGCGTGGTGGTTTAAGTTCTGACATCACCTTTGGTAGTAGTGGTGATGGTGTCCTACAAGATTTGGACGACCTAATTTAATACAGGAGTTATTTACATGAGAAGTGAAGAATTACTATCCATCGGCACACCTTTTAGTTTAGTAAGGCAAGAAATTGCTCAGTTACTCACTTCTAGTATCGGATTGAAGAAAGACTTGGCAATACCTACAATCAATATGTTGGTAAATGCTAAACAAGGTTTCGGTCAGTTCCTACTAGACGAGTTTAAGTCACACGGTGGTGTCGACGAAGGAAAGTATGGTAAAGTTGAGTATCAAATCAAACTATGGCAGGGAGCGTTGCTCTCTTCCCTAGTAGTGGGGTATCATAAACCAAGTGGTAAATGGGCGCTCTACACTGCTAGTGAAAAGTTTATCTCGGCTATCAATCCTAGTCAAGAGTTTAGTATTGACAAGATTTACGACAAAAACGTTGAGGGTATTCTCCACGCCTTGAGGGTTGACATCGAGTACACTAGCAAGGACGAAGTTACTGCTAAGCTAACACGCTTAACAGTTAAAACAAACATCGTAGCTAACGAGTATATCCTCGTTCCAATGGAGTCCTTTGTAGTCCTTACTGAGATTATTAAAAACTCCCTTGCAAAAGGCGACTTACTCTTTACAACGCAAACTCTAGGGGGTATTCGAAAAGACAGGTTCGTTACACGTAACGCTTTAGTCTTAGAAAAATACGCTGACAGTAAAGCATTTGCACAGAAAGTTTCTAATGAGGTTTATCCACAACCTCTCAGCTTGAAACTTTACTGTCCAGTAGTTGGTGCAACATCTAATACTACTGGTTTAACTGCTCCATCTACTTAACATTGACAAGTTAGCCAAAAATCAAAGATAATGGTAACTTAGTAGAGGTAAGCAGTTTCGGTGGTAACATCTCGCATGGTAGTTATCACACTCTTAACTAACTGGTTATATTCTACTTACGGTGAAGAAACTGTAGGTCAGTATAACTCTTACGTTGAAGCATTGGTTGACGTTATTGGTCAAAAGATGTTCTTGGAGTATGTAAATGAAATCAAAACTCCTAAGAATATGCCAGAAGATGCAATCATCTCATTAGAAGGTGCAACTCGTATCATTCGGGACCTTACTGACGAAGACTTGCAATCACTTTGGTCAACTTACAAAGAAAAAGGGTATGGAAACCAACAACCCTCAAGAGTTAGTTGTTGGTAAGTGAAAAAAATACAATCACTTAGGAAATCAAATCTCTAAAGAAGATTTATTCTCCAAGTTGTCAAATGGCTTACTTAAAGTCGTAACAACAAAGAAAGATGGTAGTTTCTCTACTATGTACGTTACCAACGACAGCAATATCCTAGCTAGGGTATATGGAGAGAACTACTTAATTCAATTTGAATCTTTAGGTGTTCGCATCAGAATGGTGAAAGAATATATCGGACAAGGTGAATTAACCTTCGATGAGGTTATGACTTTCCTAGGATTTAACGAATTAGTTGGTAAAGGTGCAATCACGGCAAAAGATAACTTAGAAATATTTGAAAATTACGTTTCAAATGATTCAGGTTACAAACCTCGTAAGTCAAACTCGAATGAGAACTTAGTCCTTGCGAGACGTGTGTTTGGAGTAGTAGGACCTAGTGGTGTCGATGGTTATTACTGTAACATTGATGTCACTAAAATTCATGAGATAGTAGAGGTATATTAGATGAAAGACTACCAGCTTTACTTAGAGAAGATTACAAACGCTCTATCTAGAGCTGGTATTTTTTATCCAGCTCCCTAGCTTTTAGCGACTATGAGGGTATGTGGTCTTATGTTGAGGGACTCAGTTCTTTCCTTTGAGTTGAACGCTCAACTGCAAAAAAAGCAGGGGCAGGGGTAGTCCTAATGGGCTTAGAAGAGTCCACAACCTTTAAATCTTACTGGAACTCGAGTTTTACCAAGAGTTCCAAGAGCGAAAAACTACTTGAATCAAAAAAATTTCTTCAAATTCTAATGATTCGGAAATCGAATCAGATGGTGGAGAAATTGGTGTACTTGAGTCTGCAGAATTTTCGCCTAATACACATGGAAATGACTCTAAAACAAAAAGGTCTTGCGACTGGCTTAGTAGTTGGTAGCGTGGTAGGTTCGGTTATCGGTTCATCTATTGTTGGTGGGGGTTGATGCTAGTGAGGTTGAAGCTGATTCGGTAGAATCGGAAGAGGTTAGTCCCTTTGAGGGGTATAACTCTTCTAACGTAGTATTCATTGACGATGACGACGATGAAGAAGAAGTTCGTTACGACGAAGATGGGTTTGTCATCGAAGATGAAGACGATTTGACAGAGGAAGGTAGTGGTAGTCCCTGTTAAAGAAGTCGCTCCACCCAGACTAGAGGGGTATGACTCTTCTAACATCGTCTTTGTAGATGACGACGATGACGACTCTGATGCAGAGGACGAATCTTTGGACGAAGAAGAACTCCAATACGACGAAGATGGTTTTGTTATCGAGGACGATGATTCTTCGGAGTCTGACGGTGGTACTGACAGCGAATACACCTACGACGAATTTGGTAATAAGTACGACAAAGATGGTTTCATCGTTATGGACGACGATGAAGAGGAAGAAGACTTTGAAGACTCTGACGAGTTAGACGACTTAGGTAATAGTTCAGATGATTCCAACGACGGTTACACTTATGACGAGTTCGGTAACAAGTATGATTCAGACGGTTTCCTTGTAGAGGACGAGGATGAAGAATCCTCAGAGCAAGAGGGTATCACCTACGAACCTGACGGTACTTATTATGACGAGTATGGTAATCACTTTGATTCAGATGGTTTCCTTATCGAAGACGAAGAAGAGGAACTTGAATCAGAAGAACCACAACCTCAAGTCGAAGCCGATGGTTCTTACTATGACGAGTACGGTAACCGCTTTGATGCAGACGGGTTCTTAATCGAAGATGACGACGATTCGAAGAAGAATCTCAGCCACAAGTTGAAGCTGACGGTTCTTACTACGATGAGTATGGCAATCACTTCGATGAAGACGGTTTCCTTTATTGAAGACGAGGACGATTCAGAAGAAGACTCTGACGAATCTGAGGGTAGTGAAAGTTCATCTAACGTCTTACCAGACGGTTCGTATTATGATGACTTTGGTAATCACTATGACTCAGACGGTTTCCTTATCGAAGATGAGAATGAGGTTCCAGAGGAAGATGATTTCCCAGCTCCTACGCAAAGGGTATCTACTCCTAGTCAACATAGCGCTCCTGTTCGTGAGGCTCGTGAAGAGGTAGTAAGTCCTCCACCAAAACCAAAAATTATTATGCCTAAGGAAGTTCAGACGGCAGATAAAATCATGTCACTCTTCGGTGGTATGGAAAGTAAACTTAGAAAGAAGGTACAAGATGTCAAAAAACCTAAGAACTAAGGAAGACATTTTAAACGTAACAAAAGAGTACCTTACTAAAGTAGAAGCTTTGGGAGTTCCGACGGTGTTCTCCCTAAACGCATCTACTATTAGAGAGGTTCTATCGGAGCGTGACAGCGCTCTAAGGGGTATCTACCCTTGGTTCAATACACCAAGTATTAGTTACACTGTCCGTTCCTACGAGTCTATGACAGTAGTAACTTTTAGTAGAAAATCTAAACGTCCTGAGTATAAGGACTTTTCAGTACAACATCAGGTCAAGGAGTTGCAGGACTTAATCAACTTCCAAACTAGGGTATTCCTACGCTTACTGGAAGAGAGTTTACTTCTACAAAATTTAGATTTCTTTACTTCAATTATCAACGGTAGTCTTAAAGACGCTAATGCTCCTTATACAGTACTCTTCACTCCATCAGTCTTTGGAGATAAGTATGTAGAATTTATTTCTAATGACTTGCTTATCTTGTCGGCAGATACAACTAGTTTACTTAATCTTACAGAAAGGGTATTGCTTGGTAGTGCTGAGGGGTTGCAGGAAGAGGAATTCAACTCTCTAAGTACTTGTCAAACTACGGTAGAGGTTCTTAAAACCAAGTCTCCACTTATCTATTACTTGCTTTCAAGTGGTAGGTTAGGTTTAGCTAAGTTACTTAAACCTGTATTCAATAAAACTACTAAGCAACTCAAAACCTATCAATCTAGTCTAGGTTATGGGTATTACTACGACGGAGTAGTGTTTGGGGTAGTTAAACGTACAGAATACAGTACGGATGTTATTTTTAGACCCTATTAACTTAACGACTCTAGAAAAAGAGTTACACTTTGACTTACTTAAGGAGGTAGAAGAATGAAACCATGGAAGATAGTTTCCATTATAGTTGTAGTAGTGGTACTTGGGATTGGCTTGCTTTATAGCCTTTGGGGGGTATGGGTGTCAAGAAGAAGAACCAACAAGCTAAAACAACAGCAAACAACTCAAACGACTCAGAAAAAGGGAAGAAGTGAAACAAGAAACTAAACCATCTTCTTCCTCTGCTAGTTCTTCTAGTCAAGCTTAGTTCTTCAAAAAAACAGAAGAAGCTAAACCTAGCGAAACTAAACCATCTGCATCAGAGACTCCTAAAAAAAGACTGAGTCTGAGACGTATGCTTTTAGCTAACGTTGATTTTTCCAACTTTCAAAAACAACAGGTAGCTCTAGAGCGGTTGTAAGTGGTAAGAAAGTTCACAAACTAGGCACATCTTATGTGTTCAACGTGGTTCTTACTGTTCCAACTGAATCTAACGGGAACATGGAAGTAGATTACCTTACAACGTTTAACAATTACAACTCAGTGAAAAATTGGTTCGCTAGTTGCAGTCGAATATGGTATAACCGCAGATGGTTCCATGACCATTACATCAGCTAAAACCGATATAGCATTACGACCAGTGATAGTTCAAATCGATTCAGGCGGACTGCAGGTTACCTATTGTTAGTGTTACTTCGGTAACGGTGGTGGTCTTTCCACTTCACCTTTTCCTTTTTATTGCTTGGGTTAGACCTATTTTGTGGTCGGATACCTCTTTTGTCAAAAAAATATTTTTTTGTAAAAAAAGTTATAAATTTTTTTACTAAAGTACTTGCAATTAAGAAAAGTTGTGGTAAACTACTATCATAGTTGGTTGGGGGTATCTCCCCAGCTTGATTACCTAGAAAAATTATTTTATTTAACGGAGGAGTCATATTATGGCACTTACAGATACTCATGTGTTGGGCGCTGAAGTAGAAGCAGCACCCGTAGCACCAGTCGCAGAAGCAGCAGTTGCAGCAGTAGAAGTTGTTGAAAAACAACGCAGTAAAAAGAAGATTTCGATCCAGCAATCCTTGGTTCATTGTCAGACAAATGGCAATCCATGGCATCAGTAGCAGATGATACTAAGCCAGATACAAACAAAAATCAAAGATGCTAAAACTGGTGAAGTGAAAGAAATCACTACTGGTAAATTCATCGGTTACATCTTCAAAGCGTTGGAAGACGGTCTTGCTTATCCTCAAATGAAGATTGACTATGATTTCTTCAACAAACCATTTAAAGTTCAAGACGTAGAATGGAAAACTGCTAAAAAAAGGCGAAAAAAAGTTATCCTTACTACAGCTGAAACTCTTGGTTTGATGTCAATCCCAGAAATCAACGGTTTCATCAACGGTGGTGGTATCGCAGTTCAAACTGCTTACAGCAAACCATCTAAAGCAACAGGCGCAGATGCTGACGCAGTTCTTCCAATCAAAGGACACCTTAACCCAGCTCAAGGTACTGAAAGTCTTAAAGTTCTTCCAATCAAAGTTGCCATCACTGGTACTAAAGTTGAAGGAACTGGTACAATCGACGAAAAAACTGGTAAACTCTTGTTCCAAAAAACTAACCGTAAGGTTGAAAAAGGTTTCGAACGTTTCTTGCCAGCCCTTGAAGCTAAACCACGTAAAGTTGCAACTGCAGCAGCAGGAGCAGCAGTGGCTCAAACTTACACAACTCAACGTAACAAAAATGCAGCAGCCTTTGCAGCAGCATTCAACGCACGACGTGCGTAATCAGCTTTACGTTGCATAGTAAGTTAACCGTGCACATTTAAAACAGGTATAGGCTTTGTGCCTGTGCCTGTTTTTCTTTGTTAAAAGTCTGTAGTATTGAAAAATTTGGTAGGAGTATAGTTAATGGCAGAAGGAAAAACGTTCGCACGTGAATATAGACCGAACTCATTAGGCACTTATGTGGGTAATGAGAAGGTCGTATCTACGGTACGAAATACGATTGCTAGGGGTAACCGTCCTCAGGTTATTCTAGTAGAGGGTATCACGGGAAGTGGTAAAACGACTATCGCTCGTATTCTTATGAAGGAGTATGAGTGCACTGGTCGAAAAGAAGGCGAAGATGCCTGTGGGGTCTGCGAATCATGTCAAGCTTTTGGGGAATATATCCGTACTGGGGTAACAGATGACCTCCCAGACGTGAATGAAATCAACGTTGCCCAGAACTCAGGTAAAGGCGACATTGTTGATTTGCTTGAAGATAGGATTTATCCTCCACAGTATGGTCACTTCAAGTATTACTACTTCGACGAGGTGCACAAGGCGTCAGACGCCTTGCAGAATTATCTCTTGAAGCCTTTGGAAGAACCAGAAGAGCACGTTGTTTATATCTTGGCTACAACTGATGTAGATAAGCTATTGCCTACTATTCGTAATAGGGCAAACTTAGTCTTGAAAGTTAAAAAAGCCACAGAGATGGACATCTGTAAACTCTTGGGTACTATTTGTACAAGGGAAGAGATACCTTTCGAAGAAGAAGCATTCCGTATGATTTCTGCTCGAGCTGACTACGTTATTCGTGAGTCGCTCAACTACTTACAACAGGTAGTAGACGCCCATGGCTCTTGTACTGCTGACATCGTAGCGCAGGAGTTTGAGTTGGTTACAGATAGTGTGTTATTTGACTTCTATCGTGCGTATATCCAACGAGACTTTATGGGGTATATGTCTATCATGCACCAAATTAAAACAACGATGACATTCGAATCATTCTTACAGATGTTGCGTTCCTTTACAATTAGGGGTATTTACGTTCTAAACGGAATCCAACTAGAGGGTATGCACAAAGAAGAAATCCGTAAGTTTTCGGATTTGTTTAGTAAGTTTGATGTAGTTCAGTTGTCATTACTGTTATCTCGACTATTAACTATAGGAGAAGGTAATGTCGAGGCTAATTTACTTAACTTCATGTACCGTCAAACTTTAGAAGACGGTATCGCACAAACTTATTCTGTCGCTGAAGAACTACAGGTCGCTCCTAAAACCTCCCAACTGGGTATCTCCCCTAAAGACGAACAACGTGAACGTAACAAGAATCTAGAAGTTCGTAGGGAGAGAGCCGAATTAGAGGGTCAGAAGAGGCTCGCCACCGAAACGGAAGGTGTTCAACTCTTGGACATGCTTAGTAGTTTTCCAGTACAGACTGTGAAAGGAACACTATGAAAAAGGTAAAATTATTTTCATTAGTTGCTCTTTCCGTAGCAGTTGTAGGTGTTGGTAGTCAGTTAGCTGAAACTCACCTTACTGCTAGGGAAGATAATATCGTATATGCTTGGGATGATGACAACAACTCAGGTAATTCTAACAATGGTAACGGTAATGGTGGTCAAGGAAACCGTAGTAACTCCAACAACGGAAGTAACTCCAACCAAGGCGACAACGGTGGAGGTGACCGTGCCACTTCTAACCAAGATACAACAAACGTAAACACAGTTGACCGTACCGACCCAAATAATATCTCAAACCAACTTAAGGGGTATCGACCTGTTAAATCAGAGGATATCCAAAACTCTCGTAAGAACTCAGGTTGGTTAACAGATATTATTGGTATGGCAATCAGTTTGTTGATTATCCTTACATTCGCCTTTACAGGGTTTATCACTGCAGCTGATTTATTCTACCTATACTTCCCACCTGTTCGTAAGTTCTTGTATTCAGCAGGTACAGACGGTACTGGTGGTATGACAGGAATGGGTGGTGGAGGTGGCTCTACCTCATTCATGGGTTTGCAGTGGGTATCTGACGAAGCAGTCGCAGTTTCTTCTATGCTAGGTGGTTCTGCTCAAGCTCAAGGTCACGGTGGTGGCGGAATGATGGGCGGAGGCTTCGGTGGAGGCTTCGGTGGAGGCTTCGGTGGAGGCTTCGGAGGAGGCTTTGGAGCCCAACCTAATGATGTACAACAAAAGGGTGGCAAGTCTGTTATCCGAGTTTACCTTGGTAAACGTATCGTAGCATTGGTACTCCTTGGTGTTGCATCTGTTCTCCTATTCACTTCAGCGTTTACTGACTTTGGTATCAACGCAGGTGGTATGATTCTTAATATCCTTTCTGTAATCCAAGAGAAGATGGCATCTATCAACTTCGGTGGATAGTGGGGTATCAAGATGCGTGAAGTATGGGAAATCATAAAAAGAACGTTACTTCAGTTTCGGTAAATCGGTATCAACCAACCTACTGGAACGAGTAAAAGTTCGTAATGCGTTACTCAAACTTTGTGAAGAGCATTTAGAGACAGCTGATGACGTTTTAATTTTCGAGGTAATGGCTAGTTCATTACCTTTTGCAGTAGCAGTTATAAACGACGAGATTATTGAATCTCAATATCAGATTGTACAAATTTCTGAGACATTGTTTGAGGCTAGAATGGTAGTAATTGGGGTATTATAAGTATGAGTTATGTTTTATACTCTTCAGATTTGATATCCCTACTCATCATGGTGGACAAACACCCTAAGACGACGGTTAAATCAGTCATCGACACCTACACTGAGCTTATCTATTCGGAAGTTCAAGAAGGTAAGACGGTAAGTTTCCTCTCTATGGTAACGTTCAATGGAGAAACTTCTTCTCCAGAGCGTTACCCTCTAGGATACTACTGCTACAGGGTATCGCAGATGCTTAAACTTGACACCAAGTTGGTAACTGCAGTACTGGAACGGTATAAGGAACTTATCGAAAGGGAGTTAATATCCCAAAACGTTGTTGTCGTTTATGGATTAGTTAAGTTTACACCAATAAGTAATGGTAGGGTTAGTGTTAAAAGTTCTACTAGACTTGGTAAGAACAACGTAAAAGTACGAGCGAAGTTGAATCCTTACTGGTTCTGTACGGTTCAAAAATTCGTCGGTGTATAGAGAGGGTTAGTTTATGGAAGGTAAATCCCATAGAGTTGGTGGGGTACTGGTCGCACTCGGTGGTTACTACATGTTAAAACAACAAGGTTACTTAATCGAGGGTGTTACTCCTTTAGTTCAGCTAGCAATCATCTATCCGTTCAGTATAGTCGGAGCCTTACTCCCTGACCAAGACCACCACGATGAGTCAGCTCCCATGAAAGATGTTATCTCCTTAACGTTCTGTAAGTTGCTACACGCAACTACTAAACTTAGGAAAAGACTTCTAGCTATGGGTGTCAGTCCTAAACATTGGTGGTATCGATTACTTGGTATCTTCGATGCAAAGCATCGGTCTTGGCAAACACACTCGGATTTATCCTTTGCACTTACCTGTTATTTCCTGTACACGGTAATGGCAAATAGTGGAGGTTTGCTTACTGCACAAGGAATTATCTTGAAACTTATCGCAACTGGGTTAATTTTAGGTCTAATTTCCCACTTAGTCCTAGATATGCTCACACCGAGTGGTATATGGTTCTTGCTCTTTGTAGGAATCAATAAGCTTATTGGAAAAAGGGTACTTCCAGAAAAGATAAGATTTGTACCTAATCGTAAGTTCTTCTCTACAGGCGGACCTTGGGAGGAGTTGTGGCGATGGGGTATGGGTATCCTAAGTTTCTTGATGTTCTTTTACATCCTTTACGATATGTTACCAATACAGTTAGAATTTTACGGATTTTAATTTTAGAGAGGTCTAAGTTATTATGAAACTAAACAAATATTTGCTTTCAGTAGCGGTCTTAACTGGTTTCGCTTTCGGTGGTTTGCAGGCAACTACAACTCATGCCATTACAACTGAGCAAGCTGAATCCAACCTTACTACTGGTATCTACAACAAGATGGCAGAAGATAAATACACTCTCGAAGGTGGGGGTAACGTATCAGGTAAGGAACTCTTCAACAAAAAGTCTAACGGTTCGAGTGGTACATCTTACGATGTCAACGAAGACCAATTCAAAGACTTGACTAAAAAAGAACAACAACGTTTCACAACTAAATTGGTTGAAGAAGCAAACGCACAAGTCGGTAACAACGGTGTAACAAGTTCAACAGTTACTGGATTGCTACAAAAACTTCAAACCAAGCCAGGTATGGGTTCTAAACTTCTTACAGAAATTCTTAAGAATACTAAACCTGACTATGTTCGTGCAAACAGCATCTACCAACCATTTAGTGGTATTGTAGGAACTGCCCTTGGTCTTGGTGCAATCCTTATCCTTGCTATCTTGGGTATCGTAATTGTATCAGATATCGCATTCATCACACTTCCACCTTACCGTGGTCTTATGGGTGAGGGCGAAGGCGAGAAGAAAGGTCTATCTAAGTTCCTTGTATCCCACGAAGCAACTTCAGCAGTTCGTGAAGCTGAGGGTAGCGACAGTGGTCAAGGTAGCTACAAATACGCAGTTGGTATTTACCTACGCAGACGTGCGATTGCCCTTATCATCTTGGGTATCTGCTTACTCTACTTGGTACAAGGTCAAATCTATGTGTTCGTAGGGTTCATCATGGACTTAGTACAAGGTTTCCTTGGAGCGTAAGCGCATAGGTTATAAATGGCGAGGCTTGGGAACATTACCCAAGCCTTATTTTGTTGAAAGGTGTAGGTATGAATAATTATTATAAAGAAAGTAGATTGTCGGTATTTTGGGATAGTCTAATAGCAACAAAAAGTAGTGGAAGTATCGTTAAGTTTCTTGCAAGTTCCTTGGTATTTATATCCTTTCTTCTAGGTGGTTTATTCCCTCTCCTTTCACCTGTGAATAGTTGGGTATCGGAACCCAAGGTAGTATATGCTGAAACTTTAAGTGAAATGCAAAAATAAGTTAAGTGAACTAAATAACAAGTATAATGAACTTACAAAAAACTGTTAATGAGCAGTCTGCTGAGATGGAAAAAGCACTCAGGTGACTTATGGAAGGGTTGGTTTTCTGCTTATGGTAATGCAAAAAGTAGCAAAAAGAAAAAAATCGGAAAAAGAAAGAATTAGCATACTTAATGAGAAAAACGAGTTAGCTAGCAAGATTTTAAACGACCCTACTCAAAAAAAGATAAACAATATTGATAGAAGTGTCAGTGAAGCCTACAGGTATGGCAGTAAAGAAGCAGGTGATTCAGCTAAGGCTGATGGTGAGCGTCAAAAAGCCTTAGTTGAAACGGAACAAGCTCTAAAACGAAGGCTCTGCTAAATCTCAAACCGAAGAAAAACAACAAGAAGCGTGCTAAATCCCAATCAAACTATCAGGGGGGTACTGATCAGAACCTAGATACTAAGGAAGTTGACAGGAAGTTCGTCAAAGATTCTCGCAGGTCATCAACTGATGCGGTTAAATTTATATCTGATGACGAAGCAACCTCAGCCCTCATGGAAAGTATCACCAAAACAGTAAACAGTTCCGTAGGTGGTAAATATTTCCTAGTTTACTCCAAAGACGGCTTGTTATCTTTCTCTAGTAGTATCTATCGTGCCTTAGAGAAAGACGACCAACGTAAGTTGATGCGTTTCACACTCAAGACTGTTAAAGAGTCTCAGTTACCTAGCAAAGTTAAAACTAAGGTAACAACTTTCATCTCTGACCAAGACAGGTTAGTAGCTGATAGTATTCAAGCTTTGAATTCAGATACATCTTCTGAACTCTCAGCTGGGTATGTATGGTTCTTACCTTTTGCAAGTCCAGCGTCAACTGTTCTTGGTTTCCTAGCCATTATCATATTCGTATTCTTAACGGTGTCTATCGTAATCGATACTGCATACCTCACAGTGGGTATCTTCCGTCAGTTCTTGGAAAGTGGTGAAGGTAAACCTAAGTTCGTTTCAGGTGAAGCTTGGGACACTGCTAAGGAAGTAGATAACAGTTTACAGTCAGGTACTTACAAAGATTATCTTTTGGTATATTTTAGGAAGCGTATAGGTATCTTTATTCTTACATCTATTGTATTAGCGTACCTAATCAGCGGACAAATCTATTCAATCTTTACAACACTTTTGGAAGTGTTCGAAGAAATCTTCAGTATTCGAGGTTAGTTATGAAAAATAAGAAAAATACCTCGCTATTGCTAGTGTTGGTATGGTCTTGTTAGGGGGTATTTCCTTAGCAAGCACGCCTACTCAGGTTTACGCAGAAGAGGGTAGAACTAACAACACCTTTAAGGGTGAGGAAGTAGAAGCAACCGCATCTGCTTACGTTGACGACCCAGGTGCAGTTGCAGTGTTCTCTCAGGTAGCTAACAGTAGTAACGAGTATATAAAAGCCAAGGTATTAAGTGTAGACGTAAGTAAACGAGTTATCTATTTCGACAACAACGTTTATCGAGGCTTGTATGTCAATCAGCGTAAGGACTTCCTCCAACACGCTCTTCGGCAAATTAAGCAATCTAACTTAAAACCTAAAAGTAAAAACAAGTTGTATAACTTCCTAAGTTTACAAGACGGAGATGCATCTAAAATCCTCCGTAACTTAGAGAAAGACTTAACTGCAGACATTGCAAGTGGTAGGAGTGTCTATCTTCCCTTTAGTGGAACGGTGACAACCATCTTAGGTCTGATAGCGTTAGGGGTATTCGTTGGGGTAGGTATCTCAATGGTAATCGACATATCTTATCTAACCTTGCCTATGGTTCAAAAGTCAATTGACGAAAAACCTGACGGCAAGTTACCTAAGTTGGTGTCCTCTCAAGCATATTATGTAGTTAAGGAACGTGACCGTGAGAACGGAGGAAATTACCTCCTATCTTACCTTGGCAAGCGTTCTATTGCAGTAGCGTTGGTTATGATATCTTTGGGATATCTAAGTAGTGGTTTAATTTTCGAGGCAGTAGGAAATATAGTTCAAGTATTCTCTGATGCCTTTGCAAATTAGTAGTAGTGAGGTTTAATCGATGATTAAAAAATTATTAAAGAAACTAGCTACTGGTGGGATGGTGTTAATGTTACTTAGCACCTCTTTGCTATCTAGTGCTAGTAGCGTAGTTTACGCAAATGAGGGTAATAAAGTATCTACAGAGCGTGCTACAAAGTCTGGTGGGAATAGTGCAAATGACAGGGTTTCCACTTACATTAACTTTGCAGCAGGTAAGAAGTTAGATGCGTCAATCCTCAAAAAAACTTAAATACTACCCAACTACGTTTTATGGGGGTATTCCTAAGTAACTTCTATACTCCTTGGATGACCGACCTTGGTAATTCTAGCGACGAATCTTCTCAAACTGCACAAAGCCACATGGCTAAGGCGCTTACTGAGTATGTATCGTTTGATGAAACTACTGCAAAGACGTTCTCTTCTTATCTACAGGGTATTTCCCGAGCGTCAGCTACCGAATTAAAAGTCAAGTTTGGTAAGTCTGATGGAATGAAGGGAGAAGAGTTAGTAGATGCAAAAGGAGCTTTAAAAGAGACTTCTGTTACTTATGCAGATTTACTACTCCTTGGTAGTGGTGTACTTGCTAGGTCAGGTGTAAAGTTATCTGACCAAGCAGCTAAGGAAATAGAAACTTATGCAGGCTCGGAGATTGGTACTGGTGATTATACCTATGCCTACTTAGGTTTTGGAGAGGGTACAAACTTCAAGCCAGTAATGAGCTTTGATGTTACTGGTAAAACTAATACAGCAACTAAAGTAGCTTTTCTTAAAGCCTTAGAGATGGTAGACTCCTCTAAGGGGTATGGTTTCTCAGTTCTCGATTTTAAGGACTCAGAAATTGATGTTAACGCAGAAACATTCAAGAAACTTATCGAAACCAAGAGCGAAGATGAACTTGAGAAATCTTCAATTTACGGTGCTAAGCTTGCAGTTGATGCCTTTGGAGATATTATTTGGTTGGGTGCAAATCACCAATATGTTATCTTGCCAGGAGCGATGAACCCTTACACTTGGCAACAAATTGATGGTAATGGTTCAGATTACGGTGGTGTTGGTAGTGCTTACAACTTAGCAAATGCTCAGTCTATTGCTCATATCAACAATAATTCTCTCGGAGATGTGTCGGCAGGCTCTTCAAAGGGTACTTATAGCTTAAGTCCTATTGATGGAGCTCCTTTTAAAGTAGGGGATAGTAAACCATTTGTTGATTTAACTAGGGGAGCGTCAAGAAATGCTGAAGGTTTTGGTGTTTATGACCTTAGATTGGTTGTGGGTAGTAGTGTAGTTACTGTAGAGGGTTGGGGAGATAAGCTCACGAACTGGCTACCCAAAAATAACTCGGAACAAGATAAGCTATCGATAGCTATTAAAAAGAACTTCCTAAGTTCTCGGTTTGGGGCATCTGAGTCTGGAACTTTCAGTACTAATGGTATACAAATTACTGCTGATGAACCTCGATTACCTATTATAAACTATGGTAGTGGTTCAGTCTCAGTTATGGGTGGTATAGCCATGTTAGATAAGCAAGGGGCTCACGGTTCTAACTCAGACAGTGGTGACTCGTCTAAAGACTCCTTTGGTTCTACACCTGGAGGTGCTTATAAGGCAATCCAAAAGGGTAGCCTTATCAACAGTAGCGGTAACAACTTTGTAGCAGACTTTGGTAAGGTTCAAATAAAGGATACTGCTTGGGGTAACGCTTATAAGAAAACCGAGAAGCAAGGCTACGCAAAACTTGATGCATCAGGAACTGCTAAAGATGTATGGCAATACTTGTATGCAACCTATGCAGTAGCTGGTATTGAGGACGGTAAACTTTCAGGTGGAGATAATATTGGTTATCGTATAAATTATAAACCAGGTGCAGAGAACCTACCAAAAATCACTGGTGAGTCTATCAAAGTTTCGGAACAAGACGCTGAAGATAGTATTACAAAATCAATCCGTGACTGGTTGTACTACTTATTACACCCAACCGACGGTTTCCTTTACTTCGTAACATGGATAACCAACAAGCTAAACGCATTCGTCCTTAGTTGGCACAATGATATGGCAGGTACAAGTGGTGTAGGTGTACTTCCAGGTACTTCTCGTTATATCGGATTTAGTGGTTACGTTACTACACCTGAGCTTACTGACATGCAATGGACAGATGCGATGCTTAAATGGTATCAATCCATTATCGTGTACCTAGTAATTGGGTTCTTCGTAATCATGATGTCCTATACTTTACTGGGTGTCCTTACAGTTCAAAAAGCCATTCTCGGTTTAGTCTTATTCTCATTGATGGCTTATGTACCTATCGTAGCAACAACGGCAGCCGTAACACTCTCAAACAGGTTCGCCAACTGGGTGTTCGGTAACAAATTTGCCTACTGGGGTATCGTTCAGCAACAAGCCTACTTTGCAGATTTAGCTGACTCTATCGATTCAAATAACTCCTCTTACCAGAATTACTTAGCTAGTCTTTATAGAGAAAACGCTAAAGAGTCTCGTAACCAAGGTGGAGACAACATGGTTCTTCGTTGGCAAGCGCCTAAGAAAATGGCTAACTTAGTCCTTTCAAAAGACGAAGAAAAGCAATACTCAGACGACTTCCTAAACGTAATCAAAGTAATTACTAACGGTAAAAGTTCAGGCGAGTCATTCTCGGACAACACTTCGGCAACTTATATGTATAGGTCTTACACAGACTTAGCTAATGTGTCGATGTTTATGTACGGTGACTTCGTATCTAACGGTAAAACTCGTGACGGGGTATCTACTGCAGTAACTTCTGCTAATACAGGTACTTGGTCTGATAGTCTAAAAAAACAGTTGGACTAACTTCGGCAAGACTTACTTGTCAGACAGAAAGAACGGCTACTCAGTAAAATGACGGTGGTGGTTCTAACGATGGTACAACAGCCTACCGTATCAAGTTGCCACTTTCAGGTAAGATTTACTCTGATGCAGCAGACGTTGCTAAACTGGGTACTATCAAAGACTTAAAACTTGGTCAGTATGTTGGTTTAGACCAACGATTCTTTAAGTTCTCAATCGCTCAACTTAACACTAACTCAAACTTAATCTCTGAATTAAGTCGTGATGGTTTCGACGCATCAGTAGGTGGTAAATACACCAATGCAGATATCAAATCCCTCGCAGCGTATGGTGTTATGTCTGAGAATCCTTTCTATTACTTCTCATGGGGATTATATGACCAAGGATTGGCATCTAACCCTAACAAGAAGGAAGGCTTTAGAGACTTACTCCTTAGCAAATCCGACTCAGGGTACTTCTACAACGCAGAACACAACAACGAGATGCGTGACTACATGGATTTCCGTTCTATGTTCACATATCTAATTCCACTACTCAAACAAGGTAACGACCTAGTCCGTGAGTGGGATAAGACGTATGGGGTATTCTTCTACGACGGTGTAACCTACGAGGAAGGTCATGAAAAAGACCCAGAAATTGCTAACAACCCAGAAATGGCTCAAAAATACTGGCACAACGTTAACGTGGCTAGGTTATACAATATCTACACACCGTGGGTAGACTTGATGTACGACACTCTTACGCTAAGCCCGAGCGTATTAGTTTCAAGGTCAATCCCTACACAGTAGAAGACCCACTAACCCAGCAAGTTATCCATCAGAACGTCCTATGGTATTCTCTAAAGCTGAGATGTACGACTACGGACTATCTGAAGACCAACTTACAACAGTCGAACGTAAGATTATGAAAGTATCTGAAAAGACTATGGCACGTTGGTTCGATTTGCTTAACTACTATACTTTCACTGACGTTGCACTCAACACGTCGGCAGCAATGGAAGCAAACTTCATCTTCAACCAAGAGTTCTCAGACACCCGACTTGTTGGTAAGAGCGTTAATCTCTACCCTCAATCGTTTGAGCTTAAGAACTTCACATACGACGCATTCCTTAGAATGATTGTTGCTAACTCTACAGGTGAAAGCCTTGTAGCAGATGAAGGTGAAAATGGTAGTGTTTACGAACGTGTAATGAAGAACAGCTCGTTAACGACTGGTATTTCCTTACTCGTACTAGACGTCCTAGCAATCTACGCTATCCCATTGATTAAGATTGTAACAATAATCGCTCTATTTGTGAGTGCAATCTTAGTAGTAGTAGTTGCATCTCTATCTGTTGACGATAGCATTGGTAAATCAACGCTCAAGAAAGTCGTTAAAGCAGTTACAGTTCCAGCCTTTGGTTTCTTTGGGGTATCGATTGGAATGTCATGGATAGTATCTAAGTTTATGGGTGGTGGAAACAAATCCGTAACTGGTATTACAACATCGACAGTAGTCCTAGGCGACCCTACGATGACTATCTTAGCAATGATGCTAATCAATGTGGTAGTCTTCATTCTCTACTGGAAGGTTCTCCGTTCAGTATGGGGTGCTTTGAAAAAACACGGTGGCACACTCTTCTCTTACATTGGTGGGGTACTCGGAGGGGCAGCACTCACAGGAGCAGCAATGCTTGGTCTTGGTGGAAAACTTGCACAGAAAGCAACTCAGGGTGTTATCTCTGGTACTAAGTCTGTTGCATCAGGTACTGCTAAGGCAGCAAGCGCAGTCGATGGTAGGTTGGGTATCACAAACAAAGGTAGTCAACGTGCACAGAAACGTGCTGAAGAGAAAGCTAGACTTCGTCAAGATAGGCAAGATTTCCGTGAAGCTAAGCGTAGACAACGTGACCGTATGCGTGAGGGTGGTGGTTTCGGTACTTGGTTAGACCGTCACAAAAATATCTCACAAGATATGCGTGATGCTAGACAAGAGCGTAATATGAAGCACAAGCTAGCATCTAATGCTAAGGCTACAAGTGAGTATTACGCAGAAAAAAAGGAAAACAAAACGTTAAACGTAACAAAGATTAACTAAGTTAGTTTAGTTAGTCAAGGGTAATGGTTATATGTGGGGTTCGATTCCCTGCAGCCCTTTATTAACAATCGGTAGAAGGGTAAGTAAGTGAATGGAAATATTCTTAGTCTTTATTTGGAATGCAGTAATCTTCATTCTAAATATGGTTCTTCGGCTTGCATTATATAGTGCAAAGTTGACATTATCGCTAATTAAAGTACCTTTTAGGGTTTACAACCTTGACGGCTTTGGGTATGATGCGCAATAAGAATGTAAGTGGGGGTATGAAGTTAGCTACTTTATCTGCCTACATTGCTCTGAAGTCGCTTATTGCTCTCCTAAATCTTCTTATTATTATCACGGATATCTTATTATTCGTTCTTACATTCTTTGGTTTTGTACTAGGATTTGTAGTTACCTTGCTTATCTTGGTTGTTATTGTGGCAGGAGCTTACATCATTATTCTTAATGACTGTTCTGTTGGTGCTAGTTCTAGTCCAGCTACGCATAATGCCCCAGCTAAAGACAAAGCAACTGCAGGTTCTAGTGAGACAGCGGGTATGGGAAGTCTAACGGAAGAAGCTAAGAACTGGGCAAAAGACTGGTCAGTTACTTATATCGGTGACTCACTTGGTAAAGGTTCTGAATCAAACTTCAAATCAGCTTTCCCTAATGCAGTATATGACGCTGACCCATCTCGTGGTCTTATCTCCATAAAAGGTCAATCAACTGGTGAGCCAGCTCTAGCAACTCTAGAGCGTCTAATCTCAGAAAACAAAGTCAAAGACAATTTGGTAGTTGCTATCGGTACTAACAACGACATGTCAACAGATGCTCTACAAAAATTCTACGACAAAAATACCTAGTAACGTTAAAACGATTACATGGGTACTTACAGCATCTGAAGGTGGTGTTGATAACGCTAGTATCAACTCAACCATTAAAAAAACTTCGTTAACTCCCACGACAATATGCGTTACCTAGATTGGAAGACTTACGTTGACAAGAACGGTGGTTGGTCTAGCTATCAGGGTGGCGACAACATTCACATGTCGGCTGAGGGGTATTCTAAGTATGTAAACTTCCAAATTCAAGGTCTATACGACCTATACGGTAAGGGTTCTTCATCAAGTACTCAGTCGGCATCTTCTAGTAAGTCTTATCTTAATTCTTTATATCAGCTTGCTAGTGACAGGGTATCTACTGCTATAGACCTACACGTACAAGCCGAAGAAAAAGATAAAAAAGACTCCTCAAAAGACGGAGTCAAAGAAAAAGACGGTAAAGATAATGACCACAAGAAGAAAGGTTGCAACTATTCAACTAAGAAGATATCTTCTAGTTCATCTAAGAAAGATGGTAGTGGAGGTGCACTCGCACCCGACGGTACAGGTACACATACACAAAATGTACCACAAGGTTTTGGTCTAGCTTTCAAACCCCAGGATTTACCAGAGGAACTTAAAAAGTACGCTATCGACCCCGAGTCCTTAGGTATCAAATACGGAGCTCCTGTACATATCAAACTTGACGGACCCGATGAGAATGGTTGGTGTACGTTTAATGGTGGTTCTGATGCAGGTCAATGTACAGAGTTGGTAGCATCTCTAAACTATGCCTTGTGGGAGAAAGACGGAAGTCACTTCCATAACGTACAAGGTCACGGTCGAATTGTTGCAGGGATTATCTCAGGTAAAGCAGGTGTTCCTGTTACACATGAACCTCGTACTGGTGCAGTCTTTAGTACCTCTTACTCAAATGAGTATGGTCACACTGGGGTAGTGAGTCACGTATTCGAGAATGGCGATGTCCTTATCGTTGAGCAAAATATCTCGAAATACTCAGGTTCATCTAACGGTACTCCAAATACTTGGGACTACCGTCTAATCTCTAAAGCATCTTACGGTTCTGAGTTTGATAGTGGGTTCATCTACTTAGGAGATGCAGGTTACAAGATGTCAGCAAATGTAAAAACGTTAGGTAATTAATATGAATAAAAAACAACAAGGTGGTAAAGTAATGTTAATTGGTGGTAGTCTTATTCTAGTAGGTCTAGTTATTGCGATGATTATTGGGGTATTCTTCTTCAAGAAGCCTACCCCAGAGGTAACTGAGGAAGAACCTAAAGTAACTTACGAATCTAAAGAAACGAAGGACTTGGTTACAACTTATTCTTCTAGCGAAAAAACAGAAGTAAACAAAGATTACTCCAAGTTAGGGGTATCTGCAACACTCTCTAATGAAGAGTATCGAAACAAGGTTCAACAAGTTTCAACTGTAGTAGCTAACGGTTTCCAAGAAATTGACCAAGTTGATAAAGACGCAGTATTTGGTTTGCTCAACGAAGCCTTATCTACTTTAACGATTGACGAAGGTTTCGGAAGTGCTAGTCCAGCCTTATCTCAGTTCACGATTATGTTGAATAACTACTTCGGTGGTAGTCAAGGAAATCCAATGATTTCTCTTAATGTACTACTAACACACATTAAATCAAAAGTAAATACGGTAAACCCTGTCTCAAAAACTTCTACACAAGGCAAAAATCGCTATTGAGTTTGTTATAGAAGATTACGACGGCAACCAACTTGGGTATGTAACTGGTTACTTTGGTGACTACACTAAGCGTTTCGAGGTAACATCAGCCTTTCCATTAGGTTATGGTCAAGACTATCTCAACAAAACAGTTCCGAAAAACTTCCCAAAGAGTCAAGGTGTAGAATAGGAGAAACGTATGAACGAAGAAAATCAATTACAGGACGTTATGCAACCAAGCCCCGACAGCGACACGGTTTCATTGCCTATAACGTTTGACTATACGGTAGGTCGGTCAGAGTCAGGTAGAACTCGAAAAGTAATAGCTTGGATGGTTAGTATCATCTTCTTCATCATTGGTCTGCTAATCCTGTTTAGGGGTTCGCAGAACTTTTTTGTAAGGTTACTAATTGTTGTAGCGCTTTATACAGTAGTAACCTACTTGGTAAGGTTCTTACTCTTACAGGAAGGTAAATTACGCAAACAGTATTACGAACAGCTTGATAACGACTACAAAATCTCTACCGAAGATATATGGGGTATCTACGAAATAGATGGTGACGAAGTTAGGGTTGCCCATTACCGTAATGGTAGGTTGGGTATCTTCTTTGCCTTAGAGAAAGACGTTATCGTAGGTCTTGATGCTGAGTCTGAGTTTAAACACTACGAAGCGGTATCCAACGCACTCAACGAAGTTGCTAAAAATAGAGCACAGATTATACACATTGACTACATGACTCACGTTGGACGTGACCCTCGTATGGCTAAACTTTACGAGCAAGCGTCTAAGAGTCCTAACCCAGACATGAGGGCAGTACTTAACGGTATTTACTCACACTTGGACGACTCAATGAGAGATGAGATTTCCACATACGATGCTTACGTTATCTTAATCCCATCTACGGAAGTCCAGTACAACCAAATCGCAAGAAAAGTTATCGAGCGATTTATGGAGGGTAACTACCTTTGGGTACACCATGTTATCTGATGAGCAAATCCGTGACCTAACGGTAGAGCTCTTCAACTTACATAGTTTCTCAGTCGTAGACGCAGAACGTAACGCACTTATCTCTTCAACTTACCGAGTAGCCGTTCCTATCTCAATCGAAAAGAATGGGGTAGTTACAAAACTTAACAAGACTGTTAAAGAAAAAAACGTGAAGAGGAAATCCAACAACGCAAACTTAAAGAGTTGGTCGAACGTGAGGCTCGTAAACGTAAGGAAGCTGAACGTGAAGCTAGACGAAATCAAAAGAAAAAGGCTAAACAGCCAAAAGCCAAGAAAAACAAAAAGGTAGCAGATAACGTAGATGACCAAATCATCGAGTTGTAGGAGGAAAGTAAATGGCAATAGCAGTCCTATCAGATAAGTCAACCGCAATCATTCAGGCGGTTAAGAAAAGTAATGATAGCCTAGATTTAGTTGGTGGAACGGACTTAGTTTCGTTCCTAACTGAAACTCAAGAACGTAACGAGTTCTTCGAGCGTATCTTAATTATCGACACAGCGGTAACAAAAGGTCAAGAGAGTGATGATTTTAGGTTCTTGAAGCAATATATCGAAAAATACCTCCCAGCATGGAAGTAGTCTTGGGTATCCCTCGTGATAGGGGTTCTCAACTAGCTGACTTCTTTCTCTCAGAGTTCTCAGCTCCTATGTACACGGTAGCTTACTTACCTAAACAAACAAGTATTCAAATCCTTAAAGACTTAGTAACTCTTCCAGTATTGGAGTTAAAAGCTAAGTATTTCTCTCTTGACAGTGCTGATGTTAAGGCAAACGAAGCCAAGAAGAAAGAAAAGCCTGCTAAGAAGAGTGGTTTCTTCAGTAAGTTATTCGGTGGTGGTCGTGGTAAGCACGACGTAGCTGAGGAAGATGTCGATGAAGAGGTAGTTGAAGAAACGTCAGTTATTCCAGAGGTTTCGGTCACACCTCCTCCAATGCCACCAGTTAGTCCTACACCTATCGATGTAGTAGCTGAGAGTGTGGTAGGCGCAGGAGTTGTCGGTGCAACTGTCGGTGCGGAGGGGGTATCCCAAGCAAGCGAAGAGTTACAAAACAACATCAACGCACTCTTTGGTGGTACTACAACTAGTAGTGTTGAGGAAGAGGAAGCCGAAAATGATAGCTTACTCTTTGGTAACTTCGGTGAGATGCACCTACAAACTGGTTTCATCGATGAAGAGGGTGAAGATGACTTCGATTCTATAGTCGAAGATAGCGCACCTGACACTGGTTGGGGTAGCGTTGAGTCCACTCCCTGCATCAGATTTCGCCCAGTGTCTGAAAAATACGGGTTCTGCAGATTTTACCCCATTTTCGCCATTATCGGAAACGGCTTTTCCAGCGAAGAGTCTGTAAGTGGTTCATCAAGCAAGATTTTCGGTGGAATGAGCAATGAAAAATTATGGCAATTTAATAGGATTTGGGGTTACTTTAGTTGTAGGTGGAACATCCTCAAAATTCCTAGCTGAGACAGCCAGTGTCGAGAATGGCTTGGTTATCCTTGACACAAAAATCTACGGTTGGAATGGCTACTTACATTGACGAGAGAGCGTATCTCGAAAAACGAAGACGATGGCTACCTAGAGAATGGCAATACCTACTATATGGGTGTTGGTACTAGCGAACTAAATACGCTTATCTCACGTCACTATGGTGAAAAAGTGGTAGTTAATGTTTCTGTATCTGACCTAGATAGGGTATGTGCAAGCATTAACTCAGAGTACTCTATCTTAGCAGTCTTTGACGAAGACCTACCAGCTTTTGAAAATCAGTTACTTGAGTTTGAAACTATTCAACCAGTTACTGCTCGTGAAGTGCAAAAAGGTTCTGCCATTGCTCTAGGGGGTATGTCAAGCAAGAAACAAGAGGTACTCGAATATGGGGTATTCTCTCGAATCAACTGGAAAGGGTTGTTTAAATGATTATAGTAGTTTCTAATAAAGAGCTTAATCTTGGTAGCAGTGGTAACATCTTAGTAGTAGAATCTTTATTGGATGCCTCTAAGGTCATGGGTAATATAACTGCATTAGTTATTTATTCTAGTTCAGAGTCAACAAAATGACTTCGCAGCCCACTTTGCTACTTTAAAAAAATAAATCTATTGGTTCATTGTGGTACATCTCAAACCCAGAAAACAAAGACGACTTAATTGAAAATGTCTGTCATTGGTAGTGGTGGGTATTACATTGAAGATGAGTTCTTCCTTGAGTCTGATGACTTGTTAGAATCGCTTATCAGTGGTGGTGGTTCTAACCAACCCATGGAAATCGGAGGGGTTGGTGTATTAAAAAGACTTTGTCGATAGGTATCTACAAGGAACTAGCAACCAAATCCCTAAAGGGTATCTACAGGTTCTTAAATCTGCAGTTACTCAGATGTCTGATGAGTATAAACGTAAGTCAGACCAGTTGATAGTCCTATCAGAGAAAGCTACCAGCGTAATCGAAGATAGTTCCCTCGGTTTACAAGAACAAGAAAAAGAACGTCAGCGTCTTGCAGGTATTCTTCAAGAAATTCAAGAAAGTATGGAAGAGACTAAAGCACCTGTTAGAGGGTCGAACGTAACGTTCTTCCCTAGGGTATCATTCCTTAAAGAAAAGGACATCGTCCGTATCAAGGACATTGGTCGAACTCCCTATCTTTTCTCATTTGTTTACGGTTTCTTAAAATACGCTGACAAGGTACTTAACAAGCGTCCTAAATTGATTGTTATCGAGCCTGTGGGTAGTAACTTCGAGACTCACTACTCTGAGTTTAACTGGGTAACAGCGGACAATCATACTAACAGGGCTAAGTATTTCGCTGAGGTATCTTTCACAAACTATCCTACAACTCAGGTGCTTACTACCTTTATTGATGACTCTGCAAAAGATTTCTTCATTGTATTGGATAGAACAACAACTTCACCAGAACACATCTTAAATACCAGAAAAACTCGTAGTGTACACTATGCAGTTACTGGTAATTCTATTATTGAAAGTCTTAAACTTAGGTCAAAGAATCCAAGAATGAAATACTTCTCGTCTGCAAAAAGAACTTGCAGGAGCTGAATTTACAATTCCTTTCTTTGATTATCCAGAACAGGCTTTCGAAAAGGAAAATCTCTACCTTACAAGGTGTGGGGAACAGTATCAAACGTTAACAAGAAAGGGTTAATATGGGATTTCTAGAACTACCAAAAAAATAAGAGAAAAAGGAAACAAGGCTGAAATTCCATCAAGTATGGGTACGACGTTTCCTAGATAAAGCCTACCGTAATAACTCCCAACAAGGGGTATTTTCGAGACCACAACTTCTACAGTAACGGCATGGCTAGTTACTCAGGAAAAGATAAAGTCAGTTATTACTACACATCTGATGGTCTGCCAGAAGAGTTGCCTGTTGCCTACGTTGATGAGTTTAGAGCGGTAGCTAAGGCAGGTGTAAAGGTTGACTTCATCTCCTTTATCGACCCTACTCGTATCGAGTGGGATAGTCCAGCCATTCAACAGAAACTTAAAGTTTGGAAACGTAATTCGGCTGACCTAGATGATGTCGATGAGTATAATTTCCGTGAGAACTTACGTTTCTTGGATAGCAATGTTCGTAGAAGACGCTCACTCGTGTATCTCTCGTCTGCTGAAATTCGTAGACACCGAAAAATCTTCCGATTTAGAACCATGATGGTTATCGCAGGCTTAAGGGGTACTGACTTTGACGAGACAGTTAAAAGTTGCGAAGAAGTCGCCAAGAATTTGGGCATTACAGCTAACCGTGTTATGGAACAGTTACCTACTTACCTTAGGGCATTTAGTCCAATGTCTGCAGAAATGACTGGTAAGGTAACTAAACTTATTGGTAATACCGTATTATCCGACGAGATTATCGCTCGTTTCAACACCTACGACCAAGGTCGTATCGGAGAGAAGGGTATCTACTGGGGAACTGACATCTATTCAGGCTTTCCAGTATTGAAAGAAGTAAAAAGAACCACTGAAACTGCTGAGAACTTCCTATTCACGGCTGAAACAGGTGGTGGTAAATCCTACTTCGTTAAAAACATTATTATTCAGTTAGATGCAGACCCTCGTTTCACGGGTACTATCATGGATATCGAGGGGTTTGAGTATATTCCATACGCTAACTTCTTATCTCGTCATAGTGACGTAGTTGTCTTGAACATGGCTGAAGGTCAAGGTCAATATTATGACCCTGTTGCCATTGCCCTAACTGGTAGGGAAGACTTGGACAAAGATATGCTTGCCCTATCTTCAAGCTTTACTCGTTCCTTGCTTAAGGTATTGGTCGGTGACTATAAAGATGATGAAACCAAAACTAAGTGGATATCTTCCATCATCGACGAGTCCGTATCTATCACTTATACTAGAGCAGGGGTAAGTGAAGACCCAGCAACTTGGGATAGGTCAGAAAACTTAACCTTGCATGATGTCTATCGTACTTTTATGGATTTGTATGAAAAAGCCATCAAATATAAATACGACGTAGAAGCAGGGGTAGTAATTCCTAACGCAAAAGACAACTACCGTATCAATGCTCACTATATCGAGGCATTGGACTCTGCAGCAGCAGCCTTAAGAACCTACTTCGAGAAATTTGAGAACGGTGGTGTAAATGCTAAAGTATTTAGTCACCGTATTACTTTGAAGAGCGTAGTAGACGCCAAGTTGGTTGTCTGCTCGTTTGGTTTAGCAGGTAAGTCTGAGGCAAACATTGACCATACGCAACTAGCCTTAACTCAGTGTTACGCAGCCATTATCTCACAAGTACGTTCTCTATTCGCCAAAGCCAAAGGTAAGTTTAATTACAAGGTTTGGGAAGAGTTCCAACGTTGGGGTAGGATGGAAGGCTCAGAAGCCGTTCTAAACTCTGCGCTTACTGGGGGACGTAAAAACGGTGACGTCAACATCGTGGTAACCAACAAGGTATCTGAAATGCTCGGTTCTAACGATAAGTTTGGTATTTTTGAAAATACTACTTCGTTTGCCATCGGAGCGATTGGGGATGCAAATGTTCGTAAAGGTTTGTGTCAAGCCTTGTCTATCGAGGATATTGCTTTCGAGTTAGACAAATTGGTAATCAAGCACAAGCGTGGTGCTAGTGGAGTTAACACTTTTAGTTCCATTTACGACAAAGGTTTCCTAGTCAAGCTAGACAAATCGGTAGTATCGCTAGTAAAAGTATCATTGCCAGACGAACTCGCAGGTTCAGACTTGTTTAGAACTGGTGTATCTTTGGTAGAAGAGGGGTAAATGATGGATATTTTATCAAACATTTGGGATTGGGTTACCTCCCATAAGAAATCAACTGGTGCTATTGTAGGGGTATTTCTCTTCATCTTACTGATGGTAGCAGCTAATAACCACGCTAAGCAAAAACAGTTAGAACAACAAAAAAAGCAGAGACTGAGAAAGTAGCAAAGGAAAAATCAAGAAACTGAGCCGTCAAAAGATAGGTCTTACGTTGAGGGTACTGATGCCTACCTTATGTCTATGCAACCAGAACTTAGAAAATCGTTCGGTACACCTCCAGAAGGGTTCATTTGGGACTTGAATGGTAAGGGTATCTCACTCGGTGACAAATCTATGTCTAGTGAGGATGTATTGTATGCCTACATTCGTTCTCTTTCAACTTTAGATTTAGCAACTGCTCAAAAGTATTCTCGTGATGCTAAGGCAGTTGAAACCTACAACGACTATTTCTCAAAAGCCAATGCAAACTTAGCTGACTACCAAGAGCAATTCTTGCGTAATATGTATAAGTTGGCTCTTACTTCAATGGAGATTACAGGAGTAGAGTCTAGTTCTAAATTCGCCAGTAACAAGTCTGTTTATACTGTAACGGTATCTATGTTGGACTTAACTGCTAAAGACTTTTGGGAAAAAGACAAAGACGACCTCTACAAGAAGATGATGGGGTATGAGTCAAAAGAAAACGACTCAACCAAGTTGGAAATCCTCTTGTACGACTACATCTTGAACTACTACAAAACACCAACAGCGGTTAAACGTACTGTATCTTTAGACGTAACTCTAGAACGTTATCCAGACATTGACTCAGGTTGGTTGGTAAGTATCGACAAAGACATTGATGATGCAGCACGCTATACTAGTGGTACTCTCGTAACTAGGTATATCACTGAGCAGTTCCGTCAATGGATGATTGAACAACGTAGTAACTCAGGTAACACTAAAACGAACTAATAGTTGGGGGTTTTATTATGATTATTGGTATGTTATTTGTCTTTGTGCCTATGCTCTTCTTAAGTGCGTATGTTACTTCGATAGACAAGTACAATGGAAACCCAGAAAACACTACCAACGTTATAGTGTGGGGTATCGTTATCTTATACCTTATCTTCAAGGTATTTCTAGGAGGTTTATAGTATGCCATTTTTCGGTGATGAATACGACAATGATAGTTCATTAGAAGCGTATCGTGCAGGTAAAAATCCCCCAGAGTTTGGTGCAGGTCAAGGAGATGACGACTTATTTGCTCCCATTGGTAGTAACGACTCCTTTGTTTCAGGAGGTGGTGGGTTTGATGACTTCATGAATCCTACTCCAGGAGGCGCCTTTGGTGGTGGAGGTAGTGGTTTCGGTGGTGGAGGTTTTGGTGACAACCAACCACAAAAGAAAAGCGAAGACGAGATTATCTTAGATATTCTCTCAGCTATATGGAAACACATCAAGAACTTCTTTGCTTTCCTCAAAGATTTAGCAGCCACTTTCAAAGAAACTACACCACAGGGTTGGTTGAAGGTATATGGCTTGATGTATAAGTACGGTATGTTCCTATCAGCAGCTGGTTTAATTACTTTACTTCTCGGTCTATTCGTACCAACCATTGGTAACTCAGGTTTCATTCTTGCTCTAGGAATCGTTACTTGGGGTATCGGAACTTCAGGCTTGGTTCTCTTCAAGCAGAAAACAGAAGACTGGATAAATGAGGGTGGTCAAGTAGGTGATACTTTATCTAACCTCCGTCCAGCAGACGTTGAAGGGGGTACTCCTGTGGGGGAGTTCAGTAGTGAAGTCTCTTTTGACGAGGTGCAACCTGAAGACGATTTCTTCTCGTCTGAGGGTAATAACGACTTCGGTTTCGCAGAAGAAGATTCAGACCTTGGTGGTTGGGACTTCGAAGAAGAGTCCGACGATGACGGCTTTGTTGATTTATCTTCTCAATTCGAAGATGATGACATCTTAGTAGCAGATGAACCTGTTGACATTGACGAGGCTATTGCCAGCCTTTCTGAAGCAGGGGTACACGCACAGAGTAGAGCTTACTTGTATGAGCAGTTCTACAAAGTTCTTCGTTCAGTAACGCCTAACTACTCAGAGTTAACTGAGTTAGAGGAGTATGACGACAACTTCCAACGTTATCTCAACTTGCTCATGAACTCAGCAGCTAGGGAAGGCTTTACAGAAGAGGACTTCCAAATCCAACACATCTACGAAAATAGTTTCATGTATAAGTTAGTTATCAACGCATCGCCTAAATTCAAGTCTGATAAGGTAGCAACTTCTATTGAAAATCAGGAAAAATTCAACCAAATGGGTATCGAAGTGAAGCCTAACCTGTTCGTAACGAGCAAGGTTATTGGTAACAACGTTCATATTGATATCATCAAGGATTCTTCTCCAATGCTAACGGTTAAGGATATGTGGTCAGAAAACAAAGACTTTATCCTAGACCCCGATAATGTAATGCCAGTTGTACTTGGTTCTGATGAGTTAGGTCAATCCATCGTAATGGACTTTGCAAAAATTAACTCTATCGCTCTAAGTGGTAAACCAGGTAAAGGTAAAACTTGGTTAGCGCAATCTATCCTTGCACAGCTTGCTTTCTTCTCTAGTCCTAACGAAGTTCAATTCATCATTGCCGACCCTAAAGGTCAACAAGGTGACTTCGTAAATATTAACTTCCCTCACGTTATTGAGAAAGTTAAAACCGAAGAAGAAACAATGGAAGTTCTTCGTAGAATAGTTCGTGAAGAAGTTCCTAAACGTGAAGCCTTGCTTTGGTCAGTATGGCTTAACCGACATCAAAGATATGCACAAGATGTATCCAGATGTTACAATGCCTTACCTCTACATTCTCGTAGAAGAAATGATGTCGCTAGGTGACCACCTTAAACAAATGGATAAAGAAGCGTACAAAGAGTACAGAGCTATCTTATCTGACATCGTAAACAAGTGTCGTTACTTGGGTATTCGTCTATTCGGTTTGAGTCAGCGTATGACTGACAACGCCATTCCGAAAGACATCAAAGTGGGTATCGACTTGAAGCTTACTGCAGGTGCTGACGCATCTGAAATCGAGCAAGTTATGGAAGTTAAACCAAAAGACTTCCCTTACAATATCGCAGGTAAAGTTGGTAAATATGCGGTTATGTCACCTGAGTATCGTGGTGGTAACGCATCATTTATGGTTGGAGCGGTAATGGGTACTTCGAACCCAGAGAACGCACAAACGTATAGGTTCGTTAAAGCCTTATGGGAAAAGATTGAACCTCGAAAAGAAGAAAAGTCAGCTCAACAACTTGTAGAAGACGAGTTGGGCAAAAGCTAGTAGCACTGAGATGGACGACATCTTAAATGCTTCAATTGAATTATGGTAGGAGCAGGGTATGGTAGAAGCAATAGTAGTCCCTGTAGAGATTGGTCAGTTTAACACTGACCTTTACTCTTCAGTAGTTTGGTCAAAGGTCGGACTCTTAAACTTCAAGCAGTACAAGGAAAAGGTCTTTCAAGAGTTTGAAGAAAGAGAGCTTGAATTTAACAATAAATATCCAAAAGTAACTCCGTTCGCTAATCAACAAATCGAAATGGAGTACACTAAGCAAGTACAATTCTTAGGTGAGGAAGAGGAATTCAACTTAGAGATGTTTAATCTCTTTGATGAGGGAGAGGTAGTGGAAGAAGAGACCCTAGTAAGTGGGGTATCGATTCCAGAAAATGTATCCCAACACTACGAGGGTATCGGTCATGAAGAGATTTCTTCTAAAGACCCTTACGCAAACGTTATCTTCATTGACGATGAAGATGATGAAGAGGTTGGGAGTACGGAAACGAACAAGGGTATCTCTACTGATGAATCTAAGGGGTACGTTAGAGGAGATGACGGTCTCCTTTACGACGAGGACGGTTTCCTTATCGAAGATGACGAACCGTCTGAAGAAAATGATAGTGATACTTACTACACTGGTGGTTCTCACTTCGTAGAGGAAGAAGAACGTTACGACGAAGACGGTTTCCTTATTGAAGATGACGATGATTCTTCTATTGAAAGTGCTGATTTTACTAGTCACTCAGAAGTTACCTCTGAAAGTCAGTTTGGTAATTCTAGTGTTGGAGTTAGCAATTTTGAGGAAGTTGAGGTAGCTGAAATTCCTCGTAATCTTCCACAAAATCCTCTACAAAATAGACCTGTTATATCTCAGGTTGAGTCTAGGGTTGCTAGTGGTAGTTCTTCTATGGAAGATATCCTAGATATGGGTATCGAAACTCCACAAATCAGAAGACCTCAGGTTGCACAGCAGTCGAAAGTTCAACAAGTTGCTCCTAAAGTTCAACGAGTTGAACCTAAAGAACCCACTCTACGGGGTATCGTCTATTACAACGGTATGTCCTTACGACAGTTCTTAAGAGAAAATCCTCGCTCTAGTATTGAGGTAGCTGAAAAATACTTCAGCCGAAAAAGAAATTATGAAAGAAGTTCAGTTAGGAAGGGTTATTAAAAAGGGGCAAGAAGCTCTTTATTTAAATCTTCAGGTATGGTAAAAATGGAAATTACAAAAATTAAATATTTCCTGTAGAGCGTACATCGGACAATCATCCGTTGGCAGCTTGCTCTGTTGTGCTAGATGGGGTATTTATGGTTCATGATGTTAAGATTTATGCAGGTGGAATCGTGGTAATGCCACAGAGAAGCCACAGAGGTCGACATTTCACTAGCACAAATGGTCATAAGTCTAACGACTTGTGTCATCCAGTAGATAAAAAAAGTTCTTTGAAGAACTTAAATCTACAATCCTAACTGGTTTTGCTCTATTTGAGAGTACTGGTGAGGTATGTTTCATTCCTTAAATTGTAAGGTCACGGTAGGAGGTATAATATTTCGTGGGAAGAAGAAGAGTAGCAAAATACTTCGGTAATCACCTGTTGGGGGATTACTTAACAGAGGCTCAAGCAAAGGTTCTCCTTAAGCTAAGAGCGGTAACAGAAAAATCAAGGTGGTATTTCAGAACTTAAAAAAATATGATTTACGACCCTAACGCCAGAGCAAATCAAAGACGTAGTTGCTCACAGAAATGGTGAAATCATTCCAGAAGAAGATAGAGCATTAGGGGAACTCTCAGACCTCCAAACGGTAGGGGTATCATTCATGTATGTATCTAAACGTGTAATTCTCGGTGACTCGGTAGGTATGGGTAAGACAGTTCAGGTCGCAGCCCTTGTAAACTACTTAACGCAGGAATACGAAAAGCAGGGGTACTCATTCAACGTTCTCTATCTGACGGAAAAGAACCTAATCAAGCAATCTTCTGAGGAGTTAATTAGGTTTAGTGGCGAATACTTCCACACCTTGCAGGGTGAGAAGCAAAAAATCGCCAAATTCACTGACGAGTTTAACCTCACCAAGGTTAATATCTGTGGTAGTCACTCGCTTATCAAACACCCAGACTTCCACAAATGGTGTAATAGCTTTGAAGAACACTACGGTGAAGGCGAATTTCCCTTTGATATGGTAGTTATTGATGAGTCAGGTGCAATCATTACTAGTGAGAAGAATGGGTACTTCGAAAGTGGGAAAGTTTTTGTAGACAAAGTTCCTTACGTTATCTGTATGAATGGCGGACCTTTCGAAAACCATTTAGACAAGTTTAGAACACAAATCGAGTTTATCGACTCTACACTGCTATTTACTAAAACTGAGTTCAACAAACGCTATCAAATCATGGACTGGTATGGTGGTAGACCTACCTTTAGTGGTAAATACCAAAACGCAGAGGACTTCAAAGAAAAGATTGCTCTTAGGTATCTAAAACGTACTCGTGAAGGTCAAGGTGCACAAATGATTGACTGTACTGCCGAGCTTATCGAAGTACAAGCGTCCAAAGTTCAAAAGGAGATGCTTAAAAAATCAGCTCTTCCTCAGATGGTCTTGGATTGTCCGTCTAGTCTGCCTTTCTCAGACGTAGAATTCACCGTAGAGAATGTACCTAAAGCTGGCGCATTACTGGACTTGCTAAAAGGTAAGTTAGCTAATGTAGGTCAGGTACTTATCTACACTACCTTGAAGAAACCTCACGAACCTTTGAAAAAGCTACTTGCTGAGAATGGTATTCACTCAGAGGTTATGAACGGTTCTACACCAACCAACGAACGTAACGAGATTATCGACGCCTTTAAACGTGGTGACTTTAGGGTATTGATAACAAACGTTCAACGTGGTCTAAACTTCGGTAAATGTAACCACTGTGTGTTCTACAACCACGATGGTAACCCTAACAATATGGTACAGTTCGAAGGACGTATCACACGTGACTTCAACATCGTAAACAAACACGTTTATATGATTGTAACGAAGGGTATCGAAAAGCAAAAACTACTATCTGAAATTGCAAATCGTGCGAATGCTAGTAGTGAGTTTGCAGGTAGGGACTTCTATGATTCTTGACCTGTTAAAAAGAACACGCAAATATTTAAACTAAAGACTTAGGTTATTCTAAGTCTTTATTTATTAGGAGTATTTTTTTCTTGCTTTTAGGCAGAGATTGCTTATTTTACTGGAGGTATAGTATGTCTTATGATTAAAAATACAAAAAGTTTCTCTGCTAATAGAGAAGTTTTCTAGGTTGTTTCTTATAACAAATGTTCAATTACTGCTATCACATGATAACTCAGCAATCCTTTTCAATCTTAGAAAAATTATAGAGGTGTTGAGCGTGGTAATAAGATCGGATATGGTGACTGATGCCTCGTATCAGCCAACTATTTAACTGAGTTAAGTCAATTACGTTATGATGGAAAGCACTTCATTTTTAAAACGATTGGGTGGTATAAGGACTTAAACATTGTCTTTATTCCTCGGACTCGCCAAGTTCAGTATGTAACTAAAGAAGGAAAGATTCTCACGAATGTTACTATACCAGGAGAATTGCACGAGTCGATTTATGATGTATATACCCTAGCTGAAGAGATTAGAAGAGGTTCTGTTTCTTTTCTTGCAACTCCCTCAAAGCATGGGTATAGTTTAAAGAGGTATAATTAGGAGGTATTCTTAATGTCTTATGATTCAAATACTAAAGTCGCCTTGTTAGTAGCTAAGTTCTCTAAGGTATTGTTGTTTTCTTTTAGTGGAATGACTTTATCTAAGCACCCTTTGGTTTACGACTTGCTAGAAGATTATAAGGGTATCGAAGAAGAAGACAACTACCAACAACTAATCAACAAGTTGTTAGACGCATATCGCTTAACTTCCCCTAGCGAAGTAGAGTTTAATGGTACTTTAGTAACCTTTAGCACTAGTGGTTGGTACAGAGATATTAAATTTATTCTAGATGCTCGTCAACGCAAACTTAGAGTTGCTAAAAGTAGTGGTCAAGGGTTTATTGACGTATCATTACCTAGTGATGTTGGTCAATCAGCTGAAGAAATCTTTGCATTAGCAAAAGACATCTTAGGTCAGTCTAAATCATTCTTTGCAACCCCTACAACTGAAGGGTATGACTTAGAAAGAAAAATATTAAAGGGGTATCTACAATGGATTTACTTAAATTAGAATTACAAGAAGGTCGACTTCCTCAAGACTTTCTATCACAATTGAAACCAGTTAGCGCAGCTAACACGTCTAAAATCGAAGCTTTGAAAGAAGCATTCGGTCAAGCTATTCGCTCAGTGTTCGAATCGCCTGACGACGAGTTATTTGAAGCAGGTATGGAATTACTTGAAAATTACTCAGACTTAGATGAAGAGTTTGACTTGAAAGAGTATGTCATGGATCACGATGACGATGAACATGAAGAGTTCGCTAGTAACTTTGGTTACTTCAAGGATTTGGTATTCTCTCAGAAAGGTGTCCGTGGTATTACCACTGCTAACTGGTCAGATGGGGTAGCATTTACTTATCGTTTAAGTGAAGGTGTTCTTGAGTTATATGTACCGTCTTATAACAAAGACTTAGGTATTATTAAAAATCTCATCTAACACTCAAGCTAAACTAACTGACATTGTCAAGAAAGCAAATGCAATGACTTCAGGTAAGACTTTCTTCACAGACGGTTATGGTGATTTTGTTATTGGTAACATAGCATTAGGAAAGTACCTTAACGGGTATTTTCTTTTTGTTTGAGTTATGCTAAAATGGTTCTATATAGATTGTTAGGGGTATCTAAAAATGAAAAATCCAATACATTAAAAATGGAAAACTCTGTTTCAGAGGTTACTGAAAAAGGTAACGATGAGTTATTTTCTGCATACTCTGGTGTGCTTGCTATTATTAACTCTAATGAGAACTTGCATAAAGCTGAGAAATTAGATAAACTATCCTATAAAAATCTTTTAACTGTAGGGTATGCTAAGGACTTTGGCTTTGACTTTATGTACCAAGTACAAGGTGGTTACATCCATATACTAGTCAAAGAAAAATGATGTTACTTTCCTTTATATTTCACATAGTGGTACAACTTATTACAGAACCTTTGAAGTAGTAGATTACTTACCTAAGTTCTACCTCGAAGAACAATTGGGGTACGAAAAGACAGCACCAAAAGGTATCAACTTCCTAGCTAGGGACGGTTACTTCTACGCAACTGACTTCGTAACGCTAGAGGCTAAGGCTATGTCAGAAAGGAACGACTAATGCAACTACACTTTAACGACTGCCCTCACAACTGCAACGCTAACGGTAAACTCTTTGACCGTAGCTTAAAGCGTATGGTCAACTGTCCTTACTGCGAACAAAAGCGTAAGGACTTAGCTGACGGTGGTGAGGTAGTATCTGATAAAGGAGAAACCACTTCCTCCACAAAGAGTTAGGGTTCTCTGACGAGTACCTGTCGTCTTATTACAACTTTGATGACTTGGTTAGTTCCTATGAGCGTCCATTATTGGTAGAGTCCTCTCTAGGCATTGTAGACTCGGAGGTAGATGCTCTTAGGGGTATCCTATTAAGGGGCGACCTCCCTGAGAAGTCTTACTGTTTCGGTCTTGGAAGAAAAAGGTTCTATCGACAGATTGGCTTTTCCTCTCTTGGCTAGTGCCTATGAGAAGGGTGGTCATGTGGGTAAATTCCTAGCAAGTAGAGTATATTATTCTCTCTACATGCAGGACAAGAACCTACAAGAGTACTACGACCTAGACTTATTGGTAGTTTTGGTTAACTCAGGTAGTTCCTATAAAGAATTGATGTGTGTCCGTGGTTTGATGGAGTCACGTGCAGTTGCAGGTAAGTCAACAATCTTCGTAACTAACAATGATATCGATGAAGTCCTATTGCTCTTGGGTAGTGTCGATGAGCCTAGTTTGTACCTTGCAAGTCCTTACTTTATGGAACGTAAATCTACGGTAGATAGTCACTCTTATGCATCTGACAGCTTAAGGGGTACTTCTCAGAATAGGGACTTAGGTATTTCTATGGCTGAGTTGTGAGATATTTAGGAGAGGTAGTATAGTGAAAAGAACAGACTACGACGAGTTGGCACAAGAAGACTTACTCTACCAACTCATTGAGGATAAGAAGCAAAAGTTAAAAGAACAAGAAGAACTAATGCCCGAAGTAACTCCCGAACAAAAACTTACAAGGGCTGTTAATATGATTCTAAGGTATATGCGTACTACATATCACCCTCACGTTATTGTAACTAGCAGGGGGTATGACAAACTAAATGAAGTCGTAACCTTAAAGGTAAGTGACGATATCTTAGTTGATTCTTACATAACTGTACACGTAACACACAACTTAGACCTAAAACACAAAAATGCTAGACGCATACACTCCAACACAGATGAGAGTTCTTAAAGAATTTACTTCATGTTGGAACAAAGTATCATGTAACCGCAACTCTTAATTTGAGTTGCTCACGGCTCTTGCTTTTTGGCTCAGGGTATGGTAAACTTAGTTTGTACTAATAATCTTGGGGGGTATTGACCTATGGACTTAATTGATTCGCTATCTATTGAGGTTAACATTAGTGAAGTTACTGTCAAGAACGACAAAGTTTTTGAAGATGTTTCTGAAAAGTTTCATGACTTTATGGTTCTAGTTTTCAAGTCTAGTAAACAACTACAAGACCTACTTCCTAAATTAATGGAAGAGTGTGGTGACGTAGATTCTTACGACGAGTGGGAACCACAGATGTATCTCAACTTTAAAGACTTTGTAATCACACCTAAAGGTATTCGTGGTCTTACTGATGGCTTTTGGTCTTGGGGTGTAGCTTTCTCTTACGAACGTACAACGGGGTATCTTCACATTGACCTACGTTGCTCAAACCATAAAGGTCTTACCACAGTAGTTACTGACGTTGCAGATGAAGTTCAAAAGCAAATCAATGCTTACTTTGACGAACTAATTGATAAAAATCCTAACGGTTTGGTGGTAACTCATGAAGGGTATCTCGTTCTTAGCGAATCATCTTACGCATAGGAAAATACATTGTGCAAAAACACCTAAATGGTGTTTTTCTTTATATCATTTGCTTGTTTTATTACTGCATTTTTTTTATACAATATTTGTAGTTATTTTATATTTATTTATGAAAGGTAATTTTTATGTCAAACAAAAAAATGTTGAGAACTACGATATCAACTCCCTAGACGGCTTGGAGGGTGCTGAGGCTATCCGAAAACGACCAGCATCTATGCTTGGTAGTGGTGGATTGACGGTGCAAAGCACACATTCATTGAAATCATCGGTAATGCCCTTGACGAAGTTTCATCAGGGTTCTGTGACAAGATTGTAGTCAACTATGACCGTAATGACGGTTCTCTAACCGTCCGTGACTATGGACGTGGTGTTCCAATGACTTGGTCTGAGAAGAAACAAACGTATGGTTGGGACTTGGTGTATAACCGTCTTTACTCAGGTGGTAAACTATCTGACCCTAAAACTCGTTTGATTGGTTTCACTGACTGGGATAACTTCTCATTCGACAACTACTCATATCTAGCATCTGTAGGACTGAATGGGGTAGGTGCAGCGTGTTCGCAGTTCACATCCGAATTCTTCCGTGTCATCTCTTATCGTGACGGTAAAGAGTACGAAATGTACTTCGAAGGTGGGTATCCAGCTTGGGACGAAATGAAAGTCCGTGAACAGTCTGAGCCTAACGGTACTTACATTCACTGGAAACCAGACTCACGTGTATTCTCTGACACCAACATCACATTCGCTTGGATTAAGCAGAACTGTGAGGGTATTTCATACGTGTCAGGTGTAGATGTTCATCTATTTGATGGTGACAAAGAGTACGTTTACAAAGCGTCTGACATCAAAACTCACCTAGAACAAAAACTCGGTTCTTACGTTGCAAGTACAAAATACTTGCACCATGAAGAAGAAACCGACAAAGAAGGTAACGTCACAGGGGTACTCGTCTGTGAAGCCGAAGTTGCAATGGGTGCAAAAAGGTGCAGGAACTCACTCTATAACAACCAGATTGCAGTCCGTGGTGGTGTTCACGAAGAGCACTCTTGGGGTGCTATTGTACAATTCTTTATGGAACGTGCAAAAGAGCAGGGTGTAAAACTTATCCCAGGTGACGTAATTGGTAAGTGTTCTCTTATCGTAACTACCTTAGCCAACGATAAGTCTTACCGTGGTCAAACTAAGGACTCTATCGACAATGCCTACATTGGTAAGGCTGTGGGTATGGCTTGCTACACAATTTTGCAGACTTCTTGGGCACGCTCTGAAGCATGGGTATCTCATATCCTTAAAGAAGCTATCGTATCAGCTCAGGTTCGTGAAGCCTCAAAACTTGAGGAGTCAAAAATCCGTGAGATTAGCAAGGCTATCAACAAACCTGTTATGCCACCTAAACTAACTTCTTGTAGCGCCTTACTTGATAAAAAGTATGCTGATGTTGAGCTTATCCTTGTAGAGGGTGACTCTGCAGGGCAGAACGTTGTCAGCGCTCGTGATGGACGTACACAAGCAGTACTTCCACTTAAAGGTAAGTCTCTAAATACTGAAAAGAGTACTTTGGAAAAAGCACTCAACAATAAAGAGGTTACATCTATCCTTAACGTTATTGGAGCAGGGCTTACTGTAGAAACAGAAGGGTTCTCAATTTTCAATATTGAAAAGTCTAGGGTAGGAAAGATTATCTTTATGACCGATGCCGACGTTGACGGTGCGCATATTCGTACTCTGTTACTCTCATTGTTGAACCGATTCGCAGCCCCACTCCTAGAAGCGGGTATCGTTTACATTTCTATCCCACCTAAGTATAAGGTAATTTCTACAGGGAAGTACTACTATAGCGAAGAAGAGTTCCAACAAGCTAAAGCCAACGGTGAAGTGGTCGGAGCCTTTAAACGATACAAAGGTCTTGGTGAAGTTGACGCTAAAGACCTGTGGGAAACTTCTCTAAACCCAGCAACTCGTCGCCTTTTGCAAATTAAGGTAGATACTTCTGACCCAGAATTCCGTAACGCTATTCGTGTCATGTCAGGTTCAGATGCTTCAATCCGTAAGCAAATGATTCTTGAGGAGTTGTTAGTGGACTACGATGACCACGACGAAGCTATGGAAGTCCTAGCTGAGTTGTATTCAGTTATGGATGCCAACCAAGAAGAAGAGGTTGACTATGAAGAGATTTACTACTAAGTTTATTTCCAATGCACCTCTTATTCTATTAACGCTTGTGTTCTTCTTGCTTACCCTATCGCTCGTTGTGGTAGGGGTAGGAAACCATGCTTTATACAATAACACAAAGTTGTTTGAGAGTGTGTCATCTAACTATATAGTACCTCAACGCTATTCGTTAAGTGATATGAAAGTCCTACAAGATAGTACATACTACTCTATCAAAGAAGTAGTCTATGTCTTTCGAGGTGTAGGTACTCACTTTGATACTGCTAACGGAATCCTTACACAAGGCTACTTCTTGGGTATGTATGGCAATGTTTTACCTGCATGGGGTGTGTCCTTGCTTTACTTCCTTATTGAGTTTGTTAAAGAGGTTCGCCTTGTAGGTTTCAAGAAGCTAACTCTTAAACGTTCTTCTCGTATGGGGTATGCTAAGTTAGTAGGATTTGTTTTATTCTTGTTTCTTACTATTCAGCTCCTATTCCCTCTCTTGTAGAGTATAGGGTATCTAGGCTCTTAAGTAAGCAAAAATTAGGGGTTGTTTCAAATTTTCGTTCAAAAAAATTAAGTATTCAAAAATTGGTATAGAGTAAGCAAAAATTTTTGGCTCTATAATCTGCAAAAATTTTTGCTTAGAAACACTGTCTAATTCTCGTTAAAAATAGATTGCTTATAGTTGGTCTAGTGGTAAAAATAGTATTAGAATTATTATTTGGAGGAAATATGTCAGAATTAATTTATCGAGGAGATTCTGAGGCGATTCGTCTATGTGCCGAGGGTTTCCAAGAGTATTCCAAAGAATTGGCTGTCAATCGCTCGTTTTCTAACATTCATGATGGGTTTAAACCAGTTCAACGTAGGGGTATCTTTTGCTTTATACGATAACAAAGTTACTAAGCCTACAAAAATCTAATAAGGTTGTCGGTTATGTTATGGCTATCCACCCTCACAGTGATGATGCCATCTACGATGCTATGGTTCGTATGACGGCATCTAACGGTTCAGTTAAGCCACCAGCTTTTTGATTCGGACGGTAACACTGGTGACTCTACAAAAGACAATGGTCATGCAGCTCCACGTTATACTTCGATGTGGTTATCTAAGCTCGCATTGGACTTATTCTTGGACGACATGGAGGGTGTTGAGTGGAAAGATACTGAGACTGACGAAGGTCAAGAACCAGTTGCTCTCCCAGTTAAGTTCCCAATGGCACTTACTGCTAACACCCAGGGTATGGGTGTTGGTATTGCAAACCGTATTCCATCATTTAACTTCCTTGATGTAGTCAACCTAACACGTGAATACATCAAAGATGGTCTTAAATTCAACAATCAAATTATCTACCCAGACTTCCCTGAATGGGGGTATCGTTGTAGCCAATAACGTTGAAATGGCTGCTTTATGGCTACTGGACGTGCAAACATTAAATCACGTGCACGTATCGAAATTCAAAAAGCGTGATATCGTAGTCACTGAGTTACCTTACGACAAAACAGACGTTAAAGTAGTTAACAGTATTAAAGATTTAGTACGTTCTAACAAAGAAAAGCTAACTAAGACTGGTAAACCAAATCCAAACTATGGTAAGTTCCCTTGGGTTACTTCAGAAGACCACGTTATCTTGGAAACAGGTCACGATACTTTCGGTATTCGTATCCGTTGTCGTAAGGCAGCAGACGTAACAGAAGTTCTAAATACACTGTTCCGTAAGGGTATTCTGCAAAAACAAATTCACTTCTAGTCTAATCTTTACTAACGGTAAGGGTATCATGATTAAAGGTGTTTATGGTGTAATCGAAGAGTGGCACTCGTTTCCGTAGGAAAGTCTTAACTAGGAAGTTCACTACTTTAATTGACTCTTTCAAAACCGAAATGGTCACATTAGAGTACTTCTGAAGTTGGTTAACGACGCTGATAATCGTGATAAGTACCTTTGAATTGCTTACCAAAGGAGAAAAAGGTTCAGCATCTGAGTTCTTGGTAGAACTGTTCCCAGACATTCCTCAAGATACTGCAACTTGATTTCTAACCGACGTGCTATCTCGTTCAGGGACGGTGGTAAAGAGGCTCGTCGCTATGACACCTTGCGTGCTACAGTAGAAGAGTACCAAAACAACTTAGCTGATTTGGACACTTACATCTACAATGAGCTTACTCGTATCGCTAACACTTATGGTAAAGACTACCCACGTCTAACTGAAATCACTTTCAAAGACTATGTATTCACTAAACGTGAAGAAGTAGTAGAAGAAGATACTGGTTTCGCAGGTTTCATTATCTACAAAGATGGTCGAATTGTTAAATCTCGTACTGTTGAAGGGTATGACCCAGAGTCGCCAGAAATCATGACAATTATTAAAGCGCAAGCAAATTCAACTTTGATTGGGTTTGACTACGTTGGAAACTTGCTCCGTGTATATGGTAATGACTTACCTTATGGAAGCACTGACTTGCTTTCTTACTTCGGTGTGCAAGGTTTGGTAGGTAATTATCGACTTATGTACATGACTCTAATGGACGGTAGCACTAAGCGTCTTCTTTACCGTGACGGACGTATGTCTGTCTTGGATACATCTGAGTTCATTGGTAAGAAGAACCGTAAGCGTCTAATCCGTAATGGTGTTCCCGAAGATATTGGAGACACTTTACTAGAGGTCTTTAACGAAGAGGACTTAGACGAGTACTTGTACGTTGCTGATGAGAGTGGAAAACTTGCCTTGGGTATCGTTGACTGGGAAGCCTTAACTGTTAAGTCACGTCTTGGTCGCACACGTGCTTTTGTCGGACCAAAGGATATGAACCTATCTCAGTGGGGTACATGTAACCTTGAACAGGCTCACAATTACTTCCCAGACCTAGACGCCTTTATGGGCAAACTTAAACGTGTAAAACTTGCTGATACTGGATTTGATGGTAGTGAGTTCACTGTAGGTAGCTACTACACTAAGTAGAATAGCAATAATACTGCATTTATGCTAAACTGTTTATATTGGTGGACTGAGTAGGGTACTCAGTCTGCCTAGTTATTGGAGGAGTCTTAATGGCAGAGATTTTAAAGAACGACTTATATATAGAACTATTTACAAAAGATGGTGAATATGATAGTCCTTATCCTAATCCTGTACTAAAGGCAGGTGAAGTTACATTAACGGAAAATGAAAGCCTTGTAACTCGTGTCGCTAACTGCTTTAAGTTGGAAGAGAACTTCATAGTAGTGGAGGGAGAAAACGGAGAGCCTGTCCTAGAGCGTAGAGGTTCTACCTTAGTTGAGCACGGTACATCGTTCCTAACACTGCATATTGACAAAAATGGTAATCTCTTCACTTACTATCTCGGTAGGGGTAGTCTTGATGTGCATTACCTTGAAAATAAGGGTGCTGATTCTATCCTTGAATTGGTTAAGTTATATTTCTCAATTCCTGTAAGGGAGTCCGAGGTCGCAGACCTAAGAAAAGTCCTCTTGGTTGAGGGGTATCGAAACTTTGCTCCAAAGGGTAGTGAAGTAGAATCAGAATTAGAAAGTTATTTGAAAGAGCACGGTATTTACGCTCTAGTTTAGGAGGTATTATTTGTCAGAAGATACAGTTCTAACCCCAGAACAACGACTCAAAGGTTTTGGCGATATTCTTTTGGCAGGAGCCTTGGGTAGTAGTGAAACGGCTATAAAGAACCGACAATTCCTGTTCGGTCACGCTAGGATGGAGTTGTTTAGGGACGAGAATTATGTAATCTATTCTCTCCTATACAAGTTCAAGGATAGAAATATCACAATTGACGAAGAGTTTGTTAAACTCTCACTAATGCGTCAACAATCCCTTATTGAAGAAGCATCTGACCTCCGTAAGATTGACATCAACGCTTACGGAGATGTAGATGACTCTCCTATCTTGGGGTATATAGGTGGGGTAATGAAGTATTTCATTCTTATGAAAGAGGAAAAAGGTTGCTCCCAGATGAGTTTCAGCTTGTATTTGAAAAGTATCTAATTGAATACAAGGCTATTGAAACTAAAAAGATTTACGCTGATAGTTTACAGATTATCGGTGACGGCTTGAAGATTGGTAGAAAAATTCCTGCAAGGATTTGAAGCTAGTCGAGATTATGTTAAAAAAATGGTCTTGCTCGTATCGAGGGTGTAGTAGACCAAAAATAAGGGTGTTGGGTTCATTAACATGACAGAGGTAATCCTCAACCCTAAAACAAGAAGCTAAATCTATCAAAAATTTCAGACTTCGGTGGCTTAGAGGAACTTAACAAGCACTATGGGGGGTATCTACACAGGTAACCTTTTATACTGTAATGGCTCCATCTAAATCAGGTAAATCTAAGTTTTGTGCACGATTGGCTCACACAGCTATGGTTAACTACGGTATCAACGTTTCAGTTTGGGCATTTGAGGGTGGTTATGAAGCATGGACTGCACAGATGCGTTCTATTCACTTCGACCATACCCTACAATACTGGGGTATCAGCTACCGAAGTTAAGGTTGGTGTAACGCAAGGTGCTATCTTGCATGACCGTTTCCCTGAGGGTAGTCCTTACAAAGAATTGGAAGGAACTTCCAAACTTGACTTAGCCACAAACACATCTTATGGTAGTACACACTTTATTGACCGTCCTTTCAAGGTCGAAACTTTCCTAGATGAAATTGATGCATCTATCAAAGCTAACGACTCTAAAATGCTCATCATCGACTACTTGCAGTTGATTGACTCTGAGAAGTCTATGAGTGAGCGTGAGCGTATTGCAGCAGCTTATCCTCGTTTGCTTGATTACTGTAAGAAAAACAACATCGCAGTTGTTTCTCCAGCTCAGTATAAGCAAGATGTGGTAGATGAGTTGCAACGCAAGAAAGAAGGAGAGTCTAGGGATATGCGTACAGCGGGTGGTGGTTCGTATGAGATTATTAAATCATCTGACGTTATCTTTGCATTGTGGGCAAGTACAGAGGACTTGCAAAACAACAAGATGACTATTATGCCTATGCCAACTCGTTTCTATGATGCTATCCCAGAGTTTGACATATATGTAGACTTAGGGTATTGCCAATTCATATCGCTTAACTAAGCAATTATAATACTAGGCAGTAATGAGTTAAAAGACTCATTACTGTTTTTTAATTTCTTGTACCTTTTATTATTTGAAAGGTAGGACTATGCCTAAATGGAAAGAAAAACGAGCGGATGCTTAACAATTTTATTGGCAGTGATTGTGCTTGGTATTAGCATGTATGTTTCCTACCTAGCATTACATAGAGTAGGAGTATTATAATTATGAACGGTAGAAAGATAGTATATAGTGCAGTGGGAGGAGTCGTGGTAGTAGTGGGTATCGGAGCGTGGGTTATTTCCTCAGCTCTTGTGGGTAGTAAGCCCAAGCCTAGTGATACTAAACCTAGGACTGAACAGGTTGCTGAGAAGAAAGCGTCCAAAGGGTACGAAACACTTGATTTACTAGCTAAAAGCGACACCTTAAAGTCCTATGAGGAGCGCATAGATAGTTACAAAAAATCTATTAAAGCTTTTCATCAATTTTTATAAATTATCCGAGCCTAGCTTAGACTCTTTGAGTGTTTATAGTGCTACTTCGTATTTTGTAGTAGTTTCCGCAAATAACGGTGACGTAAGGTACTTAGTGAATCCTAACGGTAGTATTGTCGGTTACTTCAATAAAGACTTTGTAGATAGTACAGCTGAGTCTTTTCAGGGCTTTAAGTTAGTGAAAGACGGTTCAACCGATTTAGTTGGGGTATTCTCAGATAACTTTGCACAAAAGGTACAATATCAGGAAATCCCTAAAGACACTAAATCTGAGAAATTTGGGTTAGGTGACTTCCCAGTTAATAAACAGTTTGTATCAGACTTAACTGCATACAAACCTATCGAAGATGTAACCTTCGAATTGGAAGATTCTCGCTACCCAGTTCACTACAGAGTCTATCAAGCAGGCGAAAAGGACTTGCTTTTAGTCAATAATGATGGTATGATAGTAGGTGCTTTGCCTAGTGACTCTTGGAAGGCTGAAGTTTTCCGTAGAGCAGGTACAGGTACGCTAGTAGAAATCAAGGGGGTAGGCTTATGGGTGTATTAAAGCGTCTTAATAAGTATCTTGTAACTGGCTTGCTCCTTGTAGCAACGGCAGTACCTAGTATTACAGTATTTGCAGGTTATTCCTCATGGGACCAAGTTCCTGCGGATAAGAAAGAAAATGCTAAGGCTTTCTTCCTTTCGCTTAGGGAAGAAGGGGTATCAGCCGAAGTTGCAGCAGCCATGACCGCCAGAGCTAACTCGGAGTCAGGTTTTGACCCATTTATGCTAGAAGGTGGTCAATCAGGTTGGGATAAGCGTTTACAGTCTCCGGAGAGCGATGATGCGCCTGCTTACGGTTTCTTACAGATGCAAGATAGACGTTCAAGTGGTAGACTTGGTAAGATGTTAGCCTTTGTTGAGCAGTTTGAGGGTGGTAAAGGTACTTCCGACCCCAAGGTTTCTGCAAAAAGCTCAAGCTAAGGCAGCCCTAGAAGAGTTCAAGAGTCATGATATTTTCGCATCATACCCCTGTCAAAGATAGTGGTGGTACAGCAGTAGTTACTACGACTGGTGTTAGTTACCCTATCGACTTAAAAGAGTATGGGTATAAGGAGCCTATAGATTCTTTCGAGAAGTTTAAATCTTTGAAAGATGCAAAGTTAGCCACTTTGGTATGGACTATGTCTGCAGTAAGACCAGCAGGTTGGGCATATTCAAATAGTTACAAAAATGATTTCGCTATGATTGACCCTATCTTGAAGGAGTTTGGTGGTCTTTCAGTAGATGGTAGTTCAGGGGGTAAAGTAGATGCAGACTTAGGTAATGATGGCTTACCAAAAGAATGGGAACTAGTGGGTATGTCTAAACGCAAATACCTCTACGAATCCCAAAACAAGATTGAGTTACCTAATGGTGACAGTGGCTTGTCTGTAAAACAACGTCAACACCTTGCATCGATTAAAGAAGACGTTACAGCCGTAGACGGTTTCAACTTAATTGTCTTTCTCCGCACCCTAGTTGCCTTTGTGGGTATCTTATTCTTTGCATGGGCGATATTCCTCATTGTCGCTTACCTATTCGATAGAAGTAATATCTTCTTCGAGATTAGCTTAGTATCTATTCTCACAATGGGTAGCGTGACGGTAATGGCTTTAGACGAAAGTGATGCTCGCAGAGCTAACACTTCCTTGATTGCTCGCAGAGCTGTTCTATCTCTCGTAATAGGGTATGTGTTAGTAGCTGGAGTTATGTATTCAGGTCTTGATTGGTTACTTCAACTAATCCAGTCTTGGATATCTAAAGTTTAAGTTTATCCTTTAAGACTCCGTATTTCTAGTGTTATTTTATTTTACTTTTGAGAGGATTCTGACTATGACAGCAATGACTGAAGAACAAAAACAACAAATTTTATTGGAGCGTTTCTTGGCTCGCATGGACCGTGAGCCTTTGGACATTCAACACGCAGTAGTCCGTTACGCAGAAAAACATTATGAACGGGTGTAACTGGGCATTTATTTCAAACAAGGCAGTTTCTTATGCAAAAAGAAACTGAGTCTTTCAAAAACTCAGGTGTAGTAACTGTATATCCTGTGAAGAATGGGGTACTAATTACCACTCCCTATGGAGACTATCCTTATTATCTTGACTCGTGTAAGTCCAGAGCTTTACGATGCTAAGGCAAAACAAGCAGCCCTTGAGTTCCGTAAAAAATCTCAAGAAGGTTTCGTTAACTTCCTACGTTCAGGTGTTAAAGAAGCACGCATCGCCATATACAACTTGAATGATAGTCCCTAACATCACAATCAACGGTAAAGTTCACAAGGCTTTCAACGTTGACCTTGCTACTGCAGCGATGTATCTTCGTGATGCAGGCTACGCTTTCGTAGTTGAAGGCAAGGTACTTCCAGCCGAGAACGTACTGGTTAAAGACCGTTTCGCACTTGCTCATACTAAGTTTGAGCTTGCGCCTAGTGGTAATGGTTTGATGGTTGACATCAAGAAAGTTCGCTAAATTGTTTATCTACCTCTTCTTTGGGGGTAGTTTTTTTCTTGAAAGGGGTATTTAATGAACGCAGAAGAATTCCGCAAGAAGTTTGGCTTGAAGCAAAAAAAGAAAAGAGTAGAAGCATAGAAGAAATTTATAACAGCTTAAAACTAGACCCGAGAAGCTCTACAAAGAGATAGTTACTACGTTTTTTTAGAACACTAGTAACTCGTGCCTTATACGAGAGAAAGCTATCTGAAGTAGTAGCATTATACAGAAGGTATGAATTCATTGGTAGATATCCCTAACGATGAGATTAAGTTGGTAGTAAGAACAGGTGGTTCTTTTACGGTAATTGTTGCTAATGGCAACCCTATAACTCCCAGCACTTTCTCTGCAAAGGATTTTTTTCAGAGAATTACGCCCGTATTCCTTTACCTCATATACGGACTACTTATCCAGGGGTATCACATTCTACTATAAAGAAGCAGTTAGCTTTAATTTTTAGAAGTAGTTGCTCAAGTAGAGACTTTCTTGAAAAACTTTAAGGAAGATGGAAGAGGGGTATAAAAATACCTATGGACTACCAAATACATTACACTTCTCGCTCTAATATTAGATTTCCTATGACCAGTGGTGTTCAGTTTGACCATCCTTTTGACTCAGCAGGTCATCCGATAGAGCCTTTCCTCAGCATAAAGGTTTAGGAGGTATCTAATGGGTAGAAAGAAGAAAAACTCAGAAGCTTTAGAGGAGTTAGTAAAGTCTAACTTTCTTAAGTCACTTAAGGAAGAATACATACGGCATCTAACTGCTCATAATATTCATGGTACTGTTGAATCTACTGTCATCTTAAAATGTATTTAAAGATGGTTCTGTCAAGTACGAAGAAAAGGACAAAAAAAGCGTCACAGGGTACTAGAACTTACAGACCCTAACGATGTTTCTAAGTACAAGGGTGTTAATCCTGCAACACTAAGAATGTATCGTATTTTATACTCTGCTTGTAGTAGGGCAGAAGACGAGCTTGCTCCTAAAGGTTTAGCGGAGAAGGGGTACAAGGTAACTATAAATGTTTCCAAAGACGTTTGGAAGAACTATCACACGTCTATAAGGTTACGTTATGATGGCGAGAAATTAGATAGGAGTTAGTTAACTTATGTCACAACAACTATTCAATCTAGTCGGTTCAGAACTAAAGAAGGTCATCAACAAACGCAACGCTAGTCACCTCTTTTTAGACCCTAGCCGTCCTAGTGGTAAGGTTGCAGAAATCGACTTCCAAGTATCAATCAACAAGGTAGTCACTTATAAAGAGCGTGGTGAGACTTATGTAAGAAATTTACTTATCCGTAACGCAGAAGACATTCTCAACTACAAAAAGCAGTTCCCAGAAGAAACAATTCGCCTATGCGACAAAGTTATCGGTGCTTGCTCAGCAGCAGAACGTGAACTTACATCTCATGGTTTAGTTCCTAACTCTTACTGGGTTAAAATTTTAGTTCGAGATGATTTCCAATTCGAATACAAGATGGGTTAGGGGGTATCAATGTTAACTAATCAATCATTTAGAAACCTACTACACAAAGAGATAGGTACAACTTTAACAGTAAAATGAAACTCGTCCTATTTCTTCATTGGGTGGTGGTACTTTTATCAGTGGGTGTTTATGCTGATGGTAGAGTAGAGGTGCACTTCAATGCTCTTGGGGGTGGGTATCGTCAATACTCATTCAAGAATTATGAAGAAGTAAAACAAAGAACTGCAACTCTTGAGTTCACTAAGGAAGTTGTACTCGTTACTTTACAGGCTTTCGAAACTATAGAACTAAAAGCAGCTAAAGGTGGTGGATTCGCAGTTCCTGTGTCTTACTCTGTTACGTTCAGAATATTAAGTGACGACAGAGTTACTTGGGAAGTTAGGTAGGTCTAGTCATGGAAGAAGTATCACAAGAATTTAAAAAGCCTATTAGGGCAACAAATTGGTAAGACTTTACGCTTAACTGCAATCCAACCTGTATCTGCGTTGGGTAACGGCTCCCTTGAAGTGGGTATCTTACCTAACGGTGTAATAACTATAACTTACAAAAACTCCGAAGGGGTACGAAACTTTAGTTTTGTGAACTATGAAACCTTAGAGCAGGGTTCTAAAAACCTAGACTTCCTAGAAGAGTTTGTATTAAAACGTTCTACAGGCTTGTGAGTTTGTAGAGTCTAACTTAGCCAACAAGAAAGGAATTAAAGTTCCTAGTTGCTACAGTATTCAGTTCAAGGTCTTATGGGACGATAGAACGAAGTGGAATATTAGCTAGAAGGGGTATCACATGAGTAAATACACACAATTTGAAGTATCCTTAAAAGAGTACTTATATGAGAAACTCCATAACTCATATCGAAGACCTCTTAAAACGAGGGTGCAAGGGTTGCTATCTCTCTGTAAGTTTGAGTGGTAGTTTTAAATTCACTTTCTCAGGTGGTCATGCTACATGGGGTAAAACTTATAAGAACTTGGACAGTTTTTACGCTACCTCAGAAATGCTAGAAGACCTCGAAGGTTTGGGGTATGCTTTTGTTAGTGCGTGTGTAAGTGCAGAAAAACTCAGTTAAAGGCAATAAAACCTAAAGCATACTATGTAGAACTCATCGTTAAAGATAGTGAGGTTTATGATATCAACATAACTTTTTAACAACAGAGAAGGGAGTATCAATGAGAGAATATCAACAATTCACTCAAGACTTAGAGATATCTGTAAAGCACAACATAAAGTTATCTCACGTTAGTAACTTAGCTAGTAAAGGCTACAACAAGGTAGAGTTCCTACAGAGTGGTAGTGGAGTAATGACTTTTAGGTTCTTTGGTCGCCAACCCTTTACAGCTGTCTTTAAATCTAGAGAAAATTTCTATAACGAGTCTCCATCCTTAGGCAGTCAAGAACCTCTATCGTATGCAATCCTTAATTCTTGTATTGATTCGGAGAATGCTACAATAGACTTGGGTATCCCTCAAACTTACAAGGTAATCTTAGAAGTAAGTGGCGAAAGTTCTTATCGTTGCACAATCAACGTTCCTAGTGCTACTCGAGAAAAGACTACTCTAAGTGCTAACCCTAACGGTAATTACGTTAAATTTAAAACTACCTTAGTAGGGTATCTAAGCGAGAATATCAGTAAAGCGCTCAAAGATTCTATAACGGGTAATGGATTTAGGTCTGTTAGGTTACAGATATTATCTGATGGTAAAATAGCAATTACCTACGGTGGTAAGCAAAGTTATGCAAGCAACTACAAATCACTGAAAGACTTCTATGAAAAAGTCTGACTCCCTAGAAAACCACAGAAATTTCTATCACGCCTTATTGCAGTCTTGTGTAAGTGCTGAAAAATCTGCAACAGGTGATATACCTAAGTCTTACAAGGTGGTATGTAGTCTTGCTGATAATGGTGATTTAGGCTATGAGGTGGAGTAGTTATTGCTTAAAACCTACGCATCTTTTTAAACACTAGATAATAATCTATATAAGCCCCTTTGTTTTTTTCAAGGGACTTTTTGGTACAATAGTCTAAAAGATTATTAGGTGGTAGAATAAAATGTACAAAGAGTTAGAAAAATTGATTAGCGCTAAAAACAATCGCTACAACCATATTAACTTCTTAATTTCAGTAGCTAAGAACGAAGACCAATTGCAAAAGGTACGTGCCTACAAGGCTCGTTTTATTCATGAGTACGCTCAAGATTTGTATGATTTTGTGTGGGAAAAGAAAGAACTCCTAACTGCCCAAGACTGCATTGCCTTTGACCTTGTACCTTACGCAGTATGGCACAACTTCAGTGAGCGTTACGGTATGATTATTGACGTTATTAAGGCTCTTAAGTAGGTAGCAGAATGGATAAAAAACGTTTCCTAAATTACAAACGAGATGGAGAAAAGGTACTCTCCATCCAAACACTCTATAAAAACCTAGTATCTCCACAAGCTCCTAAGTTTTCACGGTACGACTTTGAGCGTAGTAATACTGTAGTTTGCCCTTTCACGATGATAACGACCCCTCTTTTGGTGTCTTAAAGGGTAAAGACGGTGTTGACCGATACCACTGCTTTGGTTGTGGGGTAGTAGGAAACTATATAGACTTTTACAGGGGTATGGAGAAAATCTTCAACGGACGTACCCTTTCGGAAGAGCAAGCAATCACAGAAATAGCACAACGCTATAACATCCCTGTTGAAGAGCTTACAGTAAATACAGAAAAAGGTGGAACTTACTAGAGAGCAACAACTAGAACGGTTCAAGAATATGTACACTGTAGCTGATTACGAACGTGATTTGCGTAAGGGGTTACCCTTGGTAAACCTTTACCATTTTACAACCTTAATTTACTAAAATTGATAAGTGAGGATATTGTCAATGAGCAAGAAATTACCTAAATATAAAAAAAGATGCACTGATTTATTTACTTAAATGGGCAAATAATCAAATTAACAATTTGAACGATTTCAAACTAGGGTACACTAAACTAGTCTATAGTGAAGAACATGCTAGTATCACTTTCTATTCTTACAACGTTAACATACCAGAAATAGAAGTTGGCTTAGACTACAACGTTAAGGGTAGGGTACAGTTAATACGTGGTGGAATAGGTAAGGTCTTAGCTACGCACCACATCAGTGATGAAGAGGTAGCTAAATTAACTTCTAGCATTTCTCAAGTAAACCAAAAAGTACCTTTCAATTACAGAGGAGAGTATGGTAATGAACGTCCTATTGGTTTCCATTACTCAACTCTCAACGGAGTCCTATCCGTGAGGGGTAACTACGACAACCAATATATGTATCCAGGTAGCTAATCATGGCAAAGAAGAAAAGCAAACAACGCAGTAAAGCAAAGAAGATAAAACGCAGAAAGAGCTCAGCCACTTGGTTGGTGCTTTCTGCTTTATTCCTTGGTGGTTTGGGGTATGCAGGATACCAGTGGTACGACTCCCACGAGGTAGAGTTTGTAGTAAAGAATAGGTCAGTATTGGCTGAATCGCTTAACAACAACACTCAGAACTTCATCAACGACATCTCCCCTAGCGCAGTTAACATTGCATCTGCTTATGATCTTTTCCCTAGTGTTATGGTAGCACAAGCCATTCTCGAATCCCACAGTGGTCAGAGTGGTCTTGCTAGTGACTATCATAACCTTTTCGGTATTAAGGGTTCATATAAAGGTGGCTCTGTATCGCTAAAGACTTGGGAAGATGACGGCAAAGGTACTGCCTACACTATCTATGATACCTTTAGAGTTTACTCAACTTGGTACGAAAGTCTTGAAGATTACGCTAACGTACTCCAACAAGCCCACTTCAATGGTGTTCGTAGGTCGATTGCAGGTAACGTCTATAATGCAACATCTGCTTTAGTTGGGGTATATGCTACGGACACAGCCTATGCAGAAAAGCTACGCTATATCATTCAGACCTATGGTCTTGAATCTCTTGACGGTGGGGGTACTACCTTAACGGGCAATGAAGACGGCACTGTTTGGAATAAATACCGTAAGCAAAACACTACTCAGGCTATCTTAAACGAAGATATTGCATGGGCAAAGAGGACTGGTGCTGAGTAGGTCTGTAAAAGACTTTTTAGTTGGTATAGTTTTTACTATTTGGGCAGGGTTCTGCCTTTTAGTGGTTAGAAAGAGGGTATTTCCTTATGAGTAGCGCTAGTTTTAGCAAGCAGAATACGCTTAATGCTCCTTTGCACGTCTTTGGTAGCTTAGAGGGTATCGTGAATGACATTTATTCGGTAGTAGGTGGCTTGTTTCCTTACCTAAGCAAGCAAAAACTTCTTAGGTGCTGACTACTTCATTTCTCGAGGTTACTTAGAAATTTACATTAATAACGGAGAAAAATTACCTTGTATTGACATTTTCTTTTAGAAAGGGTAGCTATCGCCTATTAACTGCAGTAGTTAACAGTTCTGAGACTGCTAAACAACAAATCAATCAGTTTCAGAACCTAAATAAAGACTTAACTAACACTGCTTTCATTAGTGTTCCTGTCAAGTTAGACAAGTTGATATCCAACGTAATTAAAGACGGTTCTCCTGTCAATAGTATTTCATTCTCTAAAAAGAACAAATCTTCAACCTATTGACGCCTTATGACGGTGAGTTGTTATATAACGGTAGGCTTGATAAAAACTTCACTAAACGTAAGGTAGATGTGAATGTATCTAAGTTACCAAAAATATCGCCTAGGGTATCTACAATCAGTGAGCGGTCTGTTCTATAAGTTACTTAAAGACCAACTACCAGATGTCAGTCGCCTAGAGTTCCTCAATGCTTACTACGAGATTGAGCCAGGTGCTATCTCTATTGAGTTGTCACATGGTAGGGTACTAAAGTTAGCAGTTGGTAGTCTTGGTGCACGTATTATGGAAACTAATATTTTCGGTCTTGAAGGTAAGGAAGTAAGGTTACCAGCATCATCTACCACTGAACGTATTAACGAGTTACTGCAAAAAAAGCAGTGGATGGTGTAGTAAAAGCATCTAATGATAGGGTTCTTACCTTTACTTACTCTGTACCTTATGGATATCTTCAACTAAGAACCTATCGTGGCAAAAATTTATACTTTGAAGTCGGAGGTAAAGAAGTAATATGAATCAGCAAGCGCCTATAAAAAGTAACTAATCTACCAAAAATACAAGAAAGATCTTATGCAAGTTATAGCTAAGCACTCAAGGCTTATGCTAAAAGACATCTTCCCTCACCTAACAGAGCGTGACTATGAAGTTGCAACCTACACTTACAGTCACCCAGGCAACCTACAAATTTACTTCAATGAAAAAGTTGGTAGTTGATTTGGTGGTGTCAGGTGACTTTCCTCGTATTGATGCTATCAACAATGTTATCTACACAGCTGACAAACCTAACGTAACTTATGATAACGTATCTTACATTACTTCTAAATTCTTCGAATTAAAGAAGAATACTTATAAAGGTGATGGTTTATTCGCAGCTCAGATTGGTTTCAACCCTACATTGGGTGGTCTTAGGGTAGTAGCAAGCGACGGAACTCGTTACATGCAAAAGTAGAGGGTATGTAATGGAAATTACAAAGTACAGTAAAATGAGTGAAGAGCAACATAAACTCGCTAAGGGTATTGCAACCTTATTGAGTCCTCAGTGCTTGCATCTTTCCCTCACATGCCAAAAAGGTTTATTTAGAACTGCACGATATGAGTTTCATTTCAAGGGTAATCGTTGTGTAATCAATATCAGTTTCTCAAGCATTAGGCATGTCCCACCGATTTCTATCGAATTGTCTAGTGATTTGGAAGGTCGCCCACCCTATGACTGCTGAGGGACAGGTAAGTTATCTTGATTTAGATTGGGTTAAGGTTATACGAGATGCACATAGGTTGTCTAAAGGATTTTGGTCTAGCACATTAGACTCTAGCGTTCCTTTTGTTGGATTGAGTTTCTCGGATGATGCCAGTGCTTTTCGTATTTACTATCAAAAAAAGACTTCCTAACAGTTCATGGTAAACCAGATTTCTTCAAATTTGAGGAAATTGTGACAAGTCTTTACTAGGGGGTACTAATCTAATGAGTAGAGAAAGAGTTAGTCAACCAACAGAAGAACAAAAGAAGAATATTAGTATCGTAACTAAAGTAGTTAATGAAGCAGTCTGTCAGTTTTATCCAGATATCCCAACTAGTTTGTTAGAAACTGCAAAAAAATCCAACTAGGGTATCGAGGTCTGATTCCTCAGGTATCAGTGAGTTTTGGTGGTGATTCAGCTTATAAGGGGGTAATGATTTCTCCTCTAGCATATCTGACAGGCAATCATGGGTATCAGGTCGTAAAGGTGGTAAGTTCTTTTGATATTGACTCGTAGTCTTATAAAGTCTGCTAAAGAGTTACGAAAGAGTCCTTGAAAGACGAAATTGACCCAGCAGTAGAGGTATATGCTATTTATCTTCAATTAACTCCTTTAGAGTTACACTTTGTATCACGATAAAAAGTAAATATGCGACTGGTGGAAACGACGGTATCTCATATTTTGTGGGGGTATGTAAATAATGTGGTCTAAAGCAGATGAATTACTAGAACAATCTGAGCACCAAGCCAGATTAGAAAAAAACAACAGCAATGGAGAAAAGAGTTCTTCGGTTCTTCCAACTCAATGTTAGTAGTACACGTGCTATTGTTAGGCACGTAAGTCACTTACTAAAGGTCTTAGATAGGTCAATCAGTGAAAAAGATGTAGAAATCAAGGACGTTAAATCTTTCTACATTACACCAGATTTTGGCAACGTTACGGTATATGATTACTGCTTACCCGACTCTAACGTAGTTATCTCTTACTTAGATTATACGAAGAGTGAAGTTAAGTGGTTATCTTCTGTAGGTTTCATTACGTTAGAAGAAGATGATGTCAGAAACGTAATCGCCAGTCTTAAGGTTTATATCCAATCTGCTAAACTTCCAATCGGTAAAGGTTACACTTACTGTTTCGAAGGAGGGTATGTTTGGATTCACCAAAACGGACCTCTTAGTAATGTACTAGCAAAAAAATTTCATTAAAGACAGGAAGAGTTGAATAGATGGATTTAGATTTAGATTCATTCCTATCAGGTTTGGTAGAAGATGACGAATTTGCAGATGTAGTCAACGGTGACACACTCTACAAAGACGCTAAAAAAAGTAGAAGATAACGGCATCCGTTCCTATGAGTCCATTACTTATAGGGACTTGTTGCCGAAAGAGGGGTATCACTTAGGACCTCGACTTAAGTAAGAACTCCACTGGTATTACGGTAATCAGCAACGGTGAGTTTGAGTCTCACAACTTCACCTTAAAAAGAAGTTCCTAAAGAAGAACGTTTTAGGGAACTCGTCTATCGAAGACAGTTGTATGATTACCTAAAAGAGTCCCTATGAAGGTTGTCGCTTTAAAAACCATCGTAGTAGAGGATGTCCACGCGGGTGTTGACCCTCAAGTAACTCGTATGCTTTACTCCCTAAATACAGTGATCGACGAGTTGGTTTACGACGGATACATTGGATGTGACAACTTCATTAGGGCAAACAACAAGTCTTGGAAGTCTTGGTTATGGTCTATAGAACCTCAGGTTGGTAAAGGTTTAGATGACAAAGGTCGAATCGAAGCCTTACTACGATACCTTGGGGTATCTGACCACGGAAAAGGCTACCAAGATAGGTTGGACTCCTTGGGAATGCTAATTGGGTATTTCTTCAAGAACGAAGTCCAAAAAGAAGACCTCAACCTCTTAACTAAGGTAAGGTGGTCTGATGTGTATTATGGGGTAGTAGACACGCTTGACGAGATTAAACATCTCCCAAGTCCTTACAATCAGTTACCTGTGGTAGAAGTTAATTCAGGTACAAAAGAACTAACGAAAGACTACATCAAGTACCTCGTAGCCAGCAACAAGGGTAGTATAGTCGCTATTAAGTCTGCTAAATCCCTTACCCTAGCCTGTATGCTCTGGGTATTTCACCTCGCTCGCATGGTACTTTGGTTGTAATGAAAAGGTAATTGTATTTTATGAAGACGGAAGTTACATATGACATGCGAACTTGTGCTGAGCTAATGGATAAGGCTATGCGTAGGATATATAGGACTAGGGATTTTCTTCTCAGTTCAATATTATCTACGGTAAATACCCAGACATCTTCAGTAGCAAGCCTATACCCTCTATCTTTGGAAGACGGTACGACACTAGTGATTACTTCTCAACCTTTAGTTTCGAAAAACAACAAACTTTGGCTAAGGTTGAGTATGTCCGACTTAGAGAAGTACCCAAAAAGGAGCTTACATAGACTTCAATAGTAACCAACCTGTTATCTACGTTCAGTCGCAGTACAACAGAAACCATTACCAACCAGTTCCTATCCCAGAGAAAGAGTTCCTCTATCTTGCAGAACGTGTCAAAGACGTGGTTCGTATTCAAGAATTGTACGGATGCAAAGGGTTTATGTTCCGAATGAATTATAAGAGGTTAGTCATGTTTGTTGTATTTGACCAAAATGGCAATCCTTATCACATCATGACCTAGGTTAGGGGGTATTCTTATGCTAGACGCAAATGGAAACAAAATCCGTCTTACTAGAACCCTTGTGGTAGATGCTTTAAAGGCAGCCTTAAACGGTCAAGTATCTGAGTTTCAGTACTTCGAAGACCAAAAGCCTGTCACTAAGCACTGTTGTCAGGGGTACGCAGGTATTTGTCATCTGAATGCACAGCAGTGGACATTTGCCGATGAAGATGGTAATATTATAGTACCTTACTTTTTGGTGTCCTCGTTGCCACAAATTGTTGGTGTACAGCGACTTCATGTAGGGATAGTAATTATAGAAGAAGGTAGACAAAATGTCAACAGAAAAGAAAACAGAAATGAACATCGAAAAAGAAATCCACCAACGTGGTGGTGCACTCCTTAAGGAGATGGCAAGTATTCTTAGCCTTAAGGGTATGGCAGGTGTAGTTCCTTACCCTGTAACAAAAGACAACCTCTTCATCGAGGTACAAGGTGACATCTTAACGGTTACTGGTCGCAACGATAACGTAGCTTACTTGAACGTATTCCTTGGTGGCGAGAGCTTTGAGTGTCGTGCACGTAACAAATCAGTTAAACCTCTATCTGCTACACGTTCTAAAAACGTTAAAGAGATTGTTACTGGCTTGAACGGTGTAATGGACTCTTCGGTGCTAAGGTAAACCGTTTCACGGTGGAGGGGTACGGCAAAGGCATCGCATACGTTGCAGATTTGTCTAACAGCGTATTGCTAGACCCTAACAACCCTGCAAGCGCAACTCGACGTGTATCAATGGTAACTCGAGGGTAGTATCTATGCGTGAAGTAAAAGTTACTTGTCCAGAATGCAACTTCCCTAACTACCTAAATCAGTTTGATGACTTATTCTGTGATAAGTGTGGTAGGGAACTAGAAGAAGAGTTCAAGAAAGCTAAATAACATGAAACATCGTTTTAATTCAGCAAACCTAGACCTATTAGCTAATTACTTTTTATTTAAGTGGCTACATCGTAGGTAAGGTTAAAGAGGTTGTACCAAGCAACTTTAGTCCAGATGACCCATTCCAAGGACAAACAGTTTTAGGTTTGTCAATCAACAGGGTATTCAACTATGGTCAATTCTCTGAGGTGATTATCCTAACATCAGGAGTAGCTTACGTTAAGGTAGTTAATCAAAAATGGTACACATACGTTTAAAAGGTGCTTATCCAGCAGAGATTGAAACTGCCAAAAAAAGGTTATCAAAGAGTTAATCAAATTACAAACTGAACTTTAAAGTTATTGAAAGAGGTAAAAACAAGTGAGCACGGTAGTAGAAATTGGAAGTCTTTTATCCCAAGTAGACTTATACGGGGTGTCAGCGCTCCAAGAAGATAAAATCGAAGCCCTAGAACGTTACATTCAAGAGTGTAACGAAGCAATGAACGGTGAAGGAGAACCTTTAGTCGAAGATGCAATCTACGACAAGTTGGTTCAGTTGCTTACTAACGTTCGTTCTGATAGTCCTGTACTGCAAGAGTTATGGTCTGCAGACGATGAAGTAGTTGGTTCTTACAATAAACTGCTTGATGAAAATCCTATGGTGTCTATCCTAACAGTTAAGTCTTGGGAAGATGACGCCATCACTCAGTTTATCCAGCGTATGCCAGAAAGCGCTAACTACTTAGCTAGTTACAAAATCAACGGTCACGGTATTAGGGTAGTCTTTGAAGATGGTCACCTCGTAGAAGCCACAACTCGTGGTCGCTCTACTAATGGTCGAAACATCACAGACCACGTTAAGTTAATCCTAGGTGACTATCGTGAAGAGCTTGCTGATTATGGGTTAGTTGAAATTGAGGTGAGTTAGCCTTGAAACTCAGTAACTTAGAAAAGGCTAGAGAGTTTACTCCAGGTCTTAAATCAGCTTTCTCAGCGGTATCTTCCTTGATTAAACCTAGCGCCACTGCAGAGGAAGTTCAGTTACTTGACTTCCTAACGTATGGTGTCTATATCGAAGACTTCGACTTCGACAGCAAAGAAGAAGTATTCAACCGTCTTGAGGAGTGGGGGGTTTTGAAACCACCCAGTTCATCTCTTTAGAAGATGTACCTCAATCCGAGTTACTAGACAACATGAAAGAGGTCGTAAGTACTCTTGAGTCAGGCTACGAAGAGTTCGGTTACTTCTGTGATGGGGTAGTTTTTGAAGTCTCAGACGGTGATGTTCGTTCTGATTTGGAAGGTGAAGGTAAGTACCACAACTACAACCTAGCCTTAAAGGTAGATTCTTGGTCACAAGATATCTACACTGGGTATGTAAAAGAAATCACATGGAAACGTGGAAAGTTCAAATTGAACCCAGTAGCAGTAGTAGTTGAGGACTTAGACGCTGATGAGGGTGTCCTAACGGTACAAGGAAATCGTGTCAAGAATGTACCTCTCTACAATCCAAAGAACATTTTAATCTTAAGTGCTTACGTTGGCACACCTCTAAGCTTTAAGTACGGTGGTGAGGCTGGGGTAGTCCCTTGTTTCCCAGACGGACGATTGCTTTCAGAAGATTATGTAGTAGAAGAATTATTAGGTAGGAGTTAAAACAATGGCGAGTAAAAAGAATTCAAACACAAACAACGTTCTAAAGGTATTTTAAAAAACTGAATACATTGGCGAAATCCAACTTCCAGTTAGCTTTAAAGAGCGCTTTTAATACCTTACAGACAAAACCCTCTAAGGAGTTGTCTGTAAATGAAATCGTAGTTTCAAACCTCATTCGAGGTCTTGAAGTTGAAAGAGGGTATCAAGAAGCCGAAACAGTTCTCGGTGACAATTCTCGTTTGCTAGACTTTGAAGGTCAGCGCCTAGCATTTGTAGCTGATTTGGTAGGTTTTGAAGAAGATGTCAACCAAACAATAGCTAAGTTCCTTAATCTTACCTTAGTCGGTGCTGAGGTTGGGAACGTCATTACACCTGTTGAGCAGTCTATCTCGAATATGGTAGCTGAGAAGTATGAAGTTAACTTCGGAACGTTTGACTTTGGCTCTACATCAGGCAAAATCCTTAAGGGTATGACATTCCTCTTCACTGGTAAGGTGCAAGTAGTTGCAGGAAATCCTATCATCGTCGATATTAAAGTACTTGAATTTGGTTTACGTTTGTTTAACTCTGACGGTTCAGTTGATACTCTAGCTATTCTACCTGAAGAGGTTGACACTTACAATTACGAGTTATTGGTAGTCCGTCAAGGCGATGTTATCGTAAATCCTTACGTTAACTTGGCTCTCCAGCCTTATGTTACTGCTTACCTAAAAAGCAAAGACCAAAAAGACTTGATTGCAGGTGCTGATTATATTATCCGTTCCTACGACTTCCCTTACATTAGCAACAACACGGCTCTTGGTGGTATCGCAAGGGTAGTCGAGGGATAATCGTAGTAGTAGCATTACTTGTATAGTTAGAAAATATGTAGCAACCTTTTCTTTATTGATTAGGTTGTTTTCTATATAGAAAGGTTTAAACTTATGCAAGATACTGCACACAATGATTTTGAATTAGATGACTTTGAAGAAGAAACTTTCTCAACTGGTCTAGATGGTGGTCACCACTTCGAAGATGACGAAAATGAATTCGTTAGAGCGTCTGACTTTGAGGAAGAGGATTTTGATGAAGAAGATTCTCACGAAGGTGGGTATCACGAAGAGGGTACTCACCCAGACCTAAGAGCTGAAATGCAACAGGCTATCGATAGTGGTTCGTCCATCGCAAGTGAGTACCAATCAACTTTTACTGAAGCTGAACGTATCTCTACAGTATTGAATCTTCGCTCTGATTCCTTTACTATCACTCACGGCACGGTTAGTTTGTTGGAGTTATCTCCTACCTTACCTCTTAAAGAAAGTCGCAAACAAACCTATAAAGGTCTTACACAATCCGTTAAGGAGTTGGGTATTTTAACTCCTATCCACGTTATGTTGACGGAGGGGTATAAGCAATACTTAAAAGACGTTGAAGAGGGCTACGAAACAGAAGAATGGACAAAAGAAGAGTTCGGTGACAAGTACATTCTTATCGACGGATTCCGCAGGGTATGGGCAGGACTCACAAACAAAATGGAGTATGCTCCAGCAGTTATTTGGGACTTCAACGACATGGACTTGGCTATGGAGTTGCTTACACCTTTGAGTTTGTTGCTAAATAAGACTCAACGCAGAGACTGGTCAGAGGTGTGGGGTTTGTATCAGATTTTTAGAAACCACTGCACTTATGACACCAGCAACCTTGGAGTATCTCCTACAACTCGAGCCTGGAGACGCTATGAAATTGAAAGATGTTATGCTCTCTGGGTATGATGACGTCATCAACGGCTTACTCCACGAAGGTAAATCTCTTCAACAATCTTATAATGCTCTTCAAAAACTTCGTAAAGAAGAAAACCAATTGGAACTAGACGACCAACGCTCACTTTCAGACATTGAAGGTGCTGACGGGGTAGTCGGTGATGTGACTTCAGGTAACGGTCAGTTATCTTACGAAGAGGTTAAAAAGTTGCTTGAGTTTGATGAATCTGACATCGACAATATGACTGACGAAGAGTTCATCGACCCTAGCAGGTGGTAAAGATGATGGGGTAGTCATCGACAGACGTGCAGGAGAAGATATTCCTAAGGAACTCAAACAAGCAGCTTTGGCTCGTGATAACTACTCATGTCAAATCAGTGGAACTGGTCTTGACAGTGGCTTGAAGATGACAATGGCTATGTCAGTCTTGCAAGTTCACCATATCATTCCACTTTACCTCGGTGGTAAGAATACGCTGGACAACTCTAGTAACCCTGCGTATGGACTTGCATACTTGGGTGCACGTTATTGAGCGTCTTGGTGGTAAGATTGAATGTCACCAGAAGAGTTCAAACAGTTAGACAAAGTTGACAAACGTGACTTGTACGGTGCTTTTGCAGTATGGTAAGATTATTGTAGATGAGGCTAAACGTCAAGGTAAATCAACAACTGACCGAGCTCTTCAACAAGCATCTTACGAAGCATCTAGGTTCAAGATGCCAGGAACAGACTTGAAAGAGAATATGGAAGCTATTGCGTCTGGTTCTTAATGGGTATTGCAACCTAAATCTAAAATGTGTTAAAAATAGTAGAAAAATAGAAACTAGAGGTTTATGATGGTTTTAGTAAAAGATTTAGAGTTCAGCGAATTGGGTAGCAGTCTTGACTCACGGTTCTTTGAGGTAGTTCCTCAGTTCTGTGAGTCTTGTGAATCCCCTCTAGACTTGAACATGGCTCTAACAGAGTTGAAGTGTACCAATCCTATGTGTACTGGTAAATTAGTAATGAGGGTACGAAAATTGTGTGAAGCCTTGGGTATCAAACACTTCGGAGAAGCCTCAATCGAAAAAAATGGGTAGATGAAAACGGCATCGTAAGTCCGTTACAACTCTACAACATGGAAGACGGTATGCTCTTAAATGGTATTTCCGAAAACCTTGCAGATAAGGTTCTTCCTCAAATCTCGGCAGTCAAGTCAATGAAATTGTGGGAGTTTGTAGCTAATGCTCAACTACCTTATATTCAGATGTCTGCTAAAAAAACTTCTAGAGGGGTATTCTTCCTTAGAAGACTTCTTCAACGACATGACTGATGGTGGTGTTGAGTTCATTCAAGGGCGTTTGGGTATCGGTGAACAGTACGACGATTTCGGTAATACTGTTGTTTCCACCATGGCTAGCAAAGTTTACGTTAGTCTGTTGCAATCTCAAGACGAGTTACTTGAAGCAGTCAACTACATTACGTTAGTCGACGAATCAAACGTACAAGAATTCCTTTATTGTAGCCAGTGATGAAGTAGGTAATGGGTTCTCAACTAAACGTGAGTTCTACAACTACATCAAACAACGTTACGCAGGTATGGCTACATTTACGATTGGTTCTTCTGTAACAATGAAAACTAACATCGTAATTTGGAAAGGTTTCGACGGAACAGCAGCTCGTCAAACTTCAAAGGTTAAACGTACTCTTGAGTTACACGCAAAAGGTGTTCCCATTCAGGGTTACACGGCTGAAGAGTTTATTGAAGCTTTCGATAAGCACTTCCACGTAACGGCACCTCGCTAATTAGGGGTATCGCATACTCGAAGATTTAGGGTTCTTCAAATTTACCTCTATTTTTGTAAAGATGCAAAATGGTAGTTAAATGGGCAACCTTAAATCAGCGAAATTTTGGCTAGAAACTCGTTAAAATTTTTGCATAACTCTTGGTAAAATAGAAACTTTGGTACTTGGATTTACTACCTCTGCTTAGTTCTTAGTTTTAAGGTACTTGGCAGAGGATTTCTTGTAACTTGGGTTCGCAGTGGTAGTTTAGAAAGGCGATTGCTTATGGTTGTAAAGAATTTGGAGACTTACCTACGGAAGCGTATGTCGGATAGGTTGACGCTGAAAGGTAAAGACGCTCACTATGAGGGTATCCTACCTCTAGGCGAGCCTTACTCGACATCAATGAACAACCTAGACGAGATGAAGTTCCTTGCTAAGGTTGTAAATTACTATCTTAGCGACCTTGGTTTAGAACGCATTCTTGACGGTAAGTACAACATATACTATTTAGCCAGTCTTGGAGATGCTTACGTTTTGGTAGAAGTAGTGAAGCGTTTAGGTAGAACTAACAAAGACAAGTACGCACCTTACTTAGCTAACCAAAAGATGAAAATAGCTTTAGTGCAATTAGGTTTCCTAGAACTATATGATGCGCCAGAACATCATACAGGTACGCTCTTTGAAGTAATTTTTGCTTGTGCCGTCCTACAGGAAAATGAGGTTGTAGTAACGGCTTTGTTGGATTCGCTATTAGGTGGTGGCTTTGCTTTTTTTCGATGCCCTCTTTACCCACTTTTTGGCAAGTAGTTTAGAGATTGTCGAAATAACTGATAGAAAGAAAGTATTAGTAGGTGTCATTCTACTGTACTTTTTTCTATAATTCTGCTAAAATAGTCTTATAGTTAGGAGAAAAAGAATATGATTAAACTGTCCGTATCGGAGAAAGGGTATGCCCTCTTTAGAGATGGTAACGTAGTAACTTCTCAGGGGTACTCATACACAAACAAACGTGATGCAATCTTGCGTAACTTACAGCGTGGTATTTTGAAGAGCGCTAACTACATCAACCACGAAGACCTACTCGTAATTGAGGTCGGTGATAACTACACTTACCGTTGGTTGTGTTCTGAGTTGCCTAATAAGAATCACATTTCTGCATATTCTGCAACTCATTTAGTATTAGATAAATTGATTTGTCGCTATCGCTTTTCTTTTAAGCAAGCGTCCGTCTGTTAATGGTTTAAGTCTAGAGCGAAAACAGGTTGCTCTAGGAAGTTTTGATTTGGAGGTAGAAGGTAATGAAGAAAACAACCCAAGCAATTAAGTATGCTTTAGAGGAGTTACATTTGACTCCTGACAAGCTATTTCAGCTTATTGAATCGGCTCAAGGCTATTCAGGTGATAACTATGAGCTTTGGTTGGCTAATAAGATTATCGAAGTAGCTGATAGTGAGGGTATTCCTTTCACGGAGTTACTTGTTAAAAAACTTAAGTTGCTTTCTTCACTACGTTCTGACGACGATGGTGGTGTTTCACAAGTCGTTTCAGACTTCATCAAAATGGTGGTTGCAGGTTCTAAAGAAACTGTAGATTTCTCAGGTCTTGGCTTAGACTTCCTAAACGACAATTCCGACTTTGATTGGTTCAACGGTTTGAGTCTAGTTGACGGTACTCTTGAGGAACTGAACAGTAGTAATACTGCATACGTTGGTTTCTTGATAGTGCAGGTGCAGGTAAAAATGAGGTATCGCTTGCAGGTAAGTCAATTGGTATTCCTATCACCTCTAAGGGTGGTGCAATGTTGCTCCGATTCTTACTAATGGACGACCAAGTAGAGCCTACTGACAATACTTATGTGTTCATTAGCGACTCAGCGTTCTATAAAGAGAACCCTCAAATCACTAAAGAGTTCTTCCAACGTTTTAGTTTGGTAGACGCAGTGTACTTGAACAAGTCTGAAGCTTTTCAAGGTTCGTTCGCTAGTGGCTTGGACTTGGTTACAGTTTGGAAAACCTACTCAGAAGAGGGGTACGACTACTACGAAACAGAAGGTAAGTATTCTGAATCAGAGTTGGTCATCATGGAAGACAACGACGTAATTCTTGGTCGCAGTCTTATTAAACCTAACGTATTCCCTAATAAGTATTTCTACGCAGACAGCGAAATCCTTATGTCTGACTTGTTGAAAGAGTACTTGATTGACTCTGAAGAGGGAGAACAGGTTGCAGTAATCAACCTAGACTTGCAGGTAGAAGAAGTGTATGACTTACCTAAATCAGATTTAGGTGCTTACCTCTCCGTCAACGGAACTCAGAGGGTATGTGACTATCCTATCGCCTGCTCAACTGACTACATTCCTATCAACCGTAGCAACCTAGAAGAAGTAATTACATATTACGCTTGCTCACAGGCTATGGAAGGTACTTGGGGTTACGGTAAAGGCTTAGGAATGGTGCTTAACGGTTTAGAGGGGTATGAATCCCTTGTAGCTAACTGCCTACCGATTTTCTTCTTTGGTTGGAACTCTCTATTCCATAGTGTTGAAGACCAAGCAAGCAACTTCTTACCTAACGGTGAATTGGCTCAAGAATTGTATGAGAAGTACAACTCATTTATGTCATTTGAGTCTAAAGTCCTTTGGACCTTGGGTACTGACTACTCTAAAGCTATGATTGAAAAAACACCTGAGCTTGAAGGGAAAACATTCTACCAAATCCGTAGTGAACTCAAGGACGCCAGCTTTGAACGAGTTTACAAAGAGAAGTTAGAATTGGCTCTCAGGTTTGTGAACGTACAAGTCAAGGGGTATCTATGCTAGAAGCATTGACAGACAGAGAGATTAACGTCCACACTATGATGCAAGATAGTGGTAAGCTAGACCTCTTTGTTTACAATATGTTGAAAAAGGCTACAAACGGCAACAAGGATACGGTTCTCTACGTTAATAAGAAGTCTGACGTTGAGGAGATGTCAGACCTCTCCCTTGTAATGCCTATGAATCCGACCAGTGGCTCTTCATTATCAACTATGATAAGGTTAAGCGCCACCGAAGAAAGATAATAGAACTAATTAAGCAAAAGAATCCTAGTTCTAAGTATCTTATCTCTTTCGAGAAGTACATTGATTTCAAACGTTTTAACGATGATTTAGGTTCCATGGTAAATCCTATGTACTTAAAGAACCTAAACCTTAGAGACGCACGTTTCCTCTTTAGGAAATATAAGTTCGACAAAGACTTATTCCAATTTATTTTCTACTCCTACAGAAGTGAAGTAGAAAAGATGATGACTCTCTTATCGTTCCTAGATATGGGACAAACTGTTAGGTCAAGGAAAGACGTAACCGACCTCGTTGGGGTATCTACTGGTTCAGTCCAGCATTTTATCTTCCAGCTACTAGGTAAAAAGCCCTTAAGTCTTAAATCTCAAGGTATAGTCGTTAAAAACAGAACTGTAACTATCTCGGAACTGGCAAAGGTTTACGGTGTACGACAGCTTAAGGGTATTATTACCAACTCCGTAAAGGATATTCTAGACATTAAGTCCTTGAACTTAACTGGGGTACTTTACAAATCTATTGACAAGATACCTGAGGGGTATGATTCTACAAGGCTCTTGAAATACAAGCCTTTTTATGCTAAAATATTAGATGTTCCGTATATTCGCATCTTAGATTTGTATCTCTTGTTATACAATGAGCGATCTTGGAATAGCGAATTGGATATGTATCGATTCATTTACACTTACTACAGAAATTTAGGTATAGAGGAGGACTAAGCATTGACGGTATTAGCAAATGCAACTTACGACCAAGCACTAGGTTATAAGTCTTACGGAAGGGCATTTAAATTAGTCCCAACATATAAGAAAGACGGGAGTGAAGGAAAACCTCTTAAGAAGTACGTTTTCTTGAACGTTGTTGTGGACTCTCAAGAAGTTCCAGAAGGGTTATTCGGTATTGACCCTAGTAAATCTATGGTTAAGACTATCACATTTACTGATGGTCTTGCGGATGAGGTAGCTATTCCAGAAGCGTGGCACGGTAGGGTATTCTTAAAAGACTCAACGCAGTCTGTTAGGGGCGCTATCAACCTTGTGAAATGTGAGGGTACTCCTAACTTGAAGGAACTTTCAGACACTGCTAAAAACAACCCATCTTATCGTTTCTACGGTGGATGTTTGCTTGCAGTTGATGGAGTTCCTGTGGGTATGTTCGACGAAGGTCAAGCAAAGGAGTTCGGCATTATCGGTAAAGAGGAACCAACCATTCTTTTTCAAAGACGGAAAGTACGACATGTTTGACGTATTGGACTTGTCCGAAGTCGAAGAATGGGGTACTGACCTTGTCAAAGAAGAGGCTCTCAAAAAGAAAAAAAGGTTGTTTCTGTTAAGATGCCTAAGGTTGCTCGTCCTAAGAAGCCTAAGAAAGAGAAGGTTGTCCGTGAGGCTAAACCTAAAGTAGCTAAACCTAAGCAACCTAAAGTCAACAAAAAGAAAGAGGTTTTTCTTCCATCTTCTCCCAAAAAGGTAGATTTTTAATGGTAAAACTAAGTTATTACAACAATCTCGGTGTTTCTGACTTCTCACGTATTGGTTTGGTATGGAACTTGTTTGCTAACTTCGGTAAGCAAGAGCCGACAGAGATTGTAATGCAATCTCAGGTGCAGGTAGACCGTTACGACTTTACTGATAAACTTATCGCCAAAGCAGCGGCTGGGGGGTATCAACTTAAACCAAGAAGAGTTCAACATTCAAGGTTATGACTACGCTAATCGTCAATACCGTAAACTCTCAGACTTTAAGAAATTAGAGAAAGAGGTTTATCTCGTAAACGAAATCGACAAACACGGTAACGAGGACGCAGGAGACGGTTACGGAGAGTACTCTGAAAATCGTTTCGTAGAAGAACCAGAAGAGCACCAATTAGTCGAAGATAGTATCGACTATACCCTTGCATGGGGGCGCTTTCCCGAGATGTCCAGAAAGTTAGAAATCTTGGGGTATTCCTTGGTTAACTTGTTACTCTCATCTATTGAGGGTAGGGAAAAAGGCTAAAGAGAATCTCTCCCTCATTTGCGCAGAAAACGAAGACGTCCGTGAATGGGTAGAATCACTCTTCCTACCAGATAAGTTATCGGACATCGAGAAAAGACTAAAAGAATTTAGGAGGTTAGGTGCTTTTGTCTAAGCTAAGTTATTTTGACAATGTAAATGCTTCAATGTCACCAGCACTCCTTGCAGCTATCCACGAAACAATCAAGGAAAATGAGGGGTATGCTACAGTAATTTGGAGAAGTAGAAAAGACGACGCACTTGACGCAACACTTCACCAAGCAATTCGCCACTACTCACGTGAGAAAGGTGAATTACGAAACTACATTATCTCTACAATGAAAAACCATTCTTAAGAATGTTCTCCGCAATGAGTCTAGTATGGAAGATGAGACTCTTCACTTCCACGTAGATTCTAAGTCGGTAGAGGAAGAGGAAGACCTTTCTGACGTAGATATCATGTTAAATGCTGACTCAGATGACATTGAAACTTGTGTAAATGAGTTTCTCCCCCACATTATGGAAGATTATGAGTTCTTCAGTACTCAAAAATCTTCTAAACGACGTGGTGATTATTATGAAATCCTAACTTCCTACTCACCTCAAACGGTGGTAGGAGCTATGAAGTACATTCAAGAACACTACATACCTAAACTAGAAGACTTCATGAACTCTAGAGACGTATGGAATAGACAAATTCCTACTTTAAGTTATAGTGAAATTGCCAAAAAGTATGGTTCATCGGAGCTAGAGTATGCGGGTATCAAAGATAGCTCTGTACTCGTGAAGGGTTCAAGTGCTAAGCGTATGGTAAGTGTTCCTTTAGATACGATTGCAACTGCTCTTATCTCGGAACTATATGGTAGTGGTTCTAGGCTCAAGAAGAAGTTCTTTGGGGTAACCTACTATAAAGCGCCTAACGGAGAGGTTGTCAGCTCTAAAGATTTGTTGTTTACTGCTATTAAAGATGCAGTATTTTACTTTTTTTCTGTAAGAAATGTAAGTCTGAGTTTGTATTCGAAAAAGAAGGAATGGGGTATTTCCTATCTCCAAGTACTGAATTCCAGTACCAAATTTTCTCAGACGTCTATACATTTCCAGTTAAGTTTGTAAACAGAAAGGAACTTTAATGCTCAAAGGGTATTATATTTCTAAAGACGGTATTAGGATGAACCTACAGGGTTATGACTTTGACTCGTATATCTCGTTCTTGGGTACTTGCCCTACTGCAAGAGACCATCGCCACGTAGATATGGGTATCAATACAGAAGAAGGTCGTATATACTCACGGTGGGAGGAGTTATACATCTCGTTAACTCAGGTGACATCAAAAATTGATGACAATAAACTAGAAGGCGAACAGGTTGAATACAACGTAGAGTTTTTTTCTCGCATGGGTTCAACTCATTCGTGGTATGAAGTCTCATCTGTATTCCTCAGCGTGAAGAAGACTTCTACAACATCACTACTAACGCTGAGTTCGGTTCAAAGGGTATCTACAATTATGATTACTTCGGTCAAAAGATTTCCCTTATCGAAAATCAGATTGAGCGCTTAGAGTATCGTAATGGTGACGAGGTTCTGTTCCTTGAAGATGTTTATTCTGACCCAGTTCCGATGTCCAAGAATACACGTACACAAAGAAAGTTCGCTCTTGTCCCTAGACGACTTCAAGAGAATCGACGACTTACAAGTAACGGGTATGGAAGACTTCCTAAGTAAGAACAGTGTTTCTTCCGATGACGTGTATTCCCTAGCTGAGATTATCGAACGTAACCCAGATAAATCTTACGTTTGGCTCAAAGATAGGAAATACCACATCGTCAATGACTTAGAGGTCTTTAAACCTATCGCTAAGCGTATCTACAAGCATCCTCTAGAAGTCGGATTCGATACGGAGACCACTGGTCTTGATATTACATTCAAATCAATTACTGGTCAGGGTAGCCAACTAGTAGGTTTCATCTTCACTATTAAACCAACTAAAACAGAGCAAGAAAAAATTGCAAGGCTTGGTCTTGAAGAAGATATCCTTTATGCTGACGCTTGGTATATCCCTATCGCCCATAAGAATATCGACAACATCGTAGAAGAAGGCGACGTTGGTGCATTCATGGAAACGTATCTAAAACCAATCCTTGAGCAGAAGATGATTGTCTGCCACAATGGTTCGTTCGACTCGAAGGTAATGTTTATCTACGGTATTAAGTTGAACCTCATGCACGATACAATGATTCTTCTCCGTCTTTCATACGGTGCAGAAAACACTTCAATGCGTCTAGGTTTGAAACCTAATTCTAAACGTTTCTTGGGTAGGGATAGCTTTGAGTTGAGTGACTTCGTGGAAGGTAAATGGGGTAGTGGTAACGTTACATTTGCAGACTTGCCTTATGAATCTGTCATGTACTATGCCTGCCCCGATACTGACAACATGATGGAACTACTGGAGATTGCTAAACGTGAGAACTGGTGGGACAGATGGGGTATGCGTAGAGTCTATGAACTGGAGGTACAGTTTTCTAGGGTAGTAGCTTACCAAGAGTTTTACGGTCACCACGTAGCAGTTCATAAGATTGCTAAACTTCGTAGGCAGTTGGAAGAGGACGTAGATAAGTATTCGGCTTTGATTTTCGAAATTGCAGGTTACTCACTTAATTTACGTTCTGCCCCTCAGTTGAAGAAACTTCTCTTTGAAGACTTGGGTATGCCTATTGTGGAATACACTGATTCAGGTGCGCCAAGTACTTCAAAAAGATGCTCTTAAGAAATTTAAGAGTATGACCAAGGACGACGGTTCTCCTAAATATCCTATCGCAGACTATATCCTCAAGTACCGTGATGCATCTAAGTTGATGTCAGACTTCATCAAGAATATTGACACCATCTCAACACCTGACGGATTTATGTTCTCCAGCGTTAAGCAGTTCTTGGAAACAGGACGTGTATCGGTATCTAACCCTAACTATCAGTCTTATAATGATACGGTCAAAAAGTATATCTCACCTCGTAAGGGGTACTACATGATGGACTCGGATTACTCATCCGTGGAAATCCGTATCATGATGTCTATGGCACAAGAGCAAGCCATGATTGATTACTTGTTTGACCCAGACTCAGACTACCATACTCTCAAAGCGTCACAGATGTTCTCAATTCCTTACGAGTTGGTATCTAAGACACAGCGTGGAGCAGCCAAGGGGGTTAACTTCGGTATCGTTTACGGTATGGGAGATGCATCGCTTGGTGAGAACGTTACTGGTGTCCGTAGTGCAGAGTCAACAAATTACGGTGCAAAACTGCGTAAGCTTTTACTCAAGGGTATGGACGTAACAGAAGATTTCATTGCAAAAAAATCTTGAAAAAGCCGTAGCGAATAGGTACGCTGAGACCTACTTTGGTAGACGACGTTATTTCCCACCAAATATGCGTATTGGTTCGGTTAAGCGTCAAGGGGTAACCACCCAATCCAAGGTACGGCAGCAGATTTGTATAAACAAGCCATGGTAAATCTTTACGCTAACATTATCGAGCGTGATTGGTGGGGTAAATTCCTACTTCCATGTTTTGTCCATGACGAAATCGTTATGGAGGCTCATAACTCTATCAATCCAGCTGTAGCAATGAAACTCGTTCGTGAGTCGCTCATGCTTGACCTTGAGGGTTGGTGTCCGTTGTATATTGGTTTTGGGTTCGGTAGTCATTGGTATAATGCTAAGAAAAACTGAGGTTCCAGTCCAACTCCAACAAGAAATCATCGACAAGTATGGTGAAAAAGGATTTCCGTTTTGGGGTGGTAATATCCACGAATTGTATGAGTGGGAAGTCCGTCAAATCTATGACTATAAGGTAAGACGTATTCGTGAGTACCTAGAAGACGCAGAAAACCACAACAAGGTTATTAGTCCTGTTATCTCAGCTTTTCTGTTTGAGGTCATGCCTTATGTCAAGAGCCCAGACAAGCTAAGAGGGGTAGTTGAGCAGTTATGGAAAGTCGAGAACTCTGAAGACTACATTGAAGGAAACATCGAATCTATTATTCCTCTTTACTTCAAGTTAGATAAGTGTGGTGTCCATCTCGATAAGTTTTTAGAACCTCATTCAGTGTTTATGGACGAGTTTGAAATGAAGTGGGAGGATTACTGCAAATCTAAGGAGTCTGGTGGTTTAACTAGCTTAGATAGGTATATCGATTTCGAAGATGCTCGTAAGTTTGTAGAGACCGCTATTTCGGTAGCGGAGGGTATTGCTAACTATGAGTTCCTAACTGGTCTAGTTACAACCGAAGTGGAGATAGGGGGTATCGCTAAATCCCTTGAAGCCTTTGGTCAAGCCTTTGGCTTAGAGGAACTTGTAGCAACAGCCAACCTACAAGAGCCAGGCGCAGTTGAAGCACAAGAAGTTGAAGTTGAACAAGAGTACACTCCTAGCCTTGAAGAAGAGGACAAAGAAGTAGTCATGGCAGAGTACATCAAAGGATTCGGTTACTACCGTGATTATGAAGAGCGTGTCCTTTACATCTCAGGTGCTAACGATGGCTTGTTAAGTTACATTCTTAACTTCATTCTTCAGAATGGTGGGTTATCTAAACGTAGTGGTGATGCCTACCGAGTAGCGAAAAGAATCTTATGAATCAGGTAGTATCGATTACATGGCAGTTAGATTTATCTTAGCAGATGGTAAGACTCACCCTACTGTGTTGTACTTACCGTCTAAACAGGCTAGTCGTGTATGTTCAATAACGGTTCAAGCTAAAAGTCAAATGGGTGTGTAGTGGGTTAAACCTCACTGCACTTCCTTTAATTGGTAGAAAGGTAGATAGATGGTAGTTAATCTTGAAATGGAAGACTTCTTCGCTTACGAAGAGGAAGAAGACTTGGTAGGTGTTGAGGAACTGAACGAGTCGGAGGCGGATTTAGGCGGCTTAGATGACCTTGAAGACTTAGACGAGAGTCTTGAAGTAGTTGAGGAAGATTCTTCTGAGTTGGACAAAGACAATGGGGTATCTTCTAAAGAGGAACTTGAACCTATCGAAGAAGAAAAAGAACAACCAAAAGAAGTCGTTAATACAGTCGAAAGATATTCCTCAACTGAGTTATCCTATCCGTGTTTCGTCTTAGATGGTAGTGAGGTCTTTCCTAAACATATTATTAGTGGTCTTACCAAGATGATAGAGTCCTCTCTAACGGTAGAAGATACTATTAAGGTTTATGTTTCCATTGATGGTAATCTATCATCTATCGGTGGTGTAAGTTCTTTACAGGTCAAAGCAATTATCGATTTGTTTCGGTCGAGAAAAATTACTGCTTACTACGAAAAGGGTTACGTCCTTAATGGTGACTTAATCTATACTTTTAAGTAGCTGATAATTTTTGGTGCATAGAGTTGCTTTTCTTAGTGTAAGTTTTCTAAAAATAGTATTATCAAAAATGAAAGTTGGTATTTAAATGAGTACTAAGGACTTATTTGTTGCTTTGTTGGGTGGGGAGTTTATGTCATCTCCGAAGGAGCTTTCTAATATCCACCTATTTTCGTCTAAGGCTGATTTAGACTATATTAAGAAAAACTTTAAATGACGATGAAGTTACTGGAGACGGTGAAACACTCGTAGGTGCTATCGTGACCAGCGAGCGTATTCTTACTATTGTCCACCGTAACCGTAACACTAACTACCGTGGTAGTAACGGTTATATCGGTTCTTCTTACCAAAAGAGTTCTAATGGTACTTGGTCTGAGACCGAGGCTTATGCTTGGAAACGAAGAGTATGAAGTCGATAAGTCCTTGGCTACTAAGCTTGAAGAGTTGTTTGGACGTCCAGCTTTCTGTAGCTAATATTCTTGTGAGGGGTATCTGCCCCTCTTTATTAAAAAGGAGAAACATAAATGTCAACCTATAAATTACTAAACAAAGAAGAAATCCTCCAACAAGCTGACAAAGAGCTTGTCAAGGGTATCTCGATTCTTAGTTCTTATGCTCCACAGACGGCTAAGAACGGTAAAGAGTATTATAACGGTACTCTAAAGGCTCAAGGAAATCTTGAGTTTAAGATTTGGGGTGGTAGTCTGTTTGACCAACTTAAGGCAGAAGATTATCAAGGTGTTCCAGTCTATATTGAAGCTGAAGTCAATGTATGGAACGACACTAAGTCACTTATCTTGAAAAAGGTAGTTGCGGTTGATGTAGAAGATTTGGGTATCGACATCACACCTCTTGACCCAACTAAGTATGATATCGCAGCCAATGAAAAAGAGTTCTATGCTCTCCTAAAAGAAGAGCTTAGTCCTAATGGCTTTGAACTCTTCAAACGCATCTACAACCGCATCCGTAAAGAGTTCCGTAGCGAATATGCAGCCGTTAAAATCCATGATGCTTATCGTGGTGGTTTGCTTGCTCATACGCTTAAGATGTTAAAAATCTTACGATTTATTTGGAACACTTATCCAAATATCCGTGAAAACATGAACAAGGACTTGGTATTCATTGGTCTTGCAGTTCACGACATGGGTAAAATTGTAGAATATAACAACGGTACTCGTACCGATATTGCCTTTGCCACTCACAACTTCTTAGGTCAAGAAATCTTGTTTGAGTTTAAGAAGGATATTGTAGAAGGCTTCGAGGCTCCTGTCAAGGGTAGTGATGAAGCTATCGTGGTAGAACCTTTGGTAGTGATTTCTACTACAGGTTGCAAGCTATTATCCAACAACACCACGGTGAGTTTGGAGAGCCTTGCCACACTATCGAGTCTTACCTAGTCCACTTGGTGGATATGTTTGAATCTAGGGTAGAAATCTTTGAAGAGAGCCTACCATTTACTGGTACGCTAAGTATCGACTTCGGCAAGTATCGTCTAGAGTAGGGGTATCTTATGTTAACGAAAGAAGCTTTTATGTCCAAGATTAAGGAGGCTCGAAGACTTGACTTTATTGCTAAGAATGTACTAATGGGTAGCATTCTTGGTAATTATGACTTTGGGGACGTTCCTTTGAAGCCGATGATGCAGGCAACTTAGAAGAGGCTCTTCAATGTTATGTGAACTATGGTGAATTTCCAGAGTCAGGTAACTTAGAAGACTTTTGGGAAGCCTATAGCAAATCAGTAAGTTCCTTGGAGGAGGGTTAGAATGGTAGAAGTAGTAGCAACATCAGAAGGAGTTATTCCTTTAAATACAAGATTTGGCGCTCCGTCATTTCCTTTGAGCGTAACGGAAGAGGCTCGTAAGTTCGCTGAAGAGCACGGTTTCATGGTTAAAGAGTTAGGAAGTGATATAATCCTAACAAATGGAGATTACCTAGCTAAAATCTCAAACCACATCGAGTACTTTAAAATAGAGCGAGTAGGGTACTATCCTTGGGAGAGTGTTGAAGGTACATTTACTATAAAAGAACCCAAACCTATTCCATCTTGGGTACATGAGTTTGCTGACTTACTTGTAAAAGGTAACATTGGTAAAAGTCAGTTAGATTCTTTAGCTTAGATATAAAACAATAGCAAGTATTCAATTACTTGCTTTTTTCTTATAAAGATGCTAAAATAGTATTAAATTCAAAAAGAAGGTATAGTTATGCTAGTAGCAGATATTGTTAAAACGGTTAATTTGAAGGAGTCTTTAGACGGTTTACTCTTACATGGGGTAGTTCGTTCTGTAACAAATACACCCTGAAGAGTTTAAAGGGGTAGTCCTATCTAGTGGAGAGTTCGCAATCCTTGACTTATATGCAGTAACTTGTAAGGAAGAAAACCACTTCGGTCATACTAATCCTACAATGCTGACACCTCAAGGCTCTATTCTCTTTATTTTAGATGACAGAAGTCTTATTGGCGTTAGTAACTATCAAAGGTAGTGGTTACAAAGGGTATGTTAAATTACGAAAACAAAAAGTCAGAGTCAAAAACTGTAGGATTTAATTGCTTAGAGTTCCGTAAATCAACTGGACCGAACTGGGTTGTAATTCCTAACACAGTAGTCGAATTCAAGGGTACTGATGACAAAGAAATCACAGACTACTTAAAGGAGTCTCAATCTTTCGGCTTTAAGTATCTTGACTTCACTAAAAAAGTATTTATCTTTCTGTGGCTCATCTTCTTACCAAAATAAGACTATTGTAGAAGTTGGTCAGACAAACGATAGTTCTTTTACTACAAGCTTTAACCCAACTTGGAAATCGAACTTAAATAATCTTAAAACTAAGGTCTATTCAGCTCAATATGATAAAGTTTTTGATTTCTCGGCTAGTGAAGACGAGTGTTTGTTTACACACTACACTAACACATTGTTAAATAAGGTACTCGCCTCACAATGAAGACGACGACTTGCAATACAGACTTATTCCTCATACTAACTCTCGTTTTGCAGAGGTAGTTCCACGTGGTTCAGTCCGTGATTACTTGTCCTTGCTGAAGGTACTTTTCAAAACTAACTTCCCTCAAGTGGGTACTAATACGGATTTCTCTTATCAAGAGTTAGAACGAGTTATGGGGTACTGCCCTCACTATTTGTATCTAAAGGGTGACTTGTCCTTTGAATTAGCTGAAAAGATTTTCTACATTAACGGTGATACTGGCAAATCTACCGTTTCTGTGTATTTCAGAAGTATTGCTCTTATTGTTGAGGGTGCTAAGCAAACCTATAAACGTAATGGTACTACTTATCTCTTGGGTAGTCTAGCATCTAACCTTACTTGTAAAGTTCCAAAGAAACTCAGAGAAAACATCAAGACTACTGGTACTCCGCTCTCTAAAGAAGAGTATGGTTTCGTAAGGTACTTCTTAGAATCCTTACCAGAGTATAAAGTAGATAGCGCATCTATGTATTACACTGTTGAAAGTTCTGAACGTTACTTAAACAAAGCTAAAGACTCAGGCTTAATTGTAGACTTTGGTAGGAGTTATGTGTTGACTGAATATGCTGAGATGGAGTTATCAGTTCTAGATAGGTTTGTTCGGTTACAAGAGTCTAGGATTAACTATACTGACTCTGCTCTAGACCAAGTCTTGAGTACACTTAAGGATGAACGTGGCATCTTGTTCTATAACAAAGAGCGTCAGGCTTTCCTTACTCTAAATAGCAATCTTGGTCTTATTATGGCAAATGGGGTATCTAACAAAGAAGGTCTTGAAGAGGCATTCCACCTCATGTACTCTACTGAGAACTCAACTATTTCTGAGACTGTCGTAGTAGTAAAGGACTATGACGCTCCGTCTTGGGTTCATGCTCGAAAAGTCAAGGTAGTTAAGTTATCAGAACTAACTGATGGTAGTCTTGGCGAAAATGCGATGGTTCTAGTACATGACGCTAATACATGGTCTTTAGAGGATTACTACAAACTAGTACAATATGACTTCAAGGCTTTGTACTTGTTTGGTAACCCTTATACTTCGTCTAATTATTTTAGAACTTTGGCTTTAGCCTTGCCACGCGCATATACATTTGCGCATACTAATCTAGATATGCCTTTGAATATTGTGAACAGTGGCTATCTTATTAGCCTTTAAAGGTGGTAAAAAGTTACTTTTAAGTACTCCCCTAAACTTTCCACTATTGATGTTTTGGTGAGAATGTTAAAAACTTCCTTTGAAACTGGGTACTCTTTTGAAAATTTGTTTGTTATTTCTGACCTAGAAAAGCATTTTAGTGCTTATAAAGTATCTAAAAAGTTAGTAGAGTTACTAGGTTATAACGAACCTTTGCAGGTTGGTAGTCAAGTTTACCTAGACGAGAAAAAGCCTAGCTTGGGTAACTTCAATAGAGAATGGTGGAGAGGACATTTCCATTAGACTTGAAGGTAGTTCTGAATCTATTATTGTTAAATCTTCTAGGTTATCTCCAGCTTTGTGTGTTACTTCAGACGTTGCAGTCCGTAGTCCAAAGGACATAGCTTACGCTATTGTCCAACGTGGGTATGGTGACTACTATGGTGAGGACGTATATAATTCTCTAGACTCAGTAACTAAGGGTATCGCCTTTATCGGAGATGAGGACTTTATCGCAGGCAGACATTTCAAAGTTGGGACTCCAAAAAGCACACTATTACAAAAGAGGTTGTTGAAGTGAAATTTAATCCGTTAGACCGTATGAAACACTCTTTCAGACGTAGAATACTAAGTCGCAAACTTTATGACGAAGATATGGTACAAACGCTCAGCGAGTCTGAGCGTATTGCCTTAAGGTCTAAATATTTACGTCAGCTTGGGTTCTTCAGTACGCTTTTATTGGTTAGTCTTTTGACTTTGCTTGGAGTCTATCTTCTTGGTAGCCCTAAGGAGGATTTTACCAGCAACTTAACTACCTATCGAAAAGAACAAGATTTCTCGCCACGGAATTAAACAAAATCTACGGTGTAGGGAATTGGCAGTATGGTGTTTACCAGACCGAAATCGACGCCTTTAGGGTAGAAGTTAAGTTATCGGATGGCTCTCAAGTAGAACATTATTATAGAGTCAGCGGTGGGAATATCTATCGGCTTGACTTGGAGTGAGGAGATATTATGCAGATAGTAGCAGTTGCTAAGTTAAAGAACGGGCAAATTATCCCTTTATCCGAAAGAGTTTCAACATCTTTCTTTAGGGATTCCCCTAGTAAAGTTACTGAAATGGTAAACAGATTTCCAAATAGTTGGGGCGAAAGGTTGTCATGGGTAGCAACTGTACCTAACTGGAACTCTACAAGTACGGTTGAGACATTAAATAAATACTTACATTCTTCTGATTGTCGTTCCCTTATTGTAAACTCAAGGTTAACTGGCGAAAGATTGTGCGTAAGTAGATTTGATGTTGTCTGTTTTGAGTTACAGTGGGGTTAATAGGGGGGTATCATGGAAAATTATTATGTAAACGGAGTATCGATTTGTTTTTACGATGGAAGAGTCATCCCTCTTGACCCCTCATCAGAAATCGTACTACATTGGGTATCTAAAGAATACCTGTGGGGTTATATTGATGGTAACGGTCGTGTTAGGGTACGGTAACTCTAAAGTTATTCCTAAAGGAGACCCAGAGTACGTTGCAGCCTATGCTAATCAAGAATGCAGTTATTACGGTCAGCTTTTACCAAAGACAATCGAAGCTAAGCCTCGTGGTAGTCAAAGGTATGAGTTGTATGATGCAGGTCTAGTATCAGGCTTCGAAGCCCATAAAGTTCCAATTAATCCTAGTGGTTTATTGGCAAATTTAGGTGATGGTAGAAAAGCAACAATAGATAGAAATCAAACAATAGTTTTCTATAACTGCAAACCTGAAGCAGTTTCTTCTAGAATGGCTAAGTACAGACAAACCGGAGCGTCTTGGGACAACCCAGTAGTTGTAACTGTTCCAACCAACAACCTCTTGGGTATCTCAGATAAAATAAGTAGTTTACTCATGTCTGGTCAAGTCCAAGCAGTTCAGCTTTAGGTTTGTAGGTAATAGTTCTCAACTTATTTATCCACGTGGGTACATCACTTCGGTGGAGTTAGTATAAGGGTATCTAAATAACATTTGAAAGGTAGTAAACAAATATGCCAGTAGTAGTAATCACACGCAATCCAAAAAGATGGTTCGTGTATGTCTTGTAAACAAGTCAAAAAAAGTTCTTGAACGTGGGGGTGTTCCTTTCGAAGAAATTATGTTCGACGGAGACAATCCTCAACACGAAGAACTAATTGGTAAGATTGGTGTCCGTACTGTACCAATTATTCTCCCACAAGGGGTATCTCAGCCAGAGAACTCTTTTGTAGGGTTCGACATTAACAAAACTTAGGGAGTTAAAGGCTTAGTCCTTAACCTCTAACTACAGCAAGGTAGTAGTAAATGATTGATTTAAAAGAATTTGAGCTATATGCTCAAGACTTCGCCAGGGTATGGAGATACTTCCAATCGCTTGAATCAGGTTCAACCTACGAAGAGCTCTGCTCTCTCAGGTTCTATCAAGACTCTAGCATGGTAGCAGTTTTAAAAGAAGTTGGCTTTATAAAACTTCCCTGATAAAGTAGACCTTACACCTCTTAGGCAACTATCTAGTTATTCTGAGCTTGGCTTAGAAACAAAGACAGGTCGTTGCTTACTAGAGGGTAGGTTTGTCTTTCCAGTCAAAGATATGCTAGGTAATATTCTAGCTTTAATTGGTTGGTATCCAGACGAGAAGAAATACATCACTACTCCAAGTAAGTATTTCTCTCGCAAACATCTCTTCTTCGGCTTAGAGCAGTTAGGTTCTCATAAGCACTCCAAGGTAGCCTTTGTATGTGAGGGTATTTTCGATTCCTTATCATTACGTTCTCTCGGTTATCCAGCTTACGCAACCATGGGTGTTGAGTTATCTAAATCCAAACAGTTGCTATATCCTCTCCTTGGTCGAAAGGTGGTTGGGGTATCTGATAGGGATAGAGCTGGCTCAGCAGTTCGTGACCGTGACAAGTGGAACTGCACCAAGTACCTTACATGGGTAGGCGAATTTGAAGTCGAAGATGAAGAAATCGAAAAACATTCGTATCAAAGACGTAGACGATTTAGTAAAGCTTTACGACGCTGAGTCTTTAAGGTCAGTAATTGACGAAGAGTTAGCAACAACACAAGGTAAAGTTATTAAATTGGAGGTCTAGGGGTATTTAAAGAAAGGAAGTTATAGAGATGCCAAAAGAATTTAAAATTGAAGAACAATTTGTGGTAGATGGGAAGACATTTACATCTAAAGAAGAGGCTCAACAGTATCTTTGAGAGTCTTGAAAATCTTCAAAAAGAATACTCTAAGAGTAAGTATGGCGACACTATTTACTATGAGAATTGGACAACGTCTGGTCAAGAAGCTGAAAGTAGCATTTGTCATGCTCGGTGGAGAACTTACGATGCAGCCTTAAATGCTATGGCAAACTACTCCAATTCTTGGAGAAGGAAGGGTACTGGGTGGATTAACAAAGTAACTATCCATACAAACTTAGATGGTAGTGTTAAAAATTATAAAAAAACTAAGGTTTATGAGAATAAATAGTCCTAATTTCGCATAAATCACATAAATTTAGAAAGGAGTTAGCTAATGAACTCAACACAACTGGTAATCAACTTACTTAAATCGAATCAAAAACCTAGTAGCTAATTACTTTCACTACTGCAGAACGAGTGGGGTACTTCCCTCATGTTCAGGTTTTGAACGATACACTCGTATGAGGTTAGACGAAACTTACAAAAACTTTTCACGAAAGGAAGTAACAGACTTCTAAGAAGCTGGTACTGAATATGAGGTAGTTACTTATGGCAATTAAAAATCAATCCGACAGGGTTAGAAAAATACAAAGACGAAAACAGTAAAAACACTTCGCAAATTTTAAAGATTATCTCGAATCTCAGATTTACGAAATGGACTACTCGAACAAGTACGGTAACATTCGAACTACTTGGGTATCGGTTGAAGAAACAGCCGAAGGTAGCAGAACAGTTATCGACCTTATCTTCAGTAAAGAACCTACTCTTTCCTTAACTCGTGTAGTAAGGGGTACTGATGTTGAGTGGTCTGTAAGAGAAGGTTCATTCTTAGGTCTAGCTAATACTGTTCCCCACGACGAGTTCTTAGAAGACCTAACAACTAAGTTACTTGTTTCTATGATTAAAGACCAACCAAACCAAAAGTAAGTTGGAATTACATCACTCTAGCACCAAGCTTTCTCGTTAGTAAACTAAACAAACTAAACAAACAAGGAGTCCTAACATGACACAACAAAAACAAAGAGTTTTACAGATTAGCAAAAAACAACTCGCACCTTTAGTAAAAGCCTTGCAGAAGTTATCCCTCTTCTTAGAGCAATGCTCAGACGACTTCGCCATTGAGTACTGCGTTATCGAAGACCACCCTAAAGTTGGTACACTCTTCCGTTTCACGGCAGGAGATGAAGACGGTAACGAAGTAGAGTTACAGATTTGGAACCTATCCGCTACGAACATTAAGTATGGGGGTAGGCAAACCGTCTAAACACACTGACGACTGGGTAGACTTCGGTATCCGAGGCGACCAAAACATTATCTTCCCTATCTACATGGAAGTAGTCAAACAAATGGTTGCTTTACCATTCCCTATCAACAAGTTAGAATGGGACGTCCTAGCATCTTGTAGGGGTGGCTTAAATGACTTCAACATTAGCAAGGCTAGAGGTAAAGAAGAGTACAACGTTAAATTTACTGTTAAAGCTCTAGAGGAAGGATGATTTAATTGTTTAATGCAAATAATTTAGTCCTCCACGATGCAGACGTCTTACAAGAAATTCGTGAATTTCCAGTTGAATTTTGGTTAGGGGTACTGCAGTAGTGCTTGTCACTTATTTCTTCCACTCATTTGCAGTATGGAGGCTTATGAATAGGGTAGGAGTTAAGGGTTTCTTCTTAGCATTCTTACCGTTTATGAGGTTCTTCGCATACAACCGTCTAGGTACGGAGGTTGGTGGTTGGGGACCGAAGGTAAAACTTCTTTACAGGTTTCTATCCTTGGTCTATCTCGTGGGTATCTTCTTGATGCTCATGACACCTAACTTCAACCCAATGGTAGTCGGAATTGGCTTAGTGGTAGTTTGTCACCTCGCCAGTCTGTACCCCTTGATTGGGGTATCTGCAGGTATCTGTGGTAAGCCTAGAATCTTATGGTTCTTCCCATTTATCGGTTCTATTGCAATGCTTGTTACGGTCTTTAAGTCACGACATGGCTTGGTTTATGTGAAATCTAAAAAAACTATGACGGACTCTTCAAGAAAGTAGACGACATGGAGATTGCACTATGACATCTAACGTAATGGTATAGAACTTGCAACCTCTCCCTAAAGGCTACAAGTTAATCTTAGTGGACGGTAGGTTGATGGTAGTTTTGTCTAAGGGACGACAGTTAGAACTTCACCTAGAGAACTTCATGAACTTCAACTGGAAGGCTAACGCTTATGGTAAATATGCGACTGAGTTGAACATTCTCTACTACAGCTTGAAAGGTAAGTCGTTAAGAGAAGCCATGAACCCCTTATGGGGTATCTCAACGAGCGACCCTAGAATACTTGATGGGTATTCGCTTTGCAACTATCAAAAATGGTGAGCTACATCCATTCTTAACAGACTGGAAGTAGATTATTAGACCAACGTCATGTTGGTCTTTTGAATTGCCTTGCTAAAATCACTTAATTTTAGTAAAATATTACTAAGTTATTTTTTTATTACTTTGAAAAAGGAAAAATATAGAAAAATGAGAAAAGATTTAATTTACTTTCAAGTGCCAGACCAGTACGTACTTGACAAGTTAAAAAGAGTATTTCAATGGTCGATTCTTTCCGAGTGTCTTACGAGATAAGTTATCTTCGGTAGAAGCTGCTCTCTTTCCAGCTTTCATTAAGCTAGACGGTAGTGACTTGGAGCTACTAGTAAAGCAGAGGCTAACAAGTTCCCAAACAACATTATTGTAGTCCGTCACTTAACTCGTAAGATTGTATCTGAAACTGTTGAGTCGGTAGTTAAAGAGTCTATCGACCTTTATCCTAAGTTTAAACGTTCTGCTTGGAACTCTAGCTTGGTAGGCTTCAGGGTATCGTCTGAAGAAGACTTGTCACACCTTTACGACACTATGTTGGGGTTGTCTAACTATGAGTCAGCTAGGTCTGTCCTTGCATTTAACGGTTCTGTAGTCATCTTTGTAAAAGAGGGTAGTATTTCTGTCTGCTTGGAAGACGAAGAAGGCTTACACCTAGTTAAAGGTTGTGCACAGACGCTTATCAGCAACTTAGAAAGAGCTAAGTTCGTGGACTACACAAAAGATTATAAACTTACATCACCTATTGAACTTTATTAAGGAGGTGCTTATGTTAAAGCCAGTTGAATGGAAGTTCCGTCCAACTACCGTCCTTAATAATATTAAGGAAAGTAAAAAGTATAAAATTGAACAAGAATTAGACTACAATGGTAAACCTATGGTGATTATCAGTGCAGTCAAAGAGGGTATCACACCCGAAGGAAAGGTAGCAGTGTACGCTAAGGTTCGTTACTATGACGAACAAACTAGCACAATTAAAGTCGGATATGCGATGGAGGTAGAAGAATGATTTCGCAACTAAAAAGGTAAAAAAAGCAAGTAGTTTTCTGTGATATTGATAACTCTTTCTATGATATAGAAAGTGCTATGGTATCAATACATCATGACTACCCAATCAATTCGGAGTCTTATGACTTAGATGGTAAGTTTTTGGCTGAGTTTTACAACCCTCAGTTGTATCAACTAGAGTTTATAAACAAGGAAGTTCTTGCTTTCCTACGAACCAAGGTGGATGGAGGGTATCAGCCTGTATTCTATTCCCAATCTGTAAGCGCTGAGATTTATCTCAGAAAGCTATGGTTGGTTCAAGAGTTCTTTGGTTCTGTACCTCTCGTACCTGTAGTATCCGACTATGACTTACCTAGTTTGATTAGAGTATTTGATAACGACGGTAAAGATTTAGAAGACATCATCTTCATCGACGACAAACCTAACTGAATTGAGTTTCTCCTAGAAAAATCATATTAAGGTAGTCGGTGTCCAGCACCCCTACAACAAGGACTTGCTCGAAGGTAAGCGCACCTTAACTCCTAACTACTTGTTAAAGAAGCATGATTCTAACGGCTTGATTGGGGAGGTGTAAGATGACTAACAGTATGCAAGTATTCATGGAACTAGATACCTTGGTAGCTGAGGGGTATGCAGACAATTTAACTCCTGTAGAAGAACACTGTGGTCACCTAGTCAAACGTGATGACAAGTATTCAGCATTCGGTGCCATGGGTGGTAAAGCCCTGTTCTTGTCAATATTTGTGCGAGAAGGCTTTTAAAATGGTGGTCTTACTGGTCTTGTAACGGCAGGATCTAAGAAGAGTCCTCAAATCCAAATCGTGTCATTTATCGCTAAGCACTACGGAGTTCCTTTCCACGCCCACTGTCCACAAGGTGAGCTTGGTCAAGAGTTGGAAGTAGCTAAAGCTAATGGAGCTCAAATCTTCCAACACCGTGCAGGTTACAACAACGTAATCATTAAACGTGCTAAAGACGATGCCGAAGCTATGGGGTTCGCTGAAATTCCTTTTGGTATGGAGTGTTGGGAAGCAGTCTATCAGACAGCTCTTCAGGTCAAATCATTGGTAGAGCCTTACAAAGAAGGTAAGTTCTCACGTATCATCATGCCAGTCGGTTCAGGTATGAGTCTGTGTGGTGTTATGTGGGGGTTGCTTTACTGGGGGTATCGATGTTCCTTTAATTGGAGTTCAGGTAGGTGGTCAATACGAAAAACGGTTGAAAACTTACGCTCCCGAAGAGGGTATCGACTTCACGGTAGTTAAATCTTCATACGATTACCACAAATACTACGAAAACAACCAAATTGGTGACCTTAAGCTTGACCCTATCTACGAAGCTAAGTGTATGGACTTCATTCAAGATGGAGACTTGCTATGGGTAGTAGGTATTCGTGATGGTATCATTACGGAATAGGGGGTATCGCAATGGAGAAAGATAGTAAATTAGGTTACTACCTTGTAGGTTCGATTGCCTTACTCTTTGTGGTTGCAGTTATCGGTGCTATCGTTGAGGTATATAACTCTAACGGCTCAATCACAGACGCTCTTACCTCTGACTACTATCGTATGGAACGGTCAAGAATAGTCAAAGAAAGTAAAACTTACACTGTCACTAAGTTAAACTACGAAAAAGACAGCGCACTATCTATTGACTTTGATACTTATTACGTTACTATGAAAGATGATGACGGAAAAGTCCAAACCATTAAGGTAGATAGTACAACATATTACTCACTTAATGTTGGTGATACGGTAAACTATAAAGGTCAGCCTGTTAGTTCTAGTGGGGAGTAGGTGGTAGTGATGAAACAACAAAACAAACAACCTAGTCAACCACTAATGGTTTTTAGTGTATTCTTCCTTTTATTCTGTGCATTGTCGCCTATTATTGATTACATGTTTAGTCTTTCTGTTACATTGGTGATAGTCAATATACTTGGTCTTTCTTTTCTAGTAGGAGCTCTTGTAGTTTGGTTGAATGGTTATATGGGAAATCCTAAAGTCGAAAATATTTTCGTACTTATAGGGGTACTCTGCATGGCAACCCTTATCTTCTACAATTTTAGTCAGACGAAAGAGGTTACAGCGACTACTGTATCAAGAGAAGTCAACGCAAAAGTTATTACAGAGTACGGTTTCTCTTCCGACTATAGGGTAGTCCTTATAGAAGGTGACGATGTTATTCCTGTAGAAGACGTTAAAAAAATTGGAGAGATTTCACATAGGGGATACAGTCACTAGTATCGAGAAGGTTACGGAAACTACAAAAGTCATAAACGTTTTTGGTAAAGGTGGCTCTTGGGATAAAGAGTACGTTTTATTGAAAGGTAAAGAGTAGGGTTTAGGTAGAAGAAATGAAAAATTTAGACAAAGACACGCTAAAAGAGTTGGCATTGGGATTATCTGAAATAATCTTGCTCATATTCGTAGTCTACTTTATAGTTAGGGATTCTCAGGATTCTATTTCTTTGGTTGATTTGATACCTATCTTTATATCTGCTATGCTTGGTGCAGCCTACATGGGTATCTATAGCCATTCAGAAATAGATTCTGATGAAGACTTCAAAATAGCTGAATCTAGATTCAGAAAAGCAGTAAACTTCGTAATATTGGGGTATCTCTTCCTTGCATTAGCTTTATTTATTTCTAAAAAGGAGGTAGGGGTTACTCCCACAGAAGTTAGACAGGTGGATGCAACCATAGTAAATATCTCCAAAGACACTGTACTTCTAAGCAGTGATGGTTCTTTTGAAGGAGTCAAAGATGTAACAAATGTCAATGACTTGACTATAGGTGATAAAGTGACAACTATCTCTCATGAAGACAAAGTTACTAACTTCAAGTCTTGGACTGGTCTTACCAGTGAAGTAAAAAGAAAAAAATTAACGACTCTCAAAGGCAACTAGTCTGTGGGGGTATTGAAAGGTAAAGAATGAGACTATCAAAATCAGACAGGCGATTTCTTGCATGGGAGGGGTTCTTATCGTTAGTTCTCCTCTTTCTTTCTATTGCAGGTATCGTTCTTTGTAAGTTCGCCTTGGGTAGTGAGCTATTAACTTACGTTTCTTTGGTCTTAACGGGGTACTTCCTCGGCAGTAGCGTAGTTTACCTTAGAATTGCACACCTTAAGTAGCGTGAAACTTAGTTTTTGCAAATTTTCCTTATTTTTGTACATATCGAAAAATGTAGGTTAAAATGCACTAGCTTAATTGAACGAAATTTTGGCTTAAAGGTGCTTGAAATTTTTTGAAGACTTTGCTACAATTATATATGGTTAGTAGTTGGTAGACTACTGAGATAAACTGTAATTTTAATCGCCTATCTTAAAGGCAAGGAGGTACTATGGGAGTTAAAACTCGTAACAAATTAAAAAGGGCATATCGTAGGGTTTCTAAAAAGCGACAGAAGTAAGTAATTTGCTAGTATTTCTAGCTATTGTGCTTATTTCTAGTGTTGCATTTATGGTAAAAAGCAACAACTCAGCACTAATCGGTGCGCTAAATATTGTATTTTCTTACCAACTTATCTTTACTTTGGGTACAGCTCTCTTGCGTATTATTCTAGAGTATGTGTGGGAGCGACGTTTCTTTGGTATCTCTCTAAACAACTAGGGGGTATCTATGGTAAGGTTAAAAAGACGGCTTTCAGAAGAACACAACTTCATCTTCTCATTTATCAGAAACTTACAGATATTACTGGTTTTTGGTGTCATTCTCGCTACCTTGGTCTTACTTGAGGCTAAGGCTCTAGGGTATGCAGGAGACGATGTATTCCAGTTACTTAAGTACACTTACTTAATTGTATTCTGCTTGGAGTTACTGCTTACGGTAGTGTATCAGGTATGCTCTTACTTTTGGAAGCAGGAAGTGTTCGGTATGTATATTGGGGAATACTACGGATTAAAAGAAGAGGAGTCTGGTAATGATGAACAATAACTTATACAGCTATAAAAGAAGTACTAAAGAAGAGTTAGAAAGACAAGCACTTGTTATGGAGCGTATTCTCTTATTGATTTCTCCTATTTCAGTGTTAATTTTGCTGAATGGAGTATTATTCTTTAGAGCCTTTATTGACTGGGCTTTATTTAAGAAGGATTTTTACTCCAACCCTAATGTTATGTGGATTAGATACTCTAAGTACATTATACTACCTTTAATTGTAGTTATCTTTTGTTTATTCAGTATATGAGTATAGAAAGGTATCTAAGTATGGTAAACTATAAAGGTATGTCAAATAACAGTCCTAAACCTAAGTCTGATAAATCAGATAGTGGCTCTTATGATGAGTTTGACTTTTATGGGTTTACTCAGCCTTTTGTTTACTGTTTTATAGTGTCAGTACTTATGTCCGTAAGCTTGGTTGTTTCCTCTACGGTATTGAACTTTATAACTACTCTTTGCAGGCTCAGAACTGGATTATGGTTGGTCGAGTAGTAGGGGTAGTTTGTTTGATTACTCAGGCTCTGTTTCTCTACGTAGTGGTAGGAGTAGGGTATGTTAGAAAGAAGGATTTAAGTGTCGAGAAAGAATAAAAAGCCTAAACATACAAAAAGAGTACTATCTTAAAAGAAAGCAATTTCTACATCATGTTCCGATGCTTTTGGTGTAATGTGCGTAATTGCTTTTATCATGATACTAACAGGTACTTTTGATAGGCTATTTCCTTTTGGTGTAAGGGGTTTATATAGTATTTTCATTATTGATACTTTGTGTATCATAGCTAAGTGGACTTACTATAAGAAGGCAGTTCAGGCAAGAGAGTGGTCGAAGAAAGAGTTAGATAACTCTAGTGAGGGGTAGTAGAGATGAAAGTTTACAACGTCAACTTGGGTATCGGCTTTGCATCCAGCGGAGTTGAATATGCTCAGGCTTATCGTTACCAGCTCTTAAAGGAGCTTGGTATTGAACAAAAAAATACATTTTCTTGGACATGGTATCTAGTTCTAGTACCTACAGTCTAGTAGAAAATATTGGAATTAGTGAAAAAGATGTTTTGTGGTTCTATGACGTCCTTACAGGCAACTATATGCGAGATAGTATGGTTAGCCTACGTTGGTTGAAGAACAACTTCAAGGGGTATCAAATCGATGACTCAGATAAATCTAGGGTATATCTAAACCTAGACGAAGGTACTTACATCGTCGCCTATGAAGACAAACTCAACCCATCTTTCTACAACAGGTTGGAGTATGTGGTAGACTATTGCCTAGTCAAGAAAGAGTACTACGCAGGCTTTAAAGTCCATTCTGTCGAGTATTACACTCCAGTGAACGGCAAGGCTTATGTCTATAAGCGTGACTTCTTTAAGAAAGATGGAGAAGTAGCCTTAACTGAGTTTGTTAAGACTCTAGATGACTCTTCTTTCTTCTACCAAGGTAAGCATTACTCATCTAAAGAAGCCTTGTTTGGTGTATTCCTAGATAAGTTGGATATCAAGAAGAAAGACTGGGTTCTCTTAGATAGGTCAACTGGTACAGCTAAAGCAGTGTTCACTCGTAAGAATGCTATCGGCTTTAAACTTGGAGTAGTAGTCCACGCTGAACACTATGTAGCTGAGGGTATCACAGATAACGGCATCCTCTTCAACAACTACTACGAATACCAGTTCAAGAACCGTAACCTTGTAGACGCATTTATCTGCTCTACTCAGAAACAATCTGACTTGTTATCTCAGCAACTTGACGGTTTTAGTAAGGTCTTTGTCGCTCCAGCAGGTTACTTAGAAGAACTTCGTGGTAGGGGTATCGAAGACAAGAGACAAAAAAAGGTAAGTTCGTAACTGTATCTCGCCTATCTGACGAAAAAAGAACCTAGATATTCTAATCAAAGCCTTTGCAGTAGCTCGTCAGGAAAAGGATTTGGCTGATGGTAGTCAACTAACCTTAGACATTTATGGCGAAGGTGTCGAGCGTGAGAACCTTGAGAAGTTAATAAAAGACTATGATGCTGAGTCTTTCATTACTCTAAAAAGGTCACCACAAAATGGAAGACCTTTACCAAGAGTATTCAACTTATGTATCTGCATCCTTTGCTGAAGGGTTCGGTCTTTCATTGATGGAGGCAGTTGGCTCTGGTCTATTCATTGTAGGCTATAATGTCGATTACGGTAACACTAATTTCGTAATCGAAGGTCGAACTGGTGTTCTTTGCCCAGTAGATGTGGGATGATCGTGATTCTGATGAAAAATATTTCTATACTTACATGGGGTATTCGCAAAGCAGTCAATGAACTAGACAATAACGAGTTTGTCTCATGACCTTGCTAAACAGTACCTAAAACCTGAGGTAGCCAAGGCTTGGAAGGAGTTACTTAAATGATTTTACTTGTAACAGAATACGATAATGTCGCTTGGGATTTACACTATTCCTTGCTCCGTAAGGGCTTCAAGGGTAGTGTACTCTCGTTAGAAGACAACTTAAACCAGCCAGACGATGTCCAATCTATTTGGTCTGCCTTGTATAAGGGGTATGACTTCTCTGATAGAAAGCCACTTCACATCAACGACTTTCCTCTTCCTTTGGACTGGGAAGTCGAACGTGAAAACGGAAGGTTCTTAATAAAGACAATCGATGGTGTAGTCGGTGAGGTCTTTATGGCAGAGCCTACTATTCATCGTATTGTATCTGAAGTTCATTGGTTTGATTCTAAGGGTTATACTTACCGTAAAGACTACTACAATCGCTATGGTTTTCTTTATAAAAAGTTCAACATTTGTGACTTGTGTTGGACTAGTTGGTAGTCAGTTCTATTCTCCTAGTGGAGAGATGCTTGCAACTTGGAACCATCAAACAGACTCTGTAGTAGTTGGTCGTTTTATCTTCCCTACAATGACGAAGTTTTACTTTTACTGTTTGGAAGAGTTGGGCTACTCTGACGAGGGTATCACTTTCAACAACTTGGGTACTCCTTTGCAAATGCTTATTGAAAAGGCTAAGGTTATGGGAGACTCTATGCCACCTAACCAGCTAATCTTCACTGAGAAGGTAGACGAACTTCCAGGAAACGTTGACTATATCTTACAACACAAAGGGTTGAACATTGAGTGTTATGTTGGTGGCTTTGAGAGTGCTAGGGAGTTAGCTAATGAAAGTGAAGAAGTTAACTTCTTCGAGTTCCATGCTCCTTTGTATGTTTCAGATAAAGCAGACTACTGTAAAGATGTACTTATCACAACCGAAACTGATGACTTATGGTCTATCGAGAGGTTGGTTGACTCTTGTCCCTAACAATGTATTCCACATTGCAGCACCTACTCTTATGTCTAGTCGATTATCTGATTTAGAGAGTAGAAGTAACGTTAAACTCTATCCACAAGCAACTCAAGCTAAGGTAGAGGAGCTTTTAGAGAAGTCAGGTATTTTCCTAGACATTGCAAACTCGCCTACGGTCTATGATGCTAACAGGTTAGCGCTCAGATTTAAGTGCCTACGGCTAGGAGTTAGGGGTATCTCTAGCGGTGATTACATCTCTGAAATCAACATGGCTTATCCAAATGATTTTGAATGGCTAAAAGATTTAATTGATTACTGTTCTCAACATGCTGATTCCCTTGACCAGTGGGTTGCTAAAGAAAACTTCGCTCTTGGCTACAGTTATGACTAGTCAGGAGCCTTGCTTTCTTGCTCTAAATAGTGTAAACTATACTTATAGTATTTTTAAAAAGAATATGAGGTATAAATACATGTGTAATCATTGTCAATCTCACGGTTTAGGTGAAGGGTCTAAGAACCAGGTTCGCCAAGGTTTCCTAAAGATGCTTGTTGATTCATCTTCTCAAATGTCAGAGATGGAAGCAGGTATCCTTATTAAGAATTTTGGTGGTGGTAGAACAGAAGTCGGTTCTTTTGGTTCTCTCAATGATATCTTAGATATGTCCAGTCAAACATACCCTGCCCTCTTAAAAGTAGCTTTAGACAGGGCAAAAGCTGAAAACGACCTTGAACTTACTTTTATGTTGTTTGACCAAGTCAATGATATGGCTCATGCACTTAGAGGTTTTACTGAGGAGCTAGATAAAGTTACAGACGAAATCAAAGCATCTATGATGGGAGGCATCCATGATGGAAGAAGTACAAAAGGTTAAACAAGGTTTGCTTGACTTAGCAGACAATTTGGACTCTGCTGAAGGTCTCATTATCCTTAAGGGTATCAACACTGGTGAAACAGACGACCTAGATGTCCTTTACCACGAAATAAATCCTATACTTGCTATTCCAGCATTGTTGGCTACTCTGACAGATGTGTATGAGACCTATTTGTCGGATATGGAGTTTGGTCTTGCAAAAGGTGAGTTTTCACCAGAAGAGCTGAAAAAGATGGACACAACTATCTCTAACATGCTCCTTAGATTTAACTTGCTAACTAAAGACTTGTATGAAGAGTCTTTAGAGCGTCGTAAGACTATCCAACTTAAGGGTATCGGAAGCAAAGAAGTAGAAAAGGAAGAAAATTAAAATGACCCAAAAGGAACTTAAAGATGGCTTGCTCGTAGACGGACGTGTGGTTCTACGAAAAGAGGTAGGGGATTTCATGAAAGGTAAGGCTTTCAACACCCCTAAAGAAAAGATTGCATTCTTTGCAGCCGTACATGCAGCAGAACGTGCTGAGGTCAATCCATTACAACTCAACGACAGTGACTACCGTGATATCCTGTACGCAGTTAACATTGGAAAATATGTAGTTGACACAGGTAACTACTACATTAACGTAGGTAAACCAGTCAACCGTGAAGAGTTCTTATCCCTATCGGGGTATCACGACCAAGAGGACGGCACTCGTGTATTTGATTGGGACTTTGAAGGTTTCTCAAATGCTAAACTTTTTACAGAAGAAGAAATTGCTACTATCGTTCCAGAACCATACCGTAACTCCATGTATCGTATCATGGAAAACATTGCAAAAGAGCGTTATGGTGGAATTGAATTGTAGGTGAAAAGATGGTTTTAGTTTTGGGGTTAATGGTGTTGGTAGTTCCTGTAATGAGGCTGAAAGACCTTGTATCTGATAAGGGTATGACCTTTAAGGATTTATGGTCTGTAGTTAAGGGGTATGACTTTAATAAATTAAAGGGTGTATCTCTTAGTCAGCTAGTCGCCTATTTCAAGGAACTGCTTAACGTACCTAACTCTCATGATGGTTTTCAAGAGTTCGATGTAGACGACTCTTCGGAACAGGTACTTATATACAACCTAATAGAGAAATATTTAGGTGTCGTATGGGAATAAATTAGTACATAGTATTTTAGAGCAAGCCATTATGCTTGCTCTTTTGTATTATCTTGGTACAATAGTATTAGAAATTGGTAGTGGTAATTTATACCATAAAAATTTAAACTAAAAATAGGAAATTGAGGTATTAACTATGCGAAAAATCTGTTGTATTGCTTGTCTTGGGTGGGGTACTTGTATTGTCAGGTGGTCTAGTTAAGGGTATCGACAGCTTAAATGCTCAAGCTGAAGCAGAGCGTCACGGTCGCCAAGAGCAAATCGCTAGCGTTAAAGATATAAGTTCTGAAACTACATTTGAAACAACTATCCAAGAAGAAGCTAACCAACTTATCTCAGAAATTCAAAATTCAGGTAAGAAGATTGTAAAGCTTGAGGTCAAAAAGCAAAATGACCAAAACAAGAACACTCCAATCGTGATTACGGTTGTGTATAGCAACTAAGGGGGTATGGTATGACAGTAGAAGACTTGAAAAATTTCATTAAGTTGAGCAGAAATGACTCTATTGTATATAAGCGTAATGGTGAAGAGGTTATACCTGAGAATACAGACGCAGTTGTTAGTATTTCAGCAACTGGTGATTGGGACGGTTGTGTGCAATATAATATAGATTTATGGTAGTAAGTTAGAGAAAGTTATGACAGAAGTAAAAAAACATTGACTATGGATTCTGTAATCCAGCCGAATACACAGTTGTATATCTCGAATGGGGGATTATATTCAATATTTTATAAAGGACATTCTGACCGATGAACTTGTTATGGTTATCTATCCAAATGAAGGGGGACCTGTAGTAAGAAAGATAGAAGAAGGTATAACTTACACCCAGTTAAATCCAAACCATAAAGGTACTGTCCGATTTATAACTCAAAGGTCTTAGCCCATTCTACAACTCTGAATTTGTTACTACATCTACTGGTATCTTTAGAGTATTGTTGAAAGAGGGGGTATCTTACCTATCCAGAAATATGGACAAGTTAAAAGAAGACTTTTTTTCTTTCATTTAGAGAGCTTGGCTACTGGTTACTCAGAGGTATTTAACTACAATAGTATTCACCAAAAAACATACAAAAAGAGTTCTATACTGATTTGTATAACTTACACATTACTGGTTCTCCAGAAGTTAAGGCTTTCATTAAAGGTCTTACTTACAATGAGGAGTTTGCTAAAAGCTTTATCTCACGGAGAGGCTATTAAAGCTACAAAGGACTTAAGTGTGCTTAAGGGTATCTTTGAATCCTCTAAGTATGGATACATTGCAACACCAGGTGGTTACAACTACGATGGTTCTGACTATTACTCTTCACCCAGCTTAGTGAAGACGGTTCTCTTGTAACTATCAAGAAGTTCTTCTATCCGTCAGACAGCGAAGAGCCTTGTAGGTTGGTAGACATACGAGAATTAAAGATAGAAGATTTCCAAAAAGGAGTTTGCAGAAATTACTGCACGTAATCTTGGTAAGTCTTTCCAAGAAATACTAACTTTGTTTGCAGAAGGTTCAGGTTTCTTCTTTGCAACAAATAGAAAAAGAAGAAAAAGATGCCAACAAACTATATTGAAGATTTTGAACATAAAGGAGAATAGTATGAAAAAAACTATTAAAAACAGTTCGCCACGTCTAAGTGGTTCGATTGGTTCGGTGTCGCATTGGTAGTGGGTATCGCTATCTCAGCAGGGTATTTAGGGACACGCCCTAGACAAGTTTGTTAATTGGGGTTCTTGGACTCCTTAGTGCCTTTTGGCTTAATCTCCGTAATCAACGTAGGTATCTCCATGCTATCAACTAGATTTACTGGTAAACTAAAACAAACTAGGCAACTACTTGGGTATCATCAACGCAGTTCTCTCAGGTCTGATTGACTATATCCTTGGTAACAAGGCAGCCATCATCACCTACCCTGTTACGTTCTTAATTTACCTTGGCGCTATCTACTGGTGGAATCGCTCTGAGGACGGTAAAGCAAACAACTCTACCAAACACAATATGTACTTGGTACTTCCAACGCTCGTAATTGTTTCCTTAACGTTCTCTTGGGTAGCCAACTATATGGGTTATGGTGGTAACATGAACACCCCTAGCCTACATCACTACCATAGCCTTTGCCTTATCTTTGGTAGCTAATGCTTTGAATTTACTTAAGTTCACAACTCAGTGGTCGTTTTGGTTATTCTACAACTTTGTACAGTTAGCTAAAGCCTTTGTGCAAGGTAACTTTGCCAACGTTGGAAAGTATATCTTCTACATCTTAAATAGTGTAGGTGCGCTATTCATTTGGAAAGACTCTGAAGAGTAGTGTACTAAAGGCAAGTTCATAGGCTTGCCTTTTTCTTATAATTATAGTAAAAATAGTTTAAAAAGTTTATTGGTGTACTATTTATTGCACCAGAAAGAGGTAATTTATGAAAAGGCAGTATTTCGACATTAAAGACGAGACACGAACTTCAAAATGTAATTGATTTAGCCACTTTTCGTACTGGTGCAGACGTATTTATGGAGTACAATGATATGGTTAGAGATATCAAAAAGACATGGTATAGACTACGTTAAAAAAAGAATTATCAGAATTATCCTTTAGCGAAGAACCTAGTAAAGTGGGGTAACAAGAATGCCTGAAAACAAAGAAACTGAAGCAATAATCAAGGGTATGATTGGCAGAGATTTCTATACAGACACTCGCAAGTTAGAGCTTTTTGCACTGTTTGGTAGTTTCAGGTGATATTAAACCACCTAAGTTAGTGTATTCTCACCTAGGTAAGAACAATATCGAGTACGCATTCACTTCTGTGGATAGTATTCCATTTGTATCTTCTATTGTAGAAGTAGCAGAACTCTTGGGTTTAACTCACTGAATGAATTATATAGATACTGTGTCTGTAAAAATGAATCACTATTTTTTTACGTTGCTAATGACCTTGAGGGTAACTTGAGTATGGTCACTAAGTATCGTGAAGATACGTTCATCTCTTCTGAGACTATCAGGAATCTGATTACAGAAGGCTACAACATAGAATTTGATGGTATTCTCGTAGTGGTTACTCTTGCAGAACGCAAGGGTATCAAAGAAGATTTAGAGTCTTTCAAAGCTCTAGCTGACAAGTTTCCTAAGGGTTTCCACAAGTAAGAAAGGTATTTAAAGGTTTTAATTATGAAAAAAATCGTCTAAGGTTAATGTCTATCTTGACGTTAAGTTTATTGGCTCTATCTACTACAGTTCCAACTATCGTAGAAGCACGTGGTGGTCATGGTGGTGGACATGGTGGTGGACATGGTGGTGGTCATGGTGGTGGACATGGAGGTTCTCGTGGTGGGGGTAGCTGAGGAGGTGGCTCTCGTTCAGGAGGAGGCTTTTAAGGGTGGTGGCTCAAAGAGCGGTGGTTCTAAATCAGGTGGCTCTAAGTCTGGTGGTTCAAAGAGTGGAGGAAGTTCTAAGTCCGATGGGGGTACTTCCAAAACTGGAGGCTCTAACAGTGGCAAATCAACTGGTAGTGGTTCAGGTTCATCAGGTTCTACCTCAACACCTAAACCTTACACTCCCTCAAAAAGCAGACCCAAAACCACACAGGGGAAAGAGCGTAGAAACTAAAAACAGGTTCTACTGCAGACTCTAAACTTAACAGTGACAAGTCTAAGTCTAGCAGTTCTTCGTCTTATAGGGGTACTTACTTCTATCCACGTAGTGGTTTCCGTAGCGGAGGTACTAGCCAAGAGGAAGAAGAAAAGCGCAAACAATATTACAATACCAACAATTGCTACTATGGTGGCTCACGCTTTGGTGGTAATTCCTTTATGGAAAATCTCTTGTGGTATAATTTGCTCTTTAATGGTTCAAGCCACAACACTTACAACAGCTACAACTCCTATCCAACACCTTTATCAACACCCAATTGGTCTGCTCCTAGTACGGTAAGTCAGCCTCAACAAAAAGGCTGAAGACCAAGTAGCTCAAAGCAAAGGGTACTTGAGTTGGCAAAAGATTGGTAAAGTGATTATGGGTATCGCAGTATTTGGAGCTCTAATTACTGGAGCGATATGGGTACTGACTAAGATTATGGGTAACTAAGAAAGGAACTATCCTATGAAGAAAACGTTAATTGCTATCGGAAGTGTGGCACTTGTTGCCTTAATCATTGCTTTCTCTTTTATGAGCTCGTATAACGGTCTTGTAAGTAAAGAGGAACTTGTTAAAAATGCAAACTCAAAGATTGAGGTTGCTCTCCAACGCAGGGCTGACTTAATACCTAATGTCGTAGAATCTACTAAAGGGTATATGAAGCACGAAAAAGAAATCTTCTCTAACATTGCAGATGCTCGTTCAAAAATTGGTTCTAGCGACAAGGCTACAAAAGAAGAAGGTCAATCAGAACTAAGCTCAGCTATTTCTCGTCTATTGGTAGTAAAAGAAAGCTACCCAGAGTTGAAAGCTGACACTCAAGTATCTGCACTTATTGCTGAGTTAGAGGGTACTGAAAATAGAATTGGTGTGGCTCGTACTGATTACAACACTATCGCAACTGAGTATAACCAAGATATTCGTAAGTTTCCTAAAAACATCTTAGCTAATATGTTTGGTTTCAAACAATTGGACTTAATTAAGTCGGATGAAGGTGCAAAAACTGCCCCTAAAGTAAATCTTTCTGAATAGTCCTGTGGGGTATCTCTTATGAAAAAAAGTTAATTTTACTTTTTAATTGCTCCTTTACTATTCTTCATGTCCGTTGTGTCTGCTGATGTAACTATACCAGAGCGTCCCTCAAATGGTATTTACGACCCTCAAGGGTATCTAAACTCGGTAGTCAAAGACACTCTAGCCGACATAAATAGTGGTAGTGAAACTCAGGTGGGTATCTACATCGTTGATACCACTGAAGGAGAACACATTGAATCAGTAGCTAACAAAGTTGCTCGTAGTTGGAAGATTGGTAAATCTGACACTAACAGTGGTATTTTTAATAGCCATTGCTATAAAAAGACCGTAAGTTCAGAATAGAAACTTCAAATGAAGCATCCACTTGGTTGACGGATTCTCGTGCTAGGGAGTTACTAGATGAAGCTAAATCTACATGAAAGATGGAAATTACTCTGAAGGAGTGTCATCTATCTTGACTGGTATCTCTAATCTTGAATCTAAGAAAGCTGGCATTGTCCAAGAGAATGAAGAACGTCAAGCTAAGTTAGAAGAAGCCAAGGAAAGTATGGCTCGAAACACTAAGTATTTCTTCTTCTATCTTCTGCCCTCATTCCTTGGACTCGTGGGTATCGGCTCTTTAATTGACTGGTATTCTCGCCTCAGACGTTCTAGGTTCGACTATGAATGTGACAATAAGTTGTACCCAGACTCTATGGCTTTGTTTACAATAAGTCTTGGGCAGATGGAAGAACAACAGAATATTTCCATCAGAAAGTAGTTAAACGGTCATACTACGACTACCAAGGGTATGATAAACTCTATCCCTGATTCTTATGGGTTCGTACCTAACGAAACATGGACACCTTTCCTAGTCGATGCTTACTACAAAGAGCAAGAAGAGAAAGAAAAAAAGACAAACTAAGACGCTCTCAATACGACTACCAAGGTAAAGATAAACTTTATCCACATAGTAATGACTTTAGGAAAAACGACTCTGGACAGACGCACTTGTAGCAGCCTACCTTGCAGAACAGTCTTTCTCGTCTAGTCATTCTTCATCTTATGATTCAGGTAGTTCGAGTTCTAGTTCATCTTGGTCATCCAGTGACTGGGGTGGTGGAGGCTTTGATGGTGGAGGTGCATCAGGTGATTGGTAAAGAAAGGAAATTATATGTTTAAGTTTGGTGAAGATTGGAAGAAGGACTTATCACCCTTGTGTACTCTGCAGTATTGTGGGTGTAGTCTTGCACTTCTCTTTAAATACGGAGTTGCTGATAAGTCATGGCTTGTGTCTATCGTATTCTCTGTACTAGTCTTTATTTCATTGGTAATGGCTCTAGGCTATGTGGTTAGGGGTATAAAAACAGATAACGTAAACATCTTGACTCTGATAGGTCAACTTAGTTCATTCTCATTACTTATCTTCCTCATGGCAGTCTATGTTGGTGGAGTTGAAACAACTGAGACTCGTCAGGTAGTAGAAACTCGAGAGTTTAACGGTTCTGTTGGTTCTAGAAACTACGAAAGAGGTTTACATAGCGTAAACTTCAATATCGAAGGTGAAGATAATGTCCTCTCCCTAGATAACGTAGAAATGAAAGTCACGTTCACGGAGGGTACTCCTGTACACCATATAAATACAGTTGCTATTGAAGAGGTTCGTAAGGATTGGTTCAACCACACTAAGTCCTATATCCGTAACATTAACCTTGTAGTTGATTAGTTTCATTTAGTTTTAATAGCTTTTATTTGGACTATCACTGTAGAAGGTACTTAAAGAGTTTAAAGGACTCGCCAGTAGGCTTGTCCTTTTTCTGTAAATGTTATAAAATGGAAGTAGAAAATTTCGTCTTGGTATTTTCTACTGATTATACCTCGACAGGAGGTATAATCATGGTACAGCTTACAACTATTGAGGTTAAGGCATTTCGTCTTAACACTGCAATTCAGCGTTTTAATCAACTTTCCTTACAGAACCTTAGCTTGATAAGTATTTATCGTAAATTCGGCTACTTCGCATTTGTTTGTGAACTGGTTGACAGAGAAAGTAGGAAAGGAGGTTACAACCCCAAAGACAGACCCAACTTATCCGAAATGAGTTACAATGGGGTATGTCTAAGAGTTGTTTCCTTTACTTACTCAGGCTTATAACCAAAATCTATTCAGGGGCAGTTCTTGCTTGAAATATAACCTACAGAAAGAGTATATCTCAATCCCAAGTTCTAAGTTCCTAAAAAGATGAACCTATCTGCAAGGAAATCTTCCGTATCTTACGGTATCTCAGAAAAGAGAACCTTAAACTAGACGCTGACGATTTACGGTTGTATGCGAAGAAACTTGGTTACGCAGTAGAGTTTGGTCGTCCTAGAGAATTTAACTTTGGTGGTCGAGTTTACCTCTGCAAGCGTATTGATTTTGTTAAGAATGAGGATTAATCTATATGTATAACGACTTAAGTAAATTAAAAACTTAACTTGATGCTTTGTAAGAAAAGCAAGCATCCGTGTTGCTTTCTTCCTGTTCCTAGTTTACCTAGTTGTAACGTTCATGCCTTGGCAGGGATGGTTATCTGAGGAGCTATCTAATGTTAGTCTATTTGGCTTTGCGCTCTTGCTTTTCTTTGTGTGTAACGATGGCTTTCTTAGAAGAAGAAGTTCAGAAAATCTTAAACAAGTCACCGTTCAGCTTTTGGTGCAGGTGGTTTCTATGACGCAACACAATTTAGGTGGTTTCGACTCTATGATGAAACCTATGGGTGGTTTTTGGTAGTGATTTGTCATTCGAGGACTACAAAAATGGCATGCAAGACTACACCTCTGAAGGTGGCTCTGACGATTTGTTTGCTCCTATTGAAGAGGGTATCGAACCCTAAGGCTGAAGGTAGAGACCTTGAGGTTGTAGCGTTCGAGAAGGAAAAACGAGGACTACTGGAAAGAAAAAAACTCGAAAGCATTCCAGAACGTACAATATATGACTTCAAAGAAAGAGCAACTGCTCTCAGAGAACTTAAAGAAAAGACTTTCGACCTCCCTAAGAAATGAGTTCCTTGCTCATGTGTTCGGTACACCTGAGGGTAATGAACTTCCAGAAGGTCAAGACCCTCTAACCTTTAACCCTCAAGCTTACTACTATGGTGTTTACACCTCGAATGTCTTACTAGATATGGCTACTGGTCAGTGGCAACATTACCAAAATCGTCTGAAGACTCTCTTCCAAGACGACTACCAAATCGACTTCGACAATGAGGGTAACGTAGCTTATAAACTTAATAGCAACAAAGCAGACTCCTTGGTCTGCTTTTTCCTGTATTCAGGGGTATTTACCTTAGGCTTAATTGTGCTAAAATAGTCTTATATTAGAAAAAGAGGTGTAGAATATGGGAAAGGGTGTCTTTTTCTAAAAATCTCTGAGTATGCTCAGAAGGATGAATATTACCGTTGCGAAGAGGTTGCTCGTAGCTATCGTGACTTTGGAGTTCCTTACTCCTTAGCAGTTGAGTGGATATGCTCTAAGCTAAACGTAAGCGAAAAGGTAGTAGAGCGAGCTTGTAACCACGTTTACTATCTCTCAAGATACTAAGTGGGTATCTTTCAGGTCTTAATCTCTTTACTATGTTTAGTCTTTTTAGCTTTTATTTAGACTAAACGCATAAAAATTTATATGATTTGCAGTATATCTGCTTTGAAAGGTAAAAATATGAAAAAAACGTAAAATATCTCTCAGCGTCTGCATTGGCAGTCCTTGCTCTTGGTTTTGAACTCAGGTTGCTCACGCAGAAATTCAGACTGACACAATCAACGAGAAGTGGGGCAAACCTACTTTGGTGTATGGTTCTAGCTTAACCAACCAGCAAGTAGACGACACTAATACTGCATTCGGTATTAAAAGATATTGCTAACGTTAACCGTCAGCTTACAACTGTTGAAGACTACAACAAGTTCATGGGTACTCAAGGCGAAAAATCCTACCTTTATCTCTTCTGCTTTAGTACAAAAAGCAGACAAAGGTAACGGGGTTAAAGTTACAATCAAAACTCCAAACAACATCACAAAAAGTAACTGCATTGCAGTATCAAAACGCAGCCATTACAGCAGGTGCTAGTGACGTAAACATTGAAATCGCTAGTCCAGTATCAGTTACTGGTGAATCTGCTCTAGTAGGGGTATCTAAAGCACTCGAAGCCAACGGTCAAGAGATTGACCAAAAACGTGCAGAAGTTGCCAACCAAGAACTTTCTACTACTGCAACCATTGCAGAACAAAAACAAAGACAATGACAGGTTTGATGCAGCAGCGCTTGACTTGGCTCTATCACAAATCAAAACTGACCTTGCCAAGTACAAAGAGTCTAAAGGAAAAAAACTGCTGACAACAAAGAAGTAGAGAAAATTGTAAATAACGCCTTGAAAGACAAAGGTCTTAACAAGATTATCTCTCCAGAGCAAGTACAACAAATCATTTCATTTGCTAATGCTTATCAAAAACACTTCAGCAATCGACTCTAAAGAGGTAGCTGAACAGTTGGAAAATTACGCAAAGAATGCCTACAATTCACTTTCTGACCAATACAAGAAGTTCGTTTCTAGCGACGAGGCTAAGGGGTATGTGGGAAGGAATAAAATCATTCTTCGGTAACTTGTTTAGTTACCTTGGAGGTCTGTTCTCAGGCAGTAAGTAATTCTAGGGTATCCTAGCTTAGATTGACTAATAATTTTTTTATATGGACTGGACAAGTTTACCTAAATAGGGTAAACTTGTTTTATATTATATAGTTCGTTTACTATGGAGGTATTAGTTGTGATTATTTTGGTTAAGGACGACGCTAAGCTACGAGAAGATGCTCTTACAGCCGAGGTCGGTCAACATATTTATCAGCAAGACGGTCTAGATTACTATTTTATTAGTAGTCTTTCTGACTATGTCGTTCTTCGGACGTCGCATTCTCAACACTCTGAGCAAATGACTTCTCTTCCAGAGGAGATTGTTGCCACTTTCACGGAGCTTGCTTTCTTGTATGCTGACGGTATCAAAATTGCAGAAGAATTAGAAAATCTCTTTGGTGGTTCTTACACTTACTATAACTATTCTTCCCATGAGTTCTTTTTCACTCAGAACTGTATTGACTACTCTGCTGAAGCAGTGTTCGAACCTTGGACTGTGGTTCTCAGTATGTCTAAGTACTGTGACGAGGTAGAAGGTGCTATCTATATGGATGAGCAAGGTGTAGTCCATTACTTGTCTGTGGAAGATATTGTTGAGTTGGGGGTATCTCTTCAGGACTCAGCTAGAGGCTAATCGTGTAGAGCGCCAACGAAAGAGTATGGAGTTGAAGGATTTGTCTGCTAAGAAAGTAGAACCAAAGCCTTTCGGACGTATGGAATACACTTACAGGGCTTCGAGAGATAACATAGATATACTTTAATTCTAGGGAGAAGGGTATGAAAATAGAAAAGATGTCTAATAAAAAGGATTTGTCCAACGAAGGTGTAAAGAGGGTAAACCCTCTACCTTTCGATAATATGCATGGACTTTTCAAAACATCGCAACTTGGTAAAGGGTAGAAGGTGAAACTCTTATGTTTAATTGGTTAAAACAGAAGCAAGAAGTTACATACCAATCATTAAGGACTCGTAACAGACGTCTAATACTATTAGCAGTAAATCTAGATATGCTTGAGCAGTACGTCAATGGGCATCACAGAAGAAGAGGAGTCCTCTATCGTGACATCCATAGGTCATATTCCCTGCATTGTAATGAGCGTTCTTCTTTTAGAACTATACTAACTTTGTGTAATCAGAACTTTAACGAACTTCCAATACTTAACGTTTGTGTAGATAAGAATATTAACGGTGACTTAACTGTAACTCTTACCTACTTTAAGTACTATGAATGTTTTTCTGATAGGGTAGTTAAGATTACAGAGTCTTTAAATAAGGTCAATAATAGAGGAGCTTTGAAATAGAGTTGAACAAACTTCTTCGTCTAGGTATGTATGATGTTCACGATGTCTTTATTGACTTCTCAACTCGCTTAAGAAGATTTTTTTACAAATATACAAATATCTGACGAAGAGTTCTCGGTTAGGTTAAAAGTTAAAGCCAAGGAGTTCTTCGAACAAAGGTAAGGGGGTATAAATATAATGGATTTCACTAAAGAAGTTACAAAACACATGGACAAAGGCATGAGTCAACAAGAAGCTTACGCACTAACTCTTTGTAGATGCTTGGAGACGTAAGCATCCTAGAAAAAGATAAGTAAGGAGTATATCGGTTAATGAGTACTAGAAAATCTGAATATCCAAAAACAAAAAGCAAGGTTATACTTTGCGTTCTCAACCATCCAAACAGTTTGGTATGGCAAACAGTGTACCAATCGTCTATTATGGTAAGGTTTCTCCACGTCTAGGTGGTTTACCGACTATTACGATGTCGGAGACCCTATAGTAATCAAGTCTAAGAAAGAGTTAGAGCAAGCAATAAATTTTCTACAGGATAGTGGACTCTTACCTCTCTATAGTTACCTAGTGGTAACTGAAGTCAAGTATGTTCGCTCATACTACCCTTATGATGACGGGTATGGCAATCTTAAGCAATCTTTGGCTGATTGCATTGTAGGCTCTGTAAACGAGCATTCGCTCGAAAAAGGTACTCCAAACTTTAGATTTTAAGGTAAGTGTAAAATGATAAAGTATAAAGAACTAAGATTTTACCAAAGCAGTAAGGTAGACGTGGGTGTATTGCTGAAGTCGGTCTTTCAGATAGCGGAAAAGGGTATCTCCAATCCGAAGGTAACTAGTGTTTCGGTAAAACGTGACAAAAACTTAGTCAAAGTAAGTCACACTGACGAATACGGTCATGTACTAGAGTTTGGTTTAGTAAGAATAGTAATCCCTAACGGAGATATACACTTCAAACTTAACTACCTGCATTCCTACTATGTTGAGAATCCTACTAACATATTGAGTGTGCGTTTAGAGGAAATTCATCAGTTTGGTATTGACGTACATTTTAGGTTTGCTGATACTATCTGTTTCAAAATCTATAAAGAGTCTCCAGTTCTTCTCAACTATGTACTCTCTTCTGTCGAAGATTTCTTCAAATCTTCCCTAGGTGGAGTACCTACCCTTGGTAATGCTAAGCAAGACTATACAATTATGTATAACGTGCAAAGTAAGGGTTCTTGGTCAATGTTGTAAAGGAGTAAAAACAATATGGGAACTTATGATAACTTAGACAAAAAGTCTAAAAACATTGTAGATACTGGTGTCTTACTGGGTATCTTGAGCGACTTGGGTAGTGGACTTACCTTTATTATGGACGATAAAGGTACTAAACTTTTCCCTAAAATCGTTTTAAACACTCGTGGTTGTGCAAAACTTATTCACATCACTAGGCAAGACGGTTGGGAGTTTGTGTTTAACTTAATCTTAATGGGTTCTGCTAGAAACACTGTCGGCATAAAAGCCGATATGTACGATCTTGTTAGTCTAAGCACCTATGCTCCAAGCAATGGTAAACCTCAGCTTATTTCATCTAGGACTTTGGCTCACTACTATCTGCAAGAAGGTTTTGAACACAACCAAGTTCCACTAAAAACATACGGTAGATGTTCTATCTAAGTTGAATGTAGCACCCGACCAGCCTTTAGAATTGCTTACGTCAATGCTTCCATCTTTCGTTAAAGCAGTTGGTATGGGACCAGATGTCCTCAAAAATAACAGGAATTATCTTAGCAAGCTTTTACCTCTTGCAAGACGAGTTCAACGGTATGGGTATCATGAAACGTAAATAAAGACAGGAGGAACAATAAATGGTAGAAGAAGTTACAATGGTAGAAGTTAAAGAGTTCCTAACTCGTATGCGTAAGGACGGTGTTATGGGGTTGTGTCCTAAGTATTTCTTAGCTGAAGGTGGTTTTGTTAGTGATAGCAGGTATTTAACAGTTATTCGTGACAAGGTTCGGTTGGTTCTCAACGGTACAATAATCGAAGGTAATTCGGTTGTTGCTCGCAAACCCTATCGTATGCTCAACCACAAGAATTACTCCCTTGTACCTTACTCGGTAGCTAGAGGGGTAGTATAATGCGAGAATACTTCAAATTAAAGTACCTATTCGCCCTAGCAGTAGTGATAGCCTTATTCGGTTGGCTAGGCGCTTGGGGTATCTCAGGAGGACGAACCAGTGGTCTAAGTGAACTGTCTGTCGCTCAAACTTACACGGCTGAACAGTTCATCAACCGTAACTCCCCAAACATTCACATTTACGTTCTTTACAAACCTAAGTGTCCTGTATGTAAGGAGTTCGGAAATCCTATCGCTGACCTAATCCGTAACCGTGATTCTAGCACTTACTCGGTTATCAATGTTGAAAGTGGTGTTCCAGCTTACTTATCTGATTACTTTGGTAGTGATACTTTTGAAGGCATTCACGTTCCTTACATCATTATCGCTCAAGGTAATTCAACATTGTATGCAGAACGTATAGAGAGTTACGAACTTTTAGATGAGTTCAGGGATACCCTCGAAAAATATAAAGATTGAAAAATAGGTAATGTAATTACCTATTTTTTTCTTACTTAAAAAGAGCTTGATTTTCACCGTAAACTCTGTTAAAAATTAGTGTATATTTAGAAATATTACTACTTGGTTTAGTGGTAGTCTTAAGACCTTGGTTTCTTCCTATCGATTGGTAGAAGTTAGGGTATCAATTATTAAGAGGTATAATGAAATGGAACAAATCAAAAATCATCACTAAAAACTTACAAAGAAGCTATTGAAGTCCTTGAGTCTGCGGAACTCTCAGCTAGGGTATCAACCTCAGAACTTTATTCTATGGAAAAATGTTTTTTTCTGCTTTCTCGTGGTATTGCGAAGATTGTGGGGAGAATAACGAATCTGACCTACGTTCAGGTTGTGAGATTGAGTGTGAGTACTGTGGCACTTTCTGCCCAGACGTTGATGACGATTCTTATAAACTCGCTGATTTGGTATATTCTGAGCTTGTTAAGCGTGGTGAATATTAAAAATTTCTAGAATAGGGGTATCTAGTTATGGCAGTGGTAACTAAAAAAAGGGTAAATATGCAAAAATATCGGTATGAGGCTTTCTCAAAGTTAGCTGAACTTACAGACAAGTTATTGCTTAAGGCAGGTGCTTGGTCTGTGATTACTTCTGACCGTGTCGCTTATAATAGGTTCGTTTTTGAGTGTAAGGAAGGGACTCACCTATATACTGTACGAATTCTATTCAATGGCTTGGAGGTAGGGAGGTATAATCTTTCTCCTTTCATGGCACCTAGCCTAAGGATTTACTCAGACTCTAGTAATCGACAATATGGTAGTTTAGCTTTTAAACAGTAAAGAAGCAGACTTCATTTCTAAACAACTCTGTGAAATGACTAAAGTAACTGATAAGGAAGAAGGTTACATCTTCAACCAGTACCTCAGGGCAACGCAATGGGGTATCCATTATTGGTACACCCTAAAGAATTATGCACAATTTGAATTCATTTGGGGTAGTCCTGACCGTTAGAAAGGTAGATTTTATGAGAAGGTTTGTTTTATATCACCCATCAAGTGGTACTTATGTATCTAGTGTATCTTATGACCGCTCTAATAGGCAGTATTTAGTTAAGTTTACTAACAAAAATATCAGAACTTAAGATTTGGTCTAATCGTTCTTATGCTGAATCTCAGGCTCAGCGTATTTTTTTGCTAGTAATAGAAATCTTTCCTTGAAGTTAAGGAAATACGGTAGAAGTATTTATGAAACAAACACTTAAGAAACTAGAATATAAGCTACGCTATCAAGATAATAGATTATACAAAAAGACTTACTAATCCTGTTACTAACGGTAAGTATAGAGCTTACTTGGACTTACTAAAGGTATTAAAAGATATTCCCAGAAGTTGTGGTTTTGTTCTACCTCACGACACTAAGGGGTACAAAATTAAGGCAAGTCAAGATTCTCACGGCAATCTTGGCTTAGATATTTTCTACAGACGTCAGAATTTCCTTAAATTACGTTTAGAGTATGGGTTCGTAAAGAGTGTAGATTTTCCTTTAGTCCGAGTTCCAGTAGTAAAAACTTGGCTAGAGGGGTGTTATAATTCTCCTATAATGGAGGTTATAGAGGTTCTACAAAAGTACGATGGGGTATCTGAAACTCCTATATCTTGGGATTTCACTGGTAGCTACAAACAATTAAAGAGTAAGTACCTCTGTTCAGATGGTATTACTCGATATGAAAAACTTTAGAAGGGGGTATCTATGATACAAGTCAAACCTCAAATCATTCCTTACTACAAATATAAACAAGAAGCATTTTGAAGTTCAATAATGCTTTTAGCTAATCTTATTCATCACAATGGGGGTATGTCAGACCATTTCGGTGGTCGGATAGATAATAAGACTAGGTTTGATTTTGAAATTTATCTGCGTGATGGTAGCTTATCAACAATAAGTGTTAGACAGTCATTATTTCCATTAGGTTTCCTACACCGAAGAAAGTTGTCTAACGGTAGTTTAAGGTGGGTTTTCGTTAAACCTAACATCAAAGATAGTTCTAAAGAAGACTTACTTTTACTAGACCAAGTTACCGATAAAGCTCTTTCAGAGTTCTTGAAAGCTATGTGTAAGTTACCGACTAAAGCTAGTAAATCTGATTTGACCTATGTAGCAATAACTGTTTGGCATGATTATCTTAACTATACTATCTTCCAGTCTGATGACACGAAGTTAGAGTTCAAGACATCGCTAGATTAAAGGTGACATAAATGGCTAATAATTATGTAAAAAGCATATCCAAAAATACAAACAAAAAAAGCGCTCAACAATATCACAAACGTACTTATGGGTATCTTAAGAGAGACAGACTTCTTTCAAAAAAATATCCTAGAGTATTAAGTTATGTCGAAGGGTTTTTTTTCTTACATTACGACAAAATGTACTTTGAAGAAGAGTTTCATCTTGCTAACGGGGGGTATGGTTGAGGGCTTTAAGGTACTATTTTGGGGTAGACGTTGCTTTTACTATAAAGGGTAAAGAAATAATTTACAATAATTTACTCTCTTACCAAAGAAGACAACTAACTGAAGAAGAGTACAACATCATTTATAAAAAACCTAGAAATCCTACACAAATTTGCAGGTAGTTCTTACAGTACGATTCAAATGAAGATTGGACCTATCCAACGTTATTCTATTGACTACAACATGATGAAATTTGAAGGTATGTGGGGTAGTACCTATGAAGAGAAAAGGAGTTTAGCACGATGAGTAACTTACACATTGTCAAACCTTACTACAAATACAAACAAGAAGCCTACAACAACCTAAACCAGTTAGGTAAAGAACTCTTAAAGGAGTTTGGTTTCTATGAACAGTTTCCAGAATACTCGGAAGATGACTTAGTCATTTACAATGATTCTTCTAGTCGTAGTGGTACAGTTAGTTTCTGTTTTAACAGAAATGGTTGGGAAAATCGTCTATGGGTATTCACTCTAGAACCTAACTTCTGCATCCGTAAAGTATCTTTTCTTGAGGGTAGAACTAAGTTAACTTTTAGAAGAGTCTCAGCTTGTATCAAAGAATGTTATAGCTTGTTTCAAAACAGGTTCTAACTCTACGGTAGTTAAGAAACTAGGTTCGGCAATCATTTATTGGTATCTAAGTAAAGATGAGTGTTACTTCAGGTCTGTAAATGGCGCAACTTATATCAATCGCAACTAGGGGGTATCTTATATGAATAAAAAAACACATCAGAAAGAAAGAAAAATAGTAAAACCTTACTACAAATACAAACAAGAGGCATTCACAAACCTTGTTAAGGCAGTTGAAGATATTGCATCTAGGGTATGGGGTAACGGTAAACCTTTGAATTTTTTTCTCCCTAGCGACTTTGTTTTCGAGATTAACTACACCTTAGATAGTTTCAAGAAACTACTCATCTCTCGTGATGGTGGTTCTCTTGGTGATATAACTTACGAAAATGGTAATGCTTACTATAACTACTACGGCAGAGTAAGTGAATCGGCTAGAGGAATAGAGAAAAAGAGAGTTAAACTAACTTTCCAAGAGTTTAAAGCACTTAGAGATGCAACAATTAACTTAGGTAAACTCACAGAAGAGGAACCTGCTGACTTCTTTGATATCTTACGTCGTAAAGGCTTCAGAAAAATGAGATAGCACGTTATAATCCTTTCCCAGGCGGTGGTGGAGGAGACAATACTGTGTCTTGGGTTAGAAAAATAACTAAAGGGGTATCAGATGACAAAAAAACAACAATAAAAACCATATTACAAATATAAGCGTGAAGCTTACAATAAAATACAAGATGTAGCTAGACTTTTTCTTAAAGGAAAAATGATTTCTTCATTAGGACTGGTTTACCTCAAGACATTACGATTACCTTTAGAGGAGACCTAAGAAAGTCCTTTGACCCTTATATAGAATTCTACATTAGGGGCGATAAGATCTTAACCGTCTTTGGTAACAAAGTAACTGGTCTGCGTGGGTACGATACCAGGGATTTCTTAACGTCTAAGGAGTATAGAACTATTTATGATAACCTAGTAATACTCTTTAAGCATTCTCCTAGTCAGAATGTAGCAACATTTATAGGAAAGCCTATATCGGAATGGGAGATTACTGATGAATACTGTTTCTTTATGGAAGAAGGTGGGTATCAGTACATCGATAGAGAATAGGGGGTATTAAACAAGTGAGTAAAGTAACCAAATATCCAAAATACAAACAAGAAGCCTACTCTCGTCTTGATGCTCTATTCAAGGGTATCCTCAAAGAGAGCGGTTTCTACACTCAACACCCAGAACTTGAGTCTGAGGGGTTGGTGTTTAGTCATGACCCCTAACGAAAAATATCAAAGGTGAGATTACTGTTTCTGTCAGAGGTACAGACCTGCTAAAACTACATGGTAAAGAGATAATCTACTCTATTCCTAGAGGCATTAGATTATCTCTAACAAGCGAAGAGCGTCAAGTTGTAGTAGAAAACGTAAATATATTCTTCAGTATAGGTAAATATAGTAACGTAACTAAGTATATAGGTGATTTACATAGTTGGTGTGTATCTTCAGAAATCTGTCGATTCTGTGGAGTTTACGGTGAAACTTACATCAATAGTAAGTCTTACAGTCCTCAGCTTATTGCACAATTTCCAAAGAAAGGTAATAAATAATGAAAAACTCCAGAAAATATAAAAAAATTAAAAAGACGTTTAGTAGGGTTAAAACGATTACCCTACGTTAATCGAAATAAATAACTACAAATATCTAGTACCGATGTATTATGTGTTTAGGTTAGACCCTGTAACAAGAGATACTAAGTTATTATCTCTAACGGTAACTGATTCGTGGGGGCACCGTGTAAAATATGATGTTTACTCAACTTTAGGTTTAAATACAGGGTCTATGAAGGAGACTAGTTTAGTTGTTTTGCTGGAAGACCTTTGTATCAACCAATAAGTCAAAAAGTTACTTATCCTAAAGGTACTTTCTCCTCAAAACATAAAAATTACGCTAGAGTATGTAAGAGCTGGTAATAATGCAATAACTTACAAATTACTTGCAGATAATGAGTTTCGTGCTTTTGTCAACCTAGAATATGTTGGGTTATCCAAGCTAGGGTATGAGGCTCTTGGTATAGATAATAGTTTTGCAGATGGTACTTTTAAAGGCTTTTAGGTATCATTTATACATTGTTACTTAAAACGTATAATGGAGATAAAGAATTAATTGATTGTGTGAACAATTGGGCAAATACTTTACTCCTACTCTTTACTCTAAATTAAGGTCTGAAAAACTTCAATGGTGATTTTATGAAAACACAAAAATTATTTTAACGGTTGGATGTGTAGGTAAAACTTACTTAGATAAAACTTACTCAAACATTTATGATTTTGATAAGCACACTTTTAGACTATAAGTATGATAAAACTGGATTTGAACATCTGTCTAACGAAGAGTTCAAAGGGCTTCCAAATCGTAAAAATCAATGAAGGTTGGTTTGAGAGGTATATGGAAGACTGGTGCAAAGTTATTGACTCAGGTAAGTACGATGTTGTGACAGGTTGGATGCAACAAGACTGTCTAAACTACCTAGTCAATAAAGGGTATCCCGTTGAGGTTGTCGTTGTCGATGTTGGAGACTATGAGTCTATCTATAGAGAGTGTAGTCAGCGTCGAGGTAATAATGAATATTATTGGCATAACTTAAGAGGTTATTACGATAAAACTTTAGCTCTCTATAAAGATAGAACAGATATTAAAGTAACTATTTTTGATAGACCTTATTATCTGAGTGAATATTTAGCTTTCTCAGGTGTTCTTTTAGAGAAAGCACCTAACTTGGGTGACACTTATGTACATAAAGTTATAGAAAAAGTTGATTCAGCGTTTAGAACTGAGAATTCTTCTTTATCGCAAGATTTTGTAAATTTTTACTCTCACTTAGTTTTGACCGCATTATCTTATGACATTAAGTTTACTAGGGAGATGGTTCATGATGCTTGGTCTGTTGTTATTTATTATAAAGACAGTTCAAAACTTCACCCATCAATGAAACCTTTTGATTATTTAACTCCAGAAGTTCAAGAGTTAGACCAACCGTATGTTGATAAACTAAATGAAGTTTTGGGTTATTTCAAAGGTTTGCGAAATTTAACTAGAAGTGAGGGGTAGTATGAGAGTTCCAGTTTTCTTAGAGGTTACAGAAATTCCAATAGAATATGTTGGTTTGTTCTTATTAATTGTTTTGTGTAATTCTCCAAAATACTAATAGACGGCAATAGAGATTAGGTGTTTTATATGTTTGATTTACAACTATTAAATAAAGTGAATGAGGTAGAAAAACAAACAGGTCAGTCGTTACCTAGTTTATTATCTAAAGTTCCTTTGGGGAATGTATTAACTGCTTTTAAGGAGTTACAAGTTGCTGATTTAGTTGAGATGGTAAGTAGTGTTTCAATCTCAAAATTAACTCATGGTTTAACTATTATCACTCCAGATGAAATTTCTCAAATTTCTGTTGAGAAATTGAAGCTTGTGTTGAAATATGGTAATATGCTTACTGTAGAAAGACTTCAATCAAAAATTCGGTAGTAGAAGCATTATCCTTGCAATAAATAAACTGACCGAGAGTGAGTTGCGGTCTCTACTTACTGAAGATAATTTTGAAGTCATGTCAGAGGTAATCGAAAAACCCTAGCATTTGCTAGTGATATGGGTATCTAATGTCAACAAACAACTTAATTAAATTGTCCACTTATACAAACGAGTTTGGTTTTAAAGTACCTTATCTCTTAGAAATAGGAAGTACTCAAGAACTGAATTGTACTGCAATTTGCTACCCAATAGGAAATTCAATATTTGAGGGAATTTTTATTTTAGATATTGATTATATTTCTCCTAATGGTACTTTTGTTAATCCTTATACTAGCTATGGTTTAAATTCAGGTTCTAAATCAAATGTCTCTTACAAAAAGAAATTGTAAAGATGATTTTTTTGAGAACAAGTTAAAAAAAGAATGTATAATTTAGGTACGCTTTCTTGTGAATTTGGTTTTTGAACTTGAAGTAAAGACTTTAACTAATTCAAGTTGCGGTATTGAACTATCAGTTAGTGATGGGTCTAAGTTATTTGTAAACTTGAACTTCTACTCGATAGTTGACGTACTTAAATGGGACGATACTTTCCCTATAAAGAGTTTTTTTGTTTAAAACTTACTATCTGATAATTTTTTTCAACTAAGGAAGATTTACATGATTGTGCGACCCAACTCTACAGACTTAAAAAGTCTTTAATTGAACAAAATAAAGATATAGGTGGTGTGTCTAGTGTCAACAACTAAACCTTGGACTCGTCAAAAACTGACACAGATGCTTTATCACGCATTTATTGGCTCTTTAGCGGATAATGCAATCGAAATAGGTTGGGTATTATGTTTCAGTTTACTTGCAGATAAGAGTTTGGTGGAAAGAATAACTGTTCTGTTTGGGGTCAATGATGCTTTTTGGGTAATTTTATCCTCTACTTACTACACAGCTAGAACCTCTATGACTGCAACTTTACCTAAATTGATTGAACAACAAGGTTTAAGTATAGAGTCTAAAGTAGTTAAAAAAATCACATTTACTTGTTTTATCTCATGCTTTTACCCTCAGCAATTGGTAGTTTTATGTTCTTACCAAAGTTATTGTTAATCTTAGGGGTATCTTCAGCAGAATTACCATTTTACATACCTTATTTCAAACTATCAATCTTATCCATTTTAATTGCAGCACCTTGGGCGGTATTTATTCCGTCATATCTAAGGACAAGGGGTAGAAGTAAAGAAGCTACAGTGTTAGATCATAGTATTGCTTGGTCTATGTTAATTGGTATTTTCTTCACAACTCATATTTTGCATTTAGGTGTAAATACTGCATTGGTAGTAAATATAATAACTAATGCTATACCACTTTACTGGTTCTTATGGAAGAGACCAATACCTAATTTCTTTTCTAAGGGGTTTGAGTTCTCTTTGGCAAGAAATTAAAAACTTATTGGAAAAATAGTTAAGTGGGAATTAGTTAGACGTCTTGCTCCAAGGGTATTCTGCCATCGTTGGGGTTGGTCTTACAATTACAGTAAATCCTACTTATGCAGCTATCAAGTATTGGATTTCAAACCTAATGATGTTACCTGAAGGTTGGGTAGATTCAATGGCAGGCTTACTAAATAGTCATGTTTCTCGAAATGTTGGTCTAAATGAGTCAATTCCTTATAAAGACAATAAGTTTGTCTTTTGGAAAGCATCTATAGGTACAGTAACTTCAATAGCTTTGATTTATGCAGTTGCTTATTTTTGGTTTAACTTGGCTACCAGAGTCAATTTATAGGGGTGTTATATCCCCATCACTTGGGTGTTTTTACCTATTGAGCTCGTTTCCAAACTAAGATATTATATGTGGTTATCAATTAGTCGTTCCTACTGTCATGATTTAAATGGTATTGCGCAGCTTATTTATGCAGTACCTACTGCAATATTAACTCCTGTATTACTGTGGTTATTTCTACATCAACTGCAATTAAGCTTTTGAGTCTATCTTTGCAGTTGGAGCAATTGTAGGAAGTATTCAGTGGTTAGGGACTGAGATTTACTTTAGGTATTCTCTAAAGAAGAAATGAATACTGCATTGGTCAAGTAAAGATTTAAGAGTTTATTGTCTATTAGATTCATTCTAATAGGCTCTTATTTCTTAATAGAGCTTGCAACCAAAACTAAAAGTTTGGTAAACTATTAGTATAGGTTATTTCGCAGAGTAGTAGCCTATGGACTATATAACTCATGGGGTATCTGACGCCCCTTGACGTACCCTTGGTCTAATGGATATGACAGAGGACTTCTAATCCTCTGATACTGGTTCGATTCCAGTAGGGTGCATAAGCCGACTTATGGGTATCCAGTCTAATCAACTGTGGTGCACGAGACAGGGCTTACACTATTAAGTACAGCGGGCTTGGTTGGGGGTGATTCCTTGTTAGGGTTTAGAATGTTGTGTCTGATAGTGATTCAGTACCTTTAGCTTAGTTGGTTAAAGCTCTCGGCTCATAACCGAGTCACCGCAGGTTCGAGTCCTGCAAGGTACATAACAAAAGGAAGTGGAGTATCTAATGGATAATTATTTAAATGATGGTGGTACTTACCTACAAAGAATGAACAAAACTGCTGACTCAAAAATTTAAAGTAGTTGAACCATTCTTAGGTAAAGGTATTAAACTTCTAGATTTTGGTTCAGGTATCTCACCTGAATTCATAGCTGAAGTAGTTTCCACTGGTGCTGAATATTATGCATACGATATTTTCTACAACTGTCCAAACCGAGTTATCTCGTATGGGTGTATCCGTCCCTAACTAAGAGTGACTTGTTAAACCAAACCATTCAGTTTGACGTTATCTATCTGTCTAGTGTTTTCCACGAGATTATGAGTTATCTTAATCGTCAAGAGCGTAAGGAAACTATATCAATGCTTGTCGGTGCTTTTAAAGCAGGGTGGTTCTTTGGTTATTCGTGACTGGGCAAATCCAGATAATGAGTCTGATTCTTTACTCTTCAACCTGTATCAAATCAAGCTAAAGAAGAGATATTTACTTGGGTTGATGAACTCCAAAAGAATTCAATCATCGGTAACATTGGGGTAAACGAGGATGGTTCTATCATAACTACTGTAAAAGACGCTTATGAGCTTATCTTCCATACAGTTTGGGGTTTGAATTCGTTAGGTCGTGAGTCAAGAGAGCAGTATAACGTAACTAGTGCACTTAATAAGTGGATTCTTTCTCCTTGGAAGGACTGCGTAGAGTTACAGGGTAGCTACACATCTAAAGATGATAGTTATTTAGCGTATCTACAGAAATACTTCAAATTGGATTCAGTTCCGTTTGACACAAAAATGTGTATGTATATTTAGAAAGAAGTAGGAGGTTTCTTATGAGTCAGTATGTACGTTTCTCGTTAACAGGGGTACTATCATTCCCTAATTCTAGTAAAGAATCTTTGTCCAAAGACGCTCACAAGTTTAGAGTTGCTTTAGAGAAGAGATTATTCTCTTCTCCATGTGTATTCTTACCTAGTGAGTTCTCAGTATCTTTGAAGAAAGCAAGAGACTTAGGGTTCGTTCTTCGTGATGACGATGAAGAACGCTCTACTTTATCTTATCATTTGTCAATTATGGCTCATGCAGACGCTTTCTCCGACAAAGAAGTAGATAAGTTAGTTCACAAAGCACTTAGCGAAGTCCTTACTCAGTCTTTTGCAAATCTTGTAATCTTCTCATCTATCTCCGAAAACAAGTACTCAAAAACACAGTACCGTTAGGTTGGGTAGTTACTACCATTATAACCAACGTGAGCGACGTCTTGAGTATGTATCTGATCGTGATTTCTATGGGTAACTAGGGGTATCTACCATGATTAAAAAGACTTAAATCTTTACTAGATTTATACTCTTGTTGGAGTCCCTATCTTATCTTTACCTACTTGGATTCTTGTGGGTATGATAGTAACGGGTATCTTTGGTATGGAGTATGTGTTACTCCCTGTCTTTGCAGTGTGGTTTGTCACTTGGTACTTTATCGCAGTTTACTTTCAGTCTTATTCATCCTTATCTGAGAGTTTCGATAAAAATTTAGGACTTGGTTATCTACTTATAACACTATCGGTTTAGTAGTTTTAATTTACTTGGTCTTAACTTGTCAAGGGGTATTACTTGAAGCTATGACCCCACCTATTTGGAAATAAGTCAAGGAAAGGGTATCGCATGAGAAAAGCAGATTTACCACAAGGCTATTTCAGCAATCAGATGATTATGAACGGATTGGTTTTTCGTTCTCTTTCTCGTATAAAGTTAGTTGCCTATAGAGGAGAGTCTAGTCACTCAGGAACTAATATGGCAAACTATGGTAGAGGAATCTATTCAACCACCAATCGTTCTTACGCAAGTAAGTTCGGCAAGGTACGAAAAGTTGAAGTAGAGGAGCTACCTTTTAAACCATTACGTTTCAAATCTGCTATGTGGTTCGATGAGTTCGGTCACGAATTGCAGAGAAGATATGGAGCTGACTGGTTTGCATCCAATGGTTACGCTGAGGGTATCATTAGAAAGATGGGTTTTCGATGGTGTAACTATCGGAACTGATAAAGAGATGATTATCGTCAAATATACAGATATTAAGTAAAGGAGTATTTTATGCACAACTTTCACGTAAGTTTGTTAGCTAATGTTAGTTTTCCAAAACTAATTGATTGTAGTTTTCTAGCCAGTACCTTTAAAACTAGGTTAGTTGTGGAGGGTGGGTATTCAGACGAACATATTTCGGTTTCATTGATTCCTATCCTCGGTGCTAATGCTAAAACTCAACAAGGTTACAGGAAAAAACTCGTTTTTTTATACTCTCTTGTAGTTACTGGTTCAGTTACATCTAATACTTCCTTACAACTAGGCAAATTTTTGTATCAAACTCTTAACGAATTTACAGAAAAAAATACGCTCGTTCTTACTTCCTTTATAGCATGTATGTCGAAAGAGTTGACAAGAAAGATTTCTGTGTTCAATCCAATCAAGAAAGGGTATTCCATGTCTAATTACACTAAATACGACGGTTCTGTTATAGAGGTAGACGCTCAAACTGAGCAAGTTTACCTACTATGGTTAAAAATCATTCAAGAGTTTGCTCGTTTCCGTAACTCAGGTAGGTTTCCTTTTTGGTCTTGTGGTGAGTATCTTCGTAGAAGTGACTTCCCCAGCACTAATGTAGGCTTTAAACGTTTCTTGAAGTACACCATGCCGCGTCAATACGGACTTTACTGTTCTGAGAAGTTTAAAGCCAAGGTAATGAGTCAGCTAATTGAAGAGGTGTGTCGAAACACTTAGGAGTTAATATGTCAGAAAAATATGTAAAAAACGAAGAATTACTTCACCCAGAACGTTACATGCAAAACAAAATTGAGTCTTGGGACTTCACTTTGCAATCGCTTTTTCCTCATACTATCTCCACGGTAGTTGAGTATGTAATCCGTTACAAACACAAGGGTGGTTTGCAGGACTTAGAAAAGGCAATCAACTGGGCACGTAAGGCTAGTCAGTCTTATGAGTACATTAGGTTGTGTCGTCCTTTGGTGGGTAGTCAAGATAACTACTTTGAACTCGTCCCAGAGGTGTCTGAAGAGAACTTCCCAGACTTAAATGTAACTCAAAGAATGATTCTCAACGAGGCTCAAATCCTAACATCTAGCCTACACAGTCGAGAACAGTTCGATAAAAGCATTGAAAGTATTATTGAGTTGCTTGGAATCTTGGTTGAAGAGTCTAAGCTAGAGGGTATCGAGTAGGGGGTATCGAAATGGCAAAATCATTGGCAAGTTTCAAAGAATTAATTCATGTAAACACTCACCTCGACATAAAGAACTTTGGTAAAGGTAGAGATTATCGTGGATTTGTTTACTCTGTAAATAAGACTTACTTTACTGTAGCACGTGAAGTATCTAAAAAGTTCTACGACGAGTGGAGTCCTATACTCAGTAAGGGTAGTTTCATAGTGATTGACGATAATCAACTGGTATCTTCCCCAAATATTTCGCTCTTTCTCGTATTTACTGGCAACCAGCTAGATATTCTAGGGTTGTAAATAGCACAACTCTTGAGTTTCTTAGTTATCCAGAGAAGTTAAGTAGTGGAAATGTATTACCTGCTCCGTTTAATAACATACCGATTGGTCAGGTTTGGATGACTATTACTATACCAGAGATTTTGTTTTGCTAACAGATATTGGTAGGTTTCGGTTTAAGGAAGGAAATAAAGTCAAATGATTTCGTGGAAAAGTAAATTAAAGGTTTTATATAAGGTTCTCATTGTGGAGTTCTTCCTAGTGGTTTTAGTAGGGTATCTTTTCACATTACAATCACCTGGACTCCTAAAGTCTATCGAAGAAAAACTTCTGTAGGTTTGTCCTTAGTAATGAGCTTTTAAGTTGGCTATCATCTTCTTTTCTTTCAACTATAAAGAAAAGCAAGGTGTACTGCAGCAAGCAACATTTACTATGGAACAAATCTTCCAAATAGTGTTGACTGACTATTATCGTCGTGCAGTTGCTTTTAGATAAGGAGAAGGTTGTAGATGGAATTTAGCTCAGTTATTACTATCTTAGCTTGGGTATTAGTTACTCGTAATGTAATTAGTTCTTTAGCTTTACTAATTACTAAAGCTTTGTTTAATGAAGACTTCAAGTATAACTTAAAGTGGTTTAATAACTATCTTGTAAGGAAGTCTGCTTTACAAGATGGTAGTAACTTTAAGTTACATTATTGTTATAAACGTTATGCAATCGCTTAACCACCCTACTACTCAGTATGCTCTTTTTAGTTGGGTTGGTTTTCCTTATGGAGTTGACTGTCTTTATCTACTATGAGTTACCTAGCTATGGGTACTCTCAAAATGAAACGTGGCTTAGGTCACTATCGTTGGTTTATTATCTAAGGGGTGTATTTTTATGGTAGAAATTTTGTTTTGGTTTGTCTTGATTGCTTATATCTTATATTTCAGTCAAGTATTGATTAGTTTAATCTATTGGTTGTTGTGCCTTACTCCTTGGGGTATCACATTTAAGAAGACTACAACAATGGGAGTGTTCTGTTATTAGTTAGATTTACTATCTAACGTAGCAAGATTGCTTTGGTGTTCTACTTATCCTTTGTTTCTTTTATGGGGGAACTTAGAAGTAACCAACCACTCTATTGGTGCAGCCTATCTCATAGTCGTTTTTCGGTGTATTATGTGCCCTTAGATATGCTTTTAAGGGACGCTAGAACTTTTAGATGACAGCTACACTGATGTTATGCCAAACTTTGCAAGATACTTTAAGTATGGGTTGTTTAGTTACTATCGCTTATTAAGGGGTATCTAAAAATGGCTAAAAACTCTTATTACGCTATTAAAAATACAAAGCAAGTAGTTAACACTTGGGACGAATGTAAGGCAATCGTAAACGGAATGCCCAAAGCACAGTTCAAGAAGTTCTCTACCATGGAAGAGGCTCAAGCCTTTATCGATGGTAAGGTCGCTAACGTTAAGGAACCAAAGGTAATCCCTTACCAGAATGAACAAGGTATCGGTGGTACAATTCGTTTGATTGAAGACACTGACCCTTTCTCCTTAAACCTACATGGTACGGTCTTTGTAGTGGATGGTTCATTCAATGCAACGACTGGTGTCTATGGTGGTGGTGTTGCAGTATATGACAGTTCTAAGAACTTACTCGACACTAGAAGAATTAGTGGTAACAAAACCAGAGTTCGCTCAATCTCGTAACGTAGCAGGTGAGGTCATGGCTTATGCGACGGCTATCTCTATGGCAGTTGAGCGTAGGTTGTCTGCAATTACAGTAGTCTGTGACTATGAGGGTATCGTCAGATGGTCAGCTCCTAAGACTGTTCAAGTCCGAGGCAAGGCTTGTTGGGGTACAGGAGGAGACACCCCTATCTCGGATTACGTTAGACGTGTCTTAACGTATGCAAAACAACACGGAGTCAACCATATTCACCTTTTATATGGGTTAGAAGCCATACTGGTGTAAAGGTTAATAATTTGGTAGACCAGCTCGCAAAAAGAGGCGGTTGGGGTTTAGTTAAAAATTTAACTTTCGTATTTAACAAGGTAATTTCACATTGTTTCATTATTTACTAATGTAACTTTTAAGTAGTTATAGTATTTGAGGTCTTTTGATAGTCTGAATCTCTTCGATTTAGTCTTTTAGGGGGCGATAAATTATAATTTTAAAGGAGACTTCCATGAAGTTCAATGAAAAGAAAGAATACTACTCGTTAAGAAAGTTTAAGGGTGTTGGATTAGCATCTGCTTTTGGTAGGTTTAGCGTTTTTATCTCCTAGTGTTTTAGCTGAGGAAACTGCAACCCCAAGTGCACCTGCAGGTGAGGTTGGTGTTGTAGCACCTACAACTGAACCTAATAAGGTAGAAACTACTAATACATCATCTACCTCTGAATCTAGTAAAGTAGAAAATAATTCAGTAGCACCTGAAGTTGCAAATGTTGGTAATACATCTCTTGTAACTGGGGGTAGTGCAAAACCAGAAGAAGTTGCTAAACCAGCAGAAGTTGTTACTCCTGAGGTTAGTGTGAGTCCTGTTACTCCTAGTTCACCTAAAAGCAGAAGAGAGTTCTCAAGATGCAAAGCCCGCCTTAAATGAGGGTACTACGAGGCCAAATAAACAAGATTCTGTTGAATCTAGTCAACCTGCTCGTTCTAGACGTGGTAAGCGTGATGTTTCAAGTAGTGAAGAGTCTACTACAGGAAATATAAAGCTTTTTGGTTTAGACGGAGATAATGCTACATTAGTTCCTGCTACTGGTCGAGAGGTTGTTACAGCTATTGATTATACTGATGGCTCAAATCCTCAGAAAGCTCCAGTGGGTGATAATTACAATAACCAAATTTCTAAGGTTGAAATTTTTAAGCACTTCAACAAGTAGGGTTAGGGTTAGGGTTTCTCTTGTTGATGGGGAAACAATTCCAGAAGGCGGAAAAATACAATTAGCATCTCTAGGAGCATCTAGTTTTGACTCTAATAAGTTATTAATGAATTCTACTGTAGTTGGTTCTGGACTTATCTCTGCAAGCAGTCCTAATAATAAGTTATCTCCAAGAAAAGATTTAGAGTCAAGTTTAAAATCTGCAGCTACTGTAGAGGAGTATTTATCTATTCTAAAAGGGTTAAAGCGTTTTGATTATCCTGTTTCTATGATAAACCTAACTATGAACTCTAGTTTTAGCTCTTATAACAAGAATAGGGTATTAGAATTTGAGCTTACTACTACCTCATCTACTATCTATGACTCCCCTAGCATTGAAAAAGTGAAGACCTTTCTAAAGATGGTATTTATAACTCTGTTGGGTCTTTAGAAAGACCCTCAAAAGAAACCTTGGGGTACATAATTAATCCTTATGATAACTCAAAAATAATGAACCTCAGACCTTTCAGTGGGGGTGCTTCTGTGCATACTCCTTATAAGGATAGTCGTCCAGTTAACGATAACTTGAAAATGTCGGACTCTAGCAGTTTTAGTGTTTCTTCTTTGCCTTACTTCTTAACTTCTGCTAATCTTTATCCTTTGAATGGATTAGGGATTGACGGGGGAGTTCCATCCTCTACTCGTAATCGGTTGTCAGCAGGGGACTATATAAAAACAAGTTTAACTAATGATAGTATTTTTTTAAATCAGACATTTCATAAGGTTGGTGATGTTGTAGAAGTTTCAGTCAGAAACTCTTCTCCATCAAAAAAATTTCAGTTGAGTCTAGTCAGAGGTTTAGTGATACCGATAAGTATGTTGTAGAAAAAAATAACAAATACTGGGTATAGTTATGAAGATACTAAAGTAAGGTTGCGTTTAGTTGAATTAACTGATACAACGATTAAGTGGGAGCTTTTAGATGATGTTAAGCTAACAAAAAGATCAACTTTATATGGGGGTTAAATAGAGAGTTTTTAACTATTCATTAAGAGAAGATTGATTTCTGTTTTGGTAAAGATTCTTTATTAAATTATCTAAAAATCTGGTGGTGATCCTCTAAGTATACAGACAATTTAAGTTTAAATTGACTTCGGAGTTTTCAGAAAATGGTACTCCCTCACTCAAAAAGATAGTTATGGTTCTATTTCAAGGAATCCTAATATTGTATGGGGTGATAAGTCTACAGGGTCTGTAAAGGTTAAATATGTTCTTGATACTGGAGAATTATTAAAAGAAGTTAACTTAGTAGAGAATCAACCATGGGATACTCGTACTGTTGTTGATTTACCTGAGAAGTTCGGCGAAGCGATGTTGTATTCTACATCAGAAACTGGTTTACCAAATACACTTGTCGGTATTGGTGATCGGACAATTACTGTAACTTATAAAAATCCTATATCCGAAGAGATAAGTGAAACACCCCCTACCAAGAAATATGTATTAGATAATTCTAAAGAGGGTACTTACAGAAATGAAGTGGTAGGTACTCCAAATAAGGTAGTTAGGACTGTTACCTACAAGTTCAATAAAGACTCTGGGTGGTCTGAAGACGTAGAAGATTATATAGACGTGCCAGGCACCCCAACAGTCGTAACACTTGGTACAAAACCTACAACTGAAGTTACTTATCAAGATTTCTACAACTTATGTCGCAGACTCTACTCGTACTGCAGGTGAGAAGTTCACAGAGACTGCAGGTGTCCGTGGTACTACTACAGTTGAGACAACTTACTCAGTCAATAAAGAAACTGGAGAAGTAACTCCAACTAAAGGTCAACCAGTAGTCGTTGCTCCTCGTAATGCAGAGGTTAAGGTGGGTACGAAACCTACTGTAACTGAAACTACAATCCCAGTTACAACTAAATACAAGGCTGATACTTCTATAGATTTCGGCAAAGAAGAGGTCGAGTCACAAGGTCAAGTAGGTACTCGAACTACTACAACTCCTAAAGTCTTAAACACACAAGACGGAACAGTTTCAGATGGTCAACCTACTACTCAAGAAACTCCAATGACTCCAAAAGTAGTTAAGAAGGGTACTAAACCTACTGTAACTGAAAAACCAATCAACTTTACTACGGTTTACGAAGGTGATGTGACTAAAGGAAAAGGTGTTCGTACTGACAAGGTAGCAGGGGTTAATGGTAAGGTAATTACAACAACTACTTACACACTTGATGAATCTACTGGTAATGTTACTGCAAACAGTCCTGCTGAACGTAGAGAAGAGCCAACAAATAAAGTTGTCTTAGTGGGTACTGCCCCAACAGTTACTACCAAGCGTATCGCTTATGGTGTTGAATATCAACGTGACGATACTGTTTCTGCATCATCTCCAGCTACGGTAGTTCAAAATGGTGTAGATGGTGAAAAACGTACTACGGTAACTTATTCTGTAAATCCTACAACTGGGGTAGTAACGGATAACGCTCCTGTAGAAACTACGGTTGCTCCTAAACCTCAAATTGAGAAACTTGGTACTAAACCTGAGGATATTGTAACAACTCAAGATTTTAAACGAACATTTGTAGCAGATGAAAACAAAGACTTGGGGTATCGTCAAGTGGAAACACAGGGTGTCCAAGGTAAGACTACTGTTCATCGTACTTACACTTTACCAGAAAATGTACCTCCTGTAGAAGATAATGGTCAATCTATTAACTATGAGTTTGCAGTAGCTATTCCTCATGACAGCGAACCTGAAGTGACTGCTCCTATCAATGAAGTAACTCGTGTAGGTGTTAAACCTAAAGTAGATACTCAAACCGTTGCAATTACAACTAAATATGTTGAAGATGCAACTCTTGATTTTGGACAAGTAATTGAAAACCGAGAAAGGCTCAGAAGGTCGTGTTGTTACTACAACAACTTATACAATGAACACTGTTGACGGTACTATTAACTGCAAATGAACCAACTGTGGTTACTACCCCAATGGTTCAAAGAGTTGTCAAAGTGGGTACTAAACCTAAAGTATCTGTTACTAACGTTCCTTACACTGTAGAATATGAAGCTGATCCTGAAGCAGAAGCTGGGGTATCTTCAACTAAAGTTACAGGTGTGGATGGCAAAGTAACTACTACAACAACTTACACCTTTAACTCTAAAACAGGTGAAGTTACGGCAAGTGAACCAACTTCAGTAAGGACTGAACCAGTCAATGAAGTAATTTCAGTTGGTTCAAAACCTAGCACTTTTGTTGTAGAACAAGATTACGAGATTTCTTATGTTGGAGACTCCACTAAAGAAGTAGAATTCAAGGAAGTTATTTCTAAGGGTGTTAACGGAAGTACAACTTACACTACTACTTATAGTGTAAATCCTAAGACTGGTGAAGTAACTTCAACAGAGTTGACTCCTGTAGTAGTTACTCCTAAGGACGAGGTAGTGTCAGTTGGTACTAAGCCTAGCGTAGTTGTAACGAGCATTCCTAGAACTGTTCGATATGTGAAAGACCTTGAAAAGGCAAAAGGTGTAACTACCGTTTCTGTAGAGGGTTCTGATGGTTCTGTAACTACTACAACAACTTACGGTATTAACTATTACACAGGTGAAGTTACTTCAGATACTCCAACTTCTGTAAAAGTTCCTGCAGTAGACAAAGTAGTAATGGTCGGTGCTAAAACAGAGGTTGTAAGTTCTAAGGATGATAAAGGTCGAGACGTTATCGATACAACTACTTACTCGGTTAATCCAAATACAGGTGAGGTAACTCCGTCAACTATTCGTACTTATGGTACAACGAAAGAACCTACAGTAGAAACACGATTAGTGCCTGCTCCAGTACGTTACGAAAAAGGATTCTTCTAAAGATAAAGGAACTACTCCATTAGTTGAAAAAGGGTATCGACGGAGAAGAAACCATCACTACCACTTATGTAGTCGATAAGACTACTGGTAAGATTACAGTACTTGTTGGTAAAACCTGTTCGCACCAAAGAACCCTAAAGAAACTGTTGTCAAAGTTCCAGCTAAAGATAAGGTAGTTGTAACTCCTATTGAATCTGTAGTAGAGTATGTGAAAGACCCTACAAGGACTGTAGGTGAGCCTAACGTAACTATTCCAGGTGCTAATGGTTCTACCACTGTAACAACTACTTACACAGTAAATCCTAAAACAGGTGAAGTTACTGAGACTGTTGGTTCTCCAACAGTTAATCCTGCAAAAGATACTGTCATTAAAGTAGCATCTAAAGACAAAGTGGAGTATGTCCGAAATATGGGTAGCGTTATCTGACGCACAACTTCTACGAAGTTAATCCTAAGACTGGTAAAGTTACACCTGTAAATCCAGTTAAAGAAGAACTTGTTTCTAGTGTTCCTAATGATGCTCCTGTAGTAGACATCCCAGAGTACACTGAGCCTAGCGGTACTACTCCAAATGATGCCCCAGTATTGGATATTCTAGAGTTTACTGGTGGTGTTACTCCTTATGATGCTCCTCAAGTTGAAAAACCAGAATTTACTGGTGGTGTAGTTCCTAACGAAGCGCCAGTTCATGAGTTGCCAGAATTTGACGGAGGAGTAGTTCCTAATGAGGCTCCAATTTTGGAGAAACCTGAATTGAAGATTCCTGAAGAGCCTGCTCCAGTTCCTACTCCTGTCTCGAACAAGGTTGAAGAAACTCCAGCACCTGCACCTCAACAACCAGTTCAAGAAAATCAACTTCCTAACACTGGTGGTGGAGATAGCGCTAAGGCATCTGCATTTGGTATTGTATCTCTCCTAGCTAGCTTGGGTATCGCAGCTCGCAAGCGTAAGGAAGACTAATACTTAACATACTTAACTAAGAGAGCAAAATCTTGCTCTCTTTTTGCTTGCTTTTGGGGTGGAATTATGGTAAACTATTAGAGTAGTAGTTATTGGACTGCTACTGAATCACCAGTTTTACGGTTTTGGTGTTTCATTTTTTTCTCCATTGGGGTGGTAGTTCTTTAACGGGAGAGCGTTTGGGGTGTCGCAACTCCACCACCTCTTATGCAAGGTTTTTTTAGTATTTTCCTTGCAGAAAGCATATCGTTTAATTGGTTAGGGCACTACCGTTGGAAGGTAGGTTACTTATATGAGAGAGTAAGTAAGTTTGGGTTCGACTCCCTTTGTCCTAGTAATATCTTGTAAGGGGGTGGGGTGTCATGTCAGTTAACTCTATAGAAGAATTTAAGAAATTAGTTAAAGTTGGTACTTATTTGAAAGTAACTAACTATGGTCTTAAAGAAGAGAAGGTTATGCGTGTATTAAATGTTAGTGCGTCTAGTATTACATTCTGAGCGTCCTATATCTAAGGAAATGTATGACTGGCATAAGAGTAAGGGTAGTGACAAAGTTCATATCCGTGAAATACCTATTGGCTTGTTTCATTATATAGAGTCAAAACTCTACTGGCAACCCAAATATAACCTAGAGGTGCAAGACGGTGTCTGCAGTTTTCTATCCTTTGAACGAGACTCTAATCCTTTTTAACACTTATTACGAGGGTATGCCTTTAAATCTGCTGTTTTCTGAAATCCCAGCGGGTCAACCTTGGCTTAAATTAGAAGTAGTGGAGTAGTAGTGGTTTTAACTTAGAAGATTCCCTTTGTATTGGGGTATCTAACCCTAGCAAAAATTCCCCTACTTGCAAAATTTTCTCTCAAATTGTCATTATCGTTTTAGCCTCAACTAATTAGGGCTAAATTTTTTTGCCCTAATTTATTGCTAATTTTTTTACCTAATGTGCAGAATAATTTCTGCTAAAAATAGAAACCTTTGTAACTTGGTTTAGTTATCTTGGGTGGAGTTAGTTATTTATTATTTAATGAATGAAGGTATTAGAGTTTAAAGAGATGTACTAGTAATTTATATAAATCTTTACTCATAGGAGATTGGTATTGACTTTAAGTCTTAATTGTGCTAAAAATAGGTTTATCTTAAAACTTAAAAAGGAAAAAAACTTATGTACACATTAGAAATCAAGTTAGATTCTAGGGGGTATGAAACTGCCTTAGAGAAACGTTTTTTTGGCTTTTTATATAAACTTAAACGTGCAACAATCCAATGGTTCAATACTCAGGAACACCGAAGAGTGACTTCTGAGGCTTATAGTGAGTTAGCTACACTTTTTAAAGAGTACCTTGAAATCAAGGACACTCTTAGCGAAAAAAGAACGTAAAGCTGAAGACAAGCGCTTTATGAAGTTGTGGTCTGAACTTAACAAGTCATTTGTTGGACTCAGGTAAGTTCGTAAAATATACTGACTTGGGTCAAGCCAGCAATATGTTCCAACGCTATGCGTCTGAGGGGTATATCAACTGGTCTAGCTTTGAGGGTATTGCCGTAGACGTTAAAACAGGTTACTTAAAACGTAGAGGTCAGTCTGTCTCAGTAAACTACATGAAGATTCCTCCCTACCGTACATTTAACGGCTTTATCGTTCGTAAGCGTAATATGAACGTCAGTCAAGAGGGTATCTACCTTGGAGGTCACCGTGGTGCTGAGAAAGAGAAAGGCTTTTTCCTACCATTTGACTTCTCTGCCAACAAAGGTAAGGACCTTGCTCTTGCATACGCTTTGTCTGAGCAAAAAATGTCCTATTGGGGTATCTATCGTAAGTTCGATAAACACGGTAAACCTTTATATTTTGCCCAAATCATTTTCGACGGTCAGCCTTACAATGTTAACCGTATCACAGGTAAAGGAAAAGTAACCCTTAGTGTTGACGTAGATAAACTAGCACTTGTTGCTGAAAATGGGGACCAACGCCTTGAATTTGACTTAGGTAAGTACTCTTATGTAGCAGATGAACTATCTCGCCTAGACCGTAAGATTGAAAACTCTCGTAGATTGAACAATCCACAAAATTTCAATCCTGACGGTACTATTAAGTCAGGTACTCGTCTAAAATGGAACAACTCTAAGAATTACTACAAGTTGTTGGGTAGAAAGCGCTACATTTGGCACAAAGTTACTCAGACTCGTAAAAACTTCTATGGTTTTGTTGCTAATGCCTTGCTATCTATGGGAGATGAGTTTGAAATCCATAAACAGGACTTCAAATCACTTCAAGAGCGCATCAAGTATAACAAAGAAACTATGTCTTGGACTCAATCACGTCGTTCACGTGGTGCTGAGATTATGTTCAATGCACCTAATGAGTTTATCACTATTCTAAACAATAAACTCGCTTACCATGGGGTATCTCCAGTAATTGTTATTAAAAAAATAATTTACATTGCACTAGGTAGGGTTTTTTTAATGACTGTTGCAACCTTACCTAAGTTGTTGTAAACTAGTATTATATTCGTTAGGGGTGTTCACGCCCTTTAGTTCTTAATTTTTGTTAAGGCTAAGAATAACCTTGTATTGTGGCGAAACTACGGTAAGAGCCTATTGGTATGGGGTTAATTGTATAGATAGGTTGTACTTGAGGTGAAATGGATGCTCACTTAGAGAAAAACTAAAGAGGTTTTTTTGGTACAGGTATATTTGTACTGGTAGTGAAGCACTTTCAGCATTATTTTCAATTGCTTGGACCGTTTTATTACAGGTATGTTTGTATTAGCAGTGAAGTGCAAGTAAAACTCCTGAAGGGTATTTAGTAGTTTTGCTACAGGTCTGTTTGTACTGGTAGTGAAATACAGTAGAGATTGTGAATGAACACAAGAAAGTTTTATTTCAAATCTATTTGTACTAGAAGTGAAACGGTGGGGTACTCAGTATTGTGGTCTATCTTACTAGGTAAGTGAAATTAAATTTGACCTCCGAAAGCTAAATTTTGAATTCTGAATACTTAATTGTGAAATAAGATTAGGTTGAAATATATTTATTTCAGTGCTAACTTTTCTAAAGTTGGTAGTGATGTAAACATAATTTTAGGTGGGTTCACGCACCTGTGTGGTTTATTCTACACGAACTCTCTTGCATAAAGAAGAATCTACGGAAAGACTCTAAGTGTAAGGGTATTTTAGTAAAAATGAATTTACTTTTAAGAGTACTGTGAACTTACAGTATATAAAATACTGATTTGTGAACTAAATGGTACTTACTGATAGTTATATCTGTGAAATAAACTAGATAGCACAGAATATTTTACTTGTGAAATAAACTGTATTTACGAATACATGGTAGTGAAAATAATACGGCACCTGTGGTTGGTAGCAGACATTCAATACTTTCCGAAGCCGAGTATTGGGTGTCTGGTGCTAATCGCTAAAGGTTATCACTAAGAAAAACTTTGAGGTGCAAATACATGTACGAAAATGAAAATTACAAGGAATTCACAAAGGAACTTCCCGAAATACCTAAAGGTGTTAAGAAGGGTATCTACATCTTCTTAATCCTCTTGTCACTGGCTCTTGTTAGGGTATTAGCTATCAAGCGCATACCAGCCAATACAGTAGGGGTTAAAGTAAGTGCATTTGGAGGGGTACAAGATACAACTCTCCAGACAGGTTACCATTTCCAAATTCCGTTCGTAGACAAGGTCTATATGCTCCCAACGTCCGTACAGACTAAAACAATGGAAAAGATTACAACTCAGACCAAAGACGGTCAGTGGTTGAACACTAACATCGACGTTAAGTATCGTGTTAACAAGGAGAAAGCAATGACAGTTTTCTCTAACTACACTACTCTAGACACTGTAAATGATAGTGTAGTGTCCCCTGCAGTGCAGAGGGCAATTGAATCAGTAACGGGTAGTTACGACATCTATGATGTCCTAGGTAACAAGCGTACTGAAGTCTATGAAATGATTGATAAGGCTCTCAAAGAGAAGTTCGAATCTTATGATTTGGAATTCGTTTCCTTTACAATCACTGACCAAGACGCAGGTGACGAAATTGAAGCAGCTATCAAAAACGAGTCTGTCAAACAGAAAGAAATTGATACTGCTAAACAAGAAAAAGCCAAGGCTGAAGTCGAAGCTGAGACTAAGAAAGTTCAAGCCCAGGCTGAAGCAAACAATGCCGTAATCAAGGCTGAAGGTGAAGCCAAGGCTAACAAGATTAAGTCTGATTCTATCACCGATAACTTGATTCGTATGAAAGAGGCTGAAGCAAGAGAAAAGCACGGTTGGGTAACTGTCAACGGTGCAGGTGGAGTTATTACAAACTCTGGTCAGTAGGCTTGCTTAAGGGTATCAGAACCCTTATATTAGGTATGTTTTTACCTTTTGGTGTTAGCACTGTGAAAGGTGCTTGCATCGTATGCACACTTCGGTAAGCGTGTGCAGAGATGACGTCTGAAAAACGGACTTGATTTTTTTTCCTTTCGGCTTAAGTGTTTTCGCAGGCACTTAGGCTTTAGGTGGGGTATCCATTCGCCACCGAGTCTTGCGTTTTAACACGTTTTCGCCAGACTATTTCCTTTTGAGTTGGTGTGAGCGCTGTCGGAGGTGCTTACATCTTAGCCTAAGTGTCATGACTTAGGCAAATGAAGTTTGGTTACAGATTTCATTATACCTCAGTTTTCGGTGTGAGTATTGTAAAAGGTACTTACAACATTGCTAGGTTCTGATTCTTTTCCTAGCAACTCATCATGCAGGCTTAAACACTTTAAAAGGTGTTTGAGTCCTATGCCATGGTTTCGGTGTTATTTCCTTGGCAGAATTCATAATTATCCTTTTAGGGTGGTCTAGGTGTCACAGGCTAGACCATCATATACCTAGACTTGTAGGCTCTAGGTAGAACTTTGTAAACTTATGTTCCTTTGGTATCTACAATGTCGAAGTTGTAGATATCCTATGCCTAGTATGAACTCAGCTAGGCAGAAGTATCAATCTTTTCATAGTATTTTGGGTGGTTTAGCTTTCGCAGGCTAGGTCATCGTAGGTCTTAGGATATGGGGGTATCGACGGAATAATCAAAGGCTCAGTACTTCATAGAAGACATTCTTCCTCATATCTACACCTAACATCGTCATTTGTGGAGTGACAATAAAGAACCATCGTAACAACGAATAGTGCACATTCAGTTGTTGGGGTATGTCTGCACCTCGGATAAACGCAGGTTTTGAATCGATAACTCAGTTGGTAGAGTAGCGGACTTTTAATCCGTTGGTCGCAGGTTCGAATCCTGCTCGGTTCATGCCAAACGGATCTTACATGTTTTTTCATGTGTATGTCCTTTAGGCTTAAAAACTGTGAAAGGTTGTTAAGCCATTAAATCCTTTTGTCTAAGAAGTACAGTTTCTAGGCAATAAAACTCGTGAACAATATCCATCTGACTGTACTCGGTGGAGGTTCTAAAACTTGTTGGTTGAAAGGTTCTCCAGCATAAGATGCCAGAGGCGTTAAGGGTATCATTTTTATTCCACCATAGCTCAGTTGGTAGAGCGCATGACTGTTAATCATGATGTCACAGGTTCAAACCCTGTTGGTGGAGTTCTATCGTAAGGTAGAAAGACGGGTAGTTTGGTTGCGGAGCGACTGAGGTAAGTGGTTCATAGAGCGCTCTATGTGTCGGCTATTTGTTTAATTTCTGATTACCACCTATAGCATGGTGCTTATGTTTGAGTCATGACTTGCATAGACGAGCCAGTAAATCAGTGGAGTTCCTATTACAGGAAACTGTTCGAATCCTTGGGGTGGTATAGTATCAGGGAATTTACTTTCACTTTAATATACGGTAAACTAGTATTATACTTATTAGGGGTAGCCAGACACAGGACTTGGCGAGTGTGTCCTCCGTCCGTACAACGGAGTTCAAGGTGCGCAACTTGAATACGGTGGTTCGATTCCACTATACCCCATTACATGGAAGATTACCCAAGTCTGGCTATAAGGGGATGGTCTTGAAAACCATTAGGTCGGTAAAACGGCACGTGGGTTCGAATCCCACATCTTCCTTTGTCCTAAGTACGACACAAAACTACTGGGAAAGAAAACCGTTATCCTGAACCAATACGGACAAAAGTGGGGTAGAGTGTTCTATTCTACCTCCACCCCAAAAGGGGTTTTTATATTGTAATTAACTAAATCGAGGATATAGCCAAGTGGTAAGGCAATGAGAGATTAGTGACCAAGGGTTCGATTCCCTTTACGCAACTTTGTTGTCGTATAGCCAAGTGGTAAGGCAGCTGACTCCTTATGATCAGAGGTTCAATTCCTTTTATCCTCATTATATCATTGCCGTGCTAAGATTTTGTGATGCGTACCCCTAAGTCTCCACGAAGTTCACATACTTAGCTAAACGTTCGCAGAGGGGAACTGTTTGAGAAGATAGAGACATCGACAAGAGAATTTACAGTTGGCGACTGTAAGCGTTAAGAGGTACGCTCCCTTAACATTTTATTATCGGAAAGTAGCTCAGCTTGGTTAGAGTGCGTGCTTTGGGAGCACGAAGTCGCAGGTTCGAATCCTGTCTTTCCGATGGCAAAAGACTGCATTGACTTAGTTCCTTGCAACTCGACTTACTGTCTTGAATAGGGGTAGTAGGTCTTTCTTAGCAGATGCAAACTTTAGAGTCAGTAACGATAACAGTCAAAGTTTTCGTGAAGTTATGTCCTAAACCTCTGCTAAGTAAACTACTCTATCATGTTTTGAGAGGTCTCATGGTAGAGGCTAACTCTTTCAAGTTAGTTTCACTTTCTTTAAACAAAGGGGTATCAACTCTAACAGGTTGATACTTCATAGCCTAATAGGTTTTCATAACTTCCCCTATTAGGTGAAATCCACTTTCTACGAGTACTAATCTGCGAAGATTAGTGCTTGATTGCCTGTTAATTTTTTTGATATCTATTTTTTTCTTAACAGGTCTTTTTCCATTCTTGGGTATTAACTCTTAAAGGTTAATGCCCTAATTGCCTATAACCCAGCTTTAAGTAGGGTAAAGTAGGCGGATTAAAAACTTTCTTTTCTAAATTACTCACGGGGTGCTGACTGTAAGGTCGGCACTTCATACTATAAGAAAGTTTATTTCGATGCAACTAACTGTAAAAAGGTACTTGCATCTTCTCCCTTTATAGTTAAGGGCAGTTTGTTCATTGATTCTCGTTGAGAGGTGGGGTATCTAAGGAAGAGATTAGGGTATGTGAAAGCCTTGGTTGTCGGTTCGAGTCCGATTGCTCCTATATTAGAGAGGTATAAATTATGAATAACTCAAAGTATTTTATTAGTGATGTATTTAAGAAATCGTTAAAAGAGATATTAGTCCACTTTAATCTAGAACCTCTCTTATTTACAATAGCTGATTCTGGAAGGTACGATGTTCTTGGCTCAGTCTATTGAGAAAGAAGACTTCCTCAACTACTGGGTGCTAGTAGGGGTATCTGAGGAAGATATTCTAGCATTAAAGGAAGAACGTACTTCCCCTAAAGAACTGTTCTTAGGTGGTCGAACGGTGTTATACGTTTCTGAGGATAGCGAGTATATCGAAGGACAGGCTCTTTCAGAAGAGCAGTTAGAAGAATTAGCTGACTACTTCCCAGCTTATGTGCCTTTCAAGGCTTAAAGGGGTATCTCATGGTTTATAAACGTATCCCCAACCCTATGGGTACTACTTATGTCATTTCTTACAAGGAGATTAAACGTCTAGTAGGTAAATTTAATGCTAGTCACTTAACTTCTAATGAAAAGTTATCTCTGACTGGAAACACTTCCAGGTATGGTTTCGAGGTAGTATTTACAACCTTGAATTCATCAATCTTATTCTTCATCAACGCAGACTTAAGTTTCGATACCTACACTTCTTGTATTAAAAGAAGCCACCAAGAAATGCAAATTTTGTCAGCCCTTTGGTCTAAGTGGAATATATTTACTAATGGGTACTACAAGGAAGAGGTTCATACCGATTTAACGGGTATCTAAGAAAGATAAAGGAGATTAAGTTATGGTACAACAGTATATCCCACAACCTAACTGGAGTAGTAATTCAGTTCGTCTTAGTTTTAATGACTTAAAAGCAACTGTAAATAGGTTTAATAGTAATCCCTCAACAAAAGCAAATGGAGTATCTGTTATCTTAACAGGCGAGGCAGAAAGCTATGCATATCACGCAGTATTAAAATATTGTGGGCAGAAGGTACGTTTCCTTATCTACCCAAGTATGGGTTGGGGTTTAGGAAACACTATTCTCGCATCAACAGAAAAAGAATATGCGTATTGGACTGCTTGGAATTTATGGTTTAGGTTTACTGGATTTAGGAGATAGTGAGGTAGGGTATGTTATCAAGCCAAGAAATCGAAAAAGGAATTAGACAATGGTCACGTAAAATAGGTATCGGTTCTTATTGGAAGCCTGTACATGGTGGTGATTCTCGTGAATTAGTAGTATATGGGGTATATTACGACAGACTAATGGGTGCTTTCGTAGTTGATTACGGTATTATCAACACGTTCATTCCTAATGGTAAACCTTTAGAAGAAACCATGCCAGTCTATAAGTTTACTGACGGTAGGTTCAGAAAGATTAGAAACTAGGTATTTAATATGCTATCTGAAAACGACCAAAAAGTAATCAAATTCCTAAAAGCGCAACGACTCTTCATTCCTGACCGTATTCGCTATGCAGAATACACGGATATGATAACTAAGTTTGAGTCAGGTGAGTATTCTTCTAGTATGTCTGAAGAGCAGTTACCCCACAAAGTTTGGTTAAACGTGCAAATGGCTTTGGGAGGGTATTTTGAGAGAAAGGACTAAAGAGTAATGGTAACAGAATTAACAGTCCAACAACGCTTAGACTACTGGGCACGGAAGATTGGTATTGGTTCAGTATGGGTTACACAAGAATTCAATACTGCTTACCTACAAGTAATGCGTATTGAGTACGACAAGAGTAACGATAGAATTATGGTATTGTACCAACGAAAAGAAACACCAGGCTTAATTCATCAAGAAGAAGTTAAACACTTCTTAGAATACACTGCTAGTCATAGAGCTCAATAGTACAGGGGGTATCTTCATGGAACGTCAAACAATGCAACAAAAATTAGAATACTGGCAGAGGTTATTACCTGTTGGTTCAGTGTGGTTTGCTCCTCAACTAACTTGTAGGTATGTAACCGTCAAGGGTATCTCCTATGACAGAGTTACTGGCTATCTTATAGTCCAGTACACCAGAGAAGACGCACCTGGCGCAGTCTATAAAGAGAATGTAGGTGCTTTCTATAACTACATAGTTGAATATCAAGTCCAATAACATTAAAAGGGTATAGTTAAATGAAAATAATCAAACGTAACGGTACAACAGTCGATTTCGACGCAAGCAAAATTTACAACGCAATGGCTAAAGCAGCAAGTTCAGTGTATGTCGTATCTGACGACCTAGCGCACAACTTGCAACGTATTGCTCACTCTATTGAAGCCCAGCTCAAAGAAAATAACACTGATGTGGTAACAATTTCAATGATTCAGGCTTTGGTAGAGGAGAGGCTCCTCTCAGCGGGGTATCTTCACATTGCAGAACATTACATTTCCTACCGTCTACAACGAGATGTAGACCGTACGGACTACAAAGACAAGGTCGTAGTTCATTTACGGTTAGAGCAGGTACGTTAGTATGGCACAGTTTACTTTTCGTTGGGTATAGTAAGAATAGCTAAGTAGTTTGCTCTGCATACTACTTGTTTTCTTTTCTAGATTGTGCTAAAATAGATATATAGTTAGAGGAAAGGAAATTTAAAAATGACTAGAGAATTTGTATCGAGGTACGCAAACCCACAAGAGGGTGATATCTATCTCTACTTTAATGACTTAGAGAAGAGAGTTAGAGAGTTTAACAACTATGCTCGAAGCAAAGGTTTTGACTTTAGAGTTCGTCTAACAGGTGAATCTGAAGAGTACGCATATTACGCTCAGTTGGTGTTACCTAGTCGAGAAACTGCATTCTTTACAATTCGTCCTCACCTTGTGTGGAGTACTAATAAGAATGATGACTTATCTCAATCAGACATAGAAGAGTTCAACAAAGCAGCTTTACTTTGGAAATGAGTGTTTTGCTGAATCGAGATGGCTTTGACGACAAGAGAAAGTAGGTACTTACTATGATAGCTTTTAGTAAGTTTGTGGAACTTCACGAAGAGAAGAGTTCATGTATATCTGAGATAGAAAAACATCTCGAATCTGTATTAGGGTATGACCCCAGAGACAACGAAGGTGTTCTTGCAGATTTTGGGGTATATAACTTAAAAGAGTTTACCATTTACTACATAGATAAAAATAAAGGTCATTCTATGAAATCAAAAGTAGGTGAAAAAGATTACCCTACTATGATGCAAATCACTTCAAGAGATGAGTTGCTTTCATTTCTTGAAGCTAGAATGTCCTATTAGTAATTATAGCAAAGTTTTTTTATGGAAAGTTCTTGTAACTTTCCTAAGACTATGCTAAAAATAGGTGTATAGTTTGGTAGGGGTGTGTTCCTGCTAGGCTAAATTATTGGAGGTGTTTCTAGTGGACATTCGTGTAATTGTAAAGGGTTGTGACGACAGTACAGAGTTTGAATTAGTTTGTACTGAAGAGCAATACGCTTTCCTAAAAGAGCTTGCAGGTGCAACTCAAACGGTATCAACTTTCTCATGTATGCCTATTATTCGTCTGCATAACTATTCAGAAGAGGATGAAGGTGTTCCTTTTAACTCAGAGAACCTAAAAATTGGTTGAAGGGGTAAACGAAGATGGCGACGAGTTCTCTTACTACGAACTAGACACCACCAAACTTTAATATTAAGGGGTCGATATTTGGATTCGACAGGCATTCAAGGTTAATAACTTCACTCCGAGTGGCGACGTAATCGCCAAACCTAAACATAACTGCAAAACAATTTGCTCCAGTTGAAATGGCAGCCTAAGCTTCGGCTTAGTTGTCTATCAACACAAACAAAACAGTCAAACTGACGAGCTACTAACTGTAGGTGACTATGCAGTTAGTAGCTATAAATCCAGTCAATCGCTAGAAGGGGTATCTCGAACCTCTAGTTAAATTAGAGATATGGCTTTAGGGTTTGTGCATTTACCTAAAGTCGAATGCCTTAAAAGGCGAAATGTAGCAGAGTGCTATAGAGTTGTTAGGTGCGTTTGTTTGGACGTGGGTTCGACTCCCACCGGCTCCATTGGTCATCCCCACCACATCGGTGACCAAAAAGAAAATATTTTTCATTTCATGTCCTTGGAGAATTACTCTCCATAACAGTACAGAAAGGGTAACTTCGGTTGCCCTTGTTTATAATAAATTATATTAGGTGTTATTATGACGTTAATTATTTCAGCATTTCCTTTGTCTTGAAAGACTATTTTACAAATCAAAAATAAAGATATTTATTTTGATGCAGAGATTTATGAAAGTAGGGCAACTAAAGGTATGTCTGAAAGTCAACAGAAAGAATTTTTTTAAAGCGAGTGCTTTTAAAAAAATCAAGTTGATTTATGATACAGGGTACTATACTGCTATTTTTTTGTAACTGATGATGAAAGGTTACTAGATGAGTTGCGCTTATGGGGTTTATCTATTACTCATGTATTACCTAACCCTAGCAATAAAGAACACTTACAGGAGTATATCTCTCGAGTAATTAACCGTTCAGGGTTAGATTGGTATCAACGTGTTCTTTCAGATGATGTCGTTAAGTTAGAAGATAAATTACTCAAATTGCAGACTACAAATGATAGGATTTATTTTGTAGAACCTAGTAAGTATATAGAGCACCTTGTTCCTGAGCTAAAGGAAGAAAAGTATTTTTCAGGAAATAGTACAGCTCATTATAGATGAAGCTTGAATTAAATCTTAATTAGAGTTGATTTACACTACCATGTGTGTTAAACTAGTCTTATAGTAGTTAGGGGTATTTACTCTCCTAAAAAGGCAATAAACTCTTAGGAAAGGTTTATAGAAATGAAAGAAATTATTACGCTTGGCTTAACAGAAGGTCGCCACGACCTTCCTCCAGTAGACGGTTTTATCTTCCCAAAAGAGGTAGACCCGACTGACTTGGGCTACATCAACAATACAGTAAGGGAAAAACTTATCAAGCTTGTGGGTATCAGGCTAGTCCCACGTGTAGGCATGAACCAAAATTCTTATGATGATGTTCCATGCTTTGAGGGTGAGAAGCTACTTCACCTGTATGTAACAGGCTTAACAGTCCTTACAGCGTCCGTTATTAGCTTTTGTGCCTTGAATGGTATTAGTCTAACATTGTTACACTACGACCGTGAAAAGGGTAACTACTACAAACAACGTCTATTCGGTGGGTTTGGCAATTACTAATTTCCCTCTCGTCAGGAATCAGCGAGATTAAATAAGTGACCGTTTGCCTTGAACGTATCAAGAAGCACTTGTTCTCAAGAGTTCGGCTAAATTCACAAAATCGAATCCTTGTTAGTAAGTGACTGCAATAATGTCGAGCAGTATAATCTAACCTCTGCATAGGGGGTATGGGAAGTACAACCTAGACATCAGCGGTGTAGCCAAGGGGTAAGGCTTCGTTGAGGGTATCTGATACGAGAGTGCAGGTTCAAATCCTGTCACCGAAATAACTATAATCTTGCCGAAAGGGATATCAAATGAACAAAGAGCACTATAAAAACTTTAGCAGAACTTATTCTTTTTAAATATGATTGTGGTGTCCACATTTGCATCAACCCTTATTATTGGGAAGATGGTGGTGCTATCTGTGGATTAGGTGATTTTAAACCTAATGATGTGAACAAACTAGCTGAATTACTAGAAGAAGTTTCCAATCAAATCTTTAAAGAAACTGGAGACTACATTACTGGTCTTGATTGGGTAAATATTTTCACAGAAGATATGTTGTTGCAAGCTAATAGAGTTGATGAAGTAGATGATTTTCTTTTTTCATTCGCTGAAGAGTAGCTCTCCACGTAGCTTGCTATTTATCTCCATGTATGGTAAACTAGTTATATCTTAGTAGGGGGTACTTATTATGTACGAGTTACGGTTGGAAGACTTATTAGCTGAATTAGAGTCTAGGGGTATTGACACCTCTAAGATAACTATCGTAGAAGGTAATTCAAAAGAAATCGAAGATTAAGTATTAGCACCGTTGGTCAAGTGGTTAAGACACTGCCTTTTCACGGCAGTAACATGGGTTCGACTCCCATACGGTGTATTGCCTTATGGCAACGGGCGACAGCCAGCCCTCTAAACGGAGTACTACGTTTGGAAGTTGCATTATTGCTACCACCCGAGGTACAAGGGAGAGGCGCAGTAATGGGTTTATGGTGATTTTTGTGTGTTAGAAAGCCTTGGGCAGAGGTCTAGCTTTACCAGAATTAAAAACGCACGTGGCTTTGACTTGGGGTTACTGTTTTGCAAGGCAGTGTGGGGTTCGATTCCCCTCAAGGTCATATCATTCATCTTACAGAAAGGAGAAGTAGTATGCAAAGGATTAGGAAGCCTTTTACCAGTTAGTCTTAAACGTATCATTATCGAACGTGATAGAAATCAACGTAGCCTATCCAAACGCAGGTCATTAGACTTTCACTTTTCAGCTTGCACTAGAGCGGTCAGGGTACACAACCGATGGACTGGTGAGTGTATTGGCAACGCCTATTTCAATGGTGAAGAGTTCTACTTCTCACAACAGATGATGAAGTATATTAACAGAGTTGGTCACGAAAACTACTTCGAAGTTCAGAACGCTATCTCAGGGTTCTTGAACGACTGCTTATTTGTAGGTGGTTTTAGATAACATTGGGTGTTATTTTTGCAGACTATATCTTAGTTGAGCGTTTCGTGTAGTAACGACTACCAAACACCTGTTAGCATATTTGTCTGCTTGGGGGTATCTAATACCCCATTTTATTAAGAGGTAGAAGCATTTGTGGGTGATGCGAGCAAGAGAGGTAACGTTACTCTTGTAAAAGTCGGTTCGAGACCGTCCTACCTCATAGACGAACATAGTTTAATGGTAGAACAACGGTCTCCAAAATCGTTAGCGTGGGTTCGATTCCTACTGTTCGTGTTTCCATGGCTATTGACTTAGGTCTTAAGTTATGGTAAACTAGTAGTATCTTAGCTTTAGGAGAGGTAGCTCAGTTGGTAGAGCATCGGTTTGAAGCACCGAGCGTGGTAGGTTCGATTCCTATCCTCTCCATTCCAAGGTGGATTCCTTTGTAATCATCTCCTTTACGTTTACATTCAAAGCCAATTAATCATACACCACCTTGGGACTTTACAAGAAAGTAGTGGGTATCATGAAAGACGAAACGGTTAAGAGTTCAGTAACTAAAGCTTTAATGTATCTTGCAGGAACTATTCATGCATCAGCTCTTTTGCTTTACAGCTTTCATGCTTGCCTATAAGTTACATATTTACTTTGGCTTTCCTCAACCTAGTATTGACGCATTGTCACTTGTCTTGGTAATCTGTACGTTCCTATTTAAGCAGAAAATAGAACGAGAATTAGAAGAGTCAGGCACTTCAATCCAAGATGCCTTACCTAAAATAGCTACAAGAACCTTGTATGGGGTACTTGCTTTAGCTTTTAGTTCTTAATGCCGATACATTGTTAACTGCATGATTGAGTTCAATCATTGGTTCTTGTATGAATTTAAATAATTACGGTCACCAACCTTATTCATGGTAGGTACGCATGGGTTCGAGTCTTGTGGGTGACGTAGCTAAGAGCTGCCCAATGATGGTTGTTCTTAGGGTAGGTCTAGTCCTAATCGACGGAGGTTTGTAACTGAAGATGTGGGTTAGGGTAGTATCTATCGTTAGAAAGGGTATTATGAATACATTACAAGTCGGTAACAAAATGTTAAAAGACCTTGAATCACGTTTGCACAGAGACATCATTACGGTTCTTTCTCCAAGCAAAAACGAATTCAAGTTGCAAGCTTTCGTATCAGGGTATGCCAGTAAAGGTTGGGTTGCAGGACGTCCTGTATTTAAGCCTTTTAAGGCTTTACTTAGCTACGAGATAACTGCTACAAGAACTAGGAAAGGGTATGTAATTCACAGTTGGTCTTATAGAGGTACTACAGGTGTAGATGTTAAGGATACCTTAAGAAATTCAACCTATCGTAGTACAGAACTTGGACGCTTGTTTGGTACAAGTGATGTTCTAGGTGATTATGTATTCAAAGAAATCGAAACTGCTATCAAGGTGTATCTTAACACTTACTTCTAGGGTATCCCTTAAATCAAGCACTCATGGCGGAATTGGCAGACGCTCAGGACTTAAAATCCTGTGTCCATTTGGACGTCCGAGTTCGACCCTCGGTGGGTGTATCTGGTAAGCGAGGTACCAGCTTATCAGAACACGAGATTACTAACTTCAGTTGGTAACTCCTCTTTCAAAATTTACTACTTGCAGAAGGCTATCTGTCCTCTAAGTCGGAGGTTCCTTAGGATAATGAGGGTAGCTGAAAAAGGATTGTGCGTACAGACCGAGCTAGTGTTAGCACCAATATGCTAAGGGTGACTCCCTCAAGTGCTTTGTCTGTAAAAGTGATTTTGCAAATCATGTAGTGGAACTTCCTATCCACTAGTACCTACATAGCCTTAACTCGTCCTAAGGTGAATCGGAAACCGTCCGACGACGTACCTCTCTGTCGAGGTGATACTGGTTCGAATCCAGTTGTAGGTATTGCCAAAAGGCAAATTTCCTTAAACTCCCATTTAAGGTTTAAATCCAATTTCTTCATTTCACGGCTACGAGGGGTATCTTCATCACTCCATGTTAGGTAGGTCATCGTCAAGGTGGCTTACATTGTCGGTTAGAATCCGTCCGTAGTCTTAGGCAAATCCTATCTGTAAGGGCTTTGACAAGTATAGATAGGTGTTTAACCTTTAAATACCGATAAGCCGTCCGTGTCTGATTAGGGTACGGATTGTGATGACGACCAGAAAGTCAGCAAGTGGAAGCACTTGTGCGTAGGTTAAGCAGCCACATATACATGAAAGGCTGATGTAGAGTTCGGTTGGAGCGACAAGTACCTAGCTTGAGATAGTTAGGTCGCCTTGGTATGACTAGCGTGAGAAACTAGGAACCGTAGGGGTATCTCGAAAAGAAGCTTTTGCAGTGACGTCCTCGTAAGTGGACTATAACAACAGAACTCGTATTAGTAGCCTAATTCTGCAATCCCTTGGTTGGGAAGTGTTGTCCATATAGTTTAAGATGGAAACATGAATACAAGATATATTTACTCTTGTTAGGTGAAAGTTGATGGTCGCCGTGCCAGTCCGTGTCTTTGAAAGCAGTTCTATGTAGTAGGGAGTCGAGAACCCATGAGAGTTAGAACTTGCACGAAACATTCTATTGTCTGCAGTGTATGTGTGGTAGAGCTAAAAAACTCTTGCCTATTTTATAAGTTCCTTATTTGCGAAGCTTTAATTTTCTTTTTGAATTTTTTTCATTGGTAAACAATTTTTTTCTCTAAACTTTTGTGAATCTATTTAAAAAGCGTTGTAATCCTGTATTTTTTTATTCGTTAGCTTGCGTAACGCAGTTCGTGACTGGTAAGGAACATATCTTCTAGGGGGTATCGTGATGACGGAAGAATTTCTTGATAGAACATTAAAGTATCTTCTTTGTCAAAGTTGGTACTTGAAGACGAGCGTGAAGCCGAATCATTGGAGGCTTTCGAGTGGCTCATGAACGAAGAGAACTAGAAACTCTACCTTTCAGGTAGTGACGAAGGTTTACCTAAGTTAGTTAAATTAGCTAAGTATTTTTTATCTAACAAGAAAAGGAGCAAGTATTATGTTTTTTTCCAAAGTTTATCGTACTCCAGCATTAAAGAAATCTTGGAAGAGCTTAACGAAACCTTAGTTAAGAGGGGTACTACTGGTAAAATCATAATTACTGGTGGCTCTGCTATATCTCTTTAACTCTCGGAGAACGTGTAACTACCGATATTGATTATGTTGGTAGTCTTGCTCTAAGTAACTCAGAATTATCTAGCTTATCGTTATCAAACGATGTCGAAGGTATTCTTATTGTACCTGCTATCGAAGAGATGACTTTTGATTTGAAGTTCACTTACTCCAATCTAGAGGTTTACGTTCTCTTGGGAAGATTTGGCTATCATGAAATTGTACTCCACTCGTCAGAAAGATTTAACTGACTTGCAAAAAGTACATTTTGCCTAACATTCAGCTATTCCACCAACTTAGACGTAGGTTAAGGTATTACGAATGCGACTATGTTGGTAACTTAAATGATCCAGACCTCAACTATAACTCGTTTGATAGTTTGGTTAAAGGTCTTAAATCCAGTCACAAGATTGTGGTCTGTGAAAGGGGTATCTCCTTAGAAAAAGTCTTAAAAAGCGTTCGTCTTTATTCTAAGTTTAAGGCTTATCCTCATAAACACCTTGACCTAGAACTTTTATTGGTGACTCCTATAGAAGGGTGTTTACAAGTCTTTGGATTCAAGGAGTACTTACAGAAAATAACTGGCTACGACTTTCGCATCTAGCCTACCCTCATTGGTTAACCTTTCTAAGGTTTCGCTCTTCGATGGGTGAGAGGGTATTCTCAAGGCTGAGAAGTCTAGAGATTTTGCTTATCTGCCTCAAGCAACAGACGTAATTACACATATTACACAACTTACACATATTTACACAGAAAGATAAAAGGTTACACAACTATGGCATTTGGTAAAATCAAACCTAAGGCTATGTCAAAAGAGGCTCTAGCAGACCTCTCAGCACAAGCGCAAGAACAAAAATTCTTTACAGCAACTCCTAAATCAGAAGACCCTGTAAACTTCCCAGTGTTCAGTATTGGGAACGAACAGTACCTTATCTATGTTCCTAACCACACATTGGTTAACGAAGAAGATCAAACAGAACTTCGTCAAGACAAACCATTCATCCACACCATTGAAGTTAATGGTCGCTACCACAAAATTCCGTTGTACAGACGGTATCGTAAGCGAAGGTCTTGGTCTTGATGGAACATGTCCTATTTGTGATGGTCGCTCTGTTGTAGATGAGTACGCTCGTATCGAAGCTGACCGCTTGTTGGTATCACAAGGTTTCGAAGCAGGTGATACTTCAGATGAAGCTCGTAAACTTACTAAGGGTATCTTCGATGCACGTGCTATCAAACGTAAATCACGTAACCTTACATTCCCTATCGTAGTGTTCGAACGTACACTTACTAGGAACGCACAAGGTCGTGACGTTTACAAACTTAGCCAAGACCCAGAAACTGGTGAATTAATTTACCAAATCATGTGGTACAACGTATCTGAAGCCTTGTATTCAGGTAGTGATGCTCGCCGAGGTCTTTGGAAAGGCGAATTGGATACACGTGCCGATGAGCTAGATATCGACATTCCAACTCCAGCAGGTTACTGGTTCACTCTTGATGGTCGCTACGTTGATGACCCACAAAAATGGTCAGCACGTGATGCAGCTACTCAGTTCAAGGTAACTATGCTACCTAACGGACCTAAGAACGTTGAACAAAAATATCGTGAAGAACTTGAAAAACGTCTTGATGCTGAAACAGAAGAATGGACACCTGAAAAGTCTATCGAAATGGTTATCGCCAACCACTTCTTGCCAGTAGAAGATGTCCGTGAATCTACAGAAGAAATTCTTCAACCTTTGCGTGATAAGATTGCTCTTCACCAAGCAAACCTCGGTGCAGGGGTATCATCAGCGCCAGCAATTGAAACAACAGTTCCAAACAAAGGTCAAGCAGCGCTTACGGCTCTAGACGATGACGACATCGACGACCTAGAAGATTAAAAAAATAAATTTAGCAGCTGAAGGTAGTGTAGGGCAGAATACTCTACCTTTTTTTGCTCCCATTATGGTAAAAATAGTATCAAAGAAATTTGTGGGGGTTTGTAATGGCAACAAAACGCATTTATTATGGTAGTGGTATTTGGGTTCCAGAAAAACGCTAAAGTAAAAAGAGCCACTTACGAATAGGGGTATCGCTTGTGAGGGTAGGTCTAGTGATTGGCTTGTTCTTGCAGGCAGTGTATCTTGTTATAAGAGTAAGTTAGTAGGAGCCTTGGGGTATTTGAGTAAGTTTTATGCTCATGTATTCTTTGTCTTTAGCAATATGGATTTTCAGCTAAATGGAGCGAACTACTTGGAATATATTTCCTCTGTTAAGGAAGACTTAAAAGAGTATGAAAATGTCCATGTCTTAGATAACGACCTAGTTGAAGTAGATGGCTTTAGGGTTGCAGGTTCTTCTGCTTGGTATTACTTAGCTGATAATTATTCTAAGGCTTACTGGGACACCTTTTCTTTAGACAAGACTACCGTACATTCTAGTTGGTCTGAATCTAATGAACACTCCAATAGGGACGCAGACTTCCTAAGTAGTCTAAAGAATGATAACCTAGATTTACTCATTACCTATTTCCCACCATGCGATATGGTAGAAGGTAGCAAGAAAGGCGACACGGCTTGCGCCAACCTTAAAGGGGTATTTATTCCCGAAGAGGTTCTTTGGATTGCAGGTATTGATTCTTTCTACGAAGAGGGTATGACTCCTGTCCGTCCTTACACGGTATTCCAAGCTAATATGCTTAGTGGTGCTTATGACTTACCTTATTTAGAACTTAACAAAAACAGAAAGGACGTCCTAATTTATGGCAAAAACTTTCTCAAAGATTTCTAGCATTGAACTAGAAAACTTTATGTCCATCAGCAAGGCTACCTTATCGTTTGATGAAACTGGTATCATCAACCTAAAAGGGTATAACGATAGTGGTAAATCTGCAATAACTCGAGCTCTTGGGGTATTATTCTTCAACCAGTACAAGCAGGCTCAAAAGAACTTCATCAAACACGGTGAAAGTTTCTTCCGTATCATCGTAAACTTCGATGACGGCATCTCGATTCTTCGTGACAAATACGTTCATGGACCATCCTTGTACGAGATGTATGAAAATGGCAAACTTATTTTTCTCAACCAAGGTAGGTAATACGCTTACACAAGTCAAAGAAGTACCTCTTGAAATCCGTGAATACTTAGCTATGACGGAAACATCTAGTGGTAACTACCTTAATAGTCAGTCTATCTACGACAAGCAGTTCCTTATTCAGACTTCAGGTTCTGAAAACGTAGAACTCTTGAACGGGGTATTAAAGCTAAAAGAAACTAGCTTGGCAACGACTGACCTCAAAAACGACATCAATTCCTTGCACTCTTCGATTAACTCTATCGTAGCTGAGATTGAGTCTATTAAACTCTCGCTAGAGCGTTACGAATTTGTAGATGATGGGTTCATTTCCTTACTTGCCCAGCTCGATGCTAAATATGATGAAGCTGAACTTTTGTACTCTAGTTACAAAGAGTTAGCTGATTTACTCCTAGAGCGTGCAGGTTTATCTGTCAATACACCTGTCTTAGAACTTATTGACACTAGTGCCTATGAGAAGTTGCTACAAATTTCTAATTTGCTTGAAAAAGTAGGTCAGTTGAGCGTAGCACCAGAGCTTCAACTCAATTGACGTTAAATCGTACCTAGAGTTACGAAAAAATTGCCGAGTTGCAAAAAAATCCGTAAAAAAATTACAGTACTCTTAACGTGGAACTTCAGCTTATTGATTTTCAGCCGTTAAATGAGCTGAAAAATTTACTAAAGGTCTATAATAAATTTAGGCAAATTTATATGCTGAATAGTGAGTTGACCGATGAGGCAAACCAACTAAAAAAACTGAAATGAGTCAGTTAGAGCAGTATGCTATCGACCATGGAATCTCGGTTTCTCGTTGTGGTAACTGTGGTTCGCTAGTTCAAGGTACTGCAGGGTATGTTGATGAGTAGGTGGTTGTATGAATAAGTTTGATGCTTATGTAAACCAAAATAGGTTGGACTTGGTTAGAAGGACTACTGTGGTCGAGGGGTATGTGTTTTCTCGCCTAGATACAAAAGCTATCCTAGAACAGGGTAGTATAAGACACTTAGATTGCAAAAATGTTTGCGAGGTAAGAAATATTAATCGTGCTTGGAACTGGGTATGCTCATCTAAAGTGTATGGGGTAGGTATCTTAGAGGAACTACATTCTATCGTATCTGAAGATGTAATTAGTGTTCCTTGGTTAGAGGGTACTTTTAGGACAGAACAAAGTCCTATAACTATTTCTTGCTCTACTTACGTTCCACCCCTAACTACTCGATTAGAAGCCTTAAAAGAGTTTGAATCTAGGTTATCTTACGTTATTGGTATTTTAAGGAGCAATAAAGTAAAGACGATAAAGTAACTGCATGTGTACAGTTCTACATATTTCTTATGAAGCGCCAGTATTTTATTGATGCAAATAAGCGTACTGCTTATTTGTTTACGAACTCTTTACTAAGAGACTTCGGTCTTGATGTTGTATTGCTATTACCTAAGCTTTCATCTTACGATACCTTTAACTTAAAGTTAAAACATTACTACGAAGGAGACGATAAGAATGGAAGATTGCTTGTGTCGTACATCAAAAGGTACTACCTCGTTAAACTCTAAAGGGGTATCTGTACACTTCAAGGATTTAGATTTATCTTCGAAGGTAGCTATTCTTGGTAGCTTGCCTTTGGATTTGGTAGAGAAACTCGAAAGGGGTCAAAAACCTATCTCCTTAAAAAGATGAGGATTACCTTAACTTGTATAAGAAGTATAGTTTTTTTGAAGTCATGCATAGTCAATGAAATACCTAAAGAGTATAAAGAAAAAGCATATTTGCGTTTTTTTCTAAATTATTCTCTAGTAAAGAGGAGTGTCATCTACTATCTTTATTTAAGGATTACCTTGATTTAGGGATTTCTTGGTATATGACTTATATAATCAAGCAAATATGGGTGTAAAGTATATTTAGGGGTGAAATAAATGAAATTCAACATACTTAAATGGTCAATCCGTTTATGGATTTAGTAGTTTTCCTTTTCCTTGCAGGGTATTTCTTCCTTGATGGGTTTAGGTCACTATTCGATAGTGCGCCTTACTTAGTTAAGGCTCTTGTATGGACTGGAGTAGTTTTGTTTTTTTCTACTATTCCATTATCTCTTGGTACAAGTTAATTAAGCGCCTCTTGTAAACGTGATTAACTCTAAAGAGTTTAAAGAAGCAAAAACTAAAGAAGAGTTAGAGGCTGAGAAGAGTGGAGCGAAGTGTAGTTTCACTACTCACGGCTCTAACAAGTCGGTAGAAGAAGGAACTGTTGAGGAGGAAGAAAACTAATGGCTATTTTCAGTCCAGAACAATATTATCGCATCGACGGTAAGGGTGGTTTAGTAGTCTTTGGGGATACGCACTTCTCAGCTATCTTCAAGGGTAACCACATCAACTACCAAGAAGAGTGTTTAGACGCAATGGCTCGTATGATTCAAATCGTCCAAGAACGTAAACCTAATGCAGTCGTCCTACTTGGAGACCTTATTGGGGTATCTGAACGCTCTATTCGTGATAAACGTTTCCTAATGGAAGTGACTGTTTGGTTGCAAAAACTAAACAGCCTAACTAATGGTAACGTTTATATCGTCCGAGGTAACCACGACATCGGTGACTTCCCAGACTTTGAGTACTTCAAAGGGGTAGGTCTTATCAAGACTCCTACAGAACTAGACCACTATGTTGACGGAGTGCACATGGTTCGTTACCACTTTGTAGGGTATGGGAAGAGCAACGTCCTCTCCGTTTTGAGGGTAAGGACGAAGGTGTTTTCCAAATCGTGTTCGGTCACAACGACTACAAGATTTCAGGTGTAACTAACTGGTACGTTACTAAAGGTGGAGTAGAGATTTCCCAACTTGGTAACTTCCACGGTGTCGACTGGATTATCAGTGGGCATATCCACCACCCTAGTCCTAAGGTTGAGTCAACAACAATTGTTGACAAGGAAGTTGTTATACTATCCAGGTGCCGTAAGTAGGGTATCTGCGTCAGAGACCTACAACGACTGCCGTTACTTCTACCTATTCTATAACGAACAAGAAGGTGGAATTGACTACAGTGCTGAGTTATTTGGTCTAAAAACCTGCTAAAGAGGTCTTTGAAGAAGTAGTTGAAACTCTGTCTGAAGAGGAACAACAATCTGAAGAAGAAAAAAAGCCAAAGCTAATAAGCGCTTGGCTGACATCTTGCAAGAGGCTATGGACTACCGTTTGCATAATGGTAACCTAATTGAGCAAATAGACCGTATTCCAGGTGCATCTGAAGATGCAAAAGTGGTAGCTAAAGGCTATTTACAACGTGCCGTGGAAATGGTATAATATTGGTAAGTTAGAAATTTTGGAGGAACTACATGAATAAAGTTCGTGGCTTTGAGGTAGTTAGTGAGAGTGTACTTGCTAAACCTCAACCAGCAAGTATTGAAAATTCTCTTAAGGGTATCGAAATCCTAATGCCTAAGCGTAGCACAGTCCACGCAGCAGGCTATGATTTCTTCGTACAGCGTGACATCACCTTACCACCAGGCAAGATTGTTCTTATTCCTACTGGTCTAAAGGTTTACATGCAAGGCAATGAGGTCTTAAACATTTATGACCGTTCATCTAACCCAGTTAAAAAAGGGTATCGTCCTTATCAACTCTGTAGGTATCATTGACTCTGACTACTATGGCAATGACTACAATGAAGGTATGATTTGTGGCTTGTTCAAAAACATTACGAACGAGCCAGTAACTCTCAAACGTGGTGATGCCTTTATGCAGGGTGTATTCCAAACCTACTTGCTTGCAGACGGTGACACAACATCTACTGTAAGAACTGGTGGTTTCGGTTCGACGGGTAATTAAGAAAGGAAAGTAAAAACATGGATTTACTAGAACGTATTCAGAACGCTAATAAGCGTAGTGAACTAAACAACAGAAAATCAGCTGAAGCGCAGGCTCAACTTAAGTTGCTAACAACTCAGATTTCCGAATTGGTAGCCAGCTATGAGCAAAAGTTTGGAATTAGTTTTCCGAATATTGAAGACGAAGCTAAATTTACAAAAATTTATAAATGATTTGCTTACTTCAACCGAAGCAGACTTAGAAAAACAAGTTACAGTTGCTGAAAAAGTTAACCAACTTATCCTTGAAGGCGACATCATCGGTGCGCAAGAACCTTGGGGGTATGAGCCAGCGGAAGAGGTTGTGGAAGAGCTTGACGAGGTTGGGGGTACTGAGTCTGCTGAAATTGAAGACGATGTAGCCGAAGAAATCGAACTGGAAGACATTGCTCCAAAACGTACCATTGTTGAAGAACCTATCGTAAAACCTACTTCACCCGTCCATAATGTTGTAGACGATTTGAAGAAGAAGAGTTCGTTGTCCCAACTAAACGACGTACTATCGTAGAAGATGACGAAGCATCAGTAGTTAAGCCAGCAACAAGACGCACTATTGTAGCAGACGAAGACGAAGATGTTCCAGTGGTTAAACCAGCAACCCAACTCAACGACGTACAGTAGTTGCTGACCCTAGACGACTTGGAAGAAGAAACTCCAGTAGTTCGTCCTCGTAAGCGTCCTGTTGTAACTTCTAACTTCGACATGGGTGAAGACGAAGATACAAGGGTATCTCTCAAAGAAATGAACGCAGTCGCAGGTGTTGCTCCTAGACGTAAATCTCCTATCGTAATGGACGACTTGGAAGAAGAGGAAGTTGTAGTAAAACCTCGCAGACGTCCAGTTATTGTAGAAGATGACGATGACAGTGACGATGTAGCGCCAGCTCGTCCAGTTCGCAGTGGTGGTAGTTTTAAATTTGATTAAGGGGTACTAAATGGCACACTTTTTTTGTAGAATATGATATGTTGGTTGGGTTGCTTTCTCACGCAACCTCTGTAACTTCTGATTCAGCGTTGAAAGACTCTGATAAGACCGTAGTATTTATGGTACATGATGAAGGTGAAAGTATTGTAGCAGCTAAGAACTCTGACTTAATGGTTCGTGTAGCCTTTACTCCAGAAAAGGTAGAAAAAGCGGGAAACATTCAAATCAATTCTTCAGAGCTGAACAAAATTCTTGGAACGTACACTTCTCTAAGTCGTACTAAGGTTGACTTTGTTGAGTTCCGTGAAAATGAAAATCGAGTGCAAGTAATTGTACACGAGTCTGACCTAGACGAAGAGCAAGACCTCTTCGGAGGGGTAACCTCTTACAGTCTTGACAACATTAAGATTAAGGAACGCTTACTTGAAGACCTTAAACTTAAGTTTGAAGAAGAGCAAGCTGAGTCTGTAAGTACTATTGAACTGGATATGGTTATCTCTACTCTCATTCCTGTAATGGACTCTAAGAAAGGTGTAAATAACAACCTTATCCACTTCGCTGACGATGTTATCTTCGTAATGGACACTCGTTGCCAAATCTTTTACAAAAACATCTTACCAGATGTACTGCACAACTCTTCATTCCGTTACACTTCGGTAGCTTACATGAAGAAAATGTCTGAAACAAGTAACCACTTGTCTATGGTCTTGCAAGGTAATAAGTTTGGAATCCGTTCCGAGGACGGCTCAATCGAAGCTTTCATCAACCATTTGCCAGTACGCTTTAACTACAAGCCTACTTACGAGGGTATCACAAAAGCTAACGGAGTTATTCTTGACCGTAAGTTCTTGAAAGACCTGATTCGTCGCCTTAGCACAATGGGTACTGACGCTACATTCTCTATCCAAGAAGACGGAGTTCACATTCGTACCAATGATTTCTCTAGGGTAATGCCTATCAACAACGCTAAAGGCGACGTCATGGGTACTGAGTTCAAGATGAAGACTTCGTTGCTCTCTTTACATGATTGTCGGTGACGATTCTGTGATGAGCCCTAACCTGTTCTTGTACTTGGATAAGGCTACACGTGGAGTGGGGTATCAGTTGTCTATCTCGGATGATAGTGGTGCGTTTATCTCTAACACACGTACTAGCTAAGGTGTTAATCCTCTAGCTAGTACCCTATCTAAGAAAGGAGAAACTATTATGGGAGTATATTCTTCTAGTATTGTTTCGCTAAAACGTGACTTGAAGGAGCGTTCTCGTTTAACGGAACTCCTTTCTACTAAACGTAATATGGTAGAAGAAAAGTCACACGAATACGACACTTTGGTTGAAGCATCTAAACTTATTTCTGCAGTTGCTGATAAGCAGGCTATGGAAACCTTAGACTATATCACTGCAGTTATCAACAAAACTCTCGGTGAGTTGTTTAAATCTGATACAAGACGTATCTACCTTAAAAAGCAAATGCACGCAGGTCGGTATGCCCATCTTAAGGTCTTACTTACTGATGCCGAGGGTATTGAATATGATATGCTATTGCAGTCAGGTACAGGTTTGCGGCAAGTTATCTCATTCCTGTTCTGCTTGTGCTTAATCCAAATCTCTGGTGGACGTAAAATCTTCATCCAAGACGAGTTGCTTGGGGGTACTCATGGCGCAGCCAAGGAAGTCCTTAAACAGATTATTAAAAATCTTTGCTAAAGAGTTCCAATTCGTTATGGTTGAGTACGGTTTCGACGATATCGGTAAAATCTATAACGTTGAAAAGACTGGCAAAACTTCTGAAGTCATTGACCTTGACGGACAAGATTATGTTCCTAACGCTATCTATATGTTTTCAGACGCTGAAGGGAATGTAGGTCTTGCCGAAGTTGAATAGTCTATTAGTTTACACAAGTTCTTTTGTAAAGCTTGTGTATTTTTTTGTTTTTTTAAATGGCTATCTCTTTTTCCATTGACGTCTATTTTCGTACTGGAAAGGGGTAGTATCAAAGTAGAAAAATTTAAGTATAGAAAAGAAAGGAAGGTAATTCCATGGGATATGTTTATGATAGCGTAGTTGCCGTTTTAGGTGGCAAACCTCTTGTAACTCCTACCAAAGAAGGTAGTCTTGTCCAGAATTGGTCACCCTAACATGTTTAGACGTGTTGCTATCCTTACTGACGGAGCTTTTAGTTGAATATCATGGTTTCGACCACCGTGTTAAAGCCATTCCATTTGACTTAGTTAAGGTTTCTGAGGATATGGCTCAGGGTAGTAAATATAAAAATCCTCTCCGTCCACTCTTTGAGAACAAGGCTCTCTCTTGTTTGGAAGAGGTGTTCATCTCGGAAGCATTGGTAACCGACCAAATGGTAAGGACTTACTTATCAACCCTTGTAGCGACTCACCGTCTTAGAGCTATTAGTTTAGTTCCTGCAAACGTTAATATTAAGTTCTTAGAAGACGCACTGCAAATTTAATTCTAGTAGTCAAGCCTTTAGATTGCATCATCGGTAAGCAAATCGGTGGTAGCAAGGTCAAAGAAACTGGGGTATCTGATTTCCATAAAAGACACTATCTCCGTCCTACCTTGTATAAGTTAGACGTTGACGGTGGTAACTTAGCTAAATACTTTGCTAAGGTGGAGGCTATTGTCGAAGAGCAGAAGGCGAAAAATCGTACTCAAGACCGCTTATCGGAACTAATCAGTAACGACAAAAATCACCTCACTTTTTGGACTCCTGTCTTGAAACTTCTAACACTTGCTCGAAAAGACGATATTGAAAAGAAATCTTCTCTAGTTTCTTTCACTAAAGAACTTACTTCTTGCGCCATGTCCTCAGGTGGTCGGTATTCAGAAGAGTTAAAAGAGTACTACTCTAAGCAGAATAACTCAGGGGATGCCCTTTTCGTAGTTTATCGTCAATTGGGGTATTTCAAAGAAGGTGCGCCTTTCCAAATTAAGGACTCAACTCAAGGTTTCCTACCTAACGTTGACATGGTATCGAAGCGCATGCAAGAACCTATCAAGGCTCTCTTCCGTTCTAAAGAGTACGATTCTTTATCTCTAATCAAAGTAAGTAAAGAAGCGTCAGAAAAAGATATCTTACTCCAAGTAGTTAAACCTTTGATTGCAGAGCTTGAAGGTAAGGTCTTTGTTCCTGTCAATACTTCGGTTGATTCGGAAAAAGGTTGAAGAAGAGTCTAGTATTTCCTCTGAATTAAAGGCTAATATTCTTGGGGTACTACCAGAAGAGTTAGTAGTGAGTTTGTTCAATCTATGGCACGACTTACAAGACGAGTACAAACAGACAGCTAGCTTGAGTCTAAGTCCCTAAAGGTACTGGTTTTCCTTATCGATTCTCTGAATCTAAGTTACAGAAATTAGTTTACCAAGGCACGCTGAAACGCTTGCCTTGTTGGGGTATTGTGGGGGAGACGACGACTTGGGGTTGTTAAGTCAACTTTCTTTCAGCCAAGAGTTATCTAGCTTATGCCGTCAAGCTACCAAGTCTAGCTTATCAGAGTTGATGGCTCGCTCTTGGGAAAGCCTATCTGACATTAATAAGTGCGAATACATTATTAGGAGGTTAGGTTAATGTCCCTATATCAAAGAGGCTCTACAGGAGATTGGTCAACTTCCATCTCCTAACGTAGTCCAAAATTTAGTAATTGGCAGGGACTTTGTATATGCAAGGTTCCATATGCCAGTCCAAGGCAAAGACGCCTTACTCTTACCGTTCGATGCTGACAAGGTACGATTAGAGGGTAGTGAAAGTCCAATGTACATCCTTAGTGAGAGGGTATATGGAACTTTAGAAGATTTGGTATTAGACGAATCTTACACTGACGATCCTATCCTACAAGAGTATGCCCAGAAGGCTTTCAATGGTCAAATCCGTTTGAAGTCAGTAGTACCTTGTGACAATGCCATTGAAGTTGCCTTGGCTCTTGATGAGGGTGCTACTGGTGAGCAGTTAGGGTTTGGAAATATGTTTGAGGGTGGTGTTCCTTACTACTCTAGGTATTCTTTGCAACCAGAACATTATGAATGGGATGCTCAGGCTAAATCTTACTTTCAAGAGTTGGAATCTAGGCTTAATGGTGTATCGAGTTCGGAGGAAGAGGTTGCTGAGGAGTCTATTGAAGAGGTTGAAGAACCTATCGAAGAGGTTGTTGAGGAGCCTACAGAAGAACATTACAACCTGAGAGATGCCGTAGACTACTATGCAGCCCATATCGATACGGTAGTATCAGATATTATCTCAAACTATACCAAACTCTTCAAAGCGGGGTATCAGCTTAAACGACCTGTAGGTGTTCTAGGTGAACAGGGTGACTCAGGTGTTAATGACCTTGAGTGGTAGTTCTCAGACCTTTACAAAAACCTAACCCAGTTATTCGTGCCTTATATCAACTTACAGTTGCTGAGTATGATTTAAAGATTTTGCCTTATCGTTCGGTAGACCACATTGCATCTATTATCGTAAATGGGGTAACTCCTGACGGTGTAACGATTTCTCGTGACACTAGATTGTACTTCCCTTATAAGATGTTAGAGTTTGCTTATGGTAGAAAGACTCCTAAAGCAACGGAAGGTGGTAAAACTAACTACCCTAAACACTCTGATAAGCTAAACTGGGAAGCTTACGCTCATGAAGTAGACGCAAACTTACGTCAAGTAACAACAGGTATTGTTGCCAAGATACTAGGTAACTTCCAAGATGTAGAGTACTTCGACTCTAAAGTAGAATCAAGTATTTCTGAATCTCTTTCTCGTTTCAAAGATGTATTTACTACCTGTATCTTGGTAGGCGAGTTTCCACTTATAAAGGGACTTCCATCTTTGCTAAAAAGTTAGAACTCTTTACCTTATGAGTTACATAACAACTATAACGTAGCAACAGAGGCAATGAAAGTGGGTATCTCTTCCTTAGGAACTGACCCATTTGAAGGTTTCCCTATCCATGATGGTGTATATCACATGTACACCCACGAGTATAACCATGCATTAGCTAACAGTAAACCCTATGTATGCCTACCACGCAGCTAAGTCTCTTAGGGAATCAGGTCACGAAGTAAACTACAAGAACATGATTATTGGTCTTGGGTTAGACGACTCTATCTTGCAAAATGGTAGTGGTAGGGTTAACCTCGTACCCTAACATGAGTCACTTCTTAATAGCAGGCTCTAGGGCAGGTAAAGGTGTCGACAGTATGGCTAAGTTGGCAGCAGCCTTGAAATCAGGAAAACCTGTTTTTTACTTAGATAATAAGCCAGATATTGGTGCAGTACTTCTAGACATTGAACCTAATTCTTTTGTGGTAAATGGTCAGTTGGTAACTTCCTCTGAAGATGGGGGTACTAACTTAAGCGGTCACTTTATGGGTAACTCTCCACTAGCTAATGTTAACCCTCAAGGTATTCCCTCTTATTTGTATAATTCAAGTGATTCTCTCTTCAGGGGTAGGTCTTACAACCAGTTGGGAGCAGTGTTCTATGCAAGGGCTTTGCAGTTGATTATGCTTATTACTTACTTTAGAACATTGGACGATATCTCTGCTAAAGTTAACTTAGGTGACAAAGCAAATGGTATCGTAGCGTTCTTTGATGAGTTTAACGTAACGCAAGACTCAGGTCTTGGACCTTTAATGCAAAAAGATTTACTTCAACTATGCTCGTACCGATTATGCTGAGGCTGAGCGTACTGCACAAGAGACTGGTAAAAAGAACTCAGTAAGGAAGCCTAGTCAAAATGCCTACTGGGGTACTGCTTTTACAGAATCCTTGAAAAATACTGCTATGATGTTGGCTGACGGTACTAAGGCTGGTTATATGAATGGTGAAGCAGCAGCCTCTGATATTTACATTGTAGGTCAAGATTTACCAGACGTTATTGAGTCAGCCGAAGACTTTGATGACTTCTATCCAACACACCGTGGTAAGAATACTGAACGTGCACAATTTGCTAGTGGTAAGGGTGGTGGTAAGACTCAACCTCTTGTACCTCTTGTATCACCTGGTGGCGCAGATATCTTTGTTGGGTATAACTTTAAGCACCCTAACTACTTAAACCAGTCTAAAGGGTTTGCAAAAGATAAGCTAGATAAAGATGCTCGCTTATTTGCTTATATCCCAAGCTATAATAGGGGTATCAAAAAGCAAATCGAAAGTGGTAACGAAGAGTTTGCTAAAAACAATCCTACATACTACAAACCTTTACTTTTGTTAGCAGACGCTGATATGGACAAGTATTTCGTTAAGAATGCTATGTCATACGCTATTGAGTCTGGTATTGATGCTGAGTCTATTATCTTAGACAATGCTGAAGAGGACGAACAAGGCAACCCTATCAAACACGAAAGACGTGAATTTAGTGATAATAAAGGTCACACTTATACTACAGAATACCGTATCCATTCTGCAGTTGGTCTTAAGGACTACTTAAACTATATTGGTATGGACGACGCAAGTATTTCCTCTGCGTTAATCTCTGCAAGTGACATGGCTCAACGAGTAGTAACAGCTCTAGGGTATGAAGGAACTTGGCGTGAGTTTGTACAAGATTTACGTCCAGAGTATATGATTCACGCTAGTAACGTGCTTGAGTCTCTGAAGACTGGGCAACGTTTATCGGACTTGAATGCTAAAACGTTCTCTGAGTTTAGAGAAGGGTATCCAGAGGCATTTACAGTTGCTGATATCTCTCGTCTAGGTGAAGAGGTTGGGGAATCCGATGTAGCTTATGAGGATGTTGATTTCGCTAGTCTTGGCGCATCATTAGGTAGCACCGCTTATGCGAATGAACAAACCGTTTCTCCAGAGGAATCAGACGAAATCTTTAAGCAAGACGGCTTGATGGACGACATCGACCTCAACAAAGAGCAAGACACTTACGATAACGCTAAAGCGGTTGAGTTTTCTAACATGGAAAGGTTAAAGGATTTAACTCTTGACCAGATACTTTCTTTACCTGACTCTGAGAAAGCACTTATCTACAAACAGTTAGCTGAAGCCTTAAAAGATGAACCTGTCCTTGAAAAACCAAACGACTTAGAATTCGGCTACGGTAAGCTTGGGGTAGTGCATGATGAAAGTGGTCGTGCCTATAAGGTCGACACTTCACAGGTAGATTTAACTGGTAGCGACTACGATGAAATCGTCCTAGACGAACACATGACATCTATGGGTGGTAACACTCCAGAGATTTCTTACTCAGCATTGGTTAAGACGGTAACTGAAAAAAAGCAGTAGCCACAGCTAAAAACTCAAGGTGGCTTTTAGGTCAATTAGTGTAGTCGGTGGCTCATTGATAGTTAACGACAATATGATTGGCTTACGCATCGCTGAAGAGTTGTTGAAAGGTTTACTGTCAACAGTAGCAGACGACATCAGGAGTGGTCGCCTAGCAGGTTACTTTAACTGGAAGTTACTTCCAAGGTCTGGTGTTATTGCACTTAAGGTAGACTCAACTAGGTTCGTATTCTCGTCTATCTCAGAGGGAATGGGGTATGGCGCTAACTTCAACGTGCAAGAATTCTTTGAAGATGTTCGCTCTCTACAAAAATTCGTAGTTGGTTCAAAATCATACGACCGTATGGACGTCAAAGAGTTCGGTTATGGAACTCAAGACGAGTTTTACCGTCCTAGACGTTCTGAACAGGCTTACCGATTGTCGCAAGCTTGGTTACATCAACGTAAGATTAACACTTGGCAACGAACAGCAGACACTTGGAAACGCAAAGACTTGGGTACTTTCCGTAAGACTTTGTATTCAGGTGCTAACTTAATGGGTTCAGGGCTTGCAGCAGGAACCCAAGCAACTGGTTGGGCAGGTCGTAAGTTCTTCAGGGTCTTGGCAAGGCAGCTCGTGACTTCAAGGACTTAATCGACGAGTCAAACAAAAATCTCAAAAATGTAGTACATACTAGTTTACTTATTTTTGCAGAAAAGTTAAAAATAGTATTATCAAAAATTAGTTATTACGAATTTAGAAAGGTGGTTGGTAGTCTATGGATAGTCCTTACCGTATTTTTAGGGGTACAACCTCATAACCAGTTACGATGACGCTAAACGCATCTATCGTAAGAAAATGAAGGAACTCCACCCAGACCGTGGTGGTAATCCCGAAGACATGCGTCAAGCAAAAGAGGCTTGGGACTATCTTAATGCCAATAAGGATACCATGCTAGGTCAGTCTAGTGATGGTATCTCCCACCAATCTTTGTTTGTTATAACTGATTAAAAATTTATTTATTAAAGGAGCCTAAACTAATGGCAGTAGCTTTCAACAAATCCGCAGAATTTTTAAAAAGACCAACGTTTCACTAAACCTTGGGAAAAAAACTAAGTTTCTAGTTCAAGGTGGGTATTACTTCCACGGTGCAGTAATTGAGTACTTGCATCCCGAAACAAATAACAAAACTGGTGTCGCATTCGTTAAAGACGGTGAAGCATACATCGTTCAAGACCAATCAACTGGTGACTTCCTTTACTGGTAAACGTGTAATGTCTTTGCTTAAAAAAACTTCGTGACGACAACAAAGAAGAAGTTGAAAAACGGTGAAGACCCATCTGAATCCTTCGATGCTTATGATGGCGCACTTCCAATCTTCGTAGGTAAAAAACCAACAGAGCTTTTCGGTAACCCATACTTCTACAAGTTCTTTACAGCTGAAGACCGTAAGGATATCCAAGAGCGTTTGGAAGAGCTTGCAGTCTTTGACGAACAAGAGTTTATCTAATAATCACGTATCAAATAGCAACCCTCACTAGTAAGTGGGGGTTTTCTGTACCCTCTTATCTTATTATATAAGTCTGCTCTTTAGGGGTACTGATTTATCTAGCTACATTGTCGAAAAAAATCCTTGGTGTACATTGTCTAAAAATCGCTGAGTTTCAAATTTTCGTGATTTTTGTAAGGATTGTAAATTGTGCTAAATAGGGTATGCCTAAATAGGCTGAATTTTGGCTGGATTGTTCTTTAAATTTTTGCATGATTTTGGTATAATATGTATAGGTTTGTAGTTGGTCTAGTTATCAAAACTAGCCTAAGTTTGAACCTAGTAAATGAAAGGACGGTGCATATTTATGCGTTCATTGAAGAGATTGTACGTTTTAGACAAGCAAAACGTGCTAAGTATGAGCAAAAAGAATGGTGAAGGTTCGTTTAACTGCAAAAAGCATTGCCCACTTAGAGGGCAAAAACAGTTAACGCTAGTGGTGTCTATGTTAGGGGTAAGTGGGAAACATGTTTACCTTAGGGACGTATCTGTTGGGAGTATCGCTATCGACCACGTTAACATCTTCCTAGATATGGGTACTAAGGAGAATAAGAATATCATGCCCTTGCTGAAGCAACGTATCTCCTTTACTGCTCAAGTGTACAAATATAGTTCTCAAGCACGTATTACCTATGGTCTAAGGAACGTTAAAAAAACATCTTACCTACGGTAGTTTATCGTAAGAGAAACAACATTATCGACACTCAAAGTAAGGTTAGGGGGTATCATTTCTATGGATTCTCTAAAAAGGAGATGCCTTATAAACTATTTCAAAACGACGGTTTTGCTCCAATTAAAATTTCAAAGACTGTTAAAAGTCCTCGACGTGACATCATCCAATCTGCTCTTAGTTTGCAACTTCGTATTGGTGTCGGTCTTTTAACGAATGTTGAAAAAGAGTTAATTTCGCAAACTGGTATAGATAATCCCTTGGAACTCCTTGCCATGCTTAGGCATCTATCTACTCGGACTAACGGTGTTAAGTTCTTAGAGTTGTATAAGGTCGCTCGTAACGTGGTAAATGATACGGAGTTAGTAGATATTTATAAGCGTGCGCTCTTCCAACTAGAGAACTTCCTCTTACGTTGGCATGACGGTAGATATCGTATCTTACCTTATGTAAAAGGTTTGGAGGCTTTCTATGGTATTCCTGTAACTTTCCAAGCCGAGGACGGTTCTATCTTAATTATTATACCTCAATGTCCTAATGAAAAGTTCCATGCGTGGAACCACGGCTCTCTCATGTACCTAAGAGATAGTCTTTCTACCTAATGGTACTAGGGTTACGTTTTACAATCCTATAACCAATCGTATTATTAACACTTTTGCCAAAAAAAGTAAGAGTCGGTGAAATAGTGGTCTGAAAGGTGTGATATTATGTATAGACGCTCTAATTATAGTAAAAAAACACTAGGTCGGTAGATAAACAACCCTAACATTGAAAACGTTAAGTACTTCACTATAACGGAACAACCTCTCTCCTTGGTAGGGGTATCCGTTAAGAATATAGTAAGCGACGCTGAATACATCAAAATGCGTAGGGCATGCAACAAAAAAGCAGGTTCTAACTGTGAGATCTGTGGCAAACTCTTTAAAAAGGGGTACTGACTTTAAAAAAGAATATCTTTATTAGCGAAACATATAACTACGACTTAGACTCCAAGGTAGCAACCTTTAATGATTTGCTTTGGCTTATGTTGGTACTGTTTTGTAGGCTTAAACCTTTACATTATGGACAAAAAAAGATTGAAGAACAGCAAATGAATAGTAAGCAAGCTAGTTCTATTATATCTAAGCGTAATAACTTAATGCAACTTGGTGGGTATTCTTATACTAAGCTGAATCGGAGCTCAATCTTTGCTTTCGAATATAAGGGGTACAAATACATCAACGACTTCTTCCCTCAAATACTGGACAAGGCTATAAATAGTGGTGTCCGTATTCTAAGGAGTCCCTATGATACCTCAACGTATGCAATCGGAACTATACTATCATAAATAATTTTCCGCATGGCTCTTGCTTTCGGTAGGCATGTACGCTAAAATGGTATTATCAAAATTAGTTATCCGTCTAGTTTTGATAACTGTATTTCTTTTGGTAGTTCGTGGGAAAACTGCCTTAAGACTCTCTATTGTTTAGTTTCTTCTGCTAGGTTTTTACTTAGCAGATATGGTTCTTTAGTATAGTGGATAGTACGACTCTCTCCTAAAGAGTAGACACAGGTTCGATTCCTGTAAGAACCATAGTAAGTAGCGGAAAATACTTACTAACAGGCGCTAAGCCTAGCTTCCATTAGGGGTGTTTTTAGGGACACCTTTCGGTTACTATCTGTAACTGGAACCTCCTTTCTTCCCCAAGGCAATTGCCTTGGGGGTTTTTGTTTGGGTTGGGGTGTAATGCTCTTTGGTAGGTTTAGTAAGTGGGTGAATTGGTTTGTTTTTATAGTGAATTTGCTTTGTAATTAGACTTGGACTTGTTTATAACTATAGTAACTTGCTTTGTTGCTTGGGGTATCTTAGCTTTAATCCGCTTTTCTCTATCTATAAATGGCTTTATTGCTTGTTAGTATTGGCTTTGCTCTTAGTGTAAACGGCTTTCTTACTCGCTTTCTAGTTGGTCTTTGTAGTCTAATTACTGGTTAGGGGTATCTAAACCTCTTTAGTTTCTTTATTCTCTGCTAGTAGTCTTGTTATCTGTAATCTAGGTATCTTCTCGCCTAACTCTTATGTATCTATAGTAAATTACTATATCTCTTTGTAGTAAGTTACTCTAACTTTATTTTTACATCTATGTGGACTTTTATCTCGTTTTTGTGGTAGACTATTATTATAATTCTATGTGGCATCCCTTGGGGCACGTTTTGGCTCGTTTTGGAGTACCCTATGTCATTTTTTTCTCGTTTTCGCTTGCTATTAGTGGGTTTTTACGAAAAAAGATATAGTGGTGGGGGTGGATATGGCTCGCTCCTATTGGGGCACGCCCCTTTAATTGGTGGTATCTCGTATGGTTAGGGAAATATAATGGCATAGCCTTATATTATTAGGGTTGTTGCCTATATGGTAAATGAAAGGAGTTTTTATGGCAAACTTATTTAAAAACCTTAGACCTAAAAACGTAATGAATATGTTGAAAAAAAGGCGATATCTCGGCTTTAGGTGTAATCTCTCGCTTGAGGGGTATATCGAGGGCGGACATTATAGTAAATACAAGTTCGCTAACAAATACTATTCTTATCGTAATCTTAGTGCTAAGGACGTTGGAGAACCGCTTGGTGTTAGTGCTGAATCGGTTAAGCGACGTAGGAACGAACTATCTTCTGCTTGTTGGAATCTAATCGGCTTGGACTTCTTCGATAAGCTAGATAGTGGTGATTATACCACTTGTAACTCTATTTTGGACTTCCTTGTAGTGGATAACGTAGGTGCTACACTCTTACCTAGTGGGGTATCTAGCCTAATTGAATCCGTGGCTACTGCTAAGGAACCAAAAAGATAGTAAGGAGTTATCGGAACTATCCTCATATGTGGATGAGGTTAATTTCCTAGTAAGTATTAGTTCTCCTTATATAAAAAGCTAGGGTGTCTAACCCTAGATATTAGTAAACTTTTGTATGCAATCGGTGTTCTGCAAGGTACTTTTAGGTACTCCAACGGAACACGCTAACCTTGTTAATTATATCTTAGAGAGGTCTGGTGACGCTTTTATGACAATACTACTATCCGACGTGTTTAAACGTCCTTATTTTGAAACACGTAGCGAATACCTTTATGTCCATTGCCTTGGCTATGGAGGGTGCAAGACGTGGTGTCTTGGTCGATTTTACTGGTATGAAAAACTCGCTGTCCTTTATCCTCAACCGTGTATGCAGGGTATAAGAACTACCTAATTGAAAAACAATCTCGTTCTCGGTGCTACTGTCTTGGAGGAGGACTTCACCCATATACTCCTGAAGACCTATCGTTCCTAGACCATCCAAACCTATTCGAGGATAACACAGAATACCTCTACTGGAATACAGAATACGCTAAGGACGTCCTTGGTAGTGAATATTATCGTAAGACTACTGCCTTAGAATTGGAGTATTTGTATATCCAACTCGTAGCTAAACACTGGATGGACTACATATTGGGTATCGAATCTCGTTGTTTGTATATTGGTCTTGATAAGTACCAATCTCAAAATGCTGGCACTTACTTAGATATCGAATCTCTGCGCCATTCCCTTAAAGGCTTTGATAAGATTGTAAGCCTTACCTTGGACGACGGTTGCCGAATCGACATTAAACTCTCGTTATTCCAATATGACGCTCGTTATCTTGGCTTTAACCGTGAATATACCTTGGAGGAGAAACTCTCTCAAATGGCTCAATATGGTTTTGAGGAGGGTATGGTCTTAATCCTCTTTGAACGCAAGGGTATTAACACATCTAATTCCCTTGGTAACATTGACTCAGCCAAGCTTGTCCGTGTGGACGAGATAGTAGAGGGTAAACTGTATCTCTCTATGCTAAGGGCTACTCGTACCTATGAGGAGACGGCTAAGGACTTTGAAATGATTCCCGAGAATAACCGTCATCTTTACTTAGACTTGCTTGATTACTCGGACTCTATCTATGATAGTACGGTTGTTGAACTTCGTGAATGTGGGGTAGGCAATCACTTCTTTAGGGAGCGATACCTTATTGACTCTATCTCCACTGTGGACAAGGTTAAAAAACTGGTCTTTAACGGTAAGGATATCGTTGAATTGGAACTCTCAGAGGCTGAAGCTATCTACTACACTCTTATGCAAAACGATGCAAACATAGATGCCCAGAAATACTGAGATTACTACTTTGGTGGTTCTAAAGGTTACTATGACCAAGTAGATAACAGTCTTTACACCAGCCCTGCAAACTTTGTAAGCCAAGACGTTTTGGATAGTATATAAGTTTTGAAGTCCGAAAACTATGGTCTTATGTAAGTAGTATAACTTTAGAACTCCGAATCTTGGTATTAGATTTCCGAATTTATATTTAGATTTCGGAGTCTAGTGGTTATCCTGTACGAATATATTGCAATTGAACTCTAAAAGTAGTAAAATAGAATTCTGAATAGTATTAGTTAGAATTCCGAAAAGGTGGTAGATTATTTGGGTTTATTTGATGATTTGGAGTCCTTTACTTCAAACTTGGAGCAGGCTCCTAAAAAAAGACAGTGATTAAAGCGCCCACTTACGTTAAGAAAAAGGACTCTGCTAGTGAGAGATTCCTTGAAACTATCTCATCTATGGGGTATGACCTTGCTGAACTGGAGGGTGTTCTCCGTACATGGGGCAACCAACTGGTTCTTTCATGTGCAGGTAGTGGTAAGACTACCTCAACTATCTTTAAATTGATTTACGGTATTAAAACTGGTAAACTTACCAAAAAGGTAGAGATTAACGGTAACACTGTACGAACAGTGGCTAAGGTTTGGGTATCAACTTTCTTGAATAGTGGTGCTAGAGAGCTTAAATATGAACTCTCAAAGTGGAACAAAAAGCTAGGCTATATGGACGTATCGGACTCCATTACGTTCTCTACGCTCCATGCCGAGTTTAAGTCCGTCCTAAAATGCTATGGGTATAGCAACCAACTTTATTGACGAAAAGGATAACACTAAAATCCTTAAAAACATTGCCAATCGTTTTGGTGTCCGTAAGAACGGCAAACCTTTAACATCTGATGATTTGCGTGACCTAGAGGGTGCATTGACGTACTCTCGTAACCGTTTGGACGCTAAGCGGTACTCTAATTTCACTTATAAGGAGTTTAATCTTACTCCTATTGAAATTGATGCTATTATCTCGGAGTGGTCAAATGCTCGCAGAGCTAGTGGACAGTGCGACTTCGAGGACTTGCAGGATATTCTCTATACCTTAATCTACGACGAACAACGTCAAGACGTTATCGACTTTATCGCAGATAGGTACGAGTTTATCTTTGTCGACGAGTTCCAAGATACCTCTCAAAAGCAATATGCTATCCTAAAAGCCTATATGTTAGGCGCTAAACAAATCGTAGCAGTCGGTGATGACGACCAGACTATCTACTCTTGGAGGGGTAGTGACCACAACATCATCACTCATGACTTTATCGAGGACTTTAATCCTACTATCTCCAAGTTGTCAACTAACTTCCGTTGCCCTGCAAATATCTTAAATGCCATCATTCCTAGTATTGAACTGAACTCCAAACCGTTTGGACAAGTCTATTAAAGCAGCCAAAGAGGGTGGAGAGTTGTTTGTCGGTAGGTATCATTCCTACAACGACATGGTTAAAGGTTTGATTGACGGTATCTACAGGGACATTGCTGATGGTATGGACGTAGCAGTAATTTGCCGTGAAAACATTGACGGTTTGTTACCAGCTATTATGCTTGACAGGGACGGACGGTTCTCTTATAGTATCTCTGGTCAGGGTATGACTCTAAGCCCACACATCGTTAGGCAGGCTATTAGCATCATTAGGCTAGTTACTGAAAAGACAAGCAATAACGTAGCTAATGTACTTAAACAACTAACTTTTAACAACTGGGAAATCAACTCTATGTTGTCTGCTCTTAAGAACAACAACGAAAGTATTTGGGACGCTCCCATGGAGGACATCGAATACTCGTGTCCGTCTATCTCAGGGGTACTTGAAGAGTGGAAGAATGTCTATCGTACCTACAAAGAGGGTAAGATTACCGAAATGGACTTTGTAGAGTACTTGCTCGCATACTATCATAACTTCATCTACACTCCTAGAGTGGGTATGAAAGATAGCACCTACAACGAACGCATGCGCTCTATCCTCTCAACCCCTGATAGTAATGGTAAATAGTGGAGAGTTTAAATCTGCAGCTGATTTGCTTTACGAATTGGACGAGATTAACTTACGCTTGCAAAGTCGTCTAAAACAAAAGAACGCAGAGGTTAAAATCGTTACCGTCAACGAGTTCAAGGGTAAGGAGATTGACTCTGCCTATCCTTGGAATGTGGTAATTGATGTATTCCCTCACAAAAAGGCTACTAGCCAAGAGGAGCTTGAAGAGGAACGACGTATGTTCTACATTGCTTGCACTCGTGGTAAAAAGCGTACTACCATTATGACTATCGTAGGTCGAGAGGGTATGTTCCTAAACGAGATGGACTTATCCACTGCCGAGGAGTTGGTTAAACTTGGTGGTTCTGTAGGTGAAATCGGTGGTAGTCTAGGTAATAAGGGAGCTGAAGCTAGTTCCGAGGCTCGTAATCGTAGAAAGCTAGAGGGTATGTCAATTGAATAAGATTAGAGATGAATATCGCATCGTAGGTAAGAACTTTCTCCACCTGAAGACTGGTCGTGTTTATCAGGTGGTCAATCTCGCCTATCGTGAAAGTGATTTAGAGGTTGTAGTAGTCATCATGACGACTCTATGGTACATTGGGTTCGTCCTTTGTCTGAGTTTATGGACGGTAGATTCCAACAGCTAGCATATTAGGTGGTTATTAAGTTTAGTTTTCCGAAAGCTAAACTTTTTGCTACCAATAGTAACAATTTAGAATTCCGAAAGGAGGTTATCTTGTGTCAAAGAAGAAAAAGGTTAGTAAGAACTCTAACGGCAAACGTCGAGAGACTGAAATAAACCTTGACAGACTGTACGAGGATTGCTACTCAGGCAAAGTTACTACTAAACAGACTTGCGTATCTGCTAGAGACTTCTTACTTCGTGCCTATCTCATGCACCTTAACGAGTTAGCAAACTATGTTACTAATCCCTAACCATGGTAAACATGGTAACTCACGCAAGGAGTTCGCTGAACACGAGAACAAGACTCTCCTAGTAACTGGTACAATCCAAGACTTAAGAGACTTCAATGGTAGGTGGAAAATGCTTGTCCGTTCGCCTATGATAGCAGGTTACTTTGAGAATGGGTATCGTGGAGACCGTGACGAGGTCACCTTTATAGAATCCATTTACGTTGACAATCATATATGGGTAGATTTGGGGGAGTTGTATATAAATGAGGAGATGTATGTTAATGACGGGGCGGAACTTACCTTTCCACTCCTAGCAGGTATGGATGTTGCTCTTGTTGGTGAGGTTTCTCGTTATACAGGCAACGTTGGTGGTGTTGAGGGGTATAAGTTCGGCTTTAAGGGTGCAGTAAACCTTGTGGGTATGTTCTGTTCCTTTACAGATTACCAACAAGACGCTAAAAAGTATTATAGTGAAGTCCTTAACCACACGTTTGTAAGAGCTAAGAACAAAAACTAAGATAGCGTTCCTAGAACCCTAATATGGTATTCCCTCGTGATTTCTGTATTGGTTCTTTGACGTTCAGGAAAAATTGATAGTGATGGAGGGGTATACTTAGGGTATCCTAAAGTTAACTTCTATGCTCTATCACATGCAAATGAAATGGTTAATGGTGCGTATAAACAACTCTCAGAAAAAGATACTTCTGTAAATTTCTTTGGTAGACCTATTGGTGATGTATTGATGGGGTTTAGCACTCAATTTGAGCGTACTTACCATATCTACAGAGCTAGGTACAAAAATCAGAACCCTCAAGTAGAGCAGTCCTACAAAAAGTGGTCTGCTGAACGTAAGTTACTAAACTTTGATATGCCTTTGGTGTATTGGACTGGTAAGGAGAAGGATAATGTATTATAACAACCAACGTGTAAAAAAATCGAGAATATTGAAAAAAATTATTCTCAGAGTACTCCCTTGATATACAGGACGAGGTTCGTTCTATGGTATTGGACGGTCTAGACCTTATAGAGTGGGTATCGGTCTGCAAAGATAACCCTTACAGGTTGAATCAAATCCGTCTAGCTATGAAAGAGGGTGTTGACCCTCGGTTCTTCAATATCTCTGACGGTACTGTTCTTTATAGCTTACGCAAATACCTTAAAAGTGGGTTTAGTGGCGAAGAACTCTATAGGTTTGTAGGTTGTGGCTTTGATTCTGAGCAATGGGGGTATATTCTCTCTTGGGCAGAAAAAGGTTACTTAGATAAGCGCCTATCCTTGGTACGCACGCCTAAGAATTTGTGGTCTTTAATTGACAAAGGTCTGCAAAACAACTTACCTATGTGGGTATTCACGACGGGTCGAAACTATTCTGTATCTGAAATGAACTCTCTAATTACTATAATGTCAAACGGTCATGACATTGATAAGTTCTTAATTGGCTCTTGGAGGTCAGACGTTATCAAAGTTTTAGGAGAATTTTCTAGGTTCTCTTGGTACAAAAAAGTAGTTGGTGCAGTTTATGATTTTATTTCTCTAGAATTTTTGCTTTTAATTGGTGAACTTGCTAAGAGTAAGGTAATCGACGCTGATTTGCTCGTAGCCTATAAGGGTAGCCAAGGGGAGCGTGGTTACTATTTGTACCAGACTTATCATTTGGCTATCATCTTGCAAGCAGTCCAAAAAGGTGTTGACTACACCAAGCTAAAGGATTACAATCTGCGTGAATCAGACGCTAACGTTATTCTAGCAGATATGATTGCAAATAGGTCTATTCCAATGAAAGGTAGGCTCTAGGGTATGGAATATAGTGAATTAGTTAGGAGAACTGCAAGTGACTTGGTCTTAAAGTTCTCAAGACACTTGGCAGACGTTTCTATTAGTGGCGAATTGGGTACTGGTAGGGAAGAAGGTAAAGACAAGGGTACATTCTGCCTTTGACTTATCTTCGTTATCTGAAAAAAAGAACAATCCCATGTACTTTCTTTAGCTGAAGAGACTCTCAAATTCTCTTACACTTTTAAATTAAAAGGTAAGGACTCTAAAGTTGTATCTTATGAGAGAAATATAGGTGGTATTCCAATAACCCTTTTCAATTCTGCATTTATTGCAGGCTGTTTATTAGCAGGGTTTTTTTGGTCTTAACTTGCTTGTATCTCTTGCTTAGATGGTTTGTGTTCTAGGTCTTGAGGGGTATCGTTTAGGCTTAAAGGCTTGTAAAAATATAGCTAAATTATGGTAGTATAGGAAAAATTGGGTAGGAGGTACTGAATTTTTTTGGAATCTCAATTAAATCTTAGGGGTGTTGATGTATTTACTAAAGCAGTTCAGTATCTCAAGTCTTTACCTAAAGACGAGAGACATCCTGTCTTAGTTTACGGAGACCCCTGATATTGATGGGGTTGGTGTCTATGCGTGAGTTCCTTTGTTTTCTTAGAGAAGGAGCTTGACGACGACTCTATCCCTTACTATGTAAACAACAATCGTTCCCACGGTTTCTTCATACCAGCTGAAAAAGTTGATAGGGTACTTTGTTTTCTGTGTGGACTTTGCAATCGAACGTCCTAAGTTGAAAGAGCTGGTGTCTGCAGGTGTCACTGTTATCTCGGTAGACCACCATGACTGTGAAGAGAACTTCATCTACGCTGAATCCAACTCGTCTTATGGGGTAGTCATCAACAACCAATATCCTTTCGAGAACCAAGACTGGCTCTTCCAGTCTGGTATGGGTGTCCTATACCATTGTATAGCTGACTATGAAGAGTCGGTAACTAACAACTTCCATTATAGAAAAGACATGACTACAATGGCACTGGTAGGTCTTACCTTGCTATCGGACGTCCGTAACATCGAGATGCCTATGGCTCACCAGTTCTTGAAATGCTTATATGACCACCCTCGTAGAGGTTACATTGGGTATCTCATTGACTCAGTTATAGGTAAGGACTATGCTTTCGGTGTTCCTTGTATGGATAGAAACTTCGTAGATTATACGTTCTCGCCTAAGGTAAATGCGCTCTTTAGGTTCAATCTGCAGGATTTAGCCTGTGATTTCATCTTGGGGTACGGCTATCCTATGGAAGATTACCAAGCACTTCAAAGAGAGTTCGTAGAACGCTTGAAGCAGACTATAACTCTTTATGAGTATCCTAACATTACCTTTATTGAGATACCGTCAACTGGTCTTACATCTGATGAAAAGACCTATGTAACCAACTTCGTAGGTTTGCTTGCATCTAGGTACACCACACCTCATAACGTAGTAATTGCTTACTACTCTGATGAGGGTAAGGTAGGTCGAGCGTCCTTTAGGGGTAGTGTTCAAACCGTTGACTTCCGTAAGAGTCTCAATGACTTCGGTATTGATGGTAGAGGTCACGCAGCAGCCTATGGTATTCTTAAGTTCAGTAAAGATGAAGAACTCTTTGAACGTATCTCAGAACGGTGTACTCAACTTTTCCAAGGGGTGTCGATGGAAATCCCAACCATTAATGTTTCCCACTTAGGTATGTGGATGCGTGACCCACGAAAAGGTTTTAGGACATCAAATAACAACTGTTACTTATTAAACCACCACCGAGTTCATATCAAATATACTGGCGACACTACCAATATCACTAAAAAACGTGGTAATGAAAAGTTCGCTATATACGAGGTAGACGGAATCGAGGTAAGGTGCTTTGATTTGAAACTTAACTTTGAAACAGGTCTTATTCTTCCCATGCTTGAAAAAAAGGCAGACCTGTACTTCAACTAGCAACATCTATTGAATAGGAGTTTTAACTATGGAAACTAAACAAGTAAATTGGAAAATCACTTTACCATTCTTGGTGGTATGGGTAGCAACAGTAGTATGCATGTCTGTGTACTTTGCGCATTTCTTTGGGGACTACTCAGTCTATGTATTCTCAGTACTTAGCTTACTGGGAACATTAGCAGGTGCTTTCGTAGTCATGCTATGTAATAGTAAAAATCACTGACCGTCACTTGCTTATCCTCTTGGGTATCGCCTTTGTGTCATTCTTGTTTGCCTATGCCTTACCAAGTGGTAGAGAGCTTTTCAGAATCTTTATCTTTCCTGCATTAGACAAGCTAGGGTATTAAAACGGAGAACCTGTGTATGCAGGTTTTTTTTATTCGCCATTTATCGTGTTTCGAGGGGCAATGTTAGGTGAGAATCTTTTTAATTAGTTCATTTTTAGGTCTGTAATCGCCCTTTACTTATTACTGTAATTGTATTAAAAATTACTTTAGTTAATAAAAAAATTGAGGTGAAAAATTATGACTTACATCGAACAAGAGTATATCTTTTAACACTTATTTTCCTATCTTCTTTATCGGTTTCGTTTTAGGATTGATTGCTTTTATCGCTTATCTACCGTGTACCAACAAACAAGAAAGTAGTTCGTATTATTTGTAAGTCTTTGTTAGTAGTTCCAGCGCTTATCGTAATCCTTATCCTACAAGTAACTGGGTATTATAATAGGCGAATCCAGTAGCTAAGACTACTGGACTTTTTTTATATAAATTTTATAAAAATAGTTATCGTAGATATTTTTTTAGACTTCCGAAAAAGAAAAAGACAGAAGTCTAATAGTTAAAAATTTTTTTAATTTCTAGGAGGAAATTATACATGAAAGTCTTAGATGCCAATCTCGTAATTGACATGGGTAACTCAGAAACACGTGTCTTAGTCCAATCAGGTAAAGGTCGCAGTGGTCTTATTCGCCAACGACTGGTTACACTAAGCAATATGTTTTCTCAGATTACTGAAGGTTACGAAGTTCCCGAAGCGTACACAGATGAAGATTCTTACATCTTCCGTACTCCAGAAGGGGAACTTTACGGTAATGGTCTGTTGGTAGAGCGTGAGTTCTCTATGGGTTCTCTACGTCCAACTTCTCTAGACCCTAAACCAACCAGCAAGGTCACAATGCTATCTATCCAACGTGCGTTCTATGAGGGGTATCGAATCCTTGGAGAAATGGAACGTTGCTCACCTAAATCGCTTGACGTCACTTGAAAGTAGTATTCTTGCTCCCACCAAACGACATCACTGACGGTGCTAAAGTATTGTATGACCGCATTTCTAAACTTAAAGAAATCAACTTTGTATTTCCAGAGTTCCACGCTGAATTGAAGATTGCCTCAGTTCAGGCTTACTCAGAAGGCTTTGCAGCCTATATTGGTACGGTTATGGGTAGAGGTTTCCAAGTCAACGCTGACTATGGTCACTTGCTTAACTCTAAGACTCTAGTAGTTGACATTGGAGCAGGTACAACTGACTTCTTTGTTATCGAGGGTATGACAACCATTGACTCAACTCGTTTGACTTTGCCGACTGGTGGTAATAACATTATTGCTCGTCTGAACCAGGCATTGGTATCGAAAAACATTCAGTTGCCTAAGAGCGAACTTGAAAAAGGGTGTCATCGAAGGTAAGATTAAAGATGGTCGCAATACCATCAACCTTACTAAGTCCTTGGCAGTATTCAAGAGCGAAGTTGCAAATATCCTTATTAGTGGCTTAACTTCCTACTTGGAAGCCAATGGGTATCCTCTCCGTAGTATTGAGAACCTACTCGTAGTCGGAGGTGGTAGTCTTGCCAGCAAAGTTGAGGGTGTCGAGAGTTTGTCGACTTACCTTGTAAATCGTCTAAAAGATTTTGCACCTAACATTGAATTAGTTACTTTCGAAGAGAAGTTCAACGACTATGGTGAACAACTCCCAGAAACCAATCCACGTTTGCTCAACATCCTTGGAGCAGGGGTACTAGCAGAAAGGGGATAACCCATTGGCACTAAACATAATTGTTAGTGGTCTGACAGAAGAAGAGGTATCTTATATTCGAGATGCTTCTTCTCTCTTTTGGGGAGATGGGGTAGTTGATATTAAAGAGTATCAACTATCTGACATCAACCTCGTAAAAGACCTAAGATTAAATATAAAAAGACACCTCACTCGTGGGTGTGTTTCTGCTAATTTCTAATGTGCCATCATTAGAGGCAACTCGTAGTATTTTTGACTTCTGAAAGTAAATTCTTTGAAGTTCAAAGTACAAAAACCTTGGTAGATTATCTTAATTCTACGTTTGGGACTAGTATTGTATATACTTCGAATGAGGGGGTTGGTAGTGCTGAGGTTATTCTTGGTGGTAGTTCAGGATTTGATGAAGCCTACTACAAACAACAACTCGAAGCTAAAGAGGGTACTATCCGTAACCTAGAGGCTCAGTTGCAGGGGTACCGTTTATCGGCTATCCAAGACGAAGTCCTAGCTGACGGTATTGATTATGGAATCGAAATCGAGACTGATACCGAGGGTATCGTAGTCGAAGAAACACCTGAATACAAGGCTCTTCTTGAAAAAGTAACTGCGCTTGAATCTAGTATGGGTAGTAGGGGTGAGGACATTAATCGTCTTACTACCGAGAATGAGCGCCTTAAAACTGAATTGTCAGTCGCCAACCAAAAATGCCAGCAACCAAGCAGGTCTTGCCAGAAGTAAAGATGCCCTTATCGAAGACTTACGTTCTCAGCTTTCTAATAAGGTTGAGGGTATCTCAGAAGAAGAATTAGAAATCCGACTTCGTGATTGTCGATTGGAAGTTACCAATGCTTTGAATTCCGAAAAATTTGAGCTAGAAAACTCATTACGACTTCAGCTCAATGAAAAGGGTTCTGAGGTTGCTAAATTGCAACAAGAGTTAGACGACCCACGTCAATCTAGGGACGGAGTAGCTACGGAGTACGAATTTAAGCTAGGTGCTAAAGACCAAGAGATTGCCCAGTTAAAACAAGATTTAGCGAAGGCTAAGGAAGAAGTAGAAAAGAATAAGTTCCACGAACATTCTGAGTATGACTACAAGCAACAGTTATCTCGTCTAAGGGAAGACTTAGAAAAAAGAGAAAAAGAAACGTTGTAGAACTTAATCGTAAGTTGATTAGTGGTAACTCTCAGAAGTTGTTGGGGTATCTCCAGAGGACTGGAACGTTCAGCCTGTGTCGACTTTCTTCGAGGTAGTAACTGGCGACCTCTTTACTGGTCTAGTCGGTCTTAAGAATGTTGAATTTGTATTTGCAGGTTCAGGTGACTCTCTCCGAGAGGGGTATCTCCTTGCCGAAAGTATGCTAACTCGTGCAGGTGGAGGTGTCATCTTAGACTTATCCACTGAGTCAACTCTAGACTACAGGTTGGGTATTCGCAAAGGACATGAAATGTCTAACTGGTTAACTGACGAACTGTCCAACATTAAGAAGTACCTGAGCAAAACCAAGCACAAGAATATCTTTTGCTCTCGGTACGTTCAAGGGTACTTTCAATGACCCATACTTGGCAGGTATCAATTTAGTTCCATATCTTCAGTACTTAGATAGTCTAGGTACAAAGGTTGTGATTTTCGGTGGAACTACCTCGTCATTTATGGGCAGAAAGCTATGTTCTTCTGCTTTACAGGTTGGACGTGTATCGGTAGTTTGCCGAAGTCTTGGAACGTCTGCTCGTACTATGCTATTTAACTCTAAGGCTCTCTTTGGGGGTACAAAAGCGAGTTACTACTTGAGTGGAAAACTAGACGACATGTTCAAGTTAGTTCTTAACAAAGCTAAGAAAGATGGATTTGATTGGAGGTTATTAGATGCCTAAGGTTGGAATTATGACAGAAGTATCTGTCGAAGTATATGAATCGGTTGTAGTTCCAGCTAAAGGACAAAAACGATTCAATCGGTTGGTAAGCCAACTCCTTGAGGCTTACTACACTAGCGACAAAGTTCGCTCCATTGTAGATGGTGAAGAGGCTCTCTCCAACTTAGAGGGGTTGTCAAATCTTCAAAAAAACAATTACAGGAAGCGTCTGAATCGGTAGCCTATATGGGTATGGTCAACGAAACCATTCAGATGGGGTTAGATTCTGCAAAAGAAGATATTGAGTCTGAGAACTATGGTAAACCAGATGGGGTATCTTCTATTGGAAATGCTGATTTAGAAGACTTTAAACGTGAAGTCCTAGAAGGTCAGAAATCGTTCATGGAAGACATGCGCTCTCTAATGACGGACTTCATGGCTATGCATTCTAGTTCATCGGGAAGGGTTGAAGATACTAAGGTAGTAGATTCGTCTAAGGTGGTTGAAGAACCCATGGTAGTTGAAGTACCTAAGGTAGTAGTTGAAGAACCTAAGGTCGCTCCAGTTGTTACTACACCAGTAGTTGAAGTTCCTACTGCAGAGCCTTTACCTAGCTTAGAGGGTATCGACGTAGACGACCTCTTTGACATTGAAGAAGAGCCAGAACCTAAACCACAAGATTTGTCAGGTCAAGACATCTTGAACAACCTCCTAGGTGGTGGAGGTAATAGCTTTAACTTTGGAGGTATTCAATAATGAAAAAGTCTAAGAAACCAAAAACTCCTAAAGTAAAGACGTATCTAGTTGACAAGCCTGAGGGGTATAAAATTTTCGATGGTGAACCTCGTAAGATTGGATTTTGGAAAGGGTTAGGTGCAATCGTATTCGGTGCATCTATCTCTGCCCTTTTATTAGGTGCAGGTGCTTTCTCCTACAACCAACAGGTACTTTATCCTAGCGAGTTGACTGTAAAAGAAGAATTAACTGGTCGCTATGCCCTCAAGAAGTATGAGGGGTATCTATCGTCTTACGACTCTGAGAACCTACAATCCTTTACAGGTTCGCCTTACTTAGCGAACGAGGTTAAACTACAAAAATAAAAAAATGAGTTTCGTGAAAAGTTCGTTAAAACTGTCTTAGGTACTGTTAAGTATAAAGCCTTAACGGTAGACACCTTTGAATAAGTACGGTACAACCTACTTTAAACCAGGCACTGATGGTGAGACTAAGCAAGACACCTCCTTAGTAAATTTCGGTGAGCAAGTAGATTTCACGTATATCGACTACGATAAGTTGGAGTTCAAACCTAAAGTAATTAACTTACTTATGGAGAATGCAAAAATCAAGCAAACTGACGACAACTTCGTAGAAGAGATTACAAACCTTTTTCGCTCAGTATATTGCTGAAACTGGTAAAGATAACTTACCAACCAAAACAGTCAAACGTTCTCCCTAAACTCATTAAAGGTAATGACGGTTTCACAGTAGATAGTTCTGAGGACGTTTACCTTGACCAGTTGTTATTCTCGTCAAAAGAGTTTAAGGACGCTCTTGATAGGTTTAGCTTGGTAGCTAGGCAGGGTACTGAAATAGAGTCCAAGGAACATAAAGAGTGGGCATCTAAACCCAAAGAAGAGCAAGCTAAGTATGATGAACCATATAAATGGGAGAAGTACCGTTACATTCTGTTATGATTGGGTAGGTTTCTACGATATCACGCAAAAGGATAAGCGTACACCTGAAGAGTATATCTTTCCAGACGGTGACGGTACTAGAGAAAACCCTGCAGGCTTAAACACACCTGTTACAACTGTAGCCTTAACAAAGAATGACAAAGGAGAAGATGTTAAAACACCCTATCCGAGTTACGCTCTTGAAGGTTACTTACGGTAGTGATGCCATTAAAGACATCATGAAAGCCAACATCAGGAACAGGGTATTGACCCTAAATCTGATAATAAGTATATTTACACTGAATGGAGAGTTGAAAAACTTGTCCTCAGGTAAAGTAACTTTTGAAGCAAATAGCGCTCTAGCTGATTCAGAGGGTAACGTTTCTGCTCGTACTGGTGTAATGTATGGTCTTAAGGATTTGGCTGAGCTTGATGCTTATCAATTTGTTAACTTGCAGGACTGGTATGCATCTACTGAGTTGAAGGAAAAATATCTAATATGGGGTAAGAACTTCAAGAAAGTAGTTAAACCTATTTGGTTCCAAGCCCTTAAAGGTAGCCATGAAGAAGTTAAAAATTCCAGACGATGCAATTCAAAACTGATGATGTATCTTCTGTAACTAACAATAAAGGTGAAAACAAGGAGTAGTTATGGTAGTAGAGAACGTAAGGTATATCAACGAAGAACCACCAGGTACTAAGTACGCTAGGGAGTGTCTAGACTTACTCCGTGACTTGTCTGCTGAGCAGTTAGCTAATCTCAGGGGTATACTACTTAAGGCTAGTCTTAATAGCTTAGGTGACTATTTTTACAGGTGGTTACTTTGAAGGAGTTCAGGCTATTAGTGTTCCTATTGAAGAGCTTGAAGGTATCTTTAATGTTGAGGGCTTAGACCTCCTAGATTCATATATCTATGGTGATATGGGTTCAGAGGAAGAAGGTAATTATGCTTTCTTTCTACCCATTGGTTTAATTCTTGAGTCTGTTATTCCTAATGAGTTGGAAGTAATGAGCGACCGTGGATACAGTCTCTACCATGGCGAAGCATTTATCGAATTTAAGGTATTGCAGGTATAGAAAAATAGGGCAACCTCTTTGTAGGTTGCTTTTTTTCTGTACTCTCTTTAGTATAGGGTATCCTTAAATTACTATTATCTGACTGCAATCGAGTCTTAACCAGTTTAATTGAGCGTTAACCAGAGAAATCTGATTGTGCTTAGGTTCTAAGTCACGGGTATTGCTTAGATTCTGTAATTGGTGTAAAATAGTCCTATAAAAATTTATTGGAGGACTTTCCTATGTCACACACTTTTCGTTCGCTTTACACTGCCGTTGATTCTGCCCCAACCCAAGCTGAATTGGACATTGCAAACTTGGTTGCTTTGTATGTAACTTCTAACCCAAACTATGATTTCCCAGACGAATCTCACGCAGACAATGATTCTAACTCTATCAAAGTGTATTCTCGTACCTCACGTGACGGTTCCAAAAAGATTTTGGTGTACTCTTATACTGATACTGGCTGTGGTGTTGGTACATCTGCTCTAATCTTGGAAAAGATGGGTGACTTATTCATTCCAGTAGGTCATTCTCATGAACCACATACTATCTCAGATATGGTAAAAAGAAAGTGGAATCTTGTCTTTGGATTCTCTAAAATTTGACAGCCTTATCTACAATATTACATATTCTTGGGACAACTACAAAGATAGTATCGGAGAAGGTGGTTTCTCTATCGCATACTTGTTGGACTCTCTAGTAGAAATTAGAGACGTTGTGGGAACTGATTATGACCTAAACGTAATCGTAGAAAACATTTCTAAGGCTTACAATCAAGTAGCTTAATTCCTCAAAAGGTGACTCTAATATGGGTTGCCTTTTTCTTTTTAATTGTGCTAAAAATAGTGTTACAAAAATATTTGAGGTATAATGAAATGAGTAAAGAGTACAAATTAGACGTTCTTAAGAACAACAAAAACCCTATAACGATACTATCCTTGCTTTGTGGTCAGGAGGTGCAACCTATCTAGAATATCTTGCAACAGCTATGCTAATCATGGGGTATGACCTTCGCCAGAACTTTGATGAAATGAGTATGATGGACATCGGTCAAAACAATGCAGGTACTAATAAGGTAATCCAACTACACGGTAGAGATAAATCTCTAGTCCTATGGTACACTAACGGTGACATAATTCCTATCGTAGCTAAATATGAGGAAGGTAATCTTCTTATCAGTTTACAGTCACGAAAAATACTCATCTAAGGGGGTATGTTGATGGACTTTCAACAAAAAGACTTGTATAGTGCAGGTGATGAAGTGTTTGATAAGTTGTTGGAGTTAGCTACCTCTCAGGACTCACCTCTATCGGATAAGATTGAAGGTGACTGGGCATACACTCTTAGAAATGCAAACATGCTCCAAGATTTGGTTGAAATCATGGACGACCCTCAAAACATGACAACCGACATTCCTCAATCTTTAACAGACATTTATGAACTCTTAAAGAGCGAAAGCAACAAAGAGATTAACTTACCATCAGGTGAGCCAGAAGTTATTGGTTTCCTTAATGTGCAACATCACTTACCTAAGATTCCGTATTCTGTGGGTGCATCGACGCCATATTCTCAATATAAACGACTAATTGCTGGCTCTGTAAAAGGTGAAAATGGTAGATATGCCGACGGAACTCGTATTGCACTTTCTAAAGATTTAAAAGAGGTTGAGGTTTATGACGATAAAGGCTTGCACTATCCTGTTCCAATCCTTGGTTTAGTCGAAGATTTCGGTTCTCTTGGTATTGAAAACACTCAAAATAAGTTCCTAAAAAGATATGGACTTTTCGGTTAAGGTTGCAGAACGTTCTAATAGATTGTACTCTGAACTTGGAGATTTGAAAGGTGCTGAGTTCACTAGTGCAGAAGTTATTCGGGGTAGGGTTAACCTTTACTTTAAGAAAACTAACTGGAATACTAACAAAGTAGTTGAAGGTTCTATCACATTCAAACTAGACCTTATTGATTACACCATCACTCTCAAGACAACGGTCGAAGGGGTATCCCAAAAAAACTTAAATTGAGTGATGAAGAGGTCTTTAGTTCTACCATCATCTCCACTTGAGTTCACTAAAAACGGTGAATACTACAAGTGAAGATGTTGCCCAAGCATTCCACGTAGGTCTGTATTACGTTGAATCTGCAAAATTGGCTGACATCTTGCATACTAATGGTTTGTTGGTGCGGGACAAAAAAAGAACTAAAGTAGCGAAGCAAGGGTTATAACGTCCTTGCTTTTCTTCTGTAATTGTAGTAAACTTATCTTATCAATATTTTTTTGGAGGCTATATTATGCTATATAGTGATAATTTTTTTGAATGA
>CAKAFX010000004.1 GCA_916438865.1 uncultured Mogibacterium sp. | reverse complement strand
GTAAATGAACTTACCTATATTACTTCTTGATAATCAGACTTTTAGCATAATCTCAATTTCTACTGTAGCCAATTTGTAGCCATTTTTAGATAAACTTGAGAGCACGTATAGAAGTCGCATGTACTTCTTATTTTTTTCAGGTTCAAAGTTACAAAAAGATGATACATCCTCCAAATATTTGATAGAAAATGTTTTATAGATTCTTTGGCTACAATTTTTCAGTGCAAGGTGCAAGCCTATATATATAAATAGGTCTTGCACCTTGCATTGATGGACCTTACCTTATTTTTTTTATACCGTTGATTATCAATACGTAAAATGGTATTATACTACCAGAAAAATGGTATTTTAATATTCTATCTAAAGCCTATTTCATTAGGAACTTTGCAGCTATAATAATTACAATTATGTATATTATGGCTAATAAAAAAACAAATTAAAACCCAAAGGGCATCTTTATATTAGTAGCCCTACACTTGAGAGTTTAGTTCTTTTATGTGATAATGCAAAAGAAGCTGCTCATATAAGTGGCATTGAGTATTCAAATTTCCTTAAGGCTTGCAAGATGGAAAAAGGATATAAGATTTAGCACATATCGAAAGTGTGCTGCAGGCTTGGGGAAAAGAAGTTCTAGTTATTCATCTTCCTTTGGGAACCATAGAATCAATGATTGAGCCTAAGACTCATGTGAACGGTTTTTATGAAACTATAGAACAAGATAAATTGATTAAGGTGTTGATGGCGGTTATGCCGAGTGACGGAATAAAAAAATTTTTTTAACTTCATGGAGGATTTCAAGAGACACCTAACAAGTCACGACAAAGAACATCTAATGAAACCATTTTTTTATCAGCTATTATTAATCTTTTGCCAAACCCTACTTAAAGAAGATGGAACACCACGAAACACTCTCCCTAATAAATGAACTTCAAACACTTCGTGAAGAATTTAGACAGATAGCCTGCTTTTATCAGGGAGCTAAAAGCATGATTATTCCGTTTTGGAGGAAAAAGATAGAGTTGAGTTCGGCAGATGTTCTGCACCTGCTTGGAATATCCAAGGCATCACTTGCAAGATGGAGGGAATCTAATTCTATTCCGTACAGATATGTATCTAGTAATCATGTAGTTTATCCATTTAAAGGACTATATCTCTCTGTCAAGACAGGGTAGAGCCACTTTCAAGGGCTTTCGTCGTTTAGAGGCTTTACAGCGTCTAAACGCTTACAAAGAAGGTGTGCTAAAAGGCTATATGGGAGAATCTCAAACCTTATTCGAAGAGCTATGAACATCAAAGAAGAAATATTATTGCGTACCAACAAAGGACTTGAAATATTCTGTTTCTATATGCCTATTGATTTCGTGATTAAGCGTAATTTTTCGTAACCCTTTGTACGAAGATAAACGTGCTTCATGCAATATATATCTTGATAGAAAGTCAGACTGCTATCGCATGAAAGACTTTGGAAATGATGCTTATTCTGGAGATTGTTTTTGGTTTGCTGCCACAATGATAGGATTGGATGTGAAGAAAGATTTTGTTAAGGTACTTGAAACTATTATACGAGACTTGCAACTAAACATCTACATAGGAAAGCAAGAACGCTTTGAACAACGAGCTACGATAATGAAACCTCCTAAACCGACTATTTCACAACCCGCAGACCAACCAAAGTTAATGGAAAAGAAGAAGTGGTATAAACTGATAGAACAATCTTTTAGTATCGAGGAAATGAAATATTGGCAACAATATGGTATTGATTCCAACACCTTACAACGTTTTCATGTAAAGTCACTTGCTCGTTATGAGTCTATCTCTAATCAAGGTAAGCCGTTTACATTAGGAGCGACACATGAAGAGCCGATGTTTGCTTACAATATGGGGACGTTTGTAAAGGTCTATCGCCCCAAAAGTAAGCTACGCTTTCTTTATGGTGGCGAGAAAGTGACCGATTATGTCTTTGGCTTCCAACAGTTGCCCAGTAAAGGGGATATCATATTCATTACTGGTGGAGAGAAAGATGTACTATCTTTATCTGCCCATGGTTTTAATGCTATTTGTTTCAATAGTGAAACCGCAGAGCTTCCTGAGAATATTATCGAAGGATTACAGCTTCGTTTTCGACATATTATTATATTGTATGACTCTGATGAGACGGGAATAAGAGAAGCCAAACGGCAAACAGATGCACTTACTCAATATAAGATTTTGAGTCTGACCTTGCCGCTGCAAGGAATTAAGTCAGAGAAAGATATATCTGACTTCTTTGCCTTGGGAAATAACTCGAATGACTTGAAAGTTCTTCTTTCTGATATGTTTACCAATATGTATTCGCAGACAATGATGATATTAAAATCTTGTGAAATCGACTACGATAATCCACCTGATGCTTCCAAATCAGTTGTGGCAGTCAATGGTGTTCCACTCGGAACACAGGATAATCTGTTTTGTATTACAGGTGGAGAAGGAACAGGTAAGAGCAACTATATTTCTGGAATCCTTTCAGGTACACTTGGTTCGGAACGATTACAAGCTGAACAGACATTGGGATTAGAGATAACTGCTAACCCAAAAGGCTTAGCGGTTCTTCACTATGATACGGAGCAGTCTGAAGCACAACTGCACAAGAACTTGGGAAAGACACTTCGTAGGGCAGGAGTAAAGGCTGTGCCAGAGTTCTATCATTCACTCTACTTGGCATCACTATCCCGCAAAGACAGGCTAAAAATCATTCGTGAGAGTATGGACTTATTCCATCACAAGCATGGTGGCATCCATATTGTGGTAATTGACGGTATTGCTGACCTGATACGCTCGGCCAATGACGAAACGGAGAGTATAGCCATTGTTGATGAACTCTACCGATTAGCAGGAATATACAATACTTGCATCATCTGTGTGCTTCATTTTGTGCCTAATGGTATAAAGCTACGTGGGCATATCGGTTCCGAGTTGCAGAGAAAAGCCGCAGGAATCCTCTCCATTGAGAAAGATGATAATCCCGAATATTCAGTCGTAAAGGCGTTGAAAGTCCGCGACGGAAGTCCCTTAGATGTGCCAATGATGCTATTCGGCTGGGACAAAGATGAGGGTATGCATGTCTATTGTGGTGAGAAGTCAAAGGAAGATAAAGAAAAACGCAAGTCCGATGAACTTTTGCTTGTCATCAAATCTGCATTTCGTACTAAATTAAGGCTTTCATACCAAGAACTTTGTGAGGTGCTGACGCGTGAAATGGAGATCAAAGATCGAACAGCAAAAAAGTACATTGCATATATGAAAGAGCAGCGTATTTTTGACACAAGATATAAATGGAAACTATCAAAAAGGAGAACTATGCCATACTTAAACGATACTTCAGAAATAGACTGGTGCAAGCGATTGTTTGATAAATTAAAAACTGTCGAGTATAAGCTCGATCAGCTACTTGTCCTGCAAGAGCAATCCGTTGATACAAATGTCCATCCACCTTTGAAACCTGAATATCTGGATATCATAGATGTTTCTAAGATCTTGAAAGTGGAGCAAAAAACCATCTACAACTGGGTATGGTCAGAGAAAATTCCTTACCTCAAAGCTAATGGGCGGTTGCTTTTCCTTCGGGAAGAGATAGATAAAATGGTACGAAAGCAAGATGGTTAGTAAGTCTCCTTGCACTAAAATTTTGTTGTGTAAATACTTGCATTTACACAACAAAATATATACCTTTGCAAAAGGAACAATTTGTATGACAAGCAAAAGTATTAAAAATAAAATTTCTAATTTTGAGACGGGAAAAGTTTTCCGATTGGAAGACTTAGGGCTTCCTCGCAGTGAGCAAAAATGCGGCCGTAGTCACTTTGGGAAGACTGGTTCAGGAGGGTGAAATAGAGCGCCTTAGTCGAGGTACTTATTATAAAACCAAAACGAACAAGATTTGGTGTTGTTGGTCCGTCCATGGAAGAACGATTCCGTGACTTGCTCTATGACAACGACACCCCTATAGGCTATCTGACCGGGTTCTATGCATTCAACTTGTTTGGATTGACAACTCAACAGTCTGCAACTCTTGAGATAGGTTCCAATTTCCCTAAACGGAATGGGAAGCGTGGAATATATACGATTCGTTTTGTATTGCAGAAAAATCCCATCAACAGAGATAATATCGAAATGCTGCGTATATTAGACTGCTTGAAATGGATTAAGAAGATACCTGATACAACTACTGACAGATCATATACTCTCTTAAAGGCAAAAGTCAATGAGTACTCCAAGGATGAGCTGACTCAACTGGTCAATCTTGCCTTAAAATACTCTCCGCTCACGCGAGCTTTATTGGGATCTATGCTAACTAATGACTCTCTTGCGACTACATTATTTCAAACATTAAGTCCGCTTACACGATTTAGAGTCGGACTCTCACCAACTTTAGTTTCTAGTCAATGGAACATACAATAAAAGATTCTCTATATTTAGACACTGAGTTATTCATGGATTTGGTACAAACTTCGTCAGAAGATTTGAAAATCCCTATACAGTTAATAGAGAAAGACTACCACATTTCAAGAATACTGCGTGCATTGTCCAGAAGTTCTTATGAATCAAAAATCGTATTTAAGGGAGGAACTTCTTTATCAAAGGCATATCAACTGATAGATAGGTTTTCAGAGGACGTGGACTTTGCTGTTATCAGTGGGGATATGAGTGGTAATCAGGTTAAAATACTTTTATCAAACTTGATGAAAGAGGTTACTATGGGCTTGACAGAGGACAAAAGCTTTTCAGATATATCCAAGGGCTCAAAATATAGGAAGCAAGCCTTCTCTTATACAGCCCATACAGGTTTTGACACTTCTGTAAATCCTGTTCCTGCGAGAATTATTGTAGAGATCAGTGCATTTGCCAATCCTTTTCCATACGAGAAAAGGATGATAGAGCCTTTTGTTACTACATATCTGAAAAAGCAAAAGATGGAAGATGTGATAGAGAAGTATCACCTTGAACCTTTTGAACTGAATGTCTTATCTCTTAGACAAACCTTGTGTGAGAAAATAGTGTCTCTCATTCGCTTTTCAATGAGCGAGCAGCCAACAGCATCATTATCATCTAAAATACGCCACTTCTATGACTTGAATGCGCTATTGAATATCAAAGAATTAGAAGATTATGTATGTAGAAAAGAATTTGTTCGAGACATAAAGATTTTGGTGGAACATGACCAACAAGCTTTTGACGAGCCTTTGGGCTGGAAAGACCTAAAAGACATAAATCAGTCTCCATTGGTAGTGGATTTTGATCATTTATGGGAGATTTTGACTCCCAAATACGTAGAGAACCTATCTGCTATAGCTTATCGAGATATTCCATCTTCAAATACCATAAAAGCATCATTTCTGAAAATACTGAAGTCTTTGAGAGAAATTGACCTCACGAATGAATAGGGATTATCTTCTATAGATTCTTAAAGCAAATATCAAAGGGAGGAGATAGATGAGGTAGTACGAAAGCGAGATGATTGATGACAAAGGGTTTCAAACCTAACTATCGCATAGATATATATTGGCTGATTTTCCTCTTGGGAATAGTTCGGAAATTTCCTCATAAGTCAACTATTAGTTTACTTGCAGGAAAGAAAAACAACCATTCTTTTAACGTCTCCACTTGGGTCTGAAACTCTGCAAACGACTATATTCCTCTTTGTCTTGGGCAGGATTGTTCTCATTCTTTATTTTGGCAGAGTTGTTGGATAAATTTTTTCCTTGCTTTATTTCCTCTTTTTCTTCCTTTTTCTTCATCTGGCGGAGTAAGGGTAAGTGCAATCTTTCTGTCCAATTCAGCAGCTTCACTTTTTAAGTGAGCGAAGTTCGTCCTCTTTTTTTCCAAGAACTATTAGCAATATTAGTATAAACTTCTTTATTGGCCACAACCTTTGCCATTTCCTTCTCATGCGATTCTATCACCTTTGGAATACGCTCCAAAGCATTAATGAAGTTTTGACAGGCAAGTTTCGGGTCTGTTGCCAACTTACCATTATTATAGGTATAGTAGATACTCTCCTGTCCTTTCACAAAAAAAGCGATTCACTGAACAGTCGAACAAGTCTTTGGAAGTACTCTCCGTCTTGACCATGATGGAAAAAAACCATAAACTTCACCGATTTTGTTGTACTCTCCTTTGGTGCGTGCTTTTTCGTCAATCTCTTGCAGACGGGCAGCAATGGCCTTGATGTCGGTACTGTCTTCCACACCCTTGATAGTCAGTTTGTTAATGAGCTGCCCATCGGTATCATGTTCTACACGCTGCTCAAATAGAGCTAAGTCTGACTTAGCCTCCTTAATCTTGTCCAAATGGAAAGATACGGAACTCTCAATCTCTGCCAACTTGCCGTTTGCTGCATCACGTTCACGGAGGAAGTTCTTACGCTCGGATTCCAAGGTGGTGATTTTCTTGTCAAGCCTTGCTTTTTCCAAAAAGGTCGGTGTTGCCTGAAAGTACAGCCACATACTCGGAAAAGTTCATTCCACTGTCCTCGTCCATACTTCCCTCGTCAATGGTACGACTACCCAGCGTGTTTGTCTTTAACTGATTGATGAAGAGCTGTTTATTGTGCAGCAGGTTGAATTTGTAGCTGTCCAAAGAACGCTCTACGGCATAGATGATGACATCTACCTTGTTGTCGGCAAACTCCTTGGCGACAAGATTTCCTTTTCGGATGGCACGCCCATTGCGTTGCTCAAGGTCTGACGGTCGCCACGGTGTATCGAGTTGATGGACTGCTACCGCCCGCTGTTGGGCATTCACACCTGTTCCCAACATAGAAGTTGAGCCGAAGATGATGCGGATGTCGCCACGGTTCATCGCATCCACCATCGCCTTCTTTGCCTTTTTCGTTCTTACATTCCTGAATGAAGCGTATCTCGTATGCCGGGATATGGTAGTCCTCCATCAGCTTTCTCTTGATTTCCGAATAGATATTGAAATCTCCGCCGGGCTTGTAAGTCCCTAAATCAGAGAAAACGAACTGCGTCCCTTTCTGTGCATCGTACTTCTGATAATAGTCATTCAAGAGTTTCGCACAATGACTTGCCTTGTTGTCAATATGATCTGAGTACGCATTTTCATCAATCATGCGTAAATCAAGGCTCATCTTGCGGGCATAGTCTGTTGCAATGAGCATTTTTGCCCTTTCCTCGCTCTCACTCAGTGGTGCTCGTCCCAAAAGCGTGGCATCGCCACTCTTGGCAAACTCCATCAGTTTGCCGATAAAAACTTCCTGCTCGGGTGTAGGCGGAATGTTGTGCAGTATCTCATTCTTCTCAGGGCGGTCGATACCAATGTCTTTGGCAGTACGAAAATCGCAAATCTCCGCATAAAACGCAGCCAGCTCAGGCACCTTAATGAATGTCCTAAACCGTTCCTTCTGTATGATGTCGTTTGTGATGGAGAACTCGTAGTCGGTAGACTTCTTGGCAAAGACAGCAGCCCATGCGTCGAAGCTGTTGATGCCCTGCTTTTCCAAAGCCTGCGGACGAAGATACTTGAACAGAAGATACAACTCCGTCAGACTATTTGAAATGGTCGTTCCCGAAAGGAAAGTCGCTCCCAAGTCCTTGCCAGACCGTTCTTGTATGGTACGAATAGCAAAGAGCATGTTTAAGGCACGTTGTGAGCCATCGGGATTGCCCAAACCCGACACCCTGTCATGGCGTGTGTTGAACATCAGGTTCTTGAATTGATGGCTTTCATCTACAAAGAGGTGGTCGATACCCATCATCTTGAAATCTACGGCATCGTCTTTTCTTTCGGCGATGCTGTCCTGTATGTTCTGCAGCTTCGCTTCCAGCGTCTGCTTGCGCTTCTCCAAGCCTTTGAGCATCCCACGGGAGATGTCTCTTCCTTGTTGCCGCAACACTTCGAGATTTTCTTCCACAGAGTCCAGTTCCTTTTGCATAATCGCTTCCTGTATCTCCAAGGCCTGCGGTATCATGCCGAACTGTTCGTGCGTGAGGATGATGCAGTCCCAGTCGTTGTTCTTGATGTCGTTAAAAATACGTTGGCGGTTCTGTTTATTAAAATCGTTCTTACCTGGATAGAGTACCTTAGCATTGGGATAAGCTTTCCTAAAGGTATCAGCAATGTCGAATACGTTTGCCTTCAGACCGATAATCATCGGCTTGTTTGCCAGTCCCAATCGCTTCATCTCGTAGGCAGCCGTACACATGATGAGTGTCTTTCCCGCTCCCACCTCATGGTCGCAGATGCCGCCACCGTTGGTTTTGAGCATCCACACGGCATCCTTCTGGCTCTTGTAGAGGTCTGCAATACCCAATCGTCTGAGGTCAAGGTCGGGAAACGTCTGGTGCGTGCCGTCAAAGTTGGGTCGCACAAAACAGTTGAAAAGACGATTATAACGGTCAGAGAGTTGTTGCTTGAACGTGTCAGGTGTACGTCCGAGCCAATCGACAAAGCCCTGCCTGATTTCCTCAATCTTGGCATTTGCCATCTGGATGGCATGTCCGTCTCTTACTTTGATAGTTTTCGTCTCTCCCGTAACCTTGTCCGTCACCTCCTTGCTCTTGTTGATGTCGGGAATGGTATTGTGTAGGGCATGCTTTAAGAGATTGATACCGTCATAGCGGCGGAACTCGCCCTGTACGGCATACTTGTGCCAGATATTAGCATTCTTTCGGTCGCAGACAATGGAATACTCGTCCATATTAGAATGGTAGGATACGCCAATATCCGTCCCGAAGAACTCCGAAGCGAACCTGCCATAGACTTTGGCAGGTATCCAGCGTTCACCGAGATTAAAGTCAAGGTCTGCAAATGGAATGGGTGTTGGCGTGGCTGCACGCAAGGCAGCAAGGCTCTGTTTTGCCTCTTCGTGGTTGGGATGATCCAAGAGCCACGACTCGATACGCTCAGCCTTCTCTATTACATTGCCCGAAATGAACTTGTCCGCTACCTCGTAGGCATTCTCTTCGGGATTGAAATAGATACGACCTTCCAAGGAAGAAATAATGTCGTTTTCTTCCATATCAGGTAAAAGCGAACTCATGTAGTCAAGTTCCACCGTACCGTACTTGTTGAGCGATGCGCCCAAGGCTTCCATCGGGTCTGTGGCAACGGTCAGTTCTGTGGTAGAAAAAGCCGTGGGATGGTCAAAGATGTCCGCCTTGATGTACCTGCCGTTCTCGGAGCGTTCCAAGAAGAGCATTTCCACGCCTGTGGCGTCCATCTTGATGATGTCGGTGTTCGCCTTCTGGTTAAAGTATCCCCAGCGTGCAACATAGTCATCATACAGGTGGTTGAGTCTGCTGCGGTCTTCCCTGTCTTCTGCATGGTTCTCCACCTCGTAGTCATAAAGACGATGATAGCACTCCCGTATCTCGATATAGGCTTTGAGACGGGAAAGCTGCGCATACGGCAAGTCCATCGGGTTGAAGGTCGGATGTCGCTTCAGGTCAGAAAGAAACCCCATCTGACCTTTCTGCACGACAATGGAGCCGTCTCTTAGGTGTGAGTCCGGCGAAGAAAGAAACGGACGTGGTGAAGCGTCAAACTCCTTTGTGACTTCCGCTATCGGTTTTGGCTTGCGCTCCTCGGCTTCGTTCATGAAGTCGAAAAGCGACGGCTCACGTGGGGAGGAAGAAGCTACTTTCCTGCTACTACGGATACGCCGTTGAGGAATGGTCGCAGCCTTTTGCATCTTGGACTCCGCTGTTTTTTTGGGGAAACAGTTTGTGTTACAGGACGGCGCGCCTGTGAAGTTCCTGAATTATCCTTGATTTCATTGTTCACACGGCTGACCTCTCTTGTCCAAAGGCTGTATTCCTCTGGGGCAAAATAGTGACAGCTGCTCCAGTTGTCCGATGTCTTCCATGTTATTGTCCACCACCGGATGATGATCGTCATCAAAGAATATCGTCTGTCCATTCATCTCTCTTGGGGACTCAATATCCGTACGGATTTCCTGTGGTTCCTGCTCGTATTGATGATGAAGTGTCAAAGCGGGTACGCCTTCGGGTGCAGGTTCTATAGTTATGGAAGGCTGTCCTGATACTGATTGTTGTGGGGCGGACTCCGATGATGGTGATTGCAATGGAGTGGTCTCTCCATTGGAAATGGTATTTCCTTTTGCCTGTACCTTGCTAATGGTAAAAATCATCTGGTTCTATGACTTGCCCGACATTAATTCCTGTTTCAGTTTCTAATTCCTCGTTGGATGTTTCGATTTCAGAAATACCGTTCACAGTCTCCCTTTACGGTGTCTTCTGTCTTTGTTACCGCTTCTTTCTTGATTTCCTCTGCCACCACTTCTTCTTTAGTATATTGTCCCCTCACGATTTCTTCCAGTTCGGCTATCTCATGCAATTTCTTAGGAGAGAAGTACAGATCACGTTCAATCCCCAGTCCTCTAACCTTCACGCCTTCCATCTCATCGAGGGACATATTGCCAAGCTCCCAGCCGTACCCCATCGTTACAGCACCGAAACCAATGCGGCTCTTGAGGGGTCATATTCCAGAAGGTAGGCTGTGTATGCTCCCATAGGGAAGAAATAGCGTGCGTAGGCAACCTTATCGCCAATGAGTTCCTTTTTCCGTCGAATAGAGTTTAGACAACTGTTTCCTGATACTGTCGGGCATGAGGTTATGGGCATCGTTTATACCCTTGTCTTCAGTCTTTATCCTCTCTGTTTCTTCTTCCCGACTTATGGTAATACCCAACTTGCGAAGCTGTTTCTCCGCTTCTGTCTCTCGCTCTGCCTCTGTCATTGGTATACCGGTTTCATATAGTTTACGGTCGATACGTTGTTCCATTTCAAGGGAGAGCTGTGTCCGGAGGCTTTCTGCCATTTTCTCAATCCCTCCTGCGAACCGATACTCCCATGCAGGTCTTCCATAAGGGTCTGTACCCATTATGCGCTCTGTAGCAATGGTGCGATGAGATATGTCTTTCCAATCTCCTACAAAAAGAGAGTTATGCTTGAAGACGACAGAAGAGCCTTCTTCCTTGGGAACAGAAACAGTTTCTACGAACTGCTGCTCAATTCCCTTGCTGATTTCTTTACCAGTCTGCTTCTGCAGGACAATGAGGTCACTGCCTACGTCCGTTCCCGCATTGTCTGAAAACATACCCGATGGCAGTCGGAGAGCGGAGATAAGGCGGCTGTTCTGCATGAGGTAACGGCGTATGGCTTCATTGCGAGGACTGTCCAATACGCCCTGTGAGGTGATGAATGCCAGTAAGCCACCTTCCTTGATACAGTCCAGACCTTTCACGAAGAAGTAATTGTGAATGGCACGTGTGGACTCACGTTTAAGAGTGTCCTTGCCTTTGCTGTATTCTCGGTCATAGACCATGAAATCACCGAAAGGAATGTTACTTGTAACAAGGTCGTATTTGTCCTTGTCTTCTAACTCCCCAATGGCTTCAAAAGGCTCGTTTCGGACGAAGATATTGCCTTTCCCATAAGGGTGCAGGGCTTGGCTGATGCGGGCAGTGAGCAAGTCCTTCTCCATTGCATCTACAACTCCTGCTTGCTTTGCAAAGGTCTCGGCAAAGGCACCCATACCCATAGAAGGGTCTAAACATCGTCTTATCTGCAGGTTTGTGGAGGCAAGTGCGTCTGAGATGGCAGAAACGATACGGGTATCGGTATAGAAGGAGGTCAGTACGCTTGCCTTGATGCTCTCCCAATACCGCTTGGCGGTGTTGGCATCTACGGCTTCACGATAAATCATCTGCTTGAGCTGCTGGATAGGTTCAAAGAGATTCTGCTCTGACTTGCTCCAATAGCGGATGTCATCGGGGTTATCTGTGCGGTTGAGTACACATTTCAAGCCACCGAAACCTTGATAACCTCTGAGCAAGACTTTCTCGGCTTCGGTGGCTTTACGGCGTTCTTTCTCTAATCGGAGGATTACACGGATGGCTTCCGTATTGCCCTCCAAGACTGCTTTCTTATTGTATGACATAGTTTTTCTGTTTTAAGGATGGAGAGGAAAAATTAGTCGGGAGATAATTTTTTCTACCTCCCAACTAATTTATTTTAGCTCCGAGTCTCTGATAACTATCTCCCTCGTGCTTTTCCTTTCTTGCCTTCAAACTCAAAGGAGGTGGTATGGTCTTCACCCAGAACAAGGCGTGCATTGAACTTCTTGCCAGCCTTGCTCGTCAAGCCTTTGAGGATGGGTGTTCGCCCGGTGGTTATCAAATCACGGATGTTGTCTTCTGAAAGGAACGTGCCGCAGATTTCACGGAAAATGTGGAAGTCGCAGCCCTCGTGCCTGCATTTGGCAATCTTGGCATAGATGCCCACACTTTCGTTACCGCATTTGGGGCAGCGGTAGGCGGGATAGGACTTTCTGCATCGGTGGAGCAAGGGCGAGAGTTCCTCGCAAATCGTCTCCACATAGGAGTTGATGCCTTGCGCGAACTTCTCGGACGGCATCTGTCCTGCTTCGATGGCGGCAAGGGTCAGTTCCCACGAGCCTGTCATCTCTGCATTGGCAATCCGTTTATCCTTGACAATCTCATAGACTGCCAAGCCTTTATCTGTCGGGACTACCGTTTTTCTTTTCTCTTCGGATATATTCACGCAAAATGAGCGTTTCGATGATGTTGGCACGGGTGGCAGGTGTACCGATACCACATTCTGCCATTGCTCTTTTTGCTTTCTGCTTCTGAAACCTCCTTACCTGCATTCTCCATTGCGGAAAGCAAAGTGGCTTCGGTGTAGAGTGGTTTTGGCTTGGTCTTGTGTTCGGTAATCTCTGAAGAAAGCAGTGGTAACACCTCTTTTTCTGTCAGGTTGGGCAACACGGACAAGGTCTGTTCTTCATCCTCCTTGCCTTTTTTTCATCGTTCGTTCCGGTACCTTGCTGCACGGCTTTCCAACCCAAAGAAATGCTTCGGCACGCCTTCCAAATGAAGATGTTTGTACCGTCCGTCAGTTCCACCTGCATCCGCTCTTCCTCCGAGTCGAGAGAGAAGGCTTCGATGAAACGATGGACTACCATTTGGTAGATGGTCGTTTCATCTGCTGATAGTCCCGATGGAGTTTCACCCGTAGGGATGATGGCATGGTGGTCGGTTACCTTGCCGTTGTCCACCGAGTGGCGATTGAGCGGTGTCGGAAGTGCAGTGCCTATCTTGCTTAGTAAGGCGGGTACTTCCTCGAAGACGTCTTCGCTAATATATCGGCTGCCTGTGCGGGGATAGGTCGTGAATTTCTTCTCATAGAGGCTTTGCGCTATTGAGAGGGTTTTATCTGCTGAAAAGCCGTGCTTTTTGTTGGCTTCCTTTTGTAGGGTGGTAAGGTCGTACAAGAGGGGTGGAGACGTATGCGTTACCTTTCTTGCGACCGATATTACCTGAAGCCTGTTCTGTTCGTGAAGCAAAGCGAGAGCGGACTGTGCATCGGCTTCATTGTCAAATGCACTGCTGTTCACGGCTTTTAGCGATATGCCCTCTTTTTTTCTCCTGCTACGGAGAGTTTCCAATAAGGAATGGAAGAAAAAAATCACGATTTTCTATGTACCGACGGCAGACCATAGCGAGTGTCGGAGTTTGTACTCGTCCCAAAGAGTAACCGCCTTTGCGAGCAATGGACAGGGCTCGGCTGGCATTGATGCCTACAAGCCAGTCGGCTTCGCTTCTTGCCTTTGCGGAGTGATAGAGATTGTCATACGCGCCTCCTGCCTTGAGATGGGCAAGTCCCTCACGAATGGCTTTGTCTGTAAGCGAGGAAATCCAAAGTCTGTCAAAAAGGCTTATGGCAGTTCAAATGGTGATAGATATAGCGGAAGATGAGTTCACCTTCTCGCCCCTGCATCGGTGGCTACGATGATGTGGTCGGCTCTGTCGAAACAACCTCGGATAGCTTTTGAGCTGTTTGAGCGCTGCGGGGTCGGACGTGTATTCCTTGTCCTTGCGCACTTGTCGCACGATAAGCTGGAAAAGGATTGGGACGAATGGGCAGGTCTTCGGCTTTATAGGCTGCAAAACCGTAGGCTTCGGGCATGGCAAGGGTGATGAGATGTCCCATCGCCCATGTTACCACATAACCGCTACCTTCCAAAAAAATCCGTCTTGTCTGGTATTAGCTCCTACGATATGGGCTATATCTCTGGCTACCGAGGGTTTCTCGGCAATAATACAAGTAATCATAGTCGGGTTTGGTTTTAAGGGTTACATCTTGCGTCCACGGCGTTGCTGTTTCTTTTCGTCCTGCTTCTGCTTTTTGGGCAGCAGTGGGTTGTGTCTGCCCGGACTTTAACGGCTCGTTCACGTTCTTGGTAGCTTCGTTGGTCTTGCCTTGGTTGTTCACGGCAACCTGTGTTTTGTGTTCTTCGGCTACGGCTACCACCTTTTCCTTGCCAGTCTCCTGCTTCTTGTCTGGATTCCACTTGTAGAAACGCGGGCGGTTCTGTTCCTTGTCCATCTTGACGTAGGCATTGAAGGGTTGCCCTTCCTTGTCCACCATGTTTTTCAGATAAAGTGTTCGTCCGCTGTCCAAAAGCCTCACACTGCTTATTGGAGAGTTCCAAACCGCAGAGTTTGCGTGGTGCGCCTTGTTGCTGAGAGTGTTGCTGTCGCTCCTTCAAACCTTGCTTGTTCTCGAAGATAAACTCGATGCCTTTCTTCTCGGCATTGACTTGCAGGATGGCATCAAAGGACTTGCCACTCTTGGCGGTCATTCCTTCCACTCTCACGGCTTTGCCCTCTACAAGGTCTTTGTACTGCGCATCGGAAAGCGTAACGCCTTTGATTTCCTTTGGGATAGCCACACGGTCGGCACGAAGGGCGATGAGTTCGTTGGTCTGCGGATCGATGGATACGTAGGCTGCGAACGGCTCGCCATTCTTGGGCGTAATCTCAATGGTCTTGCCAAGATTACCCGTTGCAAGAAGCTGTTCTTTCTCCTCTGAGGAGAACTTGTGTCCCAAATAAGGGAAGTCGAGTTGTGGTTCTTTGCGGAGTGGGTGGATAGCCAATCCGATATTACCCTCACCATCTGTACGGAATGCCAGACGTGCATCAGTATAGATGGTAGTATCACCGATAGGCACGGTAATCGTGATAAGATTGCTCTTTTGCCAATTGAGCATTTTTGCTAACTCTCCGCTCTGCTCCAATCGCTCACGGGTAAGACCGAGGTCGTCAAGCTGCTTCCAATCAATCTTTGACTCGTCGATAGCGGTGGCGTTCTTCTGTTTGGGCAGGAAGTCGTCAAAGCGCACCTGACTGTCTGCCAATTGCTGCTTGTTCTCCGGCTTCTCACGGTTCTGAAGCATGGTGTGGAGCGATGCCACGCCTTGTTCCACATTGTTAGCTACTACTTTGTAGAGTCCGAAACGGGACGGCTCGTTAAACTGTTTGAGGAAATTGGTCATGAAGTTCTTCAGCAAGCCGTCCTTGTTGTTGAACTTCAAAAAGGCTGCCTGATGCACATCTTTGGCTTCCGTTGTTTGGAGTTTGCCTTTGTCGTCAATACCCGAAACCACAGAGAGTTTCCCTGTCTCTTTCTCGTTCTTCACTTCCGTGCGGTCTTCCAATACCAGCACATAATTGTCATTGTTGTTCGATTCCATAATCATTTGTTATTGAGTGAATAAGTCATTATCGAACAGCAAAAAAATATAGCAATAAGTCTAACGATTCTATAATAGAGATAAGAAGGGAAATACGGGGGAAATGTAAAGAAAAAAACTCTATTATAGGAACTTTTCAAATGAGCGTAATCGATTTTTGGAAAAATCCTGAGAACTTCAAAAGTAAAAAGTAAAAAGCAAAAAATCTCAAAATGTTTGCAAATTTAAAAAAATAATATATATTCGCAGAAATAATAAAAAGCAGAGCTTATGAGAAAAAGTTTTACTAATATACCTTTTCGTTTCTCTTGACCTCTAATGTTTTTTTGCTCAAGAAAGTGCTTTCAAATTGGGTGTTCGCCTATCAGGCGGTTATGGCTTGCATAACGGTATCGACAAGATCTTGGTAAGTGAAGATTATTATTCCAATTACAATTTCGAGAAAAAAAGGCGCCTTTGTTCCCGGTGCCACTGTTTTTTTCTTCAATATCATAAGCCACAGACGTTATTCGGCGTCAAAGGCGGTATAGCTTACTACCAAAAGGCTGGCCGCAGACACCGAAGTTCAGTCAGCCGGGTACGCCTCCCGGACCGCCCGTGCAGTGGAATCCGCCCACTAATCCCGAAGACGTGCCCGCAGGCTATGGCTATGTAGCAAACGATACCACAAGAGAAGAAACATTCTTCTATCACTCTGACCACTTAGGCTCTACCGGCTATATCACTGACAAAGATGCCAATATCACCCAGTTCGATGCCCATCTGCCCTATGGCGAGCTGTTGGTAGACGAGCACTCTTCATCAGAGGATTTGCCGTACAAGTTTAATGGCAAGGATTTGGACGAGGAAACGGGGCTATATTATTATGGTGCAAGATACATGGACCCTGTTACAAGTTTGTGGTATGGAATAGATCCTTTAACTGAGAAATATGCTTCCGTTAGTGGTTATGTCTATTGTATCGGAAATCCGATCAAGTTTATTGATCCAGATGGAAAAAGTATATCAAGGAAATATGATTGTTATTTATTATGAAAAGGGCAAATTGACTGTGTCTCCAAAAAGCCAACGAGAATACAAAAGGCTCTTTTTAATGGAATGATGAAAAACAGAGACCGGTAGGAAAACAACTTGCATTATTAGTAAATTCTCCAACAAAAAAATACATTTAATATATAGCCATAGGAATACAGAAACAAAAACGACAATGACATATGCTGAGACTCAGCAAGCAACTGCTGATGGAAGTAGTATAAGACTGAAAAAAATAATCGTTATAGTTCCACATGGGCAAAAAAATAACTTTTTTTCGTTGATATGATAGAAAAAAATCTACAAAAGAAGAAGGAAATGCGAATTTTGGTTTAAGTTTAGAGGAGGCATTAGGAGTGGAGGCTAGCCATGAATCTGTTCATGCAGCAGATCCCGTTGAAGTTGATCGGGATATTCGATCAAGTCAGCCCAACCAAAAAAAAGTTCCTTCCTCTACATATGAGAAAAAAGCAAGGCAAACGGAACAAAAATATCGAGATGAATTAAGTAAACAAAAACAAGCAGAAACACCAAAAGATGAGAAATAGATTTTGTATATTATTTGTGGTACTTTTTATGGTATTGCAGATTGGTGGTCAAAAATTCCGAGATCACTATTACTTTACCTGATAGAATTGCTATTAAGGTTTGTAAGGAATTTAAAGTTAGAGTTAGTAGTAAAAACCATCATAGGAAAGCTTTCTCAAATTAAGAGAGGAACATATGATGGCGTATACTCTTTTTCGGTTAAGTTTTTCAGCCGCATTACCCAACAAAAACTTTTTGTTATAAATGGTGGAGAAGTTCATGTTTTTTTCAAAAATTTAGGATTTGAAAAATTCCGTAAATGTTATAAATGAAGTATGTAGTTATCTATCAGATAATAATTGTAATCGACGGTTTATAGAAATGGCATTGATAGGTTTATATAAATATGTCTATGGAGAATATGGATTAGACTATGGGACAAATGTCTATTATAAATATATACCAGATTTCAATAATGATAGTGAAAAAGAATGCTTTTATCCTATCAAGAGTTAAAAAAATATAAAGAATATTGAAGAAGAGGCTTTGCAATTATCAAAATGAAAGAAATCTCTTATCTCATGCTATTGTAGATTATATTAAGAAAGAGAAAATGAATAGCGAAGAAGCTATTATACTATTAAAATATGTCATAGATGGAACAGGAGTAAAAAAATATAGATACTCCCAAAGCAGATACGAGCAGTGGTAGACTTTTGGACAAAGGAAGTAAATTGATATATCGATAGGACAGATCTGGAGTTAATGCAGTGTTCCCTACCTTAATTGTAAAATAAGGTCTTACAATGTTCAAAAATAATTAAATTTGCATGAAATCTATGAGAGTATTGATTATTCCCTTTCTTATATATTCTTTATTATCTTGTACATACAAGAAAGTAAACGAACAAAAAAACAAATATAAAAAGACACCGTATCATCACTTGTTATGGAAAAAAAGAGATATTTCTTGACTTTGTCAAAGCATTTCACAATGATAGCACCTTTTATGCGAGCGAGAATTAAAGATCGGATAAATGGATTTAATTCTGATGATTATGTTATTGAAGACACACTAAAAAAATGAATATGTATGGAGTGAAGAGGATATACTGTTTTATATGAAAGATATTAATGAGGCATATCATAATTCTAAATATAAGAAAGAATACAAAAACACTTCAGAACGGAAATATTGAAGAATATATATACATACCAAATAGTAGCTGCTTTTACAAGTGTATATTTCGTTTTTCTGAGAAGAAATGGTATTTGTGTGAATTGATAGTAAATACTCTATAAATGCTTCAAAAACGAATGGAGGCAATTAACTTACGTTGTTCTGAATTCATCGAACTCACGTTAAAGAGAAATTCTTCGATATGATAATGAACAATCCGAATATACGGAACAACCTCAACAATGCAGGAGGCGAACGCATCATCAAGAATCATGGAACGATGGAAGGCGTCTATATCAACGGCGCACCGCAGGGAATCACCTTCCATGAGCATGACGACTATACTTTGTATCCCTGCCTCGATTATCAGCATCAACAAGAACCGTTTTACAAAGCATTATTTCATCGGCGACAAGCGTATTGCCTCTAAAATTGGCACAGGGCAATTCAATAACGTATATGGCATCAATGGAAATATAATTACGGCAGGACAGCGCGATTATGCCGCTCGAATGCAGAACATAGAAGCACAGCGTGAGGAGTATTACAAGAAGCTCGGCACGCCGCCGGGCATTCCCACGATGAAGGGTAATTATGCCGACCCGGAAAATACGGGTGTAGGCTATAACACCATTATCGGCGAACTCGGTGACCACAGCGTACCCAAAGGCTGGCCGCAGACGCCCAAGTTCAGTGAGCCGGGCACGCCTCCCGGACCGCCCGTGCAGTGGAATCCACCCACCAATCCTGAGGATGTGCCCGCAGGATATGGCTATGTGGCAAATGATACCACAAGAGAAGAAACATTCTTCTATCACTCAGACCACCTCGGCTCAACGAGCTACATCACGGACAGAGATGCCAACATTACTCAATTCGACGCTTACCTGCCATACGGTGAGCTGTTGGTAGACGAGCACTCCTCATCAGAGGACATGCCGTATAAATTCAATGGCAAGGAATTGGACGAAGAAACGGGACTGTATTATTACGGAGCTAGATACATGGACCCCAAAATCTCCATGTGGTTGGGGGTAGACCCAATGAGGGAGAAATATCCTAATCTTTGTTGTTTTATTTTTTGTAAGGGCAATCCGATAATATTGATTGACCCAGATGGTGAGGATTCCTATTACACGCAAGATGGTACATTTATTTTTTTAAGAATTCTGCTAAAAACCAATAATATATATATTATTTTCGAAATATAAAAATAATAGGTAGGGGTAGAGGGCAAGTTTTCTATAAAGTTTGGAATCGTCAGAGAATAGATGATAAAAATGTATCATTAGCACCAAAAACTTATTCTAAAATATACTCTAATATACTGAAGAGATCTGGCTATGATGTCAGTAAACTAGCAAATAGGGAAATTTCTGTAGTTAAATTAGATTATAACCCTAAAGGAGACGGTCCTGAGTATAGTTTAGCTGGAACTTATAATCATGAGCGAAGTATTCCATGGAGTGATGCACCTATTGCAGAAACAAGTAGAACGAAGAATAAGATTCAACTTACAGTATATATACATCCGGAGGGAGACTCTGAAAGAAGAGGATATCTCGCAACAGAATCTAATGTTATAAATGTTTTGGGAGTACATGAATTTACAGGACATGGTATTCTTAAAAAGGGAAGTAGCAGACATTGGGAAATTCTTAGAATGCAACGTGCCCATCCTTCATGGCGCACTGTGACACCTACTCTTAAAGAATTGTATAGATATTTAGAAACGCATAATCCAGGAGAATATGCCAAGCCTTAAAAATAAAATAATAGTAATGTTCTTAGGGGGATTCCTTTTTGTTCTCTCTTGTTGTAATATATATCGTCCATATTTAAGAGCAGAATTGATTGCAGTTGTAGATAACTACCCACAGGACTATATGAAGTATAAAGATATGATAGATTATTCACGGGAAATAACATTCTGTTTCAAAATTAAGAATACAAGTAAACATAATATTTTTCATTCCCATTAATAATCAAATCAATAATATATACTACTCTTTTTATAGAGGTTTCTACTGCTAATCGTTCAACAATAGCTCCTTCTCATCTTTTTACGAAATTCTAATACTGAATTACGAATGGGAGATAGTACTATTATGTACGTGCACTTGATGGATAAACAATTATCGGAACTTGATCTTAAAAAAAGTCTCATAACACTATAAAACAAACTTAGAAAGAAGTTAAAAATATAAATATTGTATAGATGAGAAAGATGATAAACTATCAACAGGGCAGATTCCTCAGATAGAGTTTTGCTGTTCATCTAACATTAAATATGTATATCGCGCAGCTGACAAACTACATGTTTATGAGTAGGTAATGCTCCAGATTGAGAGTTGTGAAAATAGGGTCTTGATTATCAGGACTATCTGATAAGTTAAAAAAATGCGAAGGCAGGAATTAGCGCTTTGCCTTCACATTATTTTCGCAATTATAGCATAAGCAAATGAAGCAACAAGATAGTTTTGAAATTTTATGCTCCAGATTGGGAGTTAATTTTTTTTATGTCTCTATTGTCAATCTGAGTCAATCGTCAAAAGTGGGAAGAATTGCAATGGCAAACAACGCTACCAATGCAAATATTGCCACAAGCGCTTTATTACCGACTACCCCTACAAAGCCTATCTTCCTGACACCGATTCTAAAAATCATCCAACTGACCAAAGAGGGATTAGGCATTCGTAGTACGGCACGAGTATTGGGGATTTTTAGTTACCACCTTGCTCTAAAGGATTTTTACAGATAGTAAGCAAAAATCAAACAACCACCTATCGCTGTAGGCAGAACCTACGAAGTAGATGAAATGCGGATATTTATCGGTAAGAAAAAGTTGCTTACGATGGTTGGTTCATGCCTTAGAGAGAGAAACAAATCAGGTGGTTGCCTTCAATGTTGGCAGACGTACCAACCGTACTTTGTCGGTAGTACTTCACAACCTTTTTCCTATCCAAAGCCAAATTTATTTATACCGATAAATTGAAAAAAATTACGGCTATCTTATCAGCCGAAAAAAATTCACCGTACCGTTTTCCGTTCCACCAATCATATCGAGCGGCACAATCTTACACTTCGCACCCACCTAAAACGATTGAACCGAAAAACGATTTGTTACAGCCGTAGTTTATTAGTACTAACGGCTATCATAAAAATCACTTGTGGGTATAACTCTGTTCCTTAATTGTCGCATCACATCCAAAAATGCTCGATTGGTGGTTGCGCTATTTGTTTGGAATGAGATGAGATAAGACAGGAGTGTTCTTTATTCTTTGAATCTCCGAATCGACAAGCGAAAGTATCTCTCGCTTCACCTTACGATAGTTGGCTTCGATAGTCTCTTTGAGATTATCGAAGCCATCTTCGTTTATGAAGTCTGCTATTGTTGGTATAGGCTGATATGCTTTCATTTCGGTAGAAACCTTTGCACTATCCACCACTATCTCTGCATGGAAAAATCTTTTTGGTCAATACGCTCATCAAAATTGTCAGAAACAGCACCCACAAACATTCCTTGCGTGAGATTGCTAATTTTTAGAAGCTGGGATAAGGCTGTCCATTTGTGTGGAGATAGAGGTCGATTTGTCATTACGGTTAATGGTCATGGACTGCCGTTGCTGCAAGACTTTACCGAAACGCTCGGAGAGAGTCTTGGCTGTTTCTCCTACCACCTGACCACTAAACACATTGCCAACTGTATTCTGTATCACCTTGCTCTCCTTATCACCATAGTCACGGGTAAGTTGCGAAAAGTCTTGAAAGCCCAAACATACCGCTACTTTTGTTGCTTCGGGCAGTGGCAATGAGATTGTCAAGTCCCCGGAAATAGATAGTAGGTAACTCGTCGATGATTACTGATGATTTGAGTTGTTTCTTCTTGTTGATGAGCTTTACGATACGGCTGTTATAGAGTCCAAGTGCTGCGGAGTAGATGTTTTGTCGGTCTGGATTATTTCCTACGACCAATACTTTCGGATCGTTGGGATTATTGATGTCGAGTGAGAAATCATCACCCGTCATTACCCAATAAAGGGCAGGCGAAATCATACGTGAAAGTGGTATCTTGGCACTGGCTATCTGTCCCTGTAACTGGTCTTGTGCTCCACCCTCCCAAGCATCCATAAAGGGAGAAAGGTAGTTGGCAAGTTCATCGTAGGCAGTTAGTATCGGAAATATCTGTGCGTAGGGACGGTTGAGAAATTCGATGGCATGGGGGAAGGTGCAATACTTGCCATTCTCATATATCTTCAGAAACCAAATGATGGCAGCAAGCAAGATGATAGGCGACTCCACAAAGAAATCGCCCTGCTTCTGAATCCATGAACGGTTAAGGTTGAGCATAATGGTGTAGGCACTCTCGTAGGCATCTGAGATGTCTGTCATAAAGGCTGGATTGATAGGATTACAGCGGTGCGACTTTTCTTGGGTCATCAAAGTTGATGACATAGAACTGTGGTTTTACCTTGTAGGCATTTAAATGATGAAGCAAGTGATTGTAAGCAATTTCAGAAAGGTCGGGGAATTTGTAATCATAGATATACATGGTAAAGCCTTTCTCATCTGTTGCTTGATATAATTGTTCACAATGGCGTAGGACTTACCAGAACCCGGTGTGCCGAGCACCATTGAGGCACGGAAGGGATTGACTACGTTAATCCAGCCGTTGTTCCACTTCTTTTTGTAGTAGAAGCGTGTTGGCAGGTTTACCGAATACTCATTGGTCATCAAGCGTGTTTCCTGCATAAAGCTCTCGTTCTCCGTGTTGAACACATCGTCCATCAAGTTGTTTTTGAGCAGTCGGCTCATCCACACACCTGCCATCAGCAGACAGATATAGCCCACAGACAGCGTGAAGATATAGAGCGAAGCAGCACCCACCTTACCAATGGGCAATGCCAACAACCACCAATTCAGAAAAAAGAACACGAACCCGGCGAAAAGCACTGTCCAAATCTTTGGCCATGTGATTTTCTCCTCCTTCACGCCTTTTGTGCCTAAACACGATAAAGCGAGAAATACCACAAAAAGAGTTTTCGTCCATAAGATAGATGAAAAACAATCCCGTAGTACGTTGAAAATTCATGAGTATCTTGTCAATGATACCAAACGTGAAGTACCATGACTGAAACGCCTCGTAGCAGAACCAGTAACAGTTAATCAGGAGGAAAATCACAGAAATTCCCCGCATAAAGTCCATGACCTTACCCAATGCCCTTAAATCATCTTCTTGTGCCATAATGCAATCTTATTGTTGTTAGAAAAATCGTTTGAATGTTATTTGAACGGCGCACTTAACGCTTCCTGCGTTGAAGATTTATCTTGCTTTGTCTGCGAAGTTTACGCTGCCATGCCGCTTCTTTCCAATCATCATTACCCGATGAAGAAAAAAAGATTCTCCCACCATATCGTCAATAAGTTCATCGACAAGGTTGTCGCTTTCGTCTGTGTCCTGTTGCAATGACAGTATATTATTTGTCTGTTTATGGCAAACGGACGGGCTACCATAAAGCGATTCATCCAAGAATGGATTATCCGTAGGATTGGGGAAATAGGCGTTGAATACATTGGCAGCATATCCTTTACCCAATCGTGAGCCATTGAGCGCAATGCCTTTTTCATCATCAATGAACGTTATACCATAGATGCGCCCGCTCTCATTCTTTCGGATAACCATGCGCAAGCCTTGTTCCTCCAATCTTTGTAGAAGTATTTCCTCCGTTTGGGGAGAAGTACGCATTACTTCTAATACCTTTCTTCTGCCGGCTGGTATCAATGACTTAACCGCCTCTTTCGATTTTTGCATCTTGTTTTGAACGACAGCATAGCCTACACCTCTACCTATGTCCGAGGCGTGGATAGGTTTACTTACCTTGTTACCTTTACCATCGGTAGGTACATAGACCAAACCGTCATACCGTTTACCCCTATACTCCGTCTTCACTTCCTCTACAGTGAGATTATACCGGGAGAGGATGGCGTTCAACTCACCCAAAGAACAGAATGAATAATGCTTTAAGACGATACGAACAAGCGAGCTGACCTGCTGCTTGATGTCGCCCTTGCCTATATCTACTTTATCACAGATTTGGCCGTCATTCTCTTTTTTTCAGAGAGCTTGGTATCAAACCGTACTTCCTTTCCAAGGCATCAGTAATCTTCTTGCTTCTTCGCTTCTCGAACCTGTCATTGATTTTTCCTGCCATTTCCATTGACGCGGAGCGAAACGATATGGATATGCTCACGGGCAATGTCGTTATGCTTGAAAACGATGTAAGGCTGTCTGCCATAACCAAGCCCTTCCATATACTCCTTGGCAATCTGCGTGAGTTGCTCATCAGATAGTTTTTCGTCCGGGTATGGATTGAGAGAGCAATGGAACACCATTTTTTGTTCGACATTTCTTCGGTATCAATGCTTCCATATCGGCAAACACTTCCTCCATCGTATAACTACCTTCCTTGTCTTGATACAACTCAGCGGCAAGAAGAATGCTCGCTTCCCCTTTCTCCACCTTTTTGAAGTTGTAGCCGAGTGCCCCTCCAAGGTTCTCCGTGGCTGAAATCTTCGCTATCATTTTTTTACGGTAGTCTATGGTTAAATTGATAGCTTGCTCCTGCAAGGCTATGATTTGAGCTGATAATTTCTCCAATTTTTCAAGCATAATTTGTGCAGTCTTGACCGAATGATAACTGTTGATGGCACGAACAGTTTGATTATATAGCACTCCAATCTTATGGATTTGTGCCGTCAGTTCCGAGAGCTTTCGGTAATATTCTACGGAAGATTTATCCACCGTAATCACCTTGAAACTCTCTCCAAGAATGCGAGCGCGTACGAAATCCGACTTGGTTTCTGCGCCCGAACGCTGAAACAAATCAATCGCCCGTTGCTGGTCTTTGGGATTGGGTAACCGTACATGCCAGTTGTCCCAGCGTGGCTTTTTCTGCCTTTTTTTCGTTCTAAACAATATTCTGTGCCTTTATTCATATTCATTTGGTCTTCTAATTACGACTTTGGAGTAATTCATCTCCCCATCGGGGCAAGGGTCTTTGTGGTACAAACTATGGTTTGTGTTACAAAGACACACCTTGCCAATATCAAGAGTTGATGCAATAGAAGCATCCACCTTTTAGGGTGTCTGTTTCGAAGAGTACACCTCTATATCTTCTATCTGCCTGCAAAGTTACGGCAGATTTTCAAATATCTCATTATCAATGATATTCACTCTTTTTCCTTTCATTTCCTTGTACTTCTATCGCATAGAAATATCTATCGAAAAAAAGCTTTTTATTTTGCAGATAAAACGAACGTGATATCGTTCGATAGAACTATTTAAATAACGATATGACGATCTCTATTTCAATCGTTCAATATATCGTCAGATAGAACTATCGAGATGTCGACAAATCGACAAATAAAAACGATAGATACTTCGGTATTTCGACAGATAAAAGAATTAATAATTTGCTGTGACGATTATTCTAACAATCTACCATTCAAATTATAGTTCAAACGATAAAAAAATATCTATAGTATGGAACAGATACAAACATCGCCCATATTTCTGGGCTTTTCCTCTCAAAAGGGAGGTGTTGGCAAAAGTACTTTGGCTGAGATTGTCAGCAGCATTCTTTACTACGAAAGAAATATCCATCTTTTTGTGGTAGATTGTGACTTGTCTCAGGACTCATTCTATAAACTCCGTGAAAGGGAAAAAGGCTTGCATTGAAAGTGATCCACAGCTTTCCAAGCAGATGAAGCAACATTTCTCCTCTTTGAAGCGTACAGCCTATCGCATACTCAAGGCGGACCCTAAGGAGGCAATAGAAAAAGCTAACGAGTATATCCGTAAACATCCGTCTGAGCAATTTGATTTGGTCATCTTTGACTTTCCTGGTCATGCTGGTACAAGTGACCTCTTGCAGCTATCGTTGGAGATGGACTATATCCTTTCACCTTTAGAGCCTGACGTTCAGTCAATGGTTGCCTGTCTTACCTATATCAAAGCGGTAAACGACTTGGGTGTATCCATGTCAAGTGTCCGTATCAAGGAAGTCATTCTCCTATGGAATAAGGTTGACCGAAGAGTTAAGAATACGCTCATAGAATACTATAGTAGGTATATCAAGAATGAAGATTACACGCTACTTAATCAGCATGTCTATGCTACTCACCGCTTTAGCCATGAACTGGAGCAATACGGATTCCGTGGAGTATTCCGTTCCACTTACCTCCCTCCCAATAAGGCTTTACGAATCGGGACCGGCATTGATGAGCTGACAGAGGAATTGCTTACCCATATTCAAATTAAATAAGACAGCACTATGGCAAGGATACAGGAACAGCGACAAAAACTGGAAGCCAAGCTCAAGGAAATGGCAGAAGATGGGGTGATGAAGACACCACCTAAGGAAACGGTGGCTTTTGACCCACCTGATGAGGAAGAGGATATGAAAACAGAAGTCAGTACCAACCAAAAGGAAAAAAACAACATTTGGTAAAGGAGCTTATGCCTACTTCGGAGGATAAGCAGGAGAAGACCTTGTGTAAAAAGCCACGAGAGAGGAGATGATAGAAGTGCGGAAACACCTCGTACTTCTTTAGAGGACTACCGAACACGTTATTTACAGTCAATCCGCCTTCGAGAGCGAACCAATTTTACAATGAGTGCTGATACACTCCAAGTGCTAAGAAACGTCTTACAGGACTTGGGAGAGCGGGTATCGATGGCTTGCTATATTGATAATATTCTTCGTGAACACCTCAAGGAGCATAAGGAACTACTCAATAATGCTACAGCAAAACATCGACGCAAGGTGGCAATAGACTTTTGAACATAGAATAATTGACAAACAAACATCACCATTATGCAAACAATACTATTCAACAAACTCCTGATTCTGACAGTGGTATGGTTGCTCGTAGGAATACTCTTTCTTTGGCAGCAGTTACACACTGTGCGCCAAAAAGTGGAAGAAGAAAGTAAAAAGAAAAACAAGCAGAAACAAAAGCAGAGTACTTCTTCTGTTACGCAAGACCAGGTTGAGCAGGCACGGCAAATACTTGTCGGTAAAAAGTAAGTCATATAGGGAACGCTATGACGAAATTTCAAAAGAGATTACGACAAATTCTCAAAAAAATCCCTGATGTTCCCGATACTTCATCAAAAGAAAAAAATCAGCTGATAATCCAAATACCTTTGCAGAGAAAAAAACTCATCTGTGTCCGAAGAAACAAAAAGAAGCGGAAGATACAGACGATGACAATGAAATGCAGGTTGACTACACAATGGACGAACCAGACGAAGATACTATCATCCGTGAGGAACTGCAGATTGCAGACGATTCTTTACCAGAAGTCTCACCGTCCGCTATTCTTACAAGGGACTTGTCCCGTATAAACGGCTGGCAGAGGAATGACGATGCACTTGATGAGGAAAGTGAAACTGACGTTCACGAAACACTGCAGGCGATACGGGGCACACAGCTCATGGACTACATTAAGGAGACAACGCTTAAGCAGGAGAAAGACCATCAAAAAAACTGCTTGCTGCCATTCGCAAGGCGGAAGAAGCGGAATTAGAGGAAAAATAATATAAACTCTTCTTCAGACTTTGAAACGAACTCAAACGTAGAGAGCAGCAACAGCGATGTTTTGGAAGATGACGACCGTCCACTGTCATACTATCTGTAAAACTAATGTTTTTATTCATATTGTAAAGTGATCAAGGGGTGGTTCAAAAGTAAAACAATCAACCAATATCAGTCATACGATAAAACCGAGCCACCCCTTACCATCTCTACCCAAAAAGAAAAACAATTCATTTAACAACTTAAAAATAAAAAAAGAACAATGAACAACAAAAAGAAAAATCACAATGTTGCTCCTGATAGCCGCCACTGCCACAGGAGCATACGCACAAGGCAACGGCATGGCAGGTATCAATGAAGCCACAAAGATGGTAACAAGCTATTTTGATCCTGGCACAAAGCTTATCTATGCTATCGGAGCCGTAGTAGGTCTGATTGGAGGAATAAAAGTCTATAACAAGTTCTCAAGTGGTGACCCCGATACGAGCAAAAACCGCAGCCTCTTGGTTCGGTGCGTGTATCTTCCTCATTGTGGCTGCCACTATCTTGAGAAGTTTCTTCCTGTAAGGCGATGGCTGCATTTGAAATCAACAAGGGTGTAGGCCGGACGGTAGAGTTCAAGGGCTTGAAGGCGCAGTACCTCTTCCTCTTTGTAGGAGGCTTGCTGGCAGTCTTCATTCTCGTGGTCATTCTCTATCTCTGTGGAGTCAGCCAAGTTACCTGTCTTATCATAGGCGTAGTGGGTGCCAGCCTTGTGGTATGGCAAACGGTCACCATGAACAGAAAGTACGGGCAATATGGGATAATGAAGAAAGGAGCAGTGCGTATGCACCCACGCTACCTTGTGAACCGCCGAACGGTCTGCCACCTTATCCGTAACCTTCAACCAAAGAAAGCGAAAAAAATGAGAAATAAAAAGCAAGATAACCACCTTGGAGTCGAAGTTTCCGCTGCTCTCCATTGAGCAAGGCTGTATGGTGAGCAAGGATGCAGATCTCACGGTGGCTTTCCGTGTGGAACTACCCGAACTCTTTACTGTCACCTCTGCAGAGTACGAGGCAATGCACTCTGCCTGGCATAAGGCAATCAAGGTGCTACCCAATTACAGCATCGTACACAAGCAGGACTGGTTCATCAGGGAAGACTATCAAGGAAAGCTCGCTGATGGCGGACTGAGTTTCCTTGCCCGTTCCTCTGAACGGCATTTCAACGAACGTCCGTATCTCCACCACTCAGTCTATCTCTTCCTTACCAAGACGAATAAGCAGCGTATGGCGCAGCAAAGCAATTTCTCTTTGCTCTGCCGTGGACACCTATTGCCCAAGGAAATCACCAACAAGGACGAAGTGATGAAGTTCATGGAAGCAGTAGACCAGTTTGAGCGAATCATTAACGATACCGAGCAAATAAGAATTGTCCGCATGACAGAGGAAGAGTTAGTTGGCACAAATGAAAAAGGCGGTCTCTTGGACCGTTATTTCTCCCTCTCGGAAGAAGGACACGCCTCGTTGGAGGACATCCGCTTAGGCGCAGACCTTGTGCGTGTGGGCGACAATATGCTTTGTCTGCATACACTTTCCGATACGGACGACCTGCCTACAACAGTCAGCACAGACAGCCGATATGAGCGATTATCTACTGACCGAAGCGACTGCCGTCTTTCCTTTGCCTCTCCCGTGGGGCTGATGTTACCCTGCAATCATATTTATAACCAGTACCTCTTCATAGAGGATAGCGACGCCAATCTTGAACGCTTCGAAAAGCAGGCAAGGAATATGCACTCACTGGCACGCTACAGCCGTAGCAACCAAATCAACGAGGAATGGATACAGGAGTATCTCAACATTGCCCACTCACAGGGGCTGACCTCTATCCGTGCCCACTTCAACGTGCTGGCATGGAGCAGCGATAAGGAAGAACTACGCCAAATCAAGAATGACGTAGGCTCTGCACTTGCTCTTATGGAATGCCACCCTCGCCACAATACCATTGATGCGGCAACGCTCTACTGGGCGAGTATTCCCGGCAATGCGGCTGACTTTCCAGCAGAAGAGTCATTCTATACTTTCATCGAGCCTGCCCTCTGCTTCTTTACGGCAGAGACGAACTATAAGGATTCGCTCTCTCCCTTTGGTATCAAGATGGCAGACCGCCTTTCGGGGAAACCTGTTCATCTGGACATATCGGATTTACCGATGAAAAAGGGAGTCATCACCAACCGCAACAAGTTCATCTTGGGTCCTTCGGGTAGTGGCAAGTCTTTCTTTACCAACCACATGGTACGCCAGTATTACGAGCAGGGAGCGCACGTCCTCTTGGTCGATACGGGTAACTCATATCAGGGCTTGTGTGAACTTATCCACCGCAAGACCAAGGGCAAGGATGGTGTGTATTTCACCCTATACCAATGAAAGTCCAATATCTTTCAACCCTTTCTATACGGATGATTATTTCTTCGATGTGGAGAAAAGGGAGAGTATCTGTACGCTATTGCTCACCCTTTGGAAAAGTGCTGATGAGCATATTACTAAGACCGAAGCTGGCGAACTTGGTTCTGCCGTAAACTCCTATATCGAGCTTATATGTGCAGACCATAGCGTTATACCCTGTTTTAATACTTTCTATGAGTATCTACGAGACGTGTACCGCAAGGATATGGAAAAAGCGTGACATCAAGGTAACGCTCTCAGACTTCAATATCAACAACCTCTTAACTACATTAAAGCAATACTATAAAGGCGGACGATATGATTTCCTGCTGAACTCGGACAAGAACATCGACCTACTCTCCAAACGCTTCATCGTCTTCGAGATTGACCAAGTGAAGGACAACAAAGACCTCTTTCCTGTGGTAACGATTATCATCATGGAGGCCTTCATCAACAAGATGCGCCGATTAAAGGGTATCCGCAAGATGATACTCATAGAGGAAGCATGGAAAGCCATTGCTTCGGCAAACATGGCGGACTACATCAAGTATTTGTATAAGACGGTGAGAAAATATTTCGGAGAAGCCATTGTCGTAACACAGGAGGTGGACGATATCATCCAGTCGCCCATTGTCAAGGAGAGTATCATCAACAACTCAGACTGCAAAATCTTGCTTGACCAGCGCAAGTATATGACCAAGTTCGATGGCATACAGGCGATGCTCGGTCTTTCGGAAAAGGAAAAGAGCCAGATACTCTCCATTAACCAGAACAATGACCCGAACCGACTCTACAAGGAAGTTTGGATAGGTCTGGGCGGTATGCAGAGTGCTGTCTATGCTACGGAAGTGAGTATGGAGGAATATCTGACTTACACCACGGAGGAAACCGAGAAGGTGGAGGTGATGAACAGGGCGGCACAGCTCGGTGGCGACATAGAAATGGCTATCCGTCAGCTTGCCATAGAGAAAAGAAATAATAAAAAGAAATAAGTACAAACCATCAAAACTATAGTAACAATGAAAAAGTACATCTTAATGGCTTTCTTAGGATTGAGCCTTTCTGTTCCCAAGGCCCACGCACAGTGGGTAGTGAGCGACCCGACCAACTTTTGCGGGCAACATTGCCAACACGGTCAAGGAAATTGCCACCGCCTCAAAAACGGTGAAAAATACCCTTGATGGATTCAAGGAGGTGGAGAAACTTTACAACGACACCAAGAAGTATTACGATGCCCTAAAGAAGGTAAGCAATCTTATCGGCGATGCCTACAAGGTCAAGGAGTGCATCCTGATGGTGGGCGATATTTCGGAGATTTATGTTACCTCGTATAAGAAAATGCTCTCGGACAAGAACTTCCGCCCTTCAGAACTCGCTGCAATGGCTTCGGGCTATGCCAAGCTCTTGGAGCAGAGCGGTGAGAGTCTCAAGGAACTAAAGTCCATTGTCAAGAGTAATGTTTTTCTCGATGAACGACCACGAACGAATGCAGGCAATCGACCGTATCTATACTACGCTTCGGGAAAATCGCTCGCTCGTATCCTACTATACAAGGAAAAACATCTCTGTGAGCTATGTGCGTGCAAGGGAGAAGAACAACCTTGCCTCTGTTAAGGCACTCTATGGTAATACGGTAAGCAGGTATTGGTAAATCCACAGACAAAAAGAACTTGAAAGAACTTTCATAAAAACACTTTTTGCTTATGGATTTTGCCAGTTTACATGAGCTGCTACGCTCAACCTATGATGAGATGATGCCACTCTGTGCCCAGATGACGGGCATTGCCAAGGGTATTGCGGGCTTGGGTGCGCTCTTTTATATTGCTCTTCGGGTATGGGCTTCCATTGCCCGTGCCGAGGCGATAGATGTTTTTCCGCTTCTCCGACCTTTTGTCTTAGGCTTTTGTATAATGTTCTTCCCGACAGTCGTACTGGGTACGATGAATGCCGTTCTCTCGCCCGTAGTGCAGGGTACGGAGATGATGGTACACCAGCAGGAGACCAACTTGGCGGAGCTTACCGCCAAGCGAGACAAGTTGCAGGAGGAAGCCTACCTTAGGAATCCTGAAACAGCCTACCTTGTCTCCAACGAGAAGTTCGATGAGAAGATAGAGGAAATGGGCATCATCGGACCTGAAGATGCCGTGACGATAGCGGGTATGTATGCCGAACGTGCCGCCTATCAGACCAAGCAATGGATCATGAAGATGGTACATGACCTTTTAGAACTTCTGTTCCATGCTGCAGGGCTTATCATCGACACGCTACGCACCTTCATACTCATCGTCCTTGCCATTCTCGGTCCGATAGTCTTCGGCATTGCCGTATGGGATGGTCTTGCAGGCTCACTTACGGCATGGTTCTCACGCTATATCTCTGTCTACCTGTGGCTGCCTGTTAGCTCTATTTTTACGGCACTGCTTACAAAAATACAAGTGCTGATGATAGAGAAGGATATAGAAGCGCTCAGTGACCCTAACTACCTACCAGATTCGGGGACGTGGTATTACATCGTCTTCTTCCTTATCGGTATTGTAGGCTACTTCTGTGTACCTACCGTGGCAGGATGGATTATCGAAGCTGGAGGCGGTATCGGCTCATACGGGCGGAATGTTAACCAGACTGCACTGCATGGTGCGCAAGGCGCATATACTGGTGGCAAGGCTGCTATGGCTGGCGCAGGTGCTGCTGTGGGAAATGTCGGTGGACGTATCAAGGGTGCACTGCTCAAAGGAAAATAGAAATCGAACAACTATGCTTAATTAATCAACAGATATAAAAGAAAAATGGAATTCAAATCACTTGGTAATATCGAGACCTCATTCAGGCAGATAAGACTCTATGCCTTTGTCTTTGCCATCGTCTGCGTGACAGTAAGCGGTTATGCTGTCTATGCCTCGTACAGCTTCGCCAAGGAGCAGCGGGAGAAAATCTATGTGCTTGACCAGGGAAAGTCACTCATGCTTGCCCTCAGTCAGGATGCAAGTCGTAATCGTCCCGTAGAGGCAAGGGAGCATGTACGTCGCTTCCATGAGCTGTTCTTCACCATTGCGCCTGACAAGGATGCCATTGAGAAGAACATGGAGCGTGCCTTCGTGCTGTGTGATAAGTCGGCTTTCAACTATTACAAGGACTTGGCAGAGAAGGGCTATTATAACCGTGCCATATCGGGTAATGTCAATCAGCGCATAGAGGTGGACTCTATTCACTGCAACTTTAATACTTACCCTTATGCGGTAACGACCTATGCACGGGAGTTTATCGTCCGTCAGAGTAATGTTACAGAGCGCAGTCTTGTTACAACCTGCACGCTGCAGAACTCAGTCCGTTCGGACAACAATCCACAAGGCTTCTTGATGGAGAACTTCCTAGTTAAGGAGAACGGGGATATACAGACTTATAAACGATAAGGCTATGGCAAGGAAAAAGAAACTTTTTACTCTCACGTCACTATCTCGCGCTTTTCACCCTATGGCTTCGCCATCGGTGTGAACGGCTCACGATAAGGCAGAGAAAGGAAATCGTCTATGGGCTGAGTTTCATCTATCTGCTGTGCTCGCTTTTGGATGATAGCGCAGTTTTTTTCCTTCCTCCAAAGAAGGAGAAACTACCCATTCCCACGGGAAAGCTGATGGACAGTACAATACGGACGGACAGCACTTTACAAGAGTTACACGGCAATTTTTATCTACAACATCATCAAACAATCAAAGAAAATGGATAATAGACAGAAAGAACAAATGAAGAAAAGGCTTGGTCTTCGGAGGACTGGGACTACTGTTTGCCCTCTCGATGTGGTTTATCTTCGCACCTTCGGGCAAGGATAAGACTGCTGCGGAGCAGGGACTCAATGACAGCATCCCGCAGGCAACGACAGAAAAAAACTGACGGATAACAAGCTCAAAGCCTATGAATTAGGGCGACAAGGCACACGAGGAGGAACAGACCCGCGAGGAGATGGGCAGGCTATCGGACTATTTCGCACAGAACACTGCTCCATCAGAGGAGCAGCGTGCAGAGACAGCTGCTTCTACGGCAAAGATAGAAAACTCTATGCATCGCTATGAGGAGAATAATCGCCTCTTGAACTCCTTTTTACGCTCCCGACCCACACGAGCAGGAACGTGAAGCCTTGCGCTCGGAGATAGATAACCTTAAAAAAAGAACTCTCTGCCAAAGACAGCAGGGAGGACAATGAAGAGAAACGACAGCTTGCCTTGATGGAAAAAGAGCTATCAAATGGCAGCGAAGTATCTCCCTAAAGCATCAACTCCACCTACCTTCAATAATGGTCTGACGGCAGGAAAGGAGAAGACGGAAGACACTGTAGGTGGCTCTGACGCCGCTAAGGGCAAGACCATGCAGAATGAAAAGCCTGCAATGGAAGTTCTGCCAGAGCGTAAGCAGATAGTTTCTTCACTTGATCAGCCTATGAGCGATGTGTACTTTATGGAGGAATACGGCAAGAAGGCTCGTAATATGGGCTTTCATTCGCTCGCAAGCACGGCTGTACCTACAATGCGCAATACACTGAAAGTTGTAGTGGACAAGACTACTGTTCTTAAAGAGGGTGACAATGTCGTGCTTCGTCTGCTGGAAAGTGCCAAGGTAGAGGGGTTGCACATTCCACGGCAGAGCCGACTCATAGCCATCGCTAAGATAGAAGGTAATCGTATGCACCTACTTATCAAAAAGCATTGAGGTAGACGGGCATATCATAGCCGTCAAGCTCTCGGCATACGACACAGACGGGCAGGAGGGGGTGTATATACCTGGTTCGGAGGATATCAATGCGCTTAAGGAAGTCGGGGCGAACATCGGCGGTTCAATGGGAACATCCTTTACCTTCGCTTCCTCTGCCAAGGACCAGATTATCTCCGAGGCTGCCCGTGGGGTGATGCAGGGTGCAAGTCAGCTGCTTCAGAAGAAACTTCGCACCATCAAGGTAACGCTCAAGGGTGGCTACCGCCTTTTTCTTGGTTCAGTCCAAATAAAAACAATCGAAAATGATAAGTAAAAAAATAACATCAAATCAATAACAACAATGAAGAAAATTATTTTATCAATGGCTATGCTTGCCATGGTGGGAGCAACAGCCACAGCACAGGAAAACAATGATGGTCTGACACCAAACCGTCCGCTTACTTCGGGAGAGCTCTTTCAAGGTATGAGCCGTTCCATTCCTAACGGGCGTGTCGTCCTGCCATACGGCTTGGACGTAACCTTTGACAAGACCGTGCATCTTATCTTCCCTTCTGCCATCCGCTATGTAGACTTAGGTTCACAGAACATCATCGCAGGGAAGGCGGAGGATGCGGAGAACGTGTTACGTGTAAAGGCTTCGGTGAAGGACTTTGAGACGGAAACTAATATGAGTGTCATCTGTGAGGACGGCTCTTTCTATGCTTTCAATGTAAAGTATGCTGACGAGCCGGAGAAGCTTAGCATAGAGATGAAGGACTTTCTTTCCACGACGGACGGACGCCTGCCAAGCAATCGCTCTGATATTTACTTTAAGGAACTTGGCAACGAGTCGCCCGTATTAGTAAAACTGATGATGCAGACTATCTATCAGAATGACAGACGCTGCATTAAGCACATTGGTGCACAACAGTTTGGTATGAAGTTTCTACTTCGTGGCTTGTATGCCCATAATGGCTTGCTGTATTTCCACACCCGTATGGAAAAACGGCACGAATATGCCGTACTCAGTGGATTTCATCACCTTTAAGGTGGTTGATAAGAAGGTGGCAAAGCGCACCGCCATACAGGAGCAACTGTTACAGCCACTTCGTGCCTATCATCAGGTGATGCAGGTGCGTGGCATGGGCAGTGAACATGCTGTGTTTGCACTCGAGCAGTTTTCTCTTGCAGAAGACAAGCAGCTTGAAGTGACGCTCTATGAGAGAAATGGCGGTCGTATGCTGACTTTTTTTATGTAACGGCAGAAGACCTGCAGTTGGCAAAGAAGATTGATAACCTCAAACTGAAATGGTAGAGATTATGAAGAAGAAAAATCATTTTATCGGTTTGTGCAGAGGTAGCAATGGCTTTTAGCTTGCCATCGCAGGCACAGCGGCTGATACCCAAGCAAAGGGGCGTAGAGGTCGTAGGGAGTGTTCCGCTTATCAAGGGTGAAAAAGTTCCTTGCAGCTGACAATTTCGGTATGGGAGCATCACTCACCCGATATTTGGGTCGTGAGAACTATACCTTTGTTATGGCAGAGTATGAACAGCAGAATATGCCGTACAGAAGTTATAACGTAAAGCTCAAGGATGCACTTTTGCAGGTGGGCTATATGCACCCCGTTTTTCTCCGACAGAGGAAAGAACATATTTCTCTATGGTGGCATATCTGCTTTGGGTGGTTATGAGCAGCTGAACGAGGACAAAAAGTTGTTGCCCGATGGGGCAACACTGCTCGACCGCTCCCGCTTTGTCTATGGCGGTGCCGTGCATGGCTCGGTGGAAGTGTTCCTTACGGACAGGGTTCTCTTTCTTGTAAAGGCGCAGGGACGCTTCCTCTTTGGCTCGGACGTGCATCGTTTTCGTCCGACTGTTTCAGCAGGACTAAGGTTTAACTTTTAAATAGAAGAAAAGATGAAGAAGATATTGAATACGATTTTGGTAATGGGTGTGCTGACCCTTGCCGTGTTTTGCCTATCTGCTTGTGATAGGGATTTGGATATTCAGCAGTCTTATCCGTTTATGGTGGAGACAATGCCGGTTCAGAAGGATATCATAAGGGGACAGACAGCTGAGATACGCTGCACGCTGAAGCGAGGCGGTGAGTTTACCGACACTCGCTATACGATACGTTATTTCCAGTCTGACGGCAAAGGCTTGCTAAGAAATGACAACGGCACAATCTTCAAGCCAAACGACCGCTATCCGCTGACAAAGGATGTGTTCCGCTTATATTACACTTCTCTGTCATCTGATCGCCAGACGATTGATGTATATGTGGAGGATAGTTTCGGTAAGGTGCAGCAGCTGACCTTTAGTTTCAACAACGAGCGGGAAGAGGGCAAGAAGCCTGCATCTTCTCGTCGCTAAGAACGTAATTAATGCGAACGATAAATTCTTTCATTTTTACTTTGTGTATTCTGCCTGTTCTGTCAGCCGACCCTTGCCCAGCGCAGGGTGCGGCTGGCAGACTTGCCACCTTTTGAGCGTGCAGTAGTTGTAGTAAAAATACTTTGAGGGCATGCATGGCTGGAAGAATTATCCGTATGTTGGCTATGGGCATCAGCTGCAACGGGGAGAGCATTTTACGGCAGATATGACGGTACATCAGGCTGACTCGCTGCTTCGTGCCGACCTATGGAAATGCTTTGAACACTTCAAAGGATATGGTAAGGATGCACTGCTGCTTACCTTGCTTGCCTATAATGTTGGTGTGGGGCGATTGCTTGGTTATGGAAAGCACCCCAAGAGTAGGCTGCTACGAAAGATAGAAGCAGGAGATAGAAACTTTTATCGGGAGTATGTTTCGTTCTGCCAATACAAGGGAAAAGTTTTGCGTGGATTAGTTAAACGTAGACAGGTGGAGTTTGTTCTTTTTTATCTTCGATGACTATCAAATATAACCCTTGCGATATTTTATGCTCCACAAGGTGCTTTTTTTGCAGTTTTTATTTGACTTTCTCGTTATAAAATGAATAACTTTGCAGAAACTAAAAACTATAAGATATGAAAACAATTTTTATTGCTTTTTGCTATTGAAGATGAAAAGGCAAGGGACTTTCTCAAAGGTCAATCTCTTCTAACGATTTCTCCCTTTGAATACGTAGATATGTCCGTAAAAACAGCCTTATGATGCGGATTGGAAAAAGTAAGGTTAGGACAAGAATTAGACGCTCAGATGGTGTGATAGTACTGGTGAGCAAGAGTTCTCTTATTTCTTCAGGACAGAAATGGGAAATTCAATGTGCCAAAGATGAGGGTAAAAAAATCTTGGGGATTTGGGCATATGGAGATGATAGAACTCAAATTACAGGGGTTACTACAAGAACTTGGATATGGGAAAAATATTAAGAACTTTATAAACTCTTTATAGACATGAAAGTAGCTTTAATAGTCGGAATCAACTACTATTCTCATTGTGGAAACTTGTATGGGTGCGTAAAGGATGCGCATGAGGTTAGTTCTGTACTCTCAAGACACTCTGATGGTTCTATCAATTTTGACTGTAAATTACTTGTTTCAAATTCAAATAGGGATAGTATTAGCCGAGGAGATTTAAAAGATGCCGTTGAACAACTATTTACTACTAAAGCAGAAACTGCATTATTTTATTTTGCTGGTCATGGACATATCGAAGCAACAGGAGGGTATCTATTGACTTCTGATGCAAAGAGAGGAGACGAAGGCTTGTCTTTGAATGAAATATTAGTCTTGGCTAATGATTCCTCTGCCACAAATAAAATTATCATATTGGATAGTTGCCATTCGGGGATTGCTGGTAATCCTCCGAATGTGAAAGATAGTGCCTTTTTATCCGAAGGTACAACTATTTTGACGGCTTCTTCAGAAGAACAATATGCAAGTGAAGAAGATGGTAGTGGAGTCTTTACAACGTTATTGGTTGATGCCCTAAGTGGAAGTGCTGCTAATATTCTTGGTGATATAACTCCTGGAAGTGTCTACGCACACATAGATCAATCTTTAGGAGCTTGGGAACAAAGACCTATTTTTAAGTCGAATGTAAGCAACTTTGTTTCATTAAGAAAGATAAATCCCTTTAATATCTTTAAAAAGATCTAAGAAAAAAATAACTACATTCTTTCCGAATCCAGGTTATGAGTATATGCTGGATCCAACATATGAACCTGAAACAAAAGGGCGAGATGCAGGGATGCCAGATCCTATTAAAGAAAAATACTGAAACATTTGCAATATTACAAAAATTTAACCGATTAGGTCTCTTAGTTCCCATTGACGTTCCGCACATGTGGAATGCCGCTATGGAAAAAACAAAACCGTGTAAATTGACTGCATTGGGAGAATTTTTACAGAAGGTTGGTTGAAAAAGGAAGAATATGATAATTATATAGCAAATTGTTCTTTTCTGCGTAAGTCTCCATTGAAATTAAACATATTGTAAATATGGGGTGTAAAAGTCTTATTGTTACACAAATACTTTTGTAGATTGAAGGAATCAGGGCAGTATTAATATTATTGATATCTATTAAAAAACAAAAAAATATGAGCAAATTCTTTACAGAAAGATTCTTTTCGTAATTATAGCCGCACTTCTCTAAACGAATCGCAGCAACACGGATTACGCATTTTTTTCGAGAACAGCATCTTGGAGTGATAGTGAAAAGTTTGATATATTCCTTTCTTACAACATTGCAGATAAGGAGGTTGTAGAAGGTATATATAATTACTTGTCAGAGTTGGGATATAAAGTGTATTTAGATTTTTATTATTGACCCTAATTTGGAGCGAAGCTCTGTTACGAAACAGACAGCAGATAAGATACATAAAAGACTGATGAATAGTCGTTCTCTAATATTTGCTGCATCAAAATATGCATCCTTGAGCAAATGGATGACATGGGAGTTAGGAGTAGTTGATGGAAATACATCAAAGTGTATGCTTCTCCCTGTCGCACAAGACTATGAAACGGTTTTTAACAAGCAAGAATATCTAAATCTTTATCCTATAATTTGCTTGTCAGATTTTGATACACCAAAGGTGGAAGATGTGGGAGGAGTGAAGAAAGATTTGCAGTCAGTCATATCTCCTTCTATGCGATAAAACTCTCTAATATAACTTAAAAGCCGTAATCAGATATTCTTAATATATTCAATTACGGCTTCTGTTCGTTAACTGTAATTCGGTATAGTTTCAAACATGGAGTAGTTTAGAATTATTTCTTCGAGATATTTGATTTTTATTCATGCGACTTTCTTTTGCTTCTTTGCTTTGGTCGCCTACTCGTTCAAAGACAAAGAAAAGAACCCACGCAAATTTTCGATTTGCGTGGGTTTTGTTGCTATTATTCAGAAGGATATTTTGCACTTTCATTATTCTACTTATTCGTTTGTTAGGGTGTCTGTTAAAAAGCCCAATTTACCTCCTCGTCGGGCAAAGTGCTGTGAATGCTGCCACCCATAACCAACTCACAATGTTGCAGGACTTTCTGCCGTGCTTCCTCTATGCTCTCTGCAACCACATCGAATACGCCGTCAAAAACATATTCCGTATAGACTAAAAAAATCTTTTGTTTCTTCATCATTCCTAATCTTAAAAATTCAACCTTTAATAATCTGTATTCCTTTGGCTCTCGATTAGATAATTTGCGATGTGTGAGCCAAAAGTGGTGCGTACCATAGCCGTATGCAAAGAACTTGTCAAGTTCTGTTTCTTCGGCTATTTTGTTGATAGCTGACCTTAACTCCTCTTTTGTTGTCGGATAGGGTTATTGCATTGATAACCCTAATGAGAATATGCGGTATCTCATCCGCATAGTTGTAGATGATGTTTTCAATCTCTGTTTTCATATCTCTGATAATTTAATAGTTCATACTTTATGCTGTTGCTTTCAGTCTTCGGCTTATAAGACCCCGATTGGCGTTGACAAGGTTTACTATCTGCTCGTGGTATTCCGTATTCTTGTTGCAAACTCCACGACTTTGTACCACTTCCAAAGTTCGTAATGATACTTCAATAGTTTCTATTCGCTTGCCTTCAATGGTAGCCGAAAGGATAAGAGAGTCTTCCTTAAGGTAGTATGCATTAGAAAATACGCAATGGTGCATTGATACACCTTCTTCTAAATGCTCCTGCACGCTCTCCAATACGTGTACTTGAATAGTGCCATCTGTAAAACAGATACCGAAAAATTTTGATTTGAGTTCCTTGAAACGTTTTTCGTCTTCCATTGCTTTCTTTTGCTTCTGTTCTATCTCCTCCCTTTCACGCTGTCTGAGAAATTCCTCGTGTCTGCGGTCGTGTTCGGCTTTAAGGTCAGTTGGACATAAATATTTTGGATTATGAATATCCTTACCTAATCTTCTAAGTATATCTACATAATCACTCCAAAGAGAAATGTCTGCTATCTCATAGCCGTTACGGACTGCAATTTTGTAGGACTGCCATAGTTCCTCAAAAGTCCTCCTGTTGCCAAGAAAGTAACGTAAGTGGTCTGTGCGACCTGCCTTTAACAATGTTTCCACACGGCTGTCTGTAAGCAATGCAGGAATAAACTGGGTAGGCACGATGCCATAGAAATTATCCTTAAAACCATTTCTGCGAAGTATGTCTGTAATCTTGAACTTCGGATATATCGGTGAGTAGGCAATATGCTGGTAGGCTTCATTGTCGTTGCGGATTGCCATAGGACTATAATAGGAAAATGTATCAACATAGTGTCCCAATACCCTCTGTATGGCAACCACAGCTCTTCGTCCCTGCATATTCCACCAATATTGCCCAATCTCAATTATAGAAGTCTGTGCTTTGTAACCTTTCTCCATACCCACAATAAGTAGGAACATACGTAATACTTGAAACTCTCCACAAGTGGTAAGTATGGTGAAATACTGCTTCTGCTGCAACTTGCGCTCATAGGGTTTCCTTGACCTGCAACTTTGCCCTACAATGAGGCAAGTGCAAGTTTCTCTATGTTTGTCCATTATCCAACTATGCCCACAATCCATACAAGTAGTGCGACCTTTTGGCAAGCGGTAGGCGAAGTGGTCTATGCACTCACGGAATGCCCACTTGTCTTGTATTTTGGTTATTGGGCGAAGATGCTTGCTCTGTTCCAAAAACTGCCTTTTTCAAATTTGTTTCTCGGTTTCATAGGCTTAAAAATCGAATAGTGATGGTTGTACTTGGGTTGCTATGTTCTCAGTCTTTTTTCACTCGTGTGTTACGGCTCTGTAACTTGGCAAGTTCCTCACGCTGATATTGCTTAATGGCTTCCTGCCTTGCTTCGGCTTTTTCTTCCTCTGTGAGTTCTACAATGTGATTAACGGCTACTTGGCAAGAAATAGCCTTACCCACCCTCTATATCGTCCTCATCGTAGTAATGAACAGCCATAGAGAAGATTTCATCATCATCAAATCCGTTGCAACCACTTTTCTGCACTTCATTAAGAATGTAGGTGATGCACTCCTCGATATTCTTGTTTGGCTTCAACAAGTTAGGGGCAAATAATGGGTCTGTCATAGCACGCTGATTAAGATACTCGGCTATTGTCCGTGTGAAATGTTCTGTTCCTTTCATTGTCGTATATGTTTTGATGTTGTTAATACTTGGGAATTTCAACTATTTGATTGATACGTCCATACAGGTAGGTTCTTAGGCTTGTTCTGTCGGGTGCGTAATACTCTGTCCATTGTCCGTACTGATAGACAAGGTATTTCTTCAGTATATCAAAGAAGTCAAAGCGATAGCCTTGTAGGGGAACGGCTGTACGGAAATAGGTGTTAGAGTTCACTGCTTCACATAGCCAATTCTTTTTCCTCACGGCTCATCATTTCGCCACGATTGAGTTTCACACGTAGGAGATATATTTTGCTATTACAAAGGCTCTCCAAAGAGGGAACGTCCCATTGTACAAACTTAATTGCCAACACTTGCTCACTTTTTTCAGCCGTAGGGTTAATGCGGTAATGAGAGGAGGAGCTATATCCTTTTCTGTTCATCGAAGATGTTGTATTTACTTTTTGCTTATCCATAGCGACATTTTTTTATGCGTCCAAAGATCGGAGTATGCTGATTCCTTTTTGTAGCAAAATAGAGGTAGCGGGGCGGGCTTGCACAAGGTTTTGGCGGAAAATACAACCCGTAGGTGTGGAGATTTTCCAGACAAACCAAGCGGCTTAGGACCTTTTGAAAGCCACAAGCCCCGTACTACCTTTGCGGATAAAAAGGGAACAGCATCCGTCTTCTTGTCATCGCATATCGTGGAGCATAGGAAAAGAAGCAAAAGTGCAACGCCCATAGTGGAAAATAGAAAAGGTGGCTATCTCAAAATGCGAGATAACCACCTGATGAAATAGCATGAAAGTTTTTACAGAGCTATGCTTCTCAAAGCACGCATAGTAGGATAGCACAGAGTATCGCCAGCCAGAAGAGAATGCTCAGCAGCGTAAATGTTACTTTTAGAATTACCCTGACTATAAAGCGTAGTATCAGAAAAGCCTGCAATGACAGAGACGGCAGTTACGACTTGCGGCGTTACCATCTTCGAGATAAGCCAAATGACACCGATAATGACGGAAAGCAGGATAGCGAGTTCGATGAAGCGTGTCCAAGAGAAGCGGTGGACTTGCTTGGGAGGATTCGGCTGCTGTTTGATATTATCGGTTTTGTTCGATGCGTCTGCCTTGATGAAGGCAGGTGTGTGGACATCTTGATTCATGATGATTGTATTCATATCGGAGCTTTTTAATAGTTTCAAGAGCAATAACAAGATGCTCTGGCTACACAAAAACAAGTGTTTGTACAAACTCTTGGCGTGTGGAGTGGAGCATTTATCTTGGCTCTTGACACTACAAAAAGTTCCCGATGGTGCTACATCAAGTCATGTTCTCACTATCGACGGTTGGCAGACCATTGACCTCAATGATCAGAACGATTGTCCCTGTCAGTTCAGTGTAGAGTTTCTCATACTCTGGAGTTGCGCCAAAGTCGTCTGTTAGTTCATACTTGTCGAAAATGCTTTGCACAGCTTTATTCTTCAGAAGCATTGGTGTTAATCTTTCTGGAAGAGGAGAAGGGAGTTCTTTCTCGAACTCATTCTCTAAGACAGATACAAGCGTGTCGTACTTTGAGAAGTGTAGTCCTTGATACAGAACTTCGCTTGCCATTGTCTCTGCCTCTGGGTGAGAAAAACCTTGTGCTATAGCATCGCAGTAAGCTGTCAATGCTTCGTCTGCGCGAGCAGTTATAAACGTATTTTCATTCACTCTCTCTGGATAATGCTCTCGAGATATGCTTCCAACTTCAAACGGAAATAAGAAAGCTCTTTCTTTGTTGTTTTCATATTTTTATTGATTAGATTGTACTATTTTTTTTCGTGTAATACTTTTTAGTTACTTTAGTTGCTGGCGAATTTATAAAATTGAACTTATCTAATTTTTTGGACACCATAAGCATATCATTCTCTATTTTTCTTGTTTGTTATGCGAGCATAAAGTTGTGTAGTGGTAATACTTGAATGTCCTAACATCTTTGATACAGACTCAACAGGAACACCTTTGGTAAGCATCATTGTTGCAAAAAGTATGTCGAGCCATGTGAAAAGTAAGGTTCTTATTGATACCACAAACATCTGCAATTTCCTTCAGATAAGAGTTCATTCGTTGATTACTGAGAATGGGTATAAGTCTACCATTTTTTTAGCACAGCCTGCATATTTCTCTATAATCATTTTTGGAATATCAAGAAGAAGGATATGACTTAACGTATCGGTTTTCTTTCTTGCCGTAACTATCCACTGCTTTCCATCCATTGTAATTATATTTTCATCTGTAAGGTTGGCTACATCAACATAAGCTAAACCTGTAAAAACATGAAAAACAAAAAATATGTCTCGAACATTGATCAGTCGTTGCGTAGCAAATTCTTTATGCATAATAGTATCAATCTCTTCATCTGTAAGAAATCCTCGATCCACACGCTTGGTCTTAAAGTGGATGTTGAGAAAAGGATCATGATTGAACACACCAGCCTTACGTCCAAATATGATGACTGTTTTGAATGTTTTTAAGGTTTTAATAGCTGTGTTAAAACTTTGTCCCACTATTGTTCGAAGATAAACATCAAAATCATGAATAACGATAGGTGTAAGTTCAATGGCATTAAGATCTGTTCGGGCATATTTTATTTCAAGAAAGTGAGTAAAGTGGCGCTTACATATATCAAACTTGCGATAGTTTGCCTTACTTACACCACAGCCTATTTGTGCATACATATCATTATTGTATTTGGTAAACAATGAGAGTACGGTTTCCATGGCCTCCCGCTTGCCCAAATATTCAGACTTAATCCGTTCTAAACTTAACTCTTCAGAAAATTCCAAGCGCTGGAATATTACCTGAAGGTCAGTGCTAATGCTCGTCAACTGGGCATTGGTAGTCAAGGTCTCCTTAGTTCTTCCTCGTACTTTACCCAATGTACTGTCCCACATTTCTGGGTCAACGCTAACCCCCGTTGTTCCGAGAGCTACTCTTTCTCCATTAAGATGAATACGCATCATAACTGACGCTTTTCCTTCCTTGTTTAAATAATTGCTTCGCAAATAGAAGCTTGTTCTAAAAAAATACTCTTCATAGTTATAGGTTTTTGATGCAGAAGTAAAGGTGTGTTTCTGTTCCTGTTTTGGTGAGTAACACATTTTTTTTATATCTGCAAAGTTCGACATAATTCTTTGAATAACAATGAAGTATGAGGTATCTATGTGTACTCTGTATGGTATCACTGGCTACAATTTTAGAAAGATGATTTTTTCTGTAGCCATATTGTAGCCAGTTGGGAGTATTTTGAGCAACTTAGTGATATCTGAATGTACTCCTCAATAGGGATATAAATAAACAGATAATCGCCGTAACTCATTGAGATTACAGCGATTATCTGATTTAGTCAAATTCCTAAAAAAACTCTTGTTTAGAGTACTTCAAGTGGAGC
>CAKAFX010000003.1 GCA_916438865.1 uncultured Mogibacterium sp. | reverse complement strand
AGTGTTAACTTAGGTGTTATCTTGAGTGTAGCATGATATCGCATAGTTGTAAATATAAAAACCCGCACCACTGCACCTTCAGCCATGCGGGTTTTACAATCACATTACACCTTTTAATCAAATCTATTTAACGAGTTCTGAAACCATAGTCGGAATCTTTGCGAAGTCCTCTTCATCTGGGTTCCAACAGGAACGAACATTTCCTTCAACAACCTCAAAGCCAGCCTCAGCGAGTTTAGCCTGCAGAATCTTAACCGACTCACCGCTCCAGCCGTAGCATCCGAATGCAGCAGCCTTTTTATTTTTGAACTTAAGCGTCTTGAGGAACGATAGCCACCCCGCAACGCTTGTCAAAACATCATTCACACAGGTCGGAGAACCCACAACAATAGCCTTGGATTTAAATACCTCAGTCATGATTTCGTTCTTATCCGCCTTGGCGATGTTATAGACCTTCACAACAGTATCTGGTGCCTGCTTATGAATTTCATCAGCGATTGCGTGTGCTAACTTAGTCGTGCCCTCCCACATAGTATCATAGGCAACAGTAATCTGATTCTCCTGATATGCATCTGCCCAAACTGCGTATTTCTCAACTATCTGACCAGGATTATCACGCCATACCACACCATGCGACGGAGCGATTATGTCAATCGGCAAGTTCAGCTTAGCGATTTCCTCAAGCTTCTTGGTTACGAACGGAGCGAAAGGATTAAGGATATTTGCAAAATACTTCATCGCTTCCTTATCAAGCAGAGCCTGATCCGCAAGGTCATTGAACATCTCCTCAACTGCAAAGTGTTGTCCGAATGCATCCATCGAGAACAGGATGTTATCACCAGTCATATATGTAGCCATGGAGTCTGGCCAGTGAAGCATCTTCATCTCCACGAAGATAAGCTGCTTGCCGTTTCCAATATCGAGACTGTCACCAGTCTTTACCACATTGAAGTTCCATCCCTGCTGTCCGTACTGGCCCTCAAGGCTCTTTACACATGCCGCAGTGCAGTATAGCGGTGTGTCTGGAATCTCCTTGAGCAGCGCTGGCAGCGAACCTGAGTGATCCTGTTCGCCGTGATTAACGATAATCGCATCAATCTTATCTAGCACTCCTTCAGCCCTCAAGTTCTCTATGAACTCATCTCTGTGCGGAAGCCACACGGTATCTACCAGAATCGTTTTCTCTTCTTCAATCAAAAATGCATTTTGGCTAGACCCATTCAAAATAGAATACTCATCACCATGGAACATCTCGAGTTCCCAGTCCATGTATCCGACCCAACTCACGTTACTCTTTACAAGCTTTCTCATAGTAGACTCCTTATAATCATTCTGCTCTTGGTATCAACCATTCATCTGAGCTTTATTATATCATTTTTATACGGATTTCTCCGCTTTATGCTTTTCAGGTACTTTCTCTTTATCCTGCTCGTTCTATCTCTTTATAGTTTTCTTCTTTAAACGCCTTCTCTCTTTCAAATTCCTCATATAAAAGAACCCTATCGAGTGAACTGCGATCGCTACGATTGCCGCCGTCGTTATATGGAGAACTGCCGCGTCATTATGTGCAAGATTATAACTAGCAAAACCACCGACGAGGATTATCCACAGCTGAATAACGTAATACTTTGCATCAAAGCTAAGGTGAGGCTTGCTGTACATATTATTTGCAATAACCGCCCACTGGAACATGAAAATTCCCGCGTACATGAAAAGTGTGACAAAATGCACGTTTGCGTTGTTGTGACTGATAAAACTCATCGATACAGTAATCATGATTAGTCCGATATAAATCGGATAATGACTGTACATGAGGAACATTCCGCTCGTATCCGTGTGCTCGTCAATGCTGTGGTTGAGCACGCTGAAATAATACATGAATAGACATGCGACTATTGTGAAATACAGGCTTGAACCGAGCGTAAAAAGTCTTGGGTGTGAAAAATGGAGCGATTCCCATAATCATCTCTCCAAGATTTATAATTGTAAGTAGGGAGATTCTCTCAACGAGGTGCACGAAATTAATATCGGCACGCTCAAACCTCCTTCTGAAATAAATCGGCATAAGGAACGTCACGATAATCGTCGCGAGATATATGTATATTCCTGTCGCTATTGGAAAGTGGCTTGCCGCAAGCATACCGAACACTCTTACCCCCGTCACCCCGAGGAAGCCACGGATTGAAATGCGCTCTGCTCTTGACTGATCCTCGCTGTAATACTGTACAAAATACTGCACGAAAAGTATGAAAGATAGCAATGCGATAGTCCAGCACAGGTAGTTAAAGTGATCGTGCCAATCCTCGACAATCATGCCCGCAAACACTAGCAAAATCATCATCTTAATGAACATTATCGACAGGTTAAGGAATGAATTTTTACCGTACTGATTAGTGAACACAGTCTGAAGCATCCACGCGTCAACCAGCACGAAGGTCGTGATAATAAAGGCAAAGAACGCCTCACCGCCCACAACACCATCATGCAGATGATGAATCAGCTCAGTTGTCTTCGAAATAGCATATACGAACACTAGGTCATAAAAATAGCTCTGTAAATTCGACATTTTTGTGCTTGATAGTGGATTTAAGCATATTACTCCTTATAAAACAAAAACCGTATAGCCTGTTTCTTAACTATACGGGTATTCCGACGTGCCGTCAATGTGCGGGGACTAGAACATTAGTGTTATCCAAAATATCAATATTGATATTGATAGAGATTCTTTGTACTACCTTGTATTTTTCCTATTAAATTGCTTTTTATTAAATTTTTTTAACTGATATTATGAGCTTAAGAAGTATTTACATCAATTATTGAAACGGAGGTGTCTCTATGTCGTCAAAAATAACCGTCGTTATCGTAAGCCACTCATCTTTTCCTTCATCTTTGTTGGTATGTTGCTTCTTATATTTGCTATCTTGCATATTGCATCTAGACCAACAGCAGATAAGGATCGAGTAACAAATGCGACCGACATCAAAGTTATGGTGAAAACAGCTGACGATTCTAGATCAGCTATCGTCAAGACTTATGAATTGGATAAATTTTCGAAGCTATCAAAAATCAAAAGCAGATGAAGATATTGGACACAACTTGCGGTAAGGTTGAAGGAGATGTTCCTAATGTATCCCTTAAGAACAAAGACGCTTCATATATCAAGATCCATTTTCAAGATAAGAAGTCTAAGGCGAAAACACCTGAGATTGACAGCATAACTCTCTACACAGCAGCAGGTATGCCTGTAAGTCCAAAAAAGAGACAGGATATCGGGGTTCTCTACAATTACGACCATAAGACTGACGAACTGAGCATGTATCTGTCAGAATTTATACCAGCAGATAAACTGACATTCCGCGATTCAGATAGCAACAGTGCAGATGATACTGCTAGTGAAAGCAGTGATGATTCAGCTAGTGAGGATGATGACATCTGGTTCTGCATATTTGAAATCAAGTATGCAATAGGTAGTAAAAAAAGTACGTGACATATACTGCGGTTTCAGTTGGAAAATAGACAGTTAAAAAAGCGCCATTTGGCGCTTTTTCTCTCATCTATAGATTTGAGGGCTTATCGATTACCGTCGTTTTAATTGCATGTGTGTTTATTGTACTATACCGTAAATGCATGGTGGCATAAAATTAGCATCATACGATATATCAATACAAATCGTCAAATTCAACCATTTTTAAAAAACTAGATAGATTTTCATTTGCTGTATTACAAAATATTTCATCACATGTTCCGTCTTCTTCAATAATACCATTATTCAAAAAAAGCACTCTTGTCGCAAAGTGACTAATTGCATTTATTTGATGTGTAACAATTAGCATTGTTTGTCCTTCTAAAGCAAGCTCATTAATCGTACTAAACACTTCATGTGCTAATTCAGGATCCAATGACGATGTTGGTTCATCAAAAATAACGATTTTGGGATCCATTGCAAGGGTTCTTGCAATAGCAAGTCTTTGCTTTTGTCCACCAGAAAGTGTAGATGGATACTGATTTTTATAATCTATTAGTCTTACCCTTTCTAAAAAGCATTTTTTTGCCTTTTTTTCTGCATCAGTAACTGAGTACTTCATAACAACCTGAAGAGGTTGAGTTATATTTTCTAAAACAGTGTAGTGTGGAAACAGATTGTAATTTTGAAAAACCATTCCCAATATCCCATTTAAAGATTTATAATCACTATTCTTTTTTACATTTATAGTTATTGAACCATTTTTGATATTGTTCAAGGTTTGCAATGCATCTTACTAAAGTGCTTTTTCCCAGAACCACTAGCACCGATAATTGCAATTATTTCACCCCTGTCAACAGTTAGATTGACTCCTTTTAAAACAGCATTTTCACTGTATGATTTTCTTAATCCGTTTATATCAATTAAAGTTCCCATCTTGATGATCTCCTCTCAATCCATTTTCGCAAGGAAGGTAACAGTATAGGTTAATACAAAAATATATAAGGCCGAGCATTATATATATTTCGAATGGATGATATGTTCTAGCATAAATCTGGTTGCCTAGTTTCGTAATTTCTACGACTGGCAAAACTGACACTAGTGATGTTTCCTTTACTATTGCTGAAAATCCATTCATAAGAGAGGGAACTGCAATTCTTATTGCTTGTGGTAGGATTATATGAAACGTTCTTTGTATTGGGGTATATCCTAGTATGTATGCTGCCTCATATTGACCTCTATCTACAGCTAGTATAGATGCTCGAATATTCTCCGATAAATACGAACCACTATTGAGTCCCATTGTTATGATTGCTGCTTTAATAGGTCCAATGTGAAATCCTAATCCAGGCAGACCATAGTATACAAAAAATAATTGAACTAGCAATGGAGTCCCACGAAAAACTTCTACGTAAGTAGAGAGTATTACAGAAATTATCTTTGGTAGCTTTCTACTTCTTAAACTACCAACTATTATTGCTATAGCCAGAGCTAAAATAAAACCTGCCAGGCCAATCCCGATAGTAAGTCCGAGAGCGGCTGGCAGTAGTTTTCTAAATGGCCATAGTACCGAAAAATCTAACTTCGTCACTATTTTCGCCTTTCTTTATTATCTATTCAGCAGCAAACCACTTGTTATAGATTTTTATCGTATGTACCGTTTTCCTTTATTGTCTTTAATGCTTTGTTAAACTCTTTTGTTAGGGAATCATTTCCTTTTGGAAATACTGCAGCAATTTTAATAGTTTGAACTGGATCATCAACAATAATTAACTTTGCATTAGCCTTTGCTTTTTCTTTTGCCCATGATTTTTCAACAACCATTGCATCTATATTTCCATTTAACATATCTGCTAGAGCTTCAGAATGTCTATTATATGTAGCAGATTTTTTTATTTTTATTTTCTGCTCTTCTAGGCTTTTTACTGCATTTTCAGAAGCACTACCCGCATGGCTTCCAACAATTTTTCCAGCTAAATCTTTTTTGGACTTAATATCCTTGTTAGTTGTGAGAATAACTTCATCAAGATTAAAATATGAATTTGATACATTAACCTTGCCTCCAGACTCCTTTGCTTCTTCAGGAGACATGCCCGACATAATAATATCAAAAATCCCCGCTTGATAGACCAGAAATCAGTCCCTCCCATGGAGTGTTCACTAATTCAACTTTTACCCCCATCTCTTTACCAATTGCTTCAGCCAGATCGGCGTCAAACCCCTCAATTGCACCTGAGTTATTAATACTCTCGAACGGAGGGTATTCCGGACACATTCCAACTTTTAATACCCCTGCCTTTTTTATGTTCTTTAGAGATGAGTCTTCTGTGGTTTTTTTATTTCCACACGACGTCATAAAAAGCATTACGACCATAATTACTGCGATAGTTATAAACGTTTTCTTTTTCATTGCTTTTCCTTTCATTAATTATTTTCTTGTTTCTGATTTAACATCTGTATTAGTTCTTCATACATAGTTTCTCTTTCATCAATTCCATAAAAACAATGTGGAAATTCCATTCTCTTTTAACATATTCTCAAGCACCTCCATCATTACACCTTTTCCTTTAGCAATATGAAGTGTGTCAATTTTAGCTTGATAATTATTTTCAGAATTGAATTCACCAAACCAGTTTCCTTTAGATACGAAATTAATGCCGCAAGTAGGGACTACCATCTGCCCCAATAACCATCTCTATTGAATATCCATGCTCTTTGTAATCCTTTAACTGCTGTACAATGGGATGAAGTAATTTTTGACACTGTTCGCGAAATGCTGGAAAGTTACATTGTTCATATACAATCCCCCATCTTTTAGATCCAAACATAGCCATTTCTATGCAGGGGTAGCTGGATAATCCCATATCCTAATTCAATAAGTTTGCAGATGATAGATGATCCTCCCATCTCTTTTGCAAGAGGCTCTACCTTTGCATTTACATTTAATAAACAGTGTGCAATTATCACAATCCTTCTTGTACGCTTCATTACTTACCCTTACGTTCCGCGGAATTTGCATATTTTGAGACACCTAGAAATAATTATGTTAAGTCAATTCTATCAATGATAATAATTAAACAGAAATTGTTATGGTCAATATGTCACATCTTAATATAGTTTTTTTGTATATTTCTTTATAAAAAATGACTAGGTATATACCTAGTCTTACAGCTTTACGCAACTAACAAATTCTATAAATTCAATTTGGCAATTTCCATTTTCTTATTTTCTAAATACATCTGATATACTGTACACGCCGGCAGTAATCGTATGCTAATATCCCCTAAGCCCATCCGTTTCAAAAATCCAACCATTACATATCCAGTTTCAATTATCTCATCCCCTTCAGTTGGCATAAGAAAGCAATTATTTATATTTTCTTGTTTCATGCCATGATAATCGAGAAAATCTTTATATGCTAGTTGATATAGGTATTGTTTTGTAACCGATTCTATCCCCGGTTGGCCTCTCAATGGTTTATTTTTTTCTAATTGCAAATTGTAGTACTTTGCATCAAATATGATGCACTTATGTTTGTCATTTTCTTTATAGATACTGATTATATCTGGAATCAGAGTATCTTGTGCTTTTTGTTCAAAGTATTCTCTTTCTGATTTGCCAAACCATATAGGATGCTCAATAACATCTATAAGCTTTGTCCTCGGATTAAACTCATTTCCAAGTGGAACTGGTAATGCAATCAATCCAATAGGCCTATCTAGTTGATTGTCTAAGATTTCAGAACATGCTTTTTCCCAAATTAAGTTGAAGCTATTTGTGCCAAACATGCTAAAACAATCCATATCATCAATATGTGTGCTACTATTAGCAATATACGAGTATATTGTTTTAAGAACCATCTGCTTTCTAGTTCCAAACTGTATATTCAGCTCTTTGTAAATTCGATCAAGAATATAATCATTCTCTCCAAAGTCACAGATTTCTTCATCAGATAAATCGACTCCAAGAATATCAAAAAGATTGAGCAAATCCGCACTAGCTAATTCTTTTGAGCACTTTGTAAGCACACACTCATGAAGTCTTTTAAAATAGTCTTGGTCATCATTTACTCTTTTTCGGGTATACATGTCTTGGTAGTATGGACGATTATCGTTTATAATAGCAAATGTTTCATTTATCGTTTTATCCCACAGTATTTCCCCTGTACCATTAATCTCAATTATATCCTGTAAGCTAGAATAACTACCATTTTCAAAGTAATCCTGAAGCATCCAAAGCATTACAGCTAACATATTAAAAGCGGCACTATCAGTTGTGTCATTAACCATCCTAATAATTTGTTCTTTTCCGTTATACTTTTCTATTACTTTAATAATCTGTTTCATTTCTGAAACTGGTTCTTCTGTATGCAGTAAATATTTGGGATAGCATTTTATAATTCGTCCTGCAACTGTAATCACTCCAACAAAGGTAAATATATATAGATACTCATTCTCACCAGCTTCAACATCCGCAACCTCAATGTCCTCTTCAATCAAATCTGTGAGTGTTTTTTGTTCATCAGATGCCTTTACAACTTTTAACACCCCATATTCCTTAAGGCGCTTAAGTATTCTGATTATCTCGCTTTCATCGCCCACAAAGAGTTTAACGAGTTCTCCTTGAGTGTATCTTTTCTGCTCTCGGATATAGGCTGATTTCAAACTCATTATTCTTCTACTCCATCTACTGAATTCAAGAAAGCATTCCTTATAGACTCGTTAAATATGTCTACACCTTTTTCATCAAACGCATCACAAATTGCTGAATATATATTCTTTATGTCACAACCACTGAAAAGTGTAGGACGCTTCTGCTTTGCGGCATCATCAAATAGGTACATAATAACTTTATTCTTAAATATTCTACTAAAAATTTTTCTTCGTCCATCTCTTCACCTTCTGGAAGATTCTTTATAGAAAGGAAAAAAAGGTCCCATCAGCTTATCTTCGTTAACTTTACAGTCATTAAGAAGAACATTATTTATTTCTTTTCTTAATATATTCCATTCGACTTTTTTTCTATGCTCTCCTTCTCCAAGTATAACGAATTTTCCTGAAATTTCGACCTCTCCATTATTTATGCCAAGATAGTTAAAGTCCCATCTGCGTTTAAAAGCAGTATCCATTGGAAACACTCCTTGATCTGCGCTGTTCATAGTTGCCCAAATCAGCATATTATCTGGAATCTTTATTTCTGTATAGTCTTCTGGATTGCCGCCAAGCTGGACTGCAAGATAAGTTCTAACATCCTCTGTTGCGTGTATCGGATATTCACTTACATTGAAGCTATCACGGTCAAGAAGCTGAAAAACATCTCCAAATACAGCTGCCACATTTGCTCGGTTAATTTCTTCTATGATAAGAATATATGGCTCAGGATTTCCACTTCTTCCATTTTTAAGCGCCTCAACATACACTCTCATAAAAGGGCCTGGAACAAATTGATAACTAATCGTACCTGATCTATCTGTCACGGGCTTATATGTACCAACAAACTGAGAGTATGTATAATCTGGATGAAAAGTAACACGTTCATATCCACCAATTGTCTCATTTTGTAGCGTAATTTTTCGTTCCTGCTCGAGGGTATAACTTTTTCCTGTTCCAGGTGCTCCAAATATGATTCTATTTGCAGGAAAATTTGTCTTAAGTCCCGTATTATATTTTAGTTCGTTGCCTATTTTAGTCATCCCTTTTCCATCTAGGTCATAGTAATATTTTCTATATAAGAACTGAAGATTTTCAGGTTCTTTTAATTCATAGCATGTTGTTAGTTTTCCCTCTGACTTCTTTGGTAGAAACTCGTCCTCAAGAAAGCTCATGTGCCAAGCTCCTTTTTTTACAGTGCACCCATGGGATTATTGTTCGAATCAAAGTAGTACTCTCCAAGCTCATCAACAAGCGCTATTAATTCTTCTCCATTCATGATAGTAAAAACTGTATCTTTATTAGTATTAAAGAATTTTATTATTTCCCCAGCCTTCCTCGAAGATGTTGAAGAATCATCTGAGTAGTATTCCTCCTTAAGCATGTGTACTAGTTTTTCTCTATTTAGAGAATTGCCTTTTGCAAAATGCTTAAGTGAACCAATTTTAGGCCACCCAATCGCAACAATCCCATTTTCACGCCATTCACCAGCGATGCTGCGCCCATTATCAATCGAGCTGCCTAGCCTTATAAATTTTTTGGGTTGCTTAAAACAATCAAATAGCGCATCAGAAAACTCATTATCTTCAAGTCCTGACAATCTTTTTACAATAGCGAGCTGTCCTTTTTTACCATAAAACTTTTCACTTGGTTCTATGTCTAAGGCATATAGATAATGATTTAACCATTCCTCTGTATAGAAACTTACAAACTTTTCTGGATATAGTATTTGATAATATTTTTTTGCACCCATACTTTTTTTGCCGTGTCCTTGATTTTTCGATTAAGCAGCGTGTCTAAAGATTCATAGTCTTCTTTAGTGTTCAGTTTTGCCTTCGCTATAAGTGTAGCTCCTTCAATTATCTCATCTCGTATTCCCTTGCCTAGTTCAAGAGCCTCATTCTCTGTCAGTACTGTGGGTTTATTACCACTTCCTGTAACCCACATACCATCCTCATTACGCTGAAATAAGCCAAATTTATATGTACTGCCTCCAGCTATCCCTCCAAACATGTTTTTTTTATTTTTTTTCTTGATTTTTCAAGGACGTAGCTTAAGCTGCTCCCGTTTCCATCTTTTGAGTAAAATAATGATTTTAAGAGCTTCTCATCAGGAATAGCTGCTAGCTTTTCTGGGGCAAACTTATCCAGAAATTCATTGCGCACTGCTTCAACTTCCTCATTGCTATATCTAAAATTAACCCTATTTGTCGAAATATGATTTTTTTAACAACTTCTGCTGCTTTTTCTATACTCTTCTAAACTTTCAGCATTCTCTGTATCAAACCCCAAATTATGTTGTATATATATATCATTGTTGGTTGTATTTCCATTCAATAACCCTTTTACGTATTTATCCAGGTCAAGATCACTCATCTTTGAGAATTTATCAAATACTTCCTGGCGTGAAGCACTAAGATCTCTTTGATGCCATCCTTTTTCTTTCGTTAGGAAAAAAAGTGGATCAAAGTCATCCTTCATGTTTTTCAAATTATTCGGGTTTTCCCCAATTATTTCCCCTATTTCTTTAAAAAGCTTTTAGAGAATGTATTATATCCCAAAACATTTAAACCTTCTTTGTCCCTTCTAGAAAGATAGTATGCAATAACTATGCTTTTATTAAGTTCCTGCTCCATTATCGACCTCATATCTTTTGATAAATTAGTGTACGCTATAGCTAGGTATATAAACATATACCTAGTCCTAGATTACACCTCATATTATCTCTTATCAAGATAGTACTGCACTTAACAGATATTCAAGCATTCATTATAAATATTAAAAATATTGCAAAAAAATAAATGTTAATTGTAAAATGAACTTGAACAACTGAATATAGAAAGACCCACGATGGATCTTTTGGTAGAGCTGAGATTGCTGCATCGCGAGAAGAAATTGATCACTGGGAAATCGACACAGTCGTCTGAAAGAAGTCCGGTAGCGAATCTGTAGTCCTTACCATCGTCGAAAAGGTCACAGACTTCTGTATAGCGATGAAGATTCCCGATAAAGATCCTTTATCCGTTATGACGGCAATGGAAGTCCTGAGAGAGGAACATGGAGAAATATTTTCCTCTGTATTCAAGCCCATTACAGCTGATAACAGAACAGAATTCTCCGAGCTCAGCAACCTTGAAAAGTATGGGGTTCTTGTGTATTTTGCACATCCTTATTCATCTTGGGAACGCCCTCAAAATGAAAGGCATAACCGCATTTTCAGACGCTTTGTACCTAAGGGAATATCTATTGATAGATATTCTGCCAAGCAGAGCCTCGAATATGCTGACAGCATGAACTCTCTTCCTCGTAAGATGCTTGGGTATATGACACCGGAAGAACTGTTTGAAGCTTTTTCTTGAGCAATTGTATTCAGTTACCCATGTTCAGAATGTTAGTTAGTGTTCAATTTGCAATTGCAATTTATGAATGTTTTTTTCAGTATTTGTGCGTTTATTCAATACTTTCATCATTCTATCTGCTCATTTGTTCAGTTTTTCATTGGTAAATCATATTTTTAAAGTCATTCCCTCTAACTTAAGTTCCGGACACAAAAATCCATACATTATCAACCACGCTCACTTTTTTTGACTGTTTTCAGTATAAAGTGTCAAGCCATAGGTCAGAAATTTTGTGGTTTTTGAACGCGGTCTGAATATGTTTGAAATTGGTATAACGAAGAATTCCAAAATCCTGTTCCTGCAAGCAAAATGCCAGAAATCTTTACAAACAAAGGGCCCTGGCCAATCATGACCAGAGCCCATATTGGTGGAGGCGGTGGGATTTGAACCCACGTCCAAGAGCATTTCCGAAAGACTTTCTCCGAGCGCAGCTGATACTTTAGAATTAGCTCATGTGGCGTCACGTCAGCAGACTACACAATCACTATCCCGTTGTTCCCTTACGCTACCGAGAGCTCACGCAAGGTTTTCCTGCATAATCGACGCCAGATCCGTTACCTGCAGGTGAATACCGGTTGACGCGCGGTGCTGAACTAAGCAGCTAGTGCGAAATTGTTATTCTGTTTAGCGTTTGAATTTAACCGCCGCTTTTTACGTGGCTCGGCTCCACGGCTCGCTTATCCTTGTTCCACACTCCTGTCGAAACCTGACGCCCCCATGGCTTATACAGATTCCAAGTATGGCATTTGTATTGTATTTATTTGATTTTAGATTAGCATTTTGTTATAACCATAATCTCACTACTTGCGAAGGCTATCCTTGATAGCCCTATCCATCTTGCGATTAGCCTCCTTCTTGGCGATAGACTCACGCTTGTCGTAATTCTTCTTGCCTCGGCAGAGACCGATCTCTACTTTGCAGTAACCTGCTTCATTTATATATACATTGAGAGGAATGAGTGTCAGACCGTCAGTCTTAATCTGGCCTGCCAGCTTGAAAATCTCACGCTTATGCATCAGCAGCTTGCGTTCGCGAAGTGGCTCTACATTGAAGCGGTTGCCCTGCTCATACGGTGAGATATGCATGCCTAGGATGGTGATTTCGCCGTTATAGATGTGCGCATAGCTCTCCTTGATGCTAACGCGACCAGCACGAACAGACTTAATCTCGGTTCCCGTGAGAGCGATGCCCGCCTCGTAGGTCTCCTCGACAAAGTAATCGTGTCTCGCCTTTTTATTATTAGCTACTACCTTCCTGCTTCTTGCCATGCCTTCCTCTTATAGTTTTTTATTATAGTTTCTTTATCTTGGTAAATGGGAATAGTCTCAAAACAGCCCGTCCCTTAATCGCATCCTTCTTGACGCAGCCAACCTCGCTATATCTGCTATCTATACTGACTACCCTGTTGTCACCCATCACGAAATACTCGCCTTTTGGCACCTTGAAGTTGTTCACAGAACCCGTTGTATAGCCGTCCTTGAGGTAATTTTCATCGTATTCCTTGTCATTTATATAGACCTTACCATCGTTTATAGTTATCTTATCACCTGGGAGTCCAATTACACGCTTGATTAGGAGCTTATCCTTACCATTTTCATCCTGAAGTTCAGACTTGAAGATAATGATGTCGCCACGCTTTGGCTCCTTGTCACCTGAGTAGGCCCTCCTATACATGATGATGTAATCATTTGGATTAAGCGTATCCTGCATCGAGGTCTGCTTCACTATTGTCGGTCTGACGAACGATATAACGACTGCCGCAAGTATAGCAGCTAAAAGAATATCCTTGATTAAACTCTTTGTAAAATCACTCATTGTTACCACCCTTCCTTCTCGCCACTAGCTCCAGTCCGTTTATTATCCTCTCAAATTCCTCTGGCAAATCCACATTGATTGACTGCCACGTAAGCCTCTCCAACGGTCCTATGCCTTCCCTGAAAGTTATACGGCAGCTGTGTAGAAGCTGGGTATTGAGTCCGAACTTCTGCTTCAGTCTACGGTTTACATCTGCAGCCCTACCTCTAGCATACTTGACATCTCCTATTACAGGGTGTCCAACTGATGCCATGTGAGCTCTAATCTGATGTGTTCTACCAGTCACAAGTCTAATCTCAACTAGCGTAAAGTCACCAATCTTGCGCACAGGTCTTGCTATAGTCTCAATTTCGCGGCCTCTCGAATCGCTACTATCTAAGACCTTAACAGTATTTATATTCTGATCCTTGATGAGTCTACCCTTAAGGTCAATCTCTTTGTCTAGGTGTCCATACACTATGGTCATGTAGTATTTGTCCACCTTGTCCTCGCGAATCATCTCCCCGAGAGCCTTCAGCGAAGCACTATTCTTGCCGAACAGCACCGCACCTGTCGTGTTTCGATCGAGGCGATTTGCAGGGGCTGGTGTAAACACCCGTTCCCTCGGATTATAAGCACCTGTTTCTATCAGGTAGTCCTTAACCTGGTTAGCCAGATGGTTTTTCTTTTCGTTGCTGTCACCGTGAGTCAGTAGTCCAAACGGCTTGTCGGCAATCAGAATATCATCATCCTCGTAGACGATCTTGAAATTTCGTCTAACCCTTGGCCTCTTATCATTCCTTGTCGGTGCAATCCATTCCGCAATTAGACCATCGCTGACATAGATAGTCAGAACATCCCCCTCGGCAAGCATATAATTATTGCCCTCGCGCTTACCATTAACCTTTACATCCTTGCGAATGATTTTGTAAATGGTGCTGAGAGTCGCCTTCGGAAGGTATCTGCGCATGAATTTGTCGAGGCGTCTACCCGCGTCGTTGGAATTTATCTCAATTTGCTTCATTTATATCTGCTTTCTATCTAAATCGTACCGTATATTGTACCATGCAAACGGCTTATTAACAAGATATCGAAGCTCTTCTATTGTTTGCAATCGTTAGCAAAAAAATGTATAATTTTCTGTAAAGTTGCGTCTGGTGGCGCAGCATGAAGGAGAATTTAGAATGAAAAATTTCAAGGATTTATTTCATAACACTAATGACATTGTAATTGCACTTATAATCGTCATGATGGCAGCAGGAGTTATAGTGTGGCGCTTCAATGTAATTATGAAATACCCACAGGTTCTTGCAAGCCAGTCAAACCGCAAGCAGTCCGAGGAAACCTTGAACTCCGCTTCTACTCTCAAGTATGGAAGTGCGTTTAAGAATGGTGCTCTCAAAAAGGACGTGAGTGTCACGGTAAACGGCGGTGGTGAGGCTGATGTATCCGATCTCATCGACAAGAATCTTTTCACCGATTACAAGCAGTTTACTGCGGATGTGAAGGCTCAGGGACACGATGTGTCAGAAATCGATGCGGGTACTTATTCATTTAAGAAAGGAGCGTCTGTTGAGTCGATAATTTCAGACTTGGTAGGCTAATGTATGGGAGAAAAATCAATGCTTGATAATTACAACTAACGATGCTGACTGATTTCTACGAAATCACTATGGCCAACGGTTATTTCCATTCTGATGTTCGCGATTACGAAGCTTGCTTCGACATGTTCTTCCGCAGAGTTCCTGACCAAGGCGGATATGCGATTATGGCGGGGCTTGAGCAGGTCATCGAGTATCTCAAGAATCTGCATTTTACAGAGGAAGATATTGAGTATCTGCGTTCAAAGAGGATTTTCAGCGAAGAGTTTCTAGACTACCTGCGCGACTTCAAATTCACTTGTGATGTTTGGGCTGTTCCCGAAGGTACTCCGATATTCCCTCACGAACCGATTATCACGGTAACTGGTCCGCTGATTCAGGCGCAGTTCGTTGAGACATTTATACTTCTAACTATCAACCACCAGAGTCTAGTTGCCACCAAGGCAAGCAGAGTCGTAAGAGCGGCTCAGGGTAGACCTGTTATGGAGTTCGGTTCCAGAAGAGCTCAGGGTGCGTCTGGTGCGATATACGGCGCGAGAGCTGCCTATATCGGAGGCTGCGCTGGTACCGCTTGCGCAATTGCAGATAGAGACTACGGAGTTTTGGCGCTCGGAACTATGGCTCATAGCTGGGTGCAGACATTTGACAGCGAGTACGAAGCATTTAAGGAATATGCGAGGATTTATCCTGACAATGCAGTTCTGCTGATAGATACATACAACGTTCTAAAAATCAGGTCTTCCTAATGCCATCAAGGTGTTTAAAGAGATGAAGCCTGCCAAGATGGGTGTTAGAATCGACAGCGGTGATATCTCATACCTCACTAAGAAGACGAGAGAAATACTCGATGCTAACGGTCTCGAAGATTGTGCAATTGTAGTTTCCAATTCTCTTGACGAGTGGCTGATAAGAGATATCATCCTCGAGGGTGCGAAGGTTAATTCGTTCGGAGTTGGGGAGCGTCTCATCACTGCTAAGTCTGAACCTGTATTTGGCGGAGTGTACAAGCTCGCTGCCATTGAGCATAACGGCGTGATGGTTCCTAAGATGAAGATCTCAGAGAACGTTGAGAAGATTACTAATCCAGGATTTAAGAAGGTTTACAGATTCTTTTGATAAGGATACTGGCAAAGTCATGGGAGACTTAATTGCACTTCATGAAGAGGGAAGCCCCAACTAGAGACGGTGTTGAGATTTTCGACCCGAATGCTATCTGGAAGCGCAAGAGGCTGACTAACTTCACGGTCAAGGAACTGATGGTAAAGGTATTCGACAAGGGCGAGTACGTATATGAGTCACCTGATCTTGAGACTATCCGTGCATATTGTCTAGAGCAAATTGAAACACTTTGGAGCGAGATGCTGAGATTTGAAAATCCTCAGACATACTACGTTGACTTATCCAACAAACTATGGACTATGAAGCACGAGCTACTAAACAAGTACAACGAGATACCCTACGGATAAGTAGGATTTAAAAACTTTATGATTTGAATCAATGAAGAGGCTGAACCTAAGTTAAATTAACTGGTTCAGCCTCTTTTTTATCTCTAAATAGATTTGGTAACGCATCGCACGCCACTTATAAAACCTATCACTATCTTTGATACACTATCAGCTAATAGATATACTCTTCTGTTAACTGTGATTTTCTAACCATATCGCCATAAAGCTTCGAACTCTTCATTAGTTCGTCGTGCTTACCAGCACTAACTACTTTACCGTCATCCATTACCACAATCTTGTCAGCATTCTCAATCGATTTCATCCTGTGGGATATTATGATTACGGTCTTGTTTTCAATGAGCTTGTTGATGCTTTTTGAATGTCCATCTCATTTTTCGACATCGAGCGATGCTGATATCTCATCCAGCAGTATTATAGGTGCATCCTTTAGAAATGCCCTCGCTATAGATATACGCTGTCTCTCCCCACCCGAAAGCTTGGATCCATTTTCGCCGATTAGTGTTTCGTAACCATCTGGCATTTTCGCTACTATCTCATCGACATTAGCAAGCTTCGCAGCTGCCAAAACCTCTTCATCTGTAGCATCCTTACGCCCTAGCCTGATATTCTCCATTACACTCGTATTAAAGAGCTCAACGTTCTGAAATACGATAGATATCTTGCTGAACAGCGATGCTGTACTGATAGATTTTATATCCTCTCCGCCGACAGTGACTTCACCTTTATCGTAATCATATAGACGCGAGAGCAACCTAAGCACGGTAGTCTTACCGCACCCTGAAGGACCTACTATAGCCGTAACAGCATTCTGATTTGCTGTAAAGCTAACCCCATTTATAACCTTATTATCTCCATATTGAAACTCCACATCATTAAAGCAGATATCGTACTTCTGTACTTCCTTATCTATACCAGGCTGCACTTCCTCATCCATAAGGTCACGGATTCTGTCATAGCTATCCTCAAAGAAAAATATCGCTGCGATGAACTCGGAGAGTGACGCATATTGATGAGATATAGTGGTTACCGCCATGAGATAGCCCACGTAGTACAAGAGGCTTATTTCGCCTTTTGCATAAAGAGTTGCTCCAAGCACAGCTACTAGCACTGGTCCAAGCAGTGGAACTACACGCAAAACTGTAGCACTTATTGCCATTGTAAATTCTGCGGCAGTATGTATTTTCTCAGTGCTTTCTATCTTAGAACTTACATCGCGTCTCACTTCATCCTGCATGGAATAGCTCTTAATTTCCTGCTGCATTTCGAATGCATCTTGGAACGCATTGGCATTGTCGAGAAGTTGCTTGTAATATACCTTGACTTTCCTGGTCTGGAAATTCTTGAATACAAACATAAGTGCTATCCCCATCCAGATAGGCATGACCACTGCAAGCCCTAAAGCAAGATTCCCGATACACATCATGATGCTTATAATCGCAAAGAACACCACGAATCCTATAAATTCCGGCACAGCATGAGATATAGCCATCTCTATATTGCTTACATCCATCATAATCGTCTGCGAGAGATCGGACAAGTTATGTGTTGAGAAGTACGAGAGCGGCAGCTCCTTGATTTTCTTCGCGAGCTCGATTCGGAGATTTACGCTCTCTTCGTAAGTGACATCGTAAGTGAGCTTGTATTCCCTAGCTGTTGCAAGGTACATAAGGATAGCTATGATAACTATGATCCCGATATAGTGCGCTATTGGTTTTAGGGTTGCTATTTATCATATCATTCAGAAAAATGAACACAATCATAGGTGGAAGCATAAAGGTCACATACTTGAAAAACGATGAAACCGATGCTCTCATCATGTTGTCAATCCCTTTGTCTGTAAGCGAAAAATGTCTCTGTAATTTTCGTTTCATTATGATAGCCTCCATTCGTTAGCCTGGTTGTATAGATTCTGTAGATTCTTGTACTTGCTATCCTTTGCGATAAGTTCATCATGGGAACCACGTTCAGTGACTTTTCCGTCCTCTACAACCAATATCTCATCTACATTCCTGATACTTGAAAGCCTGTGCGCTATCATGATTACTGTCTTGCCTTCCATTAACTTCGAAAAGGCCTGCTGCATCTCATACTCATTTTCCGGGTCGCTGGCAGCACTCGCCTCATCGAGGATTATTATCGGAGCATCTTTGAGGATTGCCCTTGCTATTGCTATTCTCTGTGTCTCACCGCCAGATAGGTGAACGCCTTTTTGCTCCTATTATCGTATCCTCGCGCGTTTCAAACTTATCGAGAATACTTCCGCACATCGCAAGGTCAAGTGCTTTTATCACCTCTTCGCGCGATGCATCAGGTCTTCCAATTTTTACATTTTCATAGATGCTGGTTTTTAAATAGCTTGGCGTTTTGGAATACGAAGGCAATTTCATGCTCCAGCGTCTCTCTTTTTATACTTTGAGATGTCCACTCCACCGATTTTTTTAGTTCCCCGCTCGATACTGGGTAGAATCCAGAGATTAGCTTGGCAATAGTGGATTTTCCACTGCCCGATGATCCCACAAGGGCGTATTTCTTGCCGCTCTCAAGTTTAAGACTGAAGTCTGTTAGAACATCTACCCCCTCTTCATATCTAAAATGTAACTCCTGAAAAATCTATATCATGACTAGTCATATCTGAGACATCCCCATGTGCTAGCTTGTTCTTGTCCATCTCGTCAAACAGCGACTCCAGCTTGCTGATCGCATCGTTAGCCATCTCAAAATTCTTACTGAAAAACATGACCTTCATAAACGCACTCATCAGAAGCCCCGAAAAAGCTGCGAAGAACACAACAAGGCTGATAGTCTCACTAGCTTGTGGTGATTTTGGCATCGCGATATATGCAACCGGTACAATTAGTGCTGATAGAGAAAGCATACACACCTGAAATATAACGTATGGTCTTCTACACATCTGGCATTCCTTGTTAACAACCTCAGAGTATCTGATAATTGACTTATACAGACGCTCAAATGATTCAACCACCATATTAAATATCTTGATCACCTGTATCCCTCGCACATACTCGACCGTTTCCGAGTTAATGTCGTCTAGTGCGCTCATGTACTCTTTCATCATATCTGAGTCAGAATACATGAATTTAAAACAGATGCTCGCCGCAATTACCGCCGCAACAATCAGGACACCTACGTACTTACTCACCATGAACGAGAGTACCAGCAGGCATATCGGGAACAGCACTGCATTTACGGAATCAGGCAGTATATGCGCTACTATTGTGTGCGTATTCCCTGAATTGTCGTCTATAATTTTTCTAGTCTTTCCAGATGAGTTCATGTCGAAGAACGAAAAACGATCCGTCGAGAAGAGCATTTAGCCCCTTCTTCTTCATGTTCGTTTCCAGTCTGAAAGCAAATAGATGGCTACACATGAGTGCTGCGATATACGTGAACATGTATATAATTGTCGTTGCAAATATCAGATACGACAGCTTGCTAATCCTCGAGTAGTCTGCATCTCCTGTTATCTCATGGAGCATTTTCCATAGATAATAATACGGAACGAACGACAGAATCGTCGCTACGGCAGATAGCAGCATGGCCGCTACCATGCATCCCTTTACGGTCTTCCGCATAGCTAAATAGTTTTTTAAATACACCCATTCTAAGCCTCCTTGAAGTGCTTTCTGAGTATTAGATATCCGAGGTAAGCACCGGCCACTGCCATCACGAATACAATGGCTGTCGATATCACGCCCCACGTGCCTGCGGTATACTTGATGTAGTTGTTCATCTCAGCTTCAGTTTGCCCTTTCTGCATCCAATAGCTTTTGTATCGGCTGACAAAGAAGCTTGCAGGAATAATTGCACCCCAAGCCTGTCCTACGTGCAGAACTCCAGATGCGATAGCAACCCTACAAGTACTAACTTCTTTACCTTTCCTTGAAGCGATAAAATCGGCAATTAGAGCCATACCAATTGATGTTATATACCACGGTATATAACCGCCACCCATAAGCGTAAAGCACGCCATAACGAGCACTGTCATAATCGTGTACTGCCACATCTTACCGAGCTTCTTTGCCATAAAATATATGACGGTTCCAGAGAAAATAGCGCATATCCCCGGGCTTACCGAGTGTCCGAGTGCCCCAAGCGGAGTGATTACGAGCATAGACACCATGTAGATGATCATGTACACGGCTGTCAGCAGCGCAATGAGTATAAAATCCTTGGTCTTAAGCTTGTTATTCATAAAAAGCCTCCATTTCTTCAAAAGTTTTATTTAACTGGCTTACGTTATCCTCGTCCAAATAAAAGTTTTCCCTTATACGCCCATCCTCGAGATAGAAAATTCTATCTGCAACGTTCCTTATAAACTCATAATCATGAGAGATGATTATGATAGTGTGGTTTCGCTTCATAGATTCAAGTTGTTTTACGACACGATGCATCGACCTTTTGTCGAGTCCGCTAGTCGGTTCGTCCAATATTATTACCTTGTTCTGGCTCACCCTGCTTATCGCCATCTGTAACCGCTGCTTCTGACCACCGCTAAGGCTGTGCGGATGGGCATCTCTAAATTCATATAGATTTAGATCTTTAAGTGCTTCAGTATTGAGTTCTTCATCCATGCTGCTGATCTCAAGCTCCTTCATGCAAGATGCTCCAAATAGCTGATAATCTGCATCCTGCATTATGTACAGAGCCTGACCTTCAATCTCTACGCTGCCGTTATCTGGGTTGATAACGCCAGAGATGAGTCTCGCCAGTGTGGTCTTACCTGCACCATTTACCCCTATGATGGTTGAGATTTCACCGCGCCTAAACTCAGCACTCACCCCTTGCAGGATTCCCTTGTAAGAAACGTTCTCTATTCTTACATCTACAGGACCTGCCCTTGCGATTAGTTTGCTTTCATATTTCTCGTCAAAGAGATTTACAGCTCTCGCCGCGTAATCACTACTGAAGTAAGCCTCTTCACTTTCATACTCCGTTACCGTATTATCGTTAAGAAGCAGCACCTTGTCTATAAGCCCACGCAGATAGAAACATCGATGGTCTGCTAATAGCACGGTAACCCCCTCGCTCTTCAATTCTTCAATCTGCCTTCTTAACCTCATAGCGTTTCCGTAGTCAAGGTTTGCAGACGGTTCATCGAATATTACTATACGAGGATTCATAATCAGAGCTGACATCAGTGCAATCATCTGCCTTTCTCCAGAGGAGAGTTCATAGATGTCTCTATCGAGAAGGTACTCTAGCTTATATTTCTTAACCAAAAGCCTTAAGCCGTCGCTCCATCTCCGGTTTCGATACGCCGAAATTCTCCATCGCAAATACGAGCTCCGCAGTCGTATTAGTTGTAAAGAATTGACTCCTCGGATTTTGAAATACATTTCCGATAAGCACGCTTCTCTCAGTCATCGTCACTCTACTTTTCCCGCCTATAAGCAGTTCTCCGCATAGCTTCCCGTCTATAACCTCTGGGATCAGGCCGTTTATTACATTAAGGAGTGTAGATTTTCCAGAGCCACTAAGTCCGGATATAAATACTATGCTACCTTCTGCAATTGAAAAGTTAACATCTTCAAGTACGGGAGTATGCTCACCTTCATAAGCGAATGTCAGATTTCTCGCCTCCATGACATCCTTCATATTAAACCCCCGATGATTAAGACCATTCCTGCTCCTCCGATTGCAAACATCACGTAATCCACTCCATGAAACCGATTATTAAAATAGCTCGTCCTCTTCTCCTCTGTAGCAATCCCCTTCGTGAGTCCTGCTGCTGTCAGCTCTGCGCTTAAGCTCACGCATCTAAAAAGCTGTGGTACGAGCAAGTACTCAAAGGTTCTCAGCGGATGCTTCACTGAAAACTCGACACCCCTAATGTGCATAGCCTGCTTGATTATGCGAAACTCTCTTCTAAATGTCGGGATGTATCTGATAGTGATGGTGAGTCCGATGATAAATATCTTTGGCAGATGTAGTCTCTGTAGAGCAGACAGTATTTCTGACGAATTGTAATCGGTGACTATCAACACCGCGATTAGTATGCACGGCGTAAAGTAGACTGTCATATTGATCATCATTCCCAAGACGCTACTCTTAATATAGAAGCTATTCAAAAGGATAAACATTATCCCCACAGCTACCCATATAAGAGTCTTAAGAGCAGTCTTATATCTGCGAGCGATGAGTAACGCCGTATACCCTAGACATAGTCCGATGATTATGCTTTTATCAGTTGGGAAGAACATAGTTACAACTGGAAGAACCGCATTGATGATAATTAATGTAAGCGGGTTAATCTTTCTTCGGTTAAGATGTCTCACATCCTCATTATTCACCTGTTCTGATAAAGTAAGCTCAGCCATCATTATCTCCTGAAACATTAATATTCTCTTTCATGCTATATATAGTAGGAAAGAATACTGTAGGAATTTAGTTAGTATATTCTAACTCAAATGCATGTGGGTACTGAAACAAAAGTAACATGCACGAGTTTTGATTTGCAGTAAGTTAGATAAAACTAACTACAGTATAAGTATATTCTTGTTAGGATAATAATGCAATATTATCCGAATCAAGTTTACCATTTAGATTTATAATCAAACAATATCAATCTATCTTATATCGTTTAATTGTTTGCTAGCTAATTTCGAAAAATTTGTACACTCGCTATAAACGTTTAATTTTCAATGTATCCGAGCTTTTTTAACTATATTTTTGTATTGTTTAAATTTTAAAAAAATACCAAAAAAATATGTTGTGATTTTTTTAATAAAACATGCTATGCTCTTTTATTAAATTTATACAAATTATTTGAAAAGGGGACACAAAATGGATAAGAAATTCACTATGAAGGAATACGTAGTTCTAGCCTCCCTCCTCTTCGGACTATTCTTCGGAGCAGGTAATCTGATTTTCCCAGCACTCATGGGGCAGATGGCAGGCAGTCACACAGCATCGGCTACTTTGGGCTTTATTATTACAGGCGTTGGATTGCCTTTGCTCGGTATTATTGCGATTTCCTTATCACGTAGTGAGGGTCTCTATGACCTAGGATGCAAGGTGTCGAGACCGTACAGCTTGTTCTTTACGTGTCTACTATACCTTACTATAGGACCGTTCTTCGCACTTCCTAGAACCGCAACTGTACCTTACTCTGTAGGAGTAGTTCCTGCAGTTGGTAAGGACTCTCCAGTTGTACTTGGAGTTTTCTCCCTGTGCTTCTTTGCAGCAGTTCTGTTCTTTGCGCTAAGACCGTCCAACATCCTTACTAACGTTGGTAAGATCATCAACCCGCTATTCCTTGCATTCCTTGCAGTTCTAGTCGTTATGTGCTTCGTTAAGCCAATGGGTTCCGTTTCAAGTGCTGCTCCAACAGGAGAGTACGTAGCTCACCCATTCTTCAGAGGCTTCCTCGAGGGATATAACACAATGGATGCTCTCGCATCACTTGCATTTGGAATCATCATCATCAACGCAGTTAGAAACCTGGGTGTTAAAGAACCTAAGAACGTTGCTAAGTCCACAGCACTTGCTGGTGTAGGATGTGCACTGCTTATGGCTGTTATCTACCTAGCTCTAGTAGTTGCAGGTGCTCAGTCAAGAGGAATCTTCGAAGTACAGCCAGATGGCGGAACACTTCTCAACAAGCTAGCTAGCCACTACTTTGGTAGCGTAGGCGGTGTATTCCTAGCACTAATGATCACTCTAGCTTGTCTCAAGACAGCTATCGGACTTGTAACTGCATGCGCAGAGACATTTGGCGAGATGTTCCCTAACAAGCTTTCATACAAGGCTTGGGCGGTAGTATTCACACTCATCTCGTTCACATTTGCAAACTTCGGACTAGTTAAGATCATCGCTTACTCAATACCAGTACTGATGTTCTTATATCCGCTAACTATCGTTATCATACTAGTCAGCCTCATCGGCGGCCTGTTCAACTACCACACTACGGTTTACAGATGGTCAATCGGATTCACTATGGTGCCTGCTCTATTTGATGGTCTAAAGAGTCTTCCTCCAGCGACTATCTCAGCACTACACCTAGAAGGATTCATCAAGGCTGTAGGCGGATTCCTACCACTATCCGGTATCGGAATGGACTGGGTTGTACCAGCAGTAGTTGGATTTGTAATCGGACTTGTGCTATATGCACTAAAGTCCGACAAGGGTCAGGCAGTAGCTTAACTAATTCAGATAAACTTAATAGCAAAACAAAACTCCCTTTGAGGTTTTCCTTCAAAGGGAGTTTTTATATCTAGTTCACTTAACTAAATTGTTTTATTGCCAGAGACTTACTTATCGCACTTTCTCTTTAGATGCATCTCATATAATTTGTATATAATTCCGTAAATCACTCCTGCAACTGGCCATATAACCCATGTCTTGTTCCAATAACCTAGCAAAAATCCTGGTATTAGGTATATGAATGCTACAGCAATCCAGTAAATGCCAGCAAATGGCTCCATCTTCTTCTCAACACGCTTGTGCTCCGGTGTATAATCACCTTCTTGGAAAAAGCTTACTATAGCCACTGCTTATTATTCCCACTTTTACGAACATATATACTGCAGCTGCAACCATAACCAGCATAATCGGTGCCGAAATTTTCGCTAGACCAGAAGCATATTTATCGCTATCATCAAAGAGAATACCTGGTAGAGCTCCAACGATACAAAGGAATACGCCTCCTGCTATTCGCTGTCCCATAAACTGTCTAAACGGTTCATATTTACGCTTAAACGCTGCCTCAACTCCGTATCCAAGCTTTATCTGTTCTTTTGATAGATATTCATATTTAGATATGGCAAAACCTGATATCACGCATAGCGCAACCCCTGCTCCAATCATCAGAAGCAGTATAGCGATTGATAGTCGCTCAAATACATCACCATCATTTGCTCTTCCCATTGCCTCAGCTATTAGGGTTTGATACTGGCGATAGAATAAATAGCGCCACAGCACCGGCAATCTTATTCGCATGCTTTTCTATAGCATCCATATACTCGCTAGCTTCTTCAAGCGATACAGTTCTGGCCGAGCTGTCATTCTCCACCCCTATATCCGCAGTGCTAGCGACCTTAGTACTCTCTGGCAAATCCATCTCATCTTTGAGCAGATAGTCCACCGACACCCCAAATACTTCGCTCAGCTTGATTATCTTCTGTATATCTGGCATCGATGCTGCCGACTCCCATTTAGATACTGACTGCCTCGATACGCCTACTAAATCAGCCAGTTCCTCCTGACTCCATCCATACTGCTTGCGCAGGCTCATTATCTTTTCTGAAATTATCATAATACCCTCCTGATTATCACTTCATTTCATATTGTATATATGAAGCTTTTTAAGTTTCCAAATCCATTAGAACTCCTTTTGAATTTCTTTCTCATTTTTCGTTTTCTTTTTATAGAGCAGCTGCGTTCTATGGTTTTATTTTATGGTAGCAACGTCCCTTTCACTACCAACTTAACTTGGAAATTTGTCAACCCATGGTTGCAACTAGCAGTTGCATATTAATATTATACACTAAAAATATCTCTTTTTAACGATTTGACGAGAGTATCATACTTTACTGACTCTGTGCACTCCTGTATGTATATTCAAGCTATAACCGATTATATCTTAATTAAAAAAAGACTCCCGCCCTTTCGGATGAGAGTCCCAATCGTGATTCTATATTTAGAGCAAATAATTCCTATTTTAAGGGCTTTTCTTCGTTAAAATACTCTCTTGTCAGCCTGATAACTGTTCTTGATAACAAGAACACTGCAAGTAAGTTAGGTATTATCATCAGTCCATTAAATGTATCAGCAATATCCCAGATTAGCCCTAAATCCATAGTAGCACCTATAATAGCTACAAATGAATAAACGACTATGAATGGCTTTATCGCAGCCTTACCAAATAAGAATTCTATGCATCTTGAGCCGTACAGCCCCCATCCTAGGATAGTCGAGAAGGCGAAGCAGCAAAGTGCCACAGCCAGCATTACCGATACCCAACTGCCAAAAGTAGCTGTAAAGCCCGAGATTGTAAGCTCTGCACCTGCAGTCTTACCGTACTTAATATCAACGCCGCTACAGAGAATTACGAGTGCAGTAATCGTACAGATTACGATTGTATCCGCAAATACTTCAAAGATTCCCCATATTCCCTGCTGAACTGGGTGACTTACATCAGCTGATGAGTGTGCAATTGAGCCAGTACCTAGACCTGCTTCGTTAGAGAAAATACCTCTCGACACACCTCGTCTCATTGCTATAACCATCGAACCTACAACACCGCCAGTGATAGCTCTAGGAGCAAATGCGCCTTCAAATATGTCTCTAAATACTCCAGGAACGTTCTTGTAGTTCAAGATAACTACAAGAAGTCCAAAGATTATGTAGTATAGAGCCATGAACGGAACCAGCTTCTCTGCTACACTTCCGATGCGTTTGATTCCCCCCGATGAGGATCACTAGCACGAGTATCGTGATCACTATTCCGATACCGAGATTTACACCTGAAGGCAGACCATTTTTGAATACACCTGTCGACACGAGGGCTGAATCAATAGCCGTAGTAATAGTATTTACCTGCGTAGCATTTCCTGTACCAAATACAGTAAGAACTCCAAATACAGAATACAGTACTGCAAGCCAGCCCCACCAGCTACTGAGACCGTTCTTGATATAGTACATCGGTCCGCCAACCCAGTCGCCTTCTTCATTACGCTCTCTAAAGTGCACTGCTAAAGTAACTTCAGCGAATTTTGTGCACATACCGAGAAATGCAGAAACCCACATCCAGAACACAGCTCCCGGTCCGCCTAGAGCAATAGCGCCGGCTACACCAGCAATATTTCCGGTTCCTACGGTTCCCGCAAGCGCGGTACATACAGATTGGAACGAAGTAAGCGCTCCGTCTCCCGCTTCCTTTTTTATCAAACATCGCACCGAAGGTGTGCTTCAGTGTATATCCGAATTTTCTAAACTGAATAAAGCGCGTGAAAAGCGAAAGCCAAATTCCAACAAACATAATACACAGCATCGCAGGTGCGCCCCAGATCCAACCACCTACCCATGTGTTCCACTCTCTAATAAAATTAAGCATATATGACTCCTTGTAATAATGTGAAATCCATGTTCTGATTCTAATACATTATTGTCAATTCCGCAATACTCTTTAGTAAAGTTAATAAATTGCTTTTTTTATTTTGTTGTGAAATAAAACAAATTAATGAACAACATAATTATTTTTTTATTAATTATTATCTTTATGATAACTTTTACAGATTAACTTTTGGTTACCTTCTACTATGTATTAGATTAACAATTCGCTAGTTTATTCGATTTTTGCACACTATAAATTTTCATATAGGAATAATTGTAATATTGATTTTTATTTGCACCTTAAACGCATTGACTTTTTGTATATATGGCTCCTATTATGATGTTAACAATATGAACTAGCTATTAGTCTAGTAAGGAGGTTCACTATGTTTTTTGCAATTCCTTTCTTAATACTACTATTAGTATTATTTTTCTCCTGTATCAAAATCGTTCCACAGGAGCATGCATATGTAATCGAAAGACTTGGAAAGTATCTCTGCACGTGGCACGCAGGACTTCACTTTAAAGTTCCGATTATCGACAATGTAATCAACAGGATTTCACTCAAGGAGCAGGTTCTCGACTTCCCTCCTCAACCCGTAATCACCAAGGATAACGTATCCGTTCGTGTGGACTCAGTTGTATTTGCAAAGGTATTTGACCCTAAACTTTATACATACGGAGTGGAGAATCCAATCGCCGGTCTACAGAACCTGTCTGCAACTTCACTCAGAAGCATCATCGGCGGAATGGAGCTCGACACCACCCTATCCTCTAGAGAGCAGATTAACGAGGACATGGAGTTAATACTTGATAAGGCAACTGATGCTTGGGGATTAAAGGTTAACCGCGTAGAGCTCAAGAATATCATCCCACCAGAAGAAATTGAAGAAGTTATGACCAAGCAGATGAGAGCGGAGCGTGAGAGACGTCAGACTGTACTCGAAGCTCAGGCTCACAAGGAATCTGTAGTATCTCGTGCAGAGGGAGACAAGGAAGCAAAGGTTCTCGCTGCCGAAGCTGAGAAAGAAGCTAGAATCGCTCTCGCTGCCGGCGAAGCTGAATCAATCAGGCTCGTCTACGAAGCACAGGCTCAAGGTCTTGAGAAGCTCAAGGAAGCTAATATCAACGAGGGAGTTCTAAAGCTAAAAGGACTCGAAGCTCTGAGGGATATCTCAGATGGTCGTGCAACCAAGATATTCATGCCTACAGATTTGGCAAGTATCGTATCAAATCTCGGCGTAGCTTCTGAAGCTTTAGGAATAGGAGACTACACGGAGATTGATAAGTCACCTATCCCTGACAAAGGAAGCTACAATGATAGCTGCCTTAAGAACACCTCTTCCAAGGTTACCAAGGAAGTAGCAGGAACTAATGCAAGCATTCAGGTTGATCTGGAAAACAGAAGAGAGGATATTATATAGCTCTATAGTCTTAGTATTATCTTATACCATACAGACTTTGATTACTCTCTAGGGCTATAAGCCATTAAGCACACAACATAAAAGGACGAAGCATACGGTCTTCGTCCTTTTTATTAGCTTCTTATTCTACCTAAGCATCTTTTTTAGATACTGTCCAGTAAATGACTTCTCGCACTTAGCAACCTCTTCAGGTGTTCCAGTTGCTACGATAGTTCCGCCGCCACTACCTCCTTCTGGGCCCAGGTCGATGATGTGATCGGCACATTTGATTACATCGAGATTATGCTCAATTACCACCACGGTGTTACCTTCATCTGCAAGTCTATTTAGCACATACATAAGCTTCTCGACATCAGCAAAATGAAGTCCAGTTGTCGGCTCATCTAGAATATAGAGAGTCTTCCCTGTGCTCTTCTTGGATAGCTCTGTCGCCAGCTTGATTCTCTGCGCCTCTCCGCCAGATAGTTGTGTTGAAGGCTGACCAAGCTTGATATATCCGAGCCCTACATCGTCTAGCGTACGCAAGTATTTCTCGATAGATCTATGGTTTTCAAAGAACGGAAGTGCTTCCGTAACACTCATCTCGAGAACCTCAGAGATGTTTTTACCCTTGTATTTAACCTCTAGAGTTTCATGGTTATATCTTGCACCACCGCATACTTCACATGGAACATATACGTCTGGAAGGAAGTGCATCTCCACCTTGGTGATTCCATCTCCGCGGCAAGCCTCACATCTTCCGCCTTTTACATTGAAGCTAAAGCGACCCTTCTGGTAACCACGCATCTTCGCCTCTGGCATCTGCGCAAATAGATCTCTGATAGGATCGAACATCCCCGTATATGTTGCAGGATTTGACCTAGGAGTACGTCCAATCGGAGACTGGTCGATATCGATAACCTTGTCGAAGTTTTCTATACCGCGAATCTCTTTGTGTTCACCAGGTTTTTCCTGCACTTTGTTGGTGATGCTTGCAACCCCCTTGTAAAGTATTTCATTTATCAGCGAGGACTTGCCCGATCCCGACACACCCGTTACACATACGAGCTTTCCGACTGGAATCTTAACATCAATGTCTCTCAGGTTGTTCTGCTTTGCTCCTATTATCTCTAAGTATGTGCCTGTTCCAGGTCTTCTAATCTTAGGCACCTCGATTTTGCGCTCACCAGACAGGAACTGTCCAGTTATAGAGTCCTTGCAGGCCTTGATATCGTCGACAGTTCCCTGAGCCACCAGCTCGCCACCGTAAATTCCAGCCCCAGGTCCGATATCCACGATATGGTCAGCCGCATACATCGTATCCTCATCATGCTCAACAATGACCAGCGTGTTGCCCATATCAGTCAGGTTCCTGAGAGCCCCTAGCAGCTTGTCGTTGTCTCGCTGGTGGAGCCCAATGGAAGGCTCGTCCAGTATGTACAGAACGCCGACGAGCCCCGATCCTATCTGCGTAGCTAACCTGATACGCTGTGATTCTCCACCTGAGAGCGTGCCTGCGGCACGAGACAGAGTCAGGTATCCGAGACCAACCTGTTTGAGGAATCTGAGCCTATCTTTGATTTCCTTAGTGATAAGCCTCGATATCTGCTGCTCCCTCGGAGTCAGCTCCAACTTCTCAAAGAACATAATAGCCTGTTCAACTGACAGATCCGTGAGCTCAATAATATTCTTGTCACCAACAGTGACAGCAAGCACAGTATCCTTTAGCTTCTTACCATGACAAGTAGGGCAGAGAGCCTCCGTCATCATGCCAGCGATTTTTTCTTTAATGTAGTCAGAATTAGTCTCTCCGTATCTTCTCTCAAGGCTAGGAATTACACCCTCAAATGTGTGATTCATGTGTGACACACGGCCAGACTTACTGGTGTATGTGTACTTGAGTTTACGGATTCCAGTTCCGTGTAGCAGCTCGTTTCTGAATTCTATAGGCAGATCTTTGTAAGGAACACTGAGGTCCGTTTGATGATCTACCGCCAGCTGATTAAGCATCTGTCTATAGAACCCCATCGCATCCATCGTCGAGAACACTTGTCCCATAGCACCATCGAGGATGCTCTTATCCGGCTCAGTAACAACGTTGTCGTCATCAATCTTTAGCGTAAATCCAAGCCCTGTGCAAGTTTCACAAGAGCCATACGGAGCATTAAACGAGAACATTCTCGGTTCCATCTCGTCGATTCCGACGCCATGCTCTGGGCAAGCAAGCTGTGTACTGAAGGTTTCCTCTACATCTTGAGTCGTGCCGTCCTCGTTCTTGTGTTGGAACAGCACATTTGTCGCACCTTCACCCTCTCTTACAGCCAGCTCTACCGCCTCCGCGATACGACTCCTATTCTCAGGCCTCAGAACTATTCTATCGATCACTATATCGATGTTGTGCTTAACATTCTTGTTGAGGTCAAACTCCTCCTGCTCATCAACTCGAATCATCTCGCCATCGAGTCTAATTCTGATAAATCCATCCCTCTTTATACGCGATATTACGTTCTTATGCTCACCCTTGCGCCCCTTGATAATCGGAGCCATGACAGTAAGTCTGGTACCCTCCTCGTGTGCCATAATATGATCCACAATAGTGTCGACAGACTGACTAGATATCTCCCTGCCGCAGACTGGGCAGTGCGGGATGCCAACTCTGGCATACAGTAGCCTCAGATAGTCATATATCTCCGTAACAGTTCCGACAGTGGATCTCGGATTCTTGTTAGTAGTCTTCTGGTCTATCGAAATTGCCGGCGAAAGTCCCTCTATAAGCTGAACATCTGGTTTCTTCATCAACCCGAGGAATTGCCTCGCATATGACGACAGTGATTCCACATATTTCTTCTGCCCCTCAGCATATATAGTATCGAAAGCAAGAGAAGACTTGCCTGAGCCCGAAAGTCCTGTAAAAACAATCATCTTGTCGCGCGGAATCGTAAGATCTACGCTCTTGAGATTGTTCTCTTTTGCCCCTTTAATTACTATGTTTTTCTCCATAGGTATTCCCTTTCAAATCTTTATGCTCGTTTACTGCTTCTAAGATCAAATAGCAAGTCTCTGAGTTCTGCTGCTCTCTCGAACTGAAGGTCCTTGGCAGCCTGCTTCATCTCTTTCTCGAGATTCTTAATCGTGCGCTGTAGTTCCTTAGTCGTCATCTCCTTAGGATTCTTGAGCTCCGTATCTCCAGTGTACGCCTTAGTAGCCTCTATTACATCACGGACAGGTTTGATAATAGTCTGTGGCGTAATGCCATGCTCCTTGTTATATGCTTCCTGCAGCTCACGCCTTCTGGCAGTCTCATCGATAGTGTATCTCATCGCTTTACTGATACGGTCAGCATACATGATAACTCTACCATTCTGGTTACGAGCAGCTCTGCCGACAGTCTGAACAAGAGAAGTTTCAGTACGTAGAAAACCTTCCTTATCCGCATCTAGAATGGCAACAACCGATACCTCAGGCAGGTCAAGTCCCTCTCTCAGTAGATTGATGCCTACTAGCACATCAAACTTTCCTAATCTGAGATCCCTGATTATCTCCAGCCTCTCGAAATTATCTATATCAGAATGCAGATATCTGACCTTGATTCCTTCATTTCTGAGGAAGCCGGTTAGATCTTCTGCCATTCGTTTAGTGAGTGTCGTGATGAGCACTCGTTCGCCCTTGTCTACGGTCTTGTATATCTCTCCGATGATATCGTCAATCTGACCTTCAATCGGTCTCACCTCAATAATCGGATCAAGCAATCCCGTCGGTCTAATTACCTGTTCAGCCGTGACACCGTTCGAGTTTCAATCTCGTATTTGCCTGGTGTCGCACTTACGAATAGCAGGTCATTTGTCACTTCATTGAATTCTTCAAACTTCAGAGGCCTGTTATCCAGTGCCGAAGGAAGTCTGAATCCGAAGTCTACCAGAGAGCTCTTTCTGGCTCTGTCACCGTTGTACATCGCTCTAAGCTGTGGAAGCATTACGTGCGACTCATCGATTATAGTCAGGAAGTCATCTGGAAAATAATCGAGAAGAACATAAGGTCTCTCTCCAGGCTTCAGAAAATTCAGATGCCTTGAGTAGTTCTCGACTCCCTTGCATGTTCCGACTTCCATCATCATCTCCATATCGTAGTTGGTACGCTGAGAGATCTCGCTCGGCTTCGAGCAGCTTGCCGTTTTCCTTAAACCACTTTACTCTTTCATCTAATTCTTCCTTAATCGTGCCGACCGCGAGCTGCATATCCTCTTTGCTCGTCACGTAATGAGATGCTGGGAATATAGAAATGTGGTTTCGCACACCGGTAATCTCCCCAGTCAGCGCATTCATCTCCTTGATTTCCTCTATCTCATCTCCGAACATCTCAACACGAACAGCCTCTTCACCACCTGCAGGATAGATGTCGATAATGTCACCACGTACGCGGAAAGTGCCGTGGTGGAAGTCAATATCGTTTCTCTCATACTGCATATCAATGAGCTTTCGCATCATCATCGTTCTATCCATTTCCATTCCTGGTCTAAGCGATAAAAGCTGATTTCTATAAGAATCAGGGCTACCGAGACCATATATGCAGGAAACACTGGCAACGATAATAACATCCCTTCTCTCGAGGACTGCCGCAGTCGCGGAGTGTCTGAGCTTATCTATTTCATCATTTATATCGGCGTCTTTTTCAATATAGGTGTCAGTCGAAGCGACGTAAGCCTCTGGCTGATAGAAGTCGTAATATGATACGAAGTATTCGACAGAGTTTTCAGGAAAAAAACTCTTTCATCTCCCCGTGAAGCTGCGCCGCCAAAGTCTTGTTGTGCGAAATTATCAGCGTTGGCTTCTGAACCTTCTCGATTATCTTCGCCATAGTGTATGTCTTACCAGATCCAGTAACGCCAAGTAGAGTCTGGAAACGGTTTCCAGACTCTATACTCTCAGCGATTTTTTCAACAGCCTGCGGCTGATCACCCATCATTTCAAATTCAGAATGAACTTTGAATTCAGGCATATTAACCTCGACTTTCTCGTCATGTGAGGACATTCAGCTCACTGACGTTTACCCAATTATTTGCTTTCTATATCCAGAAGCTTCTCATCTTCGTAGAGCATCGGGCAATCATGCGCGATCTGCTCGATCGTAGTTCTAACTCGCTCCATCTCTTCCGAGAATTCTTCAAAGGCAGCGGTAGGGACCTTTCTATTGAGAAATAGTTGCTCTATTTCTCTATTAAACTGCGTGAGGTTATCTGCTAGTTCAAGGAACTTGCTAAACTTATCTGTCTTGCTAGCATTCTGAAACTTTGATATGTCACGCTTTATAAACTCTACAACATCTGTTTCACCATAGAACTTGCCGAGAAGCATCGGATACGGATTTACCCTGCGCAGGTACATAGCGTGATCACGTCTAAGGTCGAGCATGTATTTGATAGTGAGCTCATCATTGATTGCGAACTCATATATGTTGATATGTGCTGGCATGTTCTTGACATTAGTTGCCCCAAGCTGCTTGACCATCATGTTGATCATATCACTTGTAACTCTGTCTGTAGTAAGTGTATTAGCCATATTTCTACCTCCATTCTACCCTACATTGCGTACTTAACTAGCAGGAATACCATTGATATAAACACAGAACCTAGCATGAATGGCATTCCGACACGCATGTAGCTCTTAAATGTGATTGGATAACCGTGCTTCGTACTGATATCTGATAGAACTACGTTTGCCGAAGCTCCTATCATCGTTCCGTTTCCGCCTAGACAAGCTCCAAGCGAAATCGCCCACCATAGTGGCTCTACATCCATGCCGTCTGCCTTGAGTGCAAGCACAAGTGGAATTAGTGTCGCTACGAACGGTATGTTGTCGAGGAATGAAGACAGAATTGCAGAAGCCCACAGTAGAATGAGCATCATCATAACCGGGTGTCCTGCAGTCTTGTCGATTACGACTGCCGCCATTTGTTTGATGACTCCAGTTTCAGTAAGTCCTCCAACTACCACGAACAGCGACATGAAGAATACAATCGTAGTCCATTCAACATCCTGAATTGCATTTTTCAACACTAGTTCCCCCTATTACTAGCATGAGTGCCGCAGCAGCAAGTGCGATAACAGATGATTCTACCCCGAGTTTGTCATGGAATATGAATCCTATGATTACAAGCCCAATAACTGTCACGCCCTTGATAAGTAGCGGTTTATTGGTAATTGATTTATTTGGATCAAGATTCATAATCTTGGAAGTATCTAATCCTTCAATTTCAATCTGCTTCTTATATTCGAAGCGCATCATGATAATCATAAACAATAATACGAGAGCTACAGCAAGTCCCGTGTTATCGAGGAAGTCAATAAAAGATAGATTAGCGGCACTTCCAATCATGATATTTGGCGGGTCACCGATAAGTGTTGCCGTACCCCCGGCATTAGATGCGAGAATCTGCGTCATCAGAAATGGCACTGGATTTATTTCGAGCATCTTCGCAATGGCGATAGTCATCGGTCCGACGAGCAGTACAGTCGTTACGTTATCGAGTATTCCAGACAGTGCCGCAGTGATTAAGATAAAAAGCAATCATTATCTTCCACGGATCTCCATGAGCTATCTTTGCCGCCTTAATTGCAACATACTCGAACAGTCCAGACTGCCTTATTACAGCGACCAATATCATCATTCCTACTAGAACTCCGATGGTATTAAAGTCAATATACGATAGAGCCTTCTGCCCGTTCATGACACCTGCGATTACGAGTACCACAGCACCAGCAAGAGCAGCCGCTGCCCTATGAACCTTCTCGCTCATGATCAATCCGATGACGACCACGAACACTACAATAGCAATAACTTCCATTTCCCATCCCCCTTAAGTTTTGATCAATCGCTGACATCCAAATCGAGTGTAATCCTCACCTCATAATCTGGGTATCTGTCCTTGATCTTTTTTATTAAATTATCATGCACAACAGTCCTGTCTGGGGCCTTAAAGTCCACGATTATATCAAATATCATAAGCGCCTTCTCTTCATCAAGGTAAAAGCCATGCATCTGCAGCACAAAATCTTCCGACATCACTAGCCTTGTGATATCACTCTTAATCTCTAGCGCCTTATCATCAGACGTATTCATCGAGTATATGCCAACCGTCGCAATGGCAACACCGAATTTACTGTATACATTTTCCTGAATCTGTCTAGTCAGGTCGTCTATCATGGCTGCCGTATAAGTATCTGGCACTTCGATGTGAACCTCTCCTATCAATGTATTAGGTCCATAGCTATGAAGTAGCAGATCATATGCTCCATATACTCCATCAATCTCTGATATTGTTTCTTTTATCTCATTAGTAAGAGCGCTGTCAGCTCGTTCTCCCAGAATCTTACTGATAGTCTCTCGAAGCATGTCTATACCCGCTTTAATGATAACCACAGATATAAGCGCTCCTAGATATGCTTCGAGACTAATACCGAAACCAATGTAAACACCAGCCGCTACTAATGTCGAAATCGAGATAATGGAATCAAAGAGTGCGTCACTTCCCGAAGCCACAAGAGAGTCCGAGTTCACTTTTTCACCTACAGATTTTACATATCTGCCAAGCAAAAGTTTAACCGCGACTGCCGCCCCGATTATCACCAGCGAGACCGTCGTATAGGAAGGAGTCTCTGGGTGCAAAATATTCTTTACCGACTCCTGAAGTGCCGTTATACCAGCATAGAGTACAATTATCGATATGACCATTGCTGTGAGATCCTCGTACCTGCCATGCCCAAGCGGATGATCCCTGTCTGGTGCCTTGCCAGCAAGTCTCGTTCCCACGATTGTTATAATCGATGAAAGCGCATCACTAAGGTTATTTACAGCGTCCATAACGATGGCAATAGAATTCGTAGCTGTTCCTATAACCGCTTTGAAACCAGCCAAAAGCACATTGGCAAATATACCGATTATACTCGTTCTGATTATTATTCCGTCTCTGCAATTCTGCTCGCGCATCTCTTTTTCCTTCTCAATATCACAATTTCAATATCAGGTAATCACACCCTTAGCCAAGCTTACTATTTGTCTTATTCTGAAACTTATCGTTCGATATTATAAATCTCTCGTGAGTTCCCTCGCCAATCTTATCCTTATCATCGAATGCCTCGATTTTGAAACAAGCCTGCGACCATCAACATCAACTAGTTCAGTCTCACATCTCACACGCATACCAACTGGTGTGGCTGCCAAGTGCTTAATAGCTATGCTAGTACCGACAGAGCCCTGTCCTTCTTCAAGCTCAGATTTGACCGATTCAGAAGCCGTTCCTTCCATGAGTGCAATCATCGCTGGTGTCGCATACACCTCGAGATCACCACTTCCCACGCTTATAGCCGTGAGCTCCTTCGTCACGGTAATTTCTTTAAAAACCTTTGATTCCTGTATTCATATCTGTTCTCCAAAAATTAATTATATGCCTGTATTTGGCACCGTTCAAACGTATTATAAAATTATATACAGATGTGGTCTGAGGTAAAAAATTACCCTACACATACAACCTAGAGCGCCCATCCTGCAAGCATTTCACCACTCGGCTCACAATATCCGTACCGTCACCACAAGGCAGCACCAGCGACTGACTACTGAACTCGTTATTGAGGATTCTAACATCATGCTCACGCTTCCCCTTGAGCCGAGCCATCGAAAATCTATGCTCTGTCTGCATCAGTGGGTAGTTACCTTCTGATTTATTCGCTAGTTCCAAACTCCAGCGGACTTCTTTTGCCCCGAGCTTCCTTAGAACTGAAATGCTCTGATGATTATATGCATTTAGTCCAGAATCGGCTATGACATCAGCACCTACTGCTATCATCCTGTTCAGCCAACCTAGATGTGATACGTAGATTCCTCGTGCAAGTGCCAGCGCAGAGACTGTTTCAAAAATTCTCCTGCAAAATCTGTTCCTCACGCCCTTTCGTCACGCTTCCGATATAAGGAACGATTTCTGGTGCTAGAACCTCATCATATGTGCTAGTAGCAGTGCCGCTTGCTTGCTTCTCGTAGACCTCTGTCAGAATCCCTGCCATTGGCAGCAGCACCTTATATGACAGACCATCCGTTTCTCCGATTTTCTCCTTCAGTCCCTCGACTCCACCGGAAGCTTCGAAGTCTCGCCAATCATCAATACTGCTGAAATAAAGTTCGAACGAACTATCACCTTGCTGTGTATCCTGCCTGTTACATGAGTCATGTAACAGAGACACAGTTTCTTCTATATTCCTACTCTCTCTTCTGAACTCGAGCGCCTTGCCTAGTTCAGCTAGGCAGCTCCTGCGGAGCGAATTAAGCTCCGATGCCTTGACCCTGATGAGTGGATCGCCGATAATCCTTAGCTCATTTAGCTCAAATGGTGTAGTCCCAGTCTTGGCAAGTGCAGATTCGTATCTCTCAATAGGTGTTGGGCTTTCGTAATCATAATCAAAAGGTCCAGCATCTACAGATACAGTCTGCTGCTTGCAGCTCGGCCACCTAGAGTCGTCTTGAAGCTTAACAGTATTAGCCTTGAGAACTAGTGAATTGCCTTCTATCTGAAGCGTCATATCGATCTTGCGGCGGCGTTTAACCTTTCTAGTATCTTCTTCATCCAGAAACGCCGCACCCTTTGAAGGTCTGCCTAGCCGCTTCGAGCTGAGACTTTCTAGAGGTTCTGCGAACAGTATCCCCTGTCGATACTTCACCTCTAAAATCACCAATTCTATACTTGTTATTGCCTAACTCTTTGACATAGCTAAGTACTGTGCTGGCTGTAGGCACATCCCCTCTGCCATATATCTCTACGCCATCTCCAATTGCTGGCTCTCTATTAGCCTCTATGTCTACTAGCGTTGATCCTTTTTTTGTAGAGACTACCCTGCCTATCTCAAGGCCTTGATTCTTAACTATATCGCCAGACATGAGGGAGTCTCCACTTTCGCCTTTGAGATAGGCATCTGTAAATTCTCCTCTATTGAATATCTGAAGCAGCGCATCTCTATCGTCACCTCAAAAACTTCTATATATCCTTCCTCCAGATACATATCTATGTATTTGCGATATATAGAAGTCACGATTGCTACGTATTCAGCTGATTTCAGCCTACCCTCGATTTTGAAGGAAGCCGCGCCAGCGTCGATGAGCCCGCCGAGCTCATCTAGCAGGCACATGTCACGCGGGCTCATCGGGTGGCTCGCCCCGGCGAGCCGCCTGCCGTCCTCGCCGTAGCTCGTGTAGGCGAGGCGGCAGGGCTGCGCGCAGCTTCCCCGATTGCCACTCCGGCCGCCATAGTATCTGCTGTATTGGCACTGGCCGGAGTAGCATATGCAGATGGCGCCGTGTACGAATACCTCGACCTCAAAATCTGAGGCGCCATCTGATCCGGCCCTGCATATGTCAGCAATTTCAGGCAGGGCCAGCTCACGAGCTACCACTATGCGTCTATAACCGAGCTCGTGAGCTACCCTAGCGCTCTCGGCATCAGTGATAGTCGCCTGCGTAGACATATGCAGTTCAAGTTCTGGTAGTGCCTTATGCACCAGTTTACCAAACCCAATATCCTGAACGATAATTGCATCGACTCCTGAATCATGTAGGAAAGATGCGTACCTTAAAGCAGGCTCTAATTCATCATCGCTGAGCAAGGTATTCATAGTTACATATACCTTTACACCTCGCTTGTGCGCATAATCAAGAGCTAGCACTAGCTCTTCGTCCTTAAAGTTCTGTGCTCCAGCACGAGCATTAAAAAGCTGCCCACCAACATATATCGCATCAGCTCCATTTTCAACAGCTGCAAGAAATTGTTCCATTCCTCCAGCTGGCACTAGTAGCTCAATTTTATTCTTCTTTCTTATTCTGCTTTTCTTTCCTTTTGCCATCTTTCCACTCTGAGTTTAGCTCTGTACTTAAATCGATTCTAAATGCTATTCATTGTTCGCATCATTATATTATACACTTTTTAAACGGCTTTTTATATCATTAACATCATATAAAAACCGCCCCCTTTAAGGAAGCGGTCTTGGCTGAATTGTATATATGACAATCTAGCATATATATTGTTTTGTTTGCTTAGACTAAGCCTTCTTAGCCTTGTATGCTTCGAGACCGGTACGAATTAGTTGACATGCTCTCTTGATATAGCTGCTTTCAAGTACATAAGCAATTCTGATTTCACTCTTGCCCTTACCAGGTGTACCATAGAATCCACCTGCAGGAGCAAACATAACTGTCTCGTTGTTATCTCTATACTCTGTAAGCAGGAACATGAGGAAGTCTTCTGCATCTTCAATCGGAAGATCAATCATCATGTAGAATGCTCCGCCTGGTTTATGGCAGATAACGTCAGGAATCTGCATGATTTCCTCATATGCTGCATCTCTTCTGCTGCAATATTCCTTATTCATCTCTTCATAATATGAGCTCGGTAGATTGAAGAGCTCTGTAGATCCTACCTGCTCAAGTGTTGAAACGCATAGTCTTGACTGCGCTAGCTTGATGATTCCAGTCATGAACTCTTCGTTCTTGGATACCACAAAACCTATTCTAGCTCCACATGCAGAAAATCTCTTTGATACGGAATCTATTACAATCAAGTTTTCCTTGAGCCTATCAACATTAGCAAAGCTACGTGGCTTCCTACCATCATATACGTATTCTCTATATGCCTCATCTGCAATAAGCCAAAGGTCGTTTTCAATAGCGAAGTCTGCAACGACATCCATCTCTTCAGCAGTTAGAGCAAGTCCAGTTGGATTTCCAGGGTTAATACAGACGATAGCCTTTGTCTTCTCAGTGAGAACCGACTCTAATTTCTCCTTGGAAGCATAACGATATCCATCCTTCGAACTAGTCGAAATCGGCTTGATAACACCACCACTCATAAGAACGAACGTCTGGTAGTTGCTGTAGAAAGGTTCAGCAATAAGTATCTCATCGCCAGGATCGAGTATCGTTGTAAATGTCATAGTGAGAGCTTCAGAAGCACCCATTGTAACTACTATATCTGTAGGCTTGTAATCTACATCGTACTCCCTCTTATAGTAGCCGCATATCGACTCTAGAGTTCAATGTCTCCTTGAGACTGCTGGTACTTGAGAACATCCGCATCAAATGCACGAACCGCATCCATAAAACATTCAGGAGTCTTAACATCAGGCTGTCCGATATTGAGGTGATAAACCTTCACACCGGACTTCTTAACTTCAGTTGCAATAGGGCTGAACTTTCTGATTGGAGAGAACTCCATCGCCTGTGAATTTCTGCTTATTTTCATACTTCGCATCTCTTTCTGTAAAAATAAATAATTATTTTTTAGATTATTTATATTGTAGCACAATTTATCATCCTTGTACTGATTTCCGTGCAAATTATAGTTTTAATTTACTAATCATACTGATTAAAAAAATTCAAATACATATCTAGTACTGAGAATACCTCGCTTCTGCCTTGCTAAGTCCGAGAGTCATAATGAATGTAAATACTAAATAGATCCCAGCTGCTAGCACATATGGCATCAATGTGCCATCACGGTTCACCATTCCTTGAGACACCTTCATCATCTCTGCTAAAGTTATCGTTGACGCTAGAGCGGTATCCTTGATAAGTGTAATTATCTCGTTGGAAATAGGCGGAATGACTATACGGAACATCTGAGGGATTACCACCTTAGAGAGCGTCTGCTTGTGAGTAAACCCGAGTGAGTAAGCTGCTTCATATTGACCTTTATCTATACTGTTAAATCCACCTCTGTAAATCTCTGCGAAATATGCCGCATAGTTGATAGCAAACGTAAGCACAGCTGTTGGAAATGCTTCCATACGAATTCCAAGCTGAATAGGGAAGAAGAAATAGAAGAAGAATAGCTGCAGCATCAGCGGCGTACCTCTAAATACAAATACGAAAGTCTTGCACAGCCATCTTATCGGCGCTATCTTGCTCTGTTCACCCAGACATACGGGGAGTCCAAGTGGCAGCGACAGAATCAAAAGTCAGCGCAAATAGCTTGAGCGAAATTATCGCCCCTTTCATCATAATTGGTAAAATCTCACTGATGTAAGCCATTACATCCTCCTTTAAATTCGGTAGCCAATGCCGTTTGACATTGGCTACCTGGACCATATACTAAATACTAGTTTTTTTATTTGTCATATCCTTCAAATACGACCATGTTCTTGCCGAACCACTTTTTCACTGATTTTCTGAGCTTCTCCGCTATCAATTACTTCCTTGAAAGCTTTATTGAACGCCTTGGTAAGTTTCTTATCTCCCTTTCGGAACCCTACTGCATAATAATCAGCACCGAAATTAAATGGTGATTCATAGAGTGTATCTTTATTTTCATTGTTGTAGATCGCATATACTTCGTCAATCGCAACAGCTTGTACACGCCCAGCCTTCATATCGAGTATAGCCTCATCGTATGTCTTATACTCAGAGATGTTGTCTTTAAAGTCCTCATAGTTGTCGCTCTTCTTAATGGCTTCAAGTGCTGCTGAGTCAGCCTGTGTTCCTATCTTAATGTTCTTAAAAATCCTCTGCACTATTTACCTTTACATTAGGGTCTAGCGACATAATCAAAATTCTGTTCTTCAAATACTTATTCGACAAGGACATACTCTTCTGTCTATCAGAAGTTGCTGACATACCGTTCCATATGCAGTCGATATTCTTGGACTTTAGTTCACCTTCTTTGGCTGCCCAATCTATTGGTTGGAATTTAACCTTTAGCCCCATCTTCTTGGCTATAGCCTTTGCGAGATCTATATCAAAACCAACTAGGTTATCATCCTTATCTCTAAACCCCATAGGTGCAAAAGTATCATCAAGACCAACCACGAGCGTACCTTTATCCTTAACGTACTCTAAATCAGACTTGGAGTTCGCCCCACAGCCTGCAAAGGTTATTGTAGTAATAACTGACAATGTCAGTGCAATAAATTTAGTAAATCTCTTTCTCGTTATTTTACCTTTCATTGTTCCTCTCCATTAATCCTTAACTCTTTTAAAAATACTTCTTAAATACTGCATTTAATGTGCTACACTTCCTGCCATTCATCGTCATCCACACTTGTCATCTTTCTACTATATATATGTAGAGAACATAACCTCGCTTTGTTTGATACTTTACTTTGCGGCTTCGCTTTTGTAATTTAGCACAGTGAAGTACTGCTGTGATGATGTAATATTAGCACCCCAAGTCCTTGGTGTCAACTATTAATTTCTATTTATTTCCGCGTATATTTTTTTATTGCTGATAATATTTTTTTATAAAATTAGAAATCCAAATTTGTATTTAAATCAATAATTTAAGTTTATTTTTTTGTTTTTTTATTGACAAGGTAAATAATTTTCTTGTATAATACCAACATTCGAAAAAGAGAAATTTAATTGGAGGAACAAAAATGCCTAAAAAAAGAATGTTAAAAGAGAATCTTGGGGTAGCTCGATGGGCTTTATGCTCGCTGCTATAGGTTCTGCCGTTGGCCTCGGCAATATGTGGGGATTCCCGTATAAGCTGGGAATGAATGGAGGCTTCGCCTTCTTACTACTTTATTTATTACTAGCAGTATTTGCTGGATACGTACTGATTATGACCGAGCTCTCTCTAGGAAGAAAGACTCACAGTTCAATCATTCTTGCGTATAGAGAAATTAGCAAGAAGTACACAATCGTCGGGTGGTTCGGTGCTCTCGCTCCATTCTTTATCCTCGGATTCTATTCATACCTTGGTGGATATTGCCTGAAGTACACAGTAGCTAACTTCGGTGATATCTTTGGAGCTAGCTGGGGTGTAAATGGAGTATCTGGTCCTGAATACTTTACAAAACTAACAGCAGACCAGACACAGTCAGCAATCTATACGGCAATATTCCTCATATTGACCATAGTAGTCGTTGCGCGTGGCCTATCTGAAGGAATCGAGAAATTCAACAAAGTAGCTATGCCTGCACTATTCGTAATGCTCCTCGTAATCATCATCAGAAGTGTTACACTTCCTGGAGCTTCAGAAGGACTCGCATTCCTATTCAAGCCTAACTTTGAAGTATTCAAGGGAACAGGCTGGATAACAGTTCTTGCTTCAGCAGGCGGTCAGGTATTCTTCTCACTATCTCTCGGGATGGGAATCCTAGTAACTTATGGTTCATATATGAAGAAGGATCAGAACATCGAGAAGAGCAGCTTGATCATACCTTTTGCAGATACAGTCATTGCACTTATGGCTGGTCTAGCAATCATGCCTGCAGTATTTGCAAGTGGACAGAATCCACAGGGCGGTGCTGGACTTCTATATATGACTCTACAGACTGTATTTAACGGCATGGGTAAGCTAGGTCCAATATTCGGAGTTCTATTCTATGGACTCGTTGTAATAGCAGCTATCACATCCTCAATGTCAGTACTTGAAGCGATTATAGGTTCATTTATCGACTACGGTATCAAGAAGGGTTATGGAAATCAGCGTAAGAAGTTAGCTTGGGGATTTGGACTAGTTTGTCTCTGCATGGGTCTACTCAGTTGCGTTCGACGGACTTGGAAAGTATCTTCCACCAATGTTTGGAAAGTTCAGCTGGCTAGACGGTTTCGACCTCTTGGCAGAAGGACTATTGATGCCTCTCGGTGCATTCATCACGACAATCATCTTCGGATGGATCCACCCTGACATACTTCCTGAGGAAATTCACGTTGGTTCTGAATTCAAGTCTGAGAAGTTCTACAGATTCTGCCTCAAGTGGGTTGCTCCTGTATTCACCTTCTTCATCCTTGTAGGTCAGATTAACACATTCTTTGGACTTAAATTGTTCTAAGCCTTAAAGAGCTATATGCAAATCTTAATTAAGATAGCAGTTTCAGCAATTAATATAAAGGAAAACGACTCTCAGCTGAGAGTCGTTTTCTTTGCATCTATCTGCCAATTCCATATATATCTCTATCCACTATTTCGCGAATATGCACCTTGTATCGCTTAGCTACGCTTCTTGCAAATCGCCCTAATATCTCGCATATACTGTGACTGTTTCGGACTAGTTTCTTGCTTCTTGCTAAACTTTTTACCATTATCCGCAATCTGCTTTTTCTCCGCCAAATTTAAATTTATTTCTTATCTTGACGTCCGCGACTTCATGATACAGCCGCGCTCTTTCTCTGTATAGAGTATGCACTCCTTTGCTCTGACTCAGCGGCCTATTCTTAGTAGCTAGATCCTTTGTCGGTCTATCTATGTATATGACTATGCTATTCTCTCGAATCAACTCCCTGTTAACTTCACTCAGTATCGAACCTCCGCCAGTAGCAATTACCTGGCAGTTTTTGAGAACAAACTTCTTTGATTTTTCTTACTCTCAAGTTCTCTAAATGCTTCTAATCCCAGCCTACCCATAATCTGTGTAATCGGACAGTCTTCATCAGAAGCAATTGCTCTATCTATGTCGATGAAGTTGCGTTTCATCGCAAGGGCTACTTGCCTTGTGATAGATGATTTACCACTTCCTGGCATACCAACAGTGATGAGATTTAGTTGCTCTCTAAGGAGTCTTTCCATAACAGATGCTGCTAGCGAGTAGTCAGGGATCCATCTCTCGCCCTTCCCATATATCTCTAGCGTGTATTCCCTGCCATATCAGCATGCCAAGACCACCAATCACATCTATTCCTGCCGCCTCAGCATCTTGAATAAACTTGGTTCTACGAGGATTATATATGAGGTCAACTGCCATCTTGGCGCGTCTCAGTTCGCCCCACTCTATCTTGTAAGCATCAAATGGTGATTTCCCATTGTCTGGGAACATTCCAACAGGAGTCGCATTGATTATGATTTCGGCATCACGCCAGCTCTTATCTTCGTATCGACACACAGAACCATTACACTTAGCGCCTCTCGAAACTCTTACGACTTCACGAGCCCCGAGTTTTTTTACGGCATACACGGCAGATAGAGATGCCCCACCTGTCCCCAGTATTGCAACTTTTTTGCCATCGACAGCCCCTGGCGCAAAGACTTTCATTATCCCGAGATAATCAGTATTGTAGCCTTTAAGCTTTCCGTCTGGCATAAGTTTAACTGTGTTTACAGCCTGTATCGCAGCTGCCTCTTCGGAAAGCTCATCTAGATGTTCTATTACAGCTTCCTTATATGGATTAGTTATATTGAAGCCATAGTAACCAGGCATATGCACAACTTCGCTGAGTCTCTTTGCATCACGAAGCTCGATAAGACTATATGCATAGCCACCTATTAGACCATGTAATCTCTTTGATAGGCTGTGACTTACGCTACCGCCAATCAGTCCATATTTCTTTTCTTCTATGAATAACCCCTGACCTTTCCCCTGCCTTTCACCTAGTGCGGATAGCAGATTCATAAGGTCGGATTCAACACTATTTACCATAAGCAATCTTTCTAATCTTATCTGCGGTACTCGCTATGTCGTCAAATTCATCTGGTGTTACAGCCTGAGCCCCATCTGAAAGCGCATCACTCGGACTCTGGTGGACTTCTATAATAAGTCCATCTGCCCCCAGCTGCTGCTGCCGCTAGTGATGCCGCTCTAACGAGTGACGATTTGCCGGTCGAGTGACTTGGGTCGACGATGACGGGGAGATGTGTAAGTTCCTGAAGCGACGGAACAGCATTTATATCTAGCGTGTTTCTCGTATAGTTCTCGAAGCTTCTTATTCCTCGCTCGCAAAGGATTACCTTTTTCATTTCCCTCTGCCAATATATATTCGGCAGCGAGCAGCAAATCCTCGTATGTCGATGCATAACCACGCTTAAGCAGAACGGCTTTATCAGTGCGACCAAGAGCCTTAAGCAGACTAAAAATTCTGCATGTTTCGCGAACCTACCTGCAGAATATCTATATTTCTAAACAGTTCTAAGTCTGCAGCATCAACTATCTCGCTGACTACAGGCATACCTGTAACTTCCTTCGCCTTGACGAGCATCCTTATCCCTTCCTCACCAATACCTTGAAAATCATAAGGTGAAGTTCTTGGTTTAAATGCTCCGCCACGTAGAATCTTCGCGCCAGAAGCTTTTACCATTGTCGCAAGCTCAATAAGTGCAGCCTCTGACTCAACTGCACAAGGACCGGCGATCAGTGTCAATCCTTCTCCGATCGTAACATCGCCGACTTTTATTAATGTATTTGCAGGGTGATTCTCCCTACTCGCCAATTTAAATGGAATATTTGTAATGTATTTCTCCATTGTACCGCCTGAATATGCTATATATAAAAAATGGAAATCTAAACGACTTCCATTTCAATTACCATATTACGTCCAAAAGCTTACGCATCTAGCTCTGCAGCTTCTTCTGCAGGCGCCTCTGCTTCATCCTGAACTTCTTCGGAAGCCTCTGTCTGAGTCACCTCGGAAGTCACAGCAGCCTCGCAATTTAAGTCTAGTTCAAAGTTTTCAAATGTAAGAGCCTCTTCAGGGTGTTCCTCACTTCTCTTATAAGTGATTAGCCCTTCTGCAATCTCGTTAGTTGCAAGGCTCACTGGTCTCTCTGCCGCAACATCTGTAAGAACTGGCTTTCCGTCAATGATATCTCTAGCTCTTTTAGCTGTCAGCACAACAAGTGTGTATCTGCTGTCTGTTAGCTTGTTAAGCTCGTTAATTGCTGGATATAGCATCATAATGATTTTCCTCCTATAATCCCTTCTCGTATTCTCTAACGATCGGCATGATCTTGTCTGGTACACGTCTTCTTTCAGCCATAATTATAGCCTGCAAATCGTATGCCGCATCGTCAAGTTCATCGTTAACCACATAGTAGTCATACTCGCCAATCAGTTTTATCTCATTAAGAGCTTCGTTAAATCTCTTATCGATTACGTCTTCAGTCTCTGTGCCGCGGTTTATAATCCTCTGGCGAAGCGTTGGAAGGTCTGGCGGCAGAACGAATACAAGCACTGCCTGTTCAGGCATCTTCTGCTTAACCTGTAGTCCGCCTTGAACATCAATTTCGAGAATGATATCTCTACCTTTCTCAAGCTGCTTTATGACCATGTCCTTAGGCGTTCCGTAAATATTGTCGAACACCCTCGCATACTCAAGCATCCCGTCATTTTTAATCTTCTCTTCGAACTCTTCAACTGTTACGAAGTAATAATCTTTGCCATCCACTTCACCTGGTCTTGGCGACCTAGTTGTCATTGAAGTTGAAAGTGAGATGTCTACTGACTCAAGCAACTTCTTACAAATCGTACCCTTGCCTGCGCCCGACGGTCCCGAGATAACAAAGAGTTTGCCATCATTACGACTCGACTTTCCCATCACTGTCTCCTGTACTGAATATTTGGATAATATTATACCACAAAAACACTTTTCACTCTAGCAGTATTTGCGCCACGCCTTGCAAAATAAGCTTCACACGCAGCCACTACTCGGCTCACCGCACGATTCCTCCATTCGTATTAGAACGTAAACTCTCTTCTTTCACACAGTATTCTAATCTTACTCATGGTTGCTTTGTATCGAGTTTCTATTTCGCTTACTCGATATTCTGAACCTGCTCACGGATCTTCTCAATCTCAGCTTTGAGTTCGAGCATCCACGAGGTGATATCCATATCATTTGACTTAGAACCTATGGTATTCGCTTCTCTATTCATCTCCTGAACGAGGAAGTCTATCTTCTTGCCCACAGTCTCTTCATCACTATTGATAAATGACCTGAGCTGATCTATATGGCTGCCAAGCCTCACTATTTCTTCAGTGATATTTGCCTTATCTGCGAATATAGCCGCTTCAAGCGCAAGTCTCTCCTCAGGAATTTCTACACTACCATCCAGAAGCTCTATAATTCGTGCCTGCAGGCGTTCCTTATACTCTCTCTCAATCTTGGGAGCTCTCTCAGTAATGAGATTCTTAGTATTTTCAATTATATCGGCTCTCTTGAGTATATCTAGCGCCAGCTTCTCTCCTTCAACAGCTCGCATTGCACTGATTTCCTCGAGCGCTTCCTTAAGGGCTGCGAGCAACTCTCTCTCAAATACTTCTTCATCCTCTGTAGCCGGAGCAGTAGTCAGTACATCTGTCATGCCGGCTAGAAGGCTTAGAGGAACCTGTCCATCTCCAGCGAGATTGAAGTTCTGACCGAGCTCAGTCAGCGCATCATAATATCGTTTTTGCTGCATCGAGGTTGATGTTGACATCAGTTTCACTCTTACCGAAATTATCTATGGACACACCAATTTCAACTTTACCGCGCTTCAGAACTTCCTTAGCAGCTGCCTTGATCTTCTCCTCTGCAAACGAGTACTTCCTTGGCATCTTAACTGTTATATCACAGTATCTGTGGTTTACAGCTTTAACCTCTACAGTTATACTTCTCTGTTCACCGCTGTATATACCTCTGCCGTAGCCTGTCATGCTCTTGACCATGTGTCCACCTCCTTATGTTTAACCAATTAATTATATCCTTTATGCACTTTAAAGTAAACAAATCACCCATATGTTCACCTCTCAGCACAGGCGTTTTAACATCTTATACCGTCGTTTTAACACTTCATACAAAAGCCCCCATCGCTTGAAAAAAATGCACGTCTCCGTGATATGCTATTTAGCATCGTGTTGCGTTATTACATGCACAAAAGCAGCTGCTATGCACTGCGACTTTATACGCCAGAAAGGAATACAAATTGGCATTTGACGGCATAATCACATCTGCGATAGCCACAGAGCTATCTAATAAAGTTACGCTCGGCAAGATTGAGAAAATCTACCAGCCGACTGGAGAAGATTTATTAATACAGATTCATACTAGAGAAGGTAACCTAAAGCTACTCGCATCTTGTGGCAGCCAATCTGCTCGTATCTGCCTCACCGAGGATAAATACAGCAATCCTATGACGCCTCCTAACTTTTGTATGCTACTTCGCAAGCACATACAGGGAGGACGCATCACAGAGGTCAGACAAAAGGGTTCAGAGCGCATCATCGAACTAGATATCGAGGCTCAGACCGAACTGGGCTTCACAACGTCTAAGAGACTAATTGTAGAGATTATGGGTAAGCACAGCAACATCATCTTGATTGATATCGAGTCGGGCAAGATTATCGATGCGATTAAGAGAATATCTATCGACGTCAATAGATACAGGCAGCTACTTCCCGGAGTAATTTACGTGTATCCACCTGAACAGGATAAAACACCGTTTAAGGCTGCATCGATAGATGATTTTATTAATAGTGATGGAGTTACTCTTAGCGAAAAGCTGCTCATGAGCCGCATCTCTGGTATCTCACCGGCCATCGCTAGGGAGCTTCTATCTGCAGTTAACCCTGCATCTCGCCTTGCTGAGATTATAGAATCGGTGGAGAGCGGCTCTTTTAAGCCAGTCATATATTTCGATAACGACAACAATCCTAGAGAGTTTCATATTGCCGAGCTTTCGGAATACAGCGATTTAAGAAAAGAGGATTTTGACAGCCTCAGTAAATGTATAGAATTCTACTATCAACACCGAGCAAGCACTAATATCATCAAGCAGAAGTCTGTTCCGCTTCACAAGATTGTAAAATCAGCGCTGGACAAGGCTTTGCTCAAGAAAAAGCGTCTGTCCGAAGATCTTCTTAAGGCCGAGAACTCTGATAAGTATAGACTTTACGGCGAGCTCTTGACAGCTAACATCCATCTGATTCAGGCTGGCGCCCGCTCTGTAGAGGTTGTAAATTACTACGATGGTTCTAATATAACTATTCCGCTTTCAGAGAAACTTTCTGGAGCTAAGAATGCACAGCAATACTTCAAGAAGTATTCGAAGGCTAGAACAGCCATAAAGGAGAAGGCGGTTCAGCTTGAAGAGGTTGAGGCTGACATAACATATCTTGATAGCGTAATGCAGAGCCTTGAGGCAGCGAGCACTGAAGTCGAGCTTAATCAGATTAAAGAAGAATTAGTAGAGACTGGTTACATCAGGTACCGAAGCAAGCCGGGCCATAAACGAAATAAACAAAAGCAGGCACCACTCGAATATAGACTGTCTGATGGACACCATGTATTTGTCGGTAGGAACAACAAGGAGAATGACCAGTTAACTACAAAAACAGCTAGTCGCACCGACATATGGCTTCATACCAAGGATATTCCAGGCTCACACGTTATACTTGTGACTGAATCCGGAGAATCACTAGAGGATATTTCCGCCGATACCATATATGAAGCTGCATCTATCGCCGCACACCACAGCAAGGGTAAAGACAGCGATAACGTACCGGTCGACTACACGCTAGTAAAGTATGTCAAGAAGCCAAGCGGCGCAAAGCCAGGAATGGTGATTTTCACGCATAATTCTACGGTTTATGTCACGCCGAAGCTGCCTGGTAGTGCCAAGGACTAGCTTTTAATATCTAAATTTTTTTCAATGCAGAAAATACAAAATGCATTATCATCCTGATAATGCATTACAAACAAAAGCTCGAAAAGGAGCTAAGCACTTCATCACAGTGATAGCTCCCTTTTTGTTTATTATTTTTCTTTGTAGCAGATAACATATGCCTTTATGAAGTCGCTTCCTTCAACAATGCTTAGCGGAACACTTGCCACAGCTTCATCTGTATCGCCGTTATAGTACTGTTCCCTCTCTTCAGGAGAATACATATACATAGCTGCCGAATAAGTGCAGCCTCCTCTAAATCAAGTTCAAATTCAACATCATCTGACTTAACATTTATAGTTTTTGTTTAATCTATTATCTGTAGTCTGATATATACCGGAGATTGTGTACCTTCCTGGCTCAAGTGCAACAACTTTTTCAAGATAGTCTCCTGTTATAGGATTATAAGCGGAAATATCCTGTCCATTGATTCTAATCTTCTTGCAGTGCAGATGAACTATAGCCTTATTGCTATTTTTCGCTTACAAAACTTGCATTGTTCTTCTTTTTCTTGCTGTAAAAAAACCATAAATGCAGCAAATAGCACCACCCACAGACCTATAAATACTCCAATAATTAACATAGTCGCCTCCTATAATTACTGTTAAAAAACTACTTTTCTATTTTATCAATAGAATATTAAAAATCTTTTTAAATTTCTTTAAGATTTAATTGGTTTTTATTTTATATTTTTTTCACTGGACTGAGGTTTTTGAATTAAATACTTTCTTGGATTTATCTCTTTCTCTTCGGGTTTTTAAAAGAAGGTGTTCTGTTTAGTAATAGCTATAAGTGATTAAGCTACCATGCTTAATCACTTATAGTTTTTCTTTATATATATCACTAGTAGCTTTGATAGCATTATTATGTTTCTTGCTAGAACCCCTACGCCTTCTTGATTGTTGCCTTCTAATGCCCCTTGCTTCCTTCTCCTTACGGCGCTTAGTCTTCTCCTTCATGACAGAAAAGCCGAATCTCCCCATATCCTGATCATCAAGTCCATAGTAGCCACCATGATTGAAAGCTATAAGATTCATACGTCCGAAGTCATAGCTACCGTTCTCATCCACAAATTCAGCACTTATATGCGCGTCCACGACTTCAGCTATGAACATGTCGTGAGTGGGGTACTCTCTAACTTCCATAACCTTGCACTCAAGGTTAATTGGTGATTCTGCAATCATCGGAGTATCATTGGTCACTCCAGGAATCAGTGTAAGACCGAGTTCGCCTGCCTTGTCGATATTACGTCCAGATCTCACCCCAGCAAAATCAGTTGCTCTTGCGAGTTCCTCAGTGGTAAGGTTTAATACGAACTCTCCATTCTCTGAAATCATCGCATGACTGTACCTTGATTTTCTTACAGAAATGTACAGAATCGCAGGGGTCAGAATTAATAATTCCAGTCCAAGCAATCGTGATGATATTCTTCTTCTCTGCATTACCAGCAGTCACCATAACAGCTGGTAATGGATAAAGCAGGGTTCCTGGCTTTATCTTGATTTTCTCGTTATTGCTCATTTATTCTCCGTCTCATCTAGTTTATCAAGTACTTCTTGAAAATACTCAGGTATCGCACTAGAAAATTCCATGTACTCTCCAGTCCTAGGGTGCACGAACCCAAGCAGTCTAGCGTGAAGGAGCTGCCCATTCAGTCCAAATGGCTGCTTCTTCGGTCCATATAGTGTGTCCCCAACAAGTGGATGCTTGATAGAAGCCATATGAACCCTGATCTGATGCGTACGCCCTGTCTCAAGCCTTGCAGCTACAAGAGTGTATTTACCGTAACGCTTCAATACTCTAATATGCGTGACCGCATCCCTTGAGCCTATTCCATTAACAGCCTTTCTAAGTCTATTGATATCATCACGGCCGATTGGTGCATCTATGGTCAGCTTATCCTTCTTGATATTATCAAATACTAACGCTATGTATTCTCTAGTAACTGAATGCTCCTTGAGCTGCGCGGCGAGCGACTCGTGAGCACTATCATTCTTAGCTATCATCAGAAGCCCGCTCGTATCCTTATCGATTCTGTGGACGATTCCCGGTCTTATTGCTCCATTTATGGACGAGCGAATCTCCACAGTGATACATTATAGCATTGACGAGCGTGCCACTAGGATTTCCGATAGCCGGATGCACAACCATGCCGCGTGGCTTTTCAACCACTATTACATCCTCATCTTCATAAATTATTTCTATTGGAATATCTTCAGGGGCAGCGTCAATTGGCTTCGCCTCTGGAATGGATATCATGATGGTTTCGCCCGCCTTGATTTTTGTACTTCTTGGCTACTTTCCTTCCAGAGACGCTGACCAGACCGTCCTCGATGAGGTTCTGAGCGTAGCTCCTCGAGAGGTCGGTCACTTCGCCTATATAGGCGTCAAGTCTCTTACCCTTGTCGGCTTCTGAAGGGGTAAGAGTCTTGACCTCTGCAGTTCGCACCTCTGGAATTTCACCAGCTTGCGCTCCGAAACCTTCACCTATATCGTCATCGCTTTCGATATCACCATCTTCGGTATAATCCATCTCAGCTTGAGTAAAAGCTTCGGCTTTATCCTCTTTATCTATAAATTTTTCTAGATTATCTTCTCTAGCACGCAGCATATTATCTGATGTGTCCTGTCTTGGCTTAAGCATCTTTTCTGTCTCCAATTATTACCCACAGTATCAAAACTGCACATCCAACCGTCACGCAGATATCAGCAACATTAAACACAGGGAAGCTTCCCACTGAAATCATATCCGTCACAAAACCCATGACGGTTCTATCAATGAGGTTCCCAATACCTCCGGAGATTATCAGAAGCACACCAAGCTCTGCGAGCTTCTCTTTTTTCTTTCTGAGGTGCAATAAGAATATCACCCCTGCTACCATTGTTATTACAGGCAAAATCACTGTGATGAGCTGCGAGTTCTGGAATAAGCTAAAAGCAGCTCCCCGATTCTGGACGTATGTAAAGTCTAATACGCCACGGAAAACGGGGAGCGTTTCTCCAATCTCCATGCGGCTTCTCACAGCGAATTTAGTAATCTGATCTATAATCAGCAGCCCACTCGCTATAATTACCAGCATCATGAATCTTCTCTATTCTACTTAAGGATAATAGTGTCGTCGATTGAACCCTGCTCTTTAGCGAGGTTCTTGAGGCTCTCACTGAGATCTGAAACTGTAGCCTTTTCAGCATTCTCCTCAACCTTCTCCTCTTTCTTCTTAATAACGAGAGTATCCTGAGTGACTGCTGCAGCATCTCCGCCAAATGGAGTCTTAAGCTCCCTTATCGATATCAGGAATATCACTTCTATCAAGGTCAGGAAGAAGACCGTACTCGTCATTTTCTAGCTTTTCCATCTCAAGTTTAAGCATAGCTGCATAGTTGCCTCTAAGTCTTTCAACCTTCTGCTTGAGTACGAGATGCTCGTCGTTGAGCTTCTTAACTGTAGTCTTAGCCTCTAGGAGCATGCTCTCTGCCTCTAGCTCCGCATCTCTCATCATCAGCTCAGCTCTTCTCTCAGCACTTGCAGAGATATCTGCCATAAGTCTCTTAGCTGTCTCAAGTGTATCGAGCATTGCTGTATCAGACTTCTGTGACTCTTCAAGCTGTTTCTCGAGGAACTTGATCTTGTGAGCCATATTCCTGTTGTCATTAAGAACCTTCTCATAATCAACGATGATTAAATCTAGAAACTCATCAACCTCTCTGGAGTTATATCCTTTTTTGTCACGAGTAAAATCTTTCTTATCGATATCTATTGGCATTATCATAGTATCGGTACCTTCCCTTCTATTTCTTTCTTAATCGAGTATGATTGTGGCTTTCGCCTAAAAAACATTTGTTATTATCCTTATTACTAGGACCTGGAAAACGCGGATTAACAGGAACGCAATCATCGGCGCCCAATCAAGTCCCATCTGTACGTGGCCATTCTTATAGAGTAGCTTTCTAATTGGATCTACAAGCGGACTCGTGAGCTGTGTTCCCATCTGATATAAGCCCCTCATGAACTGGCTAGTTCCTGCAAACCAGCTTAACACCGCTGTCACCACAAGCATCATCTGTAGTATCGAGCAAAACCACGTTACGGCTCTTATCAGAACTACATCCATTAATTACCTCCAAGGACTGCTCTTTTCACCTAGCTGACCACCCTCAGCGCTCTCGCGATTAACCTTAGCAGCTATATCAACGTTAGCAGGCGCGAAGATGAATATGTTAGAAGTTACCCTCTGGACATTTCCATTAAGTGCATATGTTGCTCCACTTAGGAAGTCAAACATCTTACGAGCCAGTTCAGTTTCAACATGTTCGAGGTTAATAATCACAGGCTTTCTCGACTTAAGATTGTCAACAAGTTTAGTGCACTCATCGAAATTCTTAGGCTCAATTACAAGCATCTTGAAAGGACCTGAACCATTCATCGAATAAGCCTTATTCTGTGGTCCCTTTGAAATCAGTGGCTCAATCTTATCATACGCCGCATCTGACTTGTGAATACCTGTCTCTGGACGAGACTGGCTCATAGGAGCGACTGGTTTTTCGTCGCCTCTCATCTTTTCCATTTCTTCAGCGATTTCATCTTCCGAAACTTCGATTTCGTCCTCTGTCTCCATTCCGATTGCCGCTTTAAAGGCATCTTTCAAACCCATGACTCTTTCCTCCATTTACGTCAATTTAATATCTATACCATTATATGCTTAATTTTTCATAGTTCAATGAAAATTACGTGAGAATTCTCACCTATACCTTCTTATTTTACCACATTAACGGTAATCGCGCTGTCCAAAAATTGAACTTCCTACCCTAACAATTGTGGAGCCCTCTTCAATCGCAATCTCAAAGTCTGCTGACATCCCCATCGAAAGCGTATCAATGTATGCACGATCATTTGGTAGATCCAATCTTTTGAGCTCATCGAAAATGTTTTTTTGTCTCCTGGAAATACTTTTCGAGAGTCCTCAGGATTATCAACCCTCGGAGGTATGCACATGATGCCGCGAACCCGTACGCACGTGCATTCACTAACTATTTCCTTGATTAGCCCCTGTACATCTCCCTTAGAGATTCCAGTCTTCGACTCCTCTTCAGCGAGATTGATTTCGATAAGGATATCCATCACCAAGCCTGCCGCAGCAGCCCTCTTATCGATTTCCTTTGCAAGCTTGAGCGAATCCACTGAGTGAATCATCGTCACCTTGTCGATAATCTGCCTCACCTTGTTCGTCTGCAGGTGCCCAATCAGGTGCCACCTCTTCGGATGCACTTCATCGTACTTGCTGAGCAGCTCCTGCACTTTGTTCTCACCAAAGTCAGTAGCTCCTGCATCAAGCACCTCTTGAAGCTCGCGTGGCTCATGCTTCTTAGTCACAGCCAGCAGCGTAACATCCTCAGGGTTACGACCAGAGCGCTTTGCCGCCTCATCCTTGCGCTTTAATATCTCTAAATAATTATCCCGAATACTCATTATTTGCTAACGTCCTCTGCTTTTTTTATATCGCCTTTGCTTGGCGATTTCACGACTTCATCGTACGTGCTAATCGTCTTAACGTAATTACCCTTGCTATCCATATAGATATTTTCGTATACAGCAGCCTTCTCTCCGTTGTTAGCTTTGACACTAATCGCTTTGAATCTCAATCTACCAATCTTATCTTTAGTTATGACGCCTTGCTTACCGTTCTTCTTGACAATGCTCTTGGTCAGTATTACTACGCCATCTGAGCTGGACGCAGTAATTTTGGCTTTCTCTTGTCTTCCAGTGGTAAACCCATCAAAGTACTGTCTGCAGCGCAGGATAACACGAGTATCCTTGCCTTTACCCTTGTGTAATCCAACAACAACCGCATTCATGTTCTTATCTCCAACAGCAATTTTTAACGTTTTGGCCTTTTTGAGTAGTGCTTTACAGTCTCTGAATCTGCATAGAACATGTACCACCAACTGCCATTTTCTATTACCTTAAAAATCGGTTCACCCTTAGCGACTTTTCCGTCCGCCAGTTCACGAAGCTTCGGATTTTCAAGTTTCTCAAACTCAGTCTCTGACATGTTAAATATATTATCCGAATTTAGATATTCAAGCCCATCTAGTTTATATGTTATATAGCCTGGAAGCTCATTGTTACCGTTATCTGTGCTGATAACCGCTTCTTCCTTTTTCATCTTCTTAAGAATTGCGTTGTACTTAGTACTTGCACTGCTTGCACCCTCTCCAGATATCTTAACAACCTTTGTCTTACCCTTGACTAGTTCGCCCTCGGTGACACTTCGCTTTACAGTACCTGATTTACCAGCAGTGTATACAAACTCATTTCTTACTATGTAGCCTTCTGTATCATCCTTAACTTCGACACTTCCGTATTTTGCTACATACGACCTGTCAAAAAGACCTGCAACTGAAGGCAGCACATATACGATCACCATAACGGTGATCAATGCAATTACATATATTGCTCCCCAGAACATAGTCTTTTTCTTCTTCATCATTCACACCTCTACAGAATGATTTTACACGAAACAACGTGTTATAACAATGCTTTATCAGCAGCTAATCATCAATAAGCAACTGAATCAAAGTGCGTTCCTTCTTAGGGTATGCCTTCTCATCAGCTTTAAATTTATCTGTGAATTCCTGCCACATATCAGGCCTTCTCTCTTTGGTCAGCCTCATGGATTGTTCGAATCTCCACAGCTCGATTTTCTTATGATCTCCGCTCAGCAGAACCTCTGGAACTTCACCCTCATCCATGTTTCTAGGCCTTGTATACTGGGGGTACTCAAGGAGCCCTGAATATATTGATTCTTTAAGCACTGACTCTTCCGAAGCCAGCACTCCTGGAACAAATCTCGCAACCGTATCGACCAGGACCATCGCGGGCAGCTCTCCGCCCGTCAGTACATAGTCCCCAATCGAAATCTCCTCGGCGGAGAGCTCGGCGAGAGCACGCTCATCCACCCCCTCATAGTGACCACACAGAATCGTGAGCTCGCCCTCGCCTGCAAGCTCTTCAGCAATTTCCTGGGAGAGTTTGTGCCCGCGTGGCGACATGTAGATAGTTCTGCCTGCGAATTTATTCTGCCTGTAGCAAGAAACAATAGGCTGAACTTGCATAAGCATACCCGCGCCGCCGCCAAAAGGTGTGTCGTCAACGCGGCAATGCTTATCCTCGGTATAGTCTCTAATATTAACAATATTTAGCTCGATAATCCCGTTATCGGCAGCCCTTCCAATCATGCTTGATTTAATCGGCTCAAACATTTCAGGAAACAGGGTCATAATATTAATCTTCATGTAATATAATCTCTATTTACTACTAATCTATTAGCCCTGGAATTAGGGCAATATCAATAGTTCCATCCTCAAGCGACACTTCCTTTACAAAAAGCATCTACATATGGAATCAGAACTTTTCTGCTATCACCTAGCAGAACTACCTCAAGAAGACTCTGTGACGGATTATCAATCATATCGTTTACATCTCCGATAATCTCTCCGCTTTTAGAATCACGAGCACGAAGCCCGATTAAATCACGATAATAATAGTGACCAGGTTCAAGCTCAGCCAGCTCACTCTCAGGAATGAAAAAGCTCTGCACCTGTAAGCTTTTCAGCTGCTGTTCTGTCACCAATTTTGTAGAACTTCACCACGGGTCTACCCTTCTGGTAGCGTATGCTCTTGACTTCTAGTTCAATTGAACCGTCAACTCCATACACCGAGTTATCCGCTCCAAGTTCTGCATATTTCTTCCCATCTACAAGTAGAATCGCTCCCTCATATAGGTTTTCCGATTCTTCTGCATATAGGAGCACCTTGGTCTCCCCCTTTTAGTCCAACTGCGGCTCCAACTTTTCCAACATTAACCATCGTCTTGTCTTTTTGCTAGAGACATAATCCCCTCCTTGGATGCACTCACACCCTTTGTCCACACTAAAATTCTACTTTACTCATTATAGAAAATAAGCATGCGTGAGCCACGCATGCTTTGATAATGATAATTGTCCGAGTCGCGCTATTCTTCCACGATATCAACAGTGACTCTCTTGTTCTGCTTAATAGCAGCAGCCTTTACAACAGTTCTAATTGCTTTGGCAATGCGTCCCTGTTTGCCAATGATCTTACCCATGTCTTCTTTTGCAACGCTGAGTTTAATCACTATCTCATTGCCGTGCACTTCTTCAGTCACGACAACATCGGCAGGCCTTGATACTAGCGCTTTGGCAATTGATTCAACTAAGCCGGCCATTATCTCTTCCTTCCTACTTCAAGCAACCCGACTTCTTGAGCAGCGCTCTAACAGTGTCGGTAGGCTGTGCTCCGTTAGCAAGCCACTTCTGTGCAGCCTCGTTATCGATATTGATCTCTGCTGGATCCTTAAGAGGGTTGTATGTACCAATCTCCTCGATAAATCTTCCGTTTCTTGGAGTTCTTGAATCTGCAACTACTACTCTGTAGAAAGGCTTCTTGTGAGCTCCCATTCTCTTTAATCTGATCTTTACCATTTCTTCCTCCTGATTATCTTAAAAAATTAAAATATATGCTTAACAAATAAATTTGTCACTAGCTAACCCATTAGACCTCTAAAAAAGCTTATTCTTCTTAAGTGCCGCAGGATTATTAAACTTCTTCATCATCGCTTTCATCTCATCAAATTGCTTGATAAGCTGATTGATGCTCTGAACCGTCTGACCGCTTCCAGCCGCGATACGCTTCCTTCTACTTGCATTTAGAATATTTGGATTCTCACGCTCAGCATTGGTCATCGATTGTATAATCGCCTTCATTCTATCAAGGTCCTTCTTGCCCTTCTCGAAGTCTATCTGCTTCTTATCAGCTGCCGAGATTCCTGGGATCATGTCGATAAGCTTTTGCAATTCCGCCCATCTTGTTAATCTGTCCCATCTGCTCGAGGAAGTCATTGAGGTCGAATTGATTCTTCCTGAACTTCGCTTCCATTCTTGCAGCTTCCTCTTCGGTATAAGCGTTTTTCAGCCTGCTCGATGAGGCTCATCACGTCTCCCATACCAAGGATTCTTGAAGCTATACGATCTGGGTGAAATGGCTCGAGAGCATTGTACTTCTCGCCAGTACCCATGAACTTGATTGGCTTGCCAGTAACCATCTTGGTAGAGAGTGCCGCACCTCCGCGGGAGTCTCCGTCCATCTTGGTCATGATAATGCCATCGATTCCGAGTTTCTCATTGAAGCCCTCTGCAATGTTAACTGCATCCTGTCCGGTAAGCGCATCAACTGCGAGTAGAATCTCATGAGGCCTTACGCTCCTCTTCAGCTGAACTAACTCTTCCATCAGTGCTTCATCTATCTGCAAACGTCCTGCTGTATCGACAATCAGAACGTTGCATCCTTTGCGCTGCGCTTCTTCTAAAGCAGCCTTAGCGATAACTAGCGGTTCATTCGACTCCCTCATGGTAAACACAGGAGTATTCACAGCCTTACCAACTACCTCTAGCTGATCTATAGCTGCTGGTCTGTACACGTCGCAGGCACAGAGCATCGGCTTCTTGCCGTTCTGCTTCAGCCACGCTGCCAGCTTTCCGCATGTCGTTGTCTTACCAGTACCCTGGAGACCAACCATCATATAAACCGTAAATCCACTTGGCGAATAGGTGAGCTTGCTGTTCGCACCACCCATCATGTCTACAAGCTCTTCCTTCACGATTTTTGAGCACCTGTTGCCCTGGGGTAAGACTCTTGAGTACATCTGCACCCATCGCCTTCTCTTTAATAGTCGCAACAAACTGCTTTACAACCTTGAAGTTAACATCAGCCTCGAGCAGCGCCAGCTTTACCTCACGCATCGCCGCATCGATGTCCTTTTCGCTTACAACCCCTTTGCCTCGTAGATTTCGAAATGTCTCTTGTAATTTTTCCGATAAACCTTCGAATGCCATGTCTTTTCTTATTTCTCCATATATGCAAGCTCTTATAAATCAAGAGCCTTATGCATAAGCTTATTCATCTTTGAAAGTGCTTCGCGAAGCTCCTCTGCATCGTCCACTGAACTCATGTTATCCAGCAGGCGATCCGCCTCCGCCATTACCATGTTATTGGACTTCCATCCTGCAACTAGTCCCAGTACAGATTCATACTTCTCTAGACTGCCTTCGGCCTTCTTGAGTGCGTAGTGAACGCCCTGTCTAGTCAGCCCAAGCTCTTCTGCAATCTCTGTGAGCGACAGATTATCCTCGTGATATAGATCCATAATCTCACGCTTATTCTCATCTAGCAGACTGCCGTAGAAATCGTACATCAAGCTCGCATATTCAACATTGCTTATATTTTCTTTCATACCGTAAGACTATAACATAACGAAAAACTGCTGTCAAGCATTTCTCTTGACAGCAGCACTTTTATTTATATCTGTGGGATTCCTATATCCCTATTTACGAAACTCTTATTTCGTTGACAGAACGAACCTCGCTGTGTGTTCTAAGCGCTTCTAAATCTTCAACTGAATATTCTACTGCTATATCTAAATGTTTTTCCGAACTGCTCCCCATACTTCTTCTTATTAATTACAAAGAATATCGCACCCATCAGCACCCAACTACCGGCCATGAGCCACTCCTGTACAGCAAGAGTACTGCCTGAACCAGGAATCAAGTACATAGACACCATACCGCCCGACAGCACAGTCGCCATTATCCCGACAAACTTATAGTGCTTAACACGGTATGGCCTTGGCATATCAGGCTCTTTTTCGTCTCAATATGAGGAATGAAATTGATACCATGCAGTATGCAAGGCAGCATCCAAGATTACCTGCATCGCATATCCACACAAGCATCTGTCTTCCTGCAAGCGGTGCAAGCATCGAGATAACTCCGATTAGAAGAAGTGCATTTACAGGAGTCTTGTACTTAGGGTGAAGCTTCGCAAACGCCTTAGGAATCATATTAGAATCAGCCATCGAATACATCGCACGACTACCGCCAATCATGAACGAATTCCAGCTAGTTACGATTCCGCACAGCCCTCCGATGATAACGACATCAGCCATCTTCTTAGTGCCATAAGCCTTCGCCATCGCATCAGCAGTAACGAGGCCAGCACCACTCATAGAAGCTTTAATCTCTGTAGAACTCATCATGTAACCGACTGCGAGTATGACTAGCGAATAAAATGCAACAGCCATGACAATCGACATAATCAAGATTTTTCCAATCTTCTTAAGCGAGCCCTGAATCTCCTCAGCGGCCTGCGGAATAACGTCAAAACCTATAAAGAAGAACGGAGTCATTACCGCTACGTGAAGTACGTGGCTAAGCATCGACTGGTTTCCGTTTCCTGCAAAAAGTTGTGGCATCAAGTTGCCCATTTCTCCCCTAACCGTAGAGGTGCCTATAAGCAGTACTCCTACGCCAAATATGATTGCTGTGAGAATAGTCTGCACTACAGCGGCCGTCTTTGCACCCATTATATTGACAAATGCCATCAATGCAGCTGTCACAGAAGCTAGTGCAAGCCACGAAGCATATACGTCAAATCCTGCAACAGTGTAGAGGTATCCCTTTAGAAATCCAGGAAATATATACGAGATAATCGTCGGAAATGCGCAAGCTTCAAAGCATACGACACCGACATATCCTAGGATGATTCCCCAAGTGCAGACAAATGATCCTGTCGCTCCCATCGCCTTATAGCTGAACACGTGCTCTCCACCACACTGCGGCATAGCAGCCGTAAGCTCCGCATAAGTGAGGCCTACAAAGAATATCATAATACCTCCGAGCACAAATCCAATCGCTGCCCCGAGAGCTCCACCTCTATTGATCCAATCACCAGTCGAGATAACCCATCCCCAACCGATCATTGCACCAAAAAGCTATGACCAATATATCTTTTGAAGACAACACTTTATCAAATTCAGATTGCTTTGTCATTTAAGACACACCCTTTCAAATGTTTATACTCGATGTTGTGTTTATTTCGTTTACTTTGAGATATAATTAAATATATAAGAACATCATTTACTGAAATATCCAAAATATTATATAAGAAGTTTTTAAGTGACAACATCTACTGGCAATACAATTGTAACTCTATGTGGTCACTTTGTCAAAAAGTTTATTGTGTGAATTTTTGTATCTATTACCATCTATACTCATACTTATTATTGCAATCTAAATAGACGACATAATTCGATTCCATATCACCTTGACAAGGCGCTAAAAACTAATAAAATTGTTATAATATACTTTATTAATTTTATAAGGTATTGTTTTTCAATTATAAAAATTGATTTTTAATTACTATGGAGGAAACAATGAAAAAGAAAACTTATTGCATTTTTAATAGTCTGCATCGTTATGCTGACAGGCTGCGGCAGTGGTTCTAGTTCGGATTCTAAGAAGCTTGATAACAACTCAAAGGTTACGAAGAGCAATTTCAAGAAATTCCCTACTACTGATGGCAAACTTTTCGAATACACACTCGCTGACGATGGAGACGTGAGTCACATTAAGGTTACAGGTATTAAGACACCCGAGGATGACAAACTTAAGGTTGTTGTTGTTCCTAAGACTATCACAGTTAAGACAGCTAGCGGCAATGAAAAGAAAACTGTAGTTGCTGTATCAGGTCTTTCTAATCTAAAGAAGGCTGAGGCGATTGTACTTCCTAACACTGTAAAGGAAATCGGAGATAGTGCTTTTGTTAATAACGATAATCTAAGATTCATCCACCTGGGAGACTCAGTAGAAAAAAACAGGCAGTAATTTATTCATAAACTCTCCTATTGAGTTCCTCGAAATCCCTGATAGCATGCAACATATGGGTGACACGCTGAACGATTATACTTTGCTAAATAATCAAATCGCACAGTCAATTGGTAGCAAGCGTCCTCTTAAGTACATAAAAATTCCTGGTACGCTTACAGATTTCAGCAACCTTTACCTACACGCAGATGATACAAAGGGTCCAATAATTAAAACTCCTAAGGGCAGTGAAGGTGAGAAATGGGCTAAATACTGGGGCTTCAAAGTTGAGTACATAAAAGGTGAAGTTGTTACTCCAGAAAGATCTCTTTGGGGAGAACAGCTTGAGAAAAAGCAAGCAGAGAAGAATAACGAATCAGAATAGGTTGCCATACATGGCATCAATATATGCTTTTCAATTATTTTTATTAAGAATAACATCAACAATCCCTTTACTTACTTTAAGGGATTGTTTTTCATTTTAAAAGGGATTCTCAATAATATTGGAGCTCACTAATATGATATAATCTATAATAAAGTTTAACTTTCTAGGAGGCTACTCTATGTCATCAATTGCAGATACAAGCGTATATGAATCAAGATACCAACAGATTGCCGTTGAAATGGCCGAGAAAATCGCTGAGGGTTGGTACGAAGTTGGTGACCGCATCACCTCTCGTTCAACTATTGCGACTACATTTCATGTATCTCCAGAGACCGCAAGAAAAGCGATGCAGGTTCTCGTTGATATGGGAATCGTTACAGTTAGGCACGGAAGCGGAACTTATGTTGCTTCTCGTGAGAAAGCTCAGCTATACTTTGAGAAATTTCACGATACAGTATCTATAGCACAGACTAGAGAGCAAATTGTTGAAGCTATCGCCACGCAGCGTCGTGACCTTGAGAACCTTGCTAGACTCCTAGATGATTTGGTAGCTAGAAATACTAGAGACCACAACACGTCTTACCTCAATCCACATGATATGAAGATTGATTCTAACTGCAATTTTATCGGACAGTCAATCGGAGAACTTGATATATGGCAGCAAACAGGTGCAACAATCGTCGCAATAAAGCGCGGCGAAGAGACTTTTATATCACCTGGCCCTTATGAGAGAGTTCAGTCTGGCGACGTTATATTATTTGTCGGAAGTGATTTATCAAGACAGAAGATGCTCAACCTCTTCAACTCACCTACGCCAGACCCGGCATCGCTTACAGATTAATAAAGCAAAAGGAGAACCCCATGGTTCTCCTTTCTTTATTCTATTTATCCCTTTTTACGAATTTACATTACGCTAGAATCCCTAATGCTAGCGTAATATCCCTATTTCGCGTAGATAATATCTAAATTACCTTCTTATACGTTTATCCGACTTGATAGAAGCTCTTGTTCCTATCGTCTGGAATATTTGCACCATTGCTACAATTAATATAACTGCAATGATCATAACTAGTTCTTCAGAGCGGTAATACCCGTAGTTAATCGCTATCTTACCTAGTCCGCCGCCTCCGATAATACCCGACATTGCAGAGTAGCTGAGTACGGTGGTTAGTGCGATTGTGACGTTCGAAATAAGCGACGGAACACTCTCTGGAATCATCACCCTAGTTATTATCTGAAAAGGACTAGCTCCCATACTAATAGCCGTTTCTATGATATTTCCATCTACCTCACGGAAGCTTCCCTCAACCAGTCTTGCGACAAACGGAAACGACGCTACAACGAGCGGTATAATAGTAGGTGCTGTGCCTACTACCTTTTGCATAATTAGCTCGGTGAGCGGCATTACCATAACCATCAATATCAGAAATGGCACAGATCTCAGTAGATTAATCACTGTGTTTAATGCAGACAGTACTGGCCTCGGTAGTGGTAGTATGCCCCCCTTTTCACCTACAACGAGCAGAACTCCCAAAGGCAAGCCGATTACAAGTGCAAAGAAAGTAGCAATTACTGTCACGTAGAACGTTTCCCATATGGCGAACAGAATGTCATTTTGAAGCACATCAAGTGCGAGTTGTACAGATTCTTGACTAAACATTCGCTTCACCTCCTACTGCAGTATTTCCTGTGCCTTGCCCTGGTCCACCGATAGTCTTTACTCCAACATTGACTGTTACACCATGCGCAGCCCTTAAATACTTAACTGCTTCATCAACAGTCTTCTTTTCCTTAGGCACTTCGAGCACAATTCTTCCAAAAGCCTTTCCATCAACAGCCTTTGTCGATGCATATATAATGCTTGCACATATACCCTTATCCTGCGCAAGTGACGTAATTAGCGGTGCATGGGTTGTCTCTGACTCGTTAAACAGTACCTCAATCGTCTCAGCCCCCTCTGAAGTAGCGAGAGCCTCCGACCTCTCTGGAAATACCAATCGCTTTGCCGCTTCAGACTTCGGACTAGCAAAGATATCCGTTACTTTACCTCGCTCGACAATCTCACCGCTATCTATAATCGCAACCTTGTCGCAGACATTTTTAACGACAGACATCTGGTGCGTGATAATTATTACTGTGATTCCGAGCTTTTTGTTAATATCCTTAATCAGGTCCAGAATCTGTCCTGTAGTCTTCGGATCTAGCGCACTTGTTGCTTCATCACATAGAAGCACCTTCGGGTTCGTAGTAAGCGCCCTTGCAATTGCAACTCTCTGACGCTGACCTCCAGATAGCTGTGCTGGAAAAGCCTCTGCCTTATCTTCTAATCCAACAACCTCAAGAAGTTCATTAGCAACCTTTCTTGCATTCTTCTTATTCACACCAGCAAGCTTTAGCGGCAAACAAATATTATCTCTAACATTTTTTTGCATGAGCAGGTTGAACCCCTGAAAAATCATTGTTACATTACGCCTAATACTCCTTAACTCGTGTTCTTTAAGATTCGTTAGGTCAACTCCATCGATATTAACTTCACCAGCTGTCGGCCTTTCAATCATATTAATACAGCGAACCAGTGTGCTCTTGCCTGCACCACTCATTCCTATAATGCCGTAAATCTCTCCGTCTTCTACTGTGAAATTTATATTCTTTAGCGCTTCGACTGTACCCGACTCAGTCTGAAACGTTTTGTATAAATTTTTAATTTCAATCATACTTTATCAATCCTCTCCAAACTAGGCAATTCGGCAGCCACTTTCGCATCTGCTAGTTGCTAAAAGCACCTTGCTCACCGCTGTGTTGGCCACCGAATTGTAAGTATACTTATTTTTTATTTAAGCTTCTTTATCTTGTCTAGAGAGTCTGACTTTCCAGCATATAGACCCATTGGCTCATTGTGAATTGCTGCTACATTTACTACCTTTGTTCCCTGCTTAGCGTTGAAGTCATCTAGGTATGGTACATGCTGGAAGTAGTTAGCATCAATTTCTCCGCTATCTACCACCTTGTTAGGCTGCACGTAATCAGTGAACTCCTTGATTTCAAGGTTAATTCCCTTCTTTGCTAGAATCTTCTTCGCTTCACCTAGAACCTCAGCGTGTGGTGTAGGTGATGCTGCTACAGTGATTGTAGTTCCCTTTAGTGCTTCGTAATTTACACTTGAATCATATCCATCAGTTGGCTTTTCAACAACACTTACAACAGCACCCTTGTATTTATTCTTGATGAAGTTTGCTACATCCTTGCTCTCTAAAGCTGCTTTAAGAGCTTTAATCTTATCGCTGCTCTGATTTCCATCCTTAACAGCTAGAATATTAGCATATTCAGCTCCGTTACCTTCCTTAATTAGTGAATCCTTTACTGGATTTAAATCAGCTTCGATAGCATAGTTTGAGTTGATGATTCCAAAGTCAACATCCTTTAATGTCTTAGGTACCTGAGCTGCCTCAACTTCCTTGAACTCAATTCCGTTTGCATTCTCAACATCCTTAATTGTAGCTGTGATTCCTGCACCCTTCTTGAGCTTGATGTATCCGTTCTTCTCTAGAAGGAGAAGTGCTCTTGCTTCGTTTGTAGCATCATTAGGTATAGCAATTGTTACCTTTTCTGACTTGCTTCCACATCCAGTTAATACACCTACTGACGCCAGTATTACCACTAGCAGTGCTACTGCCGTAATTCTAATCTTTGATTTTTCCCTTAATGTTCATGTTCGTATAATCCTTTCTTATTACGTTTTAATACTTGTCTTTCTTAATCTTACTTTAACTTACTAGCTTTGCTTCTAGGCAATAAAAAACTGCCCACAGTTTCATGCAGACAGCCATGCCCTTTTAGATTTGAGAATCTTCTTACCAGCAAATCCTCGCCACGTTTAAATGCTACGCTTCTCTGTAGCATACGAAGGCTTTTAGGCTTTATCTCTTTGCTGATGAAACATCGCAAATGGCATTCTGCTTTTTAAAAATATTCTGTTGTACACATGCACATTCGCATCGTAACATTCGCTACACTGGTTGTCATTGCGATCTCTCCTTTCTCTGTGATGTCCTAATGATACAATGAATAATGTCCCTCGTCCAATTCATATATATTATTCCCAGCTATAGGTTTAACCTATAGCAACAAATAAATAGTGATTAGCTTTATCAATTGGATGTATTAGTTAGTACCACTATATAAAAAGCCTGAAAGAAAATAGAATTTATTCTATTTCCCTTCAGAGCTAAATTCAACAAGATATGTTTTACGAAAAAAATGCAAATGATTTATGAACTATATTTCTCCATCATGCTTTCAAACCCACAGCCAAGCACATTATTATAAAACTCAGCAAGATTCCACATTACATCTGTCTTTAAATCCGGATAGTTATGTATTTCATGACGATATCCAGAATATAGTTGCGTCTTAACATCATGTCCAGATTCAATCAGCCAGTTGCTAACCTCATAGACACCTCTGCCATACTGTCCAACAGGATCCTGATCACCAGCAATGTTATAAATCTTTAAATCAGTTGGAACCTTTGAAGCCCATTCAGGTCCAGTTATGTACTCAATCATCTGACAGAAATAGAGAAATGCCTGGTTAGTAGTAGGCTTAGTAAATGCATCAAAAGGATCCTCAGCGTGGTCTATCTGTACAAATTTATCCTTGCAAATCCATTCGTTACCGATTGTAACTTCTTCATCACAGCGAGCAAACATCCATCCAAGAAGAGAACTTGCAACAGATGGATCAGACTCTTTGCCTTTACCTTCAGCAACAAGCTGTTTTAGTTTATCAATGCTATCCTCAAGATCAGGCCATACTCCAGAGGTGCCACACAATGTAACAGCAGTAAGTTCATCACCATAATTTGCCATAAAATCCCTAGCAATAAATGACCCCATGCTATGACCGAAAAGCATGTATGGAAGATTAGGGTACTTATCTTTAACAATCTGCATAAGTCTATGTTCGTCTTCCATCATAGTATGAAATCCTTCATCACCCCAATCACCCCAATTATCGTTTATAATGGCAGTCTTTCCGTGTCCAACATGGTCATCTGCGGCAACAATATAACCTTCATCCATAAGACCAGTTATCATATGTAAATATCTTCGAGAATGTTCGCCAAACCCGTGAATTATTTGAACTATCCCCTTAGGTTCACAAGCTGGAACATATATCCACGCCTGTACATCATCTATCTTGTTGTAGGAATTAAAAGTAAATTCATGTAACATAATAAACCTCCTATCATATATGGCTAGTAAATTACTTAAGTTCAATGTAGCACAGATGAAAATATAAGTCGAGTAAGGATAATAAAACAATAAAATTTACTATAGCATCAATACTCGAGTAACAATAAAAAAGCCTGCCAATAGAAGGCAGACTAATTTAAGAAATAAAAAAACCGGCGACGTCCCTAATTTCCCAGGCAGCTTCCCACCAAGTATCTTTCAGCGCTAAAGAGCTTAACTTCTGTGTTCGGGATGGGAACAGGTGTAACCTCTTTGCTATTGTCACCGGATTTGTAAATCGCTTTTTGCAATCTACTCATATGTTGTAGTAAGATGTGTTTCCATCATCTTCTACGCTTTTTAAAGAGCTGTGCCCTCAAAAATTGAATAACCACCTTGTGCTTTAAAACCATTTGGTCAAGTGTTCGACCTATTAGTATCAGTCAGCTGAATACGTTACCGTACTTACACCTCTGACCTATCAACGTGATAGTCTCTCACGGGTCTTACCTTTCGGAGGAAATCTTATCTTGAGGTGGGCTTCGCACTTAGATGCTTTCAGCGCTTATCCCTTCCATACGTAGCTACCCGGCTATGCCCTTGGCAGAACAACCGGTACACCAGAGGTATGTCCATCCCGGTCCTCTCGTACTAAGGATAGCTCCTCTCAAATTTCCAACGCCCACAGCGGATAGGGACCGAACTGTCTCACGACGTTCTGAACCCAGCTCGCGTACCTCTTTAATGGGCGAACAGCCCAACCCTTGGGACCTACTTCAGCCCCAGGATGAGACGAGCCGACATCGAGGTGCCAAACACCCCCGTCGATGTGAACTCTTGGGGGGTATAAGCCTGTTATCCCCGGGGTAGCTTTTATCCGTTGAGCGATGGCCCTTCCACTCGGAACCACCGGATCACTAAGCCCGACTTTCGTCCCTGCTCGACCTGTATGTCTCGCAGTCAAGCTCCCTTTTGCCTTTGCACTCTTCGCGCGATTTCCGTCCGCGCTGAGGGAACCTTTGGGCGCCTCCGTTACTCTTTAGGAGGCGACCGCCCCAGTCAAACTGCCCACCTGACACTGTCCCTGTACCGGATCACGGTACTAGGTTAGATTTCCAACATTACAAGGGTGGTATCCCAACGGTGACTCCTCCAACACTGGCGTGCTGATCTCTTAGTCTCCCACCTATCCTGTACATGCAATGCCGAAAATCAATATCAAGCTACAGTGAAGCTCCACGGGGTCTTTCCGTCCTGCTGCGGGTAACCGGCATCTTTACCGGTACTACAATTTCACCGAGCCTATTGTTGAGACAGCGTCCAGATCATTACGCCTTTCGTGCGGGTCGGAACTTACCCGACAAGGAATTTCGCTACCTTAGGACCGTTATAGTTACGGCCGCCGTTTACTGGGGCTTAAGTTCTGTGCTTCGGTTGCCCTAACACTTCCCCTTAACCTTCCAGCACCGGGCAGGCGTCAGCCCCTATACATCAGCTTTCGCTTTAGCAGAGACCTGTGTTTTTGGTAAACAGTTGCCTGGACCTCTTCACTGCGGCCTGCCGAAGCAGGCACCCCTTCTCCCGAAGTTACGGGGTTATTTTTGCCGAGTTCCTAACAATAGTTCGCCTCGCTCACCTTAGGATTCTCTCCTCATCTACCTGTGTCGGTTTGCGGTACGGGCACCTTAGATCTCATTAGCGGCTTTTTCTTGACAGCGTGAAATCGATTGCTACCGGTCATTTGACCACCCCATCACAGTTCAACCTTATAGAAAGCGGATTTGCCTACTTTCAAGCCTCACTGCTTGGACACGCTCAACCAACGGCGTGCTCAATCTATCCTTCTGTGTCCCCACTTCATTCAAACAATCTTTGGTGGTACAGGAATATCAACCTGTTGTCCATCGCCTCACAGCGTTCGCTCTCGGCTTAGGTCCCGACTTACCCTGAGAGGACGAACCTTCCTCAGGAAACCTTAGATTTTTCGGCGGACGGGATTCTCACCCGCCTTACGCTACTCATGCCAACATTCTCTCTTCTATACTGTCCAGATTTGCTTACGCGCCTCCTTCTGCCTGTATAGAATGCTCCTCTACCAATTAGTTATACTAATTCCAAAGCTTCGGTGGTAAGTTTGAGCCCCGTTTATCTTCGGCGCAGGATCACTCGACTAGTGAGCTATTACGCACTCTTTAAATGTATGGCTGCTTCTAAGCCAACATCCTAGCTGTTTGTGCAATCCCACATCCTTTTCCACTTAACTTACTCTTTGGGACCTTAGCTGTTGATCTGGGCTGTTTCCCTTTCGACCATGGAACTTATCTCTCATAGTCTGACTCCCAAGTATGATAGCACGGTATTCGGAGTTTGATAGTTGTTGGTAACCGGTGAAGGCCCCATGAACAGTCAGTGCTCTACCCCCGTGTATCTTTACCTTGAGGCTAGCCCTAAAAGCTATTTCGAGGAGAACCAGCTATATCCGAGTTCGATTGGAATTTCACCGCTATCCACAAGTCATCCTAACCTTTTTCAACAGATATAGGTTCGGTCCTCCATAACCTTTTACGGTTACTTCAACCTGCTCATGGATAGGTCACCCGGTTTCGGGTCTACAGCATGTAACTCTCGCCCTATTCAGACTCGATTTCTCTACGGCTCCGTTGCTCCAGCAACTTAACCTCGCTACATACCATAACTCGTTGGCCCGTTCTACAAAAAGTACTAGGTCACTTGCGCTCCCTATGCTTGTAAGCATCAGGTTTCAGATTCTATTTCACTCCCCTCCCGGGGTTCTTTTCACCTTTCCCTCACGGTACTATTCGCTATCGGTCACTGGGTAGTATTTAGGCTTGGAGGGTGGTCCCTCCTGCTTCAGACCGGGTTACACGTGTCCGGTCCTACTCTGGTGCCACCCTATGCGCTTTCTGCTTCCGCCTACAGGAGTATTACCTTCTTTGCTTGAGCTTTCCAACTCTATTCGGCTTGCATAACTTCGTCAATATTGGTGGACCACAACCCCAGACTGTAAACAGTCTGGTTTGGCCTCTTTCCCTTTCGCTCGCCGCTACTCAGGAAATCGATTTTTCTTTCTCTTCCTAGGGCTACTTAGATGTTTCAGTTCACCCCGTTCCCTTCATTAAGCTATGTATTCACTTAATGATACATACGCATTACCGTATGTGGGTTCCCCCATTCGGAAATCTGCGGGTATATCGGATATGTGCTCCTTACCGCAGCTTATCGCAGCTTATCACGTCCTTCATCGGCTCCCAGTGCCAAGGCATCCACCCTGATGCTCTTTTGTACTTGACCAATCATTTCTTTCGAAATGTTCTCTCGCCCTAGACTAGCGTTGTCTAGGGTCTTATTCACTATTGTAATTCTCTCAGTGAATTCTGGTTTCTCTCAACAAATAGTCTGTCTGAAATCGTTACCCAATTTGAATCTCCTTCAAGAAGATTCGGCTTGTATCTCGATTCGTTGTCTATTTGTCTTCATTTTACACTTGGTGTGTTATTCAATTTTCAAGGTACATCCTGTCACTTGTGCGACATTTGCCTTTCGGCTGGTGGAGAATAAGGGATCGAACCCTTGACCCCCTGCGTGCAAGGCAGGTGCTCTCCCAGCTGAGCTAATTCCCCATAAACTTTCATAGTGTAGAGACTAGGTCTCCTTAGAAAGGAGGTGATCCAGCCGCTCGTTCTCGAACGGCTACCTTGTTACGACTTCACCCCAGTCATTGGTTTTGCCTTAGGCGACAGATTAATTAGCCGACTTTGGGCACCCCCAACTTCCATGGTGTGACGGGCGGTGTGTACAAGACCCGGGAACGCATTCACCGCAGCATTCTGATCTGCGATTACTAGCAACTCCAACTTCATGTAGGCGAGTTGCAGCCTACAATCCGAACTGGGATCGGTTTTGGTGATTTGCTCCACTTCGCAGTATTGCCTCTCATTGTACCGACCATTGTAGCACGTGTGTAGCCCAGAACATAAGGGGCATGATGATTTGACGTCATCCCCACCTTCCTCCGAGTTGACCTCGGCAGTCTCGCTAGAGTCCTCAACTGAATGTTAGTAACTAGCGACAAGGGTTGCGCTCGTTGCGGGACTTAACCCAACATCTCACGACACGAGCTGACGACAACCATGCACCACCTGTCTCTGCTGTCCGAAGAAGGGACCGGTTAAGGTCCTGTCAGCAGGATGTCAAGCCCTGGTAAGGTTCTTCGCGTTGCTTCGAATTAAACCACATGCTCCGCTGCTTGTGCGGGTCCCCGTCAATTCCTTTGAGTTTTACTCTTGCGAGCGTACTCCCCAGGCGGAGCACTTATTGCGTTAACTGCGGCACTGAGCCCTAACGGGCCCAACACCTAGTGCTCATCGTTTACGGCGTGGACTACCAGGGTATCTAATCCTGTTTGCTACCCACGCTTTCGTGCCTCAGTGTCAGTTACAGTCCAGAAAGCCGCCTTCGCCGCTGGTGTTCCTCCTAATATCTACGCATTTCACCGCTACACTAGGAATTCCGCTTTCCCCTCCTGCACTCAAGTAGCCCAGTTCGCAAGGCAAGTAGAGGTTGAGCCTCTAAATTAAACCTTGCGCTTAGGTAACCACCTACGCACTCTTTACGCCCAATAATTCCGGATAACGCTTGCCCCCTACGTATTACCGCGGCTGCTGGCACGTAGTTAGCCGGGGCTTGCTCCTAAGGTACCGTCATTTGTTTCTTCCCTTAGAACAGAAGTTTACAACCCGAAGGCCTTCATCCTTCACGCGGCGTTGCTGCATCAGGCTTTCGCCCATTGTGCAAGATTCCCTACTGCTGCCTTCCGTAGAAGTTTGGACCGTGTCTCAGTTCCAATGTGGCCGATCACCCTCTCAGGTCGGCTACTGATCGTCACCTTGGTGAGCCGTTACCTCACCAACTAGTTAATCAGACGCAGGCCCATCCCTGACCGATAAATCTTTGACCGATGAAGCATGTGCTTCTACGGTGTTATGAGGTTTTAATCATCGTTTCCAATGGCTATCCCTCTGTCAGGGGCAGGTTGCCTACGCGTTACTCACCCGTCCGCCGCTGTCCGTTAGCATAATCCCCCCGAAGGTTCATGCACTAACATCTCGCTCGACTTGCATGTATTAGGCACGCCGCCAGCGTTCATCCTGAGCCAGGATCAAACTCTTAATAAATGTTATCTGAAGAATCTTTCGATTCGTCCAAATCCTGTTAATGGATGACGCTTATCGCGTCTCGACTCGTTATTTCCGAATCATTGTTGTTTGTGTTTGAATTGTACAGGGACATACGACATATTTGTACATCGTTTGTCTCTTATACGATCTTGAGATCTGATCTCCAGTTTACACTGTGTCGATCTCTTGACCAGTTTCTACACTATGAAGTTGTCATGGTTCTGCTGACTGCGTTTGAGCGTTTTAAAGCTAACAGCTCTCTCGCGACAGCTTAATCATTATAGCGCACCATTTTTTTGACTCGTCAAGCACTTTTTTTATCTTTTTTTGTAAGTTTTAGTACTCGCCTTGTCCCGGCTCGCTTACTCGTCACCGATTTAGTAACAAGTGTTTTAATTATAGGTAATTTAAACCTCGTGGTCAATAGCTTTTAGTACTTTAAATTACAACACTCGTTATTATTACTCTTTTGCTATCATTTCTTCTACATATATGTATCTCTTACTATATTCCCCTATATATATTTGTTGATATCTCCCTTGATATGTTGATTTTACTCTGCTTCCTTCTATATGTACTCCCTTCTTATTATCTATATTACTATATATATGTATTTTCTCGGTTTTTATGCTTTATACGACTAAAAAATAACGCGGAGTTTCTCCGCGTCTTAGCTTCTTGCTTGATTTTATAGGTTTTTCTACTCTTTTACTATAGCAACACGATGTATCTATTTACATTTTTGCATGGTTATATACGTGTGCGCTTGTATATATGTTTCTATTTCTTGCTTCTTCTCGCTCCTGCTGCGCTTTCACGTCTTGCTCTTTCTTTTTGAGATTTCCTCTTCAAGCTGCTTTTATTTTATTACGCTGCTCTCTGGATCTACGTGTAGCCTCAATAGCGATTCTTGTATTTCGCTTTTTCTTCTCTCTTGGCCCTCTCAAGCTTCTCCTCATTCTTGCTCAGGAATTCCGGCTTGTTGTAATCTAGGCTCATGCTGATTCTAAATCTGTCAACTCCAATCAATATTGCTGCGACTCCAATGAGAAGCATGACATGAATATCTAGAACACTCTTATTAAAGAACATATAGGCGCCGAGAAGTGTCATAGCAGTTCCAAGAATGAAGGTTCTTTTTTTCACTTAGCGAATTTGTTCTTATATCAATATTGATGCTAAAGTCAGCTGCCAGCCCACTCGTCATAAGCATCATCGCAAAGATTGCACTTACAGAGACATCCTCGCTTACTTGCCCCGATAAAAAACATTACTCCTAGGAATGTGGATATTACCGCCTGAACAACGTAAGTCTTTGTTATCATATTGTCCCCGTATCCGACATTTCTGAACACTATAAGCTCTAACGCTCCCATGACAAGTAGTGCTCCGCCGATAACGAACACAACCGAAGTGAACGCCGCTGTTGAGTTTGCCACGCAGAATGTTCCTACTATTACCATTAACGCACTAGAAATCATAGATAATATTCTCATCTAGCACCTCCTAATTGTTTTTTAACTTATTAATATTATCACATCGTGTATTTTGCCGCAACGAACCTTTATATTGTCGCTGCCTTTTAAATATGTACATATAATATAGGTGCTCATTATCTTATATTTTAGTGCTGTTAGTTCAACTACTTCTTTTAAACCCGCTATAACAAGGCTCGCGAGCAACTTCGCCCTGACTGTTTTATATAACAAAATATTTGTCAATAAATTGTTTTAATTGCACCTTTTGACTATTTGTAGTATAAATATCGTTACGAAATATATTATTTAATTGAGGGGGTTCTATATGAAATCCATTTTTAGAGCTTGGAATAAGCTAAGCTTAATCGTTCAGATCATCATTGGTCTTATTATCGGTATTTCACTTGCGGTTATTGCACCTAAGCAGCTCGCATTCCTCACACTGTTTGGTGACCTGTTCGTAGGAGCTCTTAAGGCGATTGCACCACTCATGGTATTTATCCTTGTAATGGCTGCTATTGCTCAGCATAAGTCGGGAACTAAGACCAACATGTCGACAGTTATCGTGCTATACATTGTAGGCACACTGTCTGCAGGACTTTGCGCTGTTGTTGCAAGTTTCTTATTCCCACAGACTCTTATTCTTGTAAAATCCACTGAAAAGATTGCCGCACCAGACAATATCATTTCCGTGCTTAAGACAGTTCTGCTCAATGTAATCGATAACCCAATAAATGCGATTGTTAGCACCAACTTCCTCGGTGTACTCGCTTGGGCAATTATTATAGGCATTGCACTTAGAGCCTCTTCAGATTCTACAAAGGGTCTACTTTCTGACCTTTCCGACGCAATCACTAAGTGTGTTCGTTGGATCATCATGTTTGCACTATAGGTGTTATGGGCCTTGTGTTTAACTCCATCTCTACTAGCGGAATCGGTGCTCTCGCAAAGTATGCATCGCTCATATTGCTACTAGTTGGAACTATGGTTTTTATAGCACTCGTTGTAAATCCACTAATCGTATTCCTGGCTTCGCACCAGAACCCTTACCCGCTAGTATTCAAGTGCCTTAGCAACAGTGGTATCACAGCATTCTTTACACGTAGCTCAGCTGCAAACATTCCAGTTAACCTCGAGCTTTGTGAGGATCTAGGGCTCGATGTAAACACATACCCGATTTCAATTCCTCTTGGAGCAACTATCAATATGGCTGGTGCCGCTGTTACTATCGCAGTCATGTCGCTTGCAGCTTGTAACACAATGGGTGTAAAGGTTGATATTCCTTCCGCTATCCTTCTCGTATTCCTGACCGCTGTCAGCGCTGCTGGAGCTTCCGGAGTTGCAGGAGGGTCACTACTGCTAATCCCACTCGCATGCTCGCTGTTTGGTCTACCAGCCGACATCTCAATGCAGGTTGTTGGAGTTGGGTTTATCTGCGGAGTTATTCAGGATTCTTGCGAGACTGCACTCAACTCTTCGACAGATGTTCTACTAACAGCAACTGCTGAGCTTCACGAATACAGAAAAAGAGGCGAGAAGAGGATTCTCAACATAAAGTAGTTTTTATATGGATTAGAACTTGTATTTAAACTTTAGCATTAAATTGAAACATAAAAGCTTGGGGTAAACCCCAAGCTTTTTTTCTATCTTGTCACTATTCAGCATTAGTAAATAGTTCGTATCAAGGCGCTACTTCAGCATAAGTACTGCCATCTGACCGCCACGCTTCAGTCCATCTCTTCTATGCGAGAAATACTTGTCCTTCTCAGCAAAAAGTGCAAGCACCATCGATCTCAATATGAGATTCAGGAATGCCTACGCTCATGAGCACGGCCTTATTAATCGCTGGAAGCGATACATTGAATTTTCCTCGTTCTGGGTTAAAAGTATACGCTCCTGGAATATCCTTTACGGTCATGTTTGAAATTGCATCGATAACATCTTTGCCACACTCAAAATGCTCTATAGATATACAAGGTCCAATTGCAGTATATAAGTTAGAAGGATTTGAGTTAAATTCCGACTTCATCTTCTCGACTGTCTTGCGTGCAATTTCAAGCGTTGTACCTCTCCAGCCTGCGTGACTTAGTCCAATCGCCTCATTTACAGGATCGTAGATATAGATTGGCGTACAGTCTGCATGAGAAGTGATTAGCGCAACCCCTCTGACATTAGTCACCATACCATCAATTCCTCGCCTTCTCGGCAAATAGAGTCCTTCGCCGCAGTTTTCCTCGTCTACGCATATCACCTCATTACCATGCGTCTGATGAAGCATGACAAGCTGCTTCGGATCAATTCCGAGCGAGGCGCACCATAATTTGTAGTTTTCGAGGATATTTGCAAGAGCATCGTCTGTAGTAAGGCTAAGGTTCAATGAGTCGTAGCAACCCTTGCTAACACCACCGTTTCGCGTGCTATAATCGCAGATTAACTTGTCCTTAAACTGTTCGAACATCTAACCGGGCCTTTACTTCGATGCTGCAGCAGCAAATACGATTGAGTAGAACTTCTCGTCTGCACCAGAACCACGGGATGTGAGTACGATTGGAGCCTTTGCACCAACTACAAGACCTGTCATTCTGCCGCCGCCCTGGATTACCCAAGACTTTCCAATGAAGTTACCAGCAGCCATGTTTGGAACGAGCAGAACGTCTGCGTCTCCAGCTACTGGGCTCTCAAATCCCTTAAAATCAGCAATTTCCTTACTGAGCGCGATATCGTAGGAGATAGGTCCCTCTACTAGACAATCCTTGAGTTCACCCTTCTCGTTCATCTCCTTGAGAGCCGCTGCATCTACAGACTCAGGAGCCTTTTCGTTAAGCTTTTCAGCTGCACAAAGTGCTGCAACCTTAGGATTCTCATATCCCATGTTGCGCAGAGAATCTACTGCATTCTCAACGATCTGAACCTTCTGCTCTAGTGTTGGGTGAAGGAGCATTCCTCCATCTGTAAGAACTACTAGCTTGTGGTAGTTTGGAACTTCAAATAGGCCAACGTGAGACATTACCTTGCCCATGTTGAGACCTGTTTCTTTATTTACAACCTGCTTGAGAAGATCCGATGTCTGCATCTTACCCTTCATGAGGAAGTCGCCCTTGCCTTCGTTGATGAGTCTTACAGCTGTCTTTGCTGCCTCAACATCATCAGTTTCGTTGTAAATAGTTGCATTCTCTAGAGCAAAGCCATGCTCCTTGATAAGAGCCTTGATTTCTTCTTCTTTACCTACGAGAACAGCCTCAACGATGCCTTCCTTTACTGCACCATTTACAGCCTCTAGGGAATGCTCATCGTGAGCACAAGCTAGAACGATTCTCTTCTTGACAGGATTGCTTCTAACCATTTCTGCCATTTCTGCAAAATTCTTAAACATACATTACCTCCTTAAATAACATAACAATTCCTTTGTATGTCTGCCGTGGATTGGTTATTTCCTTAAGCCCTTTTTATTATAGCATAAAGGAAGCTTTATACATTATATATATGCGTTATAACTGACATAAAAAAGGAGAGGGTTTCCCCTCTCCTTTTTAGCTTTATTCAGCTTGCGCTAATACTCCTAGTTTCTAAAAACTTATAGGTCGTATCCAGCCTTGAATGCCTTCTTGTTGAGCTCAACGAACTTAGGCTTTACGTTCTTCTCAATCTGAGCATCCCAATCTACATCGTCTAGAGTGCCGATAGCCTTAACGAGTGCTCCGAGAAGTACAACGTTCATAGCCTTTGCATTTCCAAGCTCTGTAGCAATCTCGCCTGCCTTAACGTCAGTTACAGGGCACTTTGCCTTGAGATCTTCAAGGATTGCTTCTGGGTACTCTGCCTTACCTAGGTTAACTGGAGCAGGATTGATCTTAAAGTTATTAATTACCATCTTGCCGCCAACCTTGAGGTACTCGAGCCATCTTAGCGCTTCCATTCTCTCAAATGCTACGATTACGTCTGCAGAACCCTTTCCTACGATCGGGGAAAGAACTTCTTTTCCGTATCTAACCTGAGTGCTTACACTTCCGCCACGCTGTGACATTCCGTGAATCTCACTCATCTTAACGTCATAACCAGCTTCCATTAGGCCGCTCGTAAGAATCTTACTTGCAAGGATTGTTCCCTGTCCACCTACTCCTACGAGGAGAATATTTTTTACGTCACTCATTATCTCTGCACCTCCTCAATAGCATCAAATGGGCATACCTGCTTGCAGACTGTACAGCCTACGCAGTTATTAACATCGATAACAACATCATCCTTTGAAGACATGAGAGCTGGACAGCCTGTTCTTACGCAAGCCTTACAGTTTCTGCACTTGTCCTGAATGATGTGGCACTGAGTCTTGTGTAGTCCCTTGAACTCATCAAGATCCTGCTGGCTAAACTTCTTGAGTACGCATGGCCATCTTGTAATGATAACTGTTGGCTCTTCGCTAGCGATGCAAGCGTCTAGAACCTTATCTACTTCGTCAAGGTGTAGAGGATTTACAGTGTAAATATTCTCTTCCTTGATTCCTACGGCCTTAACTAGTGAAGGAATATCAACTTCTGGAGCTGGCTTGCCCATCAGAGTGAATCCTGTTCCAGGGTTCTCCTGGTGACCAGTCATACCTGTAATTCTGTTGTCGAGGATAACGCTGATGCTATCACTCTGGTTGTATACAGCATCCATCAAACTTGTGATACCGCTGTGGAAGAATGTGGAGTCTCCGAGAACACCTACAGCCTTAGTCTTTGCTCCTGCAACCTTGTAAGCCTGAGCAGCACCGTGAGCCATTGAGAGGGAAGCTCCCATACAAATAGCTGTATCAAGTGCGCTTAGAGGCGCGTTAGCTCCGAGTGTATAGCAACCGATGTCTCCATTGATCATGAGACCCTTCTTCTTCTTGATTGCCTGGAAGAATCCTCTGTGAGGACATCCTGCACATAGCGTTGGAGGACGTACAACAGATTCAAGCTCTGAATCATAAGACTCTGGCTTAACTCCTGTAAGTGCCTCTCTAACGATATCTGTGTTGAGCTCGTCAAACTTTGGAATCTGCTGATTTCCAATGCACTCAATTCCGTGAATCTCGAGGAACTCCTGTAGGTATGGATCCATCTCTTCGATTACGTATACCTTATCTACCTTGCTGCAGAAATCCTTGATTAGGTCTGTAGGTAGCGGGAATGTCATTCCGAGGTTGAGGTACGAAGCGTCCTCACCGAATGTTTCCTTAGCATACTGATAAGAAATACCAGATGTAACAACACCGATCTTAGTAGAGTGCCACTCAGGCTGGTTGATTTCTGCTACGTTTGCATAAGCTTCCATCTCAGCTAGCTTCTTCTCGAGGTTAACTCTCATCTTCTTAGCGTTAGCTGGTGCGGAAACGTACTTTTCAATCTGCTTCTTGTAAGGAACGTACTCATGCTCTTCTCTATCGCCGAGCTCTACAATTCCCTTTGAGTGACAGACTCTTGTTGTTACATGTAAAAGAACTGGAGCATCGAATCTCTCGGAGAGACCGAACGCCATCTTCATGTAATCCTTACACTCCTGCGAGTCGGATGGCTCTAGCATGAGCAGTCTTGCTGCCTTTGCGTAGTTTCTGTTGTCCTGCTCGTTCTGGGAGCTGTGCTGACCTGGGTCGTCAGCGGATACGATAACAAATCCACCTGTAACTCCAGTGTATGCGATTGTGAAGATAGGGTCTGCAGCAACGTTAACACCTACGTGCTTCATTGCGCAGAATGATCTAACACCTGCAATGGATGCACCGATAGCAGCTTCTGCAGCTACCTTCTCGTTAGGAGCCCACTCTGAGTACACATCATCCTTGTACTGAGGCATATTCTCTAGGATCTCGGTGCTTGGAGTACCGGGATAGGCCGAAGCAAACTGGCAGCCACCTTCATATGCGCCGCGAGCAATAGCTTCGTTGCCCGACATAATTACTTTCATCTACTTACCTCCTTAAGTTTAACCGTATTAAACTTGTCATAAATATAATTGAATTATACAAATGAATATATTCTTCGTCAAACAATGTCTTTTGTGTGCTTTTTGTACTTTTTATAACATTCCGACAATATTTTTATATAGCTCTGCTCTATTTTTTTGTTTGTTTTGCCTTTGTTTTTGCAAGTATAATTTTATCACTATAAAAAAATTTTTATATTTTAGCTGAAAAATAATTTACCCCCCAAATATCCGTATACACACTATACAGTCTGGTACGCTATGCACTGCTCCCTTTCCATAAAAAAATGTATTCCGCGCGATGAATCTTTCCATCGATCCGGCTCAAATCCGTTAGACGGCTCTACCCATTTTCCGCGTTCATAGTAGAAGTCTGGATCAACTGTCGACTGGGCCCAATCATAGCTGATTGTCTCATCGATGCTCTTGATCGATAGGACTTTTTGCTTTATCACACCTGCAGGTTTCCCTCGTCGCAGAAACCCTCCGAGCTTCTGCTGGCACTAGCAGCTGCACTACTCTGAGCTCCGAGCAGCACTTCCATGCTATGAATGGACCTGTTTCCGGTGGCACCTGTTTGTACCACTTGGTATGTTCATCTACGATGAGGCCATCGAGATTGGCGTCCTCGAGGACTGCGGCATATAAATCTGCTCCGCGCAGGTCGCTGTCCGAGAGGTCGATATCGCGGAAGATGGCTTCGGTCATATCGGTATTGACGAAGCGGCAGGCATGCATCGGGCACTCTCGGAAGAGTGTGCCTGATATGCTGGAGCCGCTGAAGTTAGCGCCAGCGAGGTTGCAGTTCTCGAAGCTGCATAACCTGAAAGTGATGTTAGTCAAATCTGAGTCTTCGAGGTCTGTGTCCTTGATGGCACTCTCTTCTACTATAAGGCGTTCGGATTTATCTCTGTTAGCTATTAGCATTCTAATCTCATCTGATGTATATTTCTTATTCATAAACCTTCACCTCAACCGCATTTATGTAATCGAAAAACTATAACTACATGATGCTTTATTTTCAGGGAGTCACTCTAAAATCAATATATTAAATGCGCTTAAGCAAGTCAATATAGCCACGCTTGTTGAATTTACTTATATCGCACACTATTTGCCTATCTGCGCTCATTGCGGTATACTTTGAAAAATTACAGATTTAGCCAGAAATAGAGGTATAGTTATGAAAACAGTAAGTGTTAGGAATGTAGAAATCGGTTCTGGTATTCCGAAAATCTGTGTACCCATCATAGGAATTTCAGAAGAAGATATATTTGATGAAGTAAAACGTCTTGATGGCATTCCTGTTGATATAGTTGAGTGGCGTATAGACTATTTTGAAAATGCTTTTGATCATGTCAAAGTTGAAGAAATCTTAAAAAAGCTGAGAGAAGCTCTCGGCGATACACCTATACTCATGACATTTCGAACTTCAAAGGAAGGTGGAGAAAAAGTCTATTGAGCCTGATGATTATGTTGCGATTAATATTAAAGCTGCCGAAACTGGCTATATAGACATTGTAGATGTAGAAGCCTTTGCCGGAGATGACGTTGTAAAGGAGATTATCACTGGCGCTCATAATGCAGGTATAAAAGTTATTGCTTCGAACCATGATTTCGATAAGACACCAGACAAGAACGATATAATTTCAAGGCTTTTGCAAAATGCAGAGCTTAGGCGCTGATATATCTAAGATTGCTGTAATGCCAACAAACAAATATGATGTTCTCACCCTCTTAACTGCGACAGAAGAGATGTATAGAGATTATGCGGATCGCCCTATTGTCACAGTATCGATGGGAAAGCTCGGAGCAATTTCTAGGCTTTGTGGCGAAGCATTTGGTTCAGCTATCACTTTTTGGAGCTGTAGAAAAAGCATCAGCCCCTGGCCAATTAGAGGCAAGAGACCTAAGTTCCATTCTTACACTTTTTGCATAATGAATTGTAAATGCTACAAAAATGGGCAAAGAAACATCTTGCTCTGAAATTTTCTTTGTGAATATTCACAAAGAAAAATTATATTTTTAGATTTTTTTACTTGACTTATTACTAAACAAGGGATTAATATATAATCAGCTTTTGAATAAGACTGACTCGATAGAGGTCGCGGAGCTCAAGAGTACTCAGTAGCCACAGCTTGGGAAGCTGCTACTAAGGAAAGGGAAATCCGCCGAAGGGAATATCGCCCCAACGATATTTTTCTGGGTCGGCGCAGAATATGCGCCGAACTGTCACATCGTAAAATGTGGAGCGCTATCAATGGTATATAGCTAATGTGTATTTTGCATTACTTACGTACGAACCATGGATACGTTTCAGACGTTATTCATGGCTATTTTATTTATACGGAGGTTTAAAATGATACGCATTAACAGAAGCAGAATTTTATACGTGTTCGGACTTGCCGCACTATTTATCGCCACTATGCCGCTCGTGGCTATGGCCGCTGACAGAAGGCCTGCTATGTATGCAACAGTATGGGCAGTTCTACCACCTATCGTTGCTATCGGGCTCGCCCTCATCACTAAGGAGGTTTACAGCTCTCTGTTCATCGGAATACTTGCCGGCGGACTAATTTACTCGGGAATGAATTTCTCTAAATTCATGAATCATGTAATGATTGATGGTTTTGTCACATCGCTGTCCTCATCTGGAAACGTTGGAATCCTAGTGTTCCTCGTTATCCTAGGTATGCTCGTAGCTATGATGAACCTCTCAGGAGGTTCCGCAGCGTTTGGCAACTGGGCTGCACAGAAAATTAAAACTCGCCGCGGTGCTCAGTACTCAACTGTAGCTCTTGGTATACTTATCTTCGTAGATGATTATTTCAACTGTTTGACAGTTGGCAGCGTTATGAAGCCGCTCACTGACAAATACAACATTTCAAGAGCTAAGCTCGCGTACATAATCGACGCAACTGCTGCTCCAGTCTGCATTTTAGCACCAATTTCATCCTGGGCTGCTGCTGTTAGTGGATTCGTACAGGGTAAAAATGGTCTTAGCATATTCATTCAGGCTATCCCTTACAACTTCTACGCACTGCTAACTATCGCTATGATGTTCATGATTATCACCATGAACTTCGATTATGGAAAAATGGCGACTTATGAGCGAAACGCTGTAGAGAATGGAGATATTTTTTTACGGTACAGGATACAGCTGCACTAAAGAACGATGGCGCTGCTGATACGGTTCACCAAGGTTCAGTTATGGATCTAATGTTCCCTGTAATAGTCCTAATCATCTCTTGTATCACAGGAATGCTATACACTGGTGGTTTCTGGAAAGGCAACTCGTTCGTAACTGCATTTGCAGGATGTGACGCTTCGACTTCCCTAGTACTAGGAAGTGTTGTTGCACTAGTTATCACTATCGTGTACTACATGATAAGAAGAGTCGTTCCATTTTCAGAGCTTATGGAATGCGTACCAGAAGGTTTCAAATCCATGGTTTCACCAATCCTCGTTCTAACAATGGCGTGGACTCTAAAGACTATGACTGACTCTCTCGGTCTCGCTCAGTTCGTTGCAAATATGATGGATAAAGTTCCTGGCGGATTCATTGTTGTAATCCCTGCTCTATTCTTCCTTGTATCATGTGCTCTCGGCTTCGCATCTGGCACATCTTGGGGAACTTTCGGAATCCTCATACCTATCGCTCTTGCGGTAACTGCAAATAGGCCTGATATGATGATTGTACTCATCTCTTCCTGCATGGCTGGCGGAGTTTGCGGTGATCACTGCTCACCAATTTCAGATACAACTATCATGTCTTCCGCTGGCGCAGCTGTTAGACATATCAGCCACGTTGAGACTCAGCTGCCTTACGCTGTAACTGTTCTCTCGGTATCGGCTGTATGCTATGTAATTGCTGGCATCATGGAATCACCATGGGTTGCACTCGCTGTAGGTCTAGTGCTTCTATATGTGGTTCTACGCTTCTTCAAGAGAAGGGAAGGTTCGTACGTGGTGAACGAAGCTCCGGCTATTGAAACCGCAACTGCTCAGGGCTAAAGCGAAATGAATCCTCATACCTACGCTTTGCACATGTTGTTAGATTGACCTTAATACAATAATCATGACCACCGGCTCAGCCGGTGGTTTTACTTATACAAAAAAGGAACCATCACTGCTGTGTGTTGGCTCCATTCTGTATATATCAATCAGAGGTACATAAAAGGGATTATATGTAGTGCAGCCGCTACGATAAATAATCCTAGTTATTCTCTACTAGTGTAAGTAATGTCTTATAAGCCACCGGTCCTGCAACCTTATAGCCTGTTCCACCATTTTTAACCCATGCCACGAATGCGTACGGATGGTCAGAATCATCTATGAACCCAACGAACCACGCATCCGGCGTTCCACTACCAGTCTCGGCGGTTCCTGATTTTGCATAGATATCGAGCCCCTTAAAGTTGCTCTCTCCATAGGTGACCTTGACATCATTTTTCATCATGGCCTTCATCTTCTCAGCTGTTCCACTGCTCAGATATTTACCGAGCGAGTCACCACCTGTTACCTTCCTTAGGAAGTTCGATGAACCTATGATGTAAGGATTTATAGCCTTGCCGTCATTTGCAATAGCTCCAATGTAAACCATCATCGACGCAGGATTTACGAGATCCTCCGCCTGCCCGATTCCCGCCCAGCTAAGCTTGATAGGATCGTCCTTTGGGAAGTTAAATGTACCCTTCGCGGTCTTGATTCCGTTTATATCGAGTGAGTTGGTCAGCCCAACCTTCTTGACGTAATCCCTCATGGTACTTGCACCAACCTTGCGAGTAATCTCGCCAAATGCACCGTTGCACGACTTGGCAAGCGCCATCTCGAAGTCAACATGTCCGTGCGCCTGCGTGCACTTTATTGGCGAGCCGTTTACATACGTAACACCAGAGCAGTTGAACTCGAAGCTATCGATATCGTCAACGTTGTCGATTGCAGCTGCTGCCGTTACCGTCTTAAATGTCGAACCCGGCGTGAGCCTTCCCGAGAGGAAAGTATTGAAGTATTCAGATGAGTTTGAGTTTGTCGGTAGCGTTCCCTGCGGATCTACCGTCGGTGTGCACACCATAGCCATTATCTCACCTGTCTTGTAATTATAAACTGCCACCATTCCTTGTCGGTTTCCGAGCGCCTTGTATGCGGCAAGGTTAGCCTTGGAATCTATGGTCAGGTTAATCTTGCTTCCATCCTTCGTTGTATCGTAAGTACCATTTAGCAAATCATATCCGATTAGCTGTGGTCTAAACATATTGATAGCGCCTGTCGCTATATTACCCTTCGGATCTCCAACTGCATGGACTGTCGCCCTTCTAAGCGATGCGTCTGAAGGGTACACTAGCCCATCCTTAGTGCAATTGAGCAACATCACACCATTTCTATCGTAGATAGTGCCTCGGTTTATTTCTCCATTTGTGTATATCTGTCTATTGCCATAGAAGCTCGCCCAATCTTGCCCTTTTAGTTACGAATCTCCATGTAAAAAAATCAATATTCCTATGAATAGCGACGCGGCCAGCAGCAGGCAGATATTCGCTCTACGCTCTAGTTTCCGCATTTGCTACCTCCTTAATCTCATTATGCATGCTAAGGCCTCCTCTTAATTGCAAGACTGGCATCTTTACGCATATCCGCAGCTTTAAAGTAGGCTAGCATCGCCCATGAACACATCGCACTCGTACCTCCAGTAGAGACGAACGGGAATGTAACTCCAGTCAGTGGGAATAAATCTACTGCACCAAATATATTTAGCATGGTCTGGAAAATCATCATCGTCGCTGCTCCGCACGCTGCTATCGTGTAGAACGCCGATCTACCGGCTACGATGGAGTTTACAGCAAATAAAGAAAGTGTAATGATGCAGAGAACAAGCAGTATCGCTATGATTAACCCCCACTCCTCTGTTACAAAACCGAACACAAGGTCTGTGTTAGATGCCGCAACGGTTTTGAGAGAACCATTTCCAGCACCGAGACCAAACATGCCGCCGCCAGAGGCATATGACATAGTTCTAGTCTGCTGGTAACCCATTCCGTTGATAAAGTCAGGCTCCCATACGTGACCCCACGCTTTAAATCGGCTTAGTATATACGGTCTAAACCTTAGAACCAAAATGCCCATGATCCCGGCCGCACCGATAGTCAAAATTAACCTTGAGAAATCTCCACTTCGCATGAATGAAATTACGAGATAAGTCACAAAGAATATGAGTGCGCCTCCGAAGTCTCCCATCTTGGCGAGGCAAGCGAGGCAGAATAGCGAGAACAGCATAAATCCGTAGAGATTCTTCTTGTTGAAGAGATTCTCCATAGTTGCCGCACCTATGCAAATGAATGCGAGCTTGACGATTTCGGATGGCTGAATCGAAATACCTCCAATAGTCACCCAGTTCGCAGCTCCAAATTTTGTCGTACCGAATATTATGTTGAATAGCAGCAGTCCGATGGCAAGCCCTGCAAGAACCGGTTTTATCTTCTCCGTTCTCTTGAGGTCACGCATATAAATACACATAAATATGAATATGAATATTCCGACAAGAGTAGCAATGTACTGCTTCATGGTGAGTGCAGGATTAGCAGATGTCGTAACCGCAAGCCCTATCGTAGACATGAAGAATGCTATCATCTCCATCTCAAAACCTTTGCTACCCATGGCTCTAAATAGAATCACGTAAATCCACATGGTTGCAGAAAGTAGCGGAATTGAAAAGAAGCGCCCCCGGAGTCAGATTCGTTCCCATGCCAATTATCAGCTGTATCATCGTCAGAAATTGAAATGCGGTGATAGCAACCATAAGCGGCCATGGCGAAACGGGTTTCTTATCCATCGAGCGCATAGCATCGTTATTCTTCTCCTCTTCGACGCTTATCGCAGCGAGTGTACATCTCGCACCGCCCATGATAATTTCGTCACCAGGATTTATTATGTATTTCTTACGAGGAATGAGCTGGATTCCGTTGATGACAGTTCCATTCTTGGAATTCAAATCCTTGAACATCCATTTTCCGTCTTTACGGCGAATTAAAAGCGCCTGCGTATTAGAAATCGTATCGAGCTCAATACGTAGGTCAACAGATGAAGATTTGCCGATTATATTCTCCCAATGAGTTATCGGAAGCGCAACGCCATCTTCAACCGAGAGATACCCCCAAACCTCTGGAGTTACTCTCGTTGAGAGCAGCGACATGATGGATTTCATAAGTATGTATACTGCTAAAATTACGAAAAATCCATCTCGATATCGTCGTTATGTATTTTTGCGAAAAATAGGATTATTCTCGACAAAAGCAAGTACGGATGTAAATAAACTATCTATGGTTACCACCCCATTTACAATAATCTCTATTTCTTCCAGGAACTCTTAAGACTTACGATGCTATTAAACACCTTCTCATCGTCAGTTGTTAGCTCGCTATCCGCAATATAATACCCCTTGCGGAAGAACTGAAATCTCTCGCCAGCCTTGATATCAGCTACAGCTGGCTCCGCATAGCCCCAAGTTTCATGCAGCGAATCAGGATTGAGCTCTAGGGCTTCCCTCTTCATTCTCGAGCATGAGCGTTTGATACTCGCGAATCTTAATCTTAACCGCTGTCGAAGCTTCTACGAAATGAATTGTACCCTTTACCTTGCGATTTCCACCTTCAGTACCGCTCTTTGTCTCAGGATCGTAAGTGCAGAGCAGCTCCTTGATAGTGCCATCCCCGTTCTTAACAACTTCATTGCAGGTGATGAAATAACCTCCCTTGAGTCTTACCTCGTTGCCAGAGAAAAAGTCTAAAGTACTTCTTAACAGGCTCTTCCATGAAATCCTCTCCGTCAATCCAAAGTTCACGGCCGAACGGAATTTCTCTCTCCAAGTTCTGGAGCGTTTCTGTTATTTTCAACTGCACAAGTCTCAATCTGACCTTCAGGATAATTCGTAATCACTACCTTGATAGGATCCATTACGACGTTACGTGCAGCAACCTTGAACTGAAGGTCATCACGCACGCTGGTCTCCAGCTGTGCAAAATCTACTGTCGAATTAGACTTTGCAACTCCGATATCATCACAGAAGTTTCTGATAGCTTCAGGTGTATATCCTCTTCTTCTAATACCAGCAATTGTAGGCATACGAGGGTCATCCCAGCCAGAAACTGTGCCCTCATCGACGAGTTTCTTAAGATATCTCTTGCTCATCAGCATATTAGTTATATTGAGTCTTGCGAACTCAATCTGCCTTGGCTGAGGATTCCAGAATCCCACTTCATTGAGTACCCAGTCGTACAGAGGTCTGTGGTCCTCGAACTCCAGTGTACATATAGAGTGAGAGATTCCCTCAATCGCATCCTCAATTGGATGAGCAAAGTCATACATAGGGTAGATGCACCACTTGTCACCTGTGTTGTGATGTGTCGCATGTGCAACTCTATAGATAATTGGATCTCTCATGTTGATATTAGGCGAACTCATATCAATCTTGGCACGAAGCACGACCTCTCCATCCTTATACTTGCCCGCTCTCATATCTTCAAATAGAGAGAGATTTTCCTCCACAGTTCTATTTCTATATGGGCTCTCTTTGCCAGGCTCAGTAAGTGTTCCTCTGTATTCCTTCATCTGCTCTGCCGTTAGCTCGCAGACATAAGCCTTACCCTTCTTGATAAGCTCAATCGCTGCATCATACATAGTATCGAAATAGTCGGAAGCCCATCTCTTCTCGTCCCACTCAAAGCCAAGCCAGCGAACATCGTCTTCGATGGATTTTACATACTCCATATCTTCCTTTACAGGATTGGTATCGTCGTATCTGAGGTTGCACTTTCCGCCGTATTCTTAGCTGTTCCGAAGTTCAGGCAAATAGACTTAGCGTGTCCAATGTGCAGATATCCGTTAGGCTCCGGTGGAAACCTCGTGTATACCTCTTGGTACTTACCCTCCGCTAGGTCATCATCGATCATGTTATGAATGAAATTACTTCTCATAGTAGTTTCTAGTGAATGCTCTTTATCGATAGCCATCGTTTGCCCTCCTCGGCTTAATTTATCGCATGTTCGCCAAGTCACAAACGCGAACCACACTGTGGCTTACCAATGCGTCCATAACTTGGCGAATGCACTTAATTTCTTAAAATTATATCATAATCATGCAGTTTTCAAAAGGTAGAGCCACATCCATGACCTAAAAATCCTCTGCAGATTATGTGCCGTATACTGCTTAAATATCCACTCTTGCAAGTATCGCGGCTGGCGTCTTTCTCATAGTCTGAATTACCGGAATTAAGCCAACAATCAAGTTGAAGCCTAATATAACTAGGAACGACATAACTGCAAACCCATGGCGCAATGAAGAATTTGGCTCCAAATAGTGCAGTCGTATGACTAAGCACGTAGTACGCTGCGGCGATGCCAGGAACTGCCGTGATAGTCGTGATAACCGCAATCTCTCCGATGAACATTTTTGTATACATCGCGTTTCTTGAGACCGATTGCACGCATAGTTCCAACTTCCTTAATTCTGGATAGGAACGATGATCTGAGCATCAAGAATAGTTCGATCAAGGAGATGAGAATGAGTATTCCAGCGGCCGTTAGTGTGCTTCTGAAGTTCTGTGATTCGGATGCAACATACTTCTCTCTATCACGGTCGTAGTTAATCTGCACAGAATATCCTTGCTCCATCAGCTTATCGGCTAACGCACCCGGTTCTTCTGAATACACCGATACACTTCTCTGCTTAGCTATATATCCAAGCAGCAATGTGTGGTTCGTCGTATAGTATGCGTCATCCTCCTGCGAATCTGTTGTGTAATATCCAACAACCTTGAGTTTGTGTTTATTTACCTTGGCACTGATTTCTTTGTTGAGAGGCATTTCCTCTTCATGTGTATCACGAACTACAACCTCATAGTCATTCGCTGGAGCCTTACCCTTCTTAATCTTGAGTGAAGAAGGCGCATAGGCATAGTCTGAAATTGGATTATCGCTTTCTTGTCCTTCACCTTCAAGATCCGAAGGCATACTCGTTGGTCCGTCTAGCGTTGAACCGCTCTCGCTATACATGAGAATGTCCTGACAATATGCATCTGCAAAATATGCCGAAGGAGAGTTAACATTTGAGATGCCCGTGATAGTGAACTCTCCAAGGTTCTTGATGCTAATCTTGCGGCCGATGAGGTCAGATGTCTTGATTACTCCAACTTCCTGCACGAGCCTCGCCTTGAATAACTTGTCTACTAGTAGCTTGTCAATTACAACACCTCTATCGTCTGTCGGCAAATCTCCCTTGTACAGGTCTGACTTCTTGAGCGTACTTATCGGTGTAATCGATGCATTAAACTGAAGCACATAATTTGAGCTCTGCAGATATTCAGTCAGCGGCATACCTAAAGTAACTTGAGTATTTCCGAAAAATGCAGCTTTCGTCCCATCAATGTTCCGCAGTGTATCGACTAGTGCCGTATCCTTCTGGGAGTTATTTACAGTGATGTAGTTAGCGTTCGTAGTGAGGAAGTCTTTTTTTCTTTAATGTCGAGAACTCCAAACACATTACTTATAGCTACGAATGTAAATATCGATGCGAACACAAATCCGATGAGCAGCAGCTTCTTGATTCTGTTGAACTTAGTGAGCGTCTTGAAACCATTCGTAAACATCCTGATTGGCGAATACAGCGAAGTGTATTTCGCTTTGTACCCTTCAGGCAGGTACTTATCGTACTCGAAGCGGTTATTTTCGTATATGCTAGAATCCATCGCCGAGTAGTTATCATCTATAAGCTCGATATTAGAATTCTCATCTACCACGTTGTATTTGCCGCCTGTATCTACATAGAGATTCCCTGCTCTCAGAACAATCTTGATTCCTGCCTTCGAGAGCCCATCGCTGTATACATCGACTTTGATGTCCTGGTTGCCATATGTGTCATGCGTTGGCATATCCTTGAGGTAAATCTTGTTCTCTAGCTGATAGTCGAGGTAATTTTCCGTATCATTTTCTCTATCACCAACTACTTTTCCATCCTTCATATCTATGATTCTTGAAGAATAGAACTCAGCTATCTTCTTCTCGTGCGTTACGAGCAGAACGAGTCTGTCCTTGGATATGGTCTTGATGATATTCATGACCTCGATTGTGTTCGCACTATCGAGGTTTCCGGTCGGCTCATCGGCTATGATGATGCGCGGGTTCTTGACAATGGCACGCGCGATGGCAACGCGCTGTCTTTGTCCGCCAGAGAGCGCATCGGTCGTCTTATTTCTGTACTGATAGATACCTACCGCCTTTAAGCAGTAGTGTACACGCTCTTTGATGACATTCTTATCTTTGATTCCTATCATTCGCAGCGCTATTGCTACGTTTTCAAACACCGTCATCCTGTCGAGCAGATTGAAGTTCTGGAAAATATATCCTATCTTCGCGTTACGAATCGAATCCACCTTGGATGATCTCATCTTGGATATACACGCATCGTCGACAAATATCTTTCCCGAATTAACCTTATCTAGTCCGCCAATAGCATTTAACAGCGTTGTCTTACCGCATCCAGATGGACCGAGTAACGCTACTATGCCACTCTCTGGAAGCTCTAGGGAGGTATTATTGATTACATGTATTTCGTTAGCTCTTCGCTTATTGAAATACTTATTTACATTTTGTAATTTAATCATTTCTAGTCCTCCTCCCTATATATGTTCATCGCCGATTTCTTGAATATCTTGCGAGAGTATCTATTCGCAATGAGTAGCGACATCAGCATCAGTGTTAATGTAAGTATTACGTAATCTTTCATATCTAGGTACATTAACGCTGCCTTGAGTGGTTTGAGGCTTATCACACCTTTTGACATCAGATAAATTCCGACAAAATCCACCGCCAATGCGATAGCCATCATTACAAGCAGCTCTACACGCAGTATTGTGCTCGTATTCTTTCTCGTTCCACCGAGGATTCTAAGTGTAGCGTAATATGAATTTCTCGATCTCATAATAAGCCTGATTATCATGTAGGATATGAAGAAAAGCACCACAAAGCCAACTGCTGTAAATACTATCTGTATGGTCTTTGTTAGGAACAGCATCGGTGTAGGTTCCTTGGAGATCATCTTCTTCATCGCAAATACCTTGTAATCCCCAATCTTTTCGATTGATGATGTCAGTGCATTTACATTCAAATCATTATCCACAAATACACTTATCTGATAAGTCCCTTTGTCATAGAGTGCTGCAGCATCCTCCGGATTAATGTAAATCCTTGCGTTCTTGGTATCGTATTCATCCTTAGAGAATCCGAGTAGCTTATGCACATTGTTCTTGGTTACACTCTTCGTTGTCTTGAGAGATATATCCGCTGAATAGTATATGTTAGATATCGATATATTAAGCGGTTTATTCTGCCACTTTTCATCTTTGTAGTTCTTGTTCTGGTCTTCGTATATGTACGCCTCACCCTTTTGGAACATTTGTATTAGCCTCGATGAACATTCTGGCATTTGATTTCTTAATCTTCTGTCCATTGAAATCAACTACTGCCTTGGATTTCTGGCTCAGCGTATTAGTAACAACTTTTCTTGCAAGCGCATCGCTACAGTAATACTTGACAGTTCCATCATTAGGCTTAATTCCCGACTCAGTTGAGCTCTCGTAGATGATAATGCCAGTAACTCTAGCTTTTCCTACTGGAATAGTTTCTCCATCGCTATCATCCATAAAATCGAACTCATTCCCCAATATCTCATCTTTATTTGCCTTGATATCATCGTACGATGCCGACATCTTGTCAGTAACAAGCACGATATCGTTGTCCTGCTCTGGAAGAGTTCCGTATGTTAGGTCTTTGGCCTTTAACTTCTGTCCTGGGTAAAGTAGCCCTGTCACAAAGACATTAGAATTGATTGAAATCCTTGTATCGACAACAAGATCTTCCTTGATGATTGTCTTTACGTGCTTAAGCTTCTCTAGCTTAGTGTAGTCCTCATCTGTAAAAGCAGAGTTGTCTGCTTTCTTGACTATGATTCTTTCAGCACTTGTATTATTAAAGTACTGATTAGCAAGGCTATTTATCTCCTGTCTGTGAAGTGCATCTTTCGTAGTTGCATACTGTCCCAGAACAGAAGTCGCTACAAATAGATAGATAATGAAGAGCAGCATGAACTTTGTAGGAAGGTTAAAAGTATTTCTTAGCCCTAGCCTTAACTCGTTTGTAACTCCCATTTCATCATGGCGTGTTACAGCTCTCTTATTACGCTTAGCATTCTCAGCACGAACCTCAACTTTCTTGGACTCTGAAACCTTGTTAGACTCCGTTTTAACATGTTTCTTAAGCATGGCTGCTTCTTCTGCTTCTCTCTCAGCATTTCTAGCAGCTCTACCCCTTCGCATCGGAACTGGTGCTATTTCTTCGTCTTGAAGTTCTTCCTGGCGGATTCTATTTGCGACATCTGAATATCTTGAATCTTCTGACACATCAAATTCATTTGAGTCAGCTGCCTCAAATTCGCCGTCTTCTACACCCGGAAGTATCAGCTCAGTTTCAAATGGATTGCTCTCTACAGATGCAGCCTCAGTAATCTCCGGAGCTTGCTGCGCCTCTGCTCTCTGCTGTTCAGTTTCCTGATATTCTTCATCTGAACGGTATTCTACAACCTGATGCCCTCTAACTTCTTTGTCTTCTATTATCTTTCCGTCGTGAACTGTGATTTTGCGAGTAACGTATTTTTCAACTTGTTCATAGTTGTGAGTTACGATTACTACAAGTTTTTCCTTGGAAATATTGTGCAGTGTCTCTAGAACCTTAGCAGCCGAAACTGTGTCGAGGTTACCTGTCGGTTCGTCTGCAACGATTATCGGAGCATCCTTAGCAAACGCACGAGCAATAGCAACTCTCTGCTTCTGTCCTCCGGAAAGTCTCGATGCCTTTGTTCTCTTGTATTCACCGAGATCTACGAGTTCAATAAGCTCATTTACACGGTCCTTACACTCGCCATGCTTCATACCGCACATGAGCATCGATAGCTCGATGTTCTGGTACACGGAATAGCTGTTAACTAAGTTGAAGTCTTGAAAAAAATATTTCCTATAAAAGTCTTTCTATATTTCTCATAGTCTTCGGTCTTGAAGGCACTGGTATCCTGCCCACCAACAAACATCTCACCTTCTTCGTACGTGTCGAGTCCAGAGATAACGTTGAGCAGTGTAGATTTACCACTTCCGCTCTCTCCGGTAATCGCAACGAACTCACCCATGTCTAGAGTGAGGTCTATTCTTGATAATCCTGTGCTGACGGTATCCTTGTTGGTGTAGTATTTGGACACCTTATGCAGCTCAATCATGTGTGACATATGTTCCTCCTGTGTTCATGGTCTAAAAATAAGAGCACTCTTTTGTATAATCAGATTGTAAAGGTACTTGAACTGCTTTTCAATAAGATTTGATTTCATTAATATATTGCTAATAGATAATTAATAATTGGGCTAACTTCTTAAATTCTGCGGTAGAAAAATAATGTATGTGGCTTTAATATTTGACCGTGCTGTCTCCGAGCAGTATAATTATTTCAGCTAAGCAAATATTGTTTTGCAGGTGTAGTTTAATGGTAAAATTCGAGCTTCCCAAGCTTGCGTCGAGGGTTCAATTCCCTTCACCTGCTCCATATAAAAACAGACGGTTCATCCGTCTGTTTTTGTATACCTTTATTAACTACTTAGGCTGAAAATCTCTACGAAGATCTCCGTGTACTCGCTTTACTATCTCACCATACGGATTTAAGATATCATCGATATCGAATTCGTCGTACGGAAGCAAGCAGTAATAATCAGTTGCAGAAGTAGGCTTAGTCACACCTTTTCGAGTCTCAGCAGAAACCTCTCCTTTGCCTACTATATGCAGAACTTGAAATTCATCATCATATATAATTTCCTCGATATCATCGTCAGCGATAAAGAACGTATATACCGTCAGTTTCTCCTGATATATATAATAGATTCCCTCATCGCTCATCTCATATCTGACATTGAGCAGACCCTTGAAAGGCGGATTACAAATGCTATTCCTCTGTCTTCCAGCCACAAAGACTATGAGCGCTGCCACCCAAATCGACACATGCAGGTACCACTGCGGCACACTTGTATGCTTAATCGTGTAATACAGCATTGATAGAATTATTCCGAGCCCGATTATAAGCGTCGCACCAACAACAGCGTTTTGCTTCTTACGTGTCGGATGTGCCTCCGCCCATCTGTTACAGAGCATCTTGACTAGCGGTAACTGGCAATAATATATATCTCGTTCGTTGTTATCCATATCGACCTTTCTCTATATCTACATCTTGGTAAATCCCGAGTATCCTCTAAATACTCTTAGACTTACCCCCTGAATTCCTTACTTTTGTGCCCCAGCCATCGCCATGAGATCTATCCATGCAGTGTATTCTTCGGTGGTAAATAGACCGAGCGAAACACCCGCTTCACATAGCGTCGAATTATCCGCATGAGCTTTCTTAGCAACCTTTGCAGCATTCTCGTATCCAATGTGCAGATTTAGAGCAGCTGCTACCATAAGCGAGCGGTGGGCATTCTCGTCCATCTTATCTGCGTTTACCGTGATGCCTCTTACGCACTTTTCCTCAAGAGAAATTAGTGAATCAGCTAACAGGTTTGCAGACTCAATAAATGCATCTATAAGCACTGGCATGAACACGTTGAGCTCAAAGTTACCCTGCGAGGCCGCCATTCCGACTACAGTGTCATTTCCCATTACCCTTACAGCTACCATAGTCGCCGACTCCGTCTGCGTTGGGTTAACCTTGCCCGGCATGATTGAGCTTCCAGGTTCATTTTCAGGAATCTGAATCTCACCGAGCCCGCATCTTGGACCACTAGATAGCCATCTGATATCATTAGCCATCTTCATTACGTCTGCCGCAAGTGCCTTGAGCGCACCGTGGGCAAATACATACGCATCCTTGGAGCTCAATGAGTGGAACTTGTTAGGTGCACTGATAAATTCTTTTTAGTCAGACTCGAAAGTGCTTCGGCAGCTCGCTCAGCAAAACCTTCCGGCGCATTTAGCCCCGTCCCCACTGCAGTTCCACCAAGTGCTATTTCCCTTAGTCCGCCTAGCGATTTCTCGATATTGTCATAGTCATGTTCAAGCATCGAACGCCATCCGCTGATTTCCTGTCCAAAAGTCATAGGCACAGCATCCTGCAGATGAGTCCTTCCAGTCTTGATGACATTCATGTATTTCTGCTCGAGGGATTTGAGCGTTTCTATCATGGTAGTGAGTGCTGGTAACACTCTGTCTTCGAGTGCAAATACCGAGGCTATACTCATAGCAGTCGGAAACGTATCGTTGGAGCTCTGCGACATGTTGACATCATCATTTGGATGAAGCACTGCTACACCAGCCATCTCCTTTGCACGTCCAGCAATGACCTCATTTACATTCATGTTGGTTTGAGTGCCGCTACCAGTCTGGTACACGACGAGCGGGAAGTGGTCATCTAGCTCACCGTTCAGAATCTGGTCGCAAACTATCATTATATAAGAAGCCTTCTCAGGTGCCAGCCTGCCGAGGTCCATGTTGGCACAAGCCGCCGTTGTTTTTGAGATAAGCAAAGGCACGAATAACCTCAATCGGCATACGCTTTCCAACTCTAAAGTTCATCGAGCTACGCTGTGTCTGAGCACCCCACAACTTATCTGCAGGTACATTTACTTCACCCATCGTATCGTGTTCAATCCTGTATTCCATATAGGCCTCTTTTCGATTTATTATCAACAAAATAAAGGATAGGCTCAGTCACTCGACCTGGTCTTTGACCCCACACTTGCCTTGATCCGAGTTTCCCGGAGGACTTACTTCTAAGCTACGCCATGATCACTACCGTCTCCGCAGCAGCTTACGTGGATCCCTTTGCCCGTAGCTGGCTTGGACTTTCAACCACAAACATGACCTTGCCATATCCTACATGCTAGAATACCATGTTAAACACCTCTTTACAAACAGCATTTATATTGCCTCCTTAACCACATCCGCTCCTGCCGCAAATGTTACAATGTCAGCACGACTAACACCCTCCGCCTTGAGTATCCTAGCGATTGAGTCAACTGTCGCTCCAGTCGTGTAAATATCATCGACTATGAATATATTTTTCCCGAAAATTTTCCGCCTCATACCTTCATACACCTCAAACGCCGACCTCACATTGTTAAGTCTTTCCTCTGGCGAAAGCCTCTTCATAACCCCAGTGCTCTTGCACCGCATCACAACATCAGCTCTATACTCTATCCCCATAAGCCTTGCCAGCTCTTTGGCAATAAGTGCCGCTTGATTAAACCCTCGTTTTCGCTCCTTTATCACATACATGGGAACCGGAATTATGATATCCGGATATTCCTCTATACCTGTAGCTTCAAGTCTATCGTACATAATCTCTGCTATTATCGGTGCGATATAAGTCTTCCTCTTATACTTTAGACTGAAGATAATCTCCTTCTCGTACAATCCGTACTCGGTGCACGTGTAGCCTCGATCAAATGAATGTCCGTGTTCTCTGCAGTTATAACAAGTAGAGAGAGGATTATGTTCTCCGAGCAACTTGCCACATTTATCGCAGGTACGCACATTCGCCCAACATATATTATCTGAACAAAATTTGCACAGACTATATGGAACTGATGCGTCGATTAGCCTTCCACAGCAAATGCAATATAGTGAGCGCGGATATATGAGTCCCAACAAAGTATCTATCAATTAAAAACCTCCTGTGATATATGAATCAAGTTCATGATATCGCAGGAGATATTCCCTTCAACACAGATTTATATATGTGGCAATCAGAGTTTTACTTTCCAAGTGCTTGTACAACCTCTTCAATCGTTGCATCATTGTTACAAAATACAACAGCCTTATCTGTAAGTAATATATAGTAGTTCTCATACTGATAGGTTCTATATCCTTCTCTTAAAGTCTCTAATCCGCCGTCAGTCAGCATATCAACAGTTACCCAGCTTTGCTCATAATACTCTTTAGCAGTGATTTTTTTAGCACTAAATGTCTGATAGGACATTTCGCTAATTCCATACTTATAAACGTTCTTTCCCTCAACCTTTCCGACCAATTCCAAAGACCTTTCCTTTGTAAAGTCTAAATTTGGCATATTACTAACTCCATGCATGTTCCATTGATCAAGATAGAACATCACTCCCGTACCAACTACTATAATAGCCAGTATTGTTCCTAAAATAATTGATAGTTTTTTGTAAAAATTAACTTCATTTCTTCTATCGTAATTCATATCCCTTGTCTCCTTGTAAGTAACTAGCTGGATATAACGACTTAAGTGAAAGCACGCACTTATGGCGTATATGCACAGTATAGCACAGTATAAATACCATTTCATATACCTATTTGGCATAAATATTCAATTATTTATTCTGATTTCGTTTTACAGAAGCCCTCCCATATCGACTTCTCTAAGCCTCGCCTCAAGCCCTGTGTAGCGCTCATCTATTCTGTTATTGTCGATCATTCTATGCATGCGCTCCTCTGAACCAACTAGTATTACCAGTTTCTTACCCCTAGTAATTGCTGTGTATAAAAGGTTTCTCGTCGCAAGCATCGGAGGAAATCCTGAAATCGGCATAATTACCACAGGAAATTCGCACCCCTGACTCTTATGCACAGTTACCGCATAAGCTAGTTCAAGCTCGTCGAGCTCCTCGATATCGTAGGTCACAAATCTACCGTCAAAATCCACCACCATCTTGGCATTATCGTTGTCTATGGTGTTGATTACGCCCATGTCACCGTTGAATATACCGCGTCCACTCTGTCTTCCGAGCTGTTGCCATTCCATCTGGTAGTTGTTTCTGATTTGCATGACCTTGTCACCCTCACGGAAAACCTTGGAGCCAAACTTCCTTTCATTTAGCTCTTCCGAGGCAGGATTAATTATGCTCTGAAGCATCTCGTTAAGACTCGCAGTTCCAAGCCCACCTTTTCTGGTCGGCGTAAGCACCTGAATGTCCCCATTCCCCTTCACGAAGTCGTAGTAGCTTTCAAGTCTTCCAGTCACAAGCTCTTCAATCGTCTCTCTGATTTCTTCTTCACCTCTTCTGTGCATAAAGAAGAAATCGCTATCTCTACCTCCAGATTCAGGGTATTCGCCACTATTAATAGAGTGGGCATTAACAACTATTCGGCTCTCACTCGCCTGCCTAAATATCTCCCCCAGCCTAATAGTTGGAACGTAGTCGCTATTAATCATATCTAGGAGCACGTTACCTGCCCCAACAGAAGGAAGCTGGTCAGCATCTCCAACTATTATCAGCCTACTATCGTCCTCAAGGGCATTTAGGAAGCCGTCCATCAGCATGAGGTCAATCATCGATGCCTCATCCACTATGAAGGAATCCTCTTCGAGTGGGTTTTCTGCATTTCTGCCAAATTCCATCTCGTTCTCATCCTCCGAGTACACGTACTCAAGAAGCCTATGTATAGTCATCGCCTCAACGCCAGCGGTCTCGGTTATACGCTTAGCCGCACGACCTGTCGGAGCAGCAAGTGCTACCGAAATACCCATAAGCTTGAAAATTTTTACGATGAAATTGATAATCGTCGTCTTACCAGTTCCAGGCCCTCCAGTGATAATCGTAATCTTGTTGGTAAGCGCAGCGCGAATCGCCCTTCTCTGATCACCAGATAACTGAATTCTCTCATCTGCTTCTACGGCATTAATGAGGTTGTCCGGGTCGGCAGCAAGCGGCGGCATATATCCGTTCATGATTCTCTTGATATGGTAAGTTACGCTCTGCTCTGCCTGATAGAAGAAGTGCTGGTACACCACAGGCACACCATCGAGCGAATCTAGCTCAATTTCTCCCGCAAAGGCAAGCGTTGTAAGGTTTTCCTCGATTAACTCACTCGAGATATCGAGTAGCTTGATTGCACTCTCGAGCAATATATCCTTAGGCACATAGGTACTGCCACTATTTGAAAATACCGACAGTGCATACTTGATGCCGCTCTTGATTCGGAACTCGCTCTCCGCCTCTATTCCGATTCTGCTCGCAATCTCATCCGCCTTATTAAAACTGATGCCGTAAATATCTTCGACTAGCGTGTAGGGATTTTCTGTTACAACCTCGAGCGACTTATCTCCATATAGCTTGTATATCTTAACTGCCTGCGCCGGCTGAATTCCATACTCTCCGAGACCAAGTGAAATTTTGGTAAATTCGCGCGACTCCTTGTATGACTTTGCGATTTTCTCGACTGTCTTAGGTCCTAGACCATTTATGGATAGCAGTGCCTCTGGATTCTCCTCGATTACATCAAGAGCGTCTTTGCCGAACTTATCGACAATTCTCTTAGCCATATTGGGGCCTATACCTCTGATGGCGCCAGATGCGAGGAACACTCTTATCCCTTCCGCATCGTCAGGCATCTGCTCCTCATACGCGAACACGTTAAACTGCTCACCGTATCGCGGGTGAATCTTGAAGCTACCCTCTAGTTTATACGTTATCTCGGGATTAATCGCATGGAACATCCCTGAGATTTTGAACTGCTCGTCCTCCGTCTCAAAGAGGCATATCGCAAAACCGTTGGATTCATTATTGTAGATTACTTGCGTGATCTTACCGATCTTGGTTTCTGTCATTGCCATTAGTTGTTACTATGCCCCAATTTGTGCAGTCTGTGGTTTCAGCAGCATGCATCATTTATCTTGGTTCTCCACTAGAACGTACGCTTATACAGCCTTCTGTTGTCTAGCGGCCACACGCGGTCACCGAACTCACCGTCTGAAACTCCCCTGAGACCTTCCTCCATATCGAACATCCTCGCGTCAACAATATCAAGATAGTGCAGCATCTCTGCCTCCGGAAACAAGGGCTTCTTAGGGCTTCCAAACTCAGGTTCATAGTGATGAGATAGTATCATGTGCTCGAGCAGTACCGCCTTCTCCTCGCTAATGCCGAACTCCCTACAAAGGTCATTTACAAGAGTAATTCCCTGCACGATATGTCCGAGCATCTGCCCTTGAATGAATAACCCGGCGATATCCCGTTCTTATCAGACAGAATCTCGTTAAGCTTCTCTATGTCATGAATCGCAACACCAGCAATCAGAAGGTCTCTGGAAAGATTCGTATATACCTCACATAGCTTGTTGGCACTCATCATCATGCGCTTGATGTGATATAGGAGGCCACCATACTCAGCATGATGATTGGACATCGCTGCCGGATAATACATGAGCTTCTCTTTGTTGCCTTCATAGAGATACAAGCATAGCTTCTTGAAATCCTCATCCTGCATGGCCTTGATCTCACCGATGATGTACTCATACATATCGACAGGTTTCTCAGGTGCAGACTTCACAAAATCGTTCATCTCAAGCTCGTCTTCTTCAGTTGCCAGCCTAATCTGGTTAATACGCAGCTGCGTCTGTCCCTTCCAATCAGTAACGGCACCTCTCACCTTGACAATGTCGCCAACCTTAAGCGATTTCAGAAACTCGACGTTGTTCTCATCCACATCCCATTTCTTAGCGGACAGGTCGCCAGTAGCATCAGTCAGCACCACATCCTGATATTCCTTACCGTTAGAACCGACTTTAATTGAGGTCGCTTTAATCATAAAGAAGTCAGTTATATTAGTGTTAGGTTTTATATCTATTACGTTCACATTTTTCATGTGTCTACCTCCTAAATTCACCTTTTGATTATACAACACTTTTCTAGGTGCTGCCACACCGCACCCTCTCCATTGAGAGCAGTTTGGACATGTGGTAGAATTATAGAAATAATGTAGAAAGGGCTTGAAAATGGGATTAAATGACACTCCTTCGGGAAATAGATATACAATCGGACTATTTGGACCGCGTAATGTCGGTAAATCTTCGCTCATAAATAAGCTTCTCGGGCAGGATTTAGTGCTTACCTCGGATGTTGCGGGGACTACGACAGACCCCGTATCTAAGAGCATGGAGCTACTGCCTCTCGGCCCCGTCTTGTTCGTAGATACGGCAGGGCTTGACGATGTGGGAGAACTCGGTCTGAAGCGTGTAGATAAATCGTATGAAGCCCTTAGAAAGTGTGACCTTGCTCTGTTCGTACTCGATGCGAGTAGACGTGATGATGATTTTGGCAATATGGCGCACGATTTTCTAAATGATGCTCGTAATAGACACTTGCCGGCGATAGTCGTCATCAATAAGTGCGAAAGTGTTAATGCTCCAGCTTCTTATAGAGAGTGTTTCGACCTGCCAGCAGACGCTCCTATTGTCTGTACTGATGCCCTTAGCGGCTCAGGAATCGAAGATCTCAAGAAGGCGATTATACAATATGCAAAGCAGGATGATAAACCTATAGGTTTGACTGACGGGATTGTTAGTGCTGGCGATATCGTACTGCTCGTTACGCCAATTGATTCAGCTGCACCTAAGGGTAGGCTGATTCTACCACAGCAGCAGGTAATTAGAGACATATTGGATAAAGGGGCAATGGCGCTCGTAGTCAAAGAGACTGAGGTAAAAGATGCAGTCGCTTCTCTCGGCAAAGCTCCGGATATCGTAATTACCGACTCACAGGCATTCAAGTCGGTAGCAAACGACATACCTGCCGACATGCCGCTTACGTCTTTCTCGATTATATTTGCAAGGCAAAAAGGAGACCTAGCTCAGCAGCTTCAAGGTGCACGTGCGCTCGCTATGCTAGAGGCAGGAGATAAAGTTCTCATCAGCGAAGGCTGCACACATCACCGCCAGTGCAACGATATCGGTACTGTCAAGATTCCTAAACTAGTGCGCAAGATTCAGCCCGATGTACAATTCGACTGGACTTCAGGCGGCGAATATCCGAGTGACCTCAGTGGCTATAAGCTCATAATTCACTGCGGTGCATGCATGCTTAATAGGCGCGAGATGCAGTATAGACTCGGAGCGGCAGACACACAAGGCGTTCCAATCGCTAACTACGGAATGGTAATCGCATACTGCAACGGAATACTTGAGAGGGCTATTCGCCCATTTGGAATATAGGAGGATACTATGGGTTTTGATGCAAAAAAAGCTGTCGATGCAACCGTAAAATGGATTAGAGATTGGTTTCAGGTGAACGGCCCCGGCTGTAACGCAATAATCGGTATCAGCGGTGGTAAGGACAGCTCTATAACTGCTGCACTTCTGGTTCAAGCTCTCGGCAAGGAAAGAGTGCTCGGAATCATGATGCCTAATGGTGAACAGAGCGATATGGATATGGCGCTGCTCCTGATTAACCACCTCGGCATAGAGAGTCACGTAATCAATATAGAAACGGCGTACAATGGTGCAGTTAAGGATATTGAGGGAGCTATTGGAGAATTAAGCAAAGACTCACTAATCAATCTAGCACCCCGCCTTAGAATGGCGACACTATACGCTGTCGGTCAGTCGAGAAATGGTAGGGTTGCTAACACCTGCAACCTTTCCGAGGACTGGGTGGGATACTCCACTAGATACGGAGATGCGGCAGGTGACTTTAGCCCGATTTCATCTTTTACAACAGCTGAAATACGCGCAATGGGCCGAGTGCTCGGACTGCCTGAAGTCCTGATTGAGAAGGTTCCTTCTGACGGACTAAGCGGCATGACAGACGAAGATAAGCTCGGTTTTACTTACGAAGTTCTCGACCGCTATATCAGAACTGGTGAAATCGAGGATCCTAAGACTAAGGAGCGAATTGACATGCTTCACGAGCGTAACCTGTTCAAGCTGCGCTATATGGATAGTTTTAAGTATGAGGGGTAGTTGAAGTCCCCGTTCAGAAGCAATAACTATGGTAAACTACAAGAGCTAGGTCACCAGACCTAGCTCTTTCTTATCCTATAATTTGTTAATTATATCGGAATCCCGCGTGTTATCTATACGCCAAAACTCCCTTTATAACCTCGACAAGCTCATCCATCTGCTCCTTGGTTCCTATCGTCACCCTGATATAGTCATCTATCCTAGGTTTGGCAAAGTGGCGCACAAGTACTCCACGTTCCTTGAGCTTCTCGTATAACTCTCGGCCGCCGAAGCCATCTATCTTCATATAAAGGAAATTTGCCTGGGACGGCAGTACATCGAAGCCTAGATTTTTTTCAGCTTATCCGCCGCATAGTCTCTCGCCTCAATTATGCGCTGCAGGTTCTCCTGATAGTAATCATCCGCATCAACTGCAGCTTCTGCCAGAATCAGCGACATCGCATTGACCGCATAAGGATTCGTCGAATACTGCATCTTGATCAGATCCTCGATAAGAGCAGCATCTCCTATCGCAAATCCAAGTCTTCCTCCCGCGAAGCTCCTCGACTTCGAGAAAGTCTGCACGACAAGCAGATTGTCGTACTCACGGGTGAGAGGAATTGCCGATTCAGCACCGAAGCCTGCATACGCTTCGTCTATGATTACCACATTATCTGGATTTGAGCTCACTAGCTCTTCAACCTGTGTGCGGCTGAGTGCGATTCCAGTCGGAGCATTTGGATTAGGCAAAACTATATTCTTACCTATTCCTATGTACCCTTTCAAGTCGACGGTCAAGTCGTCACGAAGTGGTTTAATCTCGTATTTAATCTCGTGTAGGCGAGCTACAACCTCATAGAAGCTGTAAGTAACATCGGGAATAACAATGCTGTCGGTCGTGTCGTTCCAAGCCATGAAAGCGAAGTTTAGAATGTCATCTGAGCCATTTGACAGAAACACATTCTCTGGCTGCACCCCATAGAGCTCAGCCATCTTGATCTTGAGCTTTCTCCCTGTCGGATCCGGATAGAGGCGCATCTCTTCCATGTCAGCATCACGCATCGCTTGATATACAGCAGGCGCAGGCGGAAACGGGGACTCGTTAGTGTTAAGCTTGAGATACTTCCTGTCCTTGGGCTGCTCGCCCGGTGTGTATGACTTAAAGTCCTTGTATAATTCTCTGATAAATCTGCTCATAGCTATTTCTATTCTTCTGTATCCCCGTTTTCTGCAAAATTATTATTTTTGTCCAGTACAGATTTGTACCCACCCTCTCCGTACATAAGGCATTTATTGACCCTCGTAATAGTGGCGGAGCTTGCACCAGTAAGCTTGCTGATTTCATTAAAAACCTTTCCATCTGTAAGGAGTCTCGCTACCTCGAGTCTATGCGCTAAGTCCTGAAATTCTTTAATCGTACAAATGTCCTCAAAGAACTTTATGCATTCCTCCTCAGTCTCTAGCGATAGAATCGCATTGACAAAATTCTGTAGCCACCTTGATTCAACTTTATTCATGTTCGATACCTCGATTGTGTTCAGTGTAAGATATGAATACATATTATCACTTTAGCACGCTAAATTCAAACAGCAGAGTGCACCTATATTAATAGTATTTGCATACCGGTAGTTGGGTCAAAATCTCGTAAAATAAAAAAATGCGGCGAATATGTCGCCGCACATTAGTGGTTAAATGTTTATTTTGAATATTTAATTATTCGTCTGACTCTGAAAACATATCCTTGCTAACGTCGCAAAGTGGGCATGCCCAATCATCTGGAATATCCTCAAAAGCAGTTCCTGGCTCAATTCCGTTATCTGGATCACCAACTGCTGGGTCATAAACGTATCCACAAACGTCACATACATACTTCTGCATATCAATATCCTCCTCTAAAAATTAAATCTAATTTTGTAATCAATTGTTTATAAATTGATTGTATCACATTTAATTTAATTGTAAAGTAATTTTGTGTTTTATATATAAAAACATTTTTTTAAATAACTTCGCTTCTATAACTATGTCTCATCTCACTTGTGAAATTCTCCCTGTAATGATAGATTAGTCTCTATAGAAAGGTGTATCAGAATTGAAGATTAAAATCATAGCAATTATATGCGTACTGAGCTTCATGGTATCTGCAATGCTGACAGCAACTGATATGACTATGTATCATATCCCAGGATATTATCGATATCAGTTTGAAAGTCACGAAGTTCTAGGTGACTTGAATCGCAATATGGATATGAAAAATGTCCTATGCGCTTTTGACGAAATGATGGAGTACCTGCACGGCAATCGGGATAATCTAAATATAGAGGTAACTGCCGATGGGGCTCGGCAGGAGTTTTATAATGCGCGTGAAAAAGGCTCATCTTAAGGATGTGCGAAACATCGTTCTTAAAGCTTACCGCTTGAGGCTTATCGCCGCTTTAATATATTTGATATCTCTTATCTATATTATTATCCACTGTAAACGTCATCATTCTGCATGGTTTTCTATACGCAAAATATTTGTAGCAACATGCATAATCACAAATACCGCCTTCCTGCTGATAATCGGAATAGCGGCGGTAAATTTTGATAAAGTATTTATGATATTTCATAAGGTTCTATTTGCCAATAATTACTGGCGACTTAATCCGAGCGAAAGTGATCTCATCAACTTGCTGCCACAGTCGTTTTTCGAGCAAACAGCGCTCGTAATATGTGGCATCTACTTTGTTATAGTTTCTGTTGCTGTGGCTATGGCGTTGAAACTGCGACCTCGAAGCTAATTGAACCGTTTGTAGTACTTCTTGTTGAACTGCCTCTGCAAATTGATTCGTGGTTTGCGATTGACGTTGGCTTCGACGAGAAATCCGAAATTCTTGTATATGTCTTTGTAAAGAGTGTCCTGATCTACCGCCTTTGTATCTATTTCATCATGCCCTGTTGAGCTATCATACCCATATTCTAATCTGAAGGCTTCATCAAAATAATAGTCTTTATTCATATCTTCATAAAATATATATCTACTTTTTTTCTCTTCAATATCATGAGTTATAATAACTTGTTCACCATTTGCAAAATTATTGTAAATAGCAAACCCGCCGTCGTCCCTATACCGTATATTCTTCTTGTTAGGCTTATAGATAACGCCCATATTTTCTAATGCCATTGCCAGCTCCGGATGTGTTCCATTCTTATGCTCCATGTTGTGGGCATAGTAAACGGAGTATTTTCTGAGGTTGTAGTCGATGTATAGGTCGGCGCATATGAAAATAATACACATATATATGCCTAGTATTATTGTAATAGTGGCTATTAATATTTTCTTCATTGAATTTCACAACTTCTCATTAGTTGAATCGCTTATAGTATTTCTTATTGAACTGTTTCTGCATATTGATCAGCGGCTTGCGATTGACGTTGGCTTCGACGAGGAAGCCGAAGTTCTTGTATATATCTTCATAAAGAGTGTCTTGATCTACTGTCTTGATATCTATTTCATCATGTCCAACCGAGGAGTCATAGGCAAGGGTTAGATTAAATGCTTCATTGAAATAGTAGTTTTTATCCGTGACATCATAATAACCATATCGAAGATCCCTTTCTCCTGGATTGCAAATTATGATAGTTTGATCACTATCTATCGATTTATTGTAAATAGCAAAACCGCCATCGTCCCTATACCGTACATTTTTCTTGTTGGGCTTATAGATAACATCCATATTTTCTAATGCCATTGCCATCTCTGGATGCGTGCCCTCTTTATGTGCCATATTGTGGGCATAGTAAACGGAGTATTTTCTGAGGTTATAGTCGATGTATAGGTCGGCGCATATGAAAATAATACACTATATATGCCTAGTAATATTGTAATAGTGGCTATTAGTATTTTTCTTCATTGAAATTCACACCTTACCATTAGTTGAATCGCTTGTAGTACTTCTTGTTGAACTGCTTCTGTAAATTGATTCGTGGTTTGCGATTGACGTTGGCTTCGACGAGGAAGCCGAAGTTATTGTATATGTATTTGTACAGAGCTTCCTGATCTACCGTCTTTGCCTCTATTTTATCATTCCCTGTTGAGCTATCATACCCATATTCTAATCTGAAGGCTTCATCAAAAAAAGTAATTTCTATCCACAATGTCATAAAAATATATATCTACTTTTTTTCTTCTGCAACACCGTACTTTATTATAACTCGTTCACCATCTGTAAATGTATTATAAATGATAAAACCGCCATCGTCCCTATACCGTATATTCTTCTTGTTAGGCTTATAGATAACGTCCATATTTTTCTAATGCCATTGCCATCTCTGGATGCGTGCCCTCTTTATGTGCCATGTTGTGGGCATAGTAAACGGAGTATTTTCTGAGATTGTAGTCTATGTATAGGTTGGCAACTATGAAAATAATACACATATATATGCCTAGTATTATTGTAATAGTGGCTATTAATATTTTCTTCATTGAATTTCACACCTTACCATTAGTTGAATCGCTTATAGTACTTCTTGTTGAACTGCTTCTGCAGATTGATCAGTGGTTTGCGATTGACGTTAGCTTCGACTAGGAAACCGAAGTTTTTGTATATGTCTTTGTAAAGAGCATTTTGATCAATTGTCCTAATATTTATTTCATCTACTTCAGTTGATCCATCATAGGCAAGAGTTAGGTTAAATGCATCGTTGAAATAGTAGCTTCTTTTGAAATAATCGTAATAAGTATAGCGATATCTTATTTCTTTAGTTCTGCAATATAGATACACGCTTTTATCACCATTTAAGTCATTGTATACAGTATACCCTGCCTTGTCTCTGTACCGTATATTCTTCTTATTTGGTTTATATATAACTCTCATATTCTCTAATGCCATTGCCATCTCTGGATGCGTGCCCTCTTTATGTGCCATATTATGGGCATAGTAAACGGAGTATTTTCTGAGGTTATAATCTATGTATAGGTTGGCAACTATTAATAGTATCCCTATAATTAGCGTTACTATACTTATACCTATTATCCTGTTTTTCTTCATGCTTAATCTACTTCCTTCTAAATATTGTTTTCAGCTTCTTTGTCAGTTTAGATACAACTTTCTTTTTGTCCTATAATCCCAGCTTTCATATAATTCGTCAAGCAAATGAGACTCTTTGCCGAGGCTCGCTACATTTTTAGACAATCATCACAGTTCAAATATCTCTAATAAAATAGCAGAAGTGCGAGGTTATGGCAGTATCCGCGGTTTACGCCGATTCAGATTAACAAAGTCGAGAATTGTTATATCACCTCAAGTCTCGCAGACTTTGTATAATCTGCCAAGTAAACGCAGTCTGCTGCCAGCTGCTCGCACTTTCTGTTATTATTCTTGCAACATCATGGCTAGCGAATCATCCGCAAAGAACGTATTCGCATTATAAAGGAACAGCACATCAGTTATCCCCTCCGATGCAATCAGGTCATCGACATTATCAAAGTAATATCTCGGATCCACAACCACAATCTCGCGGTAATGCTGCGCCAGCATAGGAATTACACTGTTTGCATAGGAGTCCTTAATCAGGAGCAACCTCTTGTTAGACTCTGTCGGAGTCTTGACCGTGTACATCGGATGATTACTGCCTCCGAATACCGTGTACGCATCCTTCTTATCCAGGTTCTTAAGCTGATAGAACTTAGTAGTCTTCTTCTTAGTATCACCATAGTAGATGACCGAAGGTTTGGCTGCCTTCTTATTCTTAGGCAGATTAATCTTGATACTATCGTACCTTCCGCCTGTAAATCCACTCTTCGAGTACATGGTTCCCGCGAAGTCATTCTTCACAACCTTACCCTCAAACTCCATTGGCATACCTGCACCCAGTGCTGGAACGATTGCCTTATATGCGATGTATGCTCCGTCGCTCGTCCAGTGGTGGTCAGTTCTATAGTATAGCTGTACATCTTCTTTCTTCTTGTTGAAAGGCTTCCTTACATCTATAGTTTTAATTCCTGAATCCTTGATATTCTGGTAAAAATCATCCATGCTCTTGTTCTGATCCGCAAGTCTGACAGTTATCGGTAGCTTGTCAGACATGATATTTCCTGCATTTGGTGCAAGAAGGAATGTCATGTTTAGATTAGGGTACTTCGCCTTAAACCCTTTGAGCGAATTCTCCACCGCACTCAGTTTCTTCTGATCTGGTGCCACTATGTCTTCAATTAGATAGCCATCGCGTGCTCTATACACGCCATTAGCCTTGAGCTTGCCCGAGGTAACGTCGACTGCAGACTTAACCTTGATAAATGAACCACGCATCAAGAACTGGTCATTGACATAGCTCTCCATCTTGGATTCTAACCTGCCGCCGAAATAGTTAGACACCGATATGCTCGGGAACTCCTGCAGCATACGGTTTTCAGAAGCTGAGAATGACTTATCTGGAACTATGAGATTTATAAGGAATACAGCCGCAAGAATAAACACAAAAAAATGACACCGGTATACGCTGCCATTTTGTTCTCCGAACTTTTGAGCTCGGCATTTATTTCATTTCTAAAACGGTTAATCTTCTTCAAAACTTACTCCTCTACGCTAGAACCTGAAGTACAGGAACGGATTATACGAACCATATACCAGGTATGCGACAGAAACTATGAGTACTGCGAATACCAGCGCAGTTCCTACCGCTGGCTTCTTCTTATATAGCTCTCTGAATTTCTCAATTGGATATGGTGTTGCCACGCAAGCACCAATCGCCAGAATGATGAAATTCGTTCTTATGTAGTAAAGCGTCGTAACATTTATGAACGCCACCTTGCCGAGCCCGAACATAACAGCGAGATACGAAAGTGCCTTGCTGATATCTGTGATGCTAAAGAGCACCCAGCTTATCATAACTATGACTATCGCATATACGTGTCTAAACCAGTTTGGGGCCTTCTCTAGATATTTGCCATATACATACTTCTCAAGTATCAGCAGCACTCCAAAGTATGCACCCCAGAGCACGAAATTCCAGCTTGCGCCATGCCATAGACCAGTCAGTGACCATACTATGAGCAGGTTGAGAATGTGTCTGTGCACCTTTACTCTGTTTCCGCCGAGTGGAATATACACGTACTCACGGAACCAAGTAGAGAGCGACATGTGCCACCTGCGCCAGAAATCCGTGATAGTCGAAGCAATATACGGATAGTTAAAGTTCTCGTCAAACACGAAACCGAACATCTTGCCGAGGCCTATCGCCATGTCGGAATATCCGCTAAAGTCGAAATATATTTGCAGCGTATAAGCCGCAATTCCAATCCAGTATAGAATTACCGACACTTGCCCATGCGGCAGGCTGGATATCTCTGTGTATAGCGAGCCAAGTGCATTTGCAAGAATAACCTTCTTGCCTAGTCCGAGAATAAATCTCGACGAACCCTCACCAAACTTAACAAGGCTAGTCTCACGGTTATCTATCTGAAGTTCAACATCCCTGTACTTAACGATTGGTCCAGCGATGAGCTGTGGGAAAAACGATAGGTATAGCGAGAACTTGAGCAAGCTATACTGCGGTGCAACCTTTCCCTTGTACACGTCAAATACATACGACATCGCCTGGAAAGTGTAGAACGAAATTCCGATAGGCAGTGCGAGTGACGTGTAGTGAATGTGCCATCCTGTAATCGATGTTATGGTATCCATAAGGAACCCGAAATACTTGAAGAATCCGAGTATCAACAGGTCTACTACCACTGTAAACAGTAGGTTTCTCCTGCCAGTTCCTCCATACTTCTGTTCATTGTGAATCTGAATGGCCATGAAGTAGTTGAAGAATGCGCTGTACAGCATCAGGAATAGATAGACTGGTTCTCCCCAGCTATAAAAGAATAAGCTGGCAACGAGCAGCACTATGTTACGCTTTCCTGTCTGCTCCTTTGGAATCAGATAGTATACGAGCATCGTAATCGGCAGGAAATAGAATATGAAGATAATACTGCTAAATAACACTTAATAGTACCTCCTCATACTTATCTGGATCCTTGGCAACTCCATAGAATACATACTTGCCCCTCGAAGTCACGATTGCGTTCTTAAGTTCCTTTACCTGCTCTGGCCCGTAGTTGTCAAATGCCTCTATCTGGCTGGTGATGCGCTGCTCCACGGCATCTTTGACAGCCTTAACATCAGACTTGTTCTTGACCTTGACGACGAGAACCTCGTCAACAGACAGAGCTTCCTTGCTCTTGTAATACAGAACAGCCTCATAATTGTTAGCATCTAGCCCGATAAACTGCACGAGATCACGCGACTTCTGCTTCTGTAGCTTCTCTATATTAGTCTTCTTGATAAGATGTGCCTCAATCTTATCCATCGAAACATCCTTAGCATTTTCACGACTATACACGATGGCAAGGAAGGCAAACAGTATAATAAGAAGAACGCACTTTAGGATTCTTCCATACCTTATAGCATCTCTACGCGATTTAGTATTCATCTACAGTTCTGCCTCCTCAATCATCCTATCCAGCCAGTACGGATAATACGTTGCCTGAGCATGGATACCGTCACCAGCATAAAAGCTCTGGATGTTTCTGCAGAATATCCGCAGTTGGAATATATACGTACTTATTCTTAGCACACATCTTCTTGATGGCACTGTTGAATTTCTTGTAGTAGCTAATCGATTTATTCTTTGCCATCGCCGCATCGGTAGGTGCCGATATACCGCAAACGCAAATCTTCGTCTTAGGCGAAGCCTTGTGGAATGCCTTTAGCCTTGCCTCATACTTCTTAATAAATGCCTTTTCGTCGCCTCTGTAATTTCCCATGTCGTTCATTCCAAATGCAAAGAACGCTGTACTTGGATATGTTCCCGCGGCACTTGAGAATAAATCGTCACCAGTCATTACGCTTGAACCAATCTTGCTAAATACCTGATCATCACTAAGCCAACCATATACGCTTAGCCCCTCTGTAACCGAGTCGCCGACAACGATACTGCCCTTGAACTTGCTCATGTATCTAGCCTTGTTGCTCTTTCCATTCGCAGAAACTTCTCCGCCTAGTGCCGAAACAGCCTCTTCAACGCTAGTTACCGAGCTCTTCTGTAATGCCTCAACGCTCTTCTTGTTCTTGACAATCTCCTCCTTAGCTATAGGAGCCTTGCGGTTGAACTTCAGTAGGTTGAATAAAAAAACAACAAGAAAAAGCAGCAAGATGATACTTGCTACTTTATTCTTATCCATATCTTTGATATATTCTCTTGCTACATTTGCAGCCTGCTTATGATTTTTAACTCTAGCCATGTTTCCCCTTCTAGGTAATTTCTTTAGACTATATAGTACCACCTATACAACCTTTTTGTGGCTATTTTTTTAATCTAATTCATGAAAAAAATTTTTAAGCCTTTTTGAGCATTCGATAGAATATGGTTCCGTACTTATTTACGATCTCTATTACCATGAATCCCATCGCAATTCCAAGGCAGTTCAGAACTAGCTGCTTACCTTCGCTCGCCGTCTCCTTAGGCATATCCATTACCATCGCATACATTACGAAGTAGAGGTTATTTCCCGGTACCAGGAAATGCGCACACGCTCTGGAAGATAGTAGCAGGAGCTTTGTTGACTCTCGCCATAACCTGCGCATAGCCCGCTACAAATATAGCACTGATAAGAGTTGCCAAGAAGTAGTTATGGAGAATTCCATCTGTGATTACGTACATTCCCCATGTGCAAAATGCACCTATTCCGCAGAACATAACCTGCTTCCCTTTAACATTGAACCATAGACCGAAGCCCACGCAGGCAGCGGTACATGAAATAAACTGTATTATAAGGCTTGGATTTAATTCGGTCATCTTAGAATACCCCTTGAATAGTAGAATTGCTGAAGCTATACCGAAGGCAATTCCAGCTGCTCCGATTATAGAATTCGAAATATTAAGTATTCCGGCAAGCGTATCCTTGTGCAGTAGATCGCTGATTCCGTTAGTAAAAACCGAGCGCGCTGACGAGGAGCATTACTACACCAACGGTGATGTTACCTGACTTCTCTGCAAATCCAACATGCACAGAGAGGATGATAAATACTTCTGTAATAAAGGACTGAATAAAGTTGGAAATCAGAGGATTGTTCTCTGTAGATGCCAATCTTCTACCAAGGAAAACGATAATGATAGCTGAGAATACAGCGATGATTGAGTCTTTAATACCACAGTTGAAGAATACACCGAAGCCCGCTCCGCCGAGGATTCCTGCGAGGTATTCCAGGTATGCTGGCTGCGGTGTTCTGTTCAGAACTTCTTGCAACATCTCCTCAATTTTGTCCGGTTCTGGCTTCTGGTGACATACTCGTCTCGACAAGTTGTTAAGATAGTCGAGCTTATCGAAGTTAACTGAAGTCGAAGGGATATGTCTAATCTGAGTTATGATATTTCCATCAGCTGTCTCAACAGTTGCCTGAATATTGCTGTAGATAACCCAGATATCTGCGTGCGTGAAGCCGTAACTCTTGCACATTCTGTACATGCTGTCCTCAACTCTACTAACATCGGCACCTGCACGAAGCATCTCTCTGCCGATGTTAAGAATTTCTTTTAAAATCCTCTTGTAATCCATTTCTGTCCTTCCTTAATAAAATAAATATTATTTAAACGCCTTGAATCGCGTCCATAAACGCCGGAATTAGCTGTTTCTTGCGTGATAGCAGCCCTTCGATCCTGAAGCCACCCTCTGTAGGTGTCGCTTCCTCAAATGCATTCATTATCATCTCTCGTGCATGCTCGCCGGCATACAGCATCTCTGATGATGAATGTTTGATGTCTGTTAACAAGAAGAATACCATCGAAACCTTATTCTTACCGCACTCGTGCTCCATTAATGGAAGCAGCATCTCCTTGATATTACTAAGCTCGCCCTCATTCATCGAACTGATCTGTCCAACTCCGAAGCTTGAGTTTCCGAAAGTGAACTTCTTATAATCCTGATAGAAAATCTCTTCAGCTGACTTATCCTTGAGGTCTGATCCAGCCTCGAACATCTCTGCTGCAAAAGACTCTATGTCTATACCCGCAATTAACGCGAGCGCACCAGCCGCCATCTTGTCCTGTGTCGTACATGTCGGCGATCTGAACATCAGTGTGTCAGAGACTATTGCTGCACAGAGTAGCCCTGCGATATGCTTAGGCAGTTCAATCCCTCGCTCTATGTACATCTGATATAAAATAGTAGCGGTACAACCAACAGGCTGCAGGTTGAAAAATATCGGCTGCAGAGTCTGAATAGTTCCTAATCTGTGGTGATCTACAATCTCGATAATATCCGCATCGTCGATATTATCTACCGCTTGTGATTTCTCGTTATGATCTACGAGAATTACCTGCTTCCTCCTTATGTTGAGGAGGTTCCGCCTCGAAACTGTTCCCACGTAGCGCCCTTTGCTGTCTGTAACAGGGAAGGCTCTATGTCTCGTAGCACCCATCTCTGCCTTTACGCTGTCCGTATAATCATCTAGCTTAAAGCCCTCGATTCCATCAGAAGTCATAAATGCCTCTAGCGGTACACTCTTGTTTATCTCTCTCGATACCGAGAAAGTATCGAGCTCCGTCTCAATGACTACGGCACCTTTCTCATTGGCGAGTTCGGAAACTTCCTTAGATGCCTTTGCCCCAAGGCACAGTATTATACATCCTGCCCAGCTTCGAGCGCTCCAATCTGGTTTTCCTTACGGTCTACCAAGATTACTAAGTCATGCTCCTGAACGACGCCCTGCATCCTCTCTACGAGGGCTGCTCCAACTAGTACCTTTCCTTGATCAAATGCCTGCTACCATCCCCCACAGTAATCTGTCCATCTATAGTTGCTGCAATGTCGCTAAATCTAGGTGACGTGCTAGAAAGGAATCCGCTGCTCTCCGCATCCATGAATGTACGGGCGATATCACCCTTCGTGATAAGTCCAATGACTTTGTTGTTCTCAGTAATCGGCTGAGTGACAGCTTCGCTCTTACCCATGATACCCCAAGCTTCCTTAATAGTCATCTCTTTGGGTACACCTGGCGTATGACGAATCTCCATGTCTCTAACCTGTGTAGCAACATTGTCTACGTATTCGGGCACATCTATCCCGAACTTCTCAAGGACAAACTGCGTCTCGCCATTAATTTCTCCAGCTCGACGCGCCACATAGTTATTGGTGTTCGTAATTCGATTTTTGATCTCAGCATAGGCAATCGCTGAGCATATTGAATCTGTATCTGGATTCTTATGTCCAATTATTATAATCTTTTTATCAGATTTCACGGTTACCTCCTGACATCTTATAAATAGGCAACGCCACACTCATATGAGTGCGGCGAATCTTCACATATAACTGCACACAGCCGCTAAAGCAACTGCTTAGTAGTCATTACTACTTAATGGTAATAGTCTTGATTACCTGATCCTCGTTAGGCTTATCCATCATGTTGCGTGGAACTGAAACGATGCGGTCTGCCTCATCCATCCCCTCTGTAACCTTACCGAATGCAGCATACTGACCGTCGAGGTGTGGTGCATCTTCAACCATGATGAAGAACTGGGAGCCAGCCGAGTTAGGATTCATAGATCTAGCCATAGAGAGAACACCTCTCGAGTGCTTAAGATCGTTCTTGAATCCATTTGCTGAGAACTCACCAGGAATGCTGTATCCAGGACCACCCATGCCTGTTCCATCTGGGCATCCACCCTGGATCATAAACCCTGGAATAACTCTGTGGAAAAATCAGCCCATCATAGAAGCCCTTCTCGCAGAGTTCTACAAAAATTCTCAACTGATTTAGGTGCGATATCCTCGTAGAGCTCACCGCTCATCGTCGCACCGTTTTTCCATCTCGATTACGAAATTCTTCATCTATATCTCCCTTGTTTCTATACAAAAATTTAATTGCTAATTTGTTCAACTTTATTAATTTTACATCATGCATTTGCTTGCCGCAAGGTACAACAGGCTTTGTTTATAATTAGTCATTCTTTGGCGTATTTTCAGTAATTTTTAGCCCAGTTTCAGCTACAAAAGCAGATTAATAAGCCCCAGCACAAACCCAATTAGTGCACCGAGATTGACAATAGTGTTGAGTTCCTTTGCCATGACCTCCATAACCATATCTTCAAGCTGCTCGACTTCCATATCTTCGATTTTCTGCCTGACCATACCTGCTATATCCATTTTTGCAATTAGTACTGGGATAGCAGCCTTGACTGTATTCCTATAAATCTCTCGCACCTTATCCTGAAGCTCATCGTCGCTCACGCCATTGCTTGTTATCATGTCGTAGAAGTTCTCACCGCGCAGTTTATCCATGCTGCGGCTAACCTCTGGGGCCAAGAAGTTATAGCAGTGCTCATCGACGTATCTTCCGATATTATCTGCAATCGCACCAAGTATTCCATCTACCATCTCGGGGTTTATAAACATGCCTATCATAGAGCCGCCTAGCTGCTCACCGATTATCTGGCCGCCCTTGACCTTGATAATATCTGCAAAATTGATGCTCTTAACCGCATCCGCCATTCGTTCTGTAACCGCATAGTCGAGATTTGTCGTAATAGCCTCATACTCCTCTTCAGAAGATGAAATCGCTCTGAATCCATCGTCAATGTCTGACTTCAGAATATTCATAACTCGTATGACAACAGCGTTCTCAGCTTCGCTGTCAAGTGCCTTGCTCTCGATATCTTCGCTCGTGACGAGGTGGTTCGAGATAACGTCTCCAACGGACTTTGCAAGTCTAGACTTGCCCTTCGGTATAGCTCCAGGTGTCAGAGGAACCTTGTGGCCGAAGATGTATTTCTCACGGCGCGGTCTAAACAGCATCTTGACCGCAATATAATTGGTACAATATCCTATAAGCGCTCCGATTAACGGGGCAGCAATATATTTAAACATCGTTAAAAACCTCCAGTGCATACGAACGAAATTATATCACTAACTAGACGTTATTTGCATAATAATGTAAGATATTTCAGTAATTTATTGTAGTATTTATTAATGATTTGTGCTTGCAATTTACGGTGCAAAACACGGGGGTTCGAGTCCCCTGCGAGTATATGATTAATCAATTTTCAAGAAGTGAATTAATATATGGAAAAGATGCAATTGAGCGACTGAAAGGCTGCCGAGTTGCGATTTTTGGCGTCGGCGGTGTAGGTGGCTACGTAGTGGAGGCTCTTGCTAGAGCTGGGATCGGTGCTCTTGACATAATCGATAACGACGATGTTAGCCTGACAAATATAAACAGGCAGATAATCGCCACTCATGACACTATCGGCAAAAAGCAAGTTAGCCGTATGTGAGGCTCGAATTAAAATTCTGAATCCAGACTGTAAAGTGCGTGGACACCAGATGTTCTACTTACCGGAGACTGCTGGGCATTTTGACTTCACGGAGTATGACTACGTTGTGGATGCCGTAGACACTGTGTCGGCAAAGCTCGACATCATAGAAAGATGCAAAAAGCGTGGGAATTCCAATAATTTCCTGTATGGGCTGCGGTAACCGCATTGATCCTACAAAGCTACATATCATGGATATAGCAAAGACATCGATGGATCCGCTGGCTAAGGTTATACGAAAAGGACTCAAAGATAGGCGAATTAAAGGCGTAAAAGTTCTCTGCTCCACTGAGGAGCCTATCGTGCCGATTATTCCAGAGGGCGGAGAGGCTGAGTACAAAGGAACTGCAGGCAGAGTAGCTCCTGGCTCAACTCCATTTGTCCCTGCTGCTGCAGGGCTTGCAATAGCTAGTGAAGTCGTTAAGGATCTCACTGGCTTTGATTCCCGAGAACGAACAAAAGGTGGACGCTAGGTCCACCTTTTTCTATACACAGTTTTATTTACCATATCACCAAAATTACTTCTGGCAATGAGGGCAGTACACACTGCTCCTTCCAGCAACAACAGTTCTCTCAAGTTCACTTCCACACTTAGGGCAAACCTCTCCTGCATGGTTATAGACCTGTAGAAATGGGGTGTTTCTATAATCTGTCCCCTTCCCAGCCAGGTAATCCTCTTCAGAAATCTGATTCTTGTCTATCATGAACTCCATCATCTTCGGAATCTCGCTAGCCAGCACCTGCCACTCTCTATTGGTTAACGAACTACAAGCTCTAGTCGGTATAATGCCGCATCTGTATAGGACTTCGTCGGTGTAGATATTTCCAAGTCCTGCGATAACGCTTTGGTCGAGAAGCCCCATCTTAATGGCTGATTTTCTTCGCTGCAGATGCTCCTTCAGATACTCTCCAGTAAGAGTTTCGTCTGTCGCCTCTGCTCCAAGTTGCCCGATGCCTGTTTCTCTAAATTCGGCACCCGTCGTTATGGCCCACATACCTCCAAACTGCCTCTGGTCGATATAACGGAGCTCCTTCTCGGCACCATTTTCATCTCTGAGCTTAAAAAAACGATATGTGTATGCTTCAAATCCTCATAATCTGATGGTGTAACGAGCAGAACACCCGTCATGCGGTAGTGAGCCACGAGCTTAAGCTCCTCTGGTGCATCTACGCTCTTCGGTGTAATCATGTTGAAAATAAGGAATTTGCCGCGGCGGAGTATGGTGCTGAACTTACTGCCAATTACGAGTTTCTTGAACTCTTCGGAGCTGTAATTCTTGATACTCTTCGCCAGTCTCACCTCGATATCTTCAATTGTGCAGCCCCTTAGCTGTGGAGCGAGAACCCTTCTCGCGGTTTCAACCTCTACTAGTTCAGGCATCCTTTCCTCCTTGATTGTTTTATAGCTCGAATTGCTACCTGTACTCAAAAACAACAGTTAATGTACGAGTATTGAAAAATACTCAAATGTATCGAAGATTTACTCTATGTTTTCATATAATAAAAATAGTCGGTGCAGATTGGCAACCTGCCTCATGCACCAACTAGTTTTAGTTATATCTCGCGCCTTCCTTCCATGGCCTTGAGCAGAGTCACTTCGTCGGCATACTCGAGGTCACCGCCAACAGGAATACCATGTGCGATTCTCGTCACCTTGATTCCAGACGGCTTTAGCAGTCTAGCGATATACATAGCGGTTGCTTCTCCCTCGATATTAGGATTGGTAGCCACGATTATCTCGTCTATCTCATCGTGCTGCTGGAGCCTTGTGATTAGGGATTTGAGATTTATCTCGTTAGGTCCGATACCCTCTACAGGCGAAATAGCACCGTGAAGGACATGGTACAGCCCTTTAAATTCCCTGATTCGCTCCATAGCTATCACATCCTGCGGCGTTTCGACTACGCAGACCTTAGTCCTATTTCGCGACTCATCACTACAAATCTCGCATGGATCGGTATCTGTCAAATTGCCGCACACCGAACAGTAGTGAAGGCTTCTCTTGGCATTCACGATTGAATTTGCAAGGGAAGTAGCCTCGCTCTCCTCTAGTGCTAGAATGTGGAATGCTAAACGCTGTGCAGTCTTGCCCCCAATTCCCGGCAGCTTAGACAACTCATTTATTAACTTGTTCAGTGGCTTTGGATACTGCCTCATCTGAACGCCTTTCTATATTCCAAACCCAGGGATGTTAAGTCCACCTGTCACTTTGCCCATCTCGTTCTCAGCGATTGCATCAATCTGGCGCATGCCCTCATTTACAGCTGCCATGATGAGATCCTGAAGCATTTCTACATCGTCTGGATCTACAACGTCTCTATCGATTACGAGCTTTGTAATCTCCTTGTTGCCGTTAACAGTAACCTCAACTGCACCGCCGCCAGCAGTTGCAGTTGTCTCCTGCTCAGCAATAGAAGCCTGTGCAGCCTCCATATCGCGCTGCATAGCCTGAAGCTGCTTCATCTGCTGCTGCATGTTACCAGCACCACCGCCGCCAACCTTCTTTTTTTCTTACCTGCTCTCATACCTTTGCCCATGATTTTTCTCCTCCAATATTTGTTACTTTATATCTATCTTATCTACGCCAAAAAAAGTCAGCTACATCCTTCGCCACTTCCTTGGCTATCTCGTCTTTTTCCTCTGCCGCCTCGATTATCTCATCATCGAATCTCGGAAGGTTAGGTTCATCCGCCTGACTAAGAGCTCGCGCATCTGCAGGATTGTACTCTACCACTCGCAGAGTAATATAGAACTTATCTCCATATAAGGCCTTGGTTATCCTGTTCAGTTCATTTAGAGCATCATCAGCCATAAGGCTCTTAGTCTTCTTAACTTCCACAGTTAGCTCGCTACCATGCAAATCGACTAGCCTCGTGTACTTTGCAACCATCGCCATAAACATGGCATCCGCTCTAGCCATCTGGTCACAGATTCTATCCCACATCTCATCAAGATTGTGATTTGCTTCAAACTCTACGATGTGCCTATCTGGTGGTGCCCCCTCGAGCGGGTTGAATTTCTGTTCGAATAGAGGCTGCGGTTCCTCGGCCTCTTGCGCACTCTGAATGGTAGCGTTTGTCTGGTGCTGATCTTGAAGCCCATCGGCATCAGCAGCTTGTATTCCCACCTTCTGAACGTCCCTTTGCGAAACTTCCGTGCTCCCTACTGCCGGTCTCTTCATCTCTCGTGCTTCACTCGGCCCTGGTACAGTTCCTGACTGTGGCCTTGTAGTCCTTGTGCTTACCGAAATATTTGAGTTTATCCGAGCTGGCTCTACTTTGACCTCAGTTCCCTCGCCTACAATTAGTTTAATCACAGATGTCTCCAGCAAAATCCTCGGCATAGTCGAAAACTTCGCCTTATTGACGGTGTCCGAAAGAAGGCGAATACCATAGTTTATCGCTTCATCGCTAAGTGCTTTTGCCTGCTCGGCGATTCTCTCAGTGTTCTCCAGAGAAGCATTTACAAGCTCTGACGGATCCTGCACGTACTTGCAAATCATCAGATTTCTATAATGCAGTAGCCAATCCGCAAGCAGCTGCTTGGCATCCTTGCCTATCCTAACCATGGCATCTATATCAGATAGCGCAGTTCCCGCATCACCAGTTCTAATCGCATCAGTGAGCTGCAGGTAAAATTCATCTCCCGCGCCACCCGTGTACTCCAGAACCAGCTCTCTGGTTATCAGTTCATCACCTGCATTGATACACTGCTCGAGCAGGCTGAGCGCATCTCTCACAGAACCATCTGCCTTGCGGGCAATTACTGATAATGCATCCTCTGCTATGTTGATCGACTTCTTCTGGCAAATCCTTCTCATGCCGTCCAGCAGATCATTTTCCGAGACATGCCTGAAGTTAAGCGTTAGACACCTTGATTTTATCGTCGCTTTGATCTTCTCCGGGTTGGTTGTCGCCAGTATGAATATTACGTGTGCCGGCGGTTCTTCGAGCGTCTTGAGAAACGCATTCTCCGCCGAATCGGTGAGCATGTGCGCCTCGTCTATGATGTAGACCTTGTACTTTCCAACGGTTGGCGGATATTGCACAGATTCGGTAATCTGTCTTAGGCTCTCAACGCCATTATTGGATGCCGCGTCCAGCTCTACTACGTCGAGAAATCTGCCTTCTGTAATCGCCCTGCAATTTACACACTCGCCACAAGGTAGGTCTACGCCGGGATTACTGCATGTGCAGTTAACTGCTTTTGCAAGAATTCTAGCTGTCGTCGTCTTACCTGTACCGCGAGTTCCCGCAAACAGATACGACTGGCTCACAGTCCCCTTCCTAATCTGGTTGCGAAGTATCTTCACAATATGCTTCTGTCCAATTATCTCTTCAAAGCGTTCAGGCCTCTCGGACCTATACAGTGCCAGATGCATATCGTTACCTCCTTCTCGATAGTTGGATTCGCCCATGGCTTGGGTCCAAATAGAAATTTAGCTCTTAGACACCTTGCGGCCGGTAGGAGGCGAATCTGCGGCACATGAGATATCCCGCTTAATGCTGCTTCCTCTCGGACCTGACATGGTTCACAGTATCCCATTGCGCAGGACCCCCTACAAACCGCAAGCTGCCTAAGAGCACCTAAATATTATATTATCTATATTAACTAGTGTCAATCAATCAGGGGTTGGAATTGTCTATTTTGAAATGAATTTTAAGGTTAGTTTGTAAGCAAATTAACCTTTAATTTAGCTCGTACAAAAACCTTGCCGGAGTTGTTGATGTATGTACCCTTTAGAGATCCATCATCAGCAGCATCTTCGTATGAATCGCCATCCCATTCTTCTATGAGCAGGTTATTACCTATTGCTGCGGATACCTTTATATTCTCTCTTCTACTCACATATATTTCTCGCTTATTACCTGTTTGGGTGTCATACATTATAACTTTTGTTTTGTCAGCTGATAAATAGTATATCTTGTTTTTTTCCATAACAGTGTTACCTGAAAAATCTACTTTTTGAGTTTTATCGACTACAATTTTTGTTTTCCATTCATCATCCTTTTTTTCTGCTTTGCATAATGAATGTCCATCATTACCGAGAAACCAAATGTTACCTTGAGTCATCCCTAAGACACCTGCGGTATCTTTTGCTGGTCCTTTGAAGTCGCCTATATAAATTCCATAGGTTAAACAAGACAATCCATAATACATCTTCATCTTGTTTATTTTTTTACCTCTAGCAACGACTTATTCGTGGCAAATAACACAGTTTTATTCTGATCATTAATTCCAACAAAGTATGTAAAATTATCGAAACATACTTCACTCACCTTGTTGTTTTTAAGTGAAACTTTATTTAGGTGATCTTTTCCGCGTGAAAAATACAAATCCTCATCTATAACCATATGAGGCACTCCACAATCATTTTTTATAAGCTTTTCATTTTTGCCATCAAAGTCACATGTATATACATCAACTACAGGCTTGTTATTTAACCCATCAGAAGAATCTTCATCTACCGTAATTGTCTTAAAAGTGGCTGCCAATATAATCGCCTTTTAACTCTTGTATAAACAATTGAGTTGTTATAAAAAAATAACCCTGAAGTTAAATAGTTCCCTATATTATACTTAATCAGCTTACTTTCCCCGGTTTTCTTATCTATCCGAAACAATGCGCCATCAACACTTAAACGCTTACTGTAAAATATATACTTTTCATTTTCTGCAATTGAGTATGCGCCTTCTTGACTATTATTCAACCCCGCACTGACACTGTTACCTAATTTTTGTGGTACGTAATCATCTCTCCATATCCTCACAGCCATTACAGTAAGCATTGTCACTATGATAAGTGCCGCTACAAGCACATACTTCGCTCTTCTTTTCTTTTTCCCCATTTTAATCCCCTGTTAGCCTAAATTATAAAGTAGCTTACCAGATTTATTTATATAGTAATAATCTATGTCGCCCTCATGCATAGCATCATCACGACTTTTGTCCGTCATCCACTTTTCAATGAGTATATTATCACCTATTGCAGCATCTACTTTTATATGTGCTCCCGACTCCCCATAGATTTCCTTTTTATTACCTGTATTAATGTCATACATGATAATTTTTCGATTCATCTGAACTTACATAGTAGATCTTATCTTTTTCCAGAATAGCATTATCGTTAAAATGAATTCCTTCGGACATATTAACAACAACTTTAGTTAGCCACTTACCATTCTTTTTTTCCGCCTTGCATATTGATTTTTCCGTAATCGCCGAAGAACCAGATAACGCCATTATATACTCCTAAAAATTCCATGACTATTTTTGCTTCACCAGACCATCCACCTGCGTGCATTTTTTTACTTTGACGAATTAGAAGTGTATTTATACCGCGATTGTTGAGTTCCACCTCAACAATATAAAAATAAATCTGTATCAAAGTAACACTCATTGCTTCGCCCATTAATTCCAACAAACCTATAGCATGGTTGAGAACTGACATATCTTGTGCTTCCGCTTATCAATGAAACACGTGATACAGATCCGTTTCCATTGGCATAATATAGATAATCATCTATAACCATGTGAGGCATACCGCATTTCTTTTTTTATTACCTTTTCATTTTTTTCCCATTAAAAATCACACGAGTAAACATCGTATTCTCCCCAGCTATATCTTAATCTTTTCGCCTTTGTATAAATAATAGAATTTTTTTATATAAAGAGGCATCCAGATGCATCGTCAGCAGCTTCAGTTATTAAAAGCTTCTTTTTCACCTGTTTTTTTTATCTATACGAACGAGTGGATATTCCCCAGTTGTTTTATCAATATAAAATAAATATCTTTGAGTTTCAGCAATCGAATACCCGTCTTTATCTGCACGATTATTAATGCCTGCGCTTACACTATTGCCCAATCTTTGTGGCACATAGTTATCTCGTGAAATCCAAACAGATAAAATGATTATGCTTGCTGCCACAACAGAGAGCACTAATACTGCTATTTTTAATAACTTTTTAGTTTTTTTACCATTTCTTTTTACCTTTGTTAATTTAGCTCGTACAAAAACCTTGCCGGAGTTGTTGATGTAGTAATTTTTTTGCTGATTTATCATCAATAGCTTTATAGTAGTTCACATGTTTATCGTCTTCTTTCCATTCCGAAATAAGAATATTATCCCCTATTGCAGCCAATATCTTTATATTTTTTTATTTGGAGTTGTGTATATTTCTCTATCTTCTCCTGTATTAATATCAAACATAATAAGCTTAGTTTCATCAGGAGAAACATAGTAGATTTTTATCTTTTTCCATGACAGAATTATCTATTAAATTGACACCTGTTTTTTTGAATATACTTTTGGTCCTATATTCCCCCTTATTTTTTTCTACTTTTATATATTGAATCCACATCTAGTCCGTATAACCATATGCTCCCATTTGCTATTCCTAAAATCTTACTTGCTTTTTTCCCTTTCCCATGTATACTTCCAAAACCTATTGCTTCAGTTGGACTCTTTATCCAAAGACTTGCTCTTCTTTTATTTATTTTTACTTTTTACCATTTTTTTAAAGCACCTGTTTCAAAAATAAAGAGTCTTGCCTTTTTTATCAACCCCTGCAAAATTATTGCACTCCTCCTTATTAAGAGTTCTTTTTTGACCGTTTATAAGCGAAAGTCTAGTCAATGCATTATCGAGGTTAGGTATGTATATATAGTCATCAATAACCATATGGGGAATTGGAGATTCCTTTTTTATTAACTTTTCATTTTTCCCATCGAAATCACAGCTATAGATATCATAATACCTGTTTGAATATCCCAAATCTTTTGATTTAGTGTAGATAAGTGTGTTTTTGTATATAAATAATGCTGACCCATCGCTATCCCCAATATTTTTTTTTAGTAGTTTCTTTTCGCCGCTATTTTTATCTATGCGTACCAAGGGGAATGAATCATTTACGCAGTTCACATAGAAGATATACTTATCATTTTCTGCAATAGAGCACGAGCTGCCATATCGATTGTTTAGTGCAGCACTGACGCTGTTGCCGAGCTTTTTAGGCACGTAGTCGTCTCTTGAAATCCAAACAGCTAAAATGAATATGCTTGCCGCCACAATAGAAAACATCACAATTGCTATTTTAAATAACTTCTTAGTTTTTAACATATCTTCAACCCTTGTTAATCTAACTCATATAAAACTTTGCCGGAGTTATTAATGTAGTAGTGCTTACTATTATTGTTGTCAATCAGTTCACCTTTTGAATCTGCACCCCATTCCTTGATAATAAGATTATCTCCAGAGGCACTATATACACCATAACACTTCCCATAATTCTTATATATGGTGACATCTTTTTTTCTGTTCGTGTGTCGTACATGTGAATCTCTGATTTGTCTGATGAAGTGTAATAGACTTTTTCTTTTTCAAAAGCAACACCAAAATCAAATTTAATATATGGATTCCTTATAACCTTAGTAGTTTTCCATTTGCCGTCTTTTTTCATAGCCTTACATATCTCTATATTACCATTTTGCGCATTTATACCATAAAACCAAATATACCCTTTATCTATACCTATAACTTTTGTATATGTGTAGTTATGATCTAGGATACCCTCGTCTATATCACGTTTTAGGGAGTCAAGAAATGAAAAACTCTTTTATAGAACTTCTTAAAAAAATAACGCTAATCTCCTGCTATTAATTTTTTTATCCCTACAAAATTATAGTCATTGATAAAACTATCAAAATATATCTCTCCCTTTTCGGAGTTCATCCCAATATAATCATTGCACAAATATTTATTCACTACCTGTTTCTTACCAGAATTCAGCGAAATACGAATAAGTCCTTTTTCTAAATTAGTGCAATAAAGCCAATCATCTACAATAGTTATGTTTGAATACACATTTTTTTCAATCACCTTTTCTTTCTTACCATCAATGTTGCATGAGTAAATGTCGTATTGCTTTCCGTTTTTTGCAGGCTTTACATAAATTATGGATTTATTATATAAGCAAACTTGGTTATGATCTTTATCCCCGCTTTTTATATAAATGGACCTTTGTCTCATGTTCCGCTTGTTTAAGCAAACAAAAGCTTTCAATCCATCATCACTCTTTTTGCCATAGATAATGTATTGATCATTTTCGGTAAGCACTAGGTCGTATAGTGGATTCCGATTCATTTCAGTAACACTTGCACTATTACCTAGTTTTTTTGAGGCACGTAGTCGTCTCTTGAAATCCAAACAGCTAAAATGATTATGCTTACTATCACAATAGAAAGCGTCACAATTGCTATTTTAAATAACTTCTTAGTTTTTTTACCATTTCTTTTACCTTTGTTAATCTAGTTTGTATAAAGCCTTTCCTGAGTTGTTGATGTAGTAGTGCCTTGGTGATTTATCCTCCACAGACTCATAATAGTTTACATGGTTGTCGTCTTTCTTCCATTCCGAAATAAGAATATTATCACCTATTGCTGCTAATATCTTAATATTTTTTTATTTGTAGTCCTATATATTTCACTGCTCTTTCCCGTGTTGATATCATACATGTAGACCGTTGTCTTATCTGAATTCATAGATATCTCGAGATTCTCCCGTATTTTTATGACTCATCTTAAAAAAACTCTGATTTATGTCTACTACAATTAATCTCATAACCTTTTTTTCATACCTATATGGTTATCTATTGGGATTAATTTTTTTCTAATGTACGCTATTTTTTTCTCCTCATCCTGCTTCATAATCTCTTTAATATCGTAATCTTCTCTTTCATAGAAGATATCAACCTCATCTAGCGGAATCTCCTTAACGTACTCTCCATGCCCTACTTCCATCCCAAGCCTAATTGCTTCTTCTCTTGGTATATCCCCCCAAAGATAGCTAATAGATACCATATTGTTTTTATTTGGTCCCCTTACGCGTCCCTTATAGCCTTCATAGTATGCATATGCTCTTATTAAATAATATTCATCCACCTCAGACAAATTAACAACCTTCACACACACTACTCGTTTAAATCCCATCATGTTAAATGGATCGCATACTTCAAACCCATACTCTTCGATATCTGAAATATCTCCCGAAAGCAATACTATTCCAGCACAATCATCCGCTGTAGCAAATTCTTTTCCCTTATATTTTTGCAAATACTCCGTATCTCATTTGGTCTTCCTATTCCCTTATCCAAGCTATTTGTTTAATTCAGCAATTTCAATTAACATCCCATCAGATTTCAATTTGTAAATCTTTGATCCTTATATCAGTTTTTTTCTATCTCTGATTGATAAAATTCGGGTACAATATGACTTTTTGTTGACTTTTGTAAATCCATTTCCTGTATAAGGAGGAGCTTGTACTAAATCCCTCCTAACTCTGGACTCCGTGCAATCTTTACCTTAATAGAATCTTTTGAAGAATATCGTATAATACAAACAGCATCGTCATCCCCCGAAAAAACTGTACCCTTGTAATCCAATCGTATTGCTTTAAATGCTTCTTCTGGATTTCTAAAAATACCATCTTCTAGACGAGAAACAAACCCCCTTACCTCATATTCACGGCTTAGATATTTTTTTCTAAGCCTTTGATGGGGAAAAACTTTTTGCATTAAAGTATTTTTGTTAGGCATTGGAACAGATTCCCTTACCTGTTTTAGTAGCTTTATTTCCATCAATTGTGCTTATATTATCAAGGAACGAGATATCGGGTAGTTCACCCGCTTTGATATTAGCAATATTAGCTGCATCCCCGCTGTGTAGAAGCTCCCTGCTGTCCGCTTCATTCTGCACCTTGAGGCACAGTTTAAATCTGGAGTTGCTCTATATCTCATAAATAGGCATCTTACCCTTGCGAACACTCGCGGTTTTTATACAAATATAGGCATAGTTATCGTACCGCTTGTAACTATGCCTATATCCTTGTACTGATCATATTTAGCTATATATATTTTTTCGCCTCTTGAATATTCTCTTCTGACTCCCTAATCTTGCTCTGTTTGTCAGTATGAAGATCATCCATAATCTCAAATCGTCGTTGCTTAATGTTCGCTATCACATCAAGACTTTCGCACAGAATCCCCTGCAATCTAGAATCACCATTTGCAGAATCTAACAAGGCTTGTAGCTGATAATATTCTCTCTCTATTTGTGCTTCCTGCTCGGATTCGTATTCCATCTCTTTATGGTATTTATGTTCTATCTCTTCAATATCACTTTCTGCCTTTCGAACAAATGAACGTATCTCATCTTCTTTCATTTCCTTAAAATCAAGCATGATGTCCTCCATCACTTTTCTGTAATATAACTAGTTCTTCCTGCTTTTAAACACATTACTTGCAGCTACATCATACCCTTTAAATGCATATCCAACAGCGCTTATGTTGCGAGAAGTAGATAGCATTGCACTACCGATATTTTTCAAGCTTTCCTTTATCTCATCGTAAGAATTGATACTAGCTTTATTACCATCTATTGTGCTCATATTATCAAGATTTGATATGGATTCAGAACCTAGACCCTGAGTAATATCCATTATTGATGATGCCACGCTATTAATTGCGGCTTCTTTTATTTTAATTTCTTCACTCATTTGTAGCCTCCACTAGTCTAGCTCGTATAAAAACCTTGCCGGAGTTATTTATGTAGTAATTTTTTTGCTAATTTATCATTCACAGCGTCATAGTAGTTAACATGTTCATTGTCTTTTTACCCACTCCGAAATAAGAATATTATCCCCTATTGCAGCCAATATCTTAATATTTTTTTATTTGGGGTTGTGTATATTTCTCTATCTTCTCCTGTATTAATATCAAACATAATAAGCTTTAGTTTTATCAGGAGAAACATAGTAGATTTTTATCTTTTTCCATGACAGAATTATCTATTAAAGTGCTGCCTGTTTTTTTGAATACATTTTTGGTCCTATATTCCCCCCTTATTTCTTCTACTTCATATATTGAATCCACATCTAGTCCGCGTAACCATATGCTCCCATTTGCTATTCCTAAAAATCTTGCTTGCTTTTTCCCTTTCCCATGTATACTTCCAAAACCTATTGCTTCAGTTGGACTCTTTATCCAAAAGGCTTGCTCTTCTTTTTATTTATTTTTTTACTTTTACCATTTTTAAAAGCACCTGTTTCAAAATAAAGAGTCTTGCCTTTTTTATCAACCCCTGCAAAATTATTGCACTCCTCCTTATTAAGAGTTCTTTTTCGACCGTTTATAAGCGAAAGTCTAGTCAATGCATTATCGAGGTTAGGTATGTATATATAGTCATCAATAACCATATGAGGAACTGGTGATTCCTTTTTTTATTAACTTTTTCTTTTTCACCATCGAAATCACAGCTATAGATATCATAATAACTGTTTGAATATCCCAAATCTTTTGATTTAGTGTAGATAAGTGTGTTTTTGTATATAAATAATGCTGAGCCATCGCTATCTCCAATATTTTTTTAGTAGTTTCTTTTCGCCGCTATTTTTTTATCTATGCGGATCAAAGGGAACGAATCTTTTACGCGATTCACATAGAAGATATATTTATCATTTTCTACAATAGAACACGAGCTGCCATATCGATTATTCAGAGCGGCGCTTACGCTATTCCCCAGTTTTTGGGGTACATAGTTATCCAATGAAATCCATGTTGAAGCTATGATTGCCATTATGGCTATTGTGACCACTGCCAGACTCGACATATGTATAATTTTTCTAATTCTAATCTTCATCAACCAGTTTCACTCCTTTTTCAACTATTTCTATTCCATCACTTAACTTTCCCGTTATGGATTTTACAACACTATCTGGTTCTTTATCGCTTATTAATTCTAAATGGGGATAACATTTGGGATTTTCTACAATCATGCCTTTGCAGTTGCCCTCAGGTAAATTTGATAAACTTGCAACAAATCTCGCAGTATTATAATGTGTCTCAGCATTAGCCTTTTCATCGAAGTAGGTACTTACTATACTAAATGGAATTGTCATTCCATATTTAACTGGCAGTTCTCCCACACCCGTCAAAGCCGTTGCAGCAGTGTTTATTTTTTTATTTTTTTCTCTATCTGATCCCCCTTTGCGGTGCTATAGTGTTTTTCTATATCTGCACTCCCTGATTCTTGTTTAATGTTTCTTAATGGAAATATTGTATACTCAAGTTTTTTTCTTTTAGAGTATTGTGGTGAAAAAAATGTTCGCTTATCATATACAGTTACATCTATGCAATCCTTTGCCTTATACTCGTCATACCCAACATCTCGTATCTTAATTCTTGGTATTCCACAAATCGAGCTGGTCTTTTGCAAATACCCCCAGACTATTGAATTTCGTATCTTTGAATCAGGCGAATTAACAGTAAGATTAGAGTAAAGTGCTTTATTTATCCTAGGAATTTTATCATTGAACTCATATTCATCGATTGCAGAATTCGCTAGCCTTCCTTTCTTATATGTACAGTTCTTCAAAACCAAATTTATAAAATCCACCTTCTTCTGGGAATCGATATTGCAATTAACGATGTAATTCTCAATATTTTGCCACTCCATTTTCTCAAGAGTAGTCATATCATCGTAAGGCTTTTTGCATATGCGTGCTATCTCAGCATCGCTTTTCCCCTCTAGTTTACCATTACCGATGGCCATCTTTTGTGCCATGTTTTTCATATCGGAATTTATACCGTTAATCCATTCACTTCCTATACAGCTTTTTGAATGTGCTTCCATCAAATGCACGCCCTAGGGCACTCAATCCGCTTTTAACCTTAGTTTTTAGTGCTTTACTTTTGGTAATTGGGTCTGCGGTCAATGCATTAATTTCAGTAAGTTCCTGTCCTTTTTCTTCCCATACGGCTGCCTGTCTCTTATATACCATTGCAAGATTCTCATAATCTTTTGATTGGTTATAGTATAATGTCATACATGGAGATATTCCATCTTGATATTTTTTCATATAACTTTCAGCTTGTTCCATATTTTCATTATACATATGGGCCGCATATCTATACTTCTCATTTATCTCATCGCCAAGCAGTATCTCAGATTTTACATCTTCTTTAAACTTTCTGTAATCAAAGATGTCACCTTCGCAGGCACTTTTCTGAGCAGTAATCACCAGCTTATATTCGTTAAGGTGTGCTTTTACCGCATCAATAGCTTTGCCTGAATTAGAATTATCAATTGCAAATCTATCGATTGAATCTAAAACCCTATCTAGCTTCTCCATCTCTTTAGTTAATGCATCTTCAGCATCAGAACACTGCATCCTAATTAAGTTAGGATACAGCTTAAGCCTTTCATATACTACTTTTTTATTCTCATTTAATCTGTTCAACACACACCTCCAACTTAGCTTTCTATATGCGGAATTTTGATACTAGTCATTGCCCCACCGCTATATATATATCCTAAATCAACTCCTGTTTTTAGCTTACCTCCACTAACCGTAAAAACTTGCTGACTTTGTGGATTTCCAAGTATTATTCCATCTACAGTATTCTTTATAATCTTAAGGATTGAATTTGTTGTGTAGCCCTGCCTACCATCGATAGTAGCAACAATGTTAATCCCTGTCATTATTGCAGCTTCAAAGATTGAAACGTTTCGAGCAACTTCAATGCCCTTCATTTGAGATAGTCTAGTAACATCATCTATAAGTAGATACGCTGGCTCCAGCTTCGCATAGAAATCTTTAGACTTCATGGTTTTACCACTATTTTCATAAAGTTTCTCTCTCTCCTCTATTAATGCCCCAAGGCTATCCATAAATTCATCTATTTCAGATTCCTTGCTAAGGTATTTATCACATAGTTCACCTGCAACGTCATAGAAATCCTCTGAGCGAGAATCTACGAGGAATACATTTTCTGACTTAACTTGATTATATATCACTTTAAGCATATTGGTCTTACCAGTTCCTGTCGTTCCAACTATTAGGAAAGGTGATGCATCTGGAAGGTATCTCACCGACACATCTTCGTTATCTAGTCCCAGCGCAATGCCTCTATTATTATCCTTTCTCTGGAGTAGGTCATAGAACTCGAGTTTTTCAGGAAGCATTGGTATAGCTTTTGCTCTCTCGGTATATCTTGCAGAGATTGCTGCTACCATTTCATTGATTCTATCCCTATAATTTACAGCATCGGAAATATCTGCTGGCAAAAAACTCCTGCATCAAATACACATTATCCTTGCTCACCAGTGCCCTGCCCTTAATATCCGACAGCTTGTACTCGCTGCGTCCGATGAGCGACACAATCTCGCTGCTATCGGACATGAAGTTGCAGATTCTAGCACCAAAGTTATTTAGCACCGCATACTTCATAGCATTTGCCCTTGTTGCTGTCACAAGTGTGTAGATTCCTACTCCGACTCCATCCCTGGTCAGCTGGGTGAAGTAGTTCTCCAGATCGTAATCAATCTCCTTGATGACGTCGTAATTATCTATAACCACGACAATCGCCGGCATGATTTCACTGCCTGAAGCATTGTACATCTCTAGGGTTGTGACATTATAGCGGGCGAACTTTTTCTTTCTCGCAGATATCTCATCTGAAAGAATATTCCTTAGCTTTCTGAACTTCTCCGTATCGTCAAAGGAGATATAGTCGGCAACCTGTGGCAAATCCTTAAGAGCGAAAAGCGCCGTGTTACCGAAGTCCACGATGTACATATTAAGTGTATTTGGCGAATTCTTAGATGCAAGAGATAGAATCGCATTCGTCGCGGCAGTCGACTTTCCGACCTTGGATGTGCCGAATATCGCCATATTTCCGGACTTCGAGAAGTCATGGGTATAGACTTCCTGCTTCTGCTTGTCAGGCATGTCAATAATGCCGACATCAAATGAAGTATCAGGTAGTTCACCCACTTCGATATTAGTAATATTAGGGTTTATTATCTCCGCAGCTAGCGGTGGCAGCCATGGCTTCTTCACTTCTGTGCATGGTTCTGCTTCGTATATATCCTTGATATGGTCTACAACTGCATCGAGCTGCGTAATCTTGGTTATGTCGTTCGATTCGCCGAGGCTCAGATCTTCATTGATTAGCCTACCCTGACCGAGCTCATTGAGGACGAAAATCCTCTCATCGGCTTCGCTCTGCTCTTTCTCAACGCTGTATGCACCTCCACTATATGCAGACTGGAATAGCTCAAATATCTCGTTGTTTCCTACCTGCAAATACGCACGTCCTGGATTTGTGATATTAGCTGCATCCCCGCTGTGTAGAAGCTCGCGGCTATCCGCCTCGTTTTGCACCTTGAGGCACAGCTTAAATCTGGAGTTGCTCCATATCTGGTCGTCTACTATACCTGTAGGTTTCTGTGTCGCAAGTATGAGATGTACTCCTAGGCTTCGGCCGACTCTCGCTGTCGACACTAGCTCTGCCATGAACTCAGGTTGCTCCTTCTTGAGCTCAGCAAACTCGTCGGAGATTATAAAGAGGTGTGGCATTGGCTCCGTCGCCTGACCTGCTCTGAATTTCTCCGAGTACTTGTTTATGTTATTTACACCATTCCTATTAAATACATCCTGACGCCTCTTGAGCTCACTCTTGATAGATGCGAGCGCTCTCATGCTCTCTGCCCCGTCAAGGTTCGTAATCGTACCGAGCAGATGTGGCAGTTTCCTAAACAGGTTTGCCATTCCTCCGCCCTTATAGTCTATGAGCAGGAATCCAACATCGTGGGGATGGAAGTTGCATGCCAAAAGACAGTATGTATGACTGCAATATCTCCGACTTTCCGGAGCCCGTCGTACCCGCGACAAGTCCGTGTGGTCCATGCGCCTTCTCGTGTAAGTCGAGAGTTACAATATCTCCTTTGCCACGTACACCGAGAGGTACCGATAGCGACCTATGAGTCGCGTTGCTGTTCCATAGATTCCTGACATCGATTTCTGCAGGTGATTTCACGCCGTATAGCTCAAGGAACGAAATATTCTCTGGAATCTGCGTGGTAACTCCTTTGTTATGAATGAGCGGCTTTGGGCGTCTTGCAAATGTCTCATAGTCAATATTTGCCATGTCAAACTCGAGCTTCTTATTGATAAGATGCCCTTCGTCCATGAGAACCTTACCCTCGTTCTTAGCCTCTACTTCTAGTATGGTCTTAACATTCTCAGGTAGATTCTTCTCCGTCTGCGTTATGTATATAAGGGTAAATCCAAGCTCCGAGCCTTCCTCCTTGAGGTGCTCCATGATGCTGTGGTTGATAATAAGCTTTGACTCATCGATGAGAAATACATAATGAGGAGTGAATCTAGTTTCCTTCCTCGACTCATCGCGGGTCAAGCTTCTCGCCTTGAGTTCTCTTGCGATGTGCCCGAGCACCTGATCTCTCTGATTTTCCCCTATGATTACGCCAGAAACATTGATACTTCTAATCTCTGTATGCGGTAACCAGTGCATCCAGTCATATTCTGAGCTATTTGCCTCTCCGACAACAGGCACGATGCATACATCGTGGTAACTCTGAAAGAATGCCGTCTGTGTTACGATATCTCTCAGTCTCGCCCTGCAGTATTCAGGCCTTCCAACGATTCCTAGGTGAGATTTCTTGAGATCAACGACATATGGGATGTCCTGAACATCTTTGAAATTATTATATATATCAAGCATCTCACCATACAGCTTGTCTCCAGCTCTACCGTACCCTTCATCATCACACTCGATTTTGAAGCTAGGCACTCCCGGTGCTGTGCCAAGCGATACGGTTAAGAAGTCCTCATCGTTGAAATTCCTCTCGTAAATCCTATTTGAATAGTGCTTTACCTCGTCCTCGATCTTCACTAGACTTAGTTATGGTACCTCTTTGACTCCTTAAATTCTTCGGTTCTATCATAGAGTTCCTTTCTCTTCTTGAGTAGGTATTCCTCGTATGCCTCGGTACGCTCCTTTTTCTCTGCAGCCTTAGCTTTCTTATCATCAAAATACGTAACAACCGTGATTATCATGGTTGCACCTGTTGCCGCAACCATAACCATCATGAACATGCCACGTCTCATGAACACGCTCATGAGAATCGTAGCTATTATCATCACGCAGCTAGGAAGTATGCGCTTAACGAGTTCGCCTCTCTTCTGACGTTCTTCTTTATCTGGTGTCTTAATCTGAATCTTAGCATAAGGCTCTGTCTTGATTATTCTAGGTGAACGCTTGTATATTGGGAAATCATTGAAACGCTCTGGCTTGCCGATATATGAAATCAGATCTGTTTCGTATGTTTCTCCACAAACTCCGCATATTTCTAGCCACTCTTCGTGGTATATAAATTCAGTTTCGCCAATCAGAATCTTATCTCCTGGAGTAAGATCTGCCACTGCAACTTTTTCTCCATTAACATAGACTTCTCCATGTGATTCGAGGCTTCTGCCTGTTATGACGGTGTAAGGAGTTTCGGAGTTAGGCCGAATTACGCATGACGCCGCATTGCCTATTTTTACAACTTGCTTTCCTCTTATAGAAAGTGCTTCATACTGTTTGGGAAGTACAAGTTCTGTCTCGCCCTCTTCATTAATGGCACGACAAAATGGCGTCACATCACCTAGTGACTTTCCATCTACTACCCTCTCCGTATACTTGCCATCTTCGAATAATAAAAGTCTGTAATCCATATTATCTTCCTACTGCAATATATTTATGATCAATACTTCTAATTAAGAAGCTTCGGTTCGTCGCTTGAATTATCACCACTTGAATTTGCGCTGCTCGCATTAGAACTACTTGCCTCGGTAGTTGATTGCTCCGATGCTCCCGAATCTCCCGATTTGTTAGTCAGACCATACTTGTCTTCTTTTATTGCTTCAAGAAGCTTTTTAATCTCTTCATCTAACTTGTTAATCGTCGCCGTCTTCTTCGCACCTGACATTGATGAATCCTTGCTCACCTGTGCACGCCTCTGAGCAAGTGCAAACACACGATGCTCATTATCTCCAAACTTCTGAGCATAATCGTCAGCAGCGATATAGTCTCCTCTTCCAATCATTACCCAGTAGTTTAGGTAATCCTTGTTCGTCTTGTATCTATTGATAGCCTTTAAAATGTTATCCTTCTGCGCTGCCGTAAGCCCACTACTTCTGACAGCTGAAACTGCTGCCATATATCTTGTGGAATCAGTCATTCTTCCTTCATTAATCGATGTTAGCGTCTTACCAACCGAACCGTAATCTTCAGCAAAATACTGTTCTGTAGCATTCAAGATTTTCTTATTAGTTCTCCCTTTATAGAAATATTCGTATCCGAGGAGCGCAAGTGCGATAATCATAATGGTACATAGCACCGGTAGCAGTACCTTGTGTCTTGCTATATCCTCTTTCTTCACTGTGACGAAATTTTCGTTTAAATTTTTTTCTGCTCAATAGCTGCCGCTTCAGTTACCGCTTTTACTACTCCGTTTACCGAATCTGCAGCTAGTGCCTTGCTTAGCACATCCGTCTGGGAGAATAAATCATTTCCCCCTTTCAAAAATCTTCATACGAATGCGACCCATCGAGCACTGCTCCGGCAAGAGCCTTATACTCGGCTAAGAAAGTACTGTCATTTGTCTGGAACGTTCTATCCAGTACATATGCTCTAAAGCCTATATCAATCATCAAATTGTCTGGATTAAGTGAAAATGAGTATATATCAGTAAGCTCCTCCAGGAAACTCACGTTGATCAAAAACTCATATTTATCAATCAATCTTGCGCTTTTTACCCTATCGAGCGTCTTAAGTCCCTTAGTCTCATAGGAAAAACACATAGTAATCATCCTCACTCGTTATCTTGCACGGAACAAGCCTCTTACTTGTAAGTGCAAGTTGCTTAATTCTATCCTCTCCAACGGGGTAGTCCGTCTTCAGGTGGCGTATAGTATAATTCTTATCGCTGCTAGCTTCTTCTATATTAATAGCTGGACTACTCTCAGCTTTCTTTTTCTTTTTTATTTTAATCATAGTTACTCTATCTCCGTAATTTTATCACCCGAATAAATGCGTTCTTCCTGAAAGGTGTTAATAGTGCTAATTACACGCTCCTGTACAGCCGATCGCATGAAAGCTTTGCAATCTCTTGGTAAATATCCCTGCCGTGTAAGCTCGCTTATAACGTCAGAAATTCTCCTCCTGTCATCTATAATTACGCTAGCTTCAGTATCACCTTGCGCTATTGTTATGGATATTTTCATGTTTCTTCCTTCTCCATCTAATAAATATTACCGAGATAATACACATCATAATTCCTACGATCAATACATCTATAACTCTCATTGTGTCGATACCGATATGCCCCGTCTTCGAAGAGCTCTCTACTCCCGTGTTTACCTTCGTAAATAGCTTCCCTTCATTTATAGTATCTCTAACCTCTTTATCATAGCTTCCTGTCCCTTGCCAATCTACGGCAAACAGATTAGAAACCATCTCCTTCTGATCCGCTTCTTTCTTTTCTTTAATATCCTTCATATTCGCCATACTTTCATCAGTAAAGACAGCGAATCCGTATTGAGATAGGACATTCCCCTCTTTGCCATGCTCTCCACTTATGCTTTCAGGGTCTAGTGATATGCCTGTTCCATCTGCATATGCATATATGGAAGAGAATGCTGTGAACACCAGAAAAAGTATCGTTGTGATCAAAACGATACGATTCACATTACCTCTACCCTTTACTTTATCAGTAATGTTCATTATTCCTTCCTTATAATTCTACTTAGAGATTATATTAACCTCCAAATTAATTCTGATAAGCGGTTATATTAACCCCCTAAACATCAAAAAATCCTTCGGCACCATAAGATGCCGAAGGACAATAATGCTTATATGAACTGTCCTGCGATGTTTGCGTCAAGTTCCTGTGCAGCAGCTAGAGACTGATCAATCTGTCTAGCGATTGTCTCAACTAGCTCTCTAGTCTTGTCTAGTCCTGGCTTTAGTCCGGCAAACTGCTCGACATATGCGTTAGCAGCTGCACCCTCCCAGCTATCAGGTAGAGCGTTAATAACGTTCTGCATCTGTGTAATAAGCCCTTCGAGCTCATTGCCCTGTGATCTGAGAGTTGAAGATGCCTGTGATAGGCCTTCTGCATTTAGTCTAATCTGTGTCATGTCTTCCTCCTTAGTGACTTTACTTTACTTCTTTTCAACCAGCATTGTTGGCTGTATTAAAAACTTTATAACATCACTGCTTACTCTGCCTTCAACCTTAGCATTGGACAGAATTTCGCTAAATGCCTTGAGTCTTGTTTTTGTATCAAGGCTGTTTGCTTCGGCAGTTCTATTGAATGCATTTACCGATGCATCAAGCGCTGCATGGTTCTTAGCATTTGTCTCGTTCATAACTTTTTACAGTATCCATTGTGAATTTGCTATTTTCTGAATATGCCGCAGTTAGCTTCGAAACATTCTCATTCTGAACACTATTAAGCTGCTCTGTTGTGCTATTCAGAATTTGCAGGAAGTCATCCATTCTATACTTTATTGCCTTTTCGTATGTTGCTCCAGATGAGCTTACTCCAGCATTACTATTCCTTGTCATAGTTTCAGGACTGAGCTTTGATGACAGGTCACCCATTGTTCCTTGATAGTTTCTAACGGCGTTTACTAAATCAGTTTTATGATTTTGCTATATTGGATGACGATGGAGCAGAATCCGTAACTATTCTCTCTGCATCATCGACCTTTGTTCTAGCAGCGTCTAAATCAGCACGGTTTGTTCCTGTAGCAAGATATTTATCTACTTCCTCTTTGTACTTTGCTACTGCTTCTTTATATCTATTTACATTGTTGATGTAATTTACAGCAGCATCGATATCAAGCTCTACTAGATCAAGTTTCTCATGTATAGCATTAGACAGTGTTGGCGATAATAGTTCACCACATATTGTATCGTAATTTTTTTAGCATATGCCTCTTTATATAATGCGTTTAAGTCTGCCGCGTATGCCTTTCCGTTTTCAGCAAGTCTACGTGTATCCTGATTATTGTATTTAACATTCTGTTCAGGCATGTTAGGGCATTTTTGAAATCCGCATTATAGTTTCCTGCGGCAAGCTTTTTTTGCAGCTGCCAAGTTGCTACCATCATTATTGAAGATAGCACTTACGTTGTACTGTCCAAGTTCTACCTCGTCAAGTATTGCGTTAACGTACGCATATGCAAGCTTGTCGTTAAATTTCTTATATGTCTCGAACACTCGGTCAGATGTACCATCGTGAGATGCTTTATTAAGCTTGCTACTAATCTTATATTCTAGCTTGATTGGCTGTGGATTCTTATAGTTAATATTTAAAATATTAGCCGACAAGTCAGATGGAAAGAAGATAGCTCCAGCATATGTTCCCTTCTTGATTCCTTCCTCTGCGTCTGCATTGGAAACCACCTTATACTTCTTCTTATCAAGAGTTTTGATAAATTCCTCTGAATAGTTTACGGTCTTACCTTCATTCTCAACACCTATATCCTGGTTAACAATAGCAATGGTACCTGATGTTGAACCTTTTTCTTTGCTCTCGCTCCCTCTCTTGGAACACCCAGTTATCATCAATGATATAACTAGAATGAAAACCAATAGCAACGATATGACTGTTTTCTTCTTCACTTTTAACCTACCTTTTCTGAATAAATACACTATGACACTACTCTTCTACTGAACTAAAATCATTTATGTAAATATTCCAACACAATAACACTATGCATCTTTTATAATTATATTATTACCGATAATTGTTCTTAAGTCAATACTTGTTGATTTTTTTGGGTATTTTCACCTTTATATTTGTGCAGTTTTTTTGTTTGTTAATATAAAAAGAGCCCTCCTAACGGAGAGCCCTTTATTCAAATTATATCGATTAGACGACCGCTCTTATACGAGCTCGAGATATACGACCTCCGCATTATCTCCCTGTCTAGGTCCTAGCTTAAGAACTCTTGTGTATCCACCGTTACGCTCTGCGTACTCTGGTGCGATCTCATCAAAGAGCTTTGTAACTACATCTTCGTCGAAAACGTATGCGAGAACCTGTCTTCTTGCATGAAGATCTCCACGCTTAGCTAGAGTGATTAGCTTCTCAGCTTCACGACCTGCTTCCTTCGCTCTATCTAGAGTTGTAGTAATTCTACCTTCTCTGAATAGATCGGTTACGAGGTTTCTTAGCATGGATTTTCTGTGTGCAGAATTTCTGCCCAGCTTCTTGTAACCATTCATCAGTCTCTACTCCTTTCAGTTAGTTTTCGTCATTAGGCTTAAGGCTCAATCCGAGCTCTGTAAGCTTATTCTTTACTTCTACAAGTGACTTCATTCCGAGGTTTCTAACCTTCATCATGTCTTCTTCAGTGCGCTGTGTTAGCTCTTGAACTGTGTTGATTGAAGCTCTCTTGAGGCAGTTGAATGAACGAACTGAGAGCTCTAACTCTTCAATTGTCATCTCAAGTGCCTTCTCCTTACGAGCTTCGCTCTTCTCAACCATGAAGTCCATCTCGTTCACCTCAGAACCTAGTCCAATGAATAGGTTGAGGTGCTCTAGCATGATCTTTGCGCCGATGGAAACTCCCTCTTCAGGAGTGATAGACCCATCTGTCCAAAGCTCAAGCGTTAGCTTATCGTAATCAGTCACCTGCCCAACTCTTGTATTCTCAACTGTGAAGTTAACCTTCTTAACAGGTGTGAATATTGAGTCTACTGGAATAACTGCTATAGGAGTTGAATCTGTCTTATTCTGCTCTGCAGGCACATATCCTCTTCCCGAAGCGATGTTCATCTCCATTACCAAAGTTGCATTCTCTGCAAGAGTTGCAATGTGTAAATCTGGATTGAAAATCTCTGTATCGGAATCAACGATAATATCCGCTGCTGTTACTTCTCTAGCACCAACAGCATTGATAATAGCTCTCTTCTCCTCGTCACCATTGATTCTTACAGCGAGTCTCTTGAGGTTCAAGATAATCTCTGTAACATCTTCTTTGACACCTGGAATAGTTGAGAACTCATGGAGTACACCGTCAATCTTAACCGAAGTGATAGCTGCTCCTGGTAAAGAGCTGAGAAGAATTCTTCTCATGCAGTTTCCGAGCGTTGTTCCGTATCCTCTCTCGAGAGGTTCTACAACGAACTTTCCGTACTGTCCATTTTCATCGATTTCCTTAGTAATTGTTGGTTTTACTATCTCAATCATTTTGTTCCTCCCATAAATCTACTGACCTGACGATTATTAATTAATGCAATAACTGCAAACTTATTAATTAATCGAGCGATTATCTTGAGTAGAACTCAACGATGCTGTGCTCTGCAATCGGTAGATCAATGTCTTCACGGCTTGGTGCTGTAACGATTTTACCCTCAAGCTTGTTAAGATCAATGCTGATCCACTGTGGAGTTGTAATAACCATATCCTTAAGTTCCTTGAACTTAGGAGATGACTGAGACTTTTCCTTTACAGTGATTACGTCTCCAGCCTTGAGTTCCATTGAAGGGATGTTAGCCTTCTTGCCATTAACTAGGAAGTGTCCGTGGTTAACGAGCTGTCTAGCTTCTCTTCTTGTAGCTGCAAAACCCATTCTGAATACAACGTTGTCGAATCTGCTCTCGAGCATTACGAGAAGGTTTGTACCAACCTGTCCAGGTCTCTTTTCAGCCTTAGCATATAGATTTCTGAACTGCTTCTCCTGAAGTCCGTATACGAACTTAACCTTCTGCTTCTCGTTGAGCTGAAGACCGTACTCGCTCTTCTTTCTTCTGCTCTGCTGAGCCTGTCTCTTAGATTTCTTATTTATACCCATGTACTGTGGCTCGATGCCTAGTGCCTTAGCTCTCTTCAGTACTGGTTCTCTGTTTCTAGCCATGTATTGTTACTCCTCCTTCCGCTTAGACTCTTCTCTTCTTAGGTGGCCTGCATCCATTGTGAGGAATTGGCGTAATGTCCTTAATCATTGTTACATTGAGTCCAGCAGTCTGAAGTGCTCTGATAGCAGCTTCTCTACCGGAACCAGGACCCTTTACGTATACCTCTACTGTCTTTAGACCATGCTCCATAGCTGCCTTTGCTGCAACTTCAGCAGCGCTCTGTGCAGCGAAAGGTGTCGACTTTCTCGAACCTCTGAAGCCATTTGAGCCAGCGCTTGACCATGATAGTGCGTTTCCGTCCATATCTGTTAGAGTAACTAGTGTGTTGTTAAATGTGGACTGGATGTGAGCCTGGCCTCTTTCAACGTTTTTACGTTCTCTTTTCTTCTTTCTAACTGTCTTCTTAACAGCTGCCATATTTCTCTACCTCCTTGTCCTTATTTCTTCTTGCCAGCAAGACGCTTAGGACCCTTACGAGTTCTTGCGTTTGTCTTGGTCTTCTGGCCTCTAACTGGGAGACCTCTTCTGTGTCTGATTCCTCTGTAGCTTCCAATCTCCATCAGTCTCTTGATGTTGAGGGAAACTTCTCTTCTTAGATCACCTTCTACGATATGCTCAGTCTCAATGACCTTTCTAATCTTTCCGGCATCTTCTTCTGTAAGATCTCTTACTCTGATGTCACCATCCACTCCTGCTTTAGCGAGGATGTCCTTGGATGTTACTAGACCGATTCCATAGATATAAGTAAGACCGATTTCGATTCTCTTATCTCTAGGTAGGTCAACTCCGGCAATTCTTGCCATTTCTTCCTCCTTTCCTATCTTCCGTCACCAACCCGGGGGTGATATAGACAGGGGTTACATTTAATAAAGCTGTACTGAGTTCCCGGCAAAACAGCACGTCATAATATTATAACCTATTTTATTAGCCTTGTCTCTGCTTATGCTTAGGATTTTCACAGATTACCATGACTTTTCCATGTCTCTTGATTACCTTGCACTTTTCGCAAATTGGCTTTACTGAAGCTCTAACTTTCATATTAGCTCCTCCTTTAATTAGTTCTTATCACGCCACGTGATCCTCCCACGTGTTAAATCATAAGGTGATAATTCTACCTTTACTTTGTCACCCGGCAGAATTCTGATGTAGTTCATCCTAATCTTGCCGGAAATGTGGGCGAGGACTTCGAAGCCGTTCTCTAGCTTAACCTTGAACATAGCGTTTGGCTGTGCGTCGATGACCGTGCCCATTACTTCTATCGAATTCTTTTTCGACATAAATTCAGTCTCCTTATATCAACGTGAGCAGCTCAGGCTCTCCGTCTGTGATTACTACGGTATTCTCATAGTGAGCCGCCAGTAGTCCATCGTCTGTAACGACTGTCCAGTCATTGCCTAAAACTCTGGTTCCGTAGGAACCCTGTGTAATCATCGGCTCAATTGCCAGAACCATCCCCTCCTTGAGGTGTGGTCCAGTGTGAGCATCCCCATAATTAGGAACTTGTGGATCCTCGTGAAGATCACGTCCAATCCCGTGTCCTAAATACTCTCTAATGACACCGAATCCGTTGGACTCAGCATATTCCTGAATAGCGTGTCCTATGTCGTGTAGTCTATAACCTACCATCGCATATTTTACGCCTTCAAAAAAGCTCTGCTTCGTTACTTCAATCAGTTTACGAGCCTCGTCACTGATTTCGCCTACAGCATATGTTCTAGCTGCATCGCTACAATAGCCCTTGTATGTTGAACCTGTATCAACACTTACAATATCGCCTTCCTTGAGCACTCTATCTCTGGAAGGGATTCCATGTACTACCTCGTCATTAACAGATACGCAAGCCGCACCAGGAAATCCGCCATATCCCTTAAAGGTTGGCTTCATCTTATAGTGAAGAATTCTCTCCTCTACAAAATTATCGATTGCGTGTGTAGTCACGCCAGGCTTGATGAATCCTTCGACATCTCGAAGGATTTCACCTGTAACCTTAGCAGCTTCACGCATGATATCAATTTCTCTTTTCGACTTAATTATTATCATGACTAATTTGCCTCTATTGCCTTTACGACGTCATCAAACACCTCATCGTGTGTCTTCTCTCCGTCGAAGTCGACGAGTACGTTCTGCTTCTCATAGTATCCGATGAGTGGAGCAGTTTCGCTCTCGTACACGTTAATTCTGTTTTCTACAGTTTCGCGATTGTCATCCTTACGCTGGAATAGCTCTCCACCGCAAGTATCGCAAATTCCTTCCTTCTTAGGCGGAACATTCACTACATGGAAGCTTGCACCACAGGATTTGCATACGCGTCTTCCTGCAATACGCTCGACGAGAACGTCCTTTCTAACTTTGAAGTTAAGAACTATATCTAGCTTTTGACCGTTATCAGATAGGAATTTGTCTAGCTGCTCGGCCTGGAAGATAGTTCTTGGGAATCCGTCTAGGAGAAATCCCTCCTTACAGTCATCTTTCTGAAGTCTATCTGTAACAAGATCAACTACTAGTTCATCTGGTACTAACCTTCCTTCGTCCATGTATCCCTTTGCCTTTTTACCAAGCTCTGTCCCTTCCTTGATGTTAGCTCGGAATATATCTCCTGTGGAGATATGCGGAACATTGTACTTTTCAATTACCTTAGCCGCCTGCGTGCCTTTGCCAGCTCCAGGAGGGCCAAGTAAAACAGCTCTTAGCATGTAATGTGCCATCCTTTCCTAAACGATTATTTAAGAAATCCTTGATAATTTCTATTGAGCATTTGATTCTCAATCTGCTGCACTGTATCTAGAGCTACACCTACTGCGATAAGCAGTGATGTTCCACCAAACGAAAGCTGTAATGGTGTGAACTCACTGATAACAGTTGGAATCGTAGCTACACCTGCCAAGAAAATTCCTCCTACGAGGCACAGTCTTGACATGATTCTGGATAAGTACTCCTCAGTTGCTGCACCAGGTCTAATTCCCGGAACGAAACCGCCGCTCTGTCTCATATTATCCGCAACTTCTTCTGGCTTAAAAGTAATAGCCGTATAGAAGTATGTGAAAAACAGTGTCAGTGTGATATTTAATATTGCGTAAATCCAAATTCCTGGATCTCCCGATGGTGATAGGTACTTCGACATCCACTGTGCAAATGAAGACTGTGGAACGAAGTAAGTTATCGTCAGTGGGAACTGAAGTAATGACAGCGAGAAGATAATTGGAATTACCCCTGCCTGGTTAACCTTAATTGGAATATGGGTTGACTGGCCGCCGTACATCTTTCTTCCAACCATACGCTTTGCGTACTGTACTGGAATCTTTCTTGTTCCCTGCTGCATCAGTATGATAACGGCAGTAATTAGAACTGCCACAACTACTAATGCAATAACAGCAACTACACTTAGTGCTCCTTCTTTCACCTGCGTGTGAATTCCTCTAACTGCTGTTGGAATTCTAGCGATAATGCCGCCGAAAATGATCATCGAGATGCCGTTTCCGACACCGTACTCGTTAATCTGTTCTCCTAGCCACATTAGGAACGCTGTTCCTGCTGTCAGGACTGTAATGATTACTATCATAGAGAAGGCATTTTTGGTTGACAATCGCTCTTCTGAAAAGACCAATCGTCAAACCTGTTGCCTGAACCAATCCTAACACTATGGTTAAATATCTCGTAATTGTCGCCATTTTCTTACGGCCTTCGTTTCCTTCCTTCGAAAGTCTCTCAAAGTAAGGAAAGGCTATTGTAAGAAGCTGGACGATAATCGAAGCGGTTACATACGGAGTTATACTCAAAGCAAATATTGTGAAATTGCTGAAAGCTCCTCCGGAAAATAAATCAAACAAGTCGAGAAGCCCTGTCTGACCCTGAAACATCTGAGCAAGATAATCTCTGTTGATTCCAGGAACCGGAATATTTGATCCGATTCTGAAAACAAGTAATATCATGAGCGTAAAAAGAATCTTCGAACGAATTTCTTTTACATGCCATGCATTAGAGAGTGTCTTGAGAAGTCCCATGATTAGATAACCTCTGCCTTTCCGCCTGCCTTTTCAATCTTCTCAGCAGCGCTCTTGCTGAATTTTTCAGCCTTTACAGTTAGCTTCTTCTCTAGTTCGCCGTTTCCTAGAACCTTAACGCCGTCCTTAACCTGCTTAACAAGCCCGGACTGAAGCATTAGATCGAAATCTACGACTGTACCATCTTCAAATCTGTTTTAGATCTGCAATATTAACTTCTGCGTATTCCTTAGCGAAACGATTGTTAAATCCTCTCTTAGGAATTCTTCTGTATAGTGGCATCTGGCCACCCTCGAAGCCTAGACGTACACCGCCACCGCTTCTGGAGTTCTGACCATTCATACCTCTGCCGCCAGTAGTTCCGAGACCAGTACCCTGACCGCGACCTCTTCTCTTGCGAGCCTTGGTTGCACCCTCAGCTGCCTTTAATTCGTGAAGTCTCATTGTCCTGCACCTCCTATAGCTCTTCTACATCTAGAAGATGAGAAACCTTAGCAATTGCACCGCGTGTTGCGGACGAATCAGCTAGCTCAACCGAATGATGTAGCTTCTTGAGGCCAAGAGCTTCTACTGTCTTCTTCTGCTTAGGAGTTGCGCCAATAACACTCTTAACTAAAGTAATCTTTAATGCCTTTGCCATTTGCGTCTTCCTCCTATCCTAAAATTTCTTCAGGTGTCTTACCACGACGCTTAGCAACTTCTTCTACGGTTGTGAGACTTCTTAGTCCCTCTAGAGTTGCAAGTGCCATGTTTCCTGTGTTGCTCGAACCAAGCGATTTAGCTCTAACGTCCTTGAGTCCGCAAGCTTCTAGTACTGTACGTACGGATGAACCTGCGATAACTCCAGTACCTTCAGCTGAAGGCATGATTAAAACTTTGCCTGCTCCGAAAATTCCTACAGTCTGGTGAGGAACTGTTGTTCCTACCATAGGTACGAATATTAGTTTCTTCTTAGCATCTTCAGTTGCTTTTCTTACAGCTTCAGGAATCTCCTGAGCCTTTCCAAGGCCAATACCTACGTGGCCTGCGCCATCTCCAACTACGAGAGTAACGGAGAACTTCATGTTCTTTCCGCCCTTTACAGTCTTCGAAACACGTCTGATGTTAACGATGGTTTCAGTAAGTTCAAGCTTAGATGCATCTATTCTCGTGCGCATTCTGTATCCTCCCTTAGAATTCTAATCCTGCTTCACGTGCACCATCAGCGAGTTCCTTAACTCTGCCATGATAAAGGTATCCGCCTCTATCGAAGCAAACCTCTTTGATGCCCTTAGCTACAGCTTTTTCGCCTACCGCTTTGCCTACCTGCTTAGCTGCGTCTTTATTTCCACCGTTTGCAATAGTTGCCTTAAGGTCCTTATCGAGAGACGATGCGGAAACAAGAGTTGTTCCGTTAACGTCATCGATGACCTGAGCTGAAATATTGCTGTTCGATCTAAATACGCACAGTCTTGGCTTCTCGGGAGTTCCAAAAACGTCTTTTCTGACTCTGGCATGTCTCTTGAGTCTTCTGTCATTTCTGCTTGCTTTTGCCATTTCTCAAATCCTCCCTTCTCTATGCGGAAGCTCCGCTCTTTCCTTCCTTCTTCTGTACAACTTCTCCATCATAGATGATTCCCTTGCCCTTATATGGCTCAGGCTTTCTCCAAGCTCTGATGTTAGCAGCATAGTTTCCTACCTCTGCCTTATCGCAGCCCTTAACGATGATTGTAGCTCCATCAGGAGTCTCAGTTGTGATTCCTGCTGGGTCCTTCATCTCTACTGGGTGCGAGAATCCTAGCTTCATAACGAGTGTATCGCCCTGCTTTGCAACAGTATATCCAACACCGTTAACTGTCATCTTAATTTCGTAACCCTTAGAAACACCCTCAATCATGTTGTTGATTAGTGTTCTTCCGAGTCCGTGCTGAGCCTTGTTATGCTTTGAATCGTTCGGTCTCTTAACTGTTAGAACGTTTTTCTTCGATCTCAACTGTTAGGTTCTCGTCGATTGGCTGGCATAGCTCGCCCTTAGGACCCTTTACCTTAATTACATTATTTTCCTCAACCGTTACTTCTACGCCGGCAGGAATTGTAATTGGTCTAACGCCTATTCTTGACATATTTTATACCTCCTACCAAACGTAACAAATAACTTCGCCACCAACTCCGAGCTTGCGAGCTTCCTTATCGCTGATAACACCCTTTGATGTTGAAACGATAGCGATTCCTAGGCCACCGAGCACCTTAGGTACCTGATCAGCCTTTGCGTAAACTCTGAGACCTGGCTTCGAGATCTTCTTGATCCCGTAGATTGTCTTTTCCTTATTTGGGCCGTACTTTAGCTCTACAGTGATAGTTCCCTGTGCATTGTCCTGAGCTACTGTGAAGTCCTTGATGAATCCCTCATTCTTTAGGATTTCTGCGATAGACTTCTTCATCTTGGACGCTGGGATTTCTACCTTAGCGTGTCCGGCTGTGTTGGCATTTCTAATTCTAGTTAGCATATCTGCTATTGGATCTGTCATTGCCATTACAGTGTTTCTCCTTTCTCCACGTGGTTCCTGCACGCATTATGCGTGACAGGCCTGCGCAAAATAACTTACCAGCTTGCTTTTCTTACGCCTGGGATTTCACCCTTGTAAGCAAGCTCTCTGAAGCAGATACGGCAGATGCCATACTTCTTCAGAACCGAATGTGGTCTTCCACAAATCTTGCATCTTGTATAAGCCCTTGTTGAATACTTAGGCTTTCTGGTCTGCTTAACTTTCAGTGAAGTCTTAGCCATGTTCCCCTCCTAAATTACTTCTCAAAAGGCATTCCGAGGAGCTCAAGTAGTGCCTGTGCTTCCTCATCTGTCTTAGCTGTTGTAGTGAATACAATGTTCATTCCCTTGATGGTCTCTACATCATCGTAAACGATTTCTGGGAAGATTAGCTGTTCTCTAATTCCCATGGAGTAGTTACCTCTTCCATCGAACGAATTCTTGCTTACACCCTTAAAGTCTCTAACTCTAGGAAGAGAAAGATTGAAGAACTTATCTGCAAATGCATACATTCTGTCGCCTCTTAGAGTAACCTTAGCTCCAACTGGCATGCCCTGTCTAACCTTGAAGTTAGCGATGGACTTTCTAGCCTTTGTAACAACTGGTCTCTGTCCGGAGATGAGTGAAAGTTCCTTTACAGCGCTCTCGAGGATCTTTGAATTATCCTTAGCTTCGCCAAGACCCATGTTGATTGTAATCTTCTCCAGCTTTGGTACTTCCATTGCGTTGGAGTAGTTGAACTTTTCCTTAAGTGCTGCAAAAACACTTTCGTCATACTTTGTTCTTAGTCTATTTGCCACTGTCTCTCCTCCTTTCCTAGTCTACTACGGCATTGGTCTTCTTTGAGTATCTAACCTTCTTGCCGTTCTCAATCTTAGTTCCAAGTCTTACACCCTGCTTGCTCTCCTTTTCGTAGAACATAACATTTGATGCATCGATAGGACCTTCTACATGCTTAATCTCGGATGCGGATGTTCTTGTAGCCTTTGCGTGCTTTGTCTGCACGTTAACGCCTTCAACAACAACCTTGTTAGCCTTTGGAATAGCTCTTAGAACTGTTCCTACCTTGCCCTTATCCTTGCCCGAGATAACTACTACTGTATCGCCTTTTCTAATCTGCATTTGTACACCCCCTATAATACTTCCGGTGCCAAAGACACAATCTTCATAAAGCCGTTATCTCTAAGTTCCCTAGCAACAGGTCCGAAGATACGTGTTCCTACAGGGTTCTTATCGCTTCTGTCTTTGATAATTACAGCAGCATTCTGGTCAAATCTTACGTAGCTACCGTCATCTCTTCTAGTGCCACTCTTAGATCTAACAACTACTGCCTTTACAACGTCACCTTTCTTAACAACTCCACCTGGAGCAGCATCCTTAACGGAGCAAACAATGATGTCTCCAATATTCGCATACTTGCGGCCTGTGCCACCAAGGATACGAATGCAAAGGAGCTCCTTCGCTCCGGAATTGTCGGCAACTCTCAATCTTGTTTCTGTCTGTATCATGATTTGTCGCCTCCCTATTTAGCTTTCTCAACGATTTCGACAAGTCTCCATCTCTTATCCTTTGAAAGAGGCTTTGTCTCCATAATTCTTACTCTATCGCCGATGCCACACTCGTTGTTCTCGTCGTGAACCTTGAACTTCTTAGTTCTCTTAACAGCCTTACCGTAAAGAGAATGTCTTACTGAATCCTTTGTAGCAACAACAATTGTCTTGTCCATCTTGTCGCTTACAACTACTCCAGTTCTGGTCTTTCTGCTATTTCTTTCCATTGTACATCCTCCTTCCTTTAAGCTTCAGGCTTTTCCATTTCCCTGATTATGGTCTTAACTCTGGCAATATCTCTTCTGATTTCTCTCATCTTCACAGGATTGTCGAGCTGTCCGGTAACGTGCTGGAATCTCAGATTGAATAGCTCCTGCTTCATTCTTGCGAGCTCGGCGGTTCTCTCCTGATCAGTCATTTTTCTTATTGTATTCAGATCCATTATTCGTCACCACCCTTTGCTTCCTGGTTCTTGACAACGAACTTGCACCTTACTGGTAGCTTGTGAGAAGCAAGTCTCAAAGCCTCCTTAGCCTGTGCTTCAGTTACGCCCTCAAGCTCGAACATTACTCTGCCCGGCTTAACTACTGCCACCCAATACTCAGGTGAACCCTTTCCGGAACCCATTCTAACTTCTGCTGGTTTCTTTGTGATTGGCTTGTGTGGGAAGATTTTGATGTAAACCTTTCCGCCTCTCTTGATGGATCTTGTCATCGCGATTCTGGCAGCCTCGATCTGCTTTGAGTCAATCCATGCTGGCTCTTCAGCAACTAGACCGAACTGACCATATGTAACGGTGTTACCCTTTGTTGCAACACCCTTCATTCTGCCTCTGTGGACTCTTCTGCGTTTAACGCGCTTTGGCATTAACATGGCAAGTCTCTCCTTTCTATGATTATTCTTCTGTTCCCTGTGCAGTTTCAACTACTTCAGGAGCAGGAGCCGCCTCAGTTACCTTTGGTGCCTTTCTAACTCTTGTAGTTGCTGGCTTAACCTCTGGTCTGCTTTCGCGGTTATCATTTCTTCTGTTTCCGAAGCTTCTCTTCTTATCTCTCTTATCGTTTCTTCTCTGCTTACGATCTCTTCTATCGTTCTTGGACTGCTCTGGAATAGCATCCTTGAGACCCTTATCTAGAATCTCACCGTGGTTTAGCCATACCTTAACACCAATCTTTCCGTAAGTAGTGTCAGCCTCTGCAAATCCGTAGTCGATATCAGCTCTGAGAGTGTGTAGAGGAACATTTCCTTCGCTGTACTTCTCGCTTCTAGCGATCTCAGCACTCACCAAGTCTTCCGGAAACAAGAACCTTGATACCCTTAGCTCCAGACTTCATTGTTCTCTGGATAGCGGACTTCATAGCTCTTCTGAAAGAAACTCTTCTCTCAAGTGCCTGTGCAATGCTCTCAGCTGTTAGCTGTGCATCAAGCTCAGCTCTTCTAACCTCTTCGATGGAAATATCTACAGTCTTGCCTGTTAGCTTAACGAGGTTCTTCTTAAGCTCGTCAATTCCATCTCCAGATCTTCCGATTACCATTCCTGGTCTAGCTGTTGCGATGATTACCTTTACCTTGTCAGCTGCAGGTCTCTCAATTACGACACTTGCAACGCCGGCAGCGTAAAGCTTCTTCTTAACGTAATTTCTTACCTTGTTGTCCTCAACTAGGAAATCAGCGAAGTTGCTCTTGTCAGCGAACCACTTTGAGTTCCAATTCTTGTTGACTCCAACTCTGAATCCATGTGGATTAACCTTCTGACCCATCTGGCTGACCTCCTTCTACTGTTTCTACTGCCGAAGCAGCTTCTCTCTCCTTGAGAGTTACGCCAATGTGGCTTGTTCTCTTGAGGATCATGGATGCTCTACCCTGAGCTCCTGCTCTGAATCTCTTCATAGTAGGACCCTGGTTTGCATAAACTTCTGCAATGTATAGTTCATCACGGTTCATGTCAAAGTTGTTTTCAGCGTTTGCTGCTGCGGACTGAACAACCTTCTCTACAAGCTCTGCACCCTTTCCAGGTGTGAACTTGAGGATTGTTAATGCCTCGTTCAAATCTTTTCCTCTTACTAGGTCAGTAACAGGCTTTAGTTTGCTAGGAGACATTCTTACATATTTAGCAAGTGCTTTTGCTTCCATATCAGTTTCTCCTTTCTTTATTTCGCCTTGTCACCAGCGTGACCCTTGTAAGTTCTAGTTGGAGCGAACTCTCCAAGTCTGTGACCTACCATATCTTCTGTGATGTATACAGGAACATGCTTACGACCGTCGTGAACAGCGATCGTATGTCCAACCATCTGAGGAAAAATCGTCGATGGTCTCGACCATGTCTTGATTACACTTTTTTCATTAGACTCGTTCATCGCTTCGATTCTCTTGATGAGTTTCTTTTCGACGAAAGGGCCCTTTTTAAGCGATCTTCCCATTATATGCTCCTTTCTTATTTAGCATTTCTTCTTCTAACGATGTACTTGTTGGAATCCTTGTGCTTGTTACGTGTCTTGTAACCAAGAGTTGGTTTACCCCAAGGTGTAACTGGGCTCTTACGTCCAACAGGTGCTCTACCTTCACCACCGCCGTGTGGGTGATCGTTAGGGTTCATTACGGAACCTCTTACTGTAGGTCTCCATCCCATGTGTCTCTTTCTACCAGCCTTACCAATCTGGATGTTAGCGTGGTCAATGTTACCAACTTCTCCGATTGTAGCTCTGCAGTTGATTCTTACCATTCTAACTTCGCCGGATGGTAGTCTCACCTGAGCATAGTTGCCTTCCTTAGCCATAAGCTGAGCGCCGTTACCAGCTGATCTAACTAGCTGAGCACCCTTTCCAGGCTTTAGCTCGATGTTGTGAATGATTGTACCTACTGGGATATTCGCGATTGGCAGTGCGTTTCCTACCTTGATATCCGAATCTGGACCAGATACAACTACGTCTCCAACGTGTAGCTTGTTAGGAGCAACGATGTATCTCTTTTCTCCGTCTGCGTACACTAGAAGAGCAATGTTTGCTGTTCTGTTTGGATCGTACTCGATAGTCTTAACTGTTGCTGGAATACCGTCCTTAGTTCTCTTAAAGTCGATAATTCTGTACTTAGGTCTGTATCCGCCACCTCTATGTCTAACGGTGATCTTACCTCTTACGTTTCTTCCTGAATGCTTCTTCAGAGTTTTTGTAAGAGATTTTTCTGGCTTGCTAGCTGTTATCTCCTCGAAAGTCGAAACAGTCATGCCTCTCAGACCAGGAGTGGTTGGATTATACTTCTTAATTCCCATTATTTACTCCTCCTATTTACAGTCCCTGGAAGATTTCGATCTCTTTGCTATCTGCAGTGAGAGTAACGATTGCTTTCTTATAAGAAGCTGTTCTTCCTACTGTTCTTCCCATTCTCTTAACTTTTCCATTAACGTTCATGATATTAACCTTAGCAACATCAACTCCGAAGATTTCTTCGATAGCCTGTCTAACTTCGGTCTTGTTAGCTGTATCAGCAACCTTGAAAACATACTTCTTGTCAGCCGACATGTCCATGCTCTGCTCGGTGATGATAGGCTTAAGTATTACGTCGTAACCGCTCTTCATTATGCGTATACCTCCTCAATTCTCTCAGCTGCTGCCTTAGTGAGCACGAGGCTGTAATGATTGATGATCTCATATACATTCATTGTGCTTACAAGTGCAGTTCTCACACCCTGAATGTTAGAAGCAGATCTAACAACGTTCTCGTCCTTCTCATCCATTACGATGAGGGCCTTCTTGTCAGCCTTGATGTTCTCGAGAACCTTAACCATTTCCTTGGTCTTTGGCTCAGCGAACTTTAGCTCGTCGAGTACGATGATTTCCTTGTCAGCAACCTTAGCCGAAAGTGCGGACTTAAGAGCAAGTCTCTTTACCTTCTTAGGAACTGCATATCTGTAGTCTCTTGGCTTTGGTGCGAAAACAATTCCACCACCTACCTGTGTAGGATCTGTTGTGCTTCCCTGTCTGTGACGGCCTGTTCCCTTCTGTCTGAAAGGCTTGCGTCCGCCTCCTCTTACTTCACTTCTTGTCTTGGCAGATTGGGTTCCCTGTCTCTGGTTTGCCAAGTAATTCTTGATTACAGTCTGTACTGCGATTTCGTTTGGTTCGATTCCAAAGATTTCATCATTCAATGTGATCTCGCCAACCTCAGCACCGGCCATATTAAGCATCTTTACTTTTGCCATTAGTGATTCCTCCTTTCTGCCTCTTATTTATCCTGTCCTTTTACCGCTCCCTTAATCTTAAGGAGTCCGCCCTTCTTTCCAGGAACAGCACCCTTAACGAGAAGTAGGTTGCGGTCAGCAATAACCTTTACGAGAACGATGTTCTGTACTGTAACTGTGTCTCTACCCATTCTTCCTGGAGCTTTGTTGCCCTTGAAGACTCTTGATGGATATGTACCAGCAGCAAGAGCACCTGCAAGTCTCTTATGCTTGGAACCGTGAGTCATAGGTCCTCTGCGGTGTCCGTGTCTCTTGATGTTACCCTGTGTTCCCTTACCCTTGGAAACGCCAGTAACATCGAGCTTCATTCCCTCTTCGAAATCAGCAACTGTGATTTCCTGTCCTACCTCGTAAGTTTCGCCATCTTCGATTCTGAACTCAGCGAGGTGCTTCTTAGGAGTTACGCCACACTTCTCAAAGTGACCAGTCTCTGGCTTGTTGAGTCTGTGTGCCTTCTGCTCCTCGTAGCCCACCTGTACAGCATTGTAGCCGTCGGTCTCTACTGTCTTAACCTGTGTTACCACCTCAGGTCCGGCTTCGATTACGGTAACTGGTACTACAGCACCGTTCTCATTGAAGATCTGTGTCATGCCGATCTTCTTGCCTAAAAAGTGTTTTCATAATTCTCCTCCTAGTGTCTTACAGCGGATCGCCCTGGTTTGGCCGGATTGCCCTCTCATGCGATCTTTCTAAAAATCTAGCTTAGAGCTTGATTTCGATGTCGATGCCTGCTGGCATGTCGAGCTTAGCAAGAGCATCTGTTGTCTTAGTCGAAGCATTTGTGATGTCGATAAGACGCTTGTGAGTTCTCTGCTCAAACTGCTCTCTGCTGTCCTTGTCCTTGTGGACAGCCCTGATGATTGTTACGACTTCCTTCTCTGTTGGAAGTGGAATAGGGCCAGATACTGTAGCGCCTGTTCTCTCTGCAGTCTCAACAATCTTTGCTGCTGACTTATCCAATAAAGCATGGTCATAAGCCTTCAGTCTGATTCTGATTTTCTGTAGTTCGCTCATTAGTAGTTCCTCCTGTTTGTTTTGTACTGTTTTCGCTATGCTTGTACAGGACTTCGCCCGTTTTTATTTGCTCCGCCTTCGCTCTTACACTTCTTCGTGCGTTTCCTAAAGGTTTACACAAATCAAAAATGGCGAAACCCCTCGCCCTCGTCTAGCGAGGACAATTCTCCGCAGAAATTACCTGATAGCTCAGCAACTTCCTGCTTCATCGCCTTAAACAAGCTTTTAAATTATACATGGCGCAATTTTGCAATGCAAGGCTTTTTTGCACTTTTTTTCGAAACTGATTACAGTGTTTTTCAAGTGTTACAGCACGTTTCGCTCTAACACGTTTACGTGCGTTTCCTATATATTGTTATTTCACCAAAAATGTGGTCTTTTTTTATGTTTTTTTGAATAATTTACATGGTTTTTCGTAAATTTACGCATATCGAAAACGCCATTTTACCAGCAGCAAATTTATTTGTGTTTTCCCAAAACTACATAAAAAAATACAATTTTTTTCGTCTTTTGACAATGTAAACCCTAAGCTATAAATTCATCTTGGGGCATAATTTACTATTTTATGTTTCTATATGTATTTGATGAGTATCCACATCAAGTGCACTTAAATCTGTGATACAATTCATATATAAGATATTGGGTTGTCAGTATATCTGAAAGGAGAATTAACAAAATGAAGAAGCTTTATAAATGTAATCGTTGTGGCAGCATCGTAGGCAAGTTATATGACGGTGGTGGCACTCTGGCATGTTGCAGAGAAGATATGGAGGAGCTAGTGCCAAAGACTGCTGATTCTGCTACTGAAAAGCACGTACCTGTAGTTGAGTGTAACGGAAACCTCGTTAAGGTTACTGTTGGTAGCACTCTTCACCCAATGACAGAGGAGCATCATATCCAGTTCATAATCCTTGAGACTAATCTTGGATACCAGAGAAAACCTCTCAAAGCAGACGGAGAGCCAGTGGCAACATTTGCTATTCAGGATGGCGAGAAGGTTCTTGCTGCTTATGAGTATTGTAACCTCCACGGCTTCTGGGTTAATGAACTAAACTAACTTTGTTATCACAGGCGAGGATAAACCACCAATAGTCTAATGCAGGAGTACACTACTGATTAAGCAGTAGTGAAGCTATAAAATTCTAATGACAGCAAAAGCGGAAGGCATGAGCCTTCCGCTTTTATGTCTGATTATATGCTTGCTTCTATACAATTTAGCCTGGTGGCCAAGTCATCTTTCTACGTCCGAGAATATGAATGTGCAGGTGATGAACAGTCTGCTGTCCATCCTCTCCGGTATTAATAACAGTTCTAAAACCATTATCCAGACCTTCCTGAGCTGCAATATCCTTAATCTTGAGCATCATATGCCCCATAAGGTCTCGATCCTCATCCACTAAATCATTAAGCGATGCGACGTGTTTCTTAGGAACCATCAGAACATGTACAGGTGCCTCTGGAGCAGCGTCACGGAAAACCGAAATCAGGTCATCCTCGTAAACCATGTCAGTAGGTATCTCACCTTTTGCAAGCTTGCAGAAAATGCAATCTTCCATACGACTTCTCCTTTCTAGACCACTTCAGCCAAGCAGCCTTCCTTATAGTTAGCGACGAGCCTAACCTCCGTGAACTCGCCCGAGGTCAACTTTCGCTCCTTATCCTTAATATACACCTTTATATAGTTGGATGTATATCCTGTAGCATAATCTTCTTCAAAAGTTTCTACGAGCACCCTGTGTACAGTGTCAAAGTTTCGCTTCTGGAATGCTTGAGCGACGCGTTCTGCTCTATCGATTAATTCATTTACACGAATCATCTTATCAGCAGGAGAAACAGTCTCCTTATATTTCGCTGCTGCTGTCCCCTTTCGCGGAGAGAATTTAAAAGCATGAACCCTACCAAATGAAGCTTTATCAACTACATCAAGAGTATCTGCAAAATCTTCCTCTGTCTCGCCAGGAAATCCAACTATTATATCTGTAGTAATTCCGTAAAGAGGATCTACACTGCGTATGGCCTCGACAATTGCCAAATATTCTTCCCTTGTGTATCTTCGCTTCATCCCTTTTAGGATATCGTTACTGCCACTCTGTATCGATAGATGTAGGTGCCTACACAGTCTCTTATACTTGATAATTCGCTCGACATGTTCCTTGTCTACGACATTAGGTTCCAGTGAACTCAGTCTTACTCTGAAGTCGCCATCTACCTCATCTAGCCTCTTCAGCACAGCCTCAATTCCCGAAAGTCCTTCTTCATCAGCATGCCTTTCAAATGTGAAGCCATCTTCAGTCCCATATAGAGCAGTATTAATCCCCGTGAGAACAATTTCTTTGAACCCTCTATCGACCAGTGCCTTTGCTTCTGTGACGATTTCCTCTATTCCTCTACTTCTAACCGCACCTCTCGCATAAGGAATCTTGCAGTAAGAACAGAAACGGTTACACCCCTCTTCAATCTTGATATAAGCCCTTTGCATCTGAGACTCGCTCGATATTACAATCCCTGTCTCCTCGTAGCCAACTAATTCGCTAAAAGGTAGGACTCTGGTCTCCTTCTCAGACTCTTTACCGGCATCCCTAAGCCCTATAGCATTCATAACCTCATCGCAAATAGTCGACTTAAGATTATTTCCGATAACTATATCCACATCAGGCATCGCTTCGAGTTCTTCGCTAGCAGTCTGGGCATCTTACCCCGTGACAACCATCACAGAGTCTGGGCTCAGCTTTTTCATTCGTCTTATATATTTTCTAGACTTGCTATCAGCAACGCTCGTTACTGTGCAAGTATTGATTACATAGGCATCAGCAGCATCATCTTCGCCAACAATTTCAGCGCCACGAGACATGAACTCTTCCTTCATAGCTTCTGTTTCATATTGATTAACCTTGCACCCAAGTGTATGAAAAAGCAACCTTCATATCTGTTACCGTCCTTTACAATGATGGGTTAAAGTCTAACACACCTCTTTATAGTGGTCAACGAAGCCAGAGATAGGAATGACATTATAAACAAACATATGTACATATATAGAAGAGATCCCTCTCCAGTTCTAGGAACCGATGGTGGCGCAACCCTAATAGTTTGGTCACGATTATTTATATCTTCGTGAGTTGCGATTAGCGCCCCCTTATCATCATATACTTTTTCGAATGCGACGAGCTCTTTTCCAGCAATCTTGGATGTATTTAGTTTAAATGATACCGGTGTCACTCCACTTCCTTCACTTTTAAAGGTAGTGCTTCCCGTAATCGCCCTTCCATCTTCCTCGTATGGCTTCCCTGTTTTCTTGTCCATCAATACACCCTTTACTGTGTAGCTGCGTCCCGAAATTAAGTTTTCGTACTTTACAGCATCAATCAGCGAAACACTTTTTTCCTTCGAGACTACTTTAGCTCCTCCCTTACCTGTCATCCTCGTTCCAATGCGAGGATAATAGATAGACTGTGCTGAATCATTAATGTCAGCGTGAACTGCTATAGGCACGTTTTTTTGTATGTTAGAGTTTCAAATACGACTGTTACCTTATCCTGACGTAGACTCGAATCATATTTGAATTCTAGTTCAATTTCTCCATCTGCTTTCTCAGCGACAAATTCCTTTTCAGCACTAATTTCTTTATCTTCTCTATTAAGGATAGGTTTATTCTTCTCCTTGTCCATTAAAACACCTATAACCTTGTACTTTTTACCGATGATAAGGTTCTTGTACTTTACCTTGTCGATGATTTTCTCTTCCTTGCTAGGGGCACCTGTATTTGTGCCAGACTCAACTGAATGTGCCTTAGTTTTTAATCTCCGGATGGCGAAGTGTCTGGTTGTCATCGTTTATATCGCGATGATTCGCAATCTCTTTGCCTTTATACTTTAGTGTCTCAAAGACAACAGTGTCCTTTCCAGCTAGCTTAGTAGTATCAAAGGTGAACTCGAGCCCTACCTCTCCGCTTGCAATACTGTCAGAAATTGTCGAATTCTGCGCAGTAACTGTGAACTCCTTCTGAGCTGTAATCATGCTACCATTCTGTTCAAGAGGCTTTCCTGTGCTCTTATCCATCAGCACGCCTTCAAGCGTGTAGGTTTCACCTTCATACAGATTAGAGAAACTAACTATGTCTTTGACCTTAGTCTTCTTTCCGTACATCGCTAGAGAGTCCTCTGTCGAAACATCCATTGCTTTCGTACCGATTTTAGGAATATCTGGATTATTTACATGAGAAGAGTGGATTCCAGAGTTGAAATATACAGCAGCTCCAGATCCATCGCCATCAATTTTTCTTGGTATATACAGTTTTATCCAAGATATATCCCGCTGGAGCTTTTGTCTCACGGATTGTTACAGTTCCGCGTGGCAGCACAGCATCTCCCTGTTCTGTGATAAAGAGAGGATCGCTACCCGTCACGAGATTCTTATCTCTGAGCTCTGCAGTGTATTTACCAGAAGCATCCTTCGTAGTTCTTAGTTTCCAAGTACGCACGGCTTTAGCATTTGAAACTGGTCCAATAGTGTCATAATACTTGACTTCAAACTCCGCTCCAGTCATATCGCTAGGATTCATGTAGCTATCGCCACTAGACTTCTTCTCTAGAAATATCTTGACTGGTGCAAACACTGGCGAGTCATATGACTGAACTGTGCTCGTAGTTTCCGCCTTGCTCTCTACCTTGTAGACAGTCTTATCAAGTTCATATCCAACAGGCGCTGTAGTCTCTTTGACTGTGTATTTGCCAGGTTTAACTTCCAAAGTTCCAGTTCTCCCCTTATCATCTGTTGTGAGATTTCCGACTACCTTGCCCGATTCATCATAAACCGTATACACTGCACCCGCTAGAGAGTATGTGCCCTTACACTCTCCTGCAATCTTGATGTTATTGCCTATCGACTTAACCACTTCAATCTTTCCATATGGTTTTAAGCCCCATGCAAGCATCATCTGTGAGCCATTCGTAGGATAAGCCAGATATGAATTGAAATTTTCAGGAATATTGCCTTTGAAGCTCTTTGCATCCTGCATCATTCGATTAATCAGAGCTCTTGAATTTACCCTCTCATATGCTGGTCTCCCATTAACTCTTCTAGCTGCACATACGAGCGCAAAGTAATACTCCTGTTCGTTGTAGTTGCTCTTCTGCCACTTGTCTGTGCTAGCAAGATATGCGAATTTTGCAAACAGCGAACCTGATGCCTGCTTAGCAAGCGTCACAGCTTGTCCAGCTTCCGCAGTTCTAAAGTTCTTGCCATCTGCACAAGCAGCATCGTGAATTATTCCTCCTATATCGACTTTAAAGATACTTGCATGATTTCGGTTATTATCCTTGTATTGCTTATGCCATGTCACAGTTCCTTTGGTGTATTCTGATGCTGCATTTGTTGTCACCGCTCTCACTGATGAAGCACTTCGCGGCATAGCTGTACCAACACCCATAGTCATCCTTCTGCTCACATTATCATGCGATGCCGATTCAGGTATACGTTCTAAAGTATGGGTATTGTGAACACTCCCCCTTCTGCTTGCTTCATTATCAAATTCACCTTCCATAACTATATTCGATTCAGCGTTACGCGAGTTACCAGCTGTAACATTCTCGGCATTATCGTTTCTGCTTTCAGTTTCATCCGCCTTTAAAATCTTGAGATCGAAATTAGCATGACCACCTGTTAGCTTAATAGTGAAGCTTCCCTCGCTAGACTTATTCACAAAGCGAGTAGCAGAATTACCCTGCATATCTATTTCACCATATACACTTGCATTTTTACCGCCATCAAGTGCTGCGATTTCGAGCTTCATGCCCTCATTCAATTTGTAGCTAATCTGATACTCGTCTCCTACCCTTGCACTGCGCGCAAACGTCTCTCCTCTAGATATGCTAATGCTTTCTCCCACACCAGCCTTTTGCCACCGAAAGGCTCGCCCCACTTCCCATAACTTTGAGCTGAAGTCGTGCAGCTGTGCTAGGGTGGAATGATATTCACACTGCCATCAGGGGCTTTCCCCGAATTCAATGCAAACACCTGTGATGTTCCTAGCAACATCACTATGCACATCATTGAGATAACGCAATTATAAATACGTTTTAATATTCATTAATCACCTCAAATTCCAGCTTTAATTGCCTTCATCTTCGGAGATCGGCATATCTTCAAATCTATCGCAGAGCAGTTTGGAGAGTTCCCTTGCTTCATCCTCATGTAAAGTAATACCTCTACTCATATGCTCGTACTCGGCATCCCAATCACGAATATCGAACTTTGGTGTTCTGTCATTCCATTGAATTAGATTGAGCTCCTTGCTCCAATTGTTCTTGTAAGTAGCAAGAACCCCGATGTGATCCAAAAATCTTGTAAGTTACACTTCTTTCATTGTTAGTTGCCATTATAAAACTCCTTCCATTAATACACGGTGCGGTGCACCTCACTTGTAGGTAAATTATATGGCTTGCTTAGAGCAGGTAACAATGCAAGAAACGCACTATAAGAAGCATGGTTGTCCTTTTTATAAGATATTTTTTAACGCAAATCGTAGCGATTAAGAAATATAAGTTTTAATGCGAATTTTAACCGTACACTAAAATTTAACACAAAAAATTAAAAAAGGACCTCTGCACGGTTGAGGTCCTTAACGCCCTGTGGCGATTTTTTTATATTTAACACACTTATTGTGACTAAATACTAGCACAAGTATGTCAAATAAAGTTCGTTGATGTAATGAAATGCACTTTTAATGTTCCGAATGACACAAAAGTGTGTTTTTCGAGACATTGACGCACTGTTTCATATCATTTAGAAGCAGTAATTTTAACACTGCGTATCATCTTTATTGTTTAGTTTCCTAATCTCTTCACGAGCTGTTTCAACATATGACAATGCTTCGCCCGCAATTCCCGCTCTTTCTTCTGGGCTCAGCTCTCTCACTACTTTTGCTGGACGACCCATTATGAGAACCCCGTCAGGAAACTCCTTGCCTTGAGTAATAAGCGAGCCTGCTCCTACTATGCATTCACAACCAATCTTGGCATCATCCATTATTATCGACCCCATACCAATCAGTGTTGAATCGCCTATCGTGCATCCGTGAATAAGCGACATATGACCTATCGTCACATCGGAGCCTATATAAGTCCCTCCATTTGTCGCAATGTGTATAACGGATCCATCCTGAATATTGGTCCTAGCACCGATGACAATTTCTTTGCCACTTGAGCGAAGCACGGAATTGTACCAGATATTCACGTTTTCACCTAGCTTTATGTCCTCTGGGCCACTGATTTGAACCCCATCGGCGATAAATACGCTATCATCGTATATTCCAAGTTTTTTTATCTCTATGTTATTCATATATTGTCACCTTTCTGATTCTAAGATTATCTCTCCTCGGGTTATTATTCGTATAAATTATTTCAATATTAAATATACACCTCTTTGTAATAATTTCCAAAGATTGTATTCCAAATGACCCTTGTGGGGTGTACAATTTAGTTAAATAATTAATGTATTGTAAAGCTCTCAAACGGAGCTAGCAACCAACAGTTCACTTTTTAGACGGAGGATAAACCAATGGGATTGATTGCTAACTACCAATATATCGATGACGCAAACCTCGACGTACTTCTGCGCCTTGCGAATCTCGATGATGAAGAAGAAGTTTTTGAAACTATTGAAGATTTAAACGAAGAAGCTGAAATTTTTCTTGATACTGATAAGATGTGGGATGTAATGCACTTCGTTCTAACAGGAGTGAGCACCGATGAGAGGTCTAGTAATAACCCCCTCAGCGTGGCAGTTATTGGCGTGGACTTATTTGAAGATTTAAGCCAATTCGTCGCATGTGTAAAAATGACCGTGTCCCTGAAATCATTTCGGCGCTAGAGGATTTCGATTATGAAAAAGGCTCTTGAAGATTTCAATATGGAAGATTATGCAAATGCTGGCCTGTATCCAAACATATGGGATAAAGATGATGAGGACTTGGTCGATGAGCTAATAGAGGAAATCTCGGATTACATCGAAGGACTTCGAGACTTCTATAAGAAGGTGCTCGAAGCCGGAGGACATGCACTTATTACGATTTATTAAGGTAGATATATGACGATTAATTTAGCGGATGCGATTTTGAAAACAGCGAGGCTTAAATGAAACCTTGATGCGAGAATGCGATATTTTTTTCTGCGATAAGCCTCGAGACACTGAGTATTCGGGGCATGGCGAAGTGCATTCTATCCCTTTTGAAACATTTGCGGTTGATGGAAGCGGCGGCGAATATGTAAAAGCTTGAAGACGGCAGCATCGGATATATTAGCAGCGAAGGGAGCGTCGGAAGAGTTGCTGAAAGCATGGAGGATTTATTTCAATTTCTAATTCACGCGGGATGCATTTCGGATTTTAGCTGTAAATACATCTACAAAAGCGATGAGTTGTTATCTTCATTTTGCAGCAGTTATGTCGAGAAGTCGCGGAAGGCATACGTTGAGAAAGGTGATGATTTCGACGAGATTAGGAGCGAAATTGCAAGGAAGTTATCGCTTGAATATAATCCGGATATGCTCCCCGAATACGCGAATAGATTTTACGAAGCCGCAACCAGAGAGCCGTTATTCACATGCAAGTTCGGAGACGGGGAAGAAGAATTTTTATGTGACGGTATTATTTCGGACATTCTCGGGCTATGGGTATATGAGTTAGTGGGTATGACTAGAGATGAGATTCTAAATTATTAGCAAGTGAAATTATTAGGAGGCGATATTATGAAACCTTTTGAGAACTTTGACTGGAAATCATTTTGGGATAATTCTGATGGCTATACCGATGATTATGCAGGTAAGGCTCCTACAGACCAGGAGATATTGGATATAGAAAAAGAGACTGGATACAAGCTTCCTGAGTCGTATATCGAACTTATTAAACACCAGAACGGAGGTATTCCTGTAAATAATGTCGTAACAACAGACAATGTTTGCATTAACCTAGTTGGAATCTATGGTATCGACAAAGATAAGAAGTATTCCATTTGTGGCGATTCGGGTACTGATTTCTGGCTTAAGGAGTGGGGATATCCTGCGATTGGCCTTACAGTTGCAGATACAATTTCAGGTGGACATGACATGGTATTCCTCGATTACAGCAAATGCGGACCAGAGGGAGAGCCTATGGTTGTATTAGTTGATCAAGAAGATGACTATAGCCAGGAGATATTGGCAGATAATTTTAAGGAGTTCATATGCAAGCTTGAGTCCGACAGGGTGATTACTGATATCGAAGAGTTTAAGCAGCTCGATGCAGAGAAGCAGGTGCTCGCTCTAAATAAGATTCTTATCATGAAGGGAACTAGAGATATGATAGAACTTCTTGAGCAGGCTGAAGCTAGTTCATATAGCGAAGAGGTTCTCGGCATGCTGGCAAGCGCTTACAACAGTGTAGATCAAGAAGATCTTGCACTTCAGACCCTAGACTTAGTATCAGAAGCTAACCGTGATGCGCTTTGGTACTACCGCTATGGCTACGCATATGCAGAAAAATCCAAGACAGCCGACAATGCTCATCACGAGAAGAAGAAAGCCGCTGTAAAGAATCTTGAAAAGGCTATCGAATTAGCAGAAGGCAGCAGTGAAGAAGATGTTATCGATTACTGCATGAAGATTTTTGACAAGATTCTCGAGTTGAAACCTGCGGATTTGCGCAGCGGATATAGGCTAGCTTATACGTACTATAATCACTACTATAGAGAGGATTAATCAGCAACCTGCTTCATTAAATATCGCAGGATAGTCTTAGCCTAACATTAGTAAGAATGGGGGGGTGCCTTTGCACTCCCCCGCCTTTATTTTACATATGATTTAGTTCTTAAATTTAGTCCGCTATTATATGTGACGTGTTCTCAACGCTGATTTCTGCTGAATTTTAGTATCATCTTATCGCCGATGCTACAATGCCTGAATTCTTATCTGCCGGCTCTATTCTTCAGCTTCTCAACCTTCTTATTCTTACGTTCTTCTAGTTCATCAATTTGACCGAGCAAGAAGCTCTCAAAATCACCTTCAACGGCATGCACTTCATATCCATCAAAGACACATATATTTCCATCTCTATCGAAGCAGAATATCTGTTCACCGTCTCCTATCACTGAAAGAACGGAATGTAATCAGATAGCCCATTTTCATGGAAAGCCCTTGTATTTGCACGTAAGTCCAGGTACTCTGGTACTTCACTTGAGATGCCGTAAACCATGATTCCGCGGCAAAATTCCCAGAATGGTGCGACCTCATACTCCTGTGCCATCGGCCAAATTTCTTCTCTCACTTCCATGTATAGACCACCAAGAGGCGACATGGTAAACTCTTTGAAATCATCCGGTAGCTTTATATTGAACTCGCTCTCAAAAGCTTCTATATCTTGTTCTGAAGGCGTGTCATCTCCACATGCGAAAACCTGATAAGTTTCTTTGTCGTAGTTTCTGAAATAATCGTAAATCTTTTCTATAGACATTTTTTTACCTCATTATGCTATAAAAACAGGGGCGCATGCGCCCCTGTCATTAGTTGTCTGGTGGTATTACCTCGTAATCTATGATTACTCAATAATCTCTGTAACTACTCCGGATCCTACTGTTCTTCCACCTTCTCTGATAGCGAAACGCAGTCCCTCTTCGATAGCTACTGGTGTGATGAGCTCGATATCCATTACTACGTTATCTCCAGGCATGCACATCTCTGTACCTGCTGGGAGCTGTAGGTCTCCTGTTACGTCTGTTGTTCTTAGGTAGAACTGTGGTCTGTATCCATTGAAGAATGGTGTGTGTCTTCCACCCTCTTCCTTCTTTAGTACGTATACCTGTCCCTTGAACTTTGTGTGTGGGTGAATTGAACCTGGCTTCGAGAGTACCTGTCCTCTTTCGATTTCGTCTCTCTGTACTCCTCTGAGAAGTGCTCCGATGTTGTCTCCTGTTTCAGCTGCGTCAAGAGTCTTCTTGAACATCTCTACTCCAGTTACAACTACCTTTCTCTTCTCGTCGCTTAGACCTACGAGCTCTACCTCGTCTCCTGTCTTAAGCATTCCTCTCTCAACTCTTCCTGTTGCTACTGTTCCACGTCCTGTGATTGAGAATACGTCCTCGATTGGCATTAGGAATGCCTGGTCGTTTGCTCTCTGTGGCTCTGGAATGTATGTATCTACTGCTTCCATTAGCTCACAAACCTTATCTCCCCACTCGCTGCTTGGATCTTCTAGTGCCTTTAGTGCTGATCCTCTGATGATTGGTGTGTCATCTCCTGGGAACTCATACTCGTCTAGTAGTTCTCTTACTTCCATCTCTACTAGGTCTAGTAGCTCCTCGTCGTCTACCATGTCACACTTGTTTAGGAATACGATGATGTATGGTACGCCTACCTGTCTAGATAGCAGGATGTGCTCTCTTGTCTGAGGCATTGGTCCATCTGTTGCTGCTACTACGAGGATAGCTCCGTCCATCTGAGCTGCTCCTGTAATCATGTTCTTTACATAGTCTGCGTGTCCTGGGCAGTCTACGTGTGCGTAGTGTCTGTTTGGTGTCTCATACTCTACGTGTGCTGAGGAAATCGTGATTCCTCTTGCCTTCTCTTCTGGTGCCTTATCGATCTGGTCGAATGCTACGTCTGCTCCGAGTCCATATCTGTTGTGAAGAGTCTTTGTGATTGCTGCTGTTAGAGTTGTCTTGCCGTGGTCAACGTGGCCGATTGTACCGATGTTGATATGTGGCTTGGTTCTCTCATACTTCTGCTTTGCCATGATGTCCTCCTTAGAATTGTGATTAAATTTAAATTAATTGGAGCTGTTGAGCAGACTCGAACTGCCGAACCTCTTCCTTACCAAGGAAGTGCTCTACCAACTGAGCTACAACAGCACGTATACAAGAATAGTACACGAAATAATACAGACTGTCAATAAACGAAAAGCCACCACCACACTAGGGTGGCAGCTTTGCATTTTAAATAATTTTGCGACTTACTTCGCTGGCGTTGTATAAGGCTCAACACCTTTGCAGATATGGATTCTATCAACTGCCGCAGCCTTGATTTCTCCGAAATTCTGAAGATTCTCTTCGCCCTTTAGAACTCTTAGAGCTCCGCCTGCTAGAGCCTCCATCTCGAACTCTCCTGGCATCATCTCAACTGGTGCAATCCAGCTCACCATTCCCTCGATGATATCTGTTAGGAACTTTGAGTAAGCAACTCCACCTGTGAGGATGATTCTGTCTACCTTTCCAGATACTGGAGCGGATAGCTTAGCGATGTCCTTAGCAATTCCATATGCCATCGCCTCATATACAACCTTAGCATATTCATTTCCTGCTTCAATCATCTTCTCAACCTCAATAGCATCTGTTGTGCCGAGATGAGCCTTAAGTCCGCCTGCACCATGGAACTTCTTCATTACAGCCTTTGCACCTTCTCCTGATGTGAAGCAGTAATTTACAAGGTCCTTGCAACTTACGGAGCCACCGCGTTCTGGCGAGAAGTTTCCTTCATCGTCATTTACACAGTCGATATTTACTCCCTTGTGATAGAGTCTGATTGAGCTTCCACCACCCATGTGAGCGACGATGAATGTACACTCGTCAAAAGGCTTCTTAAGCACCTCGTCTGCGCACTTGATAGCCATAGCTCTTGTGTTTAGAGTGTGACCTACGGTGTAGCGAGGAATCTCTGGAACTCCGGAAACTCTTGCAACTGCCTGCATCTCATCTGTTCCGATAGCATCGTAGATACATGCAGGAATCCCGAACTCTTTCTTGAGGTCAAAAGCAATCATGCTGCCGAGTAGTGACGCGTGCTTCGCTGTATCCTCTGGTCTTGTCAGATAGTCAATCATCTCCTGGTCGATTCCGATTGCCCCGTGTGGGCAAGCGATGATATTTCCACCTCTCGAGCATACCGCTGTGAGTGTGTTAACGCCGATACCGTTGCTCTCAAGAGCCTCTCTCACCTTCTCATTACGGAAGCTAAACTGCTCTAGCACGTCGTCGAACTGAGCCATCTCCTCCTGCGTATGTCTGATGGTTTCCTTAAAAACCTCCTGAGCGTCATCGTATACAGCAATCTTACTTGATGTAGATCCTAGATTAAGTACAAGAATTCTTTTCCTTACTCATTTTTTTCCAGTTTCCCTTTCTGAATAAATTATACATACATTACCTTAGTGTCTGAAAAGTAGTATATCACACTAACCAGCTTCAATGTCAGCTTTCATCTGTGCGTTTTTTGCAGATTTACTATGCAAAATGCACATCGTTTGCTCACATCATAAAATGGGCAGATAGGCTGCAAATGAGGTTCGCCCCACACACAGCCTACCGCCCGAAGTTATATCTTTATTCTTCTCCTCTGAAGTATGAAACAGCTGACTCAAATAGTCCTAGTTCGAACTCTCCAGGCACGTTCTTGTAAAGGCCTTCTCCAATTCTCTCAGAGTGTCCCATCTTGCCGAGGATTCTTCCATCTGGCGAGAGGATTCCCTCAATAGCCATCGATGAGCCGTTAGGATTGAACTGAATATCCATGGTTGGATTTCCTTCAAAATCAACGTACTGCGTTAGAATCTGTCCGTTCTCGAGCATAGTGTCGATATCGTTGCTACTAGCGACAAATCTTCCTTCACCGTGTGAAATCGGCACGGTCAGAATCTGTCCTACACTTACCTTCCTGAGCCATGGTGACCTGGTCGAGCAAAGCTTAGTTCTTACGAGTTTCGACTGGTGTCTACCTATTTTATTGAATGTTATCGTTGGGCTGTTCTCTTCCTGCACACCGATTTCTCCATACGGGAGAAGTCCGAGCTTGATTAGTGCCTGGAAGCCGTTACAGATTCCTGCAACCAGACCATCTCTCTCGCTTAGCAGCTTCATGAGTTCAACAGAGATAGCTTCATTTCTCAGGAACGATGTGATGAACTTACCTGATCCATCTGGCTCATCGGCACCTGAGAAACCTCCTGGGATAAATAGTACATTTGCCTTAGAAAGCGCTGCTGCAAACTCCTTAACCGAACGCTTCAGATGGTCTGCTGTGAGATTATTTACGATAAAAAAATCTCAGCCTCACCGCCTGCTTTCTCAATCGCTCTAGCTGTATCGTATTCGCAGTTAGTACCTGGGAATACAGGAATCAAGAACTTTGGCTTCTCCACAGTCTTGCTTGGTGCCGCATCGCTCCTAGTTCTGTATATCATCTCAGGGATGTTTTCATCTGAAGTCTTGATGTTGCAGCTGTACACAGGTTCAAGCTTGCCCTCATATAGAGCATTTAGCGCGAGAAGTCTTACGCGACCTTTCTTGCTACCGATTGATTCACGAGAAACCGTCTTGCCCAGAAGCTTCATATCTGCAGTCAAATCTATATTCTTGCTAGTTTCTATGATAAAGCTTCCGTATGCGTAGCCAAACATCTCTCTCATGGAGACACCCTCATCGAACTCGAAGCCAACATTGTTACCGATTGCCATCTTGAAAACTGCTTCTGCAGGTCCGCCAAATCCAGGTGTGTAGCAAGCCGCAACTAATCCATTATCGACTAGCTTTCTCACCATTTTGAAGTTCTTGATTAGAGATTCAGCAGTTGGAAGTCCATCCTCACCAATCTCCGGTCTCAGCCATACGACTTCGTGACCTCTGCTCTTGAACTCAGGTGAGATAACCTTGCTTAGTTCATCTGTAGTTACCGCAAACGAAATCAGAGTTGGTGGAACATGTATGTCCTCGAACGTTCCGCTCATGGAATCCTTACCACCGATTGCACCAATGCCTAGCTCCATCTGCGCTCTGAACGCACCGAGAACTGCACTGAATGCCTTGCCCCAAGATTTATCGTTATCACCTAGTTTCTCGAAGTACTCCTGTAGACTCAGGTAGATGCGGTCATAGCTCGCACCTGTTGCGATTAGCTTAGCAACACTCTCAACAATCGCTAGGTATGCTCCATGGTAAGGGCTCTGCTCTAGGATATAAGGATTAAACCCATATGACATCATAGATACAGTGCTGCATTCACCTTCGAGCATTGGGATTTTGTGAACCATCGCTTGAATAGGTGTTCTCTGCTTGATACCACCAAAAGGCATCAGGACAGTGTTGCATCCAATAGTAGAGTCAAAACGCTCTGAAAGGCCTCTCTTGGAGCATACATTAAGGTCAGATACGAGCTCCTTCATACCCTTCTCAAAAATCCTTTGGAATCTCCTTGTCAAATCTACGAGCACTCTCAACTACGACGTCAGCTTCTTTCTCTGCGCCATTAGTATCGAGGAATTCTCTGAAATATTGACAATCTGCTGACCTCTGAAATTCATCGTGAGGTAAGCTTTTTTTCTGTTACTGTCGCAACTGTTGTCGCCTCAAGATTCTCGCTCTCAGCCAGCTTCTTGAACTTATCCGCATCTGCTGCTGCAACGACTACAGCCATTCTCTCCTGAGACTCACTGATTGCAAGCTCAGTTCCGTCTAAGCCGTCGTATTTCTTAGGAACGTTGTCTAGGGTTACCTCGAGTCCATCTGCTAGCTCACCGATAGCAACCGAAACTCCGCCTGCCCCGAAATCGTTGCAACGCTTAATTAACGTGGTTGCCTCTGGATTTCTGAACAGTCTCTGGATCTTTCTCTCCTCTGGGGCGTTACCCTTCTGGACTTCTGCACCGCATGATTCGAGCGATTCCATGCTATGAGACTTCGATGAACCTGTAGCTCCACCGATTCCATCTCTGCCTGTTCTACCACCTAGCAGAATGATAACATCACCTGCTTCTGGTCTCTCTCTACGGATATTTGACGCAGGTGCAGCCGCAACTACTGCTCCAACTTCCATTCTCTTTGCCACGTAGCCTTCGTGATACACCTCATCTACGAGACCAGTCGTAAGTCCAATTTGGTTTCCGTATGAGCTGTATCCTGAAGCGGCAGTCGTTGTAATCTTCTTTTGCGAAAGTTTTCCTGCGCGAGTCTCAGACTCAGGAGTGAGTGGATTGCCTGCTCCGGTTACACGCATTGCAGCATACACATAGCTTCTGCCTGATAGTGGATCTCTGATAGCTCCACCGATACAAGTTGCAGCTCCGCCAAACGGTTCGATCTCCGTAGGGTGATTGTGTGTCTCGTTCTTGAATAGCAGTACCCAATCCTGCTCTTCACCATCGATATTCGCCTTAAAATCAACTGTGCATGCGTTGATTTCTTCCGACTCCACGAGACCTACCATCTTGCCGCTTTCCTTTAGCGCCTTGACTGCGATAGTCGCAACATTCATAAGGCTAATCGGCTTGTGTACTCCAAGCTGCTTACGAAGCTCCTGATACTCGCTAAATGTCTTGTTGATAGTTTCGTCCTTGAACACAACTCCTCTGATAGTCGTGTTGAAAGTCGTATGACGGCAGTGGTCGGACCAATACGTATCGATAACTTTAATCTCAGCGATGCTTGGATCTCTGCCCTCTTCTTTGAAATAATCACGACACATCTTGAGATCCTCGATATCCATCGCAAGGGAATTCGCCGCGAGATATGTCTCGAGGTCTGCATCTGTGTAATTTATAAAGTTCTTGATCGTCGCAACCGGTGCTGGATCAGGATACTTTGCCTTTAGCGTAGCAGGAACACCAAGCGACGCCTCACGCGATTCAACAGGGTTTATCAGATATTCCTTAATCTTCTCAAGCTCTTCGTTTGATAGCTCACCTTCTAGGATATAGATTGCTGCTGACTTTACTGTCGGCTTCTCATCTGGAGCGATAAACTGGAGGCACTCCTCTGCCGAGCTCGCTCTCTGGTCGAATTGACCAGGTAGATATTCTACAGCAATCACAACCTGCTTACGAAAATCCATATCCGTGCAGCTCGTATCTGTAGGCGGTTCAGAGAAAATAGTTCCGCGAGCCTCTTCAAATGCCTTATCTGATAAGTCTTCGATTAGGTATCTATTGATAACTCTGATATTCGTCAAGCTCGCAATCTGCAGGCGCTCCCTGAACTCCTTGATAAGTTCCTTGGCCCTGTTTGCGAATTCCGGCTTCTTCTCTACGTATAAAGCTTTGACCATGCCATTACTCCTGTCTTTAATCAGTCTTGTTGTAAGTATAAATAATAGATTGTATTTGTTCGTTACTTGAGTGCAGCTAGCGCCTTTGCTCCGATATCTCTTCTAAAATACATATTGTCAAAATGCACTTCTCCGAGTTTAGCATAAGCTTTGTCCACAGCCTCTCTTAGAGTCGGTGCTGTCTCAACTACACCGAGAACTCTACCGCCGCTAGTCAATTGCTTGCCATCACCAAGCTTACTACCAGCAACATATATAAGGTCATGTTCCTCTGGAAGATTTATCTCAAATCCCTTCTCGTACGATGCAGGATATCCAGCCGATGCAGCTACTACACAGCATGCTGCTTCATCTCTAAATGAGAATTCCACATCTGCCAGCGTACCATCTGTAGTCGCTCTCATGATCTCGAGTAGATCTCCCTCTAGAAGCGGAAGTACTACCTGCGTCTCTGGATCTCCAAACCTGCTATTGTACTCGATTACTTTAGGCCCATCCTTGGTGAGCATGAGACCGAAGTATAGACAACCTTTGAAGGCTCTCTCTTCCGCCGCCATAGCTTCGATAGTAGGTCTAAAAATCTGCTCCATGCACTGCTCGCTAATCTCATCTGTGTAGTAAGGATTAGGAGCAACGGTGCCCATGCCGCCTGTGTTAAGTCCCTTATCTCCATCTAGCGCTCGCTTGTGATCCATAGATGAAACCATCGGTCTCACTACCTTACCGTCAGTGAAAGACAGCACACTTACCTCTGGACCTTCGAGGAATTCCTCGATAACTACAGTATCCCCGCTCGCACCGAACTTGTGGTCCTCCATGATTGTTCGGAGCCCCTCTCTTGCCTCTTCACGGGTCTCTGCTATGATTACACCCTTGCCGAGCGCTAGTCCATCTGCCTTTATTACTGTCGGAATCGGACAGGTTTCGATATATTCTAGAGCCGCTTCCATATCGCTGAATATCTCATACGAAGCCGTCGGAATCCCGTACTTCTTCATGAGCTGCTTGGAGAACGCCTTGCTACCCTCGATAACCGCTGCTGCTTTGTTCGGACCAAAGCACGGAATACCCTTAGCTTCGAGCATGTCCACAAGTCCGAGAACTAGCGGATCATCGGGAGCAACAACCACATAGTCAAGCTTTTTTTCTACTGCAAAATCAACGATTGCATCAAGGTCCTTCGCGCCAATAGCAATGCATTCCGCATCTTCTGCGATACCGCCATTACCCGGAAGTGCATATATGTGGGATACTCCCTTACTGCGCTTAAGGCTCTTTATTATGGCGTGCTCTCTGCCACCGCCACCAATTACTGCAATATTCATTATCCTCTCCTTGCCACTATATCTGCTGCGACTTCTTCGACTGCCGCTGGCAAAAGCTTCCACTCAGCTTCCTCCATAACTCTTCTCTGGAGGATTTCCGGTGTATCGCCTTCTCTAATATCTACTGCACGCTGGGCAATGATCTTGCCACCATCCGTAACTTCATTTACGAAGTGAACAGTTGCCCCTGTCACCTTGACACCATACTCGAGTGCAGCCTCATGAACGCGAAGTCCATAGAAACCGTCTCCGCAGAACGACGGAATAAGTGACGGATGCACGTTGATTATCCTATCTGGATACTTGCTGACAAAATCACTGCTAAGAATCTTGAGGAATCCTGCAAGCACGACGATGTCAATCTCATGCTCCTCGAGAAGTGCTATGAGCTCCTGCTCAAAATTCTCCTTACCGATATACGCATGATTTATCCCAGCTCTCTCCGCTCTATCCAGTCCGCCAGCATTCTTGCGAGACGATACTACTAGCGCCAGTTCCACATGCGGAAGTTCACCAGCCGTCGACCTATCTATGATGGCCTGAAGGTTTGTACCTCCTCCAGATATTAGAACTGCAACCTTTGCAAAATTGCTCATATTCACTCTCCACCGCACATGCGCATTGACAAATTATCCCTCGATAATTACGCCTTCGTCACCTTTAACGATTTCTCTATTACGTAAGCTCTCTCACCAGCGCCATTGATAATCTCGAGAGCTCTTTCGCTGTCCTCAGGAGGTACAACTACGGTCATGCCCACACCCATGTTGTAAGTGTTGAACATGTCGCGCTCTGGGATATTTCCTGTCTCTGCAAGCACCTTGAAAATCGGAGGAATCTCAAGGCTATTCTTATCAATCTTAGCTGTCATGCCCTCTGGAAGTGCACGAGGGATGTTCTCGTAAAATCCTCCGCCTGTGATGTGCATTACTGCATGCGGAGTCATCTCCTTGAACAGCTCAGTCATCGGCTTCACGTATATCTTGGTTGGCTCGATAAGTGCATCACCTAGGGATTTTCCACCGAGATCATCTCTCTTTGCCGCTAGGTCCACATTCTCAACGTCGAAAACCTTTCTGACTAGCGAATATCCATTGGAGTGAATACCCGACGATGCGATTCCGATAATGACATCACCTTCACTCACCTTCTCTATGTCGATTACTTTACTCTTGTCTACGATTCCTACTGCAAATCCAGCTAGGTCATACTCATCCTCTGGATAGAATCCCGGCATCTCAGCAGTTTCTCCACCGATGAGGCAGCATTCGGACTGGATGCAGCCGTCTGCAACGCCCTTTACGATGGAAGCAATCTTCTCAGGTACGTTCTTGCCGCAAGCTATATAGTCGAGGAAGAACAGCGGCTTAGCACCTACGCAGATGATGTCGTTTACACACATTGCCACGCAGTCGATGCCCACCGTGTCGTGCTTATCCTGCAGGAAAGCAAGCTTAGCTTAGTTCCGACGCCGTCAGTTCCGCTCACTAGAATCGGTTCGCTCATGCCTGTGAGGTCTGGCTGCAGCAATCCTCCGAAGCCGCCTACAGGAGCTGTGTTTCCAAACTGCATAGTTTTGCACACGTGTTCCTTCATGAGTTCTACCGCTCTATATCCGCTGGTGATATCTACTCCCGCTTCTTTGTAGCTCTCGCTCTGGCTCTTCATCTTAATTCTCCTTTTTCTTGGTTTCGCTTAGCTTAGTTTCAAATTTGAATTTACCTGCGGTCGCTCTTCCTGCCGGGTACTCGCCGCCAAAACATGCATCGCAGTATCCAACGTTAGGCGCTGTTCCAATCATCTCGTGAAGCCTTTCCATCTTAAGGAATCCGATTGAGTCGCAGCCGATAAGCGTGCAAATCTCTTCCACAGTATGGTTCGCAGCGATTAGCTGTGACTTGTCCGACACGTCGGTGCCATAGTAACACTCGTCAACGAACGGAGGTGCTGTCAGCATGAGGTGAACTTCCTTTGCGCCTGCATGTCTGAGCTTCTCTACGATATTTCTCGACGTCGTACCTCTAACTATAGAATCGTCAATCATGACTACTCTCTTGCCTCGTACAGTCTCCTCGATTACGTTGAGCTTGATATTTACAAGCTTCTCACGCTGAGCCTGCCCTGGAGCGATAAAGGTGCGGCCGATGTACTTATTCTTTACAAATCCCATGCCGTAAGGGATTCCCGACTCGCGTGCATATCCGACAGCCGCATCGAGTCCTGAGTCAGGAACTCCGATTACGATATCCGCATCGACTGGATAGTCAATGGCAAGTGCTCTACCCGCCTCAACTCTAGCACGATGAACGCTTATGCCGTCAATCGTGGAGTCTGGCCTTGCGAAATAGATATATTCGAATATGCAAATTGACTTAGGATTCTTGTTGCAGTGATCCTTAATGCTACGAATGCCCTCGTGGTTGAAGATCACTATCTCTCCTGGTTCTATATCTCTGACGAACTTCGCGCCAACCGCATCAAGTGCACATGACTCAGAGGCTACGACATATCTGCCGTCTTCAGTGAGTCCATAACATAGTGGTCTAAAACCTCTGTCGTCACGAACTGCAATCAACTTGTTAGGTGACATCACACATAGAGAATAAGCGCCTCTAAGTTTATGCATAGCTGCATTAATTGCATTTTCGATACAGTCTGTACGAAGTCTCTCCTTGGTGATGAGGTACGCGATTACCTCGGTATCACTCGTAGTCTGGAATATTGAACCCTCAAGTTCTAGCTCCCTTCTCAGTTCACTGGAATTTACGATGTTACCGTTATGCGCGACAGCCATACTGCCTTTGATATGATTTACAACTATCGGCTGGGCATTTGCACGCTCATTCTTGCCTGTAGTTCCATATCTAACGTGACCGATAGCTAGACTTCCAACACCTAGCTCATCTAGGGTGTTGTTGTTAAATACTTCGTTTACTAGTCCTATATCCTTGCGGCTTGCAAATACTCCGTCGTCATTTACCACGATTCCGCAGCTCTCCTGTCCACGGTGCTGCAACGAATAGAGGCCGTAATAGACAGTTCTGCCTATTTCATAAGTCTCTCTTGGGGAGAAAACACCTACTACTCCACATTCTTCTCTTAACTCACTCATACTGTTCCTAACCTTATATAATCTGTTAAATCCGTTTTAATTTATATGATAGTTTTTGTTTATCATGTTGCTCATATCTGGACTTTGTTTAGCCCAGAATCAAGTGTCAGTTACTGGTTGAATCTTGCGCTCACTGCCGCATCCTTCTCGATTACCGCATCGTGCGCCTTTCTTCTCTCTTCCCAGAGTCTAGCTCTGAGAGCTTCGTCGGAAACTGCGAGGATCTCTGCTGCAAATATCGCTGCATTCTTCGCTCCATCGATTGCAATGGAAGCAACTGGGATTCCCGGTGGCATCTGAACTGTGGATAGGAGCGCATCCATACCATCTAGTGCGGAAGCCTTGATTGGAATTCCTACTACTGGCAGAACCGTATTAGCCGCTAGTACGCCTCCAAGGTGAGCAGCCTTACCTGCCGCTGAGATAATAACTCCGAAACCATTCTCTTCTGCTGCTTTTGCAAATCCAATGGCTTCGTCTGGGGTTCTATGTGCTGAATACACGTGAACCTCTGTTGGTATCTCGTACTTCTTTAGTTCATCGATACATTTCTCAACTACTGGTAGATCGCTATCGCTTCCCATTACTACTGCTACTTTTTTTCATAATTTCCTCTTGCCTCCATCTTTAATTATCAATGCGAGGACCGTCGCACTCGCCTATAATCGATTTAGTTTTTGCCGCCCGTAACGTCTCATATTCAGAGCGCCGAGCGTGCATAAAATTATCATTAAATATCGTAATTTAAATTTATCACATGCGTTCTCAATGTCAACAATCGAAGCTTTCTAAATCCGTATTTTATGATGGTTTGATGCATATTTTTATGCGGTTTTTAGTTCTTTTTCCGAAGTATAAATGGCGATAACGTAAACAGTGTTCGTATTTTTGTGTATTTTTTTGAAGTTTTTGCATTATAAAAAGGGATTGGTGCAGCCAATCCCTAGTCGATATTAAATATAATTTGCTCTATGCTAGCAGAATAGATATCACTGCAAAAGCCAGTGCCGATGCCCCAAAGCAGTAGAACATGATTGCAAAGGCTACAGAGCATCTACCTCTGACCAACACGCGGAATCAGAACCCTTGCTTTAAACAAGTCTCCGTCGATTCCCAGTCTGATATCGCCGTTCATCATGTGCATTAGGTCTCTAGCGATTGCAAGACCAAGCCCACTGCCTTCAGTATTTCTGGACTTGTCGCCTCTCTTAAATCTCTCCATCAGCTCATCTGGCTCGATATCGAGCGCATCTCTAGACACGTTACTTATCTCGAGCGCCGCGAATTTGCCCATCTCACGAACTTTTACGTATGCCCTTGTTCCAGGCATACTGTATTTACTGGCATTGGTAAGAAGATTCTCGATTACACGCCACAGCATCTTACCGTCGGCGTTTACATATATATGTTCATTTGTATTTTTCGCAGTGAACCTCTATGTCGGCTGCAACGAAGATATCGTTTAGCTCACCAACTGCTTGCTGCGCAACACCATTTAGGTCGATAACCTCGATGTTGATAGGCATTGCTCCACTTGAAGCCTTAGTCGCTTCAAAGAGATCTCCGCTAAGCTTCTGTAGCCTCTTGGTCTTCTGGTCGATAATATCCAGGTAAGCTGCCGCATCAGGGCTATCTAGGCCCTGCATCTTGAGTAGGTCAACGTATGTCACGATAGATGTCAGCGGCGTCTTGAGGTCATGAGATACATTGGAGATCAGTTCGTTACGAAGCCTCTGACTTCGTAGCTCATTCTCAAGCGCGATTTCCTCCGCCTTGGCAATCTCGTTAATATCGTTCGCCAGTCTCTCGAATTCACCTCGGTGCTTTACAACAACCTTCTTTTCGAAATCGCCTTCCTTTATCGCTCTGATACCCTCACGAATCTTTGCATAGTCATTGTAGAACCTGAGGATAAATATTATGATAATTGTCATCGCCACATATATCCAATTCTCAAATAGATACGCAGGGGCGAAAATAACTGCTATAAACAAGCACAACCTCTTCTTGCTAACATCCTTCGAGATGAAAAGGTTGTATAGTCCCATGATAATTTTTCCGATGATTGATCGCTCGAAGAAATCCCTATTCTTGATATTCCTTACAAGTGACGTGAGTAGGATCAACGCTACAAATACACAGATGGTCATGAGAGCTAGGGACCCAAAAACCCTGTACCCACTCAGGTTTAAAGTCCGAGGACTCACGACCAAGCAGCATGTCGCTCTGTTCAGTGAGTTCCTTTACTGAAAGCCCTTCTTTTACAACAGTCTTAAGTATGTGTTCTAGTGATTTCCCTGAGAATATATATACATAAAAAATCTCTTCAGAGATCACCACCCCTACTCCCATAAGGAATATCCCCAGCATACGAATCTCTGGAAATATGCGGTCGAGGAAGTTTAGCTTGACCCTACCTCTACTATCTAACGTTCCGCTAAAGTATATCGCAAATATCACACATGCAAGCGCCAGCGCACCACAGATGATGAGAAGTATAAAATTCGTCGTCAGCATGCTCACAAGTTTATTCTTGTTCACAAAACCGTTAAAGTGCTCACTTGTGTATGCTTCATAGATTATGATTTTATTTGCCGATATAGCAAATAAAAACTGTGCTGACAGTTGCCAGAATTATGGCAACTTTTGATTTCACTCCACGAAACTCGTCTCTTACGACTTGTTCCCTCATTAGTTATCTCCTTCAAGCTTATATCCTGTGCCCCATACAACTTTGATGTATCTAGGGTCCTTAGGATTTATTTCAATCTTCTCTCTGATGTGTCTGATATGTACCGCAACGGTATTCTCCGGATTATATGCAGGTTCATCCCACACCGACTCATATATCTGCTCCATTGAAAAACACGGTTAGGGGCTCTCCGCTAACAGTCTCAGGATTCCAAACTCAGTAGCGGTCAAGGTGACGTTTCTACCATCAACTGTAACCTTCTTGCTGTTGTCATCCACAGTTAGCCCGCCCACTCTGTAGATACCTGCTTCGGATGGCTCATTGGCATTTCCGAACTGCGTATATCTACGAAGCTGCGATTTAACTCTCGCTACTAGTTCCATAGGGTTGAACGGCTTAGTAACGTAATCATCCGCACCGATATTTAGCCCGATAATCTTGTCATAATCCTCTGCCTTAGCAGATAGCATGACAATCGGAATTTCCTTCTCGTTTCGAATCATCTGAGTCGCCTGAATTCCATCGAGTCTCGGCATCATAACATCCATGATAGCGAGCTTAACATCTTCACTCTTTACCGCATTAATGGCCTCGAAGCCATCGTAAGCCTTTACAACCTCAAAGCCTTCGTTATTTAAATATATCTCTATCGCTCTAGCGATTTCCTTATCATCATCGCAAACTAGAATCTTCACGGTGCGTCCTCCTTAATTTCGTATCTATAAGTAGAAGTATATATCATTTGCTATAAGAAATTCGATTGTAATTATTATGATTTCTTTAAAATAAAATAGCAGTGGTTCAAACATTTCGCAAGCAAGAAATACTTAGCAAGCTAAAATGATTCAATTACCACTGCTATTATTAAATTCTAACGTAGTTCGCGACATTCCGAAAGCGCCTTATTGCAAGCGATTCCTGTCTTGCACCTTACTTATATCCCTCGTTGTCGCTCTTCTTACTTGTCACGTTGAGTGCAACCCATAGCACAAATGCAACGAGAGTAAATACGATTAAAGCGTAGAAGTTAGAGTCGTACTTCCCACCTGCAGCCTCAAGCAGCTTAGCCGAGATGATCGGTCCGATGATAGCCGCTGGGATTAGTGAGAAGTTTGCGATACTGAAGTTAGTAGGGAAGTACTTTGCTCCGAATGCTTTATTTATATAAGCGGATGTAAGTGTTGGCGTTCCTCCGTAAGCTAGACCTACGAATATCAGCCCCACAACGATTGCGATGAGCGACTGGCTCATACCACCGATTACAAGGAGAACACCTGCTGTGAACATGAATATGTTATTTACAATAGATGTAGTCTTTCTGCCGAACTTATCGAAGTTGTTGCCTGTAACTATTCTGCCTGCTCCGTTAAATAAAGAAACAATCATACCGAGTACTGCCGACCCGCCGTAAGCTAACGAGATGTTAGCCGCACTGTTGATTACCATGAGACCCGCTGAGTTGAGAGCAACGGCCCAGATAAAAAATACCCAGAATCTCGAGGTCTTCATCATCTCTGCAGTTGTGTAGTGGTGAGTCTTATCATCTGCTACAGCCGCCTTGCTCGCACCTGCTGCTGGCGATTCTGGCGACTTGATGATGATTGCTGCAACTACCAAAACTACGAAAATAGTAATCGCAAGAATCTTAAATGTTGGGAAAAATTCCAATATTTGCGATGAACTTAGTTACGACGGTTCCAAGAGCTAGACCGCCGAGACCGAATCCCATTAGCATGATTCCTGAAGCAAGACCAACCTTATCTGGGAACCATTTAGTAATAGTAGTGATAACAGCGTTATATCCGATACCTACGCCGCCGCCACCGAAGATTCCGTAGAATATGTACAGCTTCATAAGGCTTCCCGATGCATCCGCTGGATTCAGAGTTGAAACCATAAAGAATCCGATGAGAAGCAGCACTGCCGAGATTAGAAGTCTTATCTTAACACCAAACTTCTTACCGAGCTGACCACCGATGAGTCCGCCCAAGCAGAACATAATCATCGAGATTGTGAATGTCATCGACATCTGTGCAACTGTCCATGTCTTGAAAACCTCTGCAAAAGGAGTTCTGAACAAAGACCATGCATAAATAAGTCCTAGAAATAGCGTAGAAATAGTCGCCATTCCGAGATACAACCATCTTTTATTGTTGTTCATTTTTTTAAACCACCTGTCCTTACCTTATTACGCTGCCATTACCTCTCTGCAGCGCGTCACCTCTTTAACGCTCAAGCTCTCTTTTGCTGAGCGCCAATGCAAAAATATAATACCACTTTTCACATTTATTTTCTAGCAAATATTATATATCTTGCACATAACTTTCGATGTTTTCCACACCCATACCCATCTAAGCCTCGAGAACGGTTTTTACCTTTCTATACGAAAAATCTGTTGATCCGCCAATCTCTTCATATACAAAAGACTCGAGCGTTGTTATTGTGCAGCCTATATCCCTAAGCGTCTTCATAGCCTCTTCTAGGTCTTCCTTCTGCTTAGATGCACAGCAGTCCTTGATAATCTGAACGTTGTAGCCCTTCTCAACTAGACTTCTTGCGCTCTGCAGGATTCCAATGTGAGCCTCTAGTCCAGCGAGCACAATGCGATTACCCTTGTGGGACTGAAGTAAGCTCTCCATGTCCGGCGAAGATGTGCAGTCAAACTCAACCTTGTCAAGCTTCTCGAAGCTGCTAAGTTCACTCTTGAGTTCCCCTAAAATCGGTTCTGTATCGTAGCCATACTGCTCCGTCAGAAGCGTCGGTAGCTCAAGTATACTGAGGCATCTTGCTAGTTTTAGCACGTTGCTCATAAACTTCTCACTCTTACGAACCATAGGGATTATATGGTTCTGAACATCCATGATTATACACATCGTGTTATCCGAGCTAAGACCACGGAGCTTCGCAAGCATTCCGTTATCCACACGGTTCACCTTATACGGAGTTATGGTCGCGTACCTATTTGCAAGGCAGTTAAGGTCTGTATTTGCAGGCTGCACACTACCATCGGTTATCTCACCGTTATATTTATATTCTCCGTCTTCAAAAGGTTTGTTCGAAGACTCTTCGTTCTCGCCCTCGTGATTCTCTGCTATAACCCTTTCGAAAGTGTTGTTAAACCCACAGACACCGGCCTCAGCATATCTTACACCCTTAATCTGCCACTTAGGTAAATCAGGAGCATTCACATTGAGAATTATTCCTGGCTGAAGCTTCTTCGCCACATCGATGAGTTCCGGTATCATCTCGCATATGAACTCGAAGTGCGTCGCCTGCCTATTTGTCACGGATAGCGCAATAGCTCTATATCCATTTAGCGCCCCTTCATTTGCAATTGCAAATGTTCCCGAATAGTTGACATCTATTCCCGCATTGCCGCCGTGGTTAATTCCGCCGATAACAAAGTCTGGAGGCGTTCCCGCTTCCCTCATCATATCTATTCCGAACTTCGCACAATCAGCAGGAGTTCCTGATAGAGCCACTGCTTTCACAGCTCCGTCCATCTCTACCGCATGAGCCGTCACTTTCCCGCCAAGCGTAATAGCTTGACCGCTAGCGCTTCTCTCTTTGTCAGGCGCCACGACGTATACCTCAGCCATATGCGAGAGGAAACGTACCAATGTGCGGATTCCAAATGCATCTATTCCATCATCGTTGCTAACTAATATTCTAAGCATTGATATTCCTCATCCCCTTCTTTATATTCCCAACAAACATCTTGATAAGCAATCTCAGGAGTGGCTCCGACACTCTGTAGAAGTAGAAGTACACCACCTGCTCCTCCTCCGTGCATAGGTCAGTAACAGGCTTCATCATGAGACCGACGTCCTTAGCCACCTGGCATAGCTGCTCTGCTGGCACTGGCACCTTGATTCGTAGCATGACTGCGAGTCCTGATTTCGAATCGAGCGCCTCGATTAGACCTTCGCCGTATTCCTTAAACATCTCCATCGTGGTGTTGAGCTTCTCGGAATTCCTCTTCCTGCATTTCTTGATGTGTCTATAGTAATATCCGTCATCCATGTAGAGTGCGAGACAAATCTGCTCCGCCTTGGAGCACGTCTGCGAATACTTGCTTTTTGATTCTGTCAAATACTTCCATGAGCTCCTTAGGCAGCACCATATAGCTTATCTTGATCGATGCAAAAAGCGTCGAAGAGAATGAGCCGAGATACACGACTCTTCCCGACCTATCGAGTCCTTGTAGAGCAGGTATAGGCTTTCCAAAATATCTGAGTTCACTATCGTAATCATCCTCTAGGATGTAGCTGTCGTTATCTTCCGCCCACTTGATAAGCTCATATCTGCGTCCAATCGGCATTACCGCACCTGATGGGAACTGATTTGACGGATTCACATAGACGAGACTTCTCATGTTGACCGGCAGTCTCTCAATCATGATACCGTTATCCTGAACAGGGATATTGGATAGATTTACTCCCTCATCCTTAAATATCTCGCGCACAGGACCGTAGCCGGGGGATTCCATCGCAGCGTTACTGATACCGAGCTCCCTGAGGATACGGATGAGATGCGTTGCAAGCTGCTGGGAGCCAGCACCTATCACAACCTGATCTGGCGAGCATTTTACGCCTCTGCCAGCATAGAGGTACTTCGCTATCTCATAGCGGAGGGCAGCCCTCACCCTGCACGTCAGCTTCAGACTGTAGCGCATAAGCGTACTCGTTAAACACTTTGCTCATGCACTTCTTCCATTTCGAGAATTCAAAACTTTCCTCATCATAGATGAGTGAACGCTCCTTGACCGTCTTGGTGCTCTCTGGTGGCAGAAGCTCGTCGAGTGTTAGCCCTGCTTCTATACTTCCATTACCAACTGCGCCAGAGATATCTTCGCTTACGTAATATCCTGACTTCGGTCTGCTCTCTATATATCCCTCTACGAGCAGCTGATTATATGCTGTCTCAACAGTAGTGACACTGATTCCATTTTTCCTTGGCAAGCTGACGTAGTGACGGAAGCTTCATTCCGAGCTCAAACTCACCTGAAAGGATTTTTGGCCTTTATGTAATCAAAAAAATCTGTATATATAAATTTTTGATTATTATTGTCGGCAAAAATCGAAAATAATGGTTCTCATCGCCTATTTTCCCCTATCTGTATTCCAAAAATTTATCTAAATTGTATATTATAATAACTGCACTATACTGTTATTATAATACTTGTCGGAGGAGTGCACAACGACAAATCGATAATAAAAACAGCATTTATATAAGGAATATAGATGACTATATGGAGGTAATAATTATGATTGAAACTAAGAACCAGACAAGCACAAGTCGTGCTGATAGAGGTGATAAGACTTTGATACTTGTAACCACAGCGATGATGACCGCTATGGTTATGATTGCTACTACATTTTTCAAGATTCCTAACGCTATGGGATACGTTCATCTAGGCGATGGCTTCGTACTACTAGCAGCAATTATCCTTCCTAAGAGATATGCATGCTTCGCTGGAGGCGTTGGTGCAGGACTTGCTGATATATATGGCGGATACGCTGTATGGGCACCTTGGACATTCGTGATCAAGATTGCAATGGTGCTAATAGCTCAGGTCTTCTTTGATATTCTCATCAAGCGTGCTTCTAACGGAAATCATGCGGCTAAGCTAGCGGGAATTCCTTTTGCAGAGCTATTTGCATATGTATTAGCAGTTATGTGGACTGCAGCTGCATACTACGTTGCTCAGGGATTCATCTATGGCAACTGGGCTGCTCCAATCGCAGATGTGCCTGGCAATCTCTTACAAGCATCCGTTGGTGCTGCTGTAGCAATCACAGTATCGGTTGCTCTCGGCAAGACAGCGCTCGGCAAGAACTTCTATTATAAGAGATCAACTATCTAAACTTAATTGAAATGGGTATATAACTAATGGAATACAAGAGAATACTATCAATTCAGGATATATCGTGTGTCGGCCAATGCTCATTGACAGTCGCACTACCTATACTTTCGGCCTGCGGACATGAGACAGCGATCATGCCTACAGCTGTACTTTCAAACCACACAGGTGGCTTCAAAGGTTTCACTTGTAGTGATTTAACTGGTGATATGCCTGATATCATCAAACAGTGGGAAATCGAGGGAATCAACTTCGATGCAGCATACACAGGTTACCTCGGAAGCAGTGATCAGATTGCGTATGTAAAAGACATATTTGCAAGACTCGTTTCGCCTTCGGGACTACGAATAGTCGATCCTGCGATGGCCGATGGAGGCAAGCTCTATCCTGCATTCGACATGGACTTCGTAGAGGTTATGAAGTCATTAGTTGCTGTAGCAGACGTTACCCTTCCTAATATTACGGAAGCCGCACTCCTCACTGGAAGCGAGTACAGAAAGCTACGATAAAGCATACGCAGAGAAGCTTGTAAACGGTCTTCATGAGCTCGGCGCTAAGACTGTCATCATGACCGGTGTCAGCTATGATGACGAAGCGACAGGAATTCTCGTTTCGGACGAAAACGGTCTTAATTATATAAAAACACGAGAAGATGCCAATCACCTGCCACGGAACTGGTGACGTGTTCGCTTCCGCATTTGTAGGCTCTTACCTAGCAGGAAAGGATAAAGCTGAGGCCGCTAGAATTGCAGGCGAATATGTACTCAGCTGTATTAAGAACACTATCGATGACAAGGAGCACTGGTACGGCGTTAAGTTCGAGCCGCTCCTCGGAAATCTAATTTCAGCTATTCGCGGTTAATCCGCTAGCACAGTGTAGCCATATATCTTATATACATGTAGTCGAGAGCGTGAGTTCTCGGCTTATTGTTTTTGTGCTACCGGTTGAATCATTGACTTACTGAATGAAATCAGATATGCTCTGCGAATTATCTAAAAAAATTTAACTAAATATAGTTTTAATGATAATTTGCATGTCAGTGTATGGTAAAAATGTCAGAAGTGATTGTTAATGACAATGTATATAAACGCTTATTAATGAAAAAGCAATTATTATCGGAGGATATAGTGAACGATAAAAATAGCAGGTAAGTTCCGAGGCACCGGGATAAAGGCTGGTCTCATGTATGGAATGGCCGAATTCTACGGAGGCGGAGCTTTTGTAATCATCAATACTTTCTTCTTAGTCTTCCTAACTAAGGCACTTGGCATGCCAGCTGCACTCGCTGGTGCTATCCCGATGGTTGGAAAAGTATGGGATGCTATCACAGACCCGATTATGGGAAACATCACGGATAGAACAACCTCGAAATTCGGTCCTAAAAGACTGTACATATTGATTGGCGGAATATTATCAGCTATCGCATTCATATTGCTCTGGACTACTATCCCGTCACGCAGCACAACAGCTCTCTTCGTATATTACATAGTAATATACTGCCTATTTTCGACCTGCTTTACCATCATCATGGTTCCGTACAACGGACTACTGCCAGACATGGTGGACAGTTACGACGTTAGGTCGAAGTTCTCAAGCCTCAGAATGATATGGTCGACGGTTGGAGCTATTTTGGCCGGACTCATTCCGACGCTCATGATAAAGGATACGCTAAACACTAGCATGTATCTCAAGGTTGCGGTTATATTCGGTGCACTATTTGGAATAGCCGCTTTTGTAACTTTTGCAGGAACATGGGAAAAGGTCAAACCGCCAGTTAAGACTAGACTTCGTGATAGCTTCTCGGAAGCATCATCGGTATTTAAGAGTCGCTCCTTCAAGATATTTATCGGTATCTACCTATCTGGTCAATGCGCTATGGACTTCGTGTCTGGCATGGCGATTTACTATGTAGATGACGTACTGCAAGGATACGATAAGGGATATCTCACGATGCTAATGGGCGTTCTGCTTTCATCGCAGCTTATCGGTATGCTCATATTCACGCCGATAATGACCAGAACATCAAAGCGCACCACCATCCTCATAGGTGCGCCGATAAGAATAGTATCGACACTCGGACTTCTCGCATTCTCCTATGCGGGTGCACCGATAGTTCCTGTACTCCTTCTCTCTGCTGGAGTTGGAATCGGAAATGCGGCTACACTGACGAGTATCTTTGCGATCCTTGCCGATATGGCGGATATAGACGAGCTGATTACTTCAACGAGTCGCCCGGGCATCGTGTAAGGAATGGCGACATTTGCGAGAAAGATTTCTGCAGGTCTCTCAGTTTGGTTTATAGGAATCCTACTTTCACTAGTCGGCTACGATGCTAAGCTAGCACACTCGGGTGTTGGACAGGCTTTGTCAACTCAGCGTGGAATCGCAATGATATTCATAGTTATTCCGGTAATTCTCGTAGTATTGCTGCTGATATTTGGCTATATTTTCCCTATCACCAACAAGGAATTCGATGTGGTTAAGAGGAAATCGCCAGAAGACGAGGCGAAGATAATAGTGTTGCCACAGATGACGAGAAACGCGTCCTCGAGCGTGTAACAGGCTTCAAGTACGAGAATTTGTGGAAGGTTTCAAACGAGCATAAGGTTAAATAATAGAACTTAACATGCAAATTAAGTGGCACAAGTTACAGAGTATAACAGGTAACTTAAACGAAAGCACAAGGTGAAAGCAGATGGCTAACACACAAAGTAATAACAACACAATTCAAAGACGTCCACTCGTATGGGCACATCGAGGCGCAAGTGGATACGCTCCCGAGAACACGCTTCCTGCATTTCAGAAAGCAATTGAGATGGGTGCGAACGGAATCGAATTAGACGTTCAGATGACGAAGGATGGCGAGCTAGTCGTATGCCACGACGAGACAATCGACAGAACTTCGAATGGGAGTGGCTGGATTAAGGATAAAACTTTAGCGGAGCTTAAAGTTCTTGATTTCTCCTGCGGGCAGAAGGATTTCGCAGGAGTCACTATTCCGACCATGCGTGAAGTATTCGAGCTACTAGTTCCAGCCGACATGATTATCAACATTGAGCTTAAGACGGGAATTGTATTCTATCCTGGAATGGCAGAAAAACTTCTGGAGCTGACTTCGGAGTGCGGTTTCTCAGATATGGTAATTTACTCATCGTTTAACCACTACACGGTTAAGCACATCCACGAGGTTACCCCTGAGGCTAAGCTTGGCTTTCTATATGCCGACGGAACGATTGATATGCCTTCATACGCTCTGAAGCACGGTGTGCAGGCACTTCATCCAGCACTTTACAATATTCAGTTCCCAGGCCTTATAGACGAATGTCACCAGAAAGGTCTGTCTGTCAACGTCTGGACAGTTAACGAAGAGGAGCACCTCGAACTGTGCTGTAGAGCTGGCGTTGATGCAATTATTACTAACTATCCTGATCGGGCTTTTGAGGTAATCAGGAGGCAGATATGAAGAGTTATCCTAAAGCGAATCCCATAATTGTGCCCGTTAGTGACCCTAGGCATTCTAGGCATTCTAGACATGCAGCACTTCCAAGCGGAATTACCATCGTTAGCGAAAGCGAATACAATGAACACATGGCTACTGGTAACAAGCAGTGGCGTAGCCAGCATGTAGTGCAGGGAGACTTTGCTGCATATGACGGTCTACCAATAAGGTACTATCACGCTTCACAGCAAGATGCTGCCAAGGGATGCATAGTCATGTTACACGGGTACTGCGGTTTCTGGGGAAAGTTCCACGAGATGGTTGAATATTACTGGTGTGCTGGCTACGAGGTATTCTTTATAGAGCACCGAGGTCACGGCTATTCGGGAAGGCAGATAGACGGAGATGATTTGGTTCACGTAAATAGCTATAACGACTACACTCGTGATATACACCAATTTATGACTGAGATTGTTAAACCTCTTATTGGAGACCTCAAGTGCATCATGTTTGCTCATTCCATGGGCGGCGCAATCGGAGCCCTTTATCTGGAGCAATATCCAGAAGTCTTCGATGCTGCAATTCTAAGCTCTCCAATGTTCGAGATAAGAACAGGCGGCACATCCAAGCTGCTAGTTAAACTGCTATTAGCTAAAAATCAAGCTACTACGCCAAGAGAAGCAGCCTTTCCCTGGCGGAAATGCTTGGGATGGAATTCTAATTATGACAAGAGCAGTGCCATGTCAGAGCCTAGATACATGTACATCTTCAAGCAACGCCTTGAGGACAGTCATTATCATACTAGTAGGATGTCTAACGGCTGGGGCTACGCGAGTTTCCGTACGACTCCAAGGATTCTCAAGGATGCTCATAAAATAGATATTCCTATACTGCTCTTGACCTCTGGAAATGATGCACTTGTTGATCCGGAGGGTCACTACAGATTTGCAAACAGTACACCTACTACTGAATTCGTTATATATGAAGGTGCAAAGCACGAGCTGTATAACGGAACTGACGAGATACTCGAAGACTACTACTCTAGAATCTTTGAGTTTATAGAAAAAGTCAGAAGATAGAATTCTTAACAAGAGCTATCTCCTGCCATAATTGGAAAAACTGTCAAAACGATAGGTTCTCTAAATTATATATAGAAATTATCTTATAATGACAAAAGCCGCCATGCTTGGCGGCTAATTTATATTCTTGCGATCTATATTACCAATTCCCTTGTTATGTGGGTTTTACCGTATATGAGACTTGTCTACATCAAAAATACTCACAGCATTTGCTTCTTCATATCTATATGAGTTGTCTATTCCCTTCATATAAATTTCCCTGCTAGATATATCAGTAGTCAAAGAACTTGAAAGCAAATGTTTTATTTCAAGGCTATTTACCGGAGAACGCTCCATAGCGGATAAATAGCTTTCTTTATCTATTTGCGACCAATCAATACACTTTCCTACAGCTGCCTTGAGCATCTTATCAAGCCATATCCTGCCACTTCTACCGTTACCTTCTCTAAAAGGATGTGCAACATTCATTTCAACATATTTATCTACACATTCCTCAAATGTGTTCTGTGGCATCTTCTCTATCTCTTTGATACTTGCTTCAAGATAAAGTACCGGAGCAAATCTGAAATTCCCTTTTGCAATGTTCACGCTCCTTATTTCCCCTGCAAAACTGTATACATCCTGAAATATATACCTGTGAATTTCAGCAAGCCCCTTAAATGTTCCAGTCTCGATTTTATCTATATCTCCACTATCCCATAGTTCCAGTGCTCTTTGTTTACTTAAAAACTCTTCTTGTTTATAATCCATAATTATTTCTATGCTTTCCCTTAGCTTATTCATATCACAAATAAATCTACAGCGAAGTAATTGCCGCTAAACATCCGAAGATAATTCCCGGCAGATTTGCTACCATAATAGGGTAATCTCTCTTTTCCTTGCATAATCCGTACGAGAACCACAGGATGCAGTTTATCATTGCTGCTAGAGGCTGAATAAAGCTTCCCTTATTTCCATTTAAGTTATTCATAATCTGAGCTACATATGCAACGTACATTACTATCGACATGCAAGTCCCTGCCCATCCCAGTATAGTTACTTTCTTTTCACTCATGGTATATCTCCTTTTTTTCTTTATCTTTATTTTACGAACTGGGGTATTATACAAAAACTATTTGGGCCCGTTCAACATGAAAGTCTTGAAATTTAAGCACATGTTGTATTTTGATTAAACAATTAACTGCTTTTTAAGTCTCCTTCTCCTGAGTTCTGCAACAAGACTTAAATCAGAGTCGTAAACTGTTTTTTTGCTAACACCGAGTTCCCCAATTTCCACGTTCTTGTTCTTGCCGTGAAAGTCACTACCGCCGCTCACGAGCAAGCCCCGACTCTCCGCAACATCTAGGAGCATTGCAGTTTCAGCTTCATCGTATCTAGAATAGAAGCATTCTAGCCCCTCGATACCTATGCTCTGAAGCACGTCTAGCTTCGCCTCGAGTTCGTCTCTGTTCATGTGAGCTTCATTTTCCCCACCGAGAGGGTGTGCCCAGATTGAAACTCCTCCAGAAGCTCTAATCGCCTTAATAGCGAGCTCAGCAGGGATTCTGTTATCCACTCCAAACTCAAGGTATTTATTTATGATTTCGGTTCTCGTACCAGAGATACCCCTGCGCATGAGGATATTTGCTATGTGTGGCTTCCCTGCAGAGGGGATTGATTCTAGCTCCCAAACCTCTTCAGATGTAAGCTCGATACCGTCAACTTCACGCAGATGCTCTATCCTAATAGCGAGCTTATCCTCTCTCTTTGCCTCTGCAGCAGCGAGAGCTTCTTTGAATTCAGGATGTTCGTCATCGTATGAATAGCCGAGGATGTGGCACTTGATATCTCCTATTTCACATGAAAACTCAATTCCCTTGTAGAACTCCATTCCTTCTGGAATTTTGTCCTGAACCTCATTTGCGCCAGCGGTCGTATCGTGGTCAGTTAGCGAGAACACATTGACTCCAGCATCCCTAACCATCTGCACGACTTCCACTGGGTTGTATGAACCATCAGATGCCGTGGTATGCAGGTGCATATCGACCAATATTCTATTGTCATTCATGCTATGCACCAACCTTCTTAATGTTTAATATATACGATTCCAACCACATTCTAGGCATATTATTCTGCTGTAAACTTCATGCCCTTGGTCTTAGCAACTTCCTTACCCTCTGCACTAAATACAGCTTCAACGCCTTTCTGCTTCTTGATGAACGCCTTCCCACCATCAACACCCTTCATCAGGCATATGGTGCTCATAGCGTCGATATCCATCGAGCGTCCCTTCTTCGCAACCAAACTAACAGCTTCAAGCTGCGTTTCAACCGGGTATCCCGTCTTGCTGCTCAGTACATGATGGTAAATCTTGCCGTTCTGCTGGAACTGTCTCTCGTAAATTCCCGAGGTTACAACCGTCTGGTTGTCGGCCGTTGTCGTTCCGATAATTTCAGTTCTATCTGTATACGGCTTCTCGATTCCGATGACGAACGGACTACCGTCAGGCTTACTTCCTATAGTGGAAATATTTCCGCCGAGGTTGATAACTGCCGATGTTACCCCCTCTTTCTCGAGCAGTGTAGTGAGTTCATCTGCAACGTATCCCTTAGCGATTCCACCAAGGTCGAGCTTCGCCTGTGGATCTGCGAGCCTGATTTTGTTTCCGTCAAATTGAATATTCTTGTAGTTGACATGCTTCAGAGCTTCAGTGATCTTGCTCTGCTCTGGAACTACTGGTTTCTCCGCCTGGAAATCCCATAGCCCTGACACCGCACCGATAGTGATATCGAAGTCTCCATCGGATAACTCACCGTATTTATAACCAGCCTTTACAACCTTAAGCGTGTCTTTACCCACAGTCACCCAGTTTCCACCAGCGTTATTAATCTGACTAACTTCACTGGACTCAATAGTGTTGCTGAGCGTATTCTCGAGCTCACGGCAACGCTTATACGCCTTGTCTATTGCAGCCTCAGCCTTTTTCTGGTCGAGGTCTCCATCCATATCATATATCGAGATTTTGCATACTGTATCTAGGTAGAACCCCTCCTTTGAGATTGGTTCAACCTCCTGTGTTTTTTTGCAAGCTGTCTGTGTTATAATAACCGTTGCGATTATTATGAATATTAACGAGAGTTTTATGGTTTGTTTACTAAGTCTAATCAATGTATTACCTCACAATTAAGGGGTTACGGGGAATAACGAATAATGTTAAAAGGATTTGTAAGAAAAGCGGACATTATCCTCTTTATAATCCTCATCTCATTTGGCATCGCCTCCTCGGTATGGCTCGGCATGACGAGTCGTTCGGGAGATAAAGCCACTGTGACAGTCGACGGCAAGACTTACGGAGTGTACAGCTTGTCCGAGGATAAAACGATTGCTGTAAAGCAGGGTAATAAGCTTAATATAATAAGAATTAAACATGGCTTCGTGACGATGTCCGAAGCATCGTGTGACAATCAGGTGTGCGTAAAGCACAAAGCTATAAGCAAGACCGGGGAGAGCATCATCTGCCTTCCTAACAAGGTGGTCGTTTCTATAGGCGGAAAGGGGGCGAACGAGTATGACTCAGTCTCGAACTAAGCGTTCAACTGACCTTAATACCAGAACCCCGCGCGGCCGCAGCAATAGTGTCGCAACCGTTGCGCTACTAGCTTCATTGGCGCTCATTTTATCGTATGTCGAAGCTATTATACCATATACACCAGGTATTCCGGGGATCAAATTAGGGATAGCTAACTTAGTTGCTGTCGTTGCTCTATATAAGCTTTCAGCAAAGTACGCAGTTATGCTAAATGTTATCCGAATCGTCGTTGCAGGTCTCCTCTTTACTGGTGTATTCGGTATGCTCTACTCGCTCGCCGGTGCGACTATCAGTTTGGCGGGTATGATTTTGCTGAAAAAGACCGAGCTGTTCAGTGTTACCGGTGTCAGCATGGCGGGCGGTTTCCTGCACAACATGGGGCAGCTAGCGATTGCGGCTATAATCATCAATGACATCAGAATTTTCTATTACCTGCCTGTGCTTATGATATCTGGAACAATTGCGGGAGTAGCGATTGGTATTGCAGCTGAACTCGTGATTAGAAGGGCGAAGTTTATTAGGTAGAGTTAAGATGATTTCTCATCAATAATCTGTAAACAAAGACTGTGGGATTAATTCTCACAGTCTTTTTGTAATCATATGTCCATATCAAACTCACACTTATTGTGCCTACCATTATGCCCCTTAAAGCTCTGACTATGCGTCGCGCAAACTGTAGATAATCATGCCACCAGTTGGTGTACATCCAGTATTCCATAGCCCTTTTAAATCAAGCCATCGGAAACTGCTATAAGTCACCGCCTTGACTTTGAGCCCTTCCTCAGTCTCGTCATATCCATTTACAAGATACCAATGCCATACGTAGTCATCATATGCCTTATCCTTATGCCTAAGCGTCAAGAATGGGATAGGCAGCCCCGCGTCTATTTGACTCTTTACCTTTTTTGCCGCCTCCTCATAAGTGTTGTCCCCTAAAAATTCACTCACGTCAACACGAGATTCCTCGACATCACGTAGATATTTAACGTATCCATTTACATAGATTGATAATTTGTTGATACCAGTAATCCTAGGCCAAAGGTAATTCTCCATGATGTGTGCAAAGTCCACATACTCCTCTCGTTTTATCTGATTACAGTCGAATGGGTACAGATTCTTGAATCCAAATTCTCGCGCAAAATACAGGCTGCTCTCACAAGCAGTCTCAGCGCCGCAGCCACCGATTCGCATCATAAAGGTGCGAAACCAATTCTGGTTACCTCCGTATGATCCCCCTATGTAATGATGATTGAGTTCTCTTTTCATCTTATCTAAGTCCTTTTTATCCTAATCCCCGTTCAACAAGCTAATATCTCTTTGCTAAAACCTCACGATTTCAGTAAGCACATATATCATAATGAATTAGCCGCCAAATGCAAAAGCAGGGCCAAAGCCCTGCGATTTATCGAAGTCTAAACTCCAGTTTTGAAATCTACTTGCCTATGCCTCAAGAGCAGCGTTAAGCGAGTTGATTAGCTGATCAGCATCAATTCCGTGAACCTGAGCAGCCTGCCCGATTGACTCTCCCTGAGAAGCTGGGCAACCAATGCACATCATTCCGTTCTGGAAGAATACCTGAATTAGATCAGGGTTCTCGTTGATAACATCTCCGATAATCATATCCTCTGTAATCTTAGCCATTTATCTTTCATCCCCTTTCCGAATGTCATTTCTTTTTTTCTATTGCAACAGTAACACTTTGAAGTTATAAAATCAATACTATAAAAGTATATTTTTTTAAATTCCTACTTATTCACTCGGAATTCACTTTACATGTTGGTTTTTAGTGCTATAATGAGATGTTAATTTTTATAAAAATAGAATCGTATAATGTAGTTAAGATATCAAAAAGGGAGAGACTAATGCTAGAATTTAGACCTGTCAAATTAGATGACCAAGACTTCGCCAAGACTGTTATATGTTCGAGCGGATGTCATGGAGCCGACTACAGTTTTGCTAATTTATATATCTGGAGACACGCTTACGAACCAGAAATCGCCTTTATGGGTGAACGTATGGTTATCAGAATGCCAAAAATTCGGATACATATTCGCATACCCTAAGGGAAGTGGCGATGTTGCACCGATTATCGAGGAGCTGCGTAAAGACGCACATTCTCGTGGCCAGAAGCTTATAATGCGTGGTCTCACACCAAAGACTCTGGAGGAATTTGAACCTCTATATGGCGACCAGTTTACAATCGAAGAAAATCGTGAAGACGCAGATTATATCTATACAGTTGAAAAAGCTGCGTGACCTTAGAGGTCGTAAACTTTCATCCAAACGCAATCATATCAAGCATTTTGAACGAAATGGCGACTGGAAATTCAAGCTCATCGAAGGCGGTTCAGATATCGATTCAGCTAGAGCTTTTGTTGATGAATTCTATAAGGAAAAAGGTGACCCAGACCTCGTAAAGGAGGCTGGCGCTATCGAGCAGATGTTTGAGAACTTTGAGGCTCTCGGTTTCTTTGGCGGCCTTCTATACCAAAATGGTAATCCAGTTGCATTTACCGCCGCAACTCAGCTCGATAACCTCACTATGGATGTGCATTTCGAAAAGGCTCTCCCAGGAGTTGAAGGTGCTTACACCATGATTAATCGCGAATTCGTTAGGGCAATCTCTGAGAAATTCCCTGATGTCGAGTACGTTAACCGAGAAGAAGACATGGGGCTCGAGGGTCTTAGAAAAGCAAAAGAAAGCTACCATCCAGATGTCCTGCTAATGAAGTATACAGCTTATGAAAAATAAATACACTATTAGACCTCGTGAGGCTTCCGACTTCGAGGAGTTCGTTTCGCTCCGCCACAAGGTGTTTGGAGATGATGCAGAGTTCATCAAATTTTTTGATGATTGCTTTCGAGATGCTTACCTTGATTTTCTAATTATTGAAGACCAGGACGGCAAGGACGTGCTGCAAGCTGCCCTCACCCAGTTCGAGATGGGAAAGCTGATTGTACCTGGAAATAAGGCTTCTGAAATAGACGGAAGATCAATAGAGATGAGCTACGCAATATGTACTGATCCATCAGCTCGAGGAAATGGATACGGCTCTCATATCACAGTCTACGCTAGGGAGATAGCTGAAAGCAGCCGAAAGCTATCCATGCTCTCACCTGCTGAGCCGAGCTTGGTTAAGTTCTACGAGCCGCTTGAATATAAGGAATTCATGTATGCTGAGCAGGGAACTGTTACATTGGATGAGCAGGCTGATTTTGGCTTATCACAACCAAGCTTCGAAATCATCTCTCCAGAAGAATACAACAATTATAGAGAAGCGATTCTTAAGAATCGCGTTCACATCGAACTATCTGCAGGTGCTCTCCGCTTTGCTGCTGGTTCTGCCGAAGGAGGTGGGCCAGATGATGGCGGGGCTGGGCTGCTTTTGATCAAGGATGGGGTTAGCGCCCTGCCCCTTGCGATCGCAGCGTGTGAGGCCGGCGAGCCGGGCTCTCTCGCTGCGGCCGAGCTCCTCACCTTCAGTGAAGACGGTGGTCACAAGGAGCTCGGGATCGCGATAGCGAAGGCACTCGCGGCTAGATTCGGCGCAGTGAGCTGCCATTATATGATGCCGAGCAGGGCAGGCAGTGATACTGCAGTCGCGCTGGGAATGATTTCCGAGAGCCACGAGGCTCTGGCAGAGATTTACGACTCCGAGCAAGGCGAGTGCCCTCCTTATATGGGGTTCACCTTCGGTTAGAACCCTGATTCAAGGGCAGATTCGCATTCAAACTTCAGAATTATAGAGTTTTAAGCTCTCATAGTAACCTTTGCTTAAGCACCACAAGTTCAAACCTGCGGTTCACCCTTAGGCAAAATAATAGATGCATAATAAAAACATGATTGACGATTAATTCATCAATCATGTTTTCTTTTATTCATATATTTACATCCTATTTCAACTATTCTGCCGCTTTAGAAACGTAATTATAGTCTCCTAAATATTACTGTTCTTTCTTCTTTCTTGCGAAAAGTGCTGCTCCGAGCCCAAGAACACTCATAACTAGTGTCGCAGCATAAGCAAAGATAGTATCTACATCTCCAGTCTTTGGTGCTGTGCTCTTTCTTGCATGAGCAACCTTAGCAGTTGGAGCCTGTGTAGCTGCAGTGCTTGATGCCGCAGGAGTTGTTGTTGATGTAGCTGGTGTTGCCGGTGCCGCTGGTGCCACTGGTGTTGTTGGTGTCGTTGGTGTCGTTGGCACTGGCGGAGTAGTCGGTGTTGTTACAGCCTTATACACGTATACCTTATCTCCATTTGCCTCCTCACGAGTCGATACAAGCTCATATCCAGCGATATTCTCACTGCTATGTATTCCAAACTTTGTAGGCTTTAACTCAGTTCCATCTTCTGTTACATAATGTGTGTAATCTATACCTACGCGGATTATACGGTTTACAGCATTAGAGGTTGTAAGCGATTCAAGAGTACTTGTTCCCCATCCAAATTGATTATCGCTACCAACCTGTGCGCTATCTGTTACAAGCGCCTTAACATCATTATAAATAACATCTGCCGTGTAATCCTTATAATTTGATTCATCCATTCCATTTAAGGAATGAATATCTATGTTGAACTTAGCATCCTTGCTTCCATTTGAACCTACGGAATCAACGATTGTCTGATTTGCCTTTAAGGCAGCATCTATCTTAACAATAGTCTCATATGGAGTCTCCTCCTTCACCTCTGCGGTGATATTCCAGTATCCACTACCCCCAAATAATGCCACTGCCTCCGCATCTCCAATTATCGTCTTAAATCTTGGGTCTGCATCCTCTATAGGAAAATCAAGTGAAATATTAGGGTAGGTCACATACATGCTGTTAGAATCAATAACTATGTTCTTCACAGTATATTCAGTATTGGTAGCCTGATCGATTAGTGTAGCTTCCTTAGCAAAATACATGGGTTCATAATACGTCTGTGGGTCCTGCGGATTTCCTTCTGAAGCGCTGTGTACAACATAAGTATCCAAATTGCTCCAATCCTTAACCTTCACAGTATTTCCAGAGTGCGAATCACCCGAGTCCACAGTTAGCTCATAGTCCTCTGGGAGTTTTTCTTCCTTGCACGCGACTCGAAAACCGATGTGTAGTTATCCTTGCCAGGAAATCTGTATCCGCTAGTAGTATTAGAAACACTTGAATTTCCTAGGCTGGTAGTAGCTCCATCTGCGGGCTGAGTTGCTACGAAGTTGTTTATAGCAGACTGCTCACTTGCTGTAACAGCATCGTCCGCATATACATTGACAGCCACAGAAGGTGCCATCATTAGAGACACACCTACCGCTGTCGCCTTTAACATCTTCCTTCTACGCTTGTTAATTCTCTTAGTCATTTTTATCTCCTTATGCGTCTATTAAATACGCCGTTAGTAGCTTTATGTCATTATACACATTATTGGTACACTTGCATAGCATTAATTTCAATACAATTGTATTTTTATACCATTGTATTTTTGCACTACTAATAATGGTATCCCTCTCGAAGTCACTACATACTGTTATTCTGAACATTATACACTCACACATGTATGTCGCACAATTAAACCTTATCATATAATCTATTGATTACATTTATTATAATCATAACCACCGGCTTAGCCGGTGGTTTGTTTTGGCCCTATAAGGGCCTTTTACCTGCTGCATCTTAAGATGCGTTGAAAAGATTCGCCAACCGCACGTACTTTCCTACAAGTCCTAAAGGACTATTTCATCTTCCTTCCTGTGAATGGATCAATATACTCCTTTAGCGTCATTTGATCATCAACTATGTCACTCTGGAGTTGTGTACGTATGTATTCAGCTATCTTTTTTTCGTTTTTCCCTACTGTATCAACATAGTAACCTCTGCACCAAAAGTGTCTATTTCCGTATCTGTATTTTAAATTTGCAAATTTATCGAATATCATAAGAGAACTTTTCCCTTTCAAATATCCTACTATTTGCGACACAGAATACTTTGGTGGTATTTCTACAAGCATATGTATATGGTCAGGGCATAGCTCAGCCTCAACAATGTTGATTCCTTTTCTTTGGCATAGGATTCTTATCATCTTTCCTATTTCCACTCGGTACTTACCATATATTTCTTTTCTTCTATATTTAGGCGCAAATACTATATGATATTTACATCTCCAGCTTGTGTGTGCTAGAGTATTTTTGTCATCCATGATGGCAACCTCCTTTGTTATTTGATGTGGTTGGCGAACCAACATCATGATAACATTGGAGGTATTTTTCTTGAAGCTAAAGCTATACTAATCACACCGGCATAGCCGGTGGTTTGTTGATTCACCTCACTATCGCTCGGCAAATCCACTGCTAAAGCAGAACCAACTAAACAACCCATTAACTATATCTATAGTCAATGGGTTTGGGTTTAGTTTATGCCTATTTTTAGTTATTAATTATTATCCTGATAGAAGAGCAGCATCCGTCTCTTCGCTTCATCAGATACTGGCAATCTATCTACTAGGTAAAAGTATCCTACAAGTTTTCCAGCAACAACCTGTTTGAGCCTCTTGAGGTACGCATCACCAGCTTCATCCTTAGGTATATATTTAATATTAGAGCTCCAAAACGACTGTATGAACAGCGCTGAAATCAGCAGATTGACTTCCTGATCCATATCGGGTGTGACATTTGCAAAAATATGTGCAAATACCTTGTCTAGAACAAGATGCTTCTCGTTCCTCACCGTCATAATCGAAGACTCGTTCGTCTGGTTATAGTAATATAGCGGATCATCGACGTAATAAATTGAACCAGCTAGGGCAACCAAGACAGGCCATAGCGACAAATCTTCGTAGTACGAATACTCTAGGTAACGTACCTTTTCAAAAAGAGTTCTATCATACATTGAAATCGTTCGACATGGCAGAAGCCACATCGCACTTCTAATGGATACTTCTCTCGAGCTCTGACCTTTGTATGCGGGCTCATTCTTTTTGCCATCATACATGATACAATTTGCCTTGCAAATCCTGTAACCTTTTTCTATACCTGCGTATAACTTGGAAATGTACTCTGGATCCACCCAGTCATCGACATCAACAAAGGAGATATATGCTCCAGTAGTGTTATCAATTCCAAGATTTGAAGCGTGCCCTAGGTCAGCTATATCCGTGACTAACACATTGATGCGTTCATCTCTCTTCATCCAGCTTCTCACCTTTTGTTCCGAATCATCCGTAGTGCCGTTAATAACACACAGGATTTCGAGGTTCGGATAAGTTTGCTTAATAAGAGAATCTAGGCACTTATCGATATATTGCTCTCCGTTATAGATTGGAATTATTACTGAAATTAGCGGTTTGATACTAACACCCCCTCATTCTTATTTCTATATTAGAACTTTGTCATATCTGCAAAATATTATTTACCGTGTATATTCACATATATTCACATATATGCAGGACTATTGCAACACTATTTGTCCAATTGTTTGTCGTTCTTCTAGTCATTTCCTGACAAATAATAAAAACACTGCAACATCCGTTGTTAGAAATTGCAGTGCTTTTTTATACTATTCTCTTATCATAACAGTCCGATAATCGGGATCCATATACTCGTATCCGAATGTTCTAAACACAGATTCGTATTTCTTGTTAGTCATAGCGAGTATTCTGCTATCATTAGGTGCTACCGCAAGGAGAAAGTCATCAATTTCCTTGTACAGCTGCATATCAGCACCACTTCCTTCGTATTCTGGATCTACCATCACATCAGTAATCAGGAAATACATTGCACCATCTCCCGATACTCTGCCAAAGGCAACGAGGTTATCATCGACGTAAAGTCCCACCATAAAGAGACCATCACGTAGTGCTTTAATCACAGTTTTAGGACTACGCTTTCTTTTCCCCCGCACTTATTCATTAATTTAATCAGCTCTGTGGGGAGCGTTCTATTTATACGAGTCTCTGCCTTAATCATAGTACATTCCCAAATTATAGTAACGAAGTATCATCAGAGGGCTATTAATCGGCCCTCAAAAATCTCATTATAAATCATTGATTAGATTGCTCATCTAATACAGTTACTATTTAACCTTAAAAGCGTCTTCAACTACTTCTTCAGCTAATTCTTCAACCTCTTCATCTACTGCTGCTGCTCCAAGCTTCGCTGATTCTACTGCTGACTCAGCCTTTGCAGCTTCCTTAGCAGCCTTCTCTGCTTCCTTCATTGCCTTAACCTCTGCAGCTTTTTGCTGCTTTCTCAGCCTTTGCTGCTGCTAGGGGCCTGCATCTCATCTTCACTAACGTAGTTTTCAGGATTTAGCTTTCTAACCTCAGTTAGGATAACAGATGCTGAGAATATAAGAACAGCGAATACGATGTACGATAAGCTCTGGTTTAGGATGTAAGAGAGCGCATCTCCGAAGTGCTCGCCAATCGACGAACCATAGGTCTTGAAGTAGTTTCTTAGATATGTGATTGAGTTAAAAATCGCATATAGTGCGTACACAGATACTATTCCCGTGCATACGTAAAGTCCAATAGTTACCTTTTGATGTCTTAAGTTTCTTGTTGTTCATGATTCCAACCTTTCCTTAAATATAATTTATAAAATGCTTTCTAATCAATTGAAATATAACATACTCGTTTATATCATATCATGAATTCCGCGTGGTTGTTATGTGAATGCTTAACTTAAACACTTCTCCTAACGCACATCCCAGTTCACTTCGGGTATTCCGTATCTCCTCAGGAATTCATTTGCACGGGAGAAATATTTCCCGCCAAAGAACCCTCTGTATGCTGAGAGAGGACTCGGGTGTACACCAGCAATCACTAGATGATTCTTGTTCGTGATAAGCGGCAGTTTAGACTTGGCATTTGAACCCCATAATATGAAAACCAGAGGTTTCTCACGCTTGTTAAGCTTGCTTATAACCGTATCGGTAAATTGCTCCCAGCCTTTGCCGCGATGTGAATTTGCCTCGTGTTCCCTCACGGTCAGAGCTGTGTTGAGGAGGAGAACGCCCGACTCAGCCCAAGGAATCAGACATCCGTTATCCATCGGCGGCGGAGTAATCCCAAGATCGGAATCTATCTCTTTAAATATGTTTACCAGTGACGGTGGTTGCTTCACGCCTTTCTGAACCGAAAAAGCCATTCCATGAGCTTGGCCGACTTCGTGATACGGGTCCTGACCGAGCAGCAGCACCTTGACATCGTCATACGGAGTGTAACTGAAAGCCGTAAATATCTCATCACGCGAAGGAAAGACCGTATGAGCTTCATATTCTTCATCGAGAAATCTCTCGAGCTCTTTATAGTACGGTTTATCCATCTCTTCAGCAAGGATGCTGTCCCATTCGTTTCCAATTTTAAATTTATCTATGCTCATAACATCTCCTGCGCTTCTTATTACTTCCTCCGGTGCTTTGCCGGATGTAGAGCATCCTGCCTTGCGTCGTATACCTTGTACACTAGCCATGCCATAAGCGAACCGACAACAGCTCCAGCTACTACATCCCCGGGATAATGAACTCCAACATAGAGCCTTGAAAGCGCCATCAATAGTGCTAGCAGCATTGCTGGAATTCCATATTTCTTGGGTGCATTAAGGTATATGCACATAGCCGCAGCAAACGAGCTTGCCGAATGTCCCGAAGGGAACGACGGGTCGCGCTGCTTCTCTATCAGTCTTTGAACCTTGTCAAAAACCTCATACGGACGAGTTCTATCTATTAACTCCTTGAGTAGCAGATTATTTACAAGGTACGTCAGAGCTAGCGATGAGAGAACCAGAAGCCCGTATTTTCGCGTTCGCTTAAATATCAGCAGTATCACTGCAATCGCTATCCACATCATTCCTGCATCTCCGAGATGTGTATACACCTTGACTATGGGTGTTAGTGCCCCATGGATCACAAAGTGCTGAAACTTGATGAGCAGCGAACCGTCTATATTTTGAATGGTCTCTATCATTAAGCCTCCTATGATCGTCTCGAGTTAGCGAATGTATAGCAACCTTCTCGTACAATCTACAGTTTATTGTAACCCTACACTCTATACGAGGTCGTAATCCCCGCGTTCTCTGTCTATATATATCTTATGAAGTCTCATACCGAAATCACATAAAATCTCGTAATTGATAGTTCCAAGCTTACCAGCAAGTTCTTCTGCAGATATCTCATCGTCACCAGATTTTCCCATAATCACAACTTCTTCGCCTTTAACGACTTCGGGCACATCCGTCACGTCAATCATGCACTGATCCATGCAAATATTTCCTACGACAGGAACACGGTACCCATTTACAAGGACCTCTGCCTTGCCTGTAAGTGCTCTCGAATAACCGTCAGCATATCCGAGAGAGATTGTTGCAATCTTGCTCTCCCTCTCTGTTATAAACTTGCGGCCGTAACTGATTGAAGTACCAGCGGGAACTTTCTTGATGTGAACGATATATGCCTTTACAGACATCACTGGCTTGAGGTCAAGTCTCGTCTTATCTACCTCTTCAGATGGATAACAACCGTACATGATGATTCCCGGCCTCACGGCATCAAAATACGTCTTCGGATAGTCCATAATCGCAGCACTGTTAGCAATGCTCAGCATGGGGATGTTGATGCCACAGCCTGCGAGCTCCTCGTAGAAGTCATTGAATAGCGAAAGCTGCTTATTAGTATATGTCGAATCAGCTTCATCGGAAGTCGCAAAGTGAGAAACCATGCCATTTATACGAAGTCCTTCGAGCTCGTCCAGCTCCTCGATTTCAGTTCTCGCAAACTCCTTCTCAAGTGGTGTCTCTATCCTATATCCGATTCTACCCATACCTGAGTCGATGGCGATGAAGCAGTCGATTACTGCCCCGCTCTCAACTGCAATCTCGGCTCTTCTCTTCGCTCTCTCAAGACCGCCTATTACAATTGTGAGGTTATGCTCTATCACAATGTCTGTGCAATCCTCTGGCACGAACCCGAGAATGAGCATACTCTCGTTGAAGCCCGCCTCACGCAGTTCGAGCGCCTCTTCTATTGTGGCAACTGCGAAGCGTTTAACTCCATTTGCACGTAGGACCTTGGCACAGCGAACGCTGCCGTGTCCATACGAATCGGCTTTTACAACGCCTATTATCTCGCTGTTACCGATTACCCTTTTGATTTCCTTGATGTTATGATCTAGCGCCGTAAGATCGATTTCTACCCATGTCTGGCGCATTGATTCCTTGTACATTAGTTACCCCTTTAAGTATTTAGTTCCTGACAGCTAGGCCGTCAGGAACTGTCTCTGTCAGTAGGTTATAGTTTTGTAAATTGCAAAGTTCCCCTTGCAAACTAGCGGATAATCAGCTCGTCACGCGCTGGTCCATTTGAAACCATAGACACGCGAACTCCGATTTCCTCTTCAATTCTCTCGATGTATGCCTTGCATTCACTTGGCAGTTCATCGTAGTTCTTAATTCCTCTTATGTCAGTCTTCCATCCCGGAAGTGTCTCGTACACTGGCTTTGCCTTCTCTAGTAGCGGTGTATTAGGAAAGTCCTTAGTAATCTCTCCGTCGATTTCATAGCCGACACAGATTTTGAGTTCGTCTAGGTATCCCAGCACGTCAACTACTGTTACTGCAACCTCTGTAGCTCCCTGCATCATGCAGCCGTATCTAGTTGCAACTGCATCGAACCATCCGACCCTTCTAGGTCTGCCTGTAGTTACTCCGAATTCTCCACCATCTCCGCCGCGTCTACGAAGCTCGTCAGCCTCGTCTCCGAATAGCTCGCTGACAAAAGCTCCCGCACCAACGGCCGAAGAGTACGCCTTTACAACTGTAACAATTCTCTCAATAGCATATGGCGGTAGTCCAGCACCAGTAGCACCAAACCCTGCGAGTGTCGACGACGATGTTACCATCGGATAAATACCGTGGTCGGTATCCTTGAGTGCTCCGAGCTGCCCCTCCAAGAGAATGCTTTTGCCTGCACGAAGTGCATCATTTAAAACCTGTGAAGTATGAGCGACGTAGGGTCTCAGCATCTCGGCATAATCCATTAGCTCATCATATATATCTTCTGGTTTAATCTGTGGCTTGTGATACAGGTTCTCAAACATTACGTTCTTGATACTGCACACGTTGTTAATCCTCTCCATGAGGACTTCCTTGTCCGCATAGAGATCTGCGACCTGAAAACCAATCTTAGCGTACTTATCTGAGAAGCACGGTGCGATGCCCGCCTTAGTGGAGCCGAACGAATGTCCAGCAAGTCTCTCTTCTTCATACGCATCAAGCGCCATGTGGTACGACATAACTAGCTGCGCCCTATCGGAAATGATAATCTTGCCGTGCGGAACGCCCGCCTCATCGATGGATGCGAGTTCTTCAAAGAACTTCTTGGCGTTGACAGCAACTCCATTTCCCAGAACACTTACAGCATCCTTGTTAAAAATGCCCGATGGCATGAGGTGAAGTCCGAATTTGCCAAACTCGTTCTTGATGGTGTGTCCGGCATTACTTCCGCCCTGGAATCTCACGATATAATCGGACTCCTGTGCGAGTACGTCTGTAATCTTACCCTTACCTTCATCGCCCCAATTGGCACCTACAACTGCTGTGATCATAAAAACCTCCTTGCGCATTGTGCTACCGCGCCTCTGTCACGACTTTATGACCCCGTCAATCCGCCTTGCGAACCAACCTTCTGTAAAGCCAGTTATTAAATTTATTCCTCTGTAATAATAGTGTGCGAGGATTGTTAAATATGAATTAAATATGCCTTAAATATATTCAATCTTACTTGTATTACGCCAAATTCCCATCTTCTCGGCTTCCTGTATGAGCTCTTCTCTAAAATCAGGATGCGCAACGCTGATGAGGCTTTCGGCTCTCTGCCAGGTTGACTTACCCTTGAGATTTACTGCACCATACTCGGTTACGACATAGTGAGTCGCTGTTCGTGGTGTAGTTATAATCGATCCTCTAGGCAGAGTCGGATGAATGAGAGATACGACCTCTCCATTTGGCTTAGTTCTAGTCGAATGCGTACACATGAAGCTCTTACCGTTCTCAGATAAGAACGCTCCGAGTACGAAGTCGAGCTGTCCGCCAGTTCCTGTAAGCTGTCTGAAACCTGCACTCTCCGAACAAACCTGTCCGTAGAGGTCAACTCCAACGCAGCTATTAATCGAGATGAAGTTGTCTATCTGCGAAATAGTGTGGACGCTGTTAACATAGTCAACCGGTGCAGCACAGCAGATAGGATTGTCGTCTATAAAGTCATATAGCGCCTTGCTTCCAACCGCTGCTGTATAAACAGTGAGGCCCTTATCCACCTTCTTGTTGTTGGTCAGCTTACCTGCATAATACAGATTCATAAAGGAATCTACGATTACCTCACTGTGACCACCAAGGTCACGGATGTCGGACTCTGCGAGTAGGCTGCCGATTGCATTTGGCACAGCTCCGATTCCGAGCTGCAGCGTACTTTTATTTCTAATGCGATCTACTATCGACTCAGCAATCCTTCTGTCCTCAGGGCTCGCTGGTGCCGCCTTGAACTCTGCAAGTTCAGGGCTCTCTCCCTCTATGATGTAATTTACATCAGATATATTGATGTGCGACTCGTATCCGAGCGCAATTGGCATCTTCTCATTAACTTCTACGATGACAATCTTGGAATTTCTGATAATACCGAGAAGATCGGCATTAGTTGGTCCAAAATTAAAGTTGCCGTACCTATCCATTGGCGCAACTTGAATGCAGCAGATGTCAAATCCATTGCCTTCCTGTCCCCAATATAGCGGCTCTTCGTTGAATAGAATCGGCACGTACCAACAGTTGCCCGCATCCGCCATCATTCTGTCCATGCCAGTATAATGCGATGAATAAAATCTAACTGTGTCTACGTCCCTCGTCGCCTTGAAAGTCTCCAGAAGATCGTTTCTCACGGCAACTTCAGTCTGAATCTCTAATCCGCGAAGGAGCGTATCGGTCTTGAGGCGTTTTCCAAGAGCTCTGTCCATGTATATGGAGCTCCCAGTTCCCACACCAAAGTGCAGCCTATAGTTACTCTTAACTAGGCTAGCGGCGAAATCTGCGTCGATCAGCTTGGTTTTTGTATTCACTCTGCACTTGACTGATATCGTACATAATCGTCCCTCCGTTTTCCTAAATTGTCACTATTTGCCAAGGTTTTTTTGTGGCAAAAGGACAAAATTCATTTTTAGCCTATTTGTGGCTTTTTTTCAAGCTTTTAAGGTCCTTCAAGCCCTTTCAAATCTTAATATTTGCTTATGTTTAAGTGTTGAAATGGAGAAGTTTATGTAGTCACAGGTACCGTGTACCCACGCATTACAAAAGGACATGGGAAAAATTCCCATGTCCTCCGCTTTTAACTTAGTTAATTTTACCTATTTACCGCTACATACCACGCTTCCTTTATCTACCGAAACGCTGCAACTATAAGCACGAACTAGTCGCGCTTCGATAGGAGATCTCTGATCTCTGTAAGTAGCTCAACCTCTGGTGTTGGTGCTGCTGGCTCTTCTGCTGGCTCCTCTTCTTTCTTTCTCTTAGCCTTGATGAGCGCCTTAATGATGATAAACACAGTTAGCGCGATGAGTAGGAAGTTGATAATCGCCTGGATGAATACACCGTAGTTAATAGCTGCACTTCCAACCGTAACCTTTAGTCCTGAGAAATCAATTCCTCCAATGATAACACCTACGATTGGCATGATGATATCGTTAACAAGTGAAGTTACGATTGCTGTGAATGCAGAACCGATGATGATACCTACTGCCATGTCTAGCACGTTACCGCGAGCGATAAACGCCTTAAACTCTGCTACAAATCCCTTTGTCTCTTTCATTTTACCCTTGTGCTCCTTTCAATATTGAACTTATATAACACTTTTGAGATGTAGTTGCACTTATGTAGCATGCAACTATATTTAGCTACATAATGAATTACACTATAAACTGCTTCAGGTCAAGTGCTTTTGACTAAATTAATTGAAATAAATTTAATTGTGCATATATAAATTGCCGTTTTTTTAAATTTTATTTCTATGCAAATCACTATATTTAGTTAATTTGCTCCAGTCCACCGTACCATTATTTAAACGCACGTGCACTATCTACGGGGAACATATAGATTCCCTTACCGCTTGTACTTCATGCAATTCGGTGATATTATAATTAAGCTTGTGTTTAACGCTGATGATTGTAGTTAATCAGAGATTTATCCGGGATTACGTTCACAGGAGGCGTCATTCGCAAGCGCCCAACCCGTGTCTCGATAGCTCAGGGGACAGAGCACCGCTCTCCTAAAGCGGGTGTCGGAGGTTCGAATCCTCTTCGGGACACCACCTTAAAGCACTGCAATTCTAACGAGTTGCGGTGTTTTTTTATTTTACATCGTAGTATAGTGCTCGAGCACAGCCGCTGCAGCACCCTTCGAACTAGACTCAACTACCGTTCCCAAAAAGCTCTTTAATCACCTTAAAAATTACCCGTGGCATTTCTCTTCCAATCTGCAAACTCAGGACCGAGAATGTAGTCCTGATACTCAAGACTTTCTTCGGGCCTTCCTTCAAGCCTTTCAATAAGCCTTTTTATCTCTCATAACTCTTACGACAGTTTTGACTTCATCATCTGTCGAATAGAATAACTCGGGCACCAGAATCACTTTCTTGCGAATTGCATCTGCAACGAAGAGATACAAACAGAACTCTTTATCTACATATCTCTTGTCAGGGATATAAACAGGCACAGTGTCATCGGATATCTGGAACTGACCTTTGTTCTTCTTGATTCCATAGTAGTCACAGATGCCGTCTACTTCTCTCTTCGTTAAGTTATACTTCAATTGAAATTGTTTCTTTGTAAGCATATTTATCACCTATTTTCTGAAACTTAATCTGTCACTATAATAGCACAGGAACATATACTGACAGACTTGTTTTCCGGTATAATAATCGTCAATTTTTTTCGTTACTACTCGCATCTGGTATAATAGCTAATATATGACATAATTTAAATCTACTAAACTATGTTAAATCGAGGTACCCATGATTGAACTTAGAAATGATTCATCGGTAAAATACAGCTACGACGAGTGGCTGGAATTTTTCCGTGAAAACGACAAACACAGGCTCCAGATAGATTTCTCTCAAGAAGTCAAACTATCTGATGAAACCAAGGCACTGATACTGCCTTCTATTTCTGCGTTTCAAATAGGCGAGCACAGCGACGGACTTCATCTAGTCAAAGCAGCAGAAGTATTCGCAAGCTTGTTCGACGAACCTGCATATCCCAATGTCATGAAGCTTTTTATCAAGGAGGAGAATTTCCATTCTTCTTACCTCGGAGAATTCATGCGCTTTCATAATTTACCGCTACGCAAAAGCAATTTTCTGGATAGGACCTTTAGGCGTATCCGAAGGCGCGGCAACATACTCTCAGAGGTAATAACCCTAATAACAGCTGAAATTATCGCACTCTCATATTATTCAGCACTCAGTGATGCGACGGAATCACCAGCATTAAAGCGTATATGTGCTCAGATGCTTCATGACGAGCTACCTCACGTGATTTTTCAGTCCTATACCATTGGGCATTTTAAGCAGAGCAGATGGCTAAAGTTCAAAAGGCACTTCCTCATGCGAGCGACTACTCGTGCCGTCTGGACTGCATATGAGAACGTGTTTCGTGCGGCAGGCTGGACTTATGATAGATTCAGGCAGGAGAACCTCGGATACCTTAAGCAGTCTGAAGATATAGCAAGCCGTATATCTTCAGACTTAACCTTGGAAGCCTTGTAATAGGCATGGTGAAACTCATTTAAACGAACGACAAGCATGTACTTTTTTAGTACATGCTATTAATTTGGATAAATATTATTGACAATATCGTATTACGATATTATATTTTAGCTAGAAATATCGATTAACGATATTAGGAGGCTTACAGCAAATTTGATTAAAGGGTGGTGCTATATATGGCCAAAAAATCATTGGAACCATTAACCGAGCCGATGTTCTACATACTGCTCTGTTTTCACCGCTCAGATATGTGTGGAACGGAGATATCGAGTTATGTAAACGACCTTACAGATGGTCGGGTCAAGCTCGGACCGGGTACTCTGTATTCACTTCTCTCACTTTTTCAAGCGGAGGATTTAATCAAGAAGTTACCACCAGATGGCAGAAGAATTTCTTACAGCATTACAGAGCGTGGCGAGCAGCTATATCAGGATGAAATACGCAGATTGGAAGCGTGCCTTGGTGATGCACGGAGGTGCAGTTATGAGCGATAAGATTAAACAGAAAAATTTGTTATTTTGATCTTTCTGACATATACCAGGAACAGAATTGGCTCGAGGATATGGCTAAGAAGGGGTTGCTTCTCACATATACCGGATACTTTCTGTACGACTTTGAATATGGCGAACCAACAGAGAGGAGATATCGTATTCTGCCTCAGAAGAGAAAAGAAAAATCGAGCAGGAAGAGCTGGATATATATGAGTCCTGCGGATGGACCTGTGTGCGTGGAACACATGCATCAACTGTGTTCTATACAGATGATCAGAGTACACCCGAACCTTTTACAGATGCCGTTACGGAGAAGAAGTATTATGTGAAGAGACTACTCTTTACATTTATCACTACTATAGTGTCGACGTTTTGCATACTTGTGAATTTAAAGCTCAATACGAATGGCTTTGTCTTTAATCCAATTGAGTTTTATTATCAGCTGGCTGATAAACCATCTCCAATTATTTACCTATACACTGTGATGTACCCAATGCTAGTGTTATTCGGACTGGTATTTATCTTTAAGCACGCTAGGTTAATATGGCAATTTAAAAGGGAAACTTTTAAGAAGTCTCTCGGCTTTAAGGCTATACGTTATGCAAACATGATCTTAACTAATGCGATTATCGTGTTAATGGTGGGGTTGTTTGCGTACGTGGTATTTGCGCCAGATAGACATACCACAACAAGTAGCTTTAAGGAAGCATTGGCCTATAAGGATAATGACCTTGTAAGATTCGCAGAATTTGACCCAGCCACGTGGGATGAAGTTCGAGCGAATATGACCGTAAAAAATGGCAATAAGGATATTGATAATCCCAACATAACATACGAGACAAGTTACGACCGTAATGTCATGATGACGAAGATGTCTTCAGAAGACCTCGAGGTTTATTCCAGAACCGATAAAGATGGTGTATCTGAGCCAAAGCTCATGTATCAGGTTCAGCTTTACAAAGCCAAATCACCAAAGATTGCCGCACGCTTTATGCCATCTAATATGGCAGAAGAGCTAGACTATAAAGGCTTCGACGTATCGGAGAGGCGCATCCAGAATATGCAGTTTAAATACAAGGGACTCGATTACGCGGCATATATCGCAGCTTCTAAAAAAGACGAGGCTCCATTCTATAAGCAGATGCTTTTCCTCAGGAAGGGGAATAAATACATCGTTGTTGCATATAGTGGGCCTATCGATCTGAAGTCAAAGACTGGGCTCTTCGCAGCCAAGATGTAGCTATATATCATTTCACTGTTACCACATAGTACTCAATATGGAGTGTAATCATGGATAAGAAAACGAAATTAAAATTTAATCCTTTCGGCATAGTTGATATGTTCTATAAGCAGAACTGGCTTGAATATCAGGCAAAAAAAGGACTTCTCCTCGCTAACGACAATCTATTTACTTGCAGATTCACCGTTGACGAACCACGAGATAGACGGTATCGCATCTTGCCATACAGGCACAGCGAGATGACAAGAGAGGAGCTTGATCTATATGCTTCTTGTGGTTGGAATCTAATATACGGTTCTGGTTCAGTAATGATATTCTACACGGATGATCCGGGTGCTCCAGAGCCATTTACGGATGTGCAGAGTCAACATAAGTACTACAGGAAGAGTTTGATTACTAATTTTATTATTATGGCAATTATCCTAGTAGATACAATTTTTAATATCAGTCAAAGTTTGCAAGGATTCAATATTTCACTTTCAGCACTTCTCTATAGCAGTGCGGATGAACCGCTTTCCTCTGTTGTTATGAGTCTTGTAGGATTACCATTGGCATTTCTGTACTGGTTTCAATACATGTTCACGTATATAGGCTTACTAAATAGAAGCAGAAAGAAGGATTACTATGGTGCTTCAGGATTTAGATTGAAATATTACACCAATGCGACAATTTTTATAACTTTAATTGTCCTAGTCCTATGGAGTATCATTGATATCCCTAGGACAGTAGATACCTCATCATCAGGGGATTTCACGGAGGCTCTTAAGTATAAGGGTAACGAGATTGTTCGCTTCTCGGAATTTGACCCCGATACATGGAAAACGGCTAAGAAGCAAATTGAGAACTATGATGAAGGAAATAATAAAACAGACATTATTTTCGAAATAGACCAAGATAAAAGCTTCATGATTCCTAGAATGATATCTGAGGAGCTAGAAGTTAGTACGCAAGCAAAAAACGAAGATGATGACTCTGTAATTAATCTCTATTACAATGTTCACCTATACAAGGCAAAGTCTTCTAAAATTGCAGCGGAATTTATGAAATACAATTATAAAAATGTACTTGAGGAAGCTAGCATCAAGGTATCAGATAAGTCTCTGGACAAGTTCCGCTTCGATTACGAAGGTCTCGACTATGCTGCATATGTCGTGGATGATAAGAAAGCGAATGACCCTACCGCAAAGCGTGACCAGCTACTCTTCCTCAGAAAAGGTAGCACATACGTATACATTTCATATTACGGACCTATAGATTTGAAATCGAAGGTTTCGCTGTTCGCAGCGAAGATGTAGCTTTGTAAGCTGTAGATGCACATATGCAAGTTGCAGTAATTATGCTCATATGTTAATAAGAAATGACCAGCCATGCGGCTGGTCATTTCTGTTACTCGTTATTATTTGCTTGAGTTGCCATTTGTGTATCGTTAATATTCCGGTACCTCGAACAGCATCTTGAACTCCGAGCCGTCATTCAGATAAATTCCCTCGATGTCTTCAGGGTGATTTACCAAGAGTTCCGAGATATTGTCCACCTCGAACGACACACAGATTCCGCAGGCCGCACTTAGCGCCCTAGGAACTGGCATCAGTGTTGCGGAAGGGTCTATGCTTTTCTGCTGTTTATGAAAACTGCTGCGCACCAAAATGCGTATGAAATGTTGCGATATACATTACTTTAATGTGATTAGGTAATCGCCTTCTGGCGTTTCACTGTATTCCATAGATAGCTTGTTGTTAGCTGCGTATCTTGAAATGTTCTTAACCGGCGTCATGCTATCTACGAGAACCTCAACAGGTGTTCCATTCTTAACAGCGTTCTGAGTCATAATTACTGGTTCAGGGCACGAGTACCCTCTTGCATCTACCTTAGTCATTTTATGCCTCCTTACCTTTTCTGATGTTCAGCAGACCGATTACTACAGTCACGATGATTCCGAATATAACTGCAACCTTACCATTTGGAGTAGGTCCCATTGCTGAAGATGCTAGTGCAAAGTTGTGACAGAAAGCTGCTCCCACGAACAAGCCGAGAACTGCAACGCCCGAGTCTGCATTTCCAGTACCCGATAGTACCACCTGACGAAGTGGGCAGCCGCCGAGTAGGCAAGAACCTAGTCCAACGAGCGCCATGCCGAGGAAGTTCCAAAGTGCATCGCTTATCGCAATTGGCTGCTGATCAAACCCTGCGTGGAAGAAACCAAGTGCCATGTTTCCAATAAAGGCTGCAACGAATATTGCGATAAATCCAGATAGTAGGTAGAAATCTTTGAATAGTACTGCATCACGAATTCCACCGATCATGCAAAGTCTAGTGCGCTGTGCGAGTACGCCGACAACTAGTCCTGCGATTAGCGAGATTACGAGAGGTGCGTGCATAGCTCCAGGGCCTTCCTTGCTGAATGCTAGAAGTGCTGGGAATGCGCATAGGATAACAAGTAGAACTACTGTTATTGCTGGCAGTGCAACACCTTCTGTTGGCCCTAGTGGAACTGATTTCTTAAGTGTGAAGCCCTTCTTAAGGAACACGATTCCGCCGAGAATTCCAAATACGAATCCAACCAAGCCGATGATTGCGTTCCAGTCTCCACCAGCGATTCTGAGAATCATTCTTAGTGGGCAACCGAGGAACATAAGAGCTCCTACCATTACGAAGAACGAAAGTACAAACCTTGTCATTGGGGACGAACCGCCACGAACCTTGAACTCTCTGCCGCCAAGAGACATGAGAAATGCACCGAGAATAAGTCCGATTATCTCAGGACGAACATACTGCACAACTGGAGCTGAATGAAGTTTAACCGCACCAGCAGTGTCTCTCAGGAAGCAAGCAATACAAAAGCCCATGTTAGCAGGGTTGCCATACTTAACGAGAAGTACTGCAGCCGCGCCAACCACGAGCCCGGTAATGATCATAAGAGTGCTTTTTTTCTTTTTTTCATTATATCCTCCTTGTTTAAATAATATCGATTTATCATTATGAGTATATCAAACAAGGATTTTTGTATTAAAATCAGTAATTTTAATACTTCAAAGTTAATATCAGTATTTTCAATAACACTTTATCATTGCGTTTTCATTTCATATTTTCGGTCAAGAATCATCCTTTTTAGTTACCATTTCCCTGCAAAAGCCTCTTCATCGCCGCCCGATACTTCTCGACTCTTGCATAGTCCTCTTCGACAGGGTGCTCTATGCGATCAATATCCATATTGTGGCTCAGGTCGGCAAGCTTGACAGCGGTCGCGAGCTTATTTTGAGATATTCTATCTATGTACTGCATGTATTCTTCGTCGAGGTCTTTGGTAAGTGTTTTCACAGCATCAACTACTTTATCGCTAAAACCGCACATACGCAAATACACCTCGTCATACTCACCATCCTCGAGCACATCGTGCAAGTAAGCGACAACCTTTTTCCTCTTCCGTTTCACACATATCTGCGACTGCAAATGGATGCAGATAGTAAGGCTTCCCCGCCTTGTCCACCTGCTCGTAGTGTGCCTCCTGACATATCTGTTGTGCTAATTGAATCTGATCCATGTATCTAACCCTCCTCGGGTAATTATAGGTGAGGCCTCTTAATAGAGCAAGCATTTGGGGATATTATCTGCAACCAAAGCAAAAACCGCACGGATTAGTCCGTGCGGTTTTGTATTGAGCTGCTGGCGAGAATCGAACTCGCAACCACTTCATTACGAGTTAATACTGAATCGTGTATTTTTCAATACTTACGTTGATTATTGCAACGCATTTTATCAAAATTACTCTAATTCATAACCTCTCGGTTTTTTCGGCAACATCTCTATCATTATCATTCTTTGCTTGATTCCGTTTTTTTCCGCCTAATCCTTCGTATATTTCAAATCGCGATTTTTAGATTCTCATATTCATCTAGATATACAAAGCCCCGATTTATAACTACATCGCACATTGGTTCTAGGGATATCGTGGAGAATCCACATCATGCCTTCTACAAGACATTCTCTCACGCTGTCTTCCGCTTTTTGTTTCTTTATCAAGTACCTTATGTACCCTCCTAGCATACCGACAATAGCTCCGATAATCAAGTCAATAATTGTACCCATCGCAGAGTTGCATGCTGTTATCATCATTTGATATACACCTTGCTTCCCTGACGAGCGCAAATCCATCCGGACGGAATGCGCATCCAATCTCCTCGCATTTCTAAACAGGTTACCTGAGTACCTGCGCGCAAGCAAGCTAGGGCTTCCAGCGAGTGCGTGTCTCTTGCCGTCTGCGGTCAGCTCAGAATATGCACGCTGTCTATATCCTGTTCCTGGACCGGTTCTTACACGCATATCAGAAATTAATTGATATGTTCTACCTGCAGCGTATGCGCTTGTGCTACTAGGTGTGTATGTAGGCGCTGATGTTGCTCCTGTTTTCGTGAGATAGTCCATACAAACCCAGCCGCCAGCTCCTACAGATCTACCCCAGTTACCGCTCATTTCCACAATTCGAAGCGGCGTTCCATTTGATAACGTGGTTACCCTTGTATAGTTTGTCCCTGGTCCTTTTCTTACATTAAGACCAACAGACGAATTAACATGATATAGTCCGTAATCTCCAGAGTTAGAGCTTGGCGGTGCTGCGCTCACTCCGTCAAAGTTTGGTCTCACAAACCCTCTTATATATCTACCATTGATAGGTACGCTTCTATATCCTACAACAGATGCCGCACTTTTATTACCTTCGATAACAGTGATCAGTCCGCCACCGACAGATACAACCACGCCTACATGGTCGGGTCCACCTACGTTATCACCATATCCGGAATCTTGCCAATCATATAGAATGAGATCTCCAGGGCTTGGTGTGTATGAATCGCTCTCAATCCATATCCCCATCTGTTTAGCCTTAGATATCATCGTACCGCAATTAGCGCTAGCCGGAATCAGGTTACCAATACCTAGTTCGTACGCCCACGCAGATACAGCTGCGGCGCACCAAGGCGCAACATAATTCATCGGCCAACCATCCGGCTTATGCTGATTGAATATGTCTATTAGGCGGCGGTGTTTAGCCGAACCTCTAACTGCTCCGAGGTAACTAACTGCCGTCTGTACAAACTGCTGTCTTGTTGCCATTAACCTTTCGCCTCACTTTCCTCTTCATCCTCATTATCTTCGCTTGTCTTTTCCACATTGCTAACCTCTTCATTTGTGTTCGCCTCTAGAGTAGGCTGTTTATTTACGTAGTTATCAACATGCTGAGCGTATTCATTAATTTTTTTAGCTTCTTTTAGGTAATCTAGCAGCTCTTGCGACTGTTTAGCCTCTTCACTGTAATTGTGATTGAAATAGTGATTTACTGCATACGATATTGCAAATGCAATCACATAGGCTATTTTACCTATATTCGTGTCACTAATCACCGGGACATTGACTCCGAATACCATTAGCACAGCGACTGCACCTGTGATAATCATTGCAATACCATCTCTTAATTTAGTTCTTTTGTTTTTATCCATATGTGCCTCCTACACTTTCTATAAATTCTACTTTAATAATTTTAAAAGAAATGAGGCTGTCATTTCGACAGCCTCACAATTTACCTTCTTTTTCTTCTTCCTCTTGTTTCTAGTAGCGTATTTATAGCTTCTCTTTATAACAGCATCTGCAGTATACTTGCGATCTCCTGGATATAGAGCTTCTATTTTTTGTGCATATACTCTCGCAGTTTCAACATCTCCGCGAGCAAGTGCCTTGTTGATATATGGATAGTAGCTATACCTTATACTTTGTTTTGCACTATATAACACCTCTTCGCGTTGGAAGTCGACATTCGTCGGATCTATACGTTCTATCTTTGCGAGTTGTTTTTCAACCTTTAAGTTGTTCTGGGCTTTAAGTCCATCAATAACCCCTTTGAGATATTCCTTCCGTATCCACTCTTTCGATTTTTCCATTGCTACCTCAGAAGTATAGCGCTCTCCTTGAACTTCGATATTCATCTTGTTGAATTTGTTTGCGAGCTTTTCAGCCTCTTCAGTGTTGCCTTTCATGAGAGCATTCTCAATCTTTTTGAGCTGATCGGTTTTCACCTTATTAATTCTGCTTTGGAAGTATTCCTCTGCATTCAGCATACTATTTCTTGCTGCAAGACTCTTTGCGAGTTTTTCAGCCTCTTCATTCTTTCCTTTCTTGATAAAGTTATCCATTTCATCATTATGATTTCTCTTAATGCGATTAATCGTTTCTTTATCGATTCTCTCTCTTGTGTATTCTTTATCGTTTTCAAGAATGTATTTAGCTGCTTTTTTTCCTAGTATCGCTATCGTACTTTTCAGAGTCGGTCGCAATTTTCTTGAAGGCGCCTTTGTTTCCTTCGTATGTTTTCTCGATTTTTGAGAAGTCCATTAGTAAATCTTGCTTTGTATTTGCACCGGTGAAAAAAAGTCGTGTATCGATGCCAAATATGCAAATGTACCCTTTAAATCCCTATAAACTACATCTACAGGAAGTCCGAAGAATACACCTGCAGCATTAGCGACCTTTTCAAGTTTTGTAACTAAACTATTTTTTTAGGATCTACGCATGCCTTGTATGCGTCGCTAATTTTTACGAACAGAGACATGTCTAATCTTGATGGTGTGTAGCCTTGTAGCGCTGACTGGATATCCTTTCCGACCGGCAGCATAGCTATAGGATTTAGTTCCCCAAACAGATTTCCATCTGTATGGAGTTTGTTTTCCCCTAGAAGCGCATCAAGGAATCGTTCGACAAAATTCTTATCCTTTTTTATCATCGTCTGCAATGTGTCTTATCATAGCGTCATAAACAGATTTCATAACCGCCATTGCTGCCGCCGACGTTACGAACCAACCAAACTGTTTTGCGACTAGCTTTCTAGCTTCTGATACATTGCCCTCATCATACATTTGCTTTGCAATTTGAGTATTAGTAATGAACAGCGACAGCGTTTTAGTTGGCTCGGATAAGAATGCTGTTAGCACTGATGACCCTACATCCTTTTGCCTCATTAGTTCAGATCGTGATAGTACAGAGTCGAATACCTGAGTTCTATACACAACTTCTCTAAACTGTTCATTTACTGCTTGCCAGTATCCTTCGTCTCCTTCATGGATATTCATTGTGTCTTCAACTTTGAGCTTACAAGCACCCCAGATTTTACCCCATGTCATATTATCAAGGAAACCGTACATATCAAGTGTTACTTTCTCTAGTTTATTTTCCTTGTTAATCATAGCGTTGGTAAGACTTGGTCCCACATCCGTCGAATAATAGCCTAGGTCTTTCCACACAGCGACACCTGAGTGTTGTTGCATCTCTTTTACCGCGTCGCGTGAATACTTGCTCCTAGCTAGATATTTTGGATTTATCACGGCGGATGCTCTAACGATTGACATAGGCTGCTGCATGGCTACTCTTCCGTTCGCTGCAATTGCAGCACGCTTTGCTGTTCCTATAATCTTAGTTGTGATAGGCATCTCGCTTTTTGCGATATTGCCGTTTACATCCTTTAAAAATTTCTCTATGTATTCGTTAGCCTCTCTACCATATGCACGCTCAATCGCCTCTCTAACAGAGCCTTTTATTACGCCGTCTTCTCCATAGTCTCTGTAGTTCCACACGTTCTCTAGGTCTTGTAGCGGCATAGATAACGCCTGGTACGCACTCATAGCGCTTATATGGTTTGATGCGACACTTAATACGTTATCTAATACAACCGCATTTTTTGCTGATGGTTTCGTTTTCTTTGCAAATCCTGGATTGATAATTTTAGTTACCGCTGCCTCTTCAACATTAGCATCCACAGTTTCTCTTGCAATTTTGATAGGAAAATAGTTTTCTTCTGTAAACTTGTTATATCCCCACACCTTCATAGATACTTCATTTCCCCAATCAGACACCGCTGTATTAAGGTAGTGCTGAATCATTTTTGCGCATTTTATTTCTTCCGGAGATAAGCTCTTAACGATATTTATAATATCACTATGCGTTATCTTTTCTCTCTGCATGGAGCTTTTTCTAAGTACAGTGTTTTTTTGCCGAGTTTCTTCGGTTTAACTTCTGCAGTCTGAATACCGCCAGCAAGAATGTGTTCTAGCGCCTGCTTTCTTTCGCTGAGAAGGAACAGTGTTACCATCTGCCCATGAGTTAGGTTTAAGGTTTTCCCTGATTCCAGCTTGAAGGATTCTACTTTTGAATCTTCCCAGATAGTATTAAATGCATCTTCTCCTACAGCCTCTTGAATTCTCTGAAATTCATTTTGGGCGCTCTTAACATTCATAGCGTGATCATCAAATCCGATTGTTATCTCTTTAAACAGTTTGTTAAGTGTGCCATCTAGTACAGCAAACCTATCTGCAGGATTAATGTTCCTCGAGAATATGAACTTGGATACAGCACTAGCTCCGCCAGCATAGCGATTCTTTTCTGCCTTTTTACTGAGTTCGTTAATTACTGCGTTTCCTGTTCCACTGATTGTTTTGTACTGGTCATACTTAAGCATATCGTTATGCTTATTTACAATGCTATCTAGACCTCTAATAACATCTCTCACACTTTCGATTGTATCGGCGTCCATATCAACAAGCCTTGATTCTTTTAAAGCCTCAAGAACTGAATCAATTTGATTCATAAAATCTTCGTCCTCAACAAAACTAAACGTACTGTCACCGTCGTTCTTTTCTTCAAGCACCTTGCGATATTCGTTTTTTTAACTCCATGAAGTTTTCATAGGTCTTGTTATATCCGTGCGTTTCATAGAACGCATCGCCACGTTCTGTAGAAAAATCCATTTCATGAAGAACCTTTGCGATAGATTTCCTGAACTCTTCCGGCATAAACTGCGTATTAGTAGGTTTTAACAGCTTGTTTGATAGCTTATTTGAGTACCACTTAATGCTATTAATTGCCTTACTCTTTCTGTTCAGTTCGCTACGTTCTTTTTCTTAGGTCTCGTTTTTAGCTCACTTACTGACTCTCTTTCTTCTTTAATAGCACTTTCGAGTTCTTCTATGGCCTTGTCTTTTTCTGCTATTTCCTCTTCATGTTTCTTTTCTGCTTTTTGTCTCTTTATAGTCTCCCTTTCTTTTATTTTGTTTCTTGCTTCCTTTACAGCAGCTTTAAGCTTCTCCTGCTGTTTATCTGCATAGGTCATTTCTGGTTTCATAGAAATAGCGTTATCTAGTATTAATTCTGTGATGTCGCTAGCAACGTTTTTGTATTCACCGTTAATTAGACCGTCTGTCTCTGCAGATGTTTCAACCATATCTACAGCGTTACATAGATTTTTAACAGCTTCTTCTGCGTCTGCTGCATCCGACGCAAATAGCTCAGGGTATTTCTCACCTAGTTTATTCTGGAAGAAGTCATATACCAGTTCAGCAGGCATTGTGTGCTCGCTATTGATATCTGTTGTAAACCTTAACGCATGGCCGTATCTAGCCTTTAATTCCTGGTAATTTAGTTTCTTTGCTAATTCTGGAGAAATATAAATTTTACCTACGCTGAGTAGATCTATTACTTGCTTCTTTGTTTGTAGGTTTTCCTTTATATTATTCTCGTTCGAATTAAGGAGTGCATTTGATAACCTCGCAGCTGCAGAATATACTGCACTAGCGTTTGGTGTTGCCTGATGTACGGCCGTCCAAACTTCCTCATAGAGCCTCATACCATCTTCTATTGGCATCTTTGAACCAGTGTCATTAATCAGCTTGTTGATAAGCTTCTTTGACTTTGTTTGTTCTGGCTTATTCATAGCACTTCTTTTCATGCTAGCTTTCAGCTTACTGATTCTTGCCTCTTGCTTATCTGCATAAGTAACAATAGACTTAATCTCGCCAAGGCTGGCTTCTAAATTAGCTTTAACATCCTTTATTAGTTCATCTTCGTATTCAGCAATTTCTTTTTCGGTGTACTGAGTTAGATTTACACCGCCATCAAAAAGATAGACTTTATTATCTTTTACCGATGCATACTCAGCAATTGTAGCTAGAGCTGTAACAAAATCTGTAACATCGTCTAGACTTCGTCCGTCAACCTTGATAGTGTCTCCGAACAGCTCGTTCATTTCAGATAGCATGTCATCAACTGGAACAGCGTATTCCATTCTATCGATATTCTTACTAAGTTTTTATTTTTGAAAGCGCCATCGATATAATCTTTAAACTTCCCAAATGTACCGTATTTATTCTTGATTTCTGCTTCTAAATCTTCATCGATAGAGATAGTCATATTTTTTTCAGGTATCTCTGTACATCCCTTATTTCTGGAGATATGCGATTAGTCTCATAGGTATTCTTAACAATCTCTCTTGTTATTTCGTTTAATAATCTCTCCTTTGTTGCATCATCACCTGATTTAGCTGCTTTATAAAGATTGTGATAGTCGATGCGTAAATCTTCCGCTTTAACATCTGAACCGACCTCTGTTATTAGTTCTTTTAGGTAACTAACAACAGATGATCTTTTAGGGATTGTTCCTTTCGTTTTTAGTCTGATTTAGAATCAGTGCATCGATTTTTCTTGTTAAGCTGCCTGATGGTGTTAGAATCAGCTTGCTGATTGTTAGGGATATCGAAAAATGCTGTTTTTTCTCTGGTATTTTTTCTTGACCTCTTCATCGTTTTGTGATAAATTTGCATTATCAATACCAACATGGGCGTTATTTTTACTATCTTCATTGATAGCTTGCCAATGTTGGTCTTTTTTTATTTTTTCGAATTTAATGTTGTAAATAAAATCCCCATCAGTTCGGTTTTTGCACATTAATCAATAATTTATACGGCGTTTCTCCTATTACAATTTCTTTTTTTGTAGTACTCCCATTTGATTACATTTTTGTGTTCCTTCTTTTTCAGGTCCGGATCTTATGTATTCCGAATTCTGTAACAGTTTCGATAAATCTCCTTCATAGAATAGATTTACCTTTTTATTAAATGCATTAATCGATTTTGTTTGTTTGTCACCGTAAAAATTCTTTCCTGCGAAATCCTCATGTGGCTTAGCTGTATACTTTCTACCTTTGCCGTTATCGAATTCAACATTTAATACTTCTCCGTTTTCAAATCTCTCTGTTAATTCTGTTCGCTTTTTCTTTTTTTGTGAGTTTTTTTCGTTTTGCTAGAAATTGAGAATACATCTCTGCCCTCCGAATCCTTACCCTTATACATGAATTTGATTTCATCATCGTTATTAACAGCCTCTTCAAATTTATCTATTTCAGGATTCATTAAAGCTTCTGTCCACATTTCTTGTGCTTTTTCCAGGATTCCTAGTTCTTCAAGCCACTTACCGCGGTATTCCCCTTTTAATGCGTTGATAGCGTTTTTTTACTCAATGTGTTTAACTTATCTACTGTAGACTTAATAGCCTTGAGGATTGTTTCTCCAAGGCTTCTATTTTTTTCTACAAGTGTTTTAACCGCTGCCTCTGCATCGGCATCACCTTTCCAGAATACATCCGTAGCGTCTGCTAGTAATTCGTCTTCTGCTTCGGCACGTGATATGTCCTTGTAGTCATTCATATACTTGTTGAGTTTATTTTCATACTCAGCAAGATTTGAGTTATAGAATTCATCAAGCACGTACTTCTTAAACGCTGCATACTGCCTAGGCGAATTAACCTGGATATGGTGTGTTACCTCGTGCTTTAGAACATCAATAACTGGGCTATCTGATTTCATGGAGATGTGAATAGTTCCGTTTTTGTAATAGCCGTTTACTTCGCTACCTTCTGAATCTTTGATGTTCTCTTCAAGAGATATTTCAACACCAAAAAGACTTGGCGAGTGTTCTGTACGCATTAACCATTGAATTGCTCATACTCACATTCTCACCAAGAGTCACTCTTCCGGCTTTAAATCCTATTGGTAGTTTCGACTTATTTGTAATGATGTTGTTATCTTCTCTTTCAGCTTTTCCTATCTCATATATCTTTTTACGGATATTTGCAGGTACTAAATTGCTTTGAAATATAACCTTGTCGAGGTCCTTGTAATCTAAACCTCTTCTTCCGGAATCGTAGAAGTAATTAAATGCGTTTGCATAGTTTAAAAAATTCCTCGCCTTCCTTCACATCCTTTGCGCCTTCATCGAACAACTTTTCTATCTCAGGATTTGTTTTCATACCAATAGATGCTAGCATTTCTTTTTTTGCTGCATCCTTTGCTTTTGGCAATATTTCTTCAACGTTGCTCTCGTATCTCGCTCCCATAAATGAGTTTAGTTCTTTCTTAAAGTGCTGCGTTTCTCTAGCACCGCCCATTATCATTCCATTGTTCATTCTAGGCAGCATTCCTACGTTTAAATCCTGCGTTGTTTCGTTCTGGATTAATTCAAGAGCTGGATTGTTATCTACTGTGAATAGTACATTTTCAACATCTGCACTACTTCCTGTTCCCTCTAATATCCTGGCTACCGGGAATGATAGTTCATCCACGGTCTTTTTAGGCGTATCTGCTTCATATAGATATTTCCTTACTTCCTTTTCTCTATTCGCAACTTTTTGAGTTAAAAGCACGGATGCCTTTTCTCTATCGTATTCAGTGTTTAGCCCCTCTTCAGATCTGATAATAAAACTACCGGATACATTCTCTGCGCCTCTTATACGCGATTTCTTTGCAGCGCTCAAAAGCACCTGGTCATGTTCTGTTAATTCTCTTCCGGATTCAATTTTGCGTTTTAAATCAAGGATAGCATTATTCAGCACTTTTCCGCCCTTAAGCCTGTTCTTGTCAATCGATCTAGCGAAATTGTTTGCACTGGACTTTTCAGACATAGCAAGACCTGCCTGCAGTATTTTTTCTTTATCTTCTGCAGACAGTTCAATATCCATATTTACTCCGCTAGGTCCACCAACAATACCACCTATCGCTGTACCTACTATCCCCTGGTACACAGCATCCGCAAGGTAGCCTGTAGGATTTTCTGCGATTTTCTTAAACGCATCAGGATCGTAAAATCTATCAGATATAGGCTGCAGAATTGCATTCATGAATTCTTCCACACCTTCGGATGATGCAGCAAGACCAAGCTTAATTGCTTTGTATCTTATCTCGTCAGCAGCGGTTCCCTTTGCAAATCTAGCAGCCATTTTGTTAGCAAACTTTTCCGCGCTGTTATCCAGGAGTCCTCTGCCTGTAGAGTTTCTCATGATATTTGATGTACTCCACATTTTTTCAGTTCCGATATTGATTCCTGCGTTTGTTAATCCTGTGCCCCACTGAGAATATATACCAGCACCTGCAGCTCTTGCATCTCCTGCGCCTTGTCCGAATGCGTTTACGCCCATTACAGGGGAGTACCCCTACTCCTGTAAATTTACCTACAGCTAAATCAGCAAGGAAGCCTAGCGTTCCTTGCGCAATATCTATAGCAAACTTCTGACCAGCGCTAGGCTTTTCAATTACGCCCTCTCTTGGTTCGTTGCCGTTTTTATCTTTTAAATATAACTTCCTCTTAAACTTACCTGCTTTGGTGTCATACTGCAGCTCTGTTTTATAAATACCTGCCTCTTTCGCCATGTAGTTAAGCGCTTCGGCTTTTTGCCTCGTTTTTTCTACGTATTTATAAAATCCACTAAATGCATCTCTAGCATCCTTTGACAGCTTGTCAGCGTCTAGCATTCCGTTCTTGATGTATCCTAGTTCGCTGTACCTCTTTAAATCCTGATGCATACTCTTAGGATCGAGTGTAGGTGTTGAGGTAATCGTCCACGCTGCATTTAGTAAATCTGATTTTTTAGATTCAGCCAGACCTCTAAGAGCGTATTTCATTCTTTCATCGGAATTGTTATTTACGCCTGCCATCTGCGTATTATTGAATATATCATTCGCACGCCTTACAGGATCCTTGCTTACATAATGCTTGTTATCTCCGTAGATAATTTTCTTTACTGCTTTTCTTGCAGCTGCTCTTGCCTCTGCAGGTGTATTTCTTCTAAATGCTATAGGCGCGTACCCCATTCTAGCAGCCTTTTTATACGTTTGAGATTTAACCGACTTACCTTTTTAGCCTTACCTGTTAAAATCCCCTTCACTGCATTCTGGGCAATTTGAGCAGCGACACTAGGAACGTATGATACAACCTGCGTTGACTGTTCTTGGGAACTACGTCCCCTTCCTTTTCTTCCTCTTCGGCCGTGTCTTCCGCCCCCAGAGCGCCGACCTGCTCTAGAGGCTGAGTCTTTTTTTAACTGATACTCTCTTTCCCAGTGTGAGTCGCTCACGCTGTCTCTTCCCTGCTGATAGTTGAAGTTTCTTTCCCAGTGACTGTCTGATACATTATCTCTTTGTTTTTGGTAATCAAAATTTTTATCCCAATGTGAATCAGCAACGCTGTCTCGCAACTTCTGGTAATCAAATGTTTTATCCCAGTGTTGATCAGCGACATTGTCTCTTCCTTGCTGGTAATCAAAGTTTCTCTGATCAGTAAATCTATTGAACGCTGAATCATCTAACGATTTCATAGTTCCAAGGAGATTTAGTCCGTAGTTTCTGTCTGCATTAAATCTGTCATACGCTAAACGCTCAAGCTCTGGTATCTTATCTGTTAAAGCTTGATTATACTGATTTTGTGCCTGTGCCGCTGCACTTACCGCATAAGAACTAGTCCTGCCACCTGTTAGTGCCGCCTGGTTTGCAATTGTATTCTCATTAGCTCTATCTCCAAGTCTTGCATATTCTTTAGCAAGAGCCTGATATGACGCATCTGTCATAGGATCGTACTTAAAATTAGCCGTGTTATCCTGTGCTTTCTGAACAAGTGCTGCAATCTGCTCGCTGTATGCGCTTTTTAAATGGATCTTTATTTGCCATGCCTTCCTCCTGGTTTTTCTTTTTTTATTACATATTACACTTGTATTTATGATTTTTCGCTCTCTTCATAATGCAGAAAACGCCACCAACTTAACAGTTGATGACGTTTCCAGTACATCCTACTACAGCATGGTAGTCGATTAACAAAAATTATGATTCGTATATGAACAAATCGCTTTTGAGCTTGCCAGGACCCTCGCCTAACTTCATACACATGTCCTGCCACTACGGGCACTGTTATCGTGCCGTAGTGTTGATTGCGCTCTATAGTGTGCATTCCGATATATGCATCAATATTTTTGTCTTTGATGAAAATATATGCCGAGTCAGCTTGTGCTCGTCCAGTGCATACAAGCGTTCCATTCTGCGGCGCAGTCCACGTACCGCCTAGTGTAACGCGTTCTTGGGTTTTTGTTCTACCCCCCCCATGTACTATACCTATCATAACTTCCTCCTAGTAATATAAAACATTTACTTCAAATTCTTGTTTCTGCAATCCTGTCAATCTTCCATTTACTGCAATTTCGACACTTCTTTTTTTATCATCCCAAGAATATCCGTAAAATACTGCAGTCCACACATCATCTACATCAGCTCTGTGTTTCGGATGAACTTGCGCAAGTATTACTTTACTATCCGGAGGTATTCCTAGTTCTGATTGTGAGACAGATCTCATTGCTACTCCACCGTTTGTAGCCACAACCACATTTTGGGTTGCGGTTTTTATTTCTTTCATTGCTCCATGTACTGAACCTATACTCATTAATTACCTCCTGCAGCGTTTTGTGCTTCTAAGCTCATAGATTTTGTAAACTTGCAATTGATTCTGATATCTTCTTTAGGCTCTCTCGTTAGGTATACCTTAAGGTAGATATCGTTAGCTGATTGCTCGTACAGTCCCGACTCTGTGTTTGTCTCTAGTGCACATATAGGATATAGTTCTGGGCAAATCTTTTCAGGATATAGCTCTGGGAGCCATTTCTCATCCATTTGTTCTCCTACCATATTTCTAGGTAGTGCTAGCTCAAATATATATTTTGCGCCGGGGAACCTAGTCGAATCCATTAGTACAGAGTTTTTAGCGATTTCGATATCGATAATTACCACTCCGTTTCTATGTCCTCTAGTGGGGCCTCTGAATACTGTTTCTTTTTTTAAATTCTGCGCCTTTCGTTACAACCATGTCTAAGTCGCATTCAAATGCATCTCTTTCGGATGTTTTGCCAAGTGCAAACCCCCTTCCGGTCATTCTGAAATCAAACAGTTTGAAAGCAGATTGAAAAAACATGTGGCTCACTCCGTCACCACCTAGTCCATCTGATGCATACAGTGCAAAACTGTGTGCATACGATTTATTAACTGCCACAGTTACATCATATGTTGATGTAACCCACCCAGATTCATCAGTATCTGTTTTGATTAGTTTTGTGGTGATGTTGGTCGGTTTGTAAGCTGATTCATTCGACCTTTTGATTTTTTTCCGCTTAAGGTTATTTTATCTACTTTCTTTGCAGCGCCACTCACGTTTATAGGGAACCAGCCAACTTGAACCTGTGCAGTTCGATAACTTCCGCCTTTTTTCGCCGTTCCATCTGCGTTTGACTCATAAGGATTCTTAACTACTGTGATTCTCGGTTCGCCATAAAGCGCCAATTTTGTAATACATTTACCACTTTCATTTAATGCATTCTTTTCGTTTGCAGCGCTGATGTATGCTATTAGCGGTTCGTATTCATGATATGCTGGCGAAAAAAATAGTGAGTCGGCACTAACACATCTTGGAGTTCAAATCTATAATTTAATTCGTCTCCGCTTTCAGTTATAGAGTATGAATTTGGACTCTTTAATTCATTCACGTTTACTTTTTTGTTTTCACAAATAGTAACTGTTTTTAGCCTTACCTCTTCATCGTAGGTTGACGCATACAAATAGTAAGGCTTCATTTTATCTATAAGCGTGCCATGAACCACCGGTGTTACCGTTGAGTATCCTGGTATAATGCATCCGTATCCCTCTTCAAGAGAGCTGTATTTTTTTATCTACCGGGATGAATTCATATATGCATGTATTTGCCATTAATCTTCTACCTTTCCAAATGATAAACTGCCTGTTTCGGTATCAGGCATAAACGCAAATTTGCCAAGCTTTTATACTGCTGAGTACCTCCGCATTTTGTATATATAGCTTGTTATCGCTCATATACGCAACTTCTATTCCTTCTTGCATGAACCTTAGTTTGTCATTATCTAGATTCATGGATATTCTGTTACCGCTTTTGCCTATAGATATTCCGTTCTTGTCTAGCCTTATAGTACTTATAATCTCGCTATACTTTTTATCCGAATCAAACTTTAGATCATTTATGTTTTTGAGAGCTTCGCTAAACTTAACATTTACAGCATTATCCGTTTGTGTTATTTGTGATTCGATATTAGCAATCTTATCGTCCATATCGGCTGATGAGTAATATTCTGTCTTAATCTTCCTAGATATGCTGTCCGATGCATCTGCGATTTCTTTTTTTCGTCTGTCTGCTTAAGTCTTCAAGTTGCTTTAGTGTCTTTTGATGATTTTCTAAAGTCTTGTTAAATGCATTTTTAGCGGCAGCATATGAGCTTGATACCTGAACATCTGAGTAGTAAAAGCTTCCATCCGAGAAAATACTCTGGTCAGCATAATATAGATTGTTTGGGCTCCCTTCTATATAGCTAGGTTCTGTTATAGTCCACGGTCTAGGTGGAACTTTAAGTGCTGGCTTCTCTGGAGTTTCTACTGCTAAATAATACCATCTAGTATATGAGCTTACGCTTACGCCATTATCACCTTTGACTTTCGTCCACTTATACGCTTTAGGATCTGTGCTAGCTACATCTTTAAATCTGTGTAGATTCCTATATACGTTCTTCCGGTGCTATCCGTGGTGCTGAATCCCACTGCGCCATCTCCGCTACTTGCATAGGCGATATGGACTCTGGGTGCTTCTTTATTTACCTTGCTTTCAGATGTTTCTTTTTTTCTTGCTTGGTTCTTTTTGATACGTTCATGATTTCCATGAGTACTTCATCTGCGAGTTTTCGCAAGTTTTCATCTATCGTCCTGAGTGCAAGGCTTTCATCTGACATATCTGTTCTATTTGGTACAGTTATCATGGTCTATCACTCCTGCCTCTATAGTATCTTGTAAGCGATTCAATATCTGTCCTTCCCACGCCCTCAATTTTTTTATAGAGAACTTTGCTTGCCTGTTAGGGATAATTGGAACACTAAGTGTTTTCCCTCGCTCTGTTTCGCACTCGTATATTGGCTCCCATTCACCGTTACTACTTTGAGTACTTATCCTTAGTTGTGCTCCCGGCTGCATATCTAGTCTCATATTTATTTTCTTATAAGACTTCATATTCTCTACGAATTCATCAAATGGTCCGAATACAGCAAACCACTTAATATCATCTTCCGGACGTTTTCCTGTAGTGGTCCAGATGTTACCATCTGCTATGTATATAAGCTCATTATTCACGTTGGCAAAGGCTGTTACTTTTGTTTCATCTTCCTTGTGCCATAGTCTGCGAAGTATATCGTAAGTGAATATGTTATATTTATTTTCGCTTTCATTTAGCATCGAAATGTAATATTTCTTACCGTTACTTCCGCCGACAGCTGATTTGAACTGATAATCTCCGAACGCTTCGGATATCATTACCGGATATGTTCCGCCGTCATAAGCCATTACGCCCGTTAATGAATGATAGTACAATACACCATTCACGATTACAGCCGATTTATCAGAGCCTTTTCTTATTCCGAAGCATTCAGTGCTATATAGCTGATATTGACTAGGCATGCTTCCGAAAATTTTATGCATGTGATGCTCTTTAAAGAAGATTAGGTGCGTAGGATATGCAGCACACCCTGTAAATTCACCATCTGAACCAACCTCTAGCGCGTATGAGTCGTTTGCTAGCGACTGGAAGTAATTCCAATTAAGCGGATCACCCAACTTGCTAGCATAGATTGTGTTGTCCTCGCTCCTACAACCCCATAATCTATTGTTGCTTTCCATGACGTAATCAAGGTCCGGGATTTCTCTAGCAAGTTTCACTTCCTCTTCAACGTACGACTCCTTAGTTACATCGTCACTCGGCATTCTGAATGAATTCTCGTAAGTGGTAATTGTGCTACCTTCTATACTCTTAATCACAATCACCGTGTTATTGCCTGGTTGATTTTTGCATCCTGATATTTCAATCGCATCACCAACAGAGAATTCAGATAAATCTGCACCAACTAGATACATGCTGCCTGGCTTAATTGTTGCCGTGGCGCGCACCGATGCATCCATGTGTTTTACAGTGTTATCTGTAATATCTAGATACACCTTGTCTGGCCATATGCAGATTTTGTTATTATGTGCCACCATAGTTTAGGCATAATGTTATTTATTCGCTTTTGGTAGTCTGTGTCACCTTTAGAGTATTTGATAAACGTTCTTATCTCTCCGTCTACCTCATATCTATCTATGATGTATGGCACATTGTTTTTTACAATAATATCCCTTGGATGTTGCACCGGCATATCTATGATATTCCTTGGCGCTCTTTGAGATAACACCGGGTACTTATCAGATGACAAGTTATACATATCTCTCATTTCGCCATCATCTATTACAGCATTTGCGTTATATCCTTTGAACTGTAATACTGACTGCTTGCCATTTATCTTTGGCTGTATTTCCTTGAGTAGCATATTGCCTCCTAGAAGAAGTTTTTAATTCTTAAGTTCTTGTATCTGTTGCTTTTTGTGATGTAATAGTTACGTGCATCTACTGCTCGGCTGTTATATAAGCTCAGCCATGCATTAAATGAATCCCACTCTTCCATTGCTTGGCAAGTCATAGCTGCCACATAGTACACATAAATTAAATCAAATGGCTTTTTCTAGTAGCAGCTCTTCTGTTTGCGTGTCGCTAGTTACCTGCCTCTTCATGTCTTTTTTTCTTCGAGATTTAACAATTCTCTTTGAACTATGTTTTTCAATCTCGTTAACATACGCTATCTTTTTCTTCGTCAGTACACGTATTCGGACAACGATCGTTAACCGTCTTAATTACTTCTGCTGTATTCATATTTAACCCTCATTTACCTTGTTTTTGAGCGATATCCAATCTACGGCTTTAATATCTCCGCTAGAAATCGTGCTTAAAGTTAGTGCCCTTCTTAGTTCATTATGCTTTTCTAAAGTGATAGATTCGCCCTCTCCAACAAACGTTAAGCTGCTACCAACTTTTTTTATTGATAAAGCGTATAAGCCTATTTACCTCAGTACTTGTTAAAGCGATTTCATTTTTGCGCATTAACAATACTGTCATATTCGAAGCGGTAATATGTATACACTGGCACCACTAGAGAATAAGATATCTTTGTTGAATCTGTGGCATATCCTTTTATCCTGATTAGATATTCAGTATTACCGCTAGGCAGAGTTATTGTGAGCTTTGGCTTATATTTAGTTGTTATAAGCCTCGTCCACTCTCTTTCACCAATCTTGTATTCAATGTCATAGCTCATTTCGTCTCTGTCATCGTTTACAAACCAATTGATAACAGCATCTTTAGTTCTGATAACAGATTCAATGCTTTTGATAACAGGAATTGCAACAAACCCCATTTCCCTTGTCTTAACTCTTTCAGTCCAGGACTTTATAATCTGGGAATCTCTATAGATTTCAACCACGACTTCATAATCTGTAAAAGCTTTAAGATTCTTTAGGTTTATAAGTGTGCTTTCATCTCCTGTTGTCACGCTTTCTTCTCTATATTCTGATTCAAACGCAGCTTTATACTTCGCCTTTATAGTGCGTTCCCACCCGGTATTCACCATGCGAGATACGCTTACCTGGATGCTACTATATGTATCTGATTCAGCTTTTATAACTGCACTACTTGGTTTAAGTGAATCAGATACAACGGTTTCTTTTAAAACGGTATCCTTGTGTTTAATGAGCGTTCTAACATCATATCTACAGCCCGTTGTGAGTTTTTCAAACTTCCTCGCCTTTGTGCTTACACCTGCAGGTAGTTCATCTTCTCCCATGTACTGAAAATTTCCTGCACCTGCTGGCCTTATATACCACTCTAGCGTTCTAGCGTATGAAATATTTGAATTAACCTCTTCAACCGCTATTAGTTCGCTTTCTGTAGTAGTTGTGGTCAGTTCTCCTTTTGCACTAGGTAACGTAATTGCTGAATCAAACGAAGTTATCTTGTAGCCATCCACGAATTCTTCTACTGATATCTCGTAGTCAGTATTTGACATGAGGTCATTAAACGCCATGCTACAATCTCTACCGCTGTTAGACACGGTTTTGTTTCCAATGTGTTTCCATGCCTCACCTTTTGCCCTGTGCCAGAAGCGGAGCTCTTTTTCATATCCTGTAGGTAGTCCGCTTATATTAACTATCATTCCGGATTCAGTTATATCTTTTAGCGTTAGTAATCCGGCTGTGCTTAATGGCGGTGCCGGTAAAGCTCCGCCGCTTTCCCACACTCTCTGTCCGTATCTAGGTTTATTCGATGTTAATACAATCTTGATATGGGCATTGCCAGAAACACGCTTAACAGCATAATACGGTGTCGAATTACTAATACCCGACCATCTAATAGGTTTATTCTGTTTTAACCTCGTAGTGCCCATATATTGTCCGTCTATGTACACTGCCATATCTAGGTACCACCCATACCACGACTGGCTATAGTCTAGGTTGTGGATATATGTGTTTATACGGTAATACATATATGCGCCATCACGATAATAATCTGTTGTGGCAGTAAGTCTGATTCTGGGTCCACTATGTATCACCCATTGATTAAATAGAGTTGTTGCCATATCATCACCTACTTATATACTGCAAAGCATTTAGCCTCACTCCATGTACTGCCAGCGTAGTATTTAACCTTACCGCTCACGTTATCTAGCCATAGCAGACTCTTATCTTCTGGTTCAGTTCCTGATATAGCAACTTCCGGCTTATTTAATACCTTAACTTCCGAACCGCCTATGTATAGCAGCCCTTTTGTTTTGTCGAACCCTAGCTGCCCTTCTTCAATTCCTTCTTTACCATCCTTGATTGGATAGATGCCCTTTAATCTGGTTTCAAGGCTAGACGCTGTTATAAGCGATGTAACATCAAAGTTACTACCGGTTATCTCGTTAGCTATCTGTACGAATGCGCTATACAAATCATCTAGATACCCTTGTTTTTCCTGGATGTTCTCTAGAATTTTATTCGCCTGCGCGATGATACCTGCGGTTTCGCTCGCTCTTAACTTCTCTGCTCGCTCCCTTGCTTCTTCTGCCGCCTTGTACGTCGATACCTCTTTTACAAGTGCAAGAAGCACAGGGTAATACTCTTCTTTTTCAATCTCGGTATTATCTATGTTTCCATCTGATACATTGTACGTAAATCTTGATGTAGTCATTTTCTTGCCGTTTGTGTATATGGAAATATCCACGAAGTACAAACCTACAAGTTTTGTGACCTCTGGAACCGTCTTATATGTTAGAAATCCTTGCGCTGCATCTTCAACTGTTAAGTGGTCTCCTATGCAATCAACAAAAGCTTTTCCATCCGGACGGATGATTTCAATTGTTACAGCGGTATACTCCGAGAAATCAAACGAGCTACTACCATTAAGTAGCTTGATGTCTATCGCTGCATCATCATCGAACTGTACTAGTCCATTAACAATGATGGACTTTACTTTGTTTATATCTACCGTTACGCTGATTCTTTTCATACTATCTCCTTAATAAATTAAGCGAGAGCCTCAGCCCTCGCTTTACACAGCGTTATAGCTGCCTTATAGCCTATTCTCAAGTTCCTTGTACTGCTGCTGCGCCTCTTCTTCGTAGTCAGCGGCAAGCCCTGCCTGCTTCATAGAGTCCTCAATTACTAGCTGCACTTTTCTCGGCACCATAACCTTGACGCCTCTCTTAATCTGGTAGTTCTTGCCGTTAAGTGTGACTACTAGATCATCAGAGTATTTATCTGAATCTTTGAACAGCATAATCTCGACAAGTTCTTCTAGGTAATCATCGCTTACCGGAGCAGCGTTTTCAGTAGCCTCTTCATCTGCAGTATTTTCTACTGCCTCAGTAGCCTCTTCATCTGCCATAGTTTCAACAGCTTCTAGCTCTTCGTATTTCTTTGCCATAATTCTTTCTCCTTATATCAATATTGCTAGCCTGCAGAATTACAGGCTAGCTTTATGAATTAGTTTGGATCAGATTCCAGTGTTACGCAGTGCTCGCATCTTACGATGTAAGGGCTAACTAGAAGTTCTGCGGTCTTTGCAGCCTTCCATCCAGCAGTTGCTCTCTGATTGAGTGGATCTGCCGTTCCTGCTGAACCCTTCTGCTTAACAATCATCTCGAGTCCGCCACCTTCAATCTCGGTAGTTCCGTATGCGTTAGCACCTAGGAATAGCGTTCCATAGATTCTAGCTCCGGATGTGCTCTTCTCGTTGAAGATTTTAGCCTCTGTAGACTCGATAAATCTTACTCCCGCAATCTTTCCAACCTCTCCCTCGAAGATCTGAGTTGAACCTGCATACTTTGATGCATCAATCCATGCCGGATCAGACTGTAGGTCGTACGAGGTATCAGGATTGATGATAGCAACGTAGTACTTGTCAATCTTGGGAGCATTAGCATTCTTAAGAATTCTAGCAGCTCTCTTGACTGTATCTACTGTTAGTTTGTCATCCTTGGTTAGTGCCGCCCTTGCCGACTTGCCGCCTGCGTAAAGTACGTTAGTACCTGAGTGCATAACCTCTCTTGTAACTGTATCAAGTGTTCTTCCTGCCTGATCAGATAGCAGCTGCTGTGACTCTAGCAGGTTGTTATCTAGCGCTGTGAGAAGTAGCATATCTGATAGAGTTACGTAATCGCCGTACTGCTTGATTGTTGCAGACACCTCTGTCATCTGAAGCTTTCTTCCATCCGGTGTTACACCCTCTGTAAGTGGTGTTAGTGCCTTTGGGAACGGCTTGTACTGTCTGAATTTAATAACCTTACCGCCATTCTTTGGAATTGGTCTCTTCTGTGCAAACTGGTCGTGAATTAGCTGCGGACCTGTGAGCCTGATAAGATTTTTATCGTAGTACTCCTTCATATCCGGCGTCAGATTGCTATCTGTAGTGATATTTGTGTTTGGATTTCCAAAAAGGAAATAGTCTCTAACGTTCATTGTTTCCCCCTTACTCAGTACTCAGTTAGAAGGTAACGGTTTCACCTCTAGCTACACGCTTATTGATTCTATCCATATCTTCGTTACTGAGATTGCTAATGTTCTTCTTGACCTTTAGTGGAGCTTAGACTGCATGCCGTTTTCACGCGGCCTCAAGCCTCTTGCTCTTACTGTGTCGATAGTGTTCTTCCTAGTTTCCTTGGTAGCCATCTGAATAGCGCCAGAGATTAGCTCCTGTATATGTGCTGCTTCAAAAGCTTTCCTTACACTCATTCCGGATTCAAGGTAGCTCATGAATTCAGGATTCTCACTAGCCTCTTTCTTGAGATTAAAGTGTGGATACACATTCCTTAGTTCAGCGGATTCTGATTCCCACTGCTCGTACAGTGCATCTGCTTGTTCTTTAGCAGCTCTTTTTCTCTGCTCTGCTTCAAGCCTTCTGTTTTCCGCCTCGAGTTTCTTCTGGTACTTGTACTGTTCAACCGATAAGCCTTCTCTTTCTGCTCTTTCTTCTAGCAATTCGCCATCTTTCGCGATTGCCTCTTTGAGTCCATTAAGATTGCCAGGCTCAATATCATACTTGTCATACAGTACAAATAGCGCATCTTCATATTCGCCAAGTTTGTTCCTGTCTGCCTCTGCGTTCTTAAATCTCTTTGAAAGCGTATCCTTAACGCGCGCATCGTATAAGTCTTTATACTTTCCTTTGATTAGTTCTTCGAACTCTGCAGATAGGTCTTTGGGTTCATCGGCGTCTTCACCCTCTGATGGTTCATTGTCTGGTTCCTCGCTATCGTCATAGCTGTTGTCATCAAACAAATCATCATCTTTCTTTTTCTTCAAGGGCTGTGCCCTCTTCACCGCTGGTAGCGACACCAGCATTACCGCTTGTTCCTTCGCCGCCCTCTCCATCGAAGAGGTAAAAATCTCTATATGTCATTGTTCCTCCTGCGGCTTACCCGCGAGCATTTATCTTTACGGATTTATGATATAAAAAAATTATTTATTATTCGACTACGGCATAATCACTTTAATATTTTTTTGGGTATCCCTCTTCAAGAATCGTTAACATTTTGCATGCAAATGTGTATATGATTCTTGCGTATATCATTTCATTTACGTTGTCCGGATGCGATGTAAAACTTATCACTACATCACCAGGATTGATATCGATTGAGCTTTCTAATCTTTCGACCATATCCGACACTGTATGTACTAGCGTGCTAATCGCAAAGCACACATGGCTCTCGCCTGCGTGCTCTTTGATATCTAGCGTATACGTGATTTTGCCTTGTTCATCTCTCTTACTCGTCAGTTTTGCTGATGTCATGACCTTCTCCTACGCTTGCTTGATTGCTTGCTCTATCTCTGATGTTTGCTGCCCTGGTATTAACCGGTCTATCTATACCGCGACGTGCCTCATATACGGCTGCGTTTAACTGCGGTGCTACTTCCATTCCTAGAGCCTGCTGTACCTGCGATGTGAATTCTCCTGCTCCAACAGTCTGGTCTAACATACCTGCCATCTGCATAGCAATGCTAGCTAATTGGTTCAACTTCTCGTTAAGGTTTCCATTTTCTCCCACCTTCCTGCGGAGCTCTTCCACTCCTTCAAAATCCATAGCGTCTAATAGCATTCCAGCCTGTACATAGTTGTTCGGATTGAACACTCCCATACCGTATAGCTCTTTTACTGTCTCATTCTGCGACGCTCTATTAAATGCATTCTTTTTAGCGGCGGAGATTTTAACATCGAATATAGGTTTCTTTACAATCTCTGGTTGTCCTGTTACATCATCGATTGTTGTTTCTTTAAGCAGCGAATTTTCAAAACTGATAAATTCATACGATCCGCCCTCTCCGTCAATTCTGAAACAACGAGGCTCATCATAGAACTGCCTGATTAATTCTATAATCTGCTTAACCAGCCTTACATATGCTCTATATGAACCTCCTATCATGTCACGAGATAGCTTTGAACCTGCCTCTTGCAGTGCTGCAATGGCGCTAGCTGCCGTTACACCTGCGGCCGTACTTCCCTGTGAGAAGTCGCGATTGCCTGAGGTTTCTTTTAGCTCTTCTTTTTTTCATCTCGAGGTAATTCATAACAAGCGACGGAAGCGGCGTTGTCTGAAACTGTTTGATATTCCTTCTTCAATTCTGCCGTTTACCTCAAAGAAGTCTTGTGAATAATCAGCTACTTGCTCTGGGTTTATTCCTGAATTCTTGTTAACAGCCCATCTTGGTTTACCAACAAGAGCAGCATTCTTTGCGACGATCTGATCCATCTTGTTTATAACCATCTGCGGAGACTTCATAACATCGATATATCCGAAGCCTAGCATTTCAGATTCAACCGGGAATAGGTTATCCACAACGAACGGATATTCGCCTGAAATGTAATATCCGCTCTCTAGATACTCTTCGCAGTTCTCAGATGCAAAGAGTACGTGACCGTCGATGAACTTACAGTAATGAACTATCGTCCTTCCTTCAACAGTCTGTTTGTAATACCAGTCATATACGACTGTCCTGTTTGATGCTGAATCGTCACGCTCTGTATCATACTTCACGATTTCAGCACCTGCAGAATTTGATAGCACGCCTTCTAGGTCTGGGTACATTCCTACGAGGATATCGTTATCCACAGCATCTATTAAAAAGATATTCGGCGAATCCTGGATATATTTAATTCCTGGCTCCCATAATAGATTTAGAACATCTATTTGTTTTACAGCGATATCCCCGGCGCCGTTATCTCTTGTGTTATCCCAATATGTAGCATACACGCAAAATCCTTGTTTTAGCTTGTACCACCAAGCGTCACTATATATCTGCTGGAAGTCGCAGTTATCTAGTATGCATGGCACGATCTTTGAGAGCGACAGCGCAGAACCTTTGTCACTCTCTTCACGTGGAAGTAGGTTAGGCATAGGATAGTTATCCATAGCGTCAGCATGTTTGTTAGCAAGCGAATTAAACATCCATGCACTTTCAGGCTTTGGATCGTTTTCCTTTCCTTGTGCATCGCCTATGACTTCCCACTGCTTGAACTGCCACCACTTTTCATTCTCGACAATACGCTTTTTGAACTTCTCAAGATTCTGCTTGTATTTTTCATATGTGTTCTTCGCCTCTCCTATAACCTCTTCATCAATGATTCCTTTTCGGCCATAGTTAGGGTCCCACTCTTTGCCTTCATCTTCATTAAATGCTCCGTAATCCGTTTCTGGCTCTTCCTTTGCATCTAGTGATGTTGGTTCTGGTTCCTGCTCTATATAGTCTGGCTCTTCCTCTTCATCTTCGATAGGTTCTTCGGCTGCTTTCTTTGGGTTTATTCCTAGCCTCTTCATAAGCTGTTTATCTCCCTCAACTTGTGCCGGATCTTCTTCGGGTTCATCATCCTCAATCGGTTCAGGATCTCTTAATAGTTTAGCCTTTTCAACTTCTTTAGCGTTTTGCTCTTTTAGTTTCTTCTTCTTGTCTTTCATATTCGCTCCTTACATGTATTTGAAAAAGTCGTATCTTCCTAGTTGTGCTGGAATCATATTTAACGGGTCGTGCAGTCCATCTGTTCCCTCGTATAGCTTTGCTCTGGCGTCTCGTCGCTCATTTATAGGCGACTCCATACATACATATCTCCATTCGTCGTATATATGGTCTTCCATTTCGGTATTGATATCCTCTACCTTGGTTTCGCTGTATATTAGCTCCGGTACTGTTCTGATGAAGTCTTTGCAATTTGAGAAGCAATAGAACATTGGTATTCCGTTCTCGTCAAAAGCTAATCTATAATGGCACTGCATTTTACCGGGTATTCGTGTATGGTCTCCCTTTTCCCAGTACACACCAGCTTCCATAAAGGAATCGGCTATTGATTTACCGCCATTTTCTTGGAATATTGCAGGGTCTGCAACGGCTGATATTGTTCTGCCCTTTAAATTTGGGTCTGAATCCTCAATTTCTTTTATTGCCTTCGCAATCTTTTCGGTAGTCCACTTGACGCCAGTGTTCGGCTGGTCTGTACAGCCGTATAGTTCGTTGATTCTATATAGCCTATTGTCGTTATCTACAGCGTACCAACCTACACTAAATGGCTTTGAGTAGCCCCAGTCAAAGCCTCTAAATATTCTCCATGTTTCTGGAATCTTGAATGGGCTTATAACATGAGTCCATTTACGGTCTAAATAGTGTTCTATCTCGTCATTCCATTCTGTGAATACTTGTCCGCTAAATGAATTCCAGTCTCCGTACAGCAGTGCTTTTTTGTCTGCCTCCGGAAGCATAGCTAAATTTGCGATATAGTACGGGTCGTTTTCTAACAGCTTTTTGTTATCAAAGACTGTTGATGGCACAAACATACGGCTACGCACACGCTCTATTAACTCGCCTGTTGGTGTAACGATTTTATATACGCCCTTGATACGCGTCATAGGTGGCGCAGGTGTTATAAATCTCTTTTTTACCCAGCCATGACCAACTCCGCCAGGGTTTGCGCTAGCTCTTATATACACCCTCGTTCCCGGTGCTGTCGGTCTATTACGTGACATTAGATACATGTACTGCGTACGCGTAAAATGCGTTAGCTCATCGAATGCGATAAAGTCATATGCCTTACCTTGGTAATTGTATTTATCTATCTCCCTTTGCAGATTTCCAAAATATATTTTTGCTCCACTTCCGAACTTCCAAACGTATTTTGATTCGTTGAATTTTGCGCTCGGAAATGCTTTTGAATATAGATTTATGGATCTCATCCATAAGCTCCGAGAGCTGTGGGAATGTTCTACGAAGTATTAAGCCTTTATAACTTGGTATATGTACTTGCCTTAGTGCTTCGCATAATATAGCGTCACTTTTTCCGCCTCCGGCTGCACCGCCATATAATACTTCGTACTCTGGACGGCTCATAAATACTTTTTGACGTGGCTGCGGCTCCCATGCTATTTTCATTCTTCTACCTCCGCAACCTCTTCATCACTTAAGTTAACAAGTACGATGCTTTCAGCCTCTTCAACGCTGATATTTTTTTATTTTTCCGCCTCGGCTTCAAGCAGCTTGACTTTTCTTTCTTCGAGCCTAATTCTCTTCTTTGCATTCTTGAGTTCTTCCTTTTCCTGGAACGTGAGAATAGTCTCCATTGACCGCCTCATTTTTTCAATTGCCTGCAAAGCATTAGCCGCATCTTTTACCTGCTTAAAATCTACTCTCCTATATTTTTTCTCAACGGTTTTCTTTGATACAGGAAAGCCATCTGAATTATATTCTGTTTCTTCAACCAGATATCTATTAAACTGCTTTTGGATCTAGTAGGGCGTCGCTCATTATATTAGACAAGTTATGCACTATGCTTATTTCTTTAGATAAGTCTATAGATTCTAATTTAGATACGCGCTCCACAGCTTTTCCGACAGTATCTGATACATATTTCCTGCGCTTTTCTTTCCACTCGTGACGGCGTGCGTATTCTGAAACGGTGCGCGCTGATGTACCGTATTTAGCAGCCAGTTTCGCATATGATGTATTCGTTGTTATGTATTCTACTTCGAGCTTGTTCCAATCCATGATTTCCTCCAGCTTTATTATGCCTATCGATATACGTTTTTTTCGTCTGCTTCAAAATTTTTTTAAAAAAGTTTTTGAAAAAGATGTTGACAAGGTGTTAATGCGGTGATATACTTTAGACAAGCTAAGGGAAGAGGTAAGTAAAACATGGATAAACGAACAGCACACATACACTTAAAAACTACCCCGAGAATTAAAGAAGCTGCCACAGAACTAGCAGCAAAGGAAGGTAGAACGCTAAGCAACTTTATAGAATCTCTGTTAGTTGAGCAGATTCAAAAAAACAAAAAATAAAAAATCGAGCCGTTGGAGCGGCTCGAACACCCTAAAAATTACCACCCCTGATAATTAAAAGGAGCTATAATTATGTTAAACGAAATTACAAAGAAAATCAACTGCGAAGAATATTTAAACTCACTAGATTTTTGGTACGGAGTTAGACCAAACGGCGAAGAGCATTACACAGTATATTGCTTTATGAAAGATTCTGACGGAATATCATCTGTTCCATATACAGGAGATTCCAATATCCGCATCGGTGGCTTTGAAACTAAAGAAAACGCAATCGATAAAATAAAGTTATCTGCTGCACCTGACAAGGCAATAGTATTATATGAGCGCGAGAGCTCGGAGGTTGGCAGCGATTTATACTTCTCATTCACACCACAGGAAATTATAAAGGCAGCTTAGCAAAAAAGAGGGGCATCCCCTCTTTTTTCTTGCTTAAAAATAACTCCACCCTGTAGCACCTATCTCTATACCTACTTGGGCATTAAGCATTATAAATATAATACCGTCCATCAATGCGTTCATTTCTTTTCCACCTTTCCGCTTTTTGCATCAAAAATTAATTCGCTATCTCTATACTTATCCACAAGCTCGCCAATATCTGTCATGCTGAGATTATTCTCATGTATTAGCGCTAGAATTGTTTTTTCATTGATTGCCACCTTTTTTCTATCTAGCATTAGCTGCCTAGTGAGTCTGTTTATATCTTTTGTTTTGATTTCAAGAGCATTCTCATAATTTTCTTTAAGTTTCTTTTGGTTATTCTTTTCTCTAGCTAATCTCCACACAAGCGTTGATATTTGATTTCTCATTTCATCGCTATAAACTTCGTGCAATCTTAATTCTAAATCTGGAGAATCTTGATAGATTTCGTAGCACTCAAAAAGCCTTTTGGCGTACCTGCATTCCGTGCCACCTTCTTCACATTTTTCAATCTGTTTTCGGTGTTTTTTCTTTGTGTCAAAAAAATGCATGCAACCTTCACACGTGATCGTGTTTTCTTTATGCGCCATAAAAAAAGGGCATTTAATGTAATAGCTCATCATTCCCTCCTCATTCTGATTAGCACGCTAAATCCGAGGCCGTCCCCTGGATCTTCTGAAAAGAATCCGACCTGCCTGCCGTCGTGTTCAACTATGCAATCTGTGAATACATATTTAGTTTTATTATTTTTATTTATTAACTTTGAAATAAATCTTCCGTCTCCGGGATCGTTTATGATTCTCTCTACTTGCCCCCTTGTAAATGTTCTATCCGAAACAATCGGTTCTGGTTTTTTTAAACCCTAAAGAACCGCCCCAACATCTTTTGCTTTTTCCTTGTCTTGCCATATACAAGGCTTTTCCTGTAATTCCTGTTTCGCTAAATCTAAGTTTATCTGTATTGCAGTATCCGGCTTTCCACTTTTTTTCTAGAACATCTCTATCTGCCCCTTTAAAAATCATGTGGATGTGGCATCTTGCTTTTGAACCTGTATCATCTCCTTTGTGATTTGAAATTACATATACAAATTCAACATCTTCTTTTCCACGCTTTGCCATTTCGTATCTAACGCGGCGCGCATAGTTTCTAATGTCTCTTAATGCCTCATCTCTGTTAGCCGGAAGATGTGCATCATCGTATGTAGCGTCTACGCTGTAATCGCCTTCGCTAAAATTAAGATTGCATAATCTTGCAAAATATCTCTGTGCTCTTTTAGAGTTGAGATTTTTTTGTGCCGGTGTAGATTCTTTCACCTTCCTTGCTCTCTCATATTTTCTTTTTCTTGGCGATACATTAAATATTTCTATTTCTTGATAATTTCCGCAGTTATATTTTTTAGTTCTAATCATATCTATATTTTCGCTAACTTGTTAATACTCAATTGAACTTTTAAACCAGCTCGTGGCTGGTGGTTGTTTTCTCGTTTTTTTATGTTTTTCTTCTTATATATATGAGGCGGCGAATATGACTACTTAATTACGTTGTGCTCTTATATGTATATTTATTTTTAGAAAGGATCTTTATGTTCGCCGCCGTCATAGCAATTTAGTTATATGAATATCCAGTATAGGATCACTAGGCAACCTGCAGAGATAAACAGATCTGCTGCTAGATATAGTTTGTTTGCTTTGTCCATTTTGTTTAGCGCAGTGAATAGCAGCGCATTAACTCCTGCTATAATTCCTAATATCCATAATGTAAGTATTAAGTCGATCATTGTTTACTCCTATATATATGAAGCAGCGGACGTTGGTTTGAGAGATTATCATTTTTACATCTTTATTGTTTGCCTTATAAAAATAACTTATGGTGTCCGCTACTTACATAACGTATTATTAGATTTTGTCTATTCTCACTTATATGGATTTGGCAGTGGCATCCATGCAGTAACTTCATCCACATTTCCGCCCGTGCCGGACAAATAGACTTCCCCACTTATAGCTTCGTCAAATGCATCTATCCACACATCAACTCCATCTGTTACAATTACCTCTTCGTTATATTCTGGTAAGTTTTCGATTATGTACATCCACTGATGTTTGGTGTACTCTTCATCTTCTGGTGTTAGTTCTTTGAATACAATTTCTTTCCATTCTGGGATTTTGTCGTACGCCTTCATGGTCTTGCGCTCCTTTTTTTATATTTCAATGCAAACGTTCTACCACTTTTTTTATAAGCGTCAAGATAACACTCATTCTTATCTCCGTTGTAGGTAACCTCGTAGTACATACCATCTGGCACGTTGGTGCTGAGTAATGCTTTTGAATTCTGCAAGGTTTTACAGAACCAAACAACAAACACATCATCTGTTGTGATTTTTCCGTTTTTGTCTGTTGATTCCACTCTATCGTTGTAATAATTTCTTACAAGTTCTTTACACTTCTTTATAAATTTTCTTTCGTCCACAATCTTTCTCCAATCTCTTTAACAACGTTTATCGTTACGCCGTTTCCAGCTTGCTTGTACAATTGACTATTACTATTTACGAATTCTGCTCTTTCGTAATAATTGTCTGTCCACCCTTGGAGGCGAAAGCTTTCTCTCGGTGTCAGTTTTCTAACCGCCAGATAGCAATTATATTTCTCGCTCCATACCGCCCAAACGTCTTTTTCTTCATTCGCCTTTATCGCAATTCCGTGTTGGTCTTGCGTTGTTAGGGTAAACATATCTTCCCCGGCTTCCTTGCACCTTCTTCCGTTTTGGCGCTTCTCTTTCCTGAACGGTGTTAGTACAGGAATTGCAATTGCTGTTGCCTCGTTTCTTCTATTTGAAACTCCGCGATCTTTCGTCGTAAGACAGTTCGCAATTTGCAGCTCTTGTAATTTGTTTGATGATTTATCAACGCCAAATGCATATAGCCCTGTTTTCGCACCAACTCCACCAGCTTGTGCGTTCTGCGTGCAAGCGATTCCATTGCTGTCATACACTCGATGCGCTTGTGCTCCGCCAATTAATTGCCTTGTACTATTTTCTCCGCCATTTCCCGTGATAGGAAATATTTGTCGTCTACTTCTTCCTCGATAACATCCAACAACGTATATGCGCTCCCTATTTTGTGGAACGAACCATCTTGAATTGACAATTTGCCATTCTGCATCGTACCCGAGTCGGTCCATTTCAGAGAGGATTGACAAAAAGTCGAGTCCTCTGCCAGCAGACAGCATTCCTTTAACATTTTTCATAGATAAGCCATGTGGGTCTATCTTCTTCTTCTGTTTCTTCCAAGATTCTAAAAAAATCTCTCGCACAAGGCTGCTTCTGTCTCCTGCGAGCCCTGCTCTTTTTCCTGCGATTGAAAAATCTTGGCATGGTGCTCGAAAGTCCAGCAGTCGGCTCTTGGAATATTGGTAGAGTTAACTGCTCGAACATCTCTTGCGTACCATTTTCCATTGAGGTATTCACTTTTCAAAATCTCCTTCTGTCTTTTCTTTTTATCTAGTTCGCTAAGGCACGTTCGTTGCTCTTCCGTTATGGTGTGCATAGATCTGTAACTAGCTTCCGCAAATTTGTCGAATTCGCAGTGCCCTATGCATTCATGTCCTGCAAGCTCTAGCCCTCTTGAGAACCCCCCCCACTCCAGAGAAAAAGTCTATAAATTTCATCTTAGTAGTTTCCTATCATAAATTTTTGCTAACTCCTGATACTCATCTTCTGTTAGCATTGCTCTTTTGAGCGGTGTTCCGTCTTTGTCAAAGGTTCTTATTTCATATCCTGGTTCTTTTCCGTACCAGGATATTTTTACAAGCTTCTTTTTTCTGCCCTTACCATCTGTTGATAGCGTGGCTAGTTCTTCTATGATTTTGTAGTCCATTTGCTATTCCTTGTTAACTGTCTCTTTAATGCATCAGCGCACGCCTTGCATAAAACGTGTACTTCCTGGTTTCCATCTGAATTTTCTAGTGTAAGTATTTCTCGCTTCTCTCTTGCGGTACCGCAACCGCAAAAGCTCGCAGTAGTTTATATTCATTGCTTCTCCTATATGTAGTGCACATCAATTCCATACTGTCTAGCTGCTGTTTCTTCAATTCGGCAGCCTCTAGCTACTAGCCAATCATGAGCGAATACCGCCATATCTGCAGTAGATAGCAGTTTTAATGATTCCGCCAGATAGTATAGTGATTCCGATTTCACGTTCTTATCTTTGATTTCTTTTTCAACCTTGTTTTTTTATCTAGTACCGAATCTATAAAGGTTGCCGCAGGATTAATTTCTCTTTTAATTCTTTCTTTAATCATTGTTCTTTCTGCAGCTATCTCTACATCTGTTTTGCCAGCCATTGGCTGTGAGATAAAAAATAGTTTAGGTAGCTTTGTGTTTAATTTTTCTTCAATGTACGCATCCATTGTTATTTCGTCGTTTGTTTCGTAGCTCATGCTTATCTCCTTAAAACATTTCTGGTTCTTCGCCTTCCCTGGCGCGTATTTTTTCATATTCTTTTTCTCTAGCGTTTATCTCCGCTTTTAGGTTTTCGTTAGCTTGTTCAATCATCCTTCTTGTTGTAGCGCTTACTTTTTTTATAATGTCTTTATTTTTTAAGATTCTTCTTTCGGCTTCCCTGTTTGCGTATACCAGCATTCGCATTTTTTCTCTTCCTGCTGGATCATACATACAGTGCCATTCATTACAGCATTCGCATTCATTACAACATTTACCACAGATGGTCCCCTTAATTCGCCTGCACCAGCGAAACGACCTGTTGTCATTTGGTGCTCCGTGTTCGTGTCCGCACCTGTCACACACACATCCCTACGTTTACCATCTTTTCCTATCTACTTCCTCTAAGATTCCTGTTATTTCTTTTCTAACTTCCCCTAGTTCCTCATAGGTCATTCTGAGGTAGCCATTTGACGCACTCAGAATTAAGAATTCTTCCTTATTTGCTACATAGGCAAAGCCTTTTTTTCACAGACTCATATGTTAATGTGTCATCGATAGCATCCGCCTTGTGTAGAATCTGATTTACATTTAAAACTACGCTTGGAATAGTTGTAGTTGCTTTCCATCTACTCATAAATAGTTCCTTCCTATAAGGATCATCCAGTCATTACGTGCTTGTTCTCTGGTCATTCCCTCGTCTATCTTTTCTTCTTCGTATTTCTTTTGATAAAAGCGTCTTAGTTTGATGTTTTCTTGCCGTGCCCATTCGCTGCAGTTCATATGAAGCTCTTCGTGGTGCTCGTGGCATGCATCTACTTGAAAACCTAGATCTATACTTATTTGGCGGTTAGACCCTCCGAAAACCTCATGCCTTTCAGCGTAAGGTTTTCCGCAATACGCGCAGAATCTACTCGCTTTATCCTTATATCCGTTTTGTTTCTTCTTTTTCTTCCTGGTCTGTGGCTTTGGGAAAGCACATGTTTTGTAGTAATCCATCATTTGGCTAGTCTCCTAATCGAATGTAATTGTTTGCAATTCTTCATCGCTCCAAGGTTCTATATTTGACAACACACTATTTTCTTCGCATACTTCTAGTCTAGGTTCTTCATGATCAGTAAACTCTCTAGTAATAGCTGATTCGGATACAATTCCTTTAAAATATTTTCTTCGTCTTTCAATATCCATGTCGCGCCTCTCTTTGTACAGTTACCTTGCCATTCATGCGTTTAAGATTTACATATCCATCTGATGTTGTTATTTTTGCTCCTGCAATCGTACCGCTATCGACCATTTCATGCGCTAGCTTAATCACTTTGATAATGCAAGGTTCAATAGGTTTAAACTTATCCACGTTTAACCTCGCTTTTATCTGCACCCTAGTGCGTATAAGAATATGTGCAGCATAGGAAATAGCAGTGATAAGCAGATGGTTCCAACCAAATTTACTATCTTGAAATTGCCGTCCTCGTCTGAAAATATGGCTTTGAATAACTCTTTATTGCTCATTACATGCTCCTGTTCTTGTAAATTTTGTCTGCTACATCCCCTGCAAAATATTTCTTGCTTCTTCCGTCCGGCAAGCACTCAACGCCATTCATTAGGTCTCTTACACTTGCACGGCTAATTTTTAGATATCTTGATATATCTGATATAGTCGGGAAGCTGCCATATTCTTTTTTAAGATCGTTTAATATTGCTTGCCTATCCATTTCTTTATTCCTCTTCGTGTTTGGATCTTTCTATATCAAAGCCATCTGGGTATCTTAATTTCAATTTTGCTAGATTGAGCTTTGCGACAGATTCCAGCGGTACGCCTGCGTTATATGCGGTTATCGATAAGTACCAGAGAACATCCCCTAATTCATCAATTAATTCTCCAACATCTGCATCATGCCCTCTAAATGTAGCCTTGTTGATTTTGCCAACTACTTCCCCGATCTCTTCGCACATTCCCATTACGGATTCAATTACGCCTACTTCTTTTCCTGTTCGCAGCGTTTCATGCTGATAGTCATTTAGCGTCATTTTCTGTTCATAGTTAATCTTTGCGATTAAGAATCTCGGTAGTTCTTCTTCCGGGATGTCCTGGATATCTACACGCAGCGCTTTATCTCCGTATGATAAGATCACTTCGTCCTTATCTGGCGTAGCGATTATCATATCGAGGTCCTTGCATGTATTCATTGCGTGTAGGGTATCTCTTATTGCTGTACAGATAATTTGTCTTGTGGTGTTTGTATCCATTTTGTTTTTCTCCTTCTACAGATAAACAGTTTTTCTGTAGCCTTGTCAGCGGTATGGCAAGGCTATTTCTCCTTTGAAAATTTAACTATGTAGTCAACCCTTATCCCCATTTTTCTTAATTTCTTAATTTCCCTGAGTAATGGAAATAAGGATTTTCTCATTTCTTTTGTCATTTTTATTCACCTCTGTTGTTAGCTATTTATTTTAGCTTGGCTAATGATTCGACCAGCTGTGCAACTTCTCTTGTACACGCACCCTTTGATAGTTGAGCCTTAATTTCATCAGCTAGTAACTCTTGTATCTCAGTAATAATTTGAGCTTCTTTTTAGTACATAATCTGGAAGAGTTATATTTTTTTCCTACATATCCAGAACGCCTATTAGCCGTTACTTCTTCAATTCTCTTTTTTTGGCATTGTGTAACTCTTCTCTTGTACGAGCTAGTTCAATCTTGGTTTCTTTTTAGTGTTTTTTTCTGTGGCTCTTAATTTGGTAATTGGTGATTCCATTTCATTTTTCCTTTCTGATATAATTTCAGTGTAATTTTTTTGTTTTAAAAAAAGGAGTTTTAACATGTACTTACTAATAGGTATTAGACGAACGATTCTGAATCGCTGCCGAAATAAAAATGCTCATAGTTACAATGACCTCAATGATTTAGTAGAGAAAAAATCTGTAGATAAAGTTGTAAAAGCAGTAATTTCTCTCCATGAGCACAATTATCTTTCTGAACTTAAGATGGATCAGAATGGATTACCTTCTTATTTCGATATTTCTTGCAAAGGTCTTTTTTTATCGAGAGGACCTATTAGCTAAATTTATAGAGTTTATTTTTAAATCGGTAGCAACCCCTATTGTTGTAGCTTTTATAACTTCTCTTATAGCCACCCATTTTTTCGTAAAATGATGAGGGCTAAGAGACTTCCTATTACTGCCGAAATACAGCTGATGCAAAACTCTATTAAGTTTTTGTGCTTTGATTTTTCGAGGCGCATTAGGGGCTCCATCTATCCAAAATGGAATTTCGGATAGAAAATCACCAATGAACCCTATAATTCCCTGGGGTAATTGATTCAATTTTTATATTTCTTACTTTAAGAACTATTTTCTTTTTTTGATTGTTTCATTCTTAAACCTCTTCAGTTTTATCTGTCTACAGATTTAGTTTTCTAAACCTAGTGGCAAAAAATATTTATCTATATCTGTTTCTGGAATATCTAGCAATTTCATAGCTCTGCTCATTTCAGCATGGCTCCATTCCGCATTATTGTTCAACTTAAGCGATAGCGTAGATCTGCCAATTTCTAAAGCATCCGCAAACTTTTTCGAACGTGGTGTACTTGGTTTTTAATGCGTAATTTAAGGTTTGTATAATCGTAATTCATCACTTTCTCCTTTGTTTAGTTTTTCTAAACTATATCGCACATTATTCCGTCTGTCAACACTTTTGTTTGATTTTCTAAAAAATAATGTTTGATTTTCTAAACTGCTTGTGTATAATGGTATCACCTTAAGCAGAAAGGAATTTACGATGGATATAAGAACTAAGAGATTAAATGAAGCTTTTCACGCTTCTGGGCTCTCGCAAAGCGAGCTTTGCGAGAAAGCCAATATAAATAAAGGTGCGTTATCTTCCTATTTGTCTGGAAGGTATTTCCCAAAACAAATCGCATTAGAGAAGTTATCATCTGCATTAAACGTCTCTATTTCTTACTTGATGGGGTTTGACGATAGTTCACAAAAGAAAGTATCCTCTCGACCTCTTCCATCTAACATCATTCTGCCTTCAGCGCACAAGCTCCCCATTATGGGTACTATATGCGCAGGAGATGGTGTTATATGCGAAGATGATTACCAGGGTACGTTTATAGTAGATATAGATGTTAAAGCGGATTACTGCCTGAAGGTACACGGCGACAGTATGATTGGTGCCAATATCTATGATGGAGATATCGTCTTTATTTCAAAGTCTTATGATTTTGTTCAAGATCAAATATATGCGATTGAAAGATTAGATTACAACGAAGCTTCTTTAAAGAGAGTTACGCAGGATGGCGACACGTTGATACTTAACCCTTGCAATCCTGAGTATCATGCGATGGTTACGGACTACGAAGAAGTGAGAATAATCGGGCGATGTGTCGGAGTGCTACATAAATATGTATAGGAGGTTTATATGGAAGGTTTCGGTAACATTATTCTATATGAGATTGAAAATAAGCAAGAGACTGTTTCTGTTACATTTAAAGATGAAACCTTTTGGTTAACTCAAAAGGCTATGTCTGAGTTATTCGGTTGTTCTTCAGATAACATATCTTTGCATTTAAAAAATATATTCTCTGAAGGCGAATTAATAAAGGATTCAGTTACCGAGAAATTCTCGGCAACTGCTTCAGATGGGAAAAATTATTTAACGCAGTTCTATAATCTCGACGCTATTATTGCTGTGGGATACAGGGTTAATTCAAAGCAAGCTACTCGTTTTCGCCAATGGGCAACTGCCACACTTAAAGAATATATTACTAAAGGTTTCGTACTAAACGATGATATGTTGAAGAACGGAAAGCCTTTCGGTAAGGATTATTTTAAAGAGCTTCTCGAAAGAGTTCGTTCCATTCGTGCCAGCGAAAGAAGAATATATCAGCAAATAACTGACATATATGCAGAATGCAGCATAGACTACGATAGGCAGTCCCCTACTACAAATGATTTCTATGCTATGATTCAAAACAAATTCCATTATGCCATTACTGGTAAAACCGCAGCTGAAATCATATATTCAAATGCTGACCATACGAAGGATCATATGGGACTTACTACTTGGAAAAAAACGCTCCGGATGGACGGATATTAAAAAAAGATGTTTCTGTTGCAAAAATTATCTTTCTCAAGAAGAAATACGAAGGTTAGAAAGGACTGTTTCTGGATATTTTTGACTATATAGAAGATTTAATTGAGCGTGAAAATACGTTTACGATGGAAGAGTTCGTAAATAGCGTTAATGCGTTTCTTGCATTTCGCAAGTATGATATTCTGCACGACAAAGGAAGGATTTCAAACAAGGCAGCTGTTAACAAAGCTAATGAAGAATTTGATATATACAATAAAAAAATCAGAAAATCTTTTCGGACTTTGATAAGGAAATAAAAAAACTTAAATAACACTGCGTATTATATTTGCAATTAAACCATCGCGGTAACCTCACCGCATTGGTTATTGCTCGTGATTTGCTCGTGATTTTGTCAATTTGGTATTGTGCTTCGTTGGCTAAATGCTTGAATTTCAATGGATATATTTTTTCTTTATGCTCGTGATTTGAAAAGGTGGTATTAACATGGGTAGCACATCAGAGAAGATTAAATGGGCGTTATTTGATTACATATTCCCTACAGCATTTATGTTCTTGGCTATATGTAAGCCGGAATATTATGTTTTATCGGCTAACTATCTTGTGTTTGCTATGCTCACTGTCGGTTTTTTTAATTCGCAAGGTCCATTTCTTTATATGTTTATATTTCCTGTATGTGGGCTTTTCATAATTCCTGGATATTGGCACTTAATTAATTTTAATTATGAACTTTTTGCAACAGTAGGGGGTCTTGCCTGCTTCCCTGTTGGTTCCTTTTTAATTAATAGTTATGCTGCGAGGGCTTGATGAAAAGATATAAATTTACTAAAACATTTACATATGACGGTAAGCGGTATTACATCCGGGCAAACTCCGAGCTAGAGCTTGGAATGAAATATCAGAAAAGGCTCGAGGATCTAAAAGCTAACCATGTGATTATTAATTCTAATATGACACTTGGGGATTGGGCTAGGAAATGTGTTGAAACTTACAAGACTAGTTCTAGTGAAGATGCTCGTGATAGGTATTTAGATTTTACAGAGAAATATATAGTTAGTGAGATTGGTCATTATAAACTTAAGGATGTACGCCCTATAATGTGCCAATCTCTTATTAATAAGTATGAGGGTATGAGTAAGTACACCATAGGGCAAGTGTATCAAAAGCTTAATTTTATATTTAGAAAAGCCGTAGATAATGGTTTGATTAATTCTAATCCAGCTGCAGACATATCTAAACCTACTGGCACATTAAATAAAAGGCGCTCTCTAACCGCCGAGGAGCAGGAGGTATTTGTTAAGTGTGCTTTAAGGCATCAGTACGCTATATACTTTATGCTAATTTACCTATGTGGCTGCCGCCCTTCCGAGGCAGCAAAGATAAAGTATGAAGATATAGTTGTTAGTAAAGAGCGTAAGTATATTCACGTACGAGGAACCAAGAGTGCAGCGGCCGATAGATATGTGCCTCTTCCGGATATGTTAAGTGATTTACTAACTGGATCTACCGGCTATTTAATTACCACATCTCAGAATAATACGTTATCTCACAAAAAGAGGTTATTTGCTTGGAAAAGTCTTGTACGAGATATAAATATAGAGATGGGCTGCAAGATGTATAGGAATCAGCTTATACCGCCTTATCCTTTCGGTGATGATTTATCCACGTATTCACTCAGGCATACGTATTGTACCAATCTGCAGAAGAAAGGCGTTGATATTCGCACCGCTCAATACTTGATGGGGCACTCTGATATTAAAACGACTGCTAATATCTATACACATACAACATTAGATAGTCTTGATGATAGCTGGGATATGATAAACGCAAAGTAAAAGTACACGCACAGGCGTGTACTTTTTTTGATGTTATTAAGTTTATAGCCTCTTCCGCCTGCTGATCAGTGCAGCGACTACTACTATAAACGCTATATAATAAAGGTGTGCTGTGGGCAACTTCTCGCCCCTAGCTACCGTTATCATCTTGCTACCGCCGTATATGCTAGCTTTTAGGCGGCGCAGAACCACATATCCATTTGTATATGTGGGTAGGGCATCACACTGCCCAGTCCTAAAATTAGACATAGAGCCCAAAGGTCATCTATGTACGTTCGATGGTGATTATATATTATATTTTTTCTTTTTTCAACTACGGCAAAGTATAAGGTACAACACTAGGTGCAACACTTCATATGTCAATTCGTGCCAAATTAGACCATTAGCCATGTTGTTTGTTGTCTTTTACTGAAATACAAAAGCCTTATATATGCTTGGAATTACAGCATTTATAAGGCTTTCACTTTTGGAGCTGCTGGCGAGAATCGAACTCGCAACCACTTCATTACGAGTGAAGTGCTCTACCATTGAGCCACAGCAGCATATTGAAGTTGCCCATAAAGTATATAATAAAATCAATTACTTATCAATGTTGCATTTTCATATTCAAATCCTTGCGTGATATAATCAGTACACGTGCATACCGCTGTTCCCATGGATATGTAATATTAATATAGCAAGCAGTAGAGAACATAGAGGTGTCTTATGACCATAGTAGAGCAAAATAGTAAAATAGATAAAAACACTAGAATAGAAGATAAAAAAATCTGCCTCATTTACACAGGTGGCACAATTGGAATGTCAAGAACTGAGAGCGGATATGCGCCAATAGAAGGCCACCTACAGTTGGAACTAAATCGTATAGATGACCTCAGTGCTGAGGGCATGCCTCACTATGACCTTGTTGAGTTCACGCCACTTCTTGATTCATCTAACATAACTTATCTCCAATGGAACATGATTGCTGAAGCGATTGCTTCTCGCTATGATGATTACGATGGTTTTGTCGTGCTACATGGCACGGATACCATGGCATACAGCACTTCTGCACTTTCATTTATGCTTGAAAACTTAAGTAAACCCGTGATTTTTACAGGGTCACAGATTCCGTTATGTGAGCTCCGAAGCGACGGTAAAGACAATCTAATCACATCTATGCTGATAGCCGCTTCAGGCAAGGTGAGCGAAGTTGCTCTTTACTTCGGGCATAAGCTTCTCCGCGGAAATCGCGCTATGAAAGAATCCGCCGATGGACTTATCGCATTTTCCTCACCTAATTATCCACCTCTTGCAAATGCAGGTATTGATATAAACTACAACACGCCCCGCCTGATGGGGACGCCTAGAGGAGATTTTCTCGTGCAGTCGATTAAGCCTGCGAAAGTCGGAGTAATAAAGCTTTTCCCAGGTATACAGTTCGAGTTATTTGCACCAATCGTAACGCGTGGTCTCGACGCCCTAGTTCTAGAGACATTTGGAACGGGTAATATACCTAATTATGACGAGGCTCTGCCTCCTCTCATCGCACGTGCCATATCAAACGGAACTACGGTAGTAGTATGCACACAGTGCTCGCAAGGAACAGTTAGACTCGGAGCATATGAAACGAGTTCAGAGCTCGCAAAAGCAGGTGCCGTTTCTGGCTCAAATATGACTACCGAAGCGACAGTTGCCAAGCTCTACTACCTATTTAGCCTTGGCATAGAACGTAGTGAGGTTAGCAGGCTTATCGAAGCCGATTTACGCGGGGAGCTTAACCAATGAAATTAGCTCATTTATCAACATTTGCTCATCAAGACTTGCGTGACTACCTTGCAAATGCAGGTTACTCTATCAGAACATTCCCCGAACTCCATACGGTTTCGAGTCTCGTTTCTAATCATCCAGATGTGATGCTTTGTAAGCTTGGCGCTAGGCCAGAATCGCCTATCTACGAAGGTGCTTCGGACGAGCTAAATGCTAGCTATCCACATGACTCAATATATAACGCCGCTTGCACTGGGAATTACTTTATACACAGACTAGATATTACAGCACCAGCTCTAACAGCTGCTGCAAATAAAGTGTGCGGTGATGACCTGAAATTTATAAGCGTAAGACAAGGATACACGAAGTGTAGCACTTTAATCGTGGATGAAAATTCTATAATCACATACGACAGAGGTATATCCAGACCGTGCGAGGATGCTGGTATGAATGTGCTATTAATCGAACCAGGACTCATCAAGCTACGAGGTGCGAAGGATGGATTTATCGGTGGGGCGAGCGGGCTCGTAGGAGATGAAATAGTCTTTAATGGAGACCTTTCAGCACATCCAAGCTTCAGAGAAATTGTCGATTTCATAGAGGCTCGAGGCCTAGGCTGCAAGTGGTTCACATCATATGAGCTCGAGGACATCGGCTCCATAATCACGCTAAATGATTGAGTTAAGGTTCAGATTTAGATGCAGATTTATATTGACATTAAGTTGAGGTTCAGATTCAGATGCAGATTCTGATTTAAATTAAGATTAAGGATAAAGATGAAAAGACACGCTATTATTCCAATATTTATACCGCACCGCGGGTGTCCGAATGACTGTGTTTTCTGTAATCAGCGAAAGATTACAGCGCGCACTTATGCACCGACGATAGACGAGGTGCGAAATACGATTGACACGTGGCTCACGACACTCGGAGAAGTTCCGACGGTTGAGATCGCTTTTTACGGCGGTAGCTTTACAGGTCTTGAACTAGATGAGCAGAGTGCATATCTCGCTATTGCCAAGGAGTACAAGGATAAGCGCAAGATTAAAAAAATTCACCTCTCGACACGTCCCGATTACATAGACCGCGAGATTTTAGATAACCTCAAGACTTACTCGGTTGACACAATTGAGCTTGGTGTTCAGTCTTTTGACGATGACGTTCTGCGTAAATCTAACCGTGGCCACAGCAGTGCCTCGGTGTACGAAGCGGTTATGCTGATTAAGGAGTATGGATTTGAATTTGGTATTCAGCTGATGATAGGACTTCCAGGCGATTCGCTAGAAACGTGCATCTATTCTGCAAATGAGGCTGTTAAGCTAAAGCCTTCACTCACAAGGCTATATCCAACTATTGTAATCGATGATACGGAGCTGCTCGAGATGTATAGGCGCGGCGATTACGAGCCACTTAGCAGAGAAGAAGCTATTTCGAGAACGACTGCGATGTATAAGATTCTTGATGATGCAGGAATCACGATTATGAGGGTTGGTCTTAAGAGCACTGATATTATTGGAGAAGGTGGCTCGATAAATGGTGGAACGTATCATCCTGCTTTCAGGCAGCTCGTCGAGGGACGAATAGCAAGAGATAAAATTGAACCACAGCTGGAGCGAATCGCTAACGAGTGCAGAGGAACTAGGACAAAGGTTGATGTCTTCTCTTCTCCTGAGTGGTTCTCTAATGCTGTCGGTAATAATAGTGAAAAACCGAAAAATACTTTGATGAAAAAAATACCCTGAACTAAGCATAAAGTTCAGAATAGATGAGCATCTTGAATCAGCGGAATTTACGGTGAGTGCAAAATAAAGATATAGCGGCTGTACGCATTGATATTCCAATGCTTGCAGCCGCTTTTACCAACTCGTTTTGTCCTATAACTAATTTTCTAATTCTATTCCTCTACCGATAGTGCTTTACACTTCTCATCGAGGACTGCCTCTGTAGCCGCAATATCTCTGAGGCGGCAAAGTATCTCTAGGTCGTCACCACCATTTAGAACAGTTGCTCCATGAGGGATAATCTCTTTGCCATCCCTCATCACTGAAACTATAAGACTACCCTCTGGAAGCCCAAGCTCCATAACTTTGCGTCCATCCATAATCGAACCGAAGTGAACACTAGAATCGATTACGACCTTGCGCTCACGAATCGAGATGCGTTTCTTGATATATTTCTTATCGGCCTTGCTATAGACATCTGTCAAATACTCATGCTCAGATGTACTATTTCCGTTCTCCGCCTTCCTCTGCTGTCTTCTGTGCATAAGCTGATCGTAAACTGGTTCACCGCCGAGTAGGTCAGCAACGACGTATGCGACGAGTGATGTAGCGACAAGTGATAGCAGTGTCATGAAGTTTCCAGTCATCTCTGTGATGAGTATAACCCCAGTAATTGGAGCTCTCACGATGGCCGAGAAGAATCCAGCCATAGCGATTATTACAAAGCCCTTGATATAGTACTCCTCTATGCCAAATACATTGCTTAAAAATGTTGAATACAGTCCCCCTGTAATCGCTCCGATTACGAGCAGCGGTAAGAATATGCCTCCAGGTGTTCCTGTTCCAAAGCTTCCAGTCGAGAAGAAAAGTTTTGTAGCGAGCAGTAAAAACCAATGCGCCGAGGGCAAATTTACCTTTGCTGATAACTTCGACGAGGTCATTTCCACTGCCGAGAACCGTCGGATAGATGAACATCATCAGGAAAGAAATCATGAGCATAATCCCGATGCTTATAAACTTACTGTCGAACCTTTCAAAGAAATCCTGCATTTTATCGAGCAGCTTATTGTAGATGACGCCGAGGATTCCGAGTATTACGCCTAGTAAAATTACAGCCCAGTAGAGGCGGAGCGGTATTCTGTGCTCGACGTCAAAAATCGAATACAGGCTTGAGCCCAATGATATTGACAGCGATATAGTCCGCGACTGCACTCGCTGCTATCGTGGATACAAGAACTTCTGCCGAAAAGTTCTTGTGTAGTTCCTCAAGTGCAAATAGCACACCAGCCAGCGGAGCCCCGAACGCGGCGGCTAGTCCCGCGCCGGCGCCACAGCTCATCAGCAGCCTCTCCTCAGTCAGCAGCGCATTCTTCCGGCGCGCGAAGCCCTTGCCAATCATACCTCCCAGCTGAATGCTCGGGCCCTCTCTACCGAGAGCCAAGCCGCCGCCAATAGCCAGAACGCATCCCGCAAATTTAGCCGCCAACACCTTTGCGCCAGTTCTGATCTTCAAGACCTTTCAGTTCACCCTCGATTTGCGGGATGCCAGACCCCGAAATATCCGGTTCATATTTAAGCAATTTATCTAGAATCCAGGCGATTAAAATCAGCGCCATCAGAACTGCAAACGCATATATAGGCCTTACCTTAACAAGCTGAACAGCCACCTGGCGAGCCTGATCCGCCTTCACAATCATAATTCTAAATAGCGCAATAACCAGTCCGACTATCGAACCTACAGCTATACCCTCCAGTATGAGTTTATATTTGAATCTCTGCTTCTGTCTGATGTTGCGAACAACATAGCTCTTATCTAAACTGCGTTTTGCAGCCATATTAATTCCTTCCTGTCTATCTAAATTTCAATTTACTGATGAGAGAGCTTAATAATACGCAAATTCTTCATACGTCCTCTATCCCTATCTTCATCAACCTTCTTGCATCTTAAATTGCTAGCTTCACTATGTAGCCAGTTTATATCTCTATTATAGCAGACCTTTCCCTTCTCGCTAGTGGGCTGCTGCCACTAGCACATAAAAATTAAACAAAAAAGCAGCAGCCCTAAATAGAACTGCTGCCCAATATATCTCTTATAATCAATTACTTAGAATACAGATCGCTAGTCGAGAACTCTGGATTAGACGTCACATCTATTCCCAGAGACTTTAGTGTCTGCTCGTCTCTCTCACTCAGAATTGCAGTGCTGTGAGCCCTACATCCGCGAAGCTTGTATAGCTCCTTGAGTGCGTAATCTGCAGTCGGATTTGTCATAGTCGACATAGTCAGCGCCATGATGATCTCCTCGCAGTTAAGAGCGGATTTATCTCCAAAGAACTCCACGTTCATCTTCTGCAGATTCTCCAGCACCTGAGCCGAAATTACAGGAATGTCATCGGCAAGACCAGCCAAGGTCTTTACAGCATTGAGAATCATTGCCGCCGAAGCCGCCATCCCTATGCGAACTTCTACCTGTGACAATTCTGCCATCCGGAAGTTCGATAGCTGCTACGATTACGTTTTCATAGCGCTCATTCTCCGCGCGCTTCATCTCCGCATATTCCTCTGCAGGTGCAACGACTTTTCTGTCGTAGCGAGTAGCTCCAACCTCTTCCATGAGAAGCTTTGTACGCTCTAACACTGATTCGTCAATCTTGCCCTTCTTGTATGCAACCTCTGCGATCAGATACCTTCTGATTATCTCCTGTTTAGCTGCTTCACGGCAAATATCATCATCCATAATTCCGAAGCCCGCACGATTAACGCCCATATCAGTCGGGGACTGGTACACGCTAGCATCACCAGTAATCTTGTCGAGGATTCTCTTAAGAACTGGAAAAGCTTCAATATCACGGTTGTAATTAATCGCCGTCACACCATATGCCTCAAGATGGAACGGATCTATCATGTTCACATCCTTAAGGTCGGCAGTTGCCGCCTCATAAGCGATATTTACAGGGTGCTTTAGTGGGATACTCCAGATTGGGAAAGTCTCGAACTTTGCATATCTAGCCTTAGTTCCACGTCTGTACTCGTGATAAACCTGAGACAGCGCTGTAGCTAGCTTTCCAGATCCACCACCAGGGCCAGTAACCACGATGAGCGGCTTGGTCACCCTCGATGTATGGATTTGCACCATATCCTTCGTCGCTGACAATTGTGTCAACATCTGTCGGATATCCCTTCGTGTAGTTATGCTTGTAAGTGTGAATTCCTCTTCTCTCCAGCTTGTTGATAAACATATTAACCGCCGGATTGTTCTCATATCTAGTTACGACAACTGAATTTATCTCAAGGTCGTAGCTGCGGAATGCGTCGATAAGTCTCAGCACTTCAAGGTCATATGTGATGCCGAAATCCTGTCTCGTCTTGCTGGAAATTATATCTCCTGCGTAGATGCAGATGATAATCTCCGTCTGGTCCTTCATGCGGTTCAGCAACTTTATTTTTGGCATTTTTCATCAAAGCCGGGCAGTACTCTCATCGCGTGCTTATCCTGTACAAGCTTTCCTCCAAACTCAAGATACAGTCTACCGTCCCCATCCTGAATCCTCTGGAGGATGTACTTCGACTGCTCTTCGATGTACTTCTCCGCACTAAAAACCGACACATCCCATTTGCTTCTGATCCTTTCTAAATCCAATTTAACGCTAAATAATTTTGATCTTAATCGCAAGTCCTCGCCACACATCGTTTAGCATTAGCAAGGCTTGACCTCTATCTCGAGCTTATTCCTAAGATTGACATGCGGCTCCATCTTGATCTTGTAATCTGCTGAAATCTTTCCGAACCCTTCTTCATCGAGCGTGCTCTCAATCTTGTTGGTGTATATCTCCATCTCTAGATTCCCAGCTGGGATAACGTATCTCGTAATGTTGAGTACGCCCTCTTCAAGCTGCATATCCATCATGCCCGCGCCATCATCCTTGCCATATCTTCTAATCTGAAGCTTATCATTTCCTTCAAGCTTCAATATAGTCTTGGTGTTCTCAAGCCCAGCATCTTCAACTTCATCGTAAGTGATGTACGTAGACTTCCCTTTGTTATACAGGAAACCTTCCGTAGTCACCTCGATGTTGTCTTCCAGTATGAGTGCTCTTCTATATGTCTGCCCACTTGGTACGAGCTGCTCAGTATACTGGTTATTCGAGATTACAAGATTTACACTTTTCTTATCTGTCATTAATACCCTCTTATGCCTCGGCCTGAACAGATGCAGCAATTACCTTAGCTAGATCTGCAACAGCCTGAGCGGACTCCTCTTTTACAGAAGACTTAATTGTTACAATATCTCCTACAAATTCGATATTCTGCATCCCCTCAAAGAACTCCTTGATAAGCTTTCCGCTTACTGGGTTCCATGAACCATTCTCGATGATGCTGACTTTCTTGTTGCATACTCCCATCGATTTCATCTCGCCGAGAGCCTCTTCCATCTTAACGAAGATTCCGTTGTTGTAAGTTGTGCATGCAATTACAATGTGGTTGTATCTGAATGCCTGCGGGAGCACATCCATTGGATCCCAGTGCGATACGTCCATCAGTTTCATGCGAGTAACTCCATCCTCGGCAAGCTCGCAAGCGAGAATCTCTGCTGCGTTCTTAGTGTTGCCATACGGTGAAGCATATAGAATGAGAACTCCATTCTCCTCGGACTCATAACGCGCCCATGTCAGGTATGCGTTGATATATTTCTCAAAGTCCTTACGAATGATGAATCCGTGAAGTGGACAAATTCTCTGAATATCGAGTCCTCCAACCTTACTGAGAAGCTTCTCGGTAAAAGTTCCGTATTTACCTACGATTGTAGTGTAGTATTTACGAGCCGATGGTAGCCACTCTAGCTCAAAGTCGTAAGCGTCTGCAAAGATATTTCCATCGTGCGCACCAAAGATTCCGAATGCGTCAGCCGAGAACAGCGAGCCTGTCGACTTATCGAAAGTTACCATTACCTCTGGCCAGTGAACCATAGGTGCCATGTAGAATGTGAATGTGTGCGAACCAGTACATAGCTCGTCGCCCTCTTTGATCTCATCAAAATACTTATCAACATCCCATGTCACGTACTGTTTAACCATAGCTTTAATCTTCTTGCTACCAATTACCTTTGCCTCTGGATGTCTCATGATGAGCTCCTCAAGTGAAGCGCTGTGGTCTGGCTCAACGTGGTTTACAATTACATAGTCGAGCGGTCTGCCGTCAAGCATGTAGTCAACATTCTCATAGAAAACTCCTGCAACCGACTTATCAACGGTGTCAAGAACAACTGTCTTTTCGTCATCTATAAAATATGAATTGTACGCCATACCATCGTTCATCGGAATAGCTCCTTCGAAGACGGAGAGTTTACGCTCGTTACCGCCAATCCACCAAATTCCATCTGTTACCTTGTAAACGCAATGCATTTCGTACCCCCTATAAGCTAAATTCAGATGCATATAATGCATCAATCATATCAATAGATTATACTACTTTGATGCGTAGTTCATCAACTTATATTGATACGGTTCAGGTAATTTCTCACATAAAAAAACATATAAATAGCTATAAAAATATTGGTTTTCCCTATATAATAACTACAAGAAGAAAAAAATATTATTCAAGGAGACTTTCTATGAATGATTTTGATCATAATACTCAAGCTGAAAATAACGATATAAATTCCGTAACTGGGCCTCTTGATACTAAGGATTCAGAAGCAGATTACGAAAGAGCTGATGAATATTGGCAGGATGAAGAATCAATCTATGATGCGGAAAAATGTCATTCTTCCTGAAGAAACCCCAGTGAGGAAAGAATGGGGAGCTATGCCCCAGAAGATGCAGGTGATTTCCTTCCAAGAGATGACAGGGAGCCGAACTTCGTACTGATTGACGAGAATAGCAACGTCCCTGCACCGAGAAGCAGTTTTGCCAGGTCCGAGCAGTCCGACTACGCTAAGCATGCGGCGGACAGCTCTTTTGAATCTACTTACGGCAAGCACGCAGCTCACGAAGGTGGGATCTATGGGCATTCTGAATATGCTGGTGCACATGCTGCATCAGGTAGTAGCACAGCTGCTGATGGTGGTAATAACCCTGGTCAGAGGAACCCTAAATATGTGACCAAAAGGTTCTTTATCATCACGCTAATATTCATGGTGATGCTCACTTCGCTCATAAGCTCTAGCCTCACGATGTTCTTCTCGAGCAGAACTCCATCTTACAAGAACCTTTCGACGTCTTCACTTCAGAATGCGACTGGAAGCAAGCTGACTATTGCTGAGATTAATAGTAAAAATGCTGATACTGTGGTCGAAATCGTGACGACTGTCGGTGGCACTAACGAGGGTGCGGGCAGTGGTGTTATCGTAAAGTCCAATGGCTATATCGTTACGAACTATCACGTAATCGACGGAGCTACAACTATTGCTGTAAGGCTTCATAGCGGGAAGAGCTATTCTGCAAGTGTCGTTGGATATGATGAGCAAACTGACATCGCTGTACTCAAGATAGATGCAGCTAAGCTCAACGCTGTTACAATCGGCAGGAGCAGTAAACTAGCCGTAGGCGATCTCGCTGTTGTAATCGGTAACCCTCTAGGTAAGCTCGGCGGCACTGTAACATCGGGTATTATAAGCGCCAAGGACCGTAAGATTGAGCTTGAGAACAGAACTCGTACGCTCATTCAGACAGATGCATCTATCAACGAAGGAAACTCTGGCGGTGCGCTATTTAACGGCAAAGGTGAGCTCGTCGGCATAGTTGTTGCAAAGGGTTCAGGAGCTGGTATCGAGGGGCTTGGATTTGCAATCCCGATCGATTCGGTCGCTTCATCTATCGACGACATCATCGAGCACGGAACTATAACTGGTAAGCCTATGGCTGGAATCTCCATCTATGACGGCTCCGCAAAGGATAAGGGCTCGGGTAAGAGCACTGCAGCAGTTCTCATTGCTGAGGTAAATGGATCAAACGCTAAAGCTGCAGGCCTCAAGAAGGGCGATCAAATAGTATCTATCAATGGCGAGAAAGTATCCACATCCGAAGGACTTATTTCATCTATTCAGACACACCGCATAGGTGAAACGATTAAGCTCGGCATCATTCGTGACGGCAAAGAAATTACGATTTCTGTTAAGCTGCAGAGTTCGGCAGAAATTAAGAAATAAGATTTAATAAAAAAGCAGAACCCTTCATCTGAAAGGTTCTGCTTTATTTTAGTAGCTTTAAAGTCTTGTATACAAGATATAGAATTGGCCTAAACTAGCGTTTCTTGTATCCTGTCACCATTGTCATGGCAAAGCAGAAAACTGTTGCCCATGCAAAAAATCTATGCTTCTTCATAATCCAACTCCTTAATGTCTTTTTCCGACTCATTTAGTAGCGGTGTTGTACTATATAGTCCGCTGAGTATAGTTGATCCGTTGTGGAACAGTGCCGATGACGAAGGTGTAAGAATTCCTGCAACTCCTAGCCCGATCAATGCCGCGTTGAACGACACGATAAACTTATAGTTGTTATCGATTCTGTTCATTAGCTGCATGCTTATCTTTCGTAGTAGTACGATTCTGTGTAGGTCATCCGACGAAATAGTTATATCGGAAATCTCTCTCGCGATCGCAGCTCCTTCATTTACAGCAATTCCAACGTCTGATTCAGATAAGGCTGGTGCATCGTTGACGCCGTCGCCAACCATGATTACCTTTCTTCCTGCAGCGTGCTCAGCTCTTATAAATGCAAGCTTATCCTCTGGCAGTACCTCTGAACGATACTCTGTGAGAGCGAGTTTCTTAGCAACTGCTGCTGCCGTTCTCTCGTTATCTCCAGTGAGCATGCATACCTTCGACACTCCGAGTTCATAAAGCTCCTTGATTACATCAGCAGCCTCTTCTCTGAGTGGGTCAAATATGCAGATTACAGCCTGCAGCACTCCATCGAGAGCAAGGTATAGGTGTGAGTACTCTGTTGGTAGAGTATCAAGCTTTCCTTCATCTCCCTCAGGCACTATGCTCTTTCTATCCTCAAATACGAAGTGGTAACTACCTATTATCGCATTCTTGCCATCGATGTTACTCGAAATTCCGTGTGCAACTACATAGTCGACCTTCGAGTGCATCTCTTCGTGCGAGATACCACGTTTTCTAGCCTCTTCAACTACTGCATTTGCAACAGAATGCGGATAATGCTCTTCTAGGCAAGCCGCAATACGTAGGCTCTCCTTCTCGTCAGCATCACCAAATGTAATTATATCTACCACAGATGGTGTCGCATGTGTCAGCGTTCCCGTCTTGTCAAAGATTACGGTATCGGCTGTAGCAGCTGCTTCGAGGAACTTACCGCCCTTAACCGAGATGTCGTACTTGCTCGCCTCCTTAATTGCGGATAGCATCGAAAGTGGCATCGCCAGGTTAAGCGCACAAGAGAAATCAACCATCAGGAACGACAGTGCTCTCGTTACATTTCTAGTCAATAGGTACGTAATAGCCGTTCCCGCTAGTGAATATGGAACTAGTCTATCTGCGAGGTGGAATGCTCTCTCTTCAGTCTCAGACTTGAGCTTTTCCGACTCTTCGATAATCTTAACTATCTGATCATACTTTCCAGTTCCTGCAGACTGGGCAACTTCGATTACGCATCTTCCGTCTTCAACGACAGTTCCCGCATATACGTAGCCTCCAGCTTCCTTGCGAACCGGAATAGATTCACCAGTCATAGTCGCCTGATTTACAGATACAGACCCTTCAACTACCTTTCCGTCTAGCGGAATTACGTTAGAAGTACCGACAACAATCTTATCTCCTGGCTTTATCTCTTTGACATCAACTAATACATCGACATCTTCTGTCCTCTTCCATACCTTTGTTACGTTAAGTGACATAACACTTGCTAAGTCTGTAACTGACTTGCGGCGAGTCCATTCACCGAGCGTATCTCCTACGCTTAGCAGGAACATTACAGATGATGCAGTGTCGAAATCGCCTCTGAGCATCGATGCTGTAATTGCAGTAGCATCAAGCGCTGCAACTTCAAGTTTGCCCTTAGAGAGCGATTTTATACCCTGAGCGATGAACTTAACACTCTTTACTATCGTCACACCGTTGCGCACCCATATTGGCAGGAACAGCTTGCCGATGGTTCTGAACATAAGCATGTTCACCATCTTCTCCTGATACTTATGATCAAGTGCCCTGCTGGTCTGCTCTGGTACTAGTGCTATAGCCTCTTCATCACTATACGAAAATTCCTTTAGTGCTTCGAGAAGAGCCTTTCGTCCCTCTGCGCCACCCCTATATCTAATCGACGCATCGCTCGTTCTGTCGTGAATAGTAGCTTGCACGACAAAGGGTTTGTTTCTCAGGTAGTACTCCAGAATATCCGCCTGCTCCATCGTCATCTTGTAATGCGGGAGACGCACACGTATCCTAGAGCTCGATTCGTGAAGTATTACAAAGCGCATTATTCTGCGTCCTTACCTTCTTCTACCTGCTCCTCAGCTACCTCTTCGTCCTCATCGTATGCTTCTACGATTGCTCTTGCACTCTCAACCATCATTAGCTCTTCCTCAGCATAACGAACAGCGTTCATATCCATTGCATCTTCGTAGATATCTTCACAGTTCTCTCTGAGAGTAGTTGTAGTCTCCATAAGAGTGTCCTTGCCACGTAGAACTGCAGCTGTGCAGTGTGTGTAAACCTTCTTAGCGTCCTTGCTTGTAAGGATTAGCTTGCCAACTGTTCCTGCGAGGAATCCTGCTGCCACGCATCCAATACCCATACAACTGTGCTTTCCTAAAAATTTCATAATAAACCTCCTCGTTTGAATTGTTTCGCATTATATTGATTGTATCCAATATATCATTAATAAAAATTCGCTAGTCAATATTAACTTTTGTTGCACTTCCTTAACTTTAGTCGATTTTCAAGTGTTTTACGGTTTCTATCGGCGTTTTCTATGTATATTTTTAAGAGACAATGAAAATTCAATAGTATTTTTACTGAATTTTCATTGCCTCACGGATATATATACGATGTTGATTACATAAAGGTGAAATCCAGGTATTAAAAAGCGGGCAGCTTACGGCCAGCCCGCAACAACGGAAGGAATGAAAGGATATTTGCAAATGCAATTCGCTTCATCTCTTATCAATTCCATCTAGATTCGTCACCGAGTGACTATATCATGCCGTTTCCTTTATCCTTCTCTACGACGAACTTCCTAAGCGTATTGATGTGATCAGAGGCTGCTTTTCTAGCTGCTTCTGAATCGCCAGCAACGATAGCATCTACAATCTTCTTATGCTCAACTGGCTGAATCATATACTTGCTCTGGCTCTCATAATACATATAACGGAACCTCATAGAAAGCTCCTGAACCTGCTTAACCATCTGAATGAGGGTTTTGTTGCCACTACACTGAACTATATAGCTGTGAAGCTTAACGTCGTATTCTACCATCTCATCCTTGTCATCGTTCTCCATTGCAAGCTCGCCTAATCTGAGCAGCTTCTGTAAAGCTGCCTTGTCCTCGTCGGTAGCTTTAACCGCAGCAATAGAAGCTGCGAGTCCGCCTAGAGTTTCTCTAACTTCAAAGACATCCTCGAGATCCTTAACCGAAATCTCAGATACATATGCACCGTGACGCGGTTCGATGACAACAAGACCCTCGTTTGCAAGCTTACGAATCGCCTCTCTGATAGGTGTTCTGCTTACGTTCATCTTCTCCGCTAGGTCAATTTCCATAAGCCTTGTGTGTGCATCTATTTCACCTGTTAGAATTCGTCTCTTGAGTTCTAGGTAAACTAGCTCTCTAAGTGGTTTCTGAATCTGAAAAATCTAACTCCATAAGTCATGCCCTCCGCTCTTCGTCTTCCAGTATCGCCAAGTCGGGTCAACCCATCCAGCAGATTCTAAGGCTTCGTAGTCAGCCTCGAATCTAGTGTAATCAGTATAGTAGGCTGCCACAGTCGGTCCGCTACCACTCATCAGAACTTCATCAGCCTGCAAATTCTCGCAAATTCGCGACACTAAGCTCTGCACTTCTTCGTAGTTAGCAAGCGTGTACAGCTCAAGGTCATTATAGAAGTGATTAACATCTACTTCTCTCTGTTTCTCTCTTGTCCCTTCAAGTTCCCTATCGATTGCTTCGTAAACTTCTTTAGTAGATACAGCAATACCAGGGTTAAATAAAATCACGAAATATGGTCTTGGCTCTACCGCCTCAACCACTTCGCCAATTCCAGAAACTATAGCGGCGCTACTAGCTTCTTCGAGCTGATGCAAGCCTTCAAGTCGACCAGCATTAAGCCTTGCATTCATCATTATCGAAAAAGGCACATCAGCACCAACCTTAACCCCTGCTTCCATGAGCTCTCGCATAGAGAGCGGACTTCCTAGCAAGAAGTTAATTCCTAGCATAACCGCTGCAGCATTTCCGCTACCGCCAGCAATACCAGCCGCCACGGGCAGTTTCTTGTCAATTTCGATAGAGATGCACTCCGCACCACTCTTTAGCATCAATTCCGTCAGATTGTATCGCTCGGAAATTGCTTCGATGACAGACGTCGCACCCTTTACAGCGAGGTTGTCCGCCGTTAACGGAATATCCTTATTAGTTGAAAATAAGTATATGTTAGTTTCTGCAAAAAAACAATTGTAATCATAACTATTTATTAATTTAGTTTTTATTTTCAAAGTATCGAAAAATATCGATACCTTGCATGAACGACTTTATGTCATGATAACCGTCAGTTCTTCGGGATAGCACATATAGCGAAAGATTGATTTTGGCATACGCACTAAGCTCGATTTCGGACGTTATTAGCCTAGTTCTATTCATACACTCCACCATAGATTCTAAAAATGCGAGGATGCACTGCACCCCCGCATATATTGTACTATTTATCATACAAAAATGTCATATATTATTTGTGAATTTTCGAATTACTTCGAAGTTTTTTTACGTCCTGCCTTATTGCCATTAATTGGGCTTGGCTTGTGAACCTTATACACATTAGGTAGTAGTTCGCTGATTTCTAGCTTTTCCTCTACCTTGTGCACACCCTTCTTCTTGGCGCGCTTCTCAGCCTTAGCAACTCTCTTCTTCTCTTCAGCGATCACTTCCTCAACTGACTTGCCAGTTCTCTTCGCTTCTTTGTAAGGATTGAAAGTAGACTCTCCTGATTTCTCCTTCTCGACCTTTTCGTCGTCATCCTTGTTGTGCTGCTGTCTAATAGTTACAAACATGATTCCACCGAACATAATTACCATCATTATCATATTGATAGTAGTGTTTAGAGTCTGGTTGAAAGTCTTGAACTTCACCACGGTTTCTTTGCCAAGAGTATTTCCGCTGTCATCTACAAAATCTGCGCCGATAACAAGCTTATACTCCGAGTTATTCTTAACCTTAAAAATTCTTGTTGGTGCTGTCTCCGAGCACGAGCACGAGACCGGAATCATCGCTAGCTGTCAGAACCTTAATCGGAACCTTCTTGCCGTCCTTGTCTACAATCTTAACGCTCTTCGCATTGTTAGCTTGTGCTGCCTTGCTTGATACAGAGTGGTTAAAATAAAGCTTAACCCCTAGGTTCTCAATTGAGGTGTTCTTCTGACCATCCTTAGGGTATGATGACTTCAGCGCAAAAGCTGTATCATCTGCCGCAAAGCACATAGCTGTGCTAAGAACTACCATAAGCATTGATAGAACTGCAATTAGTCCTCTTCTTTTCATCTAATTCTCCTCCAATATATCGTCTTTGTCTTCGACTGCATCTATATTTCTCTTGCGAAGTTGGGCTTTAGTTATCCTTAGCTCTCTAAAGAAGCTAGTAAGGGCCTCCGCACATTCATCGGCAAGTATCCCGCGTTCTACATCTATCCTATGATTAAGCTGCGCAGCATTCGTAATATCAAATATTGAGCCAGCGGCACCATTCTTCGGATCCATAGTTCCGATATACAGCTTATCAAGCCTCGAGAGCACCATAGCACCCGCACACATCGAGCAAGGCTCAAGTGTTACATAGAGCTCGCATCCGCTCAGCCATTTACTCCCAAGCTTAGCCTCCGCAGCATCCATCGCTAGCATCTCAGCGTGAGCCGATGAAGACGCATAGGCTTCAACCATGTTGTGCGCTCTAGCGATAACCTCACCATCCTTCACAATCACAGCTCCGACTGGTACTTCCCCAAGTTCTGCCGCTATATATGCTTCATTCAAAGCTTCTCTCATGTAGAAATTGTTATCTCGCATATCAGTTTACTTTATCATAGGGACGTGTATTTTTCAATAAGAAAACCTGACAGGCATATACCTGTCAGGCTTTCTGTGTCATGTGTGTTAAATATTCTAATGCGCAATTTATTAATTTCCTGCACCATGCACTAGTGAATCAATAGCATAAACAGTAAGTGTGCAGCGATACCTGCGCATAGTCCTCCGATTGTATGGGAGAGGATAGCCTTTCCAGCTAGCGCTCTTGCCTTTAGAGCATCCATCATTCCGATGTGTGTACTTAGGTATCCCGACCAGCACATTCCCATAGCAGTAAATACCGCGATATCGTTAGGCGAAACCTTGCCAGTCTTGATAAACTCAGGTACTAGTGAAATAGCTGCTCCAACAGCTCCTAGCGAAGTGATAGGGAATGAAATAGCCTCTGGCGAGTGGAAACCAAAGAGCGGCTCAATTATGAAGCTTATCTTCTGTCCTAGATATGGGAACAGTCTGATTCCTTCATATGCAGCACCTGTGTACCCATCCTTACCAGGACCGAATGTAAGCATCATTACGAAGGTACAAACGATAAGAACTCCAGGGATAATCGCCATACCCATCTCAACTCCGTTCTTGCCACCTTCGAGCAGTGCGTCGAGTATTCTCTGGAACATGTTTCCTTCACGAATGAGTCTATATTCACCTTCTGTTTTTAGATCTTCTTCTGAAAAATTCTTTGCATATGGCTCCATAGCTTCATCGCCATAGTACTTCTTGGTCTGCCATAGCATGATTCTTACACTGATAATCGATCCGATAATTGCAGCGACATTTCCTAGTAGCGCTGGTGCGATAAACTGCTTGCCCTGTGCTATCATAAATGTTGTAACGATTAGTCCCATTCCGAATGATGTTCCGAGGTTACAGAGCGCTGGCACCTGATACTTGCGGAAGTACTGAGTGAACGTCTTGTCTCTTGCAAATGGAATGATAGCCGGATTATCCGACAGATAAGTAGCTACTGCACCTGTGATGCTCGCTCCTGGTAGTCCCCAGATTGGCTTCATCAGCGGTGCGAATATTTTATTGATAAGTGCAATTGCTCCAAACTCTGAGAGAAGTCCGCTGATTGCACCGGCGAGAACAGCCATCGCCATGATTAGAAATACTGTCGATAGGAGTAGATCGTGTGCTGTTGCCATCATAGTCTTGAACATGTTACCCACGCCCATCTTGTGACCTAGCCACGCGAATCCTCCGATAAAAATAAACAAGAATACGAACGTTTCAAGACTGACGGCTTTTACTTTCTTCTTGCCTTCCATTAGTGATACCTTCCTTTCATATAGGTCTTTCTTTTAAATAAAATCTAAAACGAACAATATGTGGTTCCTGGTTTCGTATTAAAGTTCACCTTATAGTGATAATTTATTCACTAATATATCCGATTTTGATTGCTTTTGCTTAAACTGTACTCTAGACTTAATATTATATCTAATCCCAAAAACCTTTAATTTCCATTGGTTTTATTATTGTCTATCGATATTTACATGTCAAATGGACGAAATTTTTCAGCCTTTTTAAATTTGATAATATTTTTATCTAATTTTGGTCTTTTTTTCTTTAAAAATTTTTTTTTGTTTTTTTCCGTATTTTGACAATTTTTTTCAATAGATTGTGCACCGTATATATTGGGGAATTTAAAAAAATTTTTAACCACAATATATAGTAACGCCTCAAAGTGACTACACCGAGATAATGTAGTTTTGTCACTTTGTGCATAGATTATTTTAATCAGAAAATAAAAAAACAGGCAGAATTTTTTTGAAACTCTGCCTGTTTTTATTATAGTTTAGTCTATTCTATCTACGTCCACAGTGAAAGTTTTTCTACTTCACTTTTTTTCTCTTCTTCACAAAAAAACTGCTAGTGAACCCGAAGCGATAGCGAACATTGCTAGGTAGAATGCAAGAGCAGTTGTATCTCCCGTCTTAACGCCTCTAGATACTCTGTATCCGCGATACTTCATTCTTGCATTTCTGTTGCCGTTTGAGCTTGATGTGCTTCCGTTTACGACTGGCTGATTATTGCTTCTGATGGTGAATCTTGTCGAAGCTCCATCTCTCTTATCCTTGAAAGCAACTGTCAAAGTATGACTACCTGTACTTTGCTTCTCGAGCAGCTCCTTCTTAAGGGTTACTCTTACACTTCCTTTTTACAGCAGTGTAATCAACGCCCTTTACAAGCTCATTGCCATCGAGGAGAACCTTGTCATCGTAATAGTCGTCAAATGTCCTTGCATCATCTACGCTACGTTTAACGACGAACAACATATCTCCATCACCTTTAGTCCAGAGAGTATTATCTCCATTCTTGAATGTGTAAGTAATCTTTGGAATCACTGTGTCAGCCTTTTTTTAATTTCGACACTAGCTGCACTGTCGAGATAGTACTTATCGCACTTCTTGCAGTGCCAGTATCTGATGTTGCCATCAGCGTATGTTGTAGGCTCAGTTCTTGCAATCTCCTCGAGATCATGGCTAACAAGCCAGTGTGCGTATAGCTTAGTGTCCTTGGTAAACGCCTGTGTGCCATCTACCTTGGTGCCGCCCGCAGCTTCAGTAAACCAACCTTCGAATGTCGTGCATGCATCCTTGTCAGGAAGTGCTGTTAGAACAACTTTTCCATTCTCATCGGTAGTTAGTTCTGTTGTCTTATCCTCTTCATCGTTAGATAGAAGTTCCACCTTATATGGCACATAGAATGTTGCCGCTGGGTCCTTCACCTTGAAGTTAGAGTAAGCGCCAGTTCCACTTCGCTGGTCATCATTTGAAGATATCAGCTTAACCTTAGCATCACTTCCGCCCACAACGTTGCCCTTGAATACATTGGCAGGCACATCCTTAAGTGTCTCTGGCACCTTAATTTCCTTGATGTTCTGGTTAGCAAATGCTTCCCTTCCAATCGACTGCAGCGACTTGCCGAGTTCAACTTCCTTGATGCTTGCGCGCTCTGGAGATCTGCTCTTGAACGCAGACTTGCCGATAGTTTTTAGCGTATCTGGCAGCTTTACCTTCGCTAGCTTATGTCCTTCAAATGCATTGTCACCTATGCTCTCAAGTCCCTCGGAGAACTTCACGCTCTCGAGAGGAGCTCCGTTAAATGCCATTTTACCTACAGTCCTAACTGACTTTGGCAGTTCAAGCGACTTCAGATTTGCGCCTGAGAATGCCGCCTGTCCAATCTCAGTTACTCCCTCAGGAATACTTACTGAGTTGATAGCGTTGCCGCCTATCTTGGCAGGAGCAAACGCACCAGTTCCTATTTTCTTAATCGCAGTTCCACCCACAGACTCTGGAATCTTGAGGTCTGGGTTTAGTGCGAGCTTAGTCTTTCCTACCTCAGAGAGTCCTGTAATAATGTCTCCGTCAGCAGTAAAGTCATTTTCGTTCCATGATGTGTTCTGTTTCCAGTGAGCATATAACTTAGTTCCATCTTCGAACTTCTGAGCAGCAGTTACCTTATTGCCGCCTTCACGCTCTGTGAACCATCCCTCAAACTCATGAAGCGCATCTGGAGCTGTTGGGGTTGGTAAGTTAGCAACCTTACCATTCTCATCTAGTAGGGCATAGCCTTTCTCAACTGTACCTCCATTTGCATCAAATGTAATCATCGCTTTAGCCATAATTACACGGTGAGTTGTCGCCCCTGCATTAAACGCCAGGTGATCTGGATTTTCAGTTCTCAGGATTACGACATGATTTGTATCAGTTCCTGTGTTGTTAGTGAATGGCTCACTGCCTAGAGTCTTAAGCGACTTTGGTAGGTCAACGCTTGTTAGAAGACCTTCCTTGAATGCGAACTTACCGATGTGCTCAACACCTTCCTCAATCTTGAGGTTTGTAAGTGTTAGTTGCTTGTAAGTTCCTTCAAATGCAGAATCACCGATTTCCTTAACTGTTCCAGGAATCGTCAGCTCAGTTAGGTGGTGTAGGTGGAACGCCTTCTCACCAATCTTTCTCACAGATGCTGGAATCTTGAGCGACTCAAGCCTTGCTCCTGCAAATGCCATCTGTCCAATATCAGTAACTGTGTCAGGAATCTCAATCTCACGTAGGCGGATATTCATCGCAAATGCCGCCTGCGGAATCTTCGTAACGTTTTTAGAAAGCTTTAAGTCAACAATTGAGTTCGCTGTAAATGCTCCCTCTTCTAGCTCATTCACTGAGTCTGGAATGTGCAGCTTCACGATATGGTTGCCGTGGAAAGCACTCGTTCCGATCTTAGTAAGCTCAGATGTCGACTCTAGATCTAGACCCTTGAGCATATTGTATTCAAATGCTCTTACACCGATAGACTTCAGCTTGGCTGGTAGCTTAACTGACTCGAAGCCATTCTCAGAAGTAAAATCGTACTTTCCAACTGTTACCTCAGCCTCAGGAATTGCAAATGCTGCATCCCCGATAGCCGTGATTTGAGCGCCTGATGGAGATTCATTTGGAAGAACCAGCTTGTGGTTTCCACCATTTCTCTTAGCTATTCCACTAGCGGAAAGACCTGTGATAGTTGCGCCATCAGTGCTGTACGTAAAGTCACCGCTAGACCAGCCACTTCCCACTAGGTTGTCATACTTGATAACGTATGTGAGGTCAGCCTTGTTAGGTAGCTTATTGTAAGCATCGACCACTTCTTTTATTATCTGTCAGCAGCGCTGGCTTCTCTGGGTTGTCTCTAAACGCTCTCTTGTCTATTCCACTTACATTAGTGAACGACTTTGGAAGTTCAACCGATGTCAAAAAGCTGGCCTCTGAAAGCGTTTGAGCTAATCGCACCGTTGAAGCCTTCCTTGAGCTTAAGTGCGCTTAGCATTGAAGGGATTGCCTCTGAAGTCTTTTTCAAATGCAGATTTTCCTATGTTTGTAACACTTCCAGGAATAGCAACCTCTGTTAACTGGTTGTTCATGAAAGCATTGTCGCCAATCTTCTTTAGGCTCTCTGGGAGGCTAACCTTAGTAGCCTTACAGCCTACGAAAAGCTCTTCTGCCGATATCTGTAACACCTTCAGGTATTACGATTTCAGTAACAACGGCCTTATCTGCAATTCCAACAGTATCGTTAGTTCTACCGAATGCCACGTCAGGGATTTCCTTGAGTGACTTCGAGATAACTATCTTCTCTGCCAAATCAGTTCCATTAAACGCAGCTGTGCCGAGCTTAGTAACTGAATTTGGAAGAACGATGGATGTAAGTCTTGCATTTAAGAACGCAGAATTACCAATCGATTCTAGTCCTTCTGGTAGGTTGACGCTTGCTACGCCGTACACCTTCTTAGCTGCGTTGTCTGTAGTTCCAGCGAAAGCAAAATCGCCAACTTGCTTGATAGTTGATGGCAACTTAACTGTCTTAGGCAAATATACCTTTCCAGCCTCTACAAATCCAAAAGTTCCAACCTGTCCATTGCTTGCCAGCGCATTGTTAACACCGTTTCCGATTGCCACGACATTAACTCCAATTGCGTTAGTCTCTGGTATTACCAGTGTGTCATTCTTCTTGAGCTTTGCCTTACCTGACTCTGTTAGTCCTGTAACCACTGTTCCAGCTGCATTATAAGTGAAATCATCACTATTCCAAGGTGATTCATCACTTGGGATATTCTGGTTAGCTTTGAGAAGCTGCACCTTAGACTTACCGTTTCCGATGTCTTCAATGAGTGCGCCAGGGTCATTTATGTACATATACACAACGCCGCCCTTCTTCTCGTTAGCATTTCCAACCGTAACTGGCTCCTTGCCTGTATTTCTAAGGAACGTCCACTTTGACACCTTCTCAGTCTTATCAGGTAGCTGCACTGACTCGATATTGTTGATGGCAAATGCCATGTTATCGATTGAAAGTGGATAATCTGTAACCTTAGAGAACTCTAGGTTTGCAATCTCATTAGTTGAAAATGCTCCGTTTCCTATCATCATCAAGGTAGATGGGAAGCGTGCCGACTTCAGCTTGTTCTTGCTAAATGCGTTTCCTCCGATGTAGATTACTCCTTCTGGCACGGTGAGTTCTGTCAGGTTGTTGCCCTGGAAAGCACTCGCTCCAATAAAGAAGTCACCTCTCGTCGTCACGGTGCTGTCCCACTGCCCGTTACTTGGTGCCTTTACGTTCTTAGGGAACTCAACACTCTCGAGATTAAGGCTCTTAAATGCATTGTTTCCAACACCCTGAACTTTATTGCCGTTATCATCTACAGCTGGCACCACGAGGTTTTTGTTGTTAGCGAGCTTTGCCTTGCCACTATCTGTAAGACCACTTACAACATGGATAGTTCCGGTAATGAAGTTGCCATTATCCTGTGCAGGTGCTGGTGAATTATTGCTGTCTAAAGTTATGTCTGCGTATGTGAAATCCTCTGCATTCCATACATTTACGTCATCTGACAGTATCTTGTGGAATTCAGATTTTGGGAATTTGCTTGAATCCGTGTACTTTGTAGCGTCATCAACATACACCTTTGTCACTAGATTATATGTCTCTGTCTTGCCTTCTGCAGATGTTACCTCTTTGGCAAATACAGTTTTAGGAAGCGCCTCTACTGTTGCAGGGAGCTTAACTTCAGCGATTTTCTTGTTTCTAAACGCGTAGCTACCGATTTTTACTAGTCCTTCAGGTAGCTCAACATTGCATACCTCCGCATCCTTGAGAAGGTAGTTCTTGGTCGAGAACGCATAGTCATCGATCTCCGTAACACCCTTTGGAACGCTGATATTTGTGAAGTTGTTTCCTGCAAATGCTCTCTTGCCTATTCTCTTAACGCTCGCTGGAATCTCAATCGAAGTGAGCCCACTCATCCAGTTCTTTTTGTCGCTGCAACCAAATGCACTGTCAGGAATCTCTGTTAGGCTATTAGATAAATCGATTTTCTCAATCGTAGGGTTTGTCGCAAATGCTCCCTTTCCAAGAGAAGTGAGTGTGTCAGGAAGTATTACACTCTTGATGCTATTGCTCTGGAATGCAGTGTCTCCAATGCTCTTAAGCGCTGGTGAGAATGAAACTTCCTTGAGTCCAGAATCGCGGAACGCATTCTTTCCAACCTTCTCCAGATCCATAGGGAGAGTTACAGAATCAAACTTTTCATCTGCAGTAGCAAATAGGCCGGTTATCGAATCTGTATCAGCAATCTCTGTAACCTTATCAAGCTCTGCATTGTAGTCTGGAAGCACTAGATTCTTGTTGACCTTACGCTTCGCTATACCACTTGCACTTAGACCGGTGATCTTCTGTCCGTCAAATGTAAAGTCGTTTACATTCCACGACTCTGTGTCTGTATTAGTAGTCTCAGGTGTACCTTCATTTTGTAACCAGTTTCTGAACCCAAGACTTTGTGTTAGCAGTTGTCTTATCTGTCGTATGGATTCTGTCCATGCTCTTGTGATCAAGATTCTCAGAATACATATACACCACACCACTATTTGCAAAATTACCCTTCATAGCAGCCTTGCCCTCTGCTGAGAGCTCCTCCATACCTGGATTCCCAACAAAGACAAACTTATTAACTACCGCTGTGTAGTCAGGTAATCTTACGGACTTAATCTTGTTGTTAGCGAAAGTCATGCCGTGCATTTCTAGCTGAAAATAAGTGGTCAGCGGGAAATTAACCTTGCTAATCTGGTTGTTTGAGAATGCCTGAGTCTCGAGCCACCAGATAGTTCTAGGCAAAGTTACGGTCTTTATCTTGTTGTTCATGAATGCATTTGGAAGCACTGCAAGTACGCCGTCTGGCAGATTTACATTAGTCAGCTTATTTCCTTCAAATGCTCCCTCCGCAATCACAAAGTTGCCTCTACGAGTAATCTTGTGAGTTACGGTATCATTGTAAGATACGAGCATGCCTGATGGAAAAGTTACAGACTCAACGCCCTTCTTCTGAAAATGCGTTGCTTGCAACTCCCACAAGCGTATTACCCTTGTCATCCTTCGATGGCAGTACGAGGTTCTTATTCTTGGCAAACTTGGCTTCCCCTTTGCTGAAAAAGCCGCTGATTGCCTTGCCTTCGACGTTCACGGTTCTAGTGTAATCACATCCGTAAATAGTCTTGCTCATGTCAGTGTAAGTGAAGTCTTCACTTGTCCACTTCTCAGAATCTGTGCTAGGACTTGCCGGCGCTTCTGTCTGCGCCTCTGTTCCAGCTGGAGATTCTGCTTCTGTCACTCCTGCAAATGCAGGTAGTGGAACTGATAGAGTTACCACCAATAGTAGCGAAAGCAAAAATTTTCTTCATGTTTCTGTCCTTCTTTTCTTAAAAAAATAAATAAGATATGAGTTTATATTATCTGTATATTTTACAATGTAACTCCCTATATTTATATGTGCCTAAATGTATATTCGAATTGAATTTTTGCATAATTGCGATGGCATTATAGGTAATATTTATAGTCTACTAATTCAGTAGCTTATCATTTCTTTTAAATGTTACAATAATGTGCATTTTATATCTCTGCTTGCTTTATGAAACGCAAGTATCGGGATATGCTTGGTAAATTGAAGGGTGCTCAGGGGGTTAGAGAAACATCATGGAGAGATTATTTAAATCAAAATCGACTGCGGGCGGGCGCCTCAAAACTGCCTGCCTCTTATCAATATTGCTAGTTATAGTTATAGCTCTCACAGGCTGTGATACAACTTCCGCTAAGGAGAAGGCTAAATCTAAGAGCAAGAAGGCAAAGCAGGTAGAGGCTACTTCTACTGACAACTCAGGATCATCAGATAGCTCTTCTGCTACAAGTAGCGATACGAGCAAAGAGAAAGATAAGGAGCAATCAAAAGACAAGAAAAAGGATAATGACAAGAGCAAAGAGAAATCAAATAATAATAAGAATAGTAGCTCTAGTTCATCATCTTCGTCCAGTTCGTCATCAAGCTCATCTGCATCCACTGCTAAGCAGAAAGTGTGGGTTCCAGAGCAGGGACATTATGAACAGGTAAAGGTTCTAAAGTGTAGATGCGGCCAAGAATTTAATAGTAAAGCTGAACACGAGACGCATAGAAACAATTACATTGCAGAGCATCGCAAGACTAATCCTAATTTTGAGTGCAAAGGTGAGCATCTTCCAAAGGGCTGGGTTACGAAGTCAGTATGGAAGGTCGATGTACCGGGTCACTACGAATACAGATAGCCATCACATATAAATAATTGACCGCGAAAAAAGCGCAGCGAATGCTGCGCTTTTATTTTGCAATTATTGCACACTGACAAATCGCCAATCAATTCTGGGTTGATTGATTATTTGTCATACTTGTTGAGCCACTCTATGAGTACTTCACAGTAGTCATCGTGTCTGTCTACGAAGCATGTGTGTCTTGCATTTTCCCAGAGAATCCACTCTGAGTTAGGAATTCCATCTGCGATAGTCTTCGCGATTAGTGGTGAGCAGAGATCGGAGATTCCGCTGCATACGAGTGAAGGAATCTTAATCTCGCCTAGTCTATCCACGTACTCGAATCCTTGAGCGAACCTGTTGGTGCGAACTCGTTTGGTCCCCATCCATATAGATAAGCCTCGCCGCCAGCCTTCTTAGGACGTGTGCAGCACTCTGGAGCTTCGTCACCGATCCAGTAATCACAGTATCTGTGCATATACTCAGCAACAGCTTCGTCATATGCCTCACCTGAGAACTCTCCAGTCTCAAGCGCCTTATTGATTGCATCCTGCATGTGCTGAGGCATCATCTTGATACGTCTTAGACCCTCTTTCTCCCAGAGGCTGCTAGAAGGATGCCCGCTGGAGATAACGAAAGACTTGATGCCCTTAGGCTGTCTCTCGATAGCATATGCAATCTGCATCATTCCACCCCATGACTGACCGATGATATGACACTCGTCTAGTCCGAGATGCTCTCTTAGCGCCTCAAGCTCGTCTAGCCAAGTATCCTGAGTCCATAGCTCCTTATGACCATCTAGATATGAATTTCCGCAACCAAGCTGGTCATACATGATAATCTGACGATCATCGTCATCTGCGAGATTGTCTAGAACCTCGTAATAGTTGTGTGTAGAACCAGGTCCACCGTGTAGGCAGATGAGTGGTGCTTTTCCATTGTCCTTTCTCTCGCCTACGACTCTGTAGTAAGTCTCATAGCCGAGAAAAGGCATGTAACCTTCTGTAACCTTTGCCATTAAATTGATCTCCCTTAAATAGAATTATTTATTTTTCCATAGGAACAACGATTGGCTCTTCCTTTGGATATCCATTTAGTACCTCGCATCCATCTTCTGTAATGTATACGATGTCCTCGATACGAACTCCGATTCCCTCATCGTATAGATAGATACCTGGCTCTACGGAGAAGCACTGTCCTGGCTCGATAATCTCGTCATTTACGAGTGATACGTCACCAACCTCGTGATCCTCAAGTCCGATTGAGTGACCAGTTCTGTGTGTGAAGTACTCGCCAAAGCCCTTCTCTGTGATATAGTCTCTAGCTGCCTTGTCGACATCGCTCATCTTGTTGCCAGGCTTAGCAGCAGCGATACCTCTCTTGTTAGCCTCGAGAACTGTGTTGTACACCTCTCTCTGTCTGTCGCTGATTTCACCGATAAATACTGTTCTAGTAGTATCTGAAGCGTAGTTCTTCCACATACCACCGATATCGAGAACTACGGAATCTCCGTACTTACCCTTGCTGTCGTCAGTTACGTGGTGTGGATCTGCTCCGCCCTTGCCGTATGCTGTGATAGGATCGAATGATAGGCCCTCAAATCCAACTTCCTTGCAGAGCTCGATGCACTTTGCATTGAGTTCCTTCTCAGTTAGACCCTTTACAACATATGGGATTAGTTTGTCCATAACCTGGTCAATCTTCTGTGCGGATTCTCTCATAAGCTGAAGTTCGTGCTCATCCTTAATCTGTCTTACCTTGTCAACGATTACGGAACCGTTTACAAACTTGCTTCCAGCGCCTAGCTCCTGAAGCTTGAGCAAGAATCTTGCTGGCCAGTTCTTATCAATACCAATAGTCTTATCCTTCTCGATAAACTTAGCAAGGATGTCGATTGGCTCCTCAATGTCATCATAGTATGTTAGTGGCACACCAAGATCTTCTGTCTGAGGGAATAGCTTGTTGAGTACAAGCTGTGTATCTCCATTTACATTGATGTAAAGAGCGAGCATTCTCTCGCCAGGAATAATCCACTTGTCGAGCATGTAGAAAAATGCTAACTGGATCAGTGATGATCATCTGTGGCATATCCTGCTCTTTCATCTTTGCAACAACTCTTTCTAGCTTAGCCTTATTAAGCATAATGTTCCTCCATTTCTATTGTCCATATGCGCATGTACAAATATATATTCATTATACATCTCTACCATATGTTTTAATATACATATGGTAAAAAAATAATCATATTTTCTAAATAATCAGTCGAACAACCTGCACTTCTCCGAAATTTGTGGGTTTTCGAGTACTTGCAAGCTTCGAATTAAACTTTTACAAGGGCAAAATCTTCACTGCTTTTTACCCTTACAATAGTGACTATTGATAAAGTAGCCTAGATGTAAGATAATTTTGATATGATTTTTAGACATTTTAATAGTATTGATTTTCTTAATATGTGCACTTCGCGGAAGGTCGCATGGTTTCCTCGACTCTCTCGTCAGACTAGCAGCTGTTTCGGGCGGAGTTATTATCGGCATCCTGAACACAGATAAGATCAGGTCGCTTCTCTTTGCGTTGCCTATAGATGATTTTATGAAAGGCAAGCTGACTGAGAAATTCAACGGCCAGGAGATGGACCTTCTCAAGTTTATCCCTAAAGTGCTGCGCACTAAGTTCGAAGCATTCGGCCTTGATGGGCTTCCTACTACTGTCAATAGATTTACTAATCTATCCATAACCATCATCTCCTTTTCGGCGATAGTCGGTCTTGTGTGGATAATTTCTTCGTACATAAGAAGAAGGATTATGCGTGGACGAAATCATAAGAACCTGCTGGGAACGGTTGACTCTAGTGTCGGCTTGCTGTTCGGTTCAATCAAAGGAGCGATTATCGTGTTCTTGATCCTAGCACTTATGTTCCCTCTCACTGCGCTGTTTGCACCGGATTATATAAACACTTTAAATGAGCAGCTTAACAACTCGTATATCGCAGGTTATCTTTACGATATAAATCCATTGATTTACTTTATGCGACGGTTATATATTTAATATTTCAATGCGAAAAAGCATGACACAAAATAAACTTTTGTTGTCGTGCTTTTGTTCATTGATTGTAATGTTTTGCTATGCTATATTTTGAGTATATTCAATGTATCTAATCGAAAACACTCAAGGAGGTAGTCTTGATGGATAAGAAAACACCACTCTATGATACCCACGTTAAATACGGTGGTAAGATTGTACCATTTGGCGGATTTTTACTCCCGATTCAGTATGAGTCAGGTATCAAGCAGGAACACATGGCAGTTCGTACAGCATGCGGTCTATTTGACGTATCCCACATGGGAGAAATTCTCGTAAGTGGCCCTAAGTCTGTTGAATATCTAAACTACGTACTAACTAATGATTTCACCGACCTCGCAGTTGGTCAGGCTAGATATAGCCCAATGTGCAACGAGCACGGCGGTACTGTAGATGACCTAATCGTGTACAAGCGTGGCGAGGACGATTATTTCGTAGTTGTAAATGCAGCTAATACGGAGAAGGACTTTGCTTGGATGGTTGATCACAAGATCGATGGAGTAGAGCTTGTAAATGCTTCCGATGATTGGGGTCAGCTTGCTCTTCAGGGGCCCTAAGGCAGATTCTATTCTCGCTAAGGTTGCTGATCCTGCACTAATTCCAACAGGTTATTACACAGCTAACTTCGATGGTTCAATCCAGGGAATCCCTTGCGTTCTATCTAGAACAGGTTACACAGGCGAGGACGGATTCGAAATCTACATGCCAGCTGACAAGGCTGCAGACGTATGGGAGATCCTAATCGAAGCTGGTAAGGAAGAAGGATTGATTCCTTGCGGACTAGGTGCTCGTGACACACTTCGTATGGAAGCAGCGATGCCACTATACGGGCACGATATGAATGATGATATTTCCCCTAAGGTCGCAGGTCTTGGATTTGCAATCAAGATGGACAAGCCTGATTTCATAGGTAAGGCTGCAATCGAAGCGGCAACTCCACTCAAGGAGAGAAGAGTTGGAATCAAGGTTACTGGCCGAGGAATCATCAGAGAAGAGTGCGACGTATATAGAGATGGCGAGAAGATCGGATATATCACTTCCGGTACATTCCTACCATATCTAAACGGATCGTACGGAATGGCTATCGTTGAATCAGCTAAGCGCGAAATCGGAGCTGCTGTTCAGGTAGACGTTCGTGGCCGCAAAATCGATGCAGAAATGGTTAAACTTCCTTTCTATAAGAGAGAGCAGTAAGCCATTCTGTACTTGTCAAAAATGATATTTTATAGCTAAATTACATATACAAAGGAGAAATAAAATGGCAGATTTAAAGTATTCAAAGTCGCATGAGTGGATTGCAGAAGAAGATGGTCTATGCGTTATTGGTATTTCTGACTATGCTCAGCATAGCCTTGGTGACATCGTATTCATCAACCTTCCAGAGGTTGACGACGAAGTTACAGTCGGCGATGCATTTGGAGACATCGAGTCTGTAAAGGCTGTTTCCGATGTGCTATCCCCAGTAACAGGAATCGTTGCGGAAATCAACGAGAGTCTCTTCGATGCACCTGAGACAATCAACGAGGACCCATATGGTTCTTGGCTAATCAAGGTTAGAGATGTAGCTGAGACTGAGGAGCTTCTAACTTCAGACGAATACGATGCATTTGTAGAGTCGGAAGAAGCATAAACGCATAACCTTATTATTTTCGTACAAGGAGGTTCAAATTGGGTACCTTTATTCCTAACACTAGAGAAGAACAGCTCCAGATGCTCAAAGATATCGGCTATAAGGATTGGGAGGATCTATTTAAGGATATTCCTGCCGCTGCTAGAATCAAGGGCGAGCTCAATATTCCAGCAGGTAAGTCCGAGCTAGAGACTGCTCAGATTATGCAGAGAATGGCAGACCGCAATGTCGTATATGATAAGATTTCCGCGGTGCTGGTGCTTATAACCACTATATCCCTGCTGCAGTTAACGCAGTAGTGAGCAAAGAAGAGTTCGTCACTGCTTATACACCGTACCAGGCAGAGATTAGCCAGGGAATACTCCAGTCAATTTTCGAGTATCAGACTATGATATGCGAACTTACTGGAATGGATGTTTCAAATGCTTCGTTATATGACGGCGCTTCCGCAGCTGCTGAAGCATGCGCAATGACGAAGGATCGTAAGCGTAGCACTATCTATGTATCTGAAACTGTAGATGCTAGAGTGCTCGAAGTAATTAAGACATATTCATTTGGAAGAGACACTGAAGTTAAGGTGATTCCTGCATGCAAGTGCGGCGCAGTTACTGACCTAGAGGTTCTTAAGAGCACTCTAGAAGATGACAAGACCGCTGCTTGTTTCCTCATGCAGTATCCTAACTACTACGGTGTAGTTGAAGAAGCTGATGAGATTGCTGAAATCGTTCACGGAGCTGGTGCACAGCTTATCATGAGCGTTAACCCTATCGCTCTTGGAGTTCTGAAGACTCCTGGCGAAATCGGCGCAGACATCGTTTGCGGTGAGGGACAGCCTCTCGGACTAGGTCTTGCATACGGCGGACCTTACCTAGGGAATTCTAGCAACTACCGCTAAGAACACTCGTAAGATTGTGGGAAGACTTGTCGGTGAGACAACTGACTCCCGTGGCGAGCGCGGATTCGTACTTACTCTACAGGCTAGAGAACAGCACATCCGTAGAGAGAAATCCAGCAGTAACGTGTGCTCCAACCAGGCGCTCTGCGCACTAAAGGCTGGTGTATATATGACAGCTGTTGGTCCTGAGGGAATCAAGCAGGTTGCAACACTTTGCTCATCAAAGGCACACTATCTGGCTGAAGGACTTGTAGGCGCAGGCCTTTCACTCAAGTTTGACAAGCCATTCTTCCACGAGTTCGTAACTGTTTGTGCTGACGCAGACGCTGTCCTCAAGGCTCTTGCTGACAAGGGAATCCTCGGAGGACTTAAGTTAAACGACACAGATATTCTCTGGTGCGCGACAGAGCTTAACACTAAGGAACAGATGGATGAAGTAATTGAAATCGTTAAGGGGGTGAGCAAGTAATGAAACTTATATTTGAAAGAAGCGTTCCTGGCAGAGGTCAGGATCTATTCCCTGCTTGTGACGTTGCTGTTACACTACCTGACGTACCTATGAGAGCAAGCGCTCCTCATCTTCCAGAAGTATCTGAGAACGAGATGGGTCGTCACTATACAGCTCTTGCAAAGGAAGCTCACGGTGTTAACGATGGATTCTATCCACTCGGTTCTTGCACAATGAAGCATAACCCTAAGATTGACGATGCTGTTGCTTCGCTCAAGGGATTTGCTAATATACACCCTCTACAGCCAGCTGAAACAGTTGAAGGCTGCACAGAGGCAATAGACACATTAGAGTCATACCTATGCGAAATCACAGGCATGGACCACGTTACATTCCAGCCAGCTGCCGGCTCACAGGGAGAGTTCACCGGACTACTCCTCATCAAAGCATATCTACGTGACAAGGGTCTCGGACATAAGAATGAAATCCTAATTCCAGATGCTGCTCACGGAACTAACCCTGCAAGTGCTGCAATGGCAGGCTTCAAGGTTGTAGTTGTAAAGTCTAACGAGCGTGGAAGCATCGACATGGATGACTTCAAGTCTAAGATTAGCGACAAGACTGCAGGTCTAATGCTAACAAACCCTAACACAGTAGGTATCTTCGACGAGAACATCTTTGAAATCACAGAGCTTGTTCACGAAGCTGGCGGACTATGCTACTACGATGGAGCTAACCTAAACGCTGTAATCGGACTAGTACGCCCTGGAGATATTGGATTTGATGTAATCCACCTCAATCTGCACAAGACATTCTCAACACCTCACGGTGGCGGTGGCCCTGGAAGCGGTCCTTGCGGATGCAAAGACTTCCTCGGCAAGTACCTACCTGGACTCACAGTTAAGAATGGCGAGTACGTTCGTGCAGAGAGCAGCATAGGTAGCGTAACTGGATTCTACGGCAACTTCCTAGTTAGCTTGAGAGCTCTCGTATACCTAACTTATATCGGTGGCGACGGAGTTCCTGAACTAGCGCATAACGCGGTTCTAAATGCTAACTATATGATGGAGAAGCTCAAGGATATATATCCAATGGCATACGACTGCACTTGCATGCATGAGTTCGTAATGAGCCTTGAGAAATTCCACAAAGAGAACAATGTCTCCGCACTTGACGTTGCGAAGGCTCTCCTCGACTTTGGAATTCACCCACCTACGATGTACTTCCCACTCATCGTTAGTGAGGCTCTCATGGTTGAGCCTACTGAAACTGAGTCACGCGAGACTCTCGACGAGGCAATCGCTGCATTCAGAGAGATCTACGACTCAATCATCAGCTCACCTGAATCTGTTTCTGCTTCGCCTGTTACTACTCCAATTCGTAGATTGGACGAAGTTAAGGCTGCGAGAGAACCAGTTCTAAGATACGAGTTTTCATAAGAAATATGCCGGCAGATAGCGGCCTAATATGTCAAGCCTAGCTTCTCATACATGAGTCGTGATACTTCCGGCCAAATACAAATTATAAGCCTGGACAGATTTTAGCCTGCGTTATACGCGACTGTCTGTCTGGGCTTGATTTAACTGAAATCTAATAGCAAGGAGCTATAAATATATGAAATTAAGATATACCGAAACTGATTGTACTAATCCGTTTATTAACCTCGCAACTGAGGAGTATATGACTTTTCGAGCTGCTGAGGGAGAAGTAACTATGTACCTATGGCAGAACGCTAACACTGTAGTAATCGGCAAGAATCAGAACCCTTGGCGTGAGTGCAGGGTTGAGTCGATGCGAGAAGGCGACTGCAAGCTAGCTAGAAGAATCTCTGGCGGCGGAGCGGTATACCACGACCTCGGAAACCCTCAACTTTACATTCATTGCAAGAGAAGATGAGTACAACATCCCAAAGCAGACAGAGGTAATCCTCGAAGCTGTTCGCCTACTAGGAATCAATGCTGAAAAAACCGGAAGAAATGACCTCACTATCGACGGCATGAAGTTCTCCGGCCACGCATACTACCAGAGCAATGGCTACTGCTACCACCATGGAACTATTATGTTCAACGTAGACCCTACTCCGCTTGGCGAGTACCTAAACGTATCTGCTGCTAAGCTTAAGTCAAAGGGTGTAAAATCCGTTCGTTCAAGAATCACTAACCTTATCAACCACAAGCCTGACGTAACGCTAGAAGAGCTCAAGAAGGCTCTATACGATGCTTTTGCAAAGGTATATGGCGGAGAGGTTGAGCGTTTCGATATCCCAACAGCTGAAACTGATCCAGAGCTCAAGGCCCTAATCGACAAGTATTCTTCTGAAGAGTGGCGCTTTGGTCGCAAGATTCCATTCACTACTTCAATCTCAGAGAGACTTGACTGGGGTGGAGTTGATATCGAGCTTCAGGTTGAAGGCGGTGTAATTCAGGACTGCGGACTATTCTCAGACTCGCTAGAAACTGAAGTTTTCGGAGTTCTAAAGGAAAAGCTTATGGGTTGCAAATACAGCAAGTCTGCAATATCAGCACTTGTTGAGGGCGCTCTCCCGTACGCGCCAAGCAGCAAGGAGTATCAGATATGTAGCGACATCGCTAATCTGATTGCTGACGGCATTATGTAGGTATATCTTGGTGCTAATGCACTATCGTTATGAAAAGAGGAAGATATGGCTGAATTTAATTATGATCTAGTTGTTATTGGTGCTGGTCCTGGTGGCTATGAGGCTGCTTTTGACGCTGTTAAGTACGGCATGAAGGTTGCTGTAATCGAGAAGGATAGAGTTGGCGGCACCTGCCTCAACAGAGGCTGTGTGCCTACAAAAACTATCATGCACTCGTCTGAGCTCGCTAAGGCAGCGAGAGAGGGTGCTAAAATCGGTGTGAATGCTGCTGATGTTAAGGTTGACCTCGATGCTGTTAGGGCCCGTAAGGACGAGGTGCTTGATACCCTACGCGAGGGCATTGAAACTGGCCTTGCAAAGGCTAAGATTGACCTAATTCACGGCCTCGCGCTAGTCAAAGATGAGCACACTGTATCTTATACAGATGCAGAGGGCGAATCACATGAGGTAACTGGCAAATTCATCTTGATTGCTACTGGTGGCAATCCGTTTATTCCGCCTATTGAAGGCGCCGAGCTCGAGGGCGTTATGGATTCAACTAGGCTCCTCGAGCAGGGCGGTACGCCCTTCGATGATCTCGTGATCATCGGCGGCGGCGTTATTGGTGTTGAATTTGCTACTGTATATAATGGTTTTGGTTCACACGTAACTGTTGTCGAGGCTCTAGACCGCCTCATTCCTACTGTTGATAAGGAATTGGCCCGCAGTCTGAAGATGGGCCTGCAGAAGGATGGCATCGATGTTCTAACTAAGTGCCCTGTTGTAAGGATTGAGCAGGCCGACGGAAGACTTGCGGTTGTCTATACTGAGAAGGATGAAGAGAAATCTATCCCTGCAGATGCTGTTCTTATGGCTGTTGGCAGACGTTCTAATGTTCCTAGTCTGCTATCTGAGCAGCTCCAGCATCTTGCAGGAGAGCGCGGCCGACTCGCCGTTAACGAAAACTACCAGTCGGCGAGTCCGAGCATATATGGCATAGGTGACGCAATCGGCGGCATCGAGCTAGCTCACACAGCAACAGCTGAGGGCAGAAATGCAGTTGCACACATGAACGGACAGGAACCACCAATCCGAATGGCAACAGTTCCAACCTGCATCTACACAGTTCCTGAGATTGCGTCCGTCGGCATCTCCGCGGACGAGGCCAAGGAGCAGGGTATCGAAATCATCACCAAGAAATATGCTATGGGTGCAAACGGCAAGACAGTCCTCGAGGACCTCGGCCGCGGCACCATCAAGCTGATTGCCGATGCAGACAGCCATACATTGCTCGGTGCACAACTCATGTGCGGCCGCGCTACTGATCTCGTAGGCGAATTGGCGCTAGCTATTTCAAATAAGCTAACACTCGAAGATGTAGCTTCCACAATCCATCCACACCCAACATTCGTGGAAGCGATAGCAGAAGCAGCTAGATAGTATCAGCTACCCAGACGCTTCTAAATTAATATTGAAGTAACGAAAAAAATCGTTTGCAGCATAATGCTACAAACGATTTTTCATTTAACTAATATCATTCCTTTTCAAGCTTTATTCATTTGATACAAGCCTTCTTGACCTCATCAACATCATTTCTGCATTCTGCAAACTCCTCATAAAACTCGCCAGCTCGTAGCCTTAATTCCCATAGCTTAGTTCTATCCCCACAAAAGACCTGCTCAGACGCTTCGAACTTAGCCTTTAACTTAGCCCCTATATCCTGAGATTTCCATCTGTTTAGGATATTTAGTACGACTTTCTCCGTATTCGTTTCTCCAACTACCACTGTATATGCAATATAAAGATTCAGCAAATTTAATGTCTCATGTGTTACAAATAACTCCCAGATAACTTCGAGATATTTTCTCTCTAGCAAGAACTTCATCTCTTCTGTAAGAGTTTCTCTGTTCAGAGCTTTTCCTACGACTATCCTGCTCCAGATTGATATCCTCTCGTGAATTCTTTCTCTGTTTTCAAAGTTCTCAGCTTCGAGCTCTACAAATCTTTTAATCGCTTCTTCATCATTAGAGTCCACGAGTAACCGCTCTCTAATTACATAATATTCAAAATATTTTTGAGTCGCGAAGCTTCGTGAATTTACCTCTAAATATTTCCATTTCAATATTTGAATTTGCTATATCTATAGCCATTCCAGCAAGAGGAATCAAGTAGAACGGCATGTTACTAGTCATATAAATTGCAAATGAAATACAGCTGTACAGAATGAACATAACGATTTCCGTCAGTATCTCTACTCTTCGTAACTCTAATCTAATTTCTTCATAGTTCAGATTCTTAATTCGGACTCGCAGATATTTATCTGGAATAAAAAGTTCATTTATCATATATAACTGCGATGAGTGGTTAATGCGACCCTTGAGATTTACGAATATCCAGAAGGCATATGCTGACTGCTTGCTCTCTTTTGATTTCCATATCAGGCTATTCACAATGCATTTGATGGGAGATACCACTCTCACAAATAATTCTGCAGCTAGACATGAGAGCGTTGCAGTTATAATGTATTTAAAAAATCCAATATATGACCCACTAATTACAAGCCACACATTAAATGAAGACGCAAAAAGTATTGCTATGCCAATATGTATGAGGTAATTAAATTTTAGGCTAATTCCATTTTTCATAATCATTTCCTTTAATTCATCATAATCTCGCAATGCATGATGTACCTTTGATAAGATAATTTTACATTTTTTTTAAAACGAACATTCAATCAATTACGCATTTTTTTCACCCGAATAATCATCATTTAATCATTATCCAGTCTAGATAACTATCTAACCGCACGATAAATAATAAAGCAAAAAGCGCCTACCGAATTCACTCGGCGGGCGCTTTTTGCTCTATACATGCACACACATATAACTTTAATCTCAACCCATTGCTGGATCCATATGCGTGCTTATGCTATTTATTGTTTAAAAATAGTATCAATAGATTAGATAAGGCTCTTAACACAAGCAGCAACCTCTGCCATATCAGCTGTTGGCTCGAATCTTGCAACTACGTTTCCTTCTCTATCTACGATGAACTTAGTGAAGTTCCACTTAATGTTAGCGTTATTTCTGAAATCAGGATCTCCCATTGCAACGAACTCCTCAAACTTCTCTCTGTCTGGGAAGTCTCCGAAGCCCTCGAATCCCTTCTGACTCTTAAGGAATGTGTAAAGTGGAAGCTCATTCTCACCGTTTACATCCGACTTCTTAAGCTGTGGGAATGTTGTGTTGTAGTTGAGTGTGCAGAACTCATGAATCTCTTCATCTGATCCAGGTGCCTGTCCACCGAACTGGTTGCAAGGAATATCGATAATCTCAAGACCAGACTCGTGAAGCTCCTTGTAAAGTGCCTCTAGTGGTTCGTACTGAGGTGTGAATCCACATCCAGTTGCAGTATTAACGATAATCATTACCTTACCCTTGTTATCTGCAAGGTTTAGCTCACTTCCATCAGGTCTAGCTAGCTTAAAAATCATAAATCTGTGCCATCTCATATCCTCCTATGAATATCTCATATATAAATTGGTTTTCTAAAATGTCTTTTGAACAATTCAATTGTATCACATTTAATTCTGGTGTCAATATTTTTCTCCAAAAATACTGTGTTTTTTTATTAGTTTATTTCCCGTAAAAATCTCTCGTTTTGACTCGTTTCCACAGCATATGCTAATTGTCAATGCAGTTCACTACATTTCAATAACTATCAAATAATTATCTATAAATTCTATAGGTTGTGTACAATCTATCATTTTATTCAATGTTCGCACTACCCGCATAGTTGATATAATTTTATCAGTATATTGACTTATTATTATGGAGGTTATAAAAAATGGCAGATTATCGTAAGATGTGGGAAGATCTCGGCATGGATGTGGAAAACCACGATCTACTATGTAGCGTTCTTCCAGGAGCAATCGGTGACGTATTTCTTTCTCAGGAGAATAGACCAGAGGCTATGGACTACTTTGATATGGTCCTCGCTGATGTTCACGGTCTACGCCCAGCTGAGCTCGTTGAGTTTAAGAAGAACGGCGGCAAGGTTTTCGGAACATTCTGTACTTACGTTCCTGACGAGATTATCTTTGCAGGTAATGGCATCGCCACGGGCCTTTGTGCAGGTTCACAGTTCTGGGTTCCAGGAGGAGAGAGATATTTGCCAGCAAACACATGTCCTCTCATCAAGGCTATGCTTGGAGCTAGATTTGACAGGACATGTCCTTTCTACAGACTCGCTGATATCTACATCGGTGAGAACACTTGCGACGGCAAGAAGAAGGCTTATGAAATCCTTGGTACCGACGTTCAGATGCACATCATGGATCTTCCTCAGATGAAGAGACCTAAGGATATCGAGAAGTGGGCTGACGAGTGTCACGATCTTCTTGAAATGGTTGAAAAGGAGACTGGCAACAAGATCACTCCTGAGAAGCTAGCTGAAAATATCAAGAAGATCAACGCTAAACGTGCGGCTCTCAAGAGACTATATGATCTACGCAAGAACAAGAATGTTCCTATAAGTGGAACTGACACTCTCCTCATCTCGCAGATTGCTTACTACGACGATCCTGAGAGATTCACAACTATGGTTAACAAGCTATGTGACGAGCTCGAGAAGAGAGTTGCTGACGGCGTTTCGGTATTCCCTACTGGAACTAAGCGTATCATGATTTCTGGAACACCTATGGCTATTCCAAACTGGAAGATGCATAATCTAATTGAGACTTCTGGTGCAGCTGTTGTATGTGAAGAGACATGTACTGGAACTCGTTACTTTGAAAAACTACGTAGATGAATCAGGCGAGAATCTCGATGAGATGGTTTCAAATATCGCTGACCGTTACATGAAGATCAACTGCGCTTGCTTCACTCCTAACTCAGGTCGTTTTGACGATATAATCAGACTTGCTAAGGAATACGACGTAGATGCTGTAATCGACGTTAACCTAAAGTTCTGCCAGACTTACGACATCGAGGGCTATCTTCTTGAAGATAAACTCAAGGAAGCTGGAATCCCTGTACTCGGAATCGAGACAGACTATACTGACAGCGATGCACAGCAGCTCAAGACTCGTATCGAGGCATTTATCGAGGTGCTAGGCTAAAATGCTCCACTATTATGTTTTGTTCGACAATCACACCGATGCTATGGAAATGTATCGTGCTATAAAGGCAACTTCACGTTACGCCCAGATTAGTCCGACTCCTCGCGAGCTAAGCGTTTGCTGCGGAGTGTCGCTACTAGTTAAGGAAGAAGATGTGTCTTTTATAGAGGAACTTGCAAGAGATCAGCAGCTTCGCTACATATCCATAAACGGGCTAGATAACGAATTCAACAGCAGTAGGCACAGATATGGGTAGAACTCGCTAAGTTCAGTCAAGTACGTCTAGAGCTACGTACGACTAGCTGTAGCTTGGCATACTTGATATACTTTATATACTTAATATGTTAGATAAAGCTTGACGATTTGGCGTGTTCTAAGTCAGATGTGATTAGGCAAAATGAGAAGGATTTTAAATGACTAGAATTGGAATTGATATTGGATCGACAGCTTCTAAGGTCTGTGTGATCGGAGAAGATGATAGGCCTCGTTTCGAGGTGCTACCGACGGGCTGGAACAGCAAGATTACTGCTGGCATAATCAAGGAAAACCTTGAGAAGCTCGGCGTGGATTTAGAGAGCGCTAAGATTGTAGCGACGGGCTACGGACGAATCTCAGTAGACTATGCGGATAAAGTAATCACCGAGATCACTTGCCACGGACGTGGCGGCTATGAGATGGCGGGACAGGAAGATTGCTCTATCATCGATGTCGGCGGTCAGGACACCAAGTATATCTTGGTTCAAGATGGCAGGGCCGTTGACTTCCTTATGAATGACAAGTGTGCCGCTGGAACGGGCAAGTTTATCGAGGTTATGGCAAATCGCCTCGGCCTTACAATCGAAGAACTATTCGAGGAGGCTAAACGGGGTGATCCGATACCGATTAGCTCAATATGCACGGTTTTCGCAGAATCTGAGGTTATCAACTACATGGGTGAAGGTCGCCCTAAGGAAGAGATTGCAGCTGGTGTAATCGATAGCGTTGCGACTAAGGTCGTGACACTTTGTCAAAAGAAAGCTATCGCAGATAAGTGCGTGATAACCGGCGGGCTAAGCGGAAATGATTATTTTGCAGAGCTTCTCTCTAAGAAGCTAGGGCGAACAGTCACTCCGCTTCCTAATGGCCGATATGCTGGCGCGTATGGGGCGGCAATTCTAGCAGGAAAAATCGAGAAGTAAAAGTCTTTTAAGACAATGTGAGCGAACATATAACTAAAGGGCTATTCCTATGGGAGTAGCCCTTTTAGATTTTGCGTAATAATTTCTAATTACTATCAACTTGAGGTATGACATAATATTGCATGATGATATAATTGCAATAACTAATCGATAAATTGACATTTGCGGAGGATCCTTGATGTATATTGAAAACAAATATTGGAACAACTATATCGGAGACACTGACGATAGTCTTAACCTTATCGCTTTTTTAGAAGATCAAAGTAGCGACGAGATAGAGTTTTCCGACATACTGCAAGCTTTAGGCCTTAACAGGCAAGATGGGGATTTTAGAAGAACCACTTCCCCTTTAGGCTTTACTAATTCTATGGGAATCTATCTTGATTTTACTTTCGCCATTGATATATTAACCGACCTTGCTGCGATATTATTAGAATGCAAGGTAAATGGCAGTGTTGATTTGCATGACTTAGAACCATATGATACAGATTCTCGCAAGATAAATATTATTGCTACACCAGATGATTATGAGCTTTTGAATAAAGCTCTTTCCGACTTTTCGAAGAATCCACTTGAGTATGACCTTTCTGAACTCGTTCCAGAGGAGGATATGTGCGAGATGGCGGAAATTTGCGAAAGTCTCAGACAAGAATTGTTAGGTTAAATTTCTGTTTATTGAGGCTAGCAAAGTATCAGTATCAAGTTAAAAAGGAGCTGTCGCTCATGCGACAGCTCCTGATATTTTACATTAATACACTAATTGTCTTTTTCTTCTTTTTGAAATATAATGCAAACAATAATACTCCTGATATAACTAATACCGCAAAAATACAACGGCATATTTATATTATCACCCGTCTTTGGTAACTTGCCGGGTTTGTTAGGAGTCGGGTTCTTGCTGTAAATAGCATATACTACCATATCCTCGTTAACAATGGTTGAACCTGTAAATTTAGTTCCTTTTCCATCATTTTGAGTATTCCATTCCTTAAAAATATAACCACTTTTTGTTGGCTCACTTGGCATCGATTGATTAGCTAAAGCATCGTTATCAATTGATTTGCCGTTTTCCACCTTTACGGTAGCGTGTGTAGCATTTCCGTCCTTGAAAGTTACGGTGTTATCAGCCGGTTTATTTACCTTGAAAGTATAAGATATTTGGTTTGGCTTATTTGAGTCTGCCGCCTTATCCAATCCACTTGGATCTTGAATTGCTGCAAATGACCAGTAATTTCTGGTCGCACAATTCTCATGTCCCGGACCTAACTCCTCATGACTATTATGTTCGGGAGATGGCAAATAAAATTTTTCTGTATAAGAAGTAGCAAAATCATAAACTCCTGATACCGTACCTCTTATAGTTACCTGCGAATCTTGACTTGCGTCTTTGGAAACCTTTAATCCCGAAATACTAACATTAATGTTACTTGTATCTATGGAATTAATTTTTTCAATCAAGTCTTTCCATTTATAAACTTTAGCCTTTTCATTTTTACGTAATTTTACAAGCAAAGTATTTCCTTCCTTCGAAACATTTGCTGTAAACCCATCTAATCCCCTAATTGTAGCTGTTGGATTGTTACTAACAGTTACCCCGTCTGGGATATCTAATGAAAAAACGATTTGTGCATCTGACATTGCATACTGATTGTAAATCTTCTGAATTCCCTCATCTGACATACCGCCGGTTTGAGTTAAGAACAAAGCGAACCCATTCATATAACGCTTGAACCAGGACGCATTCATAGAAAACTCAAGGTCAATTGGATCACCTTTCTTATATTCGTCTATTTTCTTTGAATCGGTGCTACCTTTAGCCTTTATATCAGCTAAAACTTGTAATTTTTCCAAAGGATTAGCAGTTTCTTCAGCAGTTAAAATATCACTTTGTTTAAACATATGTGGATTGGTTCTATTTTCAGGAATCGTGGAGAATTGTTGAAAATACGGATTATCTTGTGGTTTCAAAGGGTGAAGGAAAATGTTTAATCCACTCCACTTTGGAACAATGCCGGTATTTAGAAACTCAGGAGCACAGCAAAAATTGATTATCGTGCTAACCTTTGCATGCTGATTAACAGCAGTGTCTTTAGGTTCCAACGCATATTTAGGAACAAGAGTTTTAAAATATGTTATAGGTTCTCCTGCAGCTACCGGAATGTTTTCTACTTTTGAATATTTTAAGTCAACCCAATAATTATCATTTTTGATTTCTTCACTTTTATCAACTAAAGGACCCTGCCAGTCCTCACCATACATAAAATAATGCACCGGATGGAGTGAGCTTAAATCTTCATCTGCAAATACAATTGATGTATTTGAGAGCAGTAATAATATGATCATAAGATTCAATATTAAGCTAATATTTTTTTTAACTGCCTTATTCATCAATATTAATGTCCTCTCTTAATTGTTAATTATCTATAATATACACGGAAATTCTACCATATATATATATGGTGCTATGTATTAATAAAATACATAGCACCTGGCATTCGTTGTTCAGAGCATATAAAAATCAAGTCTAATAAACTTTGTGATGTTTTTGAATACAACCTTCCTATATTCTTTCATTTATAAACTCTATGAATTTCTTAATCACAGGATCAATCCACTTGCTCTTATGGCAGATAATTATACTCTTGAGCTCCGGATCCGGGCATGTAACATCAATTGTTGCCAATTTGCCTTCAGCAACTGGCTTCTCAACGACGAACCATGGCAGGTAAGATACACCGTATCCTCCCTCAAGTATATTGACGATTGCTGCTACTGAGCCGACCTCGAGAGCCGGTTCAAGCTGCATACCGATATCATTTGCAAACTTATTCAAGTAGAAAGTATATCCTACATCTCTATCCGCAACGATTAACTGCTCTGCGAGAATTTTGCGCAGCGAAACCTTCTTGCCCACAAGCGGATGATCTGGGTGCGCTACGAATACCATCGGTACGTCCTTCTCTAGCATGCGATGGAAATTCTGTGGGTTTGGAGTCTCTGCCATGGTGAATACAATATCCATAGTTCCAGCTACGAGCTTCTCGCTAAGATCTTGTGTGAAGTCAGAAACTTTGATGACTACATTTACATCAGGGTACTCTTTGATAAAAATCAATTGCAATATGCGGAAGTGCTCCCATGGAAAGGCTTGAGGAGGTTCCAATTGTTAGGGTTCCGCTAAGTCCCTCCTGCTCTCTGATACATGCTACTGCCTCATCCTCCGCCTTGAGTAGGCGGAATGCGTATGGCAGGAATGTTTCACCAGCTCTAGTAAGGTTTATCCTCTTACCAATCCTGTCAAATAAAGGTGCGCCGAGCTCGTGTTCAAGCTGCTTAATCTGAGCTGTTACAGCAGCCTGGGAGTATCCGAGGCTCTCTGCCGCTCTAGTAAAATTATTCATCTCTACAACCTTTATAAAGGTCGCTACGTTACGATTTTTCCATATTACCTCCTGTGAGGACCGCTATTATATTTTTTTATCAATTAACTCATTTTAATTAATTTTACATGCAATGTTCTCAGGGTTTATTATAAAGGGTATAGCAAGGATAATTTCAAGACATTTGCTGTGATTACACAATCCATCCATAGAATATCCATAGAAGAAAAAGCGGGGACAGTAGTCCCCGCTTTTTTATATAGCTATTATATATCGGTCAGCATCTTGTCAGAAATTTATAGTCGATAATTATTTTCTATAAAATTGCTCACAATCTGATATTGCAAAAACCTTTAAACCTATTGTCTTTACTGCATTTTATTGCACCTGTGTCGATAAATTAATACTCCCAGTCACGGCTAGTCGCTAGAAACTTTATCTATTTATTCTTAGACTGCTTCTTTAACGTCTTGTATGCAGCGCCTTTTTCCGATATGCTTCGCTTTCTCTTCTGCTTCCTTCTCCGCTTCAGCATCCTTACTCATCTGCTCTTCCATCGTCTTAACTAGCTTTACAAGATTGAACGCTATGACTGAATACATCACTGTCATCAAGATGATCATCGCCCCGACCATAGCGCTCTTGCCACCTGTTAAATATGCACGGACCATTACCCCAATAGTCGCTAATGCAACGATAACAAATATGCCTATCGCTATCCTGCCTTTTCTGAGTCCACCAGGTCTCTCATATTTCGATTGTTTCTTAGCCATAAACTGCCTCTTTCTCTATATATAATTCACTATTATCTTAGTCTTCATAATATATCATATTTGCTAACAGACATGAACCCCGCACTCGCGTTCCATGATACGTGCAAAAGACTCCATCACAGCTACCACGATCTCGCTGCAGTGCTCCTTACGCACCGGTGTAGCAAACTCGTAACCCTCTAGTAGATCAGGACAAAGCGCGCTGCCGAATCTTGCTATTACATCGTCATTGAGCTCTCTAACGAGGTTGAGACATTTCTCATAGCTAGGATCACCAGGGATTACCCTGCCAAATACTTTTCCGAGTGCCATCGTCGCTGATGCCACTGCTCCGCATACGTTACCGCCGTCGCCAAAACCGAATGGAAATCCCGTTGCGACAGCCATGATATCGTCTCCCATCCCGAGGTCCCAGTGTTTGTTTGCGATCGTAATTACAGACTCTGAACACATACATCCATTAGTGAATGCGTGGATTACATCACGTTTTACGTCTTCAAAATTAACTTGTTCTACCATATTGTACCTCCTAAATATATAGATATTTATATTTTCTATATGTACAGATATATGTTTTGAAAATGGACAAAGCGCGCATCGCTGCGCGCTTTTGTTTACTTGCTAAAATCACTACAGTGCAAGCTACTCGGTATTAACTTGCTACTTCAGTGTTACTGCAACGAATTTCTTCTTGCCCTTTTGAATTGTTAGCTTGCCGTCTTCAAAGTCAGCTAGTGTTACTCTCCTTTTTTTCTATCCGTAACCTGCTCACCATTGATTCTAGCACCGCCCTGCTCGATAGTTCTGAAGGCATCTCCGTTAGACTGAGCAAGTCCGATTTCTTTGAGCAGACTAGCAAGTCCGAAGCCTTCGCCTTCAAAGGCAGACTTTTCAAGTTCTACAGTAGGCATAGTCGCTGCATTAGTGCCGCCGCTTGCGAACACCGCACGAGCATCTTCAAGAGCCGTCTGAGCTTTCTCTTCTCCGTGTACTAGCTTAGTAACTTCGTAAGCTAGAATCTCTTTTGCCTTATTAATCTCTGCGCCTTCAAGTGAAGAAAGTCTATTTACCTCATCCATAGGTAGGAAGGTGAGCATACGTAGGCACTTGTTAACGTCTGCATCTGCTACATTTCTCCAGTACTGGAAGAAGTCGAATACAGAAACTCTGTCCTCGTTGAGCCAGAGCGCGCCGCCTGCTGTCTTACCCATCTTCTCTCCATCACTCTTAGTAAGAAGCGAGAAGGTCATGCCGTATACGTCTAGGTTTGATTTCTTCTTAGCGATATTTACACCAGCGATGATGTTGGACCACTGGTCATTGCCGCCGAACTGCGCCTTGAGGCCGAAGTCTCTAGCCATTACGTAGAAGTCGTATCCCTGCATTAGCATGTAATTGAACTCTAGGAAAGTCAGCCCTTCCTTAAGTCTTCTCTTGTAGCACTCTGCTCTCAGCATGTCGTTCACGTTAAATACTGAGCCAATCTCACGAGCGAACTCGATATAGTTGAGGTTTCTGAGCCATTGCGCGTTATTAACGCTTACCGCAAGGCCAGGTTTAGGCTCTCTGTTCTGGTGTCCTGGCTGCATAACGCCACCGTTACCAGTGTACTCCCACTCGTCATCGAACGGCAGGAAGCGGTCAAATAGGTCTTTGAACTTCTTACCGTTTGCATCGATTTCTTCAACGTCCATCATGCGGCGCAGGTCAGTTCTACCAGAAGGATCTCCAATCATTACAGTTCCGCCACCAACGAGCGCTACTGGTGTGTGTCCGTATTTGAGCATATACGCAAATATAATAATCTGAATCAAGTGTCCAACATGCAGACAGTCCGCAGTTGGGTCAAATCCTACGTAGAACTTAATCTTCTCGCTTCCGAGTAGGTCGCGCATAGCCTTTGGGTCTGTGCACTGCTCAATAAGTCCTCTTTCTTCAAGTACATCATATACGTTTGTGTACTTGCTCACATTATCTGGAATCTGTATCATCGTGTCCCTCCTATAAAAATAGCCTGCAGCTCTCGCCGCAGGCTTAATATCATTAGCTTGCCGAGATTACTTTGTGCCGTAAAGTCTGTCGCCTGCATCTCCAAGTCCTGGGAGGATGTAAGCGTTTTCGTTGAGTCTCTCGTCCTTTGCTGCAATGTAGATGTCAATATCAGGATGCGCCTCATGTAGGGCGTCGATTCCTTCTGGTGCAGCTATCAGGCACAGGAATGCGATATCGTGTCCGCCTCTGCTCTTGATAGAATCAATTGCTGCAATGGCACTTCCACCAGTTGCAAGCATTGGATCCACAGCGAAAATCTTTCTCTTCTCGATGTCTGTAGGTAGCTTGCAATAATATTCAACAGGAAGATGTGTATCTGGGTCGCGGTATAGACCAACGTGTCCAACCTTTGCATTTGGAACGAGCGCAAGCATCCCGTCCACAAAGCCAAGACCAGCTCTTAAGATAGGAACGATTGCAATATCCTCTCCCTCAAGCATCTTAACTGTAGTCTTGCACATAGGTGTTTCGATATCAACCTCTTCAAGTGGCAGATCTCTTGTCGCTTCGAAGCCCATAAGCATCGCCACCTCAGTAGCGAGTTCGCGGAACTCCTTTACACTAGTGTTTACATCTCTCATGAGAGCTGTCTTGTGCTGAATCAGCGGATGATCAAACACATATACCTTGCCTTCTCTGTTAGCCATTGTAATCCTCCTGATTATCTCAATTCACTTACCATTAAGTATATACGAAATACGTTATTCATCAAGCATGTTTATACGACGAAGGTGCTTTCCGCCTTCAAAATCTGTCGTTAGCCACTTATCGACAATTTTAAATGCCAAATCCTGTTCGATCATTCGTGCGCCCATAGCGAGCACATTCGCATCGTTGTGCCTTCTCGACATCTCCGCCATCTCCACGGAAGTGCAGAGAGCACATCTAACACCCTTGACCTTATTTGCTGCGATAGAGATTCCGATTCCAGAACCGCAGATAACGATTCCCTTCTCGGCCTTGTCATCAACAACAGCGTGTCCAACGGACTTTCCATAGTTTGGGTAGTCAACTGATTCAGTTGAGTCAGTTCCAAAGTCTACTACTTCGTAACCCTCCTTGAGCAGCTTGTCCTTTACTGCTACCTTTAGCGGATATCCTGCGTGGTCACAACCGATTGCAATCTTCATATAATTCCTCCTCGCATATCTTCGCCTCTGTATATTGTATGTGTATCAGCGAAATATGTCACATAAATAATATAAATTATATCTACTCTATGTGTGTAAATGCTCTAAACATTTTAAACATTTACGATGTCGTACCCTGCCGACTTAACCATCCTGTTCATTACAGAAAATCCGACTTCGTCCCAGTCGTACGCCGCAATGTAGATTATATCCACACCGTCTCTATCGCACTGCCTGAGGTCTGCAAAAAAGTTATTCGCGGCCTTGTCACCGTTCCCCATATAGTCGAGTACCTTAGTCCGTAGATTATTTGAAGCCGATTCAGCCTCTAGTTCGGCAATTGCCTTACACACTGCATCTTTGCTTCCTTCTATGATTCGCACTGCCGCCTTAGGTGCATAGTGCTTGTACTTCATGCCGGGTGACTTCGGGTGGAAATCATCCGCTCCAGGCTTCTTGAATAATGATGGATCGTACTGAACTTCACCGCCTACAGCCTCTTCAATCTGACTCTTAGTTATAAAGCCAGGTCTAAGTATAGTAGGAATTTCGGATGTCAGATCCAAAACTGTCGACTCTATGCCGATGGCAGTTCTCTCACCTTTGACTATCGCATCGATTCTTCCGTCCATGTCCTCAGCAACGTCTTCGAATGTCGTCGGACTCGGTTTACCAGATAGGTTGGCACTCGGCGCCGCAATTGGAACACCTGCCGCCTCTATAATGTCAGCAGCCTCACGCCTTGCCGGCCATCTCACCGCAACCGTATCCAGACCGCCTGTCGTAACATCAGGAACATCAGGGTTCCTCCGAAGCACAAAAGTAATAGGACCTGGCCACAGCTTGCTCATAATGGCTTTCTGCTCATCTGTAACAGCCGAAGCAACCCCGTTAAGCATATCAATACTCGCAACATGAACTATCATCGGGTTGTCACTCGGTCTGCCTTTTGCCTCATAGATGTGCTTTGTAGCGACGGCATCTAGAGCATTTGCACCCAGCCCATATACCGTCTCAGTCGGAAATGCCACAAGTCCGCCATCACGCAAAATCGCACCAGCTTCGGAGATTCCCTCTGTATCAGGAAGGATAATTCTTGTCTTCATTGGACGCCTCTCTTGCTTTAGAACTCCCTCATCTTCTCCGCCTGGTCCTCAGTGATTAGCGCATCGATTACTTCATCGAGGTCGCCGTCGAGGAATGAATCCAGCTTGTATAGAGTCAGGTTGATTCTGTGGTCTGTGATTCTGCTCTGTGGGAAGTTATACGTTCTGATTCTCTCAGATCTGTCTCCTGATCCGATCTGTGACTTTCTCTCTGCCGCAATTTTGTCGTTCTGTTCCTGCTGCATGAGGTCGAAGAGTCTTGACTTAAGAACCTTGAAAGCTTTTTCCTTATTCTTAATCTGCGATTTCTCGTCCTGACAAGTTACGACGAGTCCAGTTGGCATGTGCGTAAGTCTAACTGCGGAGTCCGTAGTATTTACGCACTGTCCGCCGTTTCCAGACGCTCTGTATACGTCTACACGCACGTCGTTAGGATCTAGGTTAACCTCAACGTCATCTACTTCTGGCATTACAGCGATTGAAGCAGCCGAAGTGTGAACTCTGCCGCCCGATTCCGTCTCAGGGACTCTCTGTACTCTGTGAACACCACTCTCGTACTTGAGTCTGGAGTAAGCACCCTTACCCTTAACCAGCATTACAACTTCCTTAACACCACCGATTTCAGTCTCATTGCTCTCGATGATCTCTGTCTTCCAGCGCATTCTCTCAGCATACCTGAGGTACATACGGAGTAGGTCGCTTCCAAACAGTGCTGCCTCATCTCCGCCCGTTCCCGCTCTAACCTCGAGGATTACGTTCTTATCATCATTAGGATCCTTAGGTAGAAGCAGAATCTTGAGGTTCTCTGTGTACTCCTCGATTGCCGCCTCGTTTGACTTCAGTTCCTCACGCGCCATCTCGCGTAGCTCTTCATCATCCTCCATTTCGAGGATTTCCTTGGCCTCTTCAAGCTCTTCCTTCGCCTTCTTGTACGCAGTATATTCCTTGACGATTGGCTCGAGATCGCTCATCTCCTTCATCAGTTTCTGCCACTCCTTCTGTCTAGCTATGACATCAGGATCAGAAACCTTCTTCGATAGCTCCTCATATTTTTTTCTAATATAAAATCTAGCTTATCAAACATAATTACATCCTTTACTTATAGTTGAAGATTATTAAATTTATATATTTACCAGTTCTTGCAAATGCTTCGCGGTTATCACTCACCGCGCCATGCAGAACCGTTCTTTGTATATCAATTGCCTATGAAAAAAAGCGTCAGGAAAAACCACCGCCTGTGGTTCCAAACGCTCTAAAACGAGGACGCTGCGAACAGCGTCCTCTAAATATTGATTCCCTAAAGGTTGTATTTGTTCTTGAACTTCTCTACACGTCCACCACGGTTAGCAAACTTCTGCTGACCTGTGAAGAATGGGTGGCACTCTGAGCATACTTCGACTCTCATAGTGTCAGTGTTTGAAAGTGTAGTAAAGGTATTACCACATGCGCAAGTAACGTTACATTCCTTATAATCAGGATGGATTCCTTCCTTCATGCTAGTTCTCCTTTTCTTAAAAGTCTATCGTGCACACTCGTGTGCTCCTTCAATAGCCTTGTTATTATAACAAAGCGGGACGTATTGTGCAAGGGAAAACTCTAGCAAGTATTGAATTTTAGCCATTTTGATACGACTTATGGCTTGTTTATGATTGAGAAATCGCACATTAAAGTATATTATATTATTTAACCACAAGATGTAGATAACAGGAGGAGTCACATGCTTAAAGATAAATGTGTTGTTGTCGGTGTCACTGGCGGAATCGCAGCATACAAAACGGCATCCCTCGTCAGCGCTCTCAAGAAGGAGCGTGCTGATGTCCACGTGATTATGACTAAGAACGCGACAGAATTCATCTCGCCGCTGGTCTTTGAGATACTGACGGGCAACAAATGCATGACTGATACTTTTGACAGGGATTTTAAATTCGATGTAGCACACATATCTATCGCCAAGGCGGCAGATTATTTTGTAGTTGCTCCAGCAACTGCTAACTTTATAGCCAAGGCATCATACGGTATGGCAGACGACATGCTCACTACGACATTTCTCGCCGCAAATTGCCCTAAGCTAGTTGTTCCAGCGATGAATACGCAGATGTTCCTAAACCCTATCACTCAAGGCAATATCATGAGGCTTCTCAAGGTTGGAATTAGGATACTCCAGCCTTCTAGCGGAGTGCTCGCCTGCGGAGATGTCGGGGTCGGCAAGATGCCTGAGCCAGAGACCATTTTCGAGGAAATGCTCTTTGACCTGGCTTTTGAGAAGGATCTAAGGGGCAAAAATGTACTTGTAACCGCAGGTGCTACGCAGGAATCTATTGACCCTGTTAGGTACATCACCAACCATTCGACTGGACGTATGGGATATGCACTTGCCAAGGCGGCAGCATACCGAGGTGCACAGGTTACGCTTATCACCGGCAAGACGAATCTGAAGCCTATTCCGTATGTCAACACGATTGAGATTACCACATCTGCTGAGATGTGTGATGAAGTGCTAAAGCACACTCCAAAGGCAGACTACATATTTAAAGCAGCTGCAGTTGCCGACTATACGCCAGTTTCTACTTCTGACGAAAAGATTAAGAAGCAGGACGGCGATATGGTGATTGAACTCAAGAGAACTGTCGATATCTTGGCCGAGCTTAAGAAGATTAGAAAGCCTGAGCAGATTATCTGCGGCTTCTCGATGGAAACTCAGAATTTGCTCGAAAACTCTCGCAGTAAGCTCGAGCGCAAAGGGCTCGACATGATATGTGCGAACAGCTTGCGTGAAGACGGAGCTGGATTTGGCGGTGATACCAACGTAGTTACTATTATCACCGGAGATGACGAGGTGGAGCTAGGTAAACTCAGCAAGTTTGATACGGCGATGGCGATTATCGATAAGGCTAAGTCACTTCGTGAGACTCTCGGCTAGGCGAGTCAGAACATTTACGAGGCAAGCTTTTGCCAGACGGTTATTGCTTATATATAGATGGTATTTGAGATGGATAACAAAGCATTAATGGTTAACACAATCAAGGGAGCTCTTCTGGACCCCGACTTCATTGCGAACGCTGGCATGGACAGCGGTGTTATGCAAGCACGCACTGCCCGCGAAGACTTCGTCGAGATGGTGTATGAGCTATATTATCATGCTGGTAGACATGGCAGATATGATGCCAAAACTATTCTAGGCATCTGTTCACGCTATACGCCAGAGCTTGAGGTTGCTCCGCCTGAAGGTTGGCTCGAGCATACGAGGAAATATCTTCTCAACTTGATATTCCCTCACCTGGAAGGGCCTATTGAATCTGACAGATACAAGGCCGGTAGGAATATTTTTGCTCCAGTTAATGCGCGGAGTGTACCAATACGAGAGACAGGTGCTGCCTTTCGATCCTTGCTATGACATCAATCTTCTCAGCGATGAAGAGGTTGTTAGCAAAGGCTTTACCGATGAATATCTGACTTTTAGTAAACTTGTTAAGAGCAATTATGTCTACGAGTTCATGAGGTTAAGTTCAGATATTTCACCTTTTAATACACTTGGGCATATCAGCGGTGTTCACTACGTGGCTATGTATACTGCAAGGCAGCTATATGAAGCTGGAATTAATGTCGACCTCGCTCTCGTATCCGCCGCAGCGGCTTCTCACGATATCGGTAAATACGGATGCCGCAAGGAAGAAGAGCGCCGTGTGCCTTATCTTCACTACTATTATACGGACTACTGCCTGACTAGATTTGGGCTACCGACCATAATGCATATCGCTGCAAATCACTCGACTTGGGATCTTGAGATTGAAAAACCTCTCCGTCGAGTCGCTGCTGCTCATCTATGCGGACTTCCGAGTGAGAAGTACGAGAGTCGAGGATGAGCAAGAGACTATCAATTTCTTTACATTAGAAGAAGCATTTGATGTAGTCCTAACTAAGCTCGACAATATAAATGAAGCAAAGAACCACAGATACGAGAAGGTATATAACAAGCTTCTCGACTTCGAGGAGTTCATGTGTGAAAACGGTGTAACTACCGTCCTCCCAGAGGATTGGTCTGAAGCACCGAGATTTAAGTGCGCTCCTAAAGTCAAGGAGCTCGCGCTTCTTAATGGTGCTGAGGCTACATCGCAGCTCAAGTTCAGAGCTATTGAGCACAACATTCGCCTCATGAAGATATTTAATAATCCAGCAGAATTCTCCAGCCTTATTGAGCGAGCTAGGAGTGAGTCTCAGTGGAGTAATATAAGAACTTATCTGAATATCCTCGGCGAGTACAAAGCTTATATGACGGAGGATCAGAAGATAATCGTTCTCGATTTCATGTACGACATGCTATTTAACAGAGAGAGCGACCTCAGAGAGCAAGCCGCTCAGATAATGGGCCAGATAGTCGCAAGATTTCGTGAGGAGTACAAGAAGGAGCTACCTAAGTCGGTTCCTGTAAGGGATTCTGACACCACTAATATCGCTCAATTCTCGAGCTACCTTGAGAAATTGATTAATCCATCTATAAGGCATACGGATTTTTCATAGGAAGCGTATAATCGAGGCAACCCCTGATTTTGTAAATGAAGTCATAAAAAACTGCAGGCCATCGTGCCGCAGTAAGTATTTTGATGTGCTCGAGAGGTACTATCATGTAGCTGATCTCGACGAGCAAACGATTATCGTGCTATGCACCACCGCACTAATCATCGATAAAGAACTGATGCCAGAGTCGTTCCTAGAGAGCCTAATGTTCTTTACAAAAGATATTCTTAACAGCTACAGTCCGAACACCGATTTGCTCGCACTCGCTGTAATTGAGAGGTTCTTCCCTGATTCAGGTATGGATGTTGAGTCAAGGCGTCTAAGTATACTTGGAATACCTAAGGGCCTTGATGTGACAGATGCTCTACCATCTTCACTGTTCCTCGATAATCTCAAGACCAATACATCTTGGATATCCAAGATTGCGAACATTGATTACATGTTCGAAGTGGCAAAAGCAGGGTGACAATGTTATGCACATAGCTACGCACTTCGTCAATTTAATAAAGGTCAGTGAGGTAATCGCTGTTCGTAAACATGCCGGAGACTGCCTGCTTGAACTCGCCGCTGCTATGCCTAGCGACCAGATAAATGAACTCTGTATCGACCTCTTTAATGGTCTAGAGCTAAGTGACTACCAGTTCCTTAAGTTCATCCCTGGTTATCTCGGACAGCTCATGATGTACCAGTCTGATAATGAGCAGAATGAAGCGATTGATGCTCTCGAAATTCTGTTAAATACAGGAAGCAGCAAGTCCGCTGCTGCATCGCTTAACACCATGGGCGTGCTACTCGAGAACTTTGATAAGATGCCGAAGCCAAGCAAGAATGCTGAGAAACACAAGAAGCGGCTACTCGGCATGATTGTAAAGTCCATAAGCCACTACAATACTATCATCTCACAGGAAGCACTGAGAGTGCTTGGAATACGCATCTTTGGAAGCACTGTTATGAATCTTGAGTCAAAGAGCTGGGTTGCATCTCACTGCTTCAAGAGGCTCGTTGCCATGATTCCACTAATTGGTGATGACCTCGGTCTGGAGTTCTACAACAACTCAGCTGTGCTTAATTATATCTACAGATTCATTGCTACCTATGTCGCTGAAGTAGGAGCTTTTGAGTTTAAGGAGTACGATAAAGTAGCCTTCTTCCCTGGAACTTTTGATCCATTTACTCTCGGCCACAAAGCGATTGCAACGGCTATTCGCGACATGGGCTTCGAGGTGTATTTGGCACTAGATGAATTTTCGTGGACCAGGAAGACACTCCCTCGTGCACTTCGTAAAAATATTCTCGCTATGTCCATAAGTAGCGAAGAGGAATTAAATGTATTTCCAGACGACATACAGGTGAACCTCGCAAATGCGGATGACTTAAGGAAGCTAAGAGAGCTTTTTGCAGGCAAAGATTTATACATAGTTACAGGCTCAGATGCTATTGAAAATGCCGCTTGCTACAAGGCTGCCCCAAGCGAATACTCGATTCACTCACTTGGTCACATCGTGTTCGAGAGAGAGTCTAGCGATGATTCGCATAGAGATAGCGGTGATAGCTACCCAATCACGGGCGAGATTATAAAGCTACACCTCAAGAAGTATTCTGAGGATGTCAGCTCCGCTAGGATTCGTAACAACATTGACCTCGGGCGAGATATCGGCACGCTGCTCGACCCAGTTGTGCAGAACTACATATACGATATGAACCTCTATAAGCATGAGCCTGCGTACAAGGAGGTACTCACCGCTAGCGATATCAGTTTCAGCGTCTTTGAACACATGGATGCTGGTTTCACCATGCCGCTTAGCGATGATTTAGAGACGGCTGGCTACGACCTCGTGGTTCTCAGCGAATACCTTGATGACCCTACTACGAAGTCAATCCTGATCAACGCTAGGTCAGGAGAACGTGAAGAGTCTGTGCTCTCTGCATTTGCATCGGCTAAAAAAAGCTTCGTGCGAATGATCTGCTCGAGGAATTCGGTAGCAGCGAGGTAGCTTCTACGATTAGAAAGAGTGCGCTCGGCTCGATAGCTTCAATCGGTGCATTTTACGCAAAAGATGTTGCAAATGCAGATGTTTCCAACCTTAAACAGATTCTGCTAACGGAGATTATGACGGAACTCCTCGATGAAGATTACACTTATGTAATCTATCGCCCTGTAGATCCTGCAGGTATGGACGAGGATACGATTGACCTTTTAATCCACCATGGATTTGTCGATATCTCTAGCAGTGAGGAAAAACCAATCTATGCAGTAGATATGAAAGCACCTATCGTGCTATTTAGAGATGTCGAAGCGTGTATCAAGGCTCCGTTCAACAAGAATCCTAGGATTATTAAAGCTGCAGATGATGCTCATACGAAGCTTCTCAGGACATTTAATGAGCTGTTTCCTGGCAAGCTCATACTGACCTTTAACCCTAATGCAGTGTATAGCCGTATCGTAAATATGGTTACATCTGAAAATGGAGTACCTGCAGCTTCCGATCCTCTGAAGAAGCGTGGTCCTTATATGGCGGTCCCATATGGCAAGGCCCTTTCGGATGTGGTCATACCTAATACGGTAACAAAGGCTCTGAGGACGGATAAGTATTTTAAGAATGATTTATCGGGATTCACTATCAGAGAATACCGTAACTACGCACCGCTACAGGAGCAGATAAAAACCATCAAGTCCTTTGAAAAGCCTGCGATATTAGTTGACGACCTCCTTCATAATGGTCAGCGATTAAACCACATCGCACCTCTGATTAAGGACGCGGGAATTGACCTTCGAAAGGTAATCGTAGGAGTACTTACTGGCAGAGCGTTAGATACTATGAAAGAACGAAAAATTCCAGTTGAGGGTGCTTATTTCCTACCAGATATCTCGATTTGGATAAATGAGCATGACAGCTATCCATTCTTTGGTGGTGACAGCCTCGAGCTAGTTGATGACTCTAAGGAGCACAGGGACGATTAACCTGATGCTACCATATACGACTTTTAGCTTCGTGGGCGAAAACGATATGGATAAGGTATATAAGTATTCGATTACCTGCCTCGAGAATGCTCGGGACATCCTTCGCATACTCGAGCAGGAGTACCAGGCGGAGTACGGCCGCAAGCTGACACAGAAGCAGCTCGGAGCAGTCATCTCAAGACCTTGCACGCCAATGCTGCCACCAGGTCTCGAGTACGACAGCTCCTTCGCAGCTTCCGATTTCATCGAAAATGATATACGTAAGGCGGAGAGGCTGCATATGCTTAAAAAATAGTTAATAGTTAAGAACCCCAGCTTAGCACTGCTAAACTGGGGTTCTTTGTGTTTAATCAATTCTATATTCAATTATTAGTTGAATCGCTTATAGTATTTCTTATTGAACTGTTTCTGCAGATTGATTCGTGGTTTTGCGATTGACGTTGGCTTCGACGAGGAAGCCGAAGTTATTGTATATGTCTTTGTAAAGAGCCTCTTGATCTACAGTCTTGATATCTATTTCGCCATGCCCTGTCAATCTATCATACCCACCTTCTAACCTGAAGGCTTCATCAAAGTAATAGCTTTTTATACATAACATCAAAAAATATATAGTAACTTTGTTGCTCTTCGATATCGTAATTTATGATAACTTGTTTACCATTTACAAAATTATTGTAAATGGTAAAAACCTCCATTTTCTCTATACCTTATATTTTTTTCTTGTTAGGCTTATAGATAACATCCATATTTTTCTAATGCCATTGCTAATTCTGGATGTGTTCCATCCTTATGCTCCATGTTGTGAGCATAGTAAACGGAGTATTTTCTGATGTTATAATCTATGTATAGGGTTGGCAACTATGAAAAATAATACACATATATATGCCTAGTATTATTGTAATAGTGGCTATTAATATTTTCTTCATGCTTAATCTACTTCCTTCTAAATATTGTTTTCAGCTTCTTTGTCAGTTTAGATACAACTTTCTTTTTTTGTTTTGCTATATACTTCTTTGTTATACTTACTATTTTTGCACCTATTTTTTTCGCTATACTAGTTAATTTCTTTATTACCTTTACGCCATTTCTTATACCCTTTTTTTACATTGCGAATTGCGCTAGTTGCTCGTTCCTTTATATTTTTTTATTCTTTCAACAATTGGCGAATGGCTTATTTTCTTTTTTTATAAATCTTAATAGCCTTTCTTAATATTTTTACCTTTATTCTTTTTAGCAGCATTTACTTTTTTTAATTGTTTTCTTATCTTTTTTTATATACAAAAGTATATTAGTAGTCCAACGCCTCCTATTGAAAATGTTGCAGAAAAAAATTATTTAGAAATAATTGCTCATCAGCCGTTACCCCAGGCCCTGCTTGTTTTTTTCCAAAATTTCTTTAAATAACTTCTCCCTTTTTTTCATCAAGATTATCCTGGCTGTAGTAGTCTATTATGCTTTTGTTATATAACTTATCTTTGTATTTTTGGATGATACTTTAAGATAATCGCATCTTTATCAGATCTTAAATCCTTTTCGTCCATATGCGTCCAATAATCGCCTGTATAAGAATTTAGATAAAAGAACTTATCTTTTCCTGTAACTGCGTATGGTCTATCTGCTAGTATATTTTTAATCCCTTTCATTATCTTGCTTTTTTCATAATTCACCAAAGGTCTTGCTGCTCTCGCTATTGTAAGTTCTTTTAAGCCCTTTCTTATTACATAACCCTCTATTGGTAAGATTGCTAGACCCTTTGTAAGTTCTTTTCGTATGCTACTTCTTTCATAGCTCCCTAACGGTGATGCCATATGCGAAATATCGACTGGGTATTCATCATTCGCATATATGTTCTTTAAAACATAACGTGCATTTTTGTAAGTAGTTTTTGACACGTCTGGTTTTACCAGATTATTCGCATTTGATTGTAATCTATCTCCTTCGTACACTGGATATATTATCGCATTTGCAACTTCATGATTTATCTTATCCCTATTATTCCCGTATTTCTTTCTCGCATTCTTCTCTACCTCTTTGAGGTATTGTATGAAGTCCTTCTTTTCCTTTGCAGTCATTCCTGTATTTGCTAGGAATGGATCTTTTTTAGATGAAGTAGATTTGGTATATGATTTAGCACTGCTGCTAGTTACCGATTTGTATGTTCTATTAGTTTTTACAGTATTACTCTGTATGCTTCTTCTAGTTCTTTTTGCACGATTTTGTGGTGCTATGTTGTTTGCTGTGCTTTCCTGCACTGGATTTTTCCTATATACAAAGCGAATTATCGGTTTGTTTATATTACTTATATCCTTTTGTACACCAATTAGGCTGTAGTTTAGTATATCTGCTTTATCTATCCTATAGCTATATCCAGTTATTCCCTTTAGATTTGTAGCCTGCTTTATAGGTGTTCCTTGTTCATCTATATACTCTACTCTTATATGCTGGTTAACCTTTGTTTCTAATTTCGCCTGCAAGCTACTGCCAAATAGAGCATACCTTACTGCCATTGAATAATTAAATGAATTACCATATCTTGGTGGTGCAGGAGAATAGAACGTATAATTAAATGCAGACAGGAATCCAGCCCCCAGGTAACCTCCTCTTGGCAGATCCCTAGAACCATTTAGTCCTACTGTCCCAGGTGTAGCATCATAGATAATATCGTTATCCTTTACAAGGTTCGATGCGCTTGGTATTAGTTCAGCAAGATTTGCAAGGTCAGTAGATACACCTTGTGCTGTATCTATATCTGAAGATATGAAGCTTAGTACTACTTGATTCTCATCCATAGTACCGTGCTTTACTATTTTGTAGTTAATAGAAATGTTATTAGCATTGTTATATAAGACCGATATAGAGTTTCCGATAGCATTGGGAAAGAACTGTTCTCCTGAGAAACCAATTCCTCTAATGCTTCCGTGTCTATTTAATCCGGAGTTGGCTTCCCAATCATCTTTATCTGACTCTTCAATCTCCCAGATTAAATCTAGGTCTATTCCAGATTTTGTCTTTCCAACATAAGTTATCCTTCCTGATGATCCGTTATCTGTGCTGAACATTTTAACAGGAACACTAGGTCTTTCAGAGCCAAAATTAGAGCTGGAATTAAGATGCCCAATCTCCCTGCCCGATATGAGCTCAACTTCTGTTTTATCCGTCCATCTAAGGCCTTCTTCAGTTAGGAAGTTATCCTCCGTAAGATTCTCTCCTATCAAATCAATTTTGATATTCTTAAAAATAGTCGGGACCACGAGTACCCTCATTAAAGTCACCAGAAACATTCACACCACTTATGCTGGGTGTGTTATCTGCTGTTTGTTCTGTTTCTTCTGATAAGCTTCCGCTTGCTGCTGATGAATCACCAAGTTCGGCATAGTCGGCTGCCATAACGATTGGTGTGATATTAAATAAAAATAATGCAGACTAAAAATAACAATAGATGAAATCTTCTTTATCATGATACACACTTCTCTAATTTTTTTATTAGATATAAATTTCAGGGACACTCTATCATATATAACTGTACATTATCAAGTATTTTTATATTTAATGCAATTCAAGGAGCTCAGCCGTTATTACCAAAAATTTCTAGTATTATCTATGAATTCTATTTTTAATTTGACAAGGCCTTTAAGAAATTAGATAGGCAAACCCAAAAGATAATCAAAGCATGGCTTGATAAAAATCTTATGAACTGCACAGACCCGCGTATTCACGGCAAGGGATTTACTTCGAATAGAAGTGGGCAATGGCGTTATCAGTAGGTGACTACAGAATTTTAGCTGAAATACAGGATGAGCGACTTGTATTAGTGCTCATCGATATAGGACATCGGAGCAGAATTTATAAATAGCTTTTTTTAGTTGCTATACACGTTAATCTTTTTCATGTGTATAGCAATTCTTTTTTAGTAGGTGGCTGAGCTAATAGATCACCGTAAAGATTAAACTGCTAAACTTTGACTCGCCAAAAACTATAGGGTAATCAAAGTTTTTTAGGGTCTAGATATTTTAGGGGCGAATTTTAGGGTCTAGTTTTAGGGGCAGATTTGGTATATGAAAGGCGAGGCAATTGTTATTCTTGCCTCGCCTTTCACTTTCTCATAATATGTTTTTGGGTAAACATCTGAGAAAGGAATTCATATGAATATTATCACATCTTTTACTAGACATAGAAGACAATGCCCTTGAGTTATTGTCTTGTGAAGTTCAGGCGTTAAAGAAAATTGTTACTCTTGGAAGTGCACCTGCACCTCACTTCTGTCCGAAGTGCTCTTACAAAATGCATTCTCGAGGAATCAAAACTAGAACCATCAATCATCCCGTACTTCAAGACGGCTATCAACTAGTAATAAAAACTCAAACAAAGACGCTGGCGATGCACAAATAGTGATTGTCTTTACGAATCAAATGAGCATTTTCAAGCTCGTTAACCGTTATAGGCGTAATACCAATGCTTCGGACCTACTAATCCTTAATAAATTCAGAAATCTTAATAGTTCTGCTGTAGATATTGCAAAAGCAATTTCATACTTCAGATATGCATGTTCTCAATGTTTTCGACAGGTATATACAAATGGAACGTCTTCCACTAACAGATGCTATTTCTGTGGATGAAGTATATCTAGATATGGATAAAAAGCTGTAAATATGCTCTAGTTATTCAGGACTTTTACACTGGTGATCCAATAGATATTATTCACAGCAGATTAGATAAGGTTACTGAGCCATATTTCTCAAATATCCCTTTAAAAAGAACGTGCAAGTGTCAAGTATCTAATTTCAGATATGTATAACCCTTATCTAAGTTATGTGAAAAGATACTTCCCAAATGCTGTATCTGTAGTGGATTCTTTTCACGTAATGCAATGGCTCATTCATTCTCTTGACATATTTCTTAGAAGCTTACAAAAAGAATACAAAGCACGAGATGAGTCTAGAAAGCAAATACATTATTCCAAATGTGGGTATCAGAAAAGAACCCATATTTCGGATGAAGTATATCTTCTAAAAAAGTATCGCTGGCTTCTTCTTTCAAATCAAGATAATTTAGAATATCGATTGGAACCTAGGTACGACAAACACTTTAGGTATTTCATAAACACTTTTGGATACGAAGAAAAGTTTCTAGCTCTTCACCCATATATTAAAGATTTCAGAGATTTAAAAGAAGAGTATGTAAGATTCAACTCTAGAAATGCCGGTAATCCTTTAAAAGCTGCCGAGGAAATAGATTCTTTAATACACAAATACTGCAGCAGTGAATATAAGATATTCGTTGAATTCGGAAATTTACTACGTAAATACAAAAATCCAATTATTAACTCATTCATAATGGTGGAGCGACTAGGACCAGATGGTATATATAATAGCCGCCTTTCTAATGGCCCAATTGAGTCTTTAAATCGCAAAGTAAAAGACCTAAAGCGACTAGGTAGAGGATTTCGAAACTTTGAACATATGAAATAGATTTCTTTTTGCTACTCGCAAGAATCCAATTTACAAAGGTCAATAAGCAAATAACTGATGTTTCCCCATGCAAAAGGGATTGGGCAAAACGCCCAATCCCTTTACATTTTGTAAGACCCTAAAACTAGACCCTAAAATTCGCCCCTAAAAAACTTTGGCAAACCCTAAAAAACTTTGATGAACCAAACTATATCGAGAACAGCATAAAATTCTTTGCTGTTCTCGTCAAATAGTTATTCATTCGCATTTACTATGTCTTTCTCAAACACGAGTATATCGCCAGGCTCGCAATCCAGATATTTACACATTTTATCTAGCGTTGTAAATCTAATTGCTCTTGCACGGTTATTTTTTAATATCGAAATATTAGCTGGCGTTATATCAATTGCCTCAGATAATTCGCGAATCGTCACGTTTCGGCTCTCGAGGATACTGTCTAAATTTATTTTTGATTGACATGTTTTATATTCCCGCTGTCTATACCGTTAGCTTGTTATCTTCTTGCAGTTCAACGTAGTTTATTATTAGCTTTCCTACCGACATAAATGCAAATGCACATAGAAGAAATACTATCATCATAATAGACACTTTTACGTTGAATATCTCAAATATACGCTCTCCTTTATTTGATAATATCCCATGAATTAGCTCACATAAGAACTCAAATAGAAAGATGTTAGCAATATATTTGCAAGTCTTTGCTTCTTTTTAAGGTAAGCCCCTCATCTATGCTTGGTAGCATCCACAGTTTAGCTATCACGATAACTATCCCCACTGTAATAACTATTCCATATAAGGCTTCTGTTACGGCTTCATAGTTTGTAAATTGTTTTGTCAAAATATCAATACTACCTAGTATAATTGCTAGGATAGTTGCTAATGTAAATACTATCAATATTGCTCTTGTTAGCTTAAAAGTTATATTATCCTTATTCACGGTGATGCTCCTTTCGTCTTACGAATATTACATATTTAATTGCGAAATGCATTTCCTTATACCTTTACTTTATCTAAATCTTACCACGCAGCATATCGAAAAAAACAATATGTTTTTGGTTCGTATTTGTTCTAATAAAAATACATTTTTGACTAACTTTCTTTATATTGACCCTCACAAATGGTAAAAAAATAATGACTCCAAGGTAAATTTAAAGTCATTATTTTTTTGTCTTATTAAGTTCTGCTATTTACTCTAAAGAAATTGTCTTGTAATTATGCCCATACATAACGCTTAATATCATTTCTTGGTTATTAACAATATAGCACAGCTTTATTTATATACAATGCTACTTCTATAACGATAGGATATACAACTTTAATGAATACATAACTCTGCAGTAATCATAAAATTTAGCGATAGCATCATAACCGTCATGGTAGCCTCTTTCTTTTTCCCCGAACATTTTTATATGTATATATTAAGACTAATATAACGGATATTGCCGATCCAGTTCTAATAGCAGAATGTAATGGGGATAAATCAAATATGTTATATATTCCATAAGCAAGAAAGAAAACAGCTTCATAGATATATATTATATTTTTATATAATTTACTCATTTTTTTCATAAATCTTATTTATCTCCTTTTATGTATTTTATTAGTGAAAAAGTTTAATATCAAGCATAAGATTGAAAGAACAACATATATTATTGAATTAATTTTATTATATTCAAATAGCGCTATTAATATAATAAGGCATATACTCGTTACTAGATTAATTAATATCTTCATAAGTACCTCTAAAAAGTATTATATATGTTTGAAATTAAACTATCTAACTTATAATTAACATTTAAACACAAAAATATAAGTATTGGATACAATATGAGAGCGTGTAGCTAATTATCATCATTAAAAAAAGAGTAATAATAGTATGAAAAAAACATATAATAATATTGCAGTTTTTGATATAACTTCCGCAGCAGCTAAACCATATGCCAACCCAGAATTTGCTCCATAAAAGACTTTAGAGAAAATGAACTGTGTTTGCAAACATAATACTGCGCCAATGATTATTACTGCAAATTTGGATATTAGTTTATATTTATTTTTATAATTTTTTTCATCGTAGTATTAATCCTCCCATTTTTTTATCCAAGAAGTAAAAGCATATTCCCCATTGACAGATTTCATAACTTTATAAGTGTTACTAGATACTAATTTCCTAGTAATCTGATTATATTTATACCTAACACCTTCTTCGACCCTGTATTTAGCTCTAAATCCGACATGTTGAGTTTTACCAGGTGTTCAATTTAATGTGTATCCGACAAAAATGCCTACAAATTCATCCGCAGAAACGTTAATTCCATAAATACTACCTAGTATAATTGCCAACATAGTTGCTAATGTAAATACTATCAATATTGATCTTGTTAGCTTAGAAGTTATATTATCTTTTATTCTTGGTGATGCTCCTTTCGTATTACGAATATTACATACTTAATTTCAAAAATACATTTCCTTATACTTTTTACTTTATTTAAATCTTACTTTCCCAGCATGTCAAAACAATGTGTTTTTTTAGCTCATATTTTGTTCTAATAAAAATACATTTTGACTAACTTTCTTTATATTGACCCTCACAAATGGGAAAAAAATAATGACTCAATGTAAATTTAAAGTCATTATTTTTTTATCTTATTAAGTTCTGCTATTTACTCTAAAGAAATCGTCTTGTAATTATGCCCATTATAGATAAACGTTACTTTATTAATTCCTTTAAGATTCTCTTTTAGAAATTGGAATTGAAATCTTTTTCATTGTGTTTAAATGATAATTTTTGTAAATATGGATACTTCTATAGCATTATTATTTATATCAACGAAGTATCCACCAATACTTTTATATATAGGCAAATCTGTTTTTATGTATAACTTCTCATTAGATATATATGCTCCTACAATCTCTTTTTTTATTTGAGATATCATTTATATTACTGAAATAAATCACAGCCGCTAAAAAGACTAAATATTAAAACAAAAATTAAGATAATTAATATTTTGTTTTTCTACCTATTTTTCTTTCTAATAATGGTATCTTCAGAAATTTTATTCACAATATCACTATCTTCCTTTAAAAGCTCCTCTAGTGGAATATTCAAAACTTTTGAAATGTTTACGATTAGTTTTATATCCGGATAATTTCTATCAATCTCCCAATTTGAAATAGTAGATCTTTGAAACGTGTAATTTTTTTAGCTAAGTCTTCCTGTGTAAGCCCTGATTTAGTACGCTTCTCTTTAATAATTGTTCCAATTTTCACTGGGGCTCCTCCTTTTTCTTAATTCTATTTTAAAAAATTATAATATAGCATCCTAGCGTATCACCAACACAAATCACAAAAAATTGCTACAATTACTGACATTAACACCTTTTGTGGTTAATATCAGTAATTTCCCCCTAACTTATATGACAAACTTTTTAAATACGATATTCAACATTCCCCTTCTTTCTAAGCAGTCTGCTTTCTGCATGTGTTGGCACTTTAAAAACCCTAGATTAGAATCACTAATCTAGGGGTTTCTGTTATGTTTTTGTTTAATCAAAATTCATGCTTACTACAACACTAATTGAATCGCTTATAGTATTTCTTATTGAATTCTTTCTGCATGTTAATCAGTGGTTTTGCGATTGACATTGGCTTCGACGAGGAATCCAAAGTTCTTATAAAGATCATGATATACTGCATCTTTATCTATGTCATTAACATCAATTTCTCTATACGTGGTATCAGTTCTGCTAAATCCATCTTTTATTTCAAAGGATCTATCAAAAATAGTATGATGAATATTTATTGTCAACAAAGCAATATACAGTATCATCAGACCAGTTAGTACGAGATAATCTTGGTACATTGTTATCCACCTTATATTTAAAAATTATATATAATACATCTGCCATCATATCTATAGTCTATATTGCTTTTTTTGGGGTTACGCATTAAATCAAGATTATCTAACACCATTGCTAACTCAGGATGTGCTCCAAACTTATGCTCCATATTGTGAACATAGTAAACAGAGTATTTTCTGAGGTTGTAGTCGATATACCAGTTATTATATAGATGTACAAGTCCTAAAGTTACACATGATGTAATCAAACAGGTTATTATTATCTTCTTCATTGAAATTCACACCTCACTATTAGTTGAATCTCTTATAGTACTTTTTTTATTAAAAAAAGCCACTGCAAATTAATCTTTGGCTTTTTTTATCATTAGCCTTTATAAGGAATCCGAAATACTTATATAGCTCATCACTGATAGCCTTCTCATCTATTTTCTTCTGAAAAAAAGAAGGCCCAGCACCAATTCAGACCTTCTTTTCATTTATCATATACTGCTTTTATTAATACTTCTCATCATACGTATGCTCTTCTATCGCCAGCTTAATCAAACTGTCGAGCAGTGTCGGCTGGTCTATGCCCATGGCTTCCCATAGCTTTGGATACATACTGATGTTCGTGAATCCTGGCAGGGTATTAATCTCATTGAACACAACTCTGCCATCTTCTGTATAGAAGAAATCCACCCTCGATAGGCCGCGGCAATCCATCGCCTTGAATATCTCGACAGCATTGTTTCTAATCTCCTTCTGCTTGCTCATCGGGATATCATCGACAACTCTAGTTTGTGATTCGGGATTGTTGTACTTCGCATCGTAATCGTAGAATTCCCCAGCGGATAGAATCTCACCCACGCAAGAAGCCTTCGGATTGTGATTACCGAGAACCGCAACCTCCATCTCTCTGCCGACAATCATCTCCTCTACCAGAACTTTGTCGTCATACTTAAATGCATTTTCAATCGCTCCCTCAAGCTCCGATTTCTTCTCTACCTTGGATGCACCAACAGATGATCCTGCCGAAGATGGCTTAACGAACAGCGGTAGTTTACCGTCATTCGTGCTCAGTGCATTCATGATTTCTCCCTCGCGGTCATCGGCAAAATCCTTTTTCTTAATCACGCAATACTTCGCCTGAGTGATATCAGTCTCGCCTACAATGATTTTTGGTAAATGACTTGTCCATTCCATTTGCAGAAGCCTTTACGCCAGGTCCAACGTATGGGATTTCAGCGAGTTCAAAGAGGCCTTGAACTGTTCCGTCCTCACCGTTATCGCCGTGAAGAACTGGGATGATACAGTCTATGCGCTTTGCGGTCGCCTTATCCTCTTCATCAAATACGAGGGATCCCATGTACTGTCGGATCCGCAGGAATGCATGTCTGTTTGTTATCAGCTCTATTTTCCCATGCACCGCTAGCGATTTCATCTGTAGTAGCCTCTGTTAGATACCATCTGCCATCCTTAGTTATTCCAATTTTAGTAATTTTATAACGGTCAGAATCGAGCCCCTTGATGACATTTACCGCGGAACTTCGCGATACTTCGTGTTCATCGGACCTTCCTCCAAATATAACTGCAATATTCATCATTAACCTCCCATATAAGACGAATGGCTAAGTTATCCCCATAGCACTATATTAGGCGGGGACCTTGCCTAAATAATTTACTACTCTTCTTCGGACATTTTCTCAGCGATCACAACTCGATTCATGCCCGCCAAATCTTTGATTATGACAGCTGGCTTGTAGTAATGAGTCCTCTCCAGTAGGAATGAAACCGCCTCACCTTGATCATAGCCTATCTCTAGGGGCGAGTACTCCGTCGTCCTTGAGGTGAGCAGCAGCGTTATTTGCAATAACCTTATATGCATCAAGGCCATCCTCTCCACCATCGAGAGCTAATCTTGGCTCATGGTCCTTCACCTCTGGGTCGAGTGTCTCGATAATCTCCGACTTGATATAAGGCGGATTGCTGACAATTAGGGTCGAACTTCTCATCTCCGTCAAGTGACGAGAACATATTGCCTAGGGCAAAGCTTGTCCTATCTATTACGTTGTTGATTTCAGCATTCTTTCTCGCCGTTTGGAGTGCCTTCTCACTGATATCCGACAACTTAACGCGAGCACCAGGTACTAGACTCGCAATCGAAACTCCAATCGCGCCGCTACCTGTGCACATATCCAGAACCTCTGGATGCTCAAGTTCCCTACCGCTGATGATGCCGAGTACCTGATCAACCAGGACTTCCGTGTCGAGTCTAGGTATGAGAACATTCTCATTCACACAGAATGGTAATCCCATGAACTCCTGTACCTTAGTGATGTACTGAAGGGGGACTCCCGATGCGCGCTGTCCGATTCGCTCGATATATGCCTCGACATCCGCAGTGCCTAGCAGCTCTGTGTCTCTCGTTATTATCTCATTGTGGGTAAATCCAGTTACGTAGCAGAATATGTCATCCGCATCTCCGTTCGGATTGCTGATGCCAGCCTCCTGAAGTTTCGCTCTCCCCGCTCTAACTAAATTCTTGACCATGGTTTCATCTTCGCTATACCTCTTGTCTTCAAGGTCATCGAAAATCGAATCAAGCTCATCCTCTTCAGCTGCCTCATCTAGGTCATCACTAACATCTTCACCACACTTACTTATTACACCTGGTTCGATTTCCCCAAGTACCGCCTTGAGGGAAGTTATCGCAACCTCTAACTGTTCCTCGTCTGGCACTCTGGTCGTAAGCCTCTGCATCATAAGTCCTGGCCAGCTCAGCACCTTAACAACTGCGTTATCGCTTCTACCAGCCCACCTTAGGAGCTCGTAGCTAATACCTGCGATTACTGGCATCAGAATCAGTCTTGATATAATTCGCCATGCAAGGTTAGGCCATCCGAGAAATGAAAACAGCACAAGGCTGATAATCATTACGAACATCAGAAAACTAGTTCCGCAGCGAGGGTGCAGGGTGTAGAATTCTTTTGCATTTGCAGGGGTCAACTCTATCCCGTTCTCATAGCAGTGAATCGTTTCGTGCTCCGCACCGTGGTACTGGAACAACCTCTTGACGTCGTTCATCTTGGAAATCGCTAGAACATAGACCACGAAAATCGTTAGCCTCAATATGCCTTCCGCAAGGTTGAGCAGTATCGTATTCTTGGTCACGTGCTTTAGTAGGTTTACACTGTATGTCGGCATGATTACGAATACGACAATCGTGATGAGCAGCGATATAGCTACTGAAATTCCTATCATTACGTTCCACACGGTCTTCGGACTGAACTTTCTCTCCAGCCACTGATCAAACTTGCTTGGATCCTCAATTTCCTCTTCAGGCATGGCTTCCTCTAGGATTTCTGATGAACGCATTAGCGTCTTCATGCCCGATATTAGTGAAGAGAAAAAACTAACTATTCCTCTAATAAACGGAACTTTCGTCACCTTAGATGGTGTCTTGATATCCTCTATTTCTAGCTTTATATCACCATTTGGAAGTCTGACTGCCAGTGCCTGCTTGTCAGCACCGCGCATCATAACGCCTTCCATTACCGCCTGACCGCCAATCTTGGTCGGTTTAGCGTCTTTGATGAAAAATCTTACTATAGTCCATCTTACCTCCGACTGTTAGAAATTCAGCTCCTTGAGCATCACATCTACAAAGTCCTTGTTACACTTGGTATGGCTCAGGTTGTCGAGCACCTTCTCAGCAATGTCAGCAGGATTTCCTGCCGCCATCTCACGCCTCATCATGTTCATAACAAGATGTTCGTTATCATCGAGAAGCAGTTCCTCCTTCCTCGTGCTAGACTTCGCTAAATCGATTGCAGGGAATATTCTGCGCTCGCTTAGCTGTCTGTCGAGGTGGAGTTCCATATTGCCCGTACCCTTAAATTCCTCATATATTACATCGTCCATTCTGCTTCCCGTATCTACAAGAGCAGTTGCGAGTATCGTTATACTGCCGCCCTCCTCGAGGTTACGTGCAGCACCGAAAAATTTCTTTGGCGCATGAAGTGCCCCCGGATCAAGTCCACCGGAGAGCGTCCTTCCCGACGACGGAGTCTCCATGTTGTACGCACGAGCGAGCCTGGTGATGCTATCCAGCAGAATCACAACGTCCTTACCCTCTTCAGCAAGACGCTTTGCCCTCTGAATTACCATCTCTGCTACCTTGACGTGGTGTGCAGGCAGCTCGTCGAATGTCGAATATATTACCTCTGAGCGAGTAAGTGCCCTCTTCATATCCGTAACCTCTTCAGGTCTCTCGTCTACAAGGAGTACAATCAGCTCAATCTCAGGATATTTCTTCTCGATGCTCGCTGCTATCTGCTTAAGCAGAACCGTTTTGCCCGCCTTAGGCTGAGCTACGATAAGACCTCTCTGCCCCTTACCGATAGGCGCAACTAAATCCATTGCCCTCATTGCCAGCTTGATGCTACTGTCCTCGAGAACAATCTTCTCGTTAGGAAAAATCGGTGTGAGCCTATCAAAATACGGTCTTCTTCTCGCGCTAATCGGCGGCTCTCCGTTTACTTCTTTTACATATAGAAGTGCTCCGAACCTCTCGCCCTGATTGGGATGTCTCGAGATGCAGCGAATCTTATCTCCTGTTCTGAGGCCAAATCTTCTAATCTGGGTCTGTGACACGTAGATGTCCTTCTCAGAGGTCAGGAAGTTATTGAATCTGAGGAAACCAAATCCAGCTTCAGCAATCTCCAGGATACCCTCAACTTCTGGGCGCTCCTGTTCATTGCTGCTATCTTCGGTTTCTTCGGTTTCGTCTGATTCTGCTACATGTACAAGCTCTTCATTTGCCTCTTCATCATTAGTTTCATTAACGCTCTCGGCAAAAATCATTGTCTGTGCAATCAATAGTCTTCGTAGCTTTAGCTGCACTTGCTTTTGCCTTAGTATCAGCCTTAGCAGCTGTACTCGCTTTCGCTTTCTTCGCAGCACTTGCCGTAGTGCTTTTCTTTTCTTTTTCCATTGTTCCTCCTGGACTTAGAGCTCCTCGTTGCCACCTATCGTCGATAGTATCGTCTCATCTTTGGAGTCAATCTGGCTCACTCGTAGTTTCTTAATATCTTTTTTGTCGACCTTCTCACTAAGTCCCAACAGCGTTGGGCTCAGGTGAGACTGTCTTGAGTACTTTACCGTCAAGGCTGACTGTACTGTGCTCCGTGAAGTTCTGTCCTTTTATGTAGTAGTTCTTGCCGATAGAAATTATTCCATCGATCTTAATTTTCTTATAACCCATCTTCATGCTCGTACGCTTATATGGATTCTTGCCGCCAAATACATAGTTCTTGCCATACAGCATATCGTACGCCAGGGCTTTCAGGTTCTTGCTGTAATCCTTTGAATTCTTATCCGCAGTCTGCTGATAATCGAAGATTACGCCCTGATGTCCGAGACCCACTCTCTCGAGGATATCGGCAGTTACTTCGTATGAAGTGATATATTTGTCCTGCTTCTTTAGACCGATATTATCCCAGATTACATATCTTGTCTCATATAGGTCACCTGTTCCATAGTCGGATTCCTTAATATCGAGTGCTGGTATGTGGTCTCCATAGATTAGCACGACTGTTGGCTCTCCGGATTCTTCAATCTTCTTGAGCAAATCTCCCGTAAATTCATCCATCTCGTGAAGCTCATTTACGTAGTACTCATACTTCCATCTAGTTGCTTCATCCTTTGCCTTTACTGTAGTATAAGGATCCTTGAACACCTGCTCAGTTGGATATGCTCCGTGACCCTGCACAGAGATTATGTGTAGCAGATCTCTCGTTTCGGAGCTAGTGATTATGTTCATGATATCATCTGTCATAACTCGATCTTTAGCCCAACCAGTAGGTGTCTTGATGATATTGTTCATGTATTCTAGCGAGGTGAAATTATCAAAACCAAGTGATGCATAAACCTCATTACGGTTATAGAATAGCGCTCTGTGGTTGTGCATTGCGTGAGTGTCATAGCCGTGGCTCTTGAGCACGTATCCGAGGCTCTCGAGCGACTGTTCACGCAGTTTGCCCTTGTATGGATATTCTCCCGGCCCAAAGAATCTTGAGCTTATACCCGTAAGCACTTCAAACTCCGTATTAGCTGTTCCCGCTCCGCAGGTCGGCACCTTAAACCATCCTGTTGAATAGTTCTTCATCAGATTGGTAAATGTAGGTGTTGGGTCGTTTGAAACCTCGATATTCTTATAGTCTTGAGCATACGAGAAAGACTCGAGCTGCAGAACGATGATATTCGGATACTTCTTTGCATCATTCTTCTGAACGAGAGTTGTATTCGTTCCGTTCTTCGTATATTTCTCGAGAATCGACTGAATCTCTTTCTTCGAGTAGTTGCGTGGCTTCCTGATTCCTTTATTTACAGAGGTATTAAAGAAGCAGTACGCAAATCCATAATCTCTATACGCATAGTTAAGGTTTCCGAAGAATGTGCTCAGCGCTTTCATCTCCAGTAGTCCTAGCGTGCTACCGAAGCATGTTGCTATTACGACAACTATGATTCCAAGCTCTTTCTTGTAATTAAGATTCGTCCATTTGTAGCAATTTAAGTAATAGAGCGCAACAATAAGGACTGCAATACCAATAATCGCAGCGCCTAGCGTTATCTGAGCTTTTGAATAATACGTAGTGAGCAGCGAGAAACCGTCCTTCGTATTTTGCAAGTCGTATAGTGTGAATGGGGTCATTCGCTTGAGCAGGATTACGCCGTTTACAGTTCCGAGGATTCCCCAGATTGTACATAGTATGAGGAACGCAAATCCACGCTTTCTGAACATTAGTGCAAAGCACATCGTTGCGAAGATAATTAAAACGTTGTATGAGAATATAATTGGGTGCTTGAATAGAAACAGAACGCCATCAAATACTCCGCTCGTTATTCGTGCGAATGTCTCGATATACAAGTTCATAAGCAGTGATGCTATTGCGAGCTTTAGAATGAACTGTCTATCGTGTAGCTTTCCGTCATTTAATTTCGGCATCTTCTTGGGGAATTTCGCACGATACTTGCCGTGTACCTTCAGTGCACCCTCTTTTATCTTTGCCAGAACCCCTCTACAGAAATTCTTAACCTTCATATTAAGTTACTCCTCCCAAATGGAATTGGATAATTTCGCAAATTCTTCCATCGTCAGTGTTTCAGCCCTGCGTGATGGATCTATATTAGCACTCTCTAGTGCGCGCTTTATGGTATCTTTGTTAATATCATCTAACGCTTGGAGGGAGTTTAGCAAAGTCTTGCGTCTCATCGAAAATCCCGCCTTTATACATCTAAAGAATTTATTTTCATCGTTAACTTGTACTGCTAGCTCATCTCTCATGTTGAGCCTTAATACTACCGAGTCCACTTTTGGCACAGGATAAAATGATTCGCGTGAAACATCACAAATCTTGTCCACTGTGCATCTATAGTGAACTGCATATGTAATAGCTCCAGCCAGTTTAGTTCCTGGCTCAGCTTCTATTCTATCGCCAACTTCCTTCTGCATCATAACAGTAAGGCTTGTAAATTCCGCCTCCGATTCAATCAGCTTAGTGATTATCGGCGTCGTTATATAGTAGGGCAGATTTCCGACTATCCTTGTCTTCGTAAGTCCACGCTCTTTCATTGTCTCGCTCACGAGTGCTTTGATATCAACCTTAAGTATATCCTCATGGATAATCTCGAAGTTGTCATGGAGTGCAAACTTTGTGCGTAAGATAGGAATTAACCTGTCGTCAAGTTCTATTGCAATAACGTACCCCGCAGCTAGTGCAAGCTCTGTCGTAAGAGCTCCCTCTCCAGGTCCAATTTCTATGACTAGAGTTTGCTCATCAATTTCACTGCCTTCTACTATGTCGTCTATTACATTTTTGGTCATTTAGGAAGTTCTGTCCGAGGCTCTTCGCATGCTTGAAGCCGTGCGGTGCATAGCCGCCACCTGACCTTTGTTTTCCTTTTGTTCTTAGATTTATTTCCCAATTTATTGTCCTACTGCCTACCGTTTCTAGTTTCATAATTGAAAATAGCTTGTAGATTTGAAATTATAAAATTTGTAATTCGTTTCTCCAAATTATGTTAGGAAAGCCCCGATATTCCGATTCTATCCTAGCGTTCCTGCTTCTGGACTTTCGCAAGTGCATCTTCGAGTTCTGACTTAGATATTCCAAATCCGTTTAGCTTCTTTAGAAAAGCCTTGCCGTTTCCATACCCTATGCCAAGCTCCGCACCTACTGCTTCACGAAGTGCTGAGGCCTTTTGCCCACCGACTAGTTCAAACGTGTTCAAATCATCCATAGTTATGTCACTACGATCGTCACTCTCCGTGATTCCATGAACTTTATTCAGAGCTTCCCGGATTGCGTTCGGCGTTGCATTTTCAACCCCTATGTCATCTGCCTTGATGGCCTCTGCCTGCGGTAAATATGCATGGAGCGCTTTCGGAAATTTTGCAGCCAATTTTCGTCTTATCTCTTCTCCTGAATAGTCGGGATCAGTGAGGACTATAATGCCTTTTTTTCGTCATATGCCTTCTCGATTAACTCCCAGGTTTCCCTCGTTATGCCAAATCCATGTGTCGCTATAATCAGTGCTTCACATGCCTTTGAGACAGCATCGACGTCATCTCTACCTTCCACAACTATAGCTTCTCTTATCCTCAGCTTATCTCCCGCCTCTATACTACTTCTTGTCTGCATCGTCCTTGTCCTTTTCACTCGGAAATACAAACAGGATTTCATCCGGATCCACGAGCCTGAGCTGCTTTCTCGCCTGCTCTTCTATGTATTCTTTGCTGTTTACATTCTTGAGTTCAATCTTGAGTTCCTTCCTCTGTTCAATAAGCTCCTTCTGCTTATTCTTAAGCCTTCTGTTCTCAAGCTCAAGTTTGACGATATTGCGAACCGATGCCGCGAGCAATAGTAAAAACCACAGCCACAATAATCACATTGCGCCTGTTTGCTGGTTTTGAGAAAAAGTCCTTTCGTATGGGATTTCTTTTTACTTGCTTTCTTTTTAGCTCTTTGCCCTGTCTCTAGGGAAGCCTCGGTCACCCTTTCGGATGACCTTAGCTCTCTTTTTTTCTTGCTCTTGCTCATCAAAATCTATCGTCCCTATAAATTAGAATATATAGCTCCATGGGTCTACTGCACTTCCTCCGATATGAATCTCGAAGTGGAGATGTGCACCAGTGCTTCGTCCCGTATTTCCTACGGCCGCGATTACCTGACCCTTGTATACCTTCTCTCCTGCAGTTACGTTTAGCTTGCTACAGTGTCCATAAAGTGTTTCTTGTCCGTTATCGTGCTTGATTATTACACAATTTCCATAACCTCCAAATGTAGCCGCCTTCGTTACTGTTCCTCCATCAGCAGCGTAAATTGGTGTTCCTGTTGGGCAAGAGAAATCGAGTCCTTCATGCATTCTTCCCCATCTGCTTCCGAACTTACCATTGCTGTTGATAACGTAAGCATTTTTAATTGGAACTGCATAAGCTCCACTTGATGCGGTCTTCGGTTTATCGTTGATTCCAACCTTTATAATTTTCTTAACCGGCTTAGATACAACTTCCTTATGCTTGATGTTTCTCTTTACTTCTTTGCCATTCACCTTAGTTATGGTTCCACTGACAATCTGTCTTCCCTCTACACCTTCCTGAGCTACTAGTGATTCACCCTTATATAGGTCCTTCGTCTCCTGCTTTTCAGTCTCATATGGGATAGGCTCTGACATTTTGCCTGATTCAACAGTTCTGACCTCGAGCGGTGTAACTGTCTTCTCCATATTTACAAGGTCTCCCGACTTCAGATCGTTTACAGACTGCTCGCTGTTCTTGCCGCTCATATCCTTAAGATTCACGTCATACTTCTTAGCTACGCTGTTTACATTTTCGCCAGCCTTGATTATATGGCTCATGCTGATAACTCCGCCGTTCAGAAGCTGCTCTGATGCCTGCTTCTTGCTCTGAACGCTTGTCAGCATAACGTCGATCTGTTTAACTTCAACCTGCTTAGCGAATTTAATTTGATCCATTCTCATACCCTTCGCAGGTTTCTTGTAGTGAGCCAATGTTTCATTTACGAGTGAATCTGCAGTTCCCTTCGTTTCAACAACTGTGAGCAGCTTGCCATCTTGATAGATACCGTATGCTGATACCTCAATGTCTGTCATATAGGTGAGCTTGTTCATTACTGTGTCGGCATCATCCAAATCTTTCAGCCGCTGACACTTTCCTAAATGTTACATTATTGCCCGCAATAAACTTGATGTGAGCTCCGTCGTTGTTCGACGACATGTGATCTCCCGCAACGTCGAGAAGTCCAACTACGCTATCCTCAGACTTTACATAGCCTAAAACTCGCCCATTATATGCATACTCGTAAACTGTGTAGTGCTGCATAGTCAGAAGCACACCACAGACCATGATAATCAAGGCAAAAAGGCCAGTAACTATCTTTTCGCTACTTCCTTTGTACCTGACACGCATGTCATGATATTCGGTAGCGAGGCTATATCCGCAGCCGATAAGGAAGTTGTCTGATGCGTCTTGGATTTTTATCATGCAGGAAAACTGGAGCAGCTGCAGCCGTAGTTATAGTAGTTCCAATCTTATTCCACACAGTCGGCCCTTTGCAGCTCGTGCCGCCTTCTTGGCAGCTCTCGCTTCGCTCTTCTTCTGCTCTTTAGCTCTTTCTTTGTCTTGCTTAGCCTGCTTCTTAGCTTTTTTTGCAGCGACAGCTTTAGCTTTTTTAGCCTGCTTTGCCTGTTTTTCAGCAGCTTTCTTCTCTGCCTTAGAAGGGGCTTTAGCTTTACTCTCTGTGCTCTCTATATTCTGTAAATTTTTATCTTTATTTTTCTATTTTTGTTTGCCTGTTTTTGTTCCATCTATAAGCCTCATCTGCTCTCTCCTTTACGCAAGAGCAGCGTCTTCCATCGTCCATAGTTCCATGATCCTTACATATCGGACACTTGTATTTAACTTCTAAATAATCCTCTGGATACCCATTTACCGCCAGAAATTCTTTCTTCTGCTCGATAAGCTCCTTTTTGCCGCTGTAGTAGTTCAGCTCTCTTTTCTTTGCCGATGCTACCTAGTCCTGCGAGCAGCTTCTCTTTGATATCTGCTTCAATGCTTGCAAATTTCTGCATTACAGGCATCTCTGTCTGCAGCTTCTGTTGTTTTTCCTTCTGCTCACGTACAGCTTTCTCTCGCAGATATGCGTAGTACTCTTCGAGAACTCTTTTGCTAACATTCACACTTCCATCTGGACTCGTATTTCCAGTCTTGTCTGTAGTAGTCGCTTTCGCAGCCATCTGCCTATTACCTTGATTACCGCTCTGACAGTTTGACTTGTAGCTAGGCTCGATGCCTCCAGCCTCACGATATTTATTCTCAAGAACTGCATCTACATATCTAAGTGACGGTTCACGCTTGCCTGCGGTGAGCTTCACTGCCTCAAGAACTTCCTCGATGTTATATCCAAACTGGTCAAACCAGCGATCCATCATCTCGCAATCACCAGAATTCCACTGACGATTAAAGCCAATCTCCTTAAATATCCTGCCGTACAGATATCTCCTCTTCGCATCCTTATCAAGGAGCGCCTTAACATCTGCTTCAGAATTGCAACCTTCTTTGTGCCAGTTGATAGCGACTTTATTTATGTAGCGAATGTCGTTATGACCGTTATCGCTACTGTATTTTATTGCATATGCGTAGACCTCTGGTGCAACGCCAAAAGTGCCTACTGTATCTGCTATCTTACGCGCATCGCTCGAAGGTATGCTCCTTCCACTAGCGCTTTCATATGTGTCATATAGGTGCTTTAGGTCGAGGTCCACGAGGCGTGATTCCTGTTCTTCTCCGTCACTTGCAGAGCCTCCACTCTTCTTATTGCCATAGAATCTTGAAATCTGGCTCAGAAAAAAACCACTCGGTACGAATCGTCATCAGGCATGTAGTCTCGTCTGATAACACCTACACTTTCCCAGTAGTCCCACGCCGCATCGATTTCATCAGGAGTGATACCGAGAACATTTGCCGTCTTATTTCTATCCTCTACGATTCCGTACTTTTGCACGCATCAAGCCGAGCAAATACACCTTGACATAGTCGCCATTTGCACTTGTAAAGAATTCATTTATCATGAGATTCTCTACCTCCGTGCTAAACAGGTAGACATCCTTATTCTGTTCCGTAACAAACTCCGTGTTGTTCATGGTTCTCCTTGAAAAATAATTAATTATATAAATTTATACGGTGTACTCGAGGGTTTCCGAACTTCGTGTACCTTGCAATCAAGCCAGGTTAACGGTTCCAGTCGGACCGCTTCTATGCTTGGCAATGATTACTTCACATGTGTTGCCCGATGAAGTATCTGCCTCTTCATCTTCGTTTTGGTAATAGTCATCTCTCTTAAGGAATACTACTATATCCGCGTCCTGCTCGATTGAACCCGACTCTCTAAGGTCCGGAAAGCATAGGGCGGTGATCCTTACGTTGCTCGGAAGCACGGGAAAGCTGCGATAGCAGGATTACGCAGACGTCAAGCTCCTTTGCAAGAATCTTGATACTTCTGGTAATCGCACTGATTTCGTTCGTTCTGTTATCTCCACCATATCCGAGTGACATCAGCTGCAGGTAATCGATGACTACGAGGTCGAGACCTGTCTTTTCTTTAAGTCTACGACACTTGTTCTTCATCTCTAATATCGAAATCTGAGCTGTATCATCGATGTTGAGATTTACGCTTTCGAATTTCTCCTGAGCTGTATCGATGCTGAACCATTCATCATCCTCGATGGTTCCGTTCTTAATGTGTTCCATATCAACTCTTGCCGACATGGCGAGCATTCTCTGTCCGAGCTGCTCCTTGGACATCTCCATGCTGAATACGAGCACGGAGTGGCCTGCCATTGCAGCATTTTCAGCTACGTTAAGAGCAAATGCTGTCTTACCCATACCAGGTCTGGCCGCAAGCACAACAAGGTCGGTCTTCTTGAGACCGCCCAGCATTTTATCAATATCTCTGAATCCTGTTGTTATGCCAGGAAGTTGCCCCTTATTCCTCACCAACTCATTTATATGGAGAATATTAGTCTGCAGTACTTCCTGAATCGGAGAATAGTTCTTACGCTGCGAAGCCTGAGCTATCGAAAATATCTCTTTCTCCGCCTCGTCGAGAATCTGCTCACTATCCATACTTCCGTCGTATGCATTCTTACGCATAGTGTCAGCTGACTTGATAAGCTTTCTCATCTTCGACTTATCAACAACTGTGAGTGCATAGAATTTTTGCATTAGAAGGATTTATCGCATCTCCCGAGAGCCTGCTCAGATATGTCATTCCGCCGACTAACTCAAGCTGATGCACTTTATTGAGCTCCGCTCTAGTCGTCATTAGGGTCGATAGTTATACTTCTTCTGAACATGCTCATGAACATCTTGTAAATCTCTTGATGTTCTTTGAGGTAAAAGTCCTCGGGCCTCAGTATATCCACGACATCCTGCACAGCATCGTCGCTGAGCATCATCGAACCGAGAACCGCCTTCTCCGCTTCTATGTCTTTCGGAGGCTCTAAGGCCTCCGAAAGCTGACTATTTATTTCATTTGGCATATTTACTCCTCAGTAACTGCTACCTTAATGTTAGCTGTAATTTCGGTGTATAGCTTGATATCAACTTCGTGCTCTCCAATCTCTTTGATTGGCTTAAGTAGCACGATTTTTTTCTTATCCACATCAAGTCTAGTCTGCTCCTTGATTGCATCTGCGATATCCATCGATGTAATTGAGCCGAACAGCTTTCCGCCTTCTCCAACCTTCGTCTTGAGCTTGATTACCTCTGCCTCGAGCACCTTCTTAACCTGATTAGCCTCTGCCTTATCTAGAGCAATCTGTTCTTCACGGTTAGCTTTATCTCTCTTAACCTTTGCGAGATTTGAAGGAGTAGCCTCTACTGCAAATCCACCTGGAATCAAGCGGTTTCTTGCATAACCGTCACTTACCTTAACAACGTCACCAGCTTTACCTGTTCCCTTAACGTCTTTCTTTAATATTATCTGCATAATGCCCTCCTTTTCGTCTGTGCAATACCTCTTGCTATTATTTTACTAATTCCCACCATGGAAATTCTTGTTGTTCTTGTAAATCCTTTTTTACTTTACTGACACACTAGGCACCATTCAAAATGATCTTCACTTATTCAGTGGTTTATGAGACTTCGGTGCTTAGTCCTGTCCGTAGACATCCGACTCTTCGCTATCTGTACCTAGATATTCTGGAGCTAGTTTCTTTAGCTCTGCAATTACTTCTTCTGGCTCCATGTCAGTTTGTGCACCTGCTGAATTTAGGTGCCCACCACCATTGAACCTCTCCATGATTACCTGCACGTTGACCTCTCCTAGAGATCTCGCGCTTATTACAGTTTTGCCTTTATCATTCTTGCCAGCTGCAAAAGCTGCCTTAACGCCTTTTACCATCAATAGTTCATCAGCGACCTGTGCATTAATAATCTGAGCGTCTGTTGAGTAACCCTGAGAAATCGAAAGCGCAACGCCTTCATCCATATACTCAGCGCTCGCAACTGCTTCAGCTCTCATTTGGAACGATGTAACTTCTGACTGGAAAAAAATCTCTTAACCTCAGTTGTATCAGCCCCTACACGTCTTAACCACGCTGATGCTTCAAAAGTTCTAACGCCAGTCTTAATCGAATACCTGTTAGTATCTACCGTGATTCCAGCTAGCAGTGCTTCTGCCTCAAATTTATTGACAATCTTCTTGTTGGAAGTGTACTGGATAATCTCCGTCATCAGCTCACTAGCTGACGAAGCATATGACTCAACATATGATAATATCGCGTTATCTATCGCATCGTCGGACAACCTATGGTGGTCGATAACTACAATTTTATCGGCTTTCTCTAGAATTTCAGGACATTCAACCATGCTTGGCCTATGTGTGTCTACTACGATTACTAGCGTTTTATCTTCACATAGTTCAAGCGCCTTCTCCCTGTTTACTATCTCGTAGTCATCAGTTTCAACCGCCTGCTTGTAAATTGCCTGTAGCGCCTCGTTGTACTCCTCGATTACAATTGCAACGTCTTTTTCCATGAACTTTGCAATCTTATACGCGCCTATTCCCGAACCAAAGCAGTCCATATCAGGCCAGCGATGTCCCATTACAATTACGTTTGAACTCTCTCTTACCAGCTGTTTAAGCGCATGAGCGATGATTCTAGACTTTCCTTTATTGTTCTTCTCCATCGACTGGAGTTTTCCGCCGTAATAATGAGTTCTATCACCATTCTTGACTACAGCTTGGTCTCCACCTCGACCCATTGCTAGATCAAGTGCAGCTTCTGCAAGCTCTGTAGCTTCTTGGAGGTTTCTAACTCCCATTCCAACTCCGATGCTAAGGCTGACGGGGAAGTCATCCTTGGTCTGGATAGCTCTAATTGTATCCAAGATGGAGAATCTTCCTTCTATCAGGTTATCAACATCTCGTCTATAAAGTGTTGCTAAGTACGTGTCCTCGCTGATGCTTTCAATTGCAGCATTGTTGGATTCCGCCCACTTGCTCAAAAATCTTGTCCACTTCAGCCGGCACGGTCATTTTGCTGTCCGAAGGCGAGTTTGAAATCAGTTCATCATAGTTATCGAGGCTGATATACATCTGACACACATGCTCGTCTCTGTAGCTAGAGCGGAGATGCTCACGCTCTGTTACATTGTTGAAAAAAACACTGTTATTATCCCGTCTTCTCTCTCTCCGCGACCTGTATTTAACACAAACACTTGTTCATTGCGCTTAATCCTAACTTCCTCGCCAGCTTCGTTCGCCTCTTCGAGATCTTCAAGCTTAATCCCTGTTAGCGCAAAGAAATTTCCATCAACTATGTCATCGTATGCAAACACATTTTTTATAAGTGAATTTGCATATACAACATTTCCTTCTTTATTGACCATACACGCCGGTACCGGCAAACACTCTAGAAATTCTGCGCCGGCTATGTTTCCTGCGTTTCTGTTCATAAATTTTTCTTCTCTAACTTTGGCTACTCTATGCCCCTAAGCATATCGATCAACCTATTTAGTTCGTCCATACTGTAGTACTCGATTTCGATTTTTCCAGTTGACGCCTTACCGTTAATGTTGACCTTAGTGCCAAATATCTTTCGTAATTCATCTTCTACTGCTGCAATTTCTGCATTAACAGCAGGCTTTCTCTTCTTGCGCTCTGGTCGCGCATCGTCCTTTATCTTTTCAGTAAGACGCTCTGCAGCTCTTACTGATAATCCGCTTCTAATAATCTTGTCACATACTTCAAGCTGTTTCTTCTCGTCTTTGATTGTGATTATCGTTCTACCATGTGCGGCAGAAATTCGTCCTTCGATAATCATGTTCTGAATTTTATCTGGTAGCTTGAGTAGTCTTAGCGAGTTAGCAATGTATGCCCTACTCTTTCCTAGTGCGTTTGAAACTTGCTCTTGGGTGAATTCAAATCTCTTAATCATCTCATTAAGTCCAAGAGCTTCTTCGATAGGGTCGAGGTTTTCTCGCTGCATATTCTCTATGATTGCAACAATCATATTCTGCTTTTTCGTCAAAGTTCCTTATAATACAAGGAACTTTCTTTAGTTCAGCGATTCTAGCAGCACGCCAACGTCTCTCACCAGCCACAAGTTCATAGCCATTTGTAGCCTTTCTGATGATTAGAGGCTGAATAACTCCATTCTCCTTAATAGAATTCGCAAGATCTTTAAGCTTTTCTTCGTTAAAAGTCTTTCGTGGCTGATCCTTATTAGGCTTAATATCATTGATATCGATATATAGAACTCTATCCTCATCCTCTGACTGATTTGAGACTGCCTGCATTTCTGCTTTCTCGCCTTTAGCAATCTCTATAGATTTATCTGTTGAGGTTTTGCTTGTCTTAATAGGTTGTGTGCCTTTGCTGTGATGGGTTTTCTTTTCCTTTTCACTATCTGTGCTCGCTTTAGATTTGCTTCTGCTTTTACTTTTCTTGGTAACTCCTGTAGCAAACCTCTCTCTGCTTTTATCGCCAGTTACGTCATCTATGATGTCAAGGAGCTTGGCATCGCTGTTTTTCTTCTTCGTTTTGTTCCGCTTCTTCTTCGAACAGAGGAGCAGCATCTGCGAAAGAGTGCATCAAGCCCTCTTCCTAGACCACCTTTTCTTTTAGCCATTTTTCTTTTTTCTCCTCTTTTCTCTATCTAGGAACTCCAATGCAAATTTGTTATAAGCTTTTGCGCCTGCAGATGACGGATCGTACTTAACGATTGGCATTCCATAACTTGGTGCTTCTGCTAATCTTACGTTTCTTGGAATTACGGTAGAGAATACATATTTCCCAAAGTACTTCTTTACCTCCTGCACTACCTGTATCGCAAGGTTTGTTCTTCCATCAAACATACTAAGTATTACGCCTTCAATCTGAAGGTCGGGGTTCATATTTTTCTTAACTAGCTCAACAGTGCTCATTAGCTGGCTAACTCCTTCTAGTGCATAAAACTCGCACTGAATAGGTATTAGCACACTATCAACAGCCGTAAGCGAATTGATTGTCAATAGTCCAAGTGAAGGGGGGCAGTCTATGAATATGTAATCATATTCTCCTCTTACCTGTTCAATCGCCTTCTTGAGTCTTCTTTCTCGTCCCTCAATGTTGACTAGTTCAATTTCAGCTCCAGCTAAATCTACACTCGCAGGAATAATATCCAAATTGGCTGTCTTCGTCTGAAGTATAGCTTTATGGACATCATAATCCTTATTAACCAATACATCATATAGAGTATCAGTTAATTTTCTCTTTTTTTATTCCTATTCCGCTAGTGGTATTACCCTGTGGGTCAATATCTATTACTAGAACCTTCTTGCCTTGTACAGCGAGGCAGGCACTTAGGGTTTATGTTGGTAGTTGTCTTACCAACTCCACCCTTTTGATTAAATATTGCTATTGCCTTTCCCATATAAGTCTCCTTTTTGAGATTTCACTATTGTAATTATATATTATTACAGCTCTTCTATCTATATTTACGTCCTATTTCTTATTATATTTACGTGATTTTTTTAGCGAAGTTTTTTTGTTCAATGTTTCACGTGAAACAATATGTAGTGGGTAGCAAAAATGTTTCACGTGAAACATTTTTGCTTTCCCACTACATGGTTGTAAAATATTACATTGTAAAAATTTAGTAGTATTAACGAATTGGAGTCTTTTTAGCAACACCCGGCTTACGAGGAAACCTTTTAGGAGTAGCATTGATCTTTTTATAAAAAAATTAGCCTATGCCCAGATATAGCGTTTGTATCTTCTGACGAATTCTCTATCTTGTCTACCTTTCCACCAAGCACATTAATAGCCTTTTTCTGCAGCAGCTATTTCATCTTCTGCTCCTTCCCTTTATAAGGAATAAAAATAGCCACCTTTCTTAACAAGAGGAAGGCACCATTCAGATAACACATTCAAGGATGCGACAGCTCTCGATACACAAACATCTGCCTTTTCTCTATATTTTATATCGTGTCCCATATCTTCAGCTCTAATATGCAGAAGATAAATATTACTGATTCCAAGTTCCTCAGCAACTTGATTTATCACTTTTAATCTCTTACTTAGTGAATCAGCAAGAATAAATTTTTTATCAGGATTAGTAATAGCAAGTGGGATACCTGGAAAACCCCCTCCAGTACCCATATCTACGATTATTTCAGCTTTCTGAAACTCTTCGTAATCATTGCAAGCTAATGAGTCTACAATATGTTTCTCTAGGAATTCGTTCTCTTCTCTAACAGCTGTGAGGTTGATATTCTCATTGATTTCAAGAATTCTCTGCATATAACTGATCATTTTGTCAGTCATATCAAAACCGTATTTATTATTGAGTTCGGAGATTATTCTATCCTTCATACTCATTCCTCTCACTTCGTTCAGTACTTCTTCTCTCCTTTTCAAGATAGATAAGGAGCACATTAATATCCGCAGGTGATACACCGCTGATTCTACTTGCCTGTCCAATACTAATCGGGCTTATCTCAGTAAGCTTCTGTCTTGCTTCAAGTCTTAACCCGTTGATTTCATTGTAATTAATATCTTCTGGAAGCCTCTTATTCTCTAGCTTTTTCATCTTTTCAACCTGTGCAAGTTGCTTATCTATGTATCCGGCATATTTAATTCTAACTTCAACCTCATACCTTTCAGCACGATTTAGCTCCGGTCTGGTTTCATCATCTATTTCTTGTAATGCTTCGTAAGATATTTCAGGTCTTCTAAGCAAATCATAGAACGTTATATTATTATTTGTTGCCTCATGACTACCTTGAGATACTAGAAAAATCATTCAATATGCTAAATTCTGCATACTTACTTTTTTTAATCTTTCGATTTCACTATCTACGAGTTTTTTTCTTAGCAATAAACTTTGAATATCTTTCTTCAGATACTAATCCGTACTCATATCCTATTTCTGTCAAACGTCGATCTGCGTTGTCTTGTCTCAGAATAAGTCTAAATTCCGCTCTAGACGTCATTATTCTATAAGGCTCCATAGTACCTTTAGTCACTAAATCATCGATTAGAACGCCAATATAAGCCTCGTTTCTTCCAAGAACAAGAGGATTTTGACCATTAATCTTACGTGCCGCATTAATTCCAGCTATAAGTCCCTGCGATGCAGCCTCCTCATACCCAGAGCTTCCGTTAAACTGACCCGCACAAAACAGATTTTCGATAAGCTTACTCTCAAGGCTAGGTTTAAGAGTCGTCGGATCTATGCAGTCGTACTCTATGGCATATGCTGGTCTAACTATCTCAGCATGCTCAAGCCCTGGTATTGTACGATAGAACTTTTCCTGAACATCCTCTGGCAAACTCGATGACATACCCTGTATATACATTTCGTCAGTATCAATTCCTTCAGGTTCAACGAAGAGCTGATGTCTTTCTCTATCTTTGAATCTTGAAACCTTGTCTTCGATTGAAGGACAATATCTCGGCCCAACACCGACGATATTACCAGAGTACATCGCTGAACGGTCAAGATTTTCAAGGATTATTCTATGCGTTTTACTATTTGTATATGAGAGCCAACAAGATATCTGGTTCCTTCCAAGTTCCTTACCTTCATTCATAAATGAAAAAGGAATAATCTCATCATCTCCGTCCTGCTGCTTCATCTTGTCGTAATCCAAAGTAGAAGCGAGCATACGCGCAGGAGAACCTGTCTTGAACCTACGCATTGGAAGACCATACTCATGTAACTTCTCTGCCAGCTCCATAGACGGAGCTAACCCGCTAGGTCCGCTATAATACGCACTTTCACCTATAAAAATCTTTCCAGCGAGAAATGTACCAGTGCATATAATTACAGTTTTAGCCATGTAAATAGAGTTAGTTCTCGTCACAACTCCACACACTGTACCATCTTCGAGAACAAGGTCAACAATCTCAGCCTGCTTGAGACTAAGCTTTTCCTCGTTCTCGATAGTCTTCTTCATCTCCAAATGGTATCTCGTCTTATCCGCCTGTGCACGAAGCGAATGGACTGCTGGACCCTTTGAGGTGTTGAGCATCTTGCTCTGAATAAATGTCTTATCTATATTGAGTCCCATCTCTCCACCGAGAGCATCAATCTCGCAGACCAGATGACCTTTACCAGTTCCACCAATAGATGGATTGCAAGGCATCATTGCGACAGACTCTAGATTCATCGATAGAAGCAAAGTCTCGCAGCCAATTCTTGCAGCCGCAAGTCCAGCTTCGCAGCCAGCATGACCAGCACCAACAACTACTACATCGTATTCACCCATCATGCAATATTTATTTGAATTTTTGATTTCTTGCAAATTCATAATTATTTTCCTAAACAAAAACTTAGAGAAGATTGTATCTAAAAATCTCTTCACTCGCGGTTTCTCCGATTATTTCTCCCAAAAATCTGAAATGCATCATTTGATTCAATCTCAGCTATTTCAAGTGGTTCGTGCATATTTAAAAAGTTCTATGCTACGCCCTAGTGATTCATTTGCTCGTACAAGAGCATCCTTATGTCTTTCGTTTGTGACTATGTTTCCATCATCACTTCTAATCATTCCTGCTGTAAAAAAATATCCTCTATCGCACTCCTCACTTTACCGATTCCTTCGATAGTCTTTACAGTGGTATAAACTATACTAGTGCAGTTAAGTATTCTTTTAATATCCGCAATTTCACTTTCAGATATTGATATTCCAAGGTCTTCTTTATTAATAACAAGAAGCACTTGTTTTTCCCTCTATATGTCTAGCAATCTCTATATCTTCATCATCGAGACTACCACTTCCATCTATAACCATAATCACGAGATCAGCAATATTAATCTCATTCTTTGATCTTTCGATACCAATCTGCTCTATGACATCATCGGTATCTCTGATCCCAGCAGTATCCACAATTACTATAGGATAACCACCAATAGTAGCACTCTCTTCAATCGTATCTCTCGTCGTTCCTGGGATATTAGTAACTATAGCTCTATCTTCGCCTAGAAGACCGTTCATGAGAGATGATTTTCCAACATTGGTGCGGCCAACAAGCGCCAACTTAATTCCTTCTCTTGCAAGCCTACCAAATTCAGAAGATTTAATTAAGTTAATAAGCTTTTTCCTGCAGTTTCGTGAGTTCAGCAATGAAATCATCATAGGCAACTTGCTCTATATCTTCATCAGGGAAGTCTATATTAACATTCATTTGAGCCAATACATTTAATATTTTGCTACGAATATCAATAATTTCCTGACCCAGACTCCCGTTAAGTTGGTCAGATGCAATGCTAAGCGGCTTCTCACTTCTAGCTTTAATCAAATCAATTACTGCTTCTGCCTGCGAGAGATCTAGTCTGCCATTTAAAAAGGCGTTTTTAGTAAACTCTCCAGGGTCTGCAAGTCTTGCTCCAGCAGCAATTATGCTTCTAAAAATAAGCTTAAGAGAAACATTACTTCCATGTGCCTGAAACTCGACTACATCGTCACCAGTAAATGTATGTGGTGCTTTCATATATATTACAACCATGTCATCAATTACAGTTCCAGTCTTATCAATAGCATGACCATAGTAAACGTGACGAGGCAATACCTCATCAGGACATTCACGATATACACTCTTCATTATATGAAGTGAATTCGGTCCACTAACACGGACTATACCCACTCCTCCTTCTCCTAGGGGAGTTGCAATTGCAGCAATTGTATCTGCCATAAATTCTCCTATTTGACGAAAAGAGCCCATCAAAGATGGGCTCTAAGTGTTATTTCTTCTCGATTATAACTCTTCTATAAGGGTCCTTGCCCTCACTCCTAGTTGTTACACTTGGATGATTCTGAAGTGTTGAGTGAATAACCTTACGTTCGTAAGGATTCATTGGTTCAAGAGTAATCTTTCTCTCGGAACGCTCCACCTTACCAGCTAGCCTATTTGCAAGACTTACTAGAGTCTGCTCTCTCTTAGCTCTGTAATTCTCAGCGTCCATAACAACTCTTGTGTATCCGCCATTTTCCTTGTTAACAACAAGGCTAGCTAGATACTGAACAGCATCGAGTGTCTGTCCTCTCTTGCCGATGATTGTACCTGTGTCTGCACCAGTCACATTCACGTAGATAAGATCCTTGCCTTCCTTAACTTCGAAACCGAGGTCAATGCCCATCTCTTTGGTGATTTCTTTTTAGGAACGCTTCTACTGGATGATCCTGTACCGGCGTGAGCTTATCAACATCAAGAAGTAGAGTTGGCTCAAAATTACTATTATCTCTCTTGCTTCTCTCTCTGTTCTTCTTAGGTCTAGGAGATTTCTTCTTATCTCCCTGTCTAGCACGCTCGCTCGCACGAGCATCTTCAAGCTCTTCCTCTTCGTACTTATCGTAATCTTTTCTGATCTCATCAGGAACAACAATAGTGTTATTCTCAGGAAGACCAGCTAGGATTCTATCTATATCATCGAAAGTTGCTTTTTCCTTGTGTGCTTTATCAGCACCTTCATTCTTGGGAGTAACTCTCACTTTAGCAAGTTTAGATCCTATACCGAGGAATCCTTTACTTGATTCCTCAAGGATTTCAACGTTGACTTCATCTCTGGTGAGTTTGAGTTCCTGAAGCGCAAGCTCTACGGCTGTGTCGACATCAACTCCCCATTTTTCTGAAGCTTTCATCATTATCCTTTCATCCTTGCTTTCTTCATCTTCTCAAGCTGCTTCTCAGCACGTCTTCTCTTATCTTCAAGTTCCTGCTCTTCCTTGAGCTTTGCACGGAACTTATTCATTCTGATATTCAAGAAAATCTGAATGAACTGTCCACCTGCCCAATAAATAGCAAGACCAGCTGGATACGCTCTAGCAAGCCACAGGATACTGAGTGGGAAAAAAAGTACTTCATCATCATGTTCATTGATTTTCCTTGACCACCCATAATTTCGTTCTGGCCTGTAAGCTGCTGTGTCATCGCAAAAGAGATGTACGTTGAGACAGCTGCAGCGATTGGAAGAATCCAAAGGTCAGGCTGTCCAAGGTCTTTAATCCATAGGAACGACTGATGAACTGCGAAAATCATGTTCTCATCAGCGATATACTTAATAGGATTTCTGAGAAGAGTGAAAAGACCCATGATGATAGGTAGCTGGATAAGCATAGGTAGACAACCGCCCATAGGGTTGAAGTTCTCGTCTTTATAAAAGCTTAGCCATCTCTTCGTTCATCTTCTCTTTGTCATTCTTATACTTCTCCTGAATAGCCTTCATCTTAGGCTGGAGCGAAGACATCGAAGCTGTCGATTTAATCTGCTTGAAGTAGAGAGGATAGAGGATCAGCTTAACGAGTACCGTTAGTATTATTAGTGAAATACCATAGTTACCAACTAAGTTGTAAATGAACGTTAGTAAATAACCCAAAGGCACCGCAATAATTCCCATATTCCGTCCTTTCTTATCTTAGAGGATCGTAACCACCAGGATTTCCCGGGTGACATCTAAGTATTCTCTTTATTCCTAAATATGTTCCCTTGAAAGGTCCATACTTCTCAAGTGCCTGTATAAAAATACGTGCTGCAAGTAGGATAAAACCTACATGTTGACGGGAATAAAGGCGAAATAAATTTCTGATATCCTCTGATAATAATTATCAATATGCGTTTAATAATGTTCTTTAAAAGCTTTATCATTTTAAAAGCCCTTACTTGTCTAGAAGATGTTCCGAACGAAGAACTCCGTACATCGACCTTCTGACTTCTTCACACTTGTGATCATTGATAGAGTTTCTAGCTATAAAAAAATTACGTCGTATCCGCTCTTAACCTTGCAGCCTATCAGTCTATAAGCTTCTCTCATGAGTCTTCTAGACCTATTTCTCTGCACGCTATTTCCAACCTTCTTGCTAGAAACGTAAGCTATTCTCGAATACTTAAGCCCATTCTTTTTATAGATAATTACCATGAATCTCGAGACTTTCGATTGACCTTTGTTATAGACAATCTTGAAGTCCTGCTGATTTCTTAGCGTTGATTCTCTGAGCATGATCACATTACCTTCTGTCAGCTATTAAGCTGTAAGGCTCTTTCTACCTCTAGCTCTTCTTCTCTTGAGAACCTTTCTGCCGCTTGCAGTTGCCATTCTCTTTCTGAAGCCGTGCTCCTTAAGTCTCTGCCTTTTCTTAGGCTGGTAAGTTCTTTTCATGTTAATTTCTCCTTCCATATCAACGTTTGATATAATCTAATATAGTTGTGTCTTCTAAATTCCAAAGGCACATACATCGTGATATTATACTTTCAAACCATAACAAAGTCAATGGATACAACATTTTGACGGTGTTCTTTAGGAAAAAAATTTTTTTAAATTTTTTTAAATTTATCCTACACACTACATTTAGTGGTAGCTTTTAACTTATTAACAAAGTTATCCACAACATGTGTATAACTTTATTTTTGCCACATGCTAATACAGTGATTTTATAGGATTCAGCGTTATTGCTGTTGTGGATTTATTTGTGTAAAATATGTTTATTCACCTAGGAGGCAGTACATTGGACACTAACAAGATATGGGATTCGTTTATAGAGGAAATCAAGAAGTCCACAAGCAAACTAAGTTTTGATATGTTCTTCTCTGATCTTTCACTATATAAACTCGATGTTGATAACAAGACAATTTATATTCAACTTGAAGATATAAGTATAATTAAGTTTCTAAGAGAGAAATACATAGTTCAAATCGAAGACATATTCTCGAGGCTGCTCGGAGACGATTTTCAAGTTGTTATAAAGTCAAAGGATGAGTATAAGAGTAACAAGATTGATAAAAAGAAAAAAATTAGAAAGTCTCTTTATAAAGATAATTCCAAGCTTTTCAATCCAAAGTTTAACTTTGAAAACTTTGTAGTTGGTGGTAACAACAGATTCGCTTATGCTGCATCACTTGCAGTTGCCGAGTCACCTGCAGAAGCTTACAATCCTCTTTTTCTGTATGGAGGATCCGGTCTTGGTAAAACTCATCTCATGCAGGCCATAGGAATTCAGGTTATTAAGAACGATCCTACTTCAAATGTTCTGTACATTTCTTCCGAAACTTTTACGAATGAACTAATAGAAGCAATAAATACGCAGAACACCAATCAGTTCAAGGAAAAAAATATAGAAATATAGATATTCTTCTCATAGACGATATCCAGTTTTTGGAGGGTAAAGAAGCTACTCAGGAAGAATTCTTCCATACATTCAATACCTTATACGAGAACAACAAACAGATAGTAATATCAAGTGACAGACCTCCGAGCAACCTACAGAAACTCGATGAGAGGCTGACTACGAGATTTGGATTTGGAATAACGGCAGACGTTCAGCCTGCTGACTTTGAGACTAGAGTAGCGATTCTCAAGAAGAAGATTGAACTTGCTGAAATCGAGATAGATAATGACATTGAAGAGGTTTGTAATCTAATTGCTGAGAAAATCAAGTATAATATCAGGGAGCTAGAAGGTGCGATGAACCGTATGATAAGCTTCTCCGAGATTATGAATAACAAGATTGACCTTGATTTTGCTAAGATAGTGTTAAAGGACATCTATAGAGACACCGATAAAGCAATTGCTCCGGAGAGGATAAGATCGACAGTCGCTTCTTACTACGATATCAAGGTTTCAGATCTTGACTCAAAGCGTAGAACTGCAGAGGTTGCGCTTGCTAGACAAGTTGCGATGTACCTGTGCAGAGAGAGCACTGATTTCTCATTCTCTAAAATAGGTGAGATATTCGGAGGCAGAGACCACTCAACTGTAATGAGTAATTGTAATAAAATACAGAATCTATATCAGGAAGATGAACTTATCAAATACGATATAGACGAGATTAATAAAAAAAGCTAAAGAAACATGATTTATAGGATATAATCACTTATTTTTTTATCAAGTTTATTTATCCATATTTTACTAACTAGTTATCATCAGGGGTTATCAATATACTTTTTTTGAACTAGATACGAGATAATTAAAGCAAAAAGAAAGTTATCCACATTATCAACAGCCCCTACTATTATTACTAAATATATAATATATAAAGAAAGGGAATTTCGATGAAAATATACTGCACAAGAAATGAACTTAATAGAGCTATTAATAACGTATCTCACTCAATTCCAACAAGGACACCTTCACCAATATTAGAAGGGATACTTATTGAGACTAAGGGAGATAGAATGTACCTTACAGCAACAGATACTAACATGACTATAGAGTCTAACATTTCTGTTGATAGTGAAGGCGACGTTTCATTTGTAATAGAAGAGAAGAACTTTGCTAACATCGTTAATAAGCTTCCTGAAGAGGAAGTGCTTATGGACTTTAATCACGAAAAGAATCAGATTAAGATTAACAGCGGTAAATCATCTTCTACTTTTAATTGTTTCTCGGCAGATGAATTTCCAAGATTCAATATTGGAGAAGGACAGAAGATAATTCTTTCAAAAAAAGATATTAAAAACTTAATCCGTAAGACTTCGTTCTCCGCAAGTGCTGATGAACTCAATGGAGTACTAACGGGTGTCCTTATCGAGCTAGGTGAGGGAAATCTTCGCATGGTAGCTGTGGATACATTTAGAATGGCTATTTACAATGCAAAGGTTGATACAGATGAGAAGCTAAGCATCGTAGTTCCAGCTAAGCTTCTCGGAGAAGTTTCAAAGATTATCAGCGACGATGACAACGATGAACAACTATTTATGGAGATTGTGGATAACAAGGTTGTTATGCTTTTTGACAACAACAGAGTAATCCTCAACACTCTTAATGGAAACTACATTGATTACAACAGAATCATCAAGGCTGAAACTAATATCAAGATTAGAACTAGCAGAATTGAGTTAATGAAGAGTATTGATAGAGCTGCTATTATAGCTTCTGCTCAGAATAATAACCTTATCAAGATGAATATTGGGGAAGAACAGATTGAAATTACATCTCTCTCCGAGAAGAGCAGCATCAAAGAAATGGTTGAAATCATGAAAGAGGGAGATAACCTAGAGATTGGATTCAACTCAAGATACATGATGGATGTGCTAAAGGTTATCGACGATGAAGAGATTATTCTAAGCATGAGCGACAGTGTAAAGCCATGCATCATCACTCCTCTTAAGGGTGATACTTATCTGTATCTAGTACTTCCTGTAAGAATTAACTAGTAATAGGAAACTGTGGATGAGAGTAAATAGTATAAAACTAAAAAATTTCAGAAACTACAGCGATCTCGAAGTAGAGTTTGATAGTAAGCGAAATATAATAATAGGTGAAAACGCGCAGGGTAAAACCAACCTCATAGAGGCTATATATCTCTGCGCGTTTGCGCGTTCTTTTCGTACGAGCAACTCAACTGATCTCATTAAGATTGGGGAAGATAGCTGCAATGTATCTATTGAAGCAGTCAGCGAAGATATAGAAAAGAAAATTAGCATCACTGTTAATAATCGCGGCAAGAAGATGATTAAGAAGGATAATAAGTTTCTTAGTAGAACTGCGGAGCTTCTGAACAATCTAGTAGTCGTGGTTTTCTCACCTGATGATTTAAGAATCATCAAGGACAGCCCAGAAAAGCGTAGAAATTTCATAGATAAAGAGATAAGTCAGCTCAGACCTAGTTATTTCGAGGCTCTTAAAAATTACAAAGAAGTGCTCAGGCAGAAGAATTCACTTATCAAGCAGTTAAGGTCACCTGGGAGCGAGCCTAAGATGAGAGATATGCTTGAGATATACGATATGCAGCTAGCGAAATACGGTAGTGAAATTATTAAAAATTCGCCGTGAATTCGTGGAAATGCTATCAGAGAAAGCTTCTAAGATACAGAACAACATATCTAAGGGAAGAGAAACTTTGAATATAAAATATGTTGAATCGGTATCTGCCGAGAACATTCTCGATGAAATTGTAAATTTTCGCGACCGAGATATATACAACGGTCACTGCAGCATAGGTCCTCATAGGGATGATCTTGATTTCTATATCAATGGCATAGATGCCAAGAAGTTTGGCTCGCAAGGACAGCAGAGAACAGTCGCGCTGTCGCTGAAACTTGCAGAGATTCAGCTTGCTGAGATGATTCTAGGTGAGAATGCGGTACTTCTTCTAGACGATGTACTATCTGAATTAGATAGAGAACGTCAGAGTTATCTGCTAAATGAGATAGAGGATGTTCAGTTATTTCTTACGTCAACTGAGGTTAACTCGGAACTCCTTAAGGGTATGGAAGAAGGAAAGGTATTTAACGTAAAAAGAGGTTCGCTTGTATAAATTAGATACAAAAATAAGCGAATAATTAGGCAATATAACATATAAAAATAGAAAAATATCAAAAAATAAGCGATTTAAGGTAGTTTTATTCTTTAAAAAGGGTGAAACTACCTTTATTGCTATTTTAACGCCTCTATGCTAAAATAAATGGGTTAGAAATATAAAAAGGAAGGTCAATATGAGCGCAGAAAATAAGCAAAACAATTATGATGCCTCCCAAATTACCGTACTTGAGGGACTAGAACCTGTAAGGGTTAGACCTGGTATGTACATTGGTAGTACTGGGCCTGCGGGACTTCATCATCTCGTATATGAGATTGTTGATAACTCTGTCGATGAAGCACTTGCTGGGTATTGTAAGCATATCACTGTTACGATAAATGAAGATAACTCGATCACCGTTACTGATGATGGACGAGGAATGCCAGTAGATATTCACCCTAAGCTTGGAATTCCTGCTGTTGAAGTTATTCACACGCAGCTCCATGCCGGTGGTAAATTTGGAGATGGTGGATATAAGGTATCTGGAGGTCTCCACGGAGTAGGTGCTTCTGTAGTAAACGCACTTTCAACTCACATGATTGTAGAGGTTAAGCGTAATGGTAATCTCTATAAGCAGGAGTACAAGAGAGGAAAGACTACTACAAAGCTAGAAATCATTGGAACTTCAAAGGAAACTGGTTCTAAGACTACTTTCTGGCCAGATGCAGAAATCTTTGATGAAACAGTATTCGATTACGATACACTGCAGAGACGTATGCGTGAGATGGCTTTCCTTAATAAGGGACTAAGAATTTCTATCGAGGATAAGAGAGAAGGACGAAAGAAGAAAGAAAGCTTCCACTACGAAGGTGGAATTATCGAATTCGTTCAGTATCTCAATAAGAATAAAGGGATTAATCAACAACAAGATTTTCTACTTCGAATACGAGAAGGACGGATATGAGGTAGAGATTGCTATGCAGTACACCGACAGGTATAGCGAGCTCACACTTTCTTATGCAAATAACATCAACACTATCGAGGGTGGTTTCCATCTAGTTGGATTTAGAGCGGCTCTCACTAGAACTATCAACGATTATGCTAGAAGAACTAAGCTTCTTAAGGATAACGATGATTCGCTTCAAGGTGAAGACGTTAGAGAAGGTCTAACAGCAATAGTAAGTGTTAAGTTGACAAATCCTCAGTTTGAAGGACAGACTAAGGCTAAGCTTGGTAATAGCGAGGTTAGAGGATTTGTTGAGAGTAACATGAATGAGAACCTTGCATTCTTCCTCGACGAGAATCCAAAGGAAGCTAAGCTCATTGTTGATAAGTGCCTCAAGGCTGCTCGTGCAAGAGAAGCTGCTAGAAAAAGCTAGAGAAATTACTCGTAAGACTTCGGTACTCGAGACAACATCTCTACCTGGTAAGCTTGCAGATTGCTCGGAGAAGGATCCAGCACTTTCGGAGATTTTTCCTAGTAGAGGGAGATTCTGCCGGTGGTAGCGCTAAGTCTGGTAGAGACCGTAACCGTCAGGCTGTACTTCCGCTAAGAGGTAAGATTCTCAACGTAGAGAAAGCGAGAGAAGATAAGATTCTTAACTCGGACGAGATCAAGAATATGATAACTGCATTTGGATGCGGAGTAGGAAGTAACTTCGATATCACAAAGCTCAGATATCACAAGATTATCATCATGACCGATGCCGATGTCGACGGTGCTCATATCAGAACTCTGCTGCTCACATTCTTCTATAGATTCATGACACCACTTATCGAGGGTGGATATGTATATGCGGCTCAGCCACCTCTATTCAGAGTAAAGCAGGGCAAGGAACTTCACTATACTTATTCAGATGCTGAGCAGGAAAAGCTACTCGCTGAACTTAAGGCTAAGAATAAGAATGCAAAAATTGAGATTCAGAGATACAAGGGTCTTGGTGAGATGGACTTTAACCAGCTATGGGAGACTACTATGGATTATAACCATAGAACTCTCGTACAGATTAAGATTGATGATGCAACAGCTGCAGATGAAATCTTTACAACTCTGATGGGGGATAAGGTTCCGCCAAGAAAGAAGTTTATTGAAGACAATGCAAGATACGCAACACTAGATATTTAATGGACATTAAGGAGATATAATGACTACGCTTTTTAGAAGATAGCAAAAATCATCACTCATGAAATATATGATGAGATGAAGAATTCATATATCGACTACGCGATGAGCGTTATTGTCGGACGTGCACTCCCAGATGTTCGTGATGGACTCAAGCCAGTACACAGAAGAATTCTATATGGAATGAGCATCCTAGGGTATTACTCCAGACAAGCCGCACAAGAAATCGGCGCGTATTGTCGGAGAAGTAATGGGTAAATATCACCCTCACGGTGACAGCTCAATATACGATGCCATGGTTAAGATGGCACAGGATTTCTCGACGAGATATCCGTTAGTAGACGGACACGGTAACTTCGGTTCTGTAGACGGAGATGGAGCAGCTGCTATGCGTTATACGGAGGCTAGAATGTCGCCGTTTTCGTTACAGATGGTTCGCGACATAGAGAAAGACACTGTTGATTTTACAGACAACTTCGACGGTGAGGAGAAGGAGCCGGTGGTTCTCCCTTCGAGAGTACCTAATCTGCTTATAAATGGATCGAACGGTATTGCCGTAGGTATGGCGACTTCCATTCCTCCTCATAACTTAAGCGACACAATCGATGCTTGTATTAAGAGAATCGACGATGAGAATTGTAGTAATGATGAGCTCATTAAGATTATAAAGGCACCAGATTTTCCAACGGGTGCAAGCATTCTCGGAAGGGATGCGGCTAGAGAAGCTTATGAGACTGGAACAGGTAAGATTACAGTAAGATCTAAGAGCGAGATTGAGGAAACTGCTCGCGGTAGGATGAGAATCGTAATCACTGAGATTCCTTTCCAGGTTAACAAGGCGAGACTCATCGAATCTATGGCTGACCTCGTTAGAAATAAGAAAATCGATGGAATTTCCGCTATTAGAGATGAATCTAACAGAGAGGGAATGAGAATCGTAATCGAACTCAAGAAGGATACTAATCCTAATGTGATTCTCAACAGATTATACAAGCACACTCAGCTTCAGAGCACTTATAGCATGATTATGCTAGCTCTAGTTAACAGTGAACCTAAGATTCTCAGACTATGCGAGATTATCGATGAGTATCTAAAGCACCAGAAGATTGTAATCACAAGAAGGACAAAGTTCGACCTCGCAAAAGCTGAGGCAAGAGCACATATCTTAGAAGGTCTTCTGATTGCGCTAGATAATATAGACGAAGTAATCAAGGTAATCCGTTCTAGCTACAATGATGCTAAGGAAAAGCTGATGGTTAGATTCGGTCTCAGTGAGATTCAGTCTCAGGCAATCTTAGATATGAGACTAGCTAGGCTGCAGGGTCTCGAACGTGAGAAGATTGAGAACGAGCATAATGAGCTCATGCAGAAGATTGCTTACTACAAGTCAATTCTAGCTGACGAACTCAAGCTAATGGGTGTTATCAAGGATGAGCTTACCGAAATCAAGCAGAAGTACGGTGATGGCAGAAGAACCAAAAATCGTTGCTGATGATGGTGGAATAGATGAGGAATACTTGATAGATGAAGAGGATGTCGCAGTTACGCTAACACACCTCGGATATATCAAGAGAGTTCCTGAGAATACTTACAAGGCACAGCGCCGTGGTGGAAAGGGAATAGTAGGTCTCACAACTAGAGATTCAGACTTTGTAAAGGATCTCATAATAACGTCGACTCACGACTATCTGATGTTCTTTACTGACCTCGGTAAGGTTTATAAAAATCAAGGCTTACGAGATTCCTGAAGCATCTAGGACTGCGAAGGGCACTCCGGTTATTAACTTCCTAAACCTTGATCAGGGCGAGCGAGTAACTGCGGTTATACCGGTTAAGGAATTTGCAGATGATAATTACTTAATCATGGTTACTAGAAATGGAACTATCAAGAAGACTCCAATGTCTCAGTTCGATACTAACCGTAAGACCGGACTCATCGCTATCACGCTTAAGGATGACGACAAGCTCATCTCTGTAAGTCAGTCAAGTGGTGAAGAGAGTGTATATGTTGTGACCAAGAAGGGTAAGTCAATAACATTCCACGAGGATGATGTTAGAAGCATGGGCAGAAGTGCTGGCGGTGTAAGAGCTATAACACTAGATAAGGATGATGAAGTTGTATCTATGGAACTCGATAGCACTGGTGAGCGTGAACTGCTTGTAATGACTAAGAAGGGCTTTGGTAAGAGAACCAGCCTCGATGAGTATAGACTTCAGACCAGAGGTGGAAAGGGAGTTTCGACTTACGATAAGACTAAGTTCTCGAAGACTGGAGAGCTAGTTGGTGCAACGCTTGTAAGCAAGGATGATGAGATTATGCTGATCAACTCGAACGGTGTAATTATCAGAATAAGAGCTAACGAGATATCGAAGTCAGGTAGAACAACCCAGGGTGTTAAGATCATGAAGGTTGAGTCTGGTGACGAAATCGTATCATTTGCAAAGGTCCTCGACGAGGATGATGCTTCGAAGCCTATGACTAAGAAGGAAAAGGCTGATAGCGAGCAGATGACGTTGGTTTAGAAATTAGTTTAATGAGATAGTTAAGTAGAAAGATTAAACTTACTGAATAAAAAAAGATGAGAAAGGGTGGCTGCGGAGCGGTTGCTCTTTTTAGTAGAAAAGATAAAAAGTATGATAAAAATTATAAAAATAATAATAAATCATACAGATACTGAAAAAGAAGATAATAAAAAAATAAATAATATGTGAAAGGAAGTAATAGTGTGAGTGCAAGTTTTTACTTAGACCCAGCAGAAATCAAAGCTCAGTGTAGAGAGGCCATAGATAACCTGCACAAGGTATCATCAAAGACCATAAATGTAGAGCATAAACTAGATGAATTTATAAATAGTAATGAGCTTGAGAGCAAAGCATTCGATGCTCTAAAAACAGCAGATTGCAGATTACAAGACAGTGTTACAAAGTGTTAGGTCGCTTATCAATTACAACATAGGCGAATACAAAACACTCATGAGCAGTGTTGGTGACAAAGTTCTAGATGGTGATAAAATCCTCAAAGGACAAGAGTATGCAAGAGGTAGAATTCGTGCATATGAGGATAGGGCAAACCGCTGCCGAGAAAAATGCGGTTACATACGCCGCAATCGCAGTCTATGCAGAAAAATCAAAGCACAAGAGCATCGCTATATGATCACCTAGCAGATAACCACCGAAGGATGCTTGAAATCTGGGAAGCACAAGAGCAGGCATACTACGATATAGAGAATTCTACAAAGGATCTATTCAGCACCGGAGATAGCACAGCAGAACAGATAAACGCAGCCCTGTCAGACCTCGGTAAGTCATTTAGTGCGGGCGCATTTCATCCAAACCTAGAAGCCTCATGGAGAGCAAAGCTAAATGAAGAGTCAAAGGAGCTGGATGTTATAGTGCTATATGGTATAAAGAGACCAATATCCATAAATGAGGAAACATGGGAGAAATATCAGGGTGAGGTAACGACAAATGTACTTATACTAGAAAAAAACAGGGCTGGGCAGTCGATGGGATAAAGGCTTATGCCAGATATATTAATAAGAATATAGCAGGAAAGATTACACCAGGTGATGTGCTTGTAGAGATAGATAAGTGTAATAAACAAACTCAACTAGTTGGTAGTGAAGTCTTTAAAAAGATGTGGTATGCGTGGAAAGCAGAAGGATTATCAGCATCCGAGAGCAAGAAGAAGCTCAAGATGCTGATGAAAGTTACAGGCATGGACGGTATTGATGAGAATTCATCAGCAGAAGAATTAAGGCGTATTGCAAACAAAATTGATCCTAATCTTGAGCCTGATGATAAGTTCTGGGGAAGTCTTTCGAGCACAGTAAGAACGGCGTTCCTGCCTACCCCTGAAGGAAATACAATAGCACTGGCAAATATAGAAAAGAGAATACATATCGAAAATGCACTAAAAGGGAAATTAGGAAAACAAGTGCATCTGTTTAGATACGTAATTTCCTATCAGCAGGCTGAATATATTTCGAACTTGTATGCAGAAGGTACTGACGAAGAAAAGCTGGCAAGATATATAAGAGAACACAAAGTTGATTGGTCAGTAGAAGAGTCAGCTAGACTGCATCAAAAAAGGTATTATGATAAGGATGGGAATAGATATATTTTTCCTGAAGGACACAGTAATGCTAATGGTGGGGTTAACCTTAAAGTTGTTACGAATGGAAAGTTTCGCTCTGAATTTATAATTAATGGCGACGGTAAATTTCTTACACTCTTGGACAAAGATGCTACTCAAGATGCCATGGTTAACTGCTCCAGCTTTAATTATGCCACTGCAAATGATAATTATCACCAGATGTTCGATGTATTTCCAGCTAAAGAAACTGGTTATGAACCTAGATTTAGAGATGAGTCACTATTTTTAAAAGATAAAAAAGGGATTACATACAAAGAAAGAAGATATATAGCACCAGAGATATTAAATAGTGACGATAGTAAATCATTAAAGCAAAATAGGAAGAACTTTAAGGATAGGGTGAAGTTATGAGTAAAAAAAGCATCATAAAACTAGGGATAGCTCTGATGGCTGTATTGTTAACAACTACTATGGCAGTTATATTTTTATACAACAGTGTTTGTACCTAAGCCGATTACAGAAATTAAAAAATACAGTATACATAGGGGGCCTGTATGGGAAATATCCTTCAAAAAATCATTCTAGATCATATATCGAGTTTAAAGATGATGGGAACTTTGTCTTGATGTATGACGATAGCAGGCGTAGTCAAGAGGATTATGGAGATGATGGGGCTGGCTATGCGCAAAATATAATCTGTTTCTTTGGCAAGTATAAAATGGAAAATGGGAACTACTTAATAAAACCCACTAATGGGGCTAGAGTTGTATTTAAAGATTCAGCTTCAGTAGATAGAGGTGTAATCTCTTTTTATAAAGAAAAAAACTATGAGAAGGATTTTTCGTGCAGTGGGTGATATAGTATGTAAGCTCAAAAATGGACGATACATGCTAGGAGCACCAACAGAGGACAAGAAATCATATAGAAAGGATGTATATTACTACCTCATTTACAACAAATCCGACATAAAGAAACTTCCTAGTTCTGTAGAAGAATTCCGCAAACAGTTTAAGATGGACAAGAAAGCGGAACAGGAGCGCATAGCGGAGCAGAATAGATAGCATATTTGTTATGATAGGTTTTCAGAAAGCTCGTATTCGAGCTTTCTATTTTAATATGGTATTGATTTCATAGAGGATTCGCAGAGCTATAGAGAGGTAAATCAATAATCCGCCGGCTATGTCGGTTTTATTAGAGTATATTTAACTTTAAGAAGAAACCTCCGATGTTATCACAATGTTGGTTCGCCAACCGCATCATATAACAAAGGAGATTGCCATCATGGATGAAAAAAATACTCTACCACACACAAGCTGGAGATATAAATATCATATAGTGTTGATAGTATGTTTTATCGTTTCGATGGCTGCACCATTGATTATCTATTCAAATAGGCATAGATGGTCGTCGAACGGAAAAAGCTACAGGTGATGAAAAGTAACCATTTATCAGTAGATATGGTGTATTCAAACAAAAAGATAGTAAAAATGTTTTTAAACCATTGTCAATTAATGATGAAAAGAGGTACGGAAATGAGAAATTCGGAAAATAACGAAGTAAAACTGAATGATAGTCTATCTTCTTTGAATGATGATACGGGTTATCGCACACCTATTTTCGGTACAGAGACTAGCGGTGCTGCAATGCCAAAGGATAAGATAAATGATGAGCCAGTTGCTCCAGGAGTGGCTGCAGAGATGATCAGACAGTATCTGAGTGTTGAGGGTAATGCGACACAGAATCTTGCGACATTCTGTCAGACATATATGGAACCAGAAGTAACAAAGCTGATGGCAGAGAATTTCGAGAAAAATGCGATTGATAAGGATGAATATCCTATGACTGCGGACCTTGAAAATCGCTGTGTAGATATTATTGGAAAGCTGTGGAATGTGGATAAGCAGGAAGAGCCACTCGGAACTTCCACGGTTGGATCCTCTGAAGCGTGCATGCTCGGCGGACTAGCAATGCTATTTAGATGGAAAAAGCTAGCAGATGCAGCTGGTGTAGATAGATTTACCAAGAGAAGACCTAATCTCGTAATCTCATCAGCTTATCAGGTATGCTGGGAGAAGTTCTGTCGTTACTGGGATATAGAGATGAGAACTGTGCCAATAGACCTCGATCATCTATCGCTTAACATGGACACGGTTATGGATTATGTCGATGAATACACTATCGGAATAGTGGCTATACTAGGCATAACCTATACTGGAAAGTACGATGATATAAAGGCTCTCGATAATCTTGTTGAGAAATACAATAAAGAGCATACTGATATGCCAATTCGGATTCACGTAGACGCCGCTTCCGGTGGTATGGTCGCTCCATTTATCGATCCAGAACTAGAGTGGGATTTCCGACTTAAGAACGTGTGGTCGATAAGTACTTCTGGACATAAGTACGGACTCGTATATCCAGGAGTTGGCTGTGTAATTTGGCGTAGCAAGAAAGCGCTGCCTGAGGAACTAATCTTCTGGGTAAGCTACCTTGGTGGCAAGGAAGCAACTATGGCGATTAACTTCTCTCGTAGTGCTTCGCAAATTGTCGGACAGTATTATATGCTACTCAGAAATGGATTTAAGGGATACAAAGAAATCCATGAGCGGACCCTAGAGGTTGCTAGATACATGGCTTCCGAGATTGAGAATATGGGCATCTTCGAGGTGCTTGAGGGCGCAGAACAGATTCCAATCATCTGCTGGAAGCTTAAGGACGATGTAGATGTGGAATGGACACTTTATGATCTGGCAGATCGTCTCCGTATGCAGGGCTGGATGGTACCTGCATATCCAATGCCAGAGAATATCAAGGATATCGATGTACAGAGACTAGTGCTCAGACAGGATTTCGGAATGAATCTAGCGATACTCTGCATTAAGGACATGAAGAAGCAGATTGAGATTCTTAATAACTCCCGTGTAATCGTGCCAAATAACGGAAATGGTGATAACAACTATGTATCTAAGGGGTTCGATCATAGTGGGAGATAAGAAACGCTTTAAATATGTGTGAAACATCTTCTAAAATTAAAGAGAAAACACTATAGCTCTAAGGGATATACAATATTAGAAAATAAATAAGCAAAAAAAGGATTGGTTCGTCCAATCCTTTTTTTAAGTGCGAAAAATAATATTAATTTGATTAAGGTATTCTTTGGATATGAGTGTAGTACTTTAAATCTGATTGTATATCAATGTATTAAATAACAAGTTAATAGAAAATTTTTTTATAGTATAAAAAGGTTAAAAATGTATTTAAATAGATACATAAATGCTATAATCAGACTACAGTATTATTTATTATTTTTGTAGTATGGAGGAACTATGTTCTGTAAATTAAATATTACTCTAGAAAAATAAAAAGTGGATTAGAAAACGAAAACCCCGATAGGGGACGAAAACTTTATTAGTCTGGTCTTGAGAGATCTTGACTGCGTTATTTGAAAGAAATAGAGGTGGAAAGAGAAAAATGAAGAAAAAAATCAAATGATGTTAACATGTAGCAGTTTGATGCTTATACTGCAATCAGTTGCTTATTATATGGTTTGGAGTTCTGGGTATAGTCAAACTATGCTAAGAAGAATGCTACTAGTTGAATTACTTACTTTAGCTTATTTGCTTCTCACTGTACGTAGAACTGATTCAACTACTGATGAGAGTATGGTTGGCTTTTGCATAGCTTATATTGTGGCGTTGTTTATGCTATTCCCAGTATTAGGTATTTTGCTTTTCTTGCAGTTTGAGCTTGCACTAATAGAGTTACTTGTTATAATTCTAGCTATAGTTGTGGCTGTAGTTGATAAAAGAAAGAACAATGCATAAGTGCATGAGTCAAGCATCATACAAGAACACATAGAAGCATATGACTATAGAGCGGCATTAGACGTTGCTAATAGTGTCAGAGATTATATTAGCAAGGATGCAATTTCCCTAATAGAAGCTGGTTCTGCTAGACTAAAGCTTGATAAATCTAATTGTGAGAAGAACGCAAAAGCTGCCAACTATGATATTTATCCAATTAAGCAAGGTGATCATTGGAACATCTTTGAATATCTTATGATTATGAAAATCAAACTAGAGAAAGAGGAGCATGCGGATTATATTCAATCTATTTCACCTGTATTCCTAAAGCTACTAGAGATGATCATCAAGAAAAACACAAATTGTTGATTTAAATTCATTAATAAGATTTAATAAGAGATCGGGTTCAGCTTGGGTAAAAAGAAACTAATAAATATGTAAAAGTCCTTTGATTATATTGCAATTATTGATGAAAAATGGCAAGGGAGGAATTGACTTAAATATTAAAAAAATAGTATTTACAAAAATAAGAGATATAGAAGAAAGTGTACGCAATAAAAGCAGCTCATAACATAACTTGTATAACAGCTGAATCTATATACAATTCAGAAAAAGAAAACACCCATGGATATATTCAAAAATGTTATGTGATTTGGCTAAGTATGCAGGCGTAAGAATTACAGATAATGATTTAAAAAAACGTATGATAAACTTAATGAAAAAAATTATTTCACTACTTTAAATTCAAGCGCCACAAAAAAATGCAAACACAATAGGATTTAGTAAAAAAAGAAAGTACCTGAATTGAAAATATCTATTTAAAAAATAATTTTCTGAATGGTAAACTAAAATCCTAAAGCTCTTAACCATGACTAGTTAATTAGTTATGATTAAGAGCTTTTAAGTTATCACTATATCGATATTCGGGGGAACAAGTATTTTAAATGACTACTTCAAGAAATTATTTAATTAAAACCCTTGTCATTATGATGGCTGCTTTTCTCATCGCTGGACTCATGCCTATGAACACATTGGCAGGGACAAATGCGAATGGTTCAATGGTTGAAATCAAAGCCACAGACAAGGATGGAACAATCACTTGCACTGCACCAGGCAATGTTGAAAGCATCAAGGCAAAGCATGAGAAGAAATTTGTAAAAATTAATATCATCTTTAAGCCAGGATCTGAGGTTGAGGTAGATGGAGATGCGCCAATCTCTATCAACGGTGTTGACCTCAATAAATATAAGGACTCGCTAGTTTACTTCTCATATCCAGAGTCTGACTTTGATCCTTCGATCAAGAAGACTGCAATGCTCGACCTCTATATCTATCCAGAGGCATGGGAGCTTATCAAGAAGGGCGGTCAGAGCGGAGAGAACACCAAGCCTAAAGAGAATAATGTATCTCTAAGCCTTGATATAACTGAGGCAGATGGAAAGCTAACTTCGTCTAAGCCAGATTACGCCGATACAGTAGACGTTAAATTCCAAAAGAAAAATGTGCACGTATACGTTTCGTTAAAAAAGGGAAATGTATTTGACATTAACGCAAAGAAACCGATTATCATCAACGGCATCGATATAAGCAAGTACTCGGAAGATGAAGTATATATCTCATATCCTGAGACAGACTTTGAACCGAACCTCACCAAGGCTACGGTAATGGATATTTATATTTATCCAGACCTATGGAAGAAGCTTAATAAATCTGGTCCTAAGGAAGACGAACCAACTGTAAAGCCTAATGAACAGGGTAAATACAAACCGTCTGATTATGCGAAGGTGTATGAGACGGAAAAGGTTAAGCTTGCGGATCTTCCTATATATGAAAAGGTTAACGGCAAAGAGGTTCCTGTTAATAAGGCGATTAAGTTCTCCGTATATAACAGCACAACGCAGCAGCATGAGGCAAATACTGTTTCCGCAGATTCGAAGCTCAAGGAATTGACTTTAGTAAAAGACAATAACTACATAATTTCTACCGACGACAAAGAATATGATATGGATAATGCCTATATCACTTCAAATAAGGATGGAACTCTGCCGCAAAACTACAAGATAGACGGTAAGACTGTCGATAAGCTAGTGCTAATAAAGCGCACTAAGCCTGCAGTTGGGACGGATAACCATAAGAGGGTAAAGGTTCAGCTACCTGTATTTATAAAGATAAGCAGGGCAGTGAAGTGCCGGCACCTAACGTAAAGTTTAAACTTACCAGCCCAATTGATACCATAACGGTGACATCAGATGAGGATGGATTTATAGAGTGCGATCTTATCGAGGATAACAACTACATGATTGAGGTTTCGGGAGGCACATATGCGATGGATTCCTTCCCTCTTACTGTAAAGGACAAGTCAGAATGGAACTCTGGAAAGCATCCTTATGACCACCTCAGCTGTAGAAATGTACTATCGCTTATCGTGTTTGACAAGGCAGATGACCACAAGCATGACACTGTGATATCCACTTACGATGATAACGTGGAATTGACAGGGCTCAACTTCGGAACAGAGGGCAAGTATGCTCTTAATGAGAGAGTTCTTCCAAATGGCTCCGTAAAAGGGATTTGAAGGGAAAGATTACGAGGTTATCGATATTGACACCGTTAACATGGCGCGCGTGGAAATCTCGAAGCTAGCACATGGTTCATTTGAAGTAACTCGCAAAGTACCCGCTGGAAAATCCGTAAGGCATGTATACTACATCGATGAAGCAGGAAAGCCAGTAAAGGTTAAGTTTAGCCAAGATGGAGACAAGGTTAAATTCCTGATGGACACCATGTCTATGTACAACAACGTAATCGAGTACGGCAGCAATGAGCAGGCGGAATACTACGTTGTAAACAAGGATTCGCTAAAGTGGAATAGCGGTGATGAAGCTCTCGAAATAGTAGTAAAGGCAAAGAGTAGCGATGAAGATACATATGATAACTTCTCGCACGTTACAGTGGATGGAGTTCTAGTATCCGCTGATAATTACACGAAGACTAAGGGAAGCCTGAGACTCAAATTTAAATCCAGCTATCTCAAGACTCTTAGTAACGGAAGTCATACTGCAAAGATCTACTTCCAGAATGGGGCTGTTGAAGCTAGATTTACAGTTGCTGGTAATAATTCACAGAGAAACTCTGGGTCAATCGTAAGTGCTTCGAGCAAAGCTAAAAACCTAGTGATTGCTAAGAAAGCACGAGTTCATAGAAGTATCGTGAAGACAGGTGACAGAAATATAGCATTTGCATATGAAGCTACATTAATTATGGCGATTGTAGCTCTTGCAGGCATTTGCTATTACAGAAGAAAAAAAGGGTTTAATAGATAAAAATAAAAAAAGATGGATTTTTAAGAATCATATAATCGAAAAAGCACTGCATTCTCAATGGATGCGGTGCTTTTCTAATATTTTTAAAAATGAAAGACCTAAAATTATAACACTTAAATAGAATTAATACGATTAATCAAGACTATTTTAGTCATATTTATGGCAATGGATATTTATTTATAGTAAAATATACAAGTACGTTATTAGCAAAATGATTAAGAAAGACGAAAGGAACCGTAATATGAGAAACTTTTTCAAGAAGTTTTCAGCATTAATTTTATCGGCTACGATGCTCCTTACAAGTGGCGTTTTCCTGCCTAACGTTTCAGCAGCTGAGTTTAATGCTAAGCCAGTTGATGCAAGATGGGCTGCACCACAGGAGATTAGAGTAAAGTTCGATCGCAATATCAAAGTTAACCCATTTCCACAGAACCGCAAAGCAGGTGTAAAGTTGCTAACTTCTGATGGCAGGGAAGTTGCTTTAGGACCTAATGATGACTTTGGATATCTAAACGACACTATCTTTATACGTTTTCTAGCCGGACAGAAGAAAGAGTATACAGGTGTGGTATTCAAGAAGGGTTCTTTAGTAGACGTAAACGATGAAAAATATAAAGAACACTGAAGATATTAGAGTATCAAATGTCAAGGTAGAAAAGACTCTTAGCCGCGTTGGCATTGAGTACGAAGGAGTACCAACTACTAACTTGGTTCCTAAAGAGGGAAAAAAACCTTAAAAAAATAAGTGCAAGTGGATATAATTTAAAAGCTTGATAATGGACATGATATTAAGCTTAAGCTATATTCAGGCGAATCCGGAGGCAGTACAGCAAACTTTAAACCTACAAATATAGAGGCAACTCTTAATGTAAAGGACAACACTGCTGGTAATTGCTATGTAACAATTCCTGAGAACAGGACCGGAAAGAGACTCGGTTACATATTTAAGTACTCAGTTGACGGTGGTAAGACATATGATGATTTCTTTAAGGATGCACCTACTATGTCATTTATACTTATTCAGGAAGCAGACGAGAATGATGCTGTAAGGCCGCAGCCTACTCCACAGCCAACACCTCAGCCACAGCCAACGCCTCAGCCTGTTGTGCCTACACCAACTCCACAGCCTGAACCAGAGCAGATTGAAGATGGATACAGATTTACAGTTGGTAACGATGCGGTATGGAATGGTGGAGATTTGCTATTTAAAATTGAGAATCCTCTAGTAGATATGAATCAGCCAGGCGAAAGAGTATTCGACAGATTCCAGGGAATCGAAATAGATGGCAAAGCCGTAGATAAGGCAAACTACATTGCAAAACCGGGAAGTGTTGTCCTAACACTCAAGGAGAGCTATATCAGAAGCCTCGGCGCTGGAAAGCACACCATCAAGGCAAAGTTCAGATGTGGAAATCCAGCAACTGCATGCTTCACTGTAGCAGGAGCAAAGAAGACACCAAAGCCTGGAACATCAGGAGTAGTTAAGAAGACTCCAGTGCGTGCGAAGGTCGTAAAGACAGGAGATAGCTCAAGCACAGTTGCATTTGCAATCATGTTCGTTCTCGCTGGTACAGCTCTCGCAGGAATTTCTGTTTACAGAAGAAAGAGAGCATAATCGTAAGGAGTAGGCTTATAAGTCAAAAGCTTTAATTACAAGCAATAAAAACCCACTGTGCCAAAACGGGCGCAGTGGGTTTTGTCATGTTGGGTTATAGGACAAAAAGAGTTGGTGGCTAATCCCAATAATTCTGAAATTCAGATGACTTATGCAGCTCTCCCCAGACCACCGCATCTCCCCATGTAGGGATAGATGAAGTGCGTTTATCTAGCTCTGAAATCTTCTGGTATATCGCTGCAATACTTTTGTCCGTTGGCATTACTTTTTAATAGTTCAGACACAGAAAGCGGTCTTGGTGAGTGCACATAGCACCACCAGAAGACCGCTTTTATTCTTCTTTCAGCAGATAGTCCACGGTGATTCCTTAGCAAAGCTCTTAGTCTTGCATTTATACCGCCTTCTATCTGGTTATTTGTAGATGGAACCTTACCTATCTCAGCTATTAAATCTTCATCCAAATAAGTGAATAAAGTACCTTCTTTTACCAACCTAGAAAGAGATATCTGCGCCTTTAAAAGTCTTTCATGCGTTGCTCTCCAGTTGCCAGTTTCGTCTAGTGACCTTTGGCTCAAAAAAACTTGTTGTGTCTTCTCATCCAATCTAAGAACTCATCTATCCATTTATCTGCTTCAGATTTCGTTTCTAGGTGGAGCAGTCTTTTTGGAAAAGAACATATAGCTCAGCCCCTGCAAGGGTTTTAGGCCTTGTTGTAGTATATCTTCTTACTTGAGAAAAACACATGAAAAAAAGGCATCTCTGGTGCTTTGCATGAGGCCATACCTTTTTTTCAAAGCCTTATTAAATCCTTTCCCTCCGTCCGAAACTACAAGTGTAGGTTCAGTAATCCTGGACATTAATGAAATCCATGCATTTGCATGCTCATAGCAGCACAAGTACCAACCAAGCACATTATTTCTGTCACAGCAAATTAAAAACACAAGCATTACGGCATAGATAAATTCCATCTACGAACACAACTGAATGCTTTTTCTTCAACTACGGTTGGTAATGTCCATATATCCCAAAATTTGGATGTCTTTCGCCTAAAGGTACGACCACCTCCAGGCATATCCTTTTGAATATCTTTGCTAAAAAGCCACTTAAGAAATATATTAAGTTGCTTGGTTAGGTTATCTATTTTAGGTGTGTTTATTGACTTGCATTTCTTACAAATCCACCTTTGTGATCCTGATTTATTCTTCCCATATTTTATACAAATATTTCCACAAACAGGGCAAATAACGCGTTTCATTTTACTATCCTCCTAGAATACTGTTTCTAAGGAAGATATAACCCCAATACACCTTGAAATTTCAAGAGTTACAAGCATTTTCACCAACTCTTTTTGTCCACCCTGTATCTTCTTTCAAAAAAGATATAACCGCTGTAGCCGTTGAAATTCCAACGACCACAGCGGTTTTTACCAACACGTTTTGTCCTATAACCCGTCATGTTTGAATATTGAAAAATGATTGGACTAGCGATATTTCTCTATGCCAGCCCTGATGATATCTTCAACCTGATGCTGAGCTGTGAGCTGATCTTGTCTAGACATGCTAGAGATATCAACGGTCGGATGAATAACTACCTTAATAGTTCCGCCAGTGAAAGTGTTGTGCTCCTCGAAAATCTTATACGAATCGATAATCGAAACTGGAACGATTGGAACGCCGGCTCTCTGTGCAAATTTGAAGCTTCCTTCTTTAAAATGCCCCATATCGTTACTGTGACTTCTCGTTCCCTCTGGGAAGATTACGAAAGAATAGCCTTTCTTGAATAAGTCTGTAACCTCAGCGAGAGTCTTTACAGCGGAGCGAGGATTTCCACGGTCAATAAATACTGACTGCGTACCTCGGATAACGTCGGCAAGTGGCTTTAGCTTTTTTGTCTCAGACTTTGAGATAAAACCAATCTGCGTGGAACGGAAAGCCTCAATCATTGCATATATATCAGCATAGCCCTGGTGGTTTTGCAACTACGAGGAAAGGACTCTTTGCAGGAATGTTTTCAGGATTTATAACATCTACCTTAATGCCGAGTACCTTACCTGTGTAATCGCAAAATTCATCCTCAGCTTTACGAATCAGGCGCTGAGCCTTTGCGTGATCATCCTGAGCCTGAGCAGCTCTGATTGCTGGCACATGCTTCATGTATTTGCGGAAACCGCTACGAATCTTGTTGAGTGCAATTGTATTTTTTTAAATGGGTTCATTATGTCCTCCGATTGTCGTGTAATAATGTAAATATAATGCTATAATTTTATGAGAATATGTGCGAAAAAAATCAAGGAAATAAGGAGTTTTTAAGACATATGAAATTTGTAATACAGCGAGTGGCTCACGCAGATGTGGTAGTTGATGGCAAAGAGCTTGGCAAGATTGGCAAGGGCTTCATGGTCCTCATCGGAGTGTCGAAAGAAGATGACAAGGTCATTGCCGACAAGATGGTCGATAAGATGATTAAGCTTAGAATATTTGAAGACGAGAACGGCAAGACAAATCTATCCCTCGATGATGTAGGTGGTGAGCTTCTCCTCATATCTCAGTTCACTCTATACGCAAATTGCAAGAAGGGCAATAGACCGTCATTCATCGATGCGGGGGGCACCTGATGAGGCAGATGCATTGTACGAGTATATAATCGAGAAGTGCAAGGAACGTGTAAATGTAGTCGAGCGTGGAGAGTTCGGCGCCGACATGAAGGTTAGCCTTCTAAATGACGGTCCTTTTACGATTTTACTCGACAGCGCCGAAATTATGTAAAAAAATACATTATACAAATGTGAACAAATATTTGCTTCGACCTACAATGGAATCGAGGCATTTTTTTATTGCTAGTCATATAGCGAGATACTATACTGTTATGGTATACACATATTTAAGGAGCAGAAATGAACCACTACTTAGATCGACTCAAGAATGTGCTTGCGATTGCACTCGTCATATCAGTTGCAGCACAGATTAATATAGATGCGCCTAACGTGGCGCCAGGATTTGTATTTGCCATAGATGTAATAGTTCTTAATGTATTCATCTATTGCTTTTCTGACACATATACAGCCATGCAAATTTCGCTTATATCCGCAGCATGTTCTCCGACGTTCCGTTTTATAACGTCTATGAGTGCAGGTGTAAGCATTATAGACAATGCGTTGAATTGCTTCCCAGATGCCATCTTCTTTATCGTATACGGAACTATAATGTCACTCTGTGTAAGGGTGTATAAGGATAAGAAAATACCGCTACTTTACTTCTGCATGTCGATTTTCATAGCGGATTTTGTGGGTAACACAACAGAGGTCTATGTGCTATCGCTCATCAGGGAAGGTAACTTCGTATCTAAGGAAATATTCAACACACTGATGATTATTGCCATGGCTAGAACAGGAATAGCAATTCTGATAATAGTGAGTATGGAGTATTACACACGTTTACAGACAGAAAGGGCACATAATCGTAAGATTCAGTTCATGGTAGACCAAAGCGTTACCATCTCTGATGAGATGAGATTTATTCTTAACAACAAAGAGGATGTAGAGCGAGTTCTCAAGGAAGCATATGCTCTGCACACAGATATGAAGGAAGCTGGAATTTCCGAAGATTTCACTAGACGCGCTCTCGAAATCGCTAGAGGAACACACGAAATCAAAGGCTGTTATCAGGAAATCCTAGATACACTAGATAATCTCAACAGAAATGCTCAAGGTGAACCTGACCTTCTTATGTCGGAAATCTTGAAGTTCATGAAGAGCAATATCATGAAGACAGCGGCGGCAAAACACATGGACATAAAGTTTGAGATAGACCAGCGTATGGATTTCAAAGTTAAGGAGGGCTACAAGACGATTTCTGTTCTCAGAAACCTTGCAGTTAATGCATTAGAGGCCTTTGAAGGTTCTGAAGGTGAGATTAGAGTCATGGTTGCTTGGTGCAGACACAGTAGCCTTGGTCCTTGTCACCGCATAGAAGTCGAAGATAACGGCCCAGGTATCGATGAGGCGGATATGGAGACAATTTTTCCTCCCGGGATATTCAACTAAAAATGAATATGGACACAGGGTTTGTTCAGCGAGGTCTTGGACTATCATTAGTACGAGACTATGTGGAGAACGACTTTGGTGGTAGAATCAGAGTCAAGAACAAAAAAGACGGTGGTACCAGATTCGTAATTGAGATTCCACCTGGTAAGTTTGAGGAGGAAACTAGATGGATTTTTACATCCTAGACGATGATATAGCAGTGGTAAAAACACTGAAACATATAATCACAGATAGAAAAAAATCGGTACAGTTGTTGGCTACAACACAGATGTAGAGTGCGCGATTGAGGATATACGTGAGGAGAGACCGGAGATAATCATGGTCGACTTCATGATGAAGGAAATGGATGGAATTACTTTTATCAAGGCGGTAAAGAAGTTCCACCATGAGGCAGCGTTCATTATGATTTCTAAGCTATCTGATAAATCTCTTGTAAATCAAGCATACGATGCAGGTGTGGAGTTCTTCGTGAGCAAGCCAGTGAATGTACTCGAGATAGAGCGCGTGTGTCAGAATATAATAGAGAGGATTAAGCTCAAGAAAGTTGTAGATAATATTCAGAGCGCATTTATGGAGGTGAGTTCCGAAGATGCTGTGAATACAGTAAAGAAAGAGGTTCCAGCAGAGAGAAAACAGAACTGGCTAGATGTTATGCTCGGTTCACTCGGGATACTCAGCGAAAAAGGCACGAACGATATTCGCAAGATTTACGAGCACATGGAGAAGAGTGGCGGCGGATACTCGAAACAGATGCTGAGCGATGTTGCCGATATGCAAGGAGATAGTGAGAAGAATGTTGAGCAGCGCGTAAGGCGTGCTCTCAAGAAAAGCACTCACTAATGTTGCAGCTGCAAAGATTGATATGGTGGAAGATGACTCTCAGATATATGCGAAATACGTATTCGATCACCTATCTATTAAGATGGAAGTGAATTATCAAGAAGGAATCTCTCCTGCGGGAGGTAGGGTTAGCATTCCGAAGTTTATGGATGGACTCACCGTATATCGTGATTTTATTGAGGATTAATTTCTAAAAAAATAGCGAAAAAAATTACATAAATACATGTATTATAATAAACTCACAGAATCTTTATGAGGTTCTGTGAGTTTTTTTGAAGTCACACTGACAAGATAATAACGAAATTATTTCTATTAAACTTAAAGACATGAAAGGAGTTGTCTTATGCAGAAGTCAGGTAGCATTAAAGGTAAACTTTTACTACTATTTATCGCGGTTGCATGGGGAAGCTCGATGGTAGTCATCAAAGGCTCTACGGACTTTATCCCACCAGGTATGCTTCTTGCACTACGTTTTACGATTGCAAGTGTCATCCTAGCTCTTATTTATCGCAAGCAACTTAAGCTTATAGATAAGGATTATATCAAAGCAGGCATTTTCATTGGCGTATGCTTATTCTGCGCATACTTCACACAGACTATAGGGGTTATGCTCGAGATGCCTGGAAAGAGCCACTTCCTCTCATCAGCATACTGCGTATTTGTACCATTTATCGGATGGATAGTTCTCAGAGAGAAACCAAAGATGTACCACATCGTTGCTGCGACAATGTGTGCAGTCGGCATCATATTCGTATCAGTTGCAGGAACATTTAGCATCAGCTTTGGCGATAGCATCTCAATCTTAAGCTCTCTATTCTGGGCATCTCAGATTATAGCTATTGCTAAGTGGGGTGAGGATAAGGATCCAGGAATCATCACGATGCTTCAGTTTATAGTATCTGCAGTCTTAGCGTGGGGATTCACACTAACACAGGAGCACCTCGGAAATATGCAGGTTAATGGAGGAGTAATATTTGGAGTACTTTATCTAGGTATCGTTTGTTCAGGACTTTGCTTCCTATTCCAGACTATTTCACAGAAGACAGAGTCACCTACAAGCGTGTCCATCATCCTCAGCTTTGAGAATATCTTCGGAATTATTTCGGAATGGTATTCTTCAACGAAACAATGACAGTTAACAAGGCTATAGGATTCGTTCTAATGTTCGCAGCGATTCTTATCGCTGAGCTTCAGCCAAACTTCCTCAAGAGCAAGGCTGATAAGGAAAGAGAAGCACAGGAGAAGCAGGCTGAATAAAGTAGCAAACTGTACCTGTAAAAAAATAATCGTTATTATCAAAAATCAGATGAACAAGGAGACTAATTATGGCATTCGAACTAAGAAAATATACACATCCGGATTTCACGGAGCAGAAATTTATCGATTCCCCAGACTGCAGACTTGAGGAAGCACCACAGGACGGAGTAGTTCCATTTGACTTCCACGCGCTCAGCATTTTCCCTGAGTACTTCAAGATCAATGGTGAGTGGGTATTATGCGCAGAGAGCAGGATGGATACCGTTCCAGTCTATGATGGCGGAAAGGTACTCGCACTAGAGGCAAGAAGAGTTAAGAAAGGACAGCTCGTAGTTTGCGGACGCACAGAGTGCTGCGAGGAAGGAATCTACATGCATGCCGATGGATTCAATGAGAATACAGGCGTAAAGGCTGATACATTTGCGTTCCGTACAGGTCGTTCAAGAGAGACTGCTTTCTCGAAAGACTTCGACGAGATTGTAGAGCTACTAAAGCACGAGAAAGACAACGGAAAGATTGTTTGGGTTATGGGACCTGCTTTCTCATTCGATATTAAGGCTAGAAGAGCTCTTTCTGCACTTATTGAGAATGGATATGCTCACGCTGTACTAGCTGGAAACGCTCTTGCATCACACGATCTAGAGGGTGCTTACATGCAGACAGCTCTAGGACAGAACATTTACACACAGGAGAATGTTCCTAACGGTCACTACAACCATCTAGACCTTATCAACAGAGTAAGAGCAGCTGGATCAATGAAGGCATTCGTTGAGCAGGAAAATCTAGACAATGGTGTTATGACAGCAGCTATCAAGAACGATGTTCCAATCGTACTTGGTGGATCAATCCGTGATGACGGTCCACTTCCAGAGGTATTTGGAGATTGCTACGATGCGCAGGATGCAATGAGAGCACACGTTAGTCAGGCTACAACAGTAATCACAATGGCTACAATGCTTCATTCAATCGCTGTAGGTAACATGACGCCAAGCTTCCGTGTACTAGAAGATGGAACAGTTCGTCAGACATACTTCTACGTTTGCGACGCATCTGAGTTTGTAGTAAATAAGTTAGCTGACAGAGGATCCCTATCTTCAAAGGGTATCATCACAAACGCTCAGGACTTCATCTGCAATATAGCTGATGGCCTTGGATTAAAGTACTAGTAGCTTTTGTATAAAGCATAATTAGTAGAAGAATATAAAAACATATAACAAAAAATATAATTCCATACAGACATGCCTAATTATGGTAACTTAGCTAGCCTCAGAAAAAAGAGCATTGAACTATGTTATAATTATTATCGTCATTAGAGTGCATGAAGCACTTGATAAAATAAGAGAGGCGATAACATGAATATACTAGTAATTGATGCACAAGGAGGCGGTATAGGACGCCAACTTGTAACAAAGCTTATGGAGAGAATTCCAGAAGCGGATATAGTAGCTGCAGGGACAAATAGTATGGCAACGAATGCCATGATTAAAGCAGGTGCTAAGAAAGCAGCGACAGGCGAGAATGCTATCAGATATTGTGCATCGCAAGCAGAGATTATCACAGGACCAATTGGTATTCTTGTTGCAAATGCGATGCTGGGAGAAATCTCCCCAATCATAGCGGAAAGCATAGGTTCGAGCACCGCACCGAAGGTGCTTGTACCAACAGCGCACTGCAATACCATAATAGCAGGCACAAAAGCGCTACCTGTAAAAGACTGCATCGAAGATGCAATCGATAGAATTGTAAATCTATATGGTGGCGAAGAAAATTAAATAACCAACAAATAACATTAACCAAGCCAAGAAGGCCGGATAGATTACAGAAGTAATCATACCCGGCCTTTTTATGCGCAAATTTTTAGGAGATATAGCACAAGTTTATGATCAAAGAGAGAAAAAGCACATTTAAATACGCACTAGGCAGGATTGCCGAGATGCTGCTCATATTGCTGCTTCTCTCAATCATAGTGTTCGCACTTTCGAGGCTTTGTCCTGGCGACCCATTGCGCTCTTGGTATGGGGATAGCGTGGATAGAATGAGTTCGGTGCAAAAAGCTGCGGCTCGAGAGAGTCTAGGCTTAGAGAAACCGCTTCTAGTTCAATACGGTATATGGCTTAAAGACCTGGCGCATGGAGATCTTGGTCTATCATACAAGTACAAGAGACCAGTTTCCGCGGTAATCGGAGGAGTTCTTGGCAACACTATATTATTAGGACTTATAGCATATATATTGACTTTCGCCTTAGCCTTTCGCCTCGGGAGAACTTCAGCGGAGCGAGAAGGCACGAAACTCGATAGGTTTATTTGCAAGGCGGGCATAATATCGGGTAATATTCCAGTATTCTTCCTGTCCTTGATATGCATCCTTGTGTTTGCGGTAAATCTCCGCATTCTGCCAACTGGAGGGGCGTATTCTTACGGCTCCGAAGGAAATATTTTGGATAGAGTGTGGCACCTCGTGCTACCTGTATTTGTAATCGTTATAGGGCATCTGTGGTACTACTCGTACATGGTGCGAAATCTGCTTCTTGAGGAAATGCGTAAGGACTATGTGCTCTTGCTTAAAGCAGAAGGAATGCCGCGCACCAGCATAATTAAGAAGTACTGCACGAAGAATATCCTGCCGCCGATGGTGACTATCATGGCTATCGCAGTTCCGCATCTCCTTGGTGGAACGTATGTGGTAGAGATGGTATTCGGGTATCCCGGTCTTGGCAAGCTCAGCTTCGAAAGCGCCCTATACAAGGATTACAACATGCTAATGGCGACGACACTACTCACAGGAAGTGTGGTGGTTATAAGCAATCACCTAGCGCAGATAATCGGTGAGAGAGTTGATCCGAGAATGCGCCACGGGGAGGGCTCTTATGAATAAAAACAGAAAGCCAAAGGTAGCAATAGCAATATTGACAGCTGCCGTAAGTTTAAGCCTCCTTGCAAAAATAATTGCCCCGTATAAGCCAAGATACATGAATGAAAAATGCTATCGGACTAGCGCCTTCGTTCAGCCATATATTTGGTACGGACAACCTAGGAAGAGATCTTTTCACGCTTATACTCTACGGAGGAAGGGCAAGCCTCACCATAGGAATCGCTAGTGCACTAATTGGAACATTTATCGCAGCAGTGTATGGGACTCTTAGTGGAATGGCAAACAAGCATGTGGATAACCTCCTGATGAAGGGTGCAGACTTATTTATGAGCATACCAAACCTGCTCATCGTAATCGTATTGCAGGCCATCTGGGGCGAAGCAAGCTACTTGTCATTATCGCTAATAATCGGAGTTACGAGCTGGATGCACATGGCGAAGATAATCAGAAGCGAGGTTATAAGGCTCAGGAAAAGTGAGTTCGTAATAGCGGCGGAGATGTACGGTGGAGGATTCTGGTATATTCTCCGTAGACACCTTTTCCCGAACTACTTTTCATCTATCATGTTTATGGCAGTCAGCAATATAGGCTCTGCAATAATTGCGGAATCAACGCTGAGCTTCATGGGGTTAGGACTTCCTATATCTGAAGTATCATGGGGAAGCCTGATGTCGCTATCGCAGGAGGCATTGTTGTCTGATCAGTGGTGGATGATTATCATCCCAGGACTCGTACTAATAAGTGTATTAGTATCGATAACAGAGGTTGGAGAATATATTAGGTGTCGCAATACAGCGAAACACAGAAACATATAGCATTATATAAACAGCTATTTCGTACACATAATTAGGATTATAAATTAAGAAATAAGTTTAATTGAAAGGACATAGATCTATGATGAATCACATGAAAAAATTCGCGGCTCTGGCCGTTGCTCTAATCATGACAATTTCACTTTCGGCTTGTGGCCCTAAGGTCCAGAACGATGAAGATACACTAGTATATGGAAGCCATGACTATACAGCCATCAATCCAGCTCTCTATGAGCATGGAGAGATTAACTCGCTTATATTTGCCGGTCTAACAGCACATGATAAGGACAATAAGCTAGTCCCTGCACTTGCAGAGAAGTGGGAGTATGATGCAGCAACTCATACTTGGACATTCCACCTTCGTGATGGTCTAAAGTTTCATGATGGAAAGGCGCTGACTTCGGAAGACGTGAAGTTCACGCTTGAAGCTATTTTAGATAAGAAGAATAACTCAGAGATAGTGTCTAACTACCAGGATATCACCAATATTTCTTGCCCAGATAAGAAGACTGTCGTAATCAAGCTGAGCAAGGAGAATGTTGCATTTGCGGATTACATGACTATCGGAATCCTACCTAAGCACCTGCTTAAAGGCAAGAAGCTAGCAACAGCTGAGTTCAATCAGAAGCCAGTTGGAGCAGGTCCATATAAGCTCACGGATTGGGATGAAGGACAGAGTATAACCCTCGAGAAGTTTGATGGTTACTACGCTGGAAAACCTCACATCAAGAAGATTATTTTCAAGATTGTAGAGGATAGTGACGCAAGGCTTCTGCAGCTAAAGTCTGGAGATCTAGATATGGCGCAGATTGAGCCTAAGCAGGCTAAGAGCCTCAAGAAGGACAGCAAGGATTTCGATATCTATCGCATGAACACAGCGGATTATCGTGCAATTGCGTATAATTATGCTGGAAGCAAACTGTTTAAGACCTACCCAGAGCTCGCCAATATATTGAGCTATGGAATAGATAGAGAAGCTATCATTAAGAGCACACTGCTCGGAGAGGGGCAGGTGGCCTATTCACCAATTCAGAAAAATAAATTTAACAGCAGTAACATCGAAAAGTTCGAATATAATCCAGAGAAGATGGAGCAACTATTGCAGCAGGATGGTTGGACTAAAAAAATAAGAAAGGTATCTATGAGAAGAATGGTACTGAACTTAAGTTTACAATCACTGCGATGGCAAATGACAAGGTTCGCGTAGATATGGCGAAGATGTGCAGTGAACAGCTCAAGGCACACGGGATATCGGTAAAGGCCGAGGCTAGAAAAGAGCTCGATTGGGAGAAACAGGATGCCACAATAATTGGATGGGGTAGTCCATTTGATGCAGATGATCATACGTACAAGATATTCACATCTGAAGCAGGGGATAATTATACAGGATATGCAAATCCGGCGGTAGATGAAGCGCTGGCAAAGGCTAGGGGCGACGACTAACGAGTCGGAGAGACAGAGATATTACTCAGAGTTCCTCAGAGCCATGACTAAGCAGATGCCTTACACGTTCATCGCATACATAGATGCAGACTATGCTGTTAAGAAAGATATATCTGGAATTACCAAAGACACTATGCTAGGTCACCACGGAGTTGGAATCTTCTGGAATGTGGCTGACTGGAAGCTGGAGAAATAAAACTATATGACAGAAAATAGAAGCAATACAGAACTTCTTAATATCGAGGATTTCAGAATGTGCTTCGACGGGGAGCAGGGTGCAGTTCATGCCGTACAGGGCGTTTCACTTACGGTCAAATCGGGAGAGATTATGGCAATCGTAGGAGAGTCCGGATCGGGAAAGACAGCGCTCTGTTTCTCGATTCTTATGCTACATAGGCAGCATGCGAGGTATTTGTCAGGAAGCATAAAGCTATCAGGTATAGACGTCACCAAGATTGGTGAAAAAGAGCTCGAGCAAATGCGAGGAAAAGAGGCATCTATAGTATTTCAGGATCCTCTAAGTTCGCTCGATCCGGTGAGGACTATAGGAGAGCAGATTATTGCACCGATGATACTTCATGGAGAGGAGGTGCCTCATGAGCATAAGATGGATTATGAGAGGCGCGCAGCTGAACTGCTAAGAGGTATGGGTATAGCAGATGCTGATAAATATCTCTCTTGCTACCCACATCAGCTATCGGGAGGACAGAGACAGAGGGTTGCTATTGCAGTTGCGCTCGCTTGTGATCCTAAGCTCATAATTGCGGATGAACCGACGACAGCACTCGATTCGAAGAACCAAGAGCAGATAATTGCGGTTCTGAAGAGGTTAGCGGTAGAGAAGGGCAAGGGGATACTATTCATTACCCATGACCTCGGACTGGCCCACGACCTTGCAACCAAGATTGCTGTAATGAAAGATGGTAAAATTGTCGAATCTGGCACTGCTGACGAGGTATTTGAAAACCCGAAGAATGAATATACACAGGCTCTCGTAAGATACGCTAGCTACGGCAAAGAAGGAAGCCACTATCATGGAGGCATTGGATTAGAGAGCGAGAAAAAGGGAATGAAAAAAGAAGCTCAATCAATACTCCGCGCCAAAGACCTTGATATGTCATATATGACGGAGAAATACGGATATAAGAGAGTTTTCTGCGGATTTTCGCTAGAGATAAAAAGAGGCGAGATAATTGGCTTAGTCGGTAGGTCGGGGTGCGGTAAGTCAACATTGGCTAAGATTATAATGGGGCTCACTAAACCGACTGCTGGCGAAATTATTTGGGGTGATGGCGGAAAATCTACAAGGGGAGAAGTTAAGGCGCAGATGATTTTTCAGGATTCTGCATCGGCATTTAACCCACGCATGACAATCGAAGAGATAATATCAGAGCCACTCGTGATAGCTAGAATAGGAAGCAGAGAAGAACGCCTAAGCAAGGTGAAAGAAGTGATGAAGCAGGTACATCTGGATGAGGAGCTCAGGAAGAGGCATCCTTACGATGTATCTGGAGGACAGCGGCAGAGAGCCGCAATTGCAAGAGCATTAATCACAGAGCCTGATTTCATAATCGCTGATGAACCACTTTCATCGCTGGACGTACCTACAGCTGCTGAGATAGTGCATCTGCTAAGAGAAATTCATGATGATAGACAGCTCACGATGATTTTAATATCACATGATATACCGATGGTTGAACATGTGTGCGATAGAATCGTAAGCATGGATAGCTAGAGAGAAAATCGAAATAGGGGACTAATATGGGAGTATCTATAATAGAAAGACAGAAAGAAAATAAGCTAAAAGAATATATAAAAAATCTCGGCAGCCTTGCCGTTGCTTTCTCGGGAGGCGTAGATTCTACGTATTTAGCAAAGGTTGCACACGACGTGCTCGGTGACAAGATGGTTGCAGTTACTGCGCAGTCTGGTTCTTTTCCAAAGAGGGAGACGGGGGAAGCTGTAGACTTCTGCAAAGACCAGGGGATTAAGCAGATAATTGTGCAGACTAATGAGCTAGAAATCGAAGGATTCAAAGAAAATCCACCAGATAGATGTTACATATGCAAGACGGGTATATTTACACAGCTAAAGGAGAAGGCGGCAGAACTAGGAATAGAGTATGTTGCGGATGGCTCAAACGTAGATGATCTAGGAGACTATAGGCCGGGGCTTCAGGCTCTAAAGGAGCTGGATGTAAAGAGCCCGCTACGAGAAGCCGGTATGACTAAGCAGGAGATTCGAAATCTATCGGAGGCGCATGGTTTATGGACTTGGAACAAACCGTCGGCAGCATGCCTAGCATCGAGATTTGCCTACGGTGAGACGATAACTCGTGAGAAGCTTGGAATGGTTGAGCAGGCTGAGCGCATCCTAAATGATTATGGCTTTGTACAGATGCGTGTCCGCATGCATGGCGAAAATCTTGCTCGCATTGAAGTTGCGCCAGATGAACTCACAAGGCTGCTATCGCTTGGAGAGGAAGTCGCTGCTAAGCTCAAGGATATTGGCTTTACATATGTAACTATGGACTTGCTCGGATATAGAGTCGGAAGCATGAATGAAGTGCTGTAGGTATTAAATATAGAGGATAAACAGATGAAAATTACAGAAATATTAGATAAATATAAGGCTGGCGAGCTAAACACAGATGAGGCAGAAAATCTGATAAAGAAGAACAGTTATGATGAGATGGGATTCGCAAAGCTAGATACTCAGCGTGAGCAGAGGTCGGGATTTCCAGAGGTTATCTTCTGCGCTGGCAAGCCAGATGATTACCTCGTTTCTATATATCAGAAGATGGTGGCAAATGACGGCTGTGCCTTTGGAACTCGGGCGAGTCAGGAGCAGGCGGTGCTAGTTCAAGCTGCTGTTCCTGGCGCGGTATATGATCCTGTCTCGCGGATCCTGAAGGTGGAGCCTGCTGGCGGCTACAATAGGACTGGCGCTGGCGGTATTGTTGCCGTCTGCAGCGCTGGCACTGCCGATATTCCAGTTGCTGAGGAGGCTGCTCAGACTGCTGAGTATTTTGGTGCAGAGGTAATTCGCGTATACGATATAGGTGTGAGCGGTATTCATAGACTTCTTTCAAAAGTAGATCTCATCCGCAGCGCAGATGCCGTTGTTGCAGTTGCAGGTATGGAAGGTGCGCTGCCGACAGTGCTCGGCGGACTTGTTAGAAACCCTGTAATTGCAGTACCTACATCTGTTGGATATGGTGCAAACTTCCACGGACTATCCGCACTTATCACTATGATTAACTCCTGTGCAAATGGAATATCCGTAGTAAATATAGATAACGGTTATGGCGCAGGTTATATTGCGACTCAGATAGGTAGACTGGCGGCTACAGGAAGATAGCTCGAAGCAACTAAATATTTGTAATATTTGCCTTAGTGATATTGCAATATGAATTTATAATATATAGATGCAGATGAAGTCACAAACACTACTACAATATATGGTGCTTCGGGTGCCGGAATAGCACAGCGAGGCGAACTGTTTTTTTAGAAGAGGTACAGGAAATATCGTAGAAACCTTGAATTTCTACGACAAATCAGTATAATTAAACAGTATGGCTTGAATACGCAAGCCAAATCCTGCACCGAGAGGTGCCGTAGGCCATAGGAGGTGAAAACATGAGAGATTACGAAGTAATGTTCATTCTTGACCCAACTCTAGATGAGGAAGCGAAGAACTCCATGATCGAGAACGTTAAGAGCATCATCAACGAAGATGGTGAGGCTGGCGAAAGCTGATGTATGGGGCAACAAGAAGCTTGCTTATCAGATTAACAAGAAGAAAGAAGGATTCTACGTAGTTGTTCCTTTCAAGGCTAGCACTGAGCTACCTAAGGAACTTGACAGAAGACTCAAGATTTCTGATGCGGTTATGAGACACATCATTGTTTGCCAGGACGAGAACTAAGTCGGGAGGTAAGCGATGAACAGTGTAATACTGATTGGAAGATTGACCAGAGACCCAGAGCTTACTTACACACCTAACAACCAGACAGCTGTTACGCATTTTAGCATCGCAGTTGATAGACCTGGTACACAGGGTCGTGACAGACAGGCTGATTTCATTAGAATCACTGTTTTCGGCAAGCAGGCTGAAAACTGTGACAGATATTTGAGCAAGGGTCGTCAGGTTGCAATCAACGGTAGAATTCAGACGGGAAGCTACAAGAACAGAGAAGGTCAGACTGTATACACAACAGACGTAATCGCTAACAACGTCGAGTTCCTCGGCGGTGGTAACGGCGGAAACGATTCTGGATTTGGTCGCAGATCTGAGAGCGAGCCAAGCGCATTTAACGATAGCTTTAGCTCACCAATGGAGCCTTCGATGCCTGATTCATTTGAGGCAACTGAAGAGGATATCCCGTTCTAAACATCTTGAGAAAGGAGTACAAGTCGAATGGAGAACAATAAGAGACGCGGCGGCATGAGAAGAAGAAAAGTATGCCAGTTCTGCGCAGATAAGGAAAAGAAAATCGATTACAAAGATGTAGAGACTCTAAAGAAGTACACTACAGAGAGAGGTAAGATTCTTCCTAGAAGAGTTACTGGTACATGCGCTATGCACCAGAGAGCAGTTACATCTGCTATAAAGAGAGCTCGTGTAGTAGCTCTAATGCCTTTCGATTCTGAAATCGAATAATAATGAAATAAAACGCCCGCTCAGATGAGCGGGCGTTTTTATAGAAGATATTTACCTTAATGATGATAGACTAAACCAAATAAGGGTTATAGGACAAAACGTGTTAGTAAAAACCGCTGTAGTCGTTGAAATTTCAACGGCTACAGCGGTTATATCTTTTTGAAAGAAGATATAGGGTGGACAAAACGTGTTGGTAAAATCGTCTGAAACCCTTGAAATCTCAAGGTGTATTGGGGTTATATCTTCCTTAGAAACAGTATTCTAGGAGGATAGTAAAATGAAACGTGTTATTTGCCCTGTTTGTAATAGTTGTTGCTCGAAATATGGTAAGACAAATGCAGGAACACAGAGGTTGTTTTGTGGTAATTGCAAGTCAATAAACACACCTAAAATAGATAACCCTAACCAAGCAACTTAATATATTTCTTAAGTGGCTTTTTTTAGCAAAGATATTCAAAAGGATATGCCTGGAGGTGGTCGTACCTTTAGGCGAAAGACATCCAAATTTTGGGATATATGGACATTACCAACCGTAGTGGAAGAAAAGCATTCAGTGGTGTTCGTAGATGGAATTTATCTATGCCGTAATGCTTGTGTTTTAATTTGCTGTGACAGAAATAATGTGCTTGGATGGTACTTGTGCCGCTATGAGCATGCAAATGCATGGATTTCATTAATGTCCAGGATTACTGAACCTACACTTGTAGTTTCGGACGGAGGGAAAAGGATTTAATAAGGCTTTTGAAAAAGGTATGGCCTCATGCAAAGCACCAGAGATGCCTTTTTCATGTGTTTTCTCAAGTAAGAAGATATACTACAACAAGACCTAAAACCCTTGCAGGGGCTGAGCTATATGCTCTTTCCAAAAGACTGCTCCACCTAGAAACGAAATCTGAAGCAGATAAATGGATAGATGAGTTCTTAGATTGGATGAGAAGACACAACAAGTTTTTGAGCCAAAGGTCACTAGACGAAACTGGCAACTGGAGAGCAACGCATGAAAGACTTTTAAAGGCGCAGATATCTCTTTCTAGGTTGGTAAAAGAAGGTACTTTATTCACTTATTTGGATGAAGATTTAATAGCTGAGGTAGGTAAGGTTCCATCTACAAATAACCAGATAGAAGGCGGTATAAATGCAAGACTAAGAGCTTTGCTAAGGAATCACCGTGGACTATCTGCTGAAAGAAGAATAAAAGCGGTCTTCTGGTGGTGCTATGTGCACTCACCAAGACCGCTTTCTGTGTCTGAACTATTAAAAGTAATGCCAACGGACAAAAGTATTGCAGCGATATACCAGAAGATTTCAGAGCTAGATAAACGCACTTCATCTATCCCTACATGGGGAGATGCGGTGGTCTGGGGAGAGCTTCACAAGTCGTCTGAATTTCAGAATTATTGGGACTAGCCACCAACTCTTTTTGTCCTATAACCCCCAAATAAGGAATCTGTTGGTAGGTTGATATAGGGTTATAGGATAAAAACATAGTGGCGACAAGGTAGAAATATAAAAAATCCTCTTTACTGGTAACTAGTAAAGAGGATTTTTTGGACAGATATAATTTAAATATTTTAAGGTATTTAAAATACCACTACTAGGAGCATCTTAAACTGTTCCTGAGCATACACTGCATGTGGGTGACCAGCCGGCATTACGATGGATTCTCCCTCGTGAAGCTCGTATGGTATTCCGTCAATCGTAAGGCGACCTACTCCGTCGAGGCATGTTACGAAAGCATCTCCACCAGATTCATGAGTGCTAATTTCTTCGTCTTTGTCAAAAAGCAAATAGCGTTACACTAACTGCATCGTTCTGAGCGAGTGTCTTGCTAACTACTTGACCATCCTGATAAACAACTTCATTCTTAAGTGTCAAAACTTCTGATTTTGATATATTCTTCATAGGCTCTTTCATATCAATACCTCCTATATCTAATGTGTGATTTATACAATGAATGCGAATCTCATCGCTTGAGTTGATTATATATCTCTAACACGCAAATACATGTAACATCTGTTACAAAAAAGTAATTTTTGCTTACTCATTGTGTATTATCACGTACAAAAACTATAATAGATATATGCAGGTACTCTCATGCGGGGTATGTGCTGGTAATGTAAATATGAATCCTAATCTATAGGAAAAGGAAAACGGAGGATGATATGGCAGGCAGACTAGTCGATGAAAAGATAAATGAATATGTTGAAGCCCTAAGCTCTGGTGCGCCAACCCCAGGCGGTGGTGCGGTTGCAGCTCTAACAGCGGCTCAGGGGGCAGCTCTAATTATGATGGTTGCAAACCTAACTGTTGGTAAGAAGAAGTATGCAGAGTTTGAAGAACTCAATGTAGCAGCGATAGAGGAAGCAAAGGGATATTTAGATCAGCTTATGGCTGGAGTGGATGAAGATAAAAAAAGCCTTCGGGCAGGTTGCAAGCGCATATGGAATGCCCAAGGAAACTGATGAGGAGAAGGCAGCGCGCAGCGAGGCGATTGCCATCGCCTCGGTCGGCGCAGCCGAAGCCCCGCTCAAAGTGATGAGAGCGGGCACCTGCGCGCTCAGACTCACCGATAGTCTGATTGGCAAATCCAACAAGCAGTTAGTAAGCGATCTGTACGTAGCTGCTTTAAATCTAAATGCAGGAGTTCAGGCGGCAGAGTTCAACGTGTCAGCAAACGTACCATATATTCCTGATCGCGAGCTTGCGGAGAGCTGGAAAGTAGAGTCAGAGAAGCTCGCAGAAGAGGCAGCTATTGTATCTGCAAAAAATACTTAGTCAGGGCAAAATAATTATCTATTTCAAAAAAACATGCAAAAAGGTTTAAAAATTAAGCATGTTTTAAAAAAATAGACCCAAAAGAAACATAAATTATAGTAAACATTTCACATAGCCTTCACACAAGGGGTTGAAATAGGTGCTATACTTCTAATTGTTCAATGAGGTTTGTTATTCTAATACAAACTTTCCTTCTTTTATTGAATACACACACACTACAGGAAAGGGATGCGCAAGCGTCCTTTTTCTGTTTTTTGTCCTATAACCCCCACTTTTTAGGGTTATAGGACAAAAAAAGAGTTGATAAAAACCGCTGTAGTCGTTGAAATTTCAACGGCTACAGCGGTTATGTCTTTTATATTATCCTTGATCCGTATGTGTAAAGAGCAATTTTTTTATATGCTGTCTATGTACCAAATTGTTTCATCAGCAAAGCCATAATGTTTTTCGTCTACCAACCAGTTATTGTTTATCCGCCTAACAATATATTTATGCTTCATATCAATAGCACCACTAAAGTGGATAATAATTACCGCCAAATCTGGTTGCTGCATAGTAAACTCCAATGAGAAGTCTTTGTTATGCACATAAAAAAATACTCGCTCGGATTGCCGTAATGATTCGCATATCCTTTTGATATGAGATTCTCACTAGCCTTTCCTTTCAAAATTTCTTCATAGCGACTTTCATATTCTGCCATAAGCTCGTTCCATTTCGGATGATTTTTGGTTGCCAGGAATATTTAATGTAGATTTTTCAGAATCTAATTCACGGTTTCTGTTATAAACTTCTTCTTCAAGCAAAGTTAATTCTGTCAGTAATTCAAGTAGGAGAGGAACTATTTCATCTGCCATTTTATTATACTTTTTAAGGGTGTCTTTTATTATGATGTTCATTTGAGCTTATCTTCAAAACTTTTACTCTGATCCAAATACCTCTTCTCGCTGCTGAACCCTCTACCGTGAACACTACCAACCTTGCTTAGGATAATAAATGCATCAGGATCGAGGTCGTGAACTAGCTTCTCAACCTTATACAGCTCTCTTGAAGATATAATGGTCATCACTATGTCAGTCTCTCTTCCTAGGTAACCGGTCTTACCATGAAGCAGTGTAGCGCCACGATCAATATCACGAAGAATAGCATTTGTAATCTCTTCAGAGGCCTTAGTTACAATCTCAAGCTTAGTCTTAGCTGCTCCGATAGCGAGGAGTCTGTCGAGAGTAATTGTATATACAAGCACTAACACGATTCCGTACAAGCTGGTGCGCTTTGGTGAGAACATCATCTGACCGATAAGAATCATAAAGTCAAACACATACAGGCTGACAGAGATTGGAACCTTAAAGAATTTATTAAGCACGAGTGGTGGTATATCCATACCTCCAGTGCTGGCGCCGATCCTGATAATTATCGCGAGTGAAGTACCTATGCATAGGCCGCCGAATAGTGACGCGAGAAACATGTCATTTGTAAGAACAAAGTTACCGACAATCTTTTGCAGGAAGCCGAGAATTGTCGGGAATGCAAAGGTGCTTATCATTGTGGTGAGTGCAAACTCTTTGCCGAGCAGTCCAAAACCGATTACAAACATTATTGCGTTAAAGATTCCTACGAATAGCGAAATAGTTATTCCGAAATGATGATTCATTATAATCGCAATACCCGTCGTTCCGCCAGTGATTAGTCCGGTCGGTAGTATAAATAATGTTACACCGATTGCATATATAAAGTTTCCGAACACAACTGTGAGTGCATTTCTCAGGAACTGCTTGCTGAAGATGTAGCTTGAAAAGCTGAAATCAGTGTCTTTCATAGTCTTTCTCCTTTTTAATTATCAACAAAACTTTACATGCTGACAGTAGACATGTCAACCGCAGAGAACGTGTTGTGCGATATTAAATCAAAAACAAAATGAACCGCTGCTTGGCGTCAGCGGTTCATTTCTACTACGAAATTATTTAATTAAGAAAGAACAATCAAAAGAAAATGTTTTATGCACTTAATTCCTTTTGCACCATTATATTAGCATCCGATTATGTCGTTTCTGTAATGGTTTGTTATCGCATTGGTGTTTCGTATATATCAAAATGTTCAAAGTCATTAACAGATTATGAAGGATGAGATGGGAAACTACGTGAAATGACCAATTGGATGTGGTATAAACTATAGAAGAGTATTTAAGATAATTTATATTAAACATTTAAAAGGGAGAAGAACGATGAGTATTGAAAAGACATATATCATGCTTAAGCCAGACTGCGTGAAAAGAGGACTCATAGGCGAGGTCATCTCAAGAATCGAGAGAAAAGGCTATAAGATAGTGGATGCCAAGATGATGAATCTCGACGAAGCCATTCTAAAGGACCATTATGCTCATCTTGCTGACAAGCCTTTCTTCCCCTAACATCGTAGAGTACATGACATCTGGCCCGGTTCTCGGTATGATTGTCGAGGGAGAAAGTGCGGTTCAGGGAATGAGAATCATCATGGGTGCGACTAAGTTCGAAGAGGCGACTGCGGGAACTATTCGTGGAGACTTTGCACACAGTACTCGTGAGAACCTCATTCACGGATCTGATTCTCCTGAAAATGCAGAAATAGAAATTAAGCGTTTCTTCGGCTAAATATATAATACTTCGAGCAGAAGACATTAGAAGATATATCGAAAGAGGTTCGGCACATGACGTTAAACCAATTACTTTTACATAATCACAATAGCTGACGAAGGTTCGCTCAACAAAGCGGCAGAGAAGCTTTATATGACTCAGCCATCGCTGACAAGCTCTCTAAGGGAAGTTGAGTCAGAGCTTGGCGTAACCATATTCCGAAGAACAGGCAGAGGTGTAACTGTAACTAATGATGGAGCGGAGTTCCTGCAGTATGCAAGGCAGCTATACGGTCAGTACGAATCGCTTATGGGCAAGTACTCGGATGAGGGTGGTCTCAAGACGAAGTTTGGAGTTTCGACACAGCACTATTCATTTGCAATCAAGGCCTTTGTAGAGATGGTAAAGAAATTCGACATGAGAGAGTACGATTTCGCCATCCGCGAGACGAAGACACAGGAAGTTATAGATGACGTTGTGTCGCTCAAGAGTGAGCTCGGATTAATTTATCTAAGTGATTTCAACCGTCAGGCCATTACCAAGGTGCTGAAACAGAACGGGCTCGAATTCGTACCACTTATCGATTGTAACGCATATGCGTATGTGTGGAAAAATCATCCGCTCGCTAAGCGTGAAAGTGTTAGCTTCGAGGACCTTGCAGATTATCCGAATATGACATTTGACCAAGGAGATAATTCGACACTGTATTTTGCAGAAGAGCTTTTCGCCGATATCAATCATAATCACATGATTAAGGTTAACGACAGAGCGACCATGCTCAATCTCATGCAGGGGCTGTTCGGATATACCGTATGCTCCGGCATAATTTGCGAGGAGCTTAACGGTGATGACTGTGTTATGGTACCAATAAAGGACGAGCGTGTTAACACAGAGGGTGCGATGCAGATCGGTTATATAATGAAAAAAAACACCATTCTCAGCAAGATGGCCGAGCTGTATATCAAAGAGATGAAGTCGTATTTAAGCTAGGTCACAGACATTAGGGCAGTATACTGTTTACATAAGATATAATTAGTAGCGAGCAAGTTATAGGCAAAAACTATAACTTGCTCTTATTTTTTAGAATTAGACAGTTCGTAATCTATATCATATAATTCAAACATAGCAAAACACATGCGGCCAAGAAAGCTGCGAACAATGAAAATACAACTACGGGAAAGGGGATATATAGATATGAGCGATATTAGAGATTCAAAGAACTGGGGATTTAACACTAAACAGGTACAGGCAGGACAGGAACATGCTGATCCAGCAACTGGGGCAAGATGCGTTCCTATCTACCAGTCGGCATCATATGCATTTGATAGTGCAGATTCTGCTGAGGCGAGATTCGCACTTAAGGAAGCGGGCTCAATTTATTCAAGACTTGGAAATCCGACTAATGATGTACTTGAAGCGAGAGTTGCGGCGCTAGAGGGCGGATCAGCAGCACTAGCAGTTGCGTCGGGAACAGCAGCTATTGTGTACGCAATTCAGGCTGTTGCACAGCATGGCGAGCACATTGTAGCTGTTAGAACTCTATATGGCGGTTCGTATAATTTGTTTGCAAATACACTTCCTCTAGTTTCGGGAGTTACTACAACATTCGTTGAATCTGACGATTACGAAGGTTGGGAAGCGGCGATTCAAGAAAATACGAAGGCGCTATACATAGAGATTGTTGGAAATCCAAACTCCAACGTTACCGACATAGAGAAAATTGCGGAGATTGCACATAGACACGGACTTCCGTTAATCGTGGACTCGACATTTACACCGCCGTTCCTAATCAGACCATTTGAGCATGGAGCTGACGTAGTCATTCATTCGGCTACTAAGTTCTTTGGAGGACATGGATCAACTATTGGTGGATTGATTGTCGATGGTGGAAAGTTTGACTGGGCAGCATCGGGCAAGTACCCATGGATAGCTGAACCAAAACCCATCGTATCATGGACTTAACTTTTACGAAGCGGTTGGACCAGCTGCTTTCGCAGTATACTGCCGAGCAATTTTACTAAGAGATGGCGGTGCGTCACTTTCAGCCTTCGACGCATTCCTACTCCTTCAAGGTATTGAGACACTTTCACTCAGAGTGGAGCGTCATGTCAAGAATGCACTCGAGATAGTTGAATACCTGGACAAACATCCACAGGTTGAGAGAGTACATCATCCGTCACTACCTAGCGAGCCATCGCATGAAATTTATAAGAAGTATTTCCCTAAGGGGGCAGGTTCGATTTTCACAATTGACCTTAAGGGTGGCAGAGATGAAGCAAAGAAGTTTATCGACAATCTTCCAATATTCTCAGACCTTGCAAATGTTGCCGACGTAAAGTCGCTAGTGATTCACCCAGCGAGCACAACTCATTCGCAGCTTAGTGAGGAGGAATTGTATGCTCAGGGAATTACACCTGCAACAATCAGACTGTCAATCGGAATTGAGGATGTGGAGGATCTCAAGGCAGCGTTAGATACGGCTTTTGAGTCAATAAAGTAAGCCAAAAGCTCATAAAGTACAAGCAAATCAACCGTAGAGACCTACATAATAATAGAGTATACGCAGGAGCGGGGCAGCAGCCCTGCTTTTGTGTTGCCTCTATATAAGGTAGAGAATGTTGAATTAAGGGCTATATGTTTTTATAATAATTGTAAACTCAACAAAAACAATGTGAGAAGGACAAGGGAATGGTTTATTTAAACGAAAACGCTATAAAGTACATTAAGAACATGGGGTTCTCGGATATTGTCATTGATGTAATAAAATTTACAAGCTGATGTGCACCTCCTAAGATGGAGATGTCAGTAGGTTTTGCTGACAAAGACAAGAATGCAGATTATTATATCGAGCGAGGTTACCGTGTGGAAATAGCGAGCTCGGCAAGGTTTATTACCCGAAGCGCAGTGCTGTCAAGATTGGAAAGATTAGGATTCGCTACGAGGAGAAGCCGTGGCTTAGTAGCTTTGAAATAGATGGGCTTAGGCCGGCAAAGTCTCGAGGTAAGGATTATAACCGAAGCATGCAGCTTATACTGCAGTATGCGAGGGCATTTGACGGCATTGCACGAAAAGATGTAGTTGGCCTATGCAAGCTAACAACATCGCAGTCAAGCAAGCTTCTATCCAGAATTGTCGAAGGCGGATATCTGGAGGCTCAAGGTGCAGGCAAGGCTACTCGCTATGTGCTCACGGAAGAGGGGAAGAAGTATAGGTGATGGAATGGGGCTAGACACAATAAGAGGTATTTTAAGCGATTACAAGCTAGAGTTGCGTACTCTGTAAAGAAGATAGCGTATAAGCGTAGATGCTTGCTATTATAAGGGCTTGCGTTTTGACTAATTCGCTCATAATAGGTATAATATTATGATAAATTTTGCGTAGTATGCGCAGAAATAAAAAGATTATATACATGACGACTTCAAGGAAAGCAGGCATGATGATGGATATTAATAACAAACTTAATTTTGACAAGGCGTCTCTTATTAAGACGTGCTTACTTATAATCTGCGATTTAGCAGCGATTGAAGTTGCATCGTTCCTGGCGCTTTTTATAAGATTTGATTTCTCGCTAGACGAGCCTATGGGGTCGTATTGGGAGATGTTCAAGGGGCATCGATTTGTTGTGATGGCTCTTGGTATTGTCATATTTGCAGTTTGTCATATGTATTCTAGCCTTTGGTCGTATGTAGGCATAAGGGACATGCTTAATGTGCTCGTAGCAACTATCCTATATACGCTCATGGTTACAACGATATTTGCCTTCTTTGAACAGCAGAACTATGGGATGCCGAGAAGCTTTTATTTGCTTTCCGGTGGATTTTTATTTGCGATAACTTTCTTTGTCAGATTTATTGCTAGAGCGGCGAGAGAGCTTAAAGGCATTGGAAACAGCCGTGGGCAGGCCAAGAGAGCGATGATTATCGGTGCTGGTGCAGCTGGTGCTGGACTCATTAAGGAGATTAAAGCGAATCCAAGCCTTAGAAAGAAAATCATCTGCCTTGTGGATGACGATGAATCCAAGATTGGCAAGAGAATGAATGGTGTGCGAATTTCCGGCACCACGAAGGATATCGAGGCGCTCGCACAGAGGTACTCTATTAATCAAATTCTTCTTGCGATGCCATCTGCATCAGGCGAAGAAAAGAAGAGAATCCTTGATATATGCAAGCAGACTGGCTGCGAGCTGATGATTGTTCCGGGAATATATCAGATTATTCGCGGTGATGTTAGCGTGTCACAGCTCAAGCATGTTGATGTAAACGACCTCTTAGGCAGAGATCCTATTGAAGTCGATATAGATGGAATCATGGAGTATGTATCCGACAAGGTTGTTATGGTTACAGGTGCTGGTGGTTCTATCGGAAGCGAGCTCTGCAGACAGATTGCTAGCCACAGCCCAAAGCAGCTTGTAATGCTCGATATTTATGAAAATACTACATATGAAATCCAGAATGAGCTTAAGAGAGAGTTCCCTGAGCTCAATCTTGTCGTGCTTATAGCATCTGTAAGAAATACAAAGAGAATCGACCACATCTTTGAGATGTACCGACCTGAGATTGTATATCATGCGGCGGCGCATAAGCACGTTCCACTGATGGAAGCAAGCCCAAATGAAGCCATTAAGAACAACGTTCTTGGCACATGGAAGATGGTGCTAGCTTCAGACAAATGGAATGTCAAGAAGTTCGTACTTATCTCAACGGACAAGGCTGTAAATCCAACCAATATCATGGGAGCATCTAAGCGTCTATGCGAGATGATTATCCAGACTTACAACAACAGATCGAAGACAGAGTTTGTTGCGGTTAGATTTGGAAATGTACTCGGAAGCCATGGAAGTGTAATTCCTCTATTTAGACGACAAATCGCAGAAGGCGGACCTGTTACAGTTACACATCCTGATATCATTAGATATTTCATGACTATTCCAGAGGCTGTTTCGCTTGTGCTACAGGCAGGAGCTTTTGCTAAGGGTGGCGAGATATTTGTGCTTGATATGGGAAAGCCCGTTAAGATTGATGATTTGGCTAGAAACCTCATTCTCCTATCTGGTCTAAAACCAGGAATCGACATCGAGATTAAGTATGTTGGGCTAAGACCGGGAGAAAAAGCTGTTCGAAGAGCTCCTGATGGATGAAGAAGGCCTTCAGGATACGGCCAACAAGATGATTCATATCGGACATCCTATCAATATAGACGAGGAGAAGTTCATTAGCGAGCTCCAAGAGCTCAAGTGCTATGTGGAAGCAGAACCTGACGATATTAAGAGATATATCAAAAACATGGTCCCTACATATACTCCTAAAAACTAGGGTGTATAATTATATGTTGTAAAAAATACTAGGAGGCATATCGCAGATGAAAGTACCATTTTCACCACCGGACATATCGGAGTTAGAGATTAATAGAGTTGTAGAGGTTCTCAAATCTGGCTGGATTACAACGGGCCCTGAGGTTAAAGAGTTCGAGAGAAGAATTGCAGAGTACATAGGCGTTGACAAAGCGGTTGCACTTTCTTCTGCTACGGCATCACTTGAGGCTGCCCTCCATGTGCTCGGAGTAGGTGAAGGTGATGAGGTCATCGTTCCAGCATACACATACACAGCTTCGGCAAGCCCTGTAGTTCACAAGGGAGCGAAGCTCGTGATTATAGACTCAGCCCCTGAAACTTTCGAGATGGACTACGACAAGGTTGCTGAGGCAATTAATGAGAATACAAAGGCTGTAGTACCTGTCGACCTAGGCGGCATGATGTGTGACTACGATAGATTATTTGAAATAGTGGAGGCAAAGAGAGATATCTTTAAGCCTGCAAATAAACTTCAGGAAGCACTTGGCAGAGTTGCTATTATTTCCGATGGGGCACACGCCTTTGGGTCTGTGAAAAATGGTGTAAAAGCGGGAGCAATTGCGGACTTTACATCATTTTCTTTCCATGCAGTAAAGAATCTCACTACCGCTGAAGGAGGTGCTCTATCGTGGAAGGCTATTGATGGTGTGGATAACGAAGAGCTATACCATGAACTGCAGCTGTACTCTCTACACGGACAGTCTAAGGATGCACTATCCAAGAACAAAGCGGGAGCGTGGGAGTATGACGTTGTATATCCGGCATACAAGTGCAACATGACAAATATCAATGCGGCTATTGGAATAGCTCAACTCGAGAGATATGACGGGCTTCTCGCGAGACGTAGAGTTCTTAATGAGAGATACCAGGAAGCGCTTGAGAAGCTTGGAATCAAGGTGATGCACCACTATACAGATGAGATGACTTCTACTGGGCATCTATATTTGGTAAGAATCCCAGGAGCATCTGTAGAGGACAGAAACGCTGTGATTCAAGATATGGCAGAGCGTGAGATTGCGTGCAACGTGCACTATAAACCGCTACCGATGATGACTGCGTATAAAAATCTTGGATTTGATATTGCGGACTATCCAAACGCTTATCACCAGTACGAGAATCTGATTTCACTGCCAATTTTCTCGACGATGACAGACGAGCAGAATGAATACGTTATTGAGAATTTTTGTTGATATCCTTAAGAAGAGAGGACTTATTAAGTAGATGGTTTTGTGCAAGTGGGATGACTTACCAGAGCATATGAGATGTGATGAAGTAAAAGAATATTACGATATCCTGAACTCGAGAAAGGGCTCGCTAATAGCAAAGAGAATATTTGATTTTGTCATTTCACTGCTGATGACTATAGTAATCTCGCCGATACTTCTTATCTTAATAATAATGATAAAAATCGACGATCCAGGTCCGGCGTTTTTCAGGCAGGTAAGGGTGACGACTAACGGTAAAGAGTTCAGAATTTTTAAGTTCAGAACGATGGTAGTAAACGCGGAGAGGCTCGGAGCACAGGTTACAAAGGAGAATGATCCTAGAGTTACCAAGATTGGACACAAGCTTAGGGAATATAGACTAGATGAGCTCCCGCAGCTGCTAAATGTAATCATTGGCGACATGTCTTTTGTCGGCACGAGACCTGAAGTTCCAAGATATGTAGACTGCTACTCCAAAGAGATGCTTGCAACATTGCTGCTACCAGCGGGTGTAACGTCAGAGGCAAGCATCACATACAAGGATGAGAACGAGCTCATCGGGAATGCAGAGAACCCTGACGAGGTATATGTCGAAAAAAGTTTTACCAGAAAAGATGAAATACAACCTTGATGCTCTTAGGAATTTTAGCTTCCTGGGAGAAATCAAAACCATGCTTAAGACGGTTGGCGCCGTTATTAAATAAGCAGAATCAATATACGTAGTACAATCGCTGCAACTATCAAAGTGAGCGCATTGGAGGGTAGTTTGAAGATATTACTGATTAATCACTATGCTGGATCGCCCGAGATGGGAATGGAGTTCAGACCATATTATTTATCTCGTGAGTGGATCAAGCAGGGACATGAAGTCACGATTATAGCTGGCGGATATTCGCATCTAAGAAAGTCAAACCCTAGTGTTTCGAAGAATTTCGAAGAGAGGATGATTGACGGGATTCGCTATGTGTGGATTAAGACATCTTCATATAATCGCAATGGCTTAGCACGTGCATTCAGTATGTTCGAATTCAGCAGAAAGCTATTTTCAAATGCAGAATATATATCAGAGCGCTACCAGCCAGATGCAGTAATCGCATCTTCAACTTATCCGCTGGATTGTTACGGTGCGGACAAGATTGCAAAGCTCTCTGGTGCTAAATATATTCATGAGGTTCACGACATGTGGCCTTCTACACTATACGAACTTGGTGGTATGTCGAAGAGCAATCCGTTTGTAAAGATTATGCAGCGTGCGGAAGATTTCGCATACAGACACTGTGACCAGGTAGTTTCATTACTTGATCACTCCAAAGAATACATGGTTCAGCATGGACTTGCTGAAGAAAAGTTTAACTGCATTACTAATGGTGTAATCAAAGAAGAGTGGGAAAATCCGGCACCAATTCCTGAAGAGCATAGCCAGATTCTAAACAAGATGAAGGCTGAAGGAAAGTTCATAGTAGGCTATTTTGGCGGTCACTCCATATCCAATAATCTGGATATGCTACTTGCCGTTGCAAAGAAAATTGTCGATAAAAACGTATGTTTTGTATTAGTCGGCGATGGCAGCTACAAGGATAGGCTGATGCAGAGTGCTAAGGAGCAGGACTTAGACAACGTAGTGTTTCTTCCAGCAATAGATAAAAGTGCGATCCCTAACCTAATCAGCTATTTCGACATAGTAACTATTTTTGCGGCAAATACAAAGCTATACAGATTCGGAATTTGCATGAACAAGATGTTCGATGCGATGATGGGCGGTAAGCCGCTGCTCATGTCTGTGACGACGCCTGAGACAATAGTTGAAAAAGCGAATGCTGGTATAGTTACGAAAGCTGGAGATATAGATGGATATATAGAAGCAGTTGAAAAGCTTAAAATCATGCCGTCAGATGAACTTAATAATATGGGACGTTTAGGACATGAACTAGTGTCAAGTGAGTACACATATGACATGCTAGCGACCAAATTCGTAAGAATCATGGAGAAAACTGGCAAGAGAGTTTTGATTGTAAACCACTATGCTGGATCACCTGAGATGGGAATGGAGTTTAGACCTTACTATATATCTAGAGAACTCGTCAAGAAAGGTCACGATGTAACTATTATTGCGGGTAGTTTTTCGCATCTTAGAAAGACGAACCCAGATATAACTGAAAATTTTACAGAGCAGGAAATCGATGGAATAAAGTATGTGTGGATTAAGACTGATGAGTATGATAGCAATGGTGTTGCCAGAGCCCTCAGTATGTATCACTTCTGCAAGGCTCTAAAGACGAATAAAAAGAAAATTGTTGAGCGTTATAAGCCAGATATAGTTATCTCATCATCAACTTATCCGCTAGATTCATACCCAGCATATCGTATTGCGAAGCTTGCTGGAGCCAAGTATATTCATGAAGTTCATGATATGTGGCCACTGACACTCTACGAAGCAGGAGGAATGAGCAAGAAGAATCCGTTCGTAATTGCTATGCAGTTTGCGGAGGATCATGCATATAAGAAATCAGATGTTGTAGTTTCACTACTCCCTCACGCCAAGGAATATATGATTGAACATGGCATGAAGGCTGATCACTTTAGGTATATACCGAATGGGGTCGTGATAAATGAGTGGGACGCAGCAAGGGAAATTCCAAGTGAACACAGAGAGGCATTTAACAAGCTAAAGAGAGAAGGTAAATTCGTTATCGGATACTTCGGAAGCCACGAGCTTTCGTACGGACTTCATAACCTACTCGATGTTACAAAGCAGCTAAACGATGAAAAATGTTCATCTGGTTATGGTTGGAAAAGGTAAACTCAAAGATGAGCTTATCAGTTACGCGGAGCAGAATGGAATCAGCAACGTGACATTCCTACCGCCAGTAGAGAAGGGAATAATCCCTGCAGTAATCGATAACTTTGACGCGATATTTATAGGAACTATTGAGTCGCCACTATACAGGTTCGGAATCTGTATGAACAAGATGTTCGACTCCATGATGGCAGCCAAACCAATAGTCATGGCAATAACAACACCGTCCACACCTGTAAGTGAATCTGGATGTGGAATCATCACGAAGTCATGTGATAATGACGCTATAAAGGCTGCAATCAGGAAGATTCAATCTATGAGCACCGAAGAACGAGAGCAGATGGGAATGCTTGGACGTGAAGCTGTACTGAGCAAGTACACGTATGAAAATATTGCAAGTGAATTTGAAAAGGTATTTGAATAGAAGGAGCGCATGTGATTAAGATAGTAACTGTAATTGGTGCAAGACCACAATTTATTAAGGCGGCTGCAGTTTCTCGCAAGCTAGAAAAATTCTGCGAAGAGATAATCGTTCACACAGGCCAGCATTATGATGCGAATATGTCAGAACTTTTCTTTGAAGAGCTACATATCCCTAAGCCAAAGTATAATCTAGGCGTGGGTTCTGGTTCCCATGCAAGGCAGACAGCAGAGATGCTTATCGGAATAGAAGATATACTAATTAATGAGAATCCCGACTATTTGATGGTATATGGAGACACAAATTCTACAGTTGCTGGAGCACTTGCCGCATCCAAGATTCATATTCCGGTAATTCACGTGGAGGCTGGTCTAAGGTCTTTCAATATGGCTATGCCTGAGGAGCAGAATAGAATTCTTACGGATCATATCTCAAGCCTACTCTTCTGTTCCACAGATGCGTCTATTGAGAATCTTGAAAATGAAGGAATTAAGAAAGGTGTCCACAGAATCGGCGACGTAATGTGCGATGCGGTTCTTTACTATTCACAAGAGATAGACAAGAAAGCTCGTAGTCAGTACTTTGCTGACCTTAACTATATCTTCGGTGAGCGTGGTGAGATTGATAAATGGTATCTATCCACAGTTCATAGAGCTGAAAACACTGACACTATAGAGAAGGTTCGCAAGATTCTCAATACGTTCGAGAAGTTCGATGCACCAGTTATCCTACCTGCTCATCCTAGAACAAGAAAGATGATTGAACAGGTCAACGAGGAGGAGAATCTGCAGAATACAATTTGTGTAGAACCTATCGGTTATCTCGAAATGCTGTATTTTACAAAGAATGCAGTAAAGGTAGTGACTGATTCCGGTGGGCTACAGAAGGAAGCGTACATACTAGGCACACCATGCGTAACTCTGCGTGAGCAAACGGAGTGGGTTGAGACGCTGAATGGAAACCACAATGTGCTCGCTCATATTGATGAAGCGGACATACTTGATAAAGTTAACAATACCGTTATTTCTAAGGAAAAAGAGAACTACTATGGTGCGGGAGACGCCGCAGATAAGCTTGTAAGGGTAATAATGAAGGAGGCATAAAATGAGCGAATATTTTGTACACGAGAGCAGCTATGTAGATGACAATGTAGAGATAGGAAAGGAACCAAGATTTGGCACTTTTGCCATATTCAGCCAGGAGCAAAGATAGGTGAGAATTGCTCGCTTGGACAGAATGTAAATATTGCCAACAACGTGCAGATTGGTGACAGGGTAAAAATTCAGAATAACGTATCAGTTTACGAAGGCGTAACACTCGAAGACGGCGTATTCTGCGGACCATCCTGTGTATTTACAAATGACCTTACTCCAAGAGCTCGCTATCCAAAGGGTTCTGAGAACTACGGAAAGACACTAGTCAAAGAGGGAGCTTCTATTGGAGCAAATGCGACAATCGTATGTGGACACACTGTTGGAAAGTGCTCAATGGTCGCAGCAGGAGCGGTTGTTACAAAGGATGTACCTGACTTTACGCTAGTTGCTGGCGTGCCAGCTAAGCCAATTGGAAAGCTAGATGAGTATGGGAATATTATAGAAAAGTTCTAAATATATGGCAGTAGTTGTAGCAAATGCAAGATGTATTAGGAGTGCTTAATGGATAAGAAGATATCAATAAAAGAGCTTTTATCAATTATTAAGGATAATAAGAAGATGATTGGGATAGTTGTTATCATCTCAGCCGTTTTCGTCGGAGGGTTTAGAATTTACTCAGATCACCGAGAACAACGCAAAGCTGCGGATATAAACACAAAAATCTCATCGACCTATAAAGAGGAACTCGAAGAGTACACCAAAGATAACCAATTTTTGACAGATACTATTCAAAACCTTGATAAAGAGAAAAAGTCAGCTTTGAAAAATAATTGGTGAAAATCCAATTATGAAGATTGATGCATTTTCATCTGAAAGCATAAGAATTAAAATCACTGCATCAAATAAGGCAAGCTATAATGCTGTGGAAAATGTGCTTTTAACTGCTAACAGCGAGACATTATTTGGAAAGTCAGACAGTGTACTTGAAAGATACAAATGGGATATAGTTCAGATTCCAGATATGAATTCAATTACTATTAATGATAGCGGTGCTAGTGGAGCAGTATCAGAAGGCCTTTTCATTGGGAATATATATGTATACTCTACCAAGGAACACAAAGCCGAAGATGTGGCAAACAATGTAATTAAATTTCTCGAGTCCGAGCGAAGCAACCGTCTACAAGGGGTTGATTTTTTTCGGTGGTTTCGGTTACATCTGGGGAGGCAGCAAAACAGGCTTTATACAACAAGCAGAAAATTTATCGAACAAATATTGAAAACTTGAAATATGAAAGCGATAAAATGAATGAAGCGATACGATCTCTGCAAATACCATCGCAAAATACCACTACAAACATAGGATATGTTAAGAGAAGTATAAAATCTGGATTCATTGGGGGCTTCTTTGGAGCATTTGTAGCAACGTTATTTGCAGTATATAGATATATGAGAAATCAAAAGATAAATTTTTGCCAATAATATTGAAAAAAAGAATATGGAGTACCTTCGTTAGGTGTAATTTCAGAGGGTGTGAATCCAGATGTTCTGGTTGCAGATCTTAGGCAATTGGATGCTGAAGATGAAGGAATTGGATTTGTAGCAGTCAATTCTGGGAAGAACTACTTAATGAATATTGCTGAAGTGATAGAAAAAAATGCATCAGAGTCAGAATATATTGGCTGTATAGTCGATGATGTTGAAGCTATAGATAAAATTGGAAACTTCAAGAACTTTGTACTTATCACATCTGATGATGGAACAGATATAAATGAGAATGCCAAAATAACTATCAATAAGCTGAGTCGATTGGATAAGAAAATTCTAGGTTGCATTAATGTTGAGTAGAAAAAACATTTCGGAAATATTTAGTGGTAGAAAAATGAAAATTCTAGCAATTTCAATAATCCTGCTAAAAAAATTTCCTTGGATTATAAATACTATACATGGTTAGCTCCATTACAGCTAAATGTTTACACGCGAGACTTCAACTTGCTCAAATACTTAAACGGTATTGCCTGGTTGGTGATTATTTTTGTTACGATAAATCATAAACGCAGAAGTGTATCTACATTCTTACTAACATTAGTGTATGTAATGCAAATAGTACCAATAACTACTATTTATGCCATGGGGAACAAGGAAGTGGCCTGCTATAACGGGATTTGCTTTTTGTTTCTACCTGAGCATTTTCATAGTAAACAACATTAACTTTTCTATGGAAGAACGACTATTAGAACCGAGCGCGAAGCATTCACGTATAATAGAATTTGCAATGGTCGCAATGTGCTTTTTAATTTTTGCATACATTGTGAAGAATAACGGCGTTCCTACATTTACTGCACTAAACATATACAAGGTTTATGAGCTTAGAGAATCAGGCTCATTTAGTTTAGGAACTTATCCAGGGTATGTTCTATCATGGATTACAAATGTAATAATTCCGTTCTTTGCGACAAAGTGTATACTTGAGAAAAAGTTCGCCAGATCTGCAATATTCGTTGCCATGATTTTCGTTATATATCTCTACGATGGACATAAAACGAATTTGTTTATTTCAATAGTTGTAGTTATTGTAGCATTTTGGCTAAAAAGAAAAGATTCCTATACAGAAATAATTTCGTGTCTTTGCCTAGGCGTCTCTACGCTTGCATTGCTTTCATCGATAAATATACCTGGAAGTAATATAATTTTAGAGATTTTTTCACTCTTTGGACGAAGGGTAATGCTGCTTTCTGCGCAAAACAAATTTGCTTATTTTTGATTATTTTAGCAAGAATCCAAAGATGGGCTTAGGCGGATTATTTCCAACTTGGTTTTTTTACATTTTGACACCCACTATGTGGATATTGATTATACACGTACAATTTCAGGAATATATTATGGGACTCCAGAATCAGTATCTAATACAGGTTACTTTGCAGAATGTCATGCAAGATTTGGATTTTTTGGATATATTCTAGAGGGAGTATTATTTGCGGCAATATTAAAGCTTTTAGATATTGCACAAAAAAACATCGGATATGAACTTCTTCTCGGAACTTCGATGTGTGTCTTCTTAGGGTTAAATGATGCTTTTTTGCTTAATTCAATTGTGCTTGGTCCGATGATGTTCTTAATCTTTATAGCATTGTTTTACAAAAGCAAGTGCAGTGAAGACAAACTGCTCCATGGTTATAATGATGCATGTAGCAACTTGTGTCTAAAATAGTAGTTGGAATATAGGGATGAAGAAATACATTTTACAAATAAAAGAATCAGCAATAGCAAAGAACATAGCGACCCTGGTTTCAGGAAATATAATTGGTTATGCAATAAACACATTTTTCTTATTGTTCATAATTAGGGTATATTCTCCTGCTGAAATAGGAACATATGATCTAATTGTTTCAGATGGTGCAATCGTAACAACCGTGGTGGGGCTTGGTCTTGTAATGGCGATACTAATTCCTAAGGAAGATAGGGTAGCCAAGATGCTATGTCAGATAGTTAATATATTCAGCATAATCTGCATGACAACGGGTGTTGTTATCCTAATTGCTATATCTGACAAATACACACTGTTTTCATTGAACTTCAACTATAAAGTAGCTTGTGTATTACTAGGCGTATATTCGTACTTCTTTATCCAACAGCAGCTGTTTTATGCATTTGTAAACAGAAAGGGTCTATATCGTGTGCTCTTCTGGAACCCAATAATAATGGCAGCATCTAACTCATCTATATCGTTACTTTTGGGAATCATGGGGTTAAGTTCGCCTGGTTATATGATAGGAACGATATGCTCATTGATATTGAGCATATTATTGATGATAAAAAATGCAAACCCTTATGATGAGCGTTTTGCTATACGTGATATCAAAGAAACATTGCTCATATATAAGGAATTTCCTCTGGTACAAATGCCAGCCAATGTTGTTTCTGTAGTTTCACAGCAGATTCCAATACAATACCTTGGAAATGTTTTTAGCAAGGCTGCGCTAGGTGGGTTCACAATGGCGAATAGGATTCTTAGCATCCCAATTGCCTTGATTTCGACCCAAATAAGCAAGGTGTACCAGAGAGAATTAGCAATAAGGAACAATGAGGGGAAACATGTAGGAAACTTCGCTCTCGATTTGTTGAGAAAGAACTATTTTCTTGCATTTGTGCCAATTTTTATATTAGTTGTATTTGGTCAACCAGTCGTGGGTATAGCACTAGGTAACAAATGGAAAGTATCGGCATTGTACATGACAATTCTTGGTGCAGATTATCTTCTAAAGTATTGCACGAGCTGCATAAGCGGAACATTTGTTATTGTTGACAGGCCAAGGATGTCACTACTACTATCAATCATAACACTTGGAATAAATGCAATGTGCTTTGTGATTGTTGGACGACTTGGATATGGAATATTTAAGACAATTCTTTTCTATTCTGTATCTGACGGTGTAGTCAATCTGATTAATATTTTTTTCTTTGTATGAAAGTCATTAATGCAGATTATAAGAAATTGATGAGATTCCTCTTTATAGAAATGTTGGGTTCAATTTCAGTGATGTACATAATTTATATATTTATCGACAAAAATATTTAATTAAAAAGATAAAGGAGCTAGAGATGAAAGAGATTAAATATTGTACAAGATGTGTAATGAATAATGAGGCCGATCCCCATATCACCTTTGATGAAAAATGGAGTATGTAACTACTGTACTGAAGCATTGACACATATTAATACTGATGTGTATTTTTCCGAATGAAGAAGGTGAGAAGAGATTAAAGGAGATGATTGACAAAATCAAATCCGAAAAATGCTGATAAAAAAATACGATTGTATTATGGGCATTTCAGGAGGGCTTGATTCAGCGTATCTCGCATACTTGGGTTATAAATGGGGGCTTCGCATATTAGCAGTGCATATTGATGACGGATATGACACGGAGATTTCCAAGGAGAATATCAAGAAACTCTGTGAAGCTGCCAATATTGAAATGCGAACGATTACACCGGATGCGGAACAGTTCAATGCGTTAACACTTGCATATATGAAAGCGGGAGTTCCTGACGTTGCTGTTCCGCAAGACAACATACTATTTGCATTTTTGTATGATACAGTAGAAAAAAAGAAGGTATTAAGTATTTCCTGTCAGGTGGCAATTTTGCTCTTGAATGTGTTCTCCAGAAAGGAAATGGATATAGCGCAATGGATGTTACAAACATCAAGGATATCCATAAGAGGTTTGGCACAAAAGGAATAGACAAGCTAAAATTTATAACTTCGTATAAGAAATACATGAGAATAAAGAAGGGAAGCGTGGTTACGCTTAGGCCTCTTGATTTAATAGACTATAATAGAGAACGTGCGTTTAAGGAATTATCAGATTTTTGTGACTTTAAATACTATGGAAGCAAGCATCTTGAAAATATCCTAACAGCATTTATTCAGCTTTACTGGCTGCCAAAGAAGTTTGGTGTAGATAAGAGATCTTCGCACCTTTCCAGCATGGTGGTTTCGGGACAGATGACTAGAGAAGAGGCGATGGAAGAGCTTCAGAAGCCAGCCTATGATGAAGCTATGATGAATGAATATATAAGTATTATTAAAGAAAAGCTGGGGCTATCTGACGAAGCGTTTGATGAGATTATGAAGAGTCCTACTCATCAGCATACAGATTATAAAACTGAAAAATTCGCACCTTTTATTCGCAAAATATTAAGGTAGTGATTTTAAATTTAACATTAGAGGATTTTGATGAAATTATTAAAGATTTGCTGCAGCAAATGGGTAAATGAGAGTAGAGACTACAGGGAGCTGTCTGTATATCAGGAAGAAGGGGCAGATATAACTGTCCTAGCAAAAGGAGATGTTGGTGATAAGCCAGCAAAAGACACCGTTGAAGGCTTCCTAGTATTTAGATATACAACAAAACCACTGGGTGAAAAAAATACCGGGACCAATTAATAAAGTAATTAGTTTGTTTCAGTGGGCGAGCTTTGCAAGAAAGCAGCATCCAGACATTATTTCTGGACATGATTTACTAGCGCTGACTATTGGCTGGCTATCGACGTTTTTTACAAGAAAAAAACCGAAGCTAATCTACGATTCTCATGAATTTGAAATTGGAAGAAATGCGGACAGATCTGGATTTTCAAAATGGCTGATACTGCATTGGGAACACTTCATGATTAAAAGAAGTGCTCTGACTGTTGTGGTGAATGATAGCATTGCAGATGAAATAGCAAAGCTATACAATTTAAAAGAAAGACCTGCCGTTGTTAGGAATATTCCTATGGGATTTGATATTAACAAGACTGAGTGTGAGAAGGTCAGAGGGCGACTACTAGAGAAGCTAGGGGTTGAAAAACTTTTGATTTATCATGGACTAGTATGCAAAGGAAGAGGTTTAGAGGCCACTATAGGCGCTATGCCGAAACTTGAGAATGTTGGACTAATAGTGGTCGGAAATCCTGACTCGCCCGAATATTTAGATGAACTTCATAAGATGAGCAGGGAGCTCAATGTTGACGCCCGAGTGGAATTCCACGAGGCGGTTCCCCACGAAGAACTCTGGAAGTTCGTGGGAGCAGCAGATGTCGGTATTGTGATGATTTCTCCAGTTTCAAAGAGTTATTATTACGCACTCCCCAATAAGCTATTCGAATGCATTCAGTCTGGAATACCTGTTGTAGGTTCAGATCTTCCAGAAATTAAGAGAATTGTTAATGGACACAAGGTCGGAACTATTGCAAAACCGGATGATTCAGACAGTATTGCGTCGGCAGTAAAAGAACTTATTAATAGCGAATTGATGTACAATGAAGCTAAACATAACGTGGAAAAATTCAAAAAAATATTGTGCTGGGAAAGCGAAAAAAATAGCTTTATCAAAGGCGTTCAACGAAATTTTACAGGAACTTTAAAAACGCTTGCACACATTGGAAATATTGACATTGTAGGCTATTATTATATATAATAATTCGAATAATTATATGTATGAATCGGCTGACTTTATACAGCCGTTAAATTATCAAAAAGCATAAAAAGAAAGGTATAAAGGTATCATTAATGGGCATGAAGGAACGTTTACTTGAGAAAATCGCAAAGCGCGACATTACTGTAGGAGTTGTAGGCCTAGGATACGTAGGGCTTCCGCTTGCTGTTGAGAAGGCAAAGGCTGGCTTTAAGACCATCGGCTTCGACGTGCAGGAAGAAAAAAAGTTAAGATGGTAAATGAGGGACACAACTACATCGGAGATGTTGTAAACGAAGACCTCAAGGAGCTCGTAGAGAGCGGCATGATGAAGGCGACATCGGACTTCTCGTTCGTAAAGGATGTTGATTTCATCGCTATTTGCGTACCTACTCCTCTTGATAAGCACCAGGAGCCAGATATAAGCTATGTAAAGTCCTCCACAGAGGCTATTTCAAAGCACCTATCTAATGACACAATGGTTGTTCTTGAGTCCACAACTTACCCAGGTACTACAGAGGAACTACTACTTCCTATCCTCGAAGAGGGTTCTGGACTAAAGTGCGGAGAAGACTTCTACCTTGGATTTTCGCCGGAGCGTGTTGACCCAGGCAACGTGATATACAAGACTAAGAACACTCCAAAGGTAGTTGGTGCTGTAGGCAAAGACGCAACAGAAGTAATTTCTGCGATGTATAGAGAAGTTCTAGAGGGAGAGATTTATGAAGTGTCTTCACCAGCTATTGCTGAGATGGAGAAGATCCTGGAGAATACATACAGAAATATCAACATCGGTCTTGTTAATGAGCTTGCTATACTCTGCAACAAGATGGAGATTTCTCTATGGGAGGTAATTGAGGCTGCAAAGACTAAGCCATACGGCTTCCAGGCATTCTATCCAGGCCCAGGTCTTGGTGGACACTGTATCCCTCTTGACCCATATTACCTAACATGGAAAGCAAGAGAGTTTGGTTTCCACACGTCGATGATTGAGAGCTCGATGATTATTAACGATAAGATGCCTGAGTACACAGTAGACAGAGCTGCAGCGGTTCTCAACAACCACAAGAAAGCTCTCAACGGATCTAAGGTTCTCGTTCTAGGAGTTGCTTACAAAAATAATATCGATGACTATAGAGAGAGCCCAGCTCTTAACGTAATCGACATTCTCAAGGAGAGAGGTGCAGAGACTGATTTCTACGATCCATGGATTCCAAAGTACAAGAGACATGGTGAGTGGCATGAGGGCATCGGCGAGATTAATGCTGATGTTATCAAGGGATACGACCTTATCCTCGTTGCAACAGCTCATGATGCATACGACTATGAGATGATTAGAGATAATGCAGTAGCAATATTCGATACTCGTAATGCGTTCAAGGACGTAAAGGAAAGAGATAATATTTCTCTCCTATAAGCCCGGCGCAATATAGACACTATAGTAATTAAAAATTCCGGAGGACATGTAAATGAAATATGCATTGATTGGATGCGGTAGAATTGCAACAAATCACGTGACTGCTGCAGTAAATAATAATCTAGAGATAGTTGCGGTATGCGATATCGTGCCAGAGAAGATGGAAGAGATTCTTGCAAAGCACAACTTGGCTGATGATAAATCAATCAAGAGATATACCGACTATAAGCAGATGCTCGAAGAGAACGAACTCGAGCTTATCAGCATTGCAACTGAGAGCGGCAAGCACGCAGCAATTGCACTAGATGCAATCGATGCAGGAGTTAGCGTAATTATCGAAAAAGCCTATGGCTATGAATATCGCTGATGCTGAAGAGATTATCAAGAGAGCTGCAGAGAAGAACGTAAAGGTTTCAGCTTGCCACCAGAACAGATTCAACGTAGCGATTCAGGAAGTGAGAAAGGCTGTCGAAGGAGGGCGTTTCGGCAAGCTTTCCCATGCTTCTATAAATGTTCGCTGGAATAGAAACAAAGGATATTATGACCAAGCTCCTTGGAGAGGAACTTGGGAAGAAGATGGCGGCTGCCCTGATGAACCAGTGCATCCACGGAATAGACCTTCTCAGATGGATGATGGGCGATGAGGTAGTGGAAGTTTATGGAGCAACTAGACAGCAGTTCCATGATTATCTAGAAGCTGAAGATGTTGGAGTTGCTGTAGTTAAGTTCAAGAACGGCGCAATTGGCACTATTGAGGGAACCACTAACGTATACCCTCAAAACCTCGAAGAGACACTGTATCTATTTGGAGAAAACGGAACAGTAAAGGTTGGCGGCAAGTCCACCAACACGATTGACGTGTGGGATTTCAAAGACGAAACTGCTGAAGACCAGAAGAACAAGGGGCTCGAAGAAGAGACAAGCAATGTATATGGCAACGGTCATACAAGCCTATTTGCCGATGTAATCGAAGCTATTAAAGAAGACAGATCACCTTATGTAGATGGAGTTGCTGGAAGAAATGCACTTGAGATGGTTCTCGCTATATATAAGAGCCAGAAGGAAGGCATGCCAGTGAGACTTCCATTGACGGATTTCGCAAGCACTGATATGCGAGGCGAATTCAAGTAGAAGCGGAGGAATACAATGGAGTTTAGAGATCTTAAGAAGCAGTATGCTGCACTCAAAAATGACATAGATCGCCAGATTGACGAAGTAATTGCTAGCAGCAGATTTATCGGAGGCGGCAAGGTTTCCGAGCTTGAAGAAAAGCTAGCTGAATATGTTGGTGTTAAGCACTGCGTAACTTGTGCAAATGGAACGGATGCTCTTGAGCTTGCACTCATGGCATGGGGTGTTGGAAAGGGAGATGCTGTATTCGTTCCTGATTTTACCTTCTTCTCATCTGGAGAGGTGGTCTCAATCCTAGGTGCGACACCAGTTTTTGTAGATGTAGACCAGGATACGTTTAATATGGATCCAGCTTCGCTAGAAAAAGCGATAGCTGCAGTAGCTGCTGAAGGAGAACTTAAGCCGAGTGTAGTTATACCAGTGGATTTGTTCGGACTACCAGCTAACTTTACTGAGATTAGAAAAAAATAGCAGAGAAGCATGGACTAAAGGTTCTCGAAGATGGAGCACAAGGTTTCGGTGGTGAGATTGACGGCAAGAGAGCGTGCAGTTTCGGAGATATCTCAACAACGTCATTCTTCCCGGCAAAGCCACTAGGATGCTATGGAGATGGTGGAGCGATATTTACAAACGATGATGAAGCTGCTGAGCTCATCAGATCATACTGCGTTCACGGCAAAGGCAAGATGAAATACGACAACATACGTATTGGTATGAATTCTAGACTCGACTCGATTCAAGCAGGAATCCTACTTCCTAAGCTAGCTGCATTTGCAGAATATGAGGTTGCAGACGTTAACAGTGCTGCAGCAAAGTACACAGAGCTACTTGAGGGTGTTGTGGCTACACCAGTGATTCCTGACGGATTCCTTAGCAGCTGGGCTCAGTACACAATTAAGCTTGAGAGTAGAGAGCAAAGAGATGCATTACAGGCTCACCTCAAGGAGAAATCAATTCCGTCGATGATTTACTATCCTAAGCAGATGCATAATCAAGAGGCATTTTGCGATGAAAATAAGTACGGAATCGACTACTCTGTTACTAATAAGCTGTGTGATACAGTTTTATCGCTGCCAATTCACCCATACATCTCAGATGAGGATGTGGAGGAAGTTGTATCAGTAATTAAGGAGTTTTTAGGAAAATAAGAGCAATGAAAATAATCGTTTCACATGATGTAGATCATCTATATAGAAGCGACCATTACAAAGACTTGATTTATCCAAAACTGTGGGTAAGGGAGACTTTATCGTTCTTAAAACGTGATATAACTTTTTCTCAGTGGTGGAGAAGACTGCTTGGTATATTCTCAAGAGAGAGAAATTATATTGAAGAATTGATGAAGTATGATGAAGGTAATGGTGTGCCTTCATCATTCTATTTTTGGAATGGATAATGTTCTTGGCATGTCTTATAGATACACCAAGGCAATTCCGTATATAAAAAAACTTCAAAGTCATGGCTTTGATGCGGGCATACACGGAGTATCTTATGAAGATGAAGAGAAAATGAGAGCTGAATTTGAAAGGTTCAGGAATGCTGTTGGCGTAGCGCCTCGTGGAATACGCATGCACTATGTTAGATATGACGAAAGTACTTTTGAGAAGCTGAGTCATTGTGGGTATGTGTATGACACCACTGAATTTGTGAAGAGCGAAGGTACCTGCCTAAAAGCACCATACAAAGTGGGCGAAATGTGGGAATTTCCACTTAGCTTGATGGATGGCTATTTACCCAAGAGACCAGAAGGAAAAAGGGAAGAGTCGCTTCGTTTGCTCAAAGAGGCAGAGGATAAAGGGCTGCCATATTTCTCGATACTATTTCACGACTATCAGTTTTGTAATGGGTATGCGTATGAAAGAGACTGGTACACCTGGTTTATCGAGTATTTAAAGGAACATGGTTATACATTTATTTCATATCTAGATGCGGTAAAAGAGCTGGAGGATATTAATTCTAATGAAGACAACGAATAGTGATATTACAACAAAATATGCTAATTCAATTTTCGAACAGCCGTGGTATCTTGATACAGTTACAAATGGAAAATGGATTGAAATAAAAGTAGAAGAAAAAGGGAGAAGTTGTTGCTAGATGGGCAGTGCCTTGCGATAACAACAAAATCGCTATGCCGGGGAAACACAAACCCTGGGTATTTGGTTTGCACCAGATATTAAGGCGAGTAAAAAACAAAAGCACATAGAAGAACTAGTAAAATTACTGCCAAAGAATTCGAGTTTTGACCTTATGCTAGACCCTAGTAATGATTACTTTTTACCATTCAGATGGCTAGGGTTTAAGGTTAGCCCAAGAATAACTTATAGATTTACTGATGTTTCTGATATAGAAGCTGTAAGGGCTAAATACGATAAGACAGTTCGTAAAAAAACATAAAAAAAGTGCAAGAAATAAAGTCGAAATAATAGAGGAAAAATAACGTAGATAATTTATACGCTATGCTGGTGAAAACATTTCAACACCAAGGGAGAAACTGCCCACACAAAAAAGAATTTATAAATTCCATTTTTGAAGCGTGTAATGCACATGATGGCGCTAAAGTTATCACGGCAATAGATAAGGATGGTAATGTACACGCATCATCATTATTCGTTTATGATGAAAAGACCTGCTATTATCTAATTGCAGGAGCAGATCCAACATTTAGAGCGAGTGGAGCACAGACCTTGGTTCTAGATTCGGGAATAGAATTTGCTTCGAAGCACTCAAAAGCATTTGATTTTGAAGGTTCAATGATAGAGGGAATAGAAAATTTCTTTAGGAGATTCGGTGCAGATAGAGTATTATATTACCGAATTGAGAAAAAAGGATTTATAGGAGAGCTTAAGAGTCTGCTCAAGCCTAGGGTAAAGAAGCTACTGGGATATAAAAAAATTAGGAGAAGCTAATGCAAAAGGTTTGTCATGTCACGAGTGTACACGATGCACTTGATGATAGAATTTACTACAAAGAATGTATCTCTTTGTCAGAGGAGGGCTATGAAGTTTTTCTGGTTGCACCAGGGGAATCATTTGAGAAAGATGGAATACAGATTGTTGGATGTAGGGGAACAGCCAGAAAGTCGGTACAAAAAGAATTTCTCAGTTTTGCAGGGCAGTATTTCAAAAAGCTGTGGATATTGATGCTGATGTATATCACTTTCATGACCCAGAAATGCTCAAATATGCGGTAAAACTTTCAAAAACTGGCAAAGTTGTTATATTTGATAGCCATGAGGATGTACCAGCGCAGATTTTGGATAAACCGTGGCTTCCTAAATTTTTCAAGAAAGTTTGTTTCTAAATCATACAGTAGACTCGAGACAAAGTACGTAAAGCAACTAGCAGGAGTAATTACGGCAACTGAGTACATTCAGGATAAATTTAAGAATAGAGCGAAAACTACAGAAACGATTAAGAACTACCCTAAGCTAGATGAGATAAAAAAGGGAGACATCGAGTTTTCAAAAAGAAATAAGACTGCTTGCTACGCAGGAGGGATATCTCGTATCAGGGGCGAAAATATCATGGTGGAAGCACTAGAGCCTATGGATGGATATACTTTAAAGCTTGCAGGAATCTGTGAGGATGAAACACTCAAAAACTCAAACCCCTAACAATGTCGAATATTTGGGGATGCTGAGCCGTGAAGGCGTGAACGACCTCTATGCTTCAAGTAGAGTAGGAATTTGCATACTGCTACCGACAGCCAACTATATAAATTCATTACCAATAAAGATTTTCGAATACATGGCAGCAGGATTGCCTATTATAGCATCCGATTTTCCGATTTGGAGAGAAATAATTAGCGAAGCGGATTCAGGTATACTAGTAAACCCAGAAGATATTTCAGCAATCCAGACTGCGATTAAATACTTTATAGATAATCCTGATGAAGCCCAAGAAATGGGCGAGAGAGGAAGTCGAATCGCTAGAGAGAAGTACAACTGGAGAGTTGAAGGACAAAAACTCATAGAGTTTTACAAAAAATTGCTTGCATAGAGTATAATAACTATATTCTGTAACAAGGAGAAAATGATTATGGATGTAAAAATCAAAAAAAGAAAAAAAGGATTGATGTTGGCAGCCTCAAGACTATGGGGGGCTAATTTATCTAGTTTCAGCGCTAGTATTTGAAGCTACTTTGCTAGTAACGGATTTTTTTACCAAAAAAATGGTTGCTGATTATACTTTTTATGCATATTTGCTATAAGCACGGTTATTTTTTTGTTCAGCTGTTTTTTTCAGAAATATAAAAAGAAAAATCTAGGATTATAGCAGTAATAATCAGTATACTTCTTTCCATTACGTTTGGAGTGACTTCGGTGTATGCGGCGAAGACAGCAAGCTTTTTGAACAAGATTTCAAAGGCTGAAGATTCTGGAAATGATAAGATAGCAGAAAAGCCTTTCACAGTGCTTATAAGTGGAATGGATACTACCGGCAAAAATTGATGGCGAGGCTAGAAGTGATGTCAATATGCTTGTTACGATTGATCCTAAGAAACATAAGATTTTACTAACCTCAATTCCTAGAGACTATCTGGTAAAGCTACCTTCAAAAGAATAATGCAGAAGACAAATTGACTCATAGCGGACTATATGGAATAGAAGAAACAACTGGAGCGATTGAACAGTTACTAGATATTAAGATAGACTACTATGTTAAGGTTAATTATAATACGGTTGTTCAGTTTATTAATGCTATAGGTGGAATATATATTAATTCAGATTATGAATTTACTACTTACATAGACCATTATCGCATAAAAAAAGGGAACGAACTTTCTTAAAGGGGAACAGGCACTTGCCTTTGCGAGAGAGAGACAGGCATTTAAGGATGGGGATAACCAGCGTGTTATGAATCAGCAGATTGTGCTCAAGGGTATTTTTCCACAGATTTACTCAGTCACCTGAGATAATAGCTAAATACACGAAGATTCTCGATAGAATTGCACCTTATATGGAGACAGATATGTCACCATCTGAGATTAAGGCATTAGTTAAGCTTGAACTCAAGAATCACAAAGAGTGGAAAATTGAAAACAATGCAGTAGAAGGGGCAGGAGATTCAACAAGAACTGTGTATTCAAGTGGATCGACCCCTGTATATGTTATGACCCCAGATAAAGAGAGCATCAAGAAAGCTCATGACATGATAAAGAACTTTATCAACCCACCAAAGAAATCAAAAAAGAGCCAGAAGTCGACAGACCAAAGTGAGGAAGAGACTGAGTACAATGAATAGTAATGTGGAGATGCAGGGACTCCTTTAAAAAGCCAAAAGGCTAAATCGAGGTATCATCTGTTTACCGATGATACCTCGATTTTTTAGTTCATCAAAGTTTTTAGGGTTTGCCAAAAGTTTTTTTAGGGGGCGAATTTTAGGGTCTAGTTTTAGGGTCTTACAAAATGTAAAAGGGATTGGGCGTTTTGCCCAATCCCTTTTACATGAGGGAAACATCAGTTATTTGCTTATTGACCTTTGTAAATTGGATTCTTGCGAGTAGCAAAAAAAGAAATCTATTTCTCATATGTTCAAAGTTTCGAAATCCTCTACCTAGTCGCTTTAGGTCTTTTTACTTTTGCGATTTAAAGACTCAATTGGGCCATTAGAAAGGCGGCTATTATATATACCATCTGGTCCTAGTCGCTCCACCATTATGAATGAGTTAATAATTGGATTTTTGTATTTACGTAGTAAATTTCCGAATTCAACGAATATCTTATATTCACTGCTGCAGTATTTGTGTATTAAAGAATCTATTTCCTCGGCAGCTTTTTAAAGGATTACCGGCATTTCTAGAGTTGAATCTTACATACTCTTCTTTTAAATCTCTGAAATCTTTAATATATGGGTGAAGAGCTAGAAACTTTTCTTCGTATCCAAAAAGTGTTTATGAAATACCTAAAGTGTTTGTCGTACCTAGGTTCCAATCGATATTCTAAATTATCTTGATTTGAAAGAAGAAGCCAGCGATACTTTTTTTAGAAGATATACTTCATCCGAAATATGGGTTCTTTTCTGATACCCACATTTGGAATAATGTATTTGCTTTCTAGACTCATCTCGTGCTTTGTATTCTTTTTGTAAGCTTCTAAGAAATATGTCAAGAGAATGAATGAGCCATTGCATTACGTGAAAAGAATCCACTACAGATACAGCATTTGGGAAGTATCTTTTCACATAACTTAGATAAAGGGTTATACATATCTGAAATTAGATACTTGACACTTGCACGTTCTTTTAAAGGGATATTTGAGAAATATGGCTCAGTAACCTTATCTAATCTGCTGTGAATAATATCTATTGGATCACCAGTGTAAAAAGTCCTGAATAACTAGAGCATATTTACAGCTTTTATCCATATCTAGATATACTTCATCCACAGAAATAGCATCTGTTAGTGGAAGACGTTCCATTTGTATATACCTGTCGAAAACATTGAGAACATGCATATCTGAAGTATGAAATTGCTTTGCAATATCTACAGCAGAACTATTAAGATTTCTGAATTTATTAAGGATTAGTAGGTCCGAAGCATTGGTATTACGCCTATAACGGTTAACGAGCTTGAAATGCTCATTTGATTCGTAAAGACAATCACTATTTGTGCATCGCCAGCGTCTTTGTTTGAGTTTTATTACTAGTTGATAGCCGTCTTGAAGTACGGGATGATTGATGGTTCTAGTTTTTGATTCCTCGAGAATGCATTTTGTAAGAGCACTTCGGACAGAAGTGAGGTGCAGGTGCACTTCAAGAGTAACAATTTTCTTTAACGCCTGAACTTCACAAGACAATAACTCAAGGGCATTGTCTTCTATGTCTAGTAAAGATGTGATAATATTCATATGAATTCCTTTCTCAGATGTTTACCCAAAAACATATTATGAGAAAGTGAAAGGCGAGGCAAGAATAACAATTGCCTCGCCTTTCATATACCAAATCTGCCCCTAAAACTAGACCCTAAAATTCGCCCCTAAAATATCTAGACCCTAAAAAACTTTGATTACCCTTTTTTTCGAAAGGAATATCATGATTAAGAATATTTTAGAGTTACTAGAGCATAAGTCGATTACAATAGGTGAGAGCACAGTTCTTGAGTGTGGAGAGAGTGCACTAACATATAGTGAACTGCGAGATACTGCAAGAACTATAGCAGTTTGCCTAAATAACGAAGTAAAACAAAAGAATAAACCGATAGCAGTTCTTATTGATAGAAATATAGAATCAATAGTTTCTTTCTTTGGCATACTTTATAGTGGGAATTTTTACGTCCCAATAGATTCGGCAATGCCGGAAGAACGTCAAGAAAAGATCTTAAATGCACTCGGAACAGAGATAATCATTAATACGACCCAAACTTTAACAGAAGAACTATGCAACAGACTTGGTATTACAGTTCTTGATTATAACAGCATAATTAAGAATTCTATATCTGGCGATGAAAACAAGGTTATAGATGAAATTATTGATGAATCAATAGATACTGATCCTGTATACTCAATGTTTACCTCGGGATCAACTGGAGTTCCTAAAGGTGTTTTAGTTAGTCATAGATCACTTATTGATTTAGTGAATCAATTCTATGATACATTTAAATTCGATGAAACTTGCACATTTGGTAACCAAGCTCCTTTCGATTTTGATGTGTCAGTGAAAGACATATACTGTACAATAAAATCAGGTGGCAAACTGGTCGTTATTCCTAAAGAACTATTTACAATGCCTATCAAGCTGCTCGATTATATAAACTCAAAAGGAATTAACGTATTTATTTGGGCGGTATCTGGACTCAGAATATTATCTGATTTTAATGTATTTGATGATTACAAGGCGTTTGACCACCAGATTAAGTATGTGATGTTCTCAGGCGAGGTAATGCCACCTAAGACTATACGATATTGGACAAAATATATTCCAGAAGCAACATATGTAAATCTATATGGTCCGACCGAAATAACCTGTAACTGCACATATCATATTGTAGATAAGGATGATATGAGCGATACGCCGATTCCTATTGGAAAGCCTTTCAAAAAAATACTAGAATTGTGCTGCTGGACGAAAATAACAACCCGATTCAAGAAAAAAATAAAGAGGGCGAGTTGTGTGTTGAAGGAAGCAGTTTGGCATTAGGCTACTGGAATAACCCTGAACAAACAGCAAAGGCATTTGCGTTTCGGATGGATATCAGTGAGTACCCTTGCAGGATATATAAAAACTGGAGATATTGCAGCATTTAATGATGCAGGCGAGCTAGTGTTTAAATCACGAAAAGATTTTCAGATTAAACACATGGGACACCGAATTGAACTCGGAGAAATAGAAGCGGCAATTAATGCCTTGCCTTTTATCAAGATTTGCTGCTGCGTATTTAAAAAAGATATCAACAAGATAATTTGCTACTATCAGGGAGATTGCGAGAACCAACGTGAAATCGTAAAACCGCTAGCTAAAGCTTTGCCGAAATATATGTGGCCAAATCGCTACGTAAAAGCTAGATAGTATGCCGATGAATTCTCATGCGAAGATAGATCGCAAGAAACTAGAGTTACTATAACATATAAAAGAAAATGGAGGTACGACAATGGATGAACTAAGAACAATTCTCGAAGAGATACGCCCTGACGTTGACTTTGATGTAGAAAAAGAATTGATAGATGGAAAGATCCTGGATTCATTTGATATCATAGCAATTGTAAGTGAGTTGAATCAGAACTATGATTTAAGAATTAATGTTAACGATTTGTTACCAGAAAACTTCAATTCCATTGAAGCAATTTGGGAGCTAGTACAGAAACTAAAGACCGTATAGTTGGAGGAAAACTTGTCCTTAATTTCTTTAGAATTTGGAGCGCTGTTTGCTATATTCATATTACTATACTTTATAGTACCTAGAAAAATGCAAATAGCGCTTTTGCTTGCGTTTAGCGTATTCTTTTCTATTGCATCAGATGGAGCATTGTTTTTATTCATGCTCTTTACCATCATCAGCACATATGCTGGTGCAATACTTATGATGCGCCGAAATGAAGCGCTCAGTGTTCAACTAGCAAATATATCCGATGAATTGCGAGACGATCGAAGAGCGGCACGCGATGATGCGGAAAGGTATAATAAAAAGAGTATTACATATAGTTCTCTTTGCAAATTTCTGTTTGTGGGCGGTAATAAAATACACAAACTTTTCGATTGAAACTATAAATATGTTAACAGGTGCATCGTTCCCGATGCAGCATTTTGTGATGCCTCTAGGAATGTCATTCTACACATTTCAATCGATGGGCTATTTGACTGACGTATATAGACACAAGTATGAAGCCGAAAGCAGCTTCACAAAGGTAGCAACATTTATAACCTTTTTTCCTCACATTGTACAAGGCCCGTTTAGCCGATTTGATCAATTAGGGAAAACTCTTTTTCGTGAAAATAAGTTTTCATACGATAACCTATGTAAAGGGGCAAGACGCATCCTATGGGGACTAGTAAAAAAGCTACTCATTGCTGACAAGTTAGGAATAGCTGTAAATGTCTACTTTTTAGATGTTCAGGGATATAAAGGTGTGTATTTATGGGTAGCATCTGTTTTATACGGAATGCAACTCTACGCTGATTTCTCAGGGTATATGGATATTGTCTGCGGTGGCGCTAAAATAATGGGTATTGAAGTAGCCGAAAACTTTGAAAGACCATTTCTAGCCAAATCGGTTGAAGAATATTGGAGACGCTGGCATATAACTCTAGGAACATGGTTTAGAGACTATGTATTTTTATCCAATCTCAATGGGGTCATCGGCACAGAAGCTTGGTCGCAAATCAAGGAAAAAGTTTGGACCAAGAATGGGTAAGCTTGTACCGAGTTATCTTGCGTTGATTTTTGTATGGTCAATTACTGGTATTTGGCATGGAGCAGCGTGGAAGTATGTAATTTGGGGATTAGCTAATCTTTTTATAATTGTATTCAGTATGCAGATGGAAACAGTTTATAAAAAGTGCAGGAAGGCATGTCATGCAGATAGACATCCATGTCTATGGAGCTTTTTCCAAGTTTTCAGGACATTTTGGTTAATTAACTTTCTCAGGGTTATGTCAAATTGTAAGGACTTTATGGAAAGCCTCACCTATTATGGTAATTTATTTAGAGGATGGGGGAATATGCATGTAGATGGGATTTCATCCTTCTTCCCATCTATGAGCAGAATCGATATTATAATCGCTAGCTTTTTCTCATTAATTTTTGTATTTGTCGACTTAATGCAGGAATATGATAAGTGGGATGAGTTTACAGAGAGAGTACCGGGTGTAGTACGTAGCATCATATATGCAAGTCTGATATTTGCATTATTTATGTACGCTGGCGGCAATAATGATTTAACAAGTGGGTTTTTGTATGCAGTATTCTAAGCAGAAAAAAATAATTAATCTAATAGTGTTAATTGTAGCACTAACTGCTATGTTACATATCTCGGGCGAAGCATTAGAACCAGTATCCTATTCAACATATTTCAACCACGACCTGGAAGTAATTGACGGTAAAAACAAGAGTTACGACGTAATATTTGTTGGAGCCTCGAGAGTATATCGGTCATTTGTACCAGCTGTGTTTGAAAAGGAAAGTGGATATGAGAAAGTGCTTAATGCGGGCTCATCATCGCAATCTCTTGCAGGCAGCTATTATGAAACAAAAGATTTAATCGAAAGATATCATCCTAAAACGATAGTGTTAGGAGTAACTTTTGATGAAATAGTAGAGTATAAACAAATTATTCAGGGTGATTTAATAGTTTATGACAGGCTGACAAACTGTCGTAACAAGGCAAGCTTTTTAGTTACTACCTTCAAAGGGGCAGATTTACTCTATGGAATCAAAGCTTACAGATATAGAAGTTCGTTCAACAAAGAATCAGTAAAAGAAAACTATCAGAAAAAGAAGTCTCTGTTAGCTAGTAACTATGCACCTGAAGTGGTAAATGACGAATACTATGCGGACAAAGGGTTTGTATTTAGTAATAAGTCGTTCCAATCAGGAAACGTACCGATTACAGGAAATGATAGCTTTAGTAAGAAAAACCTAGATAGGAAAAAAATTGCTTATCTCGATAAGATAGTTACACTATGTAAAAAGAATGACGTACACCTAATACTTGTTTCAGGGCCTACAACTGTAATGAGAATATATAACACAAAAAGGGTATCAAGAGGCAACAGACTTCTATAGTAAATATGCTAAAGAAAAAGGGCTAAAATATTATAATCTTAATTTATTGCGAAATAGATTAACTTTACTGCCAGATGAGCTAATGCACGACTACAACCATGTCAATGGAAAAAGGCGCGGAGGTAACGAGCCGTGTATTTGCAGAGATTCTAAATAAAGAAGAAGCTGGTGAGGACACAGACTCGTATTTCTTTAACAATACAGATGAACTGAAAAAACAAATAAATTACGTTGTTGCTGTGAAAGGTAAAATCCAAAAGAAAAAAAACCATAAATATATTTCGATAAGTAGCTTGCAAAACTCTGATATAGTGCCAGAATACAAGGTTTCACTATTAAAGGATGATGGGAGCACGGAAATTCTGTATGATTATTCAGCTGTAAAAAAGGTTGATATCAGTGGTATTAAAGGAAAGATTATCGTATACGCCAGAGCAAAGGGAAGTGGAAAAGCATATGATGCGTTTCAAGAATATAACATTGATAAAATATAAGTTGTATATTAAGTATTAATACTATATAACTAGTGTAGTCCAAAAAATGAAAGGAGGATGAAGATGACGAGAAGGATTAGAATATTATTACTATTAGGTGTGATTTTTATATTCAGCATCGTCTTCGTTAATGCTGATGAAAGTGGGGATTCTGGAGAAAATCCTGCAAATGGTGTCGTGGCAGAAAATGCGGTTCAGGATCATAATGAACAGCAACAAGATAATGGGATGCAGATAACAAGCCTTGAAGCGGAGACTGCTTCCAGAAATCATACTGATGCACAAGCAACACCGCGGAGTGTTCAAAGATCGCCTATATATAACTCGTGGGTTAATGAAAATGGTAGTCGTTACTATGCAGATGGCAACGGTAACTATGTAAGAGGTATATATGAAATAGATGGTGTTATTTATTTCTTTGACCCGAATACTGGTGCATTAAAGAGAGAGGCTGGATGGCGAGCTTGGGGGAACGGTAGATACTTTACAAATAGCGAAGGAATTGCATATAGAAGCAGATTTATAACATTTGGAGTACCTAAGTTCTACATGGGGTCAGACGGTGCGGTGAAGACCGGCATTTATTCAACCCATGATGGACATTTGTACAATGCAGATGACTATACTGGTGAAGTAATTCAGGTTGCACACTGGATAGAGAAATATGGTAAAAGATACTTTTCGAATTCTGTTGGAGAACTGTATAAGAATCAGTTTATAACATTTGGAGCACCTAAGTTCTACATGGGGTCAGACGGTGCGGTGAAGACCGGCATTTATTCAACCCGCGATGGAAACTTGTATAATGCAGATGATTATACTGGTGAAGTAATTCAGGTTGCACACTGGATAGAGAAATATGGTAAAAGATACTTTTCGAATTCTGTTGGAGAACTGTATAAGAATCAGTTTATAACATTTGGAGTACCTAAGTTCTACATGGGGTCAGACGGTGCGGTGAAGACCGGCATTTATTCAACCCGCGATGGAAACTTGTATAATGCAGATGATTATACTGGTGAAGTAATTCAGGTTGCACACTGGATAGAGAAATATGGTAAAAGATACTTTTCGAATTCAGCTGGAGAACTGTATAAGAATCAGTTTATAACATTTGGAGTGCCTAAGTTTTATATGGGATCAGACGGTGCAGTGCAAACAGGTATATTTACTGCAAATAATGGTCGCCTATATAATGCAGATGACCGTACAGGTGAGATTATCCAGAAGGCACAGTGGATAGAAAAGAACGGTAAGAGATATTTTTCGAATTCTGAGGGAGAACTATATAAGAATCAGTTCATTAGCTTTGGAAATACATATTATTATATGGGATCAGATGGGGCAGTTGTTGTTGGCTCTTTTTACTATAATGGTGAAAGTTACACATCTAATCAAGAGGGTATTGTAAACGAATTAAATGGTCCTCCAGGAAGCAGGGTGCTTGGTATAGATGTTTCTTATGCACAGGGTGCTATTGACTGGAATAGAGTTGCGAAGGCAGGAATTAAATTTGCCATTATAAGAGCTGCATTTAGAGGCTATGGCACAGGACGCATTGTTGCAGATGAATGGTTTGAAAGAAACATTAAGGGAGCAACTGCTGCTGGGATTAAAGTAGGTGTATATTTCTTCTCGCAAGCTGTTAATGAAAAAGAAGGCGCTGAAGAGGCAGATTATATCGTTAATCAAATTAGAAATTACAAAGTAACTCTTCCTGTTGTTATAGACACGGAATATGTATCAGATTCTCATGCGAGAGGCAATTTAATATCAAAAGAAATAAGAACAGCTGCAGTAAAAGCCTTCTGCGAGAGATCTCTTCAAAGAGGCTATACCCCTATGATATACGCAAGTACAAGTTGGCTAAATAATCAGCTTGATATGAGAAAACTCAGTGTATACAAGGTTTGGGTTGCGCAATATTACAGTCGTGTAACATATAATGGCAAGTATCAGTGCTGGCAGTATACCAGCTCAGGTTCTGTAGATGGTATAAGCAATAGAGTTGATATGAACTATTGGTATAATAGATAAAAAAAGAAGGATATATAACTTTCTTAATTGAATATTAGATATATGTTAGAAAGGTGCAGATGCAATATTTGTGCCTTTCTTTTTTTGCGAAAAATGAAGTTAACGAGACCTAATCATCCCAAGATTATTAATATCATGATATAATTAAAAAGTTAATAAATACTTCAATCAACTCGGAGGAAAAAACATGCTTTACGACATAGTCATTATAGGAGCAGGGATTACCGGCTCGATGCTCGCCAGAGAGCTTTCGAGGTACGAGCTCAAAGTGGCAGTACTCGATAAGGAAAATGACATTGCAAATGGTGCGACGATGGCGAATTCCGCAATAGTTCACACAGGATACGACCCCGTAGATGGCACGCTCAAGGCGGAGCTTAATGTAAAAGGTGCTCGTAAGTATCCTAAGATTTGCGCGGACTTGCACTGTCATATCAAGAATACGGGTGCGTTCGTAGTAGCGTGCGATGACGAAGAGGAGAATCTGCTCGAAGTGCTAGCAGAAAGGGCGGTCTGTAGGGATATTCCACATGAATTTCTAAGTGGAGATGAAGCTAGGGCGGCAGAGCCGAACCTCAGCGATAATATAACCAGGGCACTGTCATTTCCAACGACATCAGTAATCTACCCTTGGGAGGTCGCTATCGCTTGCATGCAGGTGGCGGTAAACAATGGCATAGATTTATTTCTAAACCACGAAGTGAGCGCCATAGATAGGAACGGCGATGACTACGTAATCACAGCAGGTGGCGAGACATTCAATGCCAAGGTGATTCTAAATGCTTCTGGAATAGGTGCGGCAGGAATTTGCCGGATGATCATAGATGAACCTATATTTGAGGTTACCCCAAGACGAGGCGAATACTATGTAATTAGCAATGATGAACATATCGTAAATAATGTTATATTTCCTGTTCCGACTGCTAAGGGAAAGGGAGTGCTCGCAATTCCGACGGTTTATGGCAACACGCTAATCGGTCCGAACAGCGAGCAACTTGCGGATAACGTCTCGACGGCGACGAGCGTGAATGGTGCAAGCTACTTGCGTGAACACATCACCAAGATAATTAAGACCGTTCCGCTTCATAAGTCGATAAGGACATTTGCAGGGCTGAGACCAAGCACGAACTCCAAGGACTTCATAATTGAGCCCCTTGGACCGGAGCATCCAAACTTTATCAACATCGCATCCATAGAGTCGCCTGGACTAGCCAGTGCGCCGGGTATTGCGGACTATGTGATAGAGAATTTTATAGCGGATAGACTCTATCTTAAGGAGAATCCGAATGCGGTGATGACGAGGGAGAAGCCAATAATCGTTTCAGAGTTATCTGAAGAGGAGAGAGATGAACTCGTTCGTGAAAATCCGCAGTATGCAAATATCGTGTGCAGATGCGAGACCATATCCGAGGGAGAGATAGTTGCGGCTATACATGAAATGTGTGGTGCTCGTAGTGTCAAGGGCATCAAGAAGCGCGTGCGCCCTGGCATGGGTAAGTGCCAAGGCGGATTTTGCGAGCCAAAGGTCGTGGAAATATTAGCACGAGAACTTAAATGCTCGCCTGTCGAAATTGTTCAAGATGGACAGCATTCGCAGATTTTTAGAGAAGGAGAATCGCTAAGATGAGACATTGTCAGGCAGTAGTAATAGGTGGTGGTTGCGGCGGACTGGCGGCAGCTGCGAAGTTAAAAACAAAAAGGGCTTGAAGATGTCATTCTTATCGAGCGTGATGTCGAGCTTGGGGGAGTACTCAACCAGTGCATACATAATGGATTCGGATTAACTACGTTCAAGGAGCAGCTGAGCGGACCTGCTTTTGCAGAGAGATATGAGAGGGAAGCTATAGCCGCTGGTGTCGAGATTAAACTAGGCACCATGGTTACGCATATGAGTGCAGATCGTATCATCGAGTATGTGAGTCAGGAAGAGGGATATCAGAAGCTTCAAGCAGATATCATCATTCTGGCAGTCGGTTGTTATGAGAGAAGCCGCGGAGCTCTTGGTATACCTGGCGAACGTCCGACGGGAGTGTACACAGCGGGCCAGGCTCAGAGATATCTTAATATCGATGGCTACATGGTCGGAAAGCGTGTTTTCATACTTGGTTCAGGTGATATCGGACTTATAATGGCTCGCAGGATGAGCCTCGAAGGGGCAGAAGTGCTCGGAGTTGCTGAGCTTATGCCATACAGCAATGGACTACCTCGCAACATGAAACAGTGCCTCGATGATTTCGGGATTCCTTTATATCTGTCACACACCGTAACCAATATATACGGACATGATAGGCTCGAGCGCATTGAGCTCACGAAGGTAGACGATAGCAGGAAGCCAATACCGGGAAGTGAGATGTATTTCGATGTAGATACATTGCTGCTGAGCGTCGGCCTTATCCCAGAAAATACACTTGCTGAAGAGGCTGGAATCGCAATGGATCAGAGCATACGTGGACCAGTAGTTGACGAAAATTACATGACGTCAGTTCCTGGAATATTTGCCTGCGGAAATGGACTTCATGTGCACGATCTCGCTGACTTCGTTACGAAGCAGGCTGGAGAAGCGGCCGTTGGTGCAGTGAGATATTACGAGACTCTAAAGAGTGATGTGCCAGAGTATATCGATACAAAATTAAATGATAAAGCAGCACAGTCTGACAATGGAGATTCGGCAGGAGATATATACTACGAAGTGCACGCAGGTAATCTCGTAGGTTATGTAGTTCCAGCTAAGATTCATAGGGAGAATCTGCCAAAGGCAGTGACGTTCTACTTCCGTGTCCGTAAGCCGATGAATGATATAGAGATTGAAATTTTAAAGGGTGGCAAGCTGCTACGCAGAGTACACAAGGATACGGTAATTCCGTCTGAGATGGAGCAGGTGGTAATCGCAGGCAAACACCTTGAGGAAGTAGACGGCGACCTAACGATTCAGATAAAGGAGAATTAAGATGAGAGATGCAGAATTAATTTGCGTAAACTGCCCTAAAGGCTGCAGAGTTACTGTGCATCTCAAAGATGATAAAATCATAGGAATTGAAGGGTACAGTTGCAAAGAAGGACTGAATTATGCGGAGCAAGAGATAACTCGGCCGATGAGAATTCTGACATCGACGGTCAGAATCGACGGTGCGGTCAACCGAGTACTGCCGGTTATTACTGAGAGTGACATTCCGCTGGACATTTGGCGTGAAGCGATGAGAGAAATCAAGAAACTCAGAGTGACAGCTCCAGTGGAGATAAACGATGTAATCGTTAGTGACTTTATGGGTACAGGTGTGAATCTAATTGCGAGTAGGAGTATGAGATAGTTCGTAATAGTGTGAGATAAACTGTTTTGCCTTTTTTTATATCACCTTCGCTGTTGTCCTCATCACACCCGGATGGTATAATTATCCGAAAAATGCGGGGCTGGCAATAATGCCTGTTCGGGCATTTTAGAAAAGAGATGTTTTATGAAGAAAAATAAAATCGGCAGTATTCTCGTAGCGGTTATAATTATCGGAAGCCTAATCGGATCCGTATTGCTTTACTTTGTCGGATTTGCTATTATACCGGGAATTCCGCTCAGCATAAGAATCATTGCAGCACTTATATGTGCTGGAATAATATATGGAATACTGCACATCTTGATCGAGAGAATCCGCGAGATTCAGAAGGGGGAAGACGATGATCTTAGTAACTACTAACGAAATCGAAGGCAAAAAGGTTCAGACAATCGGACTAGTAAAGGGAAGCACAATCCAGACAGTTAATGCTATCAGAGACTTTGGTGCTGGACTCAAGACACTAGTTGGTGGAGAGCTTGTTAAGTATAACGAGATGATGAACAATGCTAGAGCGCTTGCAACAAAGAGAATGGTTGACGAGGCTGAGAGTGTTGGTGCTGACGCAATCGTTGCAGTTCGTTATGCATCTGCTTCTGTAATGCAGAACGCTGCAGAGGTTATGGCATACGGAACAGCTGTTAAGTTTGTTGACTAATCGCCTGCAACTGAGGCGTAAGCCAAAGCACTATAATTGAATTTTGCCGGGTCACAGGCACAATGTTCAAGAGAACGCGTGTGAAGACCCGGTTTTTCTTTTGATTTTAATTTATGTACACGCTACTTCCTTGCATATATCACCTATGAGGAATATTATTATACGTATGCTCAAGATTATTAAATGGATATTGAAGTTAATATTGATAGTCATAGCACTGATTGTTGGAATCAATCTGTTCGTTAAGTTCGAAGGCGAGAGAAGCCTTCGCAGCATCGAGCAGGTTAGCGGCCAATCATATGATGCAATCATCGTGCTAGGTGCGGGTGTGTATGGTAATGGCGAACCGACCAAGATTCTGAAGGACAGACTCGACCGCGGTATCGAGCTATACAAGGCTGGGGCGGCACCTAAGATGTTGATGTCTGGCGATAATGGCAAGACGAATTACGATGAGGTAACGGCTATGAAAAATTACTGCCTTAAGCAAGGGGTTCCTGCAGAAGATATCTTCCTTGACCACGCAGGGTTCTCGACATACGAGTCGATGTATCGTGCAAAGGCTATTTTTGGTGTTAAATCAGCGGTAGTCGTTACTCAGCATTACCACGAAGGAAGAGCGCTCTACACAGCCAAGAGGCTAGGGATTAAGGCAGTAGGTGTAAGTGCAGTAGAGAAGAGCTATACTGGAGATGAGGCACGTGCTGTTAGAGAATTCCTATCTAGGGAAAAGGCCTTTGTGCAGTGCATCGTCAAGCCAGAACCAACGTTCCTCGGAGATAAGATAGATATTACGGGTGACGGGCAAGTTAGTTGGTAGCAAATAACTATTAATAAGTAAAAGCTAATAATGATAGATAATCAAGGGAATACTGCGTCGGACAATGACTCCGACGCTTTTTTTCTATACGCGAGAGAGGATTATGATGAGCTTAATTAAGTATTTATATAAGTGCATCATGGGTTGTTGACAAAAGAATTTAGCGCAATATAATTGTACATGTAAGGGGGAGTCTAAAAAGGGGATTTTAGACTAGAGGTTTGCTAAAAGCAGAGGTGTCTTGTGAGAATGGCATGAGGCGGCTCGCTTTGAGACTTTACAATGGCTGTAACAGGAGGTAATAGACATGAGCTTTTATAATTACACAGTTCCAACCGCAGATGGCAATGAATTATCCATGAAGGAATTCGAGGGTAAAGTTGTCCTCGTTGTAAACACTGCGATAGGTTGTGGCTTTACACCTCAGTATGAGCCGATTGAAGAGATGTACGAGAAATACCACGATCAGGGATTCGAGGTATTAGATATTCCTTGTAATCAATTTGCCGGACAGGCACCTGGCACAGATGAAGAGATTCGTGAATTCTGCACGCTTCAGTACAAGACGAAGTTTCCGCAGATGAAGAAATCAGACGTTAACGGTGAAAACCAGCTTGAGCTCTACAAGTTTCTTAAGGAGCAGAAGGGGTTCGAGGGTTTCGGTAAAGGACTAAAGGCAACAGGACTTTCGGTCATTGTAAAGAGAGTTGATCAGGATTATAAGAATAATCCTGATATCAAATGGAACTTTACCAAGTTCGTAGTTGATAGAAGTGGCAATGTGGTTGCTAGATTCGAGCCGACTGCGAAGATGGATGAAGTTGAGAAGCTAGTGGCTTCTCTCATCTAAATTTGTTGTTCCAAGCCTACGGGCTGTAACATCCTTAATAATAATTATACTGCAATGGAGAAAGCGTGGCTCAGGCTACGTTTTTTCTTTTGCTTCGTAAATAATATTTGGGAATAGTACAATTTATGAAATTTTGTTTGTGAAAGTACACTAGAAAGATTCGCTTCCGAGATGGTATAATAATCAAAAGATTGAATGGTATGTCCGTTCAGTCGTTTTTTTATTTATGTAGCACTTTATGAAGGGAGAAAGATGAGCGCAGTCGTTAAAGAAAATGAGAATAAGCTAGGAACTGCACCTATACCGTCGCTGATTATCAGATTGTCGGTACCACTTATGGTGTCGATGTTTGTGCTGGCATTGTACAACATAGTGGACAGCATCTTTGTAGCGCAAATCAATGAGGATGCACTCACGGCTACTTCGCTTTGTTTCCCTATCCAGTCGATGATGATAGCCTTCGGCGTAGGAACAGCCGTCGGCATGAGTGCCCTGATATCCAGATATCTCGGAGCAAAGGATTTTTGATAAGGTAAATGCTACCGCTCAAAACGGCATATTCCTCAGCTTCGTAACTTATATGATCTTCGTGATTATCAGGGGTGTTCGCAAAACCTTTTATAGAACTGCAGACTAGTGATCCAGAGATAATCGAATACGGTTCTACATATCTTAGGATAGTATGCTGGCTCTCTGTCATGGTGTTCCTACAGGTGACGATTGAGCGGCTTCTACAGAGTACTGGCAAGACTATATATATTTTCATCTGTCAGAGTATCGGTGCGATTATCAATATAATCATGGATCCGATTTTTAATCTTCGGGCTATTTGGTGCTCCTAAGATGGGAATCGCTGGTGCGGCTATCGCAACAGTTTTCGGGCAGACTGTCGGTGCATTGCTCGGGCTGTATTTTAATATCAAGAAGAACAGGGAAATCAAGCTGACTTTCAAAGGATTCAGACCTAGCTGGAATACCATCAAAGAAATCTATGAAATTGGAATTCCGTCAATCATCATGCAGTCTGTAGGTTCTTTCATGGTATTTGGACTAAACCAGATACTCGTAAAGTTTACAACTACTGCAGTTGCTGCATTTGGAGCATACTTTAAGCTTCAGAGCTTCATATTCATGCCTGTGTTCGGTATGAATAATGGAATAGTTCCGATTATCGCCTACAACTACGGTGCGCAGAATCGCAAGAGAGTGAATGAAGCGATGAGGCTGGCGGCGATTTACGGCATAGTACTGATGACATTTGGAATGATAGTCCTATGGGTGATTCCTCATGTGTTGCTCGGATTCTTCGCAGCATCACCACAGCTGATGAGGATAGGAACCGTTGAGCTGAGGGTGATTTCACTGGTGTATCCGCTTGCAGGATATTCGATCATGCGCATCGGAGTATTCCAGGCACTCGGCAAGAGCATTTACAGTATGTACGTCTCCATCGTGAGGCAGCTAGTAGTGCTTTTGCCTGCGGCGTACTTCCTTTCGAAGCTCGGAAATGTCGATTACGTATGGTTTTCATTTGTAATTGCGGAATTCTTTGGACTTGCCATGTCAATCATATATACTAGAAGAGTAAGAAGGGATATAATCGACAAAATATAGGCGCAGTTTGTAGCCTGGCAAAAGGTGTTGCATATCCGTGAGATTTACGAAGTGCAGAAACTGTACGATAAAGGAGCTAACGTGGAGATTCATAACGACCAGAAGATACATGAGAATAAAAAGGCTCTTCGCGCAAGGTGCAGAGAAATTGTAAAGGGGCTAACACCTGAATATATCGAAGGTGCGAGCCGCAAAATCACTGACCTCATACTAGCAACAGGGGAGTATAAGACTGCAAAGACCATATTTTGCTATATGTCGATGGGCGGCGAACCCGTTACAGATGCGATTATCGAGAGAGCGCTCGAGGATGGGAAGCGAGTTGGAATTCCTCTGTGCGTAGGACCTCATGAGATGGTAGTCAAGCAGTATGAGCGTGGCGACGAGCTTGCAAGGGGGGCATTTGGAATAAGAGAGCCGCTTGCGGAAGCTGCTGAAATCACTGCAGATGAATTCGATCTCGCAATCGTTCCATGCGTCGCTTGTTCGAAGGATGGACGGAGAATCGGACATGGTGCGGGATACTATGATAGATTTCTAGGGGCTTCGGGATTTTACAAGATTGCGCTTTGCTTTGAAAAGCTTATTGCTGATGATATTCCGCTAGAAGAGACGGATGTTTACATGGACGGCGTAGCGACCGAAGATGCAATCTATGGAACGCGATGGCGCGGCTAAGTTCGAATAAAGCAGACTAAGAATAAGTTAGACCATAGATTTGAATATAGAGACAAGAGGTAAAAACATGAGTAAAAATAAAGTTGTACTAACTGGAGATAGACCGACAGGAAGACTCCACATCGGACATTACGTTGGATCACTAAGACAGAGGCTCATCCTACAGGAGGATGCGAGCATAGATAAGATGTTCGTTATGATTGCAGATGCACAGGCGCTAACGGACAATGCGGATAATCCAGAGAAGGTGAGAGAGAGCGTGCTTCAGGTAGCGATGGACTATCTAGCAATTGGACTCGATCCAGCTCGCACAACTATATTTATCCAGTCGCAGATTCCGGCACTATACGAGATAACTATGTACTATATGAATCTCGTTACAGTCGCTAGAGTTCAGCGAAACCCTACAGTTAAGAATGAGATTAAGATGCGCGGATTCGAAGCAAACCTGCCAGTAGGTTTCTTTACATATCCTATCAGCCAGGCTTCAGATATCACTGCTTTCATGGGCACAATCGTTCCAGTAGGCGAGGACCAGGAGCCGATGATTGAGCAGTGCCGCGAGATTGTGCGTAAATTCAACGCTACATATGGTGAAGTACTCGTTGAGCCAGAGATTTACCTGCCTGACAATAAGGCTTGCCTAAGACTGCCAGGTACTGATGGACAAGCTAAGATGAGTAAGTCGCTCGGCAACACAATTTACCTTTCGGATAGTGAGCAGGAGCTCAAGACGAAGGTTATGAGCATGTATACCGACCCGAACCATATCAAGGTGGAGGACCCGGGACAGGTGGAAGGCAACACTGTGTTCACTTATCTCGATGCGTTTGTACAGCCTGACTCTTTTGAGAAGTACCTTCCTGATTATAAGGACCTGGACGAGCTTAAGGCACACTATAGAAGAGGGGGACTAGGTGACGTTAAGGTTAAAAAATTCCTTCTCAAAGTGCTAAATGAGTTCCTCGAGCCAATCAGAGAGAAGCGTTCGTACTACGAGGAGAACCCAGAAGTCGTAGTTGAGATGCTTCGTAAGGGCACTGAGCTTGCGAATGCTGAAGCAGAAGCGACTCTCGATAAGATGAAGAAGGCGATGCAGATAGATTACTTCAATCAGTGGGATGAGGATTATAACCTCAAATAGATAATACTTAGTGGTAGATTCGATGATTCGGACCTGCCACTTTTAATTTCTAGAACTTCTTCATTCTATCTTCACAAAAATGCACATTAATGAGACAAATTATTTTCTTTTGCATGGTAAAATTTATTTAATATTATGAAGGAGTGTTCTCATAGTGCCACGAGCATAACGATGTGTGAGATTCAAATATGATTAAGAACGTTGTAGGCATGTATTTAGCCCGTCGGGGGCAACTGCCAAGATAACTAAGAAGATTACAATTGAATTAACGGACAATATGCGTGATAGCTGCCTCGATGAGCTTAGCTATTCTTTTTACGATATGCTTGCATTAAGCTCAAGGTACGGTCACAACTCATCTATTGATTGCACTGATGAGACTATTGTAGTTATGGGGCTTCCTGTTATGTCAGGACGCATCCCTGAGATTTGCAAGGAGATGCTGTCTAAGGTTAACGGCAATGGCGCATACCTGATTGCTCTCGTATCTTATGGGAACAACAGCTACGGTGATGCGTTGTACGAGCTATACACATATGCCAATGAGCGTGGTTTCAAGGTGATAAGCGCAGCTGCATTTATCGCTCAACACTCGATGTTTCCGAGGATTGCAGAGAGTAGGCCAGATGCTAACGATATCAAGAAAATGATTGAGTTCAGCAGGATTAGCGCCAAGAAGCTAAAGCGGTTCATATGTACAGACATAGCATCGATGCGCGGAAGGCTTGCGCCGTTAACGATTCCAGGTTCGATACCGAAGAGAAAGCCTATTAAGCTGCCTATTCACCCTACTGCAAATTCCCTATGTATAGCATGCGGAAAGTGCAAAGAGGTGTGTCCAGTTGGGGCAATCAGCACTGACGACCTAACAAAGTCAGACTCAAAGAGCTGCATATCGTGCACATCCTGCATAAAGACGTGTCCGCAGGATGCCCGTGGGTTCTACGGATCGCTGGCCAAGGCGACGAGGATAGCGAGAGAGAAGCTGCATTTTAAGAGAAAAGACCCAGAGTGGTTTATATAGAATATCAATATTCCGAGAGCCGAAAAAGCTCTCGGTTTTGATTTCACGAGTGGAAATTTCATCACATCTACTGTGATTACTTGACACATCAAATATTGCATATTAATATACAAGTATACAATCTAGTGAAGGTGAGCGAATATATGGCTAAAACTAGATTTAGGGGTAAGGGAAATCCAATACTATATGAGGTGAAACAGATGAGTGACATCAAGATTAATAAGAAATCAAATTTGCTTGAGCAAGATCCTTATAATTATCAGCTTCAGGATGTTGAAGAGCCTAATTTGATGCGTGAATTTTTCGAATATACGGAGATTCCGAAGGTTTCCTTTAACTTTAGAAGAAATCCTCTTGGCATGCCTAAAGAGATATGGATTACCGATACGACATTTCGCGATGGACAGCAGTCCCGCGAGCCATACACGGTTGAGCAGATTGTTGACATCTACGAGATGATGTCGAGGTTATCTGGTCCAAATGGCAAGATTAGGCAGACTGAGTTTTTTGTATACAGCGAAAGAGATAGGCGCGCTATCGAGAAATGCAGAGAACTCGGACTAGAGTTTCCTGAGATTACAACATGGATTAGAGCCAAGAAGGAAGATTTCAAGCTAGTTCATGATATTGGTGTCAAGGAGACAGGAATCCTAGTAAGCTGCTCTGATTATCATATATTCACGAAGCTCGGAATGAACAGAAAGCAGGCGATGGATCATTACTTGTCGGTAATTTCTGATGCATTTGAAGCTGGAGTTATGCCTCGCTGTCACCTCGAAGACATTACAAGGTCTGACTTCTATGGCTTTGTAGTGCCTTTCGTAAAGGCGATTCAGGATCTCGCTATGCAGGCGAATATGCCAGTTAAAAATTCGTGCCTGCGATACGCTTGGATACGGAATTCCTTACGGTGGAGTTGCGATGCCGCGATCTGTATCAGGAATTATTTACGGACTGCAGCATTATGCAGGTGTGCCTAGCGAGATGATTGAGTGGCACGGACATAACGATTTCTATAAGGCTGTTACGAATGCTGCAACAGCTTGGCTTTACGGAGCATCGGCTGTAAATACTACGTTATTTGGCATAGGCGAGAGAACTGGAAACGTACCTCTTGAGGCGATGGTCTTCGAATACGCGCAGCTACGCGGCACTCTCGATGGAATGGACACTACGGTTATCACGGAACTGGCTGAGTACTATGAGAATAAAATCGGATACCACCTACCTGAACAGACGCCTTTTGTCGGCAAGAATTTCAATGTAACTAAGGCGGGAATTCATGCGGATGGACTTCTTAAAAATGAGGAAATCTACAATATATTCGATACTAAGAAGTTTCTGAATAGACCTCCTCTAGTTTCGATTAATCAGAATAGCGGTGCGGCTGGTGTTGCTGTATGGCTGAATGAAAAATATCACCTAGAGGGAGAACGTAAGGTGGATAAGCACAGCGAAGTAGTTCACTATATCAAGAGCTGGATCGATGATCAATATGAGAATGGCAGAGTTTCTGTGATCGGACCTGATGAGATAGATACTCTGGTAAATAAATTCGTGACAGGCGAAGCTGAAGGAAACTGGTAGGTAACACAAATGGGATATACAATAGCGGAGAAAATTATTAAAGCTCACCTTGTTAGTGGTGAGATGAAGGTTGGCGAGGAGATCGGGCTCAGGATTGACCAGACTCTGACTCAGGATGCAACCGGAACTATGGCATACCTGGAGTTTGAGGCGATGGGAATACCTCAGGTCAAGACTGAGCGTTCTGTCGCATATATTGATCACAATACTCTGCAGTCTGGATTTGAGAATGCAGATGATCATAAAGTATATTCAGACCGTGGCTGCAAAGCACGGTGTGTACTTCTCGAGACCTGGCAACGGCATCTGCCATCAGGTTCATTATGAGAGATTTGGCATTCCGGGCAAGACGCTCATCGGATCTGATTCGCACACGCCTACTGGTGGTGGGCTCGGAATGCTGGCTATGGGTGCTGGTGGCATGGATGTTGCTGTTGCCATGGGCGGCGGAGCTTACCATATTCCTATGCCTAGGATGATCTTTGTGGAGCTAATCGGAGAGCTCCGCCCTAATGTGAGCGCCAAGGATATCATCTTAGAGGTTCTGCGCATGCTGTCTGTAAAGGGAGGCGTTGGCGCTATTGTCGAATACGGTGGCGAGGGTGTAGCGACGCTCAGCGTTCCTGAGCGTGCGACTATCACTAATATGGGCGCTGAGCTCGGAGCTACTACCTCGATTTTTCCTTCGGATGAGGTGACCAGGCAGTTCCTGATCGCACAGGGATAGAGAGGCTGACTGGTCTCCTCTGGCCAGCGATTCAGATGCAGAATATGCTGAGCGTTACTCAATAAACCTGAGTGAACTAGAGCCGCTAGCGGCTTGTCCTAACAGTCCTGATAACGTAAAGCCTGTTAGAGAACTGGTGGGTATAAAGGTTGATCAGGTGGCAATCGGTTCATGCACCAATTCATCTTTTGCAGATATGACTAAGACTGCGCTAGTGCTGAAGGGACACAAAATTGCAGATGGTGTTAGCTTAGGCATATCACCTGGCTCAAGGCAGGTTTTCTCAATGATGGCCGAGAGCGGTGCGCTGACAGATATGATAGATGCAGGAGCAAGGATTTTGGAATGTGCATGTGGGCCTTGCATCGGAATGGGCTTTTCACCTAATTCAAAGGGTGTGAGTCTGCGTACATTTAATAGAAACTTTCTTGGCCGTTCTGGTACTAAAGACGGACAAGTTTATCTGGTGAGCCCCGAGACCGCTGCAGCGTCAGCACTTACAGGCTATATCACAGACCCGACGACACTATCGTCAATCGAAGTGACGCAGCAGCCAGACAGATTTCGCATCAATGATGACGGAATCATCGCACCACTGCCAGCAGCAGAAGCCGAGTCGGCAGAGGTGCTCCGCGGCCCTAATATTAAGCCTTTCCCAGAGACCAGCCCGCTAGAAGACGAAATCGAGGCCGCGGTTATCCTCAAGGTCGGTGATAATATCACCACCGACCATATCATGCCAGCAGGCTCGAAAGTGCTGCCATATAGATCCAACGTACCTAAGATATCTGAATTCTGTTTCAGCGTGATTGATGAAACCTTTGTGGCAAGAGCAAAGAATGCAGGAAAAGGATTCATAGTTGGGGGTTCAAACTACGGGCAGGGGTTCATCTAGAGAGCATGCAGCTCTAGCACCGCTACACCTAGGAATAAAGGCAGTAATAGTAAAGAGCTTTGCAAGAATCCACGCAGCAAACCTAGTTAATGCTGGAATTCTGCCCCTAATATTTGAGAATCCAGATGACTACGACAAGATAGAACAAGGAGATGTTCTTAGGCTAGAAGGTGTGAGGTCAGCGCTTAGAGAGGATAGAATTACCCTTTATGCAGGCGATAAGAAAATTTCTCTTAAAATGGAACTTGCAGAGAGGCAGAAGGAAGTGCTGCTTGCTGGTGGACTTCTGAACTATGCTGCGCTAGGAAACTAGAAAAAATAGATCGGGAGCTTCTGTAAGTTGTAGCTAGTCAGATAGACTGAGTATGGAGATGTGAAATGACTGATAAGATATATAGCTCCGAAATAGAGCGTGATATTAAAAGTGCAGTAGAGAACTTTGAAGCTATGTTGCGTGAACAGGTGGATAGAAATGAGCGCATGAGAGCGGAGAGAGAAGGTGAAGTCGGAGTCGCTAGAGAGGGAAATTTAGCATCTAATTCGAATGGGGATAAGGTAATAATCGGAACCGCCGGCGGTGATGGCATCGGCCCGATTATAATGTCAGAAGTCCAGAACGTGCTGGAATCAGTTCTCCGGGACAGACTTGCCACCGGCTCAATAGTCCTAAAACCAATCGAAGGATTCACACTCGAAAACCGCCTCGCCGCAGGCAAGACAGTCCCGGACTCCGTCATGGCAGCGATGCGCGAATGCGATGTATTGCTCAAAGGACCAACAACCACTCCAAACGCTGCCATGAATACGGCCAATATCGAGAGCGCCAATGTATACCTGCGCAAATCATTTTGACCTATTTGCCAATGTCCGGCCAGTTTCAATTCCAGAAGAAGGAATCGACTGGACATTCTTCCGTGAAAACACGGAAGGAGAATATGCATTAGGCAGCAAGGGCGAATACATCACGGGAGAATTGGCGGTTGATTTCAAGGTTACGACAGACGAGGGTACGGAGCGAATAGCTCGCGCTGCCTACGAATACGCGAGAGCCAATGGTAAGAAGCGAGTATCCATAGTGACTAAAGCCAATATCATGAAGAAGACTGATGGCAACTTCCTGAATATCTGCCGTGAAGTCGCAAAAGGGTTACCCAGAGATTGAGACGGATTCGTGGTTCATCGATATAATGGCCGCTAATCTAGTCAATAAGGAGATTAGAAGCAACTTCCAAGTTTTTGTGCTTCCTAACCTGTATGGTGATATAATTACTGACGAGGCAGCTCAGATTCAGGGCGGAGTCGGAACGGCTGGAAGTGCGAATATCGGCAGAAATTACGCGATATTTGAAGCAATTCACGGCAGTGCTCCACGCATGATTGAAGAAGGGCTGGGCGAACATGCCAATCCGTCAAGTCTTCTGAAGGCAGCGGTGATGATGCTTTCACATGTGGGCTATAGAGATGAGTCGAAGAGGCTTGAAGATGCACTAGAAGCAGCTGATAAGGAGCTTGGACCACGAATGACAGGAATGGCAGGCGGTGCAACATGCCGCGAATACGCAGAATTAGTCATGTCGAGGTTATAATGATACAGAATTTCTGGATTTGTATAAATGCGGTAGTACCGCTGATGATATATCTGATAATCGGGATGCTCGTAAAGCGAGTAGGCCTTATAAATGACGACGAGGTGCACAGGTTCAATCGCCTCGTCTTTATTGTGCTCTTCCCACCGATGATGTTTGAAAAACCTCTATGGGGCGAAGTTAAGCACAGCTTTGAACCCAAGACTTATAGTATTTGCACTTGTATTTCTTTTATCCTACATAGCACTTAGCATACCGGTAGTCCATAAGCTGGAGAAAAAACCAGAGACACGTGGAGCGATGATACAGGCGATGTATAGAAGCAACTTCGTACTTATGGGGCTTCCAATCGCTATTAATATATGCGGTGCAGGAAATGTATCCAAGACAGCTATACTCGTCACTATAATCGTTCCGACGTACAATGTGTTAGCTGTCATAATATTGGAGTATTACCGCGGTGGTCGTGCTAGCATCTCTAAAATGCTCCGCAAGATCGTCACTAACCCGATAATTCTCGGTGCCGTGGCAGCAGGCATAGCGATATCCCTCAATATAACAGTGCCGAAATCGATAGACAGGGTTGTCTATTCTCTATCTGAATGTACGACTCCGATGGCGATGATGCTGCTCGGTGCTTCATTTAATATTAAGAGTGTAAAATCAGGCAGGAGGAACCTAAGTATATCAATAATCGCCAAGCTAATAGTACTCCCTGCAATTGGACTACCTATAGCGATGCTACTCGGCTTCAGAGATGTAGAGTTCGTGTCACTAATAGTTATGATGGCGGCGCCTTGCTCAGTGTCATCATATACAATGGCAGAGTCTATGGGAAGCGATGGAGAGCTTGCAGGCAATGCAGTAATATTCACAACGGGCTTTTCTATATTAACAATATTCGGGTGGTTATTTCTGTTTAAGAATATGGGAATGTTCTAAAAATCAAGATGCATAGGCAACATGCTTTGTATGAGGCCTGTGTATTATTTTTGTGTTATACTGAATAAAAAAACGAAAATATGAAATAAAAAATTCAGAAATGTCATTGACAAGGTGCGGAACCAGTAGTATATTAATACATAACAACTACTAAAAATACAAAGTCGCATATCTAAACAGCTTTATACACATCCGAACATCATGGTGCAGATCCACGTCAATCAGCAACCACGACAATGATATCAGCAGAGCTACGGATAAGAGAGCAACGAAAAACACGCGGCAAATTAAAAGTAGCGGAATTTCGAGGAGTTATTTAGATTAAAAATTATTTAAAAGAAAGAGGCAACAGAAATGAAAAAGACTATTGGAAAAGCTTTGGCACTAATGATGTGCCTGATTATGGCAGGAGCACTTTCTGCATGTGGCAGTAAGGATAAGGTATACAAGGTATCTACAGAACCGACATACCCTCCATTCGACACAACGAATAAGAATGGCGATATTGTGGGCTTCGATATGGATCTCATGAAGGCGATAGCAAAGGATCAAGGCTTCAAGGTTGAGTTTGAATCACTCGAGTTCGATGCACTAATTCCAGCTCTAAAGTCTGATAGCACAGATATTGTAATCGCAGGTATGAACGTAACACCTGAACGTGCTAAAGCAGGTAGCTTTTTTTCTGATCCATATTACAAGACAGGAATCGTAGTTCTAGTTAAGAAGGATAATACTACCATCAATGGTTGGGATAGCTTTACTTCTGGAAGCAATCTCAAAGTTGCGGCTCAGACCGGCACTTCTCAGGCGGATATCGCTGAACAGCTCAAGAAAGAGGGCAAGATTTCCAAGGCTACTATCCTGAACCAGAACACAACAGCTCTTCAGCAGCTCGAGAACGGCGATGTGGATGCAGTGTTGGTGGACAAGCCGGTTGCAGTAGATATCGTATCTTCGCAGGGATCGAAATACAAGGTTGTAGGCGATATGAAGGCTGACAGTGTTGCAGATGTTGCGATTGCAGTGAAGATAGACAACAAGGATCTGCTCAAGAAGATCAACAAAGGTCTCAAGAATATCAAAGAAAACGGAACTTACGACAAGCTAGCTAAGAAGTGGAAGATAGAGCAGTAAACCAGCATATAAACTGGATGAGTGGATAGTCAATCAGCAATAAAATCTAGTTATGAGGAATATAGGGATACAAAAGGAGGGATTCACAGCTGTGAATCCCTCCTGCTTTATCTCGAATTAGATACTGCCCTGTCCGTAGAATATCCAGATAAATATGTACCCGACAGTCGCCGCGGTAAGCGTAAATGGTACTCCGATTTTCATGAAGTCCGCAAAAGTTACTATCTCTCCGTTCTTCCTCAAAATCCCAACCGCCGTAATATTCGCAGATGCCCCGACCGGAGTGAGGTTGCCGCCTAGCGTTGCTCCGCAGAGCAGGCCAAGATAGAGCAGAGTAGGATCGACTCCTAGCGTCGAAGTTACACCCTGAAGCACAGGAAGCATAGTTGCAACATATGGGATGTTGTCGACGAAAGCCGAAATCAGAATCGATCCCCAGACGATAATCGTGTAGAGGAGGAACATATTGTTTCCGCCAGTCCTCACGATAAGGTCAGACAAATCTTTGATGACGCCTACTTCAGTAAGTCCTGCGATGACTATAAATAGTCCGAACAATAGGAGCAAAGTCTCGATGTCTGCATCCTTTAAGGCAGCAATCGTACGGTCTCCATCACGTCTTCTCGCATAGTCAAAAATTATTGAAACGACCGCAAAGGTTATGCATATAGCGCCGTTAGTTATATCTGGTTTATTCGGGAAGAACGACACGAATATAAGAGTCGCTACGAGCCCTACCAGCATATATGTCGGCACTAGGTTTTTAACTTCTGTATATTCCTCAGCTGAAACAGGCTGCCTGTACCTTCTAAATAAAATCATCATAACAGGCACTGTTGCGAGGGCTCCAAGCTCTACAGCAAAGAACATTCCTGGCTTGCCGTGGAATACGAAGAATGATGAGAAATCCATCTTTGCATACGAAGCGAGCATCATCGAAGTGGTATCCCCAACAAGTGTAGCTGCACCTTGGAGGTTTGAGGAAACTGCAATCGACAGCGTCATCGGAACTGGGGATACGTCGAGCTTACGGCAGATGGCAAGTCCGACAGGCGCTACCATGAGTACAGTCGCGACATTATCGACAAATGCAGAGATAAATCCGGAAAATAGCGACATGAAGATTATGACCATCATCATGTTCTTGGACTTATCAAGGAGTATGTCTGCGAGCTTATTCGGCATCTTGGAGTCGATAAAGTAGTGCACTAGAATCATCGTGCCAGAAATCATCAGCAAGATATTCCAGTTCACAGACTGAATCGCTGTACTAGCGGACATAACACCAGCTATTAAGAAAACCGCTGCTGAAGTCAGCGCGGCATGTACGCGGAACTTCTGGAAGAAGATCATCACGACATACATGAGTATAAACATCGTAATTACTAAAAATTTTCATAGGGTTGAATTCTACCACAAAAGAATATGAAATTGGTGACTGTGAATGAAAATTTATAAATAATATGAAAATGGTGATTGTGAATGAAAATTTATAAATAATATGAAAAAGAGCGATTGTAAATGAAAATTTATAAATAATATAAAAAAATGGGTGACTGTGAATGAAAAATCTGAAATGAGTCTAAGAATAGTGCATTTGACTCAAATAATAGTGCAAATCTAGAGGTAATATAATTCGACAATTTATGGTAAAAATAATTAAATAAAAATAGAATAACAGAATAGGAAACCTCACAATGACAAAAATCAATAAAAAGTAAATAAGGACACCACATCTTCCATAGCAAGCGGTATTACAGGCGCGTCTAGTGACATAAGACTTAGTCCATTGGCTTCTCAGGATGGTAGATCGACGATAACAGCAAATAAAAAGCAGCAAAAACAGCCTATGACAAGGTAAGAAACGCTACTTCAAAGTTTGACGAGACAATAACTGTGGATGCACAGAATATCCGCAGTCTCGGTGTGAAGTTTGATGAATTTGACAGAGATATAAGCATGCAGTTGCAGTCAAAAGCCCCAAAGCTAGATAGATAATATGAAGAATTTCACAGAAGAAGAGATAAGAGGCAAACTTAGAGAATTTGAAAATAAGCATGATGAACTTGAGTATCTGAAGCGCAAAGTAGGTAGTGAAATCGATGATGAACACTATTTTGCAAGTGGTAATGCGCAGCTAAATGAACAAGTCAGATATGAACTTTGCAGAAACGATGATAATGAACTAATAGGTATAATCGACAATACCTGCGATTCACTTGGTATAGCGAGCATGCATAATTCTAGTGATTATGATGAAGTAAGAAATGAAGTGCAACGTCATCACGTAAGATTGTTCGATGAAGAAGATAGGCTATATCAGCAGCTTATAATTGCGAAAGAAGCAGAAAAGCAGGATAATAGATAATTCGAAAACCTCTATAAGACAGGTGCTAAAATTTTTAAATTCAGCATCCCTAGAAGATATGGAAAGCAGAAATCTACGAAAGGAAGTAATAGTGTGAGTGCAAGTTTTTACTTAGATCCAGCAGAAATCAAAGCCCAGTGCAGAGAGGCCATAGATAACCTGAACGAGGTGTCGTCAAAGACCATAAATGTAGAGCATAAACTAGATGAATTTATCAATAATAGTGAGCTTGAGAGCAAAGCCTTCGATGCCCTAAAGCAGCAGATTGCAGATTACAAGACAGTGTTACAAAGTGTTAGGTCGCTTATCAATTACAACATAGGCGAATACAAAACACTCATGAGCAGTGTTGGTGACAAAGTTCTAGATGGTGATAAAATCCTCAAAGGACAAGAGTATGCAAGAGGTAGAATTCGTGCATATGAGGATAGGGCAAACCGCTGCCGAGAAAATGCGGTTACATACGCCGCAATCGCAGTCTATGCAGAAAATCAAAGCACAAGAGCATCGCTATATGATCACCTAGCAGATAACCACCGAAGGATGCTTGAAATCTGGGAAGCACAAGAGCAGGCATACTACGATATAGAGAATTCTACAAAGGATCTATTCAGCACCGGAGATAGCACAGCAGAACAGATAAACGCAGCCCTGTCAGACCTCGGTAAGTCATTTAGTGCGGGCGCATTTCATCCAAACCTAGAAGCCTCATGGAGAGCAAAGCTAAATGAAGAGTCAAAGGAGCTGGATGTTATAGTGCTATATGGTATAAAGAGACCAATATCCATAAATGAGGAAACATGGGAGAAATATCAGGGTGAGGTAACGACAAATGTACTTATACTAGAAAAACAGGGCTGGGCAGTCGATGGGATAAAGGCTTATGCCAGATATATTAATAAGAATATAGCAGGAAAGATTACACCAGGTGATGTGCTTGTAGAGATAGATAAGTGTAATAAACAAACTCAACTAGTTGGTAGTGAAGTCTTTAAAAAAGATGTGGTATGCGTGGAAAGCAGAAGGATTATCAGCATCTGAAAGCAAGAAGAAATTAAATATGCTGATGAAAGTTACCGGCATGGACGGTATCGATGAGAATTCATCAGCTGACGATTTAAGACGTATTGCAAACAAAATTGATCCTAATCTTGAGCCTGACGATAAATTCTGGGGTAGCCTAGCAGGTACCGTAGAAACAGCATATTACTCACCACCTAAAAACAAATTTTTATGGAGTTGCATTTGAAGTTGATAAGGCTGCTAAAGGCGTATATTCACAAAATGAGATGACAGGAACGCTTGGGAAACAGGGTGCATCTATTCAGATATGTAATATCATATCAACAGGCTGAATACATAAGAAATAAATATACTAATGGGACAGATGAAGAGAAACTAATAAGGTATCTGAAAGAAAAGGGACATGATGATTGGACAGTGGATGAATCTGTGAGACTTCATCTTAAGTCATATAACAATGGAGAGATATTCCCAGATGGACATAGCTATGCAAATGGAGGAGTGAATATCAAAGTCGTTACTAATGGTAAATTCCATTCAGAGTTTATAATTAATGGTGATGGTAAATTCCTTACACTCTTGGACAAAGATGCTACTCAGGATGCAAAAAGTAAACTGCTCAAGTTTCAATTATGCACGTTGCAATAACGAAGTGCATACGGTGCTTGATGTAGACCCTGCAGGTGAGAAATACAATTATGAGCCTAAATTTAGAGAAGAAGCTAGATACATTCATGATGAGGCTGGAAATAGAGTTAAAAACAATAAAAACGAATTTAAGAAATATGAAGCACCAGAGCGTAAAGATATGTGGGAATATAAAGATAGTGTAAGGAAGAGACAGATGAAGTTCAAAAAATGAGGTATTCACATGTATAAAAACAATAAGGTCAAAGATTAAGATATTTATAATATTAATCATACTGGTAGTATCAATTATTGCGATAAAGAAACTGATTGTGGATCCACAGCCTGTTAAAGAGATTAAGATGAATACGGTGTATATATGTGGATCAGGAACAGAATATCCAGATGATGACCAGTCAAGATTCTATATTGAGTTTAAAGACGATAAAAACATTTATATTGATGCATGATGACACTAGAAGAAATGAGGAAGATTATGATGAAGATGGAGATGGGAGCAGACCCGTTAAAGATATATATTTTTGGTAAATATGAAAATAAAAAAATGATAACTACATAGTTAGACCAACAGAAGGTGCGTATGTAGGTTTCAAAGACACTATTGCTGTTAAGAATAATAGAATAAACTCCTATTATTCTGCAAAAATAAAAAATAATGCATATGAAACATGGATGACAATAGTTCCTACAAGTGAAGGACATTATAAATTAGGTTACATTAATAAGAATGGTATATCGTTTGATAATAATAGAATTTACTTTATGTTATACAATAAATCCGACATAAAGAAACTTCCTAGTTCTGTAGAGGAATTCCGCAAACAGTTCAAAATGGACAAGAAGGCGGAACAGGAGCGCCTAGCGGAGCAGAGTAGATAGTATATTTATCATGATGGTATGATAGATTTTCAGAAAGCTCGTGTTCGAGCTTTCTAATTTCTTATTAAAGAATGATGATATAGAAAAGACCGCAAAGAATCCATTTAGTATTGGAGATAGCACAGCAGAGCAGATAAACGCAGCACTATCAGATCTCGGCAAGTCATTTAGTGCGGGCGCATTTCATCCAAACCTAGAAGCCTCATGGAGAGCAAAGCTAAAGGAAGAGGCAAAGGAGCTGGATGTTATAGTGCTCTATGGTATAAAGAGACCAATATCCATAAATGAGGAAACATGGGAAAAATATCAGGGTGAGGTAACGACAAATGTACTTCTACTAGAAAAAAACAGGGCTGGGCAGTCGATGGTATAAAGGCTTACGCCAGATATATTAACAAGAATATAGCAGGAAAGATTCCAGCCGGTAATGTGCTTGTAGAGATAGATAAGTGTAATAAACAAACTCAACTAGTTGGTAGTGAAGTCTTTAAGAAGATGTGGTATGCATGGAAAGCAGAAGGATTATCTGCATCAGAAAGCAAGAAGAAGCTCAAGATGCTGATGAAAGTTACAGGTATGGACGGTATTGATGAGAATTCATCAGCAGAAGAATTAAGGCGTATTGCAAATAAAATTGATCCTAATCTTGAACCTGATGATAAGTTCTGGGGAAGCCTTTCGAGCACAGTAAGAACGGCATTCCTGCCTACTCCTGAAGGAAATCCTACAGCACTGGCAAATATAGAAAAGAGAATACACATCAAAAATGCACTAAAAGGAAAATTAGGAAAACAAGTACACCTATTCAGATATGTAATTTCTTATCAGCAGGCTGAATATATATCAAACTTGTATGCAGAAGGCACGGATGAAGAAAAGCTGGCAAGATATATAAGGGAACACAAAGTTGATTGGTCAGTAGATGAGTCAGCAAGGCTACATTTGAAATACTATTATGATAAAGAGAATGATACTGATATTTTTCCTGAAGGACATAGCTATGCAAATGGAGGAGTAAACCTCAAAGTCGTGACCAATACTAGATTCCGTTCAGAGTTTATAATCAATGGTGATGGTAAATTTCTCACTCTTTTAGATAAAGACGCTACACAAGATGCCGTGGTTAACTGCTCCAGCTTTAATTATGCAACTGCAAATGATGATTATCACCAGATGTTCGATGTAAAACCAGTGCAACCTAAATATGAACCCAAATTTAGAGAAAGTGAACTGTATGTTGGGGCAGAAGGCGGTAAAGTTGATGAATCAAATAAATTTACAGCACCTAAAAAAACTAGATTATGAAACTAAAATATTATGGGAAAAAGCGCAAGGCAGATTTTTAGTAAGAAAGTAAAGTTATGAAGATAAATAATAATTATAGAAAACTTGCAATCGTAATCGTAGGCATCTTAATAATTGTTACAATATCAATTGTAATTTATATACAAAGCATTGAAGCCTAAGCCGATTACGGAGATTAAGAGAAATATAGTATATATAAGTGGATATTATAAAGAGTACCCTAATGATGACGATCCTAGATTCTATATTGAATTTAAAGATGATGGAACCTTTGTAAAGATTTATGATGACAGCAGGCGTAATCAAGATGGTTATTGGGAGGATGGAAGTATAAATGAGCCAGTTATAGAGTGCTACTTTGGTAGGTATAAGTTAGAAAATGGAAATTACCTGATAAAAACCAACTAATGTTGCGATAGTTAGATTTAAAGATGCTGCCTCTGTAGATAAGGGGTTAATTAATTTTTTTATAAAGAAGAAAAATTATGAGAATAATCCCACGATTGTCGGAATGATTTTTATATAAGACGAAAAAAAGGGACAATATATTTTAGGAAATCCAACAGCGGATAAAAAAAGTCATTTAAAAAATAGAAATTACTATCTCATGTACAACAAATCCGACATAAAAAAGCTACCTAGTAGCCCAGAGGAATTCCGCAAGCAGTTCAAGATGGATAAGAAGGCGGAACAGGAGCGACTAGCGGAGCAGGAGCGTTTAGCAAAAGCAAAGTCAGTAGACAATTTTCAGAAAGCTTGTATTCGAGCTTTCTGTTTTTCCTTTGGTCGTAACCAAAGCATTTGATAACATGTGGTATGCATGGAAAGCAGCTACACCTGCTCAGGTACGTAATATCCTACCAGCAGGCTAAATACGTAGTGGATAACTACAAGGGGCGAACAGACGAAGAAAAGCTGATAAACTATATAGTCAAAGAGAAAATCTGGAACTGGACGGCGGAGGAGTCAGCAAGGCTACACCTGAAGTATTTTTATAATCAACAGACGGATACATATATTTATCCAGATGGTCACAGTACAACAAATGGGGGAATAAACCTTAAGGTTGTGACCAATGCCAGATTCCGCTCAGAGTTTATAATTAATGGGGATGGTAAATTCCTAACCCTTTTAGACAAAGATGCAACTCAGGATGCAAAAGTAAACTGCTCTAGCTTCAATTATGCAAGGCAAAATGATTATATACATCAAGTCTTGGATGTGAATCCTGCTGGTGAATAATATAAATATGAACCAATGTTTAGGTGTGAGTCTCTATATGTATATGATAAAAAAATGGTTGTAGAGTATATAGTTCGGATGGTTATGAGTTGAAATTTGAACCGCCAGCGATTAAAGATATGTCACAATATAAAGATGATATAAATGTGCGTCAGGAATATTTCAGAAAGAGGGTAAAGCTATGAAGAATATTTTTTTAGTAATAAGAAAGCAATTATTCTTCTTATTGCTTGTTCTTTAATTACAATAATTATAGCTATTATAATGAAAAATAACGTTTTTTTAAACCTAAACCAATTACTGAAATTAAGACTAACACTGTGTATATAGGCGGTTCTAGAAGTGAATATCCAGATAATGACCAATCAAGGTACTATATTGAGTTCAAAGATAATAAAACATTTATATTAATGTATGATGACACCAGAAGAAATGAGGAAAATTATGATGAGGATGGCGATGGAAGTAAACCAAGACTAGATATATATTTTGGTGAATATGAAATAAAGAATGGCAACTACATATTAAAAACGACAGATAGTGCAGGGGTGTCATTTAAAAACACAATGGCTGTTGCAAAGAAAAAAATTAACTACTATGGTCGTGGAATATTTGAAATAGAAAAATATGTATTAAATCAGTATGGACATAATGCAGAAAGGATTATCTTTAGAACAGGAAAAAGGGAATATATATTGGGATATCAGGATAATAGGGGCAATTATTATGATAAAAAAATGACTATTATTATCTCCTTTTCAACAAATCTGACATAAAAAAATTGCCCATCTCTATAGAAGAATTCCGCAAGCAGTTCAAGATGGATAAGAAGGCGGAGCAGGAGCGCATAGCGGAGCAGAATAGATAGCATATTTGTTATGATAGGTTTTCAGAAAGCTCATATTTGAGCTTTCTGTTTTACTGATTATCTGTTTCTCATATATTAAAAGAGAAAATCTGGAACTGGGCAGCAGAGGAGTCTACGAGGCTGCACCTTAAGTCTTATTATGACACAAGTGCAAAAAAGAATTTATACCCTAATGGACACAGTACAGCAAACGGTGGAATCAATCTCAAAGTTGTTACAAATGAAAAGTTCCGTTCAGAATTTATAATCAATGGGAATGGCAGATTTCTTACACTTTTGGACAAAGATGCTACACAGGATGCTAAGGTAAACTGCTCAAGTTTTAATTATGCACGTCGTAATGACGAGGTGCATAGGGTGCTTGATGTGGAACCCTCGAACCCAACCTATGAACCGCAGTTTAGAGAGAACTCTAAATGTGTGCTTGATAATAATGGGAATCAGGTAAAAGATGGTGGAGGTCATGATGCAATATATAAGGCCTCAGAATTTGAAGAAATGCGAAAATATGCTAAAGAAGTAAAAACAAGGCAGGCAAAGTTTAGAAGTGAGGTATTCGCATGTATAAAACAGTAAGTTCAAAGATTAAGGTACTTATAACAGTAATCATACTCATTGTATTACTTGTTGCGACAAAGAAACTGGTTGTGGATCCACAGCCAGTTAGAGGTATTAAGATGAATACGGTGTATATTGGAGGATCAGGAATCGAATATCCAGACGATGATCAGTCAAGGTATTATATTGAATTTAAAAAAAGGATGGGACATATGTTCTAATGCATGATGACAGTAGGAGGAAAAGGGAAGACTATTTTCAAGATGGGTATTGGAGCTCTCCGGAAATAGAGATTTACTTTGGGGAGTATAAAGTCAAGAATGATAATTATTATATTAAACCAGCGGAAGGTGCTAAAGTAGGATTCAAAGATGTCTCCAGTGTTAAAAAACACACTATCAACGTGTATGGTCATAGTACATATATAAACGATAAGAGAACAGCTTGGAGGATAATACAAAAAGTCTAAATGGGGAAATATCAATTAGGAAGTCTAAATGCTGATAAGGTTTCATTAGATAAACAGAGACTATATTACACTCTATATAACAAATCCGATATAAAAAACTTCCAAGCAGCCCAGAAGAATTCCGCAGTCAGTTCAAGATGGACAAGAAGGCTGAATAGGAGCGCCTAGAGGCAGATGGCATATCCGCTTCCGAAAGCAAGAAAGGTAATTGAGCTTAATACTAAAATCTGTCTAGCAGCTTGTTTCCTAGTGAAATTAACGCATCAACATCAGATATACTGCCTGTTGAAAAAGGGTTCCAGTTAGGGGATAGTAAACCCCGTGCTTCTCTGGCTCTAGTACGAAGTTGTATTTTCTCATCGTCGGTAAAGATATCTAATGAAGCAGCTTTAGCGAAAAATTTAGATTCTACGTCCTTGAATTTATATGAAACCACAGTGCCTGATAGGATTTTCTTATCATCACATAGAATTGTAATTTCGCTTCCGTCAAGCTCTACAGTATATTCTTTAACAAATTTAGATTGCATTTTGCTAGCCATATGAAAGCTGAAATTTACGAAGGTAAAAAAATCACTAATACGAAAAGGAATGGATGTGATTTAACGGTATCCATGAGATTAAGAAAGAACAAAAATCAATTGAATAGCTAGAATAGGCAGCATTATCAGCGTAGGAAAAAAAGCAATCCTACATAAACATCTGATTTTGCCGTTGTTGCAGAAAAAAAGTGTATCTTTCCATGTTGATATCCTCTAATAATATAAATAGCTACTTTTTATATTATAACTAATCGGGAGGTACCGCTAGACATATTTGGTTTTGGTGAAGAAACATAGGCCGTCAAACAACAAAAGAGAAGCAAGCGGGTAGCTGGCTTCTCTCTATTCATTTTATAACAAATATATACACTCATATAAATGGGACACTCTATCTCGTCAACGTTATCTCAGCATGGGGATTATAGGGATCCTTCTGCCTACCTGTATGACGATTTAAGAGTCTTTAAATCTTACCAATTTGTCGCTATATCAATCTGCGTTGGATTGCTCGCTGCAAAACCACCTGTATCACATACGATTCCTTTTCCAAGAGATGTGGAAACTAAGGAACCCTTAGGGTGTGTTGTATAGCTAGCTGCAACCATTACGTAGTTTCCAAGCATCTTGACTCCGTCAGCTCTAACCCAGTAGTCAGATGACGAATATCCGTATCTGCTCATAGCTGCTACAACTCTCGACATATTGAGGTTGTAGTATGTCTCTTTGCCAGAAGGACCATTATTAGTTCCCTTGGACTTAGTGAGAATACTTCCTGTATAAGTGTAAGTCACAGTAGTAGCTGTGCGACTGGACTCACTATTCTTTGCTTCTTCTTCGGCTTTCTTCCTAGCCTTCTCCTCTTCTACTTCCTTTACCGTTTTAGTTCCAGTTGCAACCAAAGGAGCTGAATAAGTGCTGGTAGTCGCGTGAGTAGCAACGGTGTCAACTGCTGAACCTGTAAGTTGTGTAGCAGGTGCATCAGCTGCATCAACAGCAACATCAATCTCAGTGCAGTCTGGAATGTCGGATTCCTGCTTGTGCTGAGCAGTTATCTTTGCGGGGATGCCGGTACGAGTCGAATCGGATTGAGTAGCAGCGGCAACGTATTTGCTCGTAGATACTACAAATATGAGTAGTAGGCATACGAGAGATACGATGTGTGCTATCGATCTAACTTTTGCGTGGTTCATACTTTCTCCTTCCGTTCGGAATCACTTATTGTGCATATTGTACCAAACATGAACACGCTGAATCTAAAGGCTATGTGAAAATTCTGATACATAACGATAAAGCTTAATTAAATACAAAATGTGTGTTATGATTGAAATCAAATAGATAATTTTGTAGGGAGAGCATTCTATGAATGATACGAACAACACAATTAATAGTGCAGCAACAGTTAACCCATTCGGAGCAGACTCATTTATTGAGAAAAAGGGCGCCGATTGTAGTCGCTTCTGGTACAAGGATATAAGAGAAGTAACTACGCTGAGGGAGCTGCTGGATGGAAGCGTTCAGAAGTATAGCGAAAGACCAGCTTTTTGGGTAAAAGCAAAACGTGGTGGAGAATATATCCCCGTATCTTACGAAGTGCTCGGCCACGATGTCGCAGCCATTGGAACGATGTTACTTGAGCTTGCATCTGATGAGCGACGTGTAGCGGTTATTGGCGAAGGTAGCTATGAGTGGATTGCTTCATATCTTGCGACTATGAACGCAGGACTTGTTGTAGTGCCTATCGACAAGGAGCTCGGAGGAGACGAAATCAAGAACCTGCTCGATGCGTCAGACTGTCATACGGTCATCTGTTCAGCCGAATGCGCTCCTAAGCTTTCAAATATCATATCGATTACAGACCTTATTATCATGGAATTTTACGGCGATAGAACAGCTCTCGATGATAAGCCAGAGACCTTACTCAAAGGCGTGACTGAATTTGAGAGAACAGGGAGAAATGTTCACCTCTGGAGAGATTTACTTGTCAGGGGTGAGGAGAAACTCGCGAGCGGCAGCACTGCTTTTGCAGATGTAGAAATCAATCCAGATGAAATGGCGGTAATTCTGTTCACTTCAGGAACAACTGGTACTCCAAAGGGCGTTATGCTCAATCACCGCAACATCACGGTCAATATCATGGATGTATGCCGCATCGCAAATATCCACCCGTGGGACAAAACGCTGTCGATCCTACCAATCCATCACACTTACGAATGCACACTAGGCATGCTTCTCGTGCTGTACCGGGGGGCGAGCACGGCATTTTGTGAGGGAATGAAATACATCGTCAAAAATATGCACGAGGCTGAAAATACAGTCGTTATTGTTGTACCGAGAGTTCTCGAGATGATTCATAGTCGAATTATGAAGACAATCAAGAAGTCGGGCAAGGAAAAGACTTTCAGAAGAGCACTTAAGGCTAGCCGCAGTGCACGCAAGTTCGGACTTAACGTGAGCAGAACGCTCTTTAAAGCAGATTATAAACGAGCTCGGTGGTAAGCTAAGAATAGTAATTACAGGGGCAGCGGCACTTTCACCAGAGATTTGTAAAGATTTTGAAGACTTTGGAATCACAGTCCTTCAGGGATATGGTATGACAGAATGCACCCCTTTAATCACTGGAACACCTCAGAGCGTTTCTAGAGAGAGATACGACAAATCAGGTTCTGTCGGAGTGCCAGTGGATACTGGAACGGTGAGGATCATCAATCCAGATGAAAATGGCGTCGGCGAAATTCTATTTAAAGGGCCAAATGTCATGCTCGGATACTACAATCTCCCCGATGCCACAGCCGAGGTAATCGAAGATGGATGGCTCAGAACGGGTGATATCGGATACTTTGATGAGGATGGTTGGCTATTCCTGACAGGACGTGCTAAGAATGTAATCGTTACTAATGCGGGTGAAAACATCTATCCGGAAGAAATCGAGGATTACATAAATAGACACGCATACATATCTGATTCGATGGTATTTGCTTCAGGTGATTCGGAGGATATCGTTGCTGTTCAGATTTTACCTGACAAGGATGAGATAAAAGATGAACTTGGAAACATTCCACCAGACGATGAGCTAGAAACGCTAATAAAAGGTGTGATAACAGAGCTAAACATGGGGCTTGCTCCATTCAAACGAATTCGCAAGGTGTATGTGCGTAAGGAGGATTTCGTAAGAACGACTACGCGCAAGATTAAGCGTCAGGAAAAATAAACTTGAAGATCTGAAATAAGGGCTATAAACAAAGAAAAAACGCAACTCGTAAGAGTTGCGTTTTTATGAGTGCGTGATCAGGGGTTCGAACCCTGGACACCCTGATTAAGAGTCAGGTGCTCTGCCAGCTGAGCTAATCACACGTATTAAGTTATCTGCTTAACAGCTTATATAGTCTAGCATTGATTTAAAAGGCAGTCAAGCTAAAGTTTGGATTTTTTTGAATTAATTTAATTTTGTTTAGTTCTTGATAGAGCTTAATTATGAGCTAAATCATGTTAAGGTAGATGTTTTAGTTGAGAAAAAGCGATTGTATTTATAAAATACTTTAAATATGCCTCTAATTATCACAGGACTTCAATACTAATAAAAATTAATAATGATACAATAAAAAAAGAACTATACAATTAAAAAAAGAAGCAGCGCGACTAAAACAGGTGCAGGAAATGTTGCATTTCCACAATAAATAGGAACACAGGGTGGGACTGATTCCTATCTATATGATAATGCGCATGCTTCTTGACAGATAATGTTATCATAGAAAAGTTGGAAAAGATAGTACAAAAATGACAATAAATTTGCATAAAAATTATATATTTGCTACGCGAATTCCACTAATTGCAAGTGAAATCTTGATATTAACTTATCCTTGTTGTATAATTTCCAATGAATCTTTATAGAAGATTGACAACTAGCACAAAGGCGGTATAACCGCTTTAGTGTTTTAAGTGATTTGGGAGGTAATAATGTTCTGTAGCAATTGTGGCAACGAAGTAGCAGAAGGCGCTAAGTTTTGCAGTGGATGTGGTGCAAGATTAAGCCTTGATGCAGAACCGTCAGTACACGAACATACAGCGTTTAGTTCGTCGAATAGAGAAGGAAATATGATGGACAAGAGAGAATCTTCTACGAAGTTCGACTTTGATTTCGGATCTGAGGATCTAGAGATTAAGGAGCCTAAGAAGAAAACAAGCTCGGTTTCTTTCGATTGGAGCTCAGTAATTGAGGAGAGTCATAAGAAACCAACAAAGAAAATCAGATCTCCTTGGGAGACAACTGGAATTGATGATGAAGAGGCTGAGGCAGTTACTCAGTCGTTCAGTTCAGTTAATAGTGATTGGGATAGATCCAAGCCTGCTCAGCCTGCACGTGAGGCTGAGGAGACTTCTTCACTCGAGGAAATGCTTAAGCACGATTCCGCAGCTGCTCCGGCATCTGGTCGTGGACGTACTATGAATTTCATCGAGGTTATGAAGCAGGAGAAGGAAGAGCGCGAGAGGGCTGCACGTGAAGCTGAAGAAGTATCCGTTTCGACAGACTTCGATTTTAGTGAGTATATTCTTCCTGATGAAGAGAGAGAAAACACTCAGGGATATACTGAACTCAAGGACGATATCGTTGCTGAGCTTGAGAAGCAGGCAAGCGAGAAGGATGAGAAGGAAGTGTCGCACAAGTTGGATGCAGCTTCTGCTGATTTTTGATGAGTATCTAAATGCTCGTCGCAAGTCTCATGAGGAAGTATTCCAGGCAGAGCCACCACACAACTTTGTTGATGACATGGTTCACGTATCTGCTGCAGATACTAGAGATGAGTTCAAGCTTCCAGCAGATGAGTTTGAGACCGAGCTTTCTGCATTTATTCGTGACGAAGAGGATGATAGGGAAGAACCTGCCTTGGAGAGAGCGGATGATGATCTATTCAACTTCGACGTTGAGATTGAAGAAACTGACGAAGATGAGGAGACTGTAAGCAAGTACCTCGACTACGTTACACCGAGCAGAGTTTCGCGTGCTGAAGAGCGTGCAGAAGCTGAAGAATTTGAGTTCGATGATGAGGATGATGATGACGATGAGCCAGAGAAATTCTCATATGATGAGCTTACAGATGATAATACAGAGCCAGAGACTGATTATGAACTCGAGCCTAAGGAAGAACCTAAGGAAGAGGATTTAGATGATTTTGCATTTGGCGATGAAGATATAGACGTTCCGTATGAGGAGCCTGTCAACTACTCAGAACTATACATAGATGAAGAAACTGAGAAGGCTGTACAGCCAGTTGCTTCAGATGTTGTAGCAACTAATGTTCAGGAGGATGTTAAGGAAGAACCAGTTGCAGTTATAGCTCCAGAAGTTCCAGCTGAGCCAGAGGTGCCAGCTGCTTCGGCAGTAGAACCAGTGGCTGAGCCAGTTGTAAAACAGGTTGTAGATCCAGTCGTTCCTGAGGCTACTCCAGCGGTTTCCGCTACTACAGAAGCAGTCGCTGCGCCTACTGAGTCTGCTGAGGATGCAGAAGTTGCTGCGGCAAAGGCAATCGAGAGTGAGATTGCGAATCTTCAGAAGAGACTTGCTGAGCTTCTCGGCAAGGATCCATCGGAAACTATTGAGCTACCGAATAGAGATGTAGTGTCTGCTGAAGAACTCGTGCAGGAACCTGTACAGACTGAGACTGCTGCTGTTGCTCCAGCTAGTTCAGAGATGACAAGCCTAGAGTCAGAACTTGCTGCACTAGGATTTGAAACAATAGATGATGAACCAGATGAAGAGGCTGATATGCTATTCTCTGCAGATGATGTGGCAGATGCCAATACTGCAATTGTGGAGGAGAATAGTGATGAGCTAAAGCAGGAAGAGGTAATGTCGATTGACGACCTTCAGAAGGACCTCTTTGGTACAGAATCTGATGATGCTGGTATGGAAGCAACTCGCAAGATAGATAAGTTCTACACTTTATATCGCAAGAATGAAGAATTCCAGCAGTTGCTCGATGAAGAGTATAAGAAGCTTCAGGATGGAAGCGCAGACTATACTCTGATGGAAGATGTACTAGCTGAATATCAGGATGAGGAAGAAGTCGAGGAGGCGCCTGTTGAGGCGCAGCATGATACAGTTGAAGCTGTAGTAAAAGCAGAGTCAGCTAAGCTTGAAGCGGCTAAGAAAGAAGCTGGATCAGAGCTCAGCAACAGCGCTAACGTTACTGAACCAATCACTGCTGCTACAACATTAGTTAGCTCCCCAGCTCAGGCTGCAGTTAACACAGCGAGCACGGTCGCACCGTCTGTAATCGATGATGATGACGAAGAATCGCATAAGGGTGGAGTTCTGACAGCAATTGCAGTTATCGTAGCAATCCTGCTCGTTCTGCTTTTTAGTAGTGATACTTATTCTCAACTTCGCACCAGATAGCAGCATCGCTCAACGCATCAGCGAAGTTATTGGAAAGTTTACAAACTTCGCATCGCTGGGTGATAATTCGGAATTGCTACTATAATAGTAATTTAAACGTAAATGCAGCGGCAGGCTTGACGGCTACCGCTGCATTATGTGAGTTTTTGGAGAAGTTATGGCTATAAACAGAAAAAAAGGGTAATGTCACGTATACCTACAATAAAAAAAGGCAAAGAAGCCAATCGGTCTTGGGAAGCTGATATTTCTTGCGACTATATTGCTGAGCATAATTGGAGCAAGTGCGGGCTATATCACGGATTGGATGTGGTTCAGAGAACTCGGCTTCACCAAGGTTTTTTGGACACAGCTAGTTACAGAACTTAAAATAGGAACTGTGATATTCATATTTGCAGGGCTACTGGTGAGGATATATCTAAATAGTCTTAGAAAAGGGTATTTTAGTAAGATTGAATCCCATGATATACCGGATATGCACAAGCTTAATGTGCTATCATGGGTGATTTCTGTGTCCTTTGGCCTAGTCGCTGCGGTCATATCGGCAACGAGTACTTGGCAATCATTTCTCATGTTTGCAAATTCCTCGAAGTTCGGACTTAAAGATCCAATTTTCGGGCTAGATATCTCGTTTTATGTATTTAAGCTTGATTTCCTAACTAAGCTTAATTCAATTGCGATATTAGTGATTGTAGGAGTAGTAATTGTAACTCTTATTTACTATGCGGTCCTGCTATCTGTAAGAACGCCTGACATATTTGATAGGGAGGACTTCTTTGAAAAGTCTGAAGAAGAGGATGAAGTAAGAGCCACACAGGCTAATGACGCAAACGACGATGAAGTAAAGCAGGGTAGACCTGACAATAGCATTCCATTTGGCAGGAGAGATCCATTCGAAGATGTTACAAAATTCGTCAAAGGTGTGAGTGACAGAGCTAGGAAGCAAGCGAAGAGGCGCAGAAGAAAGCCTGAGCTGAACCACCTCAATATCGACCACCTGTTTAGCTTGGCATCTGGCAAGGCCATGATTTTAGGTGTCATCTTCTATGTTATGCTGGGCATTCACTTCGTGCTAAAGCAGTTCTCGCTTTTGCATGCACATACTGGAACAGTATATGGTGCTGGATATACCGATATCGCAGTCACGCAGAAAGCATACATTCTCGTTACAATGCTTGCAGTAGTTGGAGCGATGAGTCTCGTTAGGCATGTGCACAAGAAAGAATATCTGAAACTCGCAAGAGTTCCGATGATTATAATAGGTGTGCTATTTCTAGGAACTATCCTCAAGGTTGGAGTGCAGAACCTTATCGTTGCTCCTGACGAGATTAACAAGGAGAGCAAGTACATCAAGAATAACATTCAGTATACGAACCATGCATACGGACTTGACAAGGTTAAGGTGGATTCTTTGCAGCAGATAATAACTTGACCGCAGCTGATATTACGAACAACAAGCCGACTATCAGTAATATCAGAATCAACGACTACGAGCCTGTAAAGGATTACTATAACCAAACACAGAGTATTAGGCAGTACTACGACTTCAACGATGTTGACGTAGATAGATACACTATTAATGGTGCAGAAACGCAGGCGTATCTCTCGGCTCGTGAGATTAACGAGAGCAAGATTAGCGATACCTGGATTAATAAACATTTGAAATACACTCATGGGTACGGGGTTACGCTATCTAAGGTAAACTCGGTGACGACAAGTGGACAGCCTGACGTGCTGATTAAGAACATTCCGCCTGAATCGAATATTCCTGAGATTAAGATTACGAGACCAGAGATTTATTTTGGCGAGCTCACTAACAACTACATAATAGTAAATGGAGATGAGCAAGAATTCGATTATCCAGACGGTAACAGCAATAAGTATACTAAGTACAAGGGCAAGGCAGGTATCAAGCTAGGCTTTGTAAATAGACTTCTGTTCTCTATCAGAGAGAAAAGCATGCAGATGCTCGTGTCGTCGAACATCAACTCCGACTCGAGGATTGTCGTTTACAGAAATATCCTTGAAAGGGTTAATAAGATTTTGCCATACCTTGAGTATGAGAAAGACCCTTATATGACTATCGTCGATGGCAAACTGTACTGGATTATCGATGCATACACGACGAGCAGCAACTATCCTTATTCAGAGCCATACTCGGGAAGGATTGGAACTACGAACTATATCAGGAACTCGATAAAAGTTGTTGTAGATGCATACAATGGAGATGTAAATTATTACGTTGTAGATGAGTCTGATCCGATAGCGAAGACCTATGAAAAAATATATCCAACGCTATTTAAGAGCAAGAACAAGATACCTGCAGGAATCAAGAAGCATTTCAAGTATCCATCGACTCTCCTCAATATTCAGGCTGACGCTTACACAAAGTACCATATGAATGAGGTCAAGGTATTTTACCAGAAGGAGGACCTCTGGGATATTGCTAACCAGATATATGGAACTAAGGAAAGGCCGATGAGCTCCAGCTTTTTCATCTTCAACTTACCGAGGGAGAAGCAGGCGGAGTTCATAAATATGATTCCATTTACACCTAAGTCGAAACAGAACATGACCGCAATCATGATGGCTCGAAAACGACGGAGATGATTACGGAAAACTCGTGGTATATAAGTTCCCTAAGAACAAGACGGTTTACGGACCGATGCAGGTAGAGGCGCAGATAGACCAGAACTCTGAGATTGCTAAGGAGTTCTCTCTATGGAATTCGTCAGGAACGACATATAAACGTGGAGACATGTTTATAATTCCTGTAAATAATTCTATAATGTACGTAGAGCCGGTATATCTAGAGGCTTCAAACCAGGCGATTCCTGAAGTGAAGAGGGTAATTGTCGCATACGGAGATAAGATAGCGTACGCATCAACTTTGGATGAAGCGCTAGAGAACTTGTTCGGGGATGGAGCAGGGAACTCTGGCAGCGTCACCAGCAGTTCATCAGGCAGCTCTGGTACTTCAAGCAGCCAGAAAGAACTGATTGGTAAAGCGAAGCAGGCGTATGAAAATGCTGTAAAAGCTCAGAAGAGCGGAGATTGGAAAGCATACGGCGAATATCTGGAAGAGTTATCTGGATATCTTGACCAGCTTGATGGCTAATCTGAGTATAGCGCGTATAGGGAGCGTGGCATCAGCAGTAAGGCAATAAAGGGACGAGGATTAAATAGCTTTTAACTTTGCGAGATAAGGAGAGGTTTATGATAAATTTCGATTTAGAAAAGATGCTCTTTACTATTCCGGCTGAAGAGCACGGAATTGAGTCGGTGACAGAGGTGCTGTGTGAGCACCCTGAAGTTAAGTTCGTGTCATTTGCGGGAGTTGATCTTGGCGGGCACTTTACGGATGAAAAGATTCCTATTAAGACTTTCATCGATGATATGGAGAAGCTACTCGATAACGGCGTGCAGACTGACGGTTCCAGCGTAGCTTTACCTGAGATTGCAAACCTTGCAAATGCCAGAGTCGATATCCTTCCAGATAAGGACGTTAATTGGTACGTTGAATATAATTTTAGCAACATGGATTTTTGCAACAGGACTGCCAGTTGGCACACTTAGAATTCCATCGTTTCTCAGACATAACAACGACAGGATGGTTGGCTCAAGAATCTTCTGTAAGGAGTCTATCAACAGATTTAAGACTAGACTCATGGAGATGCTCAGACAGTATCCTTACGTTGTAGACTATCTTGATGGCATAAACTCGATTGACGATATCGAGGAAATTAACCTGACTAGTGCGACCGAGCTAGAATTTTGGGTAAAGACTCCCGATGATAAGGCTGACAGGGATCAGCTCTCGACGTCTCAGGAACTCAAAGAACAGTACTGGAAGAGGACTATCGGCCCTGTAAATACAGCACTTGAGCAGACATTGGAGATTCTCGACCACTACGGATTTGGCGTAGAGATGGGACACAAGGAAGTTGGCGGTGTAAGAGCCAAGATGGGTAACTCTGGAAGCTATGACCATATCATGGAGCAGCTTGAAATCGACTGGAGATTCTCGACACCTGTACAGGCTGGAGACAATGAGGGCCAGATTAAGCACATCGTAAGGGATGTATTTAGAGCTAACAACCTCGAGGTAACATTCCTTGCAAAGCCAATGCCGGGAGTTGCGGGAAGCGGAGAACACACCCACCTCGGAGTATCTGCAAAGCTTAAGTCGGGCAAGATAGTAAACCTATTCGAGTCGAAAGACAGACTGAACGAATACATGAGCCCTGTGGGCTTCGGTGCACTAATGGGCATCCTGAACAACTACGAGCTTCTAAATCCTTTTGTGGCACAGACTCACGATGCCTTTAGAAGACTTAAGCCAGGATATGAAGCGCCGGTCTGCATCGTAACTTCGCTCGGCAAGGACTGCGTTACACCGTCTAGAAACAGAACTGTTCTTATTGGACTCGTCAGAGACCAGAATAATCCGATGGCTACCAGGTTTGAGCTAAGATCGCCAAATCCGCACAGCAACACCTACCTAGTAGTGGGGGGCATCATTTATGCTCATGCTCGACGGAATCGAGGCGGTACTATCTAACGGCAAGGCACCGTCAGAGCTTGCAGAGTCAATATCCAAGAAGGCGGGAGAAGAAGACTTCTACCTGGCTAAGGATAGAGAATACAGAAGCGAACTCAACGTGTTCGAATGCTTTACGAAGGAAGAGAGAGAACAGCTCTTCGGAAAAGCTCCGTCTACAGTGTGGGAGAATTTAAAAGCATTTGACAGGCACGAGGATGAGATTGCAAAGATCACAGGTGGCGACGAGACTGCAAGGGATGTAGTTATGTCATACCGTGCACAAATGACGATGAAGTGGGTTATGGAATTCCGCGACAGGATTCTGCCTAACGCGATGGACTTTGTGAGAAATTGCAAGAAGAGACATAATGAACTCGAAGCAACTGATTATGATATAATGAACTGGAGAAGAGTCAACAGCCTGCGAATTGTGCTCGGCAAGGACTCAATCGATAGCAAATCAATCCTAACACTTGCGAGAGAAGCGATTGATGCATCTGATTACGAGGCGGCTTCAAGGTATGAGCTGCTGATTCAGGACAAGGTTGAGGAGCTTAGAGGTGCATACAGCACTTATATCAAGAACTTATTTTAAGTGATTTTAGGAAGATACGAAAATATGGGGGTTAAGAAATGCTTGACGTCAAAAGAGTGAGAGAAAACTTTGATAGCGTTAAGGCTGATGTTGAGAGACGAGGCAAGGGCGATTTCGGCATCGATAACGTACTAAAGTTTGATACCAAGAGAAGAGAGCTTCTTGCAGAGGTTGAGCAGCTCAAGAACAAGCAGAATACAGTTTCTCGTGAGGTGCCAAAGCTAAAGAAGGAAGGCAAGGATACTTCAGCGCTATTCGCAGATATGAAGGAACTAAGTGCCGAGATTAAGGTTCTGGACACACAGGTTAGCGAAGTGGAGGAAGAACTACGCCAGGCTCTGCTCTTTGTTCCTAACACGCCGCATCCAGACGTTCCACTTGGAGACGATGATACTGAGAATCTCGAGCTTCGCAAGTTCGGGGAGCCAACTGAGTTCACATTTGAACCAAAGGCTCATTGGGATATTGGAGAAGACCTCGGAATTCTAGATTTTGAGCGTGCATCCAAGATCTCAGGATCTCGCTTTACAGTGTACAAGGGTATCGGCGCAAGGCTAGAGAGATCTGTAATCAACTTCATGCTAGACCTCCATACAGAGGAGCAGGGATACACAGAGATTCTTCCGCCTTTCATGGCTAACCGTGAGGCGATGACAGGAACAGGGGCAGCTTCCTAAGTTTGAGGATGATATGTTCCACGTGCCTGCAAAGGATTTCTTCTTGATTCCAACTGCTGAGGTTCCAGTTACTAATCTTCGTGCAAATGAGATTATAGAACCAGAAGAGATGCCTGTGTACTACACGGCTTATACACCATGCTTCCGTAAGGAGGCAGGTTCTGCAGGACGCGACACTAGAGGTCTTATCAGACAGCACCAGTTCAACAAGGTTGAGATGGTTAAGCTCGCTAATCCTGATAACTCATATGAGGAACTCGAGAAACTGACACACGATGCGGAAGAAGTGCTTCAGAAGCTAGGAATCCCTTACAGAGTAGTTAGACTCTGCTCAGGTGACCTCGGATTCTCAGCAGCTATGACTTATGATATCGAGGTGTGGATGCCAAGCTATGGACGCTATGTTGAGATTTCAAGCTGTTCAAACTTTGAAGACTATCAGGCTAGAAGAGCTAACATCCGTTTCAGAAGAGAGAAGAAGGCAAAGCCTGAATTCGTACATACACTTAATGGCTCGGGTCTTGCAGTTGGTAGAACTGTTGCGGCTATCCTCGAAAACTTCCAGCAGGAAGACGGCAGCGTAGTAGTGCCTGAGGCACTAAGACCATACGTTGGAAGAGATGTGATTAAGTAGGAAATCACTCAATCAGCAAATCGGAAAGCGGGCTGAGTAACGATTGTGAACTTATTAAATATCGATGCGACATAAGCACAAGGAACTAGATGGCCTGGTAAGGTCGCATTTGTTCTTTGTGCTTTTTAACTGAAGGAGGTCATCTGAAAATCAGATGACTCACGAAAATGGAGGGAACCGACATATGAAAGATAGAGTCAGCTTGACTGATTTCCTTATGTATCACAAGGAAACGCACCCGATTTCGTTCCATATGCCAGGTCATAAAGGACGAAGTACATTGTATGGGATATATGGTTTCGGTGATTTTATCAAGAATGTAATTGGAAATGATATAACGGAGATTCCTGGAGCCGATGCGCTGCAGCAGCCGCGAGAGCGAATCAAGGATATGATGGACGGTTATGCTGGTCTATATGGTGTGAAGCATACTGAGCTTCTGGTAAATGGAAGCAGTGCTGGACTCATGGCATCCATTCTCGGGGCTGTTCCGAGGGGAGGAAAGCTCCTGATGGGGAGGAACTCTCACAGGTCAGTATATGGTTCACTTAGACTTGGCGGCATATCCCCAGTGTACATAATGCCAGAGATAGATGATGAAACAGGATTGCAGCTTGGACTAGATCCAGATAAGATCGAAGAAGCTCTGATTGATGATCCAGAGATTAAAGCCGTGCTGGTGACAAGTCCGAATTACTATGGGGTGCTGTCAGATATTGAGCGAATTGCAAATATCGTTCACCTGCACGGCAGAATTCTGATTGTGGATCAGGCGCACGGTGCGCACCTTAAGTTTTTTGATTATTTGCGGAATGAAGATGGGCTCCCGCACCGTGCGGCAGAGAATTGCGGAGCCGACATTGTGGTGGACAGCACGCACAAGACGCTGCTGTCATTTACGGGCTCCGCAATTCTCAACATCTGCACCGAGAGGCCAGATGTTTCGAGGATAAGCGAGCTCCTCCGCATGCTGCAGACAACTAGTCCGAGCTACCTGCTGATGGGCAGCCTCGACGTCAATCAGCAGATACTTAGGATGGACGGCTACAATCTGATCAAAAACTGGGATGCAGATATCAAATACTTCTATCAGGAGGCTGCCCGAATCGAAGGCCTCGGGCTCATCGATCGCATCGACCTTGATGAAACCAAGGTCAGTCTCACAATGACAGCCCTCGGCCTCAGCGGCCCGGAGCTAGCGGAGGAGCTCGAGAAGCGGAACATCTGGGTGGAACTCACGCATGGCAGCTACGTGATGCTGATGACGGGAATCGGAAACGAACGAGGTGACTACGAAGATATATTAGCCGCCCTGCGTGACCTCTCGGCGCAGTATCGCGGCAGACTCAGCGAAAGCAGGACAGGCACACCCAGAAGCGCAGAATCAAACTCCTGAGACTGCCGCCGAAAACCCAGTGCCAGCACAGGCCACATCGGATTCAGCGCTTACAGAGAGACTTGAGCAGCGCAGAATCCCAGATACATATGATGAGATTCCGCTCTACAATGCAGAGGGCAGAGTTCTATACGAATCAATCATTCCTTATCCGCCTGGCAGCCCTATTGCTTGCCCTGGTGAAGTTCTTAGCAAAGAGGTTATCTTGTACGTCAGAGACCAATTAGTAGCACAACATGTGGTTCTGGGGGTTGATGAAGAGGGAAGAGTTAAAGTTGAACCCGATTGTGTACTTTTCAAGGAAGTTTCAGGTGACTTATAGGAAATTTTGATGTATAATTTTTCTCATGCAATGGATATTATTTGTACGAATCTAAGAAAGGAAGGGTTCTTAAGGATGAGCCAAGGTAAACATTTACCAAGCATTTTGGTTAAGCATCACAAGAATACTGCAGGTCGTGAGACCGAAGTGATGCCAATTCGGATGTGGTTGAAATCTGCATGTCGCAGAGCATTGGTGCTCCTTGTCAGCCTCTCGTTGCAAAAGGCGACTATGTCAAAAGTAGGTCAGAAGATCGGTGACACAGAAGCTTTCGTTAGTGCGCCGGTGCATTCCAGCGTATCTGGAACAGTTACTGACATTACATCAGTGCGTTCTTCGATGGGCGGAATGGAGACACATATCGTAATTGAGACTGATAAGAAGCAGGAAATCAGTGAAGAGGTACAGGTACCTCACATTGAGAGTCATGCTGATTTTGTCAAGGCAGTAAGAGCTAGTGGTATGGTTGGATTAGGAGGTGCTTCGTTCCCAACGAGCATCAAGATGGATCCAAAGAATCTAGACGAATGTACCACACTCGTTATCAATGGTGCTGAGTGCGAGCCATTTATCACAGGTGATAACAGAGTGATGGTAGAAGATGGACAGGACGTTCTCGATGGTATGCTTCTAACTATGAAGTATCTGAATCTCGAGAAGGGAATCATTGGTGTAGAGGAGAACAAGCCTGATGCTATTGATAACTTAAACAGACTGATTCAGCAGAATGGCATCGCTAATATTGAGGTGTTCAAGTTACAGTCGAGATACCCAAAGGGAGCTGAGCGTGTACTCGTATATGAGACCACTGGCAAGGTTATGAACGCCGGTGTTCTTCCAGCACAGCTTGGTGTAATTCTATGTAACGTTTCTACAATAGGAATTCTCGGACAGTACTTCAGAACAGGTATGCCTCTCGTTCAGAGAAGAATTACTGTTGATGGAGATGCTGTTGCTGAGCCTAAGAACGTATTCGTTCCAATCGGAACACGCATCGCTGATGTAGTTGCATTCTGCGGTGGTTACAAGCAGGAGCCTAAGAAGATTGTAATGGGCGGACCTATGATGGGACGTGCAACTCACTCTGATGAGACTCCAACTGTAAAGAATACTGGTTCGCTTCTATGCTTCGGCAAGGAGTCAGCTACAGTTAAGACTGAGACTGGATGTATCAACTGTGGTCGTTGTCACCACGGATGTCCATTCAAGCTCGTTCCTATGCTCTACGCAGATTTCTACGAGAGACACGACGCAGAGTCACTTGATAAGTTCAAGGTTATGCAGTGCATGGAGTGCGGAAGCTGCTCTTATGTATGTCCTGCAAGAAGACCTTTGAGCTTTACCAATAAGCTCGCGAAAGGCTTGGTAAAGGAGGCAGCGAAGAAGAATGGATAACAAGAAATTTCATAACAATCTGATAGTATCCACATCTCCACATATCGTTACCGATGAAGATACTACCAAATTAATGGGAACTGTTCTGCTTGCAATGCTTCCAGCTCTAGTTGCCAGTGTATATATTTTCGGAGCTAGAGTTCTACTACTCGCAGTTTCTTGCGTGGTTGCCAGCGTAGCTTTCGAGTGGATATACAACCTGCTTGCTAAGAAGCCGCAGACAATCAGCGACCTCAGTGCAGCAGTAACAGGTCTACTAATCGCATTTAACGTTCCATCCAGCTTCCCAGTATGGATGGCAGTACTAGGATGTTTCGTAGCTGTAGTTGTTGTTAAGCAGCTATACGGAGGAATCGGAAGAAACTTCGTTAACCCGGCAATCACTGCCAGAATCTTCCTATTCATCTCGTTTGCAACACAGATGACAACATGGCCACTTCCAAGAATGGCAGCTAAGACTGACGCCGTAACAGGACCTACACCTCTAGCACTAGTTGCTGGTGGAGCTAGCAAGTCTGACCTTCCATCCAACATGGATATGTTCCTAGGATTCACAGGCGGATCCCTCGGTGAAGTAAGTGCTCTTGCGCTTCTCGTTGGAGGACTTTTCCTAATCTGGAGAAAGGTAATTTCCCCAGCAATTCCATGTGCGTTCCTCGGAACTGTATTCGTAATTGCACTTGCATACTACAAGGGTGATTTCAACATGGCTATTTTCCACCTATGTGCAGGTGGTGTAATGCTTGGTGCGTTCTTCATGGCTACAGACTATGTAACATCACCTAAGCTAACTAAGGGTCAGATTATGTTCGGTATCGGATGTGGAGTTATCACAATGGCTATCCGCCTATGGGGTAACTATCCAGAAGGTGTTTCCTTCTCAATCCTACTCATGAACATCTGCACACCACTTATCAATAGATGGTCATATAAGAGCTATGTAAAGGGAGGTGCGAAATAATGAAGAAAAAAGAAAGTTCATTTTCAAGTTTCATTTCACCGATCCTAGTGCTCGTACTGATTTGTTTCGTAGTTACATTTGCGCTAGCTATGGCGTACGGTGTTACGAAGCCAATCATCGATAAGAATAACCTCAAGGAGTCCAATAAGGCTAAGTCCGAGTTGATTCCAGAGGCTAACGGCGAATTCAAGAATTACGACGGCAAGCTCGTAGTAGTTCAGAAGAATAAGGTTTACGTTACAGAGGCTTCCAAGGCTGTAAATGGCTCTGGTGTAGTAGTAACTGTAAACTCCAACAGCTATGGTGGTACTCTAACTGCTATGGTAGGTATCGACAGCAAGGGTAAAATCACGAACGTTAAGATTATGAGCGCTCAGGACACACCTGGTATCGGTACTAAAGCTCAGGATCCAAAGCACCTTGGTCAGTACAAGGGACTAGCGGATCTTGGAAGCGAAACTATTAAGGATGCAAATTCGAAGGTTAAGTACATCACTGGAGCTTCGATTTCCTCACAGGCTGTACACGAAGCTGTTTTCGCTGGTCTTAAACAGTACAAGGCTATGGGAGGGGCCAAATAAATGAGCAATAAGAATAAGCTATCCATTTTAACTAATGGTATTATCAAGGAAAACCCGGTACTGGTTCTTCTAATTGGTACTTGCCCTACACTAGCTACATCTTCATCCGCTTCGAACGGTCTCGGTATGGGCCTTTCGACCACAGCGGTACTGATCGCAGCTAACGTAGTAATCTCATTGCTACGTAAGGTTATTCCTGACAAAGTAAGAATCCCTTGCTATATCGTAGTAATCGCTGGATTCGTAACAGTAGTTCAGTTCTTGCTAGAGGCGTATGTGCCAGCACTTTACAAGTCGCTCGGTCTATTTATCCCTCTAATCGTAGTAAACTGTATTATCCTCGGAAGAGCTGAGGCGTTTGCTAACAAGAACACCATCTTTGATTCTGCACTAGACGGAATCGGAATGGGTCTCGGATTTACACTAACACTTACAGTTATGGGTACAATCAGAGAGCTGCTCGGAGCAGGAACATGGTTCGGAATGACAGTATTCGGTTCATGGTTCACACCAATCGGATTCTTCAACCTCGCACCTGGTGGATTCTTCGTATTCGGAGTTCTCATCGCAGTTCTTAACGTAATCACTAAGGGCAAGGCTCTTAAGAAGAAATCGTTCAGCTGTGGCACATGCCCGATGTACAATTCATGCAACCTAGCAGAGGCTAAGGAAGTTGCAGCAGAGGAGAAAGGAGCTGAGGCATAATGTTAAATTTAGTTATCATATTTATGTCGATCGTTCTTGTAAATAACTTCCTGCTATCGCAGTTCCTCGGAATCTGCTCATTCCTCGGAGTTTCAAACAAGATGGAATCGGCGGTTGGTATGAGTGGTGCGGTAATATTCGTAATGGTACTTGCGGAGATTACAACATGGCCAATCCAGCAGCTACTTAATAAGCTAGATATCGCATATCTACAGACTGTAGTATTCATTCTTGTAATCGCGGCTCTAGTACAGTTCGTTGAGATGTTCATGAAGAAGTTTATGCCAGCGCTTCAGAAGTCGCTCGGTATCTATCTACCTCTAATCACAACAAACTGCGCTATTCTAGGTGCGACGATTAACGCTATCAATTACAACTACACATACATTCAGGCTATCGTTTACACAGCTGGAGCTGGAGTAGGTTTCGGACTTGCGATGGTACTGTTTGCAGGTGTTCGTGAAGAGAAGCTATGGAATGAAGAGGGCGTACCTGCTGCATTTAAGGGAGTTCCAATGGTACTCGTAAGTGCAACAATCCTCTCTCTATCGTTCATGGGATTCTCAGGACTATTCCAGTAAGGAGGGGTATAGATGAATGCAATTATAACAGCAGTAATACTTGTAGTTTGTGCAGGATTCATAGCTTCTCTCTTGCTAGTAATCGCTTCACACGCTTTCTACGTCCCAGTAGATGAGAGAGTATCCGAGGTAAGAGAGATTCTACCTGGTGCTAACTGCGGTGGATGTGGATTTGCCGGATGTGATGACTATGCAAACGCAGTAGTTAACGATGAGTCAACAAGCTGTAGCGCTTGTACAGTAGGTGGAGCTTCTTGTGCTGAGCAGATCGCTAACATACTCGGTCGTGCAGCAGGTGGCGCTGATAAGCAGATTGCACAGGTAATGTGCAACGGAACATGCGATGCTTCCAAGAAGATTCTCGAGTGGCAGGGTATGCAGTCTTGCGCAGGAGCTAAGACATTCTTTAACGGCAACTCAGATTGCGCACAGGGATGTATTGGTCTTGGAGACTGTGTTGGTGTCTGCGAATTCGACTCTATCGGTATTATCGATGGCGTTGCTAAGGTTAACAGAGACACATGCGTTGCGTGTGGAAAGTGCGTTGTAAGCTGCCCACAGACTATCATCAAGATGGTTCCTTATAAGAAAGAAGTTCACGTTCTATGTAAGAACACTGAAAAGGGTGGGGTTACTCGTAAGCAGTGTTCGAACGGTTGTATCGGATGTGGAAAGTGTGAGAAAGCATGTAAGTTCGATGCTATCCACGTTAACAACAACGTTGCGGCAGTAGATTACGAGAAGTGTAAGAACTGTGGAATGTGTATGGGCGTTTGTCCTACAGGATCAATCAACAGCTACAATGAGAGACACGCTAAGATGGCAATCAATGCCAAGAAGAAGGCTGAGGCTGAGAAGGCTGCAAAGGCAGCTGAAGCAAAGACAAAGGCTGCTGCACAGGCGTAAAAATAAGATTCGTACAAGCGAATATAGAGATGGGCGCGACTGGAGATATGCTGGTCGCGTCTTTTTGTATGCGAGTCAGTATAGCGACCTTCAATAACGAACTTTAGTTGTAGTGCAGTACAAAAATCAGAGACTTAAATTGTTAAAAATTAATAATAAAATAAAAAAATTATTTATGTGTTGACACAAATAAGTCTCTTTGCTAATATAATTTCATGATGTACTTATATCAGTACATGTGCTAGATATCATGGTGACTAGTGATTAGAAATTATTTAGTTAAAGGAGAGAACAGATGCTTCCGATTGTAAAAACAATTAATGCTTTTCTAGCAGATTATGTGTTGGTATTCATGCTAGTAGGCGTTGGACTATGGTATACCCTTAGAACTAGGTTCGTACAGGTTAGATATTTCAAAGAAGGCTTTAAGAGAACCTTTGGAGGAATACTGTTCAAAGGAAACAAGCAAGACAGCGGCATGAGCTCATTCCAGGCGCTTGCAACGGCTATTGCTGCTCAGGTGGGAACTGGTAATATCGTAGGTGCGTCAGGCGCTATCCTCACTGGTGGCCCTGGAGCTATATTCTGGATGTGGATCATCGCTTTCTTTGGAATGGCTACAATCTACGCAGAAGCTACTCTAGCTATCGAAACTAGACAGAAGTCCGAATCCGGAGAAGTGCTTGGAGGTCCTGTTTACTATATCAGAACTGCATTTAAGGGCGACTTTGGAAAGTTCCTCGCAGGCTTCTTTGCAGTAGCTATTACATTGGCACTCGGTTTCTTTGGCTGCATGGTTCAGTCTAACTCAATCGGTGCTACATTCAGCAAAGCATTTGGAGTACCAGGATGGACAGTAGGTATCGTTCTCGTTGTACTTTGCGGATGCATCTTCATCGGTGGAACTCAGAGACTTGCTTCTGTAACTGAGAAGCTAGTTCCAATCATGGCGGCAATCTTTATCCTTGGCGGAGTGATTCTTCTAGCGATGCGTATTCAGTATATCCCTGCTACATTTGCTATGATATTCAAGTATGCGTTCCAGCCACAGGCTATCATCGGCGGAGGCTTCGGTATGGCTCTCAAGACTGCTATTTCGCAGGGTGCTAAGAGAGGTCTATTCTCAAACGAAGCTGGTATGGGTTCGACTCCACACGCTCACGCACAGGCTAACGTTAAGACACCTCATGAGCAGGGTACTGTAGCTATGATTGGAGTGTTCATCGATACATTCGTAATCTTGACACTCAATGCGCTCGTAGTTATATCGACTATGTACACGCCAGATGGTCCTATAAGTAGTGGCGTTATTCCTAAAGGAATCGATAAGACAAATCTAGCACAGACTGCATTTGCATCGGCATTTGGTGATAAGGTTGGTCCAGTATTTGTAGCAGTTTGCTTATTCTTCTTTGCATTCTCAACCATTCTGGGATGGAACATGTTTGGAAAAATCAATATGATTTATATGTTCGGTGAGAAGTCTGTAAAGGTATACACCGCACTTGCGCTAGTATTCATATTCATTGGTACATGCGCTTCGAACGAGCTCGTATGGGAGATCTCAGACATGTTTAACTTTTTGATGGTAATCCCTAACGTTATCGCTCTCTTCGCTCTTACAGGCATGGTTCTACATATAGAGCACAAGAGAGAAGAGAAGAATAAATCAGAAGAAGATAAATAAATCCAAATATTAAGCAGAACATTTATATGCTTTCTTTCGTTAGTAGAGGGTGCGCTCGTCGCATCCTCTATTTCTTTGATTGTGGCTGGTACATATGGATTGCCGTATCCTTAAGCTTGAGAGCATGATCTTCGTTGGTCTAGTTTATATTAATAAACAAATAAAATACAATTGATCTAAAAGTTTGATAAATTTTCTGTAGTTAGATGTGATATACTGTAGTTAGTCATGGTTAACCACAATTTAATACTACTCATTATCGTTTTAGGAGGAATAAATGAGCAAGAACGCAATCTTAAAGCCGATATTAATCGGTGTACTCGCCCTAGCAGTGGCAGGGGGAATAGCCTTCGGTATGCTCTCAGGGGGAGATGAGAAACCAGAGAAGTCTGCAGTTTCCCATAAGAAAGAGCATACGGATATGGCTAATGAGCAGAATGAGCCACAGGCGAGTGAAGATAAGGGTACTGCGGGGGACTATGAGGCTAATAGTAGCAGGGATCGTGGCAGTAGCGCGTTTGTAAGGAATTCTAGAGGTGGCGTAAGAGCTAGAAGCGTTATTTCTCAGAATATTAGGCAGAATCCGGAAACAATTTCGAACGGGGCTAAGCCAGGGGGAAGCACTCCTTCGGTAAATCCATCGAAGCCGTCTGTAAGCCCATCACAGCCAGGTGCTAAACCAGATGTTAAGCCTGGCGAGAAGCCTGGTGTAAATCCGGGAACAAATCCTGGAGTGAACCCTGGAACAAACCCTGGTGTAAATCCGGGAACAAATCCTGGTGTAAACCCTGGAACAAACCCTGGTGGACAAGTGCCTCCAGTGGTAGATAGAAAGGCGCAGATTGAGAAAGAGATAAGCGATTTCATAAGGAAATCTAATCTCAAAGACGGAAAGTATGTTGGACTCGGCGATGGATTTGATGAGGCTAGAGGCGGCGTTAAGACTATCGTTACTATCAAGAACAATACCATCGAAAATGTAGTATTCGTCGAAGGGCAGGGATACTCTGGACTAGACTACATGGCAATCTCTGCGAGAGCAATACCATACCTGTGTGGTGAAGAAGGCAAGAGAAATGTCGCTATTCTCAAGGTGTACAGAAAGTACATCGACCAGATTGCGCATGCAAAGGATCATGCTAAAGAGGCAGAAAGGCTTCTAGGCAAGGAGTATGCGAGCAAAATTACTGATGCGAGAAGAGCAGAGATGGTTTCACCAGTAATCAGAGAATACCTGGCGGAGAACCATAAGTGTAAGAAGATGATGGATGCAGTTTCTGGAGCTACGCTCACTACGGGCGGAGTCGGATTATCTGTTGACAACGCTTTAGAGCTTTCAGAGAACGACAAGAAAACTGGAAACGATATCACTGAAATCAATGTACTCGAACCTACAGCAATAAACGGCTATACAGGACAGAGAGTACTGAAGTCAGATATTGCGAAGCCTCTTGATCTATCAGGTATTAAGGTTGAACTTACAAAGGAAGATGGAACGAAGATTGAGGTTCCATACTCAGAGTTCGATAAGTACGGAATCGAAGTTACCAACAGAGATACTGGCGAGAAGCTGTATGACAAAAATGAATCTATCGGACGAAACTAAGAGTCAGGCGCTGATTGCTAGGATTACGCATAAGGGCTCTAAGAGACGTACTGAATTTGCGATTTTCTTCGAGTCGTACAGTACAGATTACATCACTAAGATGGAATACAGCTTCGATAATGGCAAGACTTGGGAAGAAGTGACTGACCCTGCTAAGGCTGAGGATAATAGCAAAAACATATCACCAAGACAGACTGTTAAGCTCAAGAAGGGATATTTCGGCAAGAAGGCTAAGGTTAGAACTACATCTATGAGCGGCAAGCATTATGAATATGAATGCAGATTCCCTATAGATGAGTATGGTTATAAATTTAGTTTTAATTCTGTTAATAAGGATTATGAATCCAACAAGAATGCTAATTTCGCAGTTTATATCACTTTCGTAGATGATGTAGTAGACGAAAAGCCTGGCACAGGTGATGACAACCACGATGGAGACAATCCTGATGAAGTCGAGGATGAATTCAAACCGGAGCTATCGACTAAGATCATCAACAAGAAAGTTGGAGATGCAGAACCAACGCTTGAAGAATATCAGTCGCTAATTTCAAATTTCCCAAATGACGGAAGCGTAACACTGGAAGTGCTCGATCACCCAGACATGACGGAAAACGGATATACTTTGGTTAAAATCAAAGTTACTTCACATAGCTCTGGAAAAGAGTCAATCATAACCATTGGTGTCAGTGTTGCGTAGTACATAGTGAAGCAAAGGCACTTAAGCGATAGGGAGTGTCTTGGCACCAAGAATGTTAATTAGGCAAAGCACAAACTAAGAGCGGGGCAGCTGCCCCGCTCTTTGATGTTGTTAGCGTTATGTCTCGCTTAATCTCCTAATTCTCTCTATCCCAGTTCAATCAATGACGCAGCTTATAGCTGAACCTGCTCAAATTTGAAGCCGTGCTCCTTGTCCGATTTATCATTGGTGATGTGGTACACGTGGTACTCATCTGGTGACAAATCGGTGCTGCCTAGAAAAGTCTCCTTTGAACTGTCAAACTTATCGACAGTAACTCTCACCGAAATACCGCAGCTCGTCGAGATATGACGAGGAACAGGCATGATGGTGCAGCCGAGAGGCTTTAGCAGCTTTTCAGTAGCTATAGCGCCATGAGTCGACTCGAATGTATATAGATAATACTCTTCAGTCATATAATAATTGCTCCCCATCACAGAGTGATAACCTTGGATACTTCCTGCATCGCTCCGAGGATATCGAACATGTTGCTTACAGTTCCAACCTTGCAGTCTTCCTTAACTCCAAAGAAGTTGAGGCAAGTTCCGCACACAAGGACCTTAGTTCCCTTCTCGATTAGGGTGTTTAGATTGTCGACAATCTGCTCCTCTATTCCTGTTGTAAAGCTTAACGCCATCGTTCATGAATAGAACGTAGGAAGGAATGTTATCTCCCTCGGAGAGAGTGAAGATAGCCATCTTTGCAAGGTTAAGACCGAGCTCAGCGTCTCCAGAACCAACGGAAGCCTTGTTGAAAAATACTGCATAGCTTTCATCTGCAAAGCTGCTTGCGCTCTCTGGAACTTTTCCGTCTCCATCAGCAAAGCTTACGAGGAACTTGTCGCCTTCTGGAACTGAGCTGATAGGTCTACCGTATGCGTTAGCTAGTCTCTCTAGGTTATCGATCTGTGTCTGTCCATCCACGATAATTTCAAGGCCCTGAGTACCATTGTCTAATTCTTTCTTTTGCCATAATTACAGGAATCGGGCATGCCTTACCTGATGCGTCTAGTCTCATCTTCTGACACCTCCAGACTAATAATTCAAAATAAAATATACATTATCATCATAACAGGGCATGATTAGTTCTTCAAATAGAAATCTTGAATATTGGCAATGTAAAATGCGAGGTGATTTTCTGTGTATTTTCACACAGATAGTCACAAAAGGGGTGCGTTTTATAGTAATATAATTATGTATGAGTATGTGCAGATAGAGAGGTAATATTTTGCTAAGAAAATTTGTAAAAAGTCCATATGTCAAAGCTTCGCTTGCGTTCATAATAAGCGGCTCAATACTTATTATGCTGTCAAATGTGCTTAATAAGACGAAGTTCACCGAAGGCCTGGCGACTATCAACAAGACGCTGATGCCGGTGTATATCGGCGTGTTTATAGCATTCCTGCTGTGCCCGATATATAACAAGCTTGTGAAGGCAATATATACGAAGCTAAGAGATGCTTACAATCGCTCTGAAGAGGATTGTAAAGGACCTGTTTGCATGAAGTTTGCTGGCGGAAGAAATATGCCGAAGGAAGACGTGACTGTGCGCATGAAGCGAAATCTCGCCATCGCCAAGATTGGTGCGAGTGCGATATCAATCTTGATCATCGTAGCCTTCTTTGCACTTATCGGATATTTCGTAGTTCCACAGATTGTCATGAGCATTGTAAACCTCATGAATACCATGCCGCAGAGGCTTGCATACTTCTCGTCATGGTCAGAACACCATCTGCAGAATTTCCCGCAGATTGTTAAGTGGATTAACGAGGCTGCGAACGCAGGTACCAGCGAAATTATCGACTGGATAAGAGATAATATCCTGAAGGATAACTTCCAGAATCTAGCTAACATGGTTTCGGCACAGATTATAAATGTTGTGCGTGGAAGTGCAAACCTCTTCATTGGAATACTCATATCAATCTATTTGCTAAACTACAAAGATACTATATTTGCAAATTCTCGTAAGATCGTTGCGGCGACATGCTCCGAGCAGAAGTCGAGAAGTCTATACGAATTTGTAAAAAAATCATAAACGAGACATTTATCGGATTCATCGTAGGCAGAATTCTCGATGCGATCATAATCGGAATTCTCACCTACATATGTATGCTTGTATTCAACATGCCGCTTGCACTACTGATTGCGGTAATTGTCGGCGTAACTAACGTGATTCCGTTCTTCGGACCTTTCCTAGGGGCGATTCCGTCGATTTGCCTACTAATGCTCGAAAAATCCTGTGAAGGCGGGCTATTTCATCATAATGATACTGGTGATTCAGCAGCTTGATGGAAATGTAATAGGACCTAAGATTGTCGGCAGTGCAATCGGAATAAGTAGCTTCTGGGTGCTTATCGCGGTTCTTATCGGCGGCGGACTATTTGGATTCCTCGGGATGGCACTCGGAGTTCCTGTATTTGCAGTATTCTACAGATACGCAGGTAAGCTGACCAACAGCAAGCTAAGAAAAACGTAGCAAGGCAGTCGATATCAGGTCGTACACGGATTACGCAAAGTTCGGTATTGAAGAGGGAGAACTATTTGGAGATGAACATATTGAACACAAACCTACTAAATAAGATAAGCTCGATTGTGCCTGAAGGCCAGGTCAGAGTAGAAGAGCCTATGAAGATGCACACGTCTTTTTCGAATCGGTGGAGCTGCGGATGTAGTTGTCACCGCCTGTACAGAAAATGAGCTGAGCGAGCTGCTCAAGCTGCTTCGCAGTGAAGATATTAGATATATGCTAGTTGGAAACGGCTCTGATCTACTATTCGCCGATGAAGGATATCGCGGCGTGATAGTAAAGCTCGGTGGAGATTTTGAGCACATCGAAGTTGTGCCATCTTGCGACGAGGAAATCAGAGTCGGTGCAGCACGTATGCTGTCGAGCACCGCTAATTTTGCGAGAGATAACGGACTGTCAGGCCTCGAGTTCGCATCAGGGAATTCCGGGAACATTTGGCGGAGCACTCTTCATGAACGCAGGTGCATACGGCGGAGAGATGAAGGACGTAGTCGTAAGCGTAACTCTAATGAAATCTGACGGAAGCTCGGTATATGAACTATCTGGTGAAGAAATGGAGTTCTCATACAGAAATAGTGTACTGCAACATAATGATGATATTGCACTTTTTGCAAGGGTCAGATTACACAAAGATGATATAAACGAAATCAGAGAGAGGATGAACGACCTCGCTGAGAGACGAAGAACGAAGCAGCCAGTAAATTTCCCAAGTGCAGGCAGCACATTCAAGAGACCTGAAGGCGGCTATGCGGCAGCGCTCATTGAAGAGGCTGGTCTCAAGGGCAGAACTGTCGGCGGTGCGCAGGTATCGGAGAAGCATTCAGGGATTCGTAATCAATATCGGTGGTGCGACATCCAAGGACGTGAGAGAGCTAATCGGGATTGTGGCTCAGGAAGTAGAGAAGAATTCGGGAATCAAGCTCGAACCTGAAGTTAGAATCATCGATGCTGAATAAAAAAATTAAGAGGGTATTCTAAAAAGGAAGCGATAAGCTGATGGGAAATAACATTAAGAAGCTATATAAATTGACTGCGGATTACCATACACATACGAGGTATTCGCACGGTAAGGGATATTCGCACGGCAAGGGGACTGTTCTTGAAAATGTCGCTGCAGCTTCCGCAAAGGGACTGCGAGAGCTAGCAATTACTGATCATGGACCAGGGCATAAGTTCTATGGACTCAAGATGGAGAAAATTCCAGCTATGAGGGCAGACATCGAGGCGGCTATGCGTGAGTTTCCGAATGTCAAGGTGCTGCTCGGGGTTGAGGCTAACATCATCAACTCACCAAATGGGCTTGACATCGATAAAGAGGAATTTAAGCGTTTCGATATCGTAAATGCAGGGTATCACTACGGTCTACCGAACGGATATATGACCGCAAATTACGTGTGCTGGCACGCAGGACTTCCGTCTGGAAGCAGGGAGCAGCTCAGAAATAAGAACACAGACATGGCACTTAGGGCGCTCTATGAGAATGATATATTTCTTCTAACTCACCCTGGTGACAAGGGACCGTTCGACATGAAGGAACTCTGCAAGGCGTGTGAAGAGACGAGCACGCTTATGGAAATCAGCACTCGTCACACGCACCTCACCAAGGAGGAAATCGAGATAGCGGCGAATTACGATGTGAAATTTGCCATAAGCAGCGATGCGCATGTGCCGGATAAGGTCGGTACTTATGTCGCTGGGGTTGAGAGGGCACTCGAGGCAGGGGCTCGATCTAGAGAGATTGTCAATATTGAGAAGAGGTAAGAGATGAAGATTGTCATAGTCACAGGGATGTCGGGTGCAGGCAAGACGAAGGCCGCAGATTGGCTGGAGGATCAGGGGTATTACTGCATCGACAATATGCCACCTAAGCTGGTGATGAATTTTGTAGAACTTTCGATGACAAATGGCATGGACAAGATTGCGTTCGTTGCCGATGTCCGTGGCGGTGAGTTTTTTTCTCCGATCTTGTAGAGGTTATAGATCAGCTGAAGAGCAGCGAGCAGATAGAGAGCGAGGTATTCTTCGTAGATGCTTCGACGCCAACGCTAGTCAGGAGATTTAACGAGACGAGAAGGCACCATCCACTCGCAAGCGGAAAGGTTACACAGGCTGTAATCGAAGAGGGCGAGCAAGGCTTGAGAGCGTACGCAAGAAGGCTGATTACATCATCGACACCAGCACCATGAAGGTTGCTGATTTTAATCTGGCGATGAGGAGAATATTCCTAGGCAAGGAAGGAAATCAGTTCAACATCAACGTGACTTCATTTGGCTTTAAACATGGAATTCCAAGCGAATCAGACATCATGGTGGATGTACGGTTCATACCGAATCCGTACTACGTAAAGAGCCTCAAGAAGCTCACCGGTAACAATAAGAAAATCGTAAACTACGTGTTCAAGTCGGACCTCGCAAATGAGTTCGTGGACAAGTACCACGCACTAATCAAGGAGCTAATACCTGGTTACATCCACGAGGGAAAGTATCATCTAAATGTCGCATTTGGATGCACTGGCGGTCACCACAGATCAGTGGCAATCGCAAACAAGATGGCAGAGCTCTTCCACGAGGATGGATATAGAGTGACGGTGACACATAGAGACCTTGATTTCATCGCAAAGGGAATCAGCAAGAAATAGATAGACTATAGATAAGCGATAGCCCTTATGCAGTGATCAAGCGGTACAAATTATAACTTGAAGGGAGTCATACAGATAGATGTCTTTCTCATCACAGACTAAGGGCGAACTAGCGCGCGTCATGCCGAGGAAGAAGTGCTGCATGCTTGCGGAAATCACGGGATTTCTGAGAGTTGCAGGCAGCCTCAGACTTGCTGGTGGCGGAAAATTTACAATAGTAGCATCGACAGAGAATCCAGCGATTGCAAGGCACTATAAGACCTTAATCAAGGAATACTTCGGCAGCAACACTGGTATCGAAGTCGGAAATTCACAGATGCCGGGGAAATCACGCGGCAACTATAGATACAGATACTCTCTGGTCATCAGGCCAGAGGAAAAGAGCTCACAGATACTACGCGAGACCGGCATGATGCTCATCCGAGAAGGTGATGAGTTCCTTAGTGACGGCATCTACCAGCCAATTGTCAGGAGCAAATGCTGCAAGAAGTCATATCTGAGAGGGCTATTCCTAGGAGTCGGCACCATGTCCGACCCTAAGAAGAGCTATCATCTGGAATTCGTGCTCAATAGCGAGCATGTCGCACATGACCTAAGGAAGATGATTGGCAGCTTCGTCGACCTGTCAGCTGGCCTAATCGAGCGCGGAGAAGAGCATATAGTATACATGAAGCGCGCTGAATACATCAGCGATATGCTTGGAATCATGGGTGCTAATGAGGCGATGCTAGAATTCGAAAATATAAGAATCGGTAGAGGGCTCAGGCGCGAAGTAAACAGGATCTCGAACTGCGACAACGCAAATGTAGACCGAACCCTGACCGCCGCCGAGCAACAGATTCACCATATAGAGATCATCAAGGAGAGGCTCGGTCTCGAAAATCTCGAACCTGTACTTCGCGACACTGCGGAGCTCAGGCTTGAGCTCCCAGGTGCCAGCCTATCGGAGATAGGCGAGGCCCTGAGCCCGCCAATCAAGAAACCGGGCGTGAGCAAACGCTTCGCTAAGCTGAAGGAGATAGCGGAGGGGCTGGAGAGGTAGATCATAATATTGAAAGTGCTAATCTGGATCTAAAAGTGCCGGTTGAAGGCTGATGAGTGCCAAATTGCTGGGAGCTGGTGGCTAAAAAAATTTGGGGATTTTTAGTGATTGGAGAGCAGGAATTCGGTTTTGCTAGCTGTGATAGATGAGAGTGCAGATTTTAGGCTATTTGGTGTGAAACTTAGGGAGTTTCATGGCTAAAAAAATTTGGTGGAGATTTTAGCAGGGGTGAGATTGAGAAGCAAGAAAAAAAGAGGATGGGATTTTTAGCAGTTGGGATTTGAGAGATCAAGGCCTGCGGATAATGAAGTTGAGATTTTTAGCAGGCGCAAGTTCTGAAATCAAGACTGATTGTTAAGAATTATGGGTGAAGATTTTTAGCGGCTGCGGAATTAGAAATCAAGTATAAAGTGAAAAAAATGCGGATGAGATTTTTAGCAGAAACGATAACTAAAAAGCAGGTCTGAGTATAGAAAAAAATTGAGAATGAATTTTAGCGACTACGGAATCGAAAAAGCAAGTAATTTGTACTTAAAAAGCGAAGAATTCTAGCAAGCAAATTGTTAAAAAGCAATACTAGGTAAAGATAAATTTAGAGAGAACATTCCGAGGTGAAAATGAGCGATAATATTGATAAGACTGCTGCTCTTGTAGTTAATGAAGGGCAGATTGTAGAGCTCGAAATTACAGATATGACTGATGATGGCAAGGGACTGGGCAGGTTGTCTGGCCTTGCTATTTTTGTGGCGGGCGCCGTTCCTGGGGATAAGGTGAGCGCCCGCATCACGAGGCTCAAGAAGCGCTACGCATTTGCTGAGACAATCACGCTTCTTGAGGCTTCCGCAGTCAGAGTGCAGCCGCCATGCCCATACTATAAGGACTGTGGCGGCTGCTCGATGCTCGAGCTTAGTTACGATGAACAGCTCCGCATCAAACGCAAAAATATAATCACTAAGCTCGAGCGTATAGGCGCCCTTGAGGGATCCAACTGTCAGGGAAGTTGTGGGCGCCGTAGATACGATCGGAGCCGACGGAGGGCAGGCTGGGCAGATCGGGCGACCTGGGAAGAGCGAGGAGTTTGAGGAGACTGGGCAACCTGAGCAGATTGAGAGTGCTGGCGGTACTGCCAGCGAGGCTTTTGACTCAATGCTTAGATACCGTAACAAGGCTGAGTTCGCAGTTGCGATGACGAGCGCTGGCCCGCTCGTCGGCTTCAACAAGCGCGGTAGCAACAAAATAGTCGACTGCACCGACTGCCTCCTTCAGAAACGTGCAACTATGGCGGCAGCCAATGCAATCCGCAATCTCCTACAGGACAAGCTGATTTCCGTATACGATGTGAGACACGGCAAAAGGATTTCTAAGGGATTCACCATCAAGGTCTGCGAGGGCACGGGTGAGATGATGCTCATATTTACAGGCACAGCCAAGCATCTGCCAAATGCCGAGAAAGTCATCTACACCATCAGCGACGCAATCGATGCGGTCTCGACCGAAGCCGAACCATACTTCCTACAGAGCGTGGTTGTCGAGGGTGAATAAGGCAAAAGACATCCGCGAACCCGCTACCGCTTACGAGGTTGTGGCAGGCTCCAATACGGTTACCGACATAACGGACGACGGCATGAAGTTCGAAATTTCCGCACCTGCTTTTTACCAGGTCAACACGAAGCAGATGAGCAAGCTCTACGCCAAGGTCAGGGAATACGCCTGTCTCAAGGGCGGCGAAACCATCTTTGACCTCTACTGCGGCATCGGAACCATCGGCCTCAGCATGGCGACTCAGGCTGGCATGATTATCGGAATCGAGTCAGTAAAAAAATGCCGTTATCGATGCCAATCGCAACGCAGTAATCAACGGCATTGTAAATGCACGCTACTACACCGGCCGCGCCGAACATGTGATGCCGAGACTCCTCGACAAAGAGGATAAGCTTTTCGTAGATTATATCGATGAAAATGCCCCAAAGATCGCTATCCTCGACCCTCCGCGCGCAGGCTGCGATGAGGCGCTTCTCCGAGCAGTCGCAAGTTGTGAGGTGGACAAAATAGTGTACGTGTCCTGCAACCCAGGAACACTGGCTCGCGATATCAAGCTACTAGGGTGAACTCGGTTATGAGTTCGTGGAGGCGACACCAGTGGATATGTTTGTGGCGACGATGCACGTTGAGTGCATAGCGTTGATACAAAGAGTGAAATCGTAAAAATCCTGTATTTTAAGCAGCTTTACAAGCATTTTGTATTTGTAGAAGATGGCGATGGAGGACGAAAAAAGTCCTGAGAAATTATATTGATGTGAATGGTTGTATTGATATGGTTTGTGGAGATACAAAGAATGCTTTAGAAAGTGAGGATTACTATATGATGAGATGGATAATAAAAAAATCTTGTTTCCAATTAGCTTACTGTTAAGTATCTTCACTGCCTTTCTGACATTCTTACTTGGTATATGAACAATGATATTATATTTATTGATGCTTATGTGTGTCGTTGTCGGGGCTGTATCATTGTTTCAAAAAGATTTTTCAACTGGCATAGAAGCATTGATATTAGGATTCCTGTTAAGTCCATACGGAATACCGATGGTTGGAGCAGCAGTTACAGCTTTTTTTACAAGGTATCAATGAAGCAATAAAATCAATCTAAAAAATTTCATAAAAATGGTTACCAAAGGCGATAGAGAAAAAACTATCGTCTTTTTTTCTTTTGCAAATTTTTTTAAGAAGGGAGGTGATCCTGCATGGACTTTGACTATTTCTATAATCGTGAAGCAGAGCGATTTAACTTTCTGAAAGTGCCTGAAATATTGGTAGACGGAGAAGAATTTAAGGGACTGTCTGCTGAAGCCATTATCCTATACTCCATGCTTTTGAAACGAACTGGAATGTCCTTTAAGAATAACTGGATAGACAAGGAAGGCTTTTTGGTTAATCTGAGGCAGGGTATCCTCCAATAGATATAAAAATTAATGGATAGTATGGAATATTACAAGGCTTTTTGACGAGTATCATGAAAAAAATAATCTTTCTGCAATGGAGAAACTGTTTTGCAGGTTATGTAAACTCCAGACTTGACATGTATTTGAAAATATTGGAATAGAGTGAAAGGATTAAAAAATTATTGCTATTTCATAGAAATGCACTATAAATCTAGTCATTTATAGTGCATTTTTAATTGACAGAACCTTGGCAGTATGTAAAAAAATAACTGTGTATTTGTACAAAGTCCACATATAATATGTAAACAATACATATACATTTGAATATTTTAACTATTATAAGGAGGTAGTTTGCTATGTCAGATTTTTTTATAATGAGGCACTGGAGTTTGCGAAAAAGCATGTAGCACCTTATGCAAAGGAAACCGATGAAAATGCGGCTTTTCCTGTGAAACCTTTAAGGAGATGGGGAAAGCAGGATACTTCAAATTGATAATTCCTACAGAGCTTGGGGGCTTAGGAAAAGGAATAGTAGAGCATCAGGAGGCAGTGCTTGCATTTGCAAAATATTGCCCAACAGCAGGCCTTTGCTATATGATGCACAATGTTGCACTTAACTGTGTACTTGCAAATGCAACAGAAGAAACCAAGAAAGCTATTTGCAAGGATGTTGTAGAAAATGAAGTATTTTTAGCACTTGCTTATTCTGAGTTCGGCACAGGAACACATTTCTATCTGCCTGAAGTAAAGGCTGAGTATAGTGCAGAAGGAGTTGTATTAAATGGAGTTAAATCCATGGTAACTTCCGCTGAACAGGCTGCTTATTATCTTGTACTTGCTCCTGCTGAGAAAGAAAACGCAATCAATAACTGGATAGTACCAAAGGACAGTGTCGGACTTTCATTTGCAATGAATCAGTGGAAGGGTATCGGTATGAGAGGTAATGTATCCTGCCCAATGAAGATGGACAATATAAAACTTCCTATGTCTATGAGAATTGGTGAGGACGGAAGTGGTATGGATCAGGTATTTGCTCAGGTAGCACCTATGTTTATAGTTGGTCTTGCAAGCGTATATACCGGTTTAGTACAGGCTCAGCTTGAACTTGCAACCAATTATTCTATGAGCAGAAAATATCCTGATGGAAGATCACTTTCCAATATTGAAACAGTACAGATTCACTTAGCTAGAATATATACTATGGCTCAGACTTCTGAATTCTTAACAAGAGAAGCTGCAAGAAGCTTTAACGCTGGTGAAGCTGATGCAGTTGCAAAAATCATTGCGGCAAGAATCAATGCATCTGAAAATGCAATTGAAGCATCAAGACTTGCTATGAGAATAGGAGGAGGAAAGACTTACAACAAGGCAACGCAGATTGAGAGACTTTTAAGAGACTCTTACGCAGGTCAGATTATGGCTCCATCTGTAGATGTACTCATTGTATGGTTAGGAAAGGCTATTACAGGACAGCCATTAGTATAATAGTAAATAATCTGACAAGAGGGAATATATGAAAAAATTAAAAGTAGGTGCAGTTTTATATGATCCTAAGGTGTCTGTTATATGGCAGATGATAGAGGATTATTACAAGGAAAATGGTGCGGAGATAGAAGCCGTATATTTTAAAGATTATGATTTGCAGGTAACTGCATTAGAAAATAAAGAAATTGATATAGCTTGGAATTCTCCATTAGCAAGGCTTGATTCACATCTTAGACTGGCTGGAAAAGATAAGTTTGGGCCTATGAGAAATACAGACAGAGACCTTTGTACTTATATGGTTGTTAGAAAAGACAGGGGCTTTAAGAATGTATCTGATCTTAAGGGCAAGAAGATTGGCTTCGGTGCCATAGATTCTCCACAGGCAAGACTCATACCTATCAAATTCTTAAGAGATAATGGTCTAGAATTTGGAAAGGACTATGAGGAAGTAAGATTTGATATTGGAGTTGGACTTCATGGTGACCATGTTGGTGGTGAAAAAGATGCAATGTATGCAATGATTGATGGCAAAACTGAAGCAAGCTTTTGTACTTGCACCAAACTTTGAAGCTTGGCTAAAGGACGGAAGTGTTGATGAAAATGTTGTTGAAGTTTTAGCCAAGACAGAAAAAGTTTGATCATTGTCTGTTCTCTGCTCATCAGGATGTAAGTGATGAGGATTTGAAAGAGTTATCCGATATAATGCTTAAGATGGACTATTCCAATGAAAAAGAAAAAGAGATAATGGATATGGAAGGTCTGACTAAGTGGGTTGAGGGAAGAACAACAGGCTTTGAGCAGATTACAGAAGCAAACAAGTATCTGAATTTCTTGGAAAAATTTTAACGAAAAGAGATAAAAAAATATGGCGGTAGATAAGTTTAAACCTTTATCTACCGCTCTTATTGGTTCTATGCCTAGAAGTGAAAAGGTATTAAAGGCTAGACGCATGGTAAGAGCTGGTATGATGGAGAAAGAAGAATATATGAACCTTGTCGAGGAACAGACGAGGGAAATAATTAAGATGCAGGAAGAACTTGGTATAGATATCATAACTTCCGGTGAGATAGCAAGGGATAATTATGTTTCGTTCATTTCAGAAAAAATAGGTGGAGTCATTGAAATGACTCAGGCTGATATCTTGAATATATAGAAGATAAGAGGGAATTTGAAAATCAGCTCAGTATCTTGGATGTACCAGCTCAGTCAATTAAAAATGCAATCTGTAATGATAAAGCTTGTTTACAAGGGAGACATAGTAAAAAAATGAGCTTCTGATGGTAAAAAAATATACTGATAAGCCTATTAAGATCACAATGCCGGGGCCTTATCTGGTTACCAGAAGTATGTGGCTGTACGAACTTTCTAAAAATGGATATCCGTCCAAAGAAGCTTTAGGTGAGGCTGTAATTGATATTTTTTTGAAAAAAAGAAATATTAGAAATTCAAAAAAATAGGAGTGGATGTAATCCAGCTTGATGAGCCTGTTCTAACTGAGATTGTGTTTACTGAGGGTAAGCCAAGAAGTTTTTATGTGTGCCAGTCTGTCACAGAGAAAAGATCCAACAGAAGAGTTGGAATTTGCTACGCATCTAATAAGTTCAGTCATTAGCAAAATTAATAAAAAATTATCAATGTCAGCCCTGCATGTATGTAGAGGGAATTGGAGCAAAAAAGAAGAAATTTTACTGGAAGGACCGTATACTCCTTTGGTTGAATTATTTAGTAAATCAGGTTGCGATAATCTCTCTCTTGAATTTTTCGACTCCAAGAGCCGGAGAACTCAAGGCGTTATTAGCAGATGATAGGATTAACAGTGATATTATTCTTGGTCTGGGAGTGTTAAATCCGAGAATGGATGAGGCAGAGAGTGTAGAAGGCATAGTGGAGAGAGCCAGGGAAGCCTTAAAATATGTAAAAAAAGAAAATCTTTGGCTCAATCCTGATTGTGGTTATGCAACATTTTCAAATAGACCGGTGAATACATATGGAAATATAGAAAACAAGATTAAAAAAACATGGTTACAGCAGCAAGGATATTAAGAGATGAGTGTTAGAGAATCTGAAATTTATGAAAAAAATATAGATTAATTGCTGTAAATAACGGCGTGAAAGCCTATAATGAAAAAATTAGTATCAATATAAATGAAAATATCAGCTTTGATTCTAAAGAAGAAGAATTTACCTCGCTTGACCACTTTGTTGCCTCTATAGTTTCGGATTTGCTTATTACAATAGATAAATATGCAAAAAAACAGGGTGAAACAATAATGGACTTAGAAAGTCAGACTGTGATAACTGTGAAAAATCCCCTGAGTATCTTGGCTGTAAAGGGCTTTGATGACTTGCCTTATATTGAGAGTATCAAGATAAAAATATACCTATATACCTTTATGGAAGCTGATAAAGGCTGAGACTTACTTTAGAAATATCATATCAAAAATGTTTAATCTATAATACCTTAAAAAGATAGGTTGGATATTAGCATTGAGTTTGAGTTCACCATTTAGATTTAAGAAGATTTTGTGGAGAGGAGGGTGCGGGCTGATTTTAGCACCTCTCTCCGTGATTGCCATAGCTATTGTTTTTAGAAAGGGAACGGAGACGGTGGGAACTGTTGGCGGTATTATCACGATGATACAGATGATTCCTTTAGCTGGAGTGATTATTACAACAGAAATCGCATTGAAGAACAATTTTTGGTGAAAACAGGGAGAAGGAAATAAACTTGGGATTTATTTTTGTATCTGTTACATTAGAAAATATGATACAAACAAATCAGAGTTTGAAGCACTGGTAAAAAAACAGTCTTGCCAAAAGAACAGACCGATAAATCTTGAAAAAGTGCCGAGAGTACGAGCGGATAAAAAGCAAGAGAATATAGAGCAAGAAAGAGGCTACAAGCAACAACCTAAAACCAAATATCAACCAATATGAAAAGAGGTTTCCTAATTACAGGAAATCTTTTTGTGCAAGTCGAAAGGAGGAACTAAATGGCGGAAAATGAGAAAACAGATATTAAAGAACTAAAGACAGAAGAACAATCACCCCACCAAAAATCCTGATGGTATTCTTACAAAAAAAGATAAATGGAAAGACCTTTGTAACAGAGATATATTTTTGATAAGAAGAGTAAAGAGACATTTCAAGATAAGCTGTTTAAAAGTAATACAAGCTAAGGGGAATTGTGGTGATTGAGTATGAAATCTGGCAGTAGAAAAAAATGCCTAAAAAAATACCATAATATTAAGCGACATAGACAAATAAATTAGAATTTGACGAGGGGAATGAGAAAGCATGAAATATAACAAATTATCAAAATATCTAATAATTACATTTGCTATCACATATTTCTGTTATGATCAAAAACCGATAGAGATACAGCAGGCTAGGGATATTGATGCACAAGCAGAACTTGTAAAAAAATCGATTATAAATATTTTGTTGATGTAGTTGGTTTGCCAAAAACAAGAAGTATCAACGATAAAGTTGCAAATTTATGTAAGTTTTTTTAAGGTTGCAGATTTAAGAATTATGTTGCAGCCGGATTTTTCTAGTAAATCTTAGATCAAGTTTATCTCTTAACAGTGATAAAAAAACATAATTAATTCTAGAGCATGGATTCAAACAGCTATAAACATCTCAAAAGATATTGAGACGCAGCCTTATAATGCAGAGAAACTAAAAGGATATTTGCCTGAGCTTAGAGGTATGACAGTAAAGAAACCGAAGGAATTTTTACCAAGAATGCATGAAATATTTGCTGAATGCGGTATTGCATTTGTTTTATTACCACACTTGAAGAATTCAGGAGTGAATGGTGCTGTCAAGTGGGTAACAGACGATAGGGTAGTTCTTGCGATAAACAATCGAGGAGTGTATGCGGATAAGTTCTGGTTTTCTTTATTTCATGAAATCAGGCATGTACTTCAGCAAAAAGATTAAGAAGGTCTTTATCAGCAGTACGCTAGAAGAAATGATGGATATTAATAATAAACTGGAAATAGATGCAGATAAGTTTGCAAAGAACTATTTGATTTCGCCTGAGGATTATAAAAGATTAGCTCCTTCAAGATATACATCTGATGATGAGATTGTTGAATTTGCTAAAAACGATAGGAATTCACCCGGGAATTGTAGCCGGCAGATTGCAACATGAAGGAATAATTCCACAAGAGAGATGCTCAAAATTAAAAAGAAAAAGTATGTTTTTGAAATAAAGAAAATGAACCGTCAAATTTTAGGGAAAGATGAAATATAAAAGGGATTGGGCATTTTGCCCAATCCCTTTTGCATCGGGGAAACATCAGTTATTAGTTTGTTGACCTTTGTGAATTGGATTACTGCGAGTAGCAAAAAGAATTCCTTTCTCGGATGTTTACCCAAAAACGTATTATGAGAAAGTGAAAAAGCGGGGCAAGAGTAAAAATTGCCTCGCTTTTCGTATACTCGAATCTGACTCTAGGCTCTATAAATTTTAATTATTCTAATCTATTTGTGTATTTACTTGAGTAGAAGTATAATACTTCTGTAAATATTGTAAGGCATAGTAAGTTTAAATTGAAAACAATGTATCTGTTTATTTGCTAGTATTTATGCAAGTGGATGTTAGTAAAAATACTGAGAAATATAGAATTTAATTTAATCTCATTAGGTCGGGCAGTCTTTTTCATGTGGAAAAAAACGTCAGGCTATTATTGTGCCTTCTTTTAGAATAAGGAGGGATCTTAATGAATAGAAATGATCTATCAAAAATCCAACAAATTATTGCTTTTAATTTCAAAAATCTAGATTTGCTTCAACAGGCTTTTGTGCGCAGATCATATTCAAAGGAGTACGGTGGCGAGAACAATGAGGTGCTTGAATTTATTGGCGATAAAGTACTTGATTTTTATAGTGGTGAAAAATACTTTCTGAAGAGTTTGGTATGCTTGCATCAGAAATGGATAATTTTAACACAAATGAAGATTTTAATGAGTTTGTATCTAAATACCAGGAAAACAAACTTACTGAAATTAAAAAAAGATTGGTTGAGAAAGACACACTTGCAAATTGTATTTATAATCTAGGGCTGGCTGAGTATTTGATTATGGGAAATGGTGATCAAAAAGAATAATGTCCAGGAATCACATTCGGTTATGGAAGATTTATTTGAAGCTATACTTGGGGCAGAAGCAATCGATTCGAATTATGATATTTCACGAATACAGGATTCAGTTATGGTAATGCTTAATCCAAAGGCCATTATATTTGAAAATAAAATCAATTATATTCAAGAAGTTCAAGATTGGAACCTAAGAAGAACTGGAGATTTACCGGAACGTGAGTTTGCGGAAAACTACAGATATTGTGCCACAACTCTCAACTTATTAAATTCTAAAGCACCTAATAACTACGAAAAGTACACTTGTTATATCACTGTAGACGGAGTTAAAAAAGCTGTTGGTTATGGTGCGACCAAGGCGATGGCGCATGAAGAAGCATCAAAAAACATATATGACTATTTGGAAGCAAATAACATGTTATATACAATTAAGGATGAAATCGTTAATCCCTCATTAAATATGGCGATTAACCAGCTAGAGACTCTATCACGTCGCGGCTATTTTTCTATTCCAGAGTATAGTTTTAAAGAGTTTCATGATAATGACGGCAACCCTTTTTGGAATGTGGAATGTCATATTGATGAAATGGAGTACTATTTCTATGCAGAAGCCTCTTCTAAGAAACAGGCAAAGAAAGAGGCTGCGTATGAAATGTTGAAGTATGTATTAGATAATTTTGAGGAAAACTAATTATGTCAAAGTGAGCTTTTAATTGTGATTCTGGTGAATATGAAGAGATCGAAAGTATGGAATTAGCTGGACTGGAAGTGAATATATATAATTGTAATGATAGAGAATGCCATCGTGAAGAGGAAGATGCTGACCTTTTTTTCTCGTTCTGGTGTGGTAGAATTATTGCGATCTATAGTGACCTCCTTTGGCGTTGTTGTATCTGGTAATTCAATTCTACCAAAGAATCCTATGGATCTTTTTATTCAGATTTATATCTGTCTATTTTTGGATAATTTAGAACAAAAAAAGTATGAGATAGTTGTAAGTTGAGGGGAAAAGCATTATGAACAAAAGACTATATAATATCGGCATTATGATAGGAGCCTTTGGAATAATAATTTTTATTAGTGCTAATTTTTTTCTGGTGAAGCCTATCCAAGTATATTGTTTAAGATGCTGGCGCCTATTGGATTATTTTTTTAACATTTATAGGAGTTATTATCAGCTTTATAGGATGGTTATTAATGATCAAAGATGCAATAGAAGAAAAAGGCAGGGTTGGAGGTTAAAGGACTAATTTTTTTATAGGTATAATTATGTTTTTGATACCAATACTTAAAAAAATATTTTTTTCAAACTAACTCTCAGTTTATCGAGGTAAAAACTATTTAACGATAGCTTTAAGCTATCGTTAAATAGTTATGTATATGTTCACATATACAGACAGATTGAGTTAACGTACTGAATATTCATTCATTTCATGTTGAGACGGTGTGATTGCTCTCGATAAACCATGATTTTATGCAAGGCGTATCTCAATAGAGAGGCAATCTATATAAATATTTGTTACGTAAAAAAAGTAATGAAAAATATATAAATAATTTGAAAAAGTATTGAAATTAAAAATTGATTGGCTTTTATAATTTTATTACCTAAATGGTAATAAAAAAAGGAGGGAAGTAATTAGATTTGGGAATCCAAATACTATATAAGAATGAAACAGTAAAGAAACAGTTTTGTTCTGAATACAAGAAAAAGTGGCGATATCCTGAGCAAGTAAAAAAAGAAACTTATATCTGCAGAAAACTTTATACTTAATGCAGAGTCGTTAATGGATCTTGCTAATTATCCTCCGTTTCATTTTTGAGCGTTTAAAGGGTAATAGAAAAAGATGAATGGAGCATACGGTTAGGTAATACAGGATATAGGGTCACTATGATTCCTTTCTATAATGATGGAAGAGAGATTATAGAAGGAGATATTTTGACTCAATGTAAAATGATTAGAATAGTGAAGGTAACGGAGGTGTCGAATCATTATGAGTAATGTAAATGAATACAATGATATAGTGGCATTTCATCCTGGATATTATATTGCAGATATTATTGAAGATATGGAAGTTAGTCAGGCTGAATTTGCCACAAGAATGGGAACAACTGCAAAGACTTTAAGCCAGTTGATTAATGGACAGGCTAATATTTCCAATGATTTAGCAAAGAAGCTTTCTGTAATGCTTGGAACAAGTGTAGAGGTTTGGCAGAATCTACAGAATGCTTATGATCAAAAAAACTGATAGAGATACAGCAGGCTAAAGATATTGATGCACAAGCAGAGCTTGTAAAAGAAATAGATTATAAATATTTTGTTGATGAAGTTGGCTTGCCAAAAACAAGAAGTATCAACGATAAAGTTGCAAAATTTATGTAAGTTTTTTTAAGGTTGCAGATTTAAGAATTATGTTGCAGCCGGATTTTTCTAATAAATTTTTAGATCAAGTTCATCTTTTAACAGTGATAAGAACATCATTAATTCTAGAGCATGGATTCAAACAGCTATAAACATCTCAAAAAGATATTGAGACGAAGCCTTATAATGCAGCGAAGTTAAAAGGGTATTTACCTGAGCTTAGAGGTATGACGGTAAAGAAACCTAAGGAATTTTTGCCAAGAATGCATGAAATATTTGCTGAATGCGGTATTGCATTTGTTTTATTACCACACTTGAAGAATTCAGGAGTGAATGGTGCTGTCAAGTGGGTAACAGACGATAGGGTAGTTCTTGCGATAAACAATCGAGGAGTGTATGCAGATAAGTTCTGGTTTTTCTTTATTTCATGAAATCAGGCATGTACTTCAGCAAAAAGATTAAGAAGGTCTTTATCAGCAGTACGCTAGAAGAAATGATGGATATTAATAATAAACTGGAAATAGATGCAGATAAGTTTGCAAAGAACTATTTGATTTCGCCTGAGGATTATAGAAGATTAGCTCCTTCAAGATATACCTCTGATGATGAGATTGTTGAATTTGCTAAAAACTATAGGCATTCACCCAGGAATTGTAGCCGGAAGATTGCAACATGAAGGAATAATTCCACAAGAGAGATGCTCAAAATTAAAAAGAAAAGTATGTGTTTGAAATAAAGAAAATTGCATAGGGTATATTACATAGGGAATCGTTATTCGAGTCCCTATTTTTTTGTGTTTTTAACTTTAGGGTGAATTCACAAACAATAACGATGGGATTCTATACCTTGCTGTACTATACCAATATAATTGGAATGGATGTTGACATTATCTAATAACAAGAGAGGTTTCTATCATATATGGCAAAAGCTCTAGTTCATTCAATATAAATCTATCGTCTTTTTCTATGCCTAAATTTAAGAGAAAGGAGGTGATAATATGAGTAGGTACTTATTTGATGAACAACCTATACTAGCAAATAAAGTGTTAGCCAGAGAACTAGGCTTAAATGAAGCTCTTGTGCTTCAACAAATAAATTGATTATACATGCATGCACACATATCTTCGCTTTGAAAGATATACTAAATCTTGATAGAATTACAATAATGGGAGGTGAATAGCGTATGTTTTATGTATCCGTCATATTACTGGCGGCTCTGATTGCGGTTCAGATAGCGAAAAAGTCAGGGATTCCTTCTTTGATGTTGTTCTTGTCTTTGGGTATTGTAAGCAGCCTAATTGGTTTTAACTTTAATGATTACCAATTTGCGGAAAACTTCTCGAAGATTGCATTATTAATTATCATCTTCTATGGTGGCTTTGGCACAAACTGGAAAGCTGGAAGAACTGTTGTAATTGAATCATTAATTCTATCAACATTAGGAGTAATATTTACGTCATTACTGACCGGAACGTTGATACATTTTATTCTACGCTTTGACTGGATAGAGAGCTTCTTAATTGGTTCAATTATTGGCTCTACGGACTACGCATCTGTATCGAATATTCTTTCTTCAAAGAATCTAAATTTAAAATACAATACTGCATCTCTTTTAGAACTTGAAAGTGGGTCAAACGACCCGATTGCATTTACACTAACTTGTATTTTCTTAGCATTAATCAAAGGTGAACAGATTTCTATCGGTACAATATTATTCTTTCAGATATTCTGGGGTATTCTCATTGGTGTAATCGTTGCCTTTGTTATTCGCAAATTTATGGAGTATACAGACCTTCAAAAGAGTGGATTAATTACAGTTTTTATCTTTGCGGTTGTACTATTATCTTTCTCGATTAGTGAACTGTTGAATGGTAATGGATATCTAACGGTATATATTCTTGGATTGATATTAGGAAATCAAGTTTTTATCGCAAAGAAAGAGGTGATATTCTTCTTTGATGGTGTATCTAACATTATGAATATCCTGTTGTTCTTTATTTTGGGCTTACTTGCGACACCTGCACATATCTTGACGAACTTATTCTTTGCGATTGTCATTGCAATTGTACTCATCTTTATTGTTAGACCAATCGTAGTGTTTGGACTGATGTTACCATTTGATTTGAAGCTCAATCAAAAAGTGGTTAGTATCTTGGGGAGGACTTCGTGGAGCAGCTGCGATTGCCTTTGCAATTATGGTAGTGAATCAGTATAAAACAAGTCATGTGGATATCTTCCATATTGTCTTTGGTGTCTGCTTACTATCATCACTCATACAAGGCTCCTCTATGAAGTGGGTAACAGAAAAGTTACATATGATTGATCCTCGTAATGAAGTATTAAGGACATTTAATTACTATGCTGGAAAAGGGAATATTACATTTGTAAAATCAGTGGTAGATGAGGATGGTATTCTCGCACATCGTCAGGTAAAAGATGTTTCTTTAGATAAGCACCTAATTATTGCAAAGGTAATTCGTGATGATAAGCCATTAGTTCCTAATGGAAGTCTTGTTCTAAAACCAAATGATGTTATTGTTTGGAGCGGCGAAGAGTATTTTGATCCAAACGGACAAGATCTCATAGAATTTACAGTGACTGAACATCATGCATGGAATCATAAGTATATCAGTGACTTGAAGCTTCCGGACAATAAATTGATTATCTCAATTAATCGGAATGATGAAATTATACCAGCAACAGGTAGTACGCTGATCCAAACGGAAGATCGTATATTACTGTTTAAAGGGAAGAATATAAAATAGAAAAAGACTCGTGTCTATCTTCAAAGAGGAGGTTCAGTTCAATAAATGAAAAATAAAAAAAGGAAGAGGTGGAAAAAAATGGAGCCTAGAACATTATGTGAAGAGGCCTGGCAAGAAATAGCGAGTCATTTTCCGGATTTTTAAGGTGCTTTCAAAAGGACAAAAATTAAAGAGGGTTGCGAAAGATAAAGATATTTTCTTCGAAATATATTTTCAGGCAAACAGACATAATAATAAGAATAGCGTAGAATTTATTCCACATATTGGCATTTATTCCAAATCAATAAAGCGTGCAGGTATCAATAATGGATTTATATATGGTGGGGATTTAGGTTTGTTAAGTTCAAGAAAACCGCATGCGTGGTGGCAACTTGCAGGTGCGAGCTGTAAATATACTGTGGAAGAAGTAAGCAATCTTATAAAAAAATACATGTTATTCCAATTTTCAATTATTTCGAGGATACTCAAGCAAATATTGATAGAATTTTTAGAAGGAAATTGCACGTCAGAGAGTTTGTTATACTATATATACTATTTTTGGCGGTAAAAAAATAAAGCACAGCAGTATTTCAATAAAATTCTAAAGGTAAATAAATTAAAAAAATAAATATATCAGTTTCTATGAATCATTGAAAAGTATGCCTGAAGAAAACATTAATTTGAATTACTCGGAATTTTTCTGGAGCCATTATGATTAAATTCGCATATCTGAATGGTATTGAAATAGGAAAAATAACTTAGAAATTGCTAAGTTATATTTGAGAACTGCTGATTATACAATAAAAAAATCTTGAGGAATCTATGAGATTAAGAGCGAGAATGGCAGATTATCATACAAAAATTTTTGCAGATAGTGAAGACTTGCGAGTATATCTAAAAAAAGAATAAAGATAAAACCTGTGAAACGATATTTCCTGATTGTTGCTGTCAAGGTTAATGGATAAATATTGATATAAAGTCATAAAAGTGTAGGAAGGAACTGTAGATGCAATTACTAACAATCGACGAAATAATATCTTCAATACTGGAAGAAACTGAGGGGCTCGATGCAGAAATAACAGATGGAATTATTCTTAGCAAAAGGGAAATTCCTACGTCTGAAATCGAGAAATTAAAATCTGAACTTGAAATAGAGTATTTAGATTCGGTATTTGCAGAAAATATTTTAAGTTATAATTGGGGGAATTTCGGCTTTCTCAGCTACCAGTTTGGATATGGGGATGAAGCGAGCCTTAACTGGCTGATTACTCGCAATCTTGAATATGAGGAATATTCGGTTCTTCGCAAAAAAGAACTTAATTATTATTGCAAACGGTGACCCGTATACTATTCTATTGGAGTGTAAATCCGGGAAAATATATGCATTCACAAGTGACATGAGTTATGAGGAGATAGTGCCTATTGCTTCTGATTTTGAAGAATTTATAAGAGCGATGGGAACTGCTCAATACGCGGTATGGAAGCACGCTGAAAAAGAGTTTGCGGAATTGATGGAGCGCGAGTATTCCGAGAGCAGCATTAAGTTTTGGAAAGAACTGGTGAGCGTGTACTAAGCGAAATATAAGGAGGCGCTATGGAGTTTATAGTAGCTGAGGAGGGCATTCCTCAAAATATCGGATGTGAAGGTGCGACCATTGCGTATTATGGCAGTGAGATAGATTTTCGCTATGAAACGGTACCTCCTCATGGCGATGAAATTTTTTCTGCAAAATTGCCGCTTTTAGATGTTAAGCTTCCGTTTTGGATGTACGGGAGAAACCTAATATTTTTTTAGATGCTTACTACCTGCTTGCAGAAACAGTGGAAGAGCACACTTGGAGCCCTATAACTAGCAGGCTTATCAACATACATACTGGCGAAAGTGCCAGTCTCGGTGATTGGTATAATAATGTGAAGGTAAAAGCGAATTACGTTGAATTAAAAAATGACTTCACTGGGGAAACGATGATATTAAAAGATGTTGAGAAGCTGAGTTGGGTTTAATCTGCTGAACGGCATTAAAACTTCTAAAGGAGTGAACTATGGGTGAATATTACCACTGGGTCAATATAGATAAGAAGGAATATATTTCTCCCCATGATTTTTGACTATGGGAACAAGTTCTGGGAGTCAATGCATAAAGACAGTGTTCCCTTACATGCTCTTCATGTGCTCCTAGCTAATGAGTGGAGGGGCGATCGTGTTCTGTGGCTTGGTGATGAGCGTCTAGCATCAGAGGATTTTCCAAATGCTGTTATTCAAGACCTTTATGCACAAACAATAGAGTTTGGATATTCAGGTTATACACTAGATTTGGTACTTGATACATATCGAAATGTATCTTGTTTGTTCAAGGAAGCCGAGGAAGATGTTCGTGAAGAAATAGGCTACTATATTGAAGAATATTTGGAGCTCGGAAGACTGGAACACTATAATGAATATGGAATCGACTTGGAACATCCTTATGAGGGGCTGTTCTTAAAAACTGCACGGAGATATAAGTACACTATCAACCATACGAAAAAGGTGTATTACTCACTTGATGAAACGAAAATTCTTTTTCAAGATAACACAGAGAATGATTTTTCAGACCCACTACCAATATTGATGGGATATGGGAGAGTTGCAGAGACTGGGGAATGGCTTGGTGATATTATTGGTGTTTCTGACAGCAAACCAGAAGGATATTTGCTTTTAAAGAAATTGTATGTGAATTGGTAAATTCTCAGAAAAACCTACTCACTGAAGGAATTCTCTAAACAGTCTGATGAGATTGATAAAGAGCGGAAAAAGGAGATTAAGACCAAGGTCAAAGTGGTGAAAAAAAGAGCATAAATTCCCCAACTCAACCACCAGTTCCTGTACCCACCCACGCATTCGTCATATGCTTGGGTATAGTGGGAATCATCCTCATAGTTCTTGCGGCATTGCTTGTTATGCCAATTTGGCTCAGAGTAGCATTAGTTGCATTCACTGTCGCTATGATTCTTGTAGTGGGCTTTATTGCAGTTGGCATTGAGCAAAAGGCAGGGTATTATGAATGTGACTCCTGTCATCACAGATACGTGCCGACCTATAGAGAGGTAATCTTAGCTCCACATAGAGAGAGATAGATATATGAGGTGCCCAAAGTGCAGTAAGCGTTGCTGGCAGAAGAAAGTACTAACCGATGAAGATTCAGAGCTATAAACTGCGATAGCACATATTGCAATAATCAATAATCATAGAGGATAGCATATGACAAAACAACAACTTCTCGCCCTCTGGCAGGGCAACTCATGGGACAGCTCAGCAGCAGGAATATACTTTGTAAGCCGCAAGTCCGATAAGGACTTGCACTTTAGCTTCTCTGGATACAGCGAAAAGGATATGAAATCTATCCCAGACTCATTAATGAAAAGACTAGCTACAGAAATCGCTAAGCTGGATCAAGAGGCACTACGCCTTATAAAAGAAAATTTCCCCGAAGAGAATGTCGAAGGTATCACGCTAACCGACGTAATGTTCGATAAGAGTGGATGCTACGATGCATTTGCGCTAGGATACTATGTGGGTGAATCGCCAGCGGGTGAACTGTATCTGCTAGTTAGCTTCAATGAGGAATTTGAGACTAATCCAGAAGTAATCTGCGAAGCGTACTAAAGAGTAGCAGAGGAACTGACGATTATTACATCCTGTGGGGTGACTGTGGCGTAGGAAATTTCTTTGCGACAAAAGAGCAGCTTCGTAATCTGGACTTCGCCGAGTGCCTATATAGCTGGGACTGCTGTTAACGATAAGAGCTGATTACGTCGCTCTACTGCATTTCATCATCACGGCTTTCAGCATATTGTTTAACAGGCGACTGCTGTTCGACTACATAGCTGGTGTTAGGTATAGTAGCAGCATACGAGTGAAATAATCACATTAGATGTAGATAATTATAAAAATCAAAGACACCTCATATCTGATAATCATTAAACAGATGTGGAAATAGCATCTAGCAATAATCAAATTAAAGAAGGACTCTAAGCTAGCTATGATTAAGTCCAAATAAGGGGGATATACATGAGAAGACAGGACAGAGAGATAACAGAATTAGACGAACTGCTGGAGATAATAAATCGCTGCGACATATGCAGGCTAGCACTTAACGACGACGGATATCCGTACATACTTCCGCTCAACTTCGGCACAGAGGTGAATGACGGTAAGCTGACGCTGTATTTTCACAGTGCACTTGAGGGCTATAAGGTTGGACTATTCGAGAAGGATAATCGTGCTACCTTCGAGATGGACTGCAAGCAGGAGCTCGAGTACTTCGAGGACAAAGGCTACTGCACGATGGCGTACGAGAGTGTAATCGGAAGAGGCAAGATTCGAATCCTCTCGGATGATGAGAAGATGCACGCTTTGAGGCAGCTCATGAATCACTATCATGAGGATAAAAATGCATACTTTAACCCTGCCGCTGTTCCGAGGACATTGGTGTATGCGCTAGAGGTTGAGCATATGACTGGCAAGAGGAAGAAGCCAAAAGGTCATATAAAGTAACAGTTTGCAGGAGGTGCGGTCTATATACCGTACCTTCTATTTTTTTCTATCTTTTTGAATCTCAAAATTGCATAAATATAAAAATAGTATAATAATTATCAAAAATGTTTTAATAATTTAGAGTAAAATTATTTGCACTTTTTGTGTTCTTTTTGCACACTTTTGGTATAGTTTGCTTGATTCGTTGAATTATAATAGGGTATACTAGAAAAAGACTGTATAAATATTAAATTACATTAAATAATTACGTTAATAAAAAGGAGGAAGAACGTGAATTTTGCAAAACGACTTATTGCACTTGTTGCAGTAATAGCGATTACAATTGGACCATTCTCATCACCATATGAAGTTAGTGCCGCAACACAGAAGGACGGATACAATATCGCGATTTCTAATGTGACGGTTTCACCTGGCCAGATGAACGTTGGTTCGCTAGCTTCCCTGAAGTTCGATTACAACATCGACACACAGTCAGGTAATGCAATGAAGCCTGGTGATACGATTAAGCTGTCTACCAATATTGGAACGATGTTTGGAAATCTTCCAAGTTCAGATGTTCCACTATACTCAGAGAGTGGCCAGAAAATTGCGACAGCGACAATTACAGGAACAGAGATTAAGTTTACATTAGATTCAGATTTTCCATCTGATAGAAACTTCATGTCTGGAAGTCTTTACACAGGAGCTAGACTAAAAGCTCTAGATAACGGTGCGACTGCAGGAAATCCTGTTACAAAGCCGCTCACAGTTGAAGATGCTTCGACTAATGTAACTTTCAAGGTTAGAGATTCAGTTCCTGGAACTAATACTGGTGGTGTGCCATCAGACCCAAGTCGCAGAACGATCAATAACAGACTGATCGAGAAGCAGGGCTGGACTTCGGCATACGACACAGCTAGGATTAAGCTGATCTCCAACCAGCTGGGTTCACTGCGTCTATTCAACACTTACAACAATATCGATAGCACCTTCGGAACTTATCAGGAACAGACCCATATGATGATCGTTGATAAGATTCCAAGAAATGGTGTTGTAGACCTAAGCACAATTTCGTTCTCGGCAGTTCGCTACAACTGGACAGAAGTGCCTGCAAGTGGAAACAGATTCTATGCACAGGCAACTCCAGGAACAGTTATGCCATATGAGAGTGGAAGTAACTGGATTCCAGTAACACAGTACTTCACACAGATAAACCAGTCGTCTTCAGATACTTACGATAGCTTCTATGCAAAGGTTAAGGCTCAGAAGCTGAGCTACGGTGTGTTCAAAGATCCTGCGACAGGAGGAGATACCTTTATCGCAAACATGTCTAACGACTCTCTGAAGTATACCGACCTTGAGCCATCGCTCGCAGGTATCAACAAAATTAAGGATATCTACGGAAACAACGGTCCTTCTCACGGAAATGTCGTTACATTCTTCGCTGAGTTCGACACTCACTACCCAGACATCACATCATTAGAGAATGTGACTAACACTGGAAACGCAAAGTCTGATCAGGCAGAGGATTCTGCATCGGTTTCATACACAATCGATAAAGCAAACGGAACTGCGAACGTAGCAGCAGGAAGTATTAACATTAAGGCAGTTGATGATATCGACGGAACTACTCCAATCGCTGGAGCTGAGTTCAAGATTCAGACTAAGGTTGGCGGCAACTGGACTGATTACTACATCAGAGGTCGCAAGGCAACTGCAAAGACTAATGTAAGAGGCGAAGCTACTATCTCTGGACTATCAAGGGGTGACTACCGCCTCGTGCAGACAAGCACTCCAGCGAAGTATACATACACTAATAAGGTATTTAAGCCAAACGCAGCAATTGCAACAGCAGGTTCTGTAAATGCAACAGAAGGAACATTCAAAATTCAGAATGCAACGCAACCGGGGTTTGCTGTAATCGTTCCTAACTACCAGACTGCAGAAGCCGTGATTAAAGGTCACAAGGACTATGTCGATTCAGAAGGAACTGCGGTAACCATACCAGAGAACACATTTGAAGTAAGCGTTAGCCAGATTGCCGGTGAGAACTACGATGGCGTGACGATGCCTGGCGATGTGACAACATTCGTGCACAGCGATGGACGCATCGAATTTGATAAGATCAAGTTCACAAAGGTTGGAACATACAAGTTCAAGGTTAAGGGAAACAGCGTCAAACCCAGTAGCAGGTGTTGCATATGATACAGCTGAAAAAAAGAAGTTAAGGTAACTGTTGCTAACGATGGAGGAACACTCAAGGCTACAGCTGACAGTGAACCAAGATTTAGAAACGTGTTTACGTCCGTTAAGAAAAAAACCTAAGGGTTAAGAAGACTCTAAGCGGAGAGATACCGCCAGCAGCAGGCGAGTTCAAGTTCGAACTATCTCAAGCTGGAACTACAGCACTAGGACTAAGCGAGGCGCCAATGCCAGCAGGCTCTGTGCTAGGCAAGAAGGTTGTTACGGTTAACGGAGCAGGCGAAATCGACTTCGGCGATATCGAGTTCAAAGCAGTTGGTAAGTACACATACAAGGTTGTTGAGATAAATACAGGCCTTGCAAATTACACTTACGATAATACAGAGTACACGGTTGTCATCGATGTTACAGCTGATGCTAATAACCAGCTCGTAGCAAATTACGAGATTAAGAAGGGTGCAGAAACTGTAAACGATTTAACATTTAACAACAAGTACGAAGTGCCAAAGGCGCCTACTAAGGGTAAGCTGGTTAAGAAGCACAAGTCACCAAAGACTGGTGATAGCACTGGAAACCTAATGCTAATGCTCAGCATCTTCGCAGCATCTGTACTAATGCTAATTGGTGCGACTAGATACAAGAAGAGAATGAGATAGTGCTTTAGCAATTAGCAGTCTTAAATGTAAATAAGAGAAAGAGCGGATAGCAGCTTGTTGAGGCTATTCGCTTTTTAATGTTTTGAAAGTTTAAAATGCAGTATAATTAAGATAATATGTAGATAAATAATAGCGCCCAGATGCTATAGAAGATTAATAAAGGGGTTAGATATATGGCAAGTAATGAACGAGTGCTCACCGAGGCTGAGCAAAGAAGGCTAGAGAGATACAAGGCAAAGTGTGAAGAACTAGAACGAGGAGGGTACACAAAGACAGAACTTACGATATCAGTAGTTAAGGCGAACATCGGGGCCTTATATGGATTTATCATGACTGTGCCCTTTATTGTTATCTACGTTCTTAGATATGAAGGCGCTGATTTTGGTAAATCGCGAATTTCAGCTAGCTCAGGTCTAACTGTTCTGGCTCTACTACTATTATTAACGGTGGTACATGAGCTTATTCACGGTGTAACGTGGAGTAGATTTACAAAAAGTTTCAAAGATATTGAATTCGGGGTGATTTGGAAATACCTAACACCGTACTGCACTTGCAGTGAGCCGCTAGGAAAGTGGCAATACATAACAGGCGCATTGATGCCAGGACTGTTACTAGGTATAGTGCCATGCATAATCGGCTGCATTGCGACCGATATACTGTTTCTTGCAGCTGGAGTACTGATGACTATCGCTGCAGGTGGAGATATCCTAATAGCCAAGATGATATTAGGTAATAAAGCATCTAAAACAGCACTGTATCTGGACCATCCAACAGAGGTTGGGCTAGTGGTGTTTCAGAAATAAGTGTCGCTACCACTTTATGAGGCCAAGCACCACGAGATGGGCTGGGTAGAAGATGTAGAAAAACCACTTATTAAATGAACCCTTGCTACCACGCTCGCCATTATATAGGTATATGATTGGGATGACCAAGAGCGTGCCAATCTGCCATGCTTGACCGTACCAAGGCAGGCCGTAGCTTATACACATGAGCGCAGATAATGAAAAACTAAGGACGCTGATGGCCGCATAGCAAATGGCCTGACGGTCCTTATTTTCTTTGTTTATATAAATCGACAGTGTAAACAGTGGCCCAAATATCAGCCAGTCTGTTTTCATCGACAACATAAGTAGTACAATTACAGAAATTATACCCTTTAATGTGCCGAGCTCTTGCCATTTTTCGGCAACCTCTAGCAGTGCGAAGGAGCATGAAAATGTAAATAGCACATTGCCAAGTGGCAGGGTGAAAGTACCCGACTCGAAGTATGAGAATGGTATCTGTGCAATCAGCGCGAAAGCGAGAAGCCTAGATATATATTTCTTTCTATTCGATGTATGCACAAAACCTTCAGCAAGTGCAAGGCACATTGAAGGCGCTGTTATTCTACCAATCAATCTAAGCACAATATAAATACTGGCATCCGGTGCAAAAACACGGATGCCAGGTGATCACAAAACCATCGATATTATCGCTATGTATTTGATCTTATTTATGCTCATCTTAGAAACCCATCTCACTCTTTGAGATTATCATTATCTTACAGAATTAGCTCTCTTTCTGATGTAGAGTGTGAAGCAGAGACTAATTAGTACTGTCGCAAATATGACTAGCCAAGCAGCGACATTCGTATTATCTCCAGTCTTTACAGTTTTCTTTGAGTTTAACGGAGTGCTTTTATGCTGACTAGCAGCTGGCTGCTTCGACTTAGTGTTGGTTATAGTCGTGGTTTTGCCATCTGCTGAGACATCAACTTTGGAGCTATATCCAGCTGGGACATCGAGCTCCTTTACAGTCCATGAGTAGCTATCGTCGAGATTGTTCCAAGTATGAGTCCAACCATTTGCAGCATTCAACTCAACTGGAGTGCCGTAAGCAGTGCCATCCTTATAAAGCTGAGCCTTGGCCGACGATTCTGAACCGTTTTTCCATACCTTCTTAACTGTATGAGTTACATACTTAATGGTAGTGTTGTTAAAAGATATGAAACCGTCTCGACCACCAATGTAAGTTGTAGTGCCATCTGGATTAAGTTCTAGCCTTTGGCCGTCATATGTGAAGTACTTTCCGTTAATTTCTATGTATCTAAGATTATAATAATTAGTATTATATGAAGCTCTAGAACCTTCATAATAGCATTTTACATTATAGACAGTTTTATCAAATTTAATGCCTGGAACATCTGTCGGAACCTCCTCTACCGTAAAGGTCACGTAATGAAAACCTGCTTCAGGCTGTGCGCGTCTTAAATACTGATAGACAATCTCGCTGAAATAATTAAGAAAGGAATTACCACCATTACCATTATTTTTCATGAGTCTCGTTCAAAAAGTGTCGTAAAAATCATCAGCAATCTTAAGGGTATTTCCTTCAGGATCCTTGATTGCTATTTTAAACTTTCCCATGTATTCAGGTGGTACAGGGCCGTTATCAAGCGTCTTGGTAAATTCTGTTGGATCTGAAGCGTAGCTAGCAAAAAGCTGAATTCATTGTAAAAATGTTGATTATCATAAGAGTGCATAGAAGCAATGCAAATCTTCTGATTGTTCTTTTTTGAGTTTGCCATAATTTCCTCCCTTTGAGTGTAGTTAAAGAATTATATCACAAGGGGTATGGATGGGCAATTAGGCTGTGTTTCAACTAATTGTGCGTATAAAAAAGTCGTTATAAGTTAAATTTATCTTTTAACACTATAACTGTATATGACATCATGTCTCTGTGAAAAAGACTCGTTGTGCGTAAAAATCAACGGTTTAACGGTGAAAACAAGCTAAAAGTAGTGATGTAAATGATGTTTTACGGTGCTTCGGAGTATACATTGCATGAAAAACAAGAGGCACAATCAAATAGGGTGAAAAAAATTGTATTAAAAAAAAACATTTGTAACATAATACCGAAAATTATGCATTAACTTTAAAAAAAGTTGTAAAAATTTACTTATGTAATTAAGTGAACTCAAGGAGTACAGAATTATTAAAATTGTCAATACTGTGTTTTTTCGTGTCAACATTGTGAAAAATAGATACAATTTATAAGTTTGATATTATTTTACAACTCTGATAAGATACTATCGAATAGATAGAATCGGTCTTTTTATGGGCTAATGTGTGTAACACAGTCTACATGTTATATCAGATAAGCGAATTTATTTGGTAGAGATTTATTCCCGTTAATGCGGAATAACAAACAGAAAGGAAAGACAGTAATGGGTAACTCTGGAGAGATAAAGAAAGGAAGAGGTATGAGTACCAAGCTATTTAAGAGAATGGCTGCGTTGGCACTCTCACTAGCTATTGCGCTAAGTGGATTTGCAATGCCAACATTTGCAGCAACACTTGATTCAACACTAACAGTAAAGAATGTTGAGACAGGAGCAACTGTAAAAGGTTACAGAATCGTTAAGGAATCTAACGGTAAGTGGGTTGTAGGTAAGACAGGTATTACTATCGCGGACCCTGCAAAGCCGACAGCTGCTGAAGTTTATGCAATTGCATCTGCTGGAGACTTCACAGGTCTAGACACAGTAACATTTGCTGAGACAGCTGGAAAGTACGTTGCTAACAATCCTAAGGCTGGTATTTACCTAGTAATGGTAACACCACAGGCAGGAAGCACAGGTGTATACACACCTATGATTGTCAGCGCTGACTATAAGCAGGATGCTGGCGAAGACAAGTCTTCTGTTCTTGATGTAAACGATGCTAACAAGCAGTTTAAGATCGGAACTACAGCATATGCTAAGAAGTCAACACCTAAGGTTAAGAAGGAAGTATACAACAAGACTGAGAATGATCAGGTAACTGGTGATGCTACTAAGGCTGGAGACACTCACAAGATTGGAGATAAGGTAGAGTTCAAGATTGGAACAGCTATCCCTCTATACACAAGTGACTACAAGAACCCTAAGTTTGAAATCTCTGATAAGCTATCAACAGGTCTTGAGCTAGATCAGACATCAATCAAGGTGTACAACGGAGATCCTTCACCAGCTAAGCTGCTCACAGAAAACACCGATTATACTATCGAAGGTAAGACTGCTACAGGATTCACAGTAAAGTTTACTAAGACATTCCTTCTAAATAGCGCTGATAAGACTAAGATCAACGTTACTTACAAGGCTACTCTAACTGAGGATGCTAAGTCAGGCTTCGATCCAAGCACAAATACTGCTACAATCGATTACTCAACATCGCCAACAACTAACGACGGTAAGGATACTGACAGAACTAAGCACTACACATTCGATATCAACGGAGATGTAGGTACTAAGCTAAACCAGACTAACAGAAAAGAAGAAATCGTTAAGGTTGGTGTGGACGATGAAGGCAACACTGTAACAGATGTAGTTACATCTGCTGCAACAACAGCTTCTGCTGGCAAGAAGGCAGGCGCTAGGTTCAGACTTTATAAGAAGGATGCAACCTTAACTTCTGCTGCTGACTATAAGAACCACGAAGCAACTCTTCTAGTTAGAAGAGGTCTTGACGCAAGCGACAACATCGCTGACGAATCAGAGACTAAGGCAGACGGTAAGATCAGATTTAGAGGTATCGACGCTGGTGAGTATGTGCTTGTAGAGACACAGGCTCCAGAAGGATATGCTAAGAACGAAACTCTAGTTCCAGTTAAGATTAGTGCTGAGCTAGATGCAGACGGAAACCTAAAAATCATACACAGTAACTATCAATGGAGTTGAAGCTGGAAAGTACGTTGCTACATACGAAAAAGGATGAAGTAAAGACTACTACAGGAACATACAATCCACTACACTTCAACAACTACAAGCTAGGAACTCTACCAAGCACAGGTGGAATCGGAACATACCTATTCTACATCGTTGGTGCAGCTCTACTTAGCCTTGCAGTTGCAATGATGGTTAAAAAAACAAAAGTGAAGCTGCTGTAAAGTAGTGATTTAAATGCAGGTGCGGATAAGTGCACTTATAGTTAAGGCGCTTATCCGTATCTTTTAAAAGAAGGATATTAGAACAAGAGTAGTGAATTTTAATGCGGGCTAAAGAGAAACAGAACTTTATTATTAGAAACAAGAGCTTTATCGGAATAGCGCTTCTGTTTATCGTCGGACTTTCTATAATGATGTATCCGCTTGTAAGTAACTGGTGGAACCAGAGATTTGCAAGACAGATGATGCAAAAACTATGAAAGGGCGATAAAGAACGGAAACACCGATTTCGATGAGGAGCTAGAAAGAGCAAAGGTATATAATCGCGAACTTTCGCCTAAAGCCGTTCCAGATGCGTTTTCATCCAAGGAGAATAAGAGGGACTTGGAGTACGAAAAGTGTCTGAATATCAATAAAGACAGCATGATGGGATACATAATAATCCCGTCCATAGATGTGGAATTACCAATATTCCACTACACCAACGAGGAAGTATTCCAGAAAGGTGTAGGACATCTGTGCGGAAGCAGTCTTCCAATCGGCGGGAAAGGAACACACGCGGTACTCTCGGCACATCGAGGCTTACCTAGCGCAAAGCTGTTTACGGATTTGGATCTACTCAAGAAGGGTGACAAATTCTACCTGCATATAATGGACAAGAAAATGGCGTATAAGGTAGATAGCATAAAGGTAGTTAAGCCTAGCAAGACGACCTCACTGCAGGTCCAGAGGGGTAAAGACTACGTAACGCTTGTAACTTGCACACCGTATGGCGTTAATTCACACCGACTACTTGTTCGCGGACATCGAGTTCCTTACGATGGACAGAATGCTTCAGTGAAAAGAACCAATATAGGGCACATTTTAAAGGTAATTTTGTGTATACTTATTGGATGCGGTATCGCAATATTCATAGGAAGGGTTTTGGACAAGAGCAAGAAGTCCACAAATAGTAGATGGAAACACAAAAAACACAAAATAAGCTAAAAGGGAAGCTGTTTAACCTTGTCATCGTTCTGCTGTTTATCTCAGGAGCGGCGGTGGTTTTATACCCTGCAGTTAGTGATTTGTGGAATAGTCAATGGAACAATCGTATGAAGTCGGTTTACGACCAATCGGTTAACCTCTATTCCGAAGACACGCTAAAGGACGAATGGAGCAAGGCAAAGGCATACAATGCACAGCATACGGTCAATACCGTAAAGGATGCTTTTGACAACGATGAGTACATCAAAACTCATCCGTACAGCGACCTTTTAAATCCCAGTAAAAATGGTATCATGGGCTATGTTGAGATTCCCAAAATCGATCAGGAAATCATCATATATCATGGTACTGCGTCTAAATCATTAGAGCGAGGTGCGGGACACGTCGAAGGAACTAGCCTTCCGATTGGCGGCAAGAGTTCACACGCAGTAATTGCTGCGCATAGAGGACTGCCGGGAGCTAAGCTTTTTACGGATTTAGACCAACTAAAAAAAGGCGATAATTTCTATTTAAGAATTTAGACAAGAAACTTGCGTATCAAATAGATCAAATCAGGACCGTAAAGCCTGAAGAGCTCAGCGATCTTGAGATATCTGATGGCAAGGACTATGTCACACTGCTAACCTGCACTCCTTATGGCGTTAATACTCATCGCCTCATGGTTAGAGGCCATAGAGTGCCATACAAAGATCATAGTGGCGTAATGTCGCCGTTTATGGTTTTCTTGAATTCATGGCAGTTCAAGCTAATGGTTGCAGCAGTAGTAATCATAATTGCGATAATCTTCATGCGTAAGCATAGGAAAAGACGCAGTTAGTGTGAGAGATAGGACATTGAAATAATGCGAAATGATAGTATGGTAAAGTTTAAAAAATCTATATGGATAGTAGTGCTTTGCTCGCTGATTATGACTATGTTGTCAGTGCAGAGTGTTATGGCAGCACATCCTGATCTTGTTCCAGATGTAGATACTGGAAGGCAGGACTCGCTTACTATTAACCTCGTGTACCACAAGGACAGAGTCAATCATGTGGCAGTTCCAGGCGCTACATTTGAAATACACAAGGTTGCGAACTTGACCACTAGTGGAGGAAGTGCAAAGTACAGAGCGGTGGCTGATTTTGCTTCAGCTAACGTTAAGTACAACGGGCTTACCAAAGAGTCTTCTGCTGTAGCTGCTAAGAAGCTATCAGCGATAGTTGACAGGGACAGCTTGGCGGGCACTTCAGGGATTACCAATACTCAGGGACGCGTGTCTTTTTCGGGACTATCACACGGAATTTACCTAGTAAGACAGACTGGCGCTACAGGTCATGCTAAGGCGTATCACCCAGTAGAGCCGTATCTAGTTGTTGTTCCAGGAATCGAGAGAGTTAACAACGAGAACCAGTGGAAATACGATGTAACACTGGAGCCGAAGGTTGCTCTAGTAAAGAAGGACGTAGAGCCTATAGAAGTTGCTTTTTAAGCTCACCAAGAAGCTCGAAGGCAAGGACCTAAAGAAGGGCATGTTCAAATTTACTCTTAAAGAAGCTGATTCAAGCTGGAAAAATAAATCTGGTGGCATAACTCAAACCGTTTCTAATGAAAGCGATGGGGGCATTCTGTTCAGAGTGAAAATCGCCAAAGAAGGAACATATAACTTTGTAGTCACAGAGGTAAATGACGGTCAGCGTGATATAGTTTACGACAATCGCGAGGTGCGCGTAGTTGTTACGGTTTACGAAAATGAGGAAGGTCAGCTCAAGGTGAGAGACATTCAGCAGCAAGGCGATGGTGTCTTTACCAACAAGTATAGACGTATAATCATTAAGACCGGAGACACAACAAGGCTTGCGATTTATGCAGTCGCACTTGTGGGTGCCTTGACAACATTAGTGGTATTAGTGAAGAAGAGAAAGAAAAAGGACTCCTAATTTACAAGGGTTTACAGTGGATATTAGGAGAATTGCTTATGAGTAAAAAGACATTTAAGAAAAGCGTTGCATCGATTTTCATCGCTGTTGTACTCATTGTAAGTTTGATACCGTTATCGAGTTTGCCTGGTGTGGGCGCACAGACATACGGAGCAGATGAGAACATAGAGTTCAAGATTTCACCTCAGAAGGGCAGCTACAGCTCTGGCGAGGTGGTATCTGTCACAGCGGCATACAAGAATATCGATGCGAGCAATGCGGAGAAAAGCTTCTCTATCAATCTCGAATATAGCAAAGAAGAGTTGGAATTGACCTCTGGTGCGGAATCACAGTCCGTACAGCTTAAGGGTGGGAATTCTGAGACTTTTGAGTACAAATTCAAGGTTAAGAAGAATACCGCAAAGCTCAGCGATAAGATAAAGATAAACGTAGTAGAGAAAACAGGAACATCTGGGTTCAGAAGCAGGAATAGGGCTAATGCTACTGCCAGAAGAGCACCTAGTGTACCTAGGACGGCAACAATCCCTACTGCTGATATTCTAGAACACAATAAGCGTATCGACTACCTCGGTGATGGAGTTAAGAACAACGACACTACTGTGGCTGAAAACCACAAGAAAGAAGTTAAGGACTTATATCGTATCTATGTTGACGTTACTGGTAAGTCGATTGAGAAGCAGCCGTTTGATATTCTGTTCGTAATTGACCGTTCATCCAGTATGAAAGAGAAAGACATGTATAGTTCTCGCATGAATACATATATTGGGCGAGACAAAGCGGTCGCAGAGATGCTTAATGGATCAACTAGTGGTTGGAGCGGAAGAGGCCTTTTGCCTGAACTCTTGAATTTGAATCCTAGAAATCAAGTTGCAGTAATCTCTTTCTTTGGATACAGACCGAATACTAACTATAGAGACGATGCTAAAATTGACAGAGGGTGGGGTCGAAACAGTGGCTTTATAAATGTTGATGCAATGAACGAGCAAGGAACGAATTACAGTGCGGGACTTGCACAGGCATCAGACATGTTTAATGACCCTGCTGTTAAGAACAATGGTCATAGAAAGCTCATGGTATTCGTATCAGACGGAGTTCCTACATTCTATGTAGATGATAACGAGCGGAGACAAGGATGGGGGGGACCCTGAACGCTGGGCAGTGCCATCCAAAGAGCCTACAAGGAAGAGAATTAACAAGTTCATTACAGAACACAAGGATGTAATGATTCACGCTGTAGGTGTTTCCAGAGATATCAACGGTGCAACTCCAACGAGTGACCCTGAACTGCTTAAGTATATGGCACAGAAGAGCGGTGGACAGTATATCGGAGTATACAATAACGCCAACCTGTACGAAGAAGTTAAAAAGCTTCTCGAAGCAAATATGGTTAACGTACTCAATATCACTGACGAACTCAGTGATTCGGTAGAACTATTCAATGCACAGCCAGATATCAGAGTTGTGCGTACGGAAAGGCTACTGGTAGAGAAGTTGTGCTTTATGACAATGGTGTTAGCACGGTGGCCAATACGAACAATGGTCATAAGATCATCGAATCGGTTACATTTACACCATCTACTGCTGCAGATACAACGGGCAAGATGGAGCTAAAGTTCCATAAGGACGAGAAGGTCGACAGTAAGTATAAGTACACTCTTTCGTATAATGTAAGGGTTACTGACAAGGCATACGAAAAGTATGAGACAAACGGTTACGATTCAACTGGTGATACAGATACAGACCATGGAACTAACAAGACGAGTTCTGGAAAGGCTGGATTTAGAGCAAACAAGTCCGCAAGGATTAACTATGAGTTCCAGGATGAGAAGATCGAAGAGCCGTATAAGCATCCAGTAGTACAGGTTGCAGACTCTACATTTGTTCTTGAGAAGACTGACAATACTGGTACAACACAGCTCAAGGGTGCAAAATTCGATATCTACAAGGTATCGGCGCAGGGCACTGCTGGAGCGGTGAAGATACCGAATACAACCGATAAATGGGGAATTCCATTCAAGACTAATCTAGTAGTAGATAAGAAGATTGATGTAACAGCTCCTGTCGGTGAGTACTATATTGTAGAAACTGAAGCTCCAGAGGGTTACTCCATCATCCCTGAACCTATCAAGGTAAAGGTTAAGAGAAACTCCGTGGAAGTTACATCTGGGGGCTCTTGGACAGAGACAACTGCTGCTAATCCAAGTGCAAATGCACTTGCGAAGCTGAGAATTAAGGATAATCCGCTATACGAACTGCCAAAGGCAGGTGGTATCGGAACGTACATATTCTATTTAGGCGGAGCATTCTGCATGACTGCGGCGTGGATGTTCTTCAGAAGAAGACGTAGTGAGGCGTTATAGGCGCTTATAGAAGTTTATAAAGTGGTTAACTGAGGATAATGTTAGCCACTTTTTATTGTTTAAAGCGTCCTAAAATTAATATAGGTGGCGTTGTTATCGACTAAAACATAGTGCATAAAACCAAAGTTATATACAGAACTGCATCTATAAAAATACAGTTTTTAGAAAAAATGAGCAGAAATAATTCAAGGTTAAGAACGAAAAGCTCAAGACGAGAATCACTGTCAACAAGAAGTGGTTTGATGCTGACGGGCAAGAGGTGCAAAGGCCAACTGGTTCAATTACCTACAACCTGATGCAGATTTCGACAACTGCTAACGGAACTACCACAGAGAAGGTATATAAGGCCGGTGAGACACTCACGTCCGCTGGTAACTGGACTAAAACCTATACGGATTTACCTGTCAAAGGCAAAGCTGCTAATGGTGAAGAGGTTACATACGGTTACTATGTAGTTGAGACGGCAATGCCGGATTATACAGCTGACTATAGTAATAATAACGGTGTAGAAACTCAGACTCCAAGAGATGCGGCAGTTTCTTCGGGTACAATCACAATCAGAAATACTGAAAATCCAAAGTTTTCTCTGCCAGAGACTGGCGGATTAGGTAGAACTGTTGTGTACATTGCAGGAGTTATACTCGTAATAGTATCAGCTTCGGTGATAACTACCAGACGGAAGAATCGTTTATAGAACGGTACGAAATAAGAAGCTAGAGAGCGACTGCTTTATGTGGTTGCTCTCTTTTTTTATAAAAAAGTTTTGCGATTCATTTTGCGTTCATCTTTCTCATTTATTATATGGACAACAAGAAGCAAAGATGAGGAGTTTAATTTCAAATTAAAAACAGAAAGAGGTAAAGATATGACAAAGATTTTCAAAAAGACGTTAGCAAAGTTTATCGCATTAGCAGTTTCTATCTCAGCGCTCGGTTCAGCGGTTGGATGCTCAAGCAATCATGATGAGAAGGCTGTGCGTAAGGCGAAAGTAACGGTTCAGCAGGCAGAGGAAACGGCACTCAAGGAATCGAATGGAGGAACTGTTATAGGATATGAGATAGATGTTGACAATGAAACTGTAGTGTATGAAATTACCGTTAGCGACACTAATTCTGTAAAGGAATATAAAATCGATGGAGAATCAGGGAAAGTCCTGAAGGTTGATGCAGATAACTTCAATTCAGATTCTGAAGACAAGGCTCTCATAGGTGCGAAGCCACAAGTTGACCTTGCAAAGGCTGAAACACTAGTGAAAGAAAAATATGCTAAGGCAATTATCATGAAGCTTAAGCTGGACGTTAATGAAAATGCTCTCGTATACAAAGTAACTGTAATAGATGGTAAACAGACGATTGATGTAAAGATGAGTGCTGTCGATGGGGCGTTCTTAGCAGAAGAAAATGAAGATCAGGATGACTAGTTAATAGTATATGATTGTATATAAAAATCTCGGTTAGATTATCTAGCCGAGATTTTGCGTATAAGATGATATAATAGGCGACAATAAAGAAAGTAAAGGAGCGAGACCATGAAGCTGTTAGTAATCGAAGATGAGGTTATGCTTAATAGAAGTATAGTAAAGCTTCTAAAGACTCAGCAGTACAGTGTTGATGCGGCATATGATGGGGAAGAAGCGATTGACTACATAAGAGCAACTAATTACGACGTAATAATTTCAGATATCATGATGCCTAGACTTGATGGACTTGGTGTGCTTAAGTATCTAAGAAATCATCAGATTAAGACGCCTGTCCTCATGCTAACAGCAAAGGATACGCTTGAAGACAAGGTGACTGGGCTAGATGCTGGTGCGGATGATTACCTCGTTAAGCCTTTTGAATTTGATGAGCTCCTCGCACGCATCAGAGTTATGCTGAGACGCAATAATAGAGAGATTCTCATGAGTACCGTGCAGTTTGGTGATTGCTGCTTAGATTTTATAAAGAAAACAGTTACCAAGAATTCGTATCTAGTAGACCTTACATCCAAGGAGTACGCCCTGCTAGAGTGTTTGGTTAGGCATCCTAATGTTATATTGAGTAGAGAGCAGATCAGAGAACATATCTGGGACTTCGACTATGAGGGTGAGTCGAACATTATCGATGTATTGGTAAAGAACATTCGCAAGAAGCTAGAGGATCCGATGGTCATAGTGACGAAGAGAGGTATGGGATATGTATTCAAATCAGAAGAAAAGGAATAGAAATAGAACCATCGTCTCGAGGGTTACTTGTTGGTACACGGTATTTGTAGCAGCTATATTTATTGCAATGTTCAGTGTAGCGCTTGTGCTTTCTGATACGTGGTCGAGTTATACAACCAGAACAGAGCTCGAACGAGCAACGATGGGGATGGCTTCAGACCTCGATGATTTTGAGTCCTATGACGACGGTGTATATTTTGCAATATACAGTAAGGATAAAAAACTCGAGCGAGGCACGCTGCCACAAGGGTTTCATGAAAATGCTCCATTTTCATCAGGAGAGATATCGAAGTACAGTTCTGATGGCTTAAATTATTATTACTTTGATACGTATAACAAAGAGGAGCAGAAATGGGTTCGTGGAATTCATTCCATCAAATGGCTGAGCTATGAGCTGAAACTATTTCTGCTTGCAATTGTTGTTCTTGCGCCTCTTTCAATGATTGCAATGTCACTTGGGGGTAGAAGAATACTTAAGCGCGGTTTACTTCCGATAAATGATGTTACTAAAATGGCAGAGGATATCACGGAGAGTCGTGACTATACGAAGCGCATCAATACTTTGTATAAGCATTCGTATGATGAGACGGCTAGGCTTGCAAATGTATTTAATAAAATGATTTTCTCTATACAGGAAAATTTCGATAAGGAGAAGCAGTTCAATCAGAACGTATCGCACGAGCTCAGAACACCACTCTCGGTGATAATGGCAGAAAGTGAGTTCGGAGCGAAATACGCTGACGATTTAGAGAGTGCAAGGGAGTCCCTTGAGGTAATAAACCACCAGGCTAAACTGATGAAGGATATGACAGAGCAGATTCTTGAGCTTTCTAAGGCCGAGCAGTTATGTTGGTCTGATTTAGATAGGCTGTCGCTTTCGGAGCTCGTCACAGAATACTGCAGACAGCACGAGCGAAAGTGGGTAGAATCGGGACTGAAATTTGATATAGAGATTCAATCGGATATATGGATTTATGGTCACAAATTGATGCTTTACCGTGTGCTTGATAATCTCGTGAGCAATGCGATTAAATTTTCTAAAACGATGGTGTTAATAAAGTTGGAGCGTGATCATGGGCAAGGTTTTGGCGAGAATCAAAAGAACATATCGTTTAAGTGCGAGAAACCCGAGGAAGTCACTGACCTTACGACGGCTACTTTAAAAGTAGTGGATGACGGAATCGGTATATCATTAGATCATATAGCTAAAAATCTCGGAAAGGTTTTATCAAGTCGATGAATCAAGAAATAAAGAAATTAACAGTGGGCTCGGACTCGGACTATCATTTGTGAGGGAGATTGCGGAGCTTCATAGGGCGGAGTTCAAGATAGTCTCAGAGGAAGGTGATGGTGCTGAGTTTAGACTCAAATTTATCATGTGTTAAGGAGCTATGCCTTCAATCTATGCTCTAACATTGGACTGCTAAAAAAACAAAAAGCAAAAAAACAAGGCTAAAAAAACAAAGAAAAGTTGTAGTAAATACCAATTTTATTGATTTTTGTAACATTAAGTAGTGCGTGTGCAATTTGCAAAATAGTGGACTTTCGTGTAAAATAAACGAAATTAGTTAAGAATTACTTATATAATGCGGTAGTGCGTTATATAGAGGTTTTTTGCATTATATCGTTAAAAGCTACGCTGTACATTTTGGTGCATGTGTAGCTTAAGATAAGTGTATTTATAAGGAGGGATTATGAAGGCAATTAGAAGCAAAGCGGTGTCCATACTGTGCTTGATGGCCATGATTATCACAACTGTGATATCTGGTATTCCATCAGTAAATGCGGCGGCTTCAGGTGCGTCATCAGGAACTAGTGCGTCAGTTTTCTCTGACACGATTAATTTTGGTCAGAGCGGTTCTCTTACGCTAAACCTAAAGCCTACTTCGCCTACGACAGTAAGGACAGAGACGAATATCACAACAGGGATTGAGATTGATGCGACGGCGCTGACGAAGCCAGTCGAGGGACTGTATCTCGAGATTGAAGTGCCAACGAAGCAGACATCGAAGAACCAGAACGATACCAACAATATCGCGGATGGGACTTATCTGGATAACTTTGCGACACCAGCTTCTAAGACGCAGCCTATTATCAAGTCAGAAGAGACAATCGTGACTAACGATGGGAAAACTATTAAGCGAATTTATCTGAACAAGATAGACAATACGGTAAGATTGCAGCTTCCATATGTAATGAGCTTTGCAGATAAGACCACACCAAGTGATTTTAAGCTTAAACCAGTAGTTCGCATGTATAGTGCTGATGGCACTAAGCTTTCTACACTTGAGGATAAGACTTATGGTGTTACTTATCCAAAGCCATGGCTCATGAAGATAGTTGCGGGAGAAGAGACAGACGACCAGCTCGTATATGCTGGTGCATCTAGCAGGACGAATCCTTCGTCTATTTCAGAAGATGGTGCATCGGACATCAACTACAACTTTAAATTGTATCAAGATTACAGAGCATATCGCTCAATTATAATTACTGATAAGCTTCCGACATATGTTGATAGCGCAGGCAATACAAGGACTGCAAAGTTTGATCCTGCAAAGAACCCTAACTGGACTCTAAGCGCCGACGGTAAGACGGTTACGCTAAGATTCGACATACCTACGGGCGTTAGGGATTTGCGCGATTACATCAGGGATAATCTGCCAGCTTATTCAAATCTCAAGCTGTCATTCCCAGGTGCAAAGTACATGAATGGATCCAATAGAGTAAACTTTACGAACACTGCAGAGATGCAGGGAATTCCATTCAATCCGGGCGCAGCTGAGGCTACTGTCGGAAAAGTCGCTGGAAATGAACACAATTTTGACGATGATACGAAGCGTTTTCGCTTAGCAGGTGATGACTACAACGGAGATGGAATGCTCGGCAAGAAAGGTCCGCTTACCATTCCGTTCGATAAGAACAGTCTCGCAGTAAGAGAGTTGGAATATGCTATCAAGCTGGTTAACAAGCTCGATAGACCGCTTACAGACATTGAGATTTATGAGGACGTTCAGAACACTGGCGGTCGTCTATTTATGACGATGATAACTGGAAACCTCGTAGGTGTAGGGTCGAGAGCAAACCTCAATCTCTCACAGCTAGAACTAAGAGGCTATAAAGCTGACGGAACGTACGATGTTATTCCACTTACTAACAATGGTGCAGCATGGATATTTAAGGGAGAGGTAAATTCTGATAGTAAGGCAAAGCTTCAGTCATACCTTGATCAGATTAATCAGGGCACTTTAGATACTGCAAATGCTGGTGCAGTTGATCCTAAGTACAAGAGAGTGGGTCTATACCTCAAGGATTTCACACTCGCACCTTCGGCAAACTTAGAGTTTAACCTCAAGATGATGTTTATCAATCCTTTTGGGGAAACCTATAACGATAGACCTATCAACAATACGGTTAAGGCCGATGTCAACAGGGTTAACGAAGATGGCTCCAAGACGAAGATGGATCTGTCTGGTAGCTGGAACTCGTACTTTACTCCTTTCACCGAGAAGGTGTGGTTAGGTAAGGAAACTCGCAATCAGAGGGTGGGGATGCCAAACGAGAGATTCACTGCCAGGGTAGGTTTTAGGCTTGATACACTCTCTGGAGCGCGCTACCTTAAGAATCCAACATTCGTTGACCTACTGCCAACCGGTGTTTCGTATGATCAGCTTACACATGTTGACCCGATAGTTGGTTCGAAACCAGTTCAGTCGGTGGAGTTCATTAAGAACTATAACGAGACTGGCCGCGATGCGGTTAAAATTGTTCTACCTTCAGGCTACGTATATGAATATGCGAATATGTCTTATGATATTGTCGATCTATATGTCAACAATGACGTAATACCTAGCAAGGCTGAGAATGATCAGTTAAATAATAATAATGATGTTTATTTCTACGCCGACAACTGGACAAAGGGAACGCCAGCAGATTTCGCTGGTCTCTATAATACGAACAACTTCGTAAAAGACACACTAGATATCAATATAAATGGTGTCGTGGATGAGACTATACTAAAGGCAACTGCCAAGGTTCTGGGTAACAACGTAGAGAGTATTCAGTCGGACAAGCACATAAGAAGCCTCGAGCCTAATACTCCAGGCGGTGCTGCTTTATACGGAAGGACATTTACAAGAAATACTATCTCGACAGATTTTGCCGATGTGACAAACACGAGCGGATTATTCCAGTATCGCCTAAGTGTTCGTAACTATTACAACATGGCGATGGATAAAAATCCTCATGTATGACGTGTTCCCACATGTAGGCGATGGCAGAAATTCTGCATTTAGTAACACCCTTCAGGGACCACTCGAGCTAAAGATCGGTTCTACAGATGTAAGCGATAATTACGATATATATTACCGCACGGATAAATATCCTGATAGAACGGACAAAAAAACGAGCTAACTAGCTCTGCTTGGACTAAGAACCCTGGAGATTACACTAAGGTCAAGGCTATAAAGATTGTAGGTAAGAATGGTACGACTTTGGAGCCGTACACAGTTCTGTCTGCATACCTCACGATGAAGGCCCCAACTTACGATCCTAAGCTATCAGAGGCTGTTGCTAACAACACATTCAGTGTTATATATAACGACGAAGTAAAGCTTCGTGAGACCGATGTTGTTTCTAACAAGCTGATTGATAAGATGGATGTTGAAGCAACTAAGAAGTGGGTTGATACTGAGGGCAATGAAATTGCAACTCCGGATGTTAACGAAATTACGGTAAAACTCTTTTGCCAATGGTGAAGATACTGGTAAGAGCGCTAAGCTGACAGCAGCGAATAACTGGAAAGTAAAGTTCACACAGCTTCGCCAGTACACTGTTGTTCAGAACAATGATGGCACTACAACTAAGACACCAATCGTTTATACGGTGAAGGAAGCTAACCAGAACGGAAATAACAAAGTAACATACAGTGGCAAGACATATGACGTTACAGCTAATTCTGTTCAGGTAAATCCAGCTTCGCCAACATCTCAGTTAGGCATCACCATTACCAACACGATGGAGCAGGAGAAGGTAGAAGTTTCAGGAACTAAGACATGGGATGATAACTTCAACCAGGATGGCAAGCGTCCGGCATCAATCAAGGTGAACCTACTTGCTAATGGCTCAAAGGTGCAGGAAAAGACTGTGAACGCTGACAGCAACTGGACATATACATTTGCAAACCTGCCTAAATACAAGGCTGGACAGGAAATCGCATATACAGTTACAGAGGAAGCTGTAGATGGATATACGGCTACAATAAATGGCTATGACATCAGTAATAAGCATAAGCCAGAGTATATTGATATCCCTGTAGAGAAGGTTTGGGTGAACGATAACAGTGTAATCAGCAGCCGTCCTAACAAGATTCATGTAAAGCTTTATGCTAACGATGAGATGATTGAGGAACGCGATATCAAGGCAGCTGATAACTGGAAGCATACATTTGCAAACTTACCTAAGTACAAAGGTGGCAAGGAGATTAAGTATGCTATAAAGGAAGATGCTGTAGGTGGATACACCACCAAGGTTACCGGAGATTCTGCTGGCTTTGTGATCACTAACACTTATGAGCCAGAGAAGCCAAACGTGCCAAAAACACCAGACAAGCCTAAGAAAAATGGACTACCTAAGACTGGAGATAGCGCAATACTAGTATTCTATGCAGGTGTGCTTCTACTTGCACTCGCAGGGCTAGCACTTTTTAATCAGAATGAGAAAGAGAATTTCTGAATAAAAAGTCATTTCTGACAATACAGATTGCTAGAACAAAATTATAAAAAAAGAGCATGATTGCGAATGTTTTCGTTGATTATGCTCTTTTGCTTTTTCTAAATGTCAAAAACATCCGCATGCAATACTTGAAAATTCAAGCTTAAGAGATGCTGCTCATAGTGACGAGCAAACCAAACACAAATTTGGTTAAAAATTTACCCACAAACTGACGTATAATGGTCAAGTAAGTTTTTTTAAACAGCTGCATTTACACCCAAGAGTTAAGTATCGATAAATAAAATCGAAATGAATAATTATGTAAAAGTGAACGATTTAATATTGAAATAACTATACATAATTGGTAAACTTAATTGGAGTTAGGAAATTAGCGTGTAAAATCAATGCAAAGGAAAATGATTATGAAGAGAGTAAGAAATTTTATTGGATGTCTACTATCTCTAGTTATGGTAGTAGGGCTCATGCTTCCTTTGGCGAGCATGAATGTTAACGCTGCAACACCAAGAGAGGTAACAGCTCGTGTTACTAAATTCTCTATCCAGAACATTGCTGGAGCGGACAAGAACAGCGTATATAAGGGAGATACATTCTATCTAGCTATGGAATGGGATGCGAGTGCAAATGGTGCCAACATGCGTGCGGGTGACTATTTTGACATCAAGCTTCCAGACCAGGTGTTCTACCCAGGTGGGGCTGAAAAACTAGATTTTGATATATATGATTTAGACGGCAATACGGTAGTAGGTAGGGCACATATCACACCAGGTGCTAACAACCTTGGCGGCAAGGTAAGAATTACCTTCAACAACTGGGTTAACGGCAGAGAAGATGTTAAAGGTAAGATCAGTATAGCTGCAAAGCTTGAACTTTCAAAGATAACTCTAGATGCTGATAACACGCTTAACATCACAGTTGGATCGAAGGTGCTTCCAATTACATTCCACGTTTACGGACCTGGAATACTTCCACCAGAGATTCTCGGCAAGTGGGGCAGCGCTGCTCCTAATGCTAATGAGGCAAGATGGACTGTACGTATAAACCATAAGAAAGACACGCTCACTAACCTAGTATTTTCCGATAAGCTCACAGATGGACAGGGAGACGAGAAGTACATCCCAGGAAGCTTTGTTTTGACAGAGACAACTATCGATGCAAGTGGATACGAGCACGGTACACCAACAGTTGTTGATATAACTGGCAAGCTGAATATCGCTGCAGATGGAAGATCATTCAGTCTAAGAATGGGAAATATAGGACAGAAGCAGTACATACTCGTGTATCGTTCGACATACCACCCAGGAACCTTGCTCAAGAACCTTGCGCAGCTAGTTGCAAGTGAGCAGAGAACAGAGATTGTTTCCAACTACAAGGTTATGAATTCCTCTGGGGATGCTACTGGAATATTCTCCAAGACAACTGTAAAGGTTGAGAAGAAGTGGGTTGGAAAAGCTAAGGATTCCGCAACTGTTAAGCTGTATGCTAATGGTGTGGATACTGGCAAATCGGTCGTTCTAAATGCTGCAAATAACTGGAAGGGTGAATTTGCAGAGGTGCGCAAGTACAACGATGATGGTGAGAAGATAGAGTATACCGTTAAAGAGGCGGATTCTGCTGGATACACAGTAAAGGTGACTGGAACTCAGGAAGATGGCTTCACTGTTACTAATACAGAAATCCCGCCAACAACTCCAGGACCTAAGACTCCAAAGAGCAGACTTACACCTAAGACTGGAGATAGCAACAACATCGGTATGTACGGATTGATTCTACTAACATCAATCGCAGTTACAGGTGGACTAGTTATGAGAAGAAAGAGTCTCTAATTTCGCGATAAAAATAGAAATAACATTGTATTTTATAAAAACAATATATAAAAAGATGGTGCCCGGGCACCATCTTTTATTGTTTAAAAAATAATATTAGGGTGCAAAAACCCTTGCATTCCAGTGCAATGAAGATATTGATCAAGTAATATTGACTTGTATAGTCTAAAATTGAATAAATATGCATCTTGTGATAGACTAATACAGTTACGTATAGACGTATTAAAAAGGAGGAAGTATGAGCAAAACTATCTCAAAAAAATACTATCGTGCATGCTCGCATTAATAGTAGTGATTACGGGGGCAATGCCGAGTATAGGAGCAGTTAGTGCAGCGACCAATGACCTGAAGATTACTTCAGCTAAGGTAATCAATTCAGAGACTGGAGCTGTTGTAGCAGATCTTATGGCGGGGCAGAAGCCTGAACTAAAGGTTGGAACAACGTATGCACTGGATGTGGATTATAACATACCGCAGGAGCTTCGAAATTCCGATACTTATTTTACAGCAACACTTGAAATGGGCTTTACTTCAAGTCGCTTCCAGGTGCTACTTTCACACAGGGACCGATTACGGCAACTGGTTTTGAAGAACTCGTAAAAGCGCCTACAGGAACCGGAACATCCCCATACAATTATCCGACAGCAGGTTCTGCAAAGTCACGCTCGGGAGACGTGACTTTTAAGACCAAGAAGGGGCTCGATTCAGCTGCTTCTCATAAGGAAATGATATTTACAGTCGATGAGGCGTATATCAACCAGGATAAGAATCAGGTGCTCTCAGGAGCGATTAAAGTTCGCGTTGGTACGAGTGTGGCTAATGCGACTGATTCAAAAAACGTATGACGTTATTGCTGCGGATGAGTTTTCATATGGGTTCTGGAACGACCAGAGTTCAGAGGTTATATCTAAGGGAGATACAACTTCCAGGATACAGACTTCAACTACTTTTTCGCATGCATGGAGCAATATCAGCAGCAATGCGTTAACTGAAGCTAATAGCAAAACGACTGTTGAAATTGTTTATCCTAAGGATGTTGAATTAATAGGCCTTGAAGAGACGAGTCTGTATCGTGCAAATGGAACTGTTGAATCAACAACTGTCGTTGGAGAGAATAAAGTATCTGTAGTGTCTTGGAATGAGCCTGGTTCATATAGCGGAGTACCTACGTTTAAACCACATATCAAGGTTGATACGAACAGTACACGTGCAAATGGTAGCTCTTTTAGCGTACAGATTAAGAACCTACACAAGACAGTTTGGAACGATTCACCTAATGTGGATAGAACTAGTAAGAATAACATTGCAACTCTCAATGTACAGCTAATCGACGGTTCTGATCCTGAGTCGATTAAGAGCAGAACGACAGTTCAGAGCGCTCCGAACTGGTCCTATAAGAAGCATGATACATATAATGTAAGATTAGGATCACTTCTCATCAAGAATGATCTTGCTATCCCATCTCGCAAGGCTAAGACTATCGAGATGAAGCTAGATACTACTAATAAGGCTATCATCAGAGGTGTGACTATTCCTTATAAAGCAGGAATGACGTATGGACCTATTCACTGGACTGCTTCCGATGGAACTAGCGGTACTGCTGATCCTAGCATCCTCGAGACGTCAGGTGGAGTATCTGCGCTTATCAAGAATACTAAGCTAGGGCTCGATATCAATACATCCATTAAATCCATCAAGGTAGATATTGGCAAACTGCCAGCTGGATACGATGGGGTGAGACCTAACTCAGACCTTCTAGACGGAAACAAGCTGGGGCCAGGGGAATTCTATGGATGGAGCTACATACCAGCAGGAGTTTTTCGGTACATGGAAGAAGGGTGAGAAGGACGACGTAGTAAGCAAGATTAGTTTCTACAATTCTGACGAAACGCCTTCTGAAGCTGACACAGTTACGACAAAGGCTTCAAGTAGAGCGCCCGAGGTTCTAAACGGTGTCGGAAGCATTAACAAGACGCAGGTTCTTGGCGGTGACGAGTTCAAGATTACAGGTCGCATCAATGATGCTAACTGGGACTGGAATCCATTACAGGAGCCAGTTATCTACGTAATGATGCCAGAGGGATTCAGCTATAAGGATTTAACCATTACAAACGGAACACTTGGAAATCCAGAGTATGTGGGCGAGTACAGAGATATAAATGGCACACCTGTAAAAGTTTGGAAATACAAGGTGGATATTGGCAATGAGACTAGAGGTCAGTATCAGCCAGACTTCTCGATCAAGTCGATGAATATGAGTATGTCCGTAACCACTAACGAGAATGCGGCAAAGGGCACATACCATATAAATGATTTCTTTGCATTTACAACTAAGGATTTCAAAGAAATCGGTGCTGTGATTAAGCCTGAAAAGTGGGATAGAAGCAACTGGTCTACTAATAATAGCAGATATGCGAAGACTGAAAATGGCAAGGCAAAGAGTGTGTTCGATGACAAGGTGAATTCTGGTGAGTTCATGGTGTCGCTTTCGGAACGACCAGGAGTTACAGTGCAGCAGGCAGCTGCAGTGCGAGGAGACTCAAAGCTTCTTGTCGAGGATAAGACTACTGGCGAGAACAAAGAGTATAAGTATGATCCGACTAGTGCAGAGACTAAGACGGATACTACGCCAGTACTCAAGAGAGGCGATAAGGCGACGCTGAGAGTTACTCTTAGAAATAATGCTGCTCAAGAGCTAGATCATGCTAACGTATTTGTGCCGCTACTCAATAAGGATGTTAACTTCGGGGCTAGCTTTAATCCAGAAGGAAAGTACAACTTCCCGCTTAAGCTAGATTCCGTAAAAGTTTCGCCAAACTTCAAGGTTGAATACATCAAGCTTCACCCTGGTAAGACATATAATGTTAATAAGGCGCCAAGCGCTTCAGATTACGACGTAGTGACTGACCCAGCGGATGCGGATATGGTTCATCTAGTTTCGACTAAACCTTTGGCGGAAGGCGACGGCGGCTCGATAGATGTTGTATATAAGGTAGCATCCGATCTGTCCTATGACTATAACGAGAAGATTGACGTTCTATCGCCGGTACTCGATTACGATATCAGCGGTAATAAATCAATTACTACGCTCGCAGCATCGGCTATCACAGTTTCTATTCCAGAGCCTGAGAAGGTTGAGGTTTCAGGAACTAAGACATGGGTTGATGCAAATGACCAGGATGGCAAGCGTCCAAGCTCGATTACCGTTAAGCTGTATGCCGACGGTAATGACACTGGCAAGACTGCGACTGCTAATGCGGCAGGCAATTGGAACTATTCGTTCGGAAGAGTTCTCAAGTACGACGATAGCAACAGAGAGATTAAGTATACAGTCAAGGAAGTTGCTGTAGATGGATACACATCTAAGGTGACAGGCTATAATATCGAGAACACTCATAAGGTTGAGAAAACCATTGTTTCTGGTAAGAAGACTTGGGATGATGCGAATGACCAAGATGGAATCAGACCTAACGGTGTTACCTTTAAACTCTATGCAGACGGCGTAGATACTGGTAAGACAGCGACTGCTGATGCATCGAGCAACTGGAAGTATAAGTTCGAAAACCTCGATAAATATAAGGCGGGAAATGTCGTTACTTACACTGTAAAGGAAGCTTCGGTAAACGAGTACACGGCCGTTCAGGATGGGTTCAACTTTATCAACAAGCACACGCCATACACAAGATCAGTTAAGGTTACAAAGAAGTGGGCTAACGATGTAGCCGGTGACAGACCTTCATCAATTAAGGTTCGCCTTATGGCAGATGGGACTGAAGTAGCAGATAAGACTGTTACACCGGATGCAAATGGTGATTGGAAGGCTGAATTCGATAATCTACCTGTCAATAAGGACGGAAACAAAATCAAGTATACCGTCAAGGAAGATCAGGTGCAGGATTATACAGTAACGTATACCGGTGATGTGGACAATGGATTTATAATTACGAATACCCACATCGAGAAGCCAAAGCCTAGTAAAACGGGTAAGAAGCTCGTAAAGAGACACGGTCCTAAGACTGGAGATATGACAAATGTTATGCTTTACGGTGTAGTGCTTGTAGTAGCGATACTTGGATTGCTATTCGCTTTCATTAGAAGACGCAATAAATAATAGGTAACTGCAAGCTATCCGAATTATCGGGTAGCTTGTTTTTTTAAGATTTGCTAGTATATATAGAAATAATCACCGCATCTGATGTATGCGACGCGGATGAGTGAATAGAAAGGTGAATATAATGAGTAAAAGAGGTGAGCTTGCAGTTGAACGCAAGCACAATGGATATAACTGTGCACAGGCGGTTGCTTGTACATATGCGGATTATGTAGATATTGATGAGGAGACGCTATATGCACTCAATCAAGGGTTTGGGGGTGGACTTGGAAGTCTTGACGGTCACTGTGGAGCTTTGTCTGGAGCAGCTGTTATCCTCAGCCTTCAGGGTGAGGATAAAGTAAAGACCGTCGGAGATATGCGAGAGATTACGAAAAAAATTTTTAAGGAACGCAATTCCTCCCTAATATGTAGAGAGCTAAAGGGTGTAGACAATGGAAAGCCGCTCAGAAGATGTGAGGACTGTGTACGAGATGTGTGCGAATTTCTTGAGGACCATTTGGATATATAAAACGGCAAACTTATATCGATATTGACGTAATGAAAATAAAATATATAATCGTCTTGATAGTATGTTGTTTAATTGTGCATAAGGGAATGGCGATGCGCTGCTGTTTATTTTACGGATAATGCACGCGCAGCCCATAAAAAGGAAAGAACAATATGAAAGCAATTGAAGCATTATTTCCAGTATTTTTTTCATGCTCTTTTTAGGGCTACTGGCAAGAAAAAAAGGCAGTGGATTACATTTGCACAGAACGAAGGTGCAAAGAAGCTGGTATTTACGATTTTATTCCCCTTGCTCGTATACAAAGTACTTGTATCATCGGAGCTTAAGAGTACATTCCTTGTGCAAATCATATACATGGATATTATCTGGTTAGTGGTTCTGTTTATAGGATTTAAACTCACTCGTTTTACCGGGGAAAAATACGCGCACATATCGCCGTACTTACTCGTGACTTGTGAGGGTGGGAACGTAGCACTACCGCTTTACATATCTATAGTCGGAGCGGCTCATGCAGTGAATATCGTTACCTTTGACGTAGCAGGGATATTAATAAATTTCGGAGTTTTACCAATTCTTGTGACTAAGAAAGTCGTGGGGCAGGTAGAGTGGAAAGAACTGCTCAAGAAGATATTTACTAGCTCGTTCATGGTTGCGGTTATTGGTGGCGTTTTTATGAACCTAACCGGGCTGCACAAAATGATTTTGGACATGGGGCTTGAAACAACTTTTAACTCAACGATGGAGCTCGTTATTACCCCGATTACAGGAATTATACTATTTACACTAGGATATGAGCTGAAATTCCAAAAGGAAATGATTTCTTCACTAGCAAGACTTGCATTAGTTAGGCTCGTTCTCTGCTCGATAATCATAGGACTGTTCTATGTGGTGTTCCCAGAGCTCGTAGCGGAAAAAGGTGTTCGAGATAGCAATTCTGCTGTACTTTATGTGCCCAACTGGATTCCCAGTGCCACTTCAGGTGCAGTCGCTCGTTACATCTGAAGATGATGAAAGCTATATGTCGGCATTTATTTCGCTGTTCCTTGTTATAGCTCTCATTGCATATACACTTATTACAATATTCGTGGCATAACGAATGATAGTGATATAAATTTTAATGATACGATATATATTATGGAGGATATTATGAGTGAGATTAAGAGCCCATGGCCAGGGCCGAAGGGATTGATTCCAGTAACTAGCGGTAAGGCGGAGGATGCAAATGTATATAACAGAGCATACCTAGATAGCATTCATGTGGAGATGCGCGCAATTGATGCAGTTGAGCCTAATCTAGAGTGTGAAATCTTCGGAGAGAAATTCGCATCTCCGATTATGATGCCTGCATTTTCGCATCTCAATAAGGTTGGCAAGGATGGCAAGAAGCCTATGGTTCAGTATACGGAGGCTGCGCTAGAGCTAAATGTGCTAAATTGGGTTGGCATGGAGCCAAATGATGAGTATGCGGAAATTGCCGCTGCTGGGGCTAAAACGGTACGAATCATTAAGCCTTTCATGGATCATGATAAGATTTTAGATGAGATAAAATTTGCAGAAGAGCATGGGGCCGTTGCTGTTGGTATTGATATCGATCATGTGCCTGGAACCGATGGTAAATATGATGTTGTAGACGGGTTCCCTCTCGGACCAGTTATGAAGACTGACCTTGAGAAGTATGTAGAGGCGACTAAGCTACCATTTGTAGCAAAGGGAGTTCTATCTGTTCAGGATGCAGTAAAAGCAAGAGATGCGGGATGCAAAGCTATTGTTGTATCGCATCATCACGGCAGAATTCCTTTCGGAATCGCACCAGCCCAGATATTGCCAAGGATCAAAGAAGCGCTAGATGGAAGTGGAGTTGCGATATTTGCAGATTGCTCTATCGACACAGGTTATGATGCTTACAAGCTTCTCGCACTTGGTGCAGATGCGGTGTCTGTTGGACGCGGAATACTTGGACCGCTTCTAAAGGAGGGTACGGAAGGAGTTACGAAGAAGGTTGTAGAAATGAATCAACAACTTTCGGAGTTGATGATGTATACCGACGTAAGAGATGTACACCTATTCGATGAAACAGTGTTATACATATAGGTATAGGTTAAACTTTGTAAACTCTAAAATTTTTAAAATGCACTGCGTATTATTTAACTAATGCAAATGTGTGATGTAAGCCTTGTAAATTAACGGGTTGATGAATATATGAGGTGCCGAAAAAGAGGTGCCACATATAGATGTTTTTAGAAATAGCAGAGTAAATATAGGGAATTTATGCGAGTTCACAATAGGTGAGCTCGTTTTATTGTTTTAAATAACAAGTTTAGCTCTTGTGGAGAATTATCAATTGTAACACATACATAAAAAAATATGTGATAAAGTATTGACAAAGTTACGAAATAAGCTAAAAATGTACATAACAACAGAAGAAATTATTAATTAAATAGAAAAATCTTGATTAAGGAGGAAAATGATATGGTAAGTGCAACAGTTGGTTTTATTATTTCGGGAGGCTGCATGGCCTTATCTTATGCTTTAATCAAGATGGCATACAATAGAAAGCAAATATGGTAGAGCGTTCCACTAGGGAACATACCATCAGTAACATTTTCTCTATATTCCTAAAATGCGAGGGGCGAGCTAAGAGTGCTCGCTCTTCGCATTTTTAGCGCATTAATGTGAAAAATTAAAAAAATTTACAAAAAAACCTCTTTACAAAGTTAGATGGCTCTAATATAATAAACAACAGTTAGAGATAACTAACAATGCAGTATATAATTACCAGGAGGTGTTTACATGTACGTAATATATTGGAGTGCTACAGGCAACACTGAAGCAATGGCTAACGCTGTTGGTGAAGGCATCGGAGCTGATGCTAAGGTTGTGTCTGTATCTGAGGTGAGCGTTGCAGATGTAAAGGGTGAGGACAAGCTTGCTCTAGGATGCCCTGCTATGGGAGCAGAGGTACTCGAAGAGGAAGAGTTTGAGCCATTCATCGAAGAGCTAGAGGGCTGCTGCTCAGGTAAGAAGGTTGTTCTATTCGGATCGTACGATTGGGGCGATGGCGAGTGGATGCGCTCATGGAAGGAGCGTATGGAAGGCGCTGGCGCTGTAGTTGTAGAGGAGCCAGTAATTTGCAACAACGAACCTGATGATGCGGGACTAGCACAGTGCAAGGCTCTAGGAGAGGCACTAGCAAACGCTTAATCATACCTAAAGCGAATGCTTGTGACCAGAGATGGCACATTCGAATAATCGTACAGATAATATAAATACAAATAAGCTTAATAACATTAAGCAAATCCAAACCATAATAATCATACTTTCAACCTACATATTTAAGTCATTTTGTTAATCGCCAAAAGCCGGGGGCATAAGCCTCCGGCTTTTGGTTTACGCCTATACCTTCGTATCTTGAAAGCTCATTTGGTCAGAAATATAACCCTAAAAGCCACTGGGCAAAATGGCCAGTGGCTTTTGTGAACGCTAAGTATTTTCGCTGCAGCTTATTACTTCAAGACATCCTGATTCTTCGTATATTTACGATACACATATATCATCAGTGCCAAGCTGATTACCTGAACTACTATGGACATGATACTACCTTCGAGTCCGAAACCAACATCGTAAGCAAAGCTCCCTCTAGCAGAATTCCTATCTAATACAAATATGGAATAAGAAGAAACCGAGCCGCTGTTAGGGAGTCCGAGCAGTATGTTCTGGGTGAAGTTCCATGTGGTATGGCATCCCATAGCCATCCAAATGCTGTCATAATAGAGAATCATCGCACCGAATACAAGACCTGACATAAATAGGTCGAGAATGGGCATTAAGGAAATATGATCATTTCCAAGGTGAATTGCCGTAAAAAAAACAGCTGTGATAATTGTTGGAATCCAGGGGTGCTTATATCTATATGCAATTCTCTGATACATAAATCCACGGCAGGCAAGTTCTTCAGCTGACGACTGGATGAATACAACTATGAACATCAAGAGTATTGGAAAGAACTCGAATTTATCGAAGCTGAGCTTTATATCTCCATGCAGGTATGCGGTCAGAGCACATGTACCATTCATGAGAAAGCCTATCCCAAATCCTATAAGTAGGTTCTTGAAGGTATTCCCCCCGTTTTTGTACTTTATCTTATCAAGTATGTAGCGGTTTTTCTTGATTAGCACAATTGCGAGTATGAATGAGAGCCATATAGCCCAGAATGGGAAATATAGGTTAAATGTCTCGGAGTAATCTGGATTATATATTCTTACTGTAAATAAAAAGAGACATTATTTCGCCTAATGCGATAAGCATAAATGTTAATAATGAAATCCAGAGCACGTTATCTCTGAGTCCGTACTTCTTATCACTGGTGTCTATCATATTGATTGTTATACTCCTTCAAAAAACTTTTAATATATAAACAATACGTGCTACTAAAGCACGCAAGCCATAAGATTATAACATAGGAAGCGAAGGAAAAGCTGTATATCGATATGTGCACTTAGGTGAAGAATAATTCATATAAATAATTTTGCGCAATTGATTTTAAAGTGTTATAATCAAGCTGAAAGGAGATGTAGCTGATTACTACATCTTGAGATTAACAAAAACTTATATGGAGGGTAAAATTATGGCTAATAAGAAATACGCAGGAACACAGACAGAGAAGAACCTAGAAGCAGCTTTTGCTGGTGAGTCAATGGCTCGTAATAAGTATACATATTTTGCATCAAAGGCTAAGAAGGAAGGATTTGAGCAGATTGCTGCACTATTCCTCAAGACAGCTGAGAATGAGAAAGAGCATGCAAAGCTATGGTACAAAGAGCTTAACGATGGTGTAGGTGATACTGCATTCAACCTTGAGGATGCTGCAAATGGTGAGAACTATGAGTGGACTGACATGTATGAAGGCTTTGCTAAGACTGCTGAGGAAGAAGGTTTCCCAGAGCTAGCAGCTAGATTCCGTCTAGTAGGTGAGGTTGAGAAACACCACGAAGAGAGATATCGTGCACTTCTCAAGAACGTAGAGATGAAGGAAGTATTCGAGAAGAGCGAAGTTAAGGTGTGGGAATGCCGCAACTGTGGACACATCTGCGTTGGAACTAAGGCGCCAGAGGTTTGCCCAGTTTGCAATCACCCACAGTCATTCTTTGAGGTTCACGCAGAAAACTACTAAGGAGATAGTCCATACGAGCTTATCTGGGCTTCGGTTCGCCGAAGCCCTTTTTTTATAGGGTATAGAGATGATTGAAATTAGAGAGATACGAAAAAGAATATAGAACTGGCGACTTTGTTCAGACAGCTCTTGATGGGGGTATCGGTTACTTTTTAGAGATAATGAATTTGTAGCGGTTCTCGGACCATCTGGTTCAGGGAAGACGACGCTGCTAAATATTCTTGGCGGCCTTGACACTGCTGACTCGGGCGAAATTGTTATAAATGGTACATCGACGAGAGGTATAAGTCAGCAGATTGGGATACGTACAGAAACCATAGGATTGGATTTGTATTCCAGAGCTATAATCTCATCCCGCATCAGACAGTAAGGGCCAACGTCGAACTAGCGATGACGCTAACTGGAGTCGGTCCTGATGAGAGACGTATCAGAGCAGAGGAAGCATTAGATAAGGTTGGGCTTAGGGGGCATGAGAACAAGAAGCCGAGCCAGCTTTCTGGTGGTCAGATGCAGCGCGTGGCTATTGCTAGAGCTCTTGTAAATAACCCTGAAATCGTACTCGCAGATGAGCCGACTGGTGCACTCGATACAGAAACAGGCATCCAGGTTATGAATCTACTTAAGGAGATTGCCACAGATAGGTTAGTAATCATGGTTACGCATAATCCGGCACTAGCTGAGAAGTACGCAAGCAGGATTATTACACTCAAAGATGGAGCGATACTAGAGGATAATAAGGCTGTTACTGTAGATGAGTTAAATGCTGCTGCTCGCACTAAGATTGGTGAATCAGACGCTGGGAATAAGACTTCGATGAGCTTTCGTACGGCACTCTCACTTTCTTTCGCCAACTTGATGAGCAAGAAAGGCAGGACTGCACTCACGGCTTTTGCAGGTTCGATAGGAATTATAGGGATTGCAGCGATATTAGCTCTTTCAAATGGAGTAAACGGTTACATTGCTAAGGTCGAGGAGGACACGCTTTCATCGTATCCGCTTACTATTTCCAAGAGTGCGGCTGATCTCTCGAGCTTATTTTTCAGGAATGTCTGGAAACTCGAAGGATGAAAGCAAGGATAAGGATTCAGATGTGGATGACGAAGGGGGCTCAGCTTCGAATTCAGATTCGAGCGGGGAATCAGACAAGACAAGTAGTGCAGCCAAAGTCGAGGACAAGGAAATAAGGCAGAGGAACGTGCTCGGAAACGTCTTTGGCAGCACCCGCAAAAACGACCTAGTTGCCTTCAAGAAATATCTCGATTCAAAGGGCAACAAGGTCCGCCGAAATGCTGCAGTAATCACCTACAACTACGGAGTTACACCGCTCATATACCAGACAAAGAGCAGTTCAGATCCAATTCAGGTCAACGCTACGGACGGCATGGATGCGAATTATGAGAGCTTCGGTCTGCAGAACTCAAGCAATACTGGATTTTACCAGATGCTAGATAATGAAAAGCTTCTGAAGCAGCAGTACGAAGTCGTGGCAGGAAAGTGGCCTCGGAAAGCGACAGAAGCCGTTCTAGTCCTAAACAAGGATGGTTCAGTGTCAGATGCCACACTATATCAGCTCGGATATTACAACCGCAAGGAATATGACCGTGCTATGATCAAGTACAGAGAGACTGGCAAGCTAGAGATGGACACACAGACGAAGAGACCGTTTAGATACAAGGACGCTCTCAAGCTGAGCTATAGCGTGATTTCATCTGGAGAAATATATTCGTACAACTCAGCAACTGGAACATGGCTGGATCAGTCCAAGAATAAGAGCTTCTTAGCCGGTAAGCTTGATAACGGAATCAAGCTTAAGGTAGTTGGAGTAATAAAGCCAAACGGCAAGACCAGATCAAATGCACTTCAGCCAGGCGTCGGTTATCTGCCATCTCTAACATCACAAGTTATCGATAGAATGAAGGACGCAGATATAGTTAAGCAACAACTTGCGAATCCGGAAGTGGATGTATTTACGGGCAAGTCATTTGCAGCTCTCAAGGAGGAAAAACGGTGCAGACTTCGATATGGGCAAGCTGTTTAGTATCAACCAGTCTATGCTAGCTAGTGCATTTAGGTTCGATGCTTCCAAGCTGCAGAAGGTATTTGGAATGAGCTCGCTGGCAAATCTTGACTATTCGAAGGCTTTGTCAAACGTCGATACGACGAGCCTTGCTCAGAACATGATGAGCGAATTAGTGCAGGGAGCTGGCGGAATTCCCAGCATATCTGCAGCAGCAGAATATAACACTGACCCCAGCAGAGCAGTCGATGATTACTACTGAGACGAGTCAGCTAGTGGCAACGCTACTTGCAGGTTATCCGGCATTTGCAAGTGACTATGCGACTAATCACCCTGGTGCGGCTCAAAACGAGATAATCACAGCGTATTTGTCCAGTGATAATTCGAGGACAGCTATCTCAAGTACAGCGACACGTATAGCGCAGAATCTCGGCAGGAGCGACCTTAGAGGCACGATAGAGAGGGCACTAAATAACTACATGCAAGGCAGAATGACCAAGATAATGGGTAAATTCATGAATCAGGTTATGACTGAAATGCAGAAGCAGCTCGGTGCGCAGATAAGTGAAGGAGCGGCTATGAGCGGAGAGATGGCAGGGGCGCTACAGAGTGTGTTTAGCGTAAATCCTTCGGCTTTTTGCAAAGGCATTTTTCACTAAATATGGACCAGACGCAGATGGCGGCGCTGTTCTCGCAGTTCATGAATAACGGCATCGTGACATACGACTCAAACCTCAAGAAGATGGGATATGCGGATAAGTCGAGTCCTGAATCCATATCAATCTACCCGAGCAGCTTTGAACACAAGGACAAGGTAATCGATGGAATAGACAGATATAATGCCCGCATGAAGAGGACGGGCCATAAGTCGCGTGTGATCACATATACGGATATTATGGGGACTCTGATGTCGTCAGTTAAGGATATCATAAATATGATAAGCTATGTGTTAGTGGCATTTATCAGCGTATCGCTAATCGTTAGTTCAATCATGATAGGAATTATCACCTATATATCGGTCCTTGAGCGAAGGAAGGAAATCGGAATCCTACGTGCAATGGGTGCCTCGAAGCGCAATATTGCAAATATATTTAATGCAGAGACATTCATCGAGGGCTTGCTATCGGGAGTGTTTGCGATAATTTTTGTATACCTCGTGAGTATTCCAATCAATGCGATTGTGCTGTCTTCATTTAACGTTGACCACATAATGAACCTGCCTATTAGAGCTGCTTTGGTGCTGATTGGAATTTCGGTATTTCTAACATATATAGCCGGTCTAATTCCATCTAGGTCGGCGGCAAAACGCGATCCAGTGGAAGCACTGAGGAGCGAATAATTGCTGTCATATAAAAAAATATAATTAATGCGGTAAGATTAATTCATAATACTGAAAATACCGTCAAAAGCGTGAGTCAACAGCGTGCGAGGCCTTTCGGCTATCACGTGAGGCTCGCGCTTTCTTGTTATATTTATAAAATCATATTATGATTATAGGTACCTATGCACGGGGATATTTTACTAAGAGGAGGTAGAGTATGACAGGTTATAAGAAAAAGAACAGTCATAATGGTTATCGGGCTGATAGCTCTGATTGGGCTAGTGGGCTGCGGTAAGAATGGTGGATATGGAAGCTTGTCTGATGAAGAGAGAATCGAAAAGGGACTAGACGCTTTCGCGCATCTGAAAAACGGAAAGATTCAGATGAAGAGTCATCTTAAGTATGATTTGAAGGAAGCTGCGGGGGCGGAGTCAAAGGTTGACTTAAACATCACCTTCAATGGAGATTTTGAAAAGAGCCCAGATCACCTGCTTGGTGTGTATGATAATGGTAAAGACAAATATGATTATTATCATGATGCGATTTCAGAGTACTCAAAACCAGCAGGAACGGCAGAGTGGACTAATAACACAGAAAGCACAAAAAAAAGACATTATAATCAGCCAAATGGAATAAGTAGAGAAGCTATTGAATTCCTTAAGACAAAGAAAAAAGACATAAAGGTCACAGATGACAAGGAGACTTTCACTATTGTGTACGAGACTGACGATATAAAAGCTGCTCGGAGCTAACGGTGATTTTCTTGTTGGCGGAAGCTATAACGGACCTATCTATGTCGATAGTGATACTAGCGACAAATTAAAGATGGAGCTTACCGTTTCTAAGAAAGACTTCAAACCGTTGTCTGTAATGTACACATGTGAACAGAATAATCCTAAGCTAACTGTCAAGTTTAAGAGCACTGTTAAATATTCTAAGCAAAAATTCAGGTGTAAGAGTCGAAGTGCCAAGCGGCATCAGTAGCGCCGCAAGCAACTAGAAAGGGGGATTATGATGAATAAGAAACAGAGACTATTTGCGATAGTAATTGCGTTTGTTTTGAGCCTATCCCTCATGTCCTTTAAGAAAGGTGCGAGTTCAGACGTAGACAACTTCGTTGAAAAGCTGCGCAAGGCGGAAAACCTAGAGTACGATGTAACTATTTACAATAAGGGCAATTCTTCCAACAGTGAGATGAAGAAGTTCAGCTCCGATACGACAATTAAACATGGCTTAATTCAGTTCAATCCACAGGTATACAGCGAGTATGAATTAAGTGGATATGGGACAACTAACGATGAGGCTGAGATTGCGAAGGCGAATCGCATCTTCTGAAGTGCCGACGACCTAAGTAGCTATACGAGGCTGTATTCGCCAGAACCAGGCAAAGGATATAAGGGATTCACTTCTCCAAAGGAAAATGGATGGGCATGGATAGATAAGGATGATCTCGAGGCTCCGGAAGTTGGGCGTAACGAAGAAATACTTAAGCTGTATGAGAAGTATGCTGACAAGTTCAAGAAGACGGAAGATGGCAACTATATCTATTTAGATTATAAGGGCGATGTATCGAAGGACTTTAGTCAGGTGGGAAAAGCCCAGAGAGCTTTTGCAGATACTAAGGTATTTACCTCAGGAAAGAGATATATCAAGTCAGTAAAGCTGCGCATCCATCTAGTTATAGCTAAGAAGGATAAGGCTACTGGCGAAAAGATGGTGCCAAGTGAAGCCCACATCCAGATTAAGGCAAAGGGAAAAATCGACGGAGCGGGAGTTAAGCTAGCTAATGAGGATAATTTTATCGCTTCATATCGTGATATTAACAAAGTTAAAAAGTATTGAAAAACCAGCGGGAATTTAATAACTGCACTTATGCGCGACATAATATTAATTGCAAAAGTATACTAATTAAGTTATGATAGCAATAACCTACGCACGGGGATATTTTTACAAAGAGGAGGTAGAATATGACAGGTTATAAGAAAAGAACAGTCATATTGGTTATCAGTTTGATCGCTTTACTTGGGATTGCTGGATGCGGAAAGTCTGGAGGCGGCGAGAATCTAACCAAAGAACAGAAAAATTGATACGGGACTAGATGCCTTTTTACAATCTAGATGACGGAAAGGTTCAGATAGAAGCTAAAACTGACTATGTCCGTCATCAACCATCAGAGGGACAGAAGGCAGAGGGCTTTAATAAGTACTCGTATAAGGGAACCTTTGAGATGGGTCCAGTTAGAGCCCGCGGAAAGCTAAACTATGCAAATGATTCTAAAAAGGGATCTAGAGAAATCTACGGAACCGACGGGGCAGAATATAAAAAAGAAAAAGGCGATAAGGCCTGGAAGCAGGATATTTATACCAGTAAGTGGCGCAATCAGCCAACTGGATTCAACCGCGACTTTATCGCTTTTCTACAAACAAAGAAGAAAGACATCACTGTTAAAGAGGATAAGAAGACTTACACACTTCGCTTTGAGTCGACTGATATGAAGCTTCAAGATGAAAATGGTGACCTCTTCTTTGGTGCAATGTTCAGGCCAATCATTGTTAGCTCTAGTACCGACACAGGAAAGCTGGTTGCTGAATTAACCGTTTCTAAGGAGGATAATAAGCCGCTGTCATTCAAGTACACTTGTAATTATGATAGCAACGAAGTTAGCGCTAAATTCAAGGGCGTGGCAAAATATAGCGATCAGAACACTGGTGTTCGTGTTGAAGAACCTAAGGGCATTGATAAGGCTAAAGGTTACTAGGGAGGGGCAATAAAATGAGACAGAAACGAAAAATAGTTTTAGTAGTCATCGCCGTGATGATGGTCCTAACCCTTTCAGCTTGCGGTGGAAAAGGTGATGTTAAGACATTTGTAAAGAAGATGCAAAAGGTTGAAAACCTTGATTATGAGATCCATACCTATAGGAGATACGTAGCATCTCAGGGATCAGATAGACTGTTCAGGGGAGAATCACAGGTTAGACAAGGTAAGATGCAGCTTGACCCGCAGGTCTTCAGCGAATATTACTCAGAAGGTAGTTCTAATGTTCAGGAACCTGAGGATGTTGATGAGCACTTGATAAAAATTTGGAAGTTCGGACTTCATATTTAAGAGTGATAAGATATACTCCCCAAAGCCTAAGAAGGTATATATCGGCTCATCTTCGGTAACTAATAATTATGAGTGGGTCTGGAAAGAGGCAAAGGATATAAATCCTCCAGAGATAGGTAATAGCAAGACTTTCTTAGATATATACGAGAAATATGCGGACAAGTTTAAGCTGACTGAGGACGAGAACCATTACTATCTTGATTATAAAGGTGATGTGAGCAACAATCTGGATCAGATGGCCAAGCTTCAGGTAGCGATTATCCCTAAAAAGCAAAAATGCTTAAAAAAAGGGTAAGAAGGATGTAAAAGTCTTGCAAGATTGAAATTCACCTCGTGATGAAGAAGGGCAAGGGCGGGCCAACTCCTTATCAGACAAGGATAAAAGCTTATTACCAAGATGGATGTTCCTGAAATTGGAGGAGCAATCGACAACGAGGATTACTATCAGGCATATTACCGTGACATCAACGATGTGAAGGAAATCAAGAAGCCTCACGGATTTGATGCTAGCAAGGTGAAGAAGTCGCAATTCTAGGACTACCTGCGGATGATTATATTAATCGTCCGAAAAATAGCAGTAAAACAATGTACTAAAGCCGATAAAACAGGCTAAAACCGAATTTTTTTAAATAGAAAGCCTGCGCGTGAGCGCAGGGCTTTTTGCGTGGGATTCTGACAACCTTCACAGTTCATCGAGGATTTTCGGATACAATGTAGCCATAATTTATCGGGACATAAAGAGAGATTTGGAGGATAAACATGAGTATTTACGAGGGACTAAAGCTGAGAAGAAGTTACTACCAGCTGAATAAAGAGCTACCTGTTAGTACGGATGAAATTAAGGGTCTTATAAATGAAGTTACAGAGCTTGTGCCGGACGCTTTCAATATGAAGAGTGCGCGCGTAGTCGTTGCGCTTGGGGAGAAGCAGGATGAGCTGTGGGACGGCATCTATGATGCGTTTGACGGCAAAGTTGCGAGAGAGAAGATCGACGGATTTAAGGCTGCGGCAGGGACGATTCTGTATTTCTACGATGAAGAGGTAGTGCGTGGATTACAAGAGAAGTTTGCTGCATATACTGAGAACTTTCCAGTATGGGCGAATCAGGCTAACGGTATGCTTCAGATTAATATCTGGAGTGCGCTGCGTGAGCTTGGGGTAGGGGGCTAATATACAGCACTACAATCCTGTTATTGATGATTTCGTGCGTGAGAAGTTTGGAATTCCTAAGAGCTGGAAGCTCGTTGCGCAGATGCCTTTTGGTGGAATTGGTATGGAGCCAGCACCGAAAGATAAAGAAGACATATCGGAAAGAGTTAAGTTCTACGAATAGAGAGCTTAAAGGCGAACCTGTAAGAGTAAGAGGGTTATAGATGTGATCGTATATTCATGAAAAAATAAAGCATACAGCTTCCGAAATTAATCGGTGCTGTGTGCTTTTGTTCGTCTGTAGTTACTATTCCGACAACCGGTATGAGGGCGCTGTCAGCAATGCCATCTAGACTAGCACCTCTCCATCCATACCATCTGGAACTTCAATTCCCATGAGTGTCAGCAGAGTTGGCGAGATATCTGCCAGCTTACCGTGAGGGACCTTGAAGTTATGCGGTTCATTTGCGATATGGCATAGTGGCACTGGCGAAAGTGAATGCTTTGTAACCACGTTGTCATTGTCATCGAGCATGTAATCGGCATTTCCGTGATCTGCTGTGAGCAGAATCTGACCGTCCTTTGCCAGAACCTTGTCCACAATCTGCTGTACAAGGCCGTCGAGAGCCTCTATTGCACTAACCGCTGCATCGAAAACTCCTGTATGCCCTACCATATCAGGGTTTGCGAAATTTAAGATAATTAGATCGTACTTATCAGAGTCGATGGCTTCCAGCACCTTCTCGGTTAGGAGTGGAGCGCTCATCTCAGGCTGAAGGTCATATGTTGCAACCTTTGGAGATGGAATTAAGATGCGGTCCTCGCCCGGAACTGGATCTTCAACGCCGCCGTTAAAGAAGAATGTAACATGTGCGTATTTCTCCGTTTCAGCTATGCGAAGCTGAGTAAGTCCTGCGGCAGATACCACGCCTCCGAGGGTAGGTTCAACTACTTCTGGAGGAAATGCAACTTTTACATTTGGCATCGAAGCATCATACTCAGCCATGCATACGTAAACGATATTGCTCAAAGCCTTCTTTCTTGTAAATCCATCAAAGTCTGGATCCACAATTGCACGAGTTATCTCTCGCGCGCGGTCGGGTCTGTAGTTTATGAAGATAACCGAGTCTCCATCATTGATAGCTGTGTCATCAACGATTGTTGGTAGCACAAATTCATCTGACTCATCCTTATCATAAGATATCTGGATCGCTTCAGATGCAGAAGCTGCCTTGACGCCTTCAGAAAGTGTAAGTGCATCATATGCGAGCTCGAGTCTCTCCCATCGTTTGTCCCTATCCATAGCGTAGAAACGGCCAGAAATTACACCGATTCTACCGAGACCTAGTTCTTTGAACTTGCCCTCGAGTGCAGATAGATAAGTCATCGCACTGCGAGGCGGAACGTCGCGGCCGTCGAGGAAGCAGTGAACTACTACGTCCTTGATATTTGAACGCTTTGCCAGTTCCAAAACAGCGTATAGATGCTCTAGCTTGCTGTGAACACCGCCATCTGAGCAGAGGCCCATTATATGAAGAGTGTGGCCGGAAGCTGCATTTTCCATAGCTTCCAGCAGCACCTTGTTGTTGTAGAATTCGCCTGTGCTAATCGACTTATTGATGCGAGGAAGGTCCTGCAGTACAACATTTCCAGCACCTATATTGGTATGACCAACCTCAGAGTTTCCAATCTGTCCGTCTGGAAGTCCGACGAACTCGCCGCTCGCTTCCAGCGTGATGAAAGGGTATTTTGCAAAAATTGCATCGAGATGAGGTTTATTAGCAGCAGCAATTGCATTGCCGTGTGACTCCTGACGGATTCCGTAACCATCGAGAATCATCAGCATTGTAGGTCTATTTTTAATCATTGATATCCTCCTATAGATATATTCAAGTATACACAAGCGCGGCGGTTATTTCTAGGAGTTGATGTATTGATTTATAGCTCGATATTGTGATAGAAATATGAGTTTCTGATACTACTTGGGGTTTGCACGAGATAATAAACATCATATAATAGTAGCATCATTATTTAAGGAGAACGGGAGATGGCAGACGTCAGATTTACGCCTGATCAGCAGAGGGCAATCGATACTATTGATAAAAAGCATACTCGTATCAGCCGCAGCTGGTTCCGGCAAGACGGCAGTGCTCGTTGAGCGTATCATCAATATTATAGTTCAGGGCAAGGCGGACGTTGACCGCATGCTTGTTGTGACATTTACCAATGCCGCTGCATCTGAGATGAGGCTCAAGCTAACCAAGGCAATTAATAAGGAAATCAAGGCGTCCAAGACTTCTGATCCCGAGAGAGCGGAGACGCTTAGGAAGCAGCTCGGCAGGATGTACAGGTCATATATATCGACGGTGCATAGTTTCTGCAATCGTGTAATTAAGGAGTTTTTCTATCTAACTGACCTGGAACCTAACTTCAAGATATGCGATAGCCTCAAGGCTGAAATTATGAAGATGGAAGCTATCGACGAGGTGTTCGAGCATGGGTTTGAAGAAGATGATTTTATAGAAGGATGCTCATTCCGTGAGTTTCTTGATCGCTACAGCAAGGAGCGCGATGATAAGGCTCTTATGGAGGAACTAGTCAAGGCGTATGAGGATCTCAGAAGTATGCCGGATTATTTTGAATGGGCTGAAAGTATGGCTGAGAAGCTCCGCTTACCAGAGAACGGGGATTACCGTCAAAGTGAGCTGTTTCAAGAACTCTGGGATGAAGCGGGAAAGGTCGTGGACGATACACTCCACGAAGCTCTTGGCCTCCACGAATATTTAACTAGTCTAAATATGCCTAATACAGCAGCGAAGCTTGATTCAGAAATAGAGGCTTTTCAGACTCTAGCTGAGGCAATGAAAAACTGCGAGAGATAGCGACATGTCTTTCGATGAGGCGGAAGAAGCCGTAGAGGAAGTGTTTAGAAATAAGATTTTCGGTACTTTCTCATATGGAGCAGGAGAAAAGCAAGGATACGAATCAGTATCTGCTTATTGTAAGCCCTCGTAGAGAATCGTACAAGAAAAAAACTTCCAGAGCTTCTTTAAGGAATATAATTTTGCTGTGCTCAAGACGTTGTTTGAGGAGCAAGCGGAGACATACAAGTATACGATGTACTATTTGGCGCTTCTCAAGGAATTTGAGAATATTTACAGTGCCAAGAAGAGGGAACAAGGTGTTATTGACTATGGTGATATGGAGCATATCACGGCTGAAATTCTAAAGCATGAAGAGGCACGAAAGGCGCTTCGTGAGCGCTTTGAGTTTATATTTGTCGACGAATATCAGGATGTAAACACACTGCAGGAATACCTGATTGGAAGTGTGGCGCGCGAAGATAATGTATTCAAAGTAGGAGATGTCAAGCAGAGCATTTACAAGTTCAGACAGGCTGAACCACACATATTTGAGGAGACGTCTAGGGCGTATAAAGACGAACGTAATGACCACGCAATTCAGATTAACCTTAATAAGAATTTCCGTAGTAACGGTGCAACCATAGACTATATCAACTATGTGTTTAGCGACCTTATGAGCGGTTACGATGATGACGAACGACTATATCAAGGACTCCCTGGACACGCCGACTTCAACTTAAGACCAGAAGTTCACATTCTGCTTACAGAAGTGGACGAAGATAGCGAAGGTGGTAACTCCTCTGTGGGCTATACAGCTCACAGCTCACAGCTTAGAGACATAGATGGAGATATAGGTGGTTCAGAATCTGAGTATGACGAAGAAATAGCAGTGCTCTCTAAGGCTGAGATTGAGGCTATTCATGTTGCAGATATTGTAAGCGGCATAATCGGCAAAGAATTTTATGATGGCAAGAGTGGCACGATTAGAAAAGCTACGCCTAGAGATGTGGCTATACTACTTCGTTCTACCAAGAATAAGTCCGATATGTACTATAAATCGCTGATGAGCAAGAGCATCTCGTCGCATATCGCTGATGATGGCGGGTATTTTGACACTGTTGAGGTTGCAGTAGCTATGGCGATTCTAAAGGTTGTAGATAACCTACATCAGGATATTCCGCTTATCGCTGTACTTAGGTCGGAGGTCTTCGGTTTTACGCCAGAGCAGTTAGCTGAGGTTAGGGCGTTTGCAAGGGAAAGACAACTAGAAGAAGCTTCAAATGCAGAAGGTGAAATTCAGTACCGCAGGCAATCGTATTGTGAAGCTCTGCTCGAGTACGGTGCAAATGGAACTGAGGAAGAACTCAGGGCTCGTGTAAATGCAGCTCTCTCGACTATCGAGAAGTGGCGAGCACACAGCAAGATGATGCAGCTCGACGATTATATTTGGTATTTGCTAGAAGATTCCAATTATTATATGTATGCAGGTGCTATGTACGGCGGTAGGCAGAGGCAGGCTAACCTTAGGGCGCTTGTGGAGAGAGCAGGTGCTTTTAGAAAGTCGGGCATCGCCTCGCTAAGTAGCTATATCAGCTATCTCGATGTGCTTAGGACTAAGAATGTGGAGATGGGACAACCATCGATGGTCAGTGAAGAAGATGATGTAGTCAGAATAATGACCATTCACAAGAGTAAGGGCCTCGAATTTTCTTTTGTAATCGTGGCGGGTATGGGGAACCAACTCAATTACACTACTGGCAGCAAGGGATTTCAGTTTGATAACGAGCTTGGAATCGCTTTGGCTTACGTAAATCCTGAAGGACATTATTGGCGCAGAACCCTGATGCAGAAGAAGATAACCGCCAAGATTCGTGAAGATGAATATCAGGAGCAGCTTCGAGTTCTATATGTGGCGATGACTCGTGCAAGGGAGAAATTGTATCTGATTGGCTGTGAGAAGACAGATGAGTTTGTACTTGATGATATGCGCTCGAGGTCTAGCTATTTCAAAAATCATGGGCAAACTGTGTGATGCTGAAAAAGTATAACGAATATTTATCTTGCGATATGCACGAGGTCAAGATGCCGACACTTCCGCGTGGGGTTAATAACTTCCTTACGACAGATAAATTGCCGATGGACATTGAACTTAGCGAGGAATTCGAAGAGGTCAAGAGACGACTAGATTATGAGTATGCGTATAAGGATGACCTATCTACAAAGGCAAAGTTCTCTGTAAGTGAACTTAACAAGGAAGCTAAGGAAAAAGTAAAGTATAAGGGTAAAATCGAAGACAGAAATACCAGAGTTAAGAGGCTAGCGACTGCCGATGCTGCAAGCATTGGAACTGCCTATCACAGGATTATGGAGTTTGTGGACTTCAAGAAGGCTGTGAACGATGCTGGACAATGCGACAGAGGTTATATCGACGAAAGGGCGGAGCGTCTTCGCATAAACGGCGCAATTTCTGAGCCTGTATTTAAAGCGCTCGATCTTCGCAAAATCTATGCGTTCTTTGAAACTGAAATCGGTGTGCGTGCGTGTGGAGCTGCGAGGGCTGGTTTATTATCTAAGGAAAAGCCTTTCACGCTCAGGACTAATCATGATGGAAAGGCCGTACTTGTACAGGGAATCATCGACTGCTATTTTAGAGACGGTGATGAAATTGTTCTGATTGACTACAAGAGCAATAGACTTAGCTACAGAGATAGAGAAGCAGACATTGAGCGTATAAAGGGTGAATATCAAGAGCAGGTAAACCTTTACAAGCACGCTCTCGAGGAGGGAACAGGACTTATGGTTAAAGAAGCATATTTGTATTTGCTAGACAAATCAATTACTATATCAATGTTATAGCTATCGCCGTAATTGTGAACATTTATTATAGAGAGGTACATAAAATGTTTAGAAGTTTGAGAAACCAGAAGAAAGCAATTTCAGAAGAAAGTGCCAAGACTTTACTAAAAGAAGCCCCAAGAGCAATTCTATCTGTTAACGGAGATGACGGGTATCCATATGCAGTTCCAGTTAATTATTTATATGATGAGGATAAGAACCGCATTTATTTCCACAGTCTAAAAGGTGGATATAAGGTTGAGTGCATGGACAAATCCGACAAAGTCTGCTTTACAGCCTGTGGCAAAGAAATGATTAAAGAAGAAGCGTGGGCGCCATTCGTACAGAGCGTGGTGGTATTTGGAAGATGCAACCCAATCGAGGATAGAGAGACTATGTTCGAAGTGCTAAGAGATTTTGCCATGAAGTATTATCCTAATGAAGAGCTCGTACACCGTGAGATAAAAGCAACTGGCCATGCTGTGCAGATGTACGAGATTGAGATCGAGCATATGACTGGTAAAGAAGTGCAAGAAAAAAATAGGGTTTGTACACATAAAAAAACCATGTAATGGATAATAAAAACCATTACTACTATTGAACCGATAATATTATGATGATAAAATGACACACGTCAGTTAGTTAGCTTGAACTAATCGGCGTGTGTTTTTATGTTAAGTAAGCAAAGGGGAGATGGGAATATTTCTCAGCTGCAGCTTACGTATAGTAGGAAAGGAAAAAATATATGGAGTATGTCAAGAAGAGAAGTATATTGTTCGTAGCAATTCTTGTGCTCAGTATGGTTCTTGGAAGCATCAGCATAGTTTCAGCAGCAAGCAGAACACAGGACGTGTACAAGCCCTACGATGTGTCTGTAAAGTCTGGAAGCAGTGCATAGGGGTATACTGACGGAAATAAGTGGAGTGCAGTATATGAGAAGGTTCTAGGAACTAATGGCACAACGCTTACACCGATATGGTATTCGGCTGATGGTTCTAACTATTACCCAGTAGAGGTATCTAGAGTTTATCAGTCTGGTGGATATGTATACACATTCAAGGCCAATGGAGCAGTTCTATACACAGGTCAAAATGCAGTTATGAATCCTGCAATTATAGCAAAGCTCTATGATAAGAAACTTACTAAGACTATATACAGCGGAACAGAGACTGTTTCAAATCAGACATTTAACGGACCTGTTGAGGTAGAAGCGGGAGCAAATATCACTTTTGACAACGTAAAGTTCAACAATGGTCTCACTACCTATGGAGTGTCTAATGTTTCGAACAGTTCGTTCACAGACAGCACTGCTGTAAACAAAGGCAGTGGTAAGACTTACATCGCTGATACGTATTTCGGTCATACCGCTAGCTCATCGAGCTTCTATGGTCAGACTTCATCGGTAGTAGGAGTAAAGCTGAAGAGCAACCGCCTTTCAGACGCAGTAAAGGGCAAGGCATATGCTGAGCTCCTTTCGTTCCCTGATTTTTCATACACGTATTATCCAAACTCATACAGTGCAAGAGTAACTGCCAAGATGCATTATGACACAGTTAGTATCGTTGGTGCACTTCCAAGTGGACTTACAGCAAGCGCTGCAAACTACGATGCTACGGCTGAGAAGACAGCTGTCAATATCACAGGAACACCAACTGCAGAGGGAATAGATCAGCTATTCGATATTAATTTTACAGAAGGCGTTTCGAAATTAAATATCACAATTCCAATGTTAGTTAATGTTAATGCATATAGTGTTGAGTACAATGTTATTGGAGACACCCCAAATGGATATGCAGTTCCAAGCACTGTAACTGGAGTGGGATACGGGGAGACAGTTACACTTGAGGCTGCACCAAATAGCATTTCTGGACAAAAGAATGGCGTTAACGGTACATGGGAATTTTCCGGATGGTCGACAGACAGAAACAATATAGGCACTACAAAGGCCACTACAGTAAATGTGACCCAGAATACAGCGGTATATGGGCAGTGGACATTTAAGCAGATAGCACTTCTTCAGCTACTGTTACACCTACCTCAGGAAATTCTAGCAGAAACAGTGCTCCTGCAGCCAATACCGTAAGCAAGCATAAGGTTCATAGACATGGACCAAAGACGGGTGATAAAAATAGTATAGGTGGATATCTACTTGTCCTGGGAGTTGCTTCGGCAGTCCTTACGGTTGTGGCAAAACGAAGAGTTAGCTGTAAAGGCTAAGCTTTTGATAGAAAAACTTAAGTTAATCGGAACATGATTGTCATAAATAATATGAACGAGGGGATCAAGGTTTAATAAGAAATTCGAATCATATAGGTTTCCTCGTCTAAAATTTATGATGAGAAGGTGAGTTCATAAACTTAAAAATTGCACTTATAAAATGCACAAAAAGACAGAATAAAAAAACAATTTATCTGTCTTTTTTTAATGCAATTTGACAGATAAAGGAGTATAATCTCTGTGTTAATTTCCGAACAATTTAATTTTTTTTATACTAATGTAAGGAGGATGTATGAAAGCTTCAATTCGATATGGCAAGAGTGCAGCGCTTATTTTGGCATTCTTGTTAGCATTAATGATGATGCCACCTAACATGGCATATGCTGCTACTAAGTACACTGCAACAGGTAGTGAGACGGCAGCTCAGCTTACGGCTATCATCGACGGGACAACCACCGATGCAGCGGGCAACAAGTACGATGTAGTTGAATTTCCAGCAGGAACATACAATTACAACATGGCTACACCAATTCACATAAGGAGAGCTGTAACTATCAAGGCTGATGCTGGTGCTAATGTAACGCTTGTTGGGGGAGATTTTTAGAGGTTATGCAAATTCCAATATCACATTTACTGGAGCTGGCTCCTTCCTACTCAAGAATCCAAACACTTATGGTATTTGGTCTAACAACCCATCAGTAAAGTTCAATTTTGATCACACTAACTTTACTATAGACGGTGCCCCTGGATTTGGTTTATATGGACTATTAGGTGGTAACACCACTAACGTTAAGGGCGGCACATTTGTAATTAAAAAAATTGTTCAACATCCGGAAATGAAGGTGGATTCGAGCTCGATGGAGGTGCCTTCAATGTATCTGATGGTGCTAAAGTAACTTTTTGAAAAATAACGGTAATGGTACATTTGGCGACCTATATATGAACGGGAAGATGACTGTGACCGGGGCCAATACTAAAGTTACAATTAACGAGAGCAGAGCAGGGAACTCATACGGAATGGTTCTTGCAGGAGTAGGTACTCTGAAAATAGATGGAGCTACAGTAGAGGTTAACACAACAACGGCTTCAAGAGGTATCAATGCCGGCAGCAATGCTACCAATACTATTGATATCGTTAAAGGGGGAAAAACTTTTAGTCAAGGCTAAAGGTGGAACAGCGGTTAGTGGCATAAGAAGGGCAAAAAAATTACCGCAAGTGATGAGAGTATCGTCAAGGTTGAAGGATATAAGTACGCACTTGACGGAAGCCTGCTGTATACCAGTGGTAAGCCCTCATGTAACACTGGATGGAGAAACATTTGACAACGGTTCAGTACCTTTGCTTACAGGAGGAACTAACGGTTCGGTTATCATGGGCGGCTCGGTACTTGAGGATTACAAAGAGCATGTAGTTGATGGTGAAGTAACTCCTACTGCAGGTGGTAATCAGGTTGCAAAACAGCCTGAAAATGCTAACGGAGAGTTGCTGACACGTTTTGATATCAAGGGCTTTTCTAATAAATCTATTAGCATAGCAGCTGATCCGGCTAATGCCGCACACTCCGCTTACACATATAATGTAGGTGAGAATCACAATGGAGTAGCATACGCGTGGGCACCGGCTGTTAAGGTTAACTTCTGGGAGACCAAGGAAGCATTTGATAATAATGATAATAGCAAGATGATAAAATCTCTTACAACTATCCGTGGCAATAACCTAAATCTAGTTGGAGCAACTACGCCTGAAGCACCTACTGCTCCAGTAGGCAAGGTATTCTCACACTGGATAAATGCTGAGACAGGAGAAGTATTCGATGTGAATGCAACTCTCACTAAGAGTGTGACCAACGTATATCCGGTTTACAAGATACCGGCAGCTAAGAAAGTTACTAAGATTAATAAGAAGAGTCCAAAGACTGGTGATGCTGAGAATGTTTCTACATATGCAGTCATCCTATTCGGAACGATTGTTGCTTTATTAGTGACTGTGAGACTTAAGCGTAAAGCGTAATTTGTAGATCTCGATAAACTGAATATGTAAATTTAAGGCAAATGCAAATTTCTGCATTTGCCTTTTTTTCGTATCTATTTATATGTTTAAAAGTGATGCTGCTGGGTGATTTGCTGCAGTTAGAACATAAATACAGCTTATTCGTATTACATGTGTAGGGGAAATAAAAATATCAATTCGTTTCATAAACATTTCATAAATCTTCTGTAATATCTGCCTTGTGAAGAAAAGAGATTCATTAGAATATTAGGAGGGTGACTATAAAGTGGTAAAAAATGCAATAGCATACGTCACGAGACGAAAGTATAGAACACTTATAATCTTCATCATTTTGACCTTGGTCCTCGCATGTATACATGTGTGTTTAAATATAATTATATCTAGTGATAACGTTGAAAAAGTCTCTATACAAGGCTTCTAATTCATCGCTATCAATAGTCAAGAAAGGGGACCAAGGTGCGTTTGAAATAAAGAATTTCTCAGGCTTAAAAAAAGTTAAAGGTGTCAGCGAAGTTATCCCTAGGTATGAAGGCATAGCGACGCTCGTAGGAAATAACGTTGTCACTGAAAACCAAACGGTTAAACGAGATGATGTGCCGAGTGAACTTAAAAATGCAGCATCCGTTCAATCAACAGGCAATACTAAACGCGAGGTGTTATTTAGTAGCGGGGTTTTCAATCTTGATGAGGGCAAACATATAGGTCCTAAATATAAGGGTAAGGTTTTGGTGCATAGAGAATTTGCAAAGCAAAACAAACTAAAACTTCATGACAAGATTAAGCTGACATTTTTGAAATCAGACGGGAGCGCAGCGTCTGGAGGGGATACAGAGATACTCGAAATAGTCGGAATATTCTCCGGTAAGATGCAAGAGCAACACACGGGTATGCCATCTGATCTCAGTGAAAATACCATGTTTACTGACTATGATTCCAGTCAGAAGGGACTTGGATATACTGGTGATAGTAGAGTGGCTAGTTCAATAACAGTTACGACGAATAGTCCAGAGAATTTAGAAACTGCAGAGAAAAATATAAGGAAATTAAATATAGATTGGTCGAAGTTCGAGACGACTAAGAATAATGGAGCATTCAAAGAGGCTTCAGAGTCGCTGTCAGGAGTTAAAAACATCATGAGAATCATGACACTGTCGATTCTAGGAGGCGGAACAATAGTACTTTCGCTCATACTGGTGCTATGGCTCAGAGAGAGAATTTACGAGATTGGAATTCTATTGTCTATCGGTGTAAACAAGCTGGCGATAGTCGGACAGTTCATTCTTGAACTCATATTCGTATCGATTCCAGCGATGATATCGGCACTAATAGTCGGAAATGTTGCATCTTCGTTTATCGTTGGTGGATTTGCAAGTAGTGATGAATCGGGAGCACTTGCGAGAGGTCTAAGCGAAGGTGGAATAGGTGCTAGTTTCACGACTTTTGCGATGAGCTACGCACTGTTACTAATGATAATAATCGTTTCAGTAGTTATAACATCTGGAGCAATTTTGATACATCGTCCCAAAGACATATTATCCAAAATCAGTTAGGAGAAGGCATGAAAGTAATAGAAATTAAAAACGCATCATACAGTTACTATGGCTCGAGAGACAAGGTGCTATCATCGATTAATTGCAGCTTTGAAGCGGGCAAATTCTACGCTATCACTGGTAAGTCCGGCGCCGGCAAGTCGACGCTTCTATCTCTACTCGCAGGGCTTGACGTACCTAGCTCAGGAGAGATTTGCTTTAATGGTAAGAACATAGCGTTACACGGATATAGCAATCACCGTAGAGACAACATATCTTTGGTGTTTCAGAACTACAATCTGATTGATTATCTGACACCGCTTGAAAACGTGAGGCTCGTAAACAGAAACGCTTCTGATGAACTTCTTCTAAGGCTTGGTCTTAACAGTAGTGAGATCAAGCGAAATGTCATGAAGCTTTCTGGTGGACAGCAGCAGAGAGTTGCTATAGCAAGGGCTCTAGCTTCTGAAGCACCAGTGATTCTTGCTGATGAGCCGACTGGGAATCTCGATGATTCAACTGCGGGCGAAATCATTGGAATTCTCAAGACTTTAGCTCAAGAGAGAAATAAATGTGTAATCGTAGTTACACATAGCAAAGAGGTTGCAAATGCAGCAGATGTAGTTATGGAACTAAGCGGTAAGAAGCTCAAAGAGACTAAGAAACACAGCTAGGAGGATGACGATGATAAAAAATGCATTTGCATATGTCACAAGAAAGAGTCTAAAATCTCTGATCATATTGCTCGTCATTGCTGCGATGGCTACGTTGAGTATGGTTGGACTTGCTATTAAGGATGCTACTAACAAGGCGGCGGCAAAAACTTTTGGTGACATAACGAACAGCTTCACAATGGAGATAAATCGCCAGGTTAATATGGGTACTGCGAGAGGTGGAGGCAACATTCGCAACGAAGATATCAATAAAATTGTGAAATCCGGCTATGTAAAAAGGATACATCAAGAGAATCGGAGCAGTAGCTGACCTAGTTGGATACGACATAATAAGGACTGAATCGACTAATCAGAATGAAGATTCGGAGCGCATCGAGAAATTCAAGAGCACCGTGATGGTGACTGGTGTGAACGATTCGTCGCAGGATACGAAGTTCGTAGCTGGTACATTTAGACTTGTAGAAGGTAAGCATCTTGGGAAGAATGACAAGAATAAAGTACTTATTCACAAAGACCTTGCTGAGAAGAATAATCTCAAGGTCGGCGACAAGATTAAAAATAAGGTCTAACCAGTACGACGCAGACAACGAGAAACAGGCGGACGAGATCATAGAGGTTGAAATCAAAGGTTTATTTGACGGGCACAACCAAGGCGGCGTTAGTGCAGCTGTAGAACTCTATGAGAATAATATAGTTAGCGACATAGACACAGCAGCAAAGTTGTACGGAAATACAGAGCAGACTGCGGTGTATCAGGATGCGACGTTCTTTGTAAAGGGAGATAAGAACCTCGATAAAGTTATCAAGAAAGTTGAGGGGCTCGATATCGATTGGCAGAACTACACGCTAGTGAAGAGCACATCGAACTATCCGGCGCTGCAGCAGTCAATTTCTGGAATCTATTCATCGGCAAATAAACTTTTTGTTGGAGGAATCATATTTGCAGGTCTTGTTGTATCGCTCCTACTGTTCCTCTGGATGAGCTCGAGAAAGAAAGAAGTTGCTGTATTGCTATCGATTGGTAGAACTAAGAGGGAAATCGCAGGCCAGTTCGCAGCAGAGCTCGCATTTATAACGATTCCAGCTTATATTATTTCGTTCTTTGCAGCAGGCGCGCTGGGCAAGGTGATAGGAAACAAAGTGCTTCAAAGCGTCACGGGAAATATTGCTAAGGGTATCTCCAAGGAGTCCGCTTCGGCAGGTCTCGGTGGAGGTGCAGAAGTTGACGGATTTAACAAGACTCTGACAAGTTTAGATGTTATCATTAACGGAAGAGCTGTGATTTATGTCGTACTCTTTATGACAGTAGTTCTAGCTATATCGCTACTCATTTCTACATACCGCATCCTGCGCAAGAGGCCGAAGGAGCTACTTATAGACGTGAGATAGAGACTGGAGGGTTAATGAAGATTCTTATTGTTGAAGACGATCAGAATATCAGGGAGGGAGTCGCAGGCTTCCTCTCTGAGTTTGGTTATACTACAATTGAGGCCTCGGACGGACGAGAAGGACTTGAGAAATTCAAAGAATATGATATAAACCTTGCTATTCTCGATATCCAGATGCCGCATCTTAACGGACTTGATGTCCTTAAGGAGATAAGAAAATCGAGCAAACTCCCAGTTCTTATGCTGACTGCATTTGGCGATGAAGAATATAAAATCGAAGCCTATACAAATATGGCAGATGGATATCTCGAGAAACCGTTCTCTTTGCCAGTTCTCCGTGCCCGCGTTGATTCGCTAATCGAGCGTTACTACGTAGTAGCGGATAAGTTCAGTTATAATAGTGCAGAGGTAGATTTTGCAAGCTATACGGCGAAGCTTGCAGGGAAGCCTATAGATATCAATGCTAAGGAAGTAGATATATTAAAAATTTCTCGTTCAAAAATGAAGGGCGAGCACTGACTAGAGAGCAGATTATAGACGGTGTGTGGAAGGCGACAGAGGAGCCGCCTTTTGACCGAGTGATAGATGTATATATAAAGGAGCTCAGGAGAAAGCTTGAGCTAGACTGCATAGTAACCATTAGGAACGTAGGATATAAACTGGAGAGGAAATGAAAAGACTAAAGATATTCCCTAAAATGTTCATCCAGACATTCACCATCCTCGGTGTGCTGATTGTAGTGGTGCATCTGATGGTTTTTTTCTGATATTTCCTAAAAATTTTACCTAGAGAGCAGAAAGAGTGAAATTACATCCGAGGCCAATGCAGTATCTGCAGCGCTTGCGGGCAAGGACAAGAGCTTCGTTGAGCAGCACCTGACATTCTATTCTAAGAGCAGTGAGATTAAAAGCTTATGTAGGTAGTGGCAGCATCAAGGAGGGCGAGCTTAAAAATCGGAGATGCGGCAGATGATAGTGTTGATAAAGCGAGCAGCAATAATTCGCTCATCATCGAGTCTCGTAATATAAGGCTTGCGGACGGTAGTGAACTTGCGGTGAATTTTGTCTCAACGGCTGATATGCGCCAAGATGCAAAAAGGGCTTATACTTAAGCTGCTCCCTGCTTTCGTTAGCTGCTTCGCTAGCAATATCCGCACTTATATCTCTAATGTATGCAAGACTTCTGACTAGAAATGTTCAGGAGATAAAAGAGGTTACAACCAGGATGATGAACCTCGACAGAAGTGCAGTTTTACCTATCGAAACTTCGGATGAAATAGGGGAGCTAAAGGCTCAAATCAATGACCTTTATGCTACGTTGATCGAACTAATTGATGACCTAGAGATTAAAAAAATGAGGAGATAATAAAAACTGGAGAAGCTCAAATTCGACTTTTTCCGAGGAGCGTCACATGAACTAAAGACGCCGCTTGCAAGCCTCAAGATAATTCTTGAGAATATGAAGTACAATATTGGCAAGTATAAGAATCGTGACGAGTACATCGGAAATTGTCTCGAGATAGTAGACGGGCTTGCACAAAATATCTCGCAGATTCTCTCGGTTTCATCACTGGAGCACCTTAGTGATGATCAGGAAGAAGTGGTCGTAAATGAAACTTTGCAGGAAGTGCTTGAGAAGTATGCGCTTCTGGCATCACAACGAAATATCACAGTAACTAATCATTTGAATGAAGAGAAAAATCTACATCGGAAAGACGGCTCTCAAGGTAGTTCTGTCCAACATAATCAGCAATGCCGTAAAAATATTCGGATGCTGGAGGAACAATAGAAATAAGAGCAGAAGATGGTTGGCTTATTATTGAGAACGCGTATGAGAATGCGGAGCAAGTCGACTGTGATAGGCTATTTGAAGTTAATTTTGATGTGGGAAAGGACAATAGCAACGGTTTGGGTCTCTATATCGTCAGAAATATTCTGCTTAGCTATGGGATTGAACACAGGCTCGAGCGAGGCGAAAAGAGCATCGAATTTATGATAAAAAAATGAATTAGCATGAGTGAAAAAAACGCTCAGAAAAATAGTTTGCAGATAAGGGGTCAATCGTCACCATGGCGATTGGCTCTATTTTTGTTTAAATTACACGAAAACCACACCTTCGCTCTTATTGATAAAAACCTCTCAAAATAGTATAATAATATGACTTATGCCATGTAAAATGGACGATTACGAGAGGGACGGGATGCCGATATGTTAAGCTCGATTCAAAGTATAATATCTAATTTCAGACCGGAAGATGCGCTGGATATAGCAATCGTGTCTTATATTGTGTATAAGATGATCGGTTTTATCAGGGAAACCAGGGCGATGCAACTCATTCGAGGGCTAGTAATAATTATAGTTGCGTTTTTTATATCGGACATATTCAACCTTTACCTGCTTAACTGGCTACTCAAGAGTCTCTTCACTATGGGTCTCTTCGCAGTTGTTGTACTGTTCCAGCCAGAGTTCCGTAGGGCACTTGAGCAGGTGGGGCGTAAAAATCTTATGAACACAAACTCGTTCCGTAACATCGACAAGAACAAGGCCGTTGAGACGGTAGATGCACTAGTGAGCGCAATTGACGATTTCTCTGCGACCAGAACGGGAGCACTTATAGCAATCGAGCGTGACACTATGCTTAATGACATCATAGAGACTGGAGTAGTTGTAGATGCTGAGATTTCAATCCGACTTCTTGGAAATCTATTTTACGAAGGTTCGCCACTGCACGACGGAGGCGTAATCATTCGCGGTGCGAGAATTCACGCGGCATCATGCGTATTCCCTTTGACAGAAAAGAAAAACATCGGTAGAAATCTCGGAACTAGGCACCGCGCAGGTGTCGGCCTTAGTGAGGTCTGCGATGCACTAATCATAATAGTTTCTGAGGAGACTGGTGTTGTATCGATCGCTGAGGATGGGAAGATTCGCAGATTCGTTGACCTCAAGACGATTGAGAAGATGCTTCTGAATATGTACTTACCATCTGAGAGAGGTATGTATGGCAAGGTTGCAAAGCTAGTACGCCGAAAGGGGGGAAAGCACGATGCAAAATAACGAAGCAAGTAAGAAGAAAATCAACAAATTGAACCTAGCGCTTTCAATTGCGATAGCATTTGCGGCTTGGTTATACGTTGTATACAGCATCAATCCGACAATAACAAGGACGTATACGAATATTCCGGTGACAGTCACTAATTCAAATACACTCGCCAAGAATGACCTTGCGGTAAGCAAGATGGATACTGAGAAGATATCGGTCACGCTTGTAGGTAGACGATCGGCGATTAATGAACTTAAGAAGTCTGAAATTGCTGCCACGGTCAATGCTGCTAATGCTGGGAAGGGCGAGAACACGATGGCGGTACAGGTAAGCGTGCCTGGAGCAATCGTAGTTAAATCCCAGAGTGAAAGCAGCATCTCTGTGACGGTTGAAGACCTAGAAGTAAAGAAAGTGAGTACGTACACCACTTACCTTGATGGTCAAACCGGAGAGCCTGTAGTCAAGAAACAGGGCAGCAAGGAAGTAGAGGTTCAAGGTGCTGCAAGTCTGATCAAGAATGTTGACTCGGTAAAAACTTGCACTTGATGCCAATAAAGTTACAGATAAGGCAAAGGAATTTAGCGTAGTAGCAACGCCTGTAGATGGAAGTGGACACAAGGTAGATTACCTAACTACTGAGCCTGGCAAAGTTTCTGTAACTGCGTATAAGGGTGAGACCAAGACTGTAAAACTCAAGGTTAAGGTTACTAATATGCAGGATGACAGTGTGGCACGTACATATTCTGTTCCAAGCACTGTTGTGATCAAGGGCAGAAGCAAGGATATCAAGGATATAACCGAGATTACTTCCAAAGAGATGGATATAAGCTCCATTACTGAGACGGAGGATCTAGATATCGATTATGTCTTGCCATCGGGTGTGAACATAGCTAATGAGTCTAGACACGTTAAGCTCAAAGTTAAGGTTAGCACGAGCACGTCTAAGACTGTGAACGTGTCAGCAGAATCGATTAATATAAATAACGTTGCTAATGGACACACTGCAACGGCTAATAGTGGAGTTAATGTTGTCGTGACGGGTAGCCGAGAAAAGCTATCAAGTATCACCGCTAGTTCGTTCGTAATCAGCGCAGATGCAGGGGGACTTGGGGCAGGTCAGCACACTGTTACAGCATACCTGACCAACAACTCAGGACTGACGGCAGCACTTCAAAGTGCCCAGATAACGATTACAATTCAGTAATATCGATAGGGGATAATCTAATGACAGCTGTTATATATTAACGGCCACTGGAGCATTTCAAAGACAGACTTTATACTTTGCAGAATATACTTAGGAATTAAGGAGAAACTAATGGGCAGATTGTTTGGAACAGATGGTGTAAGAGGCGTTGCTAATACAGAACTCACAGCTTCGCTTGCATTCGATATCGGTAGAGCGGCAGCATTTGTGCTCGGAGAGAACGAAAAGAGACCTGTAATGGTAATCGGGCGCGATACTAGAATTTCTGGAGATATGCTGGAAAATGCGCTAACAGCTGGAGTGCTTTCGGTTGGTGGAGATGTAATTAAGCTCGGAATCGTTCCTACACCAGCAGTTGCACACCTAGTAAGGAAGTACAATGCAGATGCGGGAGTCGTTATCTCAGCGTCGCATAACCCATTTGAATACAATGGAATCAAGCTCTTTAACGGACATGGATACAAACTGGACGATAAGATCGAGCAGGAAATTGAGGCGATCATCCTTGGGGAGAAGGAGATCAACACTGACGAATTTGTAGGTGCTAAACTCGGAATCTGCCGTGAAGATGATGCCAGTGCTATTAAGCAGTACACAGACTTTCTGCTTACGACAATAGATAAAGACTCGACGGTATCAAGGTTGTGCTCGATACTGCAAATGGTGCATCTTATGAGACTGCTCATATCGTGTATGAGGCTCTCGGAGCAGATGTTACTGTAATCAGCGATAAGCCAGATGGGATTAACATCAATGACGGATGTGGATCCACGCATCCTGAGAACCTACAGCAGAAAGTCGTAGAGCTCGGGGCAGATGTTGGATTTGCTTATGATGGAGATGCGGACAGGCTTATCGTCGTTGACGAGCAAGGACGCATTATAGATGGAGATAGAGTTCTCTGCATTTGCGGAAAATATCTCAAGGATCATGGCCTTCTAGCCACTGATAAATTAACAGCTACAGTTATGAGTAATATCGGACTCCACAAATACCTAGAGGAGCACGGTATCGGTGTTGATGTAACTAAGGTTGGAGATAGATATGTGCTCGAATCGATGAGGCAGACTGGTTCTGTTTTGGGTGGAGAACAGTCGGGACACATGATATTCCTGAACTACACGACAACTGGAGATGGTGTACTATCATCACTGCAGTTTATGAAGGCATATCTTGATTCAGGCAAGAAGCTCAGCGAACTTAGAGATGAAATTCAGATTTATCCACAGGCTCTAGTCAATGCGAGAGTGGATAATGCCTGCAAGGCAATAGCTCTCGAGGATGAAGAGGTTAAGAGCTTTATCGGCGAGATAGAAGCTAAGATGGAGGGCTCTGGTAGAGTTCTAATCAGACCTTCTGGCACTGAACCACTGATTAGAGTTATGCTCGAAGGCGAGGATATAGATGAGATTCAGGGCTATGCTGAACAGGTTGCGGGGCTTATTTCGGAAAAGTTCGGAAAGTAGGCTAACTTAGGAAAATGAATCGTTATAGCAACTTGCGGTGCGCCGTGAGAGTGCTATTTGAAATAATACATTTGGAGGAAATAATATGTGCGGAATCGTAGGTTATGTAGGTAATGATGCTCCTCAGGGCATCATTATCGAGGGACTTAAGAAGCTAGAATATAGAGGGTATGACTCAGCTGGAGTTGCTGTTGTTAATGATGGCAAGATTAAGCTGAGAAAGCATGTTGGTGCTATCGTTAATCTTGAGAAATTAATCGGAAATGAGAATCTCGGAGGTCACGTGGGAATCGGTCATACAAGATGGGCTACTCACGGTGCTCCATCTGACGTTAACTCACATCCTCACATGAGTAACGATAACAGAATTGCACTAGTTCACAACGGAACAGTTGAAAACTATGTAGAAATCAGAACTGAGCTCGAGAAAGAGGGTTTTACATTCAAGAGTGATACTGACTCGGAGGTTGCGGCAGTTCTATTTGGTAAGTATTACAACGAACTAGGTGATCTTAAGGCTGCTATGGACAAAGTAACTCACGAGATGACTGGAACTTTTGCACTTGCTGCAATTGCTGAAGACCAGCCAGATACTTTCGTTGCATATAGAAAGAATGCACCGCTGATCGTAGGAAAGGGAGATGGATGTAACTTCGTAGCTTCCGACTTCTCGGCACTTCTCAAGTATACGAAAGATGTGTATTTGCTAGAGACTGGTGACACAGTAGTACTGACTCCAGATAGTGTTACAATTTACGATGAGTCAGGCAAGGAAATAAAGCGTGAGACAATGCATATCAGCTGGGATGAGAGCGTGGCTGAAAAGGGCAACTACGAGCACTTCATGCTCAAGGAAATCTTCGACCAGCCAGCTGCAATCAAGGAGACTCTTGCGCGCAATCTCGGTGAAGATAACAGAGTTTCACTTTACAATATGACTCTCACTAAGGAGGAGTTCTCGAAGTTTAACAAGATATGCATCGTAGCATGTGGAACTGCATACCATGCTGGACTAGTTGGAAGAAATATTTTCGAGAAGTTCGTAAAGATGCCTGTTGAGGTGGATGTGGCGTCTGAGTTCAGATACAGAGATCCGTTTGTAGATGAGAAGACTCTATTCATTGCAATCAGCCAGTCTGGGGAGACTGCCGATACACTCGAGGCTCTTCGTGAAGCAAAGAGAAAGGGCGCAAGAGTGCTATCCATCGTTAACGTAGTAGGCAGCACAGTTGCTCGTGAATCCGATGATGTATTCTATACATGGGCAGGTCCAGAGATTTCAGTAGCTTCGACTAAGGCTTATACAACACAGCTATTATCGTTGTACCTCTTAGCTCTATACCCTAGGAGACCTCAGAGGAACTATCTCAGATGATTACTACAGTGAAATCATCAGCGAGCTGTCAGCAATTCCTAGCAAGCTAGATGAAGTACTAAGGCTGAGAGGTGAAATCGAGAAGCTTGCCAAGAAGCTTTTATGACAGAGACCAGGTGTTCTTCATCGGAAGAGGAATGGATGCCAGCGTTGCTTATGAAGGTTCGCTCAAGCTCAAGGAGATTTCATATATCAACTCATTTGCTATCGCGGCTGGTGAGCTAAAGCATGGAACGATTGCACTTATGGAGCCAAAGACTATTGTTGTGGCACTTGCGACTCAGTCCAAGCTGTTTGACAAGATGGTTTCTAATATCCAAGAGGTTAAGGCGCGTAACGCACACGTAATCTCCATCGCAAAAAGAAGGAAATACTGCTATTGAGGAACATTCTAATGAAACATTCTACATCCCAGAGTGCATGGATGAAGTTTCGCCACTTCTTAGCGTAATTCCTCTACAGATATACGCTTACTACGTTGCAAAGGAAAAAGGGCTGCGAAATCGACAGACCTCGTAACCTCGCAAAGAGTGTAACTGTAGAATAATATAAGTATCGATTAGTCCGAGTGTGTGGAGCCTTAAGATATGGGCTTCTGTGCATGCTCGAGACTGTGTTTTGAAAAAGTTATAGACTGTATATTTAATTTAGAATTAGAGAATTGATATGGAAGAAAGCAAAGCAATCAAGAATTATACAGAATGGATTAACTCCAAAGGAATCGACTCAAATATGAGACAGTATCTAATGAACATGATATCTCGTCCCGATGAAATAGAGAGCTGCTTTAGTGAGGAGCTTGATTTTGGTACGGCTGGAATGAGAGCGACCATGGGAGCTGGATCTGCACGTATGAATATCTACACGGTTGCGACAGCAGCATATGCTATGGGTGAAATGCTGACTGAACGGCACGAGGGTAATGATGTAAAAAAATCGTTATCTCGTATGATTCGCGTAATAATTCTAGAGAGTTTGCAGAGGCAGCCGCAGTGGCAAGCTGTGCGGCTGGAGTAAAGGTGCTTTTCTCCGACCGACTTCGCCCGGTGCCAATGCTTTCATATGCAATAAGAAATTTCGATGCAGATGGCGGAATCATGATTACCGCATCACATAACCCTAAGGAATACAATGGATTCAAGTCGTACAGAGCCGATGGTGCACAGATGATCGACGAAGAAACCGAGGAGATAAAAAGCCGCATCAGAGCTGCAGTTGACGGTATCGAGATACTAGCGAATTCTGAATCATTTGAAGAGCTTGTTAAGTCTGGAGAAATCAAATATTTCGGTAGAGAAATCGACGACAGCTACAATGCTATGATCATGGATTCGTTCAATAGCAGCAGTGTGAGCAGACGGGCCAGAGCATCGCTGCGCATCGTGTACTCTCCGCTCAATGGGTCAGGAAGAGAACCTGTAAGGAGAGCGCTTCGTGAGCTCGGATATGAAAAGGTATTTGCAGTAAATGAGCAGGATTATCCAGATGGAGATTTTCCAAGCCTCAGAGTGCCTAATCCAGAGTATGATGACACATATGATTTAGCAAAGAAATATGCTGAGATGTCGATTGCTGACATCATCATCGTCACAGATCCGGATTCAGATAGACTTGGAGTAGCAGTTTACGACGAGGGCGAATATAAGAAGCTGTCAGGGAATCAGATTGGAGCAATACTGCTCGAGTACCTTTTATCTGAAGCGAAGAAGCTTGGCAGACTTCCTGAAAATGGATACACCGTAACTTCAATCGTATCAACACACCTTGCAAGAGCTATTAGCGCTAGATATGGGGTGAAGCAGTATGAGACTCTAACTGGTATAAAGAATATTGCCGAGCAGATCAGACAGCGTTCGGACAATGGTTCGGAGAGATTTTTATTTGCCTTTGAAGAGAGCAATGGATATATGCTTAATCAGGCTGTTCGAGACAAAGATGGAGTTATGGCAGCTATTGCAATTGCTGAGATTGCCACATTGTCAAAAGCAAACGGCGTAACTTTAATCGACCAGCTGGAGTCACTGCACAAGCTATATGGTTATGCCGCAGAAACTAGTATATGTGTTGAGGGAACCGGTGTTGGAGAAAAATTCATGGAACATCTGAGATCGCTTGATGGCAAGCTAGGTGAGCCAGGAACAGAACTCGGAGTGCTAGATATAAAGAACTACACAGACTACATGCCTGAGTCAAATGTGATTCTATATGAATTGAACGGTCTCGACTGGATTGCATTCAGACCTTCTGGAACTGAGCCGAAGTTTAAAATTTACTTTGGATTCTACGGTACAGAGTCAGCAGCAGAGAGTAGGCTAGATAGAATATCCAAAGCTGTAGTCGCTGAAGTTAACAAATATAAGGAAAACTAAGATGACAGATGAAGTTAGAATTGCGCTACTCATAGATGCAGAGAATATTTCAGCTCAGTATGCTGGGTACATAATAGATGAGATTGAGAAGTACGGTATCTGCTCGTATAAGAGAATTTACGGTAATTGGGAGCGCATCGTCAAGACGAGGTGGGAGCAGGAAATCCGAAAGCATTCACTGAAACCGATGATGCAGGTTAACAATACCAGAGGCAAGAATGCTTCTGATTCGGCGCTCATAATCGATGCTATGGATATCCTGTATGGCAGCAATGTCGAGGGTTTCTGTATAGTGTCTTCGGACAGCGACTTCACTTCGCTCGCAAGGAGGCTTAGCGAATCGGGATGCCTAGTGCTTGGTATGGGAGAGTCGGACAAGGCTACAGAAGCTCTTGAAAATGCTTATGATAAGTTCATCTATATAGATCTGCTCGCTAAGCAGGCAGAGGAGGAACGCCTCGCCGAGGAAGCTCTCGAAGACGAATATAAGAAACAGAAGAAGCATGAGCGAAGCAAGGAGCCTAATGAGAATACAGCAAATACTCCAAGCAAGAAGGCGATTGAAGCTAAGATACAACAGATTATCATGGAGAACAATGATAAGGGTAAGCCTACTGATTTGGGGCTTATCGGCAATGAGCTTAACCGTATATACAAGAACTTCGACGTGCGTTACTACAGCATGAAAGGTGGAAAGCGCTACAAGTATCTAAAGGAATTTGTGAGTGACTTTAAGTCACTTAAGGTTGAGGTTAGCGGTGATCGCGGCATCTATGTGACTGTGAAATAATCTTAAATAAGCACAACGAAAAAACCTCCTATCGTCAGCATGCTGACATGGGAGGTTTTCACAAGCTGTGATGATAATCTTAAAGCTGGCTTCGCCAGCTCCCATTATTTGTCCTCAATAGTAAAGCTGAGTTCAGCTCCGCATTCTGGGCAAACTGCATCGCCAGGTGCTGACTGGAACTCCTTATTACATACAGGGCATACAATAATATATGTATCAACATCGTATCCATCAGGCACGTTGTTGTTAAATGCCTCCTTATATTGCTTACCGTCCATATTTCCTCCTAATCTTACTTTCAATTCTTAATTATTTATTATTTTACATTATATCTGTTGTTTCCTCAACTTGTTCAACCATATAATGAATTTAAATACTAACAGTTTAAAACATTGATGCATTCGCATTTTGTAAATATAATAGTGAATTTAAACTAAGTGACAATACATTAAGAAATTGGAAAAGAGAGAGTATGGGTAAGAAGGCGATTAACTTTGATGGGCTGAAATATATCAGTATTACGATTTGGCTAGAAGTAGCATATATATTAGTAAATGGTGTAACTGGACTATTTTCTTTGCTACAGATTGCAGCTATGGCAGAGATATCACAGGGGCTGCTGTTATTCTCAAGCAAAATTGTACCAGATTTACTCGTCCTTATTTTCGTAGCAAATATCGTACTTTATATTATTGGACTAAATAAACTCCATAAGCTCAATCCCTATTATAGGAATGCCTTCAGAGCTTACATTATATATCTAGCTTTTTCTGCTACTGGCAATAATTGCAATTACCATTTTCTTCGTTACTGCTAGCGGATTTGCATTTTTGGCAATTACTACAGAGAATATAAACACAACTACAGTAAGTGTGTTTATTTGGGTGTTATTTGTAGCAATTCTTGCAGTACAAGTTATCGGGAATATACTAAATATCATATATATGCGAAACATCCTATTTGGTACAAGGCGAATTGTAGACGTGCTAGGTGGAAAAGCTATTTCGCAAGGAATTATTACAACCGAGAAAGTGTACAGAATCGCAATGATCGTTGCAACTGTCATAGAAGTTATTGGTGCGACAGGTATCCTGTTTGTTATTAAGAAGTACATACACAAGATTATTGGAGAGGGTGCTGAAGCTTTCGTGGCTCTGTACAGCGCATTTAGAGGGATGCAGACATTTCTGTTCCTGTTGACTGCCGCTTACATTATAAGCTTCGTAGTTAGAACGATTTTTGCAATAAGGCTCACTAAGACGTATTTGGAGCTATCAAAGCATGAGTTGAGCGATGAAGAAGAAGCGATGTTGCTCGAAGATAGCCAGGCTGTTTACGAAGCACTTTAAAGACAATTTTGGGTTATAGGACAAAAACGTGTTGGTAAAATCGTCTGTAACCCTTGAAATCTCAAGGTGTATTGGGGTTATATCTTCCTTAGAAACAGTATTCTAGGAGGATAGTAAAATGAAACGTGTTATTTGCCCTGTTTGTAATAGTTGTTGCTCGAAATATGGTAAGACAAATGCAGGAACACAGAGGTGGTTTTGTGGTAATTGCAAGATGGCATTTTCGCCAAAAATAGATAACCTAACCAAGCAACTTAATATATTTCTTAAGTGGCTTTTTAGCAAAGATATTCAAAAGGATATGCCTGGAGGTGGTCGTACCTTTAGGCGAAAGACATCCAAATTTTGGGATATATGGACATTACCAACCGTAGTGGAAGAAAAGCATTCAGTGGTGTTCGTAGATGGAATTTATCTATGCCGTAATGCTTGTGTTTTAATTTGCTGTGACAGAAATAATGTGCTTGGATGGTACTTGTGCCGCTATGAGCATGCAAATGCATGGATTTCATTAATGTCCAGGATTACTGAACCTACACTAGTAGTTTCGGACGGAGGGAAAAGGATTTAATAAGGCTTTTGAAAAAGGTATGGCCTCATGCAAAGCACCAGAGATGCCTTTTTTTCATGTGTTTTCTCAAGTAAGAAGATATACTACAACAAGACCTAAAAACCCTTGCAGGGGGCTGAGCTATATGCTCTTTCCAAAAAGACTGCTCCACCTAGAAACGAAATCTGAAGCAGATAAATGGATAGATGAGTTCTTAGATTGGATGAGAAGACACAACAAGTTTTTGAGCCAAAGGTCACTAGACGAAACTGGCAACTGGAGAGCAACGCATGAAAGACTTTTAAAGGCGCAGATATCTCTTTCTAGGTTGGTAAAAAGAAGGTACTTTATTCACTTATTTGGATGAAGATTTAATAGCTGAGATAGGTAAGGTTCCATCTACAAATAACCAGATAGAAGGCGGTATAAATGCAAGACTAAGAGCTTTGCTAAGGAATCACCGTGGACTATCTGTTGAAAGAAGAATAAAAAGCGGTCTTCTGGTGGTGCTATGTGCACTCACCAAGACCGCTTTCTGTGTCTGAACTATTAAAAAGTAATGCCAACGGACAAAAAGTATTGCAGCGATATACCAGAAGATTTCAGAGCTAGATAAACGCACTTCATCTATCCCTACATGGGGAGATGCGGTGGTCTGGGGAGAGCTTCACAAGTCGTCTGAATTTCAGAATTATTGGGACTAGTGACCAACACGTTTTGTCCTATAACCCACAATTTTATTTCAATAGAAAGACCTCACTAAGAGTCATCTAGTGAGGTCTTTTTACTATTAGATTATAAACGGAGTAGCGCTCCGCGATAAACGCTATTAGCCGATAAGGTCAAGAAGAGCCTTCTTAGGAACTGCTCCTACGGACTTATTTACTTCCTCTCCATTCTTAAGTACAAGAACGGTTGGGATGCTCATAACGCCATACTTCTGAGCTAGCTCTGGATGCTCATCAATGTTAACCTTTCCAACCTTGATGTCGCTTCTCTCTTCAGCGATTTCCTCGATTACTGGAGAAAGCATCTTGCATGGTCCACACCATGAAGCCCAGAAATCAACTAGAACTGGCTTATCTGCCTGTAGTACTTCCTGTTCGAAATTTTCTGCTGTCAATTCAATTGCTGCCATTTTATTATCCTCCTCATATTACTAAAAACCAGAGTTAAGTCACTCTGATTAATTGCATACAATTCTTCTTGACTTCACTTTACCATTTTTGTGCAGCTATGTGTGATGATTCTGTGAGAAAAAACAATATCATGTTATAATTAATGTCTGATAAATGCTTTTGGCAGCCCTGTAAGTACACGGCACAGCCAGAAATAATAAGGCAAAACTAGAAATCGGAGATTGAATATGTATATTGATGAAGCTATTTTCAGAGAGATATTTCACAAGTTTATATATATCGACTGTCAAGAGGAGCTAGAAGGCTTATCTGACACGCTTGAGATAATAGAAGGGGCGACAGGTGTGCTCGCGTATTGTTTCTGCGAAGATCTGGTAGGCACCAGTTTTAACCTACTTGCGTCGGCAAAGAAATCGGAGGATGGAAGACTAGAGATAGGCCCGAGAAGTTCCGAAAAGTACGCAAGAGTTAGATTTAGCGATGTTAGAGACTATGAGTTTGAACTCGCAGATAACCTAGAAGCTGACTTATCAGCATTTACAGACGTGCCAGATGATATCCGAGAGAATTTTGAATCGGCAGATCAGAGGATGGCTATGCTCAGAGAACTCGAGATGCTTGATGGTGGACGCAATATAGAGCTTCCGGACTTCGTGAGTGTGACGGTTGGCAAGAAAGGATTTTTGCCAGAGGTAGTATGGGTGAGAACGACAGACTTTGGTGACAACGAATTTTACGGAACACTTCACAATCCACCGAAGCAGGGATTTGGTCTAGAACCAGGTCAGAAGGTTCGTTTCCGCGCGTATGACAATGAAGGAGAGATAATGCTGATACTCGATAGCAGCATGCTGAATTAGTATGGATATTACACAGAAGATAACACAGGAATTAGGGATAAAGTCTTGGCAGGTTGAGGCTGTAATCAAACTAATCGATGAGGGGAATACAATCCCTTTTATTGCGAGATACCGTAAGGAAGCAACTGGAGCGCTCGATGACGAGGTGCTGAGAAGATTTGAAGAGAGACTGAAGTACCTACGTTCACTCGAGGAGAGAAAACAGACAGTAATTGCTTCGATTGAGTCACAGGGCAAGCTAACCGATGAACTACTGGATAAACTCGAACAGGCAGAGACAGTAGTTGCTGTCGAAGACATATATAGACCGTATAAGCCGAAGAGACGTACTCGTGCGATGATCGCTAGGGAGAAGGGGCTTGAAGGGCTTGCAGAATATATCATGTCAAGCGATGCAGCTGCTCCAGTGTCTGAAGAAGCTCTCAAATATCTGAGCGAAGAGCATGAGGTAAATGATTCTGAAACAGCCATCAAGCTAGCACTTGATATTATTGCTGGAGACATCTCAGATGATGCGGATATACGAACATGGATAAGGGAGTTAACGGCTAAGGAAGGCGTGCTCGTCACATCGGTCGTTCCTGCAGTTAAGGCTGAGCTCGAAGCTAGTGGAGAGCGCAGTGTGTATGAAAATTACTTTGAGTTCGCTGAGAAGATATCTGGACTTCCTGGTCACAGAATTCTTGCTATCAATAGAGGTGAGAACGAGAAGGTGCTCGGTGTAAAGCTTGAGGCTCCAGTGGATAAGATAGAGGGTAGGTTGTTCAGAGACCTTAAGAGCTCCACTAACAAGGTGACACAGCAGTACATCGAAGACGCCGCTTTAGATGCATATAAGAGACTTATCGCACCGTCTATAGAAACTGAAATAAGAAACGAGCTGACACTCGGTGCACAGGAGGGGGCGATAAAGATATTTGCCAGCAACCTCGAGCAGCTCCTCATGCAGCCACCTATCAGCGGCAAGACTGTTCTCGGCTGGGACCCAGCATTTAGAACTGGCTGCAAGCTGGCTGCTGTAGATGCTACAGGAAAGATTTTAGATACGACTGTCATATATCCAACTGCACCGCAGAACAAGATCAAAGAAGCTAAGATGGTCGTGGCAAAGCTCGTAAAGAAGCATGATATAGATATCATCTCCGTAGGAAACGGTACGGCTTCTCGTGAGTCAGAGCAGATTATTGCTGAATTTATCAAGGAGTACGAACAGGGACTCTATGCTAATCCAAAGAAAAAAACTCCAGTATGTAATCGTAAACGAGGCGGGGGCTTCCGTATACTCGGCTAGTAAGCTAGCGACGGAAGAATATCCAGATCTCGATGTGGGTGAGCGTAGCTCTGCATCGATTGCGAGAAGACTGCAGGATCCACTTGCTGAGCTAGTTAAAATTGACCCACGCTCAATCGGGGTCGGTCAATATCAGCATGACATGGATCAGAAGAGGCTGGCAGAAGCTCTTGGAGCAGTGGTTGAAGACTGCGTTAACAGCGTCGGAGTGGATTTAAATACAGCATCTGCTTCACTGCTCGAGTACGTATCCGGAATTAGTAAGCCAATTGCGGCTAATATCGTGAAGTATCGTGAAGAAAAACGGCAGATTTGACAGCAGAAAGCAGCTCCTCAAGGTTGCAAAAGCTAGGACCGAAGGCATTTGAGCAGTGTGCAGGGTTCCTTCGCATCAGAGATGGCAAGGAGCCGCTTGACTGCACAGCAGTTCATCCTGAGAGCTATGACGCAGCACGTAAGATTTTAGAAATCATGGGATACAAATCAGCAGATATAATTACTGGTGCGGCAAAGGGGATTTCAGATAGCCTAAGCTCCAAGAACAAATTGCAGGAGAAGTTTGGCAGCAAGCACGCCAATAGCAAATCGGATAAGCCTTCGATGAAGCAGTTAGCTGAGGCGGCGAATATCGGTGAGTATACGCTCAAGGATATTTTTGAGTGAAATAGAGAAGCCGGGTAGAGACCCAAGAGAAGAGGCTGAAGCACCACTACTAAGAAGTGACGTGCTAGAAATAAGTGACCTTCGCCCAAATATGGAGCTCAAGGGAACTGTTCGTAATATTGTGGACTTCGGAGCATTTGTGGACATAGGAGTTCATCAGGATGGACTCGTACATATCTCAGAGCTGTCAGATAGATTTGTGAAGCATCCGCTCGATGTGGTTAAGGTTGGAGATATCGTAAATGTTAGAGTGCTATCAGTTGATGAGAAGCGCAAGAAAATCGCTCTGTCAATGAAGAAAAAGAGGTAGTAGCGGCAAAAGGAGGGTATTATGGAATTCAAAGAAGTTGTAAAAGCCAGATATTCGTGTAAGAAATACTCGGACAAGGAGGTAGAGCGTGAGAAGCTCGAGGCTGTACTAGAGGCTGGAAGGCTTGCGCCGACTGCCAAGAATCTACAGGAACAGCATGTATACGTACTTGAATCAAAGGAGGCGCTAGACAAGTTCGATATCGAAACACCTTGCAGATATGGTGCGCCGACTGTAATCGTAGTAGCATTTGATAAGACTAATGTGTATGTATATCCGGGTGGAAAGAGGGATTCGGGAATAGAGGATGCCTCGATCGTTGCAACTCACATGATGCTCGCAGCAGCCGATGCTGGACTCGATAGCTGCTGGATTAACTTCCCTAGACCCAGACAAACTACATAAGGCGCTTGAACTTCCTGATAATGAAGAAATCTTGATGGCCATGGATCTCAGGGTATGCGGCAGAGGACGGAAAGCCGCTACCTAACCACTTCAGCCGCAAGGAGCTATGCGAGACGGTTTCGTATCTGTAGGTTTAGGGTTATAGGACAAAAAGAGCTGGTAAAAACCGCTGCAGCCATTGAAATCTCAATGGCTGCAGCGGTTATATCTTTATTCTGGTTTTGGATAGCTACAAACGCATTCGAATTGGATACGCTGCAGGCTATTATGATTTATCGATTGAAGCGGCAAAATTGCTATTTGATTCTATTGATGATGCTGCTGCTCGCGCCGAAGACCAGGCAAACTGGAGGTTGTAACCGCCCGTAATACCATCTACATCTAGCATCTCTCCGATGCAGTAGACGTTCGGGGCGGATTTGAGCTGCATCGATTTGCAGTCAAACTGGTCGAGGCGGAGGCCGCCGGCGGTGACGATGGCCTTGCTGAAGTCACCGCGCGATTCGATTTTCGAATCGGTCCTCCGAGAGGAGGACGGCGGCCTTCCGCGCGCTGCAAGCGGAACGCTTCACCACTTCCTTGGCGAAGCGGCGCGGCAGGGCGAACTCTTTGGCAATGATAGAAGCGAGTTCGCCGCTTTGCGCGTTCTTACCATGATTGGCAGCAATTCTAGATAGAGCGTCCTCTCTGCTCATGCCTATGTAGTTAATCTGGAGCCAGCATCCAGGTTCAGCATATTTAGATGAATTGAGAATAGCTGGCCCTGAGAAATTCTCGTGTGCAAGGAGCAGAGAGCCGCTTAGCAGTGCAAGGCGTTTTTCCTTTCTTAGGGTAGATGCTAACTTCTACCTTTTTCAAAAAGAAATTCCAGATAGATCCCCATACGGATACCCCCATTATCTCAAGTGGTGCAAGTGAAGGCTTTTAGTTCTGTATGCTCAATTCCTAAACCTGCAGATAAGACAAAGAACATCGAGCCATCTGAACCACTCCTAGGGTATGACTTTCCACCAGTTGCAATTACTAGTTTAGTGGCTTCATAATGAAACCTCTGACCGTCTGGAGCTTCGGCTACAATTATGTATTTGCGGACTTCTGAACTTGCTTCAGATAAGTGAATTTCAACTACCTTTCTATTAGAAATAATCTTGAATCCATTAGATTCGGCAGCTTCTAGGAATGCGTCTCTAACATCCTGTGCTCTCATCGACTCGGGGAATATTCGGTCATCTTCGTTTGTCACCGTGTTGACTCCGCGCGACGCAAGAAAATCTATGAGATCAGCATTGCTGTATTTGTATAGAATCTTGCGTATCGATCTTCCAGCTTCACCATAGCAGCTAGGAAAGTCTTTGATACTGCCTGCATGCGTGATATTGCAATGCCCGTGGCCACTCATCAGAAGCTTAGTTCCGATTCTAGAGGAGCCCTCGAGCATGATGCCACCTGTACTTAGATTTGCCGCGCACATCAGTCCAGCGGCGCCAGCTCCGATTATCAATGTTCCAGTGACAGGTATAGACGAAGTGATGGACGGAGTAGTCTCACTGGTGGTTCCGAATTTAGTATTAAGTATTTTATCTGTGGTTTTTAAACTCATAGTTTGTTTTTAATTTCATCTCCTAGGTGTATAATGAGAATCACATAATTATAGCATAAGTTTTACTCGTTATTGGCACAGCAGTGCGGGAGTGAATTTAATAGGAGGTAATGTGGGTATTAATCTAAATGTTATATACGGTGTCATGATTCCGTTTCTCGGAACGACACTTGGTGCATTTTGCGTATACTTTATGAAAAAAGACCTCAGCAAAGGTGTAGAGCGTATGCTCAGCGGTTTTGCCGCAGGGGTAATGGTTGCCGCATCCATATGGAGTCTGCTTATTCCAGCGATGGAGGAAAGTGAAGGACTCGGCAGATTAGCTTTTCTGCCTGCAGTTATAGGGTTCTGGGTGGGAATAGGATTTCTCCTGCTTATGGATCACGTGATTCCGCATATGCATGCTGTAACTAATGATATTGAAGGTCCCAAGAGCAGACTTTCCAAGACCACCATGCTCGTACTAGCAGTGACACTTCACAACATACCCGAAGGCATGGCGGTCGGCGTTGTATTTGCGGGCTGGATGACTGGTAATTCTGGAATCACTCTTGGTGGTGCACTTGCGCTTGCAATTGGAATTGCAATTCAGAACTTTCCAGAGGGAGCAATCATTTCAATGCCACTCTATTCTGCAGGCTCATCGAGGCATCGAGCATTTAGAAATGGTGTACTATCGGGAGTGGTTGAGCCGATAGGGGCGATTGTGACGATAATTTTCGCACAGGCACTTACGCCGATACTTCCTTATATGCTCAGCTTTGCGGCTGGTGCGATGCTCTATGTAGTAGTAGAAGAGCTTATCCCGGAGATGTCTGAAGGAGAACACTCGCATAGTGGTGTGCTGATGTTCGCCGTAGGATTTACAATTATGATGACGCTTGACGTGGCACTCGGTTAAGATAGGGAGGGAGACATGAGTATTTCAAGTATTGTAGAGAAGATAAAAACAGATGAGAGAAATGCTGAATATACAGAGCGAGGTATTCCGCCTATTTTCCAGCTCAATAAGGGAGCAAAGATTCTCATAATCGGGCAGGCTCCGGGTCGCAAGGTGGAAGAATCGCAGATTCCTTTTGACGATAAGTCAGGAGAGAAGCTAATCACGTGGATGGGCATAGATAGGGGGACTTTCTATTCCGACAAAATTGCGATTTTACCGATGGACTTCTACTATCCAGGAAAGGGCAAAACAGGAGATTTACCTCCGAGAAAATTTATCGCTGAGGAGTATCACCGTGATCTCTTAGCTGAACTAGGGAATGTTCAGATGACGATTCTGATTGGAAAGTATGCGATGGATTATTATCTGAAAGGCGATATGAAGCGCAATCTGACTGAGACAGTAAGGTGCTTTTGCGGAATACCTGCCAAATTACTTCCCAATAGTTCATCCGAGTCCACTCAACTTTCGTTGGCAGGCAAAAAATCCGTGGTTTATGGAAGAGGTTGTGCCCGTACTTAAGAGAAGAGTTGCGGATATACTGGGGTAAGATTTAGTGAGGTAATAAATTTGCAATTGTTAAAAATTACATGAAAAAATGTAGACTTATACTTTTCTAAGATGGCTGTAGGCAAGATGATTACATAATAAAAACAATACCGTCTAACGGATCCAAAAAGAAGGGGGAACTAATGCATGGAAAAAGACCATATTGTTTTTCGAAATGGTGGCTCCCACTATGTCTGATATATAACAAAGATGGCAATAATTACCATTCGTATTTTGATAGCAATAATTTCAATGAGGTATATAAAGCTATTTTTTTACTTGTTAAAGCAACATATTTACTGAAAAGGATTACTCAAGTCTGATGGTTGACAAAATGCTTATGTTTTAACTTGCTGGTAATTTGCTTTTTGATTATTCTAAACAAGAGAATCACAATATATAGTGTAGTGCAATCTTATTAAGTATTATATAAAGAGGAAAATAACTTGCTTTTGTAAGAGGTGGTAATGAAAAAAATTTAACTTTACTTGTAAAAAGAATTAATAAAACTGGATGCAGAATATCCCTGCGTTGAATTCAAGCAGAATAATAGTGATCCTCAAATGATAGGTGAGTATATCAGTGCTTTAAGTAACACTGCTGCTATAGAAGACAAATCAAAAGCGTATGTTTTATGGGGAATTGACAACGATACACACGAGATAGTTGGTACAGAATTTAATTATAGAACGAAGAAAGGCGAAGGGAATGAGGATTTAGAACCGTGGCTGCGAAGATTGCTGAGTGATAATGCTAATTTTGAATTCGAGGAAGTTAAAATAGATAATAAGAATGTAGTAATATTAATAATATATAAAGCTATAGGGAAAACGGTTTTTTTCAAGAATGTTGAGTATATTAGAGTGGGGTCGCATAAGAAAAAATTGAAAGACAATCCAGGGTCAGAAGCAAAACTTTGGCAAAAGATTAATAATTCTAGATTCGAAGAATTACCTGCTGAGGAAGATATGTCACTGCAAGATGTCCTAAACGAATTGGATTATGTTACATATTTTGATATGAGTGGTATTGCCGTTCCTGCTGAGGGAAATCAAATTGCGCATTATCTACTCGAAGACAAAAATAATACTGTATCAAGACAATGGTCTATATACGATTTCTAATTTAGGGGCATTATTATTTGCAAAAAAATTAGATAAATACCCTGCGCTGGATCGCAAGAGAATTAGAGTTATACAGTATGAGGATGATAAGAGAATAAATATCTTGCGTCAGGATACTGGTGGAAAAGGATATGCATCAGGATTTGAAGGTCTTGTAAAATACATTGCTGGGTTATTGCCAGCTAAAGATGAAATCGAAGCTCCTTTACGAAAGGAAAAAAACAGTTTATCCAATCGTTGCGATACGAGAATTAATAGCCAATGCTCTGATACATCAAGATTTATCGATTACAGGTGCAGGACCAACAATAGAAATTTTTTTAAATCAAGAATAGAAATAACTAATCCAGGAACTCCGCTTGTAAACATAAACAGAATTATTGATAATCCTCCAAGATCACGTAATGAGATTATGGCAAGTTTAATGAGAAGGCTCGGAATATGTGAAGAACTAGGTACTGGATGGGATAGAGTCGCCACATATTGTGAGACATATTTACTACCTGCCCCACAAATAGATATATACGAAGAGAATACAAAGGTAACTGTTTTTGGACCGATTGCATATAAGAATATGACACAAGAAACTAGATTATGGACATGTTACTTGCATGCTTGCTTAAAATATGTTAACCAGTAAAAGGCAACAAATTCCACTTTGCGTGATAGGCTAGGATTAGCGAGCACGGCAGCTGCTAGTGCATCAAGATTGATTAATTTAGCCGTGGAAGCAGAGTTAATTAAACCACTGGATCCCAATACAGCCCCAAGATATAAGTCGTATATTCCGTTTTGGGGCATAGTTTAACTTGCTTTTTGAAACATAAAAATAAGATGATCATGAAAAAAAGCTTGAATTTCAAGAGTTGCTAACTTGCTGGTAATTTGATTTTTGTAAAATCAAGAAAATTGGGATATGCAAGATGTAGCTTTGAAACTACAGGAGATAGTGTTACTGTGTTAGGCATGAAGAATAGGTTGCACTAAAAATACTTATAGCTAATAGATTATATGATTTTTTTCCAGCAAAAAAATAAGGGTATATAGATTAATAATATGTACGGAGGGTAAAATGGACGTTAGATACAAGCTAGGCTTCGGCCTTATGAGGGCTGCCGATGACTAACCCAGATGATGCAGGAAGCATCGATATAGCAGAAAAGCGGACGCATGGCAGATTCATTTATTGAACAGGGGTTTACTTACTTTGACACGGCATGGATGTACCACAACAAGCAAAAGCGAGCCAGCGACAAAAAGAATTCCTTGTTAAGCGCCATGATAGAAGCGAGTACACTCTTGCTACCAAGATGCATGCAGGATTTTTTAATACGGAAGAGGAGCGTGATGCATACTTTGAGGCGCAGCTTGAGAAGACTGGTGCAGGCTATTTCGATTACTACCTGCTCCATGATGTTGGACGCGAGAACATCGATAAATTTACGGAGCTTCACTGTTTCGAATACCTTAAGGGGAAGAAGGAAGCGGGCATCATCAAGCACCTAGGATTCTCGTCACACGAGGATGCGGAGCATGTGGACAAGTTCCTAACTGAGCACCCTGAATTTGAGTTCATCCAGCTACAGATTAACTACCTTGATTGGAACAGCGAAGGAGTTCAGTCAAGACGATGTTATGAGGCGGCTGTGAAGCATGGAATGGACGTTGTAGTAATGGAGCCGGTCAAGGGCGGAATCCTTGCAAATGTTCCTCCTGAAGCCGAAGCTCTCCTTAAGGCGCACCGTCCCGATATGTCCGTCGCTTCTTGGGCGATCCGCTTCGTGGCGAGCCTAGAGAATGTAAAAGTAGTTTTAAGCGGCATGAGCAGTATGGAGCAGCTGCTCGATAACACTTCATATATGAAAGCTTTCGAACCACTTTCTCCAGAGGAATACGAGATTATAGATAAGGTTGTTGAGATAATCAACAGTTCCATAGGTATCCCATGTACAGCCTGTTCCTACTGCACAGAGGGATGTCCTGTAAACATTCCTATTCCTCGCTACTTCTCGCTATATAACACCGATATGCATGAGAGTAGCGATAGCGAGTGGACACCACAGCGCGAGTACTATGAGAGAACGGCGATTACATTTGGCAAGGCGAGTGACTGTATCGCCTGTGGTCAGTGCGAGGCAATCTGTCCACAGCATCTGCCGATTATCAAGGACCTTGAAATGGTGGCAGAGTACTTTGAGGCAGAGTAAAGAATTGCGCGATTATGAAGGAAAGCTAATAATTCTTTGATAGTTACAAAGCCCCGATAGCACGATGTGCTATCGGGGTTTTGTATGAGTGCATATTCGATAAATATGAAGATAAACACATTTTAATATTAGTTAGAGCACCTTGACATATAGGGGTAGGGGGTATATACTCAAGTCATAGTACAGCAATAATAAAAGATATGAAAATGCAACCCACTCTGAATAATCGAGATTCTGCAAATGAACACATGATGATTTTGAAGATGGGAGTATATCATACTAGGAGGGGCTATGGCCGAGTTATCTGAACGCCGCCGTGAGCGGTCGCACATGGAATACAGGAATCTGATGAATAGGCTTAAGAGGATCGAAGGTCAGATCAGGGGTATCCAAGGGATGCTAGAGAAGGATGCCTATTGTCCTGATATCTTGATTCAGGTGTCTTCTGTAAATAGTGCACTCAATAGCTTCAATAAAGAGCTGATGGCTAGTCACATTAGGGGATGTGTTGCTAATGACATAAGAAACGGTGACGATGAGGTCATTGACGAGCTCGTTAAGGTCATGCAGAAGCTGATGAAATAGGGTAAAGGGGGAATTTTGATGGATAAATATAATATCACAGGCATGAGCTGTGCCTCTTGTCAAGCTCATGTGGAGAAGGCGGTAGGCAAGGTTCCGGGGGTAGAATCTGTTTCCGTAAGCCTGCTCACCAACTCTATGGGTGTAGAGGGAAGTGCAACGAGTGAAGATATAATAAAGGCTGTAGAAGATGCGGGATACGGAGCAAGCAGAGAAGCAGTAGAGGAGGCTAAGTCTTCTGTGAATCATCTTGAGGCTCAGGAAAAAGCTCTTGAGGACACAGAAAGTCCCGTGCTCAAACGAAGACTAGTATCATCGCTGGCTTTTTCTAATCGTCCTCATGTATTTTTTTCGATGGGACACACCATGCTACATCTACCGCTGCCTAAATTCTTAGACGGAAATCATATAGGAATTACAGTTATCCAGATGGTGCTGGCAGCGATAGTAATGTTCATTAATAAGAAGTTCTTTGTCAGCGGCTGGAAGAGTATTCGTTCAGGTGCACCCAATATGGATACACTTGTCGCTATGGGCTCTATGACATCGTTTCTATGGAGTTTCTATATACTTATGCAGATGACAAGGAACGTAACAGACGGCAATACCAAAGCTGTTATGGCTGGCATGCACAACCTGTACTTTGAATCAGCAGCGATGATAGTGACACTGATTACTGTTGGGAAACTCTTAGAAGCTCTATCTAAGGGCAGGACTACTGATGCGCTAAAGAGTCTGATGAAGCTAGCTCCTAAGACTGCGATTATAGAGCGTGATGGAGCAGAGGTAGAAGTTCCAATTATAGAGGTGAAAATTGGTGATACTTTCGTCGTTAGACCTGGAGATAGCATTCCGGTGGATGGTGTAATTCTTGAAGGTGGTACAGCGATAGATGAATCAGCTCTCACTGGTGAAAGTGTTCCAGTAGATAAAGAAGTTGGTGACGAGGTGTCGGCAGCTACGATAAATAGAACTGGATTTATAAGAGCGAAAGCTACTCGCGTCGGCGAAGATACTACGCTATCTCAGATAATCAAGATGGTCAGTGATGCTGCGGCAACCAAGGCACCAATAGCCAAGATTGCTGATAAGGTGTCGGGTGTGTTCGTTCCTGTGGTGATCATAATCGCGGTGATTGTGACGCTAATCTGGATATTTGCAGGACAGCCATTTGGATATGCTTTATCTAGGGGAATCGCTGTTCTCGTCGTAAGCTGTCCTTGTGCACTTGGTCTGGCAACGCCTGTAGCAATCATGGTTGGAAGCGGACTCGGAGCGAAGAATGGAATATTATTCAAGACTGCTAGCTCTCTCGAGGAGACGGGGAGAATTCAGGTAGTCGCTCTCGACAAGACGGGAACTATCACTAAGGGAGAACCTACAGTTACTGATATAACCCCTGCAGAGGGTGTGACTTTGGCACAGCTACTCAATATTGCAAATGCTCTCGAAGCTAGAAGCGAGCACCCTTTCGCATTAGCTATAACTCGTTACTTTAACGAGAATCGCGATGAGCATCAGCTGGCAGATATTGAGATAGAGGACTTTGAAGCGATATCGGGAAAAAGGCATCCATGCAAGGCTTGCGGGAGCTGGCTCAAAGGGTGAGCTCTTTGCAGGAAGCGTAAAAATATATCTGGTCTGGTGGAAGTACCAGAAGGCACGAAGGTAGAGGCGGAGTCGTTAGCTAGCCAAGGCAAGACACCTCTGTTATTTGCAGGTGGCGAAAAAAACTAATAGGAATGATAGCCGTAGCGGATACGGTTAAGGACGACAGCAGAAGCGCAATCGCTGAGATGAAGAGGCAAGGACTCAAGGTCGTGATGATTACAGGCGACAACGAGAGAACTGCAGAAGCTATCGGTGAACAGGCTGGTATTGACTATGTCGCATCAGGAGTGCTCCCAGATGGCAAGGAGAAACTTATCAAAGAGCTAGATGAACTAGGCAAAGTTGCGATGGTAGGAGATGGAATAAACGATGCCCCTGCACTAACTCGTGCAGATGTCGGAATTGCTATCGGAGCAGGAGCCGATGTAGCAGTTGATGCGGCGGATGTCGTACTTATGAATAGCAAGCTCTCGGATGTGTCAGCGGCAATCAGGTTAAGTAGGGCAACACTCAAAAACATACATGAGAATTTATTCTGGGCATTTTTTTATAACATCCTACTAATTCCGCTTGCAGCTGGGGCATATGCCCACTTTATGAAAGGGTGGTCGATGAATCCGATGTGGGGAGCAGCAGCGATGAGCATATCGAGCTTCTGTGTGTGCATGAATGCACTCAGGCTAAACATGTTTAAGTTGCATGCTGCAAACAGAGATAAAAAGCTCCAAAAGCCATTGTTGATAGTGAGAAACTTAGAGCTCTTATCGGAACACCTGCTGAAAGCAATAATACTGACGAAAAACTTGGGAGTTGACGAGGCCAAAAATTTATATGAAGATAAAGAACTTTTGAAGGAGGAAAAAAACTATGACCAAGACTATGAAAATCGAAGGCATGATGTGCGGACACTGCGAGGCTACAGTAAAGAAAACTCTTGAAGCTCTTGAGGGGGTTAAGGCTGCTGAAGTTAGTCATGAGGCTGGAACTGCTGTAGTAGAGCTATCAGAAAATGTTCAGGATGATGTGCTGCAGAAAGCTGTAGAAGATAAAGATTATAAAAGTTCTATCTATTGAATAATAATCTGGTGTGTTACAATTAGCTCGTATACGGCTAAAGCCGTTAAACATTAAAGGTAAGAGGAGAGGTAATTATGATCGCAAAAAGTATGGAGCCCTTTCTAGCGGGTAGCTCGGTTATCAGAGCTATGTTCGAAGAGGGTAAGAAGATGGCAAAGGTTTACGGAGCAGAGAACGTTTACGACTACAGTGTTGGAAACCCTGGACTGCATCCACCAAAAGAATATAGAGAGGCTATCAACTACGTTAACAACGAGATGGACCCACACCTAGTTCATGGCTATATGCCTAATGCTGGATTTGAATCGACAAGAACAGCTGTAGCTGAGAATCTCAACAAGAGATTCGGTTCAGAGTTCACTTCAGAGCATATTATCATGACTGTTGGAGCTGGTTCTTCGATTAACGTAATCATGAAGACAATATTCGATCCTGGTGATAAGCAGGTTGTATTTGCACCTTACTTCGTAGAGTATGCAAACTGGGCTAGTAACTATCATGCAGAGACAGTAGTTGTTCCTCCAAACGAAGCAAATGGATTCGAGCCAGATCCTGAGGCACTCAAGAAGGTTCTTGATCCAAAGGTTAAGGTAGTAATCATTAACAACCCTAACAACCCAACAGGAGCAATTTACTCTCGCGAGACTCTCGAGAAAATTGCAGAGGTTCTAAAGGAAGCAGAGAAGGAATTCGGACACCCTATTTACCTAATCACTGACGAGCCATACAGAGAACTCGTATACGTAGATAAGGAAATCGTGTTCATTCCAGACCTATATGACAACACTATTATCGCATACTCATGGTCGAAGTCACTTTCGATTCCTGGAGACAGACTTGGATACCTCGCAGTATCTCCAAAGTCTGACAACGTTGAGGAGTTCATGGCAGCAGCAACTGTAGCAAACCGTATTTCTGGAGACACTAATGCTCCATCTATCATTCAGCTAGCTGTTGAGAGATGCCTAGATGCACAGGTTGATATCCCGTACTACAAGAAGAATGCTGAGGATCTATACAAGATCGTAACAGAGGCAGGTTTCTCTGCAATTGTCCCTCAGGGTGCATTCTACCTATGGGTTAAGTCACCAGTTGCAGATGAGAAGGAGCTAGTAGCTGCAGCTAAGGAAGAGAGAATTCTCTCAGTTCCTGGAAGCGCATTTGCTTGCCCTGGATACATCAGACTTTCGTTCTGCATCGCAAACGAAACTATCCACAGATCAGCTGAGTCATTTGCTAAGCTAGGAAAGAAGTACTTCGGTTAAGCTTCAATTAGAAGATGTGATGCAGTGCTTGACAATAAGTCTGCGTTATAGACGAAAAACTTCAGAATTGTGATAAAATAAGCGTGTGAGGCTGTGCCTCGCACGCTTATTATTTTTATGAAGAGAGGATACTCCGATGGATAAAATGGAGAGAATTGCGAGTTTTAACGTAAATCACGATACCTTGCAGAAGGGCATGTACGTTTCGAGAATAGATGGAGATGTAGTTACTACGATATCAGGATGAAGAGACCTAATATGGGAGACTACGTTTCAAACGAGGCACTACATACTTTTGAACATCTATTTGCAACCTATGCTAGGAACAGCGAGATTTCAGACAAGGTGATATATATCGGACCTATGGGTTGCAGAACTGGATTCTATCTGCTGATGAGAGATACAGCTACTGGACAGCAGGCGATTGACTTAGCTAGGGAATCATTTAAATTCATAGCTGAGTACGAAGGTGAGATACCTGGGGCGGCAAAGAGTGAGTGTGGCAACAGCGAGGAGCACGACCTAGAAGCGGCGAGAGCAGTGGCAGTAGATATGGTAGAAGTTCTCAGGGATTGGAATGAGGAGAAGCTAGATTATGACTATGAAGGATAAGAGTATAGGAGTGGCATTCTGTGATGCTGCAGCAGTAATCGGTGGTAGAGCTAAGCTTGGAATCGTATGTGCGATGGATGTCGAGATGCAGGATTTGCTCGATCGGATGAGGGGCGTTTCTGTCGATGAAATCTATGGATTTAAGTTCTATGAAGGCGTGCTCGAACAGACTCAGGTGGTGCTCGTAAGATGCGGAATCGGCAAGGTTAATGCTGCGAGAGGCACACAGCTGATGATTGATAAATACAAGCCGAGCTATATAATAAATAGCGGAGTTGCAGGAGCTCTTAATACCGAGCTCAGACCTATGGATATAGTTGTAGGAAAGGATTTTATCCAGCATGATTTTGATCTTAGTCCTATCGGATACGCAAAGGGATGCCTAGCAACAGGTGATCGCTCAAAGCCGACGATAGTAGAGGCAGATAGCGACATGATAAGACTGCTGACAGATGTGTCGGAAGTGATAGCTGGAGAGCATGAAGAAGCAGGTAAGGTTCTCGTTGGCAGAATTGTTAGTGGCGACCAGTTCATTAACAGCCCTGAGGTTAAGGCTGAACTGAGAGAATATTTCGGTGGTGATGCTGCAGAGATGGAGGGAGCTGTTCTTGCATACGTTGCAAGTTGTGCTGATATTCCGTGCGCTGTGCTAAGGGTAATTTCGGATATGGCAGATGGAACTAACAATGAGTCGTATGATGAATTTGAAAAGAAGGCATCTAAGCTATCTGCTGAGATAATCATTGAACTTGCTAAGCTTGCACCAACAAAGAATTAATGAAGTTTCATTAGAACTGAGAGGTGGATAGCGTTTAACTATAGTATATATAAATCAAAAATTGAAACTATGGATAGCAGTAAACTCAAATGGGTTTGCTGCTTTTATTTGTCTTCAGAGTTTTCAAAAGTTTGTAAAAAACATATATTTACTGTTGACAAAGCGAATATAGATGGCTATAATCTACTTAACTACTAATCAGGTATCTAATAAAGTGGACAAATGACTTGTGCTTTATAATTTATGCATTTAGACTAATGATAGATGTAGATTGATATTTAGAAAAGATATAAACATATAATGAGGAATTGAAAGGAAGGTTACATCATGGCTAACATTTATACATCTGCTGATCAGTTAATCGGCAAGACACCGCTTCTTGAACTTACAAGAATTGAAGATGAATTTGAACTTAAGGCTAAGATACTTGCCAAGCTTGAGTATCTTAACCCAGCTGGATCTGTTAAGGATAGAATTGCTAAGAGGATGATTGAGGATGCTGAGGCTAGTGGCAAACTAAAAGCCTGGTGCAACCATCATCGAACCTACTTCTGGCAATACGGGAATCGGACTTTCCGCTGTTGCTGCCGCAAAAAGGATATAAGACTGTTATTGTAATGCCTGAGACAATGTCTGTAGAGAGAAGGCAGCTAATGAAGGCCTATGGCGCAGAGCTAGTGCTCACTGAGGGTGCAAAGGGTATGAAGGGTGCAATCGCTAAAGCTGAGGAGCTTGCGAGCAAGATAGAGAACAGCTTCATTCCTGGTCAATTCGTTAATCCATCTAATCCAGCGGCGCATAGAGATACTACTGGTCCTGAGATCTGGGAAGATACCGATGGTAAGGTTGACTACTTCGTGGCTGGAGTAGGAACTGGTGGTACTGTGACAGGAGTTGGAGAATATTTAAAGTCAAAGAATGGCGATGTTAAGATCGTCGCTGTTGAGCCAGAGGCATCTCAGACTCTTGCCAAGGGTGAAGCCGCTCCGCACAAGATTCAGGGAATCGGTGCAGGTTTCGTTCCTGAAACGCTCAATACAGACATTTATGATGAAATTATCCCTGTTACTAATGAAGCATCTTTTTGAGACAGGGAGACTTCTCGGTCAGAAGCAGGGTGTTCTAGTGGGAATTTCCTCAGGAGCAGCTCTGTGGGCGGCTATTGAGTTAGCGAAGAAGGAAGAGAATGAAGGTAAGAATATAGTAGTTCTACTACCTGATACAGGTGATAGATATCTATCCACACCGTTATTTCAGGAATAACTATAGATGAACAAGTCATCGCAATATTGCAACATGAGTTAGTACAAATGTGAGGGGCGAGAATTTCTTGCCCCGCATTTTGCGTTTCTTTTAAAATTAATGTAAAAATAGAGTGAATTTAAAAAGCAGGAGGAAACTGTGTTAGTTTCAACAAGAGGCAGATATGCAATAAGAGTTATGATTGACCTTGCTGAACACATGAACGGCAAATACATACCTATGAAGGAAATTGCCGACAGACAGGATGTATCGCTCAAGTATATGACCAAGATTATGCAAGTTCTAACCAAATCGGGAATGCTCGACGGTCAGCACGGTAAGGGCGGGGGTTATAAGCTCAATCGAGACCCAGCTGAATATCGTATCGGTGACATACTGCGTCTAACTGAAGGCACGCTTGCGCCGGTAGCTTGTATCGATGAGACAGACTGTAAGTGCGATAGATCGTACGAATGCAGAACGAGACCGATGTGGAATGAACTTGATAAGCTAATTAGCGAATATTTAGATGGAATAACTATAGCTGATTTGATGAAGGGGGATGCCGCAGATAACTATGTCATCTGATGTAGTGCGGGACAACGCTTTAGTATGAACGTATTAATTTGTGATGATAATGCCAAAGAACGTGAGTGGTGCCACAAAGAGCTACTCAAAAATCAGGGCTACTTTGAAGAAGGTTTGAAGGTGCTTGAGTATGAATCAGGCAACGAACTGCTATTTAAGTATCCTGATTTAGATATTGATATTGATATCATTTTCTTGGATATCATGATGCCCGGCCTAGATGGAATAACAGTTGCAAAAGAAGCTGCGTGACATGAACTATAGCGGGAGATTGTTTTTCTTTACTGGAACTATAGACTATGCAGTCAATGGCTACGACTATGAGGCGCTTGCATACCTAATAAAAGGCAAGACTTCATCCGAGAGATTTAGCGAGGTACTGAGACATTTCTTGCTTCGAAAGGGAGAGAGAAGCGGTGAAGTTATCATTCTTAGATGCGCTGGAGAGACAAGAGTAATCAACCTATCGGCAATTAAATATTTCGAGGTGTATAAAAGGCTTACAACAGTGTATTACGGTGATTCGAAATTTAGTTTTTATTCACCTTTAGCTAAACTTAGCGAAGAACTTGAGGGAAAGAACTTCGTTCGTGTACATAGAGCGTATCTTGTCAATGCTGATTATATTTCCAAGAAGACTATGAGAGATGTGACACTTCGCGACGGAGCAGTGCTTCCAGCGGGCAGAAACTATATCAAGAAGATAAAAAGAAGATTAAAAAGATGTGTAATAATAGGAAATTGAACAAAAAAATAATACTAGTACGCGACGGCGAGCGGATACTGTAGTGCGCATTTTAGTGATGTGCTTGCTTTTAATGCTTTATAGCATGAATGTTTTCGCACTTGAAGGTGATTCCGATAGGCCGCTGGCGCTTGATGAAAACGGATTGCTAGAGAATCGCGTGGAAGGTGAGACCGTTAATCCTGATGCTTATCTAGAAACAACAGGTGATAGGGCAAACAACAACACGAATAACGAGCATGTAATACATGTGACTAAGAACGGAGTTACATACACCATTGGGTATGCTCTGAATAGCTCTACTATTTTACCAGAAGAAATAAATGGTATGGATAGTGACCAAGCTATGGAATACATTGCCAATAAAAGCATGACTTTCTATACAGACAGAAATGCTACGGTTATACCGGATATAGTGTTTGGCAGGGACTACTTCGTAAGAGTCAATGGGTTGACCCACGTAACTCCGGATACACTACGCGGAAGCTATAGGCTAGAAATTGCCAACAACAGCGGGTTTAATAATGCAGCGACGACTACAGTTACCATCGGAAATAGCGGTAATGGCGGAAATGGTGGTAGCGGTGGAAACACTGGTGCAGGCAACGAGGATAGAACAAACACAAATGGACATAGCACTGCTGCAAACTTGGTTCAAAGCTTAGCTAGAAGAATATCTTCGGGTACAAGCGTTAGAGGTGCGAACAGAGCTCCGTCAGCAGCAAGAGCGCATCAAGTAAATCAAAAATGCTATCTCGGATTCAAGCAATGCTAGTGCAGCAAATAGTGCAAATAATTCTAGTGAATCAAGTCGTTCAAGTGCAAGTGCAGAGGGACGCGGTTCAGGTAGCGCTGGAAGCGGAATAGCTTCAAGCAGAACTGTAGAAACTGTAACAAATGCAGCGACTGCTGGAGCTGGAGCTGGATCAGCTTGGCTCACAGTCCTTATAATATCCGACATAAAAACTGCTTCTGTGGTATAAGAAACTTAAAGAAGCTAAGAGAAAGTAAGCTCTATAAAGAGCGTTTGTAGGAGATAATTAGATGTTACTTAAGATAACTATATGGGCGATTTTTGCGGTAGCGATAGCCGTCAAAATATATACCAAGAAGCGCGTTCAGAATATCGATGGATTCGGTGGCATAACCACGCGGGACGAAATCGATAGAGCTAAGCGATGTGCAGATAGCAAATAGTGGATAAGACACTGAAATACAAGCCGACCATGAATGTGAATCATGGTCGGTTTTTATTTAAAAACATAAGCTGAAATTCGATGAAACTAACCGTTTTTTGTTGACAAAATAATATGGTTAATGTACACTAATCTAAGTTAAGAAAGCCTAACACGATGTTAGCTAATTTAACTGGCAGCGCGGCTTTGTACCGCGTATTTTAATTAGTGGAGGAGGAGATGCAGTATGATTCCAATCACACTTGCTAATCAGGGGGAACTCGTTACAGTCAAAAAGATAACTGGTAGCGATGCTATTAGACAGCACCTCGCAGAGCTCGGATTTGTAGTTGATGCTGAGGTGAAGGTGGTAAGTGCATTCAATGGCAATGTAATCTTGCAGGTTCACGGAGCTAAGATTGCGCTCAACGAGACGATGGCAAGACGAATTATGGTATAGCATGGCTATCGATGGATAATTCTTCAGCAAATAAAAAGATTTTATTTTTTTAAGGAGGAGAACAACATGGCAACTCAGATGGGAACTCTTAATAATGTTAGAGTTGGTAAGACTGCTACTATTAAGAAAAATCAACGGTGCCGGAGCAGTAAAGCGCAGAATCATGGACATGGGTCTCACCAAGGGAACCGATGTCTTCGTGAGAAAAAGTTGCGCCTCTTGGTGACCCAATCGAGCTAACTATCAGAGGCTACGAGCTTTCTGTTAGAAAGGCTGATGCGGCTTTGATTGATGTTGAGATAGAAGATTAATTTATGGTGATTGCCGCTTCTATATTTTTTTAAGTATCGATTAGTTGAATTGAACTAACTATATATTAAGTACCGTGAAAGGAGTGTACTAACATGTCACTTAAGATCGCCCTCGCGGGTAATCCTAACTGTGGTAAAACCACATTGTTTAATGCCTTGACTGGTTCCGCGCAGTACGTTGGTAACTGGCCAGGTGTAACTGTTGAGAAGAAAGACGGAAAAACTACGTGGACATAAGGACGTAATCGTTCAGGATCTTCCTGGAATTTATTCTCTTTCTCCATACACACTAGAGGAAGTTGTTACAAGAAACTATCTAGTTAATGAGAAGCCAGATGCTATCATCAATATCATCGACGGAACTAATCTAGAGAGAAACCTATACCTAACGACGCAGCTGCTCGAGCTCAACATACCTGTTGTAATCGCAGTTAACATGATGGACCTAGTTGAAAAGAACGGGGACACCATCAATCTGGATAAGCTCAGTGAAGAACTAGGATGTGCTGTTCTTCCAATCAGTGCGCTTAAGGGATCTGGCTCCAAGGAGCTAATCAAGAAAGCGCTGGAGGTTGCAGAAGCTCATCAGCCTGGAGAACTTCCACACGTATTCAACGGATCGGTTGAGCACGCAATCGCTCACATTGAAGAATCCATTGAGAAAATTGTAAGTAAGGAAAATCTCAGATGGTATGCAATCAAACTCTTCGAGAGAGATGAGAAGGTCGTAGCTGAACTAGCTCTAGATCCTGAACTCAGCAAGCATATCGAGGAGCACATTGCAGACTGCGAAGCGGAGCTAGATGACGATGCTGAGAGTATCGTTATCAACCAGAGATACGCATATATCAATAAGGTAGCGCCTAAGGCTATGACTAAGAAGGCAAACCATGAGAAGCTAACTACTTCCGATAAGATAGACAGAATCGTTACTAACAGGCTTTTGGCTCTTCCAATTTTCGTGGCAATCATGTACCTAGTGTACTGGCTAGCTATTTCTAAGATTGGTACGCCTCTAACCGACTGGGCTAACGACACGCTGTTCGGTCAGTGGATTATCCCAGGTGCTAAGAAAGGCCTTGAGAGCCTCGGAGCATCCGGATGGGTTGTTTCCCTCGTAGTAGACGGTGTTATAAACGGTATCGGTTCTGTACTAGGATTCACACCTCAGATGGCATGCGTATTCCTCTGCCTATCAATCCTCGAGGACTGCGGATATATGTCGAGAGTTGCATTCATCATGGACAGAATCTTTAGAAGATTCGGACTATCTGGTAAGTCATTTATTCCTTTCCTCATCTCTTCAGGATGCGGAGTTCCAGGAATCATGGCAACTAGAACTATCGAGAACGAGAAGGATCGTCGTATGACGATGATGACTACCACGGCGATTCCGTGTGGAGCTAAGCTGCCTGTAATCGCAACGATTTCTGCTTACATCTTAGGTAACAAATGGTGGGTAGCACCTCTAATGTACTTCGTTGGAATCGGAATGGTTATCTGCTCTTGCATCATCCTCAAGAAGACTAAGCAGTTCGCAGGAGAACCAGCACCATTCATCATGGAGCTTCCTAACTATCATATTCCTTCGGCAAAGGGTGTACTCATCCATGTATGGGAGAGAGTATGGGAATTCATTAAGAAGGCCGGAACAATCCTGTTCCTATGCGTAGTAGTAATGTGGGTTCTCTCAAGCTATGGATTCAGCCACGGTTCATTCGGAGCTGTTGATGCTAAGGACAGCTTGATGGCAGATATCGGTGGTGTAGTTGCATTCATCTTCAAAGCCACTTGGATTCGGAACATGGCAGGCAGTTGCTAGCTCTATTTCAGGATTCGTTGCTAAGGAAGGAATCGTTTCCACGATGGGAGTTCTGTCTGGACTCGGAGCAATTGGAAACTACGATGCTTCGATGAGAACAGCGTTCGATGCATTCTTCCCAAGCGCAATAGCAGCTATTTCATTCTTGATGTTCAACCTGTTTGACTCGCCTTGTCTCGCTGCAATTTCGACAGTTGCTAAGGAGATGCACAACAGAAATCACTTCTGGAATACGATTATCTTCCAGAACGTTTCTGCATATCTGTTTGCATTAGTTATATATCAGCTAGTTGGACTTGCAATCGGTGAGGTTGCATTCGGCGTATGGACAGTAGTAGCAGCAGTAATCGCAATCTTCGTACTGTATCTGTTATTCAGACCAGATCCAAACAAGAAGAGAGTGCTAGACGGCTCAGAAGGTGCAAAAGTAATCAAATAAAACGAAAGTATAGCTTTAGCGAGTATTATATTATTATTACTTGCTCAGGCTATGATTATAGGAAGGGTATGAGATGAATTTAGTAGATGTAATTGTCCTCTCTGTGGTCGCTGTAATATTTATAGGGGCTGTGAAGGTGCTGATTAGCTTCTTCAAATAAACGCATAAACGTCACAGAGACGAGTTAGAATAAACTTACGGGGAGGTAGAGATATGAACGTAATTGATATAATTGTCGTTGCCGTTATTGCTGTAATAGCTTTCTTTATCATCAGAGATGTTGTAAAGAAGCGCAAGGCTGGTATTACAAGTTGTGGCGGCTGTAGCGGCTGTAGCGGCTGTTCAGGCTGTAGTGCTTATCCTCATACTGAGGAAGACAAGTAGGGTGCTAGGAAATTTTACCAGCACTTAAGATTAGAATAGGGGTGCGTGACATGATTAAGACTACCGTTAAGATCGATGGCATGCAGTGCAACATGTGCGAGGCGCATGTAAAGGATTTGATTAGAAAAAAGTTTGATGTCAAGAAGATAAAAGCATCTCATGTAAATGGTGATTGTGTTATAGTATCACCTGACGAGATCCCTAGAGAAGAGCTTACTCATGAGCTTGGACAGATGGGATATAAGGTTACTGAAATGGAATCAGAGCCATATGTTAAGAAAGGGCTGTTTGGTTTTTAGTTAATTCAGCATAGTAGTAGATAATCTATGCGCTGATACGACTGACTTTTAAAATTTATAATTAGTTCTAAAATACGAAGATGAGATGCATAGATATATCCGTGCATCTCATTTTTATTGAGAAAATATGTATTTGTTTAATAATCAAAAACACCTTGACAGCTGATATTGAAATGATATCATCAGCTTATAAAGTAGGCAATTTTAATATTTAGATATAAGGAGGTCGCTATAATGACAGAGAAGCTTTTAACTAACAAGAAGCATGGAATACCAATGTTGATTTTGTTGCTGTCGCTCTATATAGCAGCTGCTATCGGTCTCGTTAGGGGTGGAATGAGCGACAATTTTTTGCTGATGGGAATATGCGTGCTTTATCTAGTTGTAGGTCTTATCCTATTTGCTGGACTTAAAACTTTGAAGCCACAAGAAGCCTTAGTGCTAACACTGTTCGGAGAGTACTACGGAACACTTAAGGGTGAAGGATTCTACTATGTGAATCCATTCTGCACAGCTATAAACCCTGCAGCTAATACTAGGCTAGGACAGTCTGGTGATATAAAGGGCAAAGGGCCTGCTCCTTCGGCTAACGCAGATAGCGACTCTGTTTCTGGTAAGAGGATATCTCTCAAGATTATGACACTCAGCAACTCTGTGCAGAAGATTAACGATGCACTTGGTAACCCAATCGAGATCGGAATTGCTGTTATGTGGAGAGTTACCGATACGACGAAGGCGGTATTTAATGTAGATAATTACAAAGAATATCTATCTCTACAGAGTGACTCGGCACTAAGAAATGTGGTAAGATTATACCCATATGATGTCGCTCCTAATATAGATACCACTGGTGATGGCATGGCCGATGAAGGTTCGTTACGCGGATCTAGCGATGTAGTTGCTGAGCGCATCAAGGAAGATATCCAGAAGAGGGTTGCAGAAGCTGGCATCGAAGTAATCGAAGCGCGCATCACATATCTAGCTTATGCACAAGAAATTGCAGCGGTAATGCTACAGAGACAGCAGGCTAGTGCCGTAGTTGATGCAAGGGCAATGATAGTTGATGGTGCAGTTGGTATGGTTAAGCTTGCCCTTGAGAAACTAAACGAAGATGAAATAGTTGAGCTCGACGAAGAACGCAAGGCGGCTATGGTTTCTAACCTAATGGTTGTGCTATGTGGAAGTCATGACGTGCATCCAATCGTTAACTCTGGATCATTGTACTAATTAAGTACAGGGGAAAAATGAATTTAAATGCATATATTGCAGATTATTGTGCGGTAATGTATTAAAATTATATAAGGACTAGTAAAAAGAAGGGGCATATACAAAGCTCATGGCAAACAAGAAACAAATTCCACTTAGAATATCTGACAAGCTGTTCCAGGATATCCAGGCCTGGGCAGAGGACGATTTTCGCTCTGTTAATGGGCAGATTGAGTATCTGCTCTCGGAGTGTGTTCGTCAGAGGCGTAAGAACGGCAAGTATGTTGGCGAGGAGATAGATAAGCCTTTAGATATCGAGATAGAGTAAATTAAAGGCGGTTGGATTTTGGTCCAACCGCCTTCTCGTATGTAGTTTATATTTTTATCCCAAGCAAGTAGCGATGAATGAGAGTCACACCTTAGAGCATATCTTAGTACTTCGTGTACTTCCAACCAGCGAACTGACCAGTTCCAATGAGGGCGTCTGCATCCTCATCATAGTTGAATACCCAGTCATAAGGCTTGTAGTTTTCATCGATTGTGTTTTTACTAATATGAACCGTTACAGTCGTATTGTCTAGCTCCCAGTTTCCTGTGAGATAACCGTGCGATCCATTCATATCGATTGGCATGATGAAGCTTCCGTCTGAACTGAGTTTAAATGGATACTCGTTAGATCCTGCGACTGTCCATCTCGCAGCAATCTTAACCTTGCGAGCTTCTTCCTCTTTGTGCTGTTTTACGGTCTTGAACTTTAGTATCTGTTCTTCGATATCGAGATACCTTGCCTTGAGATCTTCCTTGGAAGAATCTTCCTTTGCTCCTAATTTGAACTTATGAATTAACTCCTTAGCAGAATCCTTGTCCTCGTCGCTGTATATATCTTTACGATACTTCTCAAGCTTCTCAGCCAGAGATTTGATTAATTCAGGTTTAGTTTTTTTACTTTCGAAACTGCTTTATTAAACTTAGTGACGGTCTTTCTTAAATCATGCTTTAAAAATCTGCTGCTTGAGCTTATCCTTATACTCGGCTTTGATGTCATTGACGGTGCTCATATCTTCCTTAAAATATTCAGCCGTACCCATCTTGCTTATGGTATCGAGAGCCTTCGTGCGTATCCTATCTACTGAAGGCGTGTAATTCATCAATCCGAGGAGGATTGCTGCTGAGCAAAGTGATATAATAATGTAATTGATTATGGATTTGCGATTAAAAAGTCTTACGCATAATCGTTTCCATATCGAGCTTGTAGAACTCATTTGTTATCTCCCTAAAAGCTAAATTAGATATATTATCAATAATATATCTAGATGAAATAATCTTATCTGAAATACTGCCTTTTGTAAACGAACAAATTGGGATATTATAATCATAGGTATGATATAAACGATTCGTATGATTAGTCGGAATAGCGACTAATCTCGATAATGTTTTGAAGAAAAGAGAGGGTATGAAATGGCTCATCCTATTTATTTGAAGAAATCCGATTGCAAAAATTGCTATAAATGTATCCGGCACTGCCCCGTGCAGTCGATTAGGTTCTCTGGCAATCTAGCGCACGTAATCGCAGATGAATGCATGCTCTGTGGTCAGTGCTACGTAGTCTGTCCGCAGGATGCGCAGAAGATTCTTAGCGACGTAGAGAGTGGAGATGCTTCTGGATGGAGATGCGCCTGTATACCTAAGTGTGGATCCATCTTTTGTTGCTTACTATGCGGGAACTGGTATTGAGAAGTTCTCTGAAGCGGCACAGTCCCTTGGGTTTGTAGCGGCTGAGGAAGCAGCGAAGTTTGGAGTGGTCGTGAAGCGTGAATATGAGGCGGTAATTGAGAATGAGCGAGAGAGTATCGTTATCTCCTCGTGCTGTCCATCTGTAAATCTCATGATTCAGAAGCACTATCCAGACCTTATCAAGTACCTCTCCGATGCGATGTCGTATGTTCAGATTCACAGTAATGATATAAAGTCACGCCATGAAGATGCGAAGGTGGTATTTGTAGGACCGTGCATCGCTCGCAAAGATGAAGCGAATCGTCAAGGATCGACTTTCGATGCAGTTCTTACTTTCGAAGAATTTGATGAACTGCTCAAGGATAAGCAGGTTGAGATAAGTGAGGGTGTGGATAAGTGCACAGAATCTAAGGAGAGACTCTTTGCGGCGAGCGGTGGTATCTCAAGGTGCATGAAAGGTGACGACCACGGATATGCTTATCTGTCGGTAGATGGGGCAAATAAATGCATTGACGTACTCGAAGATATCAAGAACGGTGAGATTGAAAAATGCTTTATTGAGTTATGGGCTTGCCCTGGTGGCTGCGTGGGTGGGCCATCGTTTGAGAAGTATCACAATACACCAGTTAGAAACTATAAGGCTATTAGCGCTTATGCTGGAGATGAGCATTTTGATGTGAAGCAGCCAGAACTGACAGCGATAACCAGAAACTTTGAGATAATGCAAGGCATGAAGGTTATGCCTAATGAACATAAGATTAGAGAAATTATGCTGCAGATGGGGAAGAGCAAGCCTGCGGATGAGCTAAATTGCGGTATGTGTGGATATGAGACATGCCGCGAGAAGGCGATTGTCGTGTATCAAAAATAAAGCGGAGATTAAGGTGTGCCAGCCAATTCTCGCAAAGAAGTCAGAGAATTTCTCAGATATTATCTTTGATAACACTCCAAATGGACTCCTTGTGCTTAATGAGCGCCTCGAGATTCAGGAAATCAATCCTGCGGCTTGCAAGATAATGAATATCAGGAGAGCGGAGGACGTGCTCGGTGCGCAGATAGTTACGCTGCTCGAGCCAAAGCCTTTTATGGATGTGCTTCAGAGCAAGAAGAGTTCGTTCCAGTGTGCATATCTTGCCGAATACGATAGGTACGTTGAGCAGAGTATACTATACGATAATAACTATCATATGCTGTTCTGTCTGATCGAAGATGTGACAGATGAGGCAAATGAAAGGTCCAAGAAAGCCAAGGTAAGACAGCAGACAACTGCTATCGCAGATCAGATGGTTGAGAAGCAGATGCGAATAGTTCAGGAAATTGCCTCACTACTCGGCGAGACGACTGCTGAGACTAAGATTGCGCTAACTAAGCTGAAGGATACGATGGAGGATTAGTATGAACGATCTCAGTATAGATATCGGATACAAGAGTATTAATCACTTCGGGGAGCCGCTTTGCGGCGATACAGTTGCAGTTGCACAGCAATCGAATGGTGATAAAATCGTGGTCCTAGCGGATGGACTAAGGAGCGGAGTAAAGGCGAGCATCCTTTCAACTTTGACATCTAAGATTATTTCCACGATGATGGCAGAAGGTATGCCGCTTGAAGAGTGCGTACACACTATCGCTGCGACTCTGCCGATAAGTTCTGAGTATGATGTTGCGTATTCGACTTTTACGATTATGCATATCAAGGATAATGAAGAACTTGAACTTATTCAGTATGAGAATCCAAGGGTAATTCTCATCAGGGATTTTGCTGCAACTGAATACGATATGGTAGAGCAGGTAATCGACGGTAAGAAGATATATCGCTCTGAAATCAAGCTACAAGAAGACGACATGTTCATCGCCATGAGTGATGGTTGTCCAGGTGCAAACTCGGAACTCTCTTACAATAAAGAATGGACGGAGGCTGACATAGCCTCGTTTATGGAAACTATTGCGCCTGTGGGCTATCCGGCTAAGACTCTAGCAACGATCCTCGTCGAAGAGTGTAACAAGCTGTATAAGGGCAAGCCAATCGATGATGCAACAGCTTGTATCATTAGGGTTATAAAGCGTGCGCAGGTCAATCTATTATTCGGTCCGCCTGCAAACCGCGAAGACTGCGACCGCATGATGTCACTCTTCTTCTCCAAAGCGGGAAAGCATATAATCTGCGGAGGTACGACAGCTTCAATCGCAGCTGACTACCTAGGTAAGCCAATCAAGACTAACAGGGTTAATCCGAATCTTGGTGGACCTCCGATGTCTGAAATCGAGGGCGTTGAGCTTGTAACCGAAGGAATCGTTACAATCGACCATGTAGTTAAGAATGCTCGTGACTACCTTGCAAATGACGAGGGCTTTGCTGAGTGGAGTGTCTCTCACGATGCAGCTTCTCTCGTTAGCCGTACGCTGTTTGAAGAGGCTACAGACATCAATTTCTTTGTAGGAAGAGCTGTAAACCCTGCACATCAAGAAGCTGATATGCCTCTTAATTTCAGTGTAAAGATGAACATGATTGAAGAACTTTCGGCGTCCCTCGAGAAGATGGGTAAACGCGTAAAAGTTAGTTATTTCTAAGGTGGAATAGGAATTTAATGGAACAAATTTCGATATTTGAAAATGAGAATAGTAAAGATGAACCTTTAGCTGCTCGCATGAGACCAAGAGGTCTAAGCGAGTTTGTAGGGCAGCAGCACTTAGTTGGCGAGGGCAAAAATCCTCAGTAAGCTTATCGAGTCTGATAAGGTGCCATCAATGATTTTTTGGGGACCTCCAGGAGTCGGCAAGACGACACTTGCGCAGATTATTGCTAGCAAAACGAAGGCGAATTTCATAACTTTTTCTGCAGTTACTAGCGGAATTAAAGAAATCCGCACGGTTATGCAGCAGGCAGATAGGTATACGAGATTCGGCGAGAGGACGATAGTATTTATAGACGAGATTCATAGGTTCAACAAAGCTCAGCAGGATGCATTTCTTCCTTTTGTCGAGAAGGGTAGCATAACCCTGATTGGGGCGACGACAGAGAATCCGTCATTTGAGGTAAATGGCGCTTTGCTATCTCGCTGCAAGGTTTTCGTGTTAAAGAATCTTGAAACTAGTGATATTGAGCAGCTTCTTAAACGTGCGATTACAGATAAGCGAGGCTTTGGCGGTGAGAAGGTTAATATCACTGATGATATGATTCATATGATTGCCGAGTTTGCAAGCGGCGATGCGAGAAGTTCGCTGACCACGCTCGAGATGGTGGTACTCAATGGAGACATACAATCTGATGGCATGATAGATATAACCATGGACACGCTCGAGCAGTGCATCTCCAAGAAATCGCTACTCTATGACAAGAATGGTGAAAGAGCATTACAACATCATATCAGCGCTACACAAGTCAATGAGAAATTCGGATGCTGATGCAGCTGTGTACTGGCTCGCAAGGATGCTCGAGGCTGGTGAAGACCCGCTCTATGTGGCGAGGCGAGTAACTAGATTTGCATCGGAAGACGTAGGACTTGCGGATCCTCGGGCACTGGAGATAGCGATAGCGGCCTATCAGGCGTGCCATTTTATAGGAATGCCTGAATGCTCTGTTCACCTTACAGAAGCTGTAATTTATATGGCGCTGGCTCCTAAGTCTAACGCTATGGAGGTCGCCTATTTTGCAGCAAGGGATGATGCCCAGGAACACATGGCAGAGCCAGTTCCACTTAATATTAGAAACGCACCTACTTCGCTCATGAAAGACCTCGGATACGGTAAAGGGTATAAGTACGCTCACGACTATGAAGATAAAATTACGTCTATGCAGTGTCTGCCAGATTCTTTGGTTGGGCGTGAATACTACAAACCGACTGAACAAGGTGTTGAGGCAAGGTTTAAGGAGCGTCTAAAGAGCATCAAGGAGTGGAAGAAATCGCATAAGTAAATGCGCCATAGAAATAGTGATTTTGCCAACGACAGAGGCGGAGAATACTTGATAATAGTACACAAAAGAGCCATGAGTACAGTCAGCAAAATGACTATGCACGTGGCTTATTTATTTCGCAAATTAACACATCAGTGTCAAAAATATGAGGTTCAATATGGTATAATCTCATAATATAGTTAGTTAACCCATACTAAGGCGCAAGCAAATCAATTATTTATATATATATAGAAAGGATTGAGACATATGACTAAAGTGGATATTTTCTCAGGATTCCTAGGAGCAGGTAAGACAACACTGATTAGGAAGCTTATTGAGGAAGCGTATGGCACGGACAAAATAGTTCTCATCGAAAATGAATTTGGTGAGATTGGAGTAGATAAGGGATTTCTTCAGAATACTGGAATCGAGATTAATCAGATGAACGCAGGTTGCATCTGCTGCACTCTCGTTGGCGATTTCGGAAAGGCGCTAAATGAAGTAATTGAGAAGTATAACCCTGAGAGGATTCTCATCGAACCATCAGGTGTTGGCAAGCTTTCGGATGTAATTATTGCAGTACAGGATCTTAAGAACGACAAGATTGAGCTAAATGGATTCACTACTGTCGTAGACGCCAAGAAGGCTGAGATGTACATGAGCAACTTCGGAGAGTTCTATGAGAATCAGGTAGAGCATGCGAGCTCAATTATTCTAAGTCATACTGCAGGAATGTCACAGGAAGACATGAGACAAGTGCATCGCACTTCTACGCGAACATAACAACGAGGCATCTATAGTGACGACAGACTGGAAGGAAATTGACGGGGCTAAGATCCTAGAGATTATGGAACAGAAAAGGACACTCTCTGCTGAACTTGACCGACTAAGAGAAGAGGCGTATAGAGAGCAGGAAGCTCACGAGGCAGAGCATCATCACGATCACGACCATGAGCACCACCATCACCATCACGATGACGAAGAACATGAGTGCTGTGGTCACGGACACCATCACGACCATGAACACCATCACCATCACGATGACGAAGAACATGAGTGCTGTGGTCACGGACATCATCACGCTCACGACCATGAGCACCACCATCACCATCACGATGACGAAGAACATGAATGCTGTGGTCACGGACACCACCACGACCACGACCATGAGCACCACCATCACCATCACCATCACGATGACGAAGAGCATGAGTGCTGTGGTCACGGACATCATCACCACCATCACGGCCACGGACACCACGCCGACGAAGTGTTTGACGAAATGGGCGTGGAGACCGCACACCGCTTCGAGCGCGGCCAGCTCGAGCAAGCTCTAGCAGGCCTCATGGATTCCGAGAAGTGCGGACAAGTGCTGAGAGCAAAAGGTTTTGTAGCAGGCACAGAGGGCGAATGGTACGAATTCGACTATATCCCAGATGAACCAGAAGTTAGAACTGCTGACGAGGCGGAGACTACCGGAGTAATCTGCGTAATCGGAGTAGGACTCAACAAGGATAAAAATCAAGGAGTTGTTCGGAATATGAGAGAGAAACCAGTCTATCTATTTACAGGATTTCTAGGCTCGGGCAAGTCAACATTCATACAGGATACCCTCGAGACACCTGAGTTTGGAGAAGGTGCAAGCACCCTTCTTCTAGTGTGCGAATCTGGTGAAGTGCCCTACGATGAAAGCAAATTTACCGACAAGGTATATATTGAGAGAATCGAGAAGGAGACAGATCTCACAGAGGCTAAGCTCAATGGCATTGCATCGAGGTATGTATTTGACAGAGTAATGGTCGAGTACAATGGCATGTGGATGACGCAGACTCTGTTTGAGAATATGCCTCGCAACTGGATAATCGCTCAAGAGATGACATTCTTCGATGCGACAATGTTCGATCTGTACAATAAGAACATGAGACAGCTCTGCTTCAACAAGATGCAGAATGCAGAGCTTGTGGTATTCAATAGATTCCAGAAGGGTGCGGATAAGATGCCGTTCCATAAGGAAGTGCGTGTAGCTAACAGGCGCTCGCAGATTGTCTATGAGTTCGGGCCGCATGACATAGAAGTAGACGATATTGTGGATGAGCTACCTTTCGATAAGAAGGCCAGCACGATTGAAATCGCCGACGATATGTACGCTGACTGGTATCGCGATATCAACGAAAATCAGGACGAGTACAACAACAAGACATTGATTCTAAAGGGTAGAGTCGTAAAGGGCGGCGATATGAAGCACGGAGAGTTCGGGCTTGGCAGGCACCTCATGACATGCTGTGTAGAGGATATGCAGTTCGCGGCGCTTATGGGCATCTATGATAGAATTGATGACTTCAAGAATGGAGCCTGGGTTCAGGTTAAGGCTAAAGTGAGAGTTGAGTACGTCGAGGCATATGGAGAGAAAGGTCCCGTACTTTACTGCAAGTCGGTCGAGGCATGTGAGCCTTGCAATCCTGAAGTTGCGACATTTTAAATAAACTATATAGGGACTAATAACCTCTTTTGTCAGAGTGTGATGATATGAAGCTTTGAGTAGTCGAAGCAACGGATATCAGAGATTCTGACAGGAGAGGTTTTAATTTGTCTATATTTTGCATGATTAATAAATTACAATAATCAGTGTGGAGTTAGTTTAAACACAAATATGCAAAGCAAATTCATATCAAATTCACACCGTGATAGTAATTTAATATCAGAAGGTAGAAAGGGTGTGCGCAGCATGGCAACGATACTTTTCTTAGAAGATGAAAATATGATTCGTGAAGTTCTCTCTGAGTACATGATGGTAGCAGGTCATGATGTGATTCCTTGTGAGAGGGGCGACGAGGCGATAAAGCTGATTGAAGAAGGCAGGACTTTTGACCTTGCAGTTCTTGATATTAGAGTGCCTGGGGCGAGTGGACTTGAAGTGCTCAAAACTATAAAAAGAAGAGCGCGGAGAATGTACTGGCACGATAATGCTTACGGCTTACGATGATATTAATACGCAGCTTGAAGCGTTTAACTGCCTTGCGGATGATTACATCACAAAGCCAGCTTCTCCAATAATCTTAATCAAGAGGATTGAAGCTGTGCTCAGAAGGACAGGCAAGAAGGCTGCATCACAGATTGAGCAGGGCTTCGTTGTCGATGAAGATGAGCTTAGAGCTTATTATGATAAGAAAAACTTGAAGCTGACGGTCAGCGAATTTGTGCTCATGAAGACGCTTAGGGACAGCCCGGGAAGAGTGTTTAGCAGAGACCAGTTAATCAACATGATATTTGATGAAGAGTACGTAGCAAACGATAGGATTATTGATGCGCATGTTAAGAACCTGAGGAAGAAACTGCCGTTTGACTATATTGAGACTGTCATAGGTATCGGTTATAGATGGAGAAAAGAAGATGAAATTAGGTAGCAAGACTTTTTTATACAGCGTGATAATCTCTCTCATAGTGGGAATTGTGATTTTTTCATACATGATTTTCTTGATGCCGTCTATGTATATGGACTACAAAGAGAATCAGAATCTGGAGAGTGCCAAGTCAGCGATGGAACACTTCAAGAAGCATGAATCATTGAAGAATTTCAAGATTGGTGATACGAATACACTAGGTATCGTCATACCCGGAAAAGGGTATACTATTAAAATCACTGGCCCTAGCTTCAACGGTATAATCGAAGCTGTTAGCCCGGCGTCTAAGGAGCTTGTAGATCAATTCAGGACTCTTGATATGAGTGGTAAAAGGTAGTAAAAAGGCTGCGTTTAAGAATCTAAAGCCTGCAATTAAGGCATTTGCAGAAGAGAATTCAGCGGAGATGAATAGTAGCTTCAAGATAGACTTCAAGGGAGATAATAGTCTATCGCAGTTTAAAATAAAAAATAAGAAATTCCACTATTTCAGTGAGGGGTGTGCTAATAAGTGAGTATTCTGTTGAGAATCGTTACTCGGGAACTAACTACACTTACTTTGTCGGAGTTGCAAAGCGTGGAGATGATATGCTGATTTTGAGCAGTACCACGATGACTCCATCAGCGAGTGAAATCCTACCTGTTCTCTACGGATCGGCACCGATGCTCATACTGCTGATGATAATCCTAGCTTTTGGTGTCTCAGCGATTTATTCGCGCAAAAATAGTATCTCCGATTAAGAAGCTATCTATGGATGCAGAGAGGCGCATGATTCCGTCGTCTGTAGGGGCTTGCACCGCTTGAGGTTGCGGGTAAGGATGAAATTTCAGATCTAACGAGGTCGCTCAATCTGCTGTATGAAAAACAGTCACAGGCAGTTCAAAGCCTTGAAGAGGAGAGTAAGCGAAAAGAAGTTTACCTGCGTGCGACATCGCATCAGCTAAAAACTCCTATCGCGGCATCGATGCTCCTCGTAGATGGGATGATTGGTAAGGTCGGTAAGTTCGGTGATAGAGACCTGTATTTGCCGGAGGTTAAATCTCAGCTTAGAGAGATGATGAGCATAATTGAGGAAACGTCAAATCTCAATAATGCGGCTGGTAGCGGTGATGTTGAGAAGGTCGACATAGTGGCGATATGCAGGGACACTATAGAAAAGAATCGCATTGGAGCTGAATCGAAGGGAATAACCATTCAGGCCCCTAATCTTGAAACAGCCGTATATTGGCATAGCAATGCGATGATGCTCAAGAAGATTCTTGAAAATCTGATTTCAAATGGCGTAGATCACACTGGCGAAAATGGAAGTGTTACGGTCGATGTTACAGAATTGAAGATTACAGTGTTCAGCCACCCTGGACACATCGATGACGAAGTTATTGACGATATATTTGAACCATTTGTTACGGGCTCTCACGGTGAAGAGTCAGGACAGAAGAAAGGTCATGGTCTAGGGCTCTATATAGCCAAATATTTTGCTGGGAAGCTAGGGCTTGAGCTGCATGGTGATAATCTGCAGGACGGCGTTCAGTTTGTTCTAGAGAAAAGAGGTAGAGATGATTAGACTCGACAATGTAAAGGTGAGTTTTAAAGATAAAGTGGCTGTGGACCTCGGGCGAGTGATTGAAATTGCGGATGGCGAGAGAGTCGGAATCATAGGAAGCAACGGTGCTGGAAAGACTACGCTTCTTAAGAGTATTATCGGTCTGGTCCCTCATAAGGGAAACATAGCACTCGGAGTTCCGTCAAATGAGATCTCCGTTCACATGCAGTACAACTCTTATGTCGATACCGTTTCAATTAGGAACATCATCGAGATGGTGATGGGCTGCAGGATAATAGACAATCAGAAACTCCAAGAGATGATTGAATTCTTCGAGTTTGAAGGATGCCTAGATAAGAGGTGGAAACAGCTATCAGGCGGTCAGAAGCAGAGGCTCACTCTCATACTCGTGATGTGTAAGGACAGCAAAATAGTGATGTTCGATGAAGTTACATCAGGACTCGACTTCGAGACGCGTCAGAGACTAATGGACAAGCTCGTAACTTGGTACGAGGAAAAGCACACGACACTGCTTATAACATCACATTACTATACTGAGCTCGATAATCTGGCGACCAAGATACTGTATCTTAAGGACGGTAGGGCCGTGGACTACGGGTCAAAGGAAGAGCTTTTTAGAAAGTACTGTGGAAATGCCGTGGTGATCTTCGAGGATACGGAAAAAGGACGTGAAATAGCGAAGGCGCATAAACAGATAAAGGCCGCCGAAGGGTTTATTGCACTCTCATGTGACAATGATGATGAAGAGGTTGAAATCGCTGAAAAGCTTATCAGAAACCACATTAACTACAGGCGAAGCAATAACGATATCGAAATGATGACTATTAATGCGGAGAGGTAAGATGAATAGATATACGATAAGATACGAATTTCAGAATACGCTGCACAATGTCTATGCGGTTTTCTTTGGCTCGGTTTTTCCAGTGCTTCTACTACATATGGTTGTCAAGGGATCACTTGGCGATATACCTAAGAATATGAAGGATGAGGTAATAACCACGATATTTATCGGTATGGCGATGCTGATTCCACTGGCGAGCATATTTTTGAATCATGCAGCGATTTATTCAAATGAGCTTGATAAGAAAAATTCCAGAGCGCTTACTCCTCTTTGGGTTTTTCGGAGAAGGATATTTTACTCAATAAGCTTTGTAGCGAACTTGATTATACTTACAATCTGCATATTTATTTATCTTGGTGGAACAGTTCCTTTTTTAAGTATACTTAAACCAAAGTTTGCAGCTGCAGTGGTTTGGATTCTGGGAATATATATTCTCGCTATCATCTTGATGGCACTTGCTCATGGGATAGCGACATTAATAGGCAAGTTCGGACCGACATATGGCGTTGTAATGGCGATTTATTTCGCAATGATGATTTTGAGCGGATATATGGGCATTAGGATAACTGATCTTCCTAAATCAGTTAGATGGATATCTGACCTGCTTCCTACTGCACAGCTTGGCAACGACTACATTGATTTCTGGTTAGGGTAGGGAATATAATTTCGGACCTCTGATTCAGTCTATGATCTTCATGTCGGCGCTTAGCGCAGTGGTTGTGCTCATAGCGTTTAAGGTGCGAGGTAGAAAAAATTAAGGAGTACCTTAAGAAAATCTTCATAAAAAATAACTTGCATTTGATTTCAGGTGTGTTATTGTATTAGTAACTTAATACAATAACACACCGATTTATATTAGCTGTATTTTTATGACAGATATAAACATGGGAACCAAATATAATAAGGAAGGAAGTAAGTAAGCATGAATTGGAAATTTATTGACGGTATCCCGATATATTCTCAAATTGTAGATGAACTGACCGTGCGTATAGCTAGGCATGACTATTTGCCGGGGGAGAAGCTACCCTCTGTTAGAGATATTGCATCGCAGGCATGCGTTAATCCCAATACAGTTCAGCGTGCGCTCGCAGAACTCGAGCGAAAACGGACTAGTACGTACGGAGAGAACTAACGGAAGATTTGTGACGGAGGATGAGAAGGTTTTGAAAGAGATATACAAAAGTTTATCGAGTGAATATATAGACGAGATGATTGAGAAACTTCGTAATATTGGGATGAATGATGCGGAGATTATAGAGGCAGTTTCTAGCTGCGTGGGAAAGGAGAAGTAATGAGCATAATAGAAATAAAGGATTTGAGCAAAGCATATGGCTCAAAGCTCGCACTATCAGGGTGTAGATTTAAGTATAGAAAAGGGGCAAATCGTTGGACTCATGGGTCCAAACGGTTCTGGCAAGACAACACTTATCAAGATAATCATGGGACTTCTCACGTCTGATGCTGGTGAGGTGCTAATTGATGGAGATAAACCTAGCGAGAAGACGAAGGCCAAGATTGCATACCTTCCTGACAGCATGGCGTATCCAACATACATGACAGCAGGCGGTCTAGTTAGATTATATCAGGATTTCTTTGCTGATTTCGACAAACTCAAAGCACTCTCGATGCTTAATGACCTTGGTATCGAGAAGGAGCTTAAACTTAAGGCGATGTCAAAGGGTACTAAGGAAAAGGTGCAGCTCATCCTCACTATGGCTCGCAATGCCGAGGTGTATCTACTCGATGAACCAATTGCAGGTGTAGACCCAGCTACTAGAGATTATATCTTGAGGACGATTATCACAAACTACAATCCTGAGGCGGTAGTGGTAATTTCTACACATCTCATCGCTGATGTTGAGTCGGTGCTCGATGATGTAATATTTATCAAGGATGGAGAGGTAGTGGTTCACGAGACTGCGGACAATTTACGTGAGAAGAAGGGGCAGAGTATAGATAAGCTTTTCAGAGAGGTGTTCAAATGCTAGGTAAATTAATAAAATATGAGTTCAAATCGTTAGTACATGACTTAGGAGTTCTTTATGCTGTATGGCTAACTCTTAGTATACTGGTTAGTACACTGCCTAAAGTGTTAACTGGAACACCGGATTTTATGATAAAAACTGCTTAATGGGGCATGGATAATATCTCTTATTGCTGCATTCGTGATGACATTAGTAGTAATTATAGATCGTAGGTTCTATAAGAATTTTTATGGGATTGAAGGATACTTCACGCTTTCTCTACCGATTAAGGCGAGTACTCATATCTGGAGCAAGGTAATTACGACTACAGTTTGGATGGTACTCACATGCTTCGTGGGGGTGATATCAATGATGATTGCAAGTGCAGTGAAAGATGGATTTAAGGGGTTTCAGGATATAGCCGTTACTATTAACGAAAACCCAGCGCAGGCAAGAGAGGTAATCTTACTTCTGATAGAGATTCTAATCCTTGGAATAATCTACATCAGCAGATTCGTCTTAAAGATTCTGACTTGCATCAATATAAGCGTGCAACTTAGCAGATTCAGGACACTGATTCAGGGCTTGCTGTTCGTTGCTATCACAGCTTTAGAAATATACGTAATGATATCTGTAATCGGAAATCTGAGTGGTAAATTTGCGCTAAATCTTATCATGTTTGAGGACACACTAAGAATAGCGGTGTATGGATTAGGAGTGCTGATATTAATTCAGGTTGTAGAGTTCGCAATTTACTTCCTCGTATCAAACTATCTGATGAAGAATAGACTCAACCTTGAATAGGGGAAGTATACAGGAACCACATCAAAATTTAGAATCAAGTTATAAAGAAAGAGCCGAATTCAAAAAAGAACTCGGCTTTTTATTTTGTACAGAAGTCTTTGAAATGAACGGATTGAAGTTGTTTCAATTTACGAGTATACTTACTCTACACGTTATAACGCACTTGGTTAAGAAGGGGTTTGTGCGATTAATCGTGACAATCTGACAAGGCAGACCATGTGATGGTGAGAGAAATTTCACAGCGGCAGAAGGATGACGAGAATTGAATAAGTATGATTCGCTGATAAAAATATTTGCGATACATTATTCCCGCGATGGCAGGACAGCTGATATTTACGCTGTACACAATAGTTGACGGGATATTTGTAGCTCGAGGTGTATCCGAGACGGCTCTAGCTGCCGTCTCAATTGCTACGCCATTTATAACCTTGCTGTTTGCGATTTCAATAACTTTTGCGGTAGGTACGTCGACAATTGTAGCTCGTCTTCTCGGTGAGAACCGAACTATGGAGGCGCGTAGCGTATTTACGGAAAGCTTGGTTTCACTCGTTTTGCTGTCGATAATAATCAGTGCGCTAGTGTTTGTTTTTCTAAATCCTCTATGCAGGATGCTCGGAGCGACAGAATCGACGTTGCCGTATGTAAGGAGTTATCTTCTCACGATAGCACCATTCATATTTTCGTTTGTGATTTCGTATAACCTCGAGCTGCTTCTTGCTACTGACGGATTTCCAGAACTCGCCACTATCTATGTGCTACTCGGAGTAATTCTCAATATTTTTCTCGACTGGTACACGATTTTCAAACTGAACTGGGGAATTGTTGGAGCTGGACTAGCTACATCTTTTTCTCAAACGGTTGTAATAATCATTTACCTGATTCACTTCGCTAGCAAGAAATCGACGCTACGCTTTACGAAGTTCAAGTTCAGACGAGGACTTATCTTGCGTGAGTTTATTAGCGGGATACCTTCAGGAATTACCGAGATGTCGCCTGGAATAGTGACGTTTATATTTAACAGATTTATCGTTGCGTTTATGCACGAGAGAGAACTGATTATCTATTCGATACTATCATATGTAATCCTGCTTGCGACGGTTCTTGCAAATGGAATCGCCCAAGGTGCTCAGCCTCTAGTTAGCTACTATCACGGCCGTCACGAGCGAGATGCGTTTCATGCCATATTTAGGTACGAGATTAAGTCGGGGATATTGTTAGCTGCTGTAGAAGCAGTGCTTATCGTGGCTTTTGGAAAGTATATCGCCATGCTGTTTATAGGCGAAGGAGACGGATTAGCTACAGATATAGTGTATGCACTCAGACTAGTAGCTGTGGCATTTCCACTACTAAGTATGAATGTCATTATCGCAGGTTATCTCACTGCGCTCGAAAGATCCAGAGTTGCGATCGTAATATCGCTGATGAGATGCACACTTACATTGATAGTGGCACTGGCTATAATCGTCGCTTTATTTGGAACGGAAACCGTATGGAGCTCACTTGCTATATCGGAAATGATGTGCCTCGTAATTGCAGTACTCTTATATAAGAAAACTCGCAGGGTTGCAATAGCTGAGACGTTCAATGATATGTAGATTGTGCATTGTATTAATTTAGTACAATTTGTATATGCTTTGTATTATCGTTGCTAAGTAGAGGGGGATATGTATACAATATTCTTACCTATCGCTATTGCTGATTGAAATATACATGTTGCATTGTTAGATTGACTATCGCCACTTGCAGGATTGTTGTTCCTGTATAAAAAGAAAAGTGAGGAGACATGCTTTTTAATCGAGAGACAGACTATGCAGTAAGGGTCCTCCGGAATCTGTCAACAGATAGGCCCACGAGTATAAGCTCGTTCGTGGAGGGTGAATTCATATCAGAGGCAATCGCCTATAAGGTTGCAAGGAAGCTAGATAAAGCTGGAATCATCTATGGTGTAAGAGGAAGCAGTGGAGGCTATATGCTTAAAAGACCGCTAACAAAGATTACGCTGTTTGATGTATATCAAGCTATAGAGCCGTCATCTTTAGTGTGCGAGTGCCTGAGACGCGATGCTAAATGTCCTTTTAATACTGGGAATATGTCATGTAAGCTTCGCAAGGAATTATTCCGCATTCAGGAGAATATCAATGCTGATTTGAAGAAACACTCACTCGCTGAGCTTTTCGAAACAAAATAAAAAGAAGTGCGCCGCATTGCGGTGCGCTTCTTTTTATTTATCATCAGTGTGAATATCAGCCTTGGGGAAGACTCCAGTGATAGTGAGCAGCAAGTAGCCTGAGCAGGACGATGAGAGTAGCACCAATTCCCATTGCAAGAACAGTACCCAATCTATCCCAAAGGATTATGCATGTAAATGCCCCTATGAGAGAGGCACTCGCATAGAAGTGCTTTTACGAAGATGTAAGGTCTATCACCAGCCATAATATCTCTGAGAACTCCACCACCAACTCCAGTAAGAACGCCTACAAAGGCAAAAAGTATAATTCCTTGAATCGAAGTTGCGTTGTAAGCTGACTTGATACCGATAACTGTGAAAACTCCAAGTCCAACTGAGTCCATGATTAGCATCAGCCAATCATACAAAGTGGAATCTGAGAAAATCCATTTCCTTACTGGCGGTGTAAATACAATCACTGAGACCACGACCGAAAGGACTAGATAAGTCGGATTCCTGAAAGTGAGTGGAGGTGTTTGACCGACTATAAGGTCTCTGATAATACCGCCACCAACACCTGTGGTTAAGCCGAGTATGGTGATGCCCATGAGATCCATCCCTTTCTCGAGCCCGAGAGTAGCTCCCGAGATTGCAAAGGCGATGGTGCCGATTATTTCAAGTGCGAAGACTATATTTTCAAGACTGTATAATGATGACAAATTATTACTCCTACTTATCTATTATGTTAAAAACACAGCTTATTTATTTGGAAAAAGCATATTCCTTTACATGATTTGCCTGTACTTGCCGCATTTCCTTCGTCCGTGTCCAAATGAACAACGGTTCTAGTATTGCCGACGCGCACGATCACCTCTTCAAATGTTAATGCTCTGCCACATCCTGTATCAATTTTTAGAGATATTTCATCTCCAGTAGCTACCTGCAACTGCTCCGCATCTTCTTTTGATAAATGGATGTGCCTTTTTGCGACTATGCATCCATGATCTATTTCAGTGGTGTTTCCATTTTCGGTTGCGATTTTAATCCCAGGGGTATTTACTAAATCTCCGGAAAGTCTAAGAGGTGCCTCGATACCTAAATTTCTGGCATCGGTTGCTGCTAACTCGACCTGTGTTTCTGGGCGAGCAGGTCCTAGAATAGCTACATTTCGAAGAGTACCTTTAGGACCAACAAGTGTAAGTCTTTCTTCAGCAACATAACCTACGATAATTTGTTTCTTAGGTGTAAGCTCATAACCAATGCCAAAAGTTTTTTTCTATATCGCTTTGACAGAGGTGTACATGTCTAGCACTAACTTCTATATCTATTTCTATCTGTTTCATATCAAATCTCCAGTCAACCGTTTGAATTTGCATACCAATAGTCATTTATGATGTATAAGGATAACATTTATTGTGACAATCTGCAAAGGATGATATAATGTTTGCTGCATTTTTATTTGTAGTTAATGAATTTTCATCCTTTTGGAGCAAAATTATTTCATTGTGCACCATATTATAGATTTATCTACAGGGGAATTATTTATGAAGAAAAGTTATGAAAAGGGGTTCTTTGCTGCACTTGCTTGTGCTGGGCTATGGGGCATTCTCCCAATTTATTGGAAGTCGCTAATTCCAATACCATCATCTACTATCATCATATATAGAATTCTGATGATTGCAGTAGTTTGCTTGATTGCTGCGCGTTTTAAGTACTCGTGGAACAGGATTTTTTCACCGCTAAAGGATTTGCGGACTGCTCTTAAATTTTTCGTAGCAGGACTTATTGTAACGAGCAACTGGAGCATTTACATCTGGGCGGTTAACTCTGGTCATATAATCCAGACGAGTATTGGATATTATATAGAACCGCTTGTAGTATGTATATTTGGTGCAATCTTCTTTAAAGAGAAGCTTACGGTTTATAAGTCCGTAGCTGTGATATTTGCAGCTATAAGCGTAATCGTAATTTTGATTCACTATGGACAGGTTCCAGGAATAGCACTCATACTAGCGACGACATTTGCGATTTATTCAGCGATAAAAAAGACTGTAGACCAGCCACCTGTTATATCGCTTCTATATGAAACTATTTTTATGGCTCCGATTATGTTATGTGTAATAGTATGGCTTGAACTGCATGGGGCAGGAGCACTTGGAGTTGGAGAATCATATCAATACTTCCTGCTACTCCTATGTGGGCTTGCAACAGCCATACCTCTTGGGCTATTCGCCTATGCAGCTCAGAGAACATCTATGTTCGTGCTCGGTTTGACGGAATACCTCAGTCCTACATTGGCGCTTATGCTAGGGATTTTCTTGTATAAAGAACCTGTCGATAAAGTGCTGATTATGGCGTTTGGATTGATTTGGATAGGTCTCATATTCTTTTCATATGGTGAATTTAAGAGTGGTAAGGATAGTAAGAGTAGCGAGGATAGTCAAAACGTCAAAGCGAGTTAGAAGTTATAAAATAGCAATGTAGTAATAATTGTAATATTAAAAAATGTGCCAAGCACTGTGTGAAATTAGGGGGATCACACTCTGTGCTAGGCACATTTTTATTGAGATATTTAATTGGTTACAGATTTTTTGAAAATATTTATTAGCCTATAGCTTCTGATCTCCTGTTTTAACCCAGCCAGCTCTCTTAACGGCTTTGTGAAATATAAGAGTTAATATTGCTGGCAGAACTACAGATATTAGGATGAGACCGAGCCAATCCACTGAAGTGATGCCTGCCTTTGTTCCTTTTGCTATATCAGCAATCCAGCCTGAGTACACACCTAGAGGTCCAACGAGACCGCATGTGCCCATGCCGCTTGCTATAGCGGGTCCGTTCATCTTGAGATGGAACACACAAGTTGCAATAGGCCCGGTGACAGCGGATGCGAGAGTAGGAGCTATCCAAATCCTTGGATTTCTAACTATGTTACCCATTTGAAGCATCGAAGTTCCAACCCCCTGTGATACGAGGCCACCGACGCCATTATCTTCATACGAAGCAACTGCGAATCCAACCATCTGAGCACAGCAGCCAGCAAGAGCCGCACCCCCAGCTAGTCCTGTTAGACCTAGGGCTGCGCAAATAGCCGCAGAAGATATTGGTAAAGTAAGTGCTATACCTACAACTACAGCGACAATAATTCCCATGAGTAGAGGCTGAAGTTCCGTAGCCCACATGATAATATCACCCATTTTCATAGCCGCGTTTCCGAGTGCAGGTGCGATCAACCAAGATAAAGCGACTCCTATGCCGATTGTCACACTTGGTGTAACCAGGATATCTACTTTTGTCTCCTTTGAAACAGCTTTTCCGCATTCAGCTGCTATTATCGCTACAAATAGTACTGCTAGTGGTCCGCCAGCACCTCCAAGCGCATTTGAAGCGAAAACCGACAGTGATGAGGGAGAATAGAACTAACGGTGGAGCAGCAAGAGCATATCCAATCGCACATGCCATTGCAGGTCCTCCCATAGCCATCGCAAGACCGCCCACAGTGTATTTTATACCACCTATAGTAGCGACAGTCTGCGATAGGGCAGAGATGTGAAGTTGTACTCCGATAGTATTGATGATTGTTCCTATAAGTAGTGAACAAAATAGTCCCTGAGCCATAGCGCCAAGTGCATCAATTCCATATCTCTTTCCGGAGATGATTATATCCTTGCGTTTTAGAAATGAAGAAAAACTAGCCATCTAAAAAGCCTCCTAACTATATACAGGTGTCATGACACCTGTATATACGTTAAAAGAGGCTCTGTGAAAAGTCAATATCTAATTAAAGAAAACGCTACATGTTACTTAAAAAATAAACTGTTAGTCCGTTTAAAAATTTTTATCGTTTACTCAAAGAGTATGCCTATTGAACGGAGCTTATCTTTTATCCGCTCAAGTGCGATCTCATCCCTACACGTGATAGCATGCAAGTGAATCCCGTCTGTGAGAAGTGATAGTGGAGGGGCATTGCTCTCAATAATCTTATCTGCGAACTCCTTTGCATCAAGCCTGTTTGCTATATGTAGATTGCCAACCAGCTCACCGTATATTGGATGTTCAACACTTACATCAAGCAAGGTGCCACCGCAGTCGACAATTGCATTTAGCTCTTCTAAGATTTTAGACGAATCGTGTTTACAAGCGATTCTATAGACTGGAGTAGTCCCGATTTGAGGGAGCACGTATCCACGAGGGGTCGAACTAATATCATGACCTTCAGCTCTGAGGATAGCGATGTCTCCAACGATAATTTGTCTGCTTACTCCGAACTCTTTTGCAAGAGAGGAAGCGCTTACAGGTGAATCTGTAGACTGCAATTTTCGTATTATGTTGTCTTTACGCTTCTCTCTCTGCATGACAAATCCTCCGTTACCTTCTCTTGCAAATTTGACTATTTATCTTTCTTTTCTTCTTCGCTGACTTTCTTCTCTCTGATTGCCTTTGTGCGAATTTCCTCGCAGATTGCGTTTACAAATTCGCTTAGTGGCTTGCTGCCTTCGTCACCTTCAAATCTAGAACGAACGGAAACCGTGTGATTCTCAGCTTCCTGCTGTCCAACGACTAGCATATAAGGTAGCTTCTCCATCTGGGCTTTTCTAATCTTGTAGCCGATTCTCTCGGAGCTGCTGTCAATTGTAACATCAACGCCATTTCTTTTTAGTTCAGCGAAGATTTCCTCTGCATAATCCTGGTACTTATCTGAGATAGGAAGGATTCTAACCTGCTCTGCGCATAGCCAAGTAGGGAAGTTCCCTGAATACTTTTCAATCAGCCAAGCGAGAGTTCTCTCGTAGCAGCCTAGCGATGTACGGTGGATGATATATGGGCGTTTTTTCTCACCGTTCTTATCGATATAGTACATGTCATATCTCTCAGCAAGGAACATGTCGAGCTGTATAGTGATCATAGTATCTTCTTTGCCATATACATTTTTTGCCTGAATATCGAGTTTAGGACCGTAGAATGCAGCCTCGCCAGAAGCCTCTGTGTAATCGAGACCGATTTCATCGAGAATCTCACGCATTGCCGATTCAACCTTATCCCATTCCTCGGCAGTTCCAAGATATTTACCTGGATTTTCTGGATCCCACTTTGACATTCTGTATGTAACCTCGCCCTCAAGTCCAAGAGTTGTGAGGCAGTGTTTAGCAAGCTTAACGCAGTTCTTAAACTCTTCATCGATCTGTTCAGGTGTGCACACGAGATGACCCTCTGAAATCGTGAACTGACGAACTCTAGTAAGCCCGTGCATTTCGCCGGAATCCTCGTTACGGAATAGAGTCGAAGTCTCGCCCATTCTGTAAGGGAGGTCTCTATAGCTGTGCTGCTTAGCCTTGTATACATAATACTGGAATGGACAGGTCATAGGACGAAGGGCAAATGCATTTGCGTCGGCATCGTTCTCGATGAGGCTAAGGTCCTCTAGACCTCTGATTTCACGAGTTGCATCTTCTGCATTGTTTAGGTCGTCTAGATTTTTCGTAGCCAAATACGAACATGCCATCCTTGTAGTGGTACCAGTGGTCTGAAATCTTGTAAAGAGTCGATTTCGCCATCAGCGGTGTTCTCGTTCTCACGTAACCCCATTCGTAATCCTCTAGGTCTTCGATCCAGCGCTGCAGCTTCTGAATCATCTTAGTTCCCTTAGGTAGGAATAGAGGTAGACCTTGTCCGATGATATCTACTGTTGTAAATAGTTCCATCTCGCGTCCAAGCCTGTTGTGATCTCTGTTCTTGATGTCAGCTAGGTATTCGAGATACTCCTCTAGATCAGACTTCTTGTTGAATGCAGTACCATAGATTCTCAGTGAGCATCTTGTTATGCTCGTCACCTCTCAGTACGCACCAGAACTTGAAGTTAGCTTGAAGGCCTTGATCTGCTTAGTGCTCATAAGGTGTGGACCAGCGCAGAGTTCAATGAAATCCCCTTGCTGGTAGAAAGAAATAATCTCGTCCTCTGGAAGGTCTTCGATTAGTTCAACCTTGTATGGCTCGTTTCTATCTTCGAATAGCTTGATAGCTTCATCTCTAGGAAGTGTAAAGCGAGTAATCTCGTCACCTTTCTTGATGATTTTCTTCATCTCTGCTTCTATCTTATCGAGATCTCTCTTGTGAGAGCAGGCATGTCAAAGTCGTAGTAGAAGCCGTTTTCAATTGAAGGACCGATAGTCATCTTAGAATCAGGATATAGATTCTTAACAGCCTCTGCGAGCACATGAGAACATGTGTGTCTGTAAGCATGCTTTCCAGCATCGGAATCAAATGTGAGAATGTTAACCTCAGCATCCTTATCTACAACAGTTCTGAGATCACAGACCTCTCCATCGACTTCACCAACGCAAGCTGCTCTTGCGAGACCCTCGCTTATGTCTTTTTGCGATATCGATGATAGACATCGGTGAAGCGTATTCTTTTTTGCTACCGTCTTTAAGTGTAATAATCATAATAAGAACTCCTTTCGTTAGCGGAAGGAATATAAAAAGCCCCTTCCGACATTCAAATTGTCAGAAGGGACGCATACATTCGTATTCGTGGTTCCACCCATCTTCCGGAGCTTCTGCTCCAGCACTCTTTGAAGCTTTTAACGCGGCTAAGCGGGCAGGATTAGTGCCACTCGGAGGTGGTGTTCAGAGCGCCCGTGCTGGAATGATCTCACCGCCCATTCCTCTCTCAAAGCCTTAAAGCGAACCTACTGTCCTCGTCAACGTTTTAATAATGAATTATGTTACCACCAGGGCTGCCAAAAGTCAATGAATATAGAGGTGAAATCTGTTATAATTTAACGGCAAAAGTTGATATAATTCATGGACATGAACGCGAAATTTTAATTTGTAATCATAGGTGGAAAATAATGAATCCATACGTAAAAGAGTACGCTGAATTGATAAGAGATTACGAAGCTAAGCAGGGTAATCGTGAGTCGGTTCTAGCATTATATGAGTTTTCAGACAGGCTCAAGTAAGCTGGAGATAGAGATGCAAAAAGCAGTTCTCGTTGATGTATATAGAACGCTTTCGCTAATGCAAAGTGCATATGACTTGTTACTGGAGATTGTTGACAAGAGCGATAGGAAGCAGGTTAAGAAGCTCGCTACCCTCAAATCAGATGCAGAAGGTCATGGTGATTGGGGTGCAGTAAAGAGGCCTAAAACGCCTAAGCAGATTTCTGAAGATAAGGAGAAAGCAAGTAAGTTACCACAGTTCCGCTATCATCCAGATCCGCTTGCAACTGAAAGCTTTGAAGAAGGAACGCCAGAAATATGCCCATGCTGCGGTAAGGAAAGCACAATCTATTATAGTTCGTCTCCTTATTGTGTTGAAGAGATTGAGTATTTATGCCCGGAATGTATAGCTAGTGGTGAGGCAGCTAAGAAATTCGATGCGGAATTCGTGCAAGATGCCGAATGGGAAGGCGAGATAGATTGGGAGAAGTCGAAGGAATTATTTGAAAGAACCCCCGGCTATTTGAGCTGGCAGGGAGAGCACTGGCTATCATGCTGCAACGACTACTGCGCATATCTCGGAACAGTTGGCACAAAGGAGCTTGAGGAGATGGGTATTGCAGATGAGGTCATTGAAGAGTACGAGATGAGATCAGAATATACCGATATCAGAGAGTACCTATATAAAGATGGCGATCTGTGTGGATACTTATTTCGCTGTATTCACTGCGGAAAATACCAAATCTATGTTGATGCGAGCTAATTTGTACGGCGGCAAAGGGGAGCCTAGCGTTTTAAAAGCGGCGAACTAATTTGGAGGAATTTTAATGAAGATATATCAATATTTTTTGATAGGAATAAAACAGACGTGGGACAACAATCTCTTTAAAATAGTGCTTTTTACAGTTGGAACTGTCCTTCTTGTATCGTTGATACGCAAGCTTGTGATGGTTAGCAAGAGTGGCGGAAAGTTTCAGAGCCTATGCATATAGCTAATGGAAATTTGTATATTCACAGCGGTATTGTTCCGGGTAACCGAGTGATTCCTTTGAAGGAACTCGAAGCGGTTGAGATACACTTTGTGCGCGGAAGGCGTCTAAATGGTCACAGATATTTTATAGAGTTTGTGAGAAAAAAAGGGAGAAACAAGGGTATCATTATTGGAAAGGATAAGGCAACTGAAGCGAGACTTACGCAGATTAAGAAACAGCTGAAGAAACATAAGGTAAAGGTTCGCGAAATAAAGTAAGTTTATGTAGCCTTCTGGGGAAAAATGTAAATCCGGAGCTTGAGATTTACCTCGTTAGACCGATTCCGGAAGTATATAGCACATATGTAAGGATAATGTGCGGAGATAAAATCCCCGATTACTGTTAATACGACGAATTAAAATCAATACCTAGTTAAACCCCTTGAATTTGGAAGATGAAAAGGGGTATCATACTAGGGTACAGATTGACGAGGTTAATCGCAGTAAATCAAGATAAATCGAAGAAAAAGGGTGGACACAATGGGAAATAGAGAAATGAAAGTTAAAGTTAATATGCCGGTACTCCCCGAGAGATTAGGCGGATACACAGTTACAGCAAATAGGTTCGATGACATGTTCCTAAAGCTCTTTGATAAAGAGCCGTACGGAATTAACTCTGAGATTAACCTTATCGCAGGCGAAGAGAGAACTAGTATTGATACCTTGGATATAGATAGAGGGGAGAGCTGCATGAGCATCAGCCTTAAGATTGGATATCCAGAAGCATTTACTGCAGGTGAAGTGCTAAGTAGACTTGCTGATGCAGTTGCGCCTTATAAGTGTGGCGTAGAGAAAATCGCGTAGATATTAAGTGAAACTGAGTGAAGCAAAGTTTACACTAGAGCGAAAAATAGCATGTAAATAGCGATAAAAATGGTTCAGACACTCGATAAATTACATGTAAACGTGATATAATTGATAGGCTCGTGCATATGCGAGAGAAAAAAACGGTAATAGGAAGGATATACTAATGAAAGATATTGAGATCAGAGAACTCTTCCGAAATAGAGAAGAGTATGCGGGTAAAGAGATTGTTGTCAGAGGCTGGGTGAGAGGTAATCGTTCATCCAATCAGTTTGGTTTCATCTCACTCAATGATGGTACCTTCTTCACACCTCTCCAGGTTGTATACGAAGCTTCGAAGATTACAAACTACGAGGGAGATTTCTAAGGTGCATCTAGCAGCTGGTGTAATGGTAAAGGGTGTACTTGAGCTTACCCCTGAGGCACAGCAGCCATTTGAGCTAAAGGCGACAGAGATTACTGTTGAGGCTGATTCGCTATCGGATTATCCGCTGCAGAAGAAGCGCCATACCATGGAGTACCTTAGAGAAATCGCACATCTTCGTCCTAGAAGCAACACTTTCTCTGCGGTATTTAGAGTTCGCAGCATCGTTGCTTATGCGATTCATAAGTTTTTCCAAGAGCGTGATTACGTATATGTACACGCTCCAATCATCACAGGAAGTGACGCAGAGGGTGCAGGAGAAATGTTCAAGGTTACCACACTAGACCTTAACAACGCTCCAACTAACGAAGATGGTTCTATTGACTATTCGCAAGACTTCTTTGGCAAGGAGACTAACCTCACAGTTTCAGGGGCAGCTCGAGGGCGAAGCGATGGCGCTTGCGTTTAGAAATATTTATACATTCGGACCAACATTCCGTGCCGAGAACTCCAACACAGCTAGACACGCATCTGAGTTCTGGATGATCGAGCCAGAGATTGCGTTTGCAGATCTCGCTGATGACATGGATGTTGCAGAGGATATGGTAAAATACATAATCAACTACACGCTTGAACACGCTCCTGAGGAGATGGAGTTCTTCAACAAGTTCGTGGACAAAGGACTACTCGAGAGACTTCACAATATCGTAAATTCAGACTTCGAGAGAGTTACTTATACAGAAGCGGTTGAGATGCTCAAGAAGGCTGACAAGGATTTCCAGTTCCCTGTTGAATGGGGAATCGACTTACAGACTGAACACGAGAGATATCTCACAGAAGAAGTGTTCAAGAAACCTATCTTCGTAATCGATTATCCGAAGGAAATTAAGGCATTCTACATGAGACTTAATGACGACAGCAAGACTATTGCGGCTTGTGACCTGCTCGTTCCAGGAGTTGGTGAGATTATCGGCGGTAGCCAGAGAGAAGAGAGACTCGATATCCTTGAGGCTAGAATGGATGAAATCGGTATGAACAGAGAGCTCTACGATTGGTACGTTGATCTTCGTAGATACGGTGGTGTAAAGCATGCAGGCTACGGACTTGGTTTTGAGAGAATGATTATGTACCTGACAGGAATGAGCAACATCAGAGACGTAGTTCCATTCCCAAGAACACCTAAGAACGCTGAATTCTAAAGCTTCTAGGCATAAAAATTAAATATTAGATTAATTTAGCGGTGATTGTCCAATGCCTGTGATATGGCGTTGATAATCACCGCTTTTAACATCATAAAAAGTACGGCAAGTAGAGAACATAATCTGCTCGCTGTACTTATTTTTATTGTCAATTTAAATATTGTATTGAACAAGGAACAACGTGTGTTATACTTGTGACAAGAGCTTAAATAATTTTATATGCTCAACAATAAAATAAAATCAATGGGAGGATCTAAGGATGAAAGGTTATTCTACAGATAAAATCAGAAACGTCATACTTTTAGGACATGGCGGCTGCGGTAAAACGACTTTTCTTGAAGCTGCTCTACTTGCCACTGGTGCGATTACCAGAATGGGTAAAGTAGAGGATGGCAACACCACATCGGATTACGACAAGATGGAAATTGAGAAGAAGCATTCTATCAATACCACTCTAGTTCCGGTAGAGTACCAGGGATATAAATATAATTTCCTTGATACCCCAGGATTATTCGACTTCAAGGGAGAGATTCGTTCAGCGCTGAGCACAGCTGCATCATCGATTATCATGGTAGATGCATCTGCTGGCGTGCAGGTTGGAACTGAGAAGGCGTGGGAGGAATGCAGCAAGCATAAGAATCCAAAATTTATAGTCCTCACCAAGATAGATAAAGATAACGTAGATGTAGATAAGGTTGTAGCGCAGCTTCGCGAGAAGTTCGGAAACTCCGTAGTTACTGATGACGACAAGGATGCTCTGAACGAGGCAGTTGCTGGTACAGATGAGGCTCTGATGGAGAAGTTCTTCAATGAGGAGCCATTTACAGAAGAAGAGTTCTATAACGGACTTATGACAGGAATTGCTACAGGTGATGTAGTTCCAATTATCAAGATGTCTTCTAAGACAGGTGAAGGAATAGACGAAGTTCTACGCTGCATCAGCAAGTATGTTCCTACACCTAATATGCACCCTGCATATCCAGCAAAGAACATTAAGGATGAAGACGTTGAGATCACTACTGATCCATCAGAGAAGCCGGTTCTATGGGTATTCAAGACAATCGCTGACCCGTTCCTAGGTAGAATTTCCTACGCAAAGGTTATTACAGGAACTGTCAAGGTTGGTCAGGAGTTATACAATTCTCGTACAGGGAAGATGGAGAAGCTCGGTTCGATGTTCTTTGTAAGAGGTAAGCACCAGATCCCAGCAACTGAGGTAGTGGCTGGAGATATCTTTGCACTTGCCAAGCTAGCAGGAACTAAGACGGGCGATACACTTTCGCTCAAGAGCGAAGGCATCAAGTTCGAGCCAATTGACTTCCCTAAGCCAAACTACTTCATCGCTGTTCAGGCTAAGGATAAGAATGACGAAGAGAAGATGGCACAGGCCCTATTCAAACTAATGGAAGAGGATCCATCATTTGCTCTTGTGAGAAATGTTGAAACTCACCAGTCACTTCTCGGTGGACAGGGAGATCTCCAGATTGGAATCATCAAGGAGAAGCTCAAGAAGAACTACGGAATTGACGTAGTGACTGTTCCTCAGAAGATAGCATACAGAGAGACTATCAAGGGTACATCAGACGTTCAGGGTAAGCACAAGAAGCAGTCTGGTGGTGCTGGCCAGTACGGAGATGTACACATCAGATTCTCGCCAGCTCAGGAGAACTTCGAGTTTTCCGAAGAGCTATTTGGAGGAGCAATCCCTAAGAGCTACGTGCCTGCAGTTGAGAAGGGGCTTCTAGAGTCGATGGAGAAAGGTCCTCTCGCTGGCTGCAAGGTAGTTAATATCAAGGCTGTACTATACGATGGCTCGTACCACGATGTAGACTCCAACGAAATGGCATTCAAGATTGCTGCTTCGCTAGCATTTAAGAAGGGTATCGTAGAGGCTAAGCCTTGCCTCCTCGAGCCAATCATGAAGCTTGACATCGTAGTTCCAGAGAAATATACGGGCGATGTTATGGGTGACATGAACAAGAGAAGAGGTCGTATACTCGGTATGGATCCAGCAGATGATGGCACAACTTGCCTACATGCTGAAGCTCCAGAGGCAGAACTCTTTGACTACGCAATCGTACTAAGAGCTATGACTCAAGCTAGAGGAAGATTTGAAGTCGAGTTCTCAAAATACGAAGAAGTACCTGCTAACCTAGCTCAGAAGATTATCGAGACTCATAAGCAGGAGACAGAAGGTAAATAAACGCGTATAGCGATATATTGGTAAAGACCAGCCGTATGGCTGGTCTTTATACTGATGAGATTTTCTAGGGTGGATGTCGAGAGGGATTACACTATCAACGAATAGTAGGTTAATCAGCGGGTAAGTAATCATGTGGTGATTTGGAGGAACATTTACTGCAAGAGTGCATTTTTTCTGATATTATAAGCGTATTGAACTAGAGAGGAAGGACTCATGAAATTTAGAGACAGACTAGACAGAAAATATCTCAAGATAGTTGCATACGCAGTTCTAGCAGTTGGGCTATCTTATGCTTTGATTTTTGCTACTTGGGCAGTATCAAAGCCTTGGAAAAGAGCTTGGTGAGCGGATTAAACTGGGTGTCAGCGATTCTTAAGCCGGTTGTAATCGGCGCGATTTTGGCGTACATCTTAAATCCACTCGTTGGACTAACTGAGAGACTCATAACTCGCAATGTGAAATCGCTGAGCCAAAATCCAGTGCAGAAAAAGCGTAGACATTCGCTTGCAGTGATACTAACGCTACTAATTATTGTAGCCATTGTGTTAGCCTCACTGACCGCGATCATATATGCTGTGACAAAACAAGTACAGACTATCAATGCGGATAGCATAAATGCGCTCGTAAACAGCATTGTCGATCAGGCAAAATCATTTGAACACAGCTTTAAGCAGTGGCTATCTAAATACAATTTCAGCAAGAACTACGACCTCAACTTTGAGAAGAATCTTATAAGCTGGGTTTCGAGCAAGCTGAATAGTGCGAGCGGCCTTCCGACGCTATTCTCGAATATAACGGCTGGGGTGAGCACTCTTTTATTCTCGGCAATGTTCGCGGTATACTTTCTATTTGATGCTGAGAACCTCAGGAAGTACTGGGGTAGAATGCTCAGAACAATATGGTCACAGAATGCAAATGATCATCTTACATATGTCTATAATGATGTAAATAAGGTATTTAGCGGATACTTCCGCGGCGCAGCGATGGATGGATTTACAGTGGCACTTCTTATCAGTATCGGACTGACGGTTGCTGGCATGCCTTACGGTGTAATGATCGGTGTTATGGCAGGTATCGCTAACCTAATTCCTTACATGGGGCCAATTGTTGGATATGGACTTACTATCGTGTCAGGTGTGATTTCTGGCGAAATCAAGACGATGATTATTTCTATCGTCATAATTTCGGTTGTTCAGGTGTTAGATGGGGCAGTTATCAATCCAAAGCTTCTATCACAGAGTATTGAGATACATCCGATGTTAGTATTGGTAGCGATAATCGCAGGCGAAAAGGTAGGCGGATTTGCAGGCATGATTGTTGCCGTGCCATTTGCGGCTCTACTTAAGATATGGTTCGAGCGCCTAGTTGAGATGAGGGCGAAAGCTAGAGCATGTGAAGAGGCTATCGCTGCAGCTGAGGGCGTGGATAGCGAGGATTTGGAAGAGTAACGTGGTCTAATAGGAAGTTAATTATGCCTTTTGAAATAGTAAGAAATAATCTTGTAAATATGGAAGTGGATGCGGTAGTAAATACTGCAAATCCCAAGCCTGTAATCGGTTCCGGTGTAGATAGTGCAATACATGCGAAAGCGGGAGCTGAGCTACTCGCTGCAAGGAAGAAAATTGGTGACATTGATTTGGACATGCAGCCATAACATCAGGATATGAGCTAGTTGCAAAGTATGTTATCCATACGGTAGGGCCAGTTTGGAATGGTGGTAGCTGTGGGGAGGAGCAACTTCTAGAATCGTGTTACAGGAGTTCTCTAGCGCTTGCTAGGGAATATGAGTGCGAGTCTATCGCATTTCCCTTGATTGCCACTGGAAGCTACAAATTTCCGAAATCTCTCGCTCTACAAATAGCCGTTCGTGAAATTAGTGCTTTCCTCATGGAAAATGAAATACAGATTTATCTGGTAGTATTCGACAAAGACTCTTATGAGCTTTCTGAGAAACTGTTCGAATCCGTAAGTAGCTATATTGATGAAAACTATATTAAGAGTACAATACTGGATGAATACGGCAGTTGTAGTTTGCAGGATTTATCTTCTGAAACTAGATGTGCTAGAGATGGGATTAGACACATTGGCGAAAATGCAGAAGATAATAAACTTCTGATGATGGAAGAGTGCCTCGGTGCAAATATCTATGCAGCAACGACAATGACTGAAGAGGATCTGGGACATCTACTAGGTAATTTGGATGCAGGGTTCTCTGAAACACTGATGAAGCTCATAGACCGTACGGGTAAGAAGGACTCTGAAATCTATAAAAGAGCTAATATCGACAGAAAGTTGTTCTCGAAAATAAGGAATAATCTAGATTATAAGCCATCCAAATCAACAGCGCTGGCATTTGCATTTGCTCTGGAGCTTGATATAGAAGAGACAGAAGACTTTATCGGAAGAGCGGGTTTTGCACTCTCGCATAGTAGCAAGTTTGATGTTATTGTGGAGTTCTTTCTTGCAAATCGAAAATTACAATATCTATGAACTTAACGAGGTGCTGTTTGCGTTCGATCAGCCGTTAATTGGCGCATAAATGTCGCATGCCATGCGACCATTAATTCTCCTTGCTGCCCGATAATAAGGGTACAACAATAGATAGGAGGATTTAAAAATGACCGAACTTGTATTTATCTTAGATCGTAGCGGCTCAATGTCTGGACTTGAAAATGACACTATTGGAGGGTTTAACTCCATGCTTGAGAAGCAGTGTAATGAGCCGGGGGATGCGGTGGTATCCACAGTTCTTTTTGACAATGAAATTGAAGTTGTTCATGATCGCATAAGTATTAAAGAGGTACCAAAGCTAACAGAAGAGGAGTATTTTGTCCGTGGATGTACGGCTCTGCTCGATGCTGTTGGGGGAGCAATTTATCACATTGGTAATGTTCATAAGTATGCACGCAAAGAGGATGTGCCCGAGAAAACACTCTTTATCATAACTACTGATGGCATGGAGAACGCCAGCCGTTATTATAGCTACGATAAAGTGCGCAACATGATAGAGCTTCAGAAAGAGCGCTATGGCTGGGAGTTCATATTCCTTGGTGCCAATATAGATGCTGCGGCAGAAGCGAAAAGGTTTGGGATAGATGAAGCTATGGCAGCGAACTATCGATGTGATGAAGTTGGAACTGCTCTAAACTATGAGGTTATCAACGATGTAGTAACAAGTGTCAGGATGTGCGAGGAGCCATTATCAGCGGATTGGAAAATCAAAATAGATGAGGATTATGAGAGACGAGATACGAAGAAGTAACTACATACATTAATAATTGAAAGACGGTAACTCAAATTCAGTTAAATATTAATAAAAAGACGGAGCATGCATTGGATGATAAACTAATCACCAAGCTGATGCTGTTTTGTTCGTGGTGAAAAAGTTCTATGAAGGCATGCTGTTAGGTGTGCTTCGAGATGGGACGATTCAGAAGATACTTGGGGAACTAAGAGGTTCTAGGGGGTAAAATGCAGAAACAACATTCTTTTGAAACTGCGTGTAAGCATATAACAGAGACAATTTTGGTTTTTAAGGACGAAATCGCGTCAACATGCAAAGAACTTCAGGATGCGGACTGGATATTCGACAAAGGCATAGCAAAGGTTTGCAAAGCTGATGAAAATGGCAAGAAGAAGCGCTGCAAGGTTGGAATAAAGTGTCAATCAAAAAGCCACTCTGTCAAATGATGCTGCACTGGAGATATGGCATATATTTGAGGGGTATTTTGGTGATAGTTATCTACCTAATATAGAAAGACTTGCAGAGAATGAAGAGATGGGCAGATACGTATTTTCTGCCAAGAATAGCGCTGGTGATGAAATTGACTGTGTAATTTATACACCAGGAGAGTGGAATATTCCGCTAATAAGCATTACAGGCTATGTTGGGTCAAGGTATAGAAATTCGGATATTGAATAAAAAGGGGGGGCATCTATGACAAAAATCCTTTTCATCTGTCACGGCAACATCTGCCGTTCCACTATGGCAGAATCGGTTATGACTCATCTCGTGAAAGAGGCGGGGTTAAGCGATGAATTTGAAATAGATTCGGCTGCGACAAGCAGAGAGGAAATCGGAAATCCGCCGCATTACGGAACGGTAGCGAAGCTCGGAGAAGTTGGCATACCAGTTGTGCCGCATAGATCAAGGCAGATGTCTGCGGCAGACTATGATTATTTCGACTATTTGATAGCTATGGATGAGAATAATCTGCGTAACATGAAGAAGTTTGTGGGCAGTGATGAGGGCGGATAAGGTTTCGCTCCTCCTCGAGCATGCTGGCAGAGATGGAGATATTGCAGATCCTTGGTATACAGGGAATTTTGATGTGACGTATAATGATGTCATGGATGGATGCAGGGGACTTCTTGCAGAACTACAAAATATTAAGTAACGGAATAAAGGTACTTATATAAGCGAAGTAACACAGTAAAAGTGTCTCGTTAGAAATAGCGGCACTCTAGAGATTTAATGACAATCCGGTGTAGAAGGAGTATTTGAAGTAGATGGCTAAGAAAGCAAAATCAGTATATATGTGTGCGGAGTGCGGCAATGAGTTTCCGAGCTGGCAGGGACAGTGCTCTTACTGTGGGGCGTGGAATTCCATTGTGGAGCAGAAGGTCAAGCCTGATTCAGATAGTGACGCTCGCAGGAGGACGACTAGCAAAGCGGCTCCGTCTAAGCTTAAAAGTGTGGGAACTGGAAACTACACGAGGATTACCTCAGGAATCGAGGAGCTTGATAGGGTTCTCGGTGGAGGCATTGTGCTCGGCTCAATGATTCTCATATCTGGTGAGCCTGGAATCGGAAAGTCGACGCTGATAATTCAGTCGGCTAATTCGATTGCTTTGAACAATGGAACTGTGCTCTACGTTAGCGGTGAAGAGTCGGAAGAACAGGTGAAGCTAAGAGCGGATAGAGTGTGTGAAAATCTGTCGGACAATTTGCTGATTTTTCCAGAGACTAATATCGAGAGTGTGCTTGCAGCTTGTGAGCAGACTAAACCAAAGTTCTTGGTAATCGATTCGATTCAGACTATGTACTCAGAGGAGCTAGATAATACGGCAGGCAGCATCACACAGATTCGTGCGTGCTCGAATATACTTATGAAGTATGCTAAGATCAATAATGTGCCAGTTTTCATAGTTGCACATGTAAATAAATCTGGGGATCTGGCGGGGCCTAAGACAATCGAGCACATGGTTGATTGTGTGCTGAACTTTGTAGGTGAGCGAGATAGGGATCTCAGGATTCTGCGTTCTGTTAAAAACAGATTTGGAACAACCGAGGAAATCGGGGCGTTCAGCATGGGAAAGTACAGGTATGACAGAGGTAAGGGATTTATCGGGAACTTTGCTTGAGAATTCTGATATCCGAGAAGAGGGGTCGGTCGCTTCGGCGCTCTATGAGGGCAGCCGTCCTGTGTTCTTTGAAATTCAGGCGCTAGTGACGCCTGCAAATGTCGGTTTTGCGCGCCGAAGCGCAATCGGTATCGACAATAACAGACTCAACATGATTCTGGCTGTATTAGAAAAGAAGGTCGGAATCTCCCTTCTTAATCATGATGTATATGTAAACGTGGTCGGCGGACTGAAGCCCGACGGGCCAGGTGCAGACCTGGCCGTCGCGCTCGCAATCTATAGTTCGTTCCGCGAGCGCACCTCGCCTCGCCGCGTAGTCGCGCTCGGCGAGGTCGGGCTTACCGGAAATCTACGAACAGTGAGAAATGCAGACCGCATAGTAAGCGAAGCGGCACGCCTCGGCTACGAGACCATAATCATTCCTAAGGGTAACCTCAAGGGGAGAAGCCAACTTCCAGTATCCAAGTAGTTGGAGCAGATAGCCTCGGCGACGCGATTAAAGCGTACATAGGTAAGAATTAGCTGCACTAGTTCCTAGAGTTCCTAGAGGCATGGAGGCTGCATAGCAAGCGAAGTATCAGCCCTTTAATGAGCTAGAACATATTGTGTAACGTGGGGAGCACCGCAAATGCGGTGCTCTCTTTATATAGCAAACTGCTTGTATTATAAAAATCAGATCTTATATCTAATGACTGAGCGAGTATCAATATATAATCGTATATTTAGTCAAACTAAAAGTCATAGATTATTCACAATTGCATACAATTAAATGATACAATGGACAAAATGACTTAAATAAACATGGAGGTGAAAAATATGGCTAAATATAAATGTAAGATTTGCGGATATGTTTTTGATGAGGAAAAAGAAGGCAAATCGTTTGAAGAGCTTGATGGATGTCCAGTATGTAAGCAGCCAAAGGATGTTATGTTCCTTGTAGATGAGGGCGAAAACACACCTCATGAGGAAGCGCCAGCTTCAGCAAAGACTGCTACGTCTTCACAGGATGATAAAACTTCAGCGAATCTAGAATATGACAAAGCGACTGCAAAAACTGATGAGAGCTGCAGATATATGAAAGAGATTCATGAGATGGCAGTTTCGGGGAAATCGATCAGTGCGGCCATGGGCACACAGATGCAGATGCCAGGATTCGATGATATTCTACTGCTTGGAGCCCAGCTTGATCCTATGCCGCTAAATGATGAAGATGAGGTCGATACTTCAGTGGTAATCGGAAAGAATGCTCGTAAGCCGCTAGTACTTGAGAACCCTGTTTATGTGTCACACATGTCATTCGGCGCTCTATCTAAAGAAGCTAAGGTTGCTCTTGCTAAGGGCAGCGCGCTCGCTCATTCAGCTATGTGCAGCGGTGAAGGCGGTATGCTTCCTGAGGAATACGAGGGCTGCTGATAAATACATATTTGAGTACATCCCGAATCTCTACAGCGTTACAGACGAAAATCTAAAGAAGGTAGATGCTATTGAGATTAAGATAGGCCAGGGGACTAAGCCAGGAATGGGCGGACATCTTCCTGGTGATAAGGTAACGCCTGAGATTGCGGCGATGCGTGGTAAGCCAGTTGGACAGGATATCAAGAGTCCTTCTAAATTTCCTAACGTTCACAGCAAGGATGACCTTAAGGCGTTAGTTTCTGAGCTAAGGGAGCGTTCCGAGGGTAGACCAATCGGCATCAAGCTTGCTGCAGGTAGAATTGAAAAGGATATGGCTTTTGCCGTTTACGCTAAACCTGACTTCATTACTATTGATGGAAGAGGTGGTGCAACTGGTTCTAGTCCGTTTTTCCTAAGGGAGTCAACAAGCGTGCCAACAATATTTGCACTTTACAGAGCTCGCAAATACCTTGATAGCATCAACTCAGATATCTCGCTTATAATCACTGGTGGACTTAGAGTATCATCTGATTTTTGCGAAAGCGATAGCTATGGGGGGCTGATGCGATTGCGGTCGCTTCGGGACCAATGATTGCAGCTGCTTGTCAGCAGTATAGAATATGTGGTACTGGACTTTGTCCAGTAGGTATTGCAACTCAGGATCCAGAGCTTCGTGCTAGACTCAAAGGGGAAGCTGCTGCAAAGCGTGTTGCGAACTATCTAAATGTGTCGCTTGAGGAGCTCAAGACATTTGCAAGAGTTACGGGGCATAGTAAGCTTCACAATCTTAGTGTCGAAGATCTCGTTACTACTAGTAGAGAGATATCTGAGCATACCAATATTGCGCACGTATAGTGTTAGAACTAATATTATCAAAAACCAAAACAGGAAGGTGAGGATTCGCCTTCCTGTTTCATATTCCGATGGTGTTTTATCTATAAATGTATTTTAAGAACTTGCCGAAACATGCATCACTACTTAGAAATTACTTCTTAACAGTAGCTAGCTCGAACCAGAAGTCACTGCCTTTTCCTACCTCGCTATCGACCCCGTAATTAGCGTTGTGAAGGCTCAAAATTCCTTTGACGATGGATAGGCCAAGCCCAGTTCCTTCGATATTGCGGTTTCTATTGGCACTAGTTCTATAGTAGCGTTCCCATACGTGAGAAATCTCTTCGGCAGCGATTCCGTCACCGTGATCAATTACATCGAATCTGACATTCCTGCCGACTTTCTTGAGTTCGATGCGAACGTACTTGTCTTCGCCGCAATACTTTATCGCATTAGAGATTAGATTTGCCATAACCTGCTTGAGCTTATCATAGTCGCCATATACGTATGCCGACTTGCACTTCTTAAACGATATATCATATCCCTCTTGCTGGTTAAGGACTTCGAAAGTCTCCTCAACTTCAGTAGCGGCCTTGACGATATCGAACTTAGTCATGTTAAGTTCAGCCGAATTAGACTGAAGCTTAGAGGCTGAAAGCATGTCAGACACGAGTTTATTGAGCCTATCCGTTTCAGAAATAATGACTGCAAGGTGTTCAGCTCTCTTCTCAGGGTTATCTCCAGAGATGTCGTTAATCATCTCCGCATATGATTTGATCATCGTGAGCGGTGTCTTGAGGTCGTGAGAGACGTTGGCAATCAGGTCACGCTGATATGAATCGGTTTTTTGCATCTCATACGAAGCCTTGTTAAGTGTCCTGGCAAGCTCGTTAGTCTCGGTAAAGAGTCCGCCTCTGAACTTAACGTTATAATTACCGTTACTGAGCTGCACTGCAGACTTTGTGATGCTCGCTATTGGTAGCGTTAACCACGTAGACATAATGATGGCAAGCATACTGGCAATCATCAGTGTTATAAACGTGATGTACAGTAGCTGCGATCTCAAAATCGATATTGTCGACTCCACTGGATAAAGTGGCGCTATCATGTACAGGATAGTTCCGTCTGAACGGTCTCCCAGATACGTAGCGTATACGAGTCTTGACGCTTTGTTGCCTTTTTCGGCTACAGTAAGAGAAACAGTGCCGAGAGTACTCTTATCTAGTTTATCTTTTGCATCAGAAATTTCAAACTGATAGTGCGGTAAGTCGCCTTGTGAGAAACCGCTATTTCCATACTCAGAAGTCGAATCAGAAGTATCGAGTCTTATGTATAGTCCGTTTCGGTCGGCAGCTTTTCGAGCATATGAATCAAAATTTTTCTTATTAGTGGAATAATAGTTGCCTAGTTTGTTCGCTGTTGACTGTGCTTCGCGAGCCATCATGCGCTCGTAGTATGTGTTCATGAAGAAGCTCTGCATAAACCATACCATTAGCAATATGACCGCAGCGAATACCATGAAGTACATCAGCGATATAGCACGGATGCTGTTCGGGTCCCACTTACTTCTCTTTGTCTTCGTATTCAAACTTGTAACCTACTCCTCTTAGCGTAACGATAAAATCTCTGTATGGACCTAGGTTGTTTCTAAGGTTCTTGATGTGAGTATCTATAGTTCTATCGTCGCCAAAGAAATCGTATCCCCAGATATCCGAGAGAAGCTTGTCTCTGGAAAGTGCAATATTTCTGTTCTGGATTAGGTAGAATAGGAGGTCGTATTCCTTAGGGTGTAAGGTTTACTCTCTCTCCGTCTATATAAATAGTACGAGCTGCAAAGTTAACCTCGAGACCGTCAAATTTCATGACATTGCTCGTTCCGTGGTCGGCACCCTCGCGTCTTGTAATAACTGCATTTACACGAGCCATGAGCTCCTTAGGGCTAAATGGCTTTACTACGTAGTCGTCAACACCTAGCTCGAAGCCGAATAGCTTATCATATTCCTCGCCTCTTGCAGAAAGCATGATGACTGGAATGTCCTTAAACTTCTTGATCTCTTTAACTGAGCTAAAGCCATCTAGCTTAGGCATCATTACATCCATGATAATCAGGTCGTAATCATTAAGCTTACATAGTCCAATTGCGCTCATTCCGTCTGCAGCCTCCGTAACTTCGTAGCCGCTAAATTCTGAATATTCTTTGATGACCTCTCTGATTTTCGCTTCGTCATCTACCACAAGTAGCTTTTTCATATCTATTTCCTTTCATATCAGGTGAATAAAACAAAATACTATTTCAAAAATATAGTTCTTAAATTTTAAACAATTATATCACAACCCATCTTCACATTGTGGAAATCCATTGAAGAATACGAGTTATTGAAGTGTTCATATGTGTAGGATGCATAAAAAAACGAGGGCTTTGAGAGTTGCTCGCAATGATTTGCTCAGCATTTAAACTGCATAATTGAACTAGGTGCAACATGGAATATTAAATAGAAAGGCGACTATCGCCTTTCTATTTTTATACTAGAAGAATAAAAGTAAAAAGATTTGACAATAATTGTCAAATAATTATTGACATCGTTTATATCTTATGCTAATTTGTAATGTTTCGATTGTTGCTTTTTAAAAATACAATTATACTATAATTTTATTAAGTACAAGATGTGTAGAGAGGAGGCAGTCGTGTTCAATATCGGAGATAGCATTGCATATCCAATGCATGGAGCGGGAGTTGTCACTGAAATCGAAGAGAAGGAAGTGCTCGGTGAGATTTGCCGTTATTATCATGTTAGCCTCCCGTATAGCAAGATGCATGTGATGGTTCCTGTCGATAATTCGGACAAGGTGGGGGTTAGAGCTATCATTTGCAAAGAGGACATCCAAGGTGTTCTCAAAGTGCTCGGAGGCGAGTCCGATGAGATGTCTAACAACTGGAATAGAAGATTTAGAGAGAATACAGAAAAGCTTCGCACGGGCGATATATATGAAATCGCTGGCGTTGTAAGGAATCTTGTGCGTAGTGACAGAGTTAAGAAGTTATCCACTGGTGAGAAGAAGTTGCTCGGTAATGCCAAGCAAATCCTCGAAAGCGAACTAGTGCTCGCAGGAGGACTTTCGCTTGATGAAGCGGATAATCTTGTAGAATCTAACATTTAGCCATTAGGGTGCTTGTTGCGTCCAGCCTAGACCACAAGTGCCCTTTATTATAAAATGCAATTGTTTATTTTTGGCAGAAAGGAGGGGCTAGATTGAGTAAGAAGTTATATTCCGTATTGCTGTTTGTCATAGGCGGTATTATCGGAGGGCTTTTTGTTTTGCGTGCTACAGATGCAGTTAGAAAAATATCAGTTTCAATGAAGTTGCTGTTACGAGTGTCGTTGATTTTAGCACACTAGTGCTTTTTTTGTCATGATTTTTGGACTTATTTTTTTAGAATTTTTTTGCGCCGACACTCATCAAGAAACAGAAGAAAGCCGCATCTTATATCGAACATGATCTCAAAGACGTATCCATTGATGCTATTCTGATAGATGCGCTTGGAGTCGTTATAGGACTCGTCATCGCACTAATCATATCTATGAGCTACAGGTCGTTGTTATCGCCGCTCTGGTATGCTGTAGTGACGATAGGTCTTTACTTTGTTCTAGGTTTCTTTGGTTTTGCTGTGGCTTCGGCTAAGGTCAAGGGAAGTAAAACCCTATTTGAGAACCTCGCAATTCGCGGACATGAGAGAGTAGGCGTTGGCGCACCAAAGGTTATCGATACGAGTGTTATAATCGATGGAAGAATTCTTGATATCATGAGAGCAGGCTTCATCGATGGCAAGATTATTATTCCTACATTCGTGCTTGATGAACTACGTCATATTGCTGATTCAAGTGACAATATTAAGCGAATACGCGGTAGACGAGGTCTAGATATTTTGAACCAAATCAGAAGCGAGTTTAATGTTGAGGTATATAGCAACAATGCAAAACTGAGATATCTGGACGATATTTCTGAAGTGGACGTTAAGCTAATTAAGCTGGCGCGCGAACTAAATGCAAATCTTATTACCACAGATTTCAATCTCAATAAGGTTGCGACAATCAATGATATTAAGGTTCTCAACATTAATGAACTGGCAAATGCAATTAAACCAGTGGTAATACCTGGTGAGAAGATGCTCGTCGATATCGTTAAGCGAGGCAAAGACCGCGAGCAGGGCATCGGATATCTCGATGACGGGACGATGATTGTCGTTGAGGACGGGGCTGATCACATCGCAGAAAACGTGGCGGCAACAGTTACGAGCGTTATACAGACGGCAGCAGGTAAAATGATATTTGCACGCATCAATCCATAATGCGATAATATAAGGAGCTAGTACAAGCATTAGGATGAGCGACTCTTAGGTAATGGTCGTATTCGCGAAGTGAACGTTTCTTCGCAGACTAAACGAGGGATGGAAATAGCGATTAGTATTAATTTAGATAATCAGAGAGGGGCGGCAAAGCACCGAGCAACTCACATTGCACTTATTGCTGCGGCAGGCAAGGGCACGCGTATGGGGGCTGAGATTCCAAACAGCTCATGAACTACAAGGGAACTACGGTGATTGAGCGAACCGCTTCGGTCTTTGCGGCGCACGAGGAGATTGATGCGATATTTCTCCTCATACCACAAGATAGAGAATACGATGAGACATTTTTCCAAATAGCGGACAGGCTGGGACACTTGCACAACAAGCCTGTCCGTTGTTTGTATGGCGGAAATTCCCGAGGCGAGTCGGTATATAACGGATTGCAGGCGATAAAACGATATTTAGGAAGTAGTCAAGACATAGACCAGTTGGCGGATGACGTAGTTGCTCCTAAACCGCAGGGGGCTGATAGCAGAGAAGCAGTGATCCTAATTCATGACGCAGCTAGAGCTGAAATAACTACAGAGGTTATAGACAGAAATATATCTGCAATGAAGTCAAATGAAGCGGCGTGCACTGTAGTTCCATCTATTGATTCGCTCAGAATGACAGAAAAATCAGCAAGTGAATTTTTTGACGACTTGTCATCACATAATGATTATCTTATAATTAATAGTAAATCTATTGATAGAGATAGAGTGGTCGCTGTACAGACGCCGCAGTGCTTTAAGCTCAGTAGTTTAATAGCTGCGTACGACAAAGCGAGATGTGATGGATATGTCGGTACAGATGATGCCTCTATCGCGGAGTATTTTGGTTTAGACATAGCTTTAGTAGAAGGAGATTATGCTAATACCAAGATAACTACTGGAAAGGACATCCCTATGGGAATACGAGTAGGTACAGGATATGATGTTCATAGACTCGCCGAAGGGCACAGACTTATACTGTGCGGGGTCCCACTCCCCAGCGATAAGGGACTCGTCGGACACTCGGATGCAGACGTGGCAACACATGCGCTTATGGACGCACTGCTCGGGGCGGCATGCTTAGGCGATATTGGAAAGCATTTTCCTGACACAGATGAGAGTTATAAGGGTGCGGATAGCGTTGCGCTTCTTCGTGAAGTCAAGAAGAAGCTTGGTGACGTAAGAATTGGCAATGTTGATATCACGATAATTGCTGAGAGACCTAAGCTTGCACCGTATATATATGAGATGAGAGAGAACATTGCCGAGGCACTTGAGATGCCTATTGGCGCGGTGAATGTGAAAGCCACGACGACAGAGAAACTAGGCTTTACCGGAAGAGAAGAAGGCATTGCAGCTCAGGCTGTTTGCACAATAGAAGGGAGATTTTAACTATGAAATTATCGAGGCTCCACCTCAAGACTTTGAGAGAAGCACCAAACGAAGCGGAACTAATCAGCCACAAGCTGATGATCAGAGCTAATCTAATAAAGAAGGAAGCTGCTGGTATATATACATTCATGCCATTTGGCTGGAGAACAATCAGAAAGATCGAAGATATAGTAAGACAGGAGCAGGACAGAATTGGCTGTCAGGAGCTTCACATGCCTCACGTAAATCCATCTGAGCTCTGGAAGGAGTCCGGCAGATGGTACGCTTACGGACCAGAGCTATGGAGAATCAAGGATAGAAACGGTAGAGACTTCTGCCTCGTTCCTACATGTGAAGAACTATGTACTAATATCGTTAAGCAGGAGGTTTCTTCATACAGAGAGCTACCTCTTCAGCTATATCACATCCAGTTCAAGTACCGTGACGAAGCTCGTCCAAGATACGGCTTGATGAGATCTCGTGAGTTCATCATGAAGGATGCATACTCATTTGACAGAACACCTGAAGATCTAGAAGTAGCATACAGATTGCAGTACGAAGCATACGTGAGAACATTCTCAAGATGTGGTCTTGACTTCAGAATCGTAGAAGCTGATAACGGTCCTATAGGAGGCAGCAATTCACACGAGTTCTCTGCTCTATCTAACGTTGGTGAGAGCGAAATCGCTTACTGTGAGAAGTGCGATATGGCAGCTACTATTGAAAGAGCTGAGTGCATAGATGAGAAGCCTGTTGATGAGCCAGAGCAGGATCTTGAGGTAGTTTATACTCCAGGCACGAAGACTATCAAGGATGTATGTGACTTCCTAGGTGTCGAGGAGAAGCAGACTGTTAAGGCTCTTATGTTCACTACATTTGACCAGGATTTGAATCCAGCTGATTACGTTTGCGTATTTATCAGAGGAGATAGAGACGTTAACATGATTAAGCTTGTAAATGCTCTTGGAATCCCTGAGCATTACATCGAGTTTGCTGATGAGGACGAGATGGGACCTGTTACAGGAATCGTTGGAGGCTTTACAGGGCCAGTTGGAATTCACAACTGCAAGATCGTTGTTGATAGCGAGCTAGTTGGAACTAAGAACATGGTTGCTGGAGCTAACAAGGAAGACCACCACATGAAGGGTGTTTGCTACGGCAGAGACTACGTTGGAGATATCGTCACAGATATCAAGACTCTCAAGGAAGGCGATCCATGCCCACACTGCGGAGCTCCAATCAAGCATACAAGAGGTATCGAGGTTGGACAGATTTTCAAGCTCGGAACTAAGTACTCAGAGTCGATGAGTGCAACATACAAGGATGAGAATGGTGAAGACCAGATTTACTGGATGGGCTGTTACGGTGTCGGTGTTACAAGAACTATGCAGGCTATCGTTGAGCAGAGTCACGATGATAAGGGAATTATTTGGCCAATGTCAGTTGCGCCATATCACGTAATTGTAACGGTTATCAACCCTGCGGATGAGGTTCAGATGGAACTTGCTAACAAGATCGAGTCTGAACTCGAAGCTAAGCGCGTTGAGGTTATCGTAGATGACAGAGATGAGAGAGCTGGAGTTAAGTTCAACGATGCTGACCTAATCGGTATTCCTGTTAGAATCACAGTTGGAAAGCTCGCTAAGGACGGAAACGTTGAGTACAAGCTAAGACGTGAAGATGGTAACGAAGTTATGTCGGCTGATGAAGCTATCAAGGCAGCGACAGAACTCGTTGATAAGGAGATTTTCGGAATATAATCCGATAATTACGAAGAAAAAAATAATTACAAGGTGATTTAGAGTCCTGAGAATTAGGAGGGAAAAATGCTGGAACTATTCGTCACATTTTTTTCAAACTGGGCTTATTCACAATAGGGGGTGGGGTCGCTATGATTCCCATCCTCTCTGATATTATGGTCAAAGACAAGAAGTGGTTCTCTGAAGACGAGATGATAGATATCGTCGCTATATGTCAGGGGCTTCCTGGAGTCATTGCCATCAATATGGCAACTTACGTAGGATTCAAGAGGCGCGGGCTGATTGGATCCTTTGTTGCAACTTTTGGTGTGATTCTACCCTCGTTTGTGATAATCGTCATCATAGCAAAAGGCATGAATTTCATAGATAGCAACCCGTACATCCAAGGGGCGCTTGGAGGACTGAGAGCAGCAGCTCTTGGGCTTATAATCATAGCTGTATATCAGGTCGCTAAGGGTGTCATTAAGGATAGCTTCAGCGCAATAGGCTCAGTGGTCAGCTTCGTGCTAATCGCTGTATTTAAGATAAATGTTGTTTACATTATCCTGCTGTTCATAGCTCTAGGAATTACTCGCGCCTATATTACGAGATCGTCTATTGAAGGCGTTGAAACTCCAATGTCCATAGACGATACGGAGCTCGTAAAAGGAAAAGGTGATGTAGAATCATCAAATTCAAAGTTGATGAAGGAGCATGCAGTTTGGATCATGATGTAAAGAGAAGAGAGGGCGACAAGTGATGATTTTACTAAAACTTTATATTGCCTTCTTCAAAATAGGTCTTTTTGGATTCGGCGGCGGTCTTGCGATTATTCAGCTCATATACGATAGCATTAAGGAGTTTGCAAACATATCTCAAGAGGGATTTGCGAACATTGTCGCTATCGCACAGGTGACACCGGGACCAGTTGCAGTAAATTCGGCAACCTATGTGGGATATGAGGTAGGCGGATATCTAGGTTCAGCTATTGCGACACTGGGCGTTGCAACCCCTGCATTTATAATTATATCTTTAGTTGCAAAGGCTGTTAATCGCTATAAGGAAAGCACTGCTGTTAAAGGGGCTCTAGAGGGTATAAGGCCAGCGACAGTGGGACTTATTGCAGGTGCGGTGATTACCATCGGAGGTGCAGCAGTTATGCCAAAGAACTCTCTAGGTGGAAACTTCGCAGTTCTAAGAGGATTGTCGCTTTCAGTCGGTAATTCACACATAGATTTGATTTCAATATTGCTTTGTGGGCTGACTATTTTGCTGATTCAAAAGTTTAAGGTAAATCCAATGCTCGTACTTATCATTATTGGGTGCGTGGGAGCTGTCCTTGGTGTATAATCTAAACAACTATACCCAAAAGGGAATGACGAATTAAGTCGAGATATGATTTTGTGGAGGAAAGAAATGAAGATTTATAACTCTATGACTAGACGCAAGGAAGAGTTTGTACCTGTACAGGAAGGCAAGGTTAATATATATGTTTGTGGTCCTACGGTTTACAACTATTTTCATATAGGCAATGCTAGACCTTTCGTAGTGTTCGACACGCTGCGCAGGTTTTTCAAATATATCGGATATGATGTGAAGTTCGTACAGAATTTTACAGATGTGGATGACAAGATTATCAATAGGGCAAAGGAAGAAAACCTGCCTGCGCTCGAGGTATCGGAGAAATACATCAAGGAGTATTTTAACGATGCAGAGGCTCTCAATGTTATCAAGGCTGACGTGCACCCTAAGGTTTCCGAGCATATTGAGGATATCATCGAGTTCATCAGCACTCTTATTGAGAAGGGGTATGCATACGAGGCAGATGGTGACGTTTACTACATCACTCGTAAGTTCCCAGAGTATGGAAAGCTATCAGGACAGAACATAGATGATTTAGAATCGGGTGCGAGAATTGCTATTGGTGAGGTTAAGAAGGATCCGCTCGACTTCGCACTATGGAAGGCTCAGAAGACAGACGATGAAATCGCATGGGATTCGCCTTGGGGAAAGGGCAGACCTGGTTGGCACATCGAGTGTTCAACTATGTCCAAGAAGCACCTTGGCACAACGATTGACATTCACGGCGGTGGACAGGATCTAAAGTTCCCTCATCATGAAAATGAAATCGCTCAGTCTGAGGCTTGCAACTGTGCACCTTTTGCAAACTACTGGATGCACAACGGATACATCATGGTTGATGGCGAGAAGATGTCAAAGTCACTCAACAACTTCTTTACAGTGAGAGATATTCGTAAGGAGTATGACGGTGACTTTATCAGATTCTTCCTTCTCAGCGTTCAGTACAGAGGACCTATCAACTTCAGCGATGAGGGCATGAAGCAGGTTAAGCAGGGGTACGATAGACTTGTAAATGCTACTGAGACTTTGGAGTTCCTCGTACAGAATGGTTCTGAAGCGATGACAGAACAGGAGGAGCAGACAGTTAAGTCGTTCGCAGATTATAAGGAGAAATTCGTTGAGTGCATGAGCGATGACCTCAATACTGCTGGTGCTATAGGAGCTCTCTTTGAGCTAGTTTCGGCTATCAACGTAGAGATAGAAGGCGGAGCATCAAAGGAATTTGCAGGCAAGGCACTTGAGATAATCCACGAGCTCGCTGATGTTCTCGGAGTCCTTCAGAGAAGCAACGAAAATGCAATCGGCGATGACATCCAGGCTCTCGTAGACGAGAGACAGCAGGCTCGTAAGGAAAAAGAACTGGGCAAGAGCTGACGAGATAAGAGATCAGCTAGCGGATATGGGATATACACTCAAAGACACACCACAGGGAGTTCAGATAATTAAAGCAGATGCATAACGATATCAAGAGCATGAATACGACGACGCTAGCCTACATTGGAGATGCTGTCTATGAATTACATATTAGAGAACTTCTGATTGGTAGAAATAAAGGCGATGTCGGCAAAGTGCACAAGAGAGCCGTGTCATTTGTTTCTTCGGATGGACAGGCGAAAGCTATCAAGTTCATGATGAAGGATTTTCTCACAGAAGAGGAACAGAAGCTCGTCAAACGTGCGAGGAATAAGCGTGCGACATCCAGGCCAAGGAACGCAGATCCGCGCAAGTACAAGCTTGCTACGGGATTTGAGGCGCTGATAGGCGCACTTCATATGGATAGCGATAAAGCTAGACTAGAAGAAGTGTTAGCTGAAGCTATTCGAATTATCGAGGAGGATTAGAGTGAGTAAAGCAGATAAACTGTTTGTGAGTATGTGTGAAGATATAATAGCGAACGGATTCAGTTCAGAGGGACAGAAGGTAAGGCCTCACTGGCCGGACGGAACGCCTGCGCATACGATTAAGAATTTTGGTGTTGTAAATAGGTACAACTTGCAGGAGGAATTTCCAGCGCTCACAATAAGACCTACAGCTATTAAGCTTGCTTTTGATGAGCTGCTCTGGATATGGCAGAAGAAGTCGAACAGGGTTTCTGACCTCGGAAGCCACATATGGGACGAATGGGCCGGTAAAGACGGCACCATCGGTAAGGCGTACGGATACCAGCTCGGAGTGAAGTATAAGTTTAAGCAGGGTGAGATGGATCAGGTCGATAACATCCTTTGGCTGCTTGAGAATGATAAATACTCCAGAAGAATCATGGCTAATATGTACAACTTTGCTGACCTTAGCGAGATGAACCTTGAGCCTTGCGCATATAGCATGACGTTCAATGTAAAGGGCGATACACTCAACGCTATTCTTAATCAGCGCTCGCAGGATATCTTGACTGCAAATAATTGGAATGTAGTACAGTACTCGCTGCTTCTAATGATGTTTGCTCAAGTTAGTGGACTCAAGGCAGGAGAACTTGTTCACGTGATTTCAGATGCTCATATCTATGACAGACATGTGGACATAGTGAAGGAGCTTATAGAACGACCGCAGTATCCGGCACCTAAAGTGATGCTAAATCCTGAGGGTAAAGAATTTCTACGACTTCACAGTTGATGATCTAATCGTCGAGGACTACCAGAAGAACCCGCAGGTGAAAAAAACATTCCAGTAGCGATTTAATTCGAGATTATATAGACGGTGCCTTTAGTTTACTGAGGTGCCGTCTTAAATATTATTAAAATGATAATGTCAGCATGTGAGTGCATAATGCACGAATATAACAAACTGAGGTGAATTATGAATCTAATAGTAGCTGTTGATGAGAAATGGGGAATCGGATGCGACAATGATCTTCTCGCTTCAATTCCTGGAGACATGCAGTATTTCAAGGAAAAGACGACTGACGGAGTTGTAGTGATGGGGCGCAGAACCCTCGAGAGCCTTCCTAAGCAGAGGGGGCTTCCAAAGCGCATAAATTACGTGCTCACATCGAACCCTGAGTTCGAGGCCGAAAGATGCATAGCCGTGCACAGCGAGGAAGAACTGTTCAAGGAGCTCGAGCAGTATGATCCAGAGCACGTATTTATCATCGGCGGAGAGAGCATATATAAGAAGTTTTACAAATACTGTGACAAGTGCTTCGTAACTAAGATGCACGCGGATTTACATGCTGACAAATTCATGGTTAACCTTGATGAGGATGACGATTTTAAAGAGACTTGGAAGAGTGAGATGCATAGTGAGAATGGTATAGACTATGAGTTCACTTTGTATGAGCGAGTTTAAGGCTGGAGTTTATAATCCAGCTATTTTTAGTGTAAATTGAACGGTTATTAATGTGGTAAAGGTAGAAGAATGGAAGATAGAAGGATAGAGGACAAAAGGATAGAAATCAATAGGAGCCTTCGTGAAATACAGGATGAAGTTGCTCTAAATAAGAAGGAGCAAGCCTGTATAAATGAGATTATTGATGAGATAATCGATATGAAACACATGTACGCTAGCTTCAATGAGGAAAGACTAGCATACTGGGCTGGTACCGAGTTTGGCAGAGAGGTCGCTGAACTGAATGCCGAAAGGGAAACCTTATATAGAGATCTAATAAGAGATGCGGAAGACGGAATTGAAGAGCGAAGACACGCAATTCAGACGCTTCTGAAAGAGGAACGTGAGTGTGAAGATGAGCTTATGCAGATGAGGAGGGACTATTGATATGAGCAAAAATATAGCTGTAAATAATTCGCTTGCTAAAGATCATGCGGAGAGAATACGCAGGGAATCAACGAAAATGGGAGAGGTATCTTTAAGTCGCCCGAATGGACAAGTTGATGCAGGGTATACTGCACTAACAGATGTTAAGAGATGCTATGAGGAATTAAATACTATTGCACCGAGATTGCAGCGTAAGTTGCAACAGGACTGTGCCAATATAGCTAGAGTGGCAGAAGTGTGGAAGAAAGAAGACAAGGAAGTTGCAAGCTGTTTAACTATAACTTTCGAAGATATAGGTAATAGTAAGGTTAAAATATAAGAAGGGAACGAACATATGTCAGGCGGAAATAAAGTAATTGGCAAGAAAGCAGCTATCATCATGCTTGATGAGATGAGCAAGCATATAAATGAACTCAAGAAAAGCTCTACATCTATACAGCGTGCGATAGACAATATGCTTGAGGACTGTGGCAAGGGGAAACCTCTACAAGGCAAGGGGTTCGAAGCAATAGAGGAATATTTTAATAAGACATACAAGGAGCTTTTTACACGATTTAAATAGTGTATGTGAAGTGCTAATTATAAGAAATGAAGCACTTGCAGATGCAATTCATAAGAATATATTTTTGGAAACATCTGGCGGCGTAACTAGTCAAGCTGATTTATATAAGGAAATAAAAGAGCTTAATAATGAAATACAAAGATTAGATAGACTAATGGAAGTTGGCAATAGTTCAGGTTTAGGATTGGTTCTTGGATTTGCCTCTTATAAGTACACAGTTTTTTTGAATCAATGGAGAAAAGGCAGATTCAAAAAAATAGAAGAACAGATAAAGAAAATGGACGATTTAGAAGATCAAACGAAAAGTTTCTACATAGAAGTAAATGGACTCCTTACGTCTATCAAAAATAATGTTAATAAAATCTGCACTGACAAGCATTTTGACAGCAAAACGGGCATGTTTAAGCCGTCAAATCTAAATTTAAGCAAGAATAAAAAAAGATAGAGAGCTCAGCAAGAGACATAAGGCTCAACATTGAAGCCCTTGATCCAGTAAACATGGCTACCGGAAACTACATGTACCGAAAGAACTTTCTTGAGACGCCTGGTGTGGCTCCTCTCGTTTTGGAGATCACGTATAATAGTGTGGATAACTTTAGAAGGAGATTCGCCTCTGCTGGATGGACTCACAACTATAGAAATGAACTCACGATTTACGAGTCTAAGATTGTGGTTAATATAGACAGCGGCAGGCAGGAGACTTACGTACTCAAAGGAGACGTATATGTAAGTGAAGACGGATTTACTTCAAGAAAAATCGAGCGCCTAGAAGGTGAAGAATACAGATATAAGTATACTAACGAAAGGCAAGAGCAATTCTTCTTTGATGATATAGGTAGATGCATCAAGAAGCTCACAGGTGAAGGTAGAGTTATACAATTCGAGTACGACGAATTGAAGCTTAAAGCTCAGCACCGAATTTGACACTGGATATGTATTTGACTACGAGGAATCTGATGACGGCAATTCTTATGTGACCAAGGTATCTGACTTCTCGGGTCGTAGCATTGAACTTAAGTACGAAGATATTGATGATAAGTTCAGTAGGACTGGCAAGATGCATGTTCTCTCTGAAATTCACGATGAAATGGGCAGTTTATACTCGTTCAAGTATAACGATTTGTGCAAGATGTACACTGTCATCAACGCGAGAAATACCGTAAATCTTATAAATGAATACGATGGCAGTGGGAGGGTTACTAGGCAGATATTCCCGGATGGCGGCGAGATAACGGTTCAGTACTATGACATAGGTAGAAAGGCTATCGCTACTCATCAGAATGGCAGCCAAACTGTCTATGAACATGATGAGAAATTCCGAAGCACCGTATCCAGATATACAAGTGGGTATGAAGAGTTTACATACAATGATACCAATGATCGAACCTCGCACCGCGATAAGAACGGCAACATTACGTCGTATGAATACGATGACAAAGGTAATGTGATCGTGGAGAAGACCCCTGTGGGAGATGTTATTAAGACTGTTTATTCCAAGTCGGGCAGGCTTGTTTCGGTTGAAGTAAATGGCGTAGTAGTGACGCAGAATGAGTACGATGAGGATGATAACCTAGTATCCTCAAGCGATGCGCTGGGTAGAGCTATCGGATACGAGTATAACGAGTATAAGCTTCCAGTGAAAATCATAAACCCAGACGGCACCAGTCTTTCTCTAAGTTATGATGACAGAGGAAACATTGACGAAATCATAGATGAGCTCGGTAATACCAATAAATACAGCTACGATGACCTAAATAGAGTTACTTCTACAGTTGACGCTAACGGCAACCTGGAGAAGTTCGCTTATAATGCAAGAAATGAACTGACCGAGAGTATAAATCCGCTCGGGGATGCAAGAACGTTTGAGTATAACGAAAGCGGAAAACTCACGCACGTTGTTGACTACGACGGAAATGAGGAATTTACCGAATACAACGAGCTGAACAAGGTGTATGCGTATGTTGATAAAGATGGTAGCAGAACAGAATACTACTACAACGAGATGTGGCAGATTGACCAAATTAAAGACCCTACAGGCGCAAATATCCTATGTTTATATGATTCCGAGGGAAATCTCACTAATGTCGTAGATGCATCATATTCAACAATCAGGTACTCTTACGATTCCTGTGGCAACATAACAAAGGTCAGGGATCAAGAAGGATACGTAACCAAGTATGCGTATGACAAGATGGACCGCATGACCTCTGCAGTAATGGCGGATGGAAGTGCGGAATACTATGAGTACGATGCTTTCGGAAATGAAACCAAATTCACCGACGCCCTTGGCGGTGAATGGATAAATGAATACGACTTAGCAGGTCAAAAGATAAAGTCCATAAACCCAACTGGTGTAGATACAGTGTATACATACGACCTACGTGGAAACCTTATCGAAGAACGAAGTGCAGGTAAGAGCATCAGGTATAGTTACGATGCAGCCGGTAGATTAACAGAGATAATTGATGCGGCAGGAGTGGCAACAAGCTTTTCATATGACAACAATGGTAATCTCTTATCCAGGAAGGTAGGAGATGTAGAGAAGTCATTTGAATACGATTCCATGAATAGAGTTACTAAGGAGTTTATCGCAGGAGCATTAACTGCAAGCTACACCTACGATGCTGCCGGCAATATAAGTTCGGTGACAGATGGCCTTGGAAATCAGACAAAGTATATCAGAACAAAGGGCGGTGATATTGCAGCTGTAATTGATCCGCTAGGCAATGTTACCAGATACAGATACGATAAAGCTCATAGGCTTATGAACATCGTACAGGGTACAGGAACTGAAGCAGAAGATATCAATTTTGAACTCCTTGAAGATGCCGAAGAAGTCCAGAAGCTTAACAAGAAATATAACAGCATAAGAATTACGTCATATACAAGAGACGTTCTTGGAAGAGTAACATCTGTCACGGATGCACTCGGTAATGCCGAAAGCTATGAATATGACCGCAAAGGCCATATAAAGGCCAAGATGGATATGGACGGAAACAGAACCAAGATTACAAGAACGCATCTGGGAGACATTTCGCGTATTACGTATGGAGACGGAGAGGATATAGAGTATTCATATAACGCTCTCGGACAGCTTAAGGCTATAAAGGATTCTCTTGGATTAACTAAGATAGATAGAGATATTCTCGGAAGAGAAAGAAGCATAACCGACCATAAGGGTAGGTCTATTTCGTATGAGTACGACGATGCCGGTAGCAGAACAGGTATAAGATACGCTAATGGCAAGAACGTCAGGTACATATACGATGATAGAGGTCTACTCACAGGTATAGAAGTCACTGGCATAGATGGAGCTGCAACTAAGGCGAACTTAGAGCTCTCATTAACACCCGAGCCTGCGCTAGCATCAGCACCATCATCATCACCAGCGCCAGCATCAGTAAAAGCAACTACTAAGGTATCTCTCTCATACGATTCATACGGCAGGATTACATCAAAGACAATAGGGCCTACTGAAACTGCATACACATATGACAAATGTGGACATCTGGCAAGCCTTGTAAATAAGAAGAGCGGCACAGTTCTAGATTCATATGAGTACAGCTATGACCAAGCAGGTAATCTAGTGGCATCCTGCCAAAAGAGAGAAGGTATGCTTGAGGCTACTGGAAGCTATGAATATGGATACGATGAAATAGGAAGACTTAATAGGGTAGTTAAGGACGGAAGTCCGCTCAGAAGCTACACCTACGATGCATTTGGCAACAGAACCATCCTAGATGAAGCAGGCGCAAAGACAGAGTATCTGTACAACAAAGCGAATCAGCTAATGAGAACAGACACTCCGCATGGCACTACTATCTTCGAATACGACAAACGAGGTAATACTATACACAAGCAAATGGAATGTGCATCTAAAACAGTTTCTATAAAATATACATATGGAGCAAACAACAGGCTCATACAGGCAGTAAAGAATACTGACGGCGAATCGCTCACAGCAAGGTATGCATATAACGGTCTTGGAATGAGAGTATCTAGAGCTACAGATACAGGAAGCATAGACTACATCCTTGACCAGACGAAGATGTATAACAACTTGCTAGAAAGCATCCAGGTAGATGACCTAGCAGTATGGAAAGTCCTAGCAAATCTGAAGACTTCATATGGCTTGGGAACGAGCTAGTAATGGCAGGTGAAACACCAATACTGTCTGACAGATTAGGAACACCAGAGAGAATAGAAGGAGCTTCTGAACATGCCTTCGGTTATGATGAATTCGGTATGCCAGAAGCAACTAAGATGCCTGAAATATCTGGCGAACTACCTCTAGGTTTTACAGGGTACATGCGAGATAATATCTCCGACACACTATTTGCACAGGCTAGAGAATATATGCCAGAAATAGGACGCTTCATGGGAAGAGATATCCTGAAGGGTAGAGTAGAACAGCCAAGAAGCCTCAACGAGTATGCGTACTGTCATAGCGATCCGGTAGGGTTTGTGGATCTGAATGGAATGGATGCTATCTTGGTTAACAAAGAAATCGAGCGCGTATCAGGCATCGAACATATGGGAGGATTCTTTCAAGATTCTAAATCCAATTGGTATTACTTCTACTGGGGAGATACTGTAAAAGGTCAAAAAAAGTTGATGATAATTTTAATGGCAGTAAAAGCGATGTAACTGCCTATCTTAAGAGGGAAGACGCTATGGGTGATAATAACAAAGAGTATCATGAGGCAGTATACGTAAAAGGAGACTTTTCAAAGTCTGTAAAAGAAGGGCAAAGACTACAAGAGTTTTATAATAAAAACTTTAAGAAGCATGAAGGGAAAAGCCCATGTCCAAACAAATTATATAATTTGCAGTTTCGAAATTGCACACAAGTGACCATGTATTTATTTATGAAAGGCAAACTAGAGTCAGGTGAGAGTGTTAAAGCCTTTCTGAATAGAACAGGATACAAAGAAGCCTCTGTATTACCAAATATTAACATGCATATAATGCAAGTATATTTTGGAAATTCTGCAGTTAATAAAGAAGAGTATTATGAGCAAATTAGCTTAGACTAAAGGGGGAGAAATAATGATAAAAAAAGATATTACATACTAGAACATTCAAAGTAACAGTATTTATATTTATATGCGCTGTCGTATATTTATCTCCTGGTTTTAGCTGGAATGTTAAGAGTGCTAGGATTGAGGCAGAAAAATCACATTGAACAACAGTATAAATTTAAAACCCAAATATATATCAGGTGGATATAGTTCAAGCTTAGATGCTAGTCACTATCTCCTAGACTTTGTTGATGAAAAAAACGGTGTGACATTTGAGGTAGAAGTAAAAAGGCGGACAGAGGTTTTTTTATAAAAACAAGTTAAACAATATGTTGAAACGGATACTTATTTAGAAGAAATGCTAATCAAAAAAAGATGAGAGAAGAAATTTCACCTACTGTAAAAAAAGAGTGGGAGGGAGCTGCATCTGTTAAAGTTGATACAATGGGACACCGTACCTGGGAAGTATATCAGGAGCCAACATTAAACAATATAGAAAATTTATATAAAAAGATTATTACATTGCTATTAAAGTCAAAAAAGCAGGAACAAAGCAAGAAGAGTCAGAAAAGTTATTTGAAATAGTTAAGTTCTTAAGAACAAATGATTATCTTCCTTATGATATAGACGTAGATTTTGAAGGTTCAAATATAAAAGGCATTAGCATAGACAATATAGACCAAATAAACAGTTCAAACGACATATTAGCCCTTATGAACTAAAACACATGTATTTTAAGCAGAGATACTAGATGCAGCAGGAGTGGCAACAAGATTTTTATATGACAACAATGGTAATCTCTTATCCAGGAAGGTAGGAGCTGTAGAGAAGTCGTTTGAATACGATTCCATGAATAGAGTTACTAAGGAGTTTATCGCAGGAGCATTAACTGCAAGCTACACCTACGATGCTGCCGGCAATATAAGTTCAGTGATAGATGGCCTTGGAAATCAGACAAAGTATATCAGAACAAAGGGCGGTGATATTGCTGCTGTAGTTGATCCGCTAGGCAATGTTACCAGATACAGATACGATAAAGCTCATAGGCTTATTAACATCGTACAGGGTACAGGCTCTGAAGCAGAAGATATCAATTTTGAACTCCTTGAAGATGCCGAAGAAGTCCAGAAGCTTAACAAGAAACATAACAGCATAAGAATTACGTCATATGCAAGAGACGTTCTTGGAAGAGTAACATCTGTCACGGATGCACTCGGTAATGTCGAAAGTTATGAATATGACCGCAAAGGCCATATAAAAGCCAAGACGGATATGGACGGAAACAGAACCAAGATTACAAGAACGCATCTGGGAGATATTTCGCGTATTACGTATGGAGACGGAGAGGATATAGAGTATTCATATAACGCTCTCGGACAGCTTAAGTCTATAAAAGATTCTCTTGGATTAACTAAGATAGATAGAGATATTCTCGGAAGAGAAAGAAGCATAACCGACCACAAGGGTAGGTCTATTTCGTATGAGTACGACGATGCCGGTAGCAGAACAGGTATAAGATATGCTAATGGCAAGAACGTCAGGTACATATACGATGATAGGGGTCTGCTCACTGGTATAGAAACAGTTGCACCTAAAATGGAACCAGCATCAGTAAAAGCAACTCCTATGGTATCCCTCTCATACGATTCATATGGTAGGATCGCATCAAAGACAGTAGGTCCTGCTGAAACTGCATACACATATGATAAATGTGGACATCTGGCAAGCCTTGTCAATAAGAAGAACGGTACAGTTCTAGATTCATACGCGTACAGCTATGATCAGGCAGGCAATCTAGTAGCATCTAGCCAAAAGAGAGAAGGGATGCCTGAAGCCACCGGAAACTACGAGTACGGATACGACGAGATAGGTAGACTTACTGAGCTGGTGAAGGACGGAAGCCCGCTCAGAAGATACACCTACGATGCATTTGGCAACAGAACCATCCTAGATGAAGCAGGGGCAAAGACAGAGTATCTGTACAACAAAGCGAATCAGCTAATGAGAACAGACACTCCTCATGACACTACTATCTTCGAATACGATAAACGAGGCAATGTTATACATAAGCGCACGGAAGGTGCGTCTAAAACAGTTTCTGGAAACTATACATACGGAGCAAACAACAGGCTCATACAGGCAGTAAAGAATGCTGACGGCAAATCGCTCACAGCAAGGTACGCATATAACGGCCTTGGAATGAGAGTATCCAGAGCGACAGATGCAGGAAGCATAGACTACGTCCTTGACCAGACAAAGATGTATAACAACTTGCTAGAAAGCATCCAGGTAGATGCCCCAGGCAGTATGGAAAGTCCTAGTAAATCGGAAGACTTCATATGGCTTTGTAACGAGCTGGTAATGGCAGGTGAAGCACCAATACTAGCTAGCAGATTAGGGACACCAGAGAGGTTAGCAGGAGCTTCTGAACATTCCTTCGGTTATGATGAATTCGGAATACCAGAAGTGGCTAAGATACCAGAAACAACTAAGTTACCTGAAATAGCTGGCGAACTACCTCTAGGCTTTACCGGATATATGAGAGACGATATATCCGATACACTATTTGCACAGGCTAGAGAATATATGCCAGAAATAGGGCGATTTATGGGAAGAGATATCCTGAAAGGCAGAGTAGAGCAGCCAAGAAGCCTCAACGAGTATGCATACTGCCATAACGATCCGATAGGGTTTGTGGATTTGAATGGAATGGACCCAATGAAAAATATCAAATAAGGTTAAAGACATAATTGATGACAATGAGAAAAAGAATGAGCTATTTAAGTCTGGGATGAAATACAACGCAGAGAACATAGCTACAAATAAGTTTAATAAGATTATGCAAAAACCAATAAATGATTGGCAAACACAGAGACTTGGAATAATTGAGAAAGACTTTGATACCCCATTAAGAATTGCAAAGACCCGATCACAAAATTTGAGGCTAGGAAGGGCTGCTAACGGGGCAAAAAGTTAGAGGAACTAGAAATGAAAAAAAGTGCACAGATTTCAAGCACTAATAAATTAGCTAACACGAGCAAGGGGGCAGCTAAATATGGACCTGCAGCCGCTTTAGCAGCAGTTGATGTTGGAATCAAATACAAGAAAGACTATGATGACGGACTGTCCTCATCTAAACGAAATACTAACTTGCTGGTGAATGGTGGATTTGCTGGGGCGGGGTTATTAGTAGGAGCGTGCATTTCTAGTGGACCAGTTGGCTGGTTTGTTGGATTCGCACTAGTGGCTGTTGAGGTATATTATGGTGGTAAAATTAAGAAATGGATTAATAGCTTGGACTAATTGGGGGACGATATGAACGAGAATATTAAAGCTTTTGTTAAGCATAACTACATTACAGATTCTGAAAGCAGAATAAAATGGCAACTTTACGGAGCCGTTACTTGTTTCATTATACTTGCATGGCTCGCTTATTTTTCTGGTCGAACAGGAAATTTAGCTATAGATATATTACTATTTACATATTCTGCAGTTATAATTCCGACCATTGTCTTATTAAGACATAGAGCCAACATGGCAACTGATAACACCAGGTTTATTAAGCTCCAAATTATATATAACTTTATGGCATGTATTTCAGCTCAACTGTCCTTTACATATTTATTATATAAGTTTTCATGGTGGATATAATGCAATAATCGGTATTGCATATCAAATAATTATAGTCTCATTAACATGCTACAAATCATTAAAAAAACATGAGATATGGATTAGAACAGGTGCTTATAAAAAAAGTATTCTGAAGAAGTTGAAAAAAATGGGATCGATGGCATACGTATATATGGCATAAAGATAGTTTTATTGGTGTATTTGTATTCGGAACAATGCTTTTAATAGGGAAACTATCAAAACAAGGGATAATGCTACTGTATGTTGTTGTGTTTACAATTCCAATATTAATAATAATTGATATAGTAAAATATTCTTTACAGCTCAAATATGCAAAGAAATATGGTTTACAAGATTTGTTGCCATCTGCACCGAATGAGGAGTTAAAGCCATAGTAATAGAATGGTACATCGACAGCCACAAATTAACGAGAATGTATTAAAGATAAAAAAACTCAACATGAAGACTTAATAGTTTGGATTAGGAACAAAAATAATGAATGATAAAGAAATGATGTATATAGGGGAGTTTATAAAGCACAATAATATCCACCAAACAATAGAATCATTAATGGTTGGCACACACTTTATGTCAGTATTGGCAATATTAATATATGTTAGATTTGCAATATCGCCTCCGAAAAAGCTGACTCAGCAGCTCTTTATATCTCTTTATGTATCACAGTTCTGCTACTAATTGTTAGTATATTGTTGAGGAAACGGATTCTTTGTCTTAAAGAAAAAAACAACCTGGTAAGAGCCTATATATGGTTCAAATTATTATATATCTCTATTGTATGATTATAGGAATGCTATTTGTTTCTCTTGCGGCACTATGCGAATATGGTTTGCAAAAAATTCCAAGTTCAATAGCAATTACTGTTTTGTTTGCTAGCGTTACAGTTATGGTCACATATATTTGTGTAAAACGGAGCATAAAAAATGGATATTATTTTAGCAGAAAAATTAATAATAAATGAAAAAAATAATTACATTTCTTTCTTCGACTATAGGACTAACAATATGTATCATTATCTTTCAATTTATAAAAATCACTTTCACGAGTCTATGGTATATGATTCTATCGGTTGTGCTAGTAGCGGTATCTTCAGCACTATCACTTATATATTTTCTTAAGTTAAAATATGCCAAAAAAATATGAACTTGAAGAATACTTGCCTTTTAGATGCAGCTCCAATCAGTAAACAGAGCAGAAATGTTAGTTGGTTTAAATTGTTAACCAGTTATGTTAAAAAAAGTACTTATAAGGATGTATATTCTTTGAATTAATGCTATCTGTGTCATGAAAAATTCAAGCATCACAAATATAAAGTGCCAGAAATTAAAAATAGGAGCATCACGATACTATGTGTAAAAAGATACAATGAGCAAGCCATAAGGAATTTTTGTTTCGGGAAAAAGGTTCAGTAATGACAGAAGAGGGAAAAAAGAAAAGCGAAAAAAAGGAGTTATCTAACAAAGCAACGCTTTTGTTAACGCTACTTACATATTTCTTTTTACAATATCAAATGCAATACAGTTAAGCGACATAAATGTAAGAGTGATTTTTTTGTTATCCAAATGGTAGCTATTGTAATATGGCTACTGGCATCGGTGTTTTATTTTAAAAATTAAAAATAACTTCGGTAATACCCCGAAATAAACTATTTCAAATATGGTCTCTGATTATTTTTTTGATAACTGTTGACCTTATGTTCGTTGGTGTTTTTGAGAATAGTATACAGTGATTTAAACCTTGTTATACCGTCAATAATATTGCTTTTTGCAGAGTTTTTGGAGCTGCTATTTATGAGAGAAAACAAATATTTAATGCTATTAATAATAGTGATGGTATTATGAAAAAACCATTTGAGAATATAAAAGACTTATCTCAAGGGGGTATCTATGTAGTTGTAATGATAGTTACCATGATAGCGTTGAGAGAGAATTTGAATTTATTTGCTTTTTTTGTTGTTATCTCGTCGTCGTTTGTTACGCTTACTATATCTAGGGGGCTTATTCAACAAGTATATAAGTGGTGTTTTGCCAACAAGTACGATATGAGGGATGAGTTATTTAAGAATGTTTTATAATATGAAAACACCATTAGAAAACGGTGCCGCAATTATTACTGCAACAATGATAAGTATATCTTTAGGAGGTGCCACTAGTGTGCTAGAAGGGATACTGTTTCTAGCTGCTTCTTTCACAGCTGTTGCATTAACGCGAGCCATTACAATGCATTATTATGTTGTATACTTCGCTACAGTGTACAACATGGAGAGTGAATTATTCAGATATTTCCAATATAGGAAAAAGTAAAGAAGACATAAGATGTTTCTGATTATCAATGAGAGGGGTTAGCTCAAATTATTCGAAAAGAAAGATATTAATAGTCTTGATTAAAGGAAATTAATCATGGAAAAACAAAATTATTAATTTTATATCACACAATAATACAATAAAACCAATCGAAAGATCCTTTGTCTACAGTCCCAATGTTGTCCGCTTTTTATACTTTTTGCTATGTTGTGTTTTTTTCCTATTTGCTAAAACAAAGAAACCATATAGAAAGGGCAATTTGCATAATAGGGATAGTTATTATATCGACGGTTATATCGATTATTGTCACCTTTATTGTTATAAAAAAATAAGGATACTGAATGATGTGTACCGAAACAAAAAAATGATGGATACTAAAGTAGTGGCATTTTTTTCTTCGGGAACATATGTCACTATTCTTATGGTGATAAAAAAATATAGTAATTAATAATGCAGGTGTAAATGGCCCTGATTGCTTTTTTTATTTGTTTCTGTTTGTGATTTCAGAGGTAGCAATAATACTTGCGACAGTCTTTTATATCAAAATCAAATATGCAAAAAAATATGGACTTGAAGAATATTTGCCTACTAAATCTAATCCTAAATAATTTATAAGATAGAATTGGTAATTTAATCATTATAAACACGCCTTGAGTCAGAACTTGAAATAGGAATATCACGACACTCTGCATAAGAAATGCAATGACCAAGCCATGGAGAGCAATAATGAAGAAAAATATATATTCAAAAAAACAATTAATAGCATTTCTTGGATACTCGCCTAGATGGGAAACTAAAGATTGTTGGATATGGACACTTCTTACCCCCATCCCATTCGGTGTTTTGTTAATTACCATTCCGCTAGCTGTAACAGAGGGAGACAATGGAGTTAAGTTAAATACTCTGTCAAAATGGGTATACGTGATTATCGTTAGTTGTGCAATTATAGGAAGTGTAATTTTTATATATCATTGCAAACAAACGGTTAAAAAGAGAATAGAAGGCGGGCAAGGATTGGATATGAGAGAGATATTTACATCGCACTAGGAATTTGGTCAATTCCTATGATGCTTGCATTCGTACAAAGCTTAAATCCTGAATTGAAAGTTGGAGATTTTATTATCAAAGGAATAGTACTATCAATTATTATTATGTCGATTTCATATCTAGTTGGAGTAATAATATTCATGATACTGATAAGCAAATCATATTATTCAACGGAATTTGCAAAAAAAAAGGTACACTATTTCGGTAACGACGATATTAAACGTGTTTTTGCTGTGGGTATTCCACTAATCTTAAAATATACCGTCGGGAATGCGGCGATGCTATATTCTTTTTTAGTGTTAGTGCTCGTTGTACTTCCTGTAACTGTAGCAGGATATCAACTTAAACTAAAATTAGCAAAAGAACTTAATATGGAAGAATACCTTATAGGTTTCGGATCATATTATGATCATGAATGAGGACTATGGTAGATAAAGAAAAAATAGCAAGCTTTATAGCGTATCATAATATTATAAGGCCAATTGAATATCCACTGCTAGGATTACCATTATTTTCAGGCATCTCCAGTATTGTGTGGCTGATGTTTCTTGTATTTTCACCTAATAAATATTTTTGAAGAGCGTGTTATAAGTTATATAGGAATGTTTATACTTATATGTTGCTTTATTTTAGGAATAATATCTCGAAAGAAGTGCACAAAACTGTACAATACGGAACCAGGCAAAAGTTTGTACTGTGCAGAAATATTAATACATTCCTACTGTGTAGTAATTGCACTATTATTTATGATTTATTTCTTGCTTCTAGATAATGAATTAAAAAGAGGCCATTATCATATGCATTTGTGGCTTGAGTATAATTACTATCACGGTGTGTATAACTATAATTGCTATAAAAACGAAAAAAATAGAGAAGGGATTATATCTGAAAAAAACAGAATGGTAACTATAAAGTAATTCAATTTTTCATCAGGCGCTTCAGTTGTTGTATTTATTTTATTAAAAAAATATTATAGTTAATAATCATGATATAAATGTGTCTTCTGTAATTTCTGTTTTGCTATTTATTCCAGCAGAGAGAGCAAGTATATTGGTGGTGCTATATTACCTTAAATTAAAATATGCTAAAAGATTATGCACTAGAGGAACACCTACCAAGAAGACCAAATCCTAGCAAGTATACGGGATGGAAGTAGTGCTTTGCATTAGTGTAAGTTAGAGTATGAGCAAGTTGCTTTATTAGATTGATGAAAAGCAAGTGAACTTATAAAGGGACTAGAGTGTGAACGAGAATATTAAAGCTTTTGTTAAGCATAACTACATTACAGATTCTGAAAGCAGAATAAAATGGCAACTGTATGGAGTAATGACCATGCTTTTTGCGTTTAGCTATGCAATTTATGCTTTTTATAATAATGGTAATAGAAGAGTAGATATATCATTGCTTGTTTTTCTCAATATTATTTTTTTAATATTTATTATTGTGTTAAGATGTAAGATTAATTTGTTAAGTGATAATACAAGATTTATCAGGCAGCAGATTATATACAACTTGGGGTTGTGGATTGCTTCAGATGTATGCATTACATATGTCGCGTATAAAGTGTTAGGTATAAAAAAATTGCTTTTTATTGGGATTGTATATCATACAATGCTAATACTTTCTGTGTTTTATATGACATTTAGAAAAACAGAGTATCTGGATTAGAACAGGTGCTTACAAAGACTATTCGGAAGAAGTTGCAAAATGGGATCGGTGGCATACAAAAATATGGCACAAAGATAATTATTCCTCTGCCGTTTTCTTTGGAATATGCATCTTGCTAAAAATGGATATCCAAGACAGGCATTTTGCTGATTTTTTTCTTTTATTTTCAGTTAAAGTGTTTTTTTATAATCGATATAGTAAAATACTATATGCAACTTAAGTATGCGAAGAAATACGGAATGTTAGACTTACTGCCATCTGCACCGAATAAGGAGTTAATACCATAGTAATACAATTATATATAGACAGTCATAAAGAGATGAGACGGTGTTAAAGCCAGAAGCTTTAACAGCATAAGAATTACGTCATATGCAAGAAATAGGGCGATTCATGGGAAGAGATATTCTAAAGGGCAAAGTAGAGCAGCCAAGAAGCCTCAACGAGTATGCGTACTGCCATAACGATTCGGTAGAGTTTGTGGATCTGAATGGTATGGATGCTGTCTTGGTTAACAAAGAGTATCATGAGGCGGTATACGTAAAAGGAGACTTTTCAAAATCTATACAAGAGGGGAACAGGTTGGTTGAGGTTAATAAAAAAATAAAAAAATAGAAATAGAATAAGAGATAAAGTCTTAAGAGCATTTAATATCGAAAAATGTTGAATACTCTTTTTACGCAGAAACTGTGGGCAAGTTACAATGAACTTGTTTATGAAAGGCAAACTAGAGTCAGGTGAGAGTGTCAAAGCCTTTCTGAATAGAAGGGGATACAAAGAAGCCTCTGTATTACCAAATATTAACATGTACATAATGCAAGCATATTTTAAAAAAATACTGCAATAAATAAGGATGAATATTATGAACAAATTAGCTTAGACTAAAGGGGAAGAAAAATAATGATAAAAAAAGATATTACATACTAGAACATTCAAAGTAACAGTATTTATATTTATATGCGCTGTCATATATTTATCTCCTGGTTTTAGCTGGAATGTTAAGAGTGCTAGGATTGAGGCAGAAAAATCATATTGAACAACAGTATAAATTTAAACCCAAATATATATCAGGGGGATATAGTTCAAGCTTAGATGCTAGTCACTATCTCCTAGACTTTGTTGATGAAAAAAACGATGTTAGGTTTGAGGTAGAAGTAAAAAGGCGGAAAGAGGTTTTTTTATAAAAACAAGTTAAACAATATGTTGAAACGGATACTTATTTAGAAGAAATGCTAATCAAAAAAAGATGAGAGAAGAAATCTCACCTACTGTGAAAGAAGAATGGGGAAAGAAGGTAGAAGTAGAAGTTGTAACAGGTGGTAGTAGAACTTGGGAAACTTATCAGGAGCCAACTCTAAAAAAATATAGAAAACAGATACAAAAAAAGATTATTACATTGCAATTAAAGTAAAAAAAGCTGCTACAAAGCAAGAAGAGTCAGAAAAGCTGTTTGAAATAGTTAAGTTCTTAAGATCAAATGATTATCTTCCTTATGATATAGACGTAGATTTTGAAGGTTCAAATATAAAAGGCATTAGCATAGACAATATAGACCAAATAAGTAGTGCGAACGACATCTTAACCCTTATGAACTAAAGTGCAGGTGTTTTTAAACAGAGATACTAGACATGCAGGATTCGTAGAGAAGTCACTATGGCTCTATGAACGTAATTACATCATACGCAAGAGAAAGAAACATAACCGACCACAATGAATGATAAGGAAATGATATATATTAGGGAATTTATAAAGCACAATAATATCCACCAAACAATAGAGTCATTAATGTTTGGCACCCACTTAATATCAATTTTATTGATATTAATATACTTGAGATTTGCAATATCACCTCCAGATAAAGCTGACCCAATAGCACTATATATCTCGTTATGTATTCCAGTTATGTTACTAGTTGTTAGTATATTGTTGAGGAAAAAGAATCTTTTATCTTAAAAGAAAAAGAATTTGGTAAGAGTTTATATATTGTTCAAATAACCATATATATATATTGTTTGATTATAGGCATATTATTTGTCACGCTTGTTGTACTATGCGAATATGGTGCGAAAAAGTTCCAAGTGCAATAGGATTTACTATTTTGGTTGCTGGTGTTACTGTTGCTGAGTACATATGTCCGTGTAAAAACTAAATATAAAGAGAGGGCATTATTTGCATAGAAAAAAACATAATTAATAAAAAAATAATTGCGTTTATTTCCTCAGCGATAGGGATAGCAATATGTATAATTATTTTTTTCAATTTATCAAAATGAATTTTACGGGAATTGGATATGGAATTATGTCAATTATGCTAGTAACGTCATCTTCAGCTCTATCACTTATATATTATCTTAAACTAAAATATGCAGAACGTTATGGACTTGAAGAGTATTTGCCTACCAGACCTAATCATGGTCCGTATACAGGATGGAAATGATAATCAAAGCACTATAAACACGCCTTTAGGCAGAACTTGAAATAGGAGCATCGCGATACTATGCTTAAGAAATACAATGACCAAGCCATAAAGAATTTCGTTTCAGGGAAAGGCTCAGTAATGACAGAAAAAGGGAAAAAGAAAAAGCGCAAAAAAAGACAAGTCTGCGAAAAATCAGTTTGTGTTTGATATTAGTAATGTGCTTAATTTTTTTCTATTTCAAATGCAGTACAATGGAGCGATTTTGTTGTAAGGTGTATATTTGCTACACAGATGGCTATTACTGCAATCTGGATGGTGATATCAAAGTTCTGCTTTGGAGTGAAGTTATATTCAGCAGCTGCTCCACAAAGCAAGGTGTACCAAATTATTTCAATAGGTTTTCTTCTGATAATTATTGATCTGATGTTTATAGGTGGTTTTAGAGGTCTTTACAGAGGCATAAATATCTTAATGCTAGTAATAATTGTTTTTTTGCAAATAGTGATATCATTTATTTTTGAAAGAAAAACGAATTTTTAAGTGCAATAGAAGATAATGATGGTATTAAAAAAAGACCTTTCGAAAATGAAAGAGACATATCTAAAGGACTAGAATATATGGTATTTTTCTATTATTTTTTTCTATTAGCCATAAGAGGGCATATAACTATATTTTTCAGTTATTATCATTATTTTGGAAACTTATACAACGATATGGCTATCAAGATCGCTCATAGAGCATATATATAAACTGTATTTTGCCAATAAGTACGATATGAGAGATGAGTTATTTAAAAAAACATTCTATAAAAAGATAGTAAATTTAGTGTTGTTTGCCTGTCTTTTGGAATAACTCATAGGCAGATTAAAAAAAGCTTAAATGATTTTTTTGATGAAAGAAAGTGAAATGGAAAGCAAAGAAAAAGATAGCAAGTTTTATAGCGAATCATAATATTATAAGACCGATTGAGTATCCGTTAATTGCGATGCCGTTTTTTTAACTACATTAACATTTGTTTTTTTACACAATATTCTATATAGTGTCATCTGATAAGACATCTGGTGAAAGTGTGTTGTATATCGTTGGAGTTATATTTTCTATAATAACATTTGTATTTTCGATGTGGTTGCGTAGAAAATATTTAAAGGCGTTTAATGAAGAACCAGGTAAGAGCATGTATGCGGCTGAGGCATGGCAGTATACGGGATTTGTATTACATACGTCTCTTTTAATGTTAAGTTTTTTTTCGTGGGAAGAGGTACAAATAAGTCTACTAACATCAATATGCTTTTTAGTGGCAATAATTGTAATAACAATTGCTGTGACTATTATCGTTGTTAAAAAAAGAATTGGAAAGGGCTTCTATCAAAAAAACAAAGATATAGGCACCAAAACAATGAGATATTTGGGGTCTGGTTCATTCATTGCAATCATGCTATTCATAAAAAGCATTGTAATTAATTCAGATGCAGATGAACTAACGTTATTTATTTGCATACTATTAGTTGCTTTAGAATTTTCAATAGTATTAGCGGTTGAATACTTTCTCAAACTCAAGTATGCCAAAGAGTATGAACTCGAAGACTATCTACCGACAAGACCGCATCCTAGCAAGTATACTGGGTGGCAGTAATAGATTCTGCTAGTACAATTGGACAAAGTGTGTAGAATCAAGTAGGCAAATTCACTTTAGCACTTATGAACTAGGAGTATAGCAAGCGAAAAAAGATTAGGAAGAAACTATGGCTACAAGCATTGTGTGTGTGCTTCCGTATATGAAACAACAGAGAAAAAGACTCCTAGACGATTAGGACTAATTCGAGTAACATATAATAATAGTCATGCTTAAAGATAGGATGTGAATTAATAATGGCAAGAACAGATAAAAAGAAAACTGGTGCTCGTGGCAAGAATAGACGCGATGCACATGGAGTATACCAGAGGCGTGCGGAGAGAGGGAAAGCTGCTTTTAGACCTTATGATGATGGTGACGAAGAGTTTCGCGGAAGCGCAGGCGGATATGCTGCTAAACCTAAACGTAGCAATGCTCATGCAAATAGCTATACAAACTCGCAGCATTCCGGCAATTCGGGGAACTACGGGAATTCGCAGCGTAGCAGAAATTCAAGCAGCCGCCCGCGAGATAATTACAGAAATACGTATCACAATAACGAATGGAACAACCGTGGCGGCAGCTTTGCCGAGGCACAGAGCGCTCCAGCCGCAAATCTGATAGCCGGCCGCAACCCAGTAATCGAAGCGATCAAGAGCGGCCGTGAGATCGAGAAGATCTACATGGCGGCAGGAGCTGAGGGTTCCGTCGTAAAAATCAGAGCGATGGCTAAGGACGCAGGTATAGTAGTGGATACAGTACCTAGAATAGTGCTGAATAGAATGGCACCAGGTGAGAAGCATCAAGGCGTGGCAGCGGAGATATCTGCATACTCATATTCAACAGTTGAAGAGATCATGGAACGAGCAGCAGACAGTAATGAACCGCCATTTATCATGGTGCTCGATGAGATTTCTGATCCACACAACCTTGGTGCGATTATCAGGACAGCAGAGTGCGCTAATGCTCATGGAGTTATAATTCCTAAGCGCAATGCTTGTGGGCTTACAAGTACCGTGGCTAAGACTTCAGCAGGAGCACTAGAACGCATGCCTGTTGCGAGAGTAACCAATATATCTCGCACTATAGAAGAGCTACAGGCGCAGGGCGTATGGGTGGCAGCTGTAGATATGGACGGAGAGTCATATTATGAGACAGCAGGTGTGATGAAGGGGGCAATTGCCCTAGTTATAGGAAATGAAGGCAAGGGTATCAGTAGACTCGTCAAGGAGAAGTGCGACCTTTCGATTTCAATTCCTATGAAGGGCAGCATCAATTCTCTTAATGCATCTAATGCAGTAGCCATAATGATGTATGCGGTTAGACGCAGCAGGGACTTTTAGCCTAATATATTTAGTGCTTGTACAGCATTAAATATCAAGTAAAAATGCTTGACATTGACATCTGCACAGCGTATTATTATAAGGCTACTTTATGAATTCACGACAGAGCTTGCGAGGCAGGCTCTGGCTTTTGAGTTGAGAGAAGCAATAAGCTTACATATATATTTGCAAAGGAGGTCATCACCTTGAGAAACAAGATTACACTAGCATGCACAGAGTGCAAGCAGAGAAACTACAACACAACTAAGAACAAGAAGAACAATCCTGATAGAATTGAGCTTAGAAAGTTCTGCAAGTTCTGCGGTAAGGAAACACTCCACAAGGAGACTAAGTAGTCGAGGGAACATCATGGCAAACAACAATGAAACCATATCCAGAGATGGCAAGGATACTAAAATAGAGAATAAGACCAGCAAACCGGAACAGCGCAAAAGAGCGTAAGGGCATCATTGGATATTTCACTGGTGTTAAACAGGAGATGGCCAAAGTAGTATGGCCGACGAGAGCGGAACTGACCAAGGACACAGTAGTTGTTTTTGGTGTGTGCATCTTCTTCTCCCTGTTGTTCTGGGGGATGGATACAGGCTTCTTAGCAGTGCTCAAGAAGCTTCTCGGAATTACGCTATCGAAATAGGCTAGAAGGAGACATACATGACAGAGAAGACCGAAAACTTGAATACGGGCGGCACAACGCTGTCACCACTTGAGGGCGAAGGTCTACGTGGCGATGGTACCGCTAAGTGGTACGTAATCCATACGTATTCTGGTTATGAGAACAAGGTTAAGACTAACATCGAGAAGATGGTAGAGTACAGAGGAATGCAGGATCTCATCCTCGAGGTTACCATTCCTACTGAGGATAGAGTCGAGATTAAGAATGGCCAGAGAAAGGTCAAGACTAGAAAGCTTTATCCTGGTTACGTAGTCATCAAGATGATTGTCAACAACGAGACCTGGTATCTAGTGCGCAACACAGAGGGTGTTACAGGGTTCGTGGGTCACGGCTCGGATCCTATTCCACTAACTAAAGAAGAAGTGGTTAGGATGGGCGTTGAGAAAATGCGCATCGACCTGGATGTTGAGACTGGCGACACAATTCGTATTATCGGTGGACCTTTCGAGGGTCAGATGGGTATCGTTGAGGATATCAGTCCTGATAAGCAGATTGTTAAGGCGAAGGTATCGATGTTCGGTAGAGATACACCTGTAGAGCTCGAGTTCTCGCAGGTGGGAAAACTTAACTAACTGGGAGCTATAGTCTCAGAGAAAGGAGAATAAGATGGCAAAGAAGATCGACGGCTATATTAAGCTTCAGATCCCTGCAGGAGGAGCAACACCAGCACCACCAGTTGGACCTGCCCTAGGTCAGAAGAGTGTTAACATCATGGACTTCTGTAAGCAGTTCAATGCTAAGACTCAGGATCAGCAGGGAATGATCATTCCAGTTGTAATCACAGTTTACACAGACAGATCATTCACATTCGTGTGCAAGACTCCGCCAGCAGCAGTACTTATCAAGAAGGCAGCAGGCATTGATAAGGCATCGGGCGAACCTAACAAGACAAAGGTTGCATCGATTACATATGCTCAGGCAGAGGAAATTGCGAAGACTAAGATGCAGGATCTCAATGCGGCTACACTTGAGGCAGCTACTGATATGATCAAGGGTACTGCTCGCAGCATGGGAGTTACTGTAACAGAGTAATCAGTGGGAGACATTTTTAAGAGATGTCGATAGAACCACAAGGAGGATTTATGGCTAAGAAAAAGCAAAAGATACAGCGCAATCATGGAGTCGTTCGACAAGACACAGACTTATGATGTTGCAGAAGCTGTAAAGAACGTAAAGAGCTTTGCTAATGCGAAGTTCGATGAGACTGTTGAGATGCACATTCGTCTAGGTGTAGACGGAAGACACGCAGACCAGCAGGTTAGAGGCGCAACTGTACTTCCGCACGGAACAGGTAAGAGCAAGAAGGTTCTTGTTTTTTTGCTAAGGGTGCTAAGGCTGAAGAGGCAGAGGCAGCTGGTGCAGATTACGTAGGCGCAGAGGATCTTGCAGAAAAGATCCAGAAGGAAAACTGGTTCGACTTTGATTCAGTAGTTGCTACACCGGACATGATGGGCGTTGTAGGACGTCTAGGTAAGGTTCTCGGTCCTAAGGGACTTATGCCAAACCCTAAGTCAGGCACTGTAACAATGGACGTGCAGAAGGCACTTGAGGAGATCAAAGCAGGTAAGGTAGAGTACCGTCTTGACAAGGCTAACATTATCCATGTAATTATCGGTAAGTGCTCATTCACTGAGGAGCAGCTAGTTGAAAATCGCTAACGCTCTAATCCAGGTTGTTGCTAAGGCTAAGCCAGCAGCTGCTAAGGGTCAGTACTTCAAGAGCGTTACTGTTACATCGACAATGGGACCTGGAGTTAAGATTAGCACAGCATCCCTAAGCTAATAGTCGGCCGGTGTTAATAATCGAATATCAACCGTAGACAGTGGGAGCGAAAGCTTAATATCCCACCGAGGTACAAACATAAATTTGTTCCCCGCTGTCTCTCAGCGGGGTTATTTGTACCGTACTTGGTATTAGCACACAAGACCGAATAGGTTAAACCACAATTATGGGTACAACAGTGCTCAAGAAAGGAGACCAAATGTCTGTAGAAGCAAAGAACGCAAAACAGCTAATTATCGATGAGATTAAGGCAAAATTTGACAAATCCATCTCGGTTGTAGTTGTAGACTATCTTGGAATTACAGTAGCTCAGGCTGACGAACTAAGAAAGACTCTTAGAGAGAACGGCGTGAACCTAACTGTATACAAGAACACACTTGTAAAGCGTGCTATCGCCGGAACTGAGTACGAAGGACTTGGCGAAGCTCTAAAGGGATCTAGCGCATTCGCATTCTGCGAAGAGGATGCAACATCTTCTGCTAGACTTCTTAAGAAGGCTATGAAGCAGTACAACAAGATGTCATTCAAGGGCGGATACGTTGATGGCTCAGTTTATGACGCTAAGCAGGTTGAAGCACTTGCAGATATCCCATCAAGAGAAGAGCTTATCGCTCGTTTCATGGGAAGCATCCAGTCGCCAGTATCGCAGCTTGTTAGAACATTCAAGGCAATCGCTGATGAGGGTGCAGTTCCAGCAGGAGAGACTGCTGAGGCATAAGCTATTAGTAGCTAACATTTTTTAGAAATTTTACCGATTAATCGGTGTATCGAGACGCTGATATTTCAGCAAATTTAGACAAAGGAGAAATAAAATGGATAAGAATCAGATCATTGAAGCCCTAAAGGGTATGACCATTCTTGAGATCAACGAGCTCGTTCAGGCTTGTGAAGAGGAGTTCGGAGTATCTGCAGCTGCAGCTGTAGTTGCAGCACCTGCTGCAGGTGGCGGAGAGGCTGCTGAGGAGCAGACAGAGTTCACAGTAGTTCTAGCTAGCGCTGGAGACCAGAAGATTAAGGTTATCAAGGCAGTTAGAGAAGCTACAGGTCTTGGACTTAAGGAAGCTAAGGAGCTTGTTGATGGAGCACCTGCTAACGTTAAGGAGAACATCGAAGCTGGCGAAGCTAACGCACTTAAGGAAGCACTTGAGGCAGTTGGAGCTACAGTAGAGCTTAAGTAATTAAATAGCACAACAATCTTGGATTGGGCTCCTGATTTCGGGAGCCCAATTCTTGCTATTTAGAAGGGCTAGTTTCCGCTGCAAAATCCGACTTCTCAACATCGAGTAGTGCATATGCGGCAAAGGGCAAGATTATGTGTTTTTTGTAGTTTTCCAGCAGACTCAGTACGAAAAAAATTACAAAAAATGCATAATATGCACAACTGGAAGCTTGAAATATTTACAATCTTACTCTATAATAGTAAGTTGCTATGGAGACGTTTTTTTCTTAAATAACAAGGAGTGATAACATGCCAAAACCTGTAAAAGTTGGAAGGAAAGAACGTATGACTTTCGCGAAGATCAACGAAGTTTGCGTGATGCCAAACCTCATTGATATCCAGACCGAGTCATACAATTGGTTTGTCGAAGAAGGACTAGCCGAAGTTCTGGAAGATGTATCTCCAATCAGAGATACCACCAATACTTTGAGCCTAGAGTTCGCTGACTACTCCTTCTCAGATACACCTAAATACGATCAGGAGGAATGCAAGGAGCGTGACGCCACTTACGCTACATCTCTGACGGTCAAGGTTAGATTGATAAACAGGGAGACTCTTGAAATCAAGGAACAAGATGTTTTCATGGGAGATTTCCCATTGATGACAGAAAAAGGCACATTCATATACAACGGTGCGGAGAGAGCTATTGTAACACAGCTCGTAAGATCTCCAGGACCGTATTTTGAGTTTGATACGGATAAGTCGAACAACAAGCTTTATTCTTCGACTATTATCCCGAACAGGGGAGCTTGGCTCGAGTATGAAACTGATTCAGCTGGCGTTCTCTACGTAAGAGTAGATAGAACTAGAAAGCTTCCGCTCACATCGTTCTTAAGAGCGATGGGGCTCGGTTCCAATGAAGAAATTATCGACACCTTCGGTGATAATCCTGCTCTTTTAAGAACATTTGAGAAGGATAGCACTAAGAATGCAGATGATGGTGTTAAAGAAATATACAAGAGGCTCAGACCTGGAGATCCTCCAACTGTTGAGAATGCTAGGTCTATGGTTAACTCGCTTCTATTTGACGCGCGTAGATACGATCTTGCAAAGGTTGGTAGATATAAATACAACAAGAAGCTCGGTATTCACAACAGACTAGTTGAGACTGTTGCTGCTGAGCAGATTGTAGACCCAGCAACTGGTGAAGTTCTCGTTGAAAAGGGAGAGTTCATCTCCCGCAAGAGAGCTATGGAGATTGAAGATGCCGGTGTTGCTTATGCATATGTTAACAGCAAGACTGAGGATGATGAGGTAGTTAAGGTTATCGGTAATAACTTCGTTGACCCAACTAAGTATATCGACCTTGACCTTGCTCCATACAAGCTATCAGAGAAGGTTTACTACCCTGTTCTGATGGAGATTATAGAAGAGGCGAATGGAGACGAGGATGCTTTAAAGGCAGCTATTGCTAACCGAAAGAATGAACTTTCGCCTAAGCATATCGTACACGATGATATCATCGCTTCAGTGAGCTATTTCCTCAATCTAAGCTATGGAATAGGTGAGACTGATGATATCGATCACCTCGGAAACCGTAGACTTAGATCGGTTGGCGAGCTACTTCAGAATCAGTTCCGTATTGGGTTTGCAAGAATGGAGAGATCCGTTAGGGAGAGAATGACTACTGAGAATGCAACTCCTCAGCAGCTTATCAACATTAGGGCCTGTAACTGCAGCAGTTAAGGAGTTCTTTGGAAGCTCACAGCTATCGCAGTTTATGGACCAGAACAACCCTCTTGCAGAGCTAACTCACAAGAGAAGGCTTTCCGCACTTGGACCTGGCGGTCTTTCGAGAGAAAGAGCTGGATTCGAGGTGCGTGACGTTCACTATACGCATTACGGTAGAATGTGCCCGGTTGAGACGCCTGAAGGTCCTAACATTGGACTTATCGGATCCCTCACAACTTACGGCATCATCAATGAGTATGGATTTATTGAAACTCCTTACCGCAAGGTTGATAAGGAGACCGGCGTCGTAACTAAGCAGGTTGATTACCTATCCGCAGATGACGAGGAGCTGATGATCGTAGCTCAGGCTAACGAACCGCTCGATGCAGAAGGTCGCTTCGTAAACAACAAGGTTGCTGTAAGAGGAGTTAAGGGAGAGATTACACTTGCTAAAAAAGAAAGCGTCGATTATATGGACGTTTCCCCTAAGCAGGTAGTATCCGTTGCAACTGCAATGATTCCGTTCCTTGAGAATGACGACGCGAACCGTGCTCTGATGGGATCTAACATGCAGAGACAGGCTGTTCCTCTACTAGTTACAGAGGCTCCATACGTTGGAACTGGAATTGAGTATAAGGCTGCTTGTGACTCGGGAGCTGTTCTACTTGCAAAGACAGCTGGTACTGTCGAGTTTGTTGATGCGCAGTTTGTTAAGGTGCGTAGAGACGATAATGGTGAGCTCGAAGAGTATAAGCTGCTCAAGTTCAAGAGATCCAACCAGGGTACTTGCATCAACCAGAGACCTATAGTTGCATGCGGAGAGCATGTTGAAGCTGGCGAGGTTCTAGCAGACGGACCGTCGACTAACCTCGGTGAGATTTCGCTAGGTAAGAACCTATTAATCGGATTTATGACATGGGAAGGCTACAACTACGAGGACGCTATTATCCTCAACGAGAGACTCCTCATGGATGATGTTCTAACATCACTACACATAGTTAAGTACGAGTGTGAAGCTCGTGATACAAAGCTTGGACCAGAAGAGATTACAAGAGATATTCCTAACCTCAGCGAAGAAGCTCTCAAGGAGCTTGATGAGAACGGAATCATCAGAATAGGTGCAGAGGTTAAGTCTTCTGACATCCTTGTAGGAAAGCTGACACCTAAGAGCGAGACAGATTTAACTGCAGAGGTTAGAATGCTTCGTGCGATCTTCGGTGAGAAGTCCAAGGAAGTAAGAGACACATCTCTCAAGGTTCCGCACGGTGAGACGGGTATTGTCATCGATGTAAGAGAATTTACAAGAGAGAACAGCTCTGAACTCCCACCAGGAGTAAATAAGATCGTAAGAGTTTACATAGTTACTAAGAGAAAGATCAACGTCGGAGATAAGATGGCTGGTCGTCACGGTAACAAGGGTGTAATTTCCAGAATTCTTCCTGAAGAGGATATGCCGTTCAAGGAAGATGGCGAGACATTGCAGGTAATGCTTAACCCTCTGGGAGTACCTTCCCGAATGAACGTTGGACAGGTACTCGAGGTTCATCTGGGACTCGCTGCCAAGACAAAGGGCTGGTATATTTCTACACCGGTATTTGACGGAGCTAGCGAGATTGACGTAATCAATATGCTAGATGACTGCGGTCACCCCTAAGACTGGTAAACTCAGACTTAGAGATGGAAGATCCGGTGAGTACTTCGATAATCCGGTAACTGTTGGATACATGTACATGCTCAAGCTGCACCACCTTGTAGATGACAAGATTCACGCTAGAAGTACAGGTCCTTACTCACTAGTAACTCAGCAGCCGCTCGGTGGTAAGGCTCAGTTCGGTGGACAGAGATTTGGAGAGATGGAGGTATGGGCACTCGAGGCTTATGGAGCTGCTTATACGCTTCAGGAGATACTAACAGTTAAGTCTGACGATATCATCGGACGTGTTAAGACTTACGAGGCAATCGTTAAGGGCAACAATATTCCAAAGCCTGGTATCCCAGAGTCCTTCAAGGTACTCATCAAGGAATTACAGGCACTATCACTCGACGTTAGAGTAATGTCTGGCGATAACCAGGAAATCAAGCTAAAGGATACATCCGAGTTTGATGAGCCTGCTTCAGTAGATCGTATGCTCAAGGAAGCTGATAGACGTACAGAGGCTATGCATGAGCGTGAGCGTGAGCAGGAAGAGGAGCTACGTGCAAGACAGGCTGAGAACGATGAGTTTGATGAAGAGGCAGACTTCGATGAAGAGCCAGATTTAAGTATTCTAGATACATTGACAGCGGCACTTGGTGTTGATGAAGATGTTCCAGAGGTGCTAGATGACGACGAGGAGCCAGAACTGGTAAGCCTTGACGAGATAATTGGCACAAGCGACGAAGCTATTGATGAATAATTAAGGGGAAACATGACTAAAAAAACGATAACAATCAAGATCTTAGAAATTTTGAATCCCTACAGATCAAGTTGGCTTCAACAGAGAAGATGCTTGAGTGGTCTCATGGTGAGGTAACAAAGCCTGAGACTATCAACTACAGAACTCTCAAACCTGAACGTGACGGACTCTTCTGTGAGAAGATTTTCGGACCTACTAAGGATTGGGTGTGCTCTTGTGGTAAATACAACAAGATTCGCTTTAAGGGCATTGTGTGCCCTTACTGCGGAGTTGAAGTAACGAAGTCCAAGGTAAGAAGAGAGAGAATGGGACACATTCAGCTTGTTAGCCCTGTTTCTCATATCTGGTACTTCAAGGGAATTCCTTCAAGGATAGGACTCGTACTCGATATCACTCCAAAACAGCTAGAGAGAGTGCTGTATTTTGCAGCATATGTCGTAACTGATCCAGGAGAGACTCCGTTTGAGTACAAGCAGATCATCGAGGAGAATCAGTACAACGAAGCTCGTGAGATTTATGGTAAGAACTTTGAAGCAGCGATGGGGGCAGAAGCTATCAAGACGCTTCTCGAGAACATCGAAGTTGATGAGGAAACTGAACTTCTCCGCGAACAGCTTAAAAAGGCAACTGGCCAGAAGAGAATTCGTCTAGTTAAGCGACTCGAGGTTATCGAGGCACTTAAGCAGTCTGGAAACAGACCTGAGTGGATGATTCTCGATGTAGTTCCTGTAATTCCACCAGATCTGAGACCTATGGTTCAGCTTGAGGGTGGCAGATTTGCTACATCTGACCTTAATGACCTATACAGAAGAGTTATCAACAGAAACAACAGACTTAAGAAGCTACTCGAGCTCGGAGCTCCTGACATCATCGTTAGAAACGAGAAGAGAATGCTTCAGGAGTCGGTTGACTCTCTAATAGATAACGGCAGAAGAGGAAGAGCTGTAACTGGTGCTGCTGGTAGACAGCTTAAGTCACTATCCGACATGCTGAAGGGTAAGCAGGGACGTTTCCGTCAGAACCTGCTCGGTAAGCGTGTTGACTACTCAGGACGTTCTGTAATCGTAGTAGGACCTGAACTGAAGTTCTATCAGTGCGGACTTCCTAAGACGATGGCGCTAGAACTGTTCAAGCCATTCATCATGAAGGAGCTTGTAGAGCAGGAGCTTGCGCATAACATTAAGAGTGCAAAGACGATGGTTGAGAAGATGAAGTCCGAGGTTTGGGACGTTCTCGACTACGTAATCAAGGATCATCCGGTACTTCTTAACCGTGCTCCGACACTGCACAGACTTGGAATCCAGGCTTTCGAGCCAGTTCTAGTAGAGGGTAAGGCTATTAAGCTTCATCCGCTGGTTTGTACAGCGTTTAACGCCGACTTCGACGGAGACCAGATGGCGGTTCACGTACCTCTATCGGTAGAGGCGCAGGCAGAGGCTAGATTCCTCATGCTATCAGTTAACAATATCCTTGCGCCTAAGGATGGTTCACCTATCACTATTCCTACTCAGGACATGATCCTCGGAAGTTACTACCTCACACACGAGGGTACAGAGGCTCGTAATCTTGAGAATGAAAAGGGTGATGGCAAGTGCTTTTGCTGATCTTGATGAGATGCTTATGGCATATAGAAACCATGCTGTAGGAATTCACGCAAAGGTTAAGGTTAGAAGACATGCGTTCCCTGGAGATCCAGGAAAGCTAGTAGAGTCTACAGTAGGTAGATTTATCTTCAACCAGGGACTCCCTCAGGATATGGGCTTTGTAAATAGAGACGAAGATCCGTATTCACTCGAGGTAGACTTTCTCTGCGACAAGAAGAAACTCGGTGTTATCATCGACAAGTGCTTCAAGAAGCACGGCAATACAAGAACTGTTCTTATGCTCGATTATGTAAAGAGCATAGGTTACCACTACTCAACTAAGGCTGCTGTTACAATCAGTGTATCCGACATGGAGGTTCCTGAGGAAAAGGCTGAAATCGTTGCAGCTGCTGATAAGCAGGTAGACAAGTTCGAGGCTGCGTACAGACGTGGTCTGATGACAGATAGAGAGCGTTACGACAGAATAATCAAGACGTGGAAGGATGCAACTGATCAGGTTGCTGATGCTCTGATGGATTCCCTAGGACCTCTCAACAACCTGTTCATCATGGCGAGCTCTGGAGCCAGAGGTAACAAATCTCAGATCAGCCAGGTTGGCGGTATGAGAGGACTTATGGCTAACGCGACGGGACACACGGTAGAGATTCCTATCAAAGCGAACTTCCGTGAAGGTCTATCTATCCTGGAGTACTTCATTTCCTCAAATGGTGCTCGTAAGGGTCTTGCGGATACTGCGCTTCGTACGGCTGACTCCGGATACCTAACAAGAAGACTTGTAGATATTTCGCATAGCGTAATCGTTACAGAGGACGATTGTGGATCAGTTGAAGGCGTTGAAATCAAGGCATTCACAGATGGCAAGGAAGTAATTGAGCCATTAGCACAGAGAATTGCAGGCAGATTCGTAACAGACTCTGTTGTGCACCCTGAGACTGGTGAAGTTCTCGCCGCTGAAGGGGACTTCATCGAAGATGACGTTGCAGAAGCAATCGAGGCTGCTGGTGTTGAGGTAGTTAAGATTAGATCTGTTATGACTTGTCAGGCGGATCATGGAGTTTGTGCTAAGTGCTATGGCAAAAACCTCGCTACAGGCACAGCAGTTCTTCCGGGTGAGACTGTTGGTATCATTGCTGCTCAGTCTATCGGTGAACCGGGTACACAGCTGACTATGAGAACGTTCCATACAGGTGGTGTAGCTGGAAGCGATATCACACAGGGTCTCCCAAGAGTTGAGGAGCTGTTCGAGGCTAGAAAGCCTAAGGGACTTGCTGAAATCTGTGAGGGAGATGGAGAGGTTGTATCTATCGAGCCAACTGACGACAACAGAACTAGTGTTATCGTTAAGGAGGAAGATGGAAACCGCGAATATATTATCTCCTATGGTTCAAGACTCAATGTAAAGGTTGGCGACACTGTCAAGGCAGGTGGTCAGATTACAAAGGGACCTCTTGATCCACATGATGTAATGAGAATCCTCGGCGTTCAGGGAGTATACGAATACTTGCTACGTGAGGTTCAGAGAGTATACAGACAGCAGGGTGTAGATATCAACGACAAGCATGTTGAGGTTATCGCATCTCAGATGCTATCTAAGTACAAGGTTGAAAAGGCTGGAGACACTAGCCTGCTACCTGGCAGCATGTACAGTATCAATGAGATTAATATTGCAAATGCTGAAATTGACCCAGAAGAGGGCGAACCAGCTACATATGAGCGTCAGCTTCTTGGTATCACCAAGGCAGCTCTTGCTACAAGCTCGTTCCTATCTGCCGCATCATTCCAGGAGACTACTCGTGTCCTAACAGACGCTGCGGTTAAGGGTAAGACTGACCACCCTAGACGGACTCAAGGAGAACGTTATGATCGGTAAGCTAATCCCTGCAGGAACTGGTATGAAGCGTTACGCTGCAGTTGACGTTGATTACGGTGAAAATGAGCCTCTTATGAACTCAAGCTACGATGACGAGAACATGGTTCTCAAGATGCCATCAGTTCATGTTCAGCCTCAGTCGACACCACTTTATGATGGCATTGAGGAATAAAGCTAGGCAATATTGACCCGCAAAGGATACAAATTAATCGCGTATAACAATAAGCCGATGCATTGACAATTCAGTGCATCGGCTGTTATAATGTATAAGTTCAATATACTACGCGGAGACTGTCTATATGGTCGCTGCTGTTTTGAATGAGTTAAATTTTTATAAGAAAGGAGACAATAATGCCTACTATTAACCAATTAGTTCGTCAGGGCAGAAAGAGTGCAGTTAAGAAGTCGGGTTCCCCAGCTCTTGGTAAGAACATGAACAACCTTAAGAAGACTCTTACTGATGTAAATTCGCCTCAGAAGAGGGGAGTATGCGTTGCAGTTAAGACTGTAACTCCTAAGAAGCCTAACTCGGCGCTAAGAAAAGTTGCCAGAGTTCGCTTGACTAACGGTATCGAAGTAACAGCATATATTCCTGGAATCGGTCACAACCTACAGGAGCACAGTGTTGTACTAATCAGAGGCGGAAGAGTTAAGGACCTCCCTGGTGTGAGATATCACATCGTTAGAGGAACACTTGACGCTGCTGGCGTATCGGGTCGTGGTCAGGGACGTTCCAAGTATGGAGCAAAGAGACCTAAGAAGTAATTGATTTCGGGATATTGTCCTTAATATATGATATTAAGGCGCACACGGCCAGCGACAGAAACAGGCCGAGTACCCCGTGAACCTAAGGAGGGAAGAGAAGTGCCAAGAAAAGGTAACGTACCAAAGAGAGAAGTACTTCCAGATCCAGTATACGGTAGCGTAGTGGTTTCAAAGCTGATTAACAGCATCATGCTAGACGGTAAGAAGGGTGTAGCCCAGGCAATCGTTTATGATGCATTTGACCAGATTAAGGAATCCACTGGCGAAGAACCGCTGGAAGTATTTGAGAAGGCAATGAGCAACATCATGCCTGTACTAGAAGTTAAAGCAAGAAGAGTCGGTGGTGCAAACTATCAGGTTCCTATCGAAGTTAGACCAGAGAGAAGACAGACTCTAGCTCTACGTTGGCTCACAAAGTTCACAAGACTTAGAGGTGAGAGAACTATGGCTGAGAGACTAGCTCATGAGCTTATGGACGCTTCTAACAACACAGGTGCATCTGTGAAGAGAAAAGAAGATACTCATAAGATGGCTGAGGCTAATAAGGCGTTTGCACACTACAGGTGGTAATCTGAGATGACACACCTGACAGAGATTAGATAAAAGCAGGAAGGAGGATTTATGGCTAGACAATTTACTCTAGAAAATACCAGAAATATTGGAATCATGGCTCATATCGACGCCGGTAAGACAACAACTACCGAGAGAATCCTTTATTATACAGGAAAGACTCATAAGATCGGTGAGACTCATGACGGTGCTGCTACCATGGACTTCATGGCTCAGGAGCAGGAGCGTGGTATTACAATTACCTCTGCTGCTACAACCGCTCAGTGGAACGGCACAAGAATTAACATTATCGACACACCTGGACACGTTGACTTTACTGTTGAGGTAGAGAGATCACTACGTGTACTTGACGGTGCGGTAATGGTACTAAGTGCTAAGGAAGGTGTTGAGCCTCAGTCCGAGACAGTATGGAGACAGGCTGAGAAGTATAACGTTCCAAGAATGATCTTCGTTAACAAGATGGACATCCTAGGAGCTAACTTCTTCCACGTAATCGATACTATTCATGATAGACTAAGAGCTAATGCTGTACCTGTTCAGATTCCAATCGGTTCTGAGAACATGTTTGAGGGAATTATCGACCTTATTGAGATGAAGGCTGAGATTTATGATAAGAACGACGCTACAGGTAAGGAGTTCGCAATCGTAGAAATCCCAGAGAACATGAAGGGAGAAGCACAGGCTTGGCATGACAAGATGATCGAGGCTGTTGCTGAGCTCGATGAAGAGCTAACTATGAAGTATCTCGAGGGAGAGGAAATCTCAATCGAGGAGCTCAAGACAGTTATCAGAAGAGAGACAATCGCAGGAAATATTTTCCCTGTATTCTGCGGATCTGCATACAAGAATAAGGGTGTTCAGATGATGCTAGACGGTGTAGTTGACTACATGCCAGCACCTACAGACATTCCTTCAATCGGTGGTGTAAACCCTGATACAGAGGAAGAGGATGTAAGACACGCAAGCGACAAGGAGCCATTCTCGGCACTTGCGTTCAAGATTGTAGCAGACCCATACGTAGGAAAGCTCGCGTTCTTCAGAGTATACTCTGGAACACTTGAGACTGGTTCATACGTATACAATGCAACTAAGGGTAAGCGTGAGAGAATCGGAAGAATCCTGCAGATGCACGCTAACCACAGAGAAGAAATCGAGAAGGTTTACTCAGGAGACATCGCTGCAGCTGTAGGTCTAAAGCAGACTACAACTGGAGATACACTCTGTGACGAGAAGAAACCAATCATTCTCGAGTCTATGGAATTCCCAGATCCAGTAATTGAGATCGCTATCGAACCTAAGACCAAAGCTGGTCAGGAGAAGATGGGTATCGCTCTCGCTAAGCTGGCTGAAGAGGATCCAACATTCAGAACATACACTAATCCAGAGACTGGACAGACTATCATCGCTGGAATGGGTGAGCTTCACCTAGAAATCATCGTTGACAGACTTCTCAGAGAGTTCAAGGTAGAGGCTAACGTAGGTAAGCCAATGGTATCCTACAAAGAGACTATTACCGTTGAAGTTGATGAAGATTACAAGCACAAGAAGCAGTCCGGTGGTTCTGGTCAGTACGGACACGTTAAGTTCAGACTATACCCAAGAGAAGCAGGCGCTGGATTCGAGTTCAAGAACTCCATCACAGGTGGTGCTATTCCTAAGGAATACATCCCTAAGATTCAGGAGGGAATGGAAGCAGCAATGCAGAACGGACCTGTTGCAGGCTACCAGCTAGTAGACGTTGGTGTAGATCTATACGACGGTTCTTACCACGAAGTAGACTCATCCGAGATGGCATTCAAGATTGCAGCTACTATGGGATTCAAGGAAGCTTGCAAGAAGGCAAAGCCAGTTCTACTAGAGCCAATCTTCAAGGTAGAGGTTACTGTACCTGAGAACAACATGGGAGACATCATCGGTGACATCAGCTCAAGAAGAGGATCTATCGAAGGATCTGACATCAACAATGGTGCTGCTGTCGTAAGAGGATTCGTTCCACTATCCGAGATGTTCGGATATGCTACAGACCTACGTTCTAAGACACAGGGTCGTGGTGTATACGTAATGCAGTTTGACCACTTCGACAAGCTACCAGAGAGCTTGAAGGAGAAGGTTGCAAAATAATCTATAATCTCAATGAAGTTATCGGAGAGAATATAAATTTTACAGAAAAATTATTTCAAATAATTCTAAATAGGAGAAATTATCATGGCAAAGCAGAAGTATGAGAGAACCAAGCCACATATCAACATCGGTACAATCGGCCACGTTGACCACGGCAAGACAACTCTAACAGCAGCAATCACAAAGACTCTTCACAACAGATATGGACTCGGAGCAGACGTAGCATTCGACCAGATCGATAAGGCACCAGAAGAGAAGGCAAGAGGAATCACGATTTCCTCAGCACACGTAGAGTATGAGACACCAAACAGACACTACGCACACGTAGACTGCCCAGGACACGCAGACTATGTAAAGAACATGATTACAGGAGCAGCTCAGATGGACGGAGCTATCCTCGTAGTAGCAGCAACAGATGGACCAATGCCTCAGACAAGAGAGCACATCCTGCTATCTAGACAGGTAGGCGTACCATACATCATCAGTATTCCTAAACAAGTGTGACATGGTAGACGACGAGGAGCTACTAGACCTAGTAGAGATGGAAGTAAAGAGAACTACTAGACGAGTATGAGTTCCCAGGAGATGACACACCAATCATCAGAGGATCAGCACTAAAGGCACTAGAAGATCCAAGCAGCGAGTGGGGAGATAAGGTTTGTGAGCTAATGGAAGCAGTAGATACATACATTCCAGAGCCACAGAGAGCAAACGACCAGGCATTCCTAATGCCAATCGAGGACGTATTCTCAATCACAGGACGTGGAACAGTAGCAACAGGAAGAGTTGAGAGAGGAATGCTTAAGACAGGAGACGAGGTAGAGCTCGTAGGTCTAAGCGACGAGAAGAGAAAGGTAGTTGTAACTGGAGTAGAGATGTTCAAGAAGACTCTTGACGCAGCTGAAACAGGAGACAACATCGGAGCACTTCTCAGAGGAGTACAGAGAGACGAAATCGAAAGAGGACAGGTACTCTCGAAGCCAGGTTCAATTCACCCACACACAAAGTTCAAGGGACAGGTATACGTACTAAAGAAGGAAGAGGGTGGAAGACACACACCATTCTTCAATGGATACAGACCACAGTTCTACCTAAGAACAACAGACGTAACAGGAGATCTACAGCTGCCAGCAGGTACAGAGATGTGCATGCCTGGAGATAACGTAGTAATGGATATCGAGCTCATCACACCAGTAGCTATCGAAGAGGGACTGCGTTTCGCTATCAGAGAAGGTGGAAGAACAGTAGGATCCGGAGTAGTTACAGAGATTATTGAGTAATCATAGATTACGAGGTAATACCACCAGACAACTAATGACAGGGGCGCATGCGCCCCTGTTTTTCTTATAAATGATTAAATGAGTGCTAACAATGCTATTGTATATACTTGTTTTTATGTTCAAAGGATAGAGAGATGTGGTATTCTATTATAGTAAAAAAACAAAAAAATATCGTATTTAGTACTTGCAATATCTAATACTAAATTAAGAAGGAAAAATTGTATATGCGAAAGCAATACAACTCATTATTTACCTAATAAATCATCATTAAATTTAATTAAAAGAATATTCAAAGTAATAACTATAATCATACTTATATGTTTACTTAGTTTTGCAGGATTAATTGGCTATTTAACTGCCACTGAATACAAGCCTGCTTCTGTGGAGAGTCTTACTATAAATGGCAAATCCGTGAAGGAAGTTAGCCAAGGTGATACACTTAAGGTTATGACTTGGAATATCGGATTTGGAGCACTGGGTGACAATGCGGACTTCTTTATGGATGGAGGGAAATCAGTTTTTACATCTAGTGAGGAGCGTGTAAAGAAGAACTTAAAGGCCATTACAAATGAGATTAACAAAGAATCTCCCGACATTACGATGCTACAAGAGATAGATAAGAGTTCAAAGCGTTCATATTATATTAATCAAGTCGCGCAAATTGGAAATAGTGTAGAAGGAAATGAATATTCCTATGCAAGAAATTTTTAAGACTGCGTTTGTACCATACCCAATTCCACCTCTAGGCAAAATGGATAGTGGTCTTGTTACGATGTCAACTATTAAGGCTTCTACAGCTAAGCGAATGAGCCTGCCTGTGTCATTTAAGTGGCCAGAGAGGACAGCAAACCTTAAGCGGTGCCTCCTTGTGATGAGAACGAAGGTCAAAGGTACGGATAAGGAACTTGTATACATTAATCTGCATTTGGAGGCTTACGATTCTGGTGCTGGAAAAGTTGCACAGACCAAGGCGCTAAATAAATTGCTAAAGCAGGAAATTGATAAGGGGAATTATGTCATAGCTGCTGGGGATTTTAACCAGAGTTTCAACAATGTTGACACAGAAGCGTATAAAGTTCATAAGAATTTGTGGAAGGCTGGAATCATTGATATAAGCGAGTATGATTCCTCGCTCAATTTCGTTATGGATAGCAATATCCCTACGTGTAGGTCGCTTGACAAACCGCTCAAAGGTGCCAATAAGTTAAAGTTTCAATACTATGTAATAGATGGAGTGATTTACTCATCAAATATTGAGATGAATTATTGCAAGACAGTGGACCTTGGCTTCAAGAACAGTGACCACAACCCTGTCGTTGCCGAAATAAAAGCTAAAAATAAGGAGGATGCAATGTTACTACTTAATGAAAAAGACATTAGAACTGTATTTGATATGAACAATGCGATAGATTCTAATATCGAGGCATATAAGATTTTTTTCTAGTGGGAATGCTGTGGTTCCACTTCGTCAGGTACTCGCAGCTGACGAGGGAGAGGAAATTTTGCATTTATGCCGGCATATAGCTCAAAGCTCAGGGGCAGCGGGTATTAAAATTGTCAATATATTTCCAGGAAACCGTGAACGTGGTGAGGCAACGACTATAGGGGCAGGTGCTTCTGATGGATGATACAAATGGTGAGATTATCGCTCTTATGGACGGAAGCTTTATCACTAAGTTCCGTACGGGAGCAGCATCGGGTGCAGCGTTTAGGTTATTTGCAAGAAAAGATGCTAAGGTTGGCTGTCTTATCGGAACTGGTGGACAGGCAGACTGCCAGCTCGAGGCGATGCTTGCGGCCTGTGAACTAGACGAGGTAAGGATCGTTGCTAGGGACTTTGCTAAGACTGAGAAGTTTGTTGCGGAGATGTCCGAGAGATTTAAGGATAGTGGAGTTAAAATAGTTGCTTATAGCGATGCTGATGAGGCTGTAGATGGTGCCGATGTAATTGTGGTTGTAACAGTTGCTACGGAACCGGTATTCGATGCTAAGAGAGTCAAGAAGGGGGCAGTAGTGAGCGGTGTAGGCTCTTATACGGCTGAGATGAACGAGATAGACCCTGAATTATTCAAGATGGCTGACAAGATTTACTTCGATTCCAAGGAAGCGTGCATTGCTGAGTCTGCAGATATCCAGATTCCGCTTAAGGAAGGCATAGTTACAGATGATGACCTTACAGGAGATATCGGAGAATATGCACTCGGAGAAGTTATAGGTAGAGAGTCCGATGATGAGATAATTATATTTAAGAACGTAGGACTAGGAATCCTTGATCTTGTAATTGCTAAACTGATATACGATAAAGCAAAAAGATAGAGAAGTTGGCGTTCAGTGGGGCTAATTTAGAGAGAAAGTATAAAAATATTACAATAACTAGGCTATGGTACACATTAAGTTTGTGAAAAATGTACAAATCAGCCGTTGACAATTGAAATGTGGTCAATTATAATTTTGTTGTCAATAAGTGAAAAAGGGTTGAAATACAGATTTTTATAGTATCGGAAATAGGGGAATTTCTGATACATCCAAGAACGTTCGTTGTAGCCATTGCGAACAAGAGCCGGAGGCCAAGCCTTCGGCTTATTTATTTGCTGACAATTCATTCATTTCGTTGCCTTACTTTTTGGCGCTAATATATAATTAAGAATTGGAGGCATTATGGCAAACTTTATTACAGTAAAAGATTTAATTTATGAATATGCTGGGGAGCAAGGTGCAGATAACCACAGCCTTGCTATTGACCACGTTTCGATAGAAGTCACTCGCGGTGAATATGTTGCTATCGCTGGCTCAAATGGGTCAGGAAAAATCAACACTTGCAAGATGCCTTAATGGCCTGCTATTACCGACAGAGGGAGCGATTCTCATCGACGGAATGGACACGAAGAACGACGATTTAATTTGGGATATTAGGAAGAAAAATCGGTATGGTCTTTCAGAACCCTGATAACCAGATCGTTTCCTCGATGGTTGAGGACGAAGTTGCTTTTGGTCCAGAGAATCTAGGAATTGAGAACCCAGAGCTAAGACAGAGGGTAGAAAAACGCTCTTAAGGCTGTTGGCATGTATGAATATCGAAATCGTGAAGCTCACAAGCTTTCGGGTGGTCAGAAGCAGCGTATAGCTATTGCCGGAGCAGTAGCTATGAGGCCGGACTGTATTGTATTTGATGAACCTACGGCAATGCTCGATCCTAAAGGGCGCAGTCAGGTTATGAATGTAATCAGAGAACTCAACAACCAGGGCATTACGATTATCCTCATAACACACTTTATGGAAGAAGTTGCCGAGGCAGACCGCGTGCTGGTCATGAAATCGGGGAAACTTCTTGCGGATAGGTCGCCTGAGGAGCTATTTGCAGATACTGATTTGATTAAGTCAGCTGGACTTGAGATTCCTGCGGCGGTTTTACTAAGAAATGAGCTCATTGAGAATGGCGTTGACATATCTCGTGAGATTATCAATAAGGATGATTTGGTGGACGAACTATGTCAATAACTGCAAGACATCTAACACATATATATTCAAAAGGACTGCCTGGGGAGACAGTTGCGCTTGACGATGTTTCATTCGATATAGAAGACGGTGAATGCATTGGCGTAATCGGACACACTGGCTCGGGTAAGTCGACACTGCTTCAGCATATGAATGGACTGCTGAAGCCTCATTCTGGTGAGATAATCGTGTCTGACATGAACATCGGAGATGGTTCAGTCAAGAAGGTAGATATAAGTAAGAATGTTGGACCTCGTGTTTCAATATCCTGAGTACCAGCTATTTGAAGAAACTGTGGCTAAAGACGTAGCCTTTGGTCCGCGAAACCTCGGAGTACCCGAAGAAGAAATTTCGGCAGTTGTCAGGGATTCTATTGAGCTACTAGGGCTCGACTATGATGCGGTTGCTGATAAATCACCTTTTGAATTATCAGGAGGGCAGAAGCGCAGAGTTGCTATCGCAGGAGTTCTTGCTATGAAGCCAAAGGTGCTCATACTAGATGAACCGACGGCAGGCCTTGATCCAGCTTCGAAGCGTGACATGCTCGAGGTAATCAAGAGGCTTAGGCAGGATAAAAGTCTAATAGTAGTTTTCGTGTCGCATAACATGAAGGATATTTCTGAACTATCCGATCGCATCATCGTTATGAACGGTGGTAAACTAGTTATTAGCGGAACTCCAGAAGAGGTATTTGCAAGGGCTAGTGAACTTAAAAGTATGGGTCTAAGTGTACCACCGGTTACAGAAATTCTCTACGAGGCTTCGGAGAAACTGGGGATAGAGTTCAAGCCTATTTTTGATGAGAGAGAAGCTGCGAAGTACATTGCGGAGCATTTAAAGGAGAGGCGAAGATAGTATGATTAAAGACATAACACTTGGTCAGTATTATCCGGTGGAATCGCCGATTCATAGACTAGAGGCACGCACGAAGGTGCTTGGAGTGTTTCTGTATCTGGTGGGACTTTTTTTGGTAAATAAGCTATGGGGATTTGCAGTCGCTGCACTCGCTGTCGGAATCGTGATAAAACTCTCGCGTGTGCCGTTTTCGTACATGGTGCGTGGGCTGAAGGCAATCGTTCTGATTATAGTATTTACGATGGTGCTCAATATCTTTATGATGGATGGAACCATCCTGTGGCAATGGAAATTCCTCAAGATTACGTATGAAGGCTTATATAGAGCCGGATTTATGGCTATAAGACTCGTGCTTTTGATTATAGGTACGTCACTACTTACGTTCTGTACGAAACCTACTGAGCTCACAGACGGGCTTGAGAAGCTGCTCAAGCCTTTTTCTAAGCTGGGGCTTCCTTCACACGAGATAGCGCTAATGATGACTATTGCGCTCAGGTTCATTCCGGTGCTGATGGATGAAGCGGATAAAATAATGAAAAGCACAACAGTCGCGAGGTGCGGATTTCGAATCGGGAAATATATTTCAGAGGGCAAAGAGCTTGATTCCGATAATTGTTCCGCTATTTGTTAGTTCATTTAGAATTGCTGGAGACCTTGCGCTTGCTATGGAGGCACGTTGCTATCGCGGTGGAGAGGGCAGAACGAAGCTCAACGAAAGCAGATTTGAGAAGAGGGATGTGGTTGCAGCATTTCTGATGATGCTGTTTCTAGGGACGCTTATTGCAAGTCGATTTGTAAAGTTCTAATCTATATATAAAACTAGGAGAGTATATGAGACAGAGAAAAGTAAAAAAATCTGGAAGAGAAGTATGCTAGATTTGAAGATATATTGGTGTACAATCCAGAGGAAATACGCGGAAAAATGGGCTGAGCGTGCTGGAGATAGCAAAGGAATTTATATGGAAGTGGGCTGCGGCAAAGGCAGATTCATCTCCCAGCTTGCTTCACGTGAACCAGAGAATTTCTTTATTGCGGTTGAAGGTCATAAGAGTGTCCTACTACGTGCGATGGAGAAGGTGCGTGAGCTAGAGCTGACAAATGTCGTATTCATTCCTGAGTTCATCGAAAACCTCCATGAATGGTTTATTGACAGTGAAATCGACGGTATATACCTTAACTTTAGCGATCCATTGCCGAAGAACTACTCTGCAAAGAAGAGACTTACATATCGCGGCAAGCTTAAGCAGTATTTTGATATACTCAAGGAAGATGGAGTTGTAAGGTTTAAGACCGACAACACAGATCTGTTCAACTACTCGGTAAATGAAGTGATTGCATCAGACCTAAGAATTCGCGAGTTTACTAGGGATTTACACGCTTCTCCATATAACGAGGACAATATTAGGACTGAATACGAGGAGAAGTTCAGCGACAAGGGATTCAATATCAAGATGATGGAGATTGGGCGCATACGAAGGAAAGGTGAGAAGATGGGTTTAGCGGCACTTAACAGTAGAGAGATTCCTGCACAGGATAAGGTATTTGGAATTAGCGGCAGAGCTAAAGCTGCTATTAAGGAGAAGGGACACGATAATGTAGCAAACGCTACTATTGGTGCGTTACTCGATGACGATGGAAATCTTATTGTGCTATCTTCTGTCGATGAGGCTGTTAAGAGCCTAGAGCCAGTTCAGTATGCAGAATATGCTCCTATCGCAGGTATTCCAGGATTCAAGGAAGCCGTTACAAATGCTGCTCTCGGTGATTTTAATACTTCGAGACACATAGGAATGGTTGCGACCCCAGGAGGTACAGGCTCGCTCAGGAACACTATTGCGAACTATTCATGCCCTGGAGATAAGATCTTAACTCATGACTGGTGCTGGCCTAATTATAAGCACATTGCTGCAGAGCAAGGCCGCGGCTTTGAGACTTTTGAAATGTTCGACGAGGACGGTAATTTCAATCTTGCTGACCTTGAATATAAAGTAAATAAGCTGCTTCGCATACAGGATAGGCTCGTTCTTATTCTCAATACTCCTGCAAATAATCCTACGGGATACTCATTGTCGCTCGATGAGTGGAAGAAGGTAATTGAGATTCTGAATAAGGTGCCTGATGACAAGGTGGTTGCTCTACTTGTGGACATTGCGTATATAGATTTTGCAGGCGATGAGAAACAGGTTAGAGAATTTCTTCCAGAACTCGAGAAGCTAAAGAGCAACGTGCTACCGCTACTAGCATACAGTGCATCCAAGACATTTACCTTCTATGGGTTCAGATGTGCAGCTCTGATATGCCTAGCTGACAGCGAAGAAGTGGCAGAGGAGTTTGTGAAGGTATGCTCGTACTCAAGTAGATCGAGCTGGTCTAACTCGCCTCGTGGACCGCAGGAAGTAATTGTAAAGATTTACAGCGATAGCGAGCTTCTGGCTAAGGTAGACGAAGAGCGTAAGGAGTTCCGTGATATGCTGCTTGCACGCGGAAAGGCTTTTGAAGAGGAAGCTAATAAGGTTGAACTCAAGATTGTTCCGTTTAGAGCTGGTTTCTTTGTATCTATTCCATGCGAAAACCCGGATGCAGTTAGCGCTAAGCTAGAGGAAAGTGATGTATACTGCGTTCCCTATGGACAAAGGAGTGAGAGTTTCAATTGCATCTATTTCTGAAACTAAGTGCAGAAAAATTGCCAGCAATAATCAAGAATGCGCTAGAGAGCCTGTAACATAAGCTTTGCATGAATTTAAAAAAAGTTATAATAGGTGAATTTGTAGCTTTGTATTGAAACAAATACAGAGATGTTATATAATTATTCAGCAAAAACAAATGAATACAACGAGCAAGGGGAGCGGTATCGCTGAGAGGTAGTGTTGAAATACATTACGACTCTGAACCTGATTTGGATAATGCCAACGGAGGGAGAGTGCTGATTTACATGTGTAATACCCAAGCTCGGGTGTTACACATTTTTTATTGCAAATCAAAATCTCGTGTTACATGAGGAGTAAAGTGATGGATCAAAGAGAGCAAAATGGCTGCAAGAAACTCGATCTATGCGACAAGCTGCGGCTATACGGCATACTCGGTAGTGAAAATTTGCAAGGTATCACTCATAGAGAAGCAATCAGTTATGCTATAAAAGGTGGCATGACATGCGTTCAGATCAGAGAAAAAAACCTTAGCAGTGATGAACTAGTTCGTGTGATTTCTGAAATCAAGCCACTGTGCGATGAAGCTGAGGTGCCGCTAATAATCAACGATGATGCAGATATCTGCAAGAAGACGTATGCATGTGGAGTTCACCTCGGTCTTAGCGACGGCTCGATAGAGGAAGCGAGAAATCTTCTTGGTGATAGCAAGATAATAGGGGCAACTGCACATAATCTCGAAGAGGCACTCGCAGCAGAAGCTGCAGGGGCAGATTACATAGGAGTTGGAGCCGCTTTTGGTTCTAATTCAAAGGGGAATGCTGTGAAGCTGCCAAGTCTCGATGTGTACAATCTGATAACTGCAGCAGTAAAAATCCCGGTCGTAGCAATTGGCGGAATTAACGTCGATAATATCAAGGCTCTGGAGGGACGAGGGCTAGCTGGAGTGGCTGTTATCTCAGCATTATTTAGCTCGTCCGATATCAAGAAGAGTGCAGAAAAACTTAGGGATTCAGTAGAAAATCTATCAGACTATATGAAGAGGACTTTAAAATGACGATTCCTACTGTACTTACAATTGCGGGCAGCGATCCTAGCGGAGGTGCGGGAATACAGGGCGACATCAAGACTATATTTGCCGAGGGCTGCTACGGGATGGCGGCTATTACAGGTCTTACTGCACAGAATACCAATGGAGTGTCAGCGGTTATGCCGGTGCCAGCAGAATTTCTTAGGAAACAAATTGAAGAGGTGATTCGAGATATACGGCCGGATGCAATAAAAGTTGGCATGATTGTTACGACTGATCAGGTCGATATAATAGCGAATGTAATTAAGCACTATAGCCTCGCAAATGTAGTAGTTGACCCCGTAGCTGCTCCGACGAGCGGCGTGGAGTTTGCGAGTTATGAAGTGATGAGATGCATGGTCGATAAATTATTTCCTTTATCGACGGTTATCACCCCGAATCTACCTGAAACCGAAAAAATATATGAGATTATCGCGAAACTTGAAGGTAAGAAACGAGCAGTGATTAAGGAACAAGATCAGTCTCATATTGAGGTGCAAGCTGAATGCTATAGTCTATCAGCACAAGAGCTAGCAAAAACGCATAGGCAAAAAGATGCGGATGCAATGTGCTTGTCAAAGGTGGACATTACCGCGGAAAAGAAGCTACGGACTGCCTATGGACAAGTGGGTCTGCCAAAAGTGCTGAGCAGACGTATGAATTTAAGGACAAGATGATTGAAACGACAAGCTCGCATGGCACGGGATGTGCTTTATCGAGTTCAATAGCAGCTAATCTGGCAAAGGGATATGTATTAGAACAGGCGGTATATAGAGGTAAGGAGTACGTAACAGCAGCACTCACAAGTGATATGCACATCGGCACAGGAAACGGATCGGTCGACCACGGTGCGTTAATACGTTAATTAGAGAAAAGTAAAAAAGATAAGAAAACGAATTGCAATTATTATTTTAATAGCCAAAAAGGCAGAAAAAGAGGAAAAAAATGGCAAGAAATTATTCAACACAGATAGAGGCAGCTAGAAAGGGAATAGTTACACCGGAGCTTGAGCTTGTTGCGTCAAAGGAGAACAGATTGGTAGAAGACCTACTGCCGCTGCTTGCAGCGGGGAAGATGGTTATTCCGGCAAATATTCATCATAAATCGCTAGATCCAAACGGCGTTGGAGGAATGCTCAAGACAAAGGTTAATGTTAACCTAGGTATCAGTAGAGATTGCAAGGACTACGACGTCGAGATGAAAAAGGTTATGAGAGCTGTTGAGCTCGGTGCTGAATCCATCATGGATTTATCGAGCCATGGTGATACGCAGCCTTTCAGAAGAAAGCTTTGCACAGAGTGTCCAGCGATGATTGGTACAGTTCCTGTGTACGATTCGGTTATTCACTATCAGAGAGATTTAAATACTTTGACAGCCCAGGATTTCCTAGATGTAATTAGGATGCACGCTGAAGACGGAGTTGATTTCGTAACACTACACTGTGGAATCACTCGCAAGACGATAGAGCAGATTAAGAACGGAACTCGTGAGATGAACATAGTAAGTAGAGGCGGAAGCCTTGTATTTGCATGGATGACCATGACCGGTGAGGAAAATCCGTTCTATGAATACTTCGATGAGATTGTCGAGATTTGCCGTGAGCACGATGTGACTCTAAGTCTCGGTGATGCCTGCAGACCAGGCTGCCTAGCAGACGCAACTGACAACTGTCAGATTGAAGAGCTTATTAGACTGGGTGAGCTAACCGATAGAGCATGGGCTAGAGATGTGCAGGTTATGATTGAAGGACCAGGCCACGTGCCAATGAATCAGATTGAGGCTAACATGAAAGTTCAGCAGACACTGTGTAAAGGCGCTCCTTTCTACGTACTTGGACCTCTTGTTACAGATATTGCGCCAGGATATGACCATATTACCGCTGCAATAGGCGGTGCGATTGCCGCTTGGTCAGGTGCTGCGTTCCTATGTTACGTTACGCCAGCAGAGCATCTCGCTCTGCCAAATGTAGATGACGTTCATGACGGCATTATTGCCAGCAAAATCGCTGCTCATGCCGCAGACATTGCGAAGGGTATTCCGGGAGCTCGTGACCAAGATGATAGAATGGCTAAAGCGAGAAGAGCTCTTGACTGGGATGCTCAGTGGCTAGAGGCGCTAGATCCTGAAACTGCAAAAGCGATAAGAGAGTCGAGAATGCCAGATGAGGACCACTCCGATACATGCAGTATGTGTGGTAAGTTCTGTGCAGTTAGAAGTATGAATAAAGCGCTTTCAGGAGAAGTTATAGATATTCTTTAGGTTAGCAGATACGACTATACTTGCATCTTAAATGTCATAAATATTAGAAGAAGTGAGCGTTATGCTCACTTCTTCTATCTGGTGGTTGCTTTTCTCAGCCTTCCAAAGTCAGGGCGTTCTAAGCTAATAGGCAGTAACTTAATTCTTAAATCACCCGACTTAATATCGTCACCGATAAACACGCATCCTTGCTTTGAGTTCGGGTCCGCCTTAGAAATAGCATAGTTACCATCGGAGATATCGACTCTAATCAAGGTTTCAGAAATACCCATGGTGCCTTTTGCACGTATGATATTTCCATATCTTTTTCTAATCAACTCCTCTAGGAAGAAGACAAGTTCTCCAATAGAAGGAAGCTCAGCATTAGGAACGCTGATACTCTCAAATTCAGGTTCTTCCTTTACCTCAGGAACTTCGATACTGCCATCTCTTTTTCGAAGCAGAAACTCTTCCCAAGATGTCTGAGGTAGATTGCTATAATGCTTACTGATAATATTGGCTTCGCCATTAATAGATTTTTATGGCCGAAACAACCGATTCGATGTCAACATCAACCGATTTATCGCATTTTGATAAGATTATAGTGTCTGCACATTTTATCTGGTCGGTAAGTAAGTCGCGATATTCTTCGATATGCTGAAAAAAATCTATTTGGGTCGATAATCGTAATCGGCGCAAGCATTTCAATCTGTTCGTATTCAATCTGCGAAATGTTATTAATTACCTTTGAGAGATAACCGACACCAGTTGGTTCAACGATTAGATATTCTGGGGCAATGGAATTTGCAATTGTAAGGATGTTCAAGGCAAAATCGGTCTTTCCGCTGCAGCAAATACACTTTTCGGTAAGTTCCCACACGCTGAGTCCAGATTCTTCCTTCAAAAATATCTTCATCGACATTGAGCGAGGCATACTCGTTCTCGAGGATTACGAAATCTCGATTTAACGTATTTGACATCGCTTTGATAAACGTGGTTTTCCCAGCTCCTAGAAAGCCAGAAATAATCAGTATCTTCATAAATATAATCCTCTTCGCAAATAGTCTTTGTGTAAATTAAATCCCCAGCCATGGGAAAGTGCTCTAGAGACACCCGTCAGGGCTGGGAAATTCAGCTCTATTTGCCTATATTAACAACTGGCTTGATTAGGTCAGCTGGCTTATCCTTCATGAGCATAAGCGCATCTTCAACGTGCTCAAAGCCGTTAAATCTGTGAGTGATCAGGTGCTTAACATTAAGCTTACCAACCTCGATTAGGCTAGCGAGCTTCTCTAGTCTTAGTCTACCACCAGGCATTAATCCACCTGTGATCATCTTGTGGCCCATTCCGCATCCCCATTCAACACGAGGAATAGTTACGTGAGTTCCGGAACCTAGGTAGTTAACGTTACCGATCTTTCCACCTGGCTTGAGAGCCTTGATAATAGGATCGAAGGATTCAACTCCGCCACCTGCAACGATAGCCTTGTCAACACCCTTGCCGCCTGTTAGCTCAAGAACCTGTTCGTCAATTGAACCTTCCTTGTAGCTGATGAAGTCTGTTGCACCATACTTCTTAGCAGCCTCCCTGCAAGCAGGTCTAGTTCCTACGCAGATAATTCTGGAAGCGCCCTTAAGGTTTGCACCAGCAACGCTCATGAGGCCTACAGGGCCAATTCCGTTAACGAGTACAGTGTCACCAAACTGAATATCTGCAAGCTCTACGCCGTGGAATCCTGTAGGAACCATGTCGGAAAGCATACAAGCTTCTTCTGGAGATACTGCCTCTGGCATGTGGGCGAGGTTTCCGTCTGCATCATTTACGTGGAAATACTCACCGAATACACCATCCTTGAAGTTCGAGAATTTCCAACCAGATAGCATGCCGCCTGAGTGCATAGGGTATCCGCCCTGAGCTTCGAGTGAAGACCAGTCAGGAGTAATCGCAGCAACCATTACACGGTCACCAACCTTAAAAATCTTTAACGAGTTCACCAACTTCTTCAACGACTCCGCATCCTTCATGACCTAGAATCATGTTATGTCTGTCGCCTAGTGCACCTTCCCATACAGTGTGAATATCAGAAGTGCAAGGTGATAAAGCTAGCGGTTTAATAATAGCATCAAGTGGTCCGCATGTAGGACGCTCCTTTTCTATCCAACCAGTTTTGCCAATCTCTAGCATTGCAAAGCCTTTCATTGTGTTACCTCCGTTTTTCTTAAATTTTGTTACTGCTGTTAAAAGGCGATTCTTATAGGGCCTTTTTAGGCAGTGAGAACACTTGCTTTCGTTAATATGTTGACATAATTCTGAAAATAATGCAACAAGATTTTATTGTAATGAATGTCTAAAATCCAGTAATTTTAATAGGTTGATTGATGGGTAAATAGCTCTGACCCTTATAAATAGGCAAGTATGTGACTTATAAAATAATATCAAATTATCTATACTGATATTTTTTTATCAATATCATATACAAGTTCTATTAGTAAATTAGATAATTATCGTATAAATGAAATGATATTGTTGAAAAATAGTGATAATAATAAATGATATCAGGTATTAGTAGCACAATATATAATTGTATAATCGAAAAAAGGGGATTGACATTATCGGAGCCGAAGCTTATATTACAAGTAAGAGATGACTAACTCTTAAAATTTTTTCTGCATTTACTGGTAGGTGATAATAAGCCTACCTTTTTACTAAATGCTATAGTTAGAGAACCCTAACACAAAGGAGGATATTGGTATGTCATTGATTAATAAGGAAGTAGCAGAATTTTCCGTACAGGCTTATGTGAATGATGAGTTCAAAACGGTTACTAGAGAAGATATTTTAGGGAAGTGGAGTGTTTTCTTCTTCTATCCAGCAGACTTTACTTTCGTTTGCCCGACGGAACTCGAAGATTTACAGACTAAGTATGCAGATTTCCAGAAGGCAGGCTGTGAGATTTATTCAGTTTCCTGCGACACACACTTCGTACATAAGGCTTGGCACGATAACTCAGAGAGTATCGGCAAGATTACTTTCCCAATGCTAGCGGATCTACACATGAACTTGCAAAAGACTTTGAAGTTCTTATTGAAGGTCAGGGAATCGCTGAGAGAGGAAGCTTTATCGTAAATCCAGAAGGTAAAATCGTAGTATACGAGGTTAGCGCTGGAAATGTTGGCAGAAATGCAGAGGAGCTATTTAGAAAACTGCAGGCGAGTCAGTTCGTAGCTGAGCATGGCGATCAGGTTTGCCCTGCAAGATGGGCTCCAGGAGCGGCAACCCTAAAGCCAGGAATCGATTTAGTAGGTGCGATATAGACATCTAGAATTAGATAGTCTTTATAGACGCATACCCTGTCATATGGGCAGAAATCTGTGAGTCTATATCAATAAATATAAATCATTAAAAGACGGTGGATGCGTATCGCATCCACCGTTCTTAGTTGTTTGGTGTTTTATCTCCGAGCGCGGGGCTTATACAATACCCTGCATCATCATTGCTTCTGCAACTCTCTCGAATCCAGCGATGTTAGCACCAGCTACGAGGTTCTCACCGAGGTTGTACTTAGCACAAGCTTCCTCTGTGATCTTGAAGATGTGAACCATGATGTTCTCTAGCTCGTCGTATACTCTCTCCTTGTTCCAGATGAGGTGCTCAGCATTCTGTGCCATCTCTAGGCAAGAGCAAGCAACTCCACCAGCATTAGCAGCCTTGGAAGGAGCAACTACGCAGCCATTGTCCATGAGGTACTGAACAGCCTCGTTTGTTGTAGGCATGTTAGCTCCCTCGATGAGGTATCTAGCTCCGTTAGCAACCATTTCCTTAGCCCAATCCATAGTGATGTCGTTCTGCATTGCGCAAGGTAGGTAAAGGTCAGCCTTAACTTCCCAAGGTCTCTTTCCAGGGATGAACTTAGCGTTAGGGAACTTCTCTACGTAAGGTGCGCAAACGTTCTTGCCGGAATTACGTAGCTCAAGAAGCATGTTGATCTTCTCTGGTGTTGTGATTCCTTCCTCGTCGAGGATGTATCCGTCTGGTCCAGAAATTGTGATTGGCTTAGCACCTAGCTCAACTAGCTTAGTGATTGTTCCCCAAGATACGTTACCGAATCCGGAAACAACAGCAGTCTTTCCTTCTAGGGAATCACCGAAGTGCTTGAGGACCTCTCTAGCGAAGAATACGATACCGAAACCAGTAGCTTCAGTTCTTCCGTTTAGTCCGCCGTTTGTAGTTCCCTTACCAGTCCATGTTCCATCGTAGTCCTTAGTAATTCTCTTGTACTGACCCATCATGTAACCGATTTCTCTGCCGCCTACACCCATGTCTCCTGCAGGAACATCAGTGTTAGGTCCAATGTGTCTGTAGAGCTCTGTGATGAAGCTCTGGCAGAATCTCATAACTTCTGCATCCGACTTTCCAGCTGGATCGAAGTCAGAACCACCCTTGCCGCCTCCGATTGGAAGGCCTGTTAGGGAATTCTTGAAGATCTGCTCGAAAACCGAGGAACTTAAGGATTCCTGGGTATACGTTAGCCTGGAATCTTAGACCGCCCTTGTATGGTCCTAGAGCGCTGTTAAACTGCACTCTGTATCCTCTGTTAACCTGAACCTCGCCGTTGTCATCAACCCAAGGAACTCTGAACGAAATCATTCTTTCAGGCTCGATAAGTCTCTTTACAAGACCTGCCTTCTCGTACTCAGGATGAGCTTCGAGAACTGGCTCGATTGATAGTAGAACTTCTTCTACGGTCTGAAGAAACTCAGGCTCGTTAGGATAGTTCTGCTTAGCGATGTCGATGTACTTTTGTGAAATATTAGCCATTTTAAACTCCTTACAAAAAATACAATATAAAAATGTATAAATTCGGGTGCGTTTGCACCACTTATTTGAATTTTAGCACTCTGATAATACGCTGTCAACGTGTATACAAAAATGCAAAATAAGCATAAGTAGCGCTGATAAGAACGGAAATCTTCAATATATTGACAGTTTTTTTAATGTTAGATAAATGCGAGGCTCTATGATAAAAATTAAATGCTAACAATTTATAGAAGAAAGTTGAGAGAAATGGACCTGAGCAGACTTAACAAAGAGCAGCAAGAAGCGGTAAAACACACAGAAGGACCACTGCTTATATTGGCAGGAGCGGGTAGTGGTAAGACGACAATGATGACTCACCGCATAGCATATATGCTGGAGCAAGGTGTAAGCCCCTATAGCATCTTGGCTGTTACATTTACAAATAAAGCTGCCGGAGAGATGAAGGAGCGAATCGAGGCGCTTACCGGCGATACGCGAGGAATGTGGGTGATGACTTTTCACGCCATGTGTGTTCGCATACTAAGAAATCATGGAGACGTGCTCGGGTTTAAAAACGGCTTTTCAATATATGATGAATCTGATAAGAAAGCTCTTCTCAAGAGGATCATTAAGGAGCTGGAGATAGACGAAAAGATTTATCCAGTGTCATATCTTTCGAGTGTGATTAGCTCCTGTAAGGAATCTGAGGAAGGTCCCGATGAATATGCGGAAAAATAACTCGATGAATTTCAAAGCTGAAACAGTTGCGAAGGTATATGCTAGATACATGGAAGACCTACTGCAAAACAACGCTATGGACTTTGACGATTTGCTGTGGAATGCGATGAAAGTATTTGAGGCAAGCGAAGAGGTGCTCTCATATTATCAGAGAAGATTTCAGTACATAATGGTAGACGAGTATCAGGATACGAATTACCTGCAATATAAGCTAGTGCACGCCCTAGCTGGGAAGAGTCACAATCTCTGTGTAGTTGGTGATGACGATCAATGTATATATCAGTGGAGAGGTGCTGATATTAGGAATATTCTGGAATTTGAAAACGATTTTCCTGAAACTAAGGTCATCAAGCTGGAGCAGAACTACAGGTCAGATGCTAACATCTTGGAGCTGGCTAACTCGGTAATTGCCAACAATAGAAACCGTAAGGCTAAGGCACTCTGGACTGACAAGAAGGAAGGTAGCAAGATAACGTATCGAAGGCTCGAGGATGAGCAGCGTGAAGCGTGGTATGTGGGCGGAGAAATCCAGCGTTTGCATGATGATGAAGGAATACCGTTTAACGAGATGGCTATCTTATATCGTAAAAATGCGCAGTCGAGACCTTTTGAAGAGAAGTTTTCATTTAGAGGGATTCCTTACAGAGTTCTAGGAGGAACGAGATTTTACGACCGCAAGGAAATCAAAGATGTAATGGCATATATGCATCTAGTGGAGAATCCGCGCGATGATGTCGCTATGACCAGGATAATCAATGAACCGAAGCGAGGTCTTGGGCCTAAGAGTCTCGGGGGAATTGTGTCATATGCAAAAGCATATAAGATAAGTATATTCGAAGCGCTCAAAGAGCCAGAGGTTATCGGCTCGCTGTCCAAGAAGTCGCGATCGGCAGTGACGAGTCTGGTTCAGATGCTGGATGAGCTAGGAGCTGAGCAGGAGGACATGGAGCTTTCGGATATTTACGATAATCTAATCAGACGGTCGGAATATTTGACAGCGCTTGAAGAGGAAAAACACTGTCGAAGCGGACGCCAGAATTGAGAACATTCTTGAACTACGTTCTGTAATCGTGGAATTCGAGGATAAAGTGGCAGGAACGACGTTGGCAGATGAAGAAGATGAGTTCAGAGAAGAGCGCGAAAGGCTTAGGGCAGAGGGGTTTGATGTAAAAGAACCGACACTGCTTCAGTCATTCCTCGAGAGAATTGCTTTGCTATCTGATATTGATAATAGAGACGAGAACGAAGATGCAGTAGTGATGATGACACTGCATAGCTCTAAGGGACTCGAGTTTCCGGTTGTGTTCATGCCTGGCATGGAGAATGGACTATTTCCTGGGTCTGCATCTATGGATGATCCGAGCAAAATGGAGGAGGAGCGAAGGCTTTGCTATGTTGGAATTACTAGAGCGATGAGAAAGCTTTACCTAACAGGCGCACAGACTAGAATGCTGTATGGCAGAACTGATTTCACGATTGAGTCGGAATTCATGCGAGAGATGGATGCTGATCTTCTAGATGGTGACCAGACTGTGGCTCAGAGAGCTGCAGCCGCAGGAGGCATTCGTGGAGATGGCGGCATACTAGGGCCCCGAGAGTTCAAAGGTAGGTATGAAGGCAGTGCAGATGGCTTCGATGCCAGCTTCTCAAAAGCCTTTCGATGCGCTGAAATTCGCCAAGAAGCAGGCATCCAAAGGAATCGACAACGAGGGATTTGAAGCCGGAGACAGGATTCGCCATCCGAAGTTCGGCGAAGGTCTGCTCATCGATCAAGACGCCAAGACGCTGACCATCGCCTTTGATTCTGTAGGAATCAAGAAACTGGGTAAGGGCTTCGTCAAATTGACCAAGGTCTAGTATTTGCATAGATAATAAGAAGAATTTTAAAGTGAAACCTGACTATAAATGCGGGTTTATATAGGGGATATTATGAATCTTGATGACAAGAAGAAACGAATAGAGGAGCTCATCAAAGTGCTCAACGAAGCTTCAGCGGCATACTACGACGAGGCGAGTGAGATAATGAGCAATTACGAATACGACGCGCTGTATGACGAACTAGAGGATTTAGAGAAGGAGACAGGTTATTCGCCTGATGACAGCCCGACCAAGAATGTCGGATATACAGTTCAGTCGGAGCTACCAAAGGAAAAGCACAGAAGCCGTATGCTAAGTCTCGACAAGACCAAGAGCCGTGAAGAGCTGGCGGCTTGGCTCGGGGAACATGAGGGGCTGCTGTCTTGGAAGCTCGATGGACTTACAGTAGTACTGACATACGATGGCGGCAGCCTTACAAAAGCAGTAACGCGTGGCAATGGCGACATAGGCGAGGTTATCACACCTAATGCACTTGTATTTGCAAATTTACCGAAGCGTATCTCTTACACTGGTCACGTTGTCATACGAGGTGAGGCGGTGATAACGTACAAAGAGTTTGAGAGAATCAATGCTGCAATTGATGATGCAGATGCGAAGTACAAAAATCCTAGAAACCTCTGCAGCGGAAGCGTCAGGCAGCTTAATAGCAAGATCACGGCAGAGAGAAATGTCCGCTTCTACGCATTTACGCTCAGCGAAGCTGACGGTGTAGAAGTAGCATGTCTTCGCTCCAATCAGATGAAGTGGATGGCGGAGCAGGGCTTTGACGTGGTTGAGTATATAAAAGTCGATAACAAGAGCATATTTGCAGCGATAGATAAATACGCCGAGAGGGTTCACAGCTTTGAGATTCCGTCGGACGGACTCGTGCTGACTCTAGAAGACCTAGAGTATGCGGCGACGCTCGGAACGACTGCGAAGTTTCCGCGAGACTCATTGGCTTTCAAGTGGGCAGACCAGCAGGCTGAGACGGTTCTTCGTGAAATTGAGTGGAGCCCGTCGAGAACTGGCCTTCTCAACCCAATTGCTATTTTTGATGCAGTTGAGCTCGAAGGTACTACAGTTAAGAGAGCTTCAGTTCACAACCTCAATATAATGGAGAGCTTAAAGCTTGGCATCGGCGACACTATCACCGTGTACAAGGCAAATATGATCATTCCGCAGATTGGTGATAATTTGACTCGAAGTGGGAACATCGAGTTTCCAAGCCACTGTCCAGTTTGTGATGGCGACACGGAGATTAAGCTGATGACTGGCACTAAAGTCCTGACGTGCACTAATCCTAACTGCCTCGCTAAGCAGGTAAAGAGATTTTCACTATTCGTGTCGAGGGATGCCCTCAATATCGAAGGTCTGTCCGAGCAGACACTTTTAAAGTTCATCGGCCTTGGATATATCAAGTCTTTTGGCGATATATTCCGTCTACACTCACATAGAGGAGAAATCGTAGAACTAGAGGGCTTCGGCGAAAAGTCATACGAGAAGCTAGCGTCATCGATCGAAAAGGCTCGTCATACTGTGCCAGCAAGAGTTCTTGTGGCTCTCGGAATCCCAGGTGTTGGAGTTACCACTGCTGCTCAGATAGCAAAAATCTTGTGAGAATAAGTGGGACAAAAATTTCGTCGCTAACTTACGATGAACTGATAACTATCGACGGCATCGGCGAAGTTATGGCTAGAGATTTCGAAGATTTTTTTGCAGACGAGCACAACGTGAAAGTTGTTGATGACCTCGTGAACGAACTAGTTATAGACGAGACTTACGAAGCGACAGGAACTACGTTAGCAGGGGCGATATTTGTTATCACAGGCAGTCTAGAGCATTACAAGAGTCGAACTGAGCTTAAGAAAGAAATTGAAGCACAGGGCGGAAAGGTTGCTGGAAGTGTGAGTAAGAATACAAGCTACCTTGTGACAAATAATCCAGAATCAGGCTCGTCAAAGAACAAGGCGGCTGCGGAACTCGGTGTAAAAAAATCATAACGGAAGAAGAAATTCGCACGATGCTCGGGTATTAGGGGGTTATCGTAGACGCTATTTAGATATATAATAAATATTTGCAATACTAATTTTTAGAAAGCGGAGGAGGACCAATGGAAAGTACAAACCTGATTGATCAGGAACAAGCTTTCGAAGAAAGCAGAGAAAAAAATCTTTGAACTCCTCGAAGAGAAGAAATACTTCCGCTGCAGGGGACGAACTCCTGAAGTTTAATGCAGTTGATATCATGGAGCTCCTTGAAGAGGTAATGAGAAAGTATGACATGCAGAGTGCTGTCATACTGTTTCGCACGCTTCCAAAAAGATATATCGGTTGAGGTATTCGCACACTTTGACGTTGACGACCAGGTTGAGATTATCAACATCATCACTGATCCCGAGATCAAATACATAATCGATGCGCTGGACTTTGACGACATGATCGATGTGCTCGAAGAGCTGCCAGCAAATATCGTAGATAAGATTTTAGATAAGACACCTAAGAACGAGCGTAGACAGATTAACACATTCCTTATGTATAAGGAGTATAGCGCCGGCTCGCTGATGACTCCGGACTACATAAATCTGCGTAAGAACATGACTAGGCGCGAGGCTCTCGACCATATTCGCGATGTAGGAATGAATTCAGAGACGATTTACTCCTGTTATGTTCTCGACGGTGGTCGTAAGCTGGTTGGAGTAGTTTCGCTCAGGAGCTTGGTGCTTGCAGATGAGAATACTAAAGTTTCCGACATTATGAAGGAAGATATTATCTTCGCACACGTAGATGATGACCAGGAAGAAGTATCTGAGCTGTTCAAAAAAATACGGCTTCATTGCAATTCCAGTAGTTGATAACGAAGATAGACTAGTCGGAATCATCACTTTCGACGACATCCTCGACGTAATTGAAGAAGAGAATACTGAGGACATGGAGCGTATGGGAGGTGTCATCGATAACACCGACAAAGATTATCTCGATACATCTGTTCTCATGCATGTCAAAGCAAGGCTTCCGTGGCTGCTCGTGCTCATGGTGTCGTACGTATTTACAGGCGGTATGATTGCAAGCTTTGAGAAATCGCTCTCAGCAGTAATCGCACTGGTTTCTTACATGCCGATGCTGATGGGAACTGGAGGTAACTCGGGAACACAGTCATCTACAGTAATTATCACCAGCATGGCGATGGGTGACCTTGAACTTTCAGATATAGCTAAGGTTCTGTGGAAGGAATTCCGCATTGGAATTATCGTCGGCATATGTGTTAGCGTGCTTAATTACATGCGAATAGTGGCGTTCGACCACAATGGGTCATCTGTAGCTATGACGGTTTGCCTAGCCATGGTATTAATCGTCATAATCGCAAAATGCATCGGAGCTTTACTGCCGATGATTGCCAAGAAAATAGGAATAGACCCTGCGCTTATCGCTGGACCGATGATGGCATCGCTCACCGATATGGTAGCTCTAGGAACTTACTTCTCGATGGCGAGATTGGTGCTTAAGATTTAAAGATACTCGGGTTACTGCGTAGGCATAATATACACAAATGTAAGCAATAATATAGAAATTAAGCTGTAGGCTAGTTCTATTTAAATATCAACATAATTTGTTTAATTAGTTTCAAATTATCATTGTAGGAGGATATGGTGAATACTATTAACTATGCTGAGCTCGCTGATAAGGCGCGCAAAATCAGAATCAATGCTCTAAAGGCTATTCATGCCGCAAAGTCAGGTCATCCTGGTGGTTCGCTATCATCGGCAGATGTTCTTGCAACTCTTTATTTTGAGGTGCTTAACATCGACCCTAAGGATCCTAAGAAGGCAGATAGAGATAAATTCGTACTGTCGAAAGGTCACGCAGTTCCTGCGCTATATGCAGCGCTCGGAGAGAGAGGCTTTTACGAGGTAAGCGAGATGATGAGCCTCAGACAGGTAGGAAGCAAGTTCCAGGGACACCCTAATATGCACAAGGTACCGGGAGTTGAGATGTCAACAGGCTCACTTGGCCAGGGCTTTTCTGCAGCCGTAGGAATGGCTATCGCAGGTAAGATTGACAGCAATCCTGGTAGAGTCTACGTACTTGCTGGAGATGGAGAAATCCAGGAAGGTATAGTGTGGGAGGCTGCGATGCAGGCAGCTCACAGAAAGCTGGATAACCTAGTTGCAATCGTTGACCTCAATGGACTTCAGATCGATGGCAAGGTAAGCGATGTAAAGTGCGTATCTCCTGTAGATGAGAAGTTTAAGAGCTTCGGTTGGAACGTAATCGTCGTAGATGGTCATAACTATGAAGAACTGATTGCAGCATTTGAGAATGCGAAGAAGTGCGAGGGTGTTCCAACTGCAATCGTTGCCCATACTCACAAGGGTAAGGGTGTATCATTTATGGAAGACAATGCTGGCTGGCATGGCAAGGCGCCAAGCGATGAGGAGCTAGCGACTGCAATAGAAGAGCTTGGAGGTGACAACTAATGGCAGATAAGATTGCAACTAGAGCTGCGTACGGAGAATTCCTAGTAGAAAAGGGAGCGGAGCGCAAGGATCTTGTCGTTATGGATGCCGACCTATCGGGTTCTACCAAGACTAAGGATTTTGCAAAAGCTTATCCTGAGAGATTCGTAAACTGCGGAATTGCTGAGCAGGACCTCATGGCTGAGGCTGCAGGTATCGCGCTTTCTGGACACGTTGTATGTGCGAGCACATTTGCAATGTTCGCAGCAGGAAGAGCATACGAAATTATTAGAAATTCAATCGGATATACTAATGCAAATGTTAAGGTTTGTGCGACTCACGCAGGTATTACTGTAGGTGAGGATGGCGCTAGCCACCAGACTTTCGAAGATATCGCGCTCATGAGAGAGATTCCAGGTATGGTTGTTGTAAACCCAGCAGATGCTGTAAGTGCCAAGAAGCTGTTAAACGAAGTAGTTGACACAGAAGGTCCTGCTTACGTCAGACTTGGCAGATCAGGTGTACCGGTTATTTATGACGAGAACTCAGATATCAAGGTTGGCAAGGCAAATAAAATTCGCGAAGGCAGTGATGTGACAATTATAGCTACTGGAATCATGGTTGCTGATGCAATCGAGGCGGCTGAAGAGCTTGCAAACGAAGGAGTTTATGCTCGTGTAATCGATATGCATACTATCAAGCCTATAGATGAAGAGGCAATTATCAATTCCGCAAGGGAGAACGGTCCGATCGTAACTGCAGAAGAGCATTCTGTAATCGGTGGGCTTGGAAGCGCCGTTGCAGAGGTTGTCGTTAAGAATCAGCCAGTTAAGATGGTTATGGTGGGACAGAAGGATACATTTGGTGAATCTGGAAAGCCTGCTGAGCTCAGAGAGAAGTACGAATTGACAAAAGCTGATATCGTTAATGCTGTTAAGGAAGTCCTTAAGTAAGATCAATTATTAATAAAAAAACTAGAAACTAGAAAATATTAGCAACTCTTTTCGTGAAGTTATCTTCACATGGGGGTTGCTTTTTTTCTTTTGCAAATACTGATGTTCAGAACGAAATTTGTTTTAAGCTAGTAAAAAAATTTAACAAAAATAATATGAAATTAGTACAAACTGAATTTACAATGTGATGAATAAGTGATATAGTATGAATTGTTTTAGAACGTTTGGACCCGACTAAGGCGGGGCCAAAGGCAAATGGCGAAACGTATTATGTTAATACTTAATATATATTCGTTACTTGCAATTATAATTTTATTACTTTAGGAGGTTTTTTATGGAAACTGGTGTAAAGAAAGGTAGACCGTTTGGCTTCTATGTATGCTCCATGGGCTATACATTTGAGAGACTTTCGTTCTACACTGTAAAGTACATTTTGGCAATGTGGGTTGCCGCAGATGTACTAAGTGGCGGTCTTGGAATGGGCCAGGTTAAGGCTACTGCTATTTCTGCAGGATTCGTAGCTTGGACATATATCACACCTATGTTTGGTGGATATATCGCTGACCGTTGGGTAAAGCCTAGATGGTGCGTACTTATCGGTATGATTCTTATGGGAATCGGATACATGATCGCTTGGAAGGCTACTTCTCTAACTCTCGTATACGTAATGTTCGTATTCGTAGCTGTTGGTACAGGTCTATTCAAGGGTAACCTATCCGGAATCACAGGTCAGCTATTCAACAGCGCTGAACAGCTTGACTCCGCATTCTCTATTCAGTACACATTCGTTAACATCGGTTCGTTCATCGGAACAACATTCATTGCTCCGCTTGCAACAACAGGAATGTTCGGTGTTCACGTAACTTACAGAACAATATTCTTGATTACAGGTATCTTCCTATTCATCGATGCTATTTGGTTCTTCGTAGTTGGAGGCAAGGCACTCGGTGAGGCTGGTATGTCACCATTCAAGAAGGACCAGAGAGAGTTCGTATCTGCTGAGACTAAGGAGCACGAGGAATCAGCTCCTCTATCCGCAGGAGATAAGAAGAGAGTTGCAGCTGTACTTCTCGTAATCGTATTCTCGATGGTATTCTGGATGCTATGGTACCTCGCTTACTTCCCAGCATACTTCAGATTTGGTTGGGGAGACGGAGCTGAGTATCTAAACAAGGCTAACTGGGTAATCGGTAACTTCAAGATTCCTACATCTTGGTTTGACTCAACAAACGCTCTAACTTGCGTAATTCTCGGACCAGTTCTTGCTGGTGTATGGCTAAAGCTAGCTAAGAGACCTCAGGGAGACCTCAGCATGTACAAGAAGACTGGTCTAGGATGCGGACTTCTAGGACTTGCATACTTCGTAATGGTATTCGCCGACAAACTTGCTGGAGACCACGGTCAGGTTTCTGTACTATGGGTTGGTCTTGTTTGTATAATGATGTCAGTTGGAGAGATGGTATTCTCACCACTCGGAAACTCATTCATCAACAAGCTAGCTCCAGCTAAGCTTCTAGGACTTCTTCTAGGAACATGGCCAGTAGCGGTATTTATTTCACAGTTCATCTACCCTAAGATTTATGCTTGGACTTTAACTCAGAACTTTGGGTTTGCTTACGGTCTACTCGGTGGAATCGTAATCGTCTTTGGTGTAATCCTATGGATACTCAGCGGCAAGCTTGATTCATGGGCTGAACAGGAATAATTATATAATACTGATTTACAGTCTAAATCGTATATATTAGAATTAAAGCGAAGGGCTTGGCCCTTCGCTTTCTTGTTCTTATGATATGTTGACTGTACGAAAGTAGGGAGATTATGGAGATAAGAAGATTGAGGCAGATATCATGCACAGTGATTTTTTTAGTATACTGCTCCTTCTAGGTAGAATTATCATTAACAAGTCTGAACTTATGCATCTGCCTGTTAAAGTTCAATTTGTGATAGCGATATTCTTTGTGATTTACGGTTTTGCTCTCGCTTTATGGGAAATCAGGAATAATCTACCGCTTTTCTGGGGTGCTGAAAGTTCTCCATTTCACTTGGGCGTTAATAATAGCTCGCTGATGATTGCAATAAGTGTTTTCTTCTTTGCAAGTAATCTGGCATATGGACTCTGTGCACTTGGAATCGAAATTATTCTATATACATTTATCAGTATATTCGAATGGAAATGATGAATTGTACATAACAAATACAAAAATAATAGTGATAATGCAAGTTACTCTTGTTGACATATGATATATAAATGATATCATATAGATACTAAAGAAGTGCTTCGGATGATTTTGATGAATCCATCAGCAGGATTCATATTATATTAAATCTTCTAAGGAGGTTATCACTATGGAAACAATCAAGAAAGTTGGATATTTAATCGTTGTAGGGCTTATTATCATGTTGATCCTTGCTGCTACGGGTGGAAACAATATACCTACGGATATGTCTTTCGGTATCGGTGCACTTATAGCGCTAATAGGTATTGCACTTACTACATGGGAGGCAAGAACTAATAAGCCTATGTTCTACTCCTATGGCAAGAACTGGTTTGGTGGATACCTCAATAACGGTGCGTTTATCCTAGGTGTTTCATCAGGATTCTTTGCAACAAAAACCATTTACGGAATTATCTCGCTTGGAGTTTTTAGCAGTTGTATATGCAGTAATTAGTACAGTTTTCAAGGACAAAAATACAGAAGTAAAAATAATATAAAATAATGTAGAAATCATGAAGAGCTCACCTTGCAGGAGGTGAGCTCTTTTTATGTATAAACTAATAAATAAAGGCATAATAAACTGCTGTATAAATATACTGATAAACTAAAATAAATACAGAAAATTGTTGATTTACAGATAAAATAATGTTACCATATCTATATTGTTAGAGAGTAAATATAGAAAGTAAGGAATTAAAATGGACGCTTATATCAAAGGTTTTCTAGTTGCGTGTCAGGGAATTCCCGCAACAGTGTTCGTAAGTATATTATCAGTTGTCATGGGTTCGGTAATCGGACTCTTGATTGCCCTCATGAGAACTTCTAAAAAAATAAATTCGTCAGCTGGATTTCGAAACTGTACGTTGATATAGTGAGAGGTACACCGATGATTGTGCAGGCACTTATTTTTCGCCTATGGAGTACCGCAGTTTATGCAGTCTCATGTGTTTTTACTTTAAGTGGGCAAGCCTAATTATTCCCGCAATAATCGTTTGTGGGCTTAATAGCGCCGCTTATATGTCTGAAGTAATACGAAGTGGTATTCAGGCGGTGGATAAAGGTCAGATGGAAGCTGCAAGGTCGCTCGGTATGAGTAAGGCTATGGCGATGAGGCTTATTATTATCCCTCAGGCTATTAAGATCATACTACCTGCAGTTGGCAATGAGTTTGTAACTCTTATAAAGGAGACGTCGGTATTGAGCTATGTAGGAGTAGTTGAAATTCTGCGCAAGGGAACACTGCTCAATGCAGCCACTTATCAGGCATTCCCAGCATATATCGGTGTTGCGCTTGCGTACCTAGTTCTTACATTACCTCTTTCCAAGCTGATTGCAGTTTTGGAAGAACGTGGCAAGGGAAGCAAAAAAGAAGTAGTGGAAGAAAATAATAAACCAGTACTCGAGGGAGGAGCAGCATAATGATAGAGATTAAGAAACTGTGTAAATCATACGGAAATAACGAAGTTTTGAGAGGGATTGATCAGACTGTAAGTGAGTCTGAGGTGCTGTGCATAGTCGGGCCGTCAGGGTCTGGCAAGTCCACTATGTTAAGATGCATCAACTTACTCGAAGTTCCAACCTCTGGAGAAGTTTTTATCGATGGAGAGCTAGTAACAAACCAGAACATCAATGAAATCAGAACTAAAAATGGGAATGGTATTTCAGAACTTCAATCTGTTTCCGCATATGACGGTGCTTGAGAACGTTACATGCGCACCTATCAACGTTAAAGGTGTGAGCAAGGCGGAGGCAGAGGCTAAGGCGATGGAACTTTTGACGAGGGTGGGCCTAGATAATAAAAGCTAGCGCATATCCGCGTTCACTGTCAGGTGGTCAGCAGCAACGTGTTGCAATCGCAAGAGCTTTAGCTATGGATCCTGAGATTATGCTATTTGATGAACCGACATCTGCACTCGATCCTGAGATGGTTGGAGAAGTTCTCGATGTAATGAAAGACCTAGCCAAGGAAGGTCTTGCGATGATAGTTGTAACTCACGAGATGGGGTTTGCCAAGGAAGTTGCTGATAAAGTTATCTTCATGGACGAAGGCGTTATTGTAGAACAGGGAACACCAGAGGAAGTTCTCGTAAATCCATCAGAAGAGAGAACTAAGAATTTCTTATCCAAGGTTTTGAGTTAGTGCCTCATAAAAATGCAGATATATTGTGGTTCTGGGAGTTCGCACAACAATATTTTGCGCTATTTAGTTTTTTTATGTGAAGGTTTCGGATAAAAATCGTTAATTTTGGGCACGGTATAGGGCTTCTATGCCGTGCTTTTTGTAGTGCCTTTTGTTTATTTTTTTCAGCGTTTCTAGTGTATAATATTACAATCTGTTGGTGTGTCTAGGAGGTCATATGATCGAATTTAAAAATGTTACTAAGCATTATGGCAATAACGTAGGTCTAGAGAATGCAACCGTTCGCATTGAGAAGGGCGACTTTGTGTTCCTCGTTGGACCTAGTGGTGCAGGTAAAACTACTTTTGTAAGACTTATTCTCAACGAGATTAGCACAGATAAGGGCACTATCGTAGTTGCTGGTAAAAGATATAACAAGGCTGTCAAGAAGGGAGATTCCTGAACTGAGGCAGAAGATAGGAATGGTATTCCAGGACTTCAGACTTCTAGAGAAGAAGACTGTGTATGAGAATGTCGCTTTTGCTATGGAAGTTGTTCATGCGAAGCGCAAGGACATAAGAAGACAGGTTCCGTATGCTCTTGATCTCGTAGGTATTCTTGACAAGAAGGATAGATACCCTAACGAGCTTAGTGCTGGTGAGCAGCAGCGTGTGGGAATTGCACGTGCGATTGTTAATAACCCAAGGGTTCTAATTGCCGACGAGCCTACTGGAAACCTTGACCCAATTACCGCTATGGAAATTATGGGTATCTTGGATAAAATCAACCTTCGTGGCACCACTATACTAATGGTTACACACGCTAAGGATATAGTTGACCAGATGAATAAGCGTGTAGTTGCGATTGAAGATGGCCATATTGTTCGAGATGAGCAGGGGCAGTATGGATTCTATAACGAAGAAGAGTATTACGATTACGACGAGGAGGTGGATCCATATGTTTTCTAGAGCAAGATACACACTCAAGCAATCGATTTCACAGATAGGTCGTAACAAGGGTATGAATATAACAGCGGTGCTGGCAATTTCTGCAATGATGTTGATACTCGGACTGTTCTTTGTAGCGTTTGTAAATGTCGATCTCTTCGCTAACGTTATCAAGCAGGATTATAATATCGTTGAGGTTTTTCTAGATGATAATAATACCGATGCTGTGAACAAGGATATCGGTAGTCGTCTCAAGGAGACCAAGGGTGTAGACAAGGTTGAGTATAGATCTAAGGATGATGCTATCAAGATTATGAAGAAACGTTGGGGAGACAATGGTTACCTGCTCGATAGCCTTTCTGACAACCCACTACCTAACTCATATCTCGTGTATGTTAGGGGATAAGTCGGTAGCAGATAAAAATTTCCAAGAGTGTAACATCTGTTTCGGGTGTTGAAGACATCAAGTATTACCAGGATACTGTTGAGAAGCTGCAGAGAATTACGAACTTCATCCAGACAGCATCAATTATCACGATGATATTCTTGATAATCGTATCGGTTATTATCGTTGCAAATACTATTAAGCTCACCGTATTCGCTCGTTCCAAGGAAATCAGCATCATGAAGTACCTCGGAGCGACGGACTGGTTCGTAAGAGGACCATTCTTATTTGAAGGAATTATTCTCGGATTCGTGTCGGCGACAATTTCTACGGCACTTATGTACGTAATATATTCCAGACTGATCGGGGTTGTTGGACCTGACATCATGAGGATGCTGTCTGTGCCAGTAGTTCCAACAAGCTACTTGATTCCTAACGTAATGTTAATATTCATTTCGCTCGGAGTCGGCGTAGGTACTTGTGGAAGTATAATTTCGATAAGAAGATTCTTAGATAGATAAGGAGGAACGTATGACTAGGGTGAATAAAACAAAGTGTGTGGTAGTTTTGCTACTCGCCTTAACGATGGTTGTTTCGTCATTTGTTGCAGCAGATTCTTCGTACGCAACTAGCGCATCCCAGAAGAAAAAAGAAGCCGCAGCGGCAGGTGCTAAGTCTGCAGAGTTCAGCGCTAAGGTTGGGGAAGCTACAAAGAAGGTAGAAGAGCTTGAAGCGAACATCAATGCTGCTCAGGCAGAAATCAATGCAACTCAGGCTAAGCTCGAATCTAAGAAGGCTGCTGTAAGCAAGCAGACTGAAGCTTTAAACTCGAGACTAAGAGCGATGTATAAAACAGGTACTGCTGGATTTATCAATGTTATCTTAAACTCAGACAATGTTAGTGAGCTTATCACTAATGTAAGCATGGTTCAGAGAGTGCTTTCCAGTGATAAGAAGCTGCTCAGCTCACTACAGAAGGACTACAAGGAAATTGAGGCACTTCAGGCGCAGCAGATTCAGCAGGAGAAGATTCTAGAGAAGAACAAGAAGGAAGTCGAGGCAACTCGTGAGAAGTATAAGGGCCTAGCTGATGAATATGCTAAGCAGCAGGATCAGCTTAATGCAGAGGGTGATAAACTGGCTGCAGAGGCGGCTGCGGCTCAGGCTGCTGCAGAAGAGAAGCTTAGACAGAAGCAGGCAGCTCAGGCGCAGAGCCAGGTATCTTCAAGTAGTTCTAGCTCAAGCAGTTCGAGATCAGGTTCGAGCAGCTCAAGCTCAAGTTCGAGTAGCTCAAGTTCAAGCTCGAGTAGCTCAAGTTCAAGCGCGCCAACAACTTCTAGCGGATACCAGTGGCCAGTAAGTGGTGGAACTATAACTTCGCCTTTCGGATGGAGAGTCCACCCTATATTCAAGACTAAGAAGTATCATGACGGAGTAGATGTTTCTGGACTTAGAACTGGTACGCCTATCAGAGCTGTAGCTAACGGATACGTTACTAAGGCATCGTACTATGGTGGTTACGGTAACTGTGTTATGATTTCAATTGGAAATGGATACACCACTCTATATGGACATATGAGTGGATTTGCAGTATCTAATGGTCAGTATGTAACTAAAGGTCAGGTTGTTGGATACATCGGAAGTACGGGTTGGTCAACAGGTCCGCATCTACACTTCAGTTTGATAAAGAACGGAACTTACATTAACCCAATGAGTTTGTTCTAAATTATGAATACAGAAATTTTTTTAAAGAGCACCCCGGTGCTAAATGAATTATTAAGAATAAGAGGGATTGAAGGAGAAGAGGAGCTCACAGAGTTCCTCTCCCCAAGCCCTAAGCTTGCATATGATCCATTCCTGCTAGCAAACATGCATGCGGGAGTGGATTTGTTGTTAGATGCTATATATAGCGGCTCGAAGATTGTTATATACGGCGACTACGATTGCGATGGCGTAACTTCAACAGCACTGCTGATGAAGGTTATTAGTGCGCTCACAGATAATGTCACATACTACATTCCATCTAGGATAGACGAAGGGTATGGACTCAACAAAGCGGCGATCGACTATATTTATCAGCAAGAGGGTGAGGTTATCGTCACTGTTGACTGCGGCGCTGTGTCGGCTGAGGAGGTTGCTTATGCAAATAGCCTCGGAATAGAGACTATAGTAACCGACCATCATACGATTAAAGATGTAGTTGCTCCTGGAATAGTAATTAATCCAAAAGCTCCTAATGATACTTATCCTTTCAAAGGGCTCGCTGGAGTAGGTGTAGCATATAAGCTGGCACTAGCACTAAGCCGTAACTGTGAGATACCTCGCAGTCTTATCACGGAAGTTCTCGAGCTTGTTGCAGTCGGAACTATCGGAGATGTCATGCCACTCATGGATGAGAACCGTTCTCTTGTAAAGTACGGCCTCAGACTTATGAGACTTGGGTTTAAGAATAAAGGGCTTAAGAGACTAGCGGAACTGTCGGGAGTGGATTATAGCAATATTACTTCGACAAATGTTGCATTTTCATTAGTTCCGAGAATTAATGCTGCTGGTAGATTAGGTGATGCGTCACTTGGAGTAAGAGTTTTGCTATCCGAAGACGATGATGAGATTGAGAGCCTGTGCACCAAGCTTATGGAGACAAATACGAAGCGCCGAGAACTGCAGCAGAAGGCTTTTGAAAACTGCATAAGTCTTGCGGACAAAGAGCTAGAGAATGGTGACTTTATCATGATTGAGGCTGAGAATGCACATGAAGGCATACTTGGAATTGTGGCTGGCAATCTCAAGGAACGTTACAACAGGCCAGTTGTGATAGTTTCTCCTAACAATGGACAGCTCAAAGGAACCGGGCGCTCTATAGAGGGATAGATCTTTACGCACTACTAAATCGTCATTCGGAGCACTTTGTAAAATTTGGAGGTCATAAGGCAGCTTGTGGTTTTACGATGGAGACAGAAAAACTAGATAGCCTAAAGTCGGCGTTGAATGAAGATGTTGCAGGATTGCTTGCGGATAACGAAAGACTATTTGACAGGACCATCAATGCGGATTTAGATATCACTGTTACAGATGTGAGTATAGAGCTTGCGAAGGCGCTGGAGCTATTTGCACCGTTTGGGGCCGGGAACCCTGAGCCAATCTTCAAGTTTGAGAAGGCGCAAGTTGTAGACTGGAAGTTCCTGTCAGACAATAAGCATGCGAGATTCTCTTTGATGCAGCGCGGAAGTGCTGTGCAGTGCATACTGTTCAATAAGGCTATGGATGTGTATGAGCGTGTGATGAGCAATAAACCGCTGACTGTGTACGGAGTGATGGATATAAATAGGTGGAAGGACAGAGAGAATGTTCAAATCAGAGTCCTCGATATGGAAGAGGCATAGAACATCGATAATAATATTTGCCGCAGGATTTGGAACCGCAGTGATTTGCGCTGTTATTTTTATGCATGTGGTTCTTGGCGGTAGGCTCATATCTCAGTACAAGCTTGACCAGTATGAGGCTCTAAATGATGAGTTTGGCAAGTACTACGAGATGCAGAAGATTATAAACAACAAGTCGTACTACAAGCAGGATATGGATGGAGTTGATAAGGCTGTCGCTGGCGGGATTCTTAAAACCGTAGACGACAAGTATGCGGAGTATATGACGGAGAAAGAGTACGAAGCATTTGAACGCAGGTATCTAACATCGTATTCTGGAGTTGGCGTTGCACTTAAGTCAGATGAAAATGATAAGATCGTAGTGAATAGGGTCCTATCTGGTAGTGATGCTGAGAGAGCGGGAATCACGGCAGGAGATGTGCTCCTCAAGGTTGATGGCAAAAACGTTAAGAGTCTAGACGATGCAGCGGATTTAATGGAAGATACAGAAGACAGCGATGTCGAATTCACCATTTCGCGCGGGGGCATGGTTAAGAAGTACAAGCTGACCCGCTCAAAGATAGAGGATGATGGTGTTACGTATGAAGTAAAGGATTCGTCAAAGCATATCGGGTATATCCGCATCAGCACATTTAGAAATGGTACTGCAAAGTCGTTCAAAAATGCTGCAGAAACCCTTAAAAGTAGAGGGGTGTAATAAGATTATAATCGACATACGCGGCAATAATGGCGGTGTAGTCGAAGAAGCTTTTAGCTCTGCTGATAAGGTTTTGAAGAAAGCGAAGCTCGGCAAAAATAGTATCCAAGAACAAGTCTAAGGTGTACAGTTCCGACACGAAGTCAGCTGACGTCAAGATGGTAGTTCTCGTAGATCAAGATACAGCGAGTGCGGCAGAGATATTTGCCGCGGCATTAAAGGCAAATGGTACTAAGGTCGTTGGGGCCAAGACGTATGGAAAAGGTGTAATACAGACCGTGTTTAAGATGAAGGACGGTTCTGTGGTGAAGCTCACGACTGCCGAATACATCGATCCTAATGGCAAGAAGATAAATGATAAGGGTATTATGCCAAATGTGGAAGTCGCGTCAGGTGACTTGGCGGTCAAGGAGGCAGCGAAGCTACTAGAGAGCAATTAGGAGGTCCGATATGTATTTATTCTATACAAATGAATACAAGAGGGAGTCCGCTCACAGCAGGGAACTACTTGCTGCGAGCATTGGTGAACTTATAAAGCTAGATGGTTATGTAAGTGTTACTTCTGAAATAGCTGCTCTTGATGACCATGAGCTGCGCAGATATATTTCAGATAATATCGAGGTGAATAAGAATGGAAAGCCGAGCATTAAGGGGATTCCAGATTACTCGATTTCTCATGGTGAGAATACCTGGGCAATCATTTTTTCCGATACACCATGTGGCCTTGATATACAGTATAATAGAGAGGCAAAGCTTGAGAAAATCGCCTCGAAGTTCTACCAGAAAGATGAGGCTGAAAGCGCTGACCGGTTAGGTCGGGATGAGTTTTTTCGTATCTGGTCGAGACGAGAGGCTCTTATAAAGGCCGCTGGAAGTACGGTGTTTAGTGAAGCTCCGAGCACGATGGGAGAAAGTGCTACCTACCAAGGTTTCAAGTGGCGTATCTATGATGTTCTGATAGATTTTAAAGATAATACCCCTGAAAGTAAACTGAGTGTAACAAGCGTGCAGGAGAGAAATCTTAAGAGACCGCACGCAGCGGTTGCAGTAAGAGACGATTCTGAATTTGCAGGGGCAGGTAATATCAAGGTGCATAAGCTTGAGCTGTAAGCACAGCAGCTACAGGACAATAATAAAATCACAGATAGAGAATATAGGAGCATAAGGACATGGGTAAGAAGCGTGGTGTCGGTGACGAGGCTATGAGATACCTGTCTCACCGCATGCGAACTGAACAGGAGATGCGTCAGCACCTCAAGGAGAAAGAGTACGAAGACTCTGATATTGAAGGTGCGATTAGTGATCTCAAGGCGCATCATTATATAGATGATTACGAATACGCACTGGCCTTCTACAGAAACTCATTTGAGAAACTTAGGGGAGGCATGAGGGCAAAGCGTGAGCTCGAGCAGAAGGGAGTAGATGCTCTTACTGCTGATAATGCGCTGGAGGACTATAAATACGAAACCGGAGTGGATGAGCTTGCAAACGCTAGGAGAATTGCGAGAGCGAGCGCATATGGCTCTGATTTTGCAAATGGATATAGTGAGACGCCTGGAGATGTGATATCTGAAGCTTCTGCTGACGAAGGAGCAGAGTATATGGATGAGCGTAAAATTGCATCAATTGCAAGGAAGCTCGAAAATAGAGGATATACTAGTGGCATTATCTATAAGGTCGTTTCTGAGATGCGTAGTTGGAAAGTTAAGACGTAAAAGTTAAATTCTAGAAAAAAATAAGGTTAAATCATAGATGAATATTTTTTTATGATATTGTTATTAATTATGTGTCTAGGATCGATGCTGATGAGCATCCTTGTTCTGATGCGCACTAAGGGCAATGAAGAACGAATTGACACGTATTTTAAAGCTTATGGGGATGCAATTGCCAAGAGTCAGATGAGTATGTCCGAGCATCAGGATTTGAGACTCAAAGAGCTTAATGACAGCATGGCAAGGCTGCGTGCAGAAAATAACACTCAGATTGAAAGCATACGTCACACCGTTGACGAGAAACTGCAGACGACTCTGGACACAAGGCTTACAAAGTCTTTTGGGCTTGTGAACGAGCGACTTGAACAGGTGTATAGAGGACTAGGAGAAATGCAGTCCGTAGCTCAGGGAGTCGGTGACCTTAAAAAGATTTTATCTAACGTAAAGACTCGCGGTATACTCGGTGAGGTTCAGCTTGGCTCGATTTTGGAGCAGATGCTGCCACCTAGTCACTATGTAAAAAATGCGAGGCTTAAAGAGAACAGCAGAGAGAACGTAGAGTTTGCAATTAGGCTTCCTGGAACGGATGATCATGATGTATTCTTACCTATCGATGCGAAATTTCCTGGAGATGCATATAATGCGCTGCTGGATGCGTATGACCTAGGGGAGAAGGAGGCTATTGCCGAAGCAAAGAAGAAGCTAGTTAATAGAATCGAGAGCGAGGCAAAAAGATATTAACGCTAAGTACATAAATCCTCCGCTTACGACAGATTTTTGCTATATTGTTCTTGCCGTTTGAAGGTCTATATTCTGAAGCGATTAATGCAGGTCTCATAGAACCGCTACAGAGAAAATACAAGGTTACAATCGCTGGCCCTACTACGATGGCGGCGCTCCTAAATAGTCTTCAGATGGGATTCAATACTCTGGCCATAGAGAAGAAGAGCAGCGAAGTGTGGGAACTCCTACACGCTGTACGCAAGGAGTTTGATAGATTTGAAGTTGTTCTAGCCAAGTCACAAGGTCACTTAAAGCAAGCTAGTGATGACCTTGATGAACTGGCAGGTGTGCGTATGCGACAGATGAAGAAGGCACTTCAGAGAGTAAATAATATTGATGACGAAGAGGAATAAGTATGAAAATATACGCAATTGCGGATCTTCACCTTTCCTTTGATAAGAGAATAGATAAGCCGATGGATGTATTTGGCGCTGGATGGGATGATCATGCAGAAAGAGTTAAAGCTGCATGGACTGAGCTTGTGACAGATGATGATATTGTGATAGTTGCAGGCGATATATCGTGGGGGCTAAAGCTAGGCGAAGCGATGGCTGATCTCGACTGGATTCATGAGCTACCTGGCCAGAAGGTGCTTCTGCGTGGTAATCACGATCTATGGTGGTGCAAGATACAGTATCTGAGAACACTTTACGACGATATGCATTTTCTGCAAAATGACTGTTACTATATAGAGCCACTAGATCTTGCGATATGTGGATCGCGCGGCTGGCCGACACCAGATGCAGTATCTTATACTGAACATGATGAAAAGATGTATCAGCGTGAGCAGGGTAGGCTGAGAAATAGTCTCGGCGAGGCGAAGAAAAAGGGTGCATCTGAGATAATTGTGGCTATGCACTATCCGCCAGCCAAGATGGAAGAAACAGAATTTACTAAAATCATGAAGGAGTATAGTGTTACTAAGTGCATATACGGACACCTTCACGGAATGGTCGCATGGGATAATGGCATAAAAGGTGAGCATGACGGTATAGATTATAGGCTTGTTTCGCTCGACTATCTAGGCGCGAGACCGAAGCTCATATATGACAGTGAGAAATAAAAAGGATAAATTATAAAGAGGGACATTTATCAATGAAATATGCATTTATCATAAACCCTATTGCGGGAAACGGCAAGAAAGCAGATAAGCTGTGCAAGGATATCAGTGCGGCTGCACTAGATTCAGAATTCGATATCGAGCTACACTACACAACAGGTCCTGGCTCGGCTACTCACATTGCCGATAAGATTGCGACTGAAGCTGAGCGTGATGACGAAGAGGTTCGAATCTACGCATGTGGGGGAGATGGCACTGTAAATGAAGTTGCAAATGGCGTCTATGGCCATACAAATGCAGCACTCGGAGTTATTCCAATCGGCAGTGGTAATGATCTTATTCGCAACTTTGGTGGCTCGAGAAATACCGATTACAAGGATCTAATGTCACAGCTTTTGGCTGAGGAAGAGGTCATCGATGTGATGGCATACTCTTATAAGAGAGACGGAGAAGCATATGATAGGGTTGGTCTAAATGCATTCAATATCGGGTTTGACGGAAATGTTGCGATACTAGCGACGTATTTTAATAAGAAGACCTTTATCGGTGGCTCGCTGTCGTACGGACTGTCGATTTTTCTTAATCTCATAGAGAAGTCCGGACAGAACTTGCTTGTTGAGGTTGATGGAGAACAGGTTTTCAAAGGGCCACTCATGATGTGTACTATTGGAAACGGTAGATTTTTGTGGAGGCGGCATCGAGAGCAGCCCGAATGCTAAGCTCGACGATGGACTTGCAGATGTGCTAGTTGTTCACAAGATACCAAGGCGCACTGTTCTGAAGGTGCTTCCGAAGTTCGCAAAAGGTAAGCTTGACGAGATTAAAGGGATTGATAAGATAACCGATTATAAGCAGGGAAGAAAGATTCATATAGTGCCAAGAAGTGGGCACATGAAGTTTGTTGTCGACGGAGAGATAACTGAAACGGACGAGCTTACTATAGAAATCAAAGATAGATCGCTGCGTGTGCTCGTGCCTTACCTTCAGGTGTAGGTGTTTTGATAAACGCAAATAATCAAATGAGCGAAGTAATAAAAAGTTCGCTGAAAGATAAAATCGTGATTGGAGACTAGGAAATGAAAACTTGGGACAATCTCAAGAGAAGTTTTAAAATAGCGATTTTGACAGTGCTGTGCATATCTATGGTTTTCAGCACCGGTTTATTGTATGTGCTTTCATATGGAGCTACTAGTGAGCCAGAAATCAATGCGAAGAGTGCGGTTTTTGTATAGCGAGAATACGAAAACTGTGGTGTTTTCGAAGAATAAGGATGAACGTGTTGCACCTTTTAGCACCACGAAGCTGATGACAGCACTGCTGGTAGTTAAGCATATCAAGAATCTCGACCAAAAGGTAACGGTATCAAAAGAAGCTGCTGCTCTCGGTGGATCTTCAATGGAACTCAAAGAAGGTGAGGTCGTAACAGTTAGGCAGCTCCTCTACGGACTGATGATTCTGTCGGGAAACGATGCAGCCTACAGTCTTGCGGAAACAGTGTCGAATGGTAACGTAGATGAATTTGTACAGATGATGAACGATGAGGCGAAGGCGCTTGGCTGCAATGATACTCATTTTGTAAATCCTAATGGTATGAAAGAAGACGGACACTATACGACTGCTAGCGATTATATGAAAATTGCGAGGGCTGCACTTAAGAATAAGCAGGTATATAAGTTCGCTAGCACCAAGAAATATGAGATGGGAGCGACAAACCTAAGCGAAAGTCGCGTAATGAAGTCGCATACCGATCTAATAAATACTAAGGGGTCAGGGGTAGTCGCTGGAAAGACTGGCTTCTGGAATGGCGAGGCATCGATTGTACTCGCGTACGACAAGAAGGATTTGCAGCTCGTGCTAGTGCTGTTTGGCGACGATAAGGAGAACCGACCCAAGGATGCAAAAGCGATATTTGAATATGCGTACAAATACCTGAAGGTGAACAAGCCTGTTGTAAAGGGCAAGAAGATTACAAAGGTATTGGTTCGTGGTGGAAAAAACACAGTCGTTGATGCGTATGCCAGCGAGACAGCATATGCATATACTGAGAAGGGCGATCGTTCAAAGATAAGTGTAAAAATTAAGCGCGATTGGTCCGTAAAGGCTCCGCTCAAGAAGGGCGATAAGGTGGCTGTTGCAAAAGTGTATGTCGATGGCAAGTATGTATCCGATGCACCGCTAGTTGTGAAGAGAAATGTTAGCAAAGGGTGGATTACCTCCGAAGCATATATCTCTAATCTAGGGGCCATGGTATTAGGTCCAACACTAGTTGCTCTAATTGTGATTATTTGTCTAGTAAAAAGACGTAGAAAGAAGGCCGCAATGCCAATTGGAAAGCATGATAAAGTGTAATCGGCGTCTCGGCGTGTCGTTACGGCGCTTGCGACTACTTGCGTACACCATACTCCTATGCTATAATGACCTTCGCGGTTATCCGAACATATATTGGTAGTTTGACTCATAAGATAGCGCATTTGTGGAGAGGTACCCAAGAGGCTGAAGGGACTGGCTTCGAATACCAGCAGGCGGGTAACACCCGTGCGGGGGTTCAAATCCCCCTCTCTCCGCCATAAAAACAGACGGTGCATTTATGCACCGTCTGTTTTTATATTGAAACAAGGATTTGAATCCCCAGGGTTCTGTGGACCTAGCCTGCCGAAGCCGAACGTAGAGAAGCGAGGGATGGCAGGTCCCAGTCACAGACCGTCCGCGAGTGGCGAGCAAGCAGAAGTATAAAAGGCGAAGCCAGAGCGGAAACGGTCGGCTGTAAAATCCCCCTCTCTCCGCCATAAAAATAGACAGCACCACCGTGTGCTGTCTATTTTTATATGCGAGAAAGATTTGAATCCCCAGGGTTCTGTGGACCTAGCCTGCCGAAGCCGAACGTAGAGAGGCGAGGGATGGCAGGTCCCAGTCACAGACCGTCCGCGAGTGGCGAGCAAACAGAAGTATAAAAGGCGAAGCCAGAGCGGAAACGGTCGGCTGTAAAATCCCCCTCTCTCCGCCATAAAAACAGACGGTGCATTTATGCACCGTCTGTTTTTATGCTGAAATAAGGATTTGAATCCCCGGGGTTCTGTGGACCTAGCCTGCTGAAGCCGAACGGAGAGAGGCGAGGGATGGCAGATCTAGACTTTGCCGCATATTTTATTCTTGAAATAGTCCTTCTGACTATCAAACATCTTACAGGCTCTCTCATGAAGGCTAGTGTCTCCAAAGACATCGTCAATGGTGACCGATAGATGAATCAAGGCAAAATCAACACTTGCCTCGTTATACCCTATGGCATCGAGGTCTTTTTTTATCTCATCAAGCATCCAAATGTATAGAGCGTAGTCCTCACCGCTATTGATGCAGTTTCTTTCAAATCTCGCTCCTGCCTTTGTATGATTATCGAGCTTAGTTACCTCTCTAGCTGCCATGCGTCTCTTGTAATAGATTTTTGTCATCTATAGCCCAAACCACGAAGAACAGTATAGGAAGCCCAAAAATCGTAAATATAACAAGACCTTTTGCAAAGTAATCTGATATTATGTCCGCTGTACTACTACCATAATGAACCCACTCTGGAACTGTGCTATCCATAGATAATCTCCTATCTTAATAAGATAGTATAATTCTATTTTAAATCTTATGCTCATAATTTGCTGTATTTTAATTGTATTTATATCGCTCAAACTGTCTGTAATAACTTTAATTCCAACTGCTTATAATGTATTATATGGATATGTGAATAGAGCTTTGATGGAGGAGTACGCATGTATAGAGAAGAGATTACAGCTATTTCAACTGGAGCAGAAGCCAAGGCTAGACTTTTGAGAGAAAACCCTTGTGGATATATTCTTATGTCACTTCTCGGAGGAATTTATATAGGCATAGGTGTGCTTATTTCGTTCACGCTTGCCGGACAACTTCAGGGCGAGCCTTACGCTAAGCTAGTTATGGCGATATTCTTTAGCGTGGCCCTCAGCCTCATAATAATAGCAGGAGCTGAGCTTTTTACAGGTAACAATATGGTGCTTGCTGTTGGATATATGAAACGCAAGGTGACTATCGCAGATGTCCTAAAGGTCTTTGCAGTTTGCTGGCTTGGAAATCTAATCGGATCAGCATTGCTCGCATGGATATACAACATGACAGGGTTATATACAGATGCGACACAAGTGGCTATAGTAAGTGCCGCAGCTACAAATGAATCTACAACCTATCGCACTTCTTACGAGGGGTATACTGTGCAATTTCCTCGTTTGCCTAGCTGTATGGTGCAGCTTTAGGTGCAAGACAGATGCAGGAAAATTAATTATGGTGTTCTGGTGCATCGTTGCGTTCTTTGCTTCTGGATTTGAACACAGTGTAGCAAACATGACGATTCTGGCTCTCTCTTTGATCAACAACGGTGGAAATGAAGCCGTGACTATAGGTGGATACTGGTATAACCTAGGGCTTGTATCGCTTGGAAATATGCTAGGAGGTATCCTCTTCGTAGCTTTTCCATATATCGTGACAGCTAAGGAAAACTCGAAGTAGATTTAGATGAGGAAATAGATATTAGTGCAAATAAAGGAGGGATGGCAAAGCCATCCCTCTTGTCATATTCAAAAGTAGTTAATCATAAAATTGAGCTACTAGCTAACATCTAACAGAGCATATTCCCCGTGATCTGGTTTGTGCAGTTTGTAGTGGCTCGACCCTATGAGTTTTCCGGTTCTCTGCTCGTACATCTTCACCTCATATTCTTCTACGGTATATACAGCTCTGTAACCGATGTACTGTACCTTGTCTTTTTCACCATTTAACACGATTGGATCAGCTGCTTGATTATACATATCATTAGCAAATAGAGTCTTATATGGTATATTGCCTATAATCTCGTTGTTAAGCCTATCAACAGTGTGTCGGTCCGTAAAATCACTAGTTATGGATATATTCTCATTTACACGATAACCGAGTGTATCGCCGGTCACATATGCACGGAAGCTTACAGCTCTATCTGGTGTGATAGGGTTTCCGTCTGCTGAGTTCTCAATATTATTCGATACTCGTTTATACGAGCTATACTGTTTTGATTTCTTGATGAGTGTATTGCTGTAATAAATACCTCGGTACTGCTCAAGTCTAGCTTTAGATGCTGATGAACCCCCGAGTTTAGTACCGCCATAAACCGAAAGTAGAGGCAGGGCTAAGATACATATCATCACTAAAGTTAAAAGTTTTGATTTCTTCATGATGTCCACCTCCTGTTATAGGGTGACTCGCTGCTATGCGCAGTGGTTAACCGATGGTAACTTACTATTACCATATATAATTATTTATGTAAAGGGGGATATAAAAAAGAACAATTATATACAAAACTCAAGTTATTGCTGATGCTCGTCCTTGTATTTTTTTAATGCCTTTGAAAGCTGGTCCGGACATGATGTATCCTTAAATCCGCATCCTATGCCTTCTAGCCTTTCGATTACATCGTCGACAGGCATTCCCTTAACTAAGCTAGATATGCCTTGAGCGTTCCCCGCACATCCGCCTATAAATTCAACTGATTTGACTATGCCGTCTTCGACCTCGAGATTTAAGAGCTTTGCACAGACACCTTCTGGCTTGTATATCATGATTTGTTCCTTTCTCGTCTTAGTTTTAGTCTGCGTTTTACGATGAGCTGATATGCTGCAGCGGTAGCGACATCCTCTATTACTCTAAAATAATCCTGTTCTGGCTTCTTATGAGATATGCTATCAGCGTATGTCGAAGCGATTGCAGCCTCGAGTGTGCTGCAATATAGATCATAAGATTCAGATATCTTGTAACCGACACCATTGTCATCGTCTATTGCAGAAATTAGTTCAGCGATTTCCTGTACGTTAAATATAGATTTGAGTGTTACTATTACGAACAGCCGAGAAATTGCTTCCTTATCGTACCTGCGCTTCACAGGTGGCGGAATAACTCCAAGTTTAACATAATTATTTACCATAGTGCTAGTCAGCAAATAGCTGTCTCCGTACGTGTCTTGAAAATGTGGATTTATCAGCGATAGTACCTGTTCCATATACAAGGACATCTCTGGAAGCTCATCCCATCGTGGGAGACGTAGTATTGTGCTATCCTGCGGCAGTTTTCTTCTCTCCATATGTTCCTTCCAGTTACACTCCTAATAAGAATAGTAACACAGCTCCTCACGAGCTTCAAATATCTAAGAACTTGTATTTTTCAACTATTCGCACATATTTACTTGCATAAAAATCAAATTAAATATTGCCAAATTGTGCTAAATAGAGTATTATACAGCATATAACTAGATTATAATACTAAATAATATAGTTTTCAAAACTATTTTATAAATTTGTAAAACTTCTCCTTCGATGTATCGAGATATTGCGACTTTTAGGCAGGATGCTTGGTACATAGAAGGGGTTTAAGATGTTTTTATAAGCGGAGGTTGTTTTGGAGAACATTAGAGAACTACTAGAAGATGCTGTTAGTAAATATGGTGCTAACAAGGCGTTCACACTTAAGCAGGGGAATGGAGAGTATCGCGATATATCGTATAGCAGATACTATGAAGAGGTTAGATGTCTAGGAGAGGCGCTACTATGTAGAGGTTTCTCTAATACGAGAATCGTAATCATTGGCAAGAATAGCTATAACTGGTATCTTGCAAATATTACTACACTCGTTACTGGCAACATTACGGTTCCTCTTGACAAAGAGCTTAAGTATGAAGAGTTTGAGACTTCGCTAATCCGTAGTAAGGCTGAGGTTATATTCTATGATGAGAATGAAGCAGAGGCTGTTGCTAAGGCGATTAAGACCGGAAAGACTAATATCAAGGCCGCATTCCCGTTATTCAAAGCTGCTGATAAGACAGATATCTATGACCTTACAGTAGAGGGCAAGGAGCTAATCGAGGGCGGCTCTGACAAGTACGGCGCTGTTACGATTGATCCTGACACAATGTCGTTCATGATTTTTACATCAGGAACAACATCTCAGTCCAAGATTGTAATGCTCTCGCACCGCAATGTCGTTTCAAATGTTGTTAATACTATCGCATCTGAGCCAATCTATGATACTGATGTTAACATCTCGCTTCTACCGTACCACCACACATTTGGACTAACTTGCCAGATTATCATGTTTGCGGCAGGTGCTTCGACAGTATACTGCGACGGACTCAAGTACATTCAGCAGAACTTCAAGGAATACGGTGTATCCATATTTGTAGGAGTTCCGCTATTAATTGAGACGATGTACAGCCGTATCCTCAAGAAGGCAGAGAAGGAAGGTCTTGCTGGCAGACTTAAGACTATGGGTAAGGTTGTAAGAGTGCTTAATAAGGCCCATATCGATATCAGAAGAACTGTATTTAAGGGAGTTCTCGAGGCATTCGGTGGAAATCTAAGAATGGTAATCCTGGGTGCTGCTGCGGCTGACCCTGATTGTATAAAGGGTTGGAATGATTTCGGAGTTATATGCCTACAGGGATACGGACTTACTGAGACTTCTCCTGTGCTTTCGGCGGAGAGACTAAATACCGAAGACCTGGTTCCGTTGGAATTCCAATCGAGGGTGTTGGCATGGATATATACGAGCCAGATGAGAACGGTATCGGAGAGATTATCGCTCGCGGCGAGAACATCATGCTCGGATACTACGAGAATGAAGAGGCGACAAACGAATGCATTTACGATGGTTGGTTCCACACAGGAGACCTCGGATACAGAGATAAGGACGGATACTACTTTATCACTGGTCGTAAGAAGAACGTAATCGTGCTGATGAATGGTAAAAAAACGTTTTTTTCCTGAAGAGATAGAGCAGGAGCTAAATGTCCCTACCTTACAAGGAAGAGGCGATTATTGTAGGTATTCCAAATGCAGGAGATGAGCGTGACCTCGTAGTTACTCTCAAGCTTGTGTACAATCCTGAAGAATTTGAAGGAAAGACACCTGATGAGATCAATGCTCTAGTAAAAGCGGATGTTGAGAAGATCAATGACAAGCTTCCGCCTTACAAGAGAATCAAGAGAGTCTATACGACTGATGAGCCGATGGAGAAGACAAGTACTCAGAAGGTAAAGAGATTCGTTGAGACTCAGAAGATTATCGATGAGGAGAAGGCTGAAAAGCTACGTAGGGAAGAGGCTAAGTCTGAAGAGGCATAAATAAAAAGAAGGGGGCTCAATCATAGGAATGCAAAAGATTTAATAATAGCAGCGGGGATATTTGTTGCTATTGTAGGAGTAGCTTTTTTGCTCCCGAGGCGCTCCCAGAAGTATTAGCATTGATTTAGTTAATGTTAATACTAATGCGGAGGTGGTTATGAATATAAAAAAGAGAGTTGATAACAACATACCATTCAGTCTTCATGATAGTAGAATCATCGAAATCAGCGTAGAAGCAGAGCGTCTTACTCTGACGCTTGACAAAGTGTATGAGTATAATGGTGATAATGAGAGAAGTTATCCTGCTACTATGCTGTTTGAGGGCATTGATTACGAAGAATGCGATGTCATAGTTTTTGATTCTGAGCTTGGATATGGATCATTTACCGGAACAAGATACAGAATGAGAGAATTTGTAGATAAATTCCCAAATGGGATTTTTGAGATTATAACGGAGACATACAGCGGGTATGATACGATTTTTCGAGGATACATATATAAGAATGGTTGTGTCTATGGTTCTGGAATAATAAGTATATGGACAATGGGAGATGTCATATTGAGTACGAATTATGCAAGCAATAAGAAAGACGACAGAATTTAAAAAGATTTCGTATTGACAGTAAAAAAATATGGAGATGTGATAATATTCATATGAATTCCTTTCTCTGATGTTTTCCCAAAAGACATATTATGAGAAAGCAAAAAGCGAGGCAAGAATAAAAATTGCCTCGCTTTTTCAAATACCAAAAATCTGACCCTAAAATTCGTCCCTAAAATATCTAGACCCTAAAAAAATTTTTATTACCCGTCTTTTTGAATTCTTGTATCGCTAAAGCTTTAAAGCTCTGTTCTAGGCATTGATCAGCAGCTCTGCAATCTGTACTGCATTGGTTGCCGCTCCCTTACGAACCTGGTCGCCAGCACACCATAGGTTGATACCGTTTTCGCATACGAGATCACGTCTGATGCGGCCTACAAATACGATGTCCTGATTGCTGGTATCGATTGGCATTGGGTAGCTTAGTGACTCAGTATCATCTACAAGCTTGCAGCCCTTTGCCTCTGCAATAGCTTTTCTTACGTCCTCTAGCTCTAGTCTATCCTCTGTGATGACATTAGCTGAGATCGAATGAGAACGTTCAACCGGAACTCTCACGCATGTGCAAGAAACCTTTAGCTCAGGAAGGTGAAGAATCTTTCGCCCTTCGTTCTGTAGCTTCATCTCCTCGGAAGTGTAGAGATTCTCACCGAATCCACCGATCTGAGGTATTAGGGTAAAAGCAATCTGGTGCTGGAATACCTTTGGCTCCACTGAATCACCTTCACCAGCAAGGATCTGCTTAGTCTGCTCGTATAGCTCAACTGGGCCGCCGGCACCAGCTCCGCTTACTGCTTGATATGTTGAAGCATAGATTCCCGTAATAGGGGAGAGTTTGTTGATTGCGTTAATAGCAACGAGCGTGATGATAGTTGAGCAGTTAGGGTTGGCGATGATGCCGTTATTCTTAAGTGCATCCTCAGGGTTAATCTCAGGAATTACTAGCGGCACGCCTTCGTCGAGTCTATATGCGCTCGAGTTATCGATATAAGTAGCTCCAGCTGCTTTGATTGCTGGTGTGAACTTAATTGAGATATCGTTTTCAGCTGCACCCAGCACGAAGTCTAAACCTTCAAATGCATCTTCGGTTGCCTCCTGAATTACGACAGTTCCGTATTTCTCAGTTACGACCTCTTTACCAGCACTTCTCTTGCTTGCTAGAAGTCTGAGCTCTGATAGAGGGAAGTCCTTCTCCTGCAGAATCTTGAGCATTTCCTGTCCAACGGCGCCAGATGCACCGAGTATTCCTAGTCTGTATTCTTTTCATATTTTATTTATTGGAATCTGTAAGATCCCAAACCCCTTTCTTGTTACTTTGCAAAGCTCTCGTAGAGTACGCGAATTGCTTTCTCAAAATCGTCGTTAAATACGCCGATCATGATATTGATTTCATCTGCACATTGCTCGATGATACGAATGTTGATTTTATTTACTCCGAGCGCACCGAACAGCTTACCTGAGATACCAGTCTTGTATGCCATCTGTCTACCGACAATTGCAATCATGCTGATTCCTTGGTCAATTTCCGCATCTACACCGCATTCCTTCTTGATGGCAGACAGCACATCGTACTTGCATTGCTCGAGCTTGGATGATGGTGTGATGATAGAAAAGCTATCAACGCCGCTAGGAATCTGAGAAATAGGCACATCGTATTGCTCGCAGATATCTAGTACCTTGCGCAGTGTTTGTAGGTTTTCACCGATATTTCCCTTAGCAATTTTAATCAGTGAGAAATCACGCTTACCAGTAATTCCAGTGATGAAGCGGTTACTCTCCTCAGGACTTTCTTCTCCGAAGCTCTCGCGGATGATCGTACCAGGATTTTCAGGTTCGTTAGTATTTCTGATATTAAGCGGAATATCCTTGGCGCGAACAGGGAAGACTGTATCCTCATGGAGAACGGCTGCTCCCATGTATGAGAGTTCTCTGAGCTCAGCGTAAGTCACGTGGGCTATGCTCTTTGGATTTTCAACTATGCGCGGATCTACCATCAGGATACCGCTGACATCTGTCCAGTTCTCGTATACAGCCGCATCGAGAGAAGCTGCTGCTATTGCACCTGATACATCTGAGCCACCGCGGGAAAATACCTTAATATCTCCGTTCGGTAGACTTCCATAGAAGCCTGGAATTACAATCTTGCTATAGACCTCGAAAATCTCCTTGAAATTCTGCTCGGTCTTCTCCATATCCACGTCGCCATTATACTTAAAGCTTATGAGGTCTGCAGAATCCACGAACTGGTAGCCTAGATATTCAGCCATGAGTTTAGCATTTAAGAACTCACCCCTTGAAGCGAGGTAGTCCATGGAAATATTCTTGTTGAGCTTGTTTCTGATAATCTCAAACTCATAATCTAAATCTAGCGATAACCCGCACTCAGAGCGGATATCCATGTATCGCTGCTCAATCATCTCAAAGATGCTGTCGTACGATACATCATACTTGATATGAGCCTTCACTAGGTAGAGAAGATCTGTAACCTTATTATCATCGGATGAGCGACGGCCTGGTGCCGATACAACGACCACCCTGCGATCAGGGTCCTGCTCAATAATGTTCTTTACTTTGGCAAACTGAACACCATCACTTAGTGATGAGCCGCCAAACTTTGCAACTTTAATCATTCGTTTATACTTACTCCCTTATTCCTGCCATGAAGAAGTGCTCGTCGCTGCTTTCGGCAGCCAGCTTGTGTGCCTCGGTAACGCTCATAGCTTCTGTAATCTTGCATGAACCATTTTCTCTTACATAATATCTATGAGATTCAAGGCTATTGTCGATAGAGATATCGCTTACCTTGTTCTTTGTAGAAAAACTCCAACCGCTCTCTACATCGAGAACATCCTGAATTACCGATGTTCCGGTAGGGTATTTGCCAGCTCCCTGACCGTAGAAGCTTAATGTGCCTATGTTGCTGCCTGTCAAACTGATTAAGTTATTGTTAGCAGGCACTGCGGATTCTAGTGCACCTCTACCAACTAATGTAGGCTCAACATATGCGTAAGCGCCAGACCCAGTCTGACCAGCGTTCATTAGCAGCTTGCATGTATATCCATGGTCGTTAAAGTACTTGATATCGCTAGCTGTGATGTTCTGTATTCCGAATACAGGAACATCCTCCTCTCTGATACTTGCCCCAAAGGCGAGGTTTGCTGAAATTACACACTTGCGCTGTGTATCAAAACCTCCGATATCAGCAGTTGGATCTTTCTCGGCATATCCGAGCTCTTGAGCCTTTGCCAAAATCTCAGCAAAATCAACAGGCTCGTTGTGCATGGTGTCGAGAATGTAGTTGCAAGTACCGTTAACAATTCCGCTTATAGACAGTATCTCGTCGCTTCTCGACTGACGCTTCAAATTGAATAGCCATGGGATGCCGCCGCCAGCAGAAGCTGTGTAACGGAATTCTACACCGTGTTCACTAGCTAGAGCGTGTAGCTCATCCCAGTATGCTGCAACAAGATTCTTGTTAGGTGTTACCACGTGCTTGCCGCTTTTAAGTGCCGCTGATACGTATTCGTAAGCTGGATGTAGGCCTCCGATGCACTCTGCAACCAGTTCAATCTCTTTATCCTGCAAAATATCATCATAATCAGTAGTAACCACATCGCCGAGCTCTGCTATAGGTCTCTTGTATAGTACACGCTTTACTTCTATATTATCAGCAGTCTGTGCGACCTCGTATGCGCCGCTACCAACTACTCCGTATCCGAGAATTGCAATCTTCATATTATATACTCTTTAATCCTCTCTATGTCCTCGTTATGGTATCGTGTGTCCTTGTATGAAAAACACTTGTATTCCTACGAGGAATAATGTATCATAAAAACACAAAATACGCAACAGAAAAGAGAGATAAAATGTTGAATTATATAAGTACAAGAGATGTTACTCACAAGGTTTCTTCGTCGCAGGCAGTGCTCGACGGACTTGCTGCAGGTGGAGGACTTTACGTACCTGAAGATTTGGCTGCACTCAAGCTAGACTATAAAGAAGTAATTGCCGAGGACTATCGTGGGATGGCAAAAAAGGTATTTGGAAAGTTCTTCCCTGACTACGGCGAAGAGCTTATATGCGATATCGTTGAGAGAAGCTATAGGGATAAGTTTACAGCAGAGGAAATCACTCCGCTGGTAAGCGTTGATGGCAGATACATACTAGAGCTGTTCTGTGGTCCGACTTGTGCGTTCAAGGATGTTGCACTCTCTGCACTTCCTAATCTAATGTCAGAGGCAGCGAAGCTCAATGATTTTCAAGATGAAATTTTAATTTTGACAGCTACAAGTGGAGATACTGGTAGTGCGGCGCTTCACGGTTTCTCGGATGTCCCTGGTATCAGAATAGCAGTATTCTATCCTGATAAAGGTATCTCAGAGACTCAGCGACTACAAATGGTTACTCAGTCTGGTGCCAATACGAAGGCATTTGGTGTGAGAGGCAACTTTGATGATGCCCAGTCTGGTGTTAAGAGATTATTTCAGGAGATTCCTAGACCTTGTGAGGGAGTTTCGCTATCTAGTGCTAATTCCATCAATATAGGAAGGCTCGTTCCACAGGTAGTTTATTATTTTGCTGCTTATAAGAGCCTCGTCGATGAGGGAGAAATCAAACTAGGAGATGCTGTTGACTACACAGTTCCAACAGGAAACTTCGGTGATATTATGGCAGGCTACCTCGCCAAGCAGATGGGACTACCAGTTGGAAGGCTAATCTGTGCTTCCAACAAGAACGATGTTCTGACAGAGTTCCTAGAGACGGGACACTATGATAAGAAGAGAGAGTTTTATAAGACATCCTCACCGTCGATGGATATATTAGTATCGAGCAATCTTGAGAGACTGCTGTTCTTCGTATGCGGTGCAGAGAAGACTAAGGAGTACATGAAGTCGCTTGCTGAGACGGGTGAGTACCAGATTAGCGAGGAGGAGCTAGCTAAGATTAAAAATGATTTTGTCGGATATGCATGCTCAGATGAGGAAGGATCAGCAGCTATCGGTAGACTATTTGAGGAGACTAGCTATGTTATGGATACCCATACGGCAATCGCTTGGGCTGCATCAGATAGAGATTTAAAAGAAGGATCATCAGCAAAAAATGTAGTTCTATCAACCGCTTCCCCTTATAAGTTCACTGGTGCCGTGCTTGCGGCGCTTGGAGAAAAAGCTTCTGGTGATGACAGAGCGGACATGGAGAGGCTGGCTGAACTTACGGGAACAGAGATTCCTAGTCCTCTTCGTGCAATATTTGAGAGAGAAGTTAAGCATAAGGACATAATCAATGTTGATGAGATGAAGGTTAGAGTTGTGCAGTATGCTGGTGAGAGTAAGGAGTAGAAGGTGAATAGCAGATACCTTATAGTAGATAAAAAAATCCTTCCTGAATACTTTGAAAAGTCGTTGAGGCCAGCAGGTTACTTGCTGAATGTGAGGTTCCTGACATCAGCGAGGCAGTGCGCACAGTGGGAATTTCACGTAGCACGTACTACAAGTACAAAGATTATGTGATGGAGCTAAGTGCCAAGAAGACGAGCAAGAGGGCGATTATTTCTATGCAGCTTCGCCATGAGGCAGGTGTGTTAGAGAAACTGATTCGTGTGATTGCGAGTCATTCTTATAGCATCTGGACTATCAATCAAAGCCCACCTGTGAACAACATTGCGACCGTTATGATCGCACTTAACATGGATGATGCAACATGCGGTCTTGAGCAACTCATCCTCGATATGAGGGAGACGGAAGGTATAAAAAAAGCTAATCTTATAGGCGTAGAATAGAATTTTTCAATAGCAATCCCGTATACAATGCTGTTTGTTTGACACAATATTACAAATAATATAGTATTTAGGTTAGCTAACAGGAGTGTTTCATTAGCGAGGCGCTCCTTTTTATTTAAGGGGTAGTGGAGGAAAGATGGATTTTAAGCAAATTGAAGCTTTTGTAAATGTTGTTAGGTTTAAGAGCTTTAGTCGTGCGGCGGATGCGACATTCTTTACCCAGCCGACTATCAGTACGCATATCAGCTCGCTAGAGAAGGAGCTCAACACTAAACTTCTCGATAGAAAGGGCAGAACTGTTGAGATGACGCCTCACGGTCAGAAGTTCTATCAGTATGCCGTAGAGATGGTTAATGCTAGAGCTCAGGCTATTGAAGCGCTTGATAATGGGGATGATAATTTAGATGGCGTTTTGGAGCTACAGACTTCGACAGTGCCAGGAATTGCTTTCTTGCCTGAGATAATCCGTAAGTTCACAGATGCTCATCCGTTCACGCAGTTCTACATCGAGATGAACGACAGTAAAGCGACAGTTGAAAGTCTTCTCGAGAGACGTGGTGAAATCGGATTCGTCGGCGAGTATGTTGCCGAGCCAGGTATTGAGGTGCATGAGATTTTTCATGACCGTTCAGTATTGCTAGTGCCAGGAACATATGAAACTGACAAGGATTCTATCACCCTCGAAGAGATGTCTAAGCTCCCGCTTATATGGAGGGAGAATGGATCAGCTACTCGTAAGTCGTTTGAAGATACAGTTGCATCTAAGGGCTACGATAAGAATAACTTCAGAGTTATTTCCAGAACTAATGATCTTAACCTGATTATGCGTCTTGTTGCAAATAATGTTGGAGCAGCGATACTTTCCGAGAAGACAGTTAACAAGGTCGTAAGATCGGAGGAGTTCAAAAGTGCTTAAGATTGAAGGCTTTGACAAGCTACGCAGCTTCTACATGATTACGCTCAAGAATGTATTCCTCTCACCAGTTGCAGAGGCGTTCAGGAAGTTCGTTCTTGAGAATGCAGAGCAGCACAAGTAATATAATCATTGATGTTAGATAATCCATTTTATTATAAGCATAATAAAGGCAGGAAGACGATACTATTGCTTCCTGCCTTTTTTATAATTTTCGTCTTGCTTTAGACTTGATTTGTTTATGCGAGACGAGTTACTTGTTTAGAATCTCGATGTAGTGCGATGTGCGCTTCTTGAATCTTCCGATAACTGCGTTTTCACATCCCTTCTCACCAAGCTGGTACTGAAGTCTCTCTAGCTCCGGTTCCTTAACTGCGAGTAGAAGTCCGCCAGAAGTCTGTGGGTCGTAAAGCATATCTATCTGTGCCTGCTTTAGACCTACACTGTAGTCGATTACATCCTTTTCAAGGTATGACATGTTGTTATGAGCACCGCCTGGAAGAATTCCCTGTGATGCGAACTCAAGTACATGATCCATCAGAGGAACTCTCTCTGTGAAAATCTCAAGTGTCACATCGCCTGACTTAGCCATCTCGGCACCGTGACCGATTAATCCGAATCCGGTGATGTCTGTACAGCCGTTAACCTTTACACCTGCAGTCGCTTCGAAAGCATACCTGTTAAGCTCTGCCATAGTCTCAGCTAGAGCTTTGCTTTCTGCTTCAGTTATCATGCTTACCTTGTCAGCGCTTGTGAGTACTCCAGAGCCAATCTTCTTGGTGATTACGAGGTAATCTCCCTCTGAAGCACTGTTGCTCAAGATATCGTCAGGGTGTGCAAATCCTGTTACGCTTAGTCCGTATTTAGGCTCTTTGTCGTTTATACTGTGACCACCTGTAGTCATAGCCCCAGCCTCATTAACCTTATCGTTTCCTCCTTCGAGAATAGCCTCAACGGCAGCTAGTGGTAGTTTCTCAGGGAAGGTGAGCAGATTCATAGCAAGCTTAGGTGTTCCGCCCATTGCGTAGATGTCGCTTAGCGAGTTTGCTGCAGCAATCTGACCGAACATATATGGGTCATCTACGATTGGAGGGAAGAAGTCTATGCTATTGATGATAGCTAGATCATCGCTTGCCTTATATACACAAGCGTCGTCACTGCTGTCAAAACCAACCAAAACTCTTTCATCACGAATTTTAGGTAGTTTAGATAGTATGTCGCTTAGGACTCCCGGTCCTACTTTAGCACCTCAACCCCCAGCAGCAGTCATTTCAGTTAGTCTAACATCCTCCAGTGCCATAGGTATGGCACAGCAGGATTTCTTTTCATTCTCTCCCATTATCCTTTTCCTCTTTCTGTTATTGAATTTAATTAAACGATGATTTGCAATTATTCATGATCAAATTGTAAAAAAATATTTATAGGCTGCTCGCCGTAGCAAGCGCCTCAATAGCTTTCAGTGCAATGTCGATTTCGTCCTCGGTGTTGAAAGGACCAATTGAGAATCTAACAGTACCCTCTGGGAAAGTACGTAGAGACTCGTGTGCAAGAGGTGCGCAGTGAAGCCCAACTCTCGTATTTATTCCATAAGTGTGTTCAAGATTGAATGCGCAGATGCCGTTATCTTCATCAGTAAAAATCTACAGAAATTACACTAACTCTTCCTTCTGCTCTAGGTAATCCTGCGAGGCGCACACCTTTTTATATTTGCAATCCCGTCTAGCATCCTTGCAGTCAGCTTCTCCTCGTGTACACGAACTTCGTCAAAATGTTTCTGCAGCCATTTAAGTGCTGCGTGAAGTCCAAAGATCCCTGGCAAATTGAGAGTGCCGCTCTCGAATCTGTCTGGAAGCTCAGAAGGCATCTCTGCCATATCTGAGTGACTACCAGTTCCGCCAGAAATTATGGGGATGATGTCGTCCTTAATCTCTGGATTAATGAGCATTACTCCTATTCCCTGCGGTCCGAGAAGTGATTTATGACCTGGAACGGTAAGGCCGTCGATATGGCACTTCTGCATATCTATAGGTGTATTTCCTGCAGTTTGAGCTGCATCTACAATGAAGAGAACACCTTCCTCATGACACTTCTTGCCTATCTCCTCGATAGGAAGTACAGTTCCGCTTACGTTCGAAGCGTGGAGCATTACTACCGCCTTGATGTCTGGAGTAATCATCTCAAGTGCCTTGTCTAGCTCAAGCTGACCGAAGTCATTGCAAGGCATGCATTCATACTGAATTACACCGTCCTCCTGAAGCTGATGCAGCGGCCTGTATACAGCATTGTGTTCCATATGGCTAGTGAGGAACTTATCTCCCTTTCTAGCTAGACCTTTAATCAAGAAATTAAGTGCATATGTATTTCCTGGTGTAAATATCGCATTACGTGCACCGTAGCCGTTCATCATCGAGTCAATCAACTCTCGCGTCTCGAGGACTACCTCAGCAGCTGAATAAGCCTTTTCGTAACCACCGCGGTTGATGTTAGTACCAACATTGGTCATGAATTCATAGACTGCATCTGCAACTTCCTTTGGTTTTAGGGTAGGAAGTAGCACCATTATCCAGATAAATCATAAAAAGTCTCCTAATTGAGTAAACAGCTTTATTATAAAAATTTAGTGTTGGTTTTGATTATATCATAAAAAAATGTTAAATAGATTACCTGAGATACGCAAACTAGTTCTACGCAATTTAAAAACAGAATAACGTATAATTTTATATAGTACATAAGTAATAACTCTTTATTGAAGGGCTGCTATTTTGATGATATAATAACAAGGTATGTAACTTGGGGGTGGATAGGTGCTGGTGTGCCTTACGGTCTTCAAAACCGATATGAGGAGCTGATACCTTCTCGGGTGGGTTCGATTCCCACGCACTCCCGCCATTTAAGTTTGCATGGGAGTAAATAATATGAAAAAGAAATGAAGTTTTTACGACAGATTCCGAAGATAGATGAGGGTGCTCAAGGAGCACCTCTTTTCTAATGCCTTCGAGAAGAGTGGAAGAGATGTAGTTACGTCGATGGCGAGAAAGGTTATCGATGAAGTGCGTGCGGAAATCCTAGAGCTTAGTGATGAAGCAATCGAAGCTTACGATGCAGCAAAACTAAGTGTTGCAGGTATTGCTGATGAGATTATGGATAGGCTCGAAGAGGATGAAGTTAACCACCTGCATGGAATCATCAATGCGACTGGAACTATCCTACACACGAACCTCGGAAGGGCACCTCTATGTGAAGATGCTGTGCGCAATGTAGAGATGGTATCGCGAGGATACTCGAATCTCGAGTACGATGTTAAGCTTGGAAAACGTGGTTCAAGACATGATATTTTTACAGGACCTCATGGTTGAGCTAACAGGAGCTGAAGATGTTATGATCGTTAACAACAACGCTTCGGCAACTATGCTTGTTTTATCAGCGATGGCAGAGGGTCACGAAGTCGTGGTTTCCCGCGGTGAACTAGTTGAAATCGGCGGTGCGTTTAGAATCCCTGATATCATGGAGCAGAGTGGAGCGACACTGCATGAAGTTGGAACTACCAATAAGACAAAGCCTAGCGACTATGAGAAAGCGATTAATGAAAATACTGGGGCTCTCATGAAGGTGCACACCAGCAACTACAAGATTATGGGATTCACCGAAGAGGCTGAACTCGATGAGCTAGTAGAAATCGGTAAGGCACATGACCTGCCAGTCATATTCGATATGGGAAATGGCCTCATGGTTAACCTATCTGAGTATGGCCTTGATGAACCTAACGTTCCTGCTTCGCTAGGTACGGGTATAGACGTTATCCTGTTCAGCGGAGATAAGCTGCTCGGTGGTCCGCAGGCTGGAATAATTGCTGGAAAGCGCAAGTATATTGAGAAGATGAAGAAGCATCCGCTAGCTCGTGCACTGAGAGTGGACAAGATGACTTTTGCAGCTATGGAAGAGACTCTCAAAAAATACAGGGACACCACTGTTGCGATGCGCGATATTCCAGTGCTCCGCATGATTACTACTCCTAGAGAGGTTCTTCTTGAAAGAGCAGAGAAGTTGGCATGCAAGATTAGTGCGGCAAATGATAAGCTCAACGTTAAGATTGTCGATGCGGACGACCAGATTGGTGGTGGGTCGGCACCGATGGTATTTCTGCCTGGTGTTGCAGTTGCGGTGACTTCTGATAAATCTACTACAAAGGGTCTCGAAAGGGCACTGAGAAAGCATGAGGTTCCTGTAATCGCTAGAATTCACGAAGATGAGCTTCTGTTCTCTGTTAGAACGCTGATTGACCGTGAACTCGATGATGTTGCAGCGGCGCTAGGGGAAGTGGAATAAATGAAGAATGTAATTATTGGTACGGCCGGTCATGTTGATCACGGCAAGACACAATTGATTAAAGCTCTATCTGGAATCGATACAGATAGGCTATCTGAAGAGAAGAAGCGTGGAATAACGATTGAGCTTGGATTTGCTCATATCGATAATGATGCTGGATATAATATCGGAGTAATCGACGTACCGGGCCATGAGAAATTTATCAAGAATATGCTTGCTGGAATCAGTGGCGTGGATTTTGTGCTCTTCGTGGTTGCAGCGGATGAAGGTATTATGCCGCAGACTAAGGAACATTTTGAAATCCTGCAAGCACTCGGTATAGATGATGGAATCATAGCAATTACAAAGAAAGACATGGTTGATGAGGAGTGGCTTGAAATGCTGCTCGAGGATGTTAAGGAGTATTTTTGAAGGTTCATTCCTCGAAGGCAAACCGATGATAGCTGTTTCTTCCAAGACTGGCGAGAATATCGATATTCTCAAAGAAGAAATTTTAAAGAAATGTGGCCGAGAGTCGAAGAGGCGCGAGGAGCCTGAGCTGTTCAGACTTCCAATAGATAGAGTTTTCTCTATGCAGGGATTTGGAACTGTAGTTACGGGAACTCTTGTGGATGGAGTGCTCAGACTCAACGATGAGATGGCTGTATATCCGGATGATATACCTGCGAAGGTGAGAGGTATCCAGACTTATGGAAACGATACTGACGAAGCGGTTGCGGGGCAGCGAACTGCTGTGAATCTATCTGGTATCAAGAAGGAAAAATGCTCCTAGAGGATCCGTTCTGGCAGCTCCTGGTGCAGTAACTGTGACCAATATGCTCGATGTAGAGCTGAGAGTGTTTAAGAGTAGTGACAGGCAGATTCTAAATAACAGCAGGATCCACCTATACACTGGTAGCAAGGAGGTTCTGGCAAAAGTAATAATCTTGGACCGAGAATATATGGCGAGTGGTGATACGGCCTACGTACAGTTAAGGCTCGAAGAGCCTATCGCAATCAGAAGGGGCGACAAATTTATCGTCAGATTCTACTCACCGGTAATTACGATTGGTGGCGGCGTAATCTTGGATGCAAATCCAGAGAAGCATAAGAGAAATCGTGATGATGTTATGGCTGACTTTGATATTCTAGCAAGTGGAGATGTCGATGCAATTGTTCACCTCAAGGCGGGAAAGTGGAAGTATTATAAGCAGCAGGAGCTCGGACAGGAGCTGGGGTTAACTGCGGATGAGATAAAGTGTTCTATAGAGCGGCTTTCAGATCAAGGCAAAGTGATCACTCTTGCCGATGGCTCTATAGTGAGTGAGGATAAATTAAGTTTGCTTGGAGATACGCTTTCCCAAATCATCAACGAATATCACAGCCAGAATCCTATGGTAGATGGTATACCAAAGAGAGAGCTGCTTAGCAGATTAAAGGAATACAGACACATTGAAGATGACAAGCTAGGACAGGCGATAATTTCTAACTTCTTAGATACAGGTATGCTGGAGGATAAGGAAAAGACGATATCGCTTGCTGGCTTCAAGGTTGAGTTCTCGGATGAACAGCTTGCACTCATGGATAAGATAAATCAGATGTACAGTGAAGCTGGAGTTGAGACAATCAAGAATGAAGAGATATATGAGTTCGTAGGCGACAAGAATGTTGCCAGTGCGCTTCAGGCTGAGTTAGTATCTCAGGGAAAAATATTCAAGCTTGATGCTAGTTACTTTATCGATACCAAGGCATGGGGCGAAGCGGTTGCTGCTGTACGAGAACTTGGGTCAGAAAAAGCCCGATGGATTCACATTGGCGGAATATCGTGATAAGCTTGAAATTTCAAGGAAGTTTGCCTCTGTTTTATTATCCGCACTTGACAAGTACGGTATTACAGTGTTTAATGGAGAGTGCCGAAAGGCGATAAAAATAGTCATGAAAGGGAGAACTATAATGAAGAAAAAGACACTACTTATTGTAAGCATGCTTGTAATGGTTATGTTTTGCGCTAACAGCTTGCGGCGGCAAGAAACCGTCTGCTGTTGTTGAGGATAACCTAAAAGCAGATTAAGACTGAGAAGGCTAACACAAATGTTTCTAAGCTATTCAACGACAAAAACTCTAGAGCAGAAGTACGGAAAAGAGTACGACAAGTTCATCAAGAAGGTACAGGAGTTCGATTACGAAGTTAAGGAAGAGAAGGTTGATGGCAAGAAGGCAACTGTAAAGGTTGAGATCAAGACATACGACTTCGGTGCTGCTTATAAGAGAGCTTTCGACACTGTAGTAGGTGATGCTAAGAGCGGAAAGATTACAGCATCAACAGACATTAAAGACTACGTTTACCAGGTAATGTTTAAGGAGCTAAATGCTGAAAAGGATAAGTCATACAAGAAGACAGTTACAATCAACTGCACAAAGAATGACAAGGGCGAGTGGACAACAGATATCAACAACAACGTTGACTTCCTAGACGCTATGATGGGCGGAATGTTCACAGCAATTAAGAGTGTATCTGCTCAGCAGTAATCTTAATATCAAGTTGAACCATTAGTTCAATCGACTAATAAAAAACCGCGGTGCATGCACCGCGGTTTTTTTAAATATGTTTTATTTCATCAATTTGCAGATTCGTTCTCCGAACGCAAGAGGATCTTCGACTGGCATGCCCTCAAGTACAAGAGCCTGGTCGTATAGCAGGTGTGCATAATCGCTAACCTTGTCATCGTCTCCGGTATCGACAGCCTGCTTGATAGCTTCAAAGAATGGAAGGTCTCCGTTTAGCTCAAGCACTTTATCAGCTTCAACTCCTGATAAATCCTTGTTGCCGGACATAGCAGCCTGTGCTTTTAAGATTTTTTTCCATCTCTATAGACACACCATCTGCAGTTGCAAAGCAGACAGGATGATTCTTGAGTCTCGTCGAAAGAATCACGGATGACACCTTGTCTCCGAGAGCATTTTTGATAGCCGTTAGTGTATCTTTTGCTGCTTCATTTTTATCTTCCTGTGCTTTTATTTCCGCATCTGTTTTCTCAAATCCGAGATCCTTATCTGAAATGTTCTTAAACTCCTTGCCCTCATATTCTCTCATTGCCATGAAAGCAAATTCATCGATATTGTCTGTACAGTAAAGAACCTCATATCCTTTATCTTTGAATAGATCCATCTGAGGCATCATCTGGATTTTGCCTTTTGATTCTCCCGCTGCGTAGTATATGTATTTCTGGTCAGCTTCCATGCGCGATACGTAGTCACTCAGCGTAGTCATACTCTCTGTTGTACCACTGTAATATAGGAGTAAATCTATAAGTTTATCCTTGTCAGCGCCGAAGTTATCATATACTCCGTACTTGAGCTGGATTCCGAAGTTCTCAAAGAACTGCTCGTACTTTTCGCGTTCCTTGTCACGCATTTCTCCAAACGCCTGTAAAAAAGCTTTTTTTCGAGTCTCTGTGCTATTGCACGAAGCTGCCTATCTTGCTGTAGCATCTCTCTAGAGATGTTGAGAGATAGGTCTGGTGAGTCCACAAGTCCGCTGATAAATCCAAAGTAACTTGGTAGTAAATCCTCGCACTTATCCATGATTAGAACGCCGCTAGAGTATAGTTGTAGACCTGGCTTAAAATCCTTGTTGTAGTAATTAAAAGGAATTTCGCTAGGTACAAACAGAAGTGCGTCATATGAGATAACACCCTCGACGTTAGTATGAACTACTTTTAGCGGATCACTCCAAGACATGTAAGTCTTTTTGAAGAAATCGTTATACTGCTCGTCAGTGATTTCGCTCTTCTTGGTCTTCCATAGAGGAACCATGCTGTTGAGCTTTTCATCCTCATTAAAAGTCTCGTACTCAGGCTTGTAGTCCTCGGCACTCATCTCTTCTTCGGATGCAGGTTTCTGACGCTGCTTCGTAACATTCATCACGATAGGGTAGCGAATATAGTCTGAATACTGCTTAACGATGCTTCTGATTCTGTATTCTTCGAGGAACTCAGAGTAATTGTCGTCCTCTGTGTCGTCTCTTAAATAAATGATAATGTCGGTTCCGACATCAGCACGTTCTGCTTCAGCTATCGTGAAGCCTTCAGCACCTTCGCTCTCCCAGATATATGCCTGAGTAGAACCGTAAGCCTTGGAAATCACCTGAATCTTCTTCGCAACCATAAATGCACTGTAGAAGCCAACTCCGAACTGGCCGATTATATCCACATCCTGCAAAAGCTTCTGAATTATCTGACTTGAATTTGAGTGAGCCGCTATTGGCGATAATTCCGAGGTTGTTCTCGAGCTCCTCTTTATTCATACCGATTCCGTCATCTGAGATAGTTAGGGTTCTAGCTGCTTTGTCTGCTGCAATTCTGATTTCAAAATCATCTCTGGACTTTCCTGTGCAGCCATCTTCGGCTTCTCTATAGTAACGCTTATCAATGGCATCACTCGCATTGCTGATAATCTCTCTCATGAATATTTCGCGATTAGTATAGATAGAGTTGATCATCATATCGAGCAGTCGCTGTGATTCTGCTTTAAACTGCATTTTCTCCATATCATAAACCTTCTTTCATAATAATATCTAACGATTAGCACTCTCGTGCACCGTCTGCTAATAATATACTACTAGTGAGATAATATTTCAAGAAGGAAACGATAAACCGTTAATAAAATTACGTTGGCAAATTAGATTGCGCAAAATTAAAAATCACAGAATATTCATAATTTGCACCTTTCTTAGAGTATAATGGACTCATGATAATGAAGGTGAATGAATACATTCAGCGTGGATACATACATAAGGATTCTAATACACGGAGGTGCTAGAAATGGGCAATAAATATGATGTTGTAATTATTGGTGGAGGTCCGGCTGGACTAACAGCGGGAATATACGCAGCTAGAGCTGGGAAGTCAACGGCTATTATCGAGCGTGGTCTTATCGGTGGACAGATTACCTTTACCGATTCTATTGATAACTTTCCTGCAGCACCAGGAATGAACGGTGCTGAGTATGCGATGAAGATTCAGGCACAGGCTGAGTCGTTTGGTGCAGAAATCATCATGGATGAGATTGTTGAAGTTGAAGCTCCAGAAGCTGAAGGTGGAGTATTCAAGATTAAGGGCAATAGTGACGAATACGAAGCCACAGCTATCGTGCTTGCTACTGGACTAGATAATAGAAAGATGGGAATTTCTGGTGAAGACGGCTTAATTAGCCGCGGAATTTCCTTCTGTGCAGTTTGCGACGGTGCGTTCTTTAGAAATAAGGAAGTTGCCGTATATGGCGGCGGAAACACGGCTGTCGAGGATGCAGCATTCCTAGCTAATATTTGTACTAAGGTTACTATCATTCATAGAAGAGATAGATTTAGAGCAGAACAGGCTGTTGTAGATGAGCTTAAGGCGCTTGATAACGTTGAGTTTGTTATGACCAGCAATGTTGTAGGCGTAAATGGAGAAAAGGCACTCGAATCAATAACTGTTAAGAATAATGAGACAGGAGAGACGAAGGATATCGCTGTTAGTGCACTCTTTGTAGCTATAGGTAAGATTCCAAATGGAAAGCCTTTTTGCAAACCTCGTTGCTACTGATGAAGCTGGATACTTCACTATAGGCGAGTCTTGCGAAGCAGGAACACCTGGAGTATTCGTAGCTGGAGATGGCAGAGCTAAGGAATTAAATCAGTTAACTACTGCAGTATCCGACGGATCGATTGCTGCAACAAAGGCTTGCCACTACGTTGATAGAATGAATGGACAGGAATACGTTTAGGAATTTTTTTGAATTTGTAGTACAATATGTGAGTACGATTAACAAATAAGTAATTTGATATATAGGAGGAATGAGATGGCAGATAATATGCAGACACCTGAATCCTGCAGTCATGATTGTTCAAGCTGCGGATCTAGCTGCCCGTCTAGAGATGGCGGTGCACATGGTGGTCATGAGAAACCAAATGAACATAGCAGTGTTAAGAAGGTTATAGCGGTTGTAAGCGGAAAGGGCGGAGTTGGTAAGTCGATGGTTACTGCTCTGTCAGCTGTAACAGCTAACAGAAACGGATGCAAAGTCGGTGTGATGGATGCGGATATTACGGGACCTTCGATTCCAAAGATGTTTGGCATACATGATAAGGCTTACGGAAGTGAGATAGGGATCATCCCTGGTAAATCAGCTTCCGAGATCAAGGTCATGTCTCTTAATTTGCTAACAGAAAACGAGAGTGACCCTGTAGTTTGGAGAGGCCCTGTAATTGCAGGTGCGGTTACACAGTTCTGGACTGATGTTGCATGGGGAGACCTCGATGTGATGTTCATAGATATGCCTCCAGGTACGGGAGATGTACCGCTCACAGTATTCCAGTCACTACCGATTGACGGAATCATCGTAGTTACATCACCGCAGGAGCTCGTTTCTATGATAGTTGAGAAGGCTGTCAAGATGGCGAAGATGATGAATGTTCCTATTCTTGGACTAGTTGAGAACATGAGCTACTTCGAGTGCCCAGATAACGGCAAGAAGTACGAAATATTTGGTAAGAGTCATGTAGATGAAATCGCTACAGACAACGGTCTCAAGGTTCTTGCAAAGCTACCTATCAACCCTGACCTAGCTACGCTTAGCGACCAGGGAAGAATTGAGTTCGCAGATACTTCAGCTCTCGATGAGTCGATAATGCAGTTGCTACAGGACATTGAGAAGTAGTAGTATGATCTAGGATATATACTATATGTAGAAATTTAGCCTCAGAAACCTCGAAAGTGAGGGCTGAGGCTTTTTTTATTTATCAAGAAACCTTGTTTAATATATCGAGAATTATGATTAATATATTGACACTAAAGCTGATGCGATTATAATAGTGATGTTGGTTTACAAATACTAAACTAATTATTTATTATAATGCATAGCAGCAAATAATATTACATGTCATATCCGTGTGAATATACTGCAAATACTAGTGCATTTAGATTGGAAGATAGATGGAAATTGGAGAGAAGATTAAAGAACTTAGAATAGAACGTGGACTTACGCAGGAGGAACTCGCTGATAGAGCAGAGCTTTCAAAGGGCTTTATATCCCAGGTAGAGAGAGACCTTACTTCGCCGTCAATCGCGACACTAGAGGATATCGTTATCTCTCTAGGAACAGATCTCACAGCATTTTTCTCTGAAAAGGAAAGGCCGCAGGTCGTATTTAGCGGAGAGGATTACTTCGTTAAGGAGGATGAGCGTCATAAGAGTACGATAGAATGGATCGTTCCTAACGCGCAGAAGAATAACATGGAGCCTATCAGAGTGACCATAGGCGCTGGCGGCACGACGATACCTGATAACCCTCATGAAGGTGAAGAGTTTGGGTATGTTATAAAAGGTAGCATCGACGTTCATATCGGAAGCGACGCGTATCATGTGGGTAAAGGCGAGTCGTTCTACATATATCCAGAACAAGAGCACTTCATAAGCTCAGGAAAAGGCGCTGAAATTATATGGGTGAGCTCGCCACCTAGTTTCTAAGGCAATAAGGTAATTCTTTACAATAGCTACATTGGAGGAAGATTTTGAACGAGTTAATCAGACTTGACAATATAGGTAAGAGCTACGGCGACCAAGAGGTGCTAAGCGATATCTCGCTCTCAATCAATGAGAACGAATTTGTAACGCTGCTGGGTCCATCTGGATGCGGCAAGACTACTACTCTACGTATCATCGGAGGATTTGAAACTCCTGATATAGGAAAAGTTATTTTTGACGGCAAGGATATAACTAATGTTCCACCGAATCAGCGTCATGTAAATACAGTATTTCAAAACTATGCGTTGTTCCCGCACATGACAGTGCAGGAGAACATCGCTTTTGGTCTGCGTGTAAGTGGAAAGTCCGAGCAGTATATAAAGGATAAGATTGCGTACGGACTTAAGCTCGTTAATCTTGACGGTTACGGAAATAGAAGAGTTGATAAGATGTCTGGTGGTCAGCAGCAGAGAGTTGCCATGGCACGTGCGATAGTTAATGAGCCTAGAGTGCTATTACTCGATGAGCCATTAGGTGCTCTTGACCTAAAACTCAGGCAGGAGATGCAGTACGAGCTGGTTAGACTCAAGAAAGAGTTAGGCATCACCTTTATATTCGTAACTCACGACCAGGAAGAAGCTCTAACGATGTCGGATACTGTCATCGTTATGAACAATGGATACATTCAGCAGATGGGAACACCTGAAGAGATATACAATGAGCCGGAGAATGCCTTTGTTGCGGATTTCATCGGAGACAGCAATATCGTTGATGCAAGGATGCTTGACGACAAGCTTGTCGAGATAGACGGTCATGTATTTAAATGTATCGACGGTAGAGATAACGGCTTCAATATCGGACAGCCTGTCGATGCGGTAATCAGACCTGAGGATATTGAAATCCGTGAGTATGGTGAGGGCATCATGAACGGTAAGATAATTAGTAAGCTGTTCATTGGCGTTCACTATGAGATGCTCGTACAGAGCGAGGATGGTAAGGTGGAGTGGCTACTTCAGAATTATGATTCGCACGAAGTTGGTGAAACTATAGGTATGTATGTGCGACCTGAGAATATTCAGATTATGCACAAGCCTACATCAGAAGATGAGGAGGCACAGGAAGTTGATATCTAAGAGAAGGTATGCAGCGCCTTTTGTCATTTGGATTGTTGCGGGAACTGTAATTCCGATCTTGACTATCGCCTATTATGGCATAACCAATAGAAATGGTGCTTTTACATTTGAAAATATCACGGCAATGTTCAATTCGCAGCATCTACAGGCGCTCGGCATGTCGCTACTGCTCTCTATTGTGAGCACAGTGGTATGCCTCGTGCTGGCTTTTCCTATGGCACTAATACTGAGAGATAGCAGATTTGGAAACAAGGATTTATGATATTCGTCTTTATACTCCCGATGTGGATGAACTTCCTGCTTAGAACGATGGCATGGCAAGTTCTCCTCGAGAGACAGGGGGTAATAAATACTGTGCTCGCATCCATAGGATTGAGTAGGCAGGAGATGATGGGAACGCCGGGAGCCGTAGTACTCGGAATGGTGTACGACTTTTTGCCTTTCATGGTTTTACCTATCTATAATGTTGTATCGAAGATTGATAACAGATTAATTGAGGCAGCATACGACCTGGGTGCTGGTAAATTCTATGTATTTAGGAGAGTTATCTTTCCGCTTAGCATCCCTGGAATCGCAAGTGGAGTTACTATGGTGTTCATCCCAGCGCTAACTACATTTGTAATATCTAATATGCTTGGAGGCGGCAAGGTAAATTTGATTGGAAACATCATCGAACAGGAATTCACAGTTAATTCTAATTGGTATTTAGGCTCGGGACTTTCGCTGGTCATGATGGCATTCATCATCGTCAGCATGCTGATAGTTCAGAAATTCGGCGACGGAGAGGAGGACCATCTATTATGAAGAAATTCTTCGGCAATGTGTATTTGACAATAATAATGCTCTTCCTATATATGCCAATTCTGACGCTTATTCTGCTGTCGTTTAACGAGAGTAGGTCAATGTCGGTGTTTACGAGGTTTTCGCTGAAGTGGTACCAGGAGATGTTCCACAGCAGACTCATACTGGGAGCTATTGTAAACACATTTTCGATAGCTATCCTAGCTTCAATTATCGCAACTGTCATCGGTACTCTGGCGGTACTCGGAATTGAGTCGCTAAGACCTGGTGCGCAGCAGACTCTACTAGCAGTGAACAATATTCCTATGCTTAACGCAGATATCGTAACGGGTATCTCGCTTATGCTATCGTTCCTGCTATTCGGAGTATCACTTGGTTATATGACGATACTGTTCTCGCACGTGACGTTCTGTATCCCATACGTGATACTTTCGGTGAGACCGAGACTTAACAAGAGGACGGATACCCTTTTTGAAGCAGCGATGGATCTTGGAGCTTCGCGCTCGTATGCTTTTAGAAAGGTGGTTCTGCCCGAACTGATGCCCGGAATACTATCGGGAGCACTTCTATCGTTTACGATGTCGGTAGATGACTTCGTAGTTACGCACTTCACGAGGGGAGCGGGTATCAACACCATATCGACACTCATTTACAGTGAGGTGAAAATCGGCATCAGACCGACATTATATGCGCTATCAACGATTATATTTTTTTGATAGCCCTAATCGCACTATTAATCGTCAATGTGAACAGGGATAAGGAGCCTAAGAGAGCATGAAGAAAAAGTTAATAATCGGTTCGCTGCTCGTGCTTCTCATGTTGATTATGACAGGGTGCCGCAGCGGTGAGAATGGAGAGGTGTACGTCTATAGCTATGGAGATTATTATGATCCGGAAGTTGTCGCTGACTTCGAGGCTGAGACGGGCATAAGAGTAATTCAAGATACGTATGATACTGCAGAGGAGATGTATCCTATCATCAAGAATGGTTCGGCTGATTATGATGTCGTGTGCACGTCAGACTATATGATTAGCAAAATGAAGGATGAGGATCTGCTATATAAGCTGGACAAGAAGAATATCAAGAATATCAAGAACTTAGATGCAGATTACATGAAGATGGCCGAGGAGTACGATCCGAGTAACGAGTATTCCATCCCTTATATCGTTGGTGTATCGGGTATCCTTTACAACAAGAAAAATGGTAAATGGTAAAAAGATTGATTCTTGGGATGCACTCTGGGATCCAGATTTTAAGAATAATATAGTAATGCAGGACAGCGTTCGCGATGCGTTTGCTATTTCTCTGATGAGACTCGGTTATTCACCTAATACCACTAATCCTAAGGAAATAGAAGAGGCGAAGAATGCTCTAAAGGAGCAGAAAAAGCTCGTGTATAAGTATGCTAACGATTCCGCAAGAGACCTTCTAGCTGACAAGTCTGCTGCGATAGGTGTTGTGTGGAACGGAGAGTACATTTACACTCATGATCTCAATAAAGATGTTGAATTTGTGGTCCCTAAGGAGGGCTCTGAATTTTTTTATCGACTCATGGGTAGTGCCTAAGCGCGCCAAGAACAAGCGAAATGCTGAGAGGTTTATAAACTACATGTGCAAGGCGAAGGTAGCGAAGCAAAAACTTTGACTACATATATTACACGACGCCGAACAGCGCAGCGATTAAGACTATTCCTTCAAAAATACGTTTCAAATCCAGCGGTATTTCCGAGCAAAGAGACGATTGCTCGCTGTAAGCTACTTAAAAAAATCTCGATCCCGATACGACTAAACTCTACAGCGATAGCTGGAAAGAAGTGAAGTCAAAGTAAGGTGAAATTCGGAGATAGATAATGAATGATAGATAAAGGCTTTTGTAGAGGCAGCTAGACTTCTTGGTAACGTTTCACTTAATCCGCCATTTAGTAACGGTCAGTCGGGAGCTGCAGTGCATACAGCCATGCCACTTGGTGATAGACCATTTGCTATCGTGACAACAGAAGGTGAGAGAACACTGTATAGTAGATGATAGAGGATATATCTATGTAGACGCATATCAGGATGGACTCTATATAGTTCGCTGTACAGTATAAATATAATAGCTATTGCAATTTGGCGGTCTCCGTTAACCGGGAGACCGTCTTTTTTACTTTTTCGCTAAAGTGGCCGAATTAAAAAAGTATTGATAATATGAATATGAGTGCTAAAAAAAGCTTTAGAATATTGAAAATATTGATATGCATAAATTTCGTTAGGTGTACGTAATTTGACTTGTTACAATTGTTTAGAATGTATTAAATGACTGATATGTTTTGAAGGTATTGATAGGAGGTAACAAAATGAAAGTTAATGCAAAGTCAATTGATTTAGCAAAGGTACAGGCCGAGGCTGAGGAATCGTATCGTAAGGGGTTCTTCTGCTGCGAAGCAGTTATGGAAGTTATTATGGATAACTTTGAGCTCGATGTTCCTCACGAGATTATCAAGATGGCATCTGGAATGGCTATCGGTGTTGGAAAGTCGGGATGTATCTGTGGAGCGCTCAATGGTGGTGTTCTAGCTATCAGCATGTTCTTCGGTAGAGATGAACAGAGAGGTCCTAAGGATCCTGAGGTTGTAAAGTGTATGAGTATGACTAATGAACTACATGATTGGTTCAGAGAGAACAATACAAAGAAGGCTGCATGTTGCAGAGTTCTCACAAGAGAATTTGATATGGGTCAGGGTGCCCACAAGTCGCAGTGTATCTACTACACAGGTATGTGCGCAGCAAAGACTGCTGAAATTCTAGCTCGTGAGCTCGGAATTGAAACAACAGGAGAAATTACAGTTCTATCTCATGATGAATATCTAAAGACAAGAACTACACCTCTTGAAGCTTAATACTTGTAGTTTGTAGAAAACGGAGAATGTGACAATGATTAAAAAAGTACCTTTACCTATATGTGGTGTAATGCTCGGAACTGCTGCTCTTGGAAACTTGCTTCAGAGTTACTCTGAGAGTGCACGAAATATTTGCGGTATACTAGCAGCGTTTCTGTTGGTTTTTAATACTGCTTAAGCTCGTAATATATCCGAATATGATAAAAAGAAGACATGGGCAATCCTATTATGGCGGGAGTATCAGCAACCTTCCCAATGGGGCTGATGATTCTTAGCACCTACGTAAAACCATTCATAGGGCAGGGGGCGTACTTCATCTGGCTGTTTGCGATAGCGCTACACGGCATATTAATCGTATATTTCACAGTGAAGTTCTTGCTAAAAATACGACCAGAAAAAAAGTTTTTACAACATGGTTCATCGTATACGTTGGAATTGCGGTTGCGGGAGTTACTGCACCTGCGTATGAAAAAGACTGGCTTTGGAGCAGCGACATTCTGGTTCGGTTTAATCACACTCGTTCCGCTACTTATAATAGTAATTAAAAGATATGTAGCACTGCCTTCCCCTGATCCAGCGAAGCCGTTAGTTGGTATTTTTGCAGCACCAATGAGCCTTTGTATTGCAGCTTATATTCAGTCAGTTCAAGTTAAGAACTTTGCTCTACTCATGGCTATGTTCGTAGCAGCAACAGTGCTATACGTATATTCTCTAGTTGCAAGCTTAGGTCTTGTAAAGAAGTTCTATCCAAGCTTTGCGGGATTCACATTCCCGTTTGTAATCAGTGCAATTGCAACCAAACAGGTTATGGCTTGTGCAGCGCTCATGGGACATCCACTTCCTTGGCTAAGCATTGTATTACTCGTAGAGATAGTGATTGCAGTAGCGTTTGTGGTCTATGTATATGTAAAATACATGGTATTTATATTTGCAAGTACTCCAAAGCAAGAAGGAAGGTAAAAGGGGAACTTGCCACTTTAGAAAGATTGCTATTATATAATGATATAAACAGAAAAAGTAGCACATTTATTGTAGGATTAATAGACCTCGGCTCTATGCCGAGGTCTATTTTGTGTGATTAAGCGATGTCATATGCTTCACGAAAAAAACATATAGTGCTCAATTTTATGTGTTGACACTTAGTGGATACGATAGTACACTATGGGTAGTGATTAGCACTCCGCATTAATGAGTGCTAACAACTTTGAAGGCAAGGAGGAAAATCAATGGACATAAGCAAGAGAAAACTTCAGATCCTTCAGGCGATTATCACTGACTATGTCAAGAGTGCGGAGCCTGTCGGCTCACGTTCACTTGCTAAGAAATATGGATTGAGGCGTCAGTCCAGCGACGATTAGAAATGAAATGGCTGACCTCGAAGAACTCGGCTACCTGACACATCCTCATGCTTCGGCAGGTCGTGTACCTTCGGATAAGGCGTATAGACTTTATGTAAATAGCCTAATGAGCAAGCATGACCTTACGCCTGAAGAGAAAAAGATTATCAATGAGAGAATGCAGGTAAGCGTTGCAGAGTTCAATCAGACACTTCAGCACGCCGCAGAGCTTTTATCAGATATAACGAAGCTCGCGTCATTTGCGATGACACCTTCGGCGAACTTTGACACACTTAAGTTCATCAGACTGCTTCCTGTTGACGAATATACAATTGTATTGATGATAGTTTCAGATACAGGTAATGTGAATAATACTACGCTCAAAGTCGATGTGCCTTACACACCTGAATCTCTTGAGCTTTTGAGCAAGTCGATGACTTACAGCTATAAGGGGACCACGATAGACGAGGCGCTTAAGAAATCAATAATTGAGGATTTCAACTCCGACCTCGAGGCGATGAGTCCGCTGGCTAGTATGGTTATGCCGAACTTCATGAAAAACGCTCGAGGATATGCTCAACGTCAATCTATATATGGAAGGATTGACAAATATATTCAACATTCCTGAATACAGCAGCATCGACAAGGCAAAATCCTTTATCGAGCTTGTGAGCAGGAAGGATGAATTTGCTAGAGATATGCTGCAGCGTGAGGATGGCATAATCGTAACTATTGGAAATGAAAACGTCGACTCATCTATGAAGGATTGCTCGCTAGTCACAGCGACATATCATGTAGATGGTAAATTGATAGGAAAGATCGGTGTAATCGGACCGACACGCATGAACTATAGCGAGGTTACTTCTATTATGGAGTATCTGACGGAGAACCTAAGCAAAGCGTTCTTACTAAGCGATGGAAAGGAAATCAAGGATGACTGAAGAGAATAAGATTAATATCGATCAGGCTGAAGAACAGGCTCAAGCGGCAGAAGAGCAGGAGGCTGAAGCACCTGAGGATAGAGAGACGGGGGCTAAATCTGCAGACTGCAGTGATGAGGCGAAAGCTTCTGGAAACCCTGGTGAAGATACTAGCTCTAAGAGTGATGCCGAAGCGGAGAGCAAAAATGCACAGCCCGAAGAGGATGGTGATGCCAAGTATCTAAGGCTGATGGCAGAATTTCAGAACTATAAGAAGCGCGTAGCTAAGGAAAAGACAGATATTCATGCGTATGCAAATGAAAAGATTGTAACCGAGCTGCTCGAGGTTCTCGATAATTTTGAGAGAGCTCTAGCAAACGATACTTCTGCGGAAGCGGAGGGATATGCTCAGGGTATGAAACTTATATTTGACCAGCTGCACGGAGTGCTAACTAAGTCGGGGCTCGAGGAAGTGAAGGCTCTAGGTGAAGATTTTGACCCTAACCTACACAATGCAGTTATGACAGCAGATAGCGATGAGTACGATAGTAACAAGGTGTGCAGCGTCCTTCAGAAGGGTTACTCCTTAAATGGCAGAGTCATTAGACCAGCGATGGTTACCGTCGCAAAGTAAAAGTAAGTCGCGCAATATAAGCGTGCATAAAAATTTAGTAAATAAAGATTTCTTATATGAAAGGAAGTATATAAAAATGAGCAAGATTATTGGAATTGATTTAGGAACAACAAACAGCTGTGTAGCCGTTCTAGAGGGCGGAGAACCAGTTGTAATCGCAAACGCAGAGGGAGCAAGAACTACACCATCTGTAGTTGCATTCACCAAGAATGGTGAGAGACTAGTAGGAGAGACTGCTAAGAGACAGGCAATCACTAACCCAGATAGAACTATCGCTTCTATCAAGAGACACATGGGCGAGAGCTATACTGTAGAGATTGATGGTAAGAGCTACACTCCACAGGATATCTCAGCTATGATTCTAGGAAAGCTCAAGGCAGACGCTGAAGCTTACCTAGGCGAGAAGGTTACAGAGGCTGTAATTACAGTTCCTGCGTACTTCTCCGATGCTCAGAAGCAGGCTACAAAGGATGCTGGTAAGATTGCAGGACTTGAGGTTAAGAGAATTATCAACGAGCCAACAGCTGCATCACTAGCTTACGGACTAGATAAGGCTGAAGGAGCTCAGAAGATTCTCGTATACGATCTAGGTGGTGGTACATTCGACGTATCTGTTCTAGAACTAGGAGATGGAGTATTTGAAGTACTAGCTACTAACGGAGATACTCATCTCGGCGGAGATGACTTCGATAACGCAGTTCTCGATTTCCTCGCTGATTCATTCATGGCAGAGCACGGAGTAGATCTCAGAAAAGACAACATGGCACTTCAGAGACTTAAGGAAGCTGCTGAGAAGGCTAAGAAGGAGCTATCAAGCGCTCAGACGACTAAGATTAACCTACCGTTCATCACAGTTTCTGAAGCTGGCCCGCTACATGGATATGGACCTTACAAGAGCTAGATTTGATCAGCTTACTAGCGATCTCGTAGATAGAAGTATTGAGCCTATGAAGAAGGCTATGGCAGATGCTGGAGTATCAAACTCTGATATCTCCAAGGTAATTCTAGTTGGTGGTTCAACTCGTATACCAGCAGTTCAGGCTGCAGTTCAGAAGGTTACAGGCAAGGAGCCTTTCAAGGGAATCAACCCAGACGAGTGCGTAGCTGTAGGTGCTTCGATTCAGGCTGGAGTACTCACAGGTGAGGTAAATGACGTTCTTCTACTCGATGTTACTCCACTATCACTATCCATCGAGACACTCGGAGGTGTAGCAACTAAGCTAATCGAGAGAAATACTACTATTCCTACCAAGAAGAGTCAGATTTTCTCAACAGCAGCAGATAACCAGACTGCAGTAGACGTTCACGTAATGCAGGGAGAGAGAGAGATGGCTGCTGATAACATTACGCTAGGCAGATTCCAGCTCACTGGCATCGCCCCAGCTCCTCGTGGAATTCCACAGATCGAGGTTACATTTGATATCGATGCAAACGGTATCGTAAATGTTAGCGCTAAGGACCTTGGAACTGGTAAGGAACAGCAGATTACTATCACATCTTCGACTAAACTATCTGAGGATGAGATCAACGCTAAGATCAAGGAAGCTGAGCAGTACGCTGAAGAGGATAAGAAGAAGAAGGAAGAAGTCGAGGTTAAGAACCAGGCTGAAGGAATTCTCTTCGAGACTGAAAAGCAGATGAATGAGCTCGGCGATAAGGTTACAGCAGACGAGAAGGCTAAAAGTAGATGCAGCTAGGGAAGACCTAAAAGAAGGCTGTAGAAGCTAACGATGTTGAGGATGCTAAGACTAAGATTGAGGCTTTGACACAGGCATTCTATCCAATTTCATCAAGAATCTATCAGGAAGCTCAGGCTCAGGCAGGTGCTGCAGGAGCGGGAGAGCAGGCTCAGGATGGAGGACAGAGTGCTGGACCCGGCGGAAACACTGTAGATGCTGATTATGAAGTGGTAGACGAAGATAAGTAAACCAAATACAGTAGTGATCGCTGCCGGTACATAGTGCCGGCAGTTCACTGATTTATAAATTATCGTTGGAAGGAAATAATATGGCTGACAAGAGAGATTATTATGAGGTGCTAGGCATCCAGAAAGGCGCTTCCGAGGACGAAATCAAGAAAGCGTATCGTAAGATGGCGATGAAATACCATCCCGATAAGAATCCTGGTGATAAGGAAGCTGAAGAAAAATTTAAGGAAGCCAATGAAGCATACGCTGTATTGTCGGATCCTGATAAAAAGAGTAAGTACGATAGATTTGGACATGCTGGAGTAGATCCAAACGCAGGCTTTGGCGGCGACGGAGCTGGCTTCGGTGGCTTCGGCGGCTTTGAAGATATATTTGATATGTTCGGCGGCGGCTTCGGCGGTTTTGGTGGACGAAGTGCAAGGCGTAATGGCCCACGCAAGGGAAATGACCTACAGAAGTCGATTACGATTGAATTTACAGAAGCAATATTTGGGTGCAAGAAAGAGATTAAGCTCACTAAGGAAGTTAAGTGTAAGACTTGTAACGGTGAGGGAACTGCGCCTGGAACTCATAAGCACACTTGTGAGAAGTGCGGGGGAACTGGTCAGGTTTCACATGTATCGCAGACTCCGTTTGGAACTTTCCAAAATGTATCTGCTTGTGATGCATGCGGCGGGACTGGTCAAGTTATAGATAAGCCTTGTCCTGATTGCCATGGAAAAGGCTCTGTTAGAAAGACTGTAACACTTAAGATCGATATCCCGGCGGGAGTTGATAGCGATAGCATCATCCCAATTCGTGGTGAGGGTGAGCCTGGCGTAAATGGAGGTCCGTTTGGAGACCTTTATATCGTCATCAACGTAAAAGCCTCACAAGATATATAAGAGGCGCGGAGACGACCTTTATCTGACAATGCCTATTTCGTATGATCAGGCTGTTCTCGGTGACAAGGTTAAGGTGCCAGGTTTCAATGAGACTTATTCTTACACACTTGCTCCAGGAACTCAGACGGGTTCGAACTTCAGGCTGAAGGGCAAGGGCGTTAAGAACCCTAGAACTGGTAGATATGGCGACCTCTATGTAAAGGTTAATATCGAGGTTCCTACTAAGCTCAGCTCGAAGGAGAAGAAGGCTATTAAGAATATGGCTGAGGAGTTCTCCGAGGACTCATATCCACGCAAGAAAGAGTTTAATAACCTCAAGTTTGATAAATAAGAATTGTGATTAGTAAATAGACGAAAGTAGATATTTACGATGTTGCTGATATTAAAACGAGGGTTATAGGACAAAAAAAGAGTTGGTGGCTAATCCCAATAATTCTGAAATTCAGACGACTTATGCAGCTCTCCCCAGACCACCGCATCTCCCCATGTAGGGATAGATGAAGTGCGTTTATCTAGCTCTGAAATCTTCTGGTATATCGCTGCAATACTTTTGTCCGTTGGCATTACTTTTAATAGTTCAGACACAGAAAGCGGTCTTGGTGAGTGCACATAGCACCACCAGAAGACCGCTTTTATTCTTCTTTCAACAGATAGTCCACGGTGATTCCTTAGCAAAGCTCTTAGTCTTGTATTTATACCGCCTTCTATCTGGTTATTTGTAGATGGACCCTTACCTATCTCAGCTATTAAATCTTCATCCAAATAAGTGAATAAAGTGCCTTCTTTTTACCAACCTAGAAAGAGATCTCTGCGCCTTTAAAAGTCTTTCATGCGTTGCTCTCCAGTTACCATTTTCGTCTAGCGACCTTTGGCTCAAAAACTTGTTGTGTCTTCTCATCCAATCTAAGAACTCATCTATCCATTTATCTGCTTCAAATTTCTTTTCTAGGTGGAGCAGTCTTTTGGAAAGAGCATATAGCTCAGCCCCTGCAAGGGTTTTAGGTCTTGTTGTAGTATATCTTCTTACTTGAGAAAACACATGAAAAAGGCATCTCTGGTGCTTTGCATGAGGCCATACCTTTTTCAAGGCCTTATTAAATCCTTTCCCTCCGTCCGAAACTACAAGTGTAGGTTCAGTAATCCTGGACATTAATGAAATCCATGCATTTGCATGCTCATAGCGGCACAAGTACCAACCAAGCACATTATTTCTGTCACAGCAAATTAAAACACAGGCATTACGGCATAGATAAATTCCATTTACGAACACCACTGAATGCTTTTCTTCCACTACGGTTGGTAATGTCCATATATCCCAAAATTTGGATGTCTTTCGCCTAAAGGTACGACCACCTCCAGGCATATCCTTTTGAATATCTTTGCTAAAAAGCCACTTAAGAAATATATTAAGTTGCTTGGCTAGGTTATCTATTTTAGGTGTATTTATTGACTTGCATTTCTTACAAATCCACCTTTGTGATCCTGATTTATTCTTCCCATATTTTATACAAATATTTCCACAAACAGGGCAAATAACATGTTTCATTTTACTATCCTCCTAGAATACTATTTCTAAGGAAGATATAACCCCAATACACCTTGAGATTTCAAGAGTTACAAGTATTTTCACCAACTCTTTTTTTGTCCACCCTGTATCTTCTTTCAAAAAGATATAACCGCTATAGCCGTTGAAATTTCAACGACCACAGCGGTTTTTACCAACTCTTTTTGTCCTATATCCCTAAAACGAGCTACAAAGCATATGCTATGTAGCTCGTTCTTTTGTAAATATGAATTGATATCCGTTAATACTTAAGGAATATCAGCTTTGCTAATATGTTACCGCAGTGCCTCGTCGAGTACATCTTTGATGTGACCTCTGCACTCCTCATAGTCTCTCGAAGAGGTGAGCTTCATACTTCTTCTCACCATCTATAAACATCGAAGGAGTCGCATAGTAATCATAGTTTGCGATGATTTCAGGATGTTCATTCTCCTCAATCCATTCAACTTCTACCTTGCCGTACTCTGGATTCTCTTCGATAAGGTCGGCAAGAGCCTTTTTACCCTGTACACAGTATGGGCAACCTGCATATTCAAATGCTAAAATCTTTTTCATAAATTTTCCCTTTCTACTTTTATGTTAAGTGATAACTGTCTACATTATTCAAGCACCAGCGAAACCGGACAGTGATCACTGCCGTATACATCGGTGAGAATTGCAGCTTCTTTGATTTTGGGCTCGAGGCGATTTGATACTAAGAAGTAGTCGATACGCCAACCAGCATTATTTGCTCTCGCATTGAAACGATATGACCACCATGAGTACACGCCTGTGGTTTCAGGTTGAAGAAATCTAAAAGTATCTGTAAAACCAGCAGCCAGTAGCTCCGTCATTTTACCGCGCTCTTCATCTGAAAAGCCCGCACTACCACGATTGCTTTTCGGATTCTTGAGGTCGATTTCCTGGTGTGCTACGTTGAGATCACCGCAGTATACAACAGGCTTAAACTTATCTAGCTTAGACATATAGGCTCTAAGATCATCCTCGTATTCCATTCTGTAGTCGATTCGCTTCAGCTCGTTCTGAGCGTTAGGAACATAAGCACATATCAGATAAAAATCATCGTATTCAAGCGTAATTACACGACCTTCGTCGTTGTGCTTACCTTCGATTCCATATACTACGCTGAGAGGTTCTTTCTTTGCAAAAATCGCTGTTCCCGAGTAACCTTTTTTCTCCGCATAGCTGTAATATTCGTGATATCCTTCTGGGTGAAAGTCTGCTTGGCCTTCCTGCATCTTGGTCTCCTGTAAGCAGAAGAAGTCCGCATCGAGCTCATTAAAAATCTCTTCAAAACCCTTCTTGAGCACTGCTCTAAAACCATTTACATTCCATGATATAAATTTCATTTCTTGAATTTCCTTTTGCTTATTTTTGTTTTGTATCGCTTAAGCTTCTATGCCGCAAGTTTAGGCGTAGCGGCATTATAATATCTTCTTAATCTTGAAGCTGGTCATGATAGAATCTTTATATTCTCCTATCCCTGTAACTATAGCATATCCTGTACCAGGAGATGTGTTCTTAATGTATGCAACTTTATAATCTTTTCCTTCACTAAGTTCCTTGCCTTTGTCGTAAACCACGATTCCAGGCTTTACTATGAATCCGAGATATCTAGAGCTGTGACTCTTAAGCTGCACATGGCATTTTTCAATCGATCTCTTGCCATTGGCGTTAGAGCGTAGCGAATGATAAGTTTTTTTAGGATTCAAATACATGAAGTTCAAATCAACATTTTTATTGATACCGGGAACGGTCGCCTTGTCAGTGCTCTGCCACATCATATAATCACCCTTGTAAGTAGCTCTGGTATTATACTGCGCTAGCCATATATTGGTACTCTTGGAAAGCTCAAATCCGCTTGCGTAGTGCATGAGGAAATCATAGTTGCCATAAATCATCGTCTCATATCCACGGTCCCAGCCTCGCTTTGTAAATGCCAAAGCATTTTTATTTATCCCTGCCGTTCCGAGAGAACCGGAGCTTATCGCGTTGGCAAGTCTACCACCGTTATATAGCTCATAATCCATTACTATCGGTAGATCGATACTATATTTATCTGCTAGGCTAGTCAGGTAATCCGCTTCGGCAGCAGCTTCTTCGGTGCTTAAAGCTTGCGAATATATGTACACGCCAACCATGAGATTGGCATCTCGGGCACCTTTAATATTTTGTTCGAATTTAGCGTCTTTATGGAGATGACCTCTTGATGCGTCTCTGAAGCCAGCTCTGATATAAACGAAATCAACGCCTGATTTCTTGACCTTGTGCCAATCGATATTATCACCCTGTGCGTACGAAACATCGATTCCAGTAGATATTACATATCCGTTGAATCTTGCATCATGCGTGAAGTTTCCATACTCAAAAGACTTGTTACGCGTTAAGTGTAGAAAAACGACGAATAAAATCGCCAAGAGTCCGATAACTGAAAACGCTACCTTAAACTTGTTTCTCTTTATCTTGCTGATTGCTTTTCTTTTTAAGGTAGAGGTTTTGCGATTAAGCCATTTCTTAAATCTGACTCGAATTCCGTCTGATTTTTTCTTTGATTTACTACGTCTCTGATGCGGTGATTTAGCTAGTCTCTGTTTCATCGTTATATTCTAGTCCTCATCAATTCCAATATCATTACCTATTACGTGGGCAAATTTAATAGACGAGTTGCCAAATTTATCCCTAATTTCGTCCATAGCTTTAGCGATGTTTTCATCTCTATCATATTGGTTCTTTTCATCCGTAGAAGCACCCATTGTAAATATGGTGAGCTGACCGCCATCTTGTGAGTCTGTCAGGTCTATTGCTGTAACGGTGAGTAGCCGTATAGGGCGATTAGTGTAGTTAAGCTCTTTGATGAGATCAAATGCCACTTTCCTAAATGCTGCAGGACTGTTAATAGGGTTTGGTAATCTTTTCTGTCTCGATAGCCGTTTGAATTCGGGTGTCGTTATTTCAATTTTGACACCACGTGCCCATTTTTCGTGACGTCTTAGTCTGGTGCTTACTTTGTCTGTTAATTCCGTCAAAGCGATTCCAATGTCATCAGCACCTCTTAGGTTGCGGCGAAATGTCATGCCGTGTCCGACTGATTTTATGTCTTCGCGATTATTGTATGCGCGCACGGGATCATCGTCCTGACCGTTTGCATATTTGTAAAGATTTACTCCGTGGACACCAAATGTATTTGAAAGCAGCAACGGATCGGCATGTGCTAAATCACCAATCGTATGAATTCCAAAATTACTTAGTTTAGTAGCTGTAGCCCCTGCCTACGAAAAAAACATTTCAGAAGCAGGCATCGGCCATAGTAATTCCTTGAAATTCTCCCTTGAAATAACTGTAGTCGCATTAGGCTTTTTATAATCACTACCCATCTTGGCAAAAATCTTATTAAAAGAAACACCGACGGAGAGCGTGAGTCCAAGTTCGCGGTGTACACGCTCCCTGATGTTGTCGGCGATTATTTTTCGCATCGCCTAGCAGCATTTCACTAGCAGTCACATCTAGCCACGATTCATCTACGCTAAAGGGCTCAACAAGATCCGTATATTCTAGATATATTGAATTCAGTATATGGCTGTACTCTTGGTACTTATCGTGATGGGGCGGAATCGTCACAAGTTCAGGACACTTCCTCCTTGCCGACTGTATCGTCTCAGCGGTTACAACTCCAAATTTTTTGGCAAGTTCATTCTTGGCTAAGATAATCCCATGTCTGCTATCTGGATCTCCAGCAACCGCCACGGGCTTATCTTTTATATCAGGACGCGACAGCAGCTCAACAGAAGCATAGAAGCTGTTCATATCGCAATGTAGGATTCGTCTGTCTCTGTTCATGTAGCGGTCCTTTCGTGAGTCTATTAATAATACTATTATAGACGATTTGAGATAAAGTGCGAACAGATGTTTTGAATATAACAAAGGCGGGTTCAGCAGAACCCGCCTGATATTACTATTTAGTACACTACTAATACTGAATAAAACTTAGTGGAAGCCAATTCCTGCGATTAGAGTACCGATTCTGAGTGCGAATAGTGCGAAAGAAATCCACATAACTGGGGAAATTTCTTTTGCCTTTCCACCGATAACCTTGAGTAGTACCCATGAAATCATACCGAACATGATTCCGTTAGCGATGGAATATGTGAAAGGCATGAATGTGATAGCGCAGAATGCAGCTGCAGTATCAGCGATATCTGAGCCAAAGTCGATATCCTTGATTGATGAAACCATCAATAGTCCAACGTACATAAGTGCTGGGGTTGTAGCAAATCCTGGAATTGCTAGAAATACAGGTGAGAAGAATAGTGCGATTGCGAACATTACAGCAGATGTTACAGCTGTAAGACCAGTTCTTCCACCAGCAGCTACACCGGCACTTGACTCAACGTATGAAGTAACTGTTGAAGTTCCTACGAAAGCTCCAAATATTGTACCGAACGCGTCAGCAAGAAGAGCTCCTTTTGCGCGAGGTAGATTTCCGTTCTCGTCAAGAAGGTTTCCTTTTGAAGCAACACCGATTAGAGTTCCTACAGTATCGAATAGGTCAACGAATAGGAAAGAGAATGTGATAACTAGGAAGTTAATCAGATTCTGAGAAATCCATGTGAAGTCGAACTGTCCGAAGTAAGGGGCAGTAGGAATGCTGAATATCTTTGCAGGTACTAGTGAGAATGCACCAGCAGCAGGATCAACATGATACCAACCAGCCTTTTCAGCGATGATTCCGAGAATCCATGTTATGAGAATCCCCATAGAACTGCACCAGGAACGTTCTTGCGAACCATTGCACAGATACAAAGGAAACCAATCATAGCGAGTACGAACTGTGGTGATCCAACCTGACCAAGCTCAACAAGAGTTGCACCGCTACCGATTACGATGCCCGCACCCTTTAGTCCAACTAGAACGATGAATAGACCGATACCAGCTGTGATACCATACTTCAGGTTAGCAGGAACCTCGTTGACTAGCTTTTCGCGGAAGCTTGTCAGCGAAAGAAGAACGAATACGATACCTTCTATAAGAACTGCAGCGAGTGCAATCTTCCAAGGGTCATTGATTCCAGCCTTTGCCATTGGAATGCAGACAGAGAAAGCAAAGTATGCGTTGAGTCCCATTCCAGATGCAAGAGCGACAGGGTAATTAGCGAAGAATGCCATGAATAGAGTGGCTACAGTTGCAGAAATTGCAGTAGCTGTAAATACAGCAGCTCCATCCATACCTGCTGCAGATAGGATGTTAGGGTTTACTGCCAGAATATATACCATCGATAGGAATGTGGTAATTCCGGCGATAATTTCAGTACTGGTGGTAGTACCGTGTTCTTTAAGTTTAAAAAACTTTTCCATAAAGATAACTCCTTCTAGTGATAATTAAATATCTTGTAGTTGATAGAACAGCACATAAGTTGGTCTGTTCGTGATAAAATAATTATATGGGGCAAAAAGTCTAACTTCAAGAAATGTTCACACAAAATAGTCCTTATTAATGGGAGAAATGGCGGAAATTCGCCGATTTTCCGAACTATATGATGAATCTACTCGTAAAATATTCAATTTTAGCAAAATAAGCGAAATAGCGATGTATTTAATTTGGCTATACGATAGACCATAGTATTGAAGAAATCTATAATATGTGTTTGAAGATGTTTTTTTAATAGCATTGGGGAAAGTGAGATGTCAGAGATTAATAACATAATTGATAAGAAGAGAGTTCTGCTTACTGGTGGAGCTGGTTATATAGGAAGCCATGTTGCGGTTGAGCTGCTTGAATCAGGATTCGATATAGTTATTGCTGATGATCTCAGTAACTCTAGTGCGAAAGCCCTCGCAGGGGTTCGAGAAATTACAGGAAAAGGCTTTCCTTTCTACAATATCGATATTTGTGATGAAGAGCGTCTAGCTGACTTGTTTGAAAGAGAACACATAGATGCGGTCATTCATCTAGCTGGTTATAAGGCTGTTGGTGAAGCCGTTAAGTCTCCACTTAAATATTATAGAAATAATATTTTGTCTACTGTTGCGCTGCTCGAAGTTATGCAAAAGTATGATGTACGCAAAATCATTCTTAGCTCTTCTGCGAACGTGTATGGAGAATCGAAAATGGTCCCAGTTACTGAGGGCTGTGTAACTGGAAATTGCACGAACCCTTATGGAAGAACGAAGTGGGTGCAGGAAGAGCTGCTGAGAGATATGTTCACTGCTGACAACAGGTGGAATATAGTTATGCTCAGATACTTTAATCCAGCAGGAGCGCACCAGAGCGGGCTAATTGGGGAGAGGTATAGTAAAACGCCTAACAATCTTATGCCGTCGTTAGCTCTTGCGGCTTCGGGAGATATTCCTTTCTTTAAAGTGCTTGGGGGAAGCTATGAAACATCGGATGGAACTGGTGTAAGGGATTACATACATATTTCTGATTTAGCTAGTGGTCATGTTGCGGCTATAGAAAAACTCTATAGTGAGCCAAATGTATATACATATAATCTGGGAACTGGCTGTGGATACAGTGTTCTAGAAGCTGTCAAGGCTTTTGAAAAGGCGACAGGCAAAGAGATTCCGTATAAGATTGAAGCTGCTAGAGAAGGCGACATCGCTGAAATGTATGCTTGCTGCGATAGGGTTAGAGAAGATCTCGGGTGGTCTGCTAAGTATGACCTAAAGGATATTTGTGAATCAGCATGGAAGTGGCATAAAGTATACATGAGTGAGATGGAATAGTAGTTAGGTAGGTGCATGTGAACAAATACATGCATCGTTTTTTATTGAAATATTTAGTAGACTTTATGGCGTAATAGCTATAAAATTATTCTATTGATTAATTGTTAAGTAGAGTAGCGGATTATCGTTACTTGTGTTAGAAGAATAAAAGGAGGAAATAACTAATATGGGGACAAGGAAATTTACTAAAAAAATTTCACGCGCTTATAATTATTGTTGCTATGCTGATAACTCAGCTAGCAGCTATGATTCCCGCGTCCGCAGCTAGCAACATATTGCCTGTTGCACAGTACGTTACCCAGACAGGTAGCACAACTGGAGGAGCGGATGGCAGCAGTGCAACGTATAACGGTACAGTAAAGCTCAAGATACCGATGTCAAAGGTGCTGGAACCTAAAGAGTCAGAGATGGCTACTGCAGCAGTAAACGGTCTATACCCACACGGAAGAGAGGGAGCGAACAAGATTGCCTATATCGAGTACAATGTTACATTTCCAGAGGATGTGAACATTGGAAATATCTCTGCAGCAAACTCGGTATCATATATTAATGGCAATAAGATTATCAAGACAGTTAACGGTAGAACTGTTAACTTTAAGCTGTATCTGAACGATGTAAATTGGCAGGGTATTTATAACGCTTATCTTGCTGACAAGGCTAATCCAGATGCTCATACAGTAGATATCACAATCCCATATAGCGTAACAGTTAGCGACAAGGCTGCTGCTGCTAGGATGGAAGGTGAAAAGATTGTGGGTAAGGGCGATTTCTCTTTTTACCCATCTGGAACTGCTGCAGCATTTGGTTTTTGGCCTTCAGACATATAATACAGATGTAGCAAATGTTGGATTTACCAGCAATCTCGTACAGCATTTTCCTCAGGATTTGACAACTACTGGAAATCTCGAGGGTGACATCCTGGTAGGAAACGAGACAGAGCACAATTCTGTGTATGAGGTGCAGAAGAACGATACAATTGACTTCACAGGCAATCTTAATGTAAAAGCCTATCAAGGATGAACTTACAAGGCTTGAGACTTTGTTCCAAGGTGCTGTGGCAATCGGAATCAGAGTAGAAAAATATGGACACCGTATTTAATGCATCTATTGAGCTTCCAGCAGGTATGAAATTCAAGGATGCGAATCCAGAGGTTCAGCTGCTTGGTGCGAATGGAAAGTTTGAAGTAGCAAGCTCGACTTTAGTTGGTAATAAGGTAAACGTTACTATTAAGCTCAAGGATGCGAACAATATCACGACGTATACAGAGCTTAAAAATGCTGTCTCGGGAGTAGATGACAACTTAAAGGTTGTCGTTAAAGGGGCGCAGTTTACATCAGCATCTACACCAGATACAAACTATACGGTAGTGGGTTCTGTTTCAGGAAAGTTTACGGCTAAGACTACCAATGTATTAAGCAACAAAGTTATTAACTTTAATTATGTGTGGAACGGTAAGCAGAGTGCAGACGGAGCAGACGCGACGAACCCTACAGATCTAAGCAAGATTTCTTTCACACTTAAGTACAATGAGCCTACAGTAGTAACTGACGAGAGAGATCTCGAGGGCGATATCCTTATAGGAAATGAAACAGAGCATAATCAGGTATTCGAGACTAAAAAAACTGATACGCACGAAGTTATAGGTTTGCTTAAAGTAAAGCCTGTAAAGGATCAGATGACTCAGATTGAGAGACACTACAACAATCCTATTGCTAATCAGATTAGTTTAGACTCAGTAGATACGACATTTACTGCTAGTCTTGAGCTTCCAAACGAGATGACTTTTTGGCACTGGTACGCCGACTGCGACTCTTGAAGGTGCTAATAACATCTTTAAGATTACCAATGTTAATCGCACCGGCAACAAGGTAGTGGTTACTATCAAAGCTTGTTAAGAGCTACACGAATTATGATGATCTAGCTAGGGACATTAGATCCGTTGACGATGACCTTAAGGTGAAGGTTGGTGGTGTTAAATTTACTGGTGCAGCTGTTGCAAATACTAACTATACGATGAAGGGCGAAGTTGGTGGTCTATTCAAAGCGAAAGCTACTTACATACCTACTGGCAAAGTCGTAAACTTCAACCTTAAGTGGAACGGCAAACAGACTGCGGATGGAGCTGATGCTATCGCTCCAACCGACCTCAGCAAGATTACTTTCACCATGAAGTATGCTCCAGAGACAAGTCCTGCTGCACCAAAGAAACCTACTAAGCTGGGCAAAGTTGTAAAAGACTGGTGATGCTGCTAACATTCTGTTCTATATGCTTGTAATGGGTGGTGCAGTAGCAGGTGTTGCTGGTGCAGCTGGACTCAAGAGAAGAGAAGAGAGATAATTAATCATAAGATTTCTCAAAAACAATTTAAATTTAATAGTGACAAAGACGCCGATTAGTCGGCGTCTTTTTGTCTGCATATTTATTGAATTAGTATCTATATAAAAACTTGAAACATAAGCGGATAGGTATATGCATAATCAATCTATTGCCAAGGTGGTCAGCAACCTTTGGTGGATGTTTAGTAACACCTTATACTAGAAGTAATAATATTTTTTTCTTGAAAAATTTAGTGTGACATGTGGATATTAATATGCTACATTTGTAATAATGACAAAAATTAGTCAAAATTGTGGGTATTTTTTTATTAGGAGGAAGGTTTATGAATTCAAAATGCAAATTTGCGGTAAAAAAACTTTTAGTTCTTATTGTGTCTTGCATTATGCTACTCGGCATAACTCCCGTGATTGGTAAAGCTTATGCGGAGACTATTCATAATGATGTTGTTACTGAAGTCAAACTAACGAAGGCTGATTTAGTTACACCAGCAACATGGGCTAATGTGACAACTAGGATGCAGCTTGTAGTTAAGTTTGCTTTGAATAATAGAGTTCATGCGGGAGACAAGACTATTATCCATGTCCCTAATGAATTTGAAATCGTGAAGAGAGAGTCTTTTGCTATCAAGAGCCCTTCAGGCGAGACTATCGCTAATGCGGTTACAGACCCTGATGCGAAGACAGTTACGATTACATATGCCAATTATGTAGATAGTCACTCTGATATATCTGGTTCACTCCATGTCACTGTAAAAATTGATACAGATGTCGTTACATCTGGTCAGACGATGAGACTGCGTCTGGTTATGGACGGTGGACATGGATTTGACATCAATCCATTTGTATATGCTGGCGTTCGTAGAGATAATCCGGATGAACACCTGTATAAGAGAAGCTACTTCGATAACAACGACCCCACAATCGTGCGTACAAGAATTCGTGTAAACGGCAAGGGTGGGAATTTCCAGAAGCTTACTGTAAAAGACACAATCGAAACGCCAGCTGTTTCGTATGACAAGAACAGCTTTAGGATTACGAAGGGTAGGTGGGAGATTGGAGCTGATGGATACTTTGCTCTAAAGAATGAAGTTGACGTAACAAATCAGATTCCGATTAACCTTAATGGCAACAGCTTCACTATCGATTTCAACAATGTGCAGGGAGAAGGCTACTACATAAAGTATGATATGAAGCTTTCATATAGACCCGTCAATCAAGAAATTGTCAACAACAGAATTAGTGGCTATAATGACACTCAGGTGCTTATGGACGAAGTAATACGAGCTGTATATCAGGAGTCTGGTGGTGAGGCAAACGGCTACCACTTTACTATCAAAAATCCACAAGGAAAATGAAAATGGTGATAGCTTGAGTGGTGCTGTTTTCGAAGTTATCAGAGAGTCTTCAGGCGTTAAAGTTGGCGAGATTACTACTGATAGCAATGGCAATGGCAGCCTAGACGGACTGCTGAAGGATAAGTATACGATTAAAGAGAAAAAAGCTCCAGAAGGATATATGCTATCTACTGAGACTGTTAAGGTAGTTCCAGCGGACTTCGGCCCAGATAAGTCTGTTACGAAGATTATTAAGAACAGCCAGGTTCCAGAAAAAGCCTAGCATAACAGTGACGAAGCACAGGGATGACGGGAACTATAAGAGCAATAGTCCTAAGACTGGTGATGCAAGCAAACCTATTCAATCTGCACTTGTGCTATGTGCCTCTTCGGTTATACTCGCAGTAGTTGCAGCTAAAAAAAGACGTAATAATATTCAGTAGCAAGTTCGGTAATAAGACCATTGAACTTTTACAATGATGAATAGCTATGCAAGCAGGTGCTCGAATACTTACGAGTTATGAAATAAGGCGGCAATCAGCTAGGTAGTAGATGATTGCCGTTTTTCATATAAAAAGCTTGAAAAACTACTCATATATACTTGCATTAATAAGGCTCGTGACCTATAATATATAGGCATCTTTGTGTTCAAATGCATGGATGTAGTAAGTAATAATCACATCGTGAAGTTGCCGCGGTGCCTATTGAAGGTTGAAGGCTAGTGTTCACGGTGGAAGTAACAACCGGAGGTTAATTATGTCAGTAGTATCAATGAAACAGCTTTTTAGAAGCAGGTGTTCATTTCGGACACCAGACTCAGAAGATGGAACCCCTAAGATGGCTCCATACATCTTCACAGAGAGAAACGGAATCTATATCATCGATCTTCAGCAGACTATTCAGAGAATCGACGATGCTTATGATTTCATCAGAAAGGTAGCAGCAGATGGAGAGCCAATCCTATTCGTAGGAACTAAGAAGCAGGCTCAGGCAGCTATCAAGGATGAGGCTCTACGTGCAGGAATGTTCTTTGTAAATGAGAGATGGCTCGGTGGAATGCTCACAAACTACAAGACTATCAGCAAGAGAATTGCTAGACTTGCAGAGATTCGTGAGATGGAAGCTGATGGCACTATCGAGAAGTACGCTAAGAAGGAAGCTCTTAAGATCAGACAGGAAGCTGATAAGCTAGAGAAGTTCCTAGGTGGAATCAAGGATATGAAGGGTATGCCTGGAGCAATGTTCGTAGTAGATCCTAAGAAGGAAAAGATTGCTGTTAAGGAAGCAAGAACTCTCGGAATCCCAGTTGTAGGTATCGTAGATACAAACTGCGATCCAGATGATGTTGATTACATCATTCCTGCTAACGATGACGCTATCAGAGCTGTAAAGCTAATCACATCTGCAATGGCAGATGCTGTAATTGAAGCTAAGCAGGGCGAGAGCTTCGATGCTAGCGAGGTTCCAGCTGAGGAAGCTGAGACTGAAGCAGAAGCATAAATTAAAACAGACTTTTTATAAACGAATAATATAACAAGTGAATGCCGTCCGGACCGAGAAATAACCCGGCTCGGACGGTTATTTAGTAAGGAGGACACAATGGCTGTAACAGCTGCACTAGTCAAGGAGCTTCGTGAGCTCACAGGTTCCGGTATGATGGATTGCAAGAAAGCGCTAGTTGAGACAGATGGCGACATCGATAAGGCGGTAGATTGGCTTCGTGAGAAGGGAATCATGAAGGCTCAGAAGAAGTCTGGCAGAATCGCTGCTGAAGGACTTGTAAGGCTTGCTTTTTGGTGAAGGCAACAAGGTTGCTGCAATCGCTGAGGTTAACTCTGAGACTGACTTCGTATCCAAGAACGAAGAGTTCGTTGAGTTCGTTGAGGCAATTGCTGCTGAAGCACTTGTAAAGGGCGATCTAGACATGGATGCTTTCATGGCAGAGCCATTCCAGGGATCAACTGTTAGGGATGTTCTTACAGCTAAGATTGCTAAGATTGGTGAGAACCCTCAACATCAGAAGATATGCTAGAGTTGAGGAAGAGGGCGTTGTTTACACAGGATACATCCACGGTGGCGGCAGAATCGGAGTTATCGTTGGTATTAAGACTGATGCTACAGCTGCTGAGGTTGAGGCTTGTGGTAAGGACGTTGCAATGCAGGTTGCATCTATGAACCCTAAGTTCGTAGATGAAGCAGGTGTTGACCCTGAGTACATCGAGAACGAGAAGAAGATTCTTACTGAGCAGGTTCTAAACGAAGGAAAGAAGCCTGAGATGGTAGAGAAGATAGTTACTGGAAAGATCAAGAAGGAGCTCAAAGAAGTTTGCCTAGTTGATCAGCCGTTCGTAAAGGATAGCGACCTAAGCATCGCTCAGTACGTAGAGAAGTGCGCTAAGGAAGTTGGTAAGGATATGCAGGTTGTATCTATGCTAAGGTACGAAGTTGGCGAGGGAATCGAGAAGAAGGAAGACGACTTTGCAGCTGAGGTTGCTGCAGCAGTTCAGGGCTAAGCCTTGCTCGTTTCGATAAAGCTATAATATAGTTAAAATCTTGATATTAGTAAGATATCGAGTGACGAAAAAAAGCGGAGCCGATTGGCTACGCTTTTTTTAATGCAGAAATAGATTGAGAGAACAATAACTCGAAAACACATAATCGAGGGTAAATCATATTGAACTAATTCACATATCTATTTATAATTGTTTATATAGTATGTAAAACTATGGTTTTAACATTATGGAGGTATTAAATGAGCGACGTAAGCAAACTAGCACCACAAGAAGTGTTTAGATATTTCAAAGAAATCAGTGATGTTCCACGTGCATCAGGACACACCGATAAGATTAGTGCATATCTCGTAAATTTTGCGAAGGAGCACGGGTTAGAATATTATCAAGATGAGTCAGGCAACGTAATTATCTGGAAGGAAGGAACTCCAGGATACGAGAACTCTGACATGGTTATGATTCAGGGCCATATGGATATCGTTGCTGAGAAGACTGAGGATAGCACTCACGACTTCCAGAACGACCCGATTGAACTGATTATCGATGGAGATTTCTTAACTGCTAACAAGACTACTCTCGGAGCAGATGATGGTGCAGCAATTGCTATGGGACTTGCTCTTCTCGATTCGACGGATATTCCGCACCCACCGCTAGAGTTAGTCGCTACTGTTGATGAAGAAATTGGTATGCTCGGAGCTTACGCTCTCGACGGTTCTAAGATTAGATCTCGTAAGGTTATCAACGTAGACTCTGAGGACGAGGGCGTTATAACGGTTGGATGTGCAGGTGCTGTTGATATAATCACAAGCTTCCCAGCAGATAAGAAGCTCGTTAAGGGTGTAAAATACAAGTATATCGTTGAGGGACTACTCGGTGGTCACTCTGGACTAGATATTCATCAGGAGCGTGCAAATGCTGGTCAGATTGTAGCTAGAATGCTACTCAATGCTAGCGAAAAGGCTGAATTCAATCTCGTGTCCATCAAGGGTGGTAGAGCAACTAACGTAATCCTCGGAAAGGTAGAGGGTGAAGTAATTGTCGCTGCTTCTGATGTAAAGGCATTCGAAGATAGCATTGCTGCTTCCACTGAAGAGATTAAGGCTGAGTACCGCACTTCAGACCCTGGAATCACTGTATCTATTGAGGCTGTCGGTGAGGTAGAAGAAGAGGCAGTAGGTAATGAGTGTCAGGAAAACTTCTTTAAGTTCGTTGTTGCTTGCCCTGTGGGAGTAGAGCATTACAGCGTAGAGCTAAAGGGACTTGTTGAGACATCTCACTCAATCGGTATCATCAAAATTGAAGAGGGAAGACTGATTACTAAGTCTATGGCTGGATCTAGCGTTAACTCTCGCAACTATCTACTTGCTAAGAAAATTAGAATTCTTGCAGAGGCTCTAGGTGCTAAGACTGAGCTAGGAAGCTCGTATGGTGCTTGGGAATTTAACAACAAGTCGGATCTTCTCGATGTCTGCATCGCTGCATATAAGGAGCAGTATGGTGAAGAACCAGTTGTAAGCGCAATGCACGCTGGTATTGAGTGTGGAATTTGGGCTGAGAAGTTAGGTAAGGTAGATGCGGTATCTATTGGACCAGACATTTCAGACGTTCACTCTGTAAACGAGAACATCTCAATCTCATCAACCGAAAGAACTTGGCAGTATTTGAAGCTTATTCTTTCACACTGCAAGTAAGGGGCTGTGAGTAGAACAAATTCAAAAAGCAACATTGAATTGTTAAATAAATAGTGATATATTAATAAAGACAGGAATAGTTGTATTATTATTCCTGTCTTTTATGCAATTGTAGTTAGATATAACTAACTACAATAAAATAATTCTCACAAGTTAATAAGGAAGGCAGAGGATATAACATGTACCTGAAGATTGACAGCATAAAGAAAAGCTATGGCACGGGAGATAGCCGCGTCGATGTTCTAAAAGGGGTTAATTGTGGCGTTAAAAAGGGAGAAATATGTGTGCTTTTAGGCCCATCAGGGTCTGGAAAGTCGACACTGCTCAATATACTTGGCGGTATCGATAAGGCGGACAGCGGATCGGTGACAATTGGAGATGATAAACTTGAAAATTTCAATGATAAACAACTCTCTCAGTATAGGCGTAAACACCTAGGGTATATATTCCAGTCTTACAACTTGATTCCGAACTTAACTGTGAGAGAAAACATCGAAGTTGGTGCATATCTCAGTGATAGTCCGCTTCCAATTGATGAACTGATTGAGCTACTTGGTCTTGAGGCTCATAAGAATAAAAGACCAAATCAACTTTCAGGAGGGCAGCAGCAGCGTACATCCATAGGTAGAGCAATTGTCAAGAATCCTGATTTACTTCTCTGTGATGAGCCGACTGGAGCTCTTGATTACAACACATCTAAGGAAATACTTAAACTGATTGAGGACATCAACGAGAAGTATGGCAGCACAATAGTGATAGTTACACACAACGTTGCAATTAGCCAGATGGCACATCAGGTCATAAATCTTCACGATGGCAAGATTAGGAGCGATGAAAAGAATTCTCAGAGATTAGCTGCAGAACTTATTGAATGGTAGGTGCGGCTATGAAGAATCCAATATATAAAAGAGTCTTTAGGGAGCTTTGGGCAGAAAAAGCCAAGTATTTAGTGTTGTTCCTTTTTCTTGTTTTTCTCCATTGGTTTCACGAGTGGATATCTCGTTGCTGATGGCAGTATGCTTCGCACGTATAATAACAGCTTTAAAAAGTACTCCATTGAGAATGGACACTTTAACTTTGCGGTGAAGCCAAACGAGGACTTCGATGCAATTATAGATGAACTAGAGAAGAATCAATCAATCAAAGTTCAAGAGCAGCATTATAAAGAGCAGAATGTGACGTCGGGTAAGCACAAAGGTGATACATTCCGTATTTTTTTAAGGACAGAAAGAAACTTAACAAGGTATCGATGATGTCCGGCCACAAGCCTAAGGGCGATGATGAAATTGTAATCGACCGACTCTATGCAGAGAACAATCAGATTAAAATCGGTGATACGATCTACGTGAATGACCGTAAATTCAAGGTGTCGGGGTTAAGTGCTTTTTCTGATTACAGCGCTATGTTCAAAAATAATGCAGATATGATGTTCGATGCGCAGAATTTCTCGGTGGCTCTTGTGAGTGACAAGGCGTGGGATGAGATTGGAGATAATGGAATAGTTTATTCCTATGCTTGGCGAAATAACGACCAGAAGCTGTCCGAAAAAGATCAAAAGGACAAGGCTGTAGATGTTAAGGATGAACTTATAAAAAAGCGTGTGATGCTTTCTGACGTAATAGCTAGACCTGATAACAATGCAATTATGTTTACAGGAGATGACTTCGGACATGACATGGCAATGATGCAGTTTATGCTTTATATAATCATGGCGGTCATCGCTTTTATATTCGCTATCAGTGCTAGAAATGGTATTGAGAAAGAGTCTAAAACTGTCGGAACACTAAGGGCAACAGGATACACGAGGCGCGAGCTTTTGTCATACTACTTAATGCTACCAATGATTGTATCGCTCGTAGCTGCGATTACAGGAAATGTCCTTGGATATTTATGGCTTAAGAAATACATTGCAAAGGCGTATTACCACAGTTATTCGCTTCCTATGTACACGACGTATTGGAACAGCGAGGCATTTATCAAGACAACGATAGTTCCGTTAGTAATAGTTCTAATCGTTGATATAGTAGTTATAGTGCTTGCACTTAGGACTGAGCCACTACAGCTCCTGAGAGGAGAGGTCAAGAACAAGAGAAAGTCCAGGAATCCTATATCCTTACCTAACTGGAGATTCATATCAAGGTTTAGGGCGAGGATTATACTTCATAATATTGGTGCCTATGTTACATTAGCGATAGGAATTCTCTTGGCTAGTATACTGATGATGTTCGGAACTATGCTGGGTCCTATGCTTCATCATTTTTAAAGCAGATGTCGCAAAAAGTCAGACTGCAACATACCAATATGTCCTCAAAGCACCATACGATGTTAGGTACGAAAGTGCGGAGAAGTACGCATACTCAACGCTTCAGAATGAACGAGGTGAAGATGTATCGATATTTGGAATCGAAGAGAATTCAAAGTACTTTAAGGGAAGGCTTGTTTATAACGATAAGGACGATTCAGCGGATGCATCTAGCGATAGTGCTAATTCAGAATCACATAGCGATTCCAGTGTAAAAGTATGATGATGGGAAACGAGAGATTGAAGTCTTAGCTTCGAGTGGTTACATGGATAAGTATCGCCTAAAGGATGGTGATAAGCTTAAGCTACATGCGAAATTTGGCGATGAAAAAAATATACATTTGTAGTAAAGAGGACTTACAAATATCCATCCTCGCTTGCTCTCTTTTATGCCGATAAAAAAACATACAACGAGGTGTTCGGAAAAAGCTGCGGATAATTATACAGGATATTTCTCGGATAAGAAGTTAAGTGAAATAGATAAAAAAACTATATTGCGTCTATTATTACTAAACAAGACTTGACTCTAGCTGCTGACCAACTTGAGTCATCTATGGGTGAGATATTTGAGATGTTCGGAGCGTTTGCGTGTACATTATATAT
>CAKAFX010000002.1 GCA_916438865.1 uncultured Mogibacterium sp. | reverse complement strand
GTAAGATGCATATTGATAAGGAAAAACAGCAGGAACTATTTGCAAAATATAATACACCAGAACATGTACAGCGCCACTGTGACGAGGTGGCAAGGGTTTCTGTGCTTATTGCTGAAGAGCTTAATGAGCGTGGATTTGAGCTTAATATAGAAGAGCTGCGAGGAGCAGCGCTTGTGCATGATGTTCTTAGAACAGAGAAGGAGCATGATAGGCTGGGTGCTGAAGTTTTGATTAATATGGAGCTTCCTCATGAAGCGGAGCTTGTAAGGCGTCATATGACTTATCATCCGTTTAATCATGCTGATAGATTTGAGGAAATAGATGTACTTTGCTTAGCAGATCGCCTGGTGAAGGAGGACTGTTACGTTGGTCTTGATGAACGGATGCAGTACTTGATAGATAAGCCGGGCAAGACACCGGAGCGCACAGAGAGAATCCTAAAGGCAAAGGCTCATACACAAGATATCATTGATGAATTAGAGGGTGTTCTAGGAATGACACTAGATCAACTTTGCGGTAAAGAGCGTAGTATGGAACTGATTCACCAAGTGTAGCTCATACTAAATATTTAGAACCACGCAGCAATTGCAAACCCAAACTTAAGCTCTCTAATCCTAAAATATTCAAATATGTTAGAGATAAGTTTCTGGAATTAAAATGGTCACCTGAACAAATATGCGGTCGGTTAAAATTGGAGAAATCAGATCTGTATGTCAGTTATACGATAATATATCGTGTTATATATTCAGGAATATTTGATACTGACAAAGAGCGTTCTTCGAATGGTAATCGTGTGCTATCCGCAAACTTCGTCATCTGTAAAAGATACCATGATTTCCTGTCTTACGGAGCAACCTTGTGTCAAAAGAATATATACAAAACAAAGTGGATGAAATGAACAAGCGCCCACGAAAATGCCTTGGGTTCAAAACACCCTATGAAGTCTATTATTCAACTGTGTTGCACTTAGCTTGACAATTCAAGAATAAAAAATAAAGTGGAAGTAAGTTATTCAGAAATAGTGCTATCAAGGATTGATAATCTAAGATGGTACTATTTTTAAGTGAAAATGATTTTATTTTAGTTAGAGTGAAGGTGAAGTTACAGAAAAATGAGCGCATGAAAGGTGGGCAAAATCTACTGTTCAAAAAATTTGTAAGAGTTGATTCTACTTCGTTGATGGCTAAAAGTTGAATGCCTATCCTTCGTGTATGATTGATTATGAAACTCTGAGTTATCTTCTTATAGTCGTTCTGTGCATCAAAGGCGGAGTATCGATATTTGTCATAACGACAAGAGCGATAGTTTCTACATCCGTTACAAGATCCTGGCGACTTGTGTCTGCGAGCACATTTGAAAGGGACATAATCGATACAATCTAGAGTACAGTAGTGTTCATGTTTACAGCGTTTGTAGTTAGCACACTCTAGAGGCAGATTAAATTTATATGTAAGGACACGATGTAATTTGATTTATTTTCCTACAGTAGATTTGTCTTTACCAAGGGTAGTAGCGATGACAAATGACCGCATATCATTTGATATTATTTAGGATTTCCTTTATAATAGGACACATTGTCGAAAGGAGTTAAATGATATGAAAAAGAAAATCAATACGATTGTAGGATCAATTGGAGCATTTGTTGGAATCTTCGTTTTCATCACTTATATCCCACAGATTATTGCAAATTTAAATGGTATAAAGGGACAACCTCAACAGCCACTTACAGCAGCTGTTTCATGCTTGATTTGGGTTATTTATGGTTGGACTAAGGAGCCAAAGAAGGACTATATCTTAATTATTCCAAATACATTTGGGGTTGTGTTGGGCTTCTTAACATTCATAACAGCTCTATAATAGGTATTATCCAGCGTATAAAATTTATACAACAACATCAGTGATTGATGTTGTTTTTTTAATGATTATATGACTTAGGGTTGAAATTATTATCGTAAATGATGGTTCAACGGATGCTACAGCTGCTATCGCTAATCGCCTTGCGGAAAAAAATATCCAATATAATAGCTTTTGGTCGGGATTGGCCAACTGCTAAGAATATCTCGTGTGCATCTCTATCTGTTGTGGTGACGATTGATAGAACGATTTAAGCGAGCTGCAGTCTTATGGATAGGAACCATCGTCAGTAAAAAAAGCAGGAGCCTGCAGCCCCTGCTTTTTGTATCCAGTAAAATTAATACTAAGAGGTTATCCAATGATACCGCCACCGATAACGTAATCGCCATCATATACAACTACAGATTGTCCCTTAGTTATAGCGCGCTGAGGTTCATCGAATACGATTTTAACTTCAGTTTCGCTTAGAGGCGTAATGGTGGCTGGTGCCTCTTTGTGCTTATATCTAATTCGAGCTTTTAGCTCTGAAAGGCGCATCTGGGCAGGCGATTGAAACCCAGTTGAAATTATGTGCAGTCAGATCTCTTTTGAATAGATCTTCGTTTGAACCGAGCACTACCTCGTTGTTCTCCACATCGATATATTGTACATACATCGGGTGCTTAAGTGCGAGTCCAAGTCCCTTGCGCTGACCGACTGTATAATGGATTATCCCCCTGTGGATACCTAGTACATTGCCATCCATATCTACGAAGTTGCCAGAAGCTATTTTTACCAGTATATCGCTCTATAAAGGCGGCGTAGTCACCATCTGGGATAAAGCATATATCTTGAGACTCCTTGCGTTTTGCGCTTATAAGTCCATGAGCTTCAGCAATTGTTCTAGTTTCTGATTTATGCATTGAACCGAGAGGGAACATAGTGTGTGATAACTGTTCCTGACTTAAAGAATAAAGCACATAACTCTGATCTTTAGACAAATCGACAGCTTTCTTAAGCTTGTATCTTCCATCTTCTCCATGCTCTAAAATGACGTAATGGCCGGTGGCGATGTAATCCTGACCTAATTCCTTACCAGCTCTAAAGAGCTCATCAAACTTTAGAGTCCTATTGCAATCTACACATGGATTCGGTGTTATGCCGTGCTCATAAGCGCTTATAAATTTACTTATAACCTTTTCCTCGAACTCTGGTCTAAAATCGCAGACCTTAAAAGGAATACCTAGGCTCTTAGCGACACTCTTTGCATCATTTATATTTTCAAGGCTGCAGCATGTTTTAGAATCGCTGCCGATTGTATCATTATCATACAGCCTCATTGTTACACCTGTTGCATCATGGCCAGCTTCTTTTACAAGAAGAGCTGCCACACTGCTATCTACTCCGCCGCTCATGGCGACGAGAACTTTCTTACTCATTTCTAGTCTCCTATTTCCATTGAATAACTGATTATAGCATAACTATTGCTTTTCGTAGTATTAGATATAGTACATGAATTTAATCAAAGACATGTTGACACCTTAAAAGCAGGAGAGTATATTATAAATGAACATATGAACAAGTGCTCATATGAATGTGATTGTGATTTCTAAAGTAGGAGATTATATGGAAAAAGATTTAGTACCTCACTGCGAGGTTAACGAAGTGCATGGAAGCACTGTAGAAAGAGTTGTCGGGGCGATGCCTGAAGAGGAAGAGATATTTGATCTATCCGAGCTGTTCAAGGTGTTTGGTGACTCTACCAGGATGAAGATATTATTTGCACTATTCGAAGAGAAGATGTGTGTATGTGACTTGGCGGAAGCATTGGGCATGACCCAGTCGGCAATTTCTCATCAGCTTAAGATCCTTAAACAAGCTAAACTAGTTAAGTTTTCAAGAGCAGGTAAACAAATCATATATGAGCTTTCAGATGAGCATGTGAGAATTATTATCGCTGTCGGTAAGGAACATATCGAAGAGAGATAATCTAGGAGAGAGACATTATGCTCTTAATGTAATTTAATAAGAGCACAAGATTTTAAGATTTAAGAAACGTATTAAGCAGAAAAAGGAGTAAGAGATGAAAAAAAGAAATTCAAGTGTGAGATTGATTGTGCAAACTGTGCTGCAAAGGTAGAGGATGCGATAAATAAGCTAGACGGAGTGGAGGAAGCAAGGGTTAATTTTATGGCTCAGAAATTCACTCTTGTTGCTGATGACGATCGATTCGATGAAATCCTTGAAACAGCTATTATGACAGGTAAGAAGATTGAGCCTGATTTTTACTGTAGAGATAAAGTAGTATTTAGATTATATAACTTTTTTTAGCATAGCGTATTTATAGATTAGGGGCTTTACTTATGAATAAAAAAAGCAAAAGAAATAGAAGAAATAGGATAGCAATATCACTCGTGTGCTTTCTAGTACTGATGATACTTGAGCTTACAGGTGTGCTAGATGGAGTTCACGGATTCGTCCTGTTTGTAATTTACTTCATACCTTATATTATAGTTGGTAATGATGTAATCATAAAAAGCGGCCAAGAATATTAGGAATGGTCAAGTTTTTGATGAGAATTTCCTTATGATGATTGCGACGTTTGCGGCGTTTGGACTAGGTCTATTTGGGGATACCCAGTATTCTGAAGCGCTCGCTGTCATGCTTTTCTATCAGATAGGTGAAGCGTTCCAGGATTATGCTGTCGGACAGTCTAGGGCTTCAATTACCGAGATGATGGCGATCGCCCCCGAATCAGCCTTTGTGCTTAATGGAGATGAGACTGAAGAGGTGGATCCTGAGGATGTCGAAATTGGCAGTATAGTCGTGGTTAGACCTGGCGATAAGGTTCCACTTGATGGAGTAGTAATCGAAGGAGAGTCTTTTATCGATACGTCAGCTCTGACAGGGGAATCTGTTCCTAGGAGAGTTTCTGAGGGCGACGATATCATATCGGGATGTGTGAATGGTGAAGGTATGCTCAAGGTTAAAGTTACCAAAGAGTATGATGATTCGACAGTTGCAAAGATTTTTAGAACTGGTTGAAAATGCTAGTGCTAGGAAGGCTGTCCTCGAGAACTTCGTAACGAGATTTGCGCGTGTGTATACACCTATAGTTACTATAGGCGCTGCGCTTTTGGCTGTAGCCATGCCTCTTGTATTCGGCTTATCATGGTCAGACGGTATAGAAAGAGCCTGCAACTTCCTGATTGTATCTTGCCCGTGCGCACTCGTTATTTCAGTTCCGCTAGGGTTCTTTGGAGGCATTGGTGCGGCGTCCAAGGTCGGAGTTCTTGTAAAAGGGAGCAACTTTCTAGAAGCAGCAGCGAGCCTAGATACAATGGTCTTTGACAAGACGGGAACGCTAACAAAGGGAGAATTTAAAAGTATCAAAAACTTGTACCAGCAGAGGGTGTATCTGAAGATGAGCTAATAGAACTCGCTGCGTATGGTGAGGCATTTGCAACACATCCAATAGGAAAGTCAATACTAGAAGCTGCAAAGGATAAGGAGATTGATAAGAGTAGGCTTGAAGATGTGGTCAATCTAACAGGAAAAAGGCACTTCAGCTATGTTAGATGGAAAATCTCTTCTTGTAGGTAGCCGTAAACTCCTCGATGAAAAATGAAATAGAAGATGTGAGTGGAGTATATGGCTCCGAGATGGGAACTATCACATTTGTATCGTATGACGAGAAGTATAAAGGATATATAGTGGTGTCTGATACCATTAAGGATGAAGCGAGAGAAAGTATCGCTGAACTTAAGCGTGAGGGTGTCAAGAAGGCGGTTATGCTCACGGGCGATAGGAAAGCTACCGCAGAGGCTGTAGCTGGAGAGCTCGGACTCGATGCAGTTAGGTATGAGCTACTTCCAGCTGACAAGATTGAGGAGGTTGAGGAGCTCATAGAAGGAAATCGTAATACTGGGTCAAAGCTTGGCTATGTAGGAGATGGAATAAATGATGCTCCGGTGCTCATGAGAGCTGATGTCGGATTCGCCATGGGATCTCTAGGTTCTGATGCGGCAATAGAGGCTGCAGATATCGTTCTGATGGATGATGATTTGAGAAAGTTACCATTAATTTTAAAAATAGCTAAGCGAACGATGAGGATTGTAAAATCCAATATTGCATTTGCTATAGGAGTAAAGCTTCTAATTCTCGTATTGTCTGCACTTGGACTCGTCTCGATGTGGTATGCGGTATTTGGTGATGTAGGAGTTAGCATTATATGCATAATAAATTCGATGCGCATACTTAAATTCAAACAGTAGTGTCTTGCGTGTGATTATTTGACTTGGTGCTTGATATATCATAAAATTAAATTGGTTTTCAATTCTTAAGAGTTGAAAACCAATTTTCTTGAAATTTGAAGTTTAATTGAGGGCAAAATGGAATCCAAGAAGAGATATAAAACAAAACAGTACGATGAGCTCGTTGAATATATTTCGTCTATACCAGGACAGCACTTTACGGTCAATGAGTTATACATGCATTTTGCTGGTAAAGATAAAGCAATTGGAGTAACAACCTTATATCGTCATCTACAGCGTATGCTCGATGATGGTATTGTGAGTAAGTATGCGGTCGGAACGAATGGTGCAGCATGTTTTGAGTATGTCGGTGATGGAGCGCCACATGAGACTGTTAGTGCATACCACTGTAAGTGTGAAGGATGCGGTAAGCTTATTCATGTTCATTGTGATATGATCAAGGACATTGAGCATCATATGAGCCAAGAACATGGGTTCAAAATCGATCCATTTCGAACAGTATTCTACGGCACCTGTGAAGAGTGTATTGATACTAAAAAGGATAAGTAAAATATGAATAAAGCAAAATCTAATGATATGAGCGACCTCCTCCATGGCAGCATATGGAGGAAGGTTTTAATTTTTGCACTACCTTTAGCACTTACAAGTGTGTTACAGCAACTCTTCAGTGCAGCTGACGTAGCTGTGCTTGGAACTTTTGTCGGCAAAAACTCAATGGCTGCAGTAGGAAGTAATTCGCCTGTTCTCGGTCTGATGATAAATATGTTTATAGGCATTTCTGTCGGGGCCAACGTAATTATGTCGAGGTTTACAGGTGCACAGGATAAGGAAGGTGTAGGTAGAGCGGCACATACAGCTGTAATATTAGCGCTTCTAAGCGGTATCACAATAGCTATAGTTGGTAATATAATTGCAAATCCAATCGTCGATATACTCGGCGTACCAGAGGATATCGCACCTCTCTCAATTAGGTATCTCAGAATACTGTTCGGGGAATGCCGTTTATAATGCTATATGACTTTGAATCGGCGATATTTAGGAGTCAAGGTGATACGAGAACTCCGCTAATATGTCTCGCTTTTTCTGGCATAGTAAATGTGGCTCTTAATATATTCTTTGTAGTTGCAATGGGAATGGATGTTGAAGGTGTCGCACTTGCAACGGTATTAGCGGATGCTCTTAGTGCAGCGCTTCTATTCTATTATCTCAAAAAGCACGAAGGGTTAGTTCGTATCCACCTAAGTGAACTCAAAATAGATAGAAGAATAACTAAAAGCATCCTCAAAATAGGTGTGCCATCTGGAATGCAAGGTATGGTATTCTCGATATCAAATTTGCTCATCCAATCAGCGATTAATAGCCTTGGAACTGATGCAATGGCGGGAGCGACAGCATCGTTTAATATCGAAATTATGGCGTACTTCATCTCAAATGCGTTTGGACAGGCAGCAGTTACATTCGTCGGACAGAATCATGGTGCTGCCAATTATCAGAGATGCAAGGAGATAGTCAAACAGACACAAATTCTCAACTGGATTTCAATGATAGTATTTGGTATTGTCATGATTGTGTTCGGAAGAGAGGTTCTAGGAATATTTAACGATGACATGGCAGTGATAAGGCTTGGTTATGAGAGGCTCGTGATACTCATGGTAGCCGAGGTTCTGAATTCGACGATAGAAACGCTGTCTGGTGGCATGAGAGGCTACGGATACTCTATGAGTCCGGCAATAGTAACGCTTATCGGTGTATGTGGCGTAAGAATTGTATGGGTTTATACATTCTTCAAATTATATCCGACATGGTTTAACCTCATGCTCGTTTACCCAGTGAGCTGGGCGATTACAGCTGCTATGATGGCTTTTGCATACAAAAGAACACTCAAGAAAGTCTTGCCTAAGGGTGAGGTATTAGTCTAAAATATAAGGGTTAAGACAAAGGGTTCGAAAGGAGATTGAGATGAGATTGCCTGCGCCGATTGAGAAATTCGCAGAACAATATTTTGTGCCACACGCCAACGCTATAGTATGGGCAGCGATACTAGTAATCTTTGCACTCTTCGGCTATGTGTGCTATAGAGCTAGGGCTAACAAGCCTTTAAAGTGGATTCTATTATTGGCGCTCTTTGTGTGGGCGGCTGTGCTCGTGCTACTCACTATAATCACTTTTACGAGTGAGAAAGAAGCTTTTGCATTCTTAAACATGTAAGTTAATTACAGAGACAATTTTATACAGCAGTTCGAAACCATCCTGCTTTATCAAAACTACGGGTACTAGGAATACGAAAGTAAGCCGGCGTTTTGTTTTGCGTCGGCTATTTATTTTGATCATTTTCAATAGTGGACCATCACGTGTGGTGATATGAGTTGCATTGAATATGCTTGTCTTCTGGAATTTTAATTATGGAAAGGAGAGCTTGGGAGAAGATAACCCAGGCAAAAACACAATGAGTAATGAATTACTGCTAATTATCACACTGATAGTTGAGTACAGCGCCGTGGTGCTAATGTACAAGTTCCTAGGTAGAGACGGACTATATCTATGGACAGTGCTCGCAACTATCACCGCCAACATTGAGGTTCTTATCCTCGTAAAGGCGTTCGGCATGGAGATGACGCTTGGAAACGTTCTCTTTGCGACTACTTTTTTGGTCACTGATATCGCTAGTGAGATATATGGCAAAAAAAGATGCGCACAAAAGCGGTACACCTAGGTGTAGCGACATCCATTGCATTTGTGGTAATCAGCTCATCTTGGCTAATGTATTCGCCGAGCTCAAGCGATTTCGCATCACCTTCAATCAGGCAGATTTTTGCACATACACCAAGACTTATGTTTGCGAGTCTAGCTGTATATATAATCGTACAGTACTTTGATGTATGGCTATATCATAAGTGGTGGGATTTCACTAACAAGAGGTTTGGCCATAGAGATAGATTTTTATGGCTCCGTAATAACGGCTCGACCCTAGTCTCGCAGCTAGTGAATTCAGCGCTATATACGGTATTTGCTTTTTGCAGGATTGTACGATACTAAGACCGTAATAACTCTGATATTCTCGACTTATATAATCTATATAGTGACTAGTCTCTGCGATACACCGTTTGTGTACCTATGCAGGTCAATAGCTCGCAAGAAGGGTGATATAACTGTTTGAAACTAAATAATAGAGGCGTTCCTTTCTTGTACTTTAAAAGTACAATCCAGAATATATATATATATATATATGATAAAGTAATGATGTTGTATTCACAAATATTATTTATTAAGAAAGGAAAAGTGGAGTTAATGGGAGTTGTAAATTCAAGAATAAAAAAATGCTTTTCACTATTCATAGCATTTATGATTTGTATAACAGTGTTCTTTTCCGGGTTAGTATATGCAGATGATGAAGAAGCTCCTGATGCGGATACAGCCATTGCTGAAAAACTATTGGGCTGAGTTAGAGAAAAAGCAGTTATGTTGATGGTGGGGTGTATCCTAAATACCTAATGAAATTGCAAGATAGTGTTCTTAAAAATTTTGATTTGGCACGAGGTGGGGATTCTCCTAGTACTGGTATATACAAGAATCTTAATACATTAACATATGTAGCGGGAATGGATATGTATGAATATATATCCAAACCAGAGTTACAGGATAACGAGGGACCTAATGGTGATCCGAATTATCAAGATAATAAATATCACAATCCATTTAATTTCAAGTTTGATTCTGATTTTTATTAAAGACAGAGATCAATTAAATGTATATGGTGATATATCTGTTAACAATAATACTGAAAAATGCCGCTATAGGAACACATGCAATTGGAGATAAATTAAATCTTGATTTTTTTCGGTTAATTTAGGTAATCTTAGCAAATGGCAAAATAGCAGGTTGTGGTTGGATATTAATGGACATTCAAAGGGCACGGCATGGAAAACTCATGGAACGGAAGCTTATATAGCTACTGATTCAGAATTGGTATTTATTATCAATATACCTAGAGGTATTACAGTTCCTGATGTTAATGATTTAAAGTTTAGAGTTGATGGTTTAAATTCTCTGAAATTTAAGAAAGCAGAAAGAGATGGTGACAAACTCATAATTAGAGTACACCCTTCATTAAGTGAGAGTGGATATTTGCCTGCTAGAGATTACTATGCTTACCTAAAAAAACGATTAGTAATGTAAAAAAATAAGTGTTGAAGGGCTTTTGGTCAATAGTGAGGCTGCTGTAAATGAGAACATAACTATCACTGGAAGTGTTGTTGGTGTACAAGATGAACTTGTAACAGATTCTATGGAGGTAGCAAAGAAGAAGATAGGTGCAGGTTCAGATGATGTAAGAGCAGCGTATTTCTTTGCTGCTAAACAGTCTATTTCAGGAAGAGATGCAGCGGCACCACAGGATAAACCTAACTTGATTTCATACACCTTCAAGGTGAATAGAGCTGCCGAGAATACTACACCAAGCAACCCTGGAAAGACAGTAAAGGTTGTAAAGAAGACTAAGACGCCTAAGACGGGCGATGATGCAGATATAATGTTATATGTACTCCTTTTGGGCGTGTCTGGTGCAATACTTACTGGTGTTAGTTACTTTAGAAGAAGAAAAGTGAGCTAGTATTAATAGCTTGGGAGTCAAAACTCAATTTAAATAGAATGAGCGGATCTTCAGGAGCGAATCTTGGAGATCTGCTCTTGCTATGTAAGAAAGCCACGCAATGCAATATCTGCTTGCGTGGCTAGATTTCCTTATTGGTACATGCATAAGGGCATAATAAAGTCACTAGATTAATGGGAAGCTTAAGCCTGTGTTTTTTTAAGACATCTTATGATTGAGATGCTTTGCTAGTGCTTTAGAGACTACTGTTCCGAGAATACAGCAAGTTACAGCTTCGATTAAGCCCTGAAGACCAACAAGTGTAATTACGAAAGTAAGCGGATTGGTAGCACCAATCGTATGAGCCAGTTTCTGGATATAGTCTGTGTCGTAGAATGCAATGACTAGGAATCCCATGAAGAATAATGTGTTGAGTAGGGGAGCACTAATTGATCCTATTGAGTATGCAATAGTGCGGTCTTTTAAAACTTTATTGATTGCTTTAAATATAATGCCTGCGCAAGCTCCCATGAGGATTCTTGTGATAACGCATAGTACAAATGTCTTAAATGGTGCGACCTGAAATAAAACTCCACCCATTGCAGATGCGCCTGAAATAGCATCTATAAAGCTTGCGATGCCGAATACTCCGCCGAGTATGGCTCCAGCGAGTGGACCCATTAGTATCGCCCCGATAGCGACTGGAAGTGTGAGAAATGACATGTAGATTGGACCGATCGGCACACTGCCAAGCCCTGTAATCTTCATGACAAGTTCAACTGCGACGAGAAGCGCTAGTTGCGCAAGAAATTTAGGGTTGGATAATTTATCCTTCATATTAACCTCCTTCTGCCGTTCCGTAAGGATACAGCGATGAGCCGGGTTACCCCGAAGAAATGATTTACCTGGTATTTACTGATTTCCGAAATCTCTATCGCGCGTTCAGCTGCGATGATATCCGCACAGTAATCTGCCCGTGAGATTATAACAACTTGTGTGATAATTTACAACAAATAATCATGTAATTATGCAGCAAATTATAGGCTGTGTAACCTTGAAAAAGAGAGCATAAGATATTATTCATAGATTACTAGCGCGACAAATTTTACAGGCTCATCCTTCTTGTTGGTCAGGCTGTGGCCTTCGCCAGGTCCGGTAAATGTGACATCGCCAGCACGCACAATCTTAATTTCTCCGTTATCGTTATACTCTGCCTCGCCGCTCTGGATTACATAGATTTCTGCATCTCCTTCGTGAACGTGGTAGCCGACACCACAGTCTTTCTCAAGTATTATTTCCTTAAATAGTCTTCCTTTGCCAAGAAGTTCCTCGTCGCAGTCGATAATCTGCGTCGTGATCATGTGACCAGGTCCATTAGCTACAGATGGTTTAGTATAGTGCTGCCTTTCATCTTTTGTTTTAATCCAACTCATTTTGTTCCTCCGTAATATTAAGTCATTTTGATAAATTTCACGCATATATGATCTGTTTTGCTGCAGATAAAATGGCATGCATCAGATGCATGCCATAATTTTTGTTTAGTTATCCTCGGATTTAAGAAGCGATTCGTTATATCCGAGCATGTTGCATGCGGTATCTTCGATGGTATCCGCCATGACTATAGCATTTTCAAGGCTAGTAGCACAGAAGATAGGTCCTCTATTAGCGATTACACATATATTGTTGTGCTTTAGCTTTTTAAGGATGCTGTCGATAAACTCAGGGGTATGTGGTTCTACGTGTTCACTCGCACTGACATCTCCTAGTAGCTGGCGAAGGGCAGGGTCTGTAATCTTAAAGCCCACCTGAGCAGCTGCAAATACAGAGAGTCCATGTGAGTGTGTGCGGATTATCGCATTCCAATCAGGATGCTCTCTATAAATCGCAGCATGTAAGTCGAACTCGCTCGAAGGTACTCGCTGGATGTGGTCAAATGCTAGTGTGTTAATATCCACCTTTACGATATCCTCAGCGCGGATATTGTTGTACTCCATCGCCGAAGGGGTAATCAGCATCTCATGGTCATTGAGTCTAACAGATAGGTTTCCCCATGAGCCGTGAAAAAGCCCCAAGTCCTTGAGCTTATTAGTGCAATCAATTATGTTATTACGAATATCTAATTCATCAGTTGAGATATTGACAAAATCAACATGTTTCTCAGAATTTACATTGGAATACAGATGATTGTGCATCTGGCGTGTGCGTAGAGCCTCTTCGTCTGTAAGGTGCTTTATACCACCGATTTTATCACCGTACATCTCCGCTTCGATGCTCTTCTCTATAATCTTAATAATCGAAATTGCATCTTTCATATTATCACTTGCGCTAAATATACCCTTGCCACGAACCAGGCACCCAGCTCTGTCCTTAAGAGCTGATAGAAGAGCCTTAGAGGTGGTGTCTTCAGCGATTTTTAATGTCAGTTCCAACGATGCCTGCAAGATCATAGAGAGCTGGCTTAAGTGATTTAGCATCTTTTGAAAAAAGTGCTGCAGGCTCTGTGCATGCAAAAATCATGATGTTGATGTCACGTCTCGTACTCAGTATCTTACCGACATCACCAGAGTTCATGTCATAAAGCTGTAAATCTGAATCCTTAATTGTATCCAGAACTAAGCCTGGTCTTGACATTAGGTATGTTCCATTATCAACTCTTGCAATAATTGAGCCGTATGCCTTGGTGTATCTATCTGTAAAGTCGGAGGCATACTTAACTATAAGTTCCCTCGCCTGTAGTTCGTTCATATCAGTTCCTCTCTAAACTATTAGTATTAGAGTAGTGCAGCCGAATCGGTCAAAACGAGCTGCACTAATAATCTCAATATTCCTAAATTCTTAAAATGCAAAAATGGGCTCTAAATGCCCGTCGATACTATGGCTAAATTATAGCATCTAATGTGATTTTTGATTGTGGAGAAAAAGGAAAGTTATACATATTTCAGTATAGTTTCCGTAACTCCATCCCATGATACTTTGCTAGTATCAGGGGATACGTAATCAGGGTTATGCCTCTTATCGTGTGCGAGCCTTAAAGCTGAAATTATACCATCCTTGAGCCGCTGCTCAAATTCTGGAATCTCTGACTCAAAAAGGTTCACTGGGTGCCTTCATCTCTGGCGGCTCTACCAAGACGGTATTGTCAGATACAATCTTGCTAGCCAGCCAGCTCTGTATGCCTGGTAGGCTGGTGCAGACGGGAATCGCGCCCGACGCCATCGCCTCAATCAGCACGAGGGGAAGGCCTTCATAGTATGAAGGGAGCACGAAAAATGTCACTGGCTCTGAAGGCCGCGGCGAGCTCGGTCTGTGATAGCATGCCGAGGTAGCTAGCTCTGAATGGCAGTGCCGCGAGCTCGCCTGCGTCGCCAGCGCGGAGCGCTGGCTTCCCCGAGAGGAGGCGTGCGATTCCTCCTCCTGACAGCCACCGGCAAGCAGAAGCTCAAAAGCGGGAATTTCACTATCCTTATCCAGCTCAGTTAGCGCCTCAACAAGCGGAAAAAAATTCCCTTTAGCCGTACTGAGCTTGCCGGCGTAGATAATCTTATACGGGCCATCTGAGTGCGGCTTATCTGTATCTTCGTCCATTTTAAATATCTGCGAGTTATATCCAGTGCCAATAACATTAATCTTGTCATCAGATATCCCATATAGCTCGCCAATCTGAACCTTCTGCTCATCATGAAGAGCGAATATTCCATCTAGCTGCCTCATTCCATCTATTACAGCATCGTGCCTAAACGGACAGTTCTGAAACTGTCTGAGGTCGGAGCCGTGTGAGATACCATAGATTTTGCCATGAAATGAATCGGCTGCAAATTCCTTAACTATCGATGGAAGCATAGATGTAAGAAGGAATAGGTGGTGGCAAAGTATAACATCTGGATTGAGGTCTTGGATAGCCTTACCAATAGCCTTACCAAAGGCTCTATAAAGCATATCCGCCATATCTTCAGTCATCGAATTATATAAAGTAGAAGGATAAGGCATAACATCTGACATACCAAGAACTTCATACGGTAATTCACCCTATAGAGTCTCCGTGCGAATAGTAAACAGGGTAGGTGCTGACTACTTCAGGGAACTCAAACATATCTTCCTTGTATACGCCTGCAACTACGGCCTGCTCATGACCAGCTCTGTCAAAAGATTTGACGAGCTCAGTTAGATATACACCGCTACCAGTTGAGTGCGGCTTTTGTGTGCTAATACTCAAAAATTTTCATAGTGGTACTATTGTCTTATAAGAAATTTGCAGTGTCAATATCAATCCATGAACTAAAAAGTATGTTAGAAACACTAAAAATGAATCAACCAATATTTTCCGTATAACGAATTAGTTGCTCGAAATACGGAAAAAATTAGTTTGTTAATGTTGACTAACTTCACCCCGAAGAGTATATTTTTGAATTGTGAGATAGTAGTGAAAGGAAGACACCATGGCAGAGCGTAATAGTTCACTTGAGAAAGCGTTAAAGGTACTGGATTTATACCAATCTCAGAGCCGCCTTACTCTAACGTCTATTGCGCAGCAGACGGGGCTTTCCAATGCTGCGATAAGCAGAATTCTCAATTCGCTTGAGGAGATGAAGTACATCTATAAGGATAAGATCGATGGAGGTTATTATCTTACTGATAGAGTGTTCACCTTGAGTCGAAATACCAATATACAGAAGCAGATAGTCAACATGCTTGATGAGCCAGTAGCTAGACTTTGTAGAAAGTGCGGTCTTGCGGTTACGGTCTCGGTGCGTGAGGGACTAAAGTCATATATCGCTATTCGTAAGAACCCTTATACAGGGATTGCCGTAGTGGTTAGCTCAGAGGAGATGATGAGCCTGAACCTGACAGCGGCAGGAAAAGTGCTGACAGCTTTTTCAGGAGAGTCTGACAAGCTGGTTGAAGATATCGATTACGTTCGACTAACGGACAAGAGTATCATCGATAAGGAAGAGTACAAGATGCTCCTTGAAGAGGTCAAGGAGGAGAAGCTAGCTTACGATATGGAAGAAGTTACAGAAGGCCTTGTATGTGTAGCAGCACCAGTTCTTTCGTCTGATGGAACAGCTATATGTGCGATAAGTGTCAGTGGATATAAGGAGAGGATGGTTAGAAGCCTATACTCCGTAATTCCTAGACTTCAAGATACTGCTTCTGAATGCGAGAATTTATTTAGATAGTTAGTACAGAGCATCAATTACAGTCTTTGCTTGATGTTAAAGGCTTTGCTGCATGCTTGATAAATGAAAAATTTTGTAGATGAGGTAGTGGGATGAGTATTTTCTACGAGATGGACAAGAATTTCGGAGATATTCTTACAGAGAAGAAGAATTTCCTCTTTATAGGAGAGGCTGGAAGCGGCAAGAGCGAGATAGTTCTTAATGTGGCTGCCAAGATTGCAGAGAAGACTGGTGCCAAGGTTCAGGTATTCGATATGGACCAGAGCAAGCCGCTGTATCGCTCCAGAGATATGAAGGATGCATTCGCCCATAAGGGTGTAGAGATAAATTATCAGATGCAATTTCTCGATGCGCCGACTGTAGTCGGCGGTGTTGCTGAATCGCTGATGAACAAGGACGTTTACACGATTCTTGATATCGGTGGTGGACACAATGCAGCGAGAGTTGTAGGGGTGTACTCACACTTGCTTAAGGATGACAATACTGTTCCAGTCTATGTCATCAATCCTTACAGACCTTGGACCAAGAGTCTAAAGTCGATTGATGAGACTATGAGCGACATTGTCACTGCGGCTAGGCTGAATCGCATCTACATTCTTGGTAACCCTAACCTAGGTTACCAGACGAGTGCTGAAGAATTCATGGAAGGACTAGGTAAGCTCGACGAGATGCTTGGCGGAATAGTTACTGTCGGCAGCTTCGTTGTGAGGGATGAGATTTATGATGAAGTCAAAGGTATGACTGACAGACATTTGTTCCCAATCGAGTTGTTCCTGACTTATTCGTGGGTTGATCGCTAAAAACACTTTTTTTAAGGAGGTAATGTTGATGGCTAAAGGTAGAGTTGAAATCAATGCTGAGGCTTGCAAGTCGTGCCAGTACTGCGTGATTTCATGTCCAAAGAAAGTCCTCGTTATCGGTGAGAATGTTAACTCTAAGGGTTACCCTTACTCAGTTGCAGCTACACCAGAGGCTTGCATCGGTTGTGCAATGTGTGCACAGATGTGTCCAGAGGATTGTATCGAGGTTTGGAGAGATTAGTAAGGAGGACCAATATGGCAGAACGTGTATTTATGAAAGGCTGTGAAGCTATTGCTGAGGCAGCTGTAAGAGCAGGATGTCGTTTCTTTGCTGGTTATCCAATCACACCACAGAACGAAATTCCTGAGTATATGGCAAGAAGAATGCCAGAAGTAGGTGGAAGCTTTGTACAGGGTGAGTCTGAGGTTGCATCTGTAAACATGCTTTACGGTGCTGTTTCGACTGGAATCAGAGCGATGAGCTCTTCATCCAGCTGCGGAATCAGTTTGTACTCAGAGGGTATCTCCTTCTGCGCATCCGCTAGACTACCAGCAGTTTATGTAAACGTACAGAGAGGTGGCCCTGGAATCGGTGCTATCCAGCCTGCTCAGCAGGACTATCTACAGGCAACTAAGGCTTCCGGAAACGGTGGTTTCAGAATGATCGTACTCGCTCCAGCAACAGTACAGGAGTGCGTAGACATGGTATACAAGGCATTTGACTATGCTGAGAGAGACCAGAACCCAGTTCTCATTCTCACAGACGGAGTTATGGGAACGATCATGGAGCCAGTAGTTCTTCCTCCAATGAAGACACCAGAAGAAATTGCAGAGTTAAGAGATGCATTCAACTACAGAGCTATCGTAGGTCACCCAGTTGGTGAGAACGCATTCTGCAGACCTGGATCAGTTGGAACAGGACAGGAAGCTGTTAATATTGAAGCAGATAAGCTCTACAGAACTTGGGATAAGGACGTTGAGTACGAAGAGCTAGAGACAGAGGATGCTGAGATAATAATCGCAGCATACGGAATCTCCGCTCGTATCGGAAAGGTTGTCGTAAGAGAGCTCAGAAAAGAAGGAGTTAAGATTGGTATGATCAGACCTATCAAGCTTTCTCCATTCCCATATGAAGCATTTGAGAACATAGACTTCAACAGAGTGAAGGGTATTCTCAATGTCGAGATGTCCATTCCTGCTCAGATGAGATGGGATGTGGATCATGCAGTTAAGGGCAGAACAGTTATCAAGGAGTGCCTAAGATCCGGTGGTCAGCTTTTGACTAATGATCAGGTAATGGAAGCTGCTCGTGAACTGATTAAGGAGGTACTATAGATGTCAAAAGTTTATTCAAGAACTAAGGGAATTCTTCCTGATACAGTATCCGGATTCTGCCCGGGATGCATGCATGGTACAGTGCATAAGCTAATCGGTGAAGCAGCAGAAGAACTAGGCCAGCTCGAAAAACTCGTAAGAGTTGAGGGTGTAGGCTGCTGCGGACTCGGTCAATTCTACGTTGCTCACGACGCTACAATCGCTGCTCACGGAAGAGCTTGCGCTGTAGCTACAGGAATCAAGAGATCATCCCCTGACTCACTGGTTTACACTTACCAGGGTGACGGAGACCTTGCTTCCATCGGACTTGCAGAGACTATGTCAGCTGCTAACAGAGGTGAGAACTTCACAGTAATCTTCGTTAACAACGGAATTTACGGTATGACTGGTGGACAGATGGCTCCAACAACTCTTATTGGTATGAACTCTACAACTGCACCAGAAGGTAGAGAGCCAGAGGTTCACGGATACCCAATGCACATCGTTGAGATTCTCAACCAGCTAACAGCTCCTTACTATCTAGAAAGAGTTTCTTGCAACACTCCTCAGAACGTAATTAAGGCTCGTAAGGCAATCAAGAAAGCGTTCCAGTATCAGCTAGAAGGCAAGGGCTTCTCGCTCGTAGAGATCGTTACATCTTGCCCAACTAACTGGGGAATGAGCACACTTGATTCGCTCAAGTTCCTCGAGAAGGATATGTTTGATGAGTACCCTCTAGGTCTCGTTAGAGACAAGGGCGCAGAAGCTAAATAGGGAGGTTTAGAATGGAAAGAAATTTGATGATTGCCGGATTCGGTGGACAGGGTGTAATGACCATGGGAAAGCTTCTCTCTGAAGCTACATGTCAGTCAACAGACCTAAACGTAACATTCTTCCCTTCTTATGGCGCAGCTATGAGAGGTGGTACAGCTAACTGCTACGTTGTAATTTCTGACGACGAAATCGGTGCACCTGTATCTAACAGTGTAGATGATCTTGTAGTAATGAACGGACCTTCACTACACAAGTTCCTTCCTACTCTTAAGAAGGGTGGTACACTGTTCATTAACAGCTCGATCGTAAAGGATCCAATTGATAGAGATGACATCACTGTTGTATCTGTTCCAGTTACAGAGATGGCTCTCGAGATGGGTAACCCAAGAGTTCTTAACATCATCATGCTAGGAGCTTATATCGGATATTCAAACGCTGTACCTGAGCAGGTTATTTACGATGGAATTCACCACAAGTTTGAGCACAAGCCAAAGGTAATTCCGCTAAATGACAAGGCTTTCAAGACTGGACTTGATATAGGTGCTGAAGCTAGAAAGTAAATCGGTAAACGCTAGGTAATGGGCGCTTACTGATAAATCCATATGGTATGAGGGAAGATGGCTGAACATCAGCCATCTTTTCTTTTGGTTCTGCTTTAGCAGTGGATTTGCCGAGCGATAGTGAGGTGAATCAACAAACCACCGGCTATGCCGGTGTGATTAGTATAGCTTTAGCTTCAAGAAAAATACCTCCAATGTTATCATGATGTTGGTTCGCCAACCACATCAAATAACAAAGGAGGTTGCCATCATGGATGACAAAAATACTCTAGCACACACAAGCTGGAGATGTAAATATCATATAGTATTTGCGCCTAAATATAGAAGAAAAGAAATATATGGTAAGTACCGAGTGGAAATAGGAAAGATGATAAGAATCCTATGCCAAAGAAAAGGAATCAACATTGTTGAGGCTGAGCTATGCCCTGACCATATACATATGCTTGTAGAAATACCACCAAAGTATTCTGTGTCGCAAATAGTAGGATATTTGAAAGGGAAAAGTTCTCTTATGATATTCGATAAATTTGCAAATTTAAAATACAGATACGGAAATAGACACTTTTGGTGCAGAGGTTACTATGTTGATACAGTAGGGAAAAACGAAAAAAAGATAGCTGAATACATACGTACACAACTCCAGAGTGACATAGTTGATGATCAAATGACGCTAAAGGAGTATATTGATCCATTCACAGGAAGGAAGATGAAATAGTCCTTTAGGACTTGTAGGAAAGTACGTGCGGTTGGCGAATCTTTTCAACGCATCTTAAGATGCAGCAGGTAAAAGGCCCTTATAGGGCCAAAACAAAACCACCGGCTAAGCCGGTGGTTATGATTTTTGTGTTTTTGATTTAAACAATGACCGTTTAATCGTTGGAATTTAGCTGTTTTTTTGACAGCTACATAGTCTTGCACACAAAACCTTCACTTGACGGGGAGGAGAAATAGAACTAGAATAGTAAAAAAATAATAGATAAAAATTATTTAACTAAAAATATTTTTATCCAACACAGAGATTGAAAAAAAGGAGTAAACGATATGACTTTTGAACAGCTAAAGGAACTTATTTGCGAGAATTTTGGTGTTGATGAAGAGAAGGTAACTGAGACAGCAGACCTTCAGGAAGATCTAAAGCTTGACTCTCTAGATGCTGTAGAGCTTTCGATGATGATGGAAGAGGCTCATGGAGTTTCGATTCCTGAAGAGAAGTTCCCTGAGTGTAAGACTATTGAAGATGTACTAAAGTTTGCTAACAGTGGTAACTAATTATGGAAAAATACTTAGAACTCACCGAGAGACTGGTTGGAGTATTCGACCAGAGTAACAGTGACTTTTTTGAAATCAAGATTTCGGATTATGCCTTGACTCTTAAGAAGGGCTCATCCGTATATACATTACCATCAGTGCCTGTGTCCGAAGCAGTTGCACCTGTAGTTCCTCTACAGGCTGTTGCTACTGCTCCGGCACCGGCTGTGCATTCAGCATCTGCTACTAATGACAGTACTGTAGCTAAAGCAGAGGATACAGCTGCCAAGGCAGAAGAGAACACTGCATCAGCTAATGCTGAGGTTGTAAAATCACCGATTGTCGGAGTTTTCTATGCGGCAAAGGATCCTAATTCACCTCCGTTTGTAAAAGTCGGAGATGCTGTGAAAAAGGGTGATGTGCTATGCATTCTCGAATCGATGAAAATGATGAATGAGATTAGATCTGATTATGACGGAGTGATCAAGGAGATTAAAATGCAAGAACGAAGAGCTTGTTGAGTTTGGTCAGGTCATGTTTTTGCTGGAGAAGGGTGAATGATTAGAAAGGTCTTAATAGCCAATCGTGGTGAGATTGCGCTGAGCATACAGAGAAATTGCAATGAAATGGGTGTTGAGACTGTTGCTGTCTACTCGGATGTAGATAAGGGACAGCCTGCAATATATTTGGCGGATCAAGCAATCTGTATAGGTGCAGGAAAGAGCTCCGCTTCATATCTCAACGTTGCTAATATCCTGACAGCTGCTATCGAATCTGGTTGTGAAGCCATCCATCCTGGATATGGATTCCTTGCTGAAAATGGCGATTTTGCTGAAAAGGTGGAGGCCTGTGGACTAAAGCTTATCGGACCATCGTCAAAGGTTATAAATCTTATGGGCAATAAGCTCTCAGCGAGAAGTCTAATGGAGCAAAGCGGTGTTCCAGTCGTACCTGGATGCAATGATGCAATTTCTGACGAGGAACAGCTATATCGAATCGCAGATGAGATTGGATATCCAGTTCTTCTCAAAGCCTCGGCAGGTGGCGGCGGAAAAGGTATGCGTAGGATTTACAAGCGTGAAGATCTCGTAGCTGGCTGGGAACTTACGAAGCGAGAGGGCAAAGGCGTCATTTGCAAATGACGATATCTATGTTGAGAAGCTAATTGAGAATCCGAGACATATTGAGATTCAGATCCTTGCTGATAGTCATGGAAATGTGGTCTATCTACCTGAGAGAGACTGCAGCATCCAGAGAAACAATCAGAAGATTATCGAGGAGAGCCCAAGCAGGGCAAATAGGGATCTACTGGAAAAGATGTATCAATCTGCCGTAATGTGTGCAAAGGCTTGCGGATATGAAGGTACGGGAACAGTAGAGTTTATCGTCGATAAGTATGACAACTACTATTTCATGGAGATGAACACTAGAATTCAGGTTGAATATCCAGTCACGGAGATGGTTACAGGAATAAATCTTATCAAGGAGCAGATTAGAATCGCTTCAGGTCTTGCTCTCTCTGTGAAGCAAGAGGATGTTAAGGTGAATGGGCACTCGATTGAGGTCAGAGTTAATGCTCAGAATCCATATGATGATTTCAGACCTAGCTGTGGGGAGATTAGTTTCTTTCTACCACCAGGGGGATTAGATACGAGATTTGAGACGGCATTATACCAGGGGGCAAAGATACTTCCGTTCTACGATTCGATGATGGCAAAGCTCATCGTGAAGGGAAATACTAGAATGGACGCTATAAAAAAGCTTAGACGTGCGGTTTCTGAGACGATTATAGACGGCGTTCCGACTAACCTCGGATTTATATTTGCAATACTATATGACAAGGACTTTATCCTTGGAAATATCGATACAAACTATGTTGCACATAAGGAAGCTGAGCTTCTGGAAAGCATGCATGTAACGGGAGAATAGCAGAAAATGGGAAGCTTAAACAAGCGAAAAAATCTATTATCCACAATCAAGAACATAAGAGGTGGGAGCAAGCAGAATCAGGTTAGGCGCGAGCCTCGAAGAGCGCTGCCCGACCTCTTTCTTAAGTGTGATGGATGTAAGTCTGTAATCGACTATAAGGAATTCATCGAGCATCTTAAGATATGTCCAGAGTGCGGATACCATATGAAGATGAACGGAAGAGATCGCTTTGATTACCTGATGGATGAAGGGTATGAGAAGGTTAGCTTCGGTAGCGAACTCAAGGATCCGATTTCATTTCCAAAATATGCAGAAAAGCGAGTGAAGGAAGAGGCTAAGTCAGGGTTAAATGAAGCGATTTCTATCGTGAAGGGGACGATAGAGGGCAAGCCGGTGCTCGTCGCTGTGCTTGAGCTTCAGTATATGATGGGAAGCCTCGGTACTTACGTCGGTGAAGAGCTGACCGCAATGTTTGAGTATGCGATTAGAAATGAGCTTCCAGTCATTGTATTTTCAGCTTCTGGTGGTGCCAGGATGCAGGAGGGAATATTCTCTCTTATGCAGATGGCTAAGACGAGTGCTGCTATAGGTAAGTTCCAAGATGCGGGACTTCTATATATAAGCGTTCTGACTAATCCTACAACGGGTGGTGTCTCAGCAAGCTTTGCGTCTCTAGGAGACATTATCATAGCTGAGCCCAACGCGCTTATAGGTTTTGCTGGACCGCGTGTAATTGAGCAGACCATCAAGAAGAAGCTACCAAAAGGGTTCCAGAGAGCTGAGAAGCTTGAGGAATGTGGATTTGTGGACATGATTTGTGAGAGAGAGAGCCAGCGGAGACAGATTGCTAAGCTGCTCAAGCACCATGTGAAGATTGGAGCAAAATATGAGTAAAGCTTATGAAATAGTTAAAAAAGCAAGGTCGAGTAACAGGTTAAGATCTAAAGAAGTAATCGAGAGGCTGATTGAAGATGCAATTTATCTAAAGGGAGATAGATGCTTCGGGGATTCTAAGACGATAATCGGTGGAATCGGAACATTCGAGGGTAGACCAGTTACATTTATCGGAATCCAGAAGGGACGAGGCATTGAAGAGGGTGTTGAAACCAACTTCGGTATGCCGATGCCAGAGGGGTATCGCAAGGCCATGAGGCTGATGGATCAAGCTGAAAAAAATTCAGAAGACCTGTAATTACGTTTATTGACACTCCTGGTGCTTATCCGGGAGTAGGAGCGGAGGAAAGAGGCCAATTTGAGGCGATAGCATCTTCGCTTGAGAAGATGTCGATGCTTACAGTTCCAGTAATTGCTGTAGTGATAGGTGAAGGTGGATCTGGAGGTGCACTTGCGCTTTCTGTGGCGAACAAGATTTTCATGTTCCGAAATGCAGTATATTCAATACTATCACCTGAAGGCTTCGCATCTATACTTTGGAAAGATGCTGGCCTAGCAGATAATGCAGCTGATGTAATGAAGATTACAGCTCAGGATCTATACGACTTCGGAATCGTCGATGAGATTATAGATGAGAATGGTGAGACTGTTAACTTTACACAACTTAGAAAATTGATTTACGCTGAACTCGAAGCTATGTCGCAGATGACAGGTGATGAGCTAAGGGAACTCAGATACGATAAATTTAGAGAGATTAGAGGATAAGATGGGACTTAAAAATTAAGGATATAAAGGGATTGACCAAGGGAGTTAAGCGTAGCAATAAGTACTATGAAGAAAGGCTCGATACTACAGATGAGTGGATTCTTACTCGTACGGGAATTGAAAACCGCTACATCGCAGAAGAAACTCCTTCTGAGATGGCAAAGGAACTTGCTGAACAGCTTGTGTTTGATAGGGACAAGGTCAAAAATGCTTTTTAATCGCATCGTTTTCGAGTGATATAAGAATCCCTTCGATAGCAGGCATGCTTCACAAAAAACTAGACCTTGATAATAGCTGCTTCTCTCTCGATATCAATGCTGCATGCGCGGGATTTGTATCGGCGATGATTATGGCAGAGCGTATGCTTAACCCTGGCGAAGAGGCAATTCTTGTTGCAAGTGAGCAGGTTAGCAGATACATCGACTTTGAAGATAGGGGAATTGCGGTCCTCTTTGGAGATGGCTGTGCCGGCATAGTAGTAGAGAAGAACGACAAACTATGGCTTAGTGACGCCAATACGTTCGGCGATGATCGAGTTATCGTGATGGATGACAACGACTTTATACAGATGAATGGGCAAGAAGTTTTCAAGTTTGCGATAAGCAGAGTTCCTGAGTCGCTTGAGCGTCTCTTGGATAGAGCGGGTCTAACGGGAGCTGATATTGATTACGTAGCAGCTCATCAGGCAAATGTGAGAATACTCGAACAGATATCAAAGAGAACTGGTATAGATGATGATAAGGTGCTCAAAAATATCAGGGAGCGCGGAAATACTTCAGCTGCATCTATTCCAACCCTTTTATATGATAATAGGGAGAAGTTTAAAGAAGGCGATAAAGTTCTGTTCACAGCGTTTGGAGCAGGGCTATTAATAAATTCAGTGCTGATGGAGTGGTAGAGATGAAATTAGAAAAAAATTACTTAATATTAAATACCCTATAATTCAGGGTGGAATGGCAAATATCACAGACGGTAAATTTGCTGCCGCTGTATCAAACGCAGGTGCGCTCGGAACGATTGGTTCGGGCGGCATGAAGGCGGATGTACTAGAAAAGGAAATCGAGATATGCAGAGAGCTTACTGACAAGCCTTTTGCAGTCAACCTGATCATGTTTCGTTCAGATATTGAGGAGCTGGTAGATGTCGTATGTAGAGCGAAGGTTCCATATCTAATTGCTGGAGCTGGAAGCCCTGGCCCATATATGGAGAAATTCCTCGCGGCAGGTATCAAAGTTATGCCAGTCGTATCTTCGCCGCTACAGATTAAGAGGCTTGATAAATTCGATGTATTTGCATATATCGCAGAGGGTATGGAAGCTGGTGGACACATCGGAGAGATGACGACTATGACGCTTATTTACCAGGTGGCTAATGTGACCGAGAAGCCTGTAATCGCTGGTGGTGGAATAGGTTCAGGGGGCACAGATGCTAGCGGCAGAAGTGCTCGGAGCAGTTGGCGTTCAGATTGGAACTGCATTTCTATTTACTAACGAGGTTCCTGTTCATGATAAATACAAAGAGCTACTCCTTAATACAGAATCTCACCGCATCACTTCCATCGGATATCTTAATGGCAGACCAATGCGTCTAGTTAAAAAAATCCTATGACTAGGGAGTTTAAGGAGCTTGAGAGAACTGAGCAGAATAAGGATGCACTCGAAAAACTTCACTCTAGGTAGGCTTAGAAAGGCTGTGTACGAGGGAGATGTTGACAATGGTTCCGTTATGGCAGGATACACCGCAGCGCAGTTTGACAGGCTGTATTCAGTTCCTGAACTTCTAGATAAGCTAATGGATGAGTACGAAGCGGCAAAGAGCAGCGTTAAGTAATTGGATTTAATATAGATACAGGGAAACAATGAATAAATTAGCAGTTATATTTGCTGGACAGGGATATCAGTACGAGGGCATGGGAAGAAAGCTATACGATAGATATCCTGAGGTTAGGGGCATATACGATAGACTAGGAAAAGAGCTTACGGAAATTTCCTTCAATGGTAACATCGAGGATATATCTAAGACGCATAATCTTCAGCCTATTATGATTGCGTTTCAGCTTGCCGTTTTAAAAGCTTATTCGTTCACATAAGCCTCAGTTGCTTGAGGGTCTAGAGGCAACTTGTGGACTCAGCCTTGGAGAGTATAGTGCACTTGTTTTATCTGAAATCGTTTCGGAGGAGGACGCTTTAAGGCTCGTCTCTCTGAGAGGTGCCCTGATGGGCAAAGCTTCTGAGGGTAGCAATAGCAAGATGCTTGCGATACTTAAGATGACGGAGGATGAGGTTAGAGAAATCGTCTTTGGGAACCCTGAGTTCAAGGGCAAACTATATATCGCTAATATCAATAGCAGCAGACAAATTATCGTATCAGGTGAAGGCGATGCGATTGATGAACTAAAGGCTTATCTAAAAATCAAAAGGAAAGCTTGCAAAAACCTCTCGTAGTTAGCGGGGCATTTCACACTCCGTTTATGGAACCTGCAAGGGAGGCTTTTTGTAGAAACTCTTAAAAACATATCTTTTGATGAACCATCAGTTACATATTATCCAAATGTTACTGGTGAAAAGTACGAAGGGGCTCCAATGAGCGAAGTTCTATCTGAACAGATAGTTTCTCCTGTGCTTCTCTACAAAAACTTTTAAGGAAATGGTTGATGACGGGGTTACACACTTCCTTGAAATTGGGCCAGGAGGCGTACTTTCAACTATCCTACAGAGGGACTTTGAAGGTGCTGAAGTTAAAGTAATTAAAAATGATGATGATCTAATAGAACTGCTTGAAGCGTAAGCGCATAGTTCATATTTTTAGGAATTAAAAAGGAGTAAATGTATGGCGAAGAAAGTAGCGCTTATCACAGGAGCTGCGGGCGGCATAGGGGTGGCAATCGCAGAGAGACTGAAGAGCGAAGGCTTTTGATTTGGCACTCAATGTTCGCACAATGAGGCCGCAGATTGAGCAGCTAGCTGAAAAAGCTTGCGGACGAAAAACTGTCATGTGCAGATTGTCCTCGGAGATATTTCAAGTTCTGAAGACTGTAGGCGAATGGTCGATGAAGTAATAGTGGAACAGGGACAGATTGACGTACTGGTTAACAATGCCGGAATCACTAGAGATAAACTCGTTATGCAGATGAGCGAAGCAGATTTTGAAGATGTTATAACGACTAATCTGAACGGTGCTTTCTATCTCAGCAAGTATGTGTCGAGGCATATGATGAAGAGAAGAAGCGGCAGAATCATAAATATGTCTTCAGTCATAGGATTGCACGGCAATGCAGGACAGGCAAATTATGCTGCGGCAAAGCTGGTTTGATAGGAATGACAAAGTCTTTTGCGAAGGAGTTTGCGTCGAGAAACATTCTAGTCAATGCTATAGCACCAGGATTTATTGAGACACCGATGACTGATAGTTTGACAGACGATGTAAAGGACAAGATCAAAGCAGGAATCCCGCTTGGAACTATCGGAGTGCCGAGCGACGTTGCTAACTTGACGGCATTCCTGGCAGGAGAGGAATCACGTTATATTACAGGACAGGTAATTTCTGTAGATGGGGGTATGAACATATAATGAGTAGAGTAGTGGTTACAGGTATAGGTATGGTTACACCTCTTGGAAACAGCGTTTCTGAAGTACTCGAGGGTATTAAGAATTCACGTTGCGGAATCGGAGAGATTACTAGATTCGATACAAGCGATAGAGCAGTTAAGCTAGCGGCAGAGGTTAAGGACTACAATCCGGATGATTACTTTGATAAAAGGGAACAGAGGCGATTGGATAGAGTCACCCAATTTGGTATAATAGCCGGCAGAAGAGCTTTGGAAAATGCTAATCTTACAAGAGAATATTTGTCAGAAGAAAGAGCTGGAGTTTTTGTAGCTTCTGGAATCGGTGGAATAAGTACCATCGAGTCTGAACACAGCAAGGGGCTGTCTCGTGGATTCGACAAGGTGTCTCCGTATTATATCCCGATGGCAATCATAAATCTTACTGCGGGTAATATAGCGATAGACCTAAATGCACATGGTTCGTGCCAGGCAACGGTTACAGCTTGCTCGAGCGCAACCAATGCCATTGGTGAGGCATATCGTCATATCAAGCATGGATATGCGGATATTATGTTTGCTGGCGGTAGTGAGGCTCCAATTACTGAACTTTCGGTAGGTGGATTCACTTCTATGAAAGCACTATCTCTCTCTCGTAATCCCAATAGAGCATCGATTCCATTCGATAAGAAGAGAGATGGATTCGTAATGGGTGAGGGTGCGACAATCCTGGTTCTCGAGGAGTATGAACATGCTGTTAAGCGTGGGGCAAACATCCTTGCGGAAATAGTTGGATACAGTGATACTTGCGATGCAAACCACATCACCGCGCCTTGCGAGGATGGTAAATATGCTGCGCTGGCTATGACTCAGGCAATTGATGATGCTGGAATCAAGACAAGTGATGTCGATTATATCAATGCGCACGGAACTTCAACTCCTCTTAATGACAAGTATGAAACAGCAGCCATTAAGCGTGCCTTTGGCGAAGGCTATAGAGACGTTCTTGTTTCTTCTTCAAAGTCGCAGATCGGACATTTGCTCGGAGCTTCAGGATCAACGGAGCTAGCGATGACTATCATTTCAATGCAAGCAGGCATAGTTCCGCCGACTATTAACTATGAGTATCCAGATGACGCATGTGATCTCAACCTTGTAGTTAATAGATATAAGGAAGCAGAAATTAACTATGCGCTCAAGAACTCTCTCGGGTTTGGTGGGCACAACGCATCAATAGTGGTAAAGAGGTGGACCGAATGAAACTAACACACGAAGAAGTGAGAAATATTCTACCGCACAGATATCCATTCATCATGGTGGATAAAATCATTGAACTTGAAGTGGGGAATAAGGCTGTAGGAATTAAAAATGTGAGTGGAAATGAGCCGTTTTTCCAAGGTCATTTTCCGGAAGAGGCTGTAATGCCAGGAGTTCTTCAAGTAGAGGCAGTGGGACAGGTAGGTGCGGTTGCAGTTTTGATTGACCAGGAGAAAGGCGCAAATGCGTTTCTCGCAGGAATAAAGAAGGCAAGATTTTATAAGAAAATCGTTCCCGGAGACCAGCTGGAAATCCACTGCGCAATCAATAAAAGAAGTGGGAAAATTGGATTTGGAGAAGGCTACATTCTCGTTGACGGTGAGAAGGCGATGTCTTGTGAGATTTCATTTGCCATCATGTAGAACGCCAGAACTTTAATCCCCATAGCGAAGAAAGGCGGATTTATTAATGCTTACAGAGGTATTTGCAGAAGTATACGAGAAGTTCAAATTGAACCTGTATAAGCATATGTTTGTAAATGGCGGAAGCAAGGAAAATGAGCTGACGGCGACTGAGACATTTACACTAGAGGTTATTCATGCTATGAAGAACCCTAAAGTCAGTCAGCTGGCAGAGTTTTTGGAGATGTCTACGCCTAATGTTGCGTACAAGATTTCTTCATTGATGAAGAAGGGTTATATAGAAAAAAATTCAGTCTAAAGAGGATAAACGTGAGTTTATTCTTATGGAAACAAAGAAATTTCACGAGTATTATAAGGCGAAGAACAGCTATATACCGATAGTTCTCGATAGACTTGCAAAAAGGTTTACTGAAGAGGAAATTGATAACCTGGAGCACATTCTAAAGGTTATGAGTGATGAGTTTATGGGTGAGGTTAACAGGTTCATCGCGGATAATAAGGTTGACTAATGCACAATGATAGATTGCACGAGGAAGCGGTAATTTCTGGGATTGAAAGGAGAACTGGGCAGGAGGAAATTGTGCCTCTGGGTTTCCAGTATCTATACTTTGAGAATATCGATTCCACCAATAAATACGCTAAAGAGCATAGCGATACGCTTGGAGCAGCGGTAATCGTTGCTGAGAATCAGTATGAGGGGGTTGGTAAAAACTCCTCGCACTGGTGGTCTTCCCCATACAGCTCTATATTAGCGACATTGGTGCTGACTGTAGACCCAAATCCTGCAGAAATACTGGTATACCCATTGCTTGTCGGTGCGGTAATCCGTGAAACGCTCGCTGAGCACGGAATAGATGCTGAAGTTAAATGGCCAAATGACTTATATATCGATGATAAGAAGCTGGCGGGAATCCTATGTGAGACAATCATTGAGAATGGGAGAGTCGCAAAGTTAATAATAGGCTTCGGAATCAATGTAAATCAGTCTAAGGATGAGATGATTTTATACAATATGACATCTCTCTATGGCTATAAAGGCATTAAATATAATAGGTGCGAGCTGCTTGCGGACATTCTCGTTAAACTCTTTACGCACATGAAGAAAAGCTATGAGGACAATATGAAATATATGGAGCTAGAGGTAAACACACACCTATACGCGAAAGGCTCCACTATACTATTTGATTCAGATAAGCGCTATGAAGGCACACTGGCTGGTGTCGGTGCGGACGGAGCGCTTTTACTTTTGACAGATTCAGGCATGAAGGCGTTCGTTTCAGGCAAAATCCTCATGTAACTAACAAGAAAGACAAGGTTAAAATGGATAAGAACCAAGATAGAAAAAAACGATATTTACGGTACAGAGGGAAATTTTAGCAAAGGTCATGACAAGAGTGGTCATCGCCTTGATGCACGCAGTATCACCAGCGTGGGACTTGCGGTAGCACTTCTAGTAATCGGCTCCGCAATTGCTCTTCCGATTGGACCAGTTCCAATAAGCTTACAGTCACTAGTTGTGTTGACGATTGGAATAACTATGGGTAAGAGACTAGGTGTCATGGCAGTTACAGTCTATGTAATAGCTGGACTAGTTGGACTTCCAGTATTTGCAGGACTAAAGGGCGGTCCTCAGTATATATTTTCTCCTACATTCGGATTTATAATGGCGTTTATGTTGGCTGCATATATTGTTGGCTCAGCATATGAGTCGAGTTCAAATTTTAGAAGATACGCGAGCCTTGTGATTGCGACACTTCTCATATATGTGATTGGTGCAGGGTATTTCTATGTGGTGCAGAGTGTGCATCTTGGAAATAATATTCCATTCACGAAAGTGCTCCAGCTGACGGTGCTCCCATTTGTACTTGGGGATGCTATAAAGCTGCACGTTGCATTCTGCGTGGGTGGAAAGCTTAAGAGCATTATCGGTTCAACTTTGAGAAATGCAGGCTAAGGCTACTATTTAAAGTGACTAATAACGCGGCGACAATCTATTCTGTTCTTGGAATATGATTGTCGCCTTTTCATATGCATGATCAATATAGTTTAAGTTGGAATTGATATACTCGAAATACCTAAATGTAGGAGTGCACATCTAAACGCCTTGAAAAAAACAAGGTATTTAGATATAATCGAGGGAAGTAACACACGTAAATATTGCCAGATGGCAAGGAGGATATAATGGTTAGAAGAAGACGTATGACAGATGCTGAGAAAGCAATCCTAATTGAAGAAGGTAAAATCGCAAGAAGACAGAAGATGCTTAAGACTAGCATGAGAATTGCTGGTATCGGTATAATCGCTGGAGCTACACTTGTTGTTGCTACCAAGAAGATTTTCGATGAGATTTTTGTTGAGGATGATTGGTCAGATGTTGATTGGGGCGAGGATGACGAGGATTACGGCGTATACTAGACCAATCATTTGACAGAAGTTATAGAGTTTGAAAGGGAATACGATGACGGAAAATAAGGGTACTTTTTATATTACTACACCGATTTACTATCCAAGCGCTAAGCTGCACATAGGACACACTTACTGTACAGTTATGGCGGATGCTATGGCTAGATTTAAAAGACTTACTGGCTATGATGTGAGATTTCTCACTGGAACTGATGAGCATGGACAGAAGATTGCGAAGTGCGCACAGGAAGCTGGCGTGACTCCGATTGAATATATCGATCCGATTGTTGAGACAATTAAGAGGCTTTGGGCGACGATGGAGATCAGCTACGATGACTTTATCAGAACCACTGAAGAGCGCCATGAGAAGCGTGTTCAGGATATCTTCATGAAGATGTATAACAACGGAGACATCTACAAGGATAAGTATGAGGGTTGGTACTGTACACCTTGCGAGTCTTTCTGGACTGAGAGTCAGCTCGTTGAGGGTAATTGCCCTGACTGTGGTAGACCGGTTAAGAAGATGAGCGAAGATGCTTACTTCTTTAAGCTGTCGAAGTATTCTGATAAACTCATTGAGCTGCTTGGAAATGGCACGTTCCTGCAGCCTGAATCTCGTGCAAAAGAAATGATTTCATTTGTTGAGCAGGGGCTCGAAGACCTATGTATCTCAAGAGCTTCGCTAGACTGGGGTATAAAGGTACCAGTTGATGAGAGACACGTAATCTATGTGTGGCTTGATGCACTTTCAAACTATATTACTGCACTAGGATTCCCTGGTGAAGATGATGAGCAGTACAAGAAGTACTGGCCAGGAGTCAACCTTGTGGGTAAGGAAATTGTTAGATTCCACTCAATTATCTGGCCTGCAATGCTCATGTCTCATGAATGAGCCAGTACCTAAAAAGGTTCTCGGACATGGCTGGATTCTAATCGACGGTGGTAAGATGTCCAAGTCAAAGGGGAACATCGTGGATCCGGAGATTCTAATCGATAGATATGGAATTGACGCGCTCAAGTACTTCCTACTTAGAGAGTATACTTTCGGGCAGGATGGGCTATATACTAACGAGATCATGCTTAACCGTATCAACTACGACCTTGCTAACGACCTTGGAAACCTACTATCAAGAACTGTTTCCATGATTGAGAAGTACTGTAACGGAGTAGTTCCAGAAGCTACGACTGAGGATGATATTGATCGCGACCTAATTGCGACTGCACTCGGCTGCGCTCCGAAGGTTGAGGCTCATATGGACGAGTTCCACTTCAACAATGCGCTTGAGGAGATTTGGGCAGTTATATCGAGAGCTAACAAGTATATCGATGAGAAGATGCCATGGGTTCTTGCTAAGGATGAGAGCAAGAAAGCAGAACTTGATACAGTGATGAGCAATCTTGCAGAGGCACTCAGAATGATTTCTGTTCTAATCATCCCTTATATGCATACAACTTCAGATAGGGATGAGAGAGCAGCTCGGACTCACAGATAGTGAGCCAAACTGGTCAGACCTACAGGAGTTCCGCATGATGACAGGAGCGACTGTTCACAAGGGTGATGCACTTTTCCCAAGACTTGATGTAGCTAAGGAAATCGAAATCCTCTCTAATACAGAGCAGGAAAAAGTTGCGATAAAGAAAAATAACCGCAAGAAATAATACGAATGAGGCCTCAAGTTTAGACTTGAGGTCTTTTTTACCAATATAGAGGGAGAAATAAATGCTATTTGATGCACATACCCATTTGAATTATGAAGAGTTTAGCGCAGAGGAAAGACTTGAAAGAGCTAGAGAAATCGAGGAATCTGTTGTAGATTTTTATTATCGATGTCGGAGATTCGGTTGAGTCCTCAAGACAGGCGATTAAAGACGCAGATGATTACCCATGGTGCTATGCCGCTGTAGGAATACATCCAGACAAAGCACTTGTATACTCTGATGATGACATAGATATAATAAGGGAACTTGCGGCTGCTCCTAAAGTCCAAGCTATTGGAGAAATAGGCCTAGATTTTCACTATGGCAAGGACTCTAAGGCAGAGCAAATTGAGCTTTTTAGAAAGCAGATTAGGCTAGCGAATGACCTGATGATGCCAATCATGGTTCATACGCGAGAGGCTGATGCACTAACTATGGAGATTCTCAGCGATGAGGGAGCATTCAGCGAGGCGCGAAAGGAATATTTTCCAAAGAGACCTGATGAAGAGGGAAGCTAGTATATGATGCGAGAGTTCAGCTCCACTGTTACTCAGGTTCGCTAGAGTTGGCACGTGAATACGTGAAGCTGGGAGCGACTTTTTCGATAGGGGGACCTTTAACTTTCAAGAATGCTAGAAAAACAGTAGAAGTGCTAGAGGGAACTCCACTTCAGTTTATAATGAGTGAGACGGACGCACCTTTTCTTGCACCAGAGCCTAAGCGCGGAAGACCTAATAAGACTCCGTATATTGAGCATGTTGTCAGGAGAATGGCTCTTGTCAAAGGAATCGAATACGAAGAGGCAGCTCGCATTACATCGGATAACGCTAAGCGTTTCTTTAACATAATAGATAGATAGTAGATAGGCGAGGTGCGCTATTTGCTTGAATAAAGTCACCTCCCCGTTTTTCCGATATAGAGTTATATAAGGATTTGTCAGGACCTATATGGATAAAAATTATTAAAAAGATAATTGAAAGTAGAACAATTGAATATGGTGACTCTGTAATTGTCGGTTTTTCGGGAGGTCCCGATTCGCTGACGCTTCTTCATGCGCTAAGTTCGGTAAAGGAGCAACTTAATCTGGAACTCTATGCGGTTCATATCAACCATAAGATTAGGCCGATTGACTGTGAAGTCGAGGCTGAACATGCCAAGTCGGTATGTGTGGAGCTTGATGTGCCATTTAGGTTAGTTGAAAGTGACTGCAAGGAGCTTGCAAAGAAGGAGAAGATATCCGAAGAAGAAGCTGGGCGTAAGATTCGATATGAAGCGTTCTCAAAAATGGCAGAAGAGATCAATCAAAAAGGAATAGCTAAGGATAAGATAAAAATTGCTGTAGCGCAGAATTCAGACGATCAGGTAGAGACGGTGCTATTTCATATTCTTCGCGGAACAGCCGTTCACGGATTAGCTGGAATTCCTGTTAGAAGGCGTGATGAATACGGTTTTGAAGTAGTAAGACCGCTTCTTGATGTAAGTCGCTCTGAAATTGACAGTTATGTAGCTGACTATGGACTTAAGCCTAATATTGATGCGAGCAATGAAAAGCCTATTTATAGCAGAAATAAGATTAGACTAGAATTACTCCCTGAGCTTGAGCGTGAATACAATCCTTCTATCCGAAAAGCTATTGCTAAGCTTAGTGAGGCGGCGACTTGTGACGATGATTTCATGATGCAGGAGGCGGTCCCTATATATGAATCTATGCGTTCTGGACCGCATGAATACGTAATTGATAAGCTAATAGATGTGCACGAAGCTATGAAAAGGCGAATCGCAGCCCTTATGCTTGAAGATGAAAGCGTGCATCCTACTTACGAGCTTGTTAATTCAATCGTAGGGGTAATAGAATCCGAGAATCCATCGGCGATGTACAATCTTCCAGGTGGGGTGACGGCAGAGCGCAGATACGAGAGACTCGTTTTTTTGCAGAACGAATCTGTGGAGGAATCACCAATAGATGATGCTTTAAAAGATGGGAAAGAGATATCGCTAAGTGTTAGTAGTATCTCTGAGTACAGAAAAATAAGTAGAAGTGATGGGCGTTCAAATGAAAGTGTAAACCAGCAAAGAATATATGCGGCATTTGACCTTGATAAACTTATAAAAGCCAAAGGGCTAGATACTAACAAAGACACGGCTTCTCTTATTTCTACGTTATCGATAACCACGCGCTCAAGGAGACGGGGTGACTACATAGGAACTGGAAATGGGAGCAAAAAGCTTCAGGATTTTCTAGTAGATGAGAAGGTTGCGAGAACGTCTCGAGATGATATAAAAATAGCAACAATAGGCAGTGAAATACTGTGGATTTTGCCAGACGAAAAGTTCAAGTCTGAGCGGTATAGGGAATAAGGGGAAATATTCACAGAATTATCAGATTGATAACAGCTCAGAGCGAGTTTTGTTTCTTGAACTACGTTAATTCGTATGATAAAATAACACGACAGTTTGTGTAAAATAACAAATTTTAGACTAAAAACACCACTAAAGGAATATGAGGGGTACGATAATTGAAGAGATTTATTAAGAATTTTGCAATATATTTGGTTATATTTGCGGTGGTCCTCGGGGTAGCGTTTTTTTCTACAAAGGAGTAGGCGGTGCCAAGAAGACAACCGAAGTTAAATTCTCAACATTTGCAACTCACCTCGAAAAGGGGAAATATAAGACATTAAATATAACAGATCGCAAGATGACTGCAACGCTTAAGAATGGCAATAAGGAATATGCTTATGCGCCTTCAGTTGTTGAAATCAGTTGGCTAGAGAACAGCTATGTGTTCCCTCAGGTCAAGGAAGGCAAGCTTAAGCTCTCTAGTGATCCACCACAGAGCAGCGTGAACTTCTTCTCGCTCCTACCGACAATTATCATGGTAGTAGCGTTAGGATTCCTGTTCTATTTCATGATGAGTCAGGGTGGCAACAGCAAGGCTTTTCAATTCGGTAAGAACAGAGCGAAGTTATACAAAGAAAATGGCAAGAATATACGTTTTGAGGATGTAGCTGGCCTTAAGGAAGAGAAGGAAGAGCTAGAGGAGATAGTTGACTTCCTTAAAAATCCTTCAAAATACTCGAATTTGGGCGCCAGAATACCTAAGGGCGTACTGCTCGTAGGAAACCCAGGTACTGGTAAGACATACATATCGAGGGCTACAGCTGGGGAAGCTGGCGTTCCTTTCTTTACAATTTCTGGTTCTGACTTTGTAGAGATGTTCGTAGGTGTGGGTGCTTCCCGTGTAAGAGACCCTATTTGATCAGGCTAAGAAGAATGCACCATGCATTATATTCATTGACGAAATCGATGCAGTAGGGACGTAAGAGAGGTGCAGGTCTTGGTGGCGGAAACGATGAGCGTGAGCAGACGCTAAACCAGCTCCTAGTAGAGATGGACGGTTTTGATGGAAATTCAGGAATCATCATTCTAGCTGCGACAAATAGACCTGATGTACTCGACCCAGCGTTACTTCGTCCTGGAAGATTTGACAGACAGATTGTCATCGGAATGCCAGATGTAAAGGCTAGAGAGGAAATCTTTAAGGTTCATACCAAGAATAAGCCTCTCGCAGATGATGTAACTATTGAGATTCTCGCAAGGAGAACACCTGGATTCTCGCCAGCAGATATCGAAAACCTAGTAAATGAGGCGGCACTTCTGACTGCTAGACGTAACGGAACTAAAAATCAGGATGGATGAGATCGAGGAAGCGACTACGAAGGTAATGGCTGGACCTGCTAAGAAGTCGAGAGTGATTTCTGAATCAGAGAGAAAGCTGACTGCTTACCATGAGGCTGGACATGCCATAGTTATGAAGGCTATTCCTAACTCTGACCCAGTTCACCAGATTACTATTATTCCAAGAGGTATGGCAGGTGGTTTCACTATGTCACTTCCTGAGGATGAGAAGTTCTTTATGACTAAGGGTGATATGGTCAATATGATTAAGCACCTTCTTGGCGGAAGAGTTGCTGAGGAGCTCAAGCTAGACGATATCAGCACTGGTGCAAGCAATGACCTTGAACGTGCAACAGCTATTGCTAGACAGATGATTACAAAGTACGGATTTAGCTCAAAACTAGGTCCTGTAAGCTTCAGCTCTAACGATGAAGTGTTCCTAGGAAAGGATTTCTCTACAAGGCAGAACTATTCTGAAGAGACTGCTTCTGAAATCGACGCTGAGATTAAGCACATCCTCGAGAGCTGCTATAAGGCAACTACTGAAATTCTTAAGGAGAATGATGAAGCATTTGAGAGAGTTGCTCAGGCACTGCTTCTGATTGAGACACTTGATGGAGATCAGTTCAATGACCTTTATGACGGCAAGGTAACTCCGGAGGAGCTCGCTAAGAATGTAAAAGCTCGTGAAGAAGAGATTGCAGAACTGAACAAAGCTGAGGCAGAGGAAAGCGAGAGACTTGAGGAAGAAAGACGCCAAGAGGCAGAAGAGAAGCTCAAAGAACTGCAGTCTGTTCTAGTCGGAGAACTCAAGTTTGAAGAATCTACTTTTGCAGAGGGTGCAGAGGGCGTTAAAAAGTGCTAAGTCAGCGGAACAAGCTGAAGATGCACAGCCTGAAGAAACAGATGAAGCTACTACAGAAGCTACTGCAGCTACTGAAATAGAAGCAGCAGAAGACGAGTCAAAAGCAGATGTTTCAGCGGATGACGAGATTAAGAATGATACGGAAGCTGACAGCGAGCAGTAGGCTCAAAGTCGAAGTAATTGAAGGAGCAATAATATGAGGATAACTGTAGAAGATTGCCTTAACTTGGATGCGTTCAAGGGTAGCACTGTAATTTCCTGCAAAAGAAAGATGGACAGAAGAGTGCGCACACTCTCCGTTTTCGATGAAATCGATTATGAGAAGGGAATTGAACGCAACGGAGTTAAGGAGCAGATGGTCCTGACTCATTTCTGGAACTGTAAGGATGATATTGATGCTCAGTGCCGTATTGTCGTTGGCTTCGGCAAAAAGGCGATTGCAACACTTGTAATCTTCCTACATGAGGAGGGTGTAAGAGCGGTAGATCCGAAAGTAATCAAGACAGCAGAGGAAAACGGACTCCCTTATTACCGTTATTCCTGACGATAAGGAGACTACCTATGCAGTGCTTATGGAGCAGGTGTTAGATAAAAATTCTGTACGGACACAATTACAGCGACAACATTCTTAACAACACGATTTATCACCTCCTTAACTTTGAGAAGCACAGAAACTTCCAGAGTGCGCTCAAAGAGGCGGCTATTAATAACGATTATCAGGCTATCTTGATGACATCTGAGTTCAATCCTATTCTAACGATTGAAACTCGCCATGAAGAGACTATTGATAACGCAATAGTTCAGGCAAAGAAGATGGATGTGTCTCACTCGACACTATTCACTCAGGTCAACATTAACGATGTTATAACATACTGGGGAACTATCGATATCAATAATGAGAAGCATATTCTGATGATTGTCGATAACGAGGACAATTATTCTGCTACTGAAATCAAGAAGCTCGCAGAAATCATCGAGCTGGCGATGGGTATGTGGAAGTATACTCCTGAGAGAGATTCAAGAGCTGAGTTTATCAAATCGGCTATCAGAGGAGATCTCACCTTCTGCTACACTCTAATCGATGAGGCTGGACTAAAGGGCAAGCAGTTTGTCAGTGTGTTCTATGCGAATGGAATCAACAACAGAGCTTCGCAGGATATCCTCGAGAAGTATAAGTCAGAAGCGGGATTCGGAATACTTCCGCTTATAGAAGGAAATGAATTTTACGGCATGATATATGCCGATGCAGGTGAGGAAAAGGGCGTTCAGCTCAAGAACGATTGTCTTAGAATGTACGATGACCTCAAAGAAGGACGTAAGGACGTAAGAATTTTCCACTCCACAGGTATTGAGGAACTAGACAGCGCAATAGACGGTTTCAAGATGATTAATGAGACTTGGAACAATGTGGAGACCGTGTTCCCTTACAAGAGAGTATTTACTAAGTACGAGATGTCTATGGTTTGCAACTGTATCAACATTCAGATGCAAGGTAGCGTGCTCAAAAAGATTTACCTAGATCTTTTAGAGCCATTTGAGAGAGAGGTATCTCTAAATAAAGGCAGGTTACTCCTGGAGACTCTGGAAACCTTTGTACTTGATGCAGGAATGAACAGTAACAAGACTGCAGAGTTTATGAACATTCATAACAATACAGTTCAATACAGACTAAAGCGAATCAACGAGATTCTCGGCGCAGAGCTGACCGGAAACAGAATTATTCCAGGCCTAACTATGGCACTGGCTCTAAGGAGAATGGAGGATCACTAAAATGCTTCTAGCTGTAGATGTAGGAAATACAAATATAGTGATAGGCGTGTTCAGCAAGTCGCAGCTCATTACGAGTTGGCGACTTGCTACTGATAGCAGGCGAAGTGCAGACGAATACGGGATTTAGTCGAGCAGATGTTTAGGCATGAGGGGATTGATCCAGCGGACATCGACGACGTAATTATATCCTCTGTCGTGCCTTCGCTGCTTTTTGCCTTGCAGCACATGTGCTACAAGTACCTACACGTATCGCCGCTAGTTGTTGAAACTGGTGTGAAGACTGGACTCAAGATAAAATGTGATGACCCAAGACAGATAGGTTCTGACAGAATCGTTAATGCTGTCGCAGCCCACCACAAGTACAAGGGACCACTCATAGTAATTGACTTTGGAACTGCAACTACCTTCTGTGCAATAACAGAAGACGGTGAGTACCTAGGTGGTACGATTGCGCCTGGAATCAAGATATCTGCAAAGGCACTTTTTGAGCAGACAGCTAAGCTGCCCCACGTAGACCTAGAAGTTCCTGGCAATATGATTTGCAAGAACACTATCGAGAGCATGCAATCAGGACTTGTGTATGGTCATATGGGACTTACTGAGCATATCGTAGAGGGAATGAAGAGTGAACTCGTTTCTAACTATGGCAAGGAGTACGATGCCATTAAAGTCATTGCGACAGGAGGGCTCGCACCTATGGTTGAAAATGGCGTTAAGTGTATCGATGTCATTGAAAAGAGACTAACACTTGACGGATTAGTGCTCATCTACGAGAGAAATAAATCACAGAGGAAGAAACACGATTAATGTCAGATAGTAGATACTTGATTGGCGATGTTGAGCTGCCAAATCCATTTATGCTTGCACCACTTGCTGGTGTGACAGATGCAGTAACAAGACGTCTTTGCGAAGAGCAAGGAGCGGCTATGACGTGCACGGAGATGGTAAGTGCAAAAGGCCTTTATTACGGGGATAGGAAGACCCCCAAGCTTCTATACATACCGCCAGAATCAGGCCTAACGGCAGTTCAAATTTTTGGCAGTGAACCCGAAGTTATGGCTTATGCGGCAACGGAGCTTAACTCTCGTCCAAATGCAATTCTAGACATTAATATGGGCTGTCCTGTGCCTAAAGTAGTCAAGAATGGTGATGGTTCTGCTCTAATGAAGAACCCTGACCTCGTATACGATATAGTGTATGCGGTTGTCAAGAGCTCTGAGAAGCCAGTCACTGTAAAAATAAGAAAAGGATTTGATGAAGACTCTGTCAATGCACCAGAGGTTGCAAAGGCTATATCTAGTGCAGGTGCTGCAGCAGTTGCAGTGCACGGAAGAACTCGTCAGCAGTACTATTCAGGTGCAGCTGATTGGAGCATTATCAGGCAGGTCAAGGAAGCTGTGTCCATTCCTGTAATAGGAAATGGCGATGTATTTACTGGTGAAGATGGCATACGCATGATGAAGGAAACCGGATGTGATTTCGTAATGGTGGCAAGAGGTGCCATGGGAAATCCTTGGATATTTAGAGAATTGAATGCCGCACTCCTTGGTGAAGAAATTCCAGTGCGTCCTACCGTGCAAGAGATAGGTGCAATGATGAACAGGCATCTCGACGAGCTTATTCAGCTGAAGGATGAATATTCAGCAGTAAGAGAGATGAGAAAGTTCGTCGCATGGTATACTAAAGGGGTGAAAGGAGCAGCGAAGCTCCGCGGCAGGATTAATACTATTGAAACACAGGCAGAGATGAAAGAGGCTTTGAAAATTGAGTAATAAGAAGAGACTTAAAGCATTATCTGTTGTGCTACTGCTGTTTATGATAGCAGGTACATTAAGCGGATGTATGACTTTTGATAATTTCAAAAAGACCTTCATAGACGAACAGGTAGTTGGTGAGGAAAACACCATAACAATAGGCATCTATGAGCCTAGCTCTGGTGCGTTTAAGGAACAGGGTGAGGAAGAAATTAGGGGTATAGAACTTGCTAACTCCATCTACAGTAATGTAAATGGAATTAAGATAAAGCTAGTTAAAGTTGATAATCAGTCGGATATCAATTCGGCAAAAGGTGCAATTCAGAATCTTATCAAGATGAACCCATCTATTATTATCGGTAGTGCTGGAGAAGCTAACTCGATGGTTGCCTCTCCGTATATTGAGGCTGCAAAGATCCCGACTATTACTCCGTCAGCAGTAAATCCGCTGATTACTGAAAATAATAAATACTATTTTAGAGCTTCGATAACTGAGTCACAGAGAGGTGCAGGACTTGCTGAATATGTATATAGTGTACTCGGCTCTAGAAAGATTGCCACTATATCTATGAAAAATGACAGTGCTAATACTGCGATGATAAGAGGATTCAATGCCAAGGTGCATGAACTGGAGCAGGGAGCTGATAGTGAATCTGCTTCTACTATAACGTCTGTAGTGTATAGAAAGATTGTAGATGTTGATTTTAAAAACTTTGGGAGGCTAGTAAAGAATATTAAAGCATCTGGTGCAGATGTAGTTATTCTTCCATTCGGAGCGGAGAAGGCCGATAAATTCTTTACAGCCATAGAAAAGGAAAACTTAGAGGATAAGATTACTTTCGTTGGTAGCTCGTACTGGAATGCCGAAGAGTTTGTCAATATGATGAAAAAGCATCCCAAAATAAAAGTCGTATTCCCATCAGACTCGGTGTTTAGTGGCGGTAAGACAACGACAAAGTCAGTAACAGCAGAGACACAGAGATTTATCATTAAGTATGCTAACAAGTATGGAAATGATTCCGAGCCTACGAGTAACGCCGCGCTAGGGTATGATTCATACCTGCTCGCGATTAACGCCATTAACAAGGCAAACTCCAAGAAGCCGGAAGACATACGAAAGGCATTGTCTGAAATTTCAGGTGTCAGGGGAGCTACGGGAGTATTCAATTTTGACAAAGATGGAAATCCTATTAAGTCAGTAAACCTATCGACTATAAAGTCTGGAAAGGTTATTTCGCTATATGTAACAAATGACACTACTACAGCGGAAACACTAGAGAAAAATTAAGTAGGCGAAAGATGCTTGTTTGAGGCGTTACATTTAAAAAAGCTTTGTAGATTGAGGTAACGAAATGGATTATATCGAGTACTTAGAAAAAACAAATTCTGAGATGATTGAGGAACTTGCCAAGCAGGTAAGAATTGACAGTGTAAAGTCAGAACCCGTAAGAACTTCTGAGGGTGAGCTATATCCGTTTGGAAAGGGTGTTCAGGAATCACTCGTTGAGCTACTCAAGCTTGGTGAGAGCATGGGCTTTGAGGTTCATAACTACGACAACTACGTTGGAGAGATTGTTTTTCCCGGCGAGCCTGGAGAAGAGACTTTTGGCATTGTCGGGCATCTCGATGTAGTTCCGGTATCTGATGATTGGAAGTATGGTCCGTTTAATCCAGTAATCGAGGATGGCTATATGTACGGCCGTGGAACAGCCGATGATAAAGGACCAGTTATCGCTGCACTATTTGCAATGAAGGCGATTAAAGACGCAGGTATAACTCCAAAGAAAACGATTAAACTGATTGCTGGACTCGATGAAGAAACTGGCAAGGAGAGCGCTATTCACTATAGAGAAGTGGCATCTATGCCTGACTTTGGAATCACTCCAGATGCAGACTTTCCAGTAATCAATGGTGAGAAGGGCATTCTTATATTCGATATAGCTCAGAAGCTCAAGAAGCACACTGTGAAGGAAGGACTTATTCTTAGCAAGGTTCAGGGCGGACTTGCAGCAAATGCAGTTCCTGCACATGCGAGAGCTGTACTTGCTTCGGACGATAAAGTAAAGTATGACGAGATTATTGCTCTCGTTAAGTCTTATAGAGAAGAGAGTGGATACGATGTTACAGCCAAGAAGACAGGAACTTCGCTAGCTGTTGAAGCACACGGAGTTGCTGCACATGGTTCAGTTCCTCACAAGGGACTTAATGCTATCAGCATACTCATGCAGTTCCTGGGCAAGCTAGAATTAGCTAGCGACGAAGTAACTGAGTTTATCGATTTTTACAATGACCATATAGGGTTTGATCTCAATGGAGAGAGACTCGAGTGCCAGTTTGAAGACGCTCCTTCGGGCAAGGTAATAGTAAATGTAGGAATTATAGAGATTAATGATGAAATTGCTACGATGAAGCTTAATATTAGAGTCCCTGTTACTTACGAGAACTCAGCAGTACTAGGTGGTATTGAGAGCGTACTTGGTCCTAACCAGGGCATTGTAAAGGGCACAGACGAGAAAGCGATATACGTTGATCCAGAGGATGACTTTGTAAAGACTCTTATGGAGGCGTACAGGGACTACTCGGGAGATCTAGAAAGCGAGCCTGTTGTAATTGGTGGCGGAACATATGCGAAGCACTTTGATGGAGTATTAGCTTTTGGCGGACTATTCCCATGGGAAGACGACTGTATGCACATGAATGACGAGAGAATTTCTCTCGATTCATACAGCAAGATGGCGAAGATATATGCTTCAACAGTATACAAGCTTTGCTGTAAGTAGGTACATGACGAGAAATGAGTGTTCAAGAACAAGTTGTTTATATAAATAATGAGCAGGATACTGAAGCGTTTGGAATGGAACTGGCTTCTACCCTAGAACCAGGAGATATCGTGGCCCTTATCGGAGATCTTGGAACTGGCAAGACGACTTTGACTAAGTATATTGCTAAAGGGCTCGGGGTCACTGAGAATATCGATAGTCCAACCTTCAATATTGTAAAGGAACACAAGAGCGGTAGATTACCGCTCTTCCATTTTGATGTATACAGATTATCAAGCGGTGATGAACTGCTTGATATAGGCGCTGACGAATACTTTTATGCAGATGGTGTAAGCATAATCGAGTGGGCAGACATCGTCGCCGATGTTGTGCCGGATAAAGCGAAAGTTATATTGATTGAGTATGGCGACAAGCAAGGGGAGCGAATTTATAGATGTATATTCTAAGCATTGAGACTACGGGAAAAATACGGTTCAGCTGCACTAATAGATGCTGAAGGAAAAATCGTATCAAAAAGCTCTCACGAGGAGATGAACCATCTTAAAGATATCATGTTCCTAGCTGATGAATGCCTTAAGTCTGAAGGGTTAAGACCTGCATCCCCTAGATGCGGTTGCGGCTTCTATTGGACCAGGCTCTTTTACGGGTATTAGAATAGGGGTGTCTACAGCGAGAGGAATTGCGGAGATGCTTCACATACCTTGTATTGCGGTATCATCTCTAGAAGGAATGGCAGTTCTTGCAGATATGCATGTGGACGAAACAGTTTGCTATTTTTGCGCCGATTATAAACGCCAGAAGAGGACAGCTCTACGGCGCTCTATATGAGAGAACAAAGACAGGATATGAAACGGTTCTAAGTGAAAAGCAGTACATGATAGATGAGTTTATGGAGGAACTTCAGAAGCTTGATGCAAAGGAATCTGAGATTGTTTTTTTGTTGGAGATGGAATCGATGCATATGAGTCGGAAATAACTGGCTCTGGTGCATACTTATTAGCTGACCACGAGTGGCGATACCAAGAAGCAGAATCAGTGGCTAAGCTTGCGCTTCAGAAGTATGAGAGAGGGGAGACGGTGTCTTGCGAGGAACTTATTCCTAACTATATGAGGAAGAGCGAAGCTGAGATGCGGCTTGAGTCGGGTACGCTAAGTAGCAAGATAGGAAAGCTCAGATGATTATGAAGGCGAATGAGCTGAAGCCAGGTGTTAGCATTAGAATAGCTGAGGCTAGAGATCTAGATAGCATATATGAGCTGGATGTGGCGACATTTGCAATGCCATGGAGTAGAGAAGCGCTTAGCTACGATATCCTAGAAAACGATAATGCGTTCGTGCTAGTAGCGGAGTATGAAGGTGTATTTGCAGGATATGCAGATATATGGACTATATTAGATGAAGCTGATCTGAACAGCATAGCTGTAAAGGCCGATTTCAGAAGGAAGGGAATCGGTGAAGCGATTGTAATGGCAATGGCTGAACTGCTATCTGAAAGCGGTGTTTCAATTATCAATCTTGAGGTGAGAGTCAGCAATGCTCCAGCGATTGGGCTTTATAAAAAGTATGGATTTAAGGAATGCGGCGTGCGCACAGGGTACTATCTGGACAATGGTGAAGACGCACTGATTATGAAGAGGGAGACAGGTGATTATGCATCAGGATAAGCATATTACACTCGGAATAGAGTCGAGCTGTGATGAGACGGCAGTAGGCATAGTTGCGGATGGACGCGAGGTGCTTGCAAATGTTATTTCGTCTCAGATTGATATACACACGAAATTTGGTGGTGTTGTACCCGAAATCGCTTCGAGGCGACATCTTGAGAATATCAATGGTGTAATCGAACAGGCACTCGATGAGGCTGGAATCACTATGGATGATGTGGATCTCATCGGGGTAACATATGGTCCTGGACTAGTAGGTGCTCTTCTCGTCGGTGTGGCTACAGCGAAGGCTATGGCATGGGCACGTGATATTCCCCTCGTAGGTGTTAATCACATGCATGGGCATATCGCATCAAATTACCTTGAGTATATGGATCTTGAGCCACCATTCATCGGACTAGTAGTTTCTGGTGGACACACTAATATCATCAAGGTAGATGATTACAACGAGTGTAAGATACTCGGTGCGACTAGGGATGATGCCGCTGGTGAAGCAATGGATAAGGTTGCAAGAGTTGTAGGGCTAGGATACCCAGGTGGTCCTAAGATAGATAAGGCTGCTCGCGAGGGAGACAGAACTGCTATCGAATTCAAGAGAGTTTATCTTAAGGATGGCAGCTACGACTTTAGTTTTAGCGGCCTTAAGACCCAGGTGCTAAACTACATAAATAGTGAGAGGCAGGCGGGGAGAACGATAAACGTGCCTGATTTGGCGGCTTCTTTTCAGGAATCTATTATGGAAGTTATCGCTGATAAGGCTATAAGCGCAGCCTCTCAATATGGAAATAACAAAAATTGTAGTAGCAGGTGGAGTTGCGGCTAACAGCAGACTCAGGCAGCTACTTGAAACTAAGGGTGAAGCGGCAGGCATTGAGATCCCTAAAGCCTGCGCAAATTCTCTGCACCGATAATGGTGCGATGATCGCTTGCTCGGCGTATTATAAGATGAAGAAAGGAGAGTTCGCGGATATGTCGCTAGATGCTTGTCCCGGACTGGAGTTTTAATTATGCTTGTAATGTCGGCAAAGGATATATGCAAGTCATATGGAACTGACATCATCATCGAGGATATCTCGTTTTCTGTTAATAAAGGAGATAAAGTTGGAATCGTCGGACCGAATGGTGCCGGAAAAACAACTTTACTAAGCATAATCGCAGGTGAGAATGAACCGACTAGCGGAGATGTGTTTATTCGCAGTGAGTATGTCGTTGGGTATCTGAAACAAAAAGACCATTTCTTTTCGGAAGGAACAGTTCTCGCTGAAGCGGCAAAGACTTTTACTTATTTCTATGAGATGGAACAAGAAATTGCTAGGCTTGAGAAGGCGATATCTGATACCAATAACCCACGATTTGATTATGATTTAGAAACCTATACACATCTGATGGATGAGTACAAGGCTAAGGGTGGATATTCATACAAGAGTGAATTGATTGGCGTTCTGGCGAGCATGGGCTTTGGTCCAGATACTCACGACAAGGAGATAAACATGCTTTCTGGCGGTGAGAAGACAAGGCTTGCCCTAGCATGCATGATGCTTAGAAAACCAGATATTCTAATGCTTGACGAACCTACCAACCATCTTGATCTCAAGATGCTGGCGTGGCTAGAGTCATTCCTAAAGACTTACAAGGGCACGATAATCGTCGTATCACATGATAGATATTTCCTGGATAGGATAGTAAATCGCATATTTGATATGCGTGGAACTCATCTTGTGGATTACCGTGGCAATTACTCCGAATATCTCGTGAAACGCAGGGAGCGCGAAGAGGTAATGAGGCGTGAGTATGAAAAAGCAGCAGAAGGAAATTGCACGTCAAGAGGAAATTATCCGCAGGTTTAAGCAGCATAACACTGAGCATCTCGTTAAGAGGGCACAGTCGAGAGAGAAGAGGCTAGCTCATATTGAAGTTCTAGATAGACCATCGATTAAACAGGCCGAACTAAAGCTGTCGTTTGATGCGGATTTCCAGAGCGGCAAGGACGTAATCATGACAGAGGAACTTGCCAAGAGCTTTGGAGATAAGCAGCTCTTTAGAGGTGTGAAGTTTGATATCAAGAGCGGTGAGAAAATCTGCTTTATCGGTGAGAATGGCGTCGGTAAGACTACTCTACTTCGCATAATCATGGGTGAAGAGGAAGCTGATGAGGGTTACCTCAAGATTGGGCACAACGTAGATTTTGGATACTACGATCAGGGGCAGCTACTTCTTGATGAGAGCGAAACTGTCTTAGGTGAGATGAAGAATGCATATCACCTATATACCGATACAGAGATGCGTAATATCTTGGGTAGATTCCTTTTTAGAGGTGATGACGTATTCAAGAGTGTCTCAGCTCTTTCGGGAGGTGAGAAGGCGCGATTATCGCTTCTTAAGCTAATGCTGTCAGGCGCTAATACACTTATATTCGACGAACCGACCAATCACCTAGATATAGAGTCCAAAGAAATCGTCGAGGCCGCAATAATGGAGTTTAAGGGTACAGTTCTAATTGTGTCCCATGACAGATATTTGCTGAGCAAGGTTCCAGATAGAATACTTGAGTTAAGGCACGAGGGAGTAAGGGAATACAAAGGCAAGTTCGACTATTATCTCGAAAAAAGCGTAGAGTTCGACGAACGAGAGGCGGATATACAAGAGGAACTTTCTCCAAATAATGAACTAAGTGCCGAAGAAGAACGAAAACTGCGTAAGGAGCGTGAAGCGGAAGAGAGGCGCAGGACACGCAGAATTGCGGAACTAGAAGCGATTATTCATGAAATCGAAGGTAAAATCGATGAGATAGAGTCAGAGATGTGTAAACCAGAACACGCATCAGATGTCTTCTACCTTCGTGAAGCGGGTGATAAAGCAGATGAATACAAGACTGAGCTTGAGGGGATATACGATGAATGGCTCAGCCTTCAGGAAGAAAATGAGTAGAATGGGCCAATAGGAGCGACAAGATACTAGCTCTATGTTGTTTTGCGAATTTATTTTCAAAAATCGTGATTATAATGCATATGATTGATAAAAAACTTGCAAGAATCGATTGTATAATTTATAATTATCTTTGAATTTCAAAAGGAGGTTAGAGCTATGACTTTTGATACAATCAGAGATTTAGTAGTCGAGCAGCTTGGTGTTGATGCTGATATGGTTCAGCTAGATACAAGCCTGATGAAAGATCTCGAAGCAGATTCCCTTGATGCTGTTGAAATCATTCTTGGTGTTGAGGAAGCTTTCGGTCTAGACATTCCAGATGAAGAAGCTGAGAAGTTTGAGACTGTAAAGGATTTAGTAGAGTACGTAGATTCACACAAGTAAGAAAAGCGATAATTGTCGAGTTGGGGTGGGAAGTATTTATGAAAAGCAACAATACAAAGGTATCAAATGCGATTATACGCAGACTACCAAGATATAGAAGATATTTGAACGAACTGCGTAAGCAGGGCGTTAAGAAAATCTCTTCTAATGAATTAAGTGAGCTTATTGGTTATACTGCATCTCAGATTAGACAGGATCTCAATACATTTGGTGGCTTCGGTCAGCAAGGATACGGTTATTCGGTTGATTCTCTATTCAATGAGATTAATAAAATTCTAGGTCTTGACCGCGAGTACAAGACAATCGTAATCGGTATTGGTAATCTTGGTCAGGCACTCACGAACTACACTTATTACTACAAGATTGGATTTAATATAGTAGGACTTTTCGATGTTAATCCAAGACTCGTAGGCCTAAGCATCAATGATGTTCTTGTTCGCGATTTTTCTGAGATGAGCGATTTTTGTAAAAGAGAATGACATAGATATTGCAATTATCTGCGTTAATCGTGAGAATGCGCAGAAGGTTGCAGATGTTCTTGTCGATGCAGGGATAGAGGGTATCTGGAACTTTGCTCCAGTAGATCTCGATGTACCGCATGATGTCGCTGTTGAGAATGTTCATCTAAGTGACAGCTTGCACACACTGTCGTTCCTCATTAGAAGCAATGAGCTAGAAGATGCTGAAAAGTAAATAATTTTGACATTACGTAATAAAATGGCTGGGCATCGCCCCGCCATTTTATTATTTGGATCAGAAATCTGTTGCAATCCATAAAAATTCCCCTGTGCGTTAGCACAGGGGTCAATCTACCTTTGGTATATCCCTAATGGATTATTCCTGAGCAGGTGCGCCTACTGGGCAAACATCTGCACAAGCTCCGCAGTCGATGCAAGTATCAGCATCGATAACGTAAGGTGTTCCTTCTGTAATAGCCTCTGTTGGGCAACCATCCATGCATGCACCACAGCTGATGCAATCTTCACTAATCTTATAAGCCATAATAATCCTCCTATGGTTAAACAGTTCATTTGTCTTTCTTTATTTGCATTGTATCATGGTATAATAGGTTTGATAAAGTTAACTTTTTAAAAAGTTCTCAAGGAATTTTATTAGTATGAAAGTATATTCATTTACAGGAAAAAAAGTGGAACGGGAAAAAAAGCTATCAGGCGATAAGAGTAGCGAAGGAAAAAAAGGCATCCCAGCTCTAATCGATGATGGCCTTTTGATATATAGAAATAAAAATTGTGGCCGGAAATTCTGCAAAAAGTGTGAATCTAAAGCTAAGGCGATGCGTACTGCACTTTTTAATTATGAAGATCAGCGGGGTGATGTTCAAAAGAAAATTAAATCACTCAAGATTAAGAAGCTGCTAGTGCTCGGAACTTCAGACCGCATGGTAGATATCATAACTGACACTCTTGATCTTCCGAGGGCAATGGAGAGACTGTATATAGAGGATTTTACTAGCGCAGGAGAGCGAGAGATTGCTGCTGAACGTCGTAATAACCACGGAGAACACGTTATACCAGCGCCTGTGGGAGATTTGAAGCGTGATTTTGCAGGTTATTTCATGAACCCCCAGAGATTGCTCAAGAATTGGACCCTTGCAAGCGATGAGACTGACAAGTATGAGAAGACTGTAGTTATGCCGCAGTACGCATACAGTGGGAATTACACGATTAGCGAGAATGTCATCGGTGATATCATAAGAATTGTAGCGAAGAAAAATCGACGAAATATTAGAGTTACGAATTTTTATAATAATGGTAAGACGGGGAATTTGGTTATTGAGCTGGACCTCAAAGTTCGAAAGACTGTTGATTGTATGCGCTCATGTATTATTCTCCAGCGAGATATTAAGCGTAGCATAGAGCAGATGACGTCATTTCAAGTAAAATGCGTAAATGTCAACATAAGGGAGCTTGTGCTCGACCGTGAGATTATTCGTAGTCATAGCAAGAAACAAGTTTGATGTAGTATATAAAAAACAGCAGCATGTGGGCTGCTGTTTTTCTCTCTTATAATCAGGACTCAATATGTTCATTTATAATATCTATATATCGATCGAGTCTCGGTAGCAATAACTTGTGAAAGAACTTGTCAACTTTCTTTCCCGTTGGAATAACAAAGAATAATGTTATTAATAGTATTATAACAGCCATTGCATATGAAAGAATAGCAAGCGGAAGAAAAACTAGTTAATAACTGTACCCCAAGTCCAAGCAGGAATAGTAGTCCTGCCTCCACAAATAGCATTATTGAATTGGAGATTTCCAGCCTCTAGTTTCCACTTCATAAGAAAGAGAAGTGGTTTCACTAGAGGTTGATATAATATCGAGCTTTAAATAATTAATATTAATAATAAGCCCAGACAAATTCTTTCCTTCTGGAGTCTTCTGAAAAGCCTTGAGGCGTGGGCGGTCGAAATAGTAACTCTGAGGTGTATCGACGCCTGTATGTGATAGAAGCCCCTTTAGAGCTATTTGTACCACTTCTGCGGGTGCTTTAATATTTACGGTACCCTTTGCTATGCTCATTATAACTAGCTCCTTGATTTACTATTTAGAAATGTTCTGATTATCCTCTTTTGCGCTAGCAAGTAGCCATACGAAAAGTCCAATCTCTATGAGAGATATGAGGATGCCTACAAATGAGGCAACATATCTGACCACCCAAATACTAGCGAAAATTAAACCACCAAATATATCTAGTATCATTGGAATTAAATAGAGATATAGACGCTTATTTGATGTCATAGCTATCATCTAAATCAGAAACAATATTTAGGCAAGACGCTAATAATACAATTGAAGCAATAAATAGGATTAGATAGATAAAACCCATAACAAATAACTGAATTAGTGTTAGCCCATCCTGGTAAAAAAAGTATGTGCTACCAAGTGAAATGTTTCTAGATATTGATATTCCGACTGTCAGGTACAGTACGATGCGTACTGCTGCAAAGATGATATAAGCGGTGATAATTCGCTTAATCGAGTTCTTCGTTATATCGCTTGAATAAAAATTTAGTTTCGATGTTTTTCATATCTATTTTTGATAATCCTTTTAAATAGTTCAATTGATGAAAATTAGCGTTGCAGACTATGCATCCTTGTTTTCAGAAGGGTCTACCTAGTCCTCAGATTTTACCTCATACGCAACATCTACAGGTGTCGCTTCAGCTTCAACTTTAACTGGCTTAGATTCTGGTTCTACAACTGTCTCAGAAGTTGCCACAGTTGCCGCCTGAGCAGGAGTGTTATTTCCAGCAGCCTTCTTTAATTCGGAAACAGCACCGAAGTCAAGGTTGCTCTCGAAAGTGCTTTCGCCCTGGAGTTTTCTAAACTGGTTGATTGATACTCCACAGAGAATCCAAGTGACAATTCCTAGCACTAGACCGAACATAGCTAGTATTGCTGCTACTATAGCACCGATGATAAGTAGTATAAATCCAGTGTTTTTGCTGGAGCTCTTAGTCATCAGCAATACTGCTAAGATAATAGTTGCAACTGATACGATTACAAGTCCGATAAGTGTCGCTCTCTGTATTGTATACATCTCCATATAGTGTCCACTGTAGCCATAGTATCCGTATGAGGATAGAAGAAACTGATTAGTAATTTTTAATTACCAAGAATGCTACAAATGTAGCGATAATTAATACGGTATTGAGTATAATACCTTTTTTTGCAATACTCTGTTCTGTCATAACCTTTCTTCCTTTCTTAACAAAAAAACGTTAGTTAATTGTAACATATTATCGCCCCATACACATAGTTTTTAATCTACATTCTGTGTGTTATAATGTTAATCAACTACAACGTTTTCGGTCATTTGAAATTAAAGCCGAGAAAGGAAGGTTATTAATGGCACTTGTAACAACTACAGAGATGTTTAAGAAAGCGTATGATGGAGGTTATGCTGTCGGAGCTTTTAATGTAAATAATATGGAAATCGTTCAGGGTATCACCGAGGCTTGCAGGGAGGAAAATGCCCCTGTAATTCTTCAGGTGTCAAAGGGTGCTCGTTCATACGCTAACCACACATATCTCATGAAGCTGGTTGAGGCGGCAGTTATGGATTGCCCAGATATTCCTATTGCACTTCATCTAGATCATGGCCCAGACTTTGAGACATGCAAGTCGTGCATTGATGGAGGGTTTACTTCTGTTATGATTGATGCGTCTTCGAAGCCATTTGAAGAAAATATTGAAATTACTAAGCAGGTGGTAGACTATGCTCACAAGTATGGCGTAGTAGTTGAAGCAGAGCTCGGTACACTTGCTGGTATCGAGGATGATGTAGTGGTTGCTGCAGAGGACTCATCTTATACTCGCCCTGAAGAGGTTGAGGAGTTCGTTCGCAGAACTGGCTGCGATTCACTTGCCATTGCAATCGGAACTAGCCACGGGGCCTTTAAGTTTAAGCCTGGTACTAAGCCTCAGCTTAGATTTGATGTGCTTCGCGAATGTGAACAGAAGCTACCAGGGTTTCCAATAGTGCTACATGGAGCATCATCTGTTCCTCAGGAGTACGTTCATATGATAAATGCATATGGTGGAGCAATGAAGGATGCTATAGGTGTTCCAGAGGATCAGCTTAGAGAAGCGGCACGTTCGGCAGTTTGCAAGATTAATATAGATTCAGACTTAAGACTTGCTATGACAGGGTCTGTTAGAAAGCACCTCGTTGAGTGCCCAGCGGATTTTGATCCTAGACAGTATTTAAAGCCAGCAAGAGCTAATATCAAGGAGCTTGTGAGACATAAGCTTGTGAATGTTCTCGGCTGCTCAGGTAAAGCACTATAATACTTGAAAAGTATTAATTTTACGAGATTAAGAGCATTGCGCAGAGCGCAATGCTCTACTATTATAGATTTAGAATATCACAGATTTAATTTGTTAAGGGGTATAGATGAAGACACTTTATTTTGACTGCGCAACAGGCATAAGTGGCAATATGGCTATCGGAGCACTTCTTGAGGTGTGCGATGGAGAACAGTATTTGAGAGGGGAGCTTGCTAAACTTGGAGTTCTCGGATACGACGTCAAAATAATAAAAAAAGATTCGCATGGAATCGATGGAACATACGTTGAAGTAGTAGAAGCAGGCACAGATAATCCTGTTGATGCATTACCTGAGGAAATTTCAGGTAGGAGGCTATACGTTCACGGTGGTGTCCATGAGCATGGTGAGACTTATCCTCATGGACACGAAAACCATGGCGACTATGCGGATGAAGATAGCAAGTCTAAGAAGAAGTCAAAAGAAGAAAAGAAGCTTGCTAAGAAGCTCAAGAAAAAGAAAAAGAAGAAACTATGCGGTAAGTGCGAGAAGCCGAAATTTAAGGGATACTGCAAGTGTAGAGGCGAGTATGTTGACCGCACAGTGGAGTTACGGGAAGATAACAATGAACATGATCATGAGCACACTCACCACCATGATCATGAACATCATCACCAGCATGGACTCCATCATCACGAGCATAATCATCATAATCACGGCCATCACAACGAGCATAGCCACCAGCACGATCACGACCATGGTCATCATCACCACAGAACGTATGGTGATATAAAGCAGATAATAGAAAACAGTGGTATAACTAATGGTGCAAAAGAGCTTGCAAAATCAATGTTTCATAAAGTCGCAGTCGCAGAGGCGACCGTACACGGCAAGCCGATAGACGAAGTTCATTTTCACGAGGTAGGTGCGCTAGATTCGATAGTTGATATAGTCAGCGTCGCAATTCTTATGGACTACATAAAACCAGACCGTGTTATTTCGAGTGTAGTATCTGATGGATACGGAACTATCAGGTGTGCTCATGGTGTTCTAAGCGTTCCAGTGCCAGCAACTTCAGCTATTTACAAAAATGAACAAGTAAGATTTAAGCAGATCGAAGTACCGACAGAACTAGTGACTCCGACTGGAGCAGCTATTGTATCGACTTTTGCAGAATCATACGGGCTTATGCCAGAGATGAATATCAGTAAAATAGGAATAGGTGTGGGTAGCCGCAACATAGGCGGTCCGAACACACTTAGGATTATACTTGGAGAAGAGGTGCCAGTAGGAAATGCATCTCAAACAGGTGATATCATAGTTATAAACTCTAATATCGATGATTCAACTGGCGAAGAACTAGGGTACGTGCTTGAAAAAAACTCATGGATGCTGGCGCACTCGATGTATCTTATGCGCCAATATTTATGAAGAAGAATAGACCTGCATATAGGCTCGAAGTTATTTGTAGAGCCGAGAGCAGGGAGAGACTATGCGAGATTATTTTTGCGGAAACTACAACGATAGGTGTTAGATACTTTCCTGTGCAGCGCGAGGAGCTCACAAGAACTAAGGCCTTGGTAGAAACAGAGCTTGGGGCCAATTGAGGCGAAGAGAGTTTCCACTGTAGCAGGACAAACTTTTTACATATCCTGAGTATGAGAGCCTTTAGAAAGACTGCGTCGGAGCTAGGAGTATCCATTAAGTCTGTGAGGGCTGCATTTGAGAAAGGTATAAGGAACTAATTAATGTACAAGGCTGCAATATTTGATATGGATGGCACTATTCTTGATACGATTACAGATCTAAGGGACAGTATCAATCATGCAATGATGGTAAACGGACATAGATGTGATTACAGTGTTAAAGATGCTTCTAGATTCTTTGGTAGCGGCGTCAAGGTTGCAATGGCTAGAGCTCTTGCGACTGAAGCTGGATATAGTGAAGAAGATGTAGACCGTATCGGTGTAGAGGCATCATATGAAGGTGATGAGTCTGAGCTTGCATCTGTAATAGCATCGTTTGAAGAGTGGTATCCGGAGCACTGTGATGAAAAGACACAGCCTTTTGCAGGAATCACCGAAGCAATCAATGCCCTTAGAGAGAGGGGCGTAAGAACTGCCGTGGTCTCAAACAAGATGCATGATGCGGCAGTGATTCTCGCTGAGAGATATTTCCCTGGCGCATTTGAATATGTACAAGGAGTGGACGAGACAATTAGGAGAAAGCCTAATCCCGATGCGACACTCAGGGTGCTTGACCTTATGGGGCTCGAGCAAGGTGAAGCGGTATACATTGGAGATACAGAAGTAGATATTGAAACTGCACATAATGCTGGACTTGCCTGCATCAGTGTAGACTGGGGATTCAGAAGCAGAAGGTTTTTGGAAAATCTAGGAGCAGAACCGATTTGCTCAGATATGAACGCGTTAGTAGAAGCAATTACATACTAGACTTGATTAGAAATTAGATAAATTACGGAGGAAAATGTGGGAGCTACTAAGCTAGAGTGCACGGGAGAGTGTATGTTTGTCGTAAATAAGAAAGCGTCAAAGGCGAGTTCGTTTAGCTTTGTGGGTGATTACGTTGTCATCGCAGACGACAGGGGGGTACCTATAGATGGAGCTCGAATCAACACCAATGAGCAGCTTTACGCAGTGCTTTATTATGAAAAGCGTCACCTCATATCGCTAGTAGTTAAGAAACCTACGCCTTACGCTATATCGCTCGTATTTAGAAAAGGTGCAGATTACGATGATGTATTTGCATTACTTGAGATGACGGCAAGCAAAGTCAGGTTTAGCTGTCAGAATTTTAAGGTTTCGAGCTATGCCAATAGAATTGCCGAAAAGCTCCGCGATGGCGTAGAGTTAACAATTATGGATGTCGTATATAAATCCAATGTTGCAGTCTGTCCAGAGTGTGGAGTTGAAGTGCCTCCTGAAGCACCATACTGCATGGAGTGCGGTGCTGAACTATAGAAGGCATGCATAAGCAAATATATAAGATAGTTAAACAAAATTATAATATTTGATACACATATGAGGAGTGTAGAGAGGAGAATGAAGTGGATAAGGATGTAATGATAATCGAACCTTGCCATACTGGTGAAATGAGCAGTTTTGAGGAAATTGACCAGGATATGAGTGAACTAGCTGAACAGCTTTTGACTGATTACAAGCAGAATCGTGATATCGATACGATTAGAATGTCTGAAATCCCTGACCTTAAGGCTATCAAGGAGATAATTCGTGAGCTTATGATGGTGCTGCTTCCAGGCTATTATCGTGAGAAATCTTATCGTACATACAGCGTTGAGAAAAAGATTTTGGTAGTACTTGAAGATGTAATGTACATGATGACTAAGCAGATAGAGAAAGCTCTTCTATATAGACCAGAGTTTGAAGATGCTTGCATAACGCTTAGGCAGGATGAGGCGAAGAAAAATCGTAAAAAGCGTTCTTTAAACAGATTCCTAAGATTAGAGAATACCTCAATACTGATATTCTTGCGACATATGAGGGTGATCCAGCGGCAAATAGCAAGGACGAAATAGTTCTTGCCTATCCAGGGCTCTATGCTACTGCAATTTACAGACTTGCACACGAGCTACATGAGCTTGATGTGCCGCTGATTCCAAGAATTATGACTGAATATGCGCATAGAAAAACTGGTGTGGATATTCACCCGGGTGCAACGATTGGAAAGTACTTCTGCATGGATCATGCAACTGGTGTGGTAATAGGCTCGACGTCTATTATCGGTGAGCATGTGAAGTTATACCAGGGTGTCACAATAGGAGCACTTTCTACTAAGGCTGGGCAGAAGCTTCATGGTACGAAGAGGCATCCTACTATCGAGGACAATGTAACACTCTACTCTGGTGCGTCGGTGCTGGGAGGAAATACTGTAATCGGAGAAGGTGCGGTTATTGGCGGAAATGCATTTGTAACAAAATCTGTAGATCCGCACACGACAGTAACAATTAAGACTCTCGAGATGGTATATGATAAACAAACGCATAAGACAGGGCAGGAAAAAAAGAGCGGAGTCAAGATGAGTGGTTCTATGTGATCTAGGTACTGTCTTGTAAGGAAGAAAAAATTTTCAGAAGGAGGAAGCATGAGCAAAAAGCTGACACTTGGAATATTGGCTCACGTAGATGCGGGCAAGACAACGCTCAGCGAAGCCATGCTTTACTCTGCTGGGACAATAAGAAAAAAATAGGACGAGTCGACAAGGGAGACTCTGTTTTTGACAATTACGAGGTTGAGAAAAACCGGGGAATTACAGTTTTTTTCAAAACAAGCTGGGCTAAGCTGGAAGGAGAGCCAAATCACCATACTCGACACTCCGGGACACGACGATTTTTCGGCAGAGATGGAGAGGGCGCTCGAAGTTATAGATTATGCACTTCTAGTTATCAGCGGTGTGGATGGACCGCAGAGTCACACAGAAACTGTGTATAGACTGCTTAGGTCAAGGAATATTCCGACATTTGTATTTGTTAATAAGATGGATCTTGCAATTGCGGATCGACAAGAACAGATTAGCCGTATCAAAGGCAGGCTTGGAGAGGGATTTGTCGATTTTAGTATGAGTGAGGACGATGAAGAATTTGTAGATGGTGTAACTTTTTATTCACCCGAACTTGCAGAAGAGTTTTTGGAAAAGCTCAAGCTACCGACAGAGGGAGTTCGCAAGGCAATACGCGAATGTCAGGTGTTTCCGTGCTTATTTGGGATCTGCACTTCATTTAGATGGTGTTGATAGGCTCATGGATACACTCGCAATATATACTTATGGGTTTGATGAGATTCATGATGGAATAACCCAAGATGATAGAATGGGTGCGCTAGTTTATAAAATTGCACGTGACCAGAGAGATGAAAGACTTTCATTTGTTCGTGTTATGAACGGCACTCTTAAAGTGAGGGATAGCATTGCCGTAAGAAATAGTGACGGGGAAATCGTTCACGAGAAGGTCAACCAGATAAGGATATATTCAGGTCAAAAGTATTCGATGGTAGGCTCTGCATCTGCTGGTGATATTTGCGCTATTACTGGTGTTGGCTCATCGAGAGCTGGACAGGGGCTTGGTGCATTGGCAGAGAATGAAGCAAGAAACGGAATAATCGAGCCATTTCTTACATATAAAGTTGTTCCTGCTGATGATGTGGAGCAAAACAAGTTCATCTCAGATATGAGAGTGCTAGAAGAGGAAGACCCTAAGCTGCACATAGATTTAGAGGATAATATTCGTGGTGTGAATATAAGGCTTATGGGAGAAGTGCAGCAGGAAATCCTAGAGTCGCAGATAATGAGCAGATTCGGATACGGTGTTCGCTTTGAGACAGGAAGTATAATCTACAAGGAAACGGTGATAGAGCCTGTTGAAGGAGTGGGGCACTTCGAACCGCTCAGACATTACGCAGAGGTTCACCTGATTATCAGTCCTGGAGAGCGAGGAAGTGGAATTGTCACAGATAGTGATATTTCAGAGGATGTTCTAGGAAGAAATTGGCAGAATCTAATTCTTTCGCATCTTGATGAGAGAATTTTCCGCGGTGTGCTGATAGGAGCACCTCTAACTGATGTGCACATCACACTAGCCGCTGGGAAGGCGCATGAGAAGCACACAGAAGGTGGAGATTTTAGACAAGCAACTTATAGAGCTGTTAGAAATGGACTTATGCGGGCTAGATGCCACATACTCGAGCCTTGGTTCAGCTTTGAGATAAAACTTCCAAGTGCAAATATCGGTATGGCTATGACAGATATTAAGAATGGTTCGGGGGCATTTGACGAACCAAAAGTAGATGGAGACATGTCGATTCTTAATGGAAAGGCTCCTGCAGCATTGCTCCTTGACTATCAGAGAAAGCTTACATCATATACCGGAGGCCGAGGACGTATTAGCTGTATGCTCATCGGATATGACTTATGTCACAATGAAGAGGAAGTTATCGAAGCTTTCTTTATGATGCAGACAAAGATGAGATCGAAACTGGAGATTCTATCTTCTGCCATCACGGATCAGGTAAAACTGTCAAGTGGTATGAGGTGCAGAATTACATGCATCTTCCGTATGTGCTTGAGTCAGGTGATAAATCGAATGATGGAAGTAGTTCGGCAAGAGCCGAGACGATGGAGACTGGTCGCAAGCTTGCAAGTGATGCTGAGCTTCTAGCTATATTTGAGAAAACATACGGAAGCATATCGCGTTACAAAGCTATAAAGCGTAAGGAAAAACCTTCCGAGGCAGAATATCGTGCTATGGAGAAGCAGAAACGATCGCTTCATAGACTAGAGAGAGTATCAGCTCCAGATTCGCATTTTGTGATAGACGGATACAATTTGATAAATGCTGATAAACATATGAAGGAACTTTCGAAGGCTGATATCGGGGCGGCGAGAGATCACCTCATAAATATACTTGCGAATTACCGCGGGTATCTCGGCTGTAAGATGACGATTGTTTTTGACGCATATCGTGTGCCTTATAGTTTCGGCAGAAAAATATACAATTAATGATACAGACATAGTATATACTAAGGAAAAATGAGACAGCAGATGCATACATTGCTGAACTTACAAAAGAGATTGGTAAGCGCGAGAGTATTACGGTCGTATCGTCAGATGCACTAGTGCAGGAGATGTCGCTAGGTCACGGAGCACTTAGGGTGTCATCAAGAGAATTTTTAATAGATATTGAATCTGCTTTACAGGAGATTAGAGCGTTTCTGGATGAAAACAGATAGAAAGGGACTATAGATGGAGAAATATTTGGGATGCCACCTATCGACTTCGGATGGATTTGAAGCTATGGGAAAGGTGGCACTATCGATTGGCGCCAATACATTCGCTTTTTTTACGAGAAACCCACGAGGTGGTAAGGCCAAAGCTATTGATAAAGCTGATATTAAGGCTTTGATTAAGATTATGGATGAGCATGGCTTTGGCAAACTAGTTGCGCATGCACCGTACACACTCAATCCTTGTTCAGGTAAAGAGAGCGTAAGGGAATTTGCGCGTACCTGCATGGCTGAAGACTTAAAGCGCATGGAGTACTTGCCTGGGAATTATTATAACTTCCACCCTGGCAGTCATGTCGGACAGGGCAGTGAGCTCGGAATTCAAATGATTGTCGATACATTAAATGAAGTCATGTGGGAAGACCAGCGGACTATAGTGCTTCTCGAGACAATGGCAGGAAAGGGAAGTGAAGTCGGAAGAAATTTCGAGGAACTGCGCCAGATTATCGATGGGGTGAAATTCAAAGACAAGATAGGCGTATGCTTAGACACTTGCCATATCAGCGATGCTGGTTACGATGTAAAGCATGACTTTACAGGTGTGCTTGAAGAGTTCGATAGAATTATTGGCTTAGATAGACTTCGTGCACTTCATATCAATGATAGTAAGAACCCAATGGGTGCAGCAAAGGATAGACATGAGAAAATCGGTGACGGGGAGATAGGACTCAAAGCGATGCTCGAAGTGGTGAATAATCCACATGTTGTTGGGCTTCCATGCATTCTAGAAACACCGCAGGAAGACCTTGAAGGTTACGCAAGAGAGATTGAGACACTTAGATGAAATATTACGAAATAGAAATTGATGTATCAGAACTTGGGATAGAACCTGTACTAGCCTCACTCATATGTGAGGGAATAGATACTGCTGAGGTAAAATGACCCAGCGGATGCTTCGTTTATGAATGGGCATCTTGGAGAAACCGATTACCTGGCACAAGAGGATTTCGATAGGGAGAGCAACAAGAATCCTAGCATCGTCGTATATGCAGCAGATGATGAAGAGGCTGATAATAATATTAATGCAGTTAAGAAAGCCGTTAAAACCGTTAGAGATAATGTAGAAAAAGGATTTTTTGGAGCATGTGCAGATCTCGGTTCATTGGAGGTTGCTTTAAATATTCGCGATGATGAAGAATGGAAAGACCGCTGGAAGGAATTCCTTAAGCCGGCGTTGCTCGGATATAGTTATGTAGCTACACCGCCATGGATAGATATGTCTGAATATGCCCATGAATTTGATGATAGAGAGGTCATACGCATTAATCCTGGCATGGCTTTTGGAACTGGCCTTCATGAGACGACTTCTCTCTCTGCAGATTTTCTTGAGACGTATATCCAGGAAGGTGATAAAGTCCTAGATGTTGGCTGTGGCACTGGAATACTGTCTATAGTCGCTAGCAAACTCGGGGCGAGTGAAGTTCTAGGTATAGACATCGATGACGAGGCGGTAGCAGCCTCGATAGAAAACCTAGAGGCTAACAACGTACATAATGCAGTGATTAAAAAAGCTGATTTGACAGAGGGAGTAGACTTTAAAGCTGACTTAGTAGTGGCAAACCTACTAACAAACCTCGTCATTCGTCTCACTGGTGATATTCGGAATCATCTAAATAGTGGCGGAAGATATATAATGTCTGGTATACTAACTAATCAGCAGGACAAGGTGTTAGAAGCACTAAGAGACAACGGTTTTCAGTGGCTAGCGGTTGCTAAACAGGGCGAATGGTGTGCCATCGCAGCCGAGCTGAAATAAAAAGGGGATTTGGGAGGAGATAATAATGCCAATTAAAGTACCAAATAATTTGCCGGCGATAGAGACGCTTACCAATGAAAATGTATTCGTAATGACGGACACACGTGCAATGACGCAGGATATGCGTCCGCTTCACATACTGCTTCTCAATCTGATGCCCACAAAGATTGACACAGAGACACAGATTACACGTATGCTCAGTAACACGCCTCTCCAGGTTGAGCTTGAACTGCTACAAACGGCAACTCATAAGCCTCACGTTACATCTCAGGAGCACATGCTGGCGTTCTACAAGACATTTAATGATATTAAGAACGAGTATTATGACGGAATGATCATCACGGGAGCTCCGATTGAGCTTCTTGAGTTTGAAGAGGTTGATTACTGGGAAGAACTCTGTGAAATCATGGAGTGGTCCAAGACTCACGTTCACAGCACTTTCCACATCTGCTGGGGTGCTCAGGCAGGCCTCTACTATCACTATGGTATAGATAAGAAGAAGCTACCTAAGAAACTTTCTGGAGTGTTTAAGCATACCCTCAAAAACTAAGCGCAGTATGCTTTTCCGAGGTTTTGACGACGAGTTTTATGTGCCGCAGTCCAGAAACACTACTGTAGACGAAGAGGATATCGAGAAGACTCCAGGAATAACCTTGCTTTCCACATCAGAAGAAGGTGGTGTGTTCTGCGTTAAGTCTGACAACGATAGACAGATATTTGTGACCGGACATACCGAGTACGACTGGAATACATTACTCAAGGAGTATGTGAGAGATAAAAAAATGCAGGAATCAATCCAGAGATACCTGTAAATTACTTCCCTGACGACGATGATTCGAAAAACTCCTGTGGTTCGCTGGAGGTCCTCCGGCAGCTTGCTGTTTTCAAATTGGCTAAACTACTTCGTATACCAGTCTACACCATACGATATCAAGCTAATCGAGAATGAGGATCTTGCACCTGCACTTAGAAATAAGTCAGAACTCACAGTTGCAAAGTTCGGTGGGTCATCACTTGCGACAGCTGAGCGTATCAAAAATGCGGCAGAGATTGTACGCCAGAACAAAGTTCGTCGCTACGTTGTGGTTTCAGCACCAGGCATTCATGACGATGAGAAGGTTAAGATTACAGACCTCTTACTATCGGCGCATGATAATCCAGAGAGCTGTGACAGCAAGCTGGAGCTTGCGAGAAAGAGATTCAAGAATATTGCGCTTGAGCTAGATTCAAAGATTAATATAGATGAAATCTTTGATAAGATTGTCGAAACATATAAGTCTACTGGTAGCAGAGACTACCTGATTAGCAGGGGCGATTCATAACTGCACAGCTTATGGCTGAGCAGCTTGGATTTGACTTTGTAGATACTGCTGAGGTAATAAGATTTGATAATGACGGCAAGTTTCTTGCTGACGTTACAAGAGCTAATATTCAGAAGCTCATCAGAGAGCACTCGCATATTGTATTCCCTGGCTTCTATGGTGCAAATGAAGCAGGAGAAGTAGTAACCTTCTCAAGAGGAGGTTCTGATATTACAGGCTCAATCGTTGCTGCTGCTGCAAAGGCTGACCTATATGAGAACTGGACAGATGTTCCTGGGCTTTTGATGGCTGATCCTCGCATCGTTAAGCAGCCACTCAGTATCCCTGTAATAATCTATAAGGAGCTAAGGGAGCTAGCGTTAAGAGGTGCGGAAGTGCTGCATGAGGATGCAGTTAGACCTGTAAGCCAGTGCGGAATTCCGATTAATATCAAGAGCACACTAGAGCCAGAGAAGCCAGGTACTCTTATCGTTAAGAATGCCGATTCGTACGAAGACCTTCTCGAAATCTCTAGTATAACCGGCAAGAAGGGATATTCTTCTATTCTTATCGAGCGCGAGAAACTCAACGACGATGCAAAAATATCGTGACAGAATTCAGAGCATTCTTGAAGAATTCAACATCGCTGTGGAAAGTGAGCAGCTTGGACTAGATTCATTCTCTATCATCGTAGGTTCGGCAAGTGTAGCGCACTGCGAGGAAGAGTTGACTGAGAGACTACGTTCTGCAACAGATGCTGATGAAATTACGGTTTCTACTGGTATTGCTGCGATTTCTGTAGTCGGAAGAAACATCTCTGGCGAAGTTTCTGTAGCGATGAAGATATTTGAAGCGCTATCAAGTGCTCATGTAAATGTCAGATTTATTGACCATGCTCCTGAACGTATAAGTGTGCAGGTGGGTGTATCAGAATCTGATTATCAGAGGGCGATAAGAGCAATTTATAACGCTTTCGTTGCGAAAGCATAAAAATAAAACGGATGTAGATTTCGCGCCATTTGCGATACTGTGGTAACGCTAGTGAGTGCAGCAGATACATCCGTTTTTGAATTATTGTGGAAATTTTATGAATTATTCAAAAGTGTAACATCTGTTACGGAGATTAGAGTCGTTTAATGTATAATGTATATACAACTTAAAGCAAACAAATTACAGTAAATACGCCTGACTAAGACGCGGGCTTATAAGAAGATAAGAGTATTTTCGAAGGAGGAAATAGAAATGACTGCAAAAGTATTAGACATGAAGAAAAACGTACACGACTTAGCAACAGAGTATCCAGAAGTAATCGATATCATGATTGAACTTGGATTTAAGGATATTTCTAATCCAGTTGCTTTAAATACAATGGGAAGAGTTATGACAATTCCTAAGGGCTCTCAGATTAAAGGAATTGATTTGGAAGCAATTGTGAATTTATTTGAAGAGAAGGGGTTTGAAGTTATCAATGTTCCTGAGATAGAGAAGAAAAAGAAGGCGCAATCCGCTGAAGCAAAGGAAGAGCCAGCAAAGCAGGCATTCGATATTAGCAAGCTCAACATTCCTGATTTTGCAAAGGCTTACATCAGAGAAGATGGCACTGTAGAAGTGGATAAGGTTCCTGATTTTTGTAAAGAACTTCCTAGATGCGGACGGAAGAATCGACCCAAGCAAACTTCCATCATTTATGGCAGGAACTGAGGCAAAGGCTGAAGAAACACCTGTAGAGGAAGAATCGAAGAAACCAAAGAATGCTAGTGAGAGAGAAATTCTGCTTCGCAGCTATATCGAGAGACTTACAAATGGTGAGGATCTCGAGACTGTAAGAGCAGAGTTCGTGGAGAACTTTAAAGAGGTTGATGCTCTTGAAATTGCGAACGCAGAGCAGCACTTAATTAGAAGTGGAGTTCCTTATCAGGAGGTTCAGAAGCTTTGTGACGTTCATTCAGCACTATTCCACGGCTCGACTAAGCAGGAGAAAGTCATGAATGCTGAGAAGGCTGTGGCGGCATCTAAGGAGGCAGCACAGAGAAGAATGAACGGTGCCAATGACCGTAAGGAAGCAGAAATCAAGGTAAAGACTCTAATCGCAGAGCCAGGACATCCTCTTAATGTACTTACTCTTGAGAACGAAGGTATTGCCGAGCAAATCGCAGTAGTTAACAAGCTATTTGAAGAGGGTGCGGATCGTGCGGTTATCACCGATGAGCTGAACAAACTTCGCGAAGTATCGATTCACTACGCTAAGAAGGGTGATATCATCTACACAATACTCAAGAGCAGATATGACGTAACTGGACCATCTGATGTAATGTGGACAGTTGATGATGAAATCAGAGATGAGCTAAGACGTGTAACTGATGGAACACTATCTGACGAAGAGTGGCTAGAGAAATCTAAGGCTGTAGTTAAGAGAGCAGATGAAATGCTCTTCAAAGAGGCAAATATCCTCTTCCCAATCTGCGTGCAGTTCTTCAAAGATGAGGAGTGGGAGGAAGTTGGTCGCGACCTCAAGGAGTATGATTTCTGCCTGCTCAAGGAGGAGCCAGTAGAGTGGGAGAAGGCATCGAAGGAAGATTATACGCATAGAGCATCGAAGGAAGGTAAGAACGGAGCTGCTGGGAATGACGAAGTTATCTTTGCACTAGGTCATATGACTCCATACCAGCTTGAGGCTATGCTCAACACTATTCCGCTCGAATTGACGTTCGTTGACCATGTAGACATGAACAGATACTACAATGACAACGGAGAGAAGAAGCTCTTCAAGAGGCCTATCAGTTCGCTAGATAGAGAGGTTTATACTTGCCACCCACCAACGATCGAACCTATGGTTCGTAGCATCATATCTTCGTTCAAATCAGGAGCACAGGACAAGGTTGAGGTGTGGATGAATAAGGGAGAAAGTGAGGTTCTCGTTAGCTATAGGGCAGTTCGTGATGCCGAGGGCAAATACGTAGGAACCCTCGAGTGCGTTCAGATAATGGATGAAATTAGGGATCACTACAAGGAAAAATTCCAGTAAGAAATCCAACAAGAATTTCTATAAAAACTACACATGCGATACCAGACGTTTTGTGATAATATAATACTGACTAGATATTGTTTCAAATAGAAGGATTGGGAAAACGCGCATGGTATCAAGGCTTAAAACAGCTTTTAAGAATATTAAGGTGATAGTCGTTACTGAATTACTACTTATGATAGTAATGGTATCGACTATTGTCGTTAAAGCAGATGCCATAAACGAGAGACATATAGGCAGCACATCGATTAAGCTAGCAACGCTTAAGACCATCAGCACTGATAATAATTCAGGTACGGTGACTGGTACTAAGGCGACAATCTCCCAGGCGGAGACTGAAAGAGATATCAAGGTTGCAGAAGATAAGAGGGCTAGCATTATATCTTTTGCTAAACAGTTTGTCGGTAAGCCGTATGTTCTCGGTGGCAAGAGCCTTACAAATGGTTGTGACTGTGCTTCATTTATAACACTCATATACAAAGAGTACGGATACAACTGGAAGATGGGCTCTGTTAATACGCTTTATGACAACTGCGGAGGAACTACAGTATCAGTAGATGATATGAAGCCTGGAGATATAATTTTCTTTGGTAGAGGAAATAAAAAGGCTACATGTAGCTATGTATGCTGGAAATGGACGCATAGTACACGCTATGGATCCTTCTCACGACATTTGTGAGATTGATCTCTATAGACCAGGAACTAAGACCACCTATAGTGGCAAGAGCATATTGGAAGTTAAGAGGATTATTAACTAGTTATAGGAGTTTCAGCTAAACGACTCTATTTTAAAAGGAGTGTAGTTCTTATGAGTACTTATGAAGCTTTTCTGTTGATTGCGTTTATCGTTTCCATAATAGTTGGGGTTATATGTATGTTCGTTCCTAAAAATCCTGTCGTGGGAGTACGGATTTCTTGGTCTGAATATAACGATACGACTTGGAAGAAATGCAACAGATTTACTGGTATATTGATAGTACTTGGAGGTTTAATATCTTTAATTTCTTGGTTCATGCTATCTAGCAATGTGGCTGAAAAGATTTTTTTGGGCTCTTTAGGAGCGACATTAATTATTAGTCTTATATACGCAAGAATTGTTTATAACAAAGAGAAGAAATAGAGAGAGGGTATCTGTATAGATGTCCTCTTTTCAGTTATTAATAATCTGAGATATGTGTGGAAAAAACAAAGCATTATGTTATAATATTCGAGCACTAGAAAGTATTAAGAGTATTAAGGAGAGAGAAATGGAAAAATAATTTTTCAGGATCAGAATACGAATCAGAATAACTATCAAAACGGTGGAACAAATTATACACAGTATACAAGACCTATTTCTAGAAGAGAAATCGGTCTCTGCATCTTGTTCTCGCTTATAACATGCGGAATTTACGGCATTTACTGGATGATCGTTCTAAATGATGATGTAAATGAAATTGTTGGCGATAGAAATGCTACATCTGGCGGAATGGTATTTCTGTTCTCGCTTTTAACATGTGGAATATACGGAGTTTACTGGATTTACTGCATGGGTGAAAAGCTCGATAGATTCAATGACAGAGACGGTAATTCTGGGCTTCTGTACGTTCTTCTGATGATATTTGGACTTTCAATCGTTGCTTACAGCATCATGCAGGATCAAGTGAACAAGCATGCTACAATCGCATAATAATCAAAAGCATGATTTTCTGCACTATCTTATTAAAAAAACGACTCCTTTTGTAATACTGGGAGTCGTTTACTATATTTGGCTGAGGATGACACACATATATATACCATGTGTCTTCAGAGCCATAACCGGATACAAATGCCCGGGATGTGGCACGACGACACTGTGTGTGAATATCTTGCAGTTCAGATTTAGCGAGGCTTTTCATGCCAATCCGTTTATATTTACGACTATACCTTTTATTTTATTTGAAATAGTATATAACGTATATCTGAGCTACACCGAAAAACGCATGCCTCTATGGAATCAAGTGCTACTAGGAGTGTACTGCTTCGCAATATTGATCTTTGATATTATAAGAAATGTAATGTAGAAGCGTATAAGATCGAAAAATATGTCATAACTACTTAGAGGAACCTAGTCCCCGGCAGAGGTTTATAATTATAAGGCAAATCAAATGCGCCCCTTTTGGAGCGCATTTTCCTGTCTATATACGGTATTAAACTATCTCTCTTCGTAAGCTAGCTTGTAGATTTTTTTAAAATCATCTCTATAAAGAACCTTGGCAGCCCCCACTTTGCCTCCGACTGCACGTTCGCACTTTTCGGATAGCTCGTTTACAACTTCATCTGTTAGCTCAAACCCGAAGTCTCTTAGGGAAATAGGCATTCCGATTTGTTTAAAGAAAGCTTCAGTTCTCGAGATACCGGCAATAGCAACTTCGCGGTCATCTCCAGAATCATTAATATCCCATACATTTGTAGCAAATTTCTTGAATCTAGGTAGACAATCATCTAGAACGTATCTTGCCCAGCTACCCCAGATTGCAGCTAGTCCCGCACCATGTGCTACGTCGAACATACCGCTAATTTCGTGTTCAATTCGGTGCGTAGCAAAATCGTCACCGCCATTTCCGCAGCCAGTGAGACCGTTGTGAGAGAGGCTTCCTGCCCACATGATCTCAGCTCTCGCATCGTAGTTAGTAGGGTCATCTAAGAGTATGAGTGCGTTCCTTGCAACTGTTCTCATAAGAGTCTCTGCTATACCATCAGTCAGTTCCATATTTCCGGCGGATGTAAAATATCTCTCCATAGTATGCATCATGATATCTGTACAACCACATGCAGTCTGATAGTCAGGAAGTGTCATGGTTAGCTCGGGATTAAGAATAGCAAATCTAGGCCTAGCTAAGTTGTTGCTGTAACCGCGTTTTATGCCGCCAACCTCGTTAGTGATAACAGAAGAGTTACTCATTTCACTTCCCGCAGCCGCAATGGTTAGCACAACACCTACAGGAAGAGCTGATTGTGGAATTTGCTTTCTATCGTATATATCCCATACGTCGAAGTCCATAGCTGCACCGTATGCTATTGCCTTTGCCGAATCGATTACACTGCCGCCGCCTACAGCAAGTATAAAGTCGATTTCGTTTGACTTAGCGATATCTATACCTTTGTATACGTGGGAAAGCCTTGGGTTAGCTACAACGCCACCTAACTCAACATACTCTATAGAAGCTTCCGCGAGCGAAGCTTTAATTCTGTCTAGCAAACCGCTGCGTATCACGCTACCACTACCGTAGTGGAGGAGAACGCGATTACATTTTGATTCTTTCAGTAGAGAGCCTACCTCTAACTCAGTTTCTTTTCCAAATACGACGTGTGTCGGTGCATACCAATCGAAATTATTCATAATATGTAGTACCTCCCCGTATGGCACAATATCTTGTGTTCTTATGTTCTCTTTTAGTACAAAAAAATATGCAGAAAAATATTTTTTTCGTATTTTTAGTAAATACTAGCATAGAAGTCTTGAAACATCTACCTTATAGGCTTAAAATTGTATAAAATAATATGGCATAAAACTGATTGACTAACCCCATTATATGGGATATAATGACAGGGCGTCAAACAAGATATAGTGTTTGTTGCTAAAAAATGTATTAATTAATTTTAAGAGAATTAACTCACATAAATCAACATGTTCGGGTATTCGGTTAAGGAGAAACAATGAATGTTATCAAGAGAAATGGCTCAGAAGTAACTTTTGACAAAGCCAAGATTGAAAATGCGATAAGCAAAGCAAATAATTCCGTTGAAGAAGCAGTTAGACTTACACCAGTTCAGATTAAGAGAATTACTGACAGCGTAATTCTGTCTTGCGAGGATTTAGGTCGTTCACCTGCTGTAGAAGAAATTCAGGATATGGTAGAAGAGCATATCATGCAGCATGGTGCATATGAGGTTGCAAAGGCATATATCACATACAGATATACAAGATCCCTCATTCGTCAGTCGAACACAACAGATGACAAGATTCTTTTCGCTTATCGAGCTTAATAACGAAGAAGCTAAGCAGGAGAATTCTAACAAGAACCCTATTATCAACTCCACACAGAGAGACTATATGGCTGGAGAGGTTAGTAAGGACCTTACAAGGAGAATTCTTCTTCCAGAGGAGATTACGTCTGCACACGATAATGGAATCATTCATTTCCACGATTCTGATTACTTCGCGCAGAAGGAGCATAACTGTGACCTTATCGATCTAGAGGATATGCTACAGAACGGAACTGTAATCAGCGAAACTCTTATCGAGAAGCCACACAGCTTCTACACAGCATGTAACATCACAACTCAGATTATCGCTCAGGTTGCTTCTAACCAGTATGGCGGACAGTCTTTCTCGCTAGCTCATCTTGCTCCATTTGTAGATGTGAGCAGACAGAAGATCAGAGATAAGGTTGTTAAGGAGTTTAAGGATGCAGGTATCGAGACAAGCCAGGAAGCTCTCGATAAGGTTGCTGAAGATAGACTTAGGGATGAAATTAAGAGCGGTATCCAGACTATCCAGTATCAGCTCATCACACTGATGACTTGTAACGGACAAGCTCCATTCGTAACTATGTTCATGCACCTTGATGAGGCAGAAGAAGGAAGAACTAGAGATGACCTTGCACTTTGTATCGAAGAGGTTCTAAAGCAGAGAATGCAGGGTGTTAAGAATGAAAAGGGTGTATGGATTACACCAGCATTCCCTAAGCTAATCTACGTTCTTGACGAGTGCAACATCAGAGAAGACGCACCTTACTGGCATCTAACAGAAATCGCTGCAGAGTGCACATCTAAGAGACTAGTTCCAGACTACATCTCTGCTAAGGTTATGAAGGAACTCAAGAAGGGTAGCGTTTATACTTGCATGGGATGCAGATCATTCCTGACAGTTGAAGAGTCACAGAAGAACGCTGACGGAAGCTACAAGTTCTACGGCAGATTCAACCAGGGTGTTGTTACAATCAACCTCGTTGACGTAGCTTGCTCATCGTATGGAAACATGGACAAGTTCTGGGAAATCCTCGATGAGAGACTTGAGCTTTGCCACCGTGCATTAAGACTTCGTCACGAGAGACTTCTCGGAACACCTTCAGACGTTGCACCTATCCTTTGGCAGTACGGAGCAATTGCTAGACTCAAGAAGGGTGAGACAATCGACAAGCTGCTTACAACGGATACTCAACTATCTCACTAGGATATGCTGGACTTTGCGAGATGTGTTACCGCATGGTAGGCAAGAGCCATACAGCTGATGAGGGAAGAGAGTTTGCGCTAAAGGTTATGCAGAGACTCAACGACAAGTGCGCTGAGTGGAAGGCTGCTGAGAACATTAGCTACTCTGTATACGGAACACCAATGGAGTCAACAACTTACAAGTTTGCTAAGTCGCTCCAGAGAAGATTCGGTGTAATTCCTCACGTTACAGATAAGAACTACATCACAAACAGCTATCACGTTCACGTAGAGGAAGAGATTGACGCATTCCAGAAGCTGAAGTTCGAGTCAGACTTCCAGAAGCTATCTCCAGGTGGTGCTATCAGCTACGTAGAGGTTCCAAATATGCAGAATAACATTCCTGCTATCCTCGACGTTATGAAGTACATCTATGAGAACATCATGTACGCTGAGCTCAACACAAAGAGTGACTTCTGTGAAGAGTGCGGGTTTAGCGGTGAAATCAAGATCGTTGAGGATGCAGAAGGCAAACTCGTATGGGAGTGCCCAAACTGCGGAAATCGCAACCAGGATAAGATGTCTGTAGCAAGAAGAACTTGCGGATACATCGGAACACAGTTCTGGAACCAGGGAAGAACTCAGGAAATCAAAGACAGAGTTCTCCATCTATAAGAGAAAAATTAATATGAGGAGACGATATTTGAGAAGCGATATACGCACTGAAGCTCATGTTGTAAGCATATCTGGAGAGACGATAGTCTATACTTTAGAACGCAAAAATGTGAGAAATATCAACCTGCGGATTAGACCAGATGCTTCGATATACGTCTCAGCACCTCATAGAGTGCCCTTGGCTGAGATTGAAGATTTCATACTCAGCAAGGGCGTTTTTATTATCAATGCACTTATGCGTATTAGAGTTGCCAAGACAGAGAAATCGAAGTATGCTGACGGAGATAAGGCTTATTTCCTCGGTACGCCATTAGAGGTTAAGTTATTACAAGGTCCTAGGGTTGACGTAAGAGCTGGCGATGACTTCTTGCTTATACAGATGCCTGAGCCGACAAACTCTGCTGCGCGCATAGATGTGGTAAAGCGGTGGTATAGCAGACAGGCAAGGGAACTTTTTATGAGTGTTGTACATGATGTATATGATGAATTTAGGCGTCATTATCGTGTGCCATTTCCGCATGTGACTATCAGACAGATGAAATCAAGGTGGGGGTCATGCCGCCCTGATCTAGGCAAAATAACACTTAATCTGTTGCTCGTTACAGCGCCGTACGAGGACCTTAGATACGTAGTGGTGCATGAGTTTGCACATTTTATCGAAGCTAATCACTCTGGGGCATTCTGGGACATTGTGAGCCGATTTGAGCCACATTATAAAGAGAGAAGGCGTAGCCTTCGCAACTTACCAACAAAGTGGTAGATTATGACACTGCGAATAGTTTTTTTAAAAGCTTAAAATGTTATGCTATATGCGATATAATTGTGTTAACAAAATGAAATGAGAGTATTAAAGTGAATTACGGAGAGATTAAAGATTGTGATATTGCCAATGGGATTGGCATAAGAGTCAGCCTTTTCGTATCGGGCTGTACAAACAGATGTCCGGGCTGTTTCCAACCCCAGACATGGGATTTTAATTATGGACAGGAATTTACGAGAGAGACAGAAGATAAGATTCTTGAGATGCTTAAGCCTGATTATATAACAGGGCTAACTGTTCTCGGCGGAGAGCCATTTGAGCCAGAAAATCAGGTCGTACTCGTTCCGTTCCTTAAACGAGTAAAGGAAGCATATCCTAACAAGACCATATGGTCATTTTCTGGCTTTGTGTTAGAGGACCTTATGACAGAGGGCACACACTGCCACACAGATGTGACTATAGACATGCTTAATATGCTTGATGTACTTATCGATGGCAGATTTGAGCAGGATTTAAAGAATATTAAGCTGAGATTCAGAGGCTCAGAGAATCAGAGGCTCATAGACATGAATAAGACTAGAGAAGAAGGAAAGGTTGTGCTCTGGGACGAATAGATGTGATAGGGGGCTAGCCATATGAGTGTTTCCAAGACATTTGCAACATATGAAAAAAAGGAGCAAGTCAAAAACAGCGTTGGTAGACTGATGCTAGCAGTCATAGCGATTGCAGCTGAAGTGCTCCTTATTGCTACGCTTATAAATCACCTAAATGAAAAATACACTATCTTATCCACAGTCTTCCGAATCGTCGCTTTGGCTATAGTCATAGCTATTTCCACAAAAATCAACGAGTGCGTCTGTAAAATTACCGTGGGTCGTACTAATAATGCTCAATCCTATCATAGGTGTGACAATCTATTTTTATGGTAGGGATATCTGGCTCAACAAGAAAGATGAGGGCAAGATTCTTAAATGTCGATAACGAGCTATTTCCTTTACTTAATGATGATAAGACTGTATTAGATGAGATAGGTGAAAAAGATTTAGGCATTGCCAATGTGTTTAGGTATGTGTCGAAAAAAGCTTTTTTTCCGGCTTATAGTGACTCAAATATAGAGTTTTATGGTGAAGCTAGAGAGGCCTTAGCAGCGCAAAAAGAAGCGATGCGAAATGCCGAGAACTTCATATTTATGGAGTACCATGCAATCGAGGATTCCGCGGCATTCGCGGGAATCAAAGAGATTTTGGCAGAGAAAGCAGCTGAAGGAGTTGAAGTAAGAATCATCTACGACGATGTCGGAAGCGTTGGATTTATAGACACCAGCTTTATAAAGCGTTTGAGCGACCTTGGTATCAAGTGCAGAGTTTTTAATCCGGTAGTACCAATTGCCAACGTGTTTCTCAACAACCGAGATCATCGCAAGATTACTGTTATCGATGGCAAGATTGGATTTACAGGTGGATATAACCTTGCAAATGAGTATTTCAAGCTCACTAGACCTTATGGTGACTGGAAGGATTCTGGCGTACGCATAGAGGGAAATGCGGTTCATAACTTGACGATGATGTTTCTCGAAATCTGGAACGCCACCAAGACACGAGGCTCCAAGGATACATGCTATTCAAAGTATATGCCAGATGTGAGGCTTGATAATAAAGAAGAAGGGTGCTTTATTCAGCCATACGGTGATACACCGCTAGACCATGAGCACGTTGGAGAGAATGTTTATCTCAGCATTATAAGCAATGCGGATGAATACGTATGGTTTATGACACCTTACCTTATTATCACGGACGAAATGAATAAGGCTTTGACTCTCGCGGCTTCACGAGGTGTGGATGTTAGGATAATAACTCCTGGAATTCCAGATAAACGTGCGACATATGCTGTGACGAGATCATACTATTCGAGACTTGTAAGGGATGGAGTTAAGATATATGAATACTCACCTGGCTTCTGTCATGCGAAGCAGTGTATTGCTGATGATGAGATAGCTACTTGTGGAACTATCAATCTTGACTACAGGAGCTTCTATCATCACTTTGAAAAATGGTGTCATAATGTATAACTGCAAAGCTGTTCATGATATCAAGACAGATTTTGATGAAACGCTTTCAAGGTGTGTAGAAGTAACAGAAAAGTATCTGGATGGCAAGAAATCGATCAATATCTTTAGGCAAATTCTAAGGTTGTTCTCAGTTCTCATGTAGACTTAGATGATGAATAACAAAAGCGGTTAGGTAGTTATCCTAACCGCTTTTGTTATATTGTAAATGTTTGAGCTTAAGCTTCTTTAGCAAACTCTTCGATAAGAGCCTTGATTATTGCAACACCAGTCTCCATGCCTTCCACAGTAGTGTGCTCGTAAGGGCCGTGGAATGCGTAGCTGCCAGTACCAAGGTTTGGACAAGGTAGTCCCATGAAGCTAAGGTTTGCACCGTCAGTGCCGCCTCTAACTGGAATTACTATCGGCTCAACACCTGCAATCTTGCAAGCCTTCTTAGCATTATCAATAGCATCAGGGCACTTCTCTAGGACTTCGGCCATATTTCTATATTGTTCCTTGATTTCAACCTTAATAGTCCCTTCTCCGTATCTCTCGTTGAGAAATTTTTCAGCCATCTTCATAGTAGCCTGTCTATTTGCGAACTTGGATGCATCATGATCCCTTACGATATAGGTCATGCTAGCATCACTAACAGTGCCGCTCATAGACATAAGGTGATAGAAACCCTCGTGGTCTTCAGTTCTTTCAGGACGTTCAGCGGCAGGGGAGCAATGAATCAAACTCCATCGCAACTAGTGCAGCGTTAATCATTACGTCTTTTGCGGAACCAGGATGTACATTTTCTCCCTTTACGTAAACTTTAGCAGTTGCAGCGTTGAAAGTTTCATATTGAACTTCGCCTTCAGCTGAGCCATCCAGAGTATAGCAGTACTTTGCGTTAAATCTCTTAACGTCAAAGTGCACAGTACCTTTACCAATCTCTTCGTCAGGTGTAAACGCGATTGAAATTGGGCCGTGCTCAAATTCGTTGATATGCTCCACAATTGTCATGATTTCTGCGATGCCAGCTTTTATCATCGGCACCGAGTATAGTAGTGCCGTCTGTGGTTATGAGGGTACGCCCCTTGAGACCTTTGAGGTGAGGGAATACTTCTGGATATAGAACTAGTCCGCTATCACCTAGAGCAATAACACCGCCATCATAATTTTCTATAATCTGTGGATTTGCATCGTGTTCACAATAGTCGCTAACTGTATCCATATGTGAACAGAATCCAATAGCAGTAACATTCTCCTTGCCTGGAGAAGCCGGAATGTGTCCATATACATAACAGTATTCATCACATGCCGCATCCTCTACACCAAGCTCCTTGAGCTCTTCAACTAATGCATGTGCCAACTCAAACTGGCATTTGCTTGAAGGTGATGTCTCGCTACCGCCATCGCTAGGTGTGCGATATGAAACATATTTCAGTAATCTTTCGTGTGCTTTCATGGAAGGTCCTCCTTATGAAATCGAATCTTATCGTCAATTATATAATTTATAGTATCACAAACATCGCACCGTTCCAACTATTTAACTACTTAAATGGGGGATAAAGGAACAAATGAGTTGACGATAAGAATTAAAAATATAATAAAAATTTGTATTAGAATATTTCCTGAAACCTTGACAGTTTCGGCAGTCTGATGATATATTATCTTATTGTACACGGTTATTTATTTAGGCTGTTTACATGTGTTTTGCTTTAAGTTTAATTAATAATTTGCACAATAGAAAAGGGTGAACGAGTTAATTAATAACTCGGAAAGGTTAATTATGAGAAATGCTTCCAAGGTGGGACTAGAAGTACTTCAGATGGTTGTCGGAAATGCGTTAAGTGCTTTCGCTATTGCTTGCTTTGCACTTCCATATGGAATGGTAGTTTTCAGGATTAGCGGGCGTTGGCCGTATGACTAATTATTATTTTGGTCTTAGCGTATCGGGAACGGTTCTAGTAATTAACGTCATTCTTTTTTTATTATTGGTACATGGGCACTTGGCAAGAAGTTTGCTGCTTCTATTGTTCTTGGAACAGTTCTGTTTCCTGTATTTCTGGGAATCTTCCAGAAAGCGACGATGCTGCACCATCTGGTGGATGATCCACTACTTGCAGCCATTTGTGCCGGTATAATCGACGGAGTTGGTCTTGGACTAATCCTAAGGGTTGGCGGATCTACTGGTGGAATAGATGTGCCACCACTGATTCTGAACAGAAAGTTTGGTGTCAAAATCGCACCGATTATGTATGCCATTGACTTTACAATTTTCTTGATTCAGATTCCGGTTACTAAGACAAATGGTGTTATACTCGGAATCCTATATGCGCTGATTTACAGCGTGGTTATGAACAAGATGATCCTGCTTGGACAGGGGGGCGTACAGCTGATGATTTTCACTAAGAAAATCAAAGAAGTTAACGAGAGATTGCTACAGCTCGGCTTTGGTACGACTATTATGCATGCAACAGGTGGTTACTTGCAGTCTGCACAGGACTTGGTGTACTGCGTGGTTGGTAGTAGAAATCTCAATAAGGTAAAGCAAGCAGCTCTAGAAATAGACGAACATGCATTTATTACAATTTCTAACGTTAGCGAAGTTAATGGTAATGGATTTACAACATGGTTCAGCGACGAGGATTATGTTCCTAAGGTTGCTGAGAGACGTCAAGGAATTGAGCTTACACAAAAAGAGGAGTGAAGATAAGTTATGACTCAGGAAGAACGCTTAGATATACTAGCACAGGTTGCGGCTGGAATCGCTAAACTGATGGGTAGCGATACAGAGGTTGTGTTACACGATTTGACAAAGAGAGAAATCGTATATATGCATAATAACAACATTACTGGTAGGGAGAGAAGCTACAGAATTAACCCTGGAGTATATGATGTTATCAATAATCTTGCTGATGGCGAAGGCCATCTAATCGGCTATGCAAGTAAGTCCGCGCAGGGCAAGAAGCTACGCGCATCTCACTTTATGTTTATGGATGAAGATAGTAATCCTGCAGCTATGATATGTATAAATCAGGATCCGTCAAAGGTTCAGGATATTATAAACTACCTCAGTGATTCGATTAAGATACATGATGTTGAGGAGCCGATGGCTAATGACTCAGCATACTCGATAAATGACGAGGACTACATCCAGAATGTAATGAAGGATGCTATCATTAAGTCGGTAAAGCAGTACGATTCAAACTTCATTAACTCGAAGGAAGGCAAGATTAAGCTGCTAACCAAGTTCAAATTCCAAGGTTTGTTCTCTGTAAAAGAAGCAGTACATTTCATCTGCAAAAACACTTTCAATCTCTCAGGCGACGCTATATAACTACCTACGTGAGATTAGAGATGAAGAAGGTCGCGAGCCATATAACGAGCTTAAGCTTAGGTAGACGTGATTAAATAGATAAAGGCACATGTGTGAGCGCTATCTAAATTCATAAAGATTAAACCGCAAGCGATAATGAAGTGCACCCCAAAAGTTAGGTACAAACTAATTTTTGGAGGTGTATTTTTTTAGTGCAACTATTCATGTAAGTGTTGAAAAATTAATCATAAAATCATCTATAAAATATATATTCAAATAATATAGAATCATTAAATAATTTAATCATGCTCAAGTATATTGTATGCCAATATAAACATGCAGTATAATAACTATATATATCTATATATGTAGATATAAGCTTTTGACACATATTATATTTGTGGAGGAATGTTATGAAAAAAGACGTAGAAATTGCTCAGGAAGCGAAAATGCTTCCTATCACAGAAGTTGCAAAAGTGCTCGATATTCCGAGCGATGAGCTTGAGCAATATGGAAAATACAAAGCTAAGCTCTCTTATTCATATATCAAGGGAAATATGAATAGAGAAGATGGTAAACTAGTACTAGTTACTGCAATAAATCCAACTCCTGCAGGAGAAGGAAAGACTACTACTAACGTGGGTCTTTCTATGGCTCTTAACAAGCTAGGCAAGAAGACTGTTACGACTCTACGTGAGCCTTCTCTAGGGCCTTGCTTTGGAGTTAAGGGAGGCGCTGCTGGTGGCGGATATTCACAGGTAGTTCCAATGGATGACATCAACCTACATTTCACAGGTGACTTCCACGCTATTACATCTGCACACAACCTACTTGCAGCCCTGTTAGATAACCATATTCACCAGGGTAATAAGCTTGGTATCGTTACCAAGAAAATCGTTTGGAAGCGTGTTGTAGATATGAATGACCGTGCACTCCGTAACATAGTAATTGGACTTGGCGGCAAGGGTGATGGTGTAACACGTGAGAATGGATTCGATATCACAGTTGCTTCTGAGATTATGGCTATTCTGTGCCTAGCCTCAGATCTTGATGATCTTAAGACAAGACTATCCAAGATGGTAGTTGCATATAACTATGATGGAGAGGCTGTAACTGCTGGAGACCTAGAAGCGACAGGTGCTATGGCACTTCTTCTTAAGGATGCAATCAAGCCTAATCTTGTGCAGACACTTGATAACACACCAGCGTTTATTCACGGTGGACCATTTGCAAATATCGCTCATGGATGCAATTCGGTAGTTGCTACGAAGACCGCGCTAAAGCTCGGAGATTACGTAGTTACTGAAGCTGGATTTGGTGCTGACCTTGGAGCTGAGAAGTTTTTGATATCAAGTGCAGATATGCTGGACTAAAAACCAGACTGCGTAGTGATAGTTGCTACAGTTCGTGCACTCAAGATGAACGGTGGAGTAGCTAAGGATAACCTTGCTGAGGAGAATTTAGAAGCACTAAAGGCCGGTTCTTCTAACCTGATTAGACATATCGAGAATGTTGCTAAATTCGGTGTTCCATCAGTAGTGGCAATCAATAGATTCCCTACTGATACAGAGGCTGAGCTTGAGCTTCTCGATAAGATTTTGCGAAGAGTACGGAGTGAAGGTTGTTCTATCCGAAGTATTTGCAAAGGGTGCTGAAGGTGGAATGGAACTTGCTGAAGAAGTAATTAGAATCTGCGAAGATGGCAAGGCAGACTTCAAGCCTTTATATGATTTAGAACTTTCTATCGAAGAGAAGATGGAAAAAGATCGCCAAGGAGATTTACCGCGCAGACGGAGTTGATTTCACTGCAGTAGCTCAGAAGCAAATCAAGGAGCTTACTAAGTTAGGCTACGATAAACTACCAATCTGCGTTGCAAAGACTCAGTATTCATTCTCTGATGATGCAACACTTCTCGGTGCACCTACAGGATTCAGAATCACTGTTAGAGAACTAAAGGTGTCCGCTGGAGCAGGATTTATAGTTGCGCTTACAGGATCAATCATGACCATGCCAGGACTACCTAAAGGTACCTGCGGCAAACGGTATGGATGTATTATCTGACGGAACTATCATCGGACTATCATAAGAAATAAACTGATTAGGCACCAGATTATGGAGTTAGGGCTTTTTTTGCTACACGTATCTGGTGCTATAATTGATTTAAGACAATATTAGTAAATATTATTATTTAATTGTTCATTTGAAAGGAGATTTTAAATGGGTGTAATTCAGGAAAGGCTCGCTGCACTTCGTTCCAAGATGCAGGAGCATAACATTAATTACTATGTAGTTCCAACTGCTGACTTTCATCAGAGTGAATATGTTGGTGAGCACTTCAAGGCAAGAAAGTTCATCACTGGCTTCTCAGGTTCAGCAGGTGTTGCTGTAGTTGGTCTAGAAGGCGCGTGGCTCTGGGTAGATGGAAGATACTTTATCCAGGCTGCTGAACAGCTACAGGGATCCTCGGTTGAACTAATGAAGATGGGCGAGCCTGGAGTTCCAACTCTCGATGCTTTTATCAGTAGCAACCTTAAGAAGGGTGAGAAGATTGGATTTGACGGAAGAGTTGTATCCATGGATGAGGGACTACTTTATGCTGAAATTGCAAAGAAGCACGAAGGATGCATAGAGTACAGCGTAGATCTTATTGATGAGATTTGGACAGATAGACCGCCGCTATCAGAGAAGCCTGCATTTGATCTTGACGTTAAATACGCAGGAAAGACTGTTGCTGAGAAGCTTGCTGATATCCGTGAGAAGATGGTAGAGGCTGAAGCAGATATGCACGTTGTTACAACACTTGACGATATCTGCTGGACACTTAACATTCGTGGAGACGATATAGACTTCTTCCCGCTGGTTCTATCTTATGCTCTTATGGATGATAAGACATATCATCTATACATTGATGAGCGTAAGCTAGATGACAAGATTAAGTCTCGCCTTGCTGCAGACGGAGTGGTTCTACACCCATACAATGACATTTACGAGGATATCAAGAAGATTCCTGCAGATACAAAGCTAATGCTCGATGCATCCAAGGTTAACTATGCTCTATTCTGCAACATCGCTGATTCTGTTCAGAAGATTGACGTGATGAATCCAGAGATGATTTTCAAGAATGTTAAGAACCCAGTTGAGCTTGAGAATATTCGCAAGGCACAGATAAAGGACAGTATTGCACACGTTCGTTTCATGAAGTGGCTGAAGGAGAACGTAGGCAAGATTGAGATGACTGAGCTAAGCGTTGCTAATAAGCTTGATGAGTTCCGTGCAGAGCAAGGAAACTTCATCCGTCCAAGCTTCGAGCCAATTTCTTCTTATGGTGCACATGCTGCAATTGTGCACTACGCACCATCTCCTGAAACAGATATACCAGTATTAGCTAAGGGACTTCACCTGACAGATACTGGTGCAGGATTCTACGAGGGTTCAACCGACATCACAAGAACCTACGTATTAGGCGAGATTACAGATCAGATGAAGAAGGACTTCACTCTAGTCGCTATCAGTAATCTGTCTCTTGCAAATGCTAAGTTCCTCTACGGCTGTAACGGGGTAATCCTTGATGCTTATGCAAGAAACCATTCTGGGATCGCCATCTCAACTTTAACCATGGAACTGGTCATGGGGTAGGATACCTTCTAAATATTCACGAAGGTCCTGCTAGCTTCCGTTGGGTATACAGAAAGGGCAACCAGTGTGTAATCGATGAGGGTATGGTTATCACAGATGAGCCAGGAATTTACATCGAAGGCTCTCACGGTGTTCGTCTTGAGAATGAGCTCCTATGCGTGCTAGATGAGGTTAACGAATACGGTAAATTCCTCAAATTTGAGCCAATAACGCTAGTTCCATTCGACCTAGATGCTATTGATCCTGATTTCATGACACCTGAAGAGCGCAAGCAGCTTAACGACTACCATAAACATGTATATGAGGTTATCGCTCCTTACCTAGAAGAGGATGAGAGAGAATACCTAGCTAAGTACACAAGAGAGGTTTAAGCACAATTAATATATTTTTAGTATAGATAAAGTAAAGAGACCCATCCAGTTTACTGGATGGGTCTTTAATGATAAAAATATGGGCAGTTATTTTTGACCTGAATATGCATACAAGTTGGATAGTAAGAGCTGATGAGGTATTAGGAGTAAATCAAATGATTAATATATTCATTTTAGAAGATGAGATTCTGCAGCAATCACGAATCGACAATATAATCAGGGAAGTGATTGACCAGAAAGATTTGAAGTGCAATACTCCAGAAATTTTTAGCAGTCCGAAGCAGATGCTAGATAATATCTCAGAATTCGGTTCCCATCAACTGTTTTTCCTTGATATCGAGATTAAGGGAGAAGAACAGAAGGGACTGGACATTGCTAAGGAAATTCGTAGCCGAGATCCTAATGCGACGATCGTATTTGTAACAACGCATACAGAGTTTATGCCTGTTACGTTTAAATATAAAGTAGCTGCGCTGGACTTTATCGATAAAGCACTTGATGAAGAGTTATTCAAAGAGCGAGTGTGCTCGGCTATCGAGTACACTATTTGTAAGGTTGGGACGAGCCTATCTGAGGATTCGTTCGCCATCGAAACATCCATGGCACGTGTTCAAGTACCTTTTAATACTATACTTTATTTTGAGACTTCTCCCAAGGTTCACAAAGTAATTTTGCATACTAAAGACGAACGTATGGAGTTTTATGGTAGTATCGCTGACGTTGAGAAGGCTGATAGCCGTCTTTACCGCTGCCATCGATCATTCGTAGTTAATCCTGATAATATAATTAAGATAGATAAGGAGAGCAAGGTTGCTCTGTTCGAAAATGGAGAGAGCTGTCTGATATCAAGGATGAAGTACAGAGGTCTTCTTGAAAAACTCAATCATTAGATATTAAGGTGTTTAGAGAAATGTTGTTAAAAATTTTTAGTATTGCGCTTAAGATACTCTTAACAATGCTTTTATACAGTCAGGTAAGTGAGAAAAAGTTTAAGCCGTATTGGTATATGATTTTTCCGCTGGTTTACGTTTTGATTTTTATGTTATGCCCACCAGCTGGATACTTCGGCTACTTTTTTATATTTGTAGCATACAGCTTTTTCGCTAATCCTCATGGCAATAAGCTATTTAACCTATTTATTGGGGTTTATCCTATCGTTATAATAAGCTTGCTCGGAAGACTACTTGCGTATCACTTATTCCCTCTAGTGGGAATCGCGGTTTATAATGAGGTAAATATTAGTATTTATGATTTATTGATTGATGCTCTCACATTCCCTTTTCTACCTTCTAATCATTAAAACTCTAAAATTAGACTTTAACGATTTGAAAAAGGGGTTTGAGCGCAACTTCTTTAACCGTATGCTACTTGTCGTGGATGTATCAATGCTTGTATACATGCTTATTATTTCAGTCCTTATGATTTTTGGTGAGAAAATATCGCATGCTGATTACTTGCGTGGTCATGTCAATGATATCTATATTCTGTTATTCTTTGTGATGATGCTTTATCTAAATTCAACCTCAAAGGAAAAGCTTAAGGAGGAGATCCTTAAAACAAAAGGATATTCAGCTAAGCGAACTATCAAACTATAGTCATCACATAGAGAATTTATACGGTGAGATTCGCAGCTTTCGCCATGACTACATCAATATCCTTACCAGTATAAAAGTAGGTATTGACAATAAGGATATCGATGCAATCAAGAGTGTCTATGAAGGTGTTCTCGGGGACAGTGGTAAACAACTATATAACAGCAAGTTTGATATAGCAAAACTCTCTAATATAAAAAACGATGCCGTGAAGAGTGTGCTTTCTGCAAAGCTTATTGAAGCACATAGTAGAGGTGTGGAGATCGCAATTGAGATAGAAGATGCTGTATATGACTTCAAGATAGATCTGCTAGACTTTATCAAAGTGATGTCAATTCTTTGTGATAATGCAATCGAAGCGAGCTTAGAGTCAGAATTGCCAAAGCTGACAGTTGCACTGATTCTCGATGGTGAGGCGTTGATATTAGTGGTTGAAAATTCGACTGTTGATGAGAGAGTGAATATCAGCCATATATTTGAAGAAGGTTACTCAAGTAAAGGCGAGAGAAGAGGGATTGGACTTCATAATGTCAGAGAAATCCTTGCAAAGTATCCTTTTTCGTCCGTATCTACTCGAAGCGCAGATTATCTGTTCTCTCAGACGATTACATTTAGAAAAATAACACACTAACAAATATATTTTTCATACGTGCAGCCTGGATAGTAAATATCCAGGCTTTTGTGTGCCTTCGATTAGTCACCTTATTAAAGTACGAATGTAGGAGCGGATGATTAACCGTTAGCGACATTTTAAGTGCCGTTCTTGACAAACATGGTTTTATCAATTGGCTATGACCTATAATGTTGTCACAAAGCAAGAATAGAAGAACGGAGGCTCATATGTTTAAAGTAAAAGAGATAGAGAAATCGTTTAAAAAAATAAAGAAGTTTTTAAAGGGCGTGACATTTGAGATTTCAGAAGGAGATAGAGTCGCATTGCTCGGAGGTAACGGTGCTGGCAAGAGCACTCTTCTTAAGATAATTGCTGGACAGATAGTGGCTAACTCAGGTGAAGTAGATACTAGCCTTGATTTTCAGACTGAAATAAGCATGATGCCACAAGCAGATATACTTATCGATGATTTGACAGTATTTGAAATCGTTAGTCTAAAGTGCAAGATGAATAAATTAAGCGATGCCTGTATTGAGGAACTGCTTATGTCGGTTGAACTTCAAGAACATCAGAAGCAGTATGTCGGAAGCTTATCTGGTGGACAGAAAAGACGTTTATCACTTTTACTGACGATACTTAATTCTCCTAAGCTTATTTTTTTAGATGAACCGACTACAGGAATGGACCTTGAATCGGTAGACAATTTTTGGAAGCTACTCGAGAATAAGAATTACACATCGGTAATTGTCACTCACGACTTCAATCAGATAGATCGTTTCTTTACGAGGGTGCTCATCTTGAAGGATGGAATAATAACTGCAAATGAATCAGTGGAGTCCATCCATGATTCTGGCAGGACAATAGAACAGTATTACCGTGAGAAAATCGAAATGGAGGACTAAAGCTATGAAGATGATACAATTAAAACAGGTTTTAAGAAATAAAAGATTCCTGCTTTTTACCATATTCGTTCCTGTTATATGGTATGTGTTTATTTCCAATGTGCAAAAGGGTGTTTTACCGAACATCGTATTCGGTATAGCAGTATTTATCGGAATCATTGGAAACAGCCTAGCTACGTTTAGCAAACGAATCGCAACAAATATTGAGTTCTACTCATTTGAATCGAGGTTCACAAGATATGCTGTGAAAGACTACCTTCTTGATCAGATGCTCGTTCAACTTGCGTTAAATATGCTAATATTCATGGCTGTACTTGCATTCGCCGTTTCTTTTTTTAACCTCCATGTTACAACCAGTCTGGTAGTTCAGTTTCTACTCCTCACGGTTATGGGAATATATTTTAGCATTATCGGTTTTGTGCTCGGTGTGCGCGTTGATGCAAAGACACTTGATACGATTAGCTTTCCTGCTATTATCTTGGCAGCGATGACAATAATACCATTTGCTTCTCTAGGTGCAGATGGAGGATTCATCGGGGCTGTTAGCAAAATTCAGATGATTTTCCCTGGATACTATTACAGTGATATCGTAACAGCGATTTCGTCAGGGCGTCCAGTTGATTCAAAAAGATGTTTTGCTATTTCTAATAGTGTTCATCTTGAACATAATTCCGCTTTACTTAATAGTTCCAAGAGTGAAAGAAATCAAGGGTAGATAGTAATTAAAACATAAAAATTAATTAGAGGTATATAATCCAAAGGCTCTGTAATATTAAGAGCTTTTTGGATATTATTAGCTCTGCTTTAAAGGTATCAACATTGTTAAGGCTGAGCTATGCCCCAACCATATACATATGCTTGTAGAAATACCGTCAAAGCATTCTGTATCACAAGTATTCTGTATCAAAAACTGTCGGATATTTAAAAGAAAAAAAGCTCCCTTATGATATTCGATAAATTTGCAAATTTAAAAATACAAGTATGGAAATAGGTATTTCTAGTGCCGAGGACACTATGTTGACATAGTAGAAAAAAATATAGCTGAAAGGGGTTATACAGCCACACAGCGATATTGTTACTAAAGCAATGCTATGTAATATAACATTAAAAAGCTCCGCAAATAGCGGAGCTTTAAGCCATATATTAAGTGTGTATATCAATTATCACTAATCTAGTTTAAGTATGTGTTTAGTTCTCGTCCTTATTCTTAACGAGGGACATCAGCTTGCCGTCTAGTGCGAATAGAATTACGGTGCTCACAAACGCAACTACAGCAATTCCGATACAAGCCTTGGAGAATGCGAACTTTCCGCTGAATGCAAATGCATATACGTTAGCGTATAGCTTAGCAGCTGCAAATAGTCCGAGTCCCCATACTGCCGACATGATAGCGAGTAGACGGCTTGGTGAGTACTGACCTATAAATGCATTTCCAAGAGGTGAGAAGAACATCTCTCCAAGTGTTAGGAATACGAAGAAGATAACTAGAAGAAGTACTGTAGGCTTGCTATCTCCACGTACGATATCTATTACAGCGTAGTAGATGTATCCGATTCCGAGGAAACCTAGTCCAAGGCCAAGCTTCTTGAAGATACTGATATCTCCCTGTGGACGCGCAGCCAGCTTCTGCCATAGAAGAGCTGTGAGAGGTCCAGAGATAACACAGAATAGGGCGTTGAGTGAGTCAAACCATGTTACAGGGACGACAAAACCACCAACCTTCCAATTCATATTCTCAGCCCAGTGGTAGTAGATTGGTAGATAAGCTAGGTACCAGAAAAGCCAGAAGATAATCTGGAACGCTGATACTAGAATGATTGCAGAAACACGCTTCTTCTCGAGAAGAGTCATCTTCTGGTGAGTCTTTGCAGCAGCCTTTTCTTCAGCCTCTCGCTGGAGTTCTTCTTCAGTCTTGTACATCTTAAATGGCTTCTTACCGTAGTCCTTGCCATTGATAAACATACCTACTGTGAACCATGCACATCCAACGAGCATCGATATAGCAGCGATTCTAAAGCAAGGGCGGAAGCCGAGCATATCACCAGTCTTAAATACATACTGATATAGGAAACCTGCTAGTAGCGGTCCAAAGAACGCACCTACATTTACAAGAGAATAACGGATTGAGTAGGCCGAGTTTAGATCCTCAGGCTTAACAACTCTTCCAATCAGCGGACCAGTCTTAAATAATCCGAGACCGAATGCAACGCAGAATACCATTACGTATACGAGCTTAGCATCGTGAGCCATCGATCCGGAGAAGTAACCGAATGCGATGATGAGCATACCTACGGGAGTTGTGTATCTAGCACCAACTAGTTTATCGGTGATAAATGCTCCCAGGAATCCTGCTAGGTATGAGTAAGCAGTAAGATCTGCCTGCATCTTTGCACCTGTTGTATTTGCAAGACCAAGTCCGCCAGATGCAACAGCAGTTGTAACGAATACTAGAATCAGGGAACGTCCAAGATAGAAGGATAGACGCTCGAAGATTTCTGTACAGCCACAAATCCAGAAGGCTATCGGGTATTTGTGCTTTCTTTCAAGTTCTGTCATTGGGAACCTCCTTAATAAGGTGTGACAGCAATAACTTACGCTTACTATCTTGAATCTGTCTAGTGCAAAAGGAAAAAAGAGCACATAAACTGCGAATCAAAATAGTCAAGAAACACACTATTAATATATGGTCCAGTGATACCATATCACAATTTAATTTTGCCATATATGGCAAAGCAAGTAAACAGCTATAAATAGAAAAGCCCGTTTATAAAAGCAAAAAAACCATCTCAAATTCGAGATGGTCTAATATATTTATAAAGGTATTTGACTAAAACTATGCTGATGGTTCTTCGTCATGGTTCATAGCAGGGCACTCTGCTAGGAAGTTGTTGACATGATTACAAATAGCTTCATATGTAGCCTGGCTGATGTCATGTTCAATCTTGCATGCATCATCATCTGCAGTTTCTTTTATCTATGCCAAGTAGCATAAGGAAACGAGAAAGCATCTTGTGTCTATCATAAATTTTTGTGGCAATCGACATTCCAATTTCAGTGAGATGAATGAGCCCATCATCGTCCATTGTAATATAGCCGTTCTCCCTAAGCCTCTTAGTCGCATATGAAACACTAGGGCTTTTGTTACATCGAGATGCCTTGCAATATCGATGGACTTAATATACCCTCTCTGCTCACTAAGCATCAGCATTGTCTCTAAATAATCTTCCGAAGACTTCTGAATTTTCATGAAATATCCCTCCTTCATTTATAGTTAGATTAGCATAACACACCGATAATAGCAACATTGTGTATAATAAGAAACGATAAATTTAAATTTTTCTTGATTTAATTGTTGACAATGTAATTTAAAATGGTATTATATTAATAACGATAACGATTATCAATATTAGAGGTGCTAATGATTAAGTATAGCAAGCAGCGTCAAGCGATTAAAGATCAATTATTGAATAGAGGTGACCATCCGACTGCGGAGACTCTGTATTCAGAGCTTAAGCCTAGCATGCCTAATCTTAGTATTGCTACCGTTTACAGGAATCTAAAGCAGCTGGAGGGAATGGGAGAGATTTCTACCATTATCACAGATGGGGCAACTAGGTATGATTATAATGTAAAGCCTCACGCACATTTCTTCTGTAACAAGTGTGGAGCAGTTCTCGATATTGATACCGGTAAGGAACAAATCGTTAAAATTGGCCAGGAAAACTTTTCTGGCTCTATAGAAGGGTGCGAATTCAGTTTTTATGGCATCTGCCCTGATTGCATGACGAGGAGTCGTGCATAGATGATTAACAAAATGACTTTATTTTTATGTAATTCAGCAACGCTGAAGAAGGGAGTATGAAATGGCTAAGTATGTATGTCAGGTATGTGGTTACGTTCACGAGGGAGATCAGGCACCAGAGAAGTGTCCAGTATGCGGAGTTCCTGCAGAGAAGTTCAAGAAGCAGGAAGGCGAGATGACTTGGGCTGCTGAGCACGTTGTAGGTGTTGCTCAGGGCGCTAGCGAGGACATCATGGCTGATCTAAGAGCTAACTTTGAGGGAGAATGCAGCGAAGTAGGTATGTACCTTGCTATGGCTAGAGTTGCTCACAGAGAAGGATATCCTGAAGTTGGACTATACTACGAGAAGGCTGCTTACGAAGAGGCAGAGCACGCTGCAAAGTTTGCTGAACTTCTAGGAGAGGTTCTTACAAATAGCACAAAGAAGAACCTACAGCTAAGAGTTGACGCTGAGAATGGCGCAACAGCTGGTAAGTTCGACCTTGCTAAGAGAGCAAAGGCTGCTAACCTTGATGCAATCCACGACACAGTTCATGAGATGGCTAGAGATGAGGCTAGACATGGAAAGGCATTTGCAGGACTTCTAGAGAGATACTTCGGCTAAAATCCGAGTTAAGTGCAGATACTATTCATATAAAAAATGGGGCATTTGCTCCATTTTTTATTTATAAGACAAACGTTGGTAATGGCTTCTTTATCAATGCGTCACCTAAAGCACAAATAACATGTGCTATAATACGCCATATAAGATTAAAAAAATATTCACCGCAGGGTGGATAAAAAAACATAGGGGGAAATAGATGTATTATCGCGATGATGGTGGTCTTGGTTGCTTGATTGGAATATTTATCATACTAATTCTTTTATCAGTTGTGATGGCTATTATTCTTAGTCCAGTTTTTTGGATTGTAGTTGGCATTCTTGTGTTGTTTCAAGCAATTTCGAAGAGATGGGGAAGCCGCAGGGATGAAGAGCCACAGCAGTACTATTACAGAGAGAGTAGATCATATACAAGTAATGATACTGCAAATAATGAATTAGAAGAAGAATTTACCAAAGATGCGGTTGATGTTGATGTGGAGGTTATTCCGGACGATAAGTAGCATCATTCCACTAAAATCAATGTTTGTTCATTTACTCTGTAAAATATAAGAAACGACTTCGGTGATAAGATTAATGCTTTTTCGCCGGAGCTTTTTTGTATAGAATAGTAGTAACACTTTGTAGGAGGAATATTATGCAGCAGATAAAGTGCCCTAAGTGTGGCGAGGCATTTCAAATAGATGAAGCTGGTTATGCAGCGATTGTGAAGCAGGTTAGAGATAGAGAGTTTAACAGCGAGATAAAGCGTGCTGAGGAACAGTACAAAATAGATAAGGCTGCAGCAATCAGTCTTGCTAAGGTAGAGACTGAAAAATAAACTTCAGGAGTCTCTGGCAGCAAAAAGAACAGGAAATAATAAAGCTTCGTGCTAGCATCGATGCCTATGATAAGGAGAAAGCTTTTAGCAATTAATGAAGCGGTCCAGCGGAAGGAATCCGAGTACAGGAAATTAGTCGATGCAAAAGATGCAGAATACCGTAAATCTGCGGCATCAAAGGATGAAGAGCTTTCAAAGAAGAAGGAGGAACTTCAGAGACTTTCCGGTGACCTTAAAGTTAATGAAAAAAAGAAGCTGCTTTGAATCTACAGGTTCTCAAGGACGAATATGAGACGAAGCTAAAGATGAAGGATGAGCAAATCGATTACTATAAGGATCTTAAAGCGCGTCAGTCTACCAAGATGGTAGGAGAGACACTAGAGCAGCACTGTGAAATAGAATTTAATAAGCTGAGGGCTACAGCTTTTCAGAACGCTTACTTTGAGAAGGACAATGATGCGAGAAGTGGGAGCAAGGGCGACTATATATTTAGAGAACAGGACGAGTCGGGCCTTGAGGTCGTGTCCATAATGTTTGAGATGAAGAACGAGATGGATACAACAGCGACAAAACATAAGAACGAAGATTTCTTTAAAGAGCTCGATAAAGATAGAAAAGAAAAGAAGTGTGAATATGCAGTTCTCGTTTCTATGCTTGAATCGGACAATGAATATTATAACCAAGGAATTGTAGATGTATCGCACAGATATGAGAAGATGTACGTGATAAGGCCACAGTTCTTTATACCAATTATATCTTTGCTACGCAATATGGGGTATAACTCTCTGAAGTACAAGCAGGAGCTGGAGACGATAAAGGCACAGAATATCGATATAACACATTTTGAAGAAGATATGGAAAGCTTTAAGAGTGCTTTTGCGAGAAACTATGATATAGCTTCTAGAAAGTTCCAAGAAGCTATAGATGAGATTGATAAGTCAATAAATCACCTTGAGAAAAATCAAGAAAGCACTAACTTCGTCTGAGAACAATTTGAGGCTAGCGAATAACAAGGCTGAGGATTTAACGATTAAGAAGCTAACCAAAAATAATCCTACTATGCAGGAGATGTTCAAATCACTTGAAAAGAGTGAATAAATTGTGTTAGAATAATTAACTAGATTAATTAGAAAAGGAATAGTGAAATGAGCAAAGGTAAGCAGAGACCACCACAATACATCAGACAGTCGAAGGGCTATCAGCAGAATCTATATAAGAAGCAGATGAAGGAGCAGGATATTCAGGTTCCAAAGTCTATCAATATCGAGAAGATAACTAAGATTAACAGAATTCTAGGAATCGTTTGGGTTGCTTTTGATTTTTTTGTGCGGATTCTTCTGGACATGGATTGCAGCAGCAGTTCTTGCCGTAGTAGGCGTAGCTTATATGGGCGGATTCTTTGTGTACATGAGCAATTACTCCAAGAAGTATCTTGGTGCCTATAAGAAGATGGGAGTACCGAAGGAGATGTATATGAAGCAACTTAAGAAGAATGGTACAGATGCAAAGAGTATGGAGAGAATGTCCAAGCTCTGGGATAAGATAAAGGTAGATTAATTTTACAAGCAAGATTTATCTTACAAGCAAATCGAGTAAAGTAGCTAAAAACTTAATGAGCTGTTATTACAAAAATTTATAGCAAAAAGAAGTTATAAGAGGGGTTAAACCTCTTTTTTTATGTTTAAACGCTGAAATAATAAGGTTTAAAGGAAACCGCAACATAACCATTAAAAAAATTATTAAATACACGATTGAAAAAAACAACTATAATAAAATTTTTAACAAAGTTGGTTGACTATAAAATAACGAGAGATATAATGAAATTGTACATAGACAAGTACAACGGAAGGAGAATATCAGATGTATACTCTTGGGCTAGACATAGGATCAACAACGTCGAAGAGCGTTATACTTGAAGATGGTGAGCGAATAGTTGCTCAAGCTCTAAGTGTTGGAGGGCTTGGAACTTCTGGGGCCAGAAGAAGTTATGAGCGAGTTGATTGAGCGCTCAGAGCTTACAGAATCAGATATTTCATGCACTGTTGTTACGGGTTATGGAAGAAATAAATACAAAGGCTGTGATCTTGAAGTTAGTGAACTGACATGTCATGCGCTAGGAAGTCAAATTATTTTTTTCCAGATGTTAGGACCGTAATAGATATTGGTGGACAGGATGCAAAAGTTATATGTCTAAACGAATCAGGAAGAATGACCAACTTCGTTATGAATGATAAGTGCGCAGCTGGTACAGGACGATTTTTAGACGTTATGGCTAACATTTTGAGAGCTGATATATCAGAACTAGAGCTTTTAGCATCAAAAGCAGAGTATCCAGCAACTATTTCTAGTACATGCACCGTGTTTGCTGAGTCAGAAGTAATAAGCCAGCTAGCGAATGGTGAGAGTAGAGAAAATGTAATTGCGGGAATCTGTAATAGTGTTGCATCAAGAGTAAGTGCACTCGCTAGAAGAGCAGGAATTAAAGAAAAAGTCTGTATGTCTGGTGGTGTTGCAAAGAATGGTGCAGTAAGAAATGCAATGAGTAATGCATTAGAAGTTGAAATAGAATACGATCCACTCGCTCAATATTTTTGGTGCGATAGGTGCTGCAGTGTATGCTTTTAAAAAAATGTTATAAACAAAGAGAAACAATAGATTTTTAGTTTTTGCTGCTCTAGGGGGCAGTAAAAAAATATTCAAAAAAACGTTATTAAATTAACGAAGTGTTTTAGCAAAGACGTTTTAAATAAGTTAATTAATTAAACTTTACTAAAAGATTAACAAAAATACATGAGGAGGTATGGTTATGGGAGAGGAAATCAAAAAGCCTAAGAAACCAATTGATCCTAATTCAGCCAAATTCAAGCTTGGTAAAATTGCTGGCGATGCGTTCGCTAGTGCTATAGAGGCTAAGAAGGATGGCATTCCAGTTGCATGGGTTTCAAGCAACTTTCCGGTAGAGATCCCAGAGACGCTAGGAATTGCTACAGCCTATCCTGAAAACCAGGCGGCAGGAATTGCTGCTCGTGGTGCTGGAGAGAGAATGTGCAACGTCGCTGAATCGGATGGTTATTCAAATGACATATGTGCATATGCAAGAGTTAGTCTTGCGTATGCAAAGCTCAAAGAATGTCCAGAGCAGGATGTAGCGATGCCAGATGTGCTTCTATGTTGCAACAACATCTGTAACTGTATGATTAAGTGGTATGAGAATCTAGCAAGAGAGCTCGATATTCCGATGATTATCCTCGATATTCCATTCAATCCAGATTATGAGGTGTCCGATGCAGAAGTTGAATATGTATCTGCTCAGTTCTGGGATGCGGTTCACAAGCTTGAGGAACTGTTCAATCTGAAGTGGGATGATGAAAAGTTCAAGAAGGTAACCGGATTTAGCTGTAGAGCAAGTAGAGCCTGGCTAGAGGCAACAGCACAGGCTAAATACATTCCTTCTCCATTCAATGGATTCGATCTACTTAATCACATGGCTGTAATGGTTACAGCTAGAGGTAAAGAAGAAGCAGGCGAAGCGATGGAGACACTGCTCAAGGAGTACAAGGAAAACCACTTGAATGGAACAAGTACTTTTAGGGCAGAAGAAAAGCACAGAATAATGTTCGAAGGAATAGCTTGTTGGCCATATCTGAGAGCAACTTCACACGGACTCAAGGATAGAGGGATCAACATGGTAACAACGATTTATGCAGATGCTTTTTGGTTTCGACTATCACTCATTTGAAGAGATGATTAAGGCTTACTGCAGCGTACCAAATGCTATAAACCTCGAGAAGTCGAGAGATAAGAGAATAAAGCTTTGTAAGGAAAAATCATGTCGAAGGTTTGCTTGTTCACACTAACCGCTCGTGCAAACTATGGAGTGGTTTCATGTACGAGATGAGCAGACAAATTGGAGAAGCATGCGATATACCAGTTACAAGCTTTGATGGAGATCAGGCGGATCCAAGAAACTTCTCTGAAGCACAGTATGATACGAGAGTACAGGGGCTCATGGAAATCATGGATTCTAACAAAGCCGAGAAAGGAGATAAGTAGCTATGGCATACAGTTCAATTAAAGAGTTTCATGAGATAGCATCCTCTCCTCGCAAGCAGATGGATAAATACATTGCTGAAGGCAAGAAGATCGTGCTCACTGTCCCATATTATACACCTGATGAGATCATGCACTCGATGGGGCTTGTGCCAATGGGGACATGGGGAGCTGATATGGAGCTCAATAGATCGAAAGAATACTTTCCAGCATTTATGTGCTCTATAGTGCAGTCAATTTTGGAGCTTGGTATTGCCGGAAAGTTCGAAGGTGCAAGTGCTATCATAATTCCTTCTCTCTGTGACACTCTCAAGACTATGGGTGAAAACTGGAAATACGCAGTTCCAGACATCAAGTTCATCCCTATGACTTACCCTCAGAACAGAAAGCCTGCATATGGAATCAATTATACAAGAGCAGGATATGAGAGAGTTATCAAAGACCTCGAAGAGTGTACTGGAGCGAAGTTCTCGATGGAAAAGCTGGCAGAGTCAAATAGGCTTTATAACGAACACAACGAAGCGATGAGACGAGTAGATGAACTGTTAGCAAGACATGCGGAAGTAACGGTACAGGATAGAAGCGATATATTTGCAAGCGCTAACTATATGCTAGTAGAGGAACACACTGCTCTTGTAAATAAATTCATCGCCGAGCTCGAGGCTGCTGAGGAAGGCATAGGAAATTATCCTGTAGTTGTTTCGGGAATCCTTACAGATATGGAGGGGCTAAGCGAAGCATTTGACGAGATTGGTATTCATATCGTTGCTGATGATGTCTGTGCACACTCAAGACAGTACAGAACTGACGTACCTACTGGTGACGAACCACTTCAGGCACTTGCTGAAAAATTTGCAAATACTGATAATTGTTCAGTCTTATACAACGTAGATAAGCCAAGAGTTCAGTGGATAGTTGATATAGCAAAGGAGAGACATGCAAAGGGCGTGGTCGTGGTGATGACTAAGTTCTGCGATCCTGAAGAATTTGACTTCGTATGTATTAAGAAAGCCTGTGAAGAAGAGGATCTGCCACTAGTACTAGTAGAAGTTGACAGACAGATGAAGCAGTTCGAGCAGGTTAAGACGAACCTCGAAACATTCCGTGACATGTTAATGTTTTAAAACGCATCAAGCGTATAGATAAATTCAAGGAGGATAAAATGGGAAATAGACCACTTGAGGGAATAAGAGTAGTTGAGATGGCAACATTTATCGCAGCACCTTGTACAGCGAGATTTCTGGCAGACCTTGGTGCTGAGGTTATAAAGGTTGAACCACCTATGGGAGATCCACTTCGCTACACTGCGGTGAACGAAGGTAGACCTCTAGATCAGAAAGAAAAATACATCGTACGACTTAGAGAACGCAGGTAAGACTTGCATCTCGCTCAATACGAAGTCTGAAGAGGGAAGAGAAGCACTTGAGAAACTTCTGGCAACAGCAGACGTATTTATCTGTAACTGGCGTCAGTCGCCTCTAAAGAGAGCTGGGCTCGATTGGGAAACTCTACATGAGAAGTACCCTAAACTAGTTTACGGATATGTATCAGGATACGGAGAAAAAGGTCCTGATAAGGATCTGCCAGGTTTCGACTTCACTGCATTCTACGCTAGAGGTGGTATCTTAGGACCACTTCGTGACAAGAATAGCTTGCCAATGCTGACAGTTCAAGGTTTTGGAGATCACCAAGTAGCTATGAATCTAGCAGCTGGAGTTTTGGCAGCTTTATTCAAGGCTAAGATGACTGGCGAAGGAGACCATGTAGTAGTATCGCTCTTCCACAGTGCAATTTGGGATATATCACTCATGCTCCAAGCTAGCCAGTACGGTGCCGATAGCACTCAGTATCCTATGGAGAGATGGAAGCTTGGCAATCCACTAGTGCTCTGTTACGAGACTGCTGACGGACAGTGGCTACAGATTGCAATGCCTCAGTACGACAGACACTATCCAATACTCATGAATGCAATGGGCTACCCAGAGCTAGCAGATGACGCTAGATACTACCCACAGAAGAACCTCATCCCTAACCGTGAAGAGTTCTCTGCATGGATTACAGCAGAATTCAAGAAAAAGACTTGTGACGAGTGGTGCAAGCTCCTCGATGCAAATGATTTGCCATATGCAATTGCACAGGAGTGGGATAGTCTCTTAGAAGACAAGCAGGCATGGGCTTCTGATTGCTTCTATGAGATGTCTTATAGCAACGGAAATAAACGTACGCTCGTAAGACCTCCGGTTCTATTCGATCAGATGGGTCTTCCACCTTATGAGAGAGGACCATATCTTGGAGAGCAGACTAAGGATATCCTAGGAGAACTCGGATATTCAGGAGAAGCGATAGAAGAGATGATTAAGATCGGTGCTGCGATCGATATGGATCCAGCACTTAGGGATTAATAAATAATTTGCAGAAAAAAATGCATAGATTTGACACAAGAAAAGTGATTTACAAAGGAGAATTGATATGAAAATTACTGCATATGAAGTTAGACCTGATGAAGAGCCTGTCATCAGAAATCTATGTGACAAATACGGTATCGACGTAGTAATTACAAGAGCAAACCTCGATGAGACTACAGTTAATCTAGCTGAAGGTAGCGATGGAATCACTACACTGGGACAGAGCACTTACTCTAATGAGGTGCTGGATGAACTCAAGAAGATGGGCGTTCAGGTACTAGCATCCCGCTGTGTTGGATATAATCACATGAATGTTGAGTATGCTAAGGAACTCGGCTTTAAACTTTGCAACGGTTCATATGCTCCAAATGGAGTTGCTGAATACTCAGTAATGGCGATTCTGATGTGCATGCGCCACCAGAAGAAGGCACTCTACAATACAAATGATAACGATTTTACTCTCAAGGGTAAGATGGGTAGAGAGCTTCGCTCCCTCACAGTTGGTATATTAGGTGCTGGCAAGATTGGCAAAACTGTAATCAAGATTCTTAGCGGATTCGGATGCAAAATCCTTGCTTACGACGTAGTTCAGGATGACGAGGTTAAGGAATATGCAACCTATGTAGATATGGATACCATATACAAGGAATGTGATGTGATAACAATTCACATGCCACTACTACCAGCGACTACAGGCATGATCAACAAAGATGCAATTTCTAAGATGAAGGATGGCGTAATAATAATTAACAATGCAAGAGGTGAGCTACTCGATGTGGATGCGATTATCGAAGGCGTTGAAAGTGAGAAGATTGGCGCACTGTTCTGCGATGCTTTCCCAGGGGAGACTGGAATTATTCATATTCCACATAACACAGACATTATTAGAACTGAAGGAATGCCTTACTTTAAGCTCAAATATCTGCGTTCATTTGTAAACGTATATCACACACCACATATGGCTTTCTTTTACAGAAGAGGCTGCTGCATCTATGGCAGCATGTGGAGTTGACAGCATCTATGAGATTATGACTGAAGGCAAGTCATCTCATGAGATACCATGCTAAGGAGGTAAGTAAATGATTTTGGATCGAAAGCATGCGTTGCAGCAAAAACTGTTTCGTGAATTTGCAGAGACAGAGTTCACCAAGGAGCTTCAGGATGAACTAGATGAAACTGGTGAATTTAACTGGGATATGCACAAGAAGATGTCACGCTACGGATTTATGGGAGTGAAGATTCCTGAGGAGTACGGTGGTGCTGGAGCTGATAGCTTAACTTATGTGCTCATGGATGAGGAGTTCGCTCGTCAGGATGCAGTTCTTGCAATATACGCGAACACTTCGAATTCTCTTGAGGAGGTCCGCTTCTGCTTGCAGGAAGCGAGTCTCAGAAGAAGGAATATCTCCCACAGGTTGCAAGCGGCGAGAAAAATCCTCGTATTCGGACTTACTGAGCCTGGTGCAGGGTCGGATGCTGGAGGAACAACCACAACTGCTATACCAGATGGAGACGACTTCACAATCAACGGCCGTAAGTGCTTCATTTCAGGTGCGCCTATGGCTGACTGGATTATCATCTATGCAAAGACAGATTTATCACAGAAGGGCTCTCGCGGAATATCGATGTTTATCGTGGATATGCATGCAGACGGTGTATCACTTGGTGCACCTGAGAAGAAGATGGGAATTAATGGATATCCAACTTCTGATGTAGTATTTGAAGATGTAAGGGTGCCAAAGGCAAATCTTATTGGACCTCTCAACAAGGGATTCCAGTATGCAATGAAGACGCTTGACGGAGGTAGACTCGGAGTAGCTGCTATGTCGGTAGGAGTAGCGCAGGGCTGCCTAGATGAGGCTGTAAAGTACGCAAAAGAACGTAAGCAGTTTGGCCGTAGAATAGCAGATTTTCAAGGCGTGAGCTTCATGATTGCTGAGATGCAGGCAGATGTAGAGGCAGCTAGACAGCTGACATATCATGCAGCTATTCTCAAAGATCAGAATTCGCCTCAGGCAGGAATGGCTTGCTCGATAGCTAAATATTTCGCTGCAGAAGCTGCAAACCGATGCGCTTACAAGGCTGTGCAGATTCATGGTGGATATGGCTATATCAAGGAATATAGAGTAGAAAGACTTTATAGAGACGCTCGCATCATGAGCATCTTTGAAGGAACTAGCCAGATTCAGGAAGTTGTAATCGCAAATAATTTGCTTAAGTAGAGGAGGAAGGAATAGATGAAAATTTTTTTGTAACAGTTAAACAGGTTCCCGATACCTCTGGCAAGGTTGCAGTAAACGAGGACGGAACGTTAAACCGTGCTTCGATGCAGACAATCATTAACCCTGATGATCTTAATGCAGTGGAGCAGGCGTTAACTCTCAAAGAAGAGTTCGGATATAAGGTGGTTGCTTTCACTATGGGACCTATGCCAGCAGAAGGTATGCTTAGAGAGCTTATGGCAATGGGTGTAGACGAGACTGTGCTGGTTTCTGCTCGTGAATTCGGAGGTTCGGACACCTATGCTACTTCACAGATTCTAGCAGCAGCGATTGATACTTATGGAATCGAAGAAGATGACATAATAATCGCTGGTCGTCAGGCTATCGATGGTGATACTGCGCAGGTAGGTCCTCAGATAGCTGAGAAGCTTCATCTGCCACAGGTTACTTACGCAGGAGAAGTTACTAAGGAGGGCAAGTCTCTTATTATCAAGAGAATGCTCGAAGATGGATATATGCTAGTAAAGGTTCCAACTCCATGCATGATTACTTGCATCAAGGAGCTCAATACACCAAGATACATGAGCGTAATCGGAACTGAGAAATGCTGGGATATGCCTCTCAAAATTATGGATTTCGCGGCACTTGAGAATCATCCGCTTATCGATAAGACTACTATCGGACTCAAGGGTTCTCCTACCAACATCTACAAGTCGTTCACACCTCCTGTTAAAGGCGGTGGCATGATGATGGAAGGTTCAGACAAGAATACCACTGATGAGCTTGTGTCGATTTTGACTGGCAAGCATATCATTTAGAAAGGAGAATTCAATATGGCTTACGATAGTTCGCAAATCGACGCTTTCAAGAATGTATGGGTATTCTGTGAACAGCGCCAGGGCAAGATGATGCCAACAACATTTGAACTTATATCCGAGGGTAGAAAGCTCGCAGATGAGCTAGGATGCAAACTATACGGCATACTTCTCGGTGATGACGTAGACGGACTTGCTGCAGAACTTGGTGGATACGATGCAGATGGCGTATATGTATATAATAGTCCACTGCTCAAAAAATTACACTACTGACGGGTATACTAAAGTTATTAGCGAAGCGGTACAAGAGTTCAAGCCAGAAGTAATGCTATTTGGAGCATCAAATATTGGTAGAGACCTTGCTCCAAGGTGTGCGGCAAGACTTCACACAGGACTTTGTGCAGACTGTACACACCTAGATATAGATCTAGATGGATACGTTAACTTCTTGCGTTCGGGATCGTCTCTCGACGTTGATAACATGAAGTTTGATACAAAGCTATTTGACGTAAATACTAATCTTAAGATGACTCGTCCTGCTTTTGGTGGACACTTGATGGCTACCATCGTGTGCCCTAGGTTCAGACCTGCTATGGCAACTGTAAGACCTGGCGTAATGCAGAAGAGACCTTATGATGAATCTGGTGCAGCAAATATAGAGATTATGCACCCAGAGTTCGAACTAGTTGCAGCAGACATAGAGACAGAGGTTCTCGATATTGTTAAGGCTGCAAAGAAAATGGTAGATCTGATTGGAGCAGATGTAATAGTTTCTGTTGGCAGAGGAATTGCAAAAGACGTTGAAGGCGGAATCGCACTCGCAACAGAGCTTGCAGAATTACTCGGCGGAGTAGTGGGTTCATCGAGAGCCTGCGTTGATGCTGGCTGGATTAGTGCAGATCATCAGGTAGGGACAGACAGGTAAGACTGTACATCCAAGGATATATGTTGCGCTCGGTATCTCTGGAGCTATTCAGCACAAGGCAGGAATGCAGGACTCTGAATGTATCATTGCAATAAACAAGAATGAGACAGCTCCAATTTTCGAAATTGCAGATTATGGAATCACAGGTGATTTATTCAAGGTAGTTCCGCTGCTAATCGATTCGATCAAAGCAGCAAGAGAGACTGCTTAAAACGGCAAGTACAGGGGGGTGTGAGCACGTCTTGCATTCCCCTGTTCTTAAAAAGCTGCCGAAGGGGGATAACATGGACAAAAAGATATATAACATAGTCGCTATTAATCCTGGGTCGACATCCACAAAATTTGGATTTTACCACAACTGCGAAAAAGGTTTTTTTATCGAGAATATCTATCACAAGAAAGATGAGCTTTCTCAATTTGGCAGTATACAGGAGCAGCTCAGCTACAGAAAGCTGCTCGTGGAAAATAGATGCGCATGTAATGGTGTTAAGTTACAAGAGGTAGATGCATTTGTCGGTAGAGGGGGAGGGCTTCTTCCTTCGACTAGTGGTGTATATTGTATAAATGATAAAATCATATACGACTGTGAGACAGCGGCCTCTGGTGTGCATCATCCTGCGCTACTCGCTTCTCAAATAGCAAGGCAGCTCGCCAACAAATACGATGCAAAGGCATATATCGTTAACCCACCTGATACCGATGAATTTCAGGATTTAGCACGCGTTACTGGTATCAAAGGAATTTATAGAGACAGTCACGTTCACTGCTTAAATCAAAAAGAAGTGGCAAGGCGATACTGCTTAGAGAAAGGCATTAATTACAATGAGTCCAATTTCATAATCTGTCACCTTGGTGGAGGCGTATCCATTACAGCTCACCAGAAAGGCAGGATGATAGATAGCAATGATAATCTCATCGGCGATGGTCCAATGACCCTCTGAGAGCAGGAACAATTCCGGCAAAGAAGCTAATCGATATGGCATTTAGCGGGGACTATACGCACGAAGAATTAGAGGATTTGATTGTTAGGAATAGCGGACTCAATAGCCACCTAGGAACTGCAGATGTTCAGGAGATCATGAGACGCATCGAAGAGGACAATGACGAGTATGCAAAGCTTGTTCTCGATGCGATGATATATCAGTTTGGAAAGGCTGTGGGAGAATGTGCGTGCGTGCTCAAAGGAGACGTCGATGCAATCCTCATCACCGGCGGACTTGCTAGAAGCGAATATATAGTAAGGAGTTTAGAGAAATACGTAGACTGGATCTCGGAAACGTGGGTTATGCCAGGGGAGTGGGAGATTGCAGCTCTCGCATCTGGCGCATATCAAGCTATGACCAATCAGGTGGATGTGCTAACATATACTGGAGTCCCTGTATTTCGAGGTTTTCATTCATTAAAAATATCATTTATAGATATACACCTCTTAATATTATAAAAAGCGCGGCTTTAAGGCTGCGCTTTTCAATTGCAACTATTCTATAGCAGTAACTTCTAGAAAATTTATAAAGAATTAATACATGAGAAGAGTAAAAAGCAGCAAAAAGTATCGAAATTATCTATCAAAAACAAGGCGGATATACTAGCAATATGATAAAAATATTAAGATGTATGTGCATAATCGCATGGGTATTAATTGGAGATGTAATTTATGGATATTTTTTCGATAATCAACTTGCTTGGAGGATTGGCGCTGTTCCTATATGGGATGTCGGTAATGTCACAAGGGCTTGAGAAACTTGCAGGCGGCAAGCTAGAGGGGATTTTGAAGTCAATGACGTCAAAATAAGTTTAAATCTCTCTTGCTTGGACTCGGTGTAACTGCAGTTATTCAGAGTTCTTCGGCAGTGACGGTCATGCTTGTAGGTCTTGTAAACTCTAGCATCATGACTCTTGAGCAGTCTGTTGGCGTTATCATGGGTACTAATATTGGTACTACTGTTACAGCATGGATGCTCAGCTTAGTTGGAATAAGCAGTGACAATATATTATTGAAATTACTCAAGCCAGAGGCGTTTTCGCCAATAATGGCTTTGATCGGCGTTCTGATGATGATGGTGAGTAAATCGGACAAGCGCAAGGATGCAGGATCCGTAATGCTTGGATTTGCAGTGCTTATGTATGGCATGAATTTCATGAGTTCAGCTATGGAGCCACTCAAGGATATGCCAGAGTTTGCAAAGGTGCTTACTGCATTTAACAATCCTGTGTTTGGAATCCTTGCTGGAGTTATCGTAACTGCAGTCATTCAAAAGCTCTTCGGCTTCGGTGGGAATTTTGCAGGCTCTATCCATGACTAGTGGGCTGACATATGGCATGGTCATTCCTATTATTATGGGACAGAATATAGGAACTTGTGTAACTTCGGTTATTTCGAGTATTGGCGTAAATAAGAATGCGAAACGTGTAGCAGTTGTCCATATCGCATTTAATATAATTGGAACGATTATATTCATGGCGCTATATAGTATCGGTCACTACCTAATCAATTTCAGCTTTATTAATAAAAACAGTTACACCTGTTGATATTGCTATTATCCATTCGCTATTTAACATTTTTTTACGACAGTTATTATCTTTCCGTTTGCTGAAAAGCTCGTTACAATCAGCCATAAATTTGTAGGTGGTGAAGAGGACGAAGAAGTTGAGGTTTTCCTAGATGAGAGACTCCTTGTCACTCCATCGATTGCCGTTGAGGAGGCTAGGGCAAAGACCAACGAGATGGTTGAGATCGCTTTTCAGAACTTTAGAGACGCGATTACGCTATCGAGCGGATATAGTGATGAGCTGTTTGAGAAGATTAAAAGCGATGAGAAACTCTTAGATTACTATGAAGACCAGCTTGGTTCCTTCAATGTGAGTCTTGCAAAGGTTGAGCTCTCGGAGAGAGACTCGGCGAATGTTTCGATGATGCTCCACAGTATCACCGATGCGGAGAGAATTGGTGATCATTCGCTCAATATCGCAGAAAGCATATATGAACTTCAAAGCAAAGGGCTTTCATTCTCTGAAGAGGCTAGACGTGAACTTGATATACTGAGCGAAGCCGTGAGCGAGATACTCGCGCTGTCTGGCAAAGCGATACTTGAGATGGATACCAAGACAGCTCTTATGGTAGAGCCACTAGAGGAGCTAATTGATAACATAGTTGAGCAGATTAGAGCAAATCATATTACGCGTCTTAAAAATGGAATCTGTACTATAGAGCTAGGATTCATATTAAATGACATCTTGGCGGATATCGAGAGGGTTTCCGACCACTGCTCAAACATTGCTGCAGCCGAGATTGAACTAAAGCAGAATCATCTACACATGCATCAGTTTGTAAGAGATTTTAAAGATAAGGATAGCGTTGAATTCACCGAACTCTATGATGAGTTTTCGAGAAAGTATAGCATATGAAATATGAATTAATTGCAACTGCGACATTTGGACTTGAAGCAGTAGTTAAGATGGAGCTACAGGATCTTGGATACAGCGTAGTTAAAGTCGAAGATGGAAAAGTCACCTTCATTGGTGATGAGAGAGCCATTGTACATTCCAATATGTGGCTTAGAACTGCGGATAGAGTATACATTAAGGTGACTGAATTTAAGGCATCGACATTCGAAGAGCTGTTCCAGCAGGTTAGGGGAATCGGATGGGAGGACTTCTTGCCTGTCGATGCAGCATTCCCAGTAGTGGGAACTTCAGTAAAATCAAATCTTCACAGCGTTCCATCTTGTCAGAGTATAATCAAGAAGGCGATAGTTTCACGACTATCGGATTTCTATGTACAGAATCATTTTGATGAGACTGGTGCAAACTATCGCATCAGATTTTCCATACTCAAGAATCATGTAACGATACTTCTAGATACTTCTGGGGCAGGACTCCATAAGCGTGGCTATAGGGCTGTTGACGTTGCAGCTCCTATGAAGGAAACTTTGGCTGCGGCACTTGTTAGACTTAGCTTCTGGAAAGAAGGTGTGATGCGTAGGGATAAGGATAATCCAGATCACGTGTCGAGGCTTCTTGTCGACCCATGTTGTGGATCAGGAACTATACTTATTGAAGCTGCTATGATGGCTAGAAATATTGCGCCAGGACTTAACCGTAAGTTTGCAGCGATGTCTTGGGACTTTATCCCTGAGGAGCTCTGGAATGAAGAGAGGCAGGCGGCATATAACGCAGTTGATTACGATAGTGAGGTACTCATAAAAGGCTTTGATATAAACGGTAAAGCTATTGCCGCAGCAATGGCTAATGCTATGGAAGCTGGCGTAGAAGAGGATATTACGTTCAGCCGTATGGACATGCGTAAATTTAGAGCGGATGAGTCTAACGGAATAATCATCACAAATCCTCCATATGGTGAGAGAATTGGTGATAAGGAAGCGATTCGCAAGATATATGTGCGCCTAAAAGAGATACTTGAAAAAGACCCGACATGGTCGCTCTTCATGATAACGACGGACCGCGATGTTGAGGAAATCTTTGATAGAAAGGCCGATAGAAGACGAAAGCTGTACAACGGAAGATTACAGACAACATACTATCAGTACCACGGACAGAAGATTTCCAAATAAATAATTTAAATAATTATGATAAGTTTGCTAGGAGGGAATGAACTGATGAAAAAAATTGATGAAACATTTATGTCGGCAGATTTAAAAAAACCCCCAATACATGTGAGAAAAATGGATACCGGATGAGAAACCAAAGGCTGTTCTGCAAATTATCCATGGAATGGTTGAATTTATAGGCAGATATAGTGCTTTTTGCTTCGTATCTAACAGATCATGGCTATGTTGTTGTTGGCCATGACATACTTGGGCACGGAGAATCAGCGCTTACACCTGATGATTACGGTTATTTTGGTGATCACGGCAATCAGACATTAATCTCAGATATACATGAGCTTAGAAAAAGAGCAAGTCAGGAATTCCCTAGTATTCCATACTTCATACTTGGACACAGCATGGGTTCGATACTGCTTCGTCAGTATCTAACGGAACAGGAGAAGGACGGAACGAGCTATTCGGAAGGCCTTGCTGGCGCTATAGTTATGGGTACAAGCCAGAATAAAGCATTAACAATACATGCTGGAAGCATGCTAGCATCAATTATTCAAGCAGCTAGAGGTCCACATCACAGGAGCAAGCTGATTAACTCGATTGCATTTTCGTCGTTTAACAAAAAGTTTAAGCCTGCGAGAACACCTTTTGACTGGCTGACAAAGGATACAGAAATCGTAGATTGGTACTGCGAAGAAGAATGGTGCAGCTTCACGTTCACAGTAAATGCGTACAAAGAGATGTTTAAAGGTATTCTAAAGTGCATCGATAAGGGCAGAACTAGGACTATCTCTCCGAATCTCGCCATGTTGTTCGTATCAGGAGCGGAAGATCCAGTAGGAGACTTCGGTGAAGGCGTAAGAAAAAGCTTACATGCAGTATGTGAGCAATACGAAATGCATCGTGGATATCAAACTTTATCACGATGATAGGGCATGAAATATTAAACGAAACAGATAGAGAAGTTGTGTACGATGACATCAGAACTTGGCTAGACGAAAGGTTAGATGATATCAATGAACTATAGAGAAATATATAATCAAAAATTAAGAACCCCAAATGAAGCTGCACAGGTTGTAAAGAGCGGAGACTGGGTGGATTTCGGTTGCTATCAAGGCTTTCCAGCTCTATTTGATGAGGCGCTTGCCGCTAGGAAGGATGAACTTGAAGATGTAAAAGTGCGCGCTCTACTGATAACTAAGCCGCTACAGATAGCAGAGCAGGATCCAGATGCAGAGCATTTCACATACAATTCATGGCACATGATCGGCTATGAGAGAAAGCTGTCAGATAGGGGGCTCTGTAAGTTCATACCTATGGTATTTAGAAATCTTCCTGACTACTACAGGCGCTTTCTGACTGTTAACGTAGCAGTCATGGGTGTTACCCCGATGGATGAACATGGTTACTTTAACATGGCAATGAGCAATTCTCATGCTCGTGCAGTTTTTGATGTAGCGGATTTTATCATCTTAGAGGTAAATGAGAACCTTCCTAATGTGCATGGCCTAGAAAATACAATCCATATCTCTGAAGTAGATATGGTCATCGAAGGTGAGCACGAGGGTCTGACAGAGTTCCCGTCAATCGTCGCTGGTCCAGTAGAGGAGAAGATAGCGGAATTAATCGTAGATAGAATGACTGATGGTGCTTGCATTCAGCTGGGTGTTGGAGGTATGCCTGATGCGATAGGAAAGCTAATCGCAAATTCGGATCTAAAGAATCTGGGGATTCATACTGAACTTCTCGTCAATGCTTATCTTGACATGTATAAGGCTGGAAAGATAACTAACCTTAATAAAAAGGGCATCATGAGAGGTAAGTCCGTATTCAGTATAGCTCACGGTACTCAGGAACTCTTTGACTGGGTTGCTAATAATCCTAGCATGTGCTGTGCACCGATTAACTATGTTAATGGACTCGATGTAATCGGGCAGCTAGACAACTTCGTATCTATAAATAGCTGCATTGCAGTGGATCTATTTGGACAAATTTCAGCAGAGAGTGCGGGTACGCGTCACATTAGTGGGACTGGGGGGCAGCTAGACTTCCTAACTGCAGGGTTTAAAAATCCTAAGGCTCAGAGCTTCATAGCTCTTCCTTCTACATTTACAGATAGAAAGGGTAACCTACATTCGAATATCAAGCCTATATTTACAGGTGGAGATATCATTACAGACCCTCGAAGCCAGGCGTACACAATGGTTACCGAGTACGGTATTGAGAACCTTGCTGGAGCTTCTGTATGGGAGCGGGCTGAGAAGCTGATTAATCTTGCGCATCCTGAATTTAGAGAAGAACTGATTCATTCGGCTAAGGAAGTAAATGTATGGCGACGATCGAACAAGAGGTAGTGTTAGTGATTATACGCTTATAATAGGTAATTTAAGGCGCCCTTTTGGGTGCCTTATTCATTATATTGTATGTTATAATTAGCAAATGGATCAATATTACGTATTTATGATAATCAAAGCGGTGATTTCAGTAGTTATTGCTTTGCTACTAGGCAATGGCATAGTTGTCTGGTTCAATAATATGCCTGTAAGATGGTTTCAGGAGGAAGGTGAAAGTTTGCCTCCTGCACTTATTAAAGACACGGAAAGTGAAAGACAGAGACTCGCTAGTACTCCATGGAAGCTGGTTTTTACGGTGTTTTTTGGTGCGAGCGGTGTATTTATGGCCGTTAGGGGAATCAACTCAGTTCATGATTGCTGGCATGATGGTAATTTTTTTATTGTCTCAATGATGGCTATATGTGATGCTAAGTATAGGGTGGTGCCTGATCAACTTAACGCTTTACTTGCCGTATCTGCAGTCGGTTTCGTGAGCTTCAACGAGAAGATGCTCGAACCGCTTTATGGTGCGCTAATCGGACTTTCGCTAGGGCTTGCAACATATGGACTAGGAAGGATAATATACCATAAGACTGTAATAGGTGGGGCTGACCTGAAGTTCTATATTTCGGTAGGCCTTGTGACAGGTGTTAATGGAGTGCTTGCGATATTTATTATGATTTCAATTTTTGCACTTATCCACATCGTATACCCTAAGCATCACTAAGAGGTTTGATGCTGACGAGCACAGACCGATGCTAGTGTATGCACTTCCGGCAGTCGCAATATATGTGCTGGTGCTATGGGATTATCTTCCGCTGGTGCTTATATAACGCATCTAAATTACTATTAATTTTTTTATATCGCATAATAGTGATTAAGCATATTTAAACATAGAGAAAGGTTAATATGTCTGAGAACAGCAAGAATATTCTTCTTAAAATTCAATATGACGGTACGAACTTTCATGGTTGGCAGAAGCAACCTGACGTGAGAACAGTTCAAGGTGAAGTAGAGCATGTACTTCGCTTTATTGCCGGCTACGAAGTGCCTGTAAATGGCACTAGCCGTACAGATACCAGCGTTCACGCTCTTGGTCAATGCTGCTCTTTCGTATGGGATAATCCGCTTCCGACAGAGAAGCTAGCAGACATCATGAACAGGAGGTTTGGAGCTGGCGGTCTTGGGCGCAGCGGTCTTCCTGGAGATATCAGAATTATTTCCTCAGACGAAGTGTCTATGGATTTTCATGCTAGATTTTCTTGCCATGGCAAGACGTATAAAGTATATTATCGATAGAAGTGGAGATATTTTTGAGAGGAATCACGTTTACCATTACAGTTTTCCTTTAGATCATGCGGCTATGCGTGAGGCGGCAAGTTTAGCTATGGGAACACATGATTTCGCTTCTTTTCAGACTGCTGGGGGAATTCCTAGAGAGACTACGATTAGAACGATTACAGATATTTCAATAACAGAAGAAGATACTAGGACTGTCATCAGAGTTACTGGTGACGGATTTCTCTATAATATGGTCAGGATTCTGGTCGGCACATTGATTGAAATAGGAACTGGCAAGAAGGAAGCTCAGGAGATGAAATACATAATAGCTTCTACCGACAGGAGCAAAGCGGGATTTACAGCACCGCCAGAAGGGCTGTATCTCGAAGAGATTTATTTTGATGATGAATTTAAGCATGGAGGCGGCACTTGTATAAAGTAAGAATTGATAAATTTGAAGGGCCATTCGATTTGCTGGTTTATCTGATTCAGAATGCCAAGATGGACATATATGACATAAAGGTTGCTGAAATCACTGAGCAGTATATCGGCTATCTCAAAGAGATGGGTGAGCTTAACGTCGAAGTGAGCAGCGAATTTATAGTGTTGGCGGCAGTGTTAATCAGGCTTAAGTCACACATGTTGCTGCCTCGCGTCAACGATGCTGGAGAAGTCGTAATTGACGAAGACCCTCGCATGGAACTAGCGAGCAGGCTTGCTGAGTACGTTAAGACTAAGAAAATTGCTGAGATGCTTCAGGAGAGACTGGAAGCCAATCAATGTATTCATGAGAAACCTGCTGAGGATATGTCGGAATACCTTGATTCACCTGACGAACTTCTAAAGGCTGATATCGAGCAGTTCGTTAATGCGTTCAATGCATTTTTGCAGAAGAAAAAAAGCGAGTAGCTGATGTCAAGAAGAGGTATCAGAGAATCAAGCGTGAGCGTGCTTCGATTGAAGATCGTATAAGCTATATGACAGCTATCATAAAGGATAAAGCTTCGGTTGGAGAGTATATTGATTTTTACCGAGTTAGTGCCTGAAGAGGCGGATAGGTATGATATAACACTTTCGTTCATGTCGCTTCTAGAAATGATTAAAATGCAGGGAAGTTGACGCTAAACAAGAGAAAAACTACGGAAATATCAGCGTGATTAAGAAAGAGGTTCAGACAGATGTACAATGATAAGGTAATGAAATCAGCACTTGAATCGATGATGTTTGTCTGGGGTGAGCCGCTTAAGGTTAAGGACGCAGCAGAGGTTCTGGATGCTGATAAGAAGGAAGTAAAAGAGCTTTTCCTAGAGCTACAGCGTGAATATGCGATGATGGGACGTGGAATCAGAATCAGAGAAGTTGATAGTGCATTTCAGTTCGTAACTCATGCTGAAAATGAGCTATTTATCGAGAAGCTTTGCACTCCGGTCAAAGTTAAGAAGCTTTCACAGGCAGCACTCGAAGTCCTGGCAATCATCGCCTATAGACAGCCAGTTACTAAGGGTGAAGTTGATTCTATAAGGGGCATCAAGAGTGAGAGAGTTATCGATGGACTCATGAGCAAGGATTTAGTCGACGTAGCTGGAAGATCTGAAGGCGTTGGTCGTCCACTTCTGTATAAAAACGACAGATGAGTTTCTCAAGAAATTTGGATTCACGTCGATTAAGGAACTTCCGGATATAACTGAGTTTGATGATATAGAGGAATACGAAGACGAAAAATGCTCACGAGCAGCTATCGATTAATTTTGAAGGAGATGCGGATAGTGAGGATAAATAAATACATTGCATCCTGTGGTGTTACTAGCAGGAGAAAGGCTGATGAATTAATTCTAGCGGGCAAAGTCGCAGTCAATGGTGCGATTATGAGAGAGCCTGGTTACGATGTTCAGCCTGATGACGAGGTTATATGTGATGGTAGAAAAAAATCTCACTCGAAGTGGGGAAGACGTATATTTTTGCTAAATAAGCCAGTGGGTTATGTGACCACTACCTCTGATGATAAGGATAGACCTACAGTTCTCGACCTTATTCAGGATGAGGACAGGAGAATATTCCCTGTGGGAAGACTTGACTACAATACATCTGGACTTCTTATTCTTACAAATGACGGAGATGTTGCCAATAAGTTAATGCATCCTTCGAAGGAGCTTGACAAGACATACCGCGCTGTCGTATCGGGAATTCTTACACGTGGTAAGATTGCAAGACTCGAAAAGGGTGTAGATATAGGTGGATTTAGAACTTCTCCAGCTAAGGTTGAGGTTAGAAAGCACAATAGGAACTCAACTGTAGTTGATATCACTATTCATGAGGGCAAGAATCATCAGGTTCGCCGTATGTTTAAAGCTATCGATACACCAGTTCAGACACTAGAACGAATCAAGATAGGAAATCTCGTAATTGGAAGATTGGCAGTAGGTGGCTATAGAAAGCTTGGACCTGCCGAGGTTGAATATTTGAAGTCGATATAGATATACTGGAATAAATGAAAATAAAGAACGCAGATGCCTATGAAGAGTCTTCTATGATTCATCCAAACATCTGCGTTTTTATTTTATTGAAATGTCGAGTTAACCATCCGAAAGATGACATCAGATGCAAACCTCTAGTCTGGCATCATACTTTCGCCGCGGCTCGATTCAATGTATGTCCTGACAATCTTTACTGCACCGTCGATACCGGCACGACTAGTGTTGATAAGCAAATCATATGAATCTCTATCACCCCATTTGGTATCGGTGTAGTACTCATAGTATCTGCGGCGCTGCTTGTCCATCTGCTTAACGACTTTCTCCATCTTAGCAGGAGTCATATTCTTAGCTTCCTGTGCAGATAGAAGCGCTAGCTTACGCTTTACCCTATCCTCTAGTGGAGCAAATAGGAAAAATGCTTACGTGTGACTGGTCTCTTAATATGTAATCAGCACCACGACCAACGATTACGCAACTATCCTCGGCAGCAATCTCTCTGATAAGCTTGTATTCCTCCGCCTGAATCTTGTCGTATGGAGATGGCTGATACAGCTCGATACCTGAAAAATAGGGGCGCTAGCTGCAAAATCAGGAGCCTTCTCCTCGTTGTTCTTAACATACTCCTCGTGGAATCCAGTCTTCTGAACTGCCATGCTGATAAATTCGTTGTCGTAGAACTTGATGCCTAGTTCATTAGCAAGTCGCTTGCCAACCTCGTGACCACCGCTACCAAATTCTCTTCCGATTGTTACTATGACTTTATTTGACATAACATCGCCTCCTTAAGCTGATTATAACATAATCTATCGGATAATTAATCAACCTATAAATTATGTTTTATTACCTCTATAAAGGCTGCTAAATTATCCTTGCTATCAAATTGTGCTCTCGCATTATCGTCTCGTCCACCGCCTTTGCCGTCAAACTCCTTTGCGTGTTCCTTTACGAGGTTGCCGCAATGGTATGACCCGTCGGAAACGAGCATGAGCGTGTGTGAAGGAGCATTTGCAAGAGCAAGAAGTGGCTTGTATCCCTCAATCAGCTCCAGAGCCTTAAATCCGAGCTTCTGCAGGTCGTTAGGTGAGATGCTGTCATATTCTCTATACACAAATTTAGAGTCTGCTTCATAGCTATTAGCAATAGACTGTGCTTCAGCAGTGCGAACATACTCTGCTAGGTGTGCTCGCTCGGCCTTTAGGTCTGCTTCTTCCTTATCCCTCTTACTTAGTGCACTCATGAGGTTCTCGGGTTTTGATGAAAATTTTTCAGCTATCTCAGTTAGAATCTTGTGAGACTCACGATAGTGGAGTAGCGCATTTCTGCCGCAGTCGAAATATATTCTCGTCATACCCTTGTTAGGCTCTGCCTTAAATATCTTAATGATACCAACTTCGCCGCTCGTAGCAGGGTAGGTACCGCAGCACGCACAACAGTCAAATGGATCCTTTTGATCACCAACTGTAACAATTACGACGTTTCCATCGACTTTTTCATTAACAGCTTTTCTGAGGGGCATATCATTGGCAGCCTCAATTGAATCGAATTGATGAGCCTGTATAGGTAAGTTTTTTTCCATAAAGCTTCGTTGGCTAATGTCTCAGCTTCTTCGAGCATCTCTGCTGTCATAAGCTCGCCGCCCAGATCGATGTCTATAGTTATATAATTCTGTCCCATGTGGAAGCCCTTATTAGCTCCCTTATAAAGTTTATAGATCGCGCCGCTGAGTATATGCTCACCGTAATGTCTCTGCATATTTGTAAAGCGGAACGCCCAATCAAGTTCCATTATGACCACATCTCCGATAGCAAAAGGGACCTCATCCTTGGTGTAATGCGCCACCGCATCACCTGAATCGTGTGTGTCGTAAATAGATACGGTTTTGCTATTATCAGTCGATAAAAAGAGTTCCTCTATCGCCAGGTTGTCCACCGCCTTCGGCAAAGAAAAATGGTTCTGTCGGTTATGATTTCAGCTCTATCTTTGGCGATAATTATATCAGTTATTGTCGCCTCGAGCGTTTTTAAGTATTGGTCACTGTGGAAAAACTTTTTCTGTTTTCATTTTTTTCCTCCCTGCTAAGCTGTTCTTTCACAAATCGAACAAAAAAATATGTAAAAATTATTTTTTTGAAACTGTTGATAACTTCTCTTGACATCTAGATTTACAATCGCTAAGCCTTGAAAAAAATGCGAATTTGCGATTATCAACTTATCCACTTTGGCATGTTGAAAAGATTGTATACGATTTTTGATTTTTATGTGGATAATTCTTGATGTGTGCATTTTATTAGGAATCAAGCGATGTGGATAACTTACATCAAATCTATTAATCAAAAAAAGAACAACCGTTGACAAATAAAATTAGTTATTATCGTCAGGACTGTAAATCATCTCGCTAAACTTCGCCCCAGACGTCTCAGAAAAGCTCTTAAATACTTGAGTTTCTAGCTTATATCTACCCCTTAATTTGAGCTTGCTCGAGTTCATGCTTCGGCCAATATCTGCTTCCATGTTGGTTATCTTGATGATGTCATGACTCATGACTACGAGCTCGTCGTTAGGTGTTAACAGATAGGCTCCGTATAGGTCATGATTCATAAAATAATTAGATGAATCCACATGGTAATTATCTTTGTTGTATAGGATATATACGATTCCGTTAGGGGCTGGCGACATCGTGGCATCTGCCCCGAAGACGGAATCATCTAAATCGAACGCTTCTGCAGGCACTGTTAATTCGTACAATGTTATATACTCAGCCTGCTGGAGCTGGAGCGCTGCCTCGTAATTCGATATGTGCATCAGTGTTGTCACCTCGAACTCTAGGATGCGGCGTGTTCGCGTGAGGCTGCGCGGTGATAGCGTGATCAGCGCTTCTCCATAGATATATGTATCGGAAAGCGCTGTGAACCTACACTTGTACACTGTCGCTTCTCCGGTAGGAGTTGCGGCAGTGGTCGCTTTTGATATCTTATTTCTGACAAGTTCAGCGAGTCCAATCTCTTTAAATCTGCTTCTCTCCATCTCGCTAACATTAACCTCACCAAGGAATGAAGCACCGTGAAAATCTTTATCGAGTATCCTCATCAGGAAGTAGTTGATAAGTTCAAAAGATGTGAGAGGGACTTGCAGATTAATTGCTGACCCTCTTTACTTTTTATCTTCAAATGCAGAGGTTTCATGTAAAAGCTTTCTTGATGCTTCCTTCATAAGATCAAGTCTAATGAGTGTTTCCTTACGAAAAATCCTGAATAAACAGTTCGTGTCCTTCGTAGTACTTCTCGTTTGTTGCCACAACCTCATCTATAAGCTGAACCATTGTAAAGAACGGAATCTTAACTTCGTTACCACCTAGGCTACCCGAAATTCGTTTCCATTCCGACCTAACTTCACGACCACCTTCAGGATTTTTCAGCATTTGAAAATATCTCACGATAATCATCGACACCGTACTCAGAGAAATCTAAGTGAATAAGCTGGAATAGCTTATCCTTGCTTCCATCCTTTGCAGTCCAAGAAACCTTCATGGCTACGACGCCCATAAGACGTGTGTCAGTAGCGATACATGAGTCGAAGCGGTAGTCATTAAAATGATTATATTTATTTGAAAGTTTACCTTCTACAACCTTAAGTTCTGGCATGTTTAATCTCCTTATTAATCCATAACATTTTAATTATACCAAAAGTGAGTGAGAATCTCGCTCTCGATAGTATTTTTTTCTCAAAAACCTTGATATGTAACATATGCAACTTGACACCCACCAAAAATACATATATAATACTTTTGAAATCCTTATTAAGAGCGAGTGAGGGAATGGGCCCGGTGAACTCGCGGCAGCGTCGCTTATTGCGGTTGTGCCAAGTCCCACAGGTAAAGCCTGAAAGATGAGGAGACATATTCATACATGGAAATTGTCTCTTCGTGCATGTGGCTCATGCGGAAGAGTTTTTTATTTTGCAGAGAGGGCAGAAGAACGGCTGTCCAAAGGAGGTTTTAATGAAGAAGTTATTTACATCAGAGTCGGTTACAGAAGGTCATCCTGACAAAGTATGCGACCAGGTATCTGATGCGATTCTTGACGCAATACTTGCTGAAGACCCACACGCCCACGTAGCTTGTGAAACAGCAACTAAGACAGGATTTGTACTCGTATTTGAGAGATATCTACTACGTGCACTGTTGATATTGAAGGCATCGTAAGAGATGTTGTTAAGGGAATCGGATATGACTGCAGCGAAGTTTGTTTTGACGGCAACACTTGTGCAGTACTTGTAAGCATTGAAGAGCAGTCACCAGATATCGCTATGGGTGTAAATGAGTCATACGAAGTTAAGGAAGGCACAGAAGCTGGCGACGATGCAATGACTGGTGCAGGAGACCAGGGTATGATGTTCGGGTTCGCTTGTGACGAGACGGATGAGCTTATGCCAATGCCTATTTCGCTTGCTCACCAGTTAGCAAGAAGGCTCGCTGAAGTCAGAAAAGATGGCACTCTAAACTATCTAAGACCAGACGGCAAGACTCAGGTAACTGTTGAGTACGATGACGACAAGGTTGTAAGAGTTGATACTGTAGTTATTTCAACACAGCATGATCCTGATGCAACACTTGAGCAGATTAGACGCGATATGGTTGAGCATGTAATTAAGCCAATAATTCCTGTTGAGCTAATCGACGACGAGACAAAGCTGTTTGTAAATCCAACTGGTAGATTCGTTATTGGTGGCCCTAAGGGTGACTCGGGTCTGACTGGACGTAAGATTATTGTTGATACTTATGGCGGATATGCTAGCCACGGCGGTGGTGCATTCTCCGGTAAAGATCCTACTAAGGTTGATAGAAGTGGCGCATACATGGCTAGATATATTGCAAAGAACATCGTCGCTGCTGGACTTGCTCGTAAGTGCGAGATTGAGCTAGCATATGCAATCGGTGTTGCAGAGCCTGTTTCCGTATACGTAAACACATACGGAACTGCAAGCCTGAAGGACGAGGATATCGCTAAACTGGTAAGGGAGAACTTCGATATGAGACCAGCTGCGATCATCAAGCAGCTTGACCTCTTGAAACCAATCTATAGATCACTAGCTGCTTACGGTCATTTCGGTAGGGATGCGCTTGGCGTTAGATGGGAAGACACAGATAAGGCTGAACAGCTAAAGGCTGCAGCAGAAAAGTTCGCATAGGATAAAGCGAATAATTAAACTTAATAATTAAAAGACTTATAGGCTAATACAATCATCAAAAGCATGTTTGTGTTAGCCTATTATGATATAATTTGTATTGATTTTGTAAAAATGAGAAGGTGTAAATATGGCTCATAAGCATAAGGGAAAGAAAGGTGTGTCAACTAAACTATCACTGCCTAAATCTCTAAAAACCGATATTGTAATCATAGGTGGTGGTCCCGCAGGAATGTCCGCTGCTATAAGCGCCAAGCGCAGCAATGCTGAACTTGATGTAGTTTTGATTGAGAAAAATGAAATTATGGGCCGTAAGCTTCGTGCAACAGGAAATGGAAGATGTAATATAACCAATGTAAACGCGGAAGGGTTTAACGAGGTTATTAAATTTTTGAGTTCAATCGGTATAGTTACCAAGACTAACGATAGAGGGTTTCTATATCCTGTGTCGGAGTCCGCTGCTGATGTTTCAGACCTTCTCACATTAAGGCTAGAGCAGCTGGAGATAAAGGTATATTCGGGCACAACTGTGGAGCATGTGTCGTATAATGCCGATGGTAACGGCTTTGAAATAGTGGTAAATAAATCAAATTATGAAGACTCGGCTTGTAAACATAAATTACAAGCTAAGGCAGTTGTAGTTGCAACAGGCGGAAAGGCTGCTCCAGTATATGGTTCTACTGGTGATGGCTACAAATGGCTAAGGGCGTTTGGCCACACAGTGACAAGGCTAGTTCCTTCGCTTGCACCTATAGAATGCGGTGATATGGATTTGTCAAAGCTTTCTGGCATTAGAGTTTCTGCAGAAGTAAAGCTATTCAAAGAAGGTGAGGAAATCCATAGAGAAGACGGAGAGGTTCAGTTTACTAAGTTTGGACTATCTGGAATCTGTATTTTTAACTTGTCTAGGATGATGAGGTTTAAACCTGGTGATACATTTGATAGCTTTGAGATAGAGCTGGACCCTATGCCAAGATGTGGACTTGCAAGATGTGCTTAAAGAAGCAGCTGAGAGAGCGGCTGCCGTGTCTTACGAATCAGGCAATTACGAGAAACTTGTGGACGTGTTCAAGACAATTTTCAGAGAAGGTCTAGCACTTGAAGTGATTAGACAGGCAGGAATTGCAGCAGATGCGAATACTGAAGTTCTAATGTCCGAATCAAATCGTGAAAAAGCTTGTGGTTAGTGCAAGAGCGCTTAAATTTCATCCAACAGGCCAGAAGGGCTGGAAAGACGCACAGTGTACTTCAGGTGGCATAGCAACCGGAGAAGTGAATGATGCGACATTTGAATCGAAGCTGGCTAGTAATTTATATATAGTTGGTGAGGTACTAGATTATGACGGTTTCTGCGGTGGGTACAATCTCAATCATGCGTTCCTATCTGGAAAGCGCGCAGGGACAGCGGTAGCTAACAATATATAACTTTAAGAATACAAAAAGGATACATTATGGAATCAAGAATTATAGATAGAATCTGGCGCGGTGGCGATAGGCTAGGCAAGTATTCGTATAGGATTAGCGAAGTAAAAGCTCCCTGTAGGAAGAGAAATGACTTATTTGCCAGCTAAAATTGCGAAGCAGCTCTCGTTAAAAGTATCAGATATCATGACCTGGGAAGTTGCTCGAGAGTCGATAGACGCGCGAGATAAGGCACAAATATTTATGGTATACACCGTAGATTTTACGACAAGAGTTCAGGTTGCTCCAAAGATTGCCAAAAAGCACAAGTGCAATATGCATACGCCAATTAAGAAAGTGGATCCTATGCCTGGAAATAAGGAGCTTACGGGTCGTCCAGTGATCGTAGGCTTCGGTCCTTGCGGCATTTTTGCGGCTCTTGAACTAGCACAGAATGGCTATAGACCGATAGTAATAGAGCGTGGAAAGGGCATGTCGGAGCGTGTCAAGGATGTGGAAAATTTCAAAAATGAAGGCTTGCTGAACGAAGAGTCAAATATCTTATTCGGCGAAGGTGGGGCAGGAACATTCTCTGACGGAAAGCTCACGAGTGGCATCAAAGATCCGAATATAAAGTTCGTAATGGAGACTTTTGCAGGTGCAGGTGCTGGAGAAGAAATCATATACAAGCATAAGCCGCATATAGGCACAGATGTGCTACGAGCTGTAATTGTAAGGCTTAGAGAGCAGATAATCACCCTTGGCGGCGATGTGAGATTTGGAACTAAACTTAGCGGAATAACAATTTCAAATGATGAACTCAATTCTGTTACTATCACTTCTTCAAACGGAAGTGAAGAGGTTCTTGAAACCAATGCCATGATTCTTGCTACTGGTCACAGCGCAAGAGATACGTACGAGTTAATCAAAGATTCGAACCTTGAGATGGAGCAGAAGCCGCTTTCTATAGGTGTTAGAATGGAGCACCCGCAGGAACTAATCGATAGAGCGCAGTATGGGTCAGAGGACAGACTTCCGCCTGCTGAATACAAAGTATCGTATAAAGCTAGCAATGGAAGGGGCGTGTATTCATTCTGCATGTGTCCTGGAGGAGAGGTCGTAACGTGCTCAACTAATAGCGGTGAAGTCTGTGTTAATGGCATGAGCAACAGAAGGAGAGATAGCGGTACAGCTAATAGCGGAATCCTTTGTGACGTTAGGGTAAGCGATTACGAATCGGATGATGTACTAGCAGGGATCTGGTTCCAACAGAAATACGAAAGGCTCGCTTTTGAAAATGGTGGTGGAAACTACAAGCCTCCAACATGCACAATGGAGGAATTCCTGTCTGGTAAAGCAGATAAGGTCATAGCATCTCTTCCAGACTTTGCGTATGAGGCGATTAGAGAGGCGGTTCCGAATTTCGCCAAGAAGATTCACGGCTATGATAGCCCAGATGCAGTGGTAAAAGCTGTCGAAACTAGAAGCTCTGCACCTTTAAGAGTGCTAAGAGATGAGAGACAGGTGAGAGCACAACTATTTCAGGTATCTATCCTGCAGGCGAAGGATGTGGGTATGCAGGCGGAATAACATCAGCGGCTTGTGACGGCATAAAGCAGGCAGATAAAGTGATAGAGCGGTTTGCGAAGCCTACAATGTGCACATCTGACAAATTATTTAATCAAATAAAACAACTTTCTAGTAATGTTACCGAGGAAAAACTATCATGAATACAATGAGCAGGGATATGAAATTTTGATTAAAATAAAAGCTATGGGTACTACACAAAAAAACAAGCTTATGACCTACTTTTTAAGTATCATAATAGTTTAGAGGAAGGTCTAAATAAAGAGTGGATAGCAGATATATTAGATTATGTATGTGGATGGTGTGCTCCAAAGAAATACATTTGGAAGAATAGCGAGGAGTAGACGCAGTTTTGAATTCTAAACTGTTTGAATGACTAGTAGACCGCTTACTGGAGGAAACATGAATAGGTTGATGCTATTATCATGATGGATGAAAAAACTTCTGCTACACTTTAAATGCGGTATACCAACTACAAATAAAGGAGCAGAAGTAAATGTATTCACAATGGGTTGAATGAATAGATGTCTACAGTCCAAAGCAATCCTGAACCGTGTATGATCCAACTGGCTGCTTGCTGAGGTAAACAGCACAATCTACTGCACCTGCAGCAAAGCACTTGAAGCTCTGAGAGTGATGAGTAATTTCAAGTCTCTCGCCAAGACCGACGAAATATGTCGTATGGCTGCTCGATATATCTCCGCCTCTGATGGAGTGGAAAGTAATCTCTCCGTGCTCACGAGGGCATCTACCTTGTCTGCCATATCTATCTATGTCATGGAGTGATTCGCGTCTGTTATTAGCTACTAGCTCGCCGATTTCCTTAGCAGTACCACTAGGTGAGTCGAGTTTGGTGCCATCATGCATGTCGAGGATTTCAACATCTACATCACCAGCCAATTTCGTAGCATCTTCGATTAGTTTATACATAACATTTACGAGTCTTGACGTGTTAGCCGCAAGCATTACAGGGATTATTTTGCCTGCTTCTTCAAATGCAGCCCTCTGTTCTGAACTGAAACCAGTAGTTCCGCAGATTAGTGCTTTCTTGTGTCTCTTTGCTGCTTCGAGTGTAATCATCGCCTGCTCGACAGTGGCAAAATCTATTATTACATCACAGTCATCTATGAGCTCTTCGATATCTGGAACGACAGGCGCACCTAGAACTCTGCCAACCATAGCAACTTCTCCGATGTCCTTGCCGATGTAATCGCTGTCAGAAGGAGCAACTCCACCGACAATTGAAATGTCTTCGCGATCTGCTGCAATCGCAGTAATTAGGCGGCCCATCTTACCGCGCGGTCCTACAACTAGAAGTTTCATAATAATACCTCCAATTATTAACAATAATTCCTTAATAATAATTACAATGTAAAATGCGAGCTATCTATCTAGCTCGTTCTCGAAGCTGAGCACTAGAGTCTTCTCTCTTGGCGTAAGCCTGCGCATTTTGATTCCTGCCATGCTGAGAATCCTCTTAGATGCTAGGGTGGACTTCTCATTGGCATATTTATCATTTAGATATACAACTTCCTTAATTCCAGACTGAATGATAGCCTTAGCACATTCGTTGCATGGGAATAGACCAACGTATATTGTTGCGCCTCTAAGTGACTTACCACCTGAATTAAGTATTGCGTTAAGCTCAGCATGAACCACATAAGGATATTTTGTATCCTCACCAGTTCTGTCCCACGGCAAATCGTCATCAGAGCATCCGACAGGGAATCCATTGTAGCCTGTGGAAAGAATCACATTGTTGTTATCGACAATACACGCTCCAACCTGCGTATTAGGATCCTTGCTACGCTTTGCAGCAAGTAGGGAAACACCCATAAAATATTCATCCCATGATATATAATCTTGTCTTTTCATATTGTGCCCTCGTTAATATAGTATCTATCATGTATTTTTATACTATGGTACATGGTGTATCAACCATTCTATGCTCTCTTGAATTATTGTGCTGAACCCTTTTATAGGGTATAATATTTAGAAGTATTGCCTAGAAGGAGACGTTTAATGACGAGCAACAGTAGAGCGTTGTCAAACATATATAAATACTTAGTAAAAAAATGGTTCTAATCATCGTAATCTTGTGCTTCGGACAAGGTGTGTTCATAGCCGAATCATTCGGTGCGAATAAGGAAAACAGCTACGAGATCAACAACTACGATTTTAAAGCGGTTGTTAAGAAGAACCACAACTATGAGGTTACTAAGCAGATAACTGTAAATCTTCCGAATAATCTTTCGGAGCTTACATTTGATGTACCCGCAGGAAACTACATGATAAGCGATGTAAATGTTAAGGGTACTGATTTTTCTTTGGAAAAAAATGGCTCAAAGTACAACATCATAATCAAAGATAAAAATAAACTCAAGAAGGGTAGCCATACTTTTGATATCACTTATGTCGTAAAGGAATATGCGGACAAGAATAAAAAAACTATGACTTATTCTATTTGACTGCACTCTCGCCAGACTGGGAGGTACCAATTCAAAAACTTCAAGTTCACGTTGGTGCTACCTGAAGATTTCCCGTGGGATGATCTTCAGTACTATGCGGGTCAGTTTGGGTCGCAAGACGTATCTAATAAGCTGTCTTACTCGATAGATGGAAACACGGTAACGATGAGTGGATCGCTTATCCCTTCAGACTTTGGTATAACATTCAAGGCAGAGCTTCCTGATGGATATTGGAAGAATCCACTCAATAATGAATGGACAATCGGATTTGGTGGAGTTTTATTCATGGCAACAACTGCTTTGACGCTAGTTCTATGGCTGGCAGGAGGAAGGGACCCCAAGTTCAAGAAAAAAAGTTCTTTCAGAACCAATGGACGGAATATCAACTGCGGACGTAGCATATGTATTTAACGGACAGCTTTCTATAAGAGATATTGTACCGCTTATCGTTAGGGCTAGGAGTTTCTGGATGCCTAAAGGTGGTTGAGTATGCTCCAAAGAAGTATAAGCTAGTTAAGCTCAAGGCGCCTTCAATCGATGAAGATCGCTATATTCGTTCAATATATACAGAGATTTTTGAAGATGTATACGAGGGAAGAGCTATCGAGATGGAAGAAATCGGAGTTAAGCTCAAGAGAATTCTTCACGATGTTGAAAGCAGTGTTGCCAGCGGTTATAGCTCTCGTGAGATGAGAGCAAGTACGACTATATCTAAATTGTTTAGATACGTGGGAATTATTGCTATTTCGCTTGCAATTGCGGCAGTTCCAGTACTTACTTCCATGTACGCATACGAAGAGGATATAAAAATACGGGCTGCCAGCGGGACTTTTCGTTCTCTATATGCGTTCTATCAATTATCGCTAGACGCTTTGATCTAAGGTACGATATGGACTGGAATCACTTCAAGGCATCTATCAGTATGTATTCTTCACTTTATGCCGCAGAGCTGATTTATGTAGGGTACCTAGTGTACAAGTGCAATAAATCGCTAATTATTCCAGTGCTTATATTAGTGACAGGGGCAATTGGAGCAATTATGACTTGCCTTATGTCGGCGAGAGCGCGTGAAAATGCCCGTCTTGCAAATAGAATGATGGGTATACGCAACTTTATCGAAGAAGCGCAGCCTAGAGATATCTTGGTAATGCAACAGTCAAATCCCGAATACTTCTACGAAATGTTACCTTATGCTATGCAATTCTCACAGTATGAGATATGGGCGCAGAAATTCAGAGGCTTTAAGGTTTCGGCACCAGAATGGTTTGAAATCGTTACTGAGGGACGCACCTCCACAGGTAACGTTTCCAGCGGTGATGTCGAGACTTTGGCAAGAGAGCTTCATCAATTTGAAAGAACTATAGAAAGCGTTTATTACGTGATTAACAGCAGAAGGAGATTTTTTTCCTTAGTTCCGGTAGATAAATATTGTATAACCAGTTAGAAGGGATAACGATGGGAGAGAAGAATAAAAATAATTAATATCGCTGTAATTGCACACGTTGATGCAGGTAAATCTACGCTAGTTGATGCTCTACTCGCGCAATCTCACGTATTTAGAGATAATGAAGAGGTTGTAGAGTGTGTAATGGATAGTGATGCAATCGAGAGAGAACGAGGAATTACTATATATTCTAAGAATTGCTCGATTATGTATAAGGATTACAAGATTAATATCGTAGATACCCCAGGACATGCTGACTTCAGCTCTGAGGTTGAGCGTATCATGAAGACAGTTGATACAGTAATCCTGCTTGTGGATTCTAGTGAAGGACCAATGCCGCAGACTAGATTCGTACTAAATAAGTCGCTCGAGCAGGGGCTAAATCCTATACTATTTATCAATAAGATAGACAAGAAGGATGCTAGAATAGATGAGGTTGTGGACGAGGTATATGAGCTGTTCATGGATCTCGAGGCTAATGATGAGCAGCTAGACTTCCCGATTATGTATGGTATTGCCAGACAGGGAATCGCTGTAAGCGACCCAAGTGAGGTTGCTGACATCATGGTCGATGATGGTACAACCAAGATCAAGAAGAGCCCTAAGGGATTTGGTGACTTCAATATTGAGCCGCTGCTAGATAAGGTTGTTGAACACTGTGATACTTATCCTGATCTAAGAGAGGAACCACTACAGCTACAGATTTCATCACTCGCTTACGATGATTATATCGGTAGACTTGGAATCGGCAGAATCACTAGAGGTACTCTCAAGGCGGCGCAGCAGGTTGTAGTCATGAAAGATGAGGAAGAGTCGTACAATGCCAAGATAAATCAGGTATTTGTATATAGAGGCCTTCAGAGAATGTCCGTTGAAGAGGCAGAGTGTGGAGACATCGTAGTTGTATCGGGTATTTCGAGCATATCCATTGGAGAGACTATATGTGATACTGCACATCCTGAATCCCTTGGAAATATAATTATCGAAGAACCAACTCTATCGATGAACTTCATGGTTAACTCTTCGCCATTTGCCGGAAAAAGTGGGTAAATATGTAACGAGTAGACACATCAAAGAGAGGCTGGAGAAGGAACTCGAGGTTAACGTTGGCCTTGTGGTAGAACCTACGGATTCAACTGATGCATTCAAGGTGTCAGGGAGAGGTGAGCTCCACCTGTCAATTCTTATTGAAAACATGCGCCGTGAAGGTTATGAACTAGCGGTATCCAAACCTGAGGTCGTAACTAAGCGTGGAGATAATGGAGAGGTTCTAGAGCCTGTTGAAGAGGTTGTTGTGAGTGTTCCAGATGAGTACTCTGGTTCGGTTATTTCCAAACTTAATATTCGTAAGGGTATGATGAAACAGATGATGAGCGAAGGAAATGGATATTCCAAAATCGAATATTCAGTTCCAACTCGTGGACTCATGGGCTATAGAAGTGAGTTTATCAATGATACTCATGGCGAAGGAACTATGGTTAGACGTTTTGAGGGGTTTGAGCCATGGAAGGGTGAGATTCCGGAGCGTACTAACGGCGTAGCTGTATCGCAGGAAGAAGGAAATTGTACACTTTACGCGATATTTAACATTCAGGAACGTGTTCAGATGTTTGTAGAACCTGGAACTCACGTTTATGAAGGTATGATAGTAGGTATGAACTCTAGAGGCGAGGACATGGTAGTAAATCCAAGCAAAGCTAAGAGAGTTTCAAATATGCGTGCGGCTGGAAGCGATGATACAATCAAGCTTACTCCGCCAAGAACATTTACCCTAGAAGAAGCGCTCGAATTCATAAATGGAGATGAACTCGTAGAGGTAACTCCAGAGGATATCAGACTTCGCAAGAAGCTTTTGACAGAGATCGAAAGACGCAAAGCGGGTAATAGAAATAAATAGTCATGTTATCACGTTCGAAAGTATTTATACTAAGGACATGATTAAAAATATTGAGGTAACGAAAGGAGAAATTGGTAACATGAAGATTCTTGTAATCAACCCTGGTGCAACATCCACAAAGATTGCTGTATACGAGAATGATCAGGAGCTTATGCGCGTAGGTATTGACCACGATGCTGCTGAGATGGATAAGTATGCAAACATCGTAGATCAGATGCCATTCCGTCGCGACGTAATTATGAAGACTCTCGAGGAGAAAGGCTACAAACTCGAGGACTTTGACGCAATTTGCGGTCGTGGTGGACTATTTAAGCACATTCCATCTGGAACTTACATCGTAAACGATGCAGTTATCAGAGATATTAAGAACCCACCTTACGGTGAGCACGCTGCAAACCTCGGAGCATACATTTCCAAGGAGCTTGCAGACAAAGTTGGAATCCCAGCTTTCTTCGTGGACCCTGTTTGCGTAGATGAGCTAGATGACATTGCTAGATACACTGGACTAAAGGGTATGGAGAGACAGAGCTTCTTCCACGCACTTAACCAGAAGTCCGTTGCTAGAAAGGCGGCAAAGGAAATCGGAAAGCCATACGAGGAGCTAAACCTAATTGTTGCTCACCTCGGTGGTGGAGTATCCGTTGCAGCTCATAAGAAAGGTAGAGTTGTAGACGTATTCAACGTAAAGGACGAAGGTTCAATGGGTATGGATAGAGGTGGATCTCTTCCTGCAAATGCTCTTGTTAACCTATGCTTCTCCGGAAAGACTAAGGCTGAAGTTAAGAAGATTATCGGTCATGAGGCTGGTGTATTCTCTTACACAGGAACTAAGGATTTCCGTACAGTAGAGGATAAGGCGTTTGACGAGGGCGATCAGGAGTGCCTAGGAGCTTTCAGAGCTATTGCTTACCAGCTAGCTAAGGATATCGGTGCGATGTCAGCAGTTCTTCACTTCGATGTAGACGCTATCGTTTACACTGGTGGAATGGCATATAGTGACAAGTTCTGCGAAGATATCACTTCTTACGTAGGAAAGATTGCTCCAGTTCTAAGATTCCCTGGTGAGGAAGAGATGAAGTCTCTTGCTGATGGTGCTATTAGAGCTCTTGAGACTAAGGAATACAAGATTTACGAATAGTAATATCTCGAATTTAATTTGAGCTGAAATCGAATAAAGAAACAAGCGGACGGCATTGCCGTCCGCTTGTTTCTTTATAACCTGATGTTGAGGGCGGGACTGCAAGAGCGGTTCTGCACATAATTATTTAAGCTTTGATTTCATGATATCTAGAATAGTCTCTTCGGTCTTAACCATACCAGGGGAGGCAATTAAGCCCATGTTGTGCATGGTTTCCTCAGGTGTTGCTCCATTGATACCGTGTAGGTTTTCGATGCATATGCCGGCCATTGCGAAGTCTTTTGAGCGAAATGCCGTATCCACCGCAGATACACCCTTCATAACACATCCGTGGTTTCCACCGTCGCAAATCATGCCTGTGATACTGCTAGCCATATTGTTGAGGCATCTATACATAGCATCGGTATCCCCGCCATCTAGATAAACAAGAGCACATGCCATACCACTTCCTGCAGCGATAGCACATCCACAAAATGCGGATAGTTTCCCAGAATATTCCTTTATATAGGTACATACTAGATAGCTCAGCGTGGTAGCTCGGATAAGCTTCTCATCATCTATACCATGGATTTTGCAGTATCCATATAACGGAAGCGTGGCGATAATTCCATGTGCACCAGAGCCAGTAATGCTCATTGCAGGCGCGTCGAGTCCCTAGCACTCGAGCTTCAATCGTAGCATTGCACAGAAGGTTAGCAGTGTCGACGTCGTTGTCACTGATAGTTTTATTTCCATTTTTTGCAAAAAGGGATTTGGCAAAAGTCGTTCTATCGCTCGCCAGAGACACCTCATATAAGTTTAAGTTAACCCTGTATGCATCTTTGATAAACTCGATATCTTCAAAAGGAACTTCATTTACAAGATCAACGAAGTCCTGGAGTGTATACTTGTGAATAATAGGATACTCGGTTGATTCTGGCTGTTCCTCGGTGTATGAATCGCTGCCTTGCACAATCTCTCTATTGTACTTAATACACGTGATATTGGTGTGGCTATCCCAGATTATAACCTCGGCAGACTCATCGCCGCATCGTGCAACTGCTTCTATATGTATACGGCTACTAACCTCTGACAGAACAACTGTTATGCGCCCTTCGGCAATCATCTTCTCAGCTGCCTCATTATCCTCTGGAGTTACAGACGAGAGGCATTCAAGCCCCTTGCTTGGGTCTGCAGCTATTGCACCTAGGGCAGCTGCATATAGATTTCCTAGATGGGGACTGCTTGGAATTCCGCAAGTAAAGGCATTCTTGTATATGCCACTGTTAAGTCTGAGTTCGATGTTTTCTGCCTCGCCATCTAGGTATGAGCAGGCTGTGGAAACAGCAAAAGCGATTGCACCTGGCTCGGTAACGCCAAGGGCAGGCTTCATATCCGATTTTAATAGTTGTATAAGCTCGTGCATATGAAACTCCTTTCCTTACTACATATAAATAATACCATATCTGTGAATATAATAACGGCTTGCGTTTGTATTCCGTTTATGTTAATCTAGTTAGGCACGATTTGAATACGAGTGCGATAGCCGCGTGTGGAGGATTGACCGAGTGGCTAAGGAGCCTGATTGGAAATCAGGTAAGGCGTAACAGCCCCGTGGGTTCGAGTCCCATGTCCTCCGCCATAAAGAGATGAACTTCGTTCGTCTCTTTTTTTATGCAACAAGATGGGACGAGAACCCACGGGGGACGTGAGGTTCGATTATGACCTAGCCAGCCGACTCCCGAGGGAAGTGAAGGGAAAGGCACGGCAGGTCAAATGCAGAGACGGCCAGAGAGAAGAGCGAAGCGAAAGTCGAGCTGCAGCCGTCATAGTAGTCCCATGTCCTCCGCCATAAAGAGATGAGCTTAATAAAAAGATATTATTCTATATCACTACATTAATTTTTTTATACTTGACTGAATTTAATTAAAAATAAATATGCATAAAGGTATATGAAAAATTCACAAATTTTAAGTTCAACTTGAACAGCAAGTAATAGCTGGTTGATTTCATAATTAGTCTGTCCTTTTTGTAGAATATTCAGGAAAGTGTTCACGGTTACCGTTTCTTGTTCTAGTTCTTCTGCGAAGCTCATTGAGTACAGTTGAGGCGACGCAGCCCGCAACTTCGGCGGTTTTACGAAGCGAAAGCTTCAATTTCCTGCAGGTTTTGATGCTACATCTGTCCTCAAAACGAAGATGCTGACATTTGTCTCGTTCTGGTGTGGTAAAATTATTGTGATCCATAGTGTCCTCCTTTGGTGTTGTAGTATCTGGTAATTCAATTCTACCAAGGAATCCTATGGATCTTTTTATTCAGTTGTTCAAGCTCATACTACAATTAATCTATATGAAAAATTTGATTATTAAGATTAATATTATTTCAAGTGAATATTAAATTATTTGAAGTATCAAGATTTTTTTCATTTTAAAAATTTAAAGTATGATAGTCTAATGATAGATTATTTAAGATATTGTATATGAATGATTTGTAGATTATGATGAAGATATATGTGTGTAAGGAGCGTGCAAATGGATATTAAACTTAATTGTATAATGTGTGGAAAAGAATTTACTTTTACTGAGGGTGAGCAATTTTTTTATCTTGATAAGCGGTTAAGTCCTCCTAAAAAGATGTAAAAATTGCAGGGGAGTATTAAAGAATTAGAGAATACCATTAAGACATCTTCTTTTTGAAAAATGCGCAAAGTTTTTGGCATGCCTGAATCAGTCGAAGGTGGTCTATATTTTGAGCAAAAAGTATTATGTTGAAATTGTTGGAAAAGGATATATTTTTCATTAAAGGAGAGAAGATATTTATAAGTAAAATACCGGTAATGATTAACAGTAAGGAAGTAGCAGAACGCTTGAAGACGATTGTTGAGAAGCATGGAGATACCGCTAAAGTTTATACAAAAATCTTGCTGGGAACATTTTAGATAGATTTTATCGCTTTTTCTATTTGAGGGGAATTAAAGCTATTTACTTTCTGTTTTAATGTATTGTGAATTAAAAGAATGCTTATATGTGGTAATGTACGAGAAGCCACGGGTTCACAGGAGGTTCGATTATGACCCTAGCCAGCCGATTACCGAGGGAAGTGAAGGGAGGGCAAGGCAGGTCAAATACAGATAAATAACTTGTTATGTGCTATAATACAACAAGTAAACATTTCAGTATGCATAAACAATGAAATAACTTAATAGAATTCAAACAGTATCGAATTAATTACTCAATTGAAATTTTGTCGGTATAATCACTAACACTATTGAATTTCTGTTTATTTATGATTTTAAGGAGAAAACATGTTTACTTTTAACCATTTTAATTTCAACGTTTTAGATTTGGAACGCAGTCTTGAATTTTACGATAAAGCACTTGGGTTAAAAGCCTGTTCGTGAAAAAGCACGGTGATAACTTTACTCTAGTCTATCTTGGTGATGGAAAAACTGATTTTCAGCTGGAACTCACATATCTACATGATCGCAAGGATCCGTATAATCTTGGAGAGCAAGAGTTTCATCTTGCAATGACGATTGATGATATTGAAGCAGCAGTTAAGCTTCATGAGGAATTGGACTGTATTGTCTATGTTAATGAGGGGATGGGAGTCTATTTTATTGAAGATCCAGATGGATACTGGATTGAGATTATTCCTGAAAAATAGCGGCTAATAAGATGTGAGCTATACATTAATCAATAGCCAGTAATAGTCCAAAATCAAACTAAAACACCTTGTAATTTTAATAACTACAAGGTGTTTATGTTTGCATTAATTTTGGACATAATCTTTAACAACATCTAAATCCAACTTATAAAACTTGTTTAAACTGCGATGCACGGTAACTAACAGACCATGCTCATCTATTTTTTTTAACCTTTTCTGCAAAGTTGGTCTACTGATTCCGAGATTCTCAAGTAAATCAACAGTTGATATACCTAATTCAGAAAATAAAGATGCCTGAATTAGATAATAGTATATCGACTCATAGTTTTCGTTTTCGGAATGAGGTAATGAATCAATGTACGTGCAAAATGTACTCAATATTTCTGATTTTGCTTTCAAACCATTAAGTAAGTTGATGCAGGACTCCTTTACGAAGCCTACAAAAATATATATAAATGGAGTGATATCACCCTTGTTAATACTAGAGTTTACAATCTTGAAGCCTTTATAATACTTGTTGATATGCTCTTTTTATTGTATAAGAGAGGCGGTAAGCCATAATAGGTTCCAACGTATTTGCAAGGTAATAGCTGCTGATAAATCTATTTAGTCGACCATTTCCGTCATAGAAAGGGTGTATGTAGCCGAATAGATAGTGAAAAATTGCAATCCTGAATAATGGCTCAATTTGATCATCGTTTAAAAATATTGATAGCCTTATCCATGCTATCGATTATTTTTGATTCAGGATACAAGCCATTATGAATAACTTTTTGCGCAGGAGAAACAACCTCGACTCGTCCTTGGCGGAAAAAGTGCGCCGTCAGGAGCATTATCAGGGTTATCTTCAATAATTTCAGGTAAAAAAACATTTCGTCATATAGAGCCCTTATATCAGAACTGCTGTCTACTGATATAAGACTTTCTTTATTTAATGCAATGTATTTTTTTACCAATCCGACAAATCGCTTGCTCTTTAATCTAGGGTTATCTAAAAAGCTCGCCGATTTCTTTTCTGGTACTGTGTACACCTTCTATATTGTTAGTAATTACTATTTCGTCTATAAGACATTTATTAATATATTGGCTTATTGCGACAGGTGGGAGAATATTAATAATTTCTGTAATCTCCTTGTCGATTCTGGTAATTTCTATAACTTCTTTTAACAAAGCTGGCGTCTCCAAAAAAAGAAGGCGGGTGAATCATTAATTATAAAAATCTAGATTTATACATTCATCTGATTCAATTCTGCTAGCATATAAATCATTGTAATCATCCTGGTGGTCATAGTATAAACTCGACAAATATACATAATCTTTGCTTTTCAAAAATCACATCCTTTTTTTATATAGTACAAATATAAGCTCTATTATTTAAAAAAACAAGTATATTTTTTTAAATAGTCATATACAAACAAGCGATTCCTTTAAAATAAGCAAATTTTTTTAAAAATTATTCACAGCTATCTTGTACATAATAAAAAGCATTTCACAGCGCCTTCCTCCCCATATTATATAATCTATCTAAAGGATAGGCTGACTATGAAAGCAACATGTCACGGTGTCTGGAGAAATACTACGATGATCTAAAGAAAAAAATCTATCATATGGTGTGACGCTTTTTGAAACGTATTGAAGAGCTCAAAGCATTGATCAAAACCTTGGAGCAGTTCCAAGGTTTTTTTAAAATAACATAATATAATTAAGTCTAGCATTTGTTGCTACTAAGCAATTATGACAAGGCATGTATCCATTATTTATGGATATTGGACCCTATAGTATATGTCGAAATATTCCTAACTCCATATTTCGCACATGCAAAAAGGCCTGATTCATCGAATCCGGCCTTTGGCATTTTATATCTTATTTTAATTTAGTGAATCGAAAGCCATACCTTGGGATAGTTTTTCAGATTTCATTTGTCTTTTAATTCTCGCATAAACTAGATTCCAAACTTCATTCTGATAATTCCCAGGATTAGAAGATGAACTGGATAGAATAGGTAATTCACGAGTTTATACTGCTTTCCTCTCTTGCCGTTATATGTGAGAACGAATCCGTATCCCAGCAGAGCCCAAGGTTCTTTGAACATGGATGCATAGCAGAATGGTATTGATAGTAGCTCTCTGCCATGGAAAAGATAGAAGAAGTATGCTATCAGTATTCCGTGGTAATCATAGTCAACGCTGAAGTACATGGATAGACCGACACCTGCTATTAACACTGGAATAGATGCGAGGAACCAGAATGCTTTGTGTACTGACTTCATCTTTTCTTTAAGCACGTCGATAACCCAAATGGTTACGAGCATCAATGCTAAAGTGAACATTACGTTATTCCAGTTCTTGTCGTAGTACTCGGCGGTTGCGAACATATCGAAAGGAACTTCAGATATGACACCGAACAAGAGGAGCGTTCCCAGATATCTCCACTTGTTTCTCGTTCTAAAATAACCCTCTACTAGCAGGAAGGCGAATATCGGAAAAGCAATTCTACCGAGAATATCGAATACATCGCTCAAGACGTTAAGTTTTCCGCCTGTAAGATTCGGGTATAGTAGTGCTTTATTTACATGATCTATAAGCATTGAAAGGAATGCGATATATTTTAGTTGTGCTCCTGACAACACCTTGATTTTATCTAATTTTGTATTATTCATAATCAATCTCCTAATTTCGTAATAACGGTGTTCCGTTTCCTGTAATATAGCATTAAAAAACTACGGTGCATAGTGAATTGTGCACAACTTAATAAACACTTAATAAGACCTTAATATACTAATAGCTATGAGTTAAATTTAAAACTTGAGAGCACATATAGGAAAAGTTAATGTTAGCAAAACCCTTGAAAAATACGTGTTATGAGAATTGTTCTGACTATAAGAGCTTTGACAGACTTGTGGATGACAGTGCCGATGATATAATAGGAGTATTGCAGATAGATACCTAGATATTGGCTGCTCGGTGATGACGCCAAACGAGAATAGTTATGAGCTGCTTGGTAGATTAATTGATCAATATAAAGTTGATGGTGTAATTGATATGTCGCTTACAGCATGTCTTACATACAATATTGAATCTAAATCGATTGGAAAGTTCGTAACGGAGGAGAAAGGTGTTCCGTACCTCAGTGTGGAAACCGATTATTCGCAGGCGGATGTAGGACAACTAAACACCAGGATTACAGCATTTCTAGAGATGTTATAATACTATTGCGATAAATTAGCCAGGCTTTGTTACTACGCTGACTGCTTCGTTTTGCTGTGAGGGAATTATTGGGAAACATGAATAAACGAAAAGGTAAATATATAATCGTAACTATTGTAATCATCTTGGTTGCAACAGTTTGTGTTATAAGTTATTTAAACAATAGAGAAGGTGAAACGCAAGATTATAAGAGCAAAACTGGATATAATAGTAAAAGTGTATACGTGTACAATTTGACTGATGACAAGGTAGAGCTTGATATTAACAGCGATGAGAAGCTTCCTATAGCATCTCTCACCAAGCTCATGACTTGCCGCAAAGCACTCATAATAATGAAGAGCAAAGGTATAAATATGACGGATAACGGGCAGGTTACTGAAGAGGCCGTTAAGCTCGTCAAGCGTCAACGTGAGTATATGGTTGGATATAGTACAGATGAAAGCACTGATTTTAATGATCTTTTTTATGCTATGATTATGCAGTCTGACGGCGCAGCTGCTAACTCTCTTTGCGATTCTTATGGGCGGCGATATAGCGAGTTTCGTTAGTGAAATGAATGAAGAGGCAAAAGCTCTAGGGCTTGTAAATACGCATTACGAGACACCGGATGGTGTGTATAAGAAAGGTGAGTACTCGACTGCAGCGGATGTTGCGAGTCTACTAAGAAAGTCGATTCAAGACGAAGAGTATTATAAGATTTTCACTACTCCATCATACGTTTCAACAAAGACTGAGCGTCATCCGGATGGAATTAAAATATCTAATGATGTAATTGCTGCTTTTGAAAAATACAAAAATAAGAAATTTGACGTTATCGGCGGAAAGTTTGGGTATACTCCTGAGGCTGGAAAGAGCATTGCTGTATTGGCGGAGAAGAATGGCAGAACGTACATAATTGTCACGCTTGGTTGCTGCCAGAAAGGTGGCGATTATGGTCACATGGATGATGTAGTAAGCGCAATGAATAATATTAATGGGTGATAGTAATGGCTTATAAATATAAATCTGCTAATGAGAATAGTATAATAATACTTGAACCCATTGAAAAAGAAGGCTTTTATGCATACATACTTCTGTGTGCAGATGGAACGTTTTATACGGGGTGGACTGTAAATATCGCTAAGCGAATTGAAGCACATAATAGCGGAAGTGGTTCAAAATACACTAGTACGCGGCTTCCTGTAGTGCTAGTATACTATGAAGAGTTCGATAATAAACGGGAAGCAATGAGTAGAGAATGGCATATTAAGAGTTAAGTAGAGAACGCAAGGAGAAACTAATCAAAAGAGCGCAGGGCTTGATCCACACTTAATCGCGTCTGATATCGGTATAAATGGTGAGACTGACTTCTGGAAGTAAAACCATCCTAATTTAAATAAAAGATACATTGTATATGAGGCCGCTGTGAGCACACACATGCGGTCTCTTGATGTTATTGGTGCTAAGTGATAACATAAATCTGTTCAAAAGCGATAGTGTTGGAGGTCTAAAACATGAGAAAAGGCAAACGAGTTCTGATAACAGACGGGGTAAATGCAGCTGGTGAAATGCTTGTGAGAAGCTTTGCGTCATACGGTGCATCTACTGCTTTTTTTTACAGCAATTCATATGATAAGGCTATTGCTTTAAGCAAAGAGGCTAGCGCACTTAATATCAGGTGCAAGACATCGAAGCTTGATTCACTGTGGTCAGCCTTAGAAGTGCTTAGGGGGTACTTTGATGATGAGTTTGACACTCTCGTATTCAACATAGACATTGCAGACAACACTAACTTTGATGATATGGATGGTGATAAGTGGCGTCACGAAGTTATTGCAGAAATCGACGGTTTGTTCTATTCAATTAGAGCGCTGAGACCATTCCTAAATCGCAAGAGTAGCAGCATAATCATAACTGCGGCAAAAGGATGTGAGGCTGGATTTGCATGCGACATACTTGAATCTTATATTGAAGGACTCACGAAGTCGTTATCCAAGTCTCTAAGCGTGTCTAATATAAGTGTAAATGCTATTATTTATGACAAAGATGTTAGTGCAGAATCGCACATCGCAGATGCAGCGAGGCAGCTAGCATCGGGTGAGTCATCATTTATAACAGGACAAGTCATTAGGATATAGAGGAAAGGGGGCATAGATGAGATTTAAAGAACATTACAATGTGAGATCGTATGAGGTTGATCTCTATGGAGCTCTAAAACCCATGCAGCTTATGCAGCTCCTTCAGGAGTCTGGTGATAGGCAGATGCGGGCAGAGGCAGTAGCGTACGATGATATGTATATCAAAGAGCATAAAGCGTTCGTGGTTAGCCGCATGAATATAGAGGTGTTTGCACCTGTTTATAAATATTCAGATGTGGAGGTTGAAACCTGGATTATTCCTGGCAAAGGTGCTAACTTTCCTCGTGGATATGAGATGTACAGGGATGGAGAGCTTGTAGCTAGAGCTATTTGCAACTGGGCTCTTGTCGATACTATTTCGGGAAAGCTCATTGCTAGCAAAGACTACGACATGGGGTCGTATTCGATGGATGATGAGCCTGAGCTGACAGTTCCGAGGAGATTCAGAATTCCCAAAGAGCTTGAATTTCAAGAGGTTGAGAACTCAAAGGTTACGGTGTCGATGATTGATATTAACATGCACATGAATAACACGGTGTATGCTGCGAAATTATATGACAATATCCCTGAAGCGGAGAAATATTTCATAACCTCTATTAATTTAAGGTATGTTCACGAAGCTCCGCTAGGCAGCGAATTTAAGGTCTACCGCAGTGAGGCTGTTGAGCCTGGAGAGATGGATCCAAGAGCAGAAAAACTTATTTATTTCTACACTGAAGCAGGTGGGGAGTTAAATCTAGAGGCTGCTGTAGGGCTCAAAAAGAATAGCTGAATAGAAGCTAATAAACCAAGAATTAATAATATATGATCGATGAAGAATATAAAGAAAGACTGTTTAAAAGCAGTCTTTTCTTTTTTTATGAAAAAAACAGTGAAAAATACTGAAAAAAATACATAAAAATACCAATAAAGTGTTGAATTGTGGTGAGAAGTGGTTTAAAATGGAGAGGAAATTATAAAAAAATAGAATTTGTGTGCAAAGAGGGAAGATATGTTTACCGGGACTTATGAAAATTCAATAGACAGCAAGAACCGGTTAATCATCCCGGCTAAGTACAGAAATCAGCTCGGCGGTGAGTGTGTTCTATCTAGAGGATATGACCGCTGTATCTACATCTACACGATGGAAGATTGGGGGGCTGTTGGTAGAGAAATTAAAAGAACTTGAGACAATCTGACCCAGCGATACGAGAGTTCATAAGAAAAACTATTCTCGCAGGCAAGTGAGTGCAAACTAGACTCTCAAGGAAGAGTCATAGTGCCAGCGAACTTAAAGAGCTACGCGAGAATTGACAAGGACTTAGTAACGCTTGGTGCGATGGATAAGATAGAGATTTGGAGCAAGGAAATCTTCAACGAGAACGAGGATGATAATCCTATGGACGACGAAGACTTCATAGCTAAGCTAGCTGAGTATGGACTATAGGAGAGAAGATGACGTTCGAACATGTACCTGTTTTATTCAATGAAGTGATTGATTCGCTCAATATCAAAGCGGATGGAACATATATGGATGGAACAGTTGGTGGAGCCGGACATTCATCAGGTATATGTGAGAGGCTCGGTGAAGAAGGTCATCTAATAGCGGTTGATAGAGATAATGTTGCTCTTAAGACTGCAGCTAGTCGGCTTGAGAAATTCAAGTGCGCGAAGACGTTTATACATGCCAACTACAGTGATGTTGAAAAGATAAAAGCTGAAGTCGGTACAGTAGATGGCATACTGCTGGATTTAGGAGTTTCCTCATATCAGCTAGATACGCCAGAGAGAGGCTTTTCATACATGCATGATGCCCCGATGGACATGCGTATGAATGAAGATGATTTGTTTACTGCATCTACTGTTGTAAATGAGTATCCAGAAGCCGAACTTTTTCGAATTATCAAAGAGTATGGAGAAGAGCGGTGGGCTTCACGGATAGCGAAGTTCATAGTCAAAGCAAGAGCAGAGGCGAAAAATAGAAACCACGGGACAACTGGTAGAGATTATAAAGGCTGCAATTCCAGCCTCGGCAAGAAGAACAGGTCCTCATCCGGCCAAGCGAACATTCCAGGCCATAAGGATAGAAGTGAATGGTGAACTAGAGCACTTAAAAGTAGCAATGGAGAAACTTCCAGAGTTGCTCGCACCAGGGGGAAGAATGTCGGTGATAACCTTCCATTCACTAGAGGATAGGATAGTAAAGGATGCGTTCAATAATAGAGTTAATCCTTGTACTTGTCCGCCGGAATTACCAGTGTGTGTATGCGGCAAACTGGCAGATGTAAGAAAGATTACAAGAAAGCCAATAATAGCAAGCGAGCATGAGCTTGAGGAGAATCCGAGAGCTAGAAGTGCGAAGCTAAGAGTTATTGAAAAAAATTTAGTAGTATTCAGTAAGGAGAAGAAGGAAATGCAGGTTGCAACTAACGTAGCAGGAACAATGAACAGTGGTGTAGGTGTTGTTAGAAGGACTGCTGGTAATAGCAAGCGAAGTGCTAGGGGCAAAGCAGAATTCAAGAATGTTTACGGGTGTTATTATCGCAGGCATCATGTGTTTGATGATAGTTGTCATGTCGGCATTTGCAGCAAACCTTAATCAGGAGAACAATCAGCTTCAGAAGAAGAACGACTATATCCAGGCGGAGGTCGATTCGCTAAATACGAAGATTAACGATGCAAGTAATATTAATAAGATAGAGAAGACAGCGACAGAAAAGTACGGAATGGTACACTCTGAATCGCAGAACTGCATTACTATCGGAGATTCAAAAATCGTCCAGCAAGACTAATCTAGCATCTGCAATCAAGGATGAAGCTTACGAATAAATAATCCTAACTGATTATAATGCCACTGATCCTGAATTGGGTCGGTGGCTTTTTCAAATATATATATACTAAATGTATAAAAAACAACTAGATATGGTATATAATATAGATTGTAGTATTATGGATATTTAGAGATTGAATTAGGAGAAATTGATGGCAAAGTTCCACAATCCTTTAGATAAAAAAAGTAATAAAGATTCTGGTAAAAGAAAGGCTTCTCAGTCCACAAAGAGCTCAGTAAAGAGCAAGGGCGTAAGCACTGCAGTTACCGCTGAAAACAAGAGTAGACTTGGTTTCGGCTTTCTTTGCAATTGTAGTATGCTTTACTCTTCTCGTCTTTAGGCTTGCATTCTGGCAGGTTATAAAAGCAGATGATTTAAATGCAAAAGCTGCTGAGATGCAGAAGATTGATGCGGAACTGGAGCCAGTTAGAGGCAATATTTACGATAGGAACAAAAAGGTTTTAGCGCAGACGGTAACAAAATATGAGCTTTACGGATATTCGCTAAATCTTTATAAGAAGAAAGGCCTCGATAGTGCTGCCAAAGAGAAGAATTTAAATGACCTTGCAAAGCTCGCTGGTGAGAGCCGCAAGGATATGAAGAAAAAACTATCCGGTAAGGAAAACCTTGTGCTGCTTGCAAAAGGACTGGATCAGAGTCAGGTTAATAGGGCGCAGAAGGAATGGGGCGAAGATATCGTCGTGAAGACAAAGGTGACAAGAGCGTATCCTAATGGAACTTTTGCATCGACATTGCTCGGTTCAGTTGATAGCAAAAATACTGGTCTAAATGGACTCGAGTACCAATATAACGAGAAACTTGCTGGTATAAAGGGCAGAGTTGTGAGAACTACTGATATATATGGAAATTCTCTTTCCGTTGGTAGCAGCAAATACTATTCTCCTCAGAACGGTGATAGTCTAGTAACTTCACTCGATGAGGTTATACAGCACTATGTAGAAGATGCTCTAGCTGAGGGTATGGAAGATACAGGTGCTGAATCGATCACTTGTATAGTTATGGATCCACGCACAGGAGATATACTGGCGATGGCAAGTACGCCAAGCTATGATCCTAATAACCCATACACACCGTCAGGCGAGGAAGCTAAGAAATTCAAGGCGCTGAGCACTAAGGAAAAGAGTGCATACCTCAGTAGAATGTGGACTAATCCGGCTGTTAGTGGACTATATGAGCCAGGATCCACATTCAAGCTTATCACTTCTGCCTCTGCAATCGAATGCGGAACGACAAATGATTCATCTAGGTATAGCTGTCCAGGATACATCAATGTAGATGGGACCAAGTTAAACTGCTGGAGTCCTGTTCCACATGGAACTCAGAACATAACAGAAGCCGTAGGCAATTCCTGCAACCCTGCACTTGCAAGAGTTGCGCTCGACATGGGTAAATATAATTTCTATAAGTATATAGATGTTTTCGGATTCACTCAGAAGACTAGGGTAGATCTTCCAGGAGAGGCAGATCCAATTATCAAGAATAAGAACACTGTTGGAAATGTAGACATAGCAACTATGGGCTACGGACATGGTATTGCAATCTCGCCAATTCAGCTGATGACAGCAATCAATTCCCTTGGTAATGGTGGAGTAATGATGCAACCTAAGGTTGTTAAGCAGATTATCGGACCAGATGGCAAGGTAAAGAAAAACATTAAGAATCGCCGTCTAAGGCAGACTGTATCAAAAATCAACGGCTGACAAGATGCGCTCAATAATGGAGTACTATGTATCTGACGGTGGTGGAGAAAGTGCTTATTTGGCAGGCTATAGAGTCGGAGGTAAGACTGGTACTGCTAATATCGCTGAAAAATGCAGGTTACTCTGAACAGACTATAGCATCGTTCATTGCGATGGCACCTATGGATGATCCGCAGGTATCTATTCTCGTAATGGTAACAAGACCTAAGAAGAGTATTTACGGTGAGGCTAACGCCGGGCCTATTGTAAAGAAAAATCCTTGAAAAGACACTTGTTTACAAGGGTATAGAGCGAAAGTACTCGAAGAGCGAGAAGAATGCTTTGGCGAAGGCAGAAATTACAGTCCCTGATGTTACAGGTCTTAACAGTAGTGAAGCGCTAAGTAAGATATCGGCAGCGGGTCTTAAGGCTAAGAAGATGCCGGAAGGAACAGGAGATTCGTTTGTAGTTATCGACCAATACCCTAAGAAAGGCGAAAAAGCTTGCAAAGGGTGGCACAGTATACATTTATAGTAGTAGTTAAAGGATAGTTTAATGAAGAAAAACAGGAATAAAATATATTCTTGAATCCATGAAGGGTGCAAAACTAATATCTGATGCTGGAGCAGAAGAAGTTACGAGTGTGGCGATTGACTCCAGACAAGTTAAAGCAGGAACACTATTCTTTGCCGTTATAGGTGAGAGAAATGATGGACATGATTTTCTACCGGCGGTAAGAGAAAGTGGAAGCCATGCGGTAGTTGTATCCAACCCAGATTGGGGTAGCAAGATTGCAGAATCTGGTGATATGACAGTAATACTTGTAGACAATACAAGAGATGCACTTATGCAGCTCGCAAAAGCGATACGTTGCCGACTGGTCAAATCTAATCAAGGTTGCTGTTACTGGCAGTGTGGGTAAGACTAGTACGAAGGATTTCTTGGGCGCTGTGCTTGGTGCTAGATATAAGACAGGTAAGACTCCTGGAAATCTAAACAGTGATTATGGAGTGCCGCTAACTGTACTTGGTTTTGATGATGATATAGAAGCAGCGGTTATAGAGATGGGAGCAGGTGAGTCTGTACACATCCGAGAGCTGGCAGATATTGTTAGACCAAGCATTGGAGTTGTTACAAATGTAGGAACGGCACACCTAGAGGTATTCGGGACCCGTGGTAACCTCGCCAAAGAGAAACTAGATATCGCAAAAATTCTTTTCAAACAAAGAAACAATTATCGTTAATTCAGATTGTGATATGCTCACTAGGGAAAAATGTCAGTAAAAATAGTGCCTCACAGCACAGTCGTTTTAACAGTAGGAAGCAGAGTTGACGATAACATTGCTATTTATAACATTGAAGATTTAGGCATAGACGGAGTAAGCTGCTCTTTGGATGTTCGTGTTGATGATGATAAATACGACGGCACATATAAACTCAACATCCCAGTCGTTGGAGCTCACAATCTCGGCAATGCGGCATTAGCGATTGCTGCAGGTACTAGGCTAGGGATAAATCCAGATGATGCTATAGCGGCACTTAAGGATACTAAGTTCTCCTCGGGCAGACTCGAAGTAGATAGAAGAGAAAACCTAACTATCATAAACGATGCATATAATGCCAGTCCCGAATCTATGAAGTCAGGTCTAGGGATGCTTATGGCATCCAAGGCGGAAAGACACGTGGCAATACTAGGGCGATATGTTCGAGCTAGGCGATGATTCTGAATCGCTGCACGCAAGTGTAGGAGCATATGCGGCGCATATGGGCTTGGAGTTACTTATAACAATCGGTAGCAATTCAGAGGCAATTGCTAGAGCAGCAAAATCAGCAAGCGGAGCTGCTAACGGTAAGGATGTATGTGTGACAAAGGTTATTTCGTATCACGATAAAGAAACTGCAATTAACGAAATCAATAACATACTCTGTGAGGGAGATTTGATTTTTGTAAAGGCGTCACGTGGCATGAAGTTAGAAGACGTTATTTCAGCTATTAAGTAGCAAGGAAGAGGCTAGATGAATATTTCACTTGTAGTTGTTTTTATAATATCGCTATTTGTTTCTACGATAGGAACTAAAGTTTTAATCCCGTTTCTAAAGCAGAAGCAGTTTGGTCAGTTTATTCGTGAAGAAGGACCACAGGCACATAAGAAAAAAGCTGGAACACCAACTATGGGCGGTGTGATGATCGTTCTTGGTATTACGGTTGGTCTTGTTGTAGGAATGATTTCAAACGGCGAAATTGCCGATACTATAGCAATTATCTTTACGATGCTTGTCTTTGGCGCAATCGGTTTTCTCGATGACTTTGAAAAGATTGCTAAAAAGAACAACCTAGGACTTACAGCAAAGCAGAAAATTTTATTGCAGGTGCTGCTCAGCCTTGGGATTGGCCTATACATGATATTTGGCGGAAACGGTACAGATGTACTTATTCCTTTTGTAAATGTGTATGTAAACTTTGGACTGCTGTTCATGCCGTTCGTGATTCTTACGGAAGTTGCGATGTCCAATGGTGTTAACTTATCAGATGGACTAGATGGTCTTGCTTCTACAGTAACGCTCGTTGTTGCAATTCTGTTTGCAGCAGTTGGATATACTCATGATGTATATATCCTTATGGTTAGTGGTCTTGCTATCGCTGGATCTCTCATAGGGTTCCTAGTTTTCAATAAGTATCCAGCAAAGATTTTTATGGGAGACACAGGTTCGATGGCCCTTGGCGGAGTCCTTTCGGCAATTGCAATTGTGAGCAAGATGGAATTTTTGCTTCCTATAGCTGGAATCATTTACGTAATTGAGTCTCTTTCGGTTATTATTCAGGTCGTTTACTTCCGCAAGACCGGCGGTAAGAGATTCTTCCGTATGGCACCTATCCATCATCACTTTGAGCTCGGTGGAATGAAGGAGTACAACGTAGTGAAGCTATTTGCGCTCGTGACCATATGCGCGAGTGTAATTGCATATTTCTCAGTTGCTTAAACTGGTTAGGAGTGAATTATGAGTTATACAGTTGATGAATACAGAAGAGAAATCTCCTCTAAAAAAATTCTTGTCGTTGGCATGGGGCGTTCCGGTATTGCGGCAGTTAGAGAGCTACATAATCTGGGTGCGACTGTAACAGCGCAGGATATCAATACAGTCGATAAAAATTGATCCTAAGTTCATAACATTCCTAGATAGAGAAGGCATCGACTATTACTTTGGCACTACACCAGAGCATATGGACAGTTTCGATATAGTTGTTCTGAGCCCAGGCGTTAATCCGAATCTTGAATTTATCAAAGGTGGAAGAGATAAGGGTGTTGAGATAATTGGTGAGCTAGAGATGGCTTATAGGTTATCTCGTGGAAAATATGTGGCAATCACAGGAACTAACGGTAAAACTACGACTACCAGCCTAGTAGGAAAGATTTTTGAAGAGTCGGGTAGAAATTACACCGTTGTTGGAAATATTGGTGTTGCGGCTATTTCTAAAGTGCAGGAGTCAACTGAAGATGAATGGATGATTGCTGAAGCAAGTAGCTTCCAGCTTGAAACCATCTCTCGCTTTAGACCGGTTGTTTCGGCGATACTTAACTTTACTCCAGACCATCTCAATAGACATGGCAATATGGAGGCATATGGTGCTTGTAAAGCGGCGATAGGTTCAAACCAGACTGCTGATGATTATATGATTATAAATTATGATGACAAGGCTTGTCTGGCGCTTGCAAGTGATACGAAGGCTAAACTAGTACCTTTTAGCAGGTTGGAGCAATTAGAATTCGGTGCATATATCGATGATGGCTATATTGTAATAAGAGATGAAAGCGGAATTGTACATCAGATTTGCAGCAAGGATGAACTGAAAAATCATAGGTAACCATAACCTGGAGAATGCACTTGCGGCAACAGCAATTTCGTTCTTTGCAGGAATAAATATCGATGTTATTGCAGATGCGATTAAGAAGTTCCCAGGTGTTGAGCACAGAATCGAATATTGTGGCATAGTTGATGGCGTTAAGTTCTATAACGACTCAAAGGGAACTAATGTTGATGCCTCGGTAATTGCGTTAAAGGCATTAGAGCATGACATAATTCTCATTGCTGGAGGTGACGGCAAGTCACAGGATTTCACAGAGCTTGGAGAAAATCTTGAGGGAAGGGTAAAAGCTCTCGTACTTCTCGGGAGAGATGCAAAGGAGATCGAGAATGCAGCAAGAGCTTGTGGTTTCTCGAATATTTACCTTGAAAACGATATGAATGATTGTGTAAAGCGTGCACATGAGATATCAGAAGAGGGTGATAAAGTGCTGCTATCACCTGCATGTGCTAGTTGGGATATGTATGATAATTATGAGCAACGAGGGGATCATTTTAAGAACTGTGTAAATCAGCTACTTAGATAGTGGTTAGTGTTCATTGGAGTTCGGGATAGAGGAAGGCCAAATTGAAGAAACCAAATAATATAAAAAAAGACAAAAAACAAAAAAAGAAGGCAAAGGGTGAAAAATTTAGCAAAAATCAGTAAAGTGTCATCGGGCCGCAAGTTCTTCAATGGTGCGATGAGCAGCCTATATACGGATAGCGATTTCACCATATTTCTACTCGTAGCTGCACTGACAATGTTCGGTGTGGTTATGGTGTTCAGTGCAGGCTATTATTCGACATTGGCAAAAATCGACGGATGCCTACTATTTCCTAAAGAGACAGGTTGCGTTTGCTGTCTCTGGTTTTGCTATTCTTTTGGTTTTTTTCAAAGGTAGACTATCATTCGTACTCTAAATACTATAAGCACATTGCCATATTCAGTATAGTGATGCTTTTTTTCTATTATTTACGCCTCTTGGCGTAACGGTTAACTTCGCTAGACGATGGATTTTTTTATAGGGCCGATTAGAATTACACCGAGCGAAATATCAAAACTCGCTATGATTATATTTACTGCGACCTATCTAGCAGAAAACCCTAAAAAGGCTAAGCAAGGGCTTGCTGGCATGTCTGTTATTCTGGGGATGATGGCACTTCATGCAGGGCTTATTATCAAGCAACCTAACTTATCTACAGCTATCGTAATCGTCGCGATTATGATTGGTATTTTGTTTGTAGGTGGCTTAGCATGGAGATATATTCTCGTAGCTATGGGAAGTTTAGGTGTGGGAATGATATCGATCTTGCTATTCTTCCGAAAACACCCACTGGTATTCAAGACTTACCAACTGGATGGACCCTTTTAAGGATGCTCAAGGTGAGGGCTATCAGGTATCACAGTCTATAATTGCACTTGGCAATGGTGGCTTCAAGGGGCTTGGCCTTGGGAAGAGCATTTCTAAGAACCTATATCTACCAGAACCACAGAATGACTTCATCCTCGCTATCATCGGCGAAGAACTTGGGTTCATCGGTATCTTTATAATGATGGTCGTATATCTTGTGCTTATCTGGAGATGCATAATGGTATCGTCCAAGGCAAAGGATAAGCTAGGCTTGTTTATGGCTGCAGGAATTGCCATCATGCTAGGGCTACAGGTTATTGTAAATGTAGCCGTTGTAACCGCTTCTATGCCGGCAACAGGTATTACTCTACCGTTTGTAAGCTACGGTGGTACATCGCTATGGGTATTCATGGCGTCTATGGGAATTATGCTAAATATATCTAAGCAAGGAAGGGCTAAATAGAAATGAGAGTAATTTTGACTGGCGGAATCACTGGCGGACATATCTATCCAGCGCTAGCGATTGCAGATCAATTCAAGGAAATTGATAAGGATGCGGAGTTTCTTTACCTCGGTTCAAATGAAGGCATGGAGCGTTATATCGTACCTAAATATGGATATGAGCTTAAGTATATAGACTCCAGATGGTTTGATAGAAGTAGCCCTCTCAAACTAGCTAAGACCTTATTCAAGAATGAAAGAGGAAAGAGGCAGGCGATTAGCGTGATGAAAGAATTTAAGCCTGACCTTGTGATGAGCACAGGAAGTTTTTGTTAGTGTGCCTGTCGTACTCGCTGCAAAAAGCACTTAAGATTCCCGTATATATCCATGAACAAAAACGCATATCCAGGTGTAGCTAATAAGCTGCTCGCGAAATATGCGAGAAGGGTGTTTCTTGGCTTTGAGGCGGCAAGAAAATATTTTCCTAGCGAGAAGGTCGTGTACACAGGAAATCCTGTTAGAAGCGAATTTGGTGAGCAGAATAGATTAGATGCCCGTGCGAAGCTAGGGCATTCCGCAGGATGATTTCGTAGTGCTAATATTCGGTGGTAGCTTAGGTGCTGAGACAATCAATGATATTGGTCTAGAGATAGTAAATAAGTATGGAAATGACGATAAAGTCACCATCTTGTTCGGAACTGGTAAGGATTACTATGAACACGTTAAATCCAGATTGAATTTAGGCGGTAAGGAAGCCCCTGCGAATGTCAGGATTATGCCTTACATATCTGAGATGGCAAAGATGTTATCGGCAAGTAACGTAATTATATGTAGGTCGGGCGCTCTATCTACAGCAGAGGTAACGATGGCTGGTCGTGCAGCTATTTTCTTACCTTCCCCAAATGTAACTGGTGACCACCAGTACTATAACGCTAAGGCGGTAGCTGACAACGGAGGAGCGGTTCTCATAACTGAAAATGGTGATGTAGAGCTCAGAGTACTCAATGCTCTCGAGGCTTTAAGTACTGATACATCGCTTTTAGAAGAGATGGAAGCTGGAAGCTATAAGTCAGCACCTATAGATGCTGCTAAGATAATTTGCGAAGAGATAATAAGTGACGTGAAAGCAAGGCGAAGATAGGGGGTTCAATGGCAAAGGATAACAGTACACAACCTGAATTGAATAAAGAAGAATATCTCAAATCGCTTTTTAACGACGCCAAGGAGGAGCTTGAGGCCTATATAGAGTTCAAAGATGAGTCAAACTCTGCTGCTCAAGATGTTGATAGTTCAGTAAGTAATGAAGACTTGAATTCCATACCTAATGAAAATTTAGATTCAGAATCCGGCGTAGATTCAAGCACAGATAAAGATTCTAGTTTGAATGAAACCGAAGATGAAGTCGATTCAGAATATGAAAGCGGCGAAGAAAAATCTTGATAAAAAAACAATGAAGTCTCTGAATCTTCAGAAGCGGATGAGTTTGAATTAGAAGATGATAAGAGTGAAGAAGCTTCCGGCTCACAAGATAAGGAGAATTCGCACAAGACTACAGATAAAGAGGAGCTCGACGATATTGAGAAGCGGAGATTAAAGCGGAGGCGTAAACTCAAGATGCCGGGATTCTTTACTAGAGTCTTTATAGTGGTCGGTATAACAATTGCCGTTATAGCGTTCTCTCTGTCGAATTTCTTCACTGTTGATACGATAGACGTGCAGGGCAACAAGTATTTTACAGACGAAGAAATTTCAAATATGGCGCATGCTAGCACAGGACGAAATATTATATACAGGCTCAATAAAGGAAGTATGCGCAAGTACCTTGAGAAGAACCCTTATATAGAGGAAGCAAGGGTGTATAGAAAGCTGCCAAGCACGATTGTAATCAACGTTAAAGAGAGAATGCAGATTGCCACTTTGACATATGGTGATAAGTTCTTAATCATTGACAACAAAGGGACACTTCTCAGAATTACGAAGACAAAACCGAAGCTAACTATTGTAACAGGGTTTAAGGTCAAAAAGGTGAAACTTGGAGAAGCCGTAGAGGTCAGCAACCCAGATTTATTTAAGGAGTTACTATCACTTCTCAAGTCAATGGAAGAGGGAGATGTATACTTCACAAAGATAAATATCACAGAGATGTTTATCACGGCAAATGTATATGATTCATTAGTAGTAAGAAGCAAATATAAGGACCTTAAAGAGAATATCGATAAGGGGCGCTTACATAAGGTGCTCGATGAACTATTCAAGAGGAACATTAAACGTGGTACAATCACAATTTCATCCGATGGATATGCTTCATTTACACCAGAATTATAACGCTACATATATTGTTTATTTGTTAATTAAAAACAATAAAAAACCATGTATTTTGTGGTATGAATGCAAAAAATAACCGTATATATAGTGCATTGTGCTATTCAATATGATATTATTAGTTAGATTTAGTCGATAATAGGAGGGGCTTTATGATGGAATTTGTTTCAGACTTCGTATCCAGCACTGATAATGCTGCGATTATCAAAGTCGTAGGTGTAGGCGGCGGCGGTTGTAACGCCATCAATAGAATGGTTGACGAGAATCTTCAAGGTGTAACATTTATTGCGGTTAACACTGATAAGCAGGCTCTTGCGAAGTGCAAAGCTGAAGTGAAGATTCAGATTGGTGAAAAGCTAACTGGAGGTCGTGGTGCAGGTGCGAACCCTGAGATTGGACAGAAGGCAGCAGAGGAAACTCTAGAGGAAATCTCCGGATATCTACAGGATGCAGATATGGTATTTGTAACTGCTGGTATGGGTGGTGGAACTGGAACAGGTGCTGCTCCAATCATTGCTAAGGCAGCAATGGACTGTGGTGCTCTTACAGTTGCTGTAGTAACAAAGCCATTCTCTTTCGAAGGAAAAAAACGTTGGAACAGAGCTACAAAAGGGTATTCAGTATCTAACTAACTTTGTTGATTCTCTGGTTATCATTCCTAATGATAGACTCATCGATTCTAGCGAAAAGAACACTACAATGCTTGAGGCGTTCTCGATGGCTGATGATGTACTAAGACAGGGTGTTCAGGGTATCTCTGATCTCATCTCTGAGTACGGAATCGTTAACGTTGACTTTGCTGACGTTAAGACAATCATGGAGGGCAGAGGAGTTGCTCACATGGGCGTTGGTCTCGGAACTGGAGATAATAAGATTGAAGATGCAGTTAGAAACGCAATAGAGAGTCCTCTTCTTGAGACATCGATTGACGGTGCTAGATCCATCCTTCTATATGTTTGTGGTGGATACGATATGGGTATGCAGGATATCAGCAAGATTGCTAGTAAAATTCAGGATGAAGCTGATCCAGATGCAAACATCATCTTCGGAGCTACTGTTAATGAGAACATGAACGACAAGGTGTCGATTACGCTCATTGCCACAGATTTTTACTAGTGGTGGGCTTTCTGCTCCAATCAACGAGACTCCTGAGGTTGCATCACCAAGCGTTCGCGGAACTCGCGTTAACGTAGATGGCCTTGAAGGACAGATTGTTGACATGAGCGATTTCATGAAGGACGAGCACAAGGATAACAGCGGAGCATCTGACTTCGATGTTCCTGATTTCCTTAAGTAGTGGAAGCTTATAACGAATATAGAGGGAAAACTAATGAATCATATAGATTCATTAGTTCTCCTGACAATGATAAGATACGCCTCATCAATAAACTCAGTAGAAAGAAGTACCGTGATCAGCAAGGGAAATTCGTTATCGAAGGCATTAATCTTGTTAGAGCGGCGCTAAGTAAGGGGCAGCATGTAGAGTTTGTTCTTATAGCTGATGATTTTTGATTACAGTGAGATTGCAAATACACTTGCTGTTGGCGTTGATTATCGCAATATATACCTGATTCCGCGATTTTTTTATTTGAGAAAATTAGCGATGCGGAAAATGGATCTGGAATTATTGCAGTCGTTGATAAGAGATTCTATACACTGGATAATCTGGATAGTCTTGAGCTACGCCGCGGAGATAATGTTCTCGTGCTAGACAGACTACAGGATCCAGGCAATATAGGAACTATGATTAGGGACTGCTGTTGCAGCGGGGTATTCTATAGTCGCTACGATTAAAGGCACAGCAGACATCTATTCACCGAAAGTGTTGCGGGCATCTGCAGGGATGATATTTGGAATCTCTGTTGTAGAGCTTGCTGATACTGAGGAGTTCAAGAAACTGGTGTCGAGGCTAGACAAGAAGATTGTTGTGACAGATCCAAGAGAAGGGGATCCTTATTACGAGTGTTATCTTACAAATGATATAGCACTTGTTATAGGAAATGAAGGCAATGGTATAAGTGACGAGATTATGGAATCTTCCGACGTCCGTGTGAATATACCGATGCAAGGAGAAGTTGAATCACTTAATGCAGCTATTTGTGCTTCGCTATTGATGTACGAAGCTATAAGAGCTTCTGAGTGATAACACGAATACAACGTTTATAGCAGAATGGAGTATATTATGGAAAAATGCAAGGCAGACGTAACAATCTGTGGCAATGATTATGTCCTATCCGGAGACAAGAGTGAGGATAAGATTAAAGAAATTGCTAAGTACGTTGACGATGAGCTTAGACATACCAGCAAGATGCTTAATAGCAACCCAAACTATAGAAGTGCAGTTTTTGACAGCTATTAACCTAGCTGAGAAGCTGATGGATAATAGTGATTTGCTGCTTAGGCTTCAGACTGAGAATCACCAGCTTGATAACGATGTTAAGCACTACATCTCACTTTGGGAAGATGCTAAACTACAGGTATCTGATTTAAAAGATAAGATGACAACTGCATCTGACATCAATGTTCAGGAGAGTGAGAAGTATAAAGAGCTTGAGACAAAGTGTGCAGAGCTTGAGAGTGCATACTTTGATCTTCAGATGGAGAATACTAACCTCAAGAACGAAATTAGAAACCTACAGAAGTTCAGAGGCGAGAATGAATAAGAAGGTTTTAAATCTTCTGGAATACAACAAAATAATAGACTTGCTTTCCGCTCAGGCGGGTTCAGCTCTTGCGCGTGAGCGCATTAAGAGCTTTTGCACCTATGTCCAATATGCGGATGGTTAGGAAGCATTAACGGAAACTACGGAAGCAGTTTCCGTTATTCTGTATAAAAGGCAGTATTCCGGTCGGAGAAATTGGGGACATCATAAGCCTGCTAGACATCGTTCGTAAGGGAAGAGCGCTTTCTATGAGAGAGTTACTTGCCATAAATAGAAGTCTTGCGGGTGCGAGGGAAGTCAAAGACTTCCTTTCTTCTGATGTTCCAGCAATTCCGATGATTGACGAGATTAACTCATTAATTTCACCAAATACCAAGCTGGAGAGCGAGATTAATCGCTGCATACTGTCTGAAGACGAGATGGCGGATAATGCTTCGCCTGAACTAAATAAAATCAGGCGAGAGATAAGAAACAAAAAAACGAAAGCATCCGTCGTAAAAATCGATAGCTATACAAGTGCAGGCAATAACAATACTTATTTACAAGACTCCATAGTAACTTTAAGAAATGGAAGATATGTAATTCCTGTAAAGCGTGAGTATAGTAGTAAGGTGCCTGGACTAATACATGATCAGTCCAAGACAGGGGCAACTTTCTTTATAGAGCCACAGGCAATCGTAAGCCTGAATAATGAGCTCAGAGAGCTTGAGTTGGCTGAACAGAGGGAGATTGAGCGAATACTCAAGATGCTGTCTGACAGAGTTGGAGAGCATTATAATGAACTTAAAAATAATCAGGAGCTTCTCGTAAAACTTGATGTTATAAACGCGAAAGGCAGGCTTTCTGTAAGTATGGATGCTGTCGCACCGAAGCTCAATCAAGATGGATTTCTAGATATACGAGCAGGCAGACACCCCCTTCTAGATAAGGAGAAGGTTGTTCCTATCGATGTATCACTAGGTGAGAATTACGATTCACTTCTGATTACAGGACCGAATACCGGTGGAAAGACAGTAACCCTCAAGACTATAGGGCTGTTTATACTGATGGCAGAGTCGGGATTACACATTCCGTGCTATGAGGCGAGTAGCATACCACTGTTCAAAGAGGTATATGCGGAAATTGGGGATGAGCAGAGTATAGAGAACAACCTCAGTACATTTTCTTCGCATATGCTTAATACTGCAAATATTATTTCAAATGCAGATTACGATTCCCTGGTGCTGCTCGATGAAGTGGGGTCAGGTACAGATCCTGCAGAAGGTGCCGCTTTAGCTGTTGCAATGCTCGAGGCATTGAAGGATAAGGGCGCTCATATAGTGGCTACTACGCATTATACAGAGCTCAAGAAGTATGCGCTTTCAACCGATGGTGTTGAAAATGCATCTATGGAATTTGATATGGAAGCGCTTGTACCGACTTACAAGATAAAGATTGGCCTTCCGGGTAAGTCGAATGCCTTTGAAATTTCACGAAAGCTCGGTCTTGATTCAAGTATTATAGATAGAGCGATATCGCTTATGAAAGCAAGCGATATCGAATTTGAGAGTGCTGTATCGAGAGTCGAAGCAGATCAAAAAGAGGCTGACTCTGCACTTGAAGAAGCTCGTATTAAAGCTGAGGAAGCAGAGAGGAAGCTCAAGGAAGCAGAAGAAAAAAACTCGCTAAGGCTAAGGAGAGTAAGCATAAGATTATTGAAGCAGCTAAAGAAGAGGCTCGCGACATAATTAGTGATGCGAACAGAACTGTCAAGGAAATCAGCAAGGAGCTTAGAAAAGCTGCAAAGGAAGGAAGAAATAACTCTTCATCTGTAGTTGCTGATAGTAAACGCAGACTCAGGGAGAAATCATTAGAGAATGCCATGGCACCTCGTAGTATCAAGAATACCAATATCCCAAAAGCGGAGGATTTAAAACGCGGAACAAGGATTAAGCTGCTCAAGCTAGGGCAAAATGGAGAAGTTGAAACCGCGCCTGATGCATCCGGCAATCTGACAGTTAGAATTGGAGCGCTCAAGATGGGTGCAAAGATTAAAGACGTTATGATAATTGAGGATAATAAGCCTGGAACAAAAGAACGTAAACGAAAGAGCTATGCCAAGATGAATACAGCAAAGGCTAAGACTATATCTCCTTCGATTAATGTCATAGGCAAGAACCTTGATGATGCGGAACTCGAGGTTAGCAAGTATATAGATGATGCATTTTTATCGGGCATTAATGAAGTTCAGATTGTGCACGGCAGAGGTGAAGGAATACTGCGCAGTGGAATCAGAAATATGCTCAAAAGAAATAAAAATATCAAGTCGATAGCGGGTGCTTCGTATGACCAAGGGGAGAAGGTGTGACGGTAGTCACTTTTATAGACAAATAATGAGCTTTAATCCCTTTAATAGGTTACTAAAAATGCTGTTTTTGATATATAATTAATTGATTAAAGAGTTTTACTGGAGATGTTATAAATGTTCGTCGTAAGTAGCTGCTTGTTAGGCAATAATTGTAAGTATAATGGCGGTAATAACTATAGCGAAGATGTCGCTGAGTTTTGCCAAAAATCATTCAGTTATTTTTAGTCTGTCCAGAGACAGCAGGTGGACTTAAATCGCCTAGGCCGCCAGCAGAACATAGAAGGTTGGTGCAGGCTGACGGCAGTACTGAAACGCGCGTCATAGATAATACAGGTGACGATTTAACGGAAAAATTTTTGTATGTGGTGCAAAGCGCTCTCTTGAAGCTGTCGTTAGTAGATGTGCTGAACTAGGGGAAGAAATTGAAGGCGCCATTCTCAAGGCTAACAGCCCGTCCTGCGGAAGTGAACAGATATACGATGGAACCTTTACAGGAACCCTGATTCCAGGCGATGGTATATTTGCCAAGATACTCAAGGATATGGGAATTTCTGTGATGAGTGAGAAAGATTTTAAAGATAAGATATAAGAGGAGAAGTCCGAGTAATGATCGACTACAAGGTACAGATAGCACAAATTATTGCTAAGCAAGAAATTGGATTAACTGCCGAAGAGATTGTTGAGATGATTGAGGTACCAGCTGACTCTAAGAATGGTGACTTTGCGTTTCCATGCTTTAGATTAGCTAAGGCTATGAGAAAGGCTCCACAGATGATTGCTGCAGATATCGCGGTAGCAATTGAGGCTGAATCAATATTCGAAAAAGTTGAACAGGTTAATGCTTATGTTAATATGTTCATCTGCAAGGATGTTTTTGTGCGTAATGTCGTTTCGGAAGTTGTTTCTCGCGGAACTGATTACGGTAAGTCTGATGTCGGTGAAGGCAAGAAGGTAATCGTAGAGTTTTCTTCGCCAAATATCGCTAAGCCGTTTCATATAGGACATATCAGAAGTACGGTGATCGGTAACTCTATTTATAAGCTATATGATGCTACTGGTTATGATGTAGTTAGAATAAACCACCTCGGAGACTATGGTACACAGTTTGGAAAGATGATTGTGGCGTATAGGCTATGGGGAAGTGAAGAAGAGCTTGAACAGAATCCGATTAAATCGCTTCTTAAATATTACACAAAGTTCCATGAAGAAGCCGAGAAGGATCCAACTCTCGAGGATAAGGCTAGAGAGACATTCGTAAAGCTAGAGAACGGTGATGCTGAGGAAGTTGAGCTATGGAAGAGATTTAGAGAGCTCAGCCTTGAGGAGTTCAGCAGAGTTTACAAGATGCTCGACATAGAGTTTGACTCATATGCAGGTGAGAGCTTCTATTCTGATAAGATGCCTGCGGTTCTGAAGGAGCTAAAGGATAAGAACCTCATGCATGAGTCGAGAGGTGCGCAGATAGTAGATTTAGAAAAACTACGACATGCCTCCTGCGGTTATCACAAAGTCAGATGGATCGAGCCTATATGCGACGCGAGACATTGCAGCAGCAATTTATAGAAAGCAGCACTATGATTTTTATAAAAATATTTATGTAGTTGCTACACAGCAAAACCTCCACTTTAAGCAGTGGAAGCAGGTGCTCGCTCTGATGGGTTATGCATGGGAGGAAGACTGTATTCACGTTCCTTTCGGTCTTGTTAGCCTTGAAGAAGGAACTATGTCTACTCGTAAGGGGAGAGTTGTGTTCCTTGAGGATGTGCTCAATAAGGCTGTAGATAAAAACTAGAGATATTATCTCTGAGAAGAATACAGACGGTATCGATATTGACGAGATTGCTAAGGAAGTAGGTATCGGTGCGGTTATATTCCAGGAACTATCTAACAACAGAATTAAGGATTACGTGTTCTCATGGGATAAAATTCTCAACTTCGATGGGGAAACTGGTCCTTACGTTCAGTACACACATGCTAGAGCATCCAGTGTACTTAGAAATGCATCTCAGGAAGAATTAGCTAAGATTAAGGGATGTGATATCAGTGACTTTAGCTACGTAACATCGGAAAGTGCGTACGAGCTAACAAAGCTGATTTATAGAGTGCCAGAGGTTATTAGAGAGGCCGCAGCTAAGTATGAGCCGTCGATTTTGACAAGGCATCTAATAGATATCGCGCAGGGCTTTAACAGGTTCTATCACGATGAACATATTTTAGTGGATAATGAAGAAGAGAAAGTTGCAAAGCTAGCGCTAGTATATGCCTCAAAGGTTACAATTGCTAACTGCTTAGCAATTCTAGGCATAAAAGCGCCAGATAAAATGTAGGGGAGACAACGATGAAGCTATTGCTCAGCACAGTCAAGACAGAATGCTTTGATTCAAAGCTAGCACTCAAGAATATGTATAATGTTGTTGAGAATGCACCGCTAGAGGTGAATCTCAGGGAGTTCGAGTCTTGTGAACCTGATCAGGGGATTTATGAAGAGTTGCTTGATGAAAAAGTATAGTATTCTATATTTTCATGCAGACGAAATTAATGAATCCAAGATAGCACATATATGTGAGATGATTAAGAAAGCGATTCCAAGCTGTATAACAGTAGTTGGTGGCAAGGAAGTTAGTTTCGAAACTCGCGAATTCATGCTTGCACATCCAGAAGTGGATTATGTGTTCCGTGGAGAGGGTGAAAAGGTTCTGTTCGATTTCGTGCGCTCGATTATTACATATACTTTTGACTTTGAGAGCATCGATGGCTTGGCGTATAGAGAGAATGATGAGATTCTTGTAAATAAAATTGGTGAGCCGATTCGATACGAGGATATCCCGTTTGCATACGATAAGTTCGAGGTACAGGAAGGCGAAGATGTATTCTACGAATCGTCTAGAGGTGTTCCCGATACTTGTCACTACTCTCAGTATATGCCAGGTGTGTCACTTCGTTCGCTGTCGCTAAATAGAATTTGCAACGAACTTAGGTACTTCCTTGTTAAGAAGGTTGGTAAGGTTGAATTCGTAGAAAAGTGGTTTAACTATGATGTGTCCAGGGCTTACAGAATATGGGAGTATCTGATCAACAATGATAATGGTGTAACCTCATTTGTTTTCGATGTAAATGGCGATTTATTAGATGAGGAAACTGTTGAGCTCCTAAGTGAAGCTAGACCAGGATTATTCCACTTCAACATCGATATTGAAAGTACGAATGCAATTTCGCTTGCTGCGTCAGGCCGTAAGGAGAATATATACCAGCTTATGTACAATGTGTCTAAGCTCCTGCAGAATAGCAATGTAAATGTAAGAGTAGTTCAGCGCGTAGGCCTTCCAGGAGAAATTATAGAACTATTTGAAAGAGCATTTAACAAGATTTATAACCTTGGGGCTAATGAGTTCGACATTAAGGTTCTTCGTATCAAGAAGGGAACGATGTTCAGACAGAGGGCGGATGAGTTTGGCTATGAGTATAGCAGAGAATATCCAAAATGAAGTTATAACCAATGACTATATTTCGGCTGCTAATATTGTCAGAATCAAGCTTGTTGCTGAGACAGTAAAGACCTTTGAGCATGGATTTGAAGATTCTATCAGCAAGATACTTTTTGATGCTAGTTTAAAGCCGTTCGAATTTTTTGATGGACTTACAGCGTTCATTATGGAGAATGACCTTTCGTCCAAACTTGGAAAAGAAGAGAATTTATACAGAGTAATTTATACGTATGCTGCAGAGCTGTACGATAGGAATGAAGACACTTTGAAGCTACAGGTACTGCAAGAGATGCTTCACAGCGATATGAACAAAAATGTTTCGCAAGATGTGATTAGAAGACTAGAACGTAAAGGTTGGGAAATACATGTCAAAGCAAAAGGCTAAACAAGATCGCATTGCAAAAATACCTCCAGGAGTTAAATGGAGGTATTTTGTTTGATGAGCTCTCAGACAAATATTTAAAGGAAGCAGGAGTACTTGAGATACTTCATTGTGTACCGGTTCCAATTGCTGCTGGTGTTGGTGATGAACTCACGACTCTGACAATTGCCTTTGGGATGGCTAGAGTTATAGGGGCAGACACTAATTTTGAGTATGTAGATAGCTATGTAGCGTATATTAAGCACCTGTTTGGTGATGATGCAGCCAAAGCACTTATTGCAGAAGGGGCAAAGTATGGACAGAGCGGGAACTACGAGCTCGCAGCGATGTTCTTCAGGGCTGTGCTGCTGTTTGACCCCAAATCACAGGATGCACTTTACTTATATGGTAGAGCTTGTAAGGATGCGTATGAGCTTGAAAACAAAGATGAAACCTACGTTGGAAGCTTTAAGGCTGAATCGCTTGAAATCTTTGAACTTCTTACTATACTTCACCCTGAGTTTGCTATGGGATACTACTTCTTAGGGTATGGGTATGCGAATATGGGACTATACATTAAAGCTGACCTTACATGGAAAAAAAGTTTATTGAACTCACTGCAGCTACGGGAGACCCTGAAACTGAGGAGCTTCGTAGCGAGATTTCGAGAGAATGGATGCGCTACAAGAACCTGTGAAAATCGAAGAGGGTGTAAACTGCGTTCTGAGTGGTGATTACCTAGGTGGGCTTGAGATTCTATCAAGTTACAAAGATGGAAACTATAGTGACTGGTGGCCTCTCTGGTATTATATGGCGGTTTGTGCAGCTTCTCTTGGAGATGCGGAGCCAGCTATTGAGTATTACAAGAAGGCGCTAGTTTATACACCAAGCAACACAGATATAATGGAAGAACTTGCTTCCGTCTATGTAGCAATCGGTGATCAGGCAAATGCCGCTAAATACCTAAATAAGATTGAGATAATTAAGAATAATATTGAACAAGAGAATTTCTAAGGAAGAGCAATGGAACATTTTTTTAGATATACTTTAGACGGTGACCCGCATTTAAATATGAAAATTATCTACGCAGGACTTGTGGTTGCTGTAATTATTGCGTATAAATTCAGAAAGAGTGAAAATCTGCTAAAGGGTCTTATAATTGCCAATGTTTTGTTGCAGATTGCGTTATTTACTTGGTATGTTGGATTTAAGGAGCTTTTTATCAAGGAGGGACTTCCTTTATATCACTGTAGAATCGCGGTCATAATGATAGCAGTTGGGTATTTTGCAAAGAAACCAAAGCTCACAAAGTATTTCGCGTGGCTTGGAATCATCGGAACCATAGTGGCGTTTGGTGTTCCAGATCCCTCCGACTTTATGTGGCCGCATCTGACAAATATTACATTCATTTGCACTCATTACTTTATCACGATGAGCTCGCTGATGATTGTAGCGAAAAACGATGTTAAGCTGGATGTAAAGAGTATCTTTGCATTTACAATTGTAATGAATCTGTTTATTATGGCTGTGAACACAGTCCTAGGAACTAATTATAGCTATCTAATGAAGCTGCCTCCAGCACTTCCTATTGATGTTAATAAATATATTATATTCATGCTGATGACGCTGCTTTTAGTTGGTGGTGAATTAGGGCTTGAGAAACTTACACAAAAGATAGTAAGCAAGGGAGAAGGAGGCCTAAGTTCGTAGCTGCTTGGGGCGCTACAAATGCATTATAATTACATAAAAACTGCTTGACAGTATAATATGTGTAGTGTAAAATAAGGAAGTCGCAAATGCGGGATGATGTTCCGAGGTAGCTCAATGGCAGAGCAACCGGCTGTTAACCGGTAGGTTGTGGGTTCGAGCCCCACCCTCGGAGCCATTGAATTTGTGCCGGAATGGCGGAATTGGCAGACGCCCGGGACTTAAAATCCCGTGAGAAGTGATTCTCGTACCGGTTCGACCCCGGTTTCCGGCACCATAACCTAAATATCGCGGGGTAGAGCAGTTGGTAGCTCGTCGGGCTCATAACCCGGAGGTCGCAGGTTCAAGTCCTGTCCCCGCAACCAATGAAATTTAACGACTTTAGAGATAATCTAGAGTCGTTTTTTTATGTATAATTTGGCTTAATAAATACCGTAGTGCTCTATGGTTGCTTTCAAATAGTAATTGGTAATACTTTCTTTTTATAAAGTTAAACCTTTCTTTTTTTAGTCGATATGCCTATTCCTGTGTTATACTAAAATTGTAAGTAAGTTGGTTGTATGAGGGTTTGTTATGAGTAAAAAAGATCAAGTAAATGTTGACGGATTATATCTAAAGAATATTAGAAAAGATAAGGGGTATACTCGTTGTGACATCGCACTAATTACTGATAATGTAATGTCAACTGATCGTTTAGAGAGGATAGAAAAAAGAAATGCCGAAATATATCCTAAGGATATAGAAATTTTATCGAAAGTTTTTCAAATGCCTGAACTGACAAAGCAGTATTGTAAAACTTGTTTACTCGGAAGAAATAATAGACATATCTGTATAAAGGATTTGGGGCATATAGCAATTGAAACTTTAGATGCATTGAATAAACTAAATAAAAATTCAAGAGAGGCTTATAGAGATCTTTGAAGATGATCGTATCACACCTGATGAATATAATGATTTTAAGAATGTAAGGGATACTTTTTAGAAAAAAATTGCCACATCCGCTGACAATTTGAGACTCTGGCTTGATAAAGAGAAAGTAGCACATAGAATTCCAGAGAGTTTAGAATAGTATAATAATATATAAAAGACTATGCATAATTGAGCGTAGTCTTTTTTTCGTTATTAATGAAAAATTACGTAGTGAATTCACGATTTTTGCTGAATAATATCTTTTAAAAAAAGTTCATAATATAAGTATCAACAGAAAAAAGAATATAATTTGAGGTTGATTCAGTAATTGTATGATTAAACTACTCAAAACTACCAAATCACATTTAATGTGTAAGCTGAATATCCGTTTATGCAGTCACTCTGGATATGCGTTACCTCCTTTCTATATTTTTTTATATTCTAAATAACTATTATAAATTAACATATCCAGAGTTGGGCTGCGAAATATTTAAACTTAACAATATAATAAAGAAGGAGACTATTAAATGAAAAAAATAGAAAGAGGACAAAATATTTTTTTTATAAAAAAATAAGGAGGAGAAAAAAATATGTTAGAAGAAAGTGTACTTAAGGAATTAGAAAAATTCAGATTTTAGAGATTTAAAAAAAGATAAGATGATACCATTTATGTCTAAGTTGTCAGGTATGAATCCAGACGTTGCTAAAAAAAGCGATTGAGCAGATTCCTGAGTTTTCAAAAAGTAGCAGTAGAGGCATTAAAAAGAATATAGAGATATATATGAAAAAACGATTACTATAAATAGAGAAAGTAACGCATCCTGTTTAAAGACATACGATATAATTTTAGAAGAGCTAAAAAAATACTAGAAAAAGATGTGCCATTTGAAGAAAAAAATGGAGGTAATCAAAAAGAATGGTAGAGGTAGCACAACTTAAGGATGAAAAAGGAAACTGAATTTAGAGAGCATACTGAACGAATGATGAATAGAGCAGGTGATTGGGCTTTTGGTATTTTATTTACGCTTCTAGCGGTGATCTTTGGTTTTAGCTGGTCGAAAAATGATAAGTAATAAGAAAACTATCATAACATAGTGCTTGTTGTGATAGTTTTCTATATTGGTTCTGCTTTAGCAGTGGATTCGCCGAACGATTGTGAGGTGAATCAATAAACCACCGGCTATGCCGGTGTGATTAGGATAGCTTTAGCTTCAAGAAAAAAACCTCCAATGTTATCATGATGTTGGTTCGCCAACCACATCAAATAACAAAGGAGGTTGCCATCATGGATGACAAAAATACTCTAGCACACACAAGCTGGAGATGTAAATATCATATAGTATTTGCACCCAAAGTATAGAAGAAAAGAAATATATGGGAAGTACCGAGTGGAAATAGGAAAGATGATAAGAATCCTATGCCAAAGAAAAGGTATCAACATTGTTGAGGCTGAGCTGTGCCCTGACCATATACATATGCTTGTAGAAATACCGCCAAAGTATTCTGTGTCGCAAATAGTCGGATATTTGAAAGGAAAAAGTTCTCTTATGATATTCGATAAATTTGCAAATTTAAAAATACAGGTATGGGAATAGATACTTTTGGTGCCGAGGGTACTATGTTGATACAGTAGGGAAAAAAACGAAAAGAAAAATAGCTGAATACATACGTACACAACTTCAAGACGACATAGTAGATGATCAAATGACGCTGAAAAGAGTATATTGATCCATTCACAGGAGAAAAGATGAAATAGTCCTTTAGGACTTGTAGGAAAAGTACGTGCGGTTGGCGAATCTATTCAACGCATCTTAAGATGCAGCAGGTAAAAAGACCCTTATAGGGCTAAAACAAACCACCGGCTGAGCCGGTGGTCATGATTACAATTAATTTTATATTTTTCTATAAATCTGGGTACTGATAAGAACTGAGAATAGGTTAAGCTCTCGGTGTAATTCTTTGCCGTCGTTTACAAGCAGTAAATAGTCATTGATGAGATTATCTGAGCCTCCTAATAATTCAGCGCACTTAACCTGGGTTTCATCACCAGATGATTTTGCATCAGATAGTATTTTTTTCTAACATCTACAAACTGCGAGTTTCCGTGTTTTTTTCTAGTGGAATTTTAATTTGGTACGAGCAGTTTTCCTTGATGAATTCCGCGCTTATAGATGATGATGCATCAGGGAAGAAGTTAGCGTTGATTGCGAAATCAGTATCTTCTGACAGCTTGTGCGGCGCGCAGAGCTGCCTGCCCGTCACGGTCAGGGCAGCCGGCGGCGAGTCTCGGCCTCGCAGTTAGCTCGCCGCCAGCAGACGGGAGCCCGGCTCCCGTCTGCGCGAGCGCCGCATCGAGGCACTGATTCGAAATGCTAGGCGCTGAATTCTCATCAGGCGCAACGTTACTATCACCAGATTTAACTTCAGAAAAATTTTCGATCCCATTACTATCACCTGATTCTCCGAGCACGCTGCTGAAATTATTCTGACCGATGATATTAAGCAGTTGACAAAGCTGAAGCACATCCTCTCTGTTATGGGTAAGGATGATCTTCTCATTACCGAATCCTGATTTACTGCATATTCAGAGAACAATTTTACGCTTTCGCGGCCGGAAATCACATCTTTACGGTTAGAACTAATACCAAAATAATGTTCCAAGTTCTTCTGACTTATAGACCCAATCCTTGCTTTTAAGTCTGTGTTAGAGCGAACGAAATTATACAGATCAAACTCGTAAGTGTTTAGGATGTAGGGGAGATTCTTCATTTCTAATCTCTGCTTCATGAATGGGATATCAAAGGAGGAGCCGTTATATGTAATCAAATAATCGATCCCTTCTTCTTTAAGAAATTCCATTGTTGCCGTTAGCACGCGGTCTTCCTCATACGGGCTTTCTGCAAGAAATTGCGTTATGGTAACTCCTTTAGTAGCTGCAGTCATGCATGCTGTCAGAATAATTTTGTTTCCTCGTTTCGCAGAGAGCCCCGTTGTTTCAATATCGAATACGCACGGTTTAAGTGAATTGTGGTATATGTCAAATATTTCCCCAGAATAGAGAGGGATGTTATATGTTCTAGTAAATTTTTTCATTTTTTTCGTTCATTTAAATTTATCTGATGTTTATATTGGTGGTTAGGACTTTACGACATTTAGCTGTTATATATTTAGCAGATAAAGTCGTGGTTCGTTATAATTAACTGTGTTTTTATACTATAATTGATAATCACAAAAAGTAAAACAGACTACAGGGGAGTAGTCTGTTTCGTAAAAAAGGGTATTGGGACTAGAGATTAAGAGATTGCCAGGGAGACAATCTCTATAATTGATTATAGTAGCTCTTTGTATATTTTTGCAATACTTATTATGATAATAATTATACTAGTAACATAAGAAATATTTTGCAATTGTCGAATATTCAATAATAAAAACTGATTATAAATAACAATTGGCGGCTAATATGTAATAAAAAATGGCTACTTTGCATCAAGTAGCCATTAAATAATTAAGTTATTACAGAACGACTCTGGATGATTAAGTGTTACTAATCTATACATTGAATAAGAAGTGTATTACATCACCGTCCTGAACTACGTACTCTTTTCCTTCAGATCTGATTAAACCTTGTTCACGTGCTTTTTCCAAGACTGCCACCGCACTCAATTAGCTTATCGTAGGCTATAGTTTCAGCTCTGATAAAGCCTTTTTCGAAGTCTGTATGAATCTTTCCTGCGGCCTGTGGTGCCTTAGTTCCCTTGGTGATTGTCCAAGCTCTAACCTCAGGTTCTCCAGCTGTGAGGTAGGAAATGAGGTTAAGTAGGGAATAGCTAGCCTTTATTAGTTTGTCCAGTCCTGATTCAGTTATGCCAAGGTCCTCAAGAAACATTTCTCTTTCTTCGTCTTCTAATGCCGCCATTTCAGATTCAATTTCCGCACAAATCTTAACGCAGCCAGCACCCTCAGTAGCAGCAAACTCTGAAACGCTAACTACATGCTGGTTATCCTCGCTGGCAACTTCATCTTCAGATACATTTTGCTACGTATATTACAGGCTTATATGTGAGCAGATCCATAGCTTCTATAACTTCCCTGCTCTTCGTCTTCTAGCTCCATAGCACGAGCGCACTTTCCTGTTTCAAGCCATGCCTTAACTTTCTCAAGTAGGGTGATCTGCTTTCCGAGAGATTTGTCAGCCTTCATGTTCTTATTGAGCTTTGCAATAGCTCGCTCGAGAACCCTCAAGGTCAGCAAAGATAAGCTCAGTATTGATGGTGTCGATATCATCGAGCGGATCGATGTGACCATTCACATGAACGATATTGTCATTTTCAAAGCATCTTACAACGTGAACTATTGCAGAAACTTCACGGATGTGGCCGAGGAACTTATTTCCAAGACCTTCACCCTTTGAAGCTCCCTTAACGAGACCGGCAATATCGCAGAATTCTATGGTCGTATAAATAGTTTTCTTCGCTTTATAGATATCTGTTAGCACCTCGAGTCTTTTGTCAGGAACTGTTACGACTCCGACATTGGGCTCGATTGTACAGAAAGGGTAGTTGGCAGCTTCTGCGCCAGCTTTAGTAATAGCGTTAAATAGTGTGCTTTTTGCCTACGTTAGGTAGGCCGACAATACCTAGTTTCATTTTTACCTCTTACAAATTCTATTTATAATTTAGTGCGTTTCTTCTCTTAAGGTACATATACAGTGCGAGTGAAACGACAAATATAACGATGCTTATAACTTGAGCTTGTCTCAAAAACCAATCATCAGACTATCTGTCCTGAGTCCTTCAACGAGGAACCTCTCTGGCGCATAAAGAAGTCCATACATGCATGCAATTTGCCCAGAAAATTTTCTGCGTTTAAATGCGTAGGAGAGGGCGATAAACATTATAAAACACCATACTGATTCATAGAGAAAAAGTTGGGTGTACTGATTTGTCGTCTATTATTATAGCCCATGGAAGGGTGGTTTCAGTACCGTATGCTTCGTTGTTAAAGAAATTACCCCAGCGTCCTATTGCCTGTGCGAGAGCAACTGATGGAAGGATTAAATCGGCAGCATCTATGAAGCTAATTTTCTTATATCTACATATAACATATGCGGTGGTCATTCCTAGTATGAGTCCGCCGTGTATGGCCAAGCCACCACTACGAATATTGATGATTTCAGAAGGGAAGTGGCTGTAGTAATCCCAGTTAAATATGACGTAGTAGATTCTCGCTCCTAATATTCCCGCAGGAAGTATGCCGAGGACTATATCTAACACATCTTCAGAAGCTAATCCGCATCTAGGTGCTCGCCTATAGCTTATATAAAGGGCGAGCAGCGCTCCTGAGGCAATTAGGATTCCGTACCATCTTATATCGAATCCGGCTATTGAAACTGCTATTGGACCTGGTGATGTCACAGAAAACCTCCATTATATAAAGTAGTTATTGAAAAATATACTACGATAGTATACCATAAATGGGCTAAATTAACGAGATTATCGCATAAATTGAATATGAAGTATTGACAAGGATAATGTCGTTTGGTAATATAATTTGGCGACACATTAATGTGTGGTTGTGGCGGCGTAGCTTAGCTGGCTAGAGCGTCCGGTTCATACCCGGAAGGTCGATGGTTCGAGTCCATCCGCCGCTACCATTTGGACGCTTAGCTCAGCTGGGAGAGCATCTGCCTTACAAGCAGGGGGTCATAGGTTCGAGCCCTATAGCGTCCACCATATTTTTGGCCGGGTAGTTCAGTTGGTTAGAATGCCAGCCTGTCACGCTGGAGGTCGACGGTTCGAGCCCGTTCCCGGTCGCCAATTTTTAAACTCGATATGGTGGGTATCGTCAAGCGGTTAAGACCCAGGGTTGTGGCTCCTGTATGCGTGGGTTCGAATCCCACTACCCACCCCATTAATAGTTACAATTTAATATTGGGGTATCGCCAAGCGGTAAGGCAACGGACTCTGACTCCGTCATTCATAGGTTCGAATCCTATTACCCCAGCCAAGTAATGGCGACATGGCCAAGTGGTAAGGCAGAGGTCTGCAAAACCTTTATCCCCAGTTCGAATCTGGGTGTCGCCTCCATAACGAAAACAGCTGAACTGATACAGTTCAGCTGTTTTATTTTACTTTGACATAGACCACCCAATGTGATTTAATTAATAGGTATAGATTTTATAAAATGTAATTTAAATTAACCAAAAATTTCATAAAAGAGTAAGGAAACATAGAACTTGAGAAGCAAGAATGTAGTGCAGGATCTAGCTGATAAAAAGCTGGGTTCTGGCAAGCGAATTAAAATAATAATTGCGATTATTGTAGTGATTTTAATAGGCGGGGGCGCGTTCATTGGCTATAGATATACTAATGCAACAACTTTTCCGAAGGGCGTTAAGGTTGATGGTGTTGATGTATCTGGGCTTAAGACCGATGAAGCTGTAAATAAAATCACAAATGCTAATAATTCATTTACAATTGAAGAAGATGGACAGGAGCCAAAGGAAATAACGACTTCGTTTACCTACGATATTAAGTCATCTGTTCGTGCTAAGATGGGGATATCATCTATTGATCCAAGAGTATTATTTGGAAATGGTGCAGACTATAGTGTTTCGCTCAAAAATGGAGGTGGCATTGAGGAGTCAGCTAAGACTATTGGTGAGGCTCTTCCTGATGCACAGGGTGTAAAGTACACTAAAGATGCTTATATCGATTATAACAATATGAATATTGTTCCGGAGGTTCAGGGCGACAGTGTTGATTTTAACAAAGTAGCAAAAGAGATTGCTGATAAAAAGGCTGCTGATTATAAGTTCAACAAGTATAAGATGGACCGTAAGAAGCTTATTTCTGAACCTAAAGTTACTACTGAATCACTCAAGGATGAGTTCGAATTTGCAAAGAAGTATATTTCAAAGCCCCTTTATCTAAGTACTATCACGGGGACTCCGTATGAGGTTGAGCCGAATTCACTTGCTAAGGTCATCCTATATACTAAGGAAGGACCTAAGTACAGTAAGGAAGGTGCTAAGGAAGTTGCCAAAGAAATTGCAGACAAGTATGCTGGAAATACTTTGACTGTCAAGACTTTAGCTGGCGATAAGACACTGTACAACAGTGCCCTCAAGCTCAATGTAGATGTTGATAAGACAGCAGATTCTATTCTAGATGCTGCTAAGAGTGGTAAAACAGGTTCAATTATAACTGATAAAGCTGCGGCAAGTGGTGATGGATCTCATCTTGAAATTAACCTAGCTGGACAAAATGTAAAAGTATATCAAGAATGGTAACGTTGTGTTCAGCTCATCAATCGTATCTGGTGGACCTGGGCACAGAACGCGAACAGGAATATTTAGAATTAACGGTAAGATGCGCAATGTGACATTAAGAGGTCGCAACGACGATGGTTCGGACTACGAATCGCCTGTTAACTACTGGATGCCTTTTGACGGAGGAAATGGTCTTCATGATGCTAACTGGAGAGGCGCTTTTGGGGAGGTATTTATGTCTCAAATGGCTCTCATGGTTGTGTAAATATGCCGCCTGCGATGGCTGGTCAATTATTCGGCATCATTCCTACTGGTACTATAGTTTACGTATATAACTAAACATATATGTAACAGCTTATATTACCGAGGGATTACGTAAATTATTAAAATCAAAAAGCACCAGCTATCAATGATAAAACATTGGCAGCTGGTGCTTTTGATTGCAATAAGTTCATATTGAATTATAAGTGTTATGATAGCGCGCTGTGCACATTGCCGTTTTTACAATAGTTCTACTTGTGCTCAAGAGCCTTCTTGACTCTATGAGTTCTTAGTGAGAGTAGATTATTCCCAGGCTGAAGTTGTATGCCAGAAACGCATATACAGAGTAAAAAGCGTGTGCATGTTTTGATTTTAAAGTCTCGCCCCGAACTACACCACCGCAACTGATTGAGGTATCTTTCATCCCAGAAGCGTTACGAACAGCTGAAATTAAATCGTCGCAGCAGTTTATATCATCAGTGAATAGTGTGTAGCCCATTCCTACGTATTTGTAGTCATGGGAATCTGAACCACCGAACATCGGCTTCTCGAAATCCTTGGCAAGAAGCTGAGACAAGTCATTTGCAGTCTCTGTCTCACAAGCGTTGAATCCTTCTATAAAAATCAAAGTCCTTAACCAGATTTCGATTTCTCTTAAGAGCCTTAAAAAGCATTGCGCTTGAGCTTTTTGTTCCAAATGGATGAGCAGGACCGATGATTCCACCTAGTTCATGAACGAGATGGATTAACTTCTCGACCTTCATACCTCGCATAGTGAGCGCTTGCAAGTGAACACCATCGGGCATAATAACTATAAAATGACCTGCGTCTCTCGTATCGTACTCGATACCCCTAATAACTCTAAACACACTGTTTGGATTTTCAGATTTCCATCTGTTATAACCGCGGTAAGAGTCGTGATCTGTCACGAGCATCCCGTCATATCCTTTTTCGGAAAGCATTTCAACGTATTCAGAAATTTTAACCTTGGCATCTATTGAGCCATATCTCGTATGGCAATGCATATCAAGTTTTAGCAACTATCTTTTCCTCTAATCATAAATTGATATGATTATATAACTCGATTATGACAAATATGTGGAGAAATCAAAGCATATTTAGGTATATTGATTAGATTACTGAGAGAATTAATAATTTACTCAAATGATGCCTTGATAACGTTTGCATCCTCATCAATTGAATCGAGGTAAATAACGGGCAGATAATTCGCAATTTTTCTTCTTGATAGGTTCTCTTGAAGCTATTGCAACACCCGCACCTACGACTTCTATTTCGAACTCCGAAAGTATTTCAGATACGCCTTTGAGACTGCCACCTCCACGCATGAAGTCATCGATGATAATGGCGCGCTTATTTGGTTCAACGGCTCTCTTAGAAATTGACATCTTCTGTATACGGTCATAAGAACCGGAGAAGTAGTTAATACTCACAGTTGAGCCCTCTGAATATTTAGCTTCGCGTCTAACTACTACCAGAGGAAGATTCATCATAAATGCTACATCGGCAGCAAGAGAAATTCCTTTGGTCTCGACCGTCACTATGTAGTCCGCATTTAGATTTGTGAATTTGCCTGCAAAATAAGTTCCCATACTACGAGTTAACTGCCCGTCGAACATTAGGTCAGATGTGTACAAAAAGCTTCCTCCGAGTATTCTCGCAGGATCGGATAGCTTATTAGCAAGTGTTTCTTGTAGAGCTTTAATCTTGTCGTCAGACAATGATGGTACGTATCTTAATCCACCATTTGCTCCCTGGATAGTCTCGAGTCTACCAATACCTTCCTCGGCAATAATCTCACCAGCAGTAGTGATATCCTCACTGAGGCTAGATTTTGCAATATCAAATTTTGAGCAAAAGTCGTTATAAGAATATTGTTTGCTAGGGTGGGAGAGAAGCTCTGTAATTAAGCTTCCAACACGCTTATTTTTCTTCATGGCAAATTCCTCCAATATCATTCATTTTACCGCTATTAGACCAAAAGTCAATTCGTGTTCTATTCATGTTTCATACCTTTTATTCGTTGAAATAATGGGCAATATACCGTATAATTATTCGAGGTATTAATTTGCTTGGAGGTAAATAAAGTGGCTGACATTTCAAAGTTCAAGAGAATTCATTGCCTGGGTATTGGCGGTGTAGGCCTATCGGCTGTTGCAGAGATACTACAGGACAATGGTCACGTGGTTAGCGGCACTGATATCAATAGATCTGAAATTACTGACCACCTTAATAAGGTTGGTATTAAAGTGTTCTATGAGCACAAGGCGGAGAATGTAGATGACGTTGATGCAATAGTGTATTCCAACGCTGTATCTGATACGAATCCTGAGATTGTTCGTGCAAAAGAGAGAAGAATTCCTATTTATTCTCGTGCGGAAGTACTCGGCATGCTCATGAACAACTATAAGCATAGTATTGCTGTATGCGGTACACATGGCAAGACAACTGTAACATCAATGACATCCCTCATACTTCGCGATGCAAAGTATGAACCAACGATTCTTGTTGGTGGCAATGTAGAGGAGATAAAGGGTAACGTAGAAATTGGTGACACCAACTATTTTGTTACGGAAGCATGTGAATATATGGATAGCTTTTTGCACTTAACTCCCAATATCGGTGTGCTTCTCAATATAGATTCCGATCATCTTGACTACTTTAAAGATATGGACCATATTGTTAAGTCGTTTAAGGAGTTCGTTTCCAACATTCCGAAGAAAGGAATCATCATCGCGTATGGTGAAAATCCTTTCGTGAAGGAAGCACTCAGAGGACTTAATAACGTAATTACGTACGGATATACAGATAGTAACGATTTCTATGCAGAAAACGTTTCTTTCGATGACGGCGGTTTTCCTGAATACGACATCTGCCATGAGGGCAAGGTTCTTTGCCACTTACATCTAGGTGTGCCAGGAGAGCATAACGTTCTGAACTCAATGGCCGCATATGTTACGGCTAGATATCTCGGTGTAAGCGATGATGTCATCGCAGGCACCCTAAAGAGCTTCAAAGGAACGCATAGAAGGTTTGACTTTACCGGCGTTACTAAGAAGGGTGTCAAGATAGTTGATGACTATGCTCACCACCCAACTGAGATAAAGGCAACCCTTTCAGCCGCAAGCAAGGTTAAGCATAATAAGCTTAGGGTAATCTTCCAGCCACACACATATACTAGAACTAAAGCTTTATTTGAGGAGTTTGTAGAGTCATTTGACCACGTAGATTCTCTTATTATAACAGATATCTATGCGGCTAGAGAGAAGGATGTATACGGAGTATCTTCATATCAGCTCGTAAATGCTATTAAGGCTGAATACCCTGATAGAGAAGTTTATTACGTCCAGGATTTTGAAGATATTGTTAAGTATCTTTCTGCAAATGCAGAAAAGGATGATATCGTGATGACGATGGGGGCTGGTGACGTATACAAAATCGGTCAGATGATGCTTAAGGCATAACGGAGGAGTTTATGACTATTGAGGAGTATAGGAATTGCGAGAGTGCTAGACTTGCGTCAAATAGACGCAGGATGGAAGAAGATGGAGTAAATTTCGTAGACATCTATTCTGCATATATTGATGAAGAGGTCGTAATAGAGAAGGGTGCTATAATTGCCCCAAATGTTACTATCACAGGCAAATCCATAATTAGAGCAGGAGCTTATATAGGTCAGTCATCAGTACTAAGAGATGCTGAGGTCGGTAGCGGATCTACTGTTGAGGCATCTTATATATATGAGAGTAAAGTAGGCTCTAATACCAGTGTTGGACCTTTTGCTTATATCAGACCTGGCAGTGTTATCGGTGATGAGTGCAAGGTAGGAGATTTTGTTGAAGTTAAGAATTCAACGATGGGAGATGGAAGTAAATCTTCACATCTTACATACATAGGCGATGCTGACATAGGAAAAAATGTAAATCTCGGATGCGGAGTAGTATTCGTGAACTACGATGGTACCAAGAAGTACCGCTCAAAGATTGAAGATGATGCATTTATTGGATGTAATTCTAACCTTGTTTCACCGGTTGAAGTAGGTGAAGGTGCATACGTAGCAGCAGCTACAACAGTTACGGAAAATGTTCCGGAAGATGCCCTTTGCATAGGAAGATCGAGGATGACCATAAAGGAAAATTGGGTACGTAACCGTAAGATTTTTAAAGAAAGATAATAAGTAACTAGCGATTATATTTTAAAGTTCACGTATTGGAGGTAAATAATGAACAAGGTCTTTTCTGATCTAAAGCTTTTTACATGCAACGCGCATCCAGAGCTAGCTAATGAAATTGCTGAACTAATGGGAATTAAGGTTGGCAAATCAACTGTTAATAAGTTCAGTGATGGGGAAATTCAGGTGAGTATATGGGAGTCGGTTAGAGATTGCGACGTATACATCGTTCAGCCGACATGTGCACCTGTTAATGACCATTTAATGGAGCTTCTTATCATGATCGATGCGCTCAAGAGAGCATCTGCAGGAAGAATCAATGTAGTGGTTCCTTACTATGGATATGCAAGACAGGATAGAAAAGCAAAGGCGAGAGATCCGATTACAGCAAAGCTTGTAGCGAATCTAATCCAGGCAGCTGGAGCAGATAGACTTGTTTCTATGGATCTCCATGCTAATCAGATACAGGGATACTTTGATATTCCAGTTGACCATCTACTTGGACTACCTATACTTACAAAAGTACTTCAAAGAGAAGAACCTTGACGATATTGTCGTTGTGTCTCCTGACCACGGAAGTGTAACAAGAGCCAGAAATATGGCTCAGAGACTCGACGCTCCGATTGCAATTGTTGACAAGAGACGTCCAGAGCCAAATAAGAGTGAGATTATGAATATAATCGGAGATATCAATGGTAAGAATTGTATTCTCTTAGACGATATGATTGATACTGCGGGCACTATATGTAATGCTGCAAATGCGCTGATGGAGCTTGGAGCAAAGAGTGTATATGCTTGCGCTACTCACGGAGTTCTATCGGGACCAGCTATGGAGCGTCTTGAGAAGAGCCCTATCAAGGAGTTAGTTCTTCTCAACACAGTTCCAATTGCTGACGAGAAGAAGATTGACAAGATGACATTTATCTCTGTAGGGCCAATTTTCTCAGAGGTAATTACCAGAATATATCAGGGTGGATCGGTAAGCCCTCTATTTGACTAATATTGATATAAAACTACGATTTATGGCAACGGAGAAATCTCCGTTGCCAATCTATCTATTGGAGAAAAAGAGTATGTACATTATTGCAGGATTAGGGAATCCAGGGGATAAATACGCACAGACGAGACATAATATGGGCTTTAGAGCAATCGATAAACTTGCAGATGATCTAAACGTAGATGTTACCAAAGCTAAGTTTAAGTCCTTAATTGGAGAGTGTAGAATTGGAACGCATAAGGTGTTACTCGTAAAGCCTCAGACATACATGAATTTGAGTGGAGATGCACTAAGAGAAGTTTCGAATTTTTACAAAGTTCCTTCAGAGAACGTGATAGTTATTTACGATGATATAGATATTCCGCTAGGCTCAATAAGAATCCGCAAGTTTGGTGGGCCAGGAACGCATAATGGAATGCGTTCAATTGTTAGCCAGCTTGGAACGACTGATTTCCCAAGGATAAGAACCGGAGTTGGTGGCAACGAAGGATCGCTAGTAGAACATGTAATTGGCAAAGTTTCAAAAGATGAGAATGAAGTACTTAATGAAACTGCAGTTAAAGCTGCAAAGGCAGCAAAGGATATTATTGAGGTTGGAATTGAGAAAGCGATGAATCTCAACAATACTACTAAGAAAAAGGACTAGATATGAAGACCAATATCACTGGTGTTAGCGGTAGTAGGGTTGCCTACTATGCAGCCAAGGAGATTGCTAAGAAAAAAAGAAGACATTAATTATCGTTTCCAGAGCTGATGTTGCAGCACGGCTCCGGGACGATATTTCTTTTTTTGTTCAAGATCGAGAGATTTTCGTAATGCCTGACGAGGATGAACTGCAGATAATCTATGAGGCAAAAGACAGTAATTCGCTAATTCAGAGAATTAGGGCAATTGATGCGATAACATCTAGCAATGAAGCTGTAGTAATTGCACCAATTTCAGCAGCGCTGAAGCCTCTTCAGCCCGCACAAAGATTTGTAGATTCGATTATAAAGCTAGAGATGGGGATGAGGATTGATCCATCTGAATTAAAGAAAAAGTTAGTTGCACTTGGGTATGTGGGTACACCGGTGGTTGAGGCAGAAGGTGAGTTCAGTGCACGTGGTGGTATAGTAGATATATTTGCACCAAACCACATTGACCCTATTCGAATTGAATTTTTTGATGACGAGATTGATTCACTGAGGTATTTCGATGCAGAATCTCAGATATCACTGGAAAATATAGATTTCATAAGAGTGTGTCCAGCAGCTGAGTTTGTGCCAAATGAGGAAGAGCGTCTAGCTGCACTTCCTCAAATAATCGGCGAGTACGATGAACGTCTTGTAAATCTGCGTATAGAGAATAAGAACGGCACATTATCTGATGGAAGAATCGATAGAATTGAAGAACTTAAGGGGCGTATCACTGAGATGTTTACGGAGTGCACTAATGTGCAGATATTCGCCAACTACTTAAAGTACTTCAATATAAAGGACGAGAGAATCTGGGATTATCTTGATTATTCAGATGATGTTAATTTGATGATCTATGATCCTAATAGAATAGAGGTTGAAGTCCCTGAATATGAGGAAAAAAATCTGACCTCAACAAGCTTTTTTTCTAAGGATTTAATAGTCTTTACGCCATTCCCCTGAACCTATAAAAATGGATCGAAGAATTCGGAAGAGTCGTAAACGTAACAAGTAGACAGATTGCAAGTTTTAACGGACAGATGGAGCTCTTTGGAAGAGAGATGAGAAGGCTTTCCAAAGAAGGCTACGAAGTTCATGTCGTTTCAGCTGAACAAGAAAGGCTTGCTAGGATTCGGGAATACCTTGAAGATGCGGGTATTTTTGGTAATTTTAGATATGATATAGGGCATCTTGTATCGGGCATGATACTCGATGATGAGAAGCTATGCTATATAACTGATTCGGACATATTTCCTAATATAAGGAAGAGTGCTAAGCGAAAAGCTTAAACGTAAGACTAAGAAGCAAGACTTTCTAGACCTTCATGCTGGTGATTATGTGGTTCATGAGGAACACGGAATAGGACGATTCGAAGGGATAAAGACTTTAGAAGCTGACGGAGAGATAAAGGACTATTTAAAAATCCATTACTCAGGAACAGACGTACTCTACATTCCAACTGAACAGATGGACATAGTTCAACGATACATCGGAAGTGAAGGAAAAGCACCAAAACTATCTAGACTTTCAGGTGGAGACTGGCGAAACACTAAGGCTAGGGCGCGTAAGGCAATCGAGGAAATAGCTGAAGACCTCGTTAAACTCTATGCTGAACGAGAGCTCCGAGGAGGATATGCATTTCAGAGAGATACAGTGTGGCAACGAGAGTTTGAGGATAGCTTCCCTTATCAAGAAACCGACGACCAACTTCAAGCTGCTTTAGAAATAAAAGAAGATATGGAGAAACCTCTGCCGATGGACAGACTGCTCTGCGGAGATGTCGGATATGGTAAGACGGAAGTCGCAGCGCGAGCTATATTCAAGTGTATTTCTGAAGGAAAACAAGCAGTGTTTCTAGCGCCGACGACGCTTCTTGCTAATCAGCATTTCAACACATTAAAAGAACGTTTCCAGGACTATCCATTCAATATAGAGATGATGTCGAGATTTGTAAATGAGTCTCATCAGAAAAAAGTTCTCGAAGGCCTTAGAAAAGGGACAGTAGACTTGGTCATTGGAACCCATAGATTGCTTTCGGATGATATATCCTATAAGGATTTAGGGCTGTTAGTTATCGATGAAGAACAGCGATTTGGAGTAAAAACACAAAGAAAAAAACTAAAAATGGTTAGACAATCAGTTGATGTACTGACACTGTCTGCAACTCCAATTCCACGGACACTTAACATGTCGCTGACAGGTATAAAGAATATCAGTACGATTGAGGAGCCGCCTCAGGACAGATATCCTGTCCAGACCTTCGTATCTGCAGAAGATGATGAACTAATAAGAAGTGTGGTTAGGAGAGAGCTTGATAGAGGCGGTCAGGTATATGTAATCTATAATCGTGTAAATGGCATTAACGAGGTAGCAAAGCGTATAAATGCACTTGTGCCAGATGCAAGTGTCGCAGTTGGACATGGCCGCATGAACGAAACGACTTTGGAAAACGTCATGCTTGATTTTGTTGAAGGAGATATAGATGTTTTCGTTGCAACTACTATCATCGAGAATGGTATAGATATTCCTAATGCTAATACAATTATCATATTAAATGCGGATAAACTAGGATTATCGCAGCTATATCAGCTTAAGGGCAGGGTTGGAAGGTCGAACCGACTGGCATATGCCTATCTGTTATATAAACCGGAGAGAGTGCTTACAGAGGTTGCTACAAAAAAAGGCTTTGCTGCCATCAGGGAGTTCACCGAGTTTGGAGCCGGTTTTAAGCTTGCGATGAGAGACCTCGAGCTAAGGGGAGCAGGAAATGTTCTCGGAGAAGCACAGCATGGTAATATTGCTGGAATCGGTTATGAGCTTTATGTCAAGGAAATTGATAAAGCTGTACGAAGGCTCAAGGGTGAGAAGATAACCGAAGGAAGAGAAGAAATTGCGATAGAGGTAGATATTCCCGCGCGCATACCTACTGAATATATTAAGGATGAGACTCTGAAGTTACAGGCGTATAAAAAGATAGCGCAGATTGCAAATCACGAAGAAGCAGAAGAACTGGTAGCTGAACTAATCGATAGATACGGGGATTTACCATCTGTGACAGTAGATCTTATTCGAATTGCTGAGATTAAGTGCCTGGCAGCGGATCTCGGGGTCAAGTCGATATCTGAACGTGGCGGAAGGTATGTTGTCGAGTTCAATGAAGAGAACAATGCGGATGCATTTACATTAATTGTAGCGAAACAAAAGTATGGAGAACAGCTGATTATTAGCAGCGGAACTAACCCTTATTTAAGTCTTCAAAAGGCAAAGGAAAAGCCGGCTGTTAGAATCCTAGACCTAATGATGACTATGGCGGAAGCTAGGCTTCAGGGGCTTTCGAAAGCTGAATAGGGCTTAAATAAATCGAAATATCAAATTGCTTTTATAAACTATATACGATTCTGAATCGTGATTTATCCATAGACTTATGAACATGGTATGGTATAATCGGCGTTAGTGCTTAAAAGACTATATATTTTAGGAGATATAAATGAGTAAGGTTAACCACTCTGAACACGGAGCCAAATTTGTAAAAGGTGCGGCTATACTGTCAATAACAGGAATAATTGCCAAAGTTTTTGGCGCCTTCTTCAGAATTCCGCTTAATAACTGGATTGGTGCGACCGGAATGTCGTATTACGGCGTTGCTTATCCGATTTATTCGTTCTTTTTGATAATTGCAACTGCTGGATTGCCAGTAGCAATTTCAAAGATGGTCTCGGAAAGAGTAGCAATCGGTGATTATATCAATGCACATAGAGTATACAAAGTATCTTTAAGAATCATGTTCGCAATAGGTGTATTTGGTTTTATCGTTTGTTATTTTGGAGCAGATATGATAGCTGCACATAGTAAAAATCCTGGTGGAGCTGCTTCTCTTAGAGCGATTGCGCCAGCGCTACTAACGGCTCCTATCGTTGCGTCATTTAGAGGATATTCACAAGGGCAGCAGCAGATGATGCCGACTGGAGCATCAGAAGTTATAGAGCAGCTTATGAGGGTATTTGCAGGACTGGGGCTGGCTTACATGTTCCTTCGTTCGAGTGCGGACCTAACGAAGGCTGCCGCAGGTGCTACATTTGGTGCATCTGCAGGATCAATAGCTGCGCTAATATTGCTGCTAATTGTCTACGTCGTAGGTGCCAATGCGCGTAAGCTACATTTCCAGAAATCAATACACAAAGATGAGTCAACAAAGTCAATATTCAAAGAACTTCTCAAGATTGCTGTTCCAATTACGATAGGCTCGGCGATTCTTCCGTTCATGATGATTGTAGATTTATGGCTTGTAATGAGAAGGCTGCAGGCTACGGGATGGAGCCATCATCAGTCTAAACAGCTATATGGTCTAATCAGTGGATTCTGCGACCCGCTTATAGGATTTCCGCAGGTGTTCACTATTGCGGTAGCGGTAAGTTTGGTGCCTGCGATTTCATCGGCATTTGTTAGAAAAGATATGGTTGGACTGCACAAAAACATACAGACAGGAATCAAGACTAGCATGATTATAAGCTTCCCTTGTATGATTGGGTTGATTGCACTAGCAAGACCGATTTTATTTCTACTGTATCCAGGACAGCCTGAGGATTCAGCGCTAGCGGTACCAACACTACAGGTTCTTTCTCTAGGAATAGTGTGCTTATCTATTTTACGTACGTTTTCAAGCGTTTTACAGGGAATAGGGAAGCCTACGATACCAGTTATAAACCTTTCGATAGGAGTTATATGCAAATTCATTATCACATATATATTAGTTGGTATTCCGGCATTTAACATTAACGGTGCAGCGGCTGGAAATGTAGCGGCATATGGGATAACGGCAATACTAAACTATCGGGCAATGCACAAGCTCACGGGAACTAATCTAGATATTATAGGAACATTTATTAAGCCTGCGATTGCTTCCCTCGTTATGGGTGGTGCGGCTCATGGTACATACATACTTGTATTTAAAGTTCTGGGAAGTAATTCTCTTGCAACGCTTTTGGCAATGATGGTTGCTGTAGCTGTATATGCAGTTGCGGTATTTGTAACTAAGTGTTTGGGCTCTGAAGAAATCCTCATGATGCCTAAGGGAGAGAAGATTTTGAAGTTAACGGACAAACTTCACTTGACGAATAAGTAGAAAATGTGATTATTTTCGTGATTTATAGGCTTTTTATAAACTAAAAGCAAGATAAACGCAATCAATTCGTTGACTTTTCAATACTCCAACAGTATAATACGTGTAGTTAAGTTACCATAAGGAGGAAAATTATGAATAAGGCTGAATTAGTAAGTAAGGTTGCTGATAAGACTGGTTTTAAGAAGAAGGATGCAGAAGCAGCTTTGGACGCTGTACTAGGAACAATTGAAGAGTCCCTAGTTGCTGGAGACAGTGTAAGACTCATCGGTTTCGGTACATTTGAAACAAGGTCAAGAAAGGCTAGAAAGGGTAGAAACCCTCAGAAGCCAGAGGCAGTTATTGATATCCCAGCTTCAAAGGCTCCTGTTTTCAAGGCAGGAAAGTCGCTAAAGGATGCAGTAAACAAGTAATTGAATGATACTTAGGGAGATGGGTACGACGTGCCCATCTTTTTCTTTGTAAATTTATAATTTTAGAAATATATTTAGATTAGCATGTGCACGAGTGATATAAGCGAGTTGAGAGGAATAAATGGCTAGATTGGTACTAATAGGGTTACTGGTGCTCCTTGCCCTATTATATATAGGTATAGGATTTGGAGCGTATAAGTATATGAAGAATACAAAGGTTGACGGAATATCGCTGTTTGATAGTGCTGTCAACGAATCTACAGATACGAGCAAAATTCCTTTAAGTGAGTTAATAGTTTATATTCTAATGATAGCGATAGCTGTTAGCGGAGCTATCAGACTAGTGGAGGGGCAGGTTCTGGGTTCTCGATTATGGCGCGATGGATAATTGCACCGCCTGCACTTGCATTATTTAATGCTCGTAAGAGGACTGGAAGGTCGCTGATGGTGCTCGCGGCAACAGCACTTCTCTCGGTATTTCTTATGATATCCTTTTCTATAATTGGCCTTCCGAGCAAAGCGCCAGTTGTAACTCTTGGTGACACGGAAATTAAGATGGCTAGTACGCGTGCTTCAGAATTAATAGACAACGGCTATGATATTTATGTACGAGTAAACGATACGCCTCAATATCAGGAAGACTATACAAACATTTCAAATTTAACAAGTTATGAAAAAAATACTCACCTAACAGTAATCTGACGATCCCCGCTGGTTACAAGCGTGTTGAGGAAGGGATACTTTATTCAAGTACTTATTAGTTAAAAAAACAATAATGTAATCGGAGGAATTTACTTCTATGGAGATATGAAAAAAAGACACCTTAGTTAAGGATTGTAAAGTTGTTACTATAATGATGGATGAGGATTGTATTAAGAATGCTCGAAATGATGTAAAGAACATTAAACTTAATGGACTTGATTTGCTCGCTACTTTAAGTGAACAGGAACTAAAGGATACTTTTAAAAAGTCACTTATGGCATGTACCTGAATATCCTGAAGATGAGACAAGTCTCTATTATGGTATTACTTGGACTCCATGAAGTGATCACTTGTTTTGGAATGAATATTATTCATACATTCATTTTGACAATAGCCGTAAAATGACAAAAATTCAGAATTGTAGCAGAGATAGCTCGTAACTACGAAGAAAAATTAAAGGGAGTGTAAAAATGAGATTAGACAAATTCTTAAAAAAATTCAAGGATAATAAAAAGACGCACAGTTGCAAAGGAAGCGTGCGAACAGGGGAGAGTAGAAGTTAATGGAAAGGTTTCGAAGCCGGGAGTAGAACTCAAAGAAGGCGATGTGATTAAAAATTACCTTTGGAACAAGTGAACTTGAAGTAAGGGTTGAGAAACTCCTAGATACAGTAAAAAAGGTAGATGCAGAGTCGATGTATACAGTTATATAGGTATAAAAAAACTAGTAGCTAACATTACTTGCCTTTGATTATAGAGAAATATAAGCAAGAGATATAAAAAAACTGCAATAAATCCACAACTGAACTGCAAGGAATCAATTAATAAATGATATGCAAGGAATCAATAACTAATCTACAAGCAGTTAAAAACAAGATGCTCAAGTAATGATACATGCTGATCAAATAAATTAATAATTGATATGAACCTTAGCTAAAATGATAGGAAAATAATAAACAAGTAACGCGAAATAATCAAAAATTAACCCTGAAAAAAATTAAAAAAATTAGCGTAAAAACTAGCATGATTTGTCTTATGTGGCAGAACTTGTGGCTATAATGCTGAGAAGCTCTATATATCGATTTTGAGGTCGAAAAAAGTCGATTTACTTTTAACCTCGACAAGGTTAATATTAAGCCACCAGTCACCCCTGACTGCAAAAAGTGTGTTATTTCATAACAAAAGAAGGAGCAAATTATGTATAAAGAAAAACACAGACACTATATCAATTATCACTGGATCGACATGTGCACAAGTTGCAATTGATGACATCGAATTTATCGATAGAGAAGGAAAGTCTCTTCTTATCTATACATCGACATACATCTATAAGACTTTTGCCAAAAATCAATGATATTGCATATCCACTAGTAGGAAGGTCTTTCTTTAGACCGCTAGTAGGTTTAATTATCAACTTTGACAAAGTCAAAAGGATTGACAAGTATGAAATCGAATTTGAATCAGGCAGAAAGATAGGTATAGGTAGAAACAACCACTCTAAGATTAGAAGAGCTTATAAAAAGTATCTATTTAGATATCCGCCATATGTGACAGTGGATTGGGAAAGCAAACCACATGCGACAATCAATTCGCTTTGGGAAGATGAACCAAAATAAAAGTATATGGCTGCCAGTTAAGTAAATTAATTATAGAGCTGCACTAATTATGTGTGAATAAGAAGGAAAGATAGATAAAGACGTAAATAAAATTCATATTAGTTAGTACCAATATATTATAGTATAAAAAAAGTAACTTATAAGTACATGCAGGGATGTTGATGATTGTAAGTTATATGGCAGTCAGTTATAAGTAAATAGAAGAGTAATTACAGACAAACACTGATGTCGGTAGGCGGTTCTAATATTATAATTGTATACACTAACTAGTATGTATCTAAAAAAATGAATACAATAATACCTAAACGTTGCTAATCAGGGGTTGACAGGCAATAGTGCAGACTCTATAATTAAAAACACTTGTTACTAAATCGGTGACGAGTAAGCGAGCCGTGACAAGGCGAGTACTAAAAACTTTCAAAAAAAGATAAAAAAAGTGCTTGACGAGTCAAAAATGGTGCGCTATAATGATTAAGCTGTCGCGAGAGAGCTGTTAACTTTAAAAACGCTCAAACGCAGTCAGCAGAACCATGACAACTTCATAGTGTAGAAACTGGTCAAGAGATCGACACAGTGCAAACTGGAGATTGATCTCAAGATCGTATAAGAGACAAACGATGTACAAATATGTCGTATGTCCCTGTACAATTCAAACACAAACAACAATGATTCGGAAATAACGAGTCGAGACGCGATAGGCGTCATCCATTAACAGGATTTGGACGAATCGAAAGATTCTTCAGATAACATTTATTAAGAGTTTGATCCTGGCTCAGGATGAACGCTGGCGGCGTGCCTAATACATGCAAGTCGAGCGAGATGTTAGCGCATGAACCTTCGGGGGATTATACTAACGGACAGCGGCGGACGGGTGAGTAACGCGTAGGCAACCTGCCCCTGACAGAGGGATAGCCATTGGAAACGATGATTAAAACCTCATAACACCGTAGAAGCACATGCTTCATCGGTCAAAGATTTATCGGTCAGGGATGGGCCTGCGTCTGATTAACTAGTTGGTGAGGTAACGGCTCACCAAGGTGACGATCAGTAGCCGACCTGAGAGGGTGATCGGCCACATTGGAACTGAGACACGGTCCAAACTTCTACGGAAGGCAGCAGTAGGGAATCTTGCACAATGGGCGAAAGCCTGATGCAGCAACGCCGCGTGAAGGATGAAGGCCTTCGGGTTGTAAACTTCTGTTCTAAGGGAAGAAACAAATGACGGTACCTTAGGAGCAAGCCCCGGCTAACTACGTGCCAGCAGCCGCGGTAATACGTAGGGGGCAAGCGTTATCCGGAATTATTGGGCGTAAAGAGTGCGTAGGTGGTTACCTAAGCGCAAGGTTTAATTTAGAGGCTCAACCTCTACTTGCCTTGCGAACTGGGCTACTTGAGTGCAGGAGAGGAAAGCGGAATTCCTAGTGTAGCGGTGAAATGCGTAGATATTAGGAGGAACACCAGCGGCGAAGGCGGCTTTCTGGACTGTAACTGACACTGAGGCACGAAAGCGTGGGTAGCAAACAGGATTAGATACCCTGGTAGTCCACGCCGTAAACGATGAGCACTAGGTGTTGGGGCCCGTTAGGGGCTCAGTGCCGCAGTTAACGCAATAAGTGCTCCGCCTGGGGAGTACGCTCGCAAGAGTAAAACTCAAAGGAATTGACGGGGACCCGCACAAGCAGCGGAGCATGTGGTTTAATTCGAAGCAACGCGAAGAACCTTACCAGGGCTTGACATCCTGCTGACAGGACCTTAACCGGTCCCTTCTTCGGACAGCAGAGACAGGTGGTGCATGGTTGTCGTCAGCTCGTGTCGTGAGATGTTGGGTTAAGTCCCGCAACGAGCGCAACCCTTGTCGCCAGTTACTAACATTCAGTTGAGGACTCTAGCGAGACTGCCGAGGTCAACTCGGAGGAAGGTGGGGATGACGTCAAATCATCATGCCCCTTATGTTCTGGGCTACACACGTGCTACAATGGTCGGTACAATGAGAGGCAATACTGTGAAGTGGAGCAAATCACCAAAACCGATCCCAGTTCGGATTGTAGGCTGCAACTCGCCTACATGAAGTTGGAGTTGCTAGTAATCGCAGATCAGAATGCTGCGGTGAATGCGTTCCCGGGTCTTGTACACACCGCCCGTCACACCATGGAAGTTGGGGGTGCCCAAAGTCGGTTAATTAATCTATCGCCTAAGGCAAAACCAATGACTGGGGTGAAGTCGTAACAAGGTAGCCGTTCGAGAACGAGCGGCTGGATCACCTCCTTTCTAAGGAGACCTAGTCTCTACACTATGATAGTTTATGGGCTTGTAGCTCAGGTGGTTAGAGCGCACGCCTGATAAGCGTGAGGTCGGAGGTTCGAGTCCTCCCAAGCCCACCATTACATATATTTATTATATGTGAAGTAGTACCTTGAAAATTGAATAACACACCAAGTGTAAAATGAAGACAAATAGACAACGAATCGAGATACAAGCCGAATCTTCTTGAAGGAGATTCAAATTGGGTAACGATTTCAGACAGACTATTTGTTGAGAGAAACCAGAATTCACTGAGAGAATTACAATAGTGAATAAGACCTAGACAACGCTAGTCTAGGCGAGAGAACATTTCGAAAGAAATGATTGGTCAAGTACAAAGAGCATCGGGTGGATGCCTTGGCACTGGGAGCCGATGAAGGACGTGATAAGCTGCGATAAGCTGCGGTAAGGAGCACATATCCGATATACCCGCAGATTTCCGAATGGGGGAACCCACATACGGTAATGCGTATGTATCATTAAGTGAATACATAGCTTAATGAAGGGAACGGGGTGAACTGAAACATCTAAGTAGCCCTAGGAAGAGAAAGAAAAATCGATTTCCTGAGTAGCGGCGAGCGAAAGGGAAAGAGGCCAAACCAGACTGTTTACAGTCTGGGGTTGTGGTCCACCAATATTGACGAAGTTATGCAAGCCGAATAGAGTTGGAAAGCTCAAGCAAAGAAGGTAATACTCCTGTAGGCGAAAGCAGAAAGCGCATAGGTGGCACCAGAGTAGGACCGGACACGTGTAACCCGGCCTGAAGCAGGAGGGACCACCCTCCAAGCCTAAATACTACCCAGTGACCGATAGCGAATAGTACCGTGAGGGAAAGGTGAAAAGAACCCCGGGAGGGGAGTGAAATAGAATCTGAAACCTGATGCTTACAAGCATAGGGAGCGCAAGTGACCTAGTACTTTTTGTAGAACGGGCCAACGAGTTATGGTATGTAGCGAGGTTAAGTTGCTGGAGCAACGGAGCCGTAGAGAAATCGAGTCTGAATAGGGCGAGAGTTACATGCTGTAGACCCGAAACCGGGTGACCTATCCATGAGCAGGTTGAAGTAACCGTAAAAGGTTATGGAGGACCGAACCTATATCTGTTGAAAAAGGTTAGGATGACTTGTGGATAGCGGTGAAATTCCAATCGAACTCGGATATAGCTGGTTCTCCTCGAAATAGCTTTAGGGCTAGCCTCAAGGTAAAGATACACGGGGGTAGAGCACTGACTGTTCGCGGGGCCTTCACCGGTTACCAACAACTATCAAACTCCGAATACCGTGCTATCATACTTGGGAGTCAGACTATGAGAGATAAGTTCCATGGTCGAAAGGGAAACAGCCCAGATCAACAGCTAAGGTCCCAAAGAGTAAGTTAAGTGGAAAAGGATGTGGGATTGCACAAACAGCTAGGATGTTGGCTTAGAAGCAGCCATACATTTAAAGAGTGCGTAATAGCTCACTAGTCGAGTGATCCTGCGCCGAAGATAAACGGGGCTCAAACTTACCACCGAAGCTTTGGAATTAGTATAACTAATTGGTAGAGGAGCATTCTATACAGGCAGAAGGAGGCGCGTAAGCAAATCTGGACAGTATAGAAGAGAGAATGTTGGCATGAGTAGCGTAAGGCGGGTGAGAATCCCGTCCGCCGAAAATCTAAGGTTTCCTGAGGAAGGTTCGTCCTCTCAGGGTAAGTCGGGACCTAAGCCGAGAGCGAACGCTGTAGGCGATGGACAACAGGTTGATATTCCTGTACCACCAAAGATTGTTTGAATGAAGTGGGGACACAGAAGGATAGATTGAGCACGCCGTTGGTTGAGCGTGTCCAAGCAGTGAGGCTTGAAAGTAGGCAAATCCGCTTTCTATAAGGTTGAGCTGTGATGGGGTGGTCGTATGACCGGTAGCAATCGATTTCACGCTGTCAAGAAAAGCCGCTAATGAGATCCAAGGTGCCCGTACCGCAAACCGACACAGGTAGATGAGGAGAGAATCCTAAGGTGAGCGAGCGAACTATTGTTAAGGAACTCGGCAAAATAACCCCGTAACTTCGGGAGAAGGGGTGCCTGCTTCGGCAGGCCGCAGTGAAGAGGTCCAGGCAACTGTTTACCAAAAACACAGGTCTCTGCTAAAGCGAAAGCTGATGTATAGGGGCTGACGCCTGCCCGGTGCTGGAAGGTTAAGGGGAAGTGTTAGGGCAACCGAAGCACAGAACTTAAGCCCCAGTAAACGGCGGCCGTAACTATAACGGTCCTAAGGTAGCGAAATTCCTTGTCGGGTAAGTTCCGACCCGCACGAAAGGCGTAATGATCTGGACGCTGTCTCAACAATAGGCTCGGTGAAATTGTAGTACCGGTAAAGATGCCGGTTACCCGCAGCAGGACGGAAAGACCCCGTGGAGCTTCACTGTAGCTTGATATTGATTTTCGGCATTGCATGTACAGGATAGGTGGGAGACTAAGAGATCAACACGCCAGTGTTGGAGGAGTCACCGTTGGGATACCACCCTTGTAATGTTGGAAATCTAACCTAGTACCGTGATCCGGTACAGGGACAGTGTCAGGTGGGCAGTTTGACTGGGGCGGTCGCCTCCTAAAGAGTAACGGAGGCGCCCAAAGGTTCCCTCAGCGCGGACGGAAATCGCGCGAAGAGTGCAAAGGCAAAAGGGAGCTTGACTGCGAGACATACAGGTCGAGCAGGGACGAAAGTCGGGCTTAGTGATCCGGTGGTTCCGAGTGGAAGGGCCATCGCTCAACGGATAAAAGCTACCCCGGGGATAACAGGCTTATACCCCCCAAGAGTTCACATCGACGGGGGTGTTTGGCACCTCGATGTCGGCTCGTCTCATCCTGGGGCTGAAGTAGGTCCCAAGGGTTGGGCTGTTCGCCCATTAAAGAGGTACGCGAGCTGGGTTCAGAACGTCGTGAGACAGTTCGGTCCCTATCCGCTGTGGGCGTTGGAAATTTGAGAGGAGCTATCCTTAGTACGAGAGGACCGGGATGGACATACCTCTGGTGTACCGGTTGTTCTGCCAAGGGCATAGCCGGGTAGCTACGTATGGAAGGGATAAGCGCTGAAAGCATCTAAGTGCGAAGCCCACCTCAAGATAAGATTTCCTCCGAAAGGTAAGACCCGTGAGAGACTATCACGTTGATAGGTCAGAGGTGTAAGTACGGTAACGTATTCAGCTGACTGATACTAATAGGTCGAACACTTGACCAAATGGTTTTAAAGCACAAGGTGGTTATTCAATTTTGAGGGTACAACTCTCAAAAGCGTAGAAGATGATGGAAACACATCTTACTACAACATATGAGTAGATTGCAAAAGCGATTTACAAATCCGGTGACAATAGCAAAGAGGTTACACCTGTTCCCATCCCGAACACAGAAGTTAAGCTCTTTAGCGCTGAAGATACTTGGTGGGAAGCTGCCTGGGAAATTAGGACGTCGCCGGTTTTTTTATAAGGCCCCATGGTCAAGCGGTTAAGACATCGCCCTTTCACGGCGGTAACCCGGGTTCGATTCCCGGTGGGGTCACCACCAATTAAATATGCGCTTGTGGCGGAACTGGCAGACGCACCAGATTTAGGTTCTGGCGGGCGACCGTGGGGGTTCGAGTCCCTCCAAGCGCACCAATTAAGACTTGTAGTTGTTACTACAGGTCTTTTTATTTGTGTTTGTTCATGTCTATAAAGGTGTGCTGAAGGGGAATCAAATTAATGCTATTATTTTGTTGTAGGAATAAGACATGTTCCTTGCCACTCCAATTTTTTTACTATTTCTAGAGGTGAATGATGAGATTTCGTGTTTTATTTAGTGATAAAGAGTATCTAACATCTTTTATCGATATGTCTAGTAAGACAGATAAAAGCCTTCTTATTGACTTAAACTTTGATGGTGAACTCTTTGATGATGAACTGTTGATTACAGACCTATCTATTGATTCGTTGTCTCATCAGTATCCTTTACTTAATAGCAAAGCTATTTGTTTTCTTACTGGTAGACAGGGTGAAGAGAACTTATCTTCTAGTCCATTTCAAGTTTTTAAGTTTCAAGGATTTGATGACTTAATTTCTAAGATTAAAATTTGCAGTCATGTCTATTACGGGACTGGAAATATTAGGATTGTAAAAAGCTATAAGGTTGGCTTTATATTTGATCAGGGGGTCTATTATTCTGATTTTGTTGAGCAGTTTGCGAAACAAGCTGTTTACAGGTCGGGTATAAATGTTCTTATTTTGCCACTTCAATTTATAAATACGACATGTTGTGGAACTCTTTTCGTTACAGGACGATACAAGCATCTTTAAGAAACTAATCTACTACATAAACAAGTCTGAAGATATACCAATTGATTCTTTTTTTATAAAGACTATCTTGGGTGCTATCATTTTAAAAAGTTCATTAGTTTTAAATCCTATTGCAGCAATGGATGACACCTCTTTTGATAAGTTAATTAAGTACATTATTACTCATTATTTTGATCTCATCTGTTTCGATATTTCGTGTTGCTTGAATAAACGTAACATTGATCTTCTTCATGAAATGGATAAGGTTATCGTACTTAGTAAATCTCACATTAATGATTCTTCATCTTCAAAGCTTGTTTCTGAACTAGGTATTGATAATTTTACATATGTAAATTCTGATGTCGATGGAAGTACGCTAGAATTTACCATAAATGAGATGCTTAATGAGTTTATATTATAGATTTTATTTATTGTTTCAAAAATTTGAAGAGAGATTTTTTTAGATGTGTGATTTTTTTATGGATTTTAATTTTTGACTTTAGTATGAAATCTGTTGTTAGTAGATATTCACTATTTATAGAAGCTATTACTAATAAATTGAAAGGGATTATATCACATTCTGAGACACAAATAACAGATGAGGATCTTCTTGAGTTTGTTGAAAATGCAGTATTTGATAGTGAAGCAATATCCCAAATTAATTACGGTGATATTACTGAACTAATTAATGCAATTTATCTTAGAGTATCGTGCAAATACAGCATACTTTCTATTTACTTAGAAGATAGACATATTAATGAGATTATGGTCAATGGCTGCAATCATATTTTTGTTGAAAAGGATAAAAAGATTTTTGAGGTTGATAATGCTTTTTATTCCGACGATGAGCTTGAAGGCTTGATTAGGATGTTTGCGTCAGATGTCCATCGTGAAATTAATGAAGCGAATCCTATTGTTGATGCGAGACTGGAAAATGGTTATCGAGTAAATGGTGTACTAAAGAATGTTGCTTTAAATGGACCGATTTTAACTATCAGGAAGTTTGCTAATGAAGAGATAACACTCGACGACTTGGTAAATAATGATACAATGCCTCGTGAGTGTTCAGACTTTCTTTCTAAATTAGTTTCTTCTAAGTACAATGTTTTTTTATAAGTGGAGGAACATCTTCCGGAAAGACTACTTTTTTAAATGCTCTGTCATCAGCGATTGCACCTTGTGAGCGTGTAATCATTATAGAAGATTCTGCTGAACTAAAAGTTAGTCAAATTGATAATATTGTTCATATGGAATGCCGCAATGCAAACTCTGTTGGTAAAGGAAGGGTGAGCATGGAAATGTTAATAAAGACTAGTCTAAGAATGAGACCGGATAGAATTATTGTAGGTGAAGTTAGAGGACGTGAGGTTATTGATATGATTCAAGCCATGTCTACAGGGCATGATGGAAGCATGTCTACAGGACATTGAAATTCAATAAAAGGAATGTTAAATAGACTTGAGACGATGTATCTAATGGATGCACAGATTCCAATTTATTCTATAAAAAGTCAGATTGCAAATGCTATCGATATTTTTTTGTTCATTTGCGAAGAGATAGTGATGGGAAAAGACGTTTAGTTGAAGTTGCAGAAATGGTTGGATTTGACGGTGAAGATTATAAACTCAATTATATTTATTCTAGTGATACTGAAGGGAAACTGTTAGAGACAGGAAATAAACTTATTAATACAGAGAAACTTATACAGAACGGCTATAAGGAAGGATAACAGAACGTGAGAAATGGATTTTTGTTAGTGATAAAGATACACGATTTTACAAAAACAAACTACCGAATTCCATCGAGAGTTTACAGATGAAAAAGGAACATATTGGAGATTTTACAATTAAGTATGATGAATATGTTGTTAATAAAAGAGAAAAAGCAGATTCTATTCATTCTAACTCTCATATCAGGCATGAGTTTATCTGCGCTCTTATATCACAATATAATTTTTTTAGTGTGGTGTTGTTATTCTTCTATATCAAAATACAAGAAATATATTCTACATTTATGTTAAGAAGACGCAAACGTGCGCTAGCGGAACAATTTAAGGATTTCTTATTTATATTATCAACCTCAATTGGCGCAGGCCGAGGAATGCGTGATGCGATAGGGTGAAGCAGTTCCTGGAATAGTTGGAATATATGGAGAAAATGCTATTTTTAAGTAAAGAGCTAAAGAACATGCATAAGCGTATGAGCGTCGGAAATGAAGAAGACGTAACTGTGCTTAACGATTTTGCAAAGAGATCAGGTTCAGAGGATGTAGTAGATTTTACAATTATTTATACTACGTGTAAAAACAACAGGTGCAAAATCTTGTTGATGCTCTTAATAAAGCGGCTAGTGTAATCATTGATAAGATGACGATTGAAAATGAAATAAGAACGATGGCTAATAGAAAGAAAAAAATGAAAGTATCATTCTCTTTTGCAATGCCTTTCGTGGTTGTACTGTTCCTTAACTTATTTTCTCCAGAGTACATTGCTCCACTTTTATGAAAAATATATCTGGACGAATGATTATGACTATGGTCGTTGCTACGGATATATTAATCTACTCGGTTATGCAGAAGATTACGGATATACAAATATAGGTAGGTGGTGCGTTTATGAAAGATAATATTAAGAAAAATATTCGATAGTGATTTGAAGAAACAACTAATATGGATATCCATTGTCGCTTTTATTTTCTTGGTAATTATTTTAATTAAACCGAGAATGAACGGTAAATACATCGTCGATAATAAGGGGAATGTTGTTGGTATAGAGCAGCGCGGCGAAGTTGATTTTGCAGAGTTTGACCTTATAGCAAATGTTCAGCGAGGGAATAAAAAGCATATCGCAGGATGTTAAGCTTAGAAAGCAGAATGAGAGGAATAATGATAAAAGCTAGTTCTGATTCTTCTCATGATGTAGAAGCAGAGATGAGCGCAAGTCTTGGAATTGCTGTGAGTAGACTTGAGGATTCCAAGAGTAAGAAAAATTAATTTGCCTTCTAAAGCTTGATGATGGGAGTACGGTGAAGTGGAGTAAAAGCAGTAAGGTCAATAGAGACTGGATGACAATTCCATTTTTTTATACGTGCTAATTGGTTTTGCTGTGATAATGAATAAATACGAAAAACTATGTAAATCAGATGAGAATCAGCGCAAGCAGATACTAAAAAGCGTTACCGAGATTTACTAATCAGTTGCTTCTGATGATGAATTCAGGAGTAATACTTACTGATGCTTTTCATAAGATTTGTAATGGATATTCAATGATGGAGGAAGAGTCACAGGGTGAGTTCGAAAGAAATATAATAACCATGACGGAGTCTGCTGAACTAACTAATCGCAGTATTCCTCAACTTTTTTCAGAGCTTGCACGGCGCTATTCGGTAAAGGAGTTAATGCGTATTTCAACAGTGCTACGTGAGAACGAAAAAAAGAGGTAGCAATATACAAGAAAAAGTTAGAGCGTGAAAGTGCTTTTTTTATGGGAGGTTAGGAAAGTAATTGCGCGAGAGCAAGGAAAAACTCATAGATACTAAGATGACATATCCGCTCGGACTTCTACTAATTTTGTTAATAGTTATAACCATGGCACCAGCAATGATGTCTATGTAATTATGATGGTGATTTTATGCTTAAGGAGGTGATCAGTATGTAAAATGGTTAAAACGAACAAGTTAGAACAATATAATATTTATATTAGTAAATTTGTGTGTATGTGGATTTTTATCATTTTAAGTGTGTGAGATGATTATCTACAATTTATAAAGGAGGAAAGATATGAAAAAAATATTAAAAAAATTATTTAAATCTAAAGCAGGAATGGAACTCGTTCAAGTTGCTATTCTAATCGCAATTGCTATTGCGCTTGGAATTATCTTTAAAACAGAAATCACATCATTTGTAAATAAAACATTTAAAGCGCTTAATGCAAGTAAATTCTAGACCCAATAATCATAGCTTGAAGCTAAATATACTTAATAAACGTGGTGAGCAGATGGTGGAGGCTAGTATTGTGCTACCAATTATGATCCTGGTGATAATGCTATTAGTTAGATTATGTACCTTTTTATCTGGAATGCTTGATTACTCAAACTAATATGCATAGAAAGATGCTTGTTAAATGGGATAATACTAATTCTCCGGTTGTAAAGACAATATCTGATATCAGAGATATAAATTATGCTAATTTAGGGCTGGCAGAAGGCTTAATTAGAAAGTCTGTAGAGGTAAAGGGATTCTCAGTATGTGAGGATAAGTTTGTGAGAGTTGGTGATAGTGTTGAGGCAGCTATTCAGAAGTAAACGTGGTTCAACAATTGTAATTCTATCATTTGTGTTTCTATCATTGATTTCAATGATAATAATTGCAATAGGAATAGCTAGAAGCAGGACTGTACAAAGTTGGTCTGAGGTCAATGGGAAATTATGGGGCAAAGCGCTTCTATCGGAATATGACAAGTACTTACTTAATGATTATGGCATAATGGCTTTTCACGGAAATGATGTAGATGTAGTCAAGCGGTTAAGTGCGTATTCAAACTATTCTTTTGAGGATAAGCTGCGAGTCAATGTTGGCACACCAAGTTCGAATTTAGATCAGTATCGTATGTCAGATATCGATAACTTTCGCAAAAAGTATACGTGACTCGCTTATATATGAAGGAGCTAAGACGGTACTGGAAGGAAATAGCAGGGTTATTAGAAAAGACATGGTTCATGGAAGTGAAGGAAACAGCTCAGCTACATATCCAAGCTCGGAGGATAAGACGGCCTATGGCAACAGGGTTATTGGTAACAAGTATGTCATAGGAACACTGCCATCACGTGGTGAGGGTAATAAGCTAAGTATTAAGGGCTTAACATCAATGTTAAGCTCTGACGATGCGTCGGAAAAACTCAGTACTAAGGCAATAGGAAAGGTCTCAGAAATGGCATTTATAGTCAATCATTTCAATAGCCACCTTAAGACTTGTAGCGACAAAGAGACATTTTTTGCTAATGAGTACGAGTACATTATAAAAGGGCATCTAGACGATAAAAAAAGAATTTTGAGAGCTGTAAAAGAGACATATTTCTAGTTAGAAATGCACTTAACCTTGCAGCATTGTCAAAAGATCCGGAAAAGATGGAATTAATTATAGCGATTTCAGAGATTATTTCTCCAGGTCCAGGAGCAATTGTTGTGCAGGGAATAATAATGGAAAGCTGGGCTGCGCTCGAGGCGAATGAAGATGTGAAAGCATTACTAGATAACAAAAGAGTTCCTTTCATCAAGAAGAAAGGTGAATGGAAGGTGTCTCTAGAAAGTGTGCTCGGAGATGAGAAATTTGGTGAAAAGATAGATGAAGAATCTAGGAAGTTAATGAACGAGAATTCTGAGCAGCTTAAGGAGATGAGTAAAACGGAGAGCTTTGTAGAGAAGATGAATGGTCAAAGCTATGAAGATTACCTCCTCCTAATGATGCTGACAACCCCTAAGGATATGAGAACGCGCAGAATCATGGATCTAATACAGATTAACATGAAGTACCGGTACTATGATGACTTTAACTTCGATGAATATAACTGTGGGGTAAGATTCAATTTAAAAGTAAATGGTAAATCATATGAGGTTGATGATTCATATAGGTAAAGATATCAGAAATAAGAGGGGAAGTTATTTAGTTGAGGCGACTTTAATGCTGCCGATATTTATGATTGCTATTATGGTAATGAGCTCTATAATATCGGCTTACAGCTGTATAGAAGATGCAAATTACATATCTGCAAATCACTTGAGAAAATCGGCAGCAGTTGCTTCAAAGATGAATGTGTACATGGTGGTTCCTCGCCAAATCGGTAGCGAGCTTAGCTCAAATCATTCACAAGTTGATGGTTTTATAGTGAGTTCAGCTGTGTATAGAAAAAATAAGCTAGGAATCGATGAAGTAATTGCAATCGATGCAAATATGAAGTTAAATACAAAGAATCCTATTGGTTTTAAGGCAGAAGCAAATTACAGACTTAAAACAATAACGCGTGCATACGTGGGACGCGTCAGAGAGAATACGCATATGACAGTTGAAGATCTTATGGGTGAAGGTGATAAATCGGTATATATTTTTCCTAAACGTGGGGAAAAATACCATAACAAAGGATGCACTTATATGAATTCAAAGGTAATATCGACGACACTTACTCCCGGCTTAAGAAAAAAATTTGATCCGTGTCCAGTATGTAAAAGTAAAAAAGCGAAGATTGGAACGAGTGTTTATTACTATCCTGTCGAAGGTGAATGCTATCATTTAAATGGATGTAGAGTCATGGAGAGGAATTATATAGAGATAACAAAGAAAATTGCTGAAAGACGTGGATACACACCATGTTCAAAGTGTGGAGGTTAAGAAATTGGAAAGGAAATTAGACAGAGCATCACAGATTATAAGATACCTAGATATATATGCGATATTCTGTGTAGTCACTATGCTAAGTCGTTTTTAGAGATGACTATTATATGTGAGAATGATACTTACATATTTTCATATGATAAAAAGAATAAGAGGAGACTTCTATATCGTGACCTTACGGAGGTAGATAAACTTCAGTTAATATTAACTCTTATAATGATAAATGAAACAAATCGTCAAATGCTAATTGGTGCTGAAAGATATCTTATAGAGCCAGAACTTATTTATGCAACTGAGAATAAAACGGATTACAAGAGCATTAGACTCTTATTTTATCCAGATACGACCATGACACCGTTTAATATAAAGCTAATCAGGCTTATAGATAAGGTTGTGACAAAGAATAAGAAAAAGGCGCTGAGTTGCTTTGAGCTTATTAAAGACGAGCTGGCGAAAAATGAGCTATATAGAGCTAGAAGTATTGCAGAGAAGTATCTTAATAGAGAAATTAATGAGAGGGCAGTGTAAATTAATAGAATTATTTCAATTTTGTCTTGACTTAAATACAAAGGATATGGTATTTTTTTATCAGTAGTTAAAAGACTCTAACTAAAGAGTCTTTTTTTAAGACACGTTAGTTAGAGATATTTAACTAAAGTGGCTAGCACACTTATTATGTAAATTCATGTTATTGATAATTGCGATAATTAATTCAGGGGTAGAGGATGTTAGAGGATAAGATTATTCAGTTTTGTGCACCAACTTTAGCCAGGATTAAGACCGGTAGTATGTTTGGATATAACTATCTTTCGAAAGAATCTTTTGAAGAAGAACTTATCAATATAAATCAGATGCTCAATTGCAAGGGTGTAAATGTAATTATCTTAAATGATAATGGTAAGAGGGCGCTTCTTTATGTTTTTAGGCCGAGCATGCTTATAAACCGACTATCCGATTGCCGTGTGATAAGTCTTATGCATGATTTTGGGTATGAAGATTGTGATGTAGAAAGTGCACTTCATAGGCTTAAGCAAAGGCTATCTATGTGTGGGAGCTTTCCGCATGAGGTTGGAATTTTTCTAGGATATCCTGTTGATGATGTTGCAGGTTTTATCAATCATTGTGGAAACAATTGTAAGGCGTGTGGTCAGTGGAAAGTTTATGGGGATGTTGAATACGCAAAGACTCTTTTTACAAAATATAGACGTTGTGAAACGATATATATGAAGAGGTTTAAACAAGACGGGGATATTGCTAAGCTAACTGTTTGTGCATAACTGGGAGGACGGATTATGAGTATTGTCATAGTAGGCGGAAATGAGTGTATGGAGTGTCAATATAAGGAAATCTGCAAGAAACACGGCTGCAAGGCAAAGGTGTTCACTAAAGAACGCGGTAATGTCGGCAAGAAAATGGGGTGTCCCGACTTGTTGGTGATGTTTACGAATACTGTATCGCATAAGATGATGAACACGGCTGTTGCAGAGGCTAAACGCAAAAATGTGCAAGTTGCATGGGTTCATTCAAGTAGTGCATCAGCTCTTAAGACTTTGCTAGCACAGTATGTATAACAGATATGTGTTAGATAGGCTTTAAAATTTATTATTAAAATGCATCAGGGGCTTATTATAAAAAAAGCTCCTATTTTTTTATGTGATAACTGACTGATGATAAAGCCTGGACTGTACAGAATTTCAAGCTTTAGCGAATTTTCAGATTATTGACTTTGTGTGTTTTGCATGTTAAACTAATATGGTTTTTATAGAACTTATAAATTAGTACTTATGTGGAGGAAGTTATGCACACCGCACTAATGGTTGTTTTACTAGTGACTAGTGTGATTCTCATTCTAAGCATTCTGCTTCAGTCCAGTAAGAGTGATGGACTTTCGGGGTCAATCGCTGGAGGCGCAGAGCAGCTATTTGGAAAGAAGAAGAGCAATGGTTATGATGCAATTCTCGCAAGAATTACGACAGTTGTATCTGCTATTTATATCGTTGTTGCATTAGTCATCGTAGCAATTTTCAACTAGTATTTATTTAAAGATACAGTAAATTATTAAATTAGTTTATGTTGATATACAGAGGTTATGCATTGTTCCTCTGTATATCTTTAATATATTTATATTTTATTTTAAGGAATTTGAGAATATTGTTTTCATGTTTCAAGGAGGTTTATTATGGCGATTAAGTGGATGGTTCCTGCTGCGGCACTAATCGGTCTGCTTGTAGCTTTCGCTCTTGCTTCTTGGGTAAGCAAAGCACCGGAAGGTACTGACAGAATGAAGGAAATATCCGGCTACATCAGAGAGGGTGCGTTTGCATTCCTAAAGAGAGAGTATAAGACAATGGTTCTTGTAATCGTTGCGCTCTTTGTGCTCATTGGGTTTGCAATCAACTGGACATCAGCAGTTCTCTATGTTTGTGGAGCTCTTCTATCCGTACTTGCAGGGTTCTTTGGTATGAACGTTGCGACAAAGGGTAATGTAAGAACTGCAAATGCTGCTATGGAATCTGGCATGCCTAAGGCTCTAAAGATTGCATTTAGAAGTGGTGCAGTAATGGGACTTTGTGTTGCTGGTCTGGGTCTTCTAGGTCTAGGAATTGTGGTAGTTTCTCTTGATCTAGCTTCAATTATGGAGTGCATTACAAGCTTCGGTCTAGGAGCTTCTTCAATGGCTCTATTCGGACGTGTTGGCGGTGGTATCTATACTAAGGCAGCTGACGTTGGAGCTGACCTTGTAGGTAAGGTTGAGGCAGGAATTCCTGAGGATGATCCAAGAAACCCAGCCGTAATTGCTGATAATGTAGGAGATAATGTAGGTGACGTTGCTGGAATGGGTTCTGACTTATTCGAGTCATATGTTGGCTCTATCATCTCTGCTGTAACTCTTGCGGCGGTTGCTGTTAACGCATCCGGTGCAACAGGAACATTTACAGAAGCAACTGCTGCGCTATTTCCGCTACTAATTGCTGCAGTTGGTATTATTGCATCTGTTATAGGTGTGATGTGTGTTAGAGGAAGCGCTAACGTTAACCCTGCTAAGTCACTAAATGTTGGTACTTATGTGAGCAGTGCGATTGTAATCGTCGGCTCTCTCGTTCTAAGTAACAAGCTTCTAGGATCTATGACTTACGCATATGCTATTATTGCTGGTCTACTCGTAGGAGTTATCATCGGTGCTATCACTGAGTTTATACTTCAGATTCTTACAGATTCGTTAAGAAGATTGCTGAGCAGTCACAGACTGGTTCTGCAACTACTATTATCAGTGGATTCGGTGTTGGAATGAGTTCAACACTATGGCCAATTATCTTTATATGCGTTGGCATCATCGTTGCATATAACTTTGCAGGACTATATGGAATTGCTCTTGCTGCTGTAGGTATGCTATCAACAACTGGTATGACAGTTGCTGTAGACGCTTACGGTCCAGTTTCTGACAATGCTGGCGGAATTGCTGAGATGTCAGAGCTACCAGATAACGTAAGAGAAATTACAGATACTCTAGACTCAGTTGGTAACACAACAGCAGCTATCGGTAAGGGATTTGCTATTGGATCTGCTGCACTTACAGCACTTGCTCTATTCGCAGCATTTGCTGTTGCTGCTAAGCTAAGCCAGATCAGCTTGCTTGATCCACTAGTAATCGTAGGCCTATTTATCGGAGCAATGCTACCATTCCTATTCTCTGCTATGACTATGAACTCTGTAGGAAAGGCTGCTAACGAGATGATTGAAGAAGTTAGACGCCAGTTCCGTGAGAATAAGGGAATCATGGAAGGAAATGCTAAGCCTGATTATGCAAGATGTGTACACATCTCAACAGGTGCTGCTCTTCACGAGATGATTGCTCCTGGTCTACTCGCTATCGTAGCGCCTCTAATGATTGGTATACTACTAGGAACTGAGGCTTTAGGCGGAATGCTCGCTGGTTCTCTTGCATCTGGTGTTCTTCTTGCTATCATGATGGCTAACGCTGGTGGTGCTTGGGACAACGCTAAGAAGTATGTTGAAAGCGGAGCATACGGCGGAAAAGGAAGCGATACTCATAAGGCTACAGTTGTTGGTGATACAGTAGGAGATCCGTTCAAGGATACATCTGGCCCGTCAATCAACATCCTTATCAAGTTGATGACAATCGTTTCGCTTGTATTCGCACCTGTATTTGTACAGTTTGGTGGAATTCTATTCAAATAAATAGATAAAGAATGATCATAAGAAATTAGGACATGTGCTTTTGTGCATGTCCTTTTCTATTGGTTCTGCTTTAGCAGTGGATTCGCCGAACGATTGTGAGGTGAATCAATAAACCACCGGCTATGCCGGTGTGATTAGGATAGCTTTAGCTTCAAGAAAAAAACCTCCAATGTTATCATGATGTTGGTTCGCCAACCACATCAAATAACAAAGGAGGTTGCCATCATGGATGACAAAAATACTCTAGCACACACAAGCTGGAGATGTAAATATCATATAGTATTTGCACCCAAAGTATAGAAGAAAAAGAAATATATGGGAAGTACCGAGTGGAAATAGGAAAGATGATAAGAATCCTATGCCAAAGAAAAGGTATCAACATTGTTGAGGCTGAGCTGTGCCCTGACCATATACATATGCTTGTAGAAATACCGCCAAAGTATTCTGTGTCGCAAATAGTCGGATATTTGAAAGGAAAAAAAGTTCTCTTATGATATTCGATAAATTTGCAAATTTAAAAATACAGGTATGGGAATAGATACTTTTTGGTGCCGAGGGTACTATGTTGATACAGTAGGGAAAAAAACGAAAAAGAAAAATAGCTGAATACATACGTACACAACTTCAAGACGACATAGTAGATGATCAAATGACGCTGAAAGAGTATATTGATCCATTCACAGGAGAAAAGATGAAATAGTCCTTTAGGACTTGTAGGAAAAGTACGTGCGGTTGGCGAATCTATTCAACGCATCTTAAGATGCAGCAGGTAAAAGGCCCTTATAGGGGCTAAAACAAACTCACCGGCTGAGCCGGTGGTCATGATTGAAATGCTTTATTTTGTACGAAATCGTACTTTAGCATTGTTGAAAAAAACAACAAAAAAATGATAAAAATATTTGGGTATATTTTTTTAAGATAGCATGCTTACAAGGAGGGCTTAAGTTATGCATAACAGATTAGAAGAAATCCGTGAAAAAGGACTTTTGAGCATTGCAAATGCTGATACAGTTGAAAAACTGCAGGATGTTCGTAGAGAGCTTACAGGTAAGAAGGGTGCATTGACTGATGTGCTGAAGAACCTCGGAAAGCTAGAACCAGAGATGAGAAAATCTGTTGGAATGAAGGCAAATGAAATCAAGAATTTCTTTTGCAGAAAAAAATTAGTGAGAGAGAAGAAGCTCTAGTTGCTTCTAAATCAGCAGTCGATGAAAAAATCGATCTAACTTTGCCTGGCACGCCTATTACTAGTGGTGCGCTTCATCCAATTACACAAATGTGTTACGATCTCAATGATGCCTTTCTCTCCTTGGGCTTTGAGATATTTAGCGAGAATGATATTAGTAGTGAGAAGTATGCTTTCGATAACTTGAATTTTCCGGCCGACCATCCAGCTAGACAGATGATGGATACATACTGGATTGAGGGTACGGAGGATAAGACTGGTACTGAAAGGCTTTGCCTAAGACCACACTTAACTGGTGCATCCGTAAGACGCTTGCTTGAAGTCGGTGCACCAACGAGATTAGTGTATCCTGGACGTGTATATAGAAATGAGAATACAGACGCTAGACATGAAAGGGCATTTTTCCAGTACGAAGCACTGATTGTAGACAAGGATTTATCTTTTTCATCCGGAAAGGTAATGATTGAGACTATTCTTGAAAAAGTATTTGGAAGAAAAATAAATGTTCGTATGCGTGAAGGCTTCTTTCCATTCACTGAACCTGGATACGAAATCGATATGGAGTGTCTTGTTTGCGGTGGTAAGGGCTGTAGAGTATGCAACCAGAATGGATGGATTGAGGTTATGCCAGGTGGCGTTATTCATCCAAACGTTCTTAGGTCTGCTAATCTTGACCCCGATGTGTGGACTGGTTTCTACACCAACATTGGGCTAGATAGACTTGTTATGATGCGCTACGGAGTTGATGATGTAAGACTTTTCCATAGTGCTGACCTTAGATTCTTAGAGCAGTTCAAGTAGGAGGGCGTTATGAAAGTATCACTTAATTGGGTAAAAAAATATATTGATATACCTGCAGATTTAACGAATGCGCAGATAGCTTACGACCTGACCATGAGAACTGTTGAGGTTGAAGATGTTGTTGATACTGCTGAGAAATTCCATGACATTGTCGTTGGTAAGATTACATCAGTTGATGCACATCCTAATGCTGATAAGCTGAGAGTTTGTATGGTAGATATCGGTGAAGCAGAGGATGTTCAGATTGTATGCGGCGGTTCAAACTTGTATGAGGGTGAAAAGGTAGTCGTATCAAAACCAGGTGCTGAGGTATACTGGCACGGTGAGAGCGAACTCATGAAGATTAAAGAGACTAAGATGCGTGGGGTTGCTTCTTACGGCATGATATGTGGCGCAGAAGAGGTTTATCTAGAAGATTTCTATCCGACAGATGACCCAACAATTATCGTTGATCTTGGAGATGCTCATGCAGAACCAGGGCAGAACATTGCTGAGATTATAGGTATGAAAGACACTGTTCTTGAGATTGATAATAAGTCTTTGACTAATAGACCAGACCTATGGGGACACTACGGCATTGCTAGAGAGCTCGCGGCTATTTACAAGCTACCTCTAAAGCCGCTAGATGACTTCGTTGCGCCTAAAGGACTTAGAGAGTATGATGTTATAATCGACTCTCCAGAGAAGTGTTATAGATACGCTGGTCTTGAGATTAAAAATCTGTCTATAAAGGAATCCCCTCTATGGATGAAGACTGCGATTATCAACGGCGGTATGAGACCAATCAACGCGATTGTTGATATTACCAACTATATTATGCTCAGTGTGGGTCAGCCTACACATGCTTTTGATAGAACTCATGTAACTGGTGAAAAAATCATTGTTCGTGATGCACGTTCGGGAGAGAAGCTAGAGTTACTTGATGGAGCGAATATTGAGTTAACAACAGAAGATTTGGTAATCTGCGATACCGAAGGGCCTATGGCACTTGCAGGCATCAGAGGTGGTAAGAAGGATTCTATCCTTAATGATACAGTTGATGTAGTACTGGAGGTTGCTAACTTCACAGCTAGCACTATTAGAAATACAGGAAAGCGCTTTGATGAAAAGACAGATTCTTCTATCAGATATGAGAAGGGCATCGATACCCAGAGAGTAGAGCAAGGACTTGCAATTGGGATGAAGCTATTTAAGGAAATCTTCCCTGAAGCTGAATTCACTGCTTTTTTAAAGATGTTAACCCTGTTGTTACAAAGAGAGCAGAAGTCGATATCACTAAAGCGTTTCTAGACACAAGACTTGGAAAGGTTCTCGAAGAGAAAGAAATTGCAGATACTTTGGGCCGACTCGGATTTGATGTCCAGTTCAAGAATGGTGTATATCATACAGTTGCACCAACGTGGCGTTCAACAGGTGATATCACCATGAGAGATGACGTACTCGGAGAGATTGCAAGATTAGTTGGATATGAGAATTTTGAATCCAAGCCTCTACCTGTTAACTTTGTGAATGCGGTTCATCAGATTGATACGGACCTAAATAGAAATCTTAGAGAGCATCTAGCATTTAGGTGTGGATTCAATGAGATATTTACATATCCTTGGATTGATGAGAAGTATATCAAGGCTGCAAAGATTGAATTGGAAAACGGCATAAGACTTGCAACACCACCAGCACCAGAGCTTGCGACTCTAAGACAGTCACTAATTCCGGGTTCTCTCGAAGCTATCGTAAAAAAATCTCAGATACTATGATAACTTCAAGATTTTTCGAGGTTGCGGAAGTATTTGAGAAAGGCGAATTTCATCCTTCTTCAGAAGATGAGACATTGCCAGTTCATAGACTTATGCTCACGGGTGCACTCGTTGGTAAGGATGCAAAAAGTCTGTTCTTTGATGCTAAGGGTGTGGTGGAGTCGCTACCTAGATATTGCCATATGAACGGATATCAGTTTAAGCAGATTCAAAAACCATCCTGGGCTGATTCAGATGTATACCTAAATATTGTCAATGATGAAAAGGATATCATCGGATCGCTCGGTCTCGTTTCTGTTGCAACACTAGCAGATGCTGGTGTAAAGAAAGCGAGTGCGGCTGTGTTTGAACTAGATGTAAAGAAACTCGTTCCATTCACTTCTAGAACAAATGAATTCCAGCACCTACCACAGTTCCCATTAGTTGAAGAGGATTTATCGCTTATAGCAGATGAGGGATGTTAAGTGGGAGGATATGTACGAGGGCAATCAAGTACATGGCTAAGGAAGTTAACTTCATTGAGGAATACAGAGGTGCTCAAATTCCTGAAGGCAAGAAATCAATCATGCTTCGTATCAAGCTTGGAAATGATGATAGCACTATGACTGCTAAGCAGATTGAAAAGAAAACTAAGAACATCTTGAATGTGCTCGCAAAGAAGACGGGGGCTACTCTAAGAGAAGAGTAAACGTACAAGATAAAAACGATACGCAAATATAGAGATTTTTAGAATCAATAAAAAGTCTCTGCAGTGATGCAGAGACTTTTATATTTTTCGGGTTATAGGACAAAAACGTGTTGGTAAAAAAACCGCTGTAGTCGTTGAAATTTCAACGGCTACAGCGGTTATATCTTTTTGAAAGAAGATACAGGGTGGACAAAAACGTGTTGGTAAAATCGTCTGTAACCCTTGAAATCTCAAGGTGTATTGGGGTTATATCTTCCTTAGAAACAGTATTCTAGGAGGATAGTAAAATGAAACGTGTTATTTGCCCTGTTTGTAATAGTTGTTGCTCGAAATATGGTAAGACAAATGCAGGAACACAGAGGTGGTTTTTGTGGTAATTGCAAGATGGCATTTTCGCCAAAAAAATAGATAACCTAACCAAGCAACTTAATATATTTCTTAAGTGGCTTTTTTTAGCAAAAGATATTCAAAAGGATATGCCTGGAGGTGGTCGTACCTTTTAGGGCGAAAGACATCAAATTTTTGGGATATATGGACATTACCAACCGTAGTGGAAGAAAAAGCATTCAGTGGTGTTCGTAGATGGAATTTATCTATGCCGTAATGCTTGTGTTTTAATTTGCTGTGACAGAAATAATGTGCTTGGATGGTACTTGTGCCGCTATGAGCATGCAAATGCATGGATTTCATTAATGTCCAGGATTACTGAACCTACACTAGTAGTTTCGGACGGAGGGAAAAGGATTTAATAAGGCTTTGAAAAAAAGGTATGGCCTCATGCAAAGCACCAGAGATGCCTTTTTTTCATGTGTTTTCTCAAGTAAGAAGATATACTACAACAAGACCTAAAAACCCTTGCAGGGGCTGAGCTATATGCTCTTTCCAAAAGACTGCTCCACCTAGAAACGAAATCTGAAGCAGATAAATGGATAGATGAGTTCTTAGATTGGATGAGAAGACACAACAAGTTTTTGAGCCAAAGGTCACTAGACGAAACTGGCAACTGGAGAGCAACGCATGAAAGACTTTTTAAAAGGCGCAGATATCTCTTTCTAGGTTGGTAAAAGAAGGTACTTTATTCACTTATTTGGATGAAGATTTAATAGCTGAGATAGGTAAGGTTCCATCTACAAATAACCAGATAGAAGGCGGTATAAATGCAAGACTAAGAGCTTTGCTAAGGAATCACCGTGGACTATCTGTTGAAAGAAGAATAAAAGCGGTCTTCTGGTGGTGCTATGTGCACTCACCAAGACCGCTTTCTGTGTCTGAACTATTAAAAGTAATGCCAACGGACAAAAGTATTGCAGCGATATACCAGAAGATTTCAGAGCTAGATAAACGCACTTCATCTATCCCTACATGGGGAGATGCGGTGGTCTGGGGAGAGCTTCACAAGTCGTCTGAATTTCAGAATTATTGGGACTAGTGACCAACACGTTTTGTCCTATAACCCTATTTTTCTGAGGGGCCATGTGTAGCAGAGTGTTGAATCATGAGCCGTATAGCAGTTTATTCACCTGAACGCACTAAAAGAACTTTGCCAGAGCGCACTGAAATATGAGCGCTACGGCATGAAATCTCATTCGATATACAAAGAGTCGAAGAGCGGGAGATTGATACGTTATCGAGGCAATATTTGGCTCCTGTGATAGTAACACCTTCAGCTGTGGAGTCTAGTGGTATCAAAGAGAAGTATTTATACGAAGAATCAGGTGTAAGCAAAGCTGAACTGCAGACTTCGCTATCAAGGAGCTGCATGGAGTTTTTTCCATCTATAAACTCTAGGTGTTCAAGTTTACCTTGGTACTTCTCAAGCAAACCTACATTTCCAAGCGTATGGTCAAGCCTTCCTCCGATTCCACCATAGATGGTGATATCGTTAATCCCTAGCTCAATTGCGTGATTAATCGCAGCTTCTGTATCGGTAAGGTTTTTTTCTGAAGGAAGTGTGATGTAAAGGCAGTCAAGGCGGTTGTTTGTATTGGTGGAATCAAAGTCTCCAATTACACAATCGGGTCTGATGCCATACATGTTTGCTACGTCTACACCACCGTCGGCACAGACGATATAGTCGCTAGTACTTGAAAGCGCATTAAGCTGTGGAACGTTTGTCTTCTCAACAAAGGATAGGATTATCAGTGCTGTGCTATACATAGTATCACCTCGTTCTTTAAATTCTTGAATTACTACTTTTTAGTATATTACAATTAGAGACGATTCTAAACTAGAAAGTGAGTTATAATGACTGAAAATAATAATCATTACATCGTTCGTGAGGACCTAGGTGAGATCAGATACCTCTCCATAATGCACATGAAGGACAATATGATGCAATACATATTAGGAATAGTCTTGTTCTACGTGTTTATGGATTTGGTACCAGCTGTTCTCGGATTTTTTGTACCGAGATCTTATTTTTAAAGTAGTAGCGGGGACCTTGATCCAAAACTACTCGCCCAGCTTCCTGACATTGCATTTTCATCTTTTTGTATATGTGATGGCTCTTGGCGGAGTTCTCTTACTCGGTCGATCGCTATACATACTAAGATATCTTAGAAATAAGCAAATTGATTACCCGTCCATTCTCGACGGAGTGAGATTTTTCTTTAGTGCAACACTAATATATATAATCCAGATTACATTTATTTCCATCTTGGTTATGTTTTTAGTAGTGCCTGGAATCATTGCATTCTATACATTTAGACAGGCGTTTAATGTTCTGGCAGAAGATCCTAGGCGAAGTGCTATGAGTTGTCTTGCTGAGAGTAGGAGACTCATGGCAGGAAATAAGTATCGCATGTTCCAGCTAGATATGACATATATACCGCTGATTCTATTTTCAAGCTTGCCGTTGGTGGCATTTTCATTTGTGGGTATGCCTCAGTTCGGAGAATATACTAACCTTATAGCGGTATTTATCACGTTCATACTAAAGTTACCGATGTACCAAGCAATGGGTAATATGTTCTTTGGACAGACCGTGTTTTATGAGCTGCTAGTATCAAAGGGCTTTAATAATTTTATATATAAAGGCGAAACTGTCTTCAGAGCAGGTGCGAGAGCAAAGTACACTATGAAAAAATAGCAAGGGTTATTGCTTAGATGAATAGGTAATATAGTATTATAGAAAGCGGGGATTCTCAAGTGAGAATCCCCGCTTTTGACTGTTTAGAGCTTCAGAACATTAACCTTGAATTGCTTTAAGGATTACTTGGCTGTCCCTGGTTATTACCTTGGTTGCCTTGGTTCCCTTGATTATTACCTTGGTTGCCCTGATTATTACCCTGGTTACCTTGGTTATTCTGATTATTTTGATTATTAGAACTGTTACTGTTATTTGTGTTGCTCTGAGTCTGATCAGTAGTCTCTTGTTCTTCCTCTACAACTTCCGTTTCTTCTGACTCATCTTTTGGATTATTACCTATTCCAACTTCAGTGCCTTTAGTAAAGAATTCGCCATTCTTGCGAACTACATTTGAAGGTGCAGCCTTGTAAGAACCTTTTTCTAATATTAGGGACATTACGCATGATTCTAGACCATAGACTTGCAGCTGCCGAGGACGAAGAGGTAAGAGGAATATTTATATCTGTACCAATCCATAGTGAAGCTGCATACTTAGGTGTAATTCCAGCGAACCAGATATCGTAGTGACTACTCGTCGTACCAGTTTTGCCTCCAACTTCAACGCCTGAAATAGCAGCATTTGAGCCTGTACCACCATTTACAACAGACTTGAGCATTGTAACCATTATGTAAGCAACACCCTCATCTAGAACCTTGTGCTTCTTCTTTTCTGTAGTTAGAATTGTACGCCCATCTCTATCCACAACCTTGGTAAATACTCTGTTCTCAACACGAACTCCTCCGTTAGGGAAGGTAGCATACGCTTCAGTCATCTCATAAGGTGAAACACCCTTGGAGAGACCTCCTAGTGCAAGTGCAGCAGGATTCATATCTCCATTTGCTGACTTATTAAGTGTACTAATTCCGTATTTCTCAACCATACTTGCAGAATAGTCTGCACCAATCTGCTCGTAAAGCTTTACAGCAACAACGTTTGTAGAGCTCTGCATACCCTTGCGCATTGTCATAGGACCCGAGTACCTGTTGTTTGAGTTCTTAGGCCATACTCTACCATTAATCTTAATAGGTTCATCTATGATTATGGATGCCACTGTGAGATAGTCGCCGTAGTTGTCTGTACCTTGTTTATCATTGCCAGGATCTACGAGAGGGTATTTCTGACCTTTCTCTGCATATTCATAACTCCTCTGGAGCGCGGCACTGTATACTGCGAGCGGTTTGATTGAGGAACCAGGCTGACGAGGATTGATCGCGCGGTTATAAAGCTGTTTTCCTGTAACACCACGACCGCCGACCATAGCTTTTACCTTACCAGTTCCAACTTCGGTGATTACCATAGCACCCTGTGGCTGAATAACCTTATCCTGCAAGATGTACAGCTTGTCCGTGAAGGCTGGGTTGCCATCTACACTTGTAACGAGCTTGCTGTTGTTCTTAATAAACTTAGAGCTGATTACAAGGTTTCCAGACTTGTCCATGGACTTGCTGTTGCTAGGGATATTGATATAACCACCTGGTATTATGTATAAGTTGTTGTTTTCGATGACATATGATGGTTTTAGCTCGAGGCTGTAATCTGTGCCATTAGCAGTCGAAGTCTTGTAAATGTTCAGACGCTTGTTCTTATACACCGTAATAGATCCATTGCTATTTTTCTTATACTCGCCATCCTGGAGCACAAATTTTTTTCGTCCTGAATCATATTGTCATATGCATATAGTGTAATTGAACCCTTGTCGCTAATGATATTTCCGGCACTATCCTTCTTTAGCCCAGTTAGTGAAGGGAAGTAGTTCCCATCATTGAAGCCATCTTCAATGGCTTTTTGAGCCTTAGAATCCATATTTGAGTATATCTTGAGTCCTCCATTATAGACCATATCGTGAGCACTCTTATAGTCGAGCTTGTATTTCTTCATAAGGGCTCTGATCACCTGATTCACTGTGTAATCAGTATAGTATGAAGTTCCTGAGTTGCTTCCTGCGCTTAGAGAAGGATTTAGGAAATCCACCAGATTAGCAGACACATTGTCATCGTACTGGGATTTTGTGATATATCCCTGGTCATACATGAGCTTGAGTGCAATTTGTCTACGCGACTTAGCTATATCATTTGCAATATAAGTCTTGCCGTTGACCTTAATTGGTGTCGAGGTATCTCTTGAAGCAAGAGGTGAGTCGGCATTCTGAATGAGCGAATATGTATCAGGTGACTGCGGCATCGCTGCAAGGGCAGCACTTTCTTTTATAGAAAGGTCACTGACACTCTTGGAGAAATAGGTCTTCGATGCATTCTCGATACCGTAGTTGCCATATCCAAAATAGATGCTGTTTACATACGCTGCAAATATTTCTTTCTTGGAAAGGGTTCGTTCAATCTTTGCTGCGTAATACATCTCGAGAATCTTACGACGAACTGACCTCTGGCTTTTTTTATATTTGGCAGATATACGTTTCTCGCTAGCTGCTGAGTGAGCGTACTAGTACCACGGATATTACCGCGGCCAAATGAGGAAACAATAGCTCCCGCCATTCTAGTCCAATTGAAGCCGTGATGCTTCCAGAATGTCTTGTCCTCTAGAGAAACGAAGGCATCTACAGTGTGTTTAGGTATGTCCTTGTACTTGATAATAGTACGACTTTCACCGCTGTTAACACTTCCTACACGGTTACCACTATCATCGTAGATAATAGTGTCGGTAGAAATCTGATCATATATCTTATGAGGATCAATCTTAGGTGCAAAAGCAATAACTGCCGCTGCATAGATTGAAAATATCAGCGTCATAACAACGCCCATAACGATAAAGTTGCGAATTGTATACTTTATGCTGAGTGTACGGGCCTTATTTTTTACTTTTTTTCCAGCCACCATGATGTATTCTCCAGCTCCCGGCGTATAGTATGGGTTCGGTTTAGTAAATACACGCTTGATAAACTGGATAGGGTGTCTAAGGTCTCTCTTAGGGCTAAAGCCTCTGTCTTCGCCACGTGTCTTAGCCTTCTGTTCTTGTTTTAGAAGTTTCTTTTCTTCCTTAGCTCGCTTTCTAATTGATTTATCACGCTTTGCAGCCTCTGCTTCAGCTTTAGCAACTTGTTCATGAAAAGCAGCTTTGCCATCATTGCTTATGATACGGGCCTTGTTATTAAGCGCCGCATCGTCTGAATAAGCGTGTTTTGCGGAGTTTTTCTCAAGATTGTTCCTGAGTCTATTCTTCTTCGCATCTGCTTCAGCTTTTGCAACCTGTTCGTGGAAGGAAAGTCCTTTCTTCTCATTTCCTTTTGCAACAGCCTGAGCACGCTTTTCACGTTGCTCTTTCTCGAATTTAATTTGAGCTACATGATTAGCAACAGTGCGCATCTCCTCTTGAGATAAACGCTCGTCGTTCTGCAGTCGTTTGATTAATTCTTTTATGTTTGTTGAATTGTTTTCCATGTATTTCCTCTTAAATAAAATATGACACATTATTTTACCATGAATTGCTTGAAAAATGAACATTTTGAGCTATTTTATTGTGAAGATTGTATGTGCATCTAGTAACCATTTTATCTTGCAAAATAAATGTGTGCTGAAGGGAATTTTGGCTCGTACTAATATCATAATGTATGATGCGTGTTATTTCATGAATGAAATATGAAGCGGTGGTGTGAAAAATGTTTAGAAGAAGGATAGTTGCGCTTGGAATATCTATGGCGCTAGGAATCATTGCGGCTGATATCTATATAAATCATAGGGAAGTAATTAGATTCGCTCTGATTATGGCGGTATTTATATTTGCAATTTATAGGACAATATATATCAGACGGAGCATTGAGCTAGAGACCGAGAACAAGAAGCTTAATTATGATGCACTTCTATGTATTGCTTTATTTATCATAGGCGTTTTGAATTATGGGATCCATGCTTACGAAATGTCACAAAAGTCATCAACTGAATTACTTAGATTTAAGTATATTGAAGGTAGAGTAATTAGCTATAAAGAAAATGAAAAAGGACTCACTTTAGACATTAAAACTTCGTCACTTGGGAAAGTAGCTATTGTGAGATGTCAGAAATGGAACGGTTTTGGAAATGAAACCAAAACTTTTATGAAAGGTAGCAAGAAGCCAAGTGTGGGGATAAATAAACATATGAAGGCTAGTCAGGGACTAGAGCTTTACGGTAGAAAAGTAAAGGTGCATGGCTCTTTAAAAATCCCCACAGGTGCTCGCAATCCTGGCTGCTTCGATTATAAGCGATATCTGATGACAAAGAAAATTACGTATGTGATGAAGGTAAACGATATAAGCGCTATAAGTGATGAACAAAGCTTTATCTGGAGAGTAAGGAGGTCCATATAGAAAAAAAGGATGAATTTGCAAGGAAGGTGTCTGGAAATAGAAGCGACATATATGGGTTTATAAAAGGTGTAACTTTTGGTGATACTAGCGATATAGACGACGATACGATCAAGGAATTTAGAGAAAATACTACTGCTCATGTTCTTGCTGTTAGCGGATTGCATGTAGGTGTAATATATGGATTGCTAAGGCTGATGGCGATGGGGCGTCATGGTGGATTAATTGGAATAATTACTATAATGGCGATGCTAGGTTATGGTGAAATAACGGCATGGAATGTATCGACTTCAAGAGCAGTTATTCTAACTTGTAGCGCTATTACTGCTTTTTATTTGAAGCGGCCTTTTGACCTGCTGTCATCACTTTCAGCATCATTTATAATATTGCTCATGTACAATCCATTTATGCTGTTTGGAGCGAGCTTTCAGATGTCTTATATTGCGGTCTCAGGGATAGCATTTTTAACCGATCCTCTAAGTAAACTAGTTGGGAAATATGCGGGATTTATGCTGGCAATTCAGCTTTCGATGATTCCATATACAATATATACATTTAACAAAATAAATCCATTTGGGTTCTTAATTAATATTCCTATAGTTGGACTTATCAGCTTGCTTGTGCCGTTTTCTATCTTGGGACTAATTTCATACTCGCTGCTTGGAAGTGTCGGGGGTGCTGTAAAGAGTGAAATCTTCTACCTTACTGAAATTATAACTAAGCTCAATCATATACTTAATATGAATGGAAAACATTCATACTCGATAAGTTCGATGAAAATAACGATTATAATAGCCTTGTATGCACTGATGTATTTCTTGTGTTCTGAGTTCAACATCGTGCTGATGCTCAGGAGGAGATATGATCTAATAGCACAATCAATAATTTTAGTAATGTGTATGTCTATTGCTGTAGGTTCTGCTTATCGCAATAATTTCATGGACTATGAGGTTGTTTTTTTATTGATGTAGGACAAGGTGACGGAATACATATAAGGACCAATAGATGCGACGTGCTTCTTGACGGAGGAGGTGAAAAGAATCGTAATATCGGAGAGAGAGTACTTAAGGAATACTTTTTAAAGAATGGGGCAAATGATGTAGATATGAGTATTTTTACTCATATGCACATGGATCACTGTAAAGGAGCCATGGAACTCGGTGAGATATATCCCGTCAAACAGTTTATGGTGCCTTATCCGTATAGATATCAGGTGTCAGGTCAGCGGCTGAAGTTTGTAAGATTTAAAGATAAACTGAGATTAGGAAAAGATGTGTGGATACAAGCGATTTGGCCGATGGATGATAGGGTGGCGACAAACGATTCAGACGAAAACGAATTAAATACCGTTTACATGCTGTATTATAAAGGTGTTAAGATAATGCTGACTGGTGATTTGGTTGAGGCCGATGAACTTGATATGATAAACTATTACAAATCTACAGATGTGTTAAAATGCGATATATTAAAGGTCGCTCATCACGGAAGTAGATATAGCTCTAATGAGAAGTTCATAGAAGCCGCAAATCCGCGTATTGCCGTTATCCAAGTGGGGGAGAACAATACCTATGGTCACCCGAATGCAGGAGTGATTAGAAGGTTTGAGAAGCGTGGTATTAAGGTGTATAGAAATGATAAAGAGGGGGCTATTGGTGTAGATATTAGCCGTAAAGAAATTAAAATCGATAGGATGATTAAGGATGTCGTTTAAAGAGTTTAGCAAAAGATATAAAGAGTGGAATAATTGGTAGCAACATATTTCTGTACGGAGAAGAAGGTTTTTCTTACAGATTGGGCTGTAAAAAAACTATTATCGAAAAATAATTCGAGTGAAGCAGAAAGAAAATATGTAGTTACAGACCTTGATGGAGAGTCGGTATCGGCACAAGAAATCGTTGAAACTGCAAATACTATGACGATGTTTGCAAGCACCAGAGTGTTAACTGTTAAAAATTATCCGCCGCTTATAAAAAAAGAGCGCAGTAACTGAAACTGCACCTATCCTTGAGTATTTAAGTAACCCAAATTCCTCTACAATTTTGATATTTTACATTGAACCTCTTCACAGCCCGGGCAAGAAGGAGAAACTTAATGCTTTTTGCTACCAAAGTAGCTGCAGCTTGTAGCACCTATAACTTCGATAGGTTAAACCCTGCTGAGCTCAAATCCTTTGTAAATAAGCGAATTCGTGCTGCTGGCAAGCTCATAGGCGCTCGTGATATGGATTATCTAGTTGATATCTCGGGGTATCTAAATAATGATAGTGAGTATGACCTGTATAGGATGGAATCAGATCTTACGAAGCTAGTAAATGCGTCTGATGATACCACTATATCTAAGCAGCTTATAGAAGATATTATGATAGGTGATAAGGATAGATTTGTATTTAACTTTATCGACTATTTACTTGCTGGTAAGAAGAGTATGGCTATGCAGCTTCTGGTTAATACCATTGCTGCGGGCGAAAATTCAAAGGGTAAGGGCAATGTGTTTTCTCTAGCTTCAACATTAATCGGTCAGTTTGAGATTATGTACGATTCACTTGAACTAGATGATGAAGGGATGCCAATTAAAGCTATGGCCAAGAATTTAGGAGTGAATGAATATAGGCTTAAGAAGGCATATGCTGCAGCTAGGAAGATTGGAAAGAGTAAGATTAAGAAAGCTCTTCTTGAACTTTATGATACAGATAGACTTCTAAAAACTGGCGAGATGGACAAAAACACTTCTCTTGAACTATTTGTATTTAACTGGTAATGAAGAGGCGTTAAGGTCATCTGTATAATCTGTTTCTATGATGGGTATAAATAATTGATAATAGAAAAGCTTGAGGCAGAGCCTCAAGCTTTTTATTTCGGGTTATAGGACAAAAACGTGTTGGTCACTAGTCCCAATAATTCTGAAATTCAGACGACTTGTGAAGCTCTCCCCAGACCACCGCATCTCCCCATGTAGGGATAGATGAAGTGCGTTTATCTAGCTCTGAAATCTTCTGGTATATCGCTGCAATACTTTTGTCCGTTGGCATTACTTTTAATAGTTCAGACACAGAAAGCGGTCTTGGTGAGTGCACATAGCACCACCAGAAGACCGCTTTTATTCTTCTTTCAACAGATAGTCCACGGTGATTCCTTAGCAAAGCTCTTAGTCTTGCATTTATACCGCCTTCTATCTGGTTATTTGTAGATGGAACCTTACCTATCTCAGCTATTAAATCTTCATCCAAATAAGTGAATAAAGTACCTTCTTTTACCAACCTAGAAAGAGATATCTGCGCCTTTAAAAGTCTTTCATGCGTTGCTCTCCAGTTGCCAGTTTCGTCTAGTGACCTTTGGCTCAAAAACTTGTTGTGTCTTCTCATCCAATCTAAGAACTCATCTATCCATTTATCTGCTTCAGATTTCGTTTCTAGGTGGAGCAGTCTTTTGGAAAGAGCATATAGCTCAGCCCCTGCAAGGGTTTTAGGTCTTGTTGTAGTATATCTTCTTACTTGAGAAAACACATGAAAAAGGCATCTCTGGTGCTTTGCATGAGGCCATACCTTTTTCAAAGCCTTATTAAATCCTTTCCCTCCGTCCGAAACTACTAGTGTAGGTTCAGTAATCCTGGACATTAATGAAATCCATGCATTTGCATGCTCATAGCGGCACAAGTACCATCCAAGCACATTATTTCTGTCACAGCAAATTAAAACACAAGCATTACGGCATAGATAAATTCCATCTACGAACACCACTGAATGCTTTTCTTCCACTACGGTTGGTAATGTCCATATATCCCAAAATTTGGATGTCTTTCGCCTAAAGGTACGACCACCTCCAGGCATATCCTTTTGAATATCTTTGCTAAAAAGCCACTTAAGAAATATATTAAGTTGCTTGGTTAGGTTATCTATTTTTGGCGAAAATGCCATCTTGCAATTACCACAAAACCACCTCTGTGTTCCTGCATTTGTCTTACCATATTTCGAGCAACAACTATTACAAACAGGGCAAATAACACGTTTCATTTTACTATCCTCCTAGAATACTGTTTCTAAGGAAGATATAACCCCAATACACCTTGAGATTTCAAGGGTTACAGACGATTTTACCAACACGTTTTGTCCACCCTGTATCTTCTTTCAAAAAAGATATAACCGCTGTAGCCGTTGAAATTTCAACGACTACAGCGGTTTTTACCAACACGTTTTGTCCTATAACCCTTATTTTCTTACTGATGCGACAAGCTCTCTCGCAGCTTCAAGTGCATTGCTGCTGTCTGGGGCACCGCTTATCAATCGAGCGAGCATCTCTAGTTTTCCTGAGTCATCTAGGTGCTCAATAACTGTGTGCGATTTACCATCAGAGATTTTCTTGTCTATGGAGAAGTTGTCGTCTCCAGAGGCGGCAATTTGAGGTAAATGAGTTATACAGAGTATCTGTCTATGCTGTGCGATTTCAGTCAGTTTATGACCGACAACGAGTGCTGTCTTGCCGCTAATTCCCGTGTCAATTTCATCAAATATCATTGTTTCTACGCTATCGCTACTACCGATAATGTGTTTGAAGGCAAGCATTATTCTAGAAATTTCACCGCCAGAAGCAATTTTAGCCATAGGTCTGAGTGGTTCCCCAGGTTAGTTGATATTAGAATTCAACACCGTCATAACCAAGTTCTGATATATCGTTTAGCCTAACAATTTCAATCTTAAATTCAGAATTTGCAAATGCCAGATCTTGAAGCTCCTTAATCATCTCAGATTCAAGTGATGCTGCGTTAGCTTTTTCTAATATTGCTAACTATATCAGCCTGAGCCTCTAGCTCTCTATATCTCTTATCTATTAACTCTAGAAGTCGTTGCTTCTCTTCGTCTAGATTATGAATTACTCCAAGCTTACTGTCTAACTCTTCTTTGTATTCTATAATCTCCTCGATAGTCATATTGTATTTCCGCTTAGCATCCTCAAGTACGCTAAGCCGCGAAGAAACGAGGTCTATCTCTTCCTCAGAAAAAGTTGATGGACTCACTTGTATTTCTAAGGGTAGAAGATATATCTTCAAGACCATAGTATAGCTCAGAAAAAAACTTTCAGAAAGCTCACTTAGCTCTTCGCTATATGAAGAGATTCCTTGAAGCTGATTCATACACGAACCAAGAACACTGAGAACGGAAGGATCTTTCAGTTAGTCTGCTATATGAGCCAGCAACCGCTTCATATATGCGCTCGCTGTTGCGCATTAAATCAAGCTGTTCACGTAATTCATCATCCTCTCCAGCTATCAAATCAAGATTATCAATGTAGTCAAACTCAAACTGATAGAAATCCTGCTGTCTACGTGATTCCGATTCGCTGCGGAGTAGCTGTTCGTATTCACGCTTGACCTCGTGATAACTCTTATGAAGCTCTCTGAGTTTATCAAGTTTGTCAGAGATAGCTGTATGGTTGTAGCTATCCGTGATGAGGATATGATTCTCAGGATCTAGTATCTGCTGGTTATCGTATTGTCCATGTATATCGACAAACTCACTGCAGAAGTCACGAAGCTTTGCCAGCGAAACTATCTCGCCATTAAGCTTTGCCACACTTTTTCCTGATTTAAGAAGCTCTCGTGAGATGATAATATCATCATCGCCGATATGACCAACAACTTGAATCATTGCTTTGTCAGCACCGTTTCTAATCATAGAAATATCAGCACGGTCACCAAGGGCAGTGCTGATAGCCTGTACAAGTACTGATTTACCAGAGCCCGTTTCACCTGTGATTATGTTAAGGGAAGGGCCTAGGTCAAATGACATATGTTCAATTGTCGCAAAATTAGTAATTTCAATACGATCGAGCATTAACTTACCTCAATGTCTCAGTCTTAGTCCCTTAGGGCAATCATGTCTTCGAACACCTTAAGAATTGCCGCAACGTATTCTTCGTGCTCAGCAATAATCAGAAGGGTATTGTCACCAGCGACGGAGCCTACAACGTGTTCGAGTTTTAGACAGTCTATTGCTTCAGCTGCAGCATTTCCACAGCCTGAAAGCGTCTTAACTACGATAAGATTCTGTGCTGATGCATATGAAACGATAGTCTCTCTAAAAATCTTAATGAACCTTTCGGAAATCGGTTGAATGTCGAACTTTCCGGATGTGTACTTATAGCGATCCTTATCGATTGACACCTTAACAAGCTGTAGCTCTTTGATATCTCTAGAGATAGTCGCTTGAGTTACTTTTGTATCCTTCCTGCTCGAGGAGATCCTGTAGCTGATCCTGTGTTTCTACAACGTGCCCTTGGATTAGTTCCAATATCTTATTCTGTCTTGAGTAACGCATCTGTCCTCCCAATGATAAAACGGTTCTTTGTACACAACACATTATAAATTATAGCATAAATTTTCAATGGAATGAATAAATACGAAACATTAACACTCGATATCTTGATTAATGGACAAAATAGCCTGTTTTTGGTAAAATATCGAAGGTGATTAATGATGAGAATTATAGGAATAGACCCAGGTTACGCCATCATGGGATATGGCATTTTTAGATTACAATGGCAATCGTTTCAAGACCGTTCATTATGGTTCAATCGAGACTAAGGCGGAGTGCCTATGCCTGAGCGGTTAAAGTTGCTCTACGACGGGCTGACTGAAATAATTCAGGAGTACAAGCCGGACGAAGCGTCGATAGAGGAACTTTTTTTTAATAGAAATGTTACAACAGCAATCGGTGTAGGGTGAAGCGCGAGGAATCGCAATGCTCGCCTGTGTTGAAGGTGGACTTTCGGTGTCAGAATATACACCTATGCAGATAAAGCAGGCTCTGGTAGGCTACGGCAAGGCGGAGAAGAAACAAGTACAGATGATGGTCAAGACGATTCTGAATTTAAAAAGAAGTCCCTAAGCCAGATGATACTGCCGATGCGGTGGCTGCAGCCATTTGCCATGCACACTCACGTAACTCCAGAACGATTGGGAGATAAGAGATAATGATTAGAAATATCAAAGGTGAATACCTTTATTACGACAAGGGCTCGATGATAGTAGAGACTAGCGGAGGAATAGGTTTTCGCATATTTGTTGCGGATACTTCACCTCTTCTTCTGCATAGAGAGGGAGATATTGTAAATATGCACACATACATGCAGGTCAAAGAGGACGGCATGTCTTTATATGGTTTTGCAAGCCTAGATTCGCTTAATCTCTTTGAGCAGCTTATAACTGTTAAAGGTGTTGGGCCGAAGGCTGGGCTGGCTATTATGTCAACTGGGTCTGCAGATGAAATTAAATACAGTATTGCTAACAAGGATGCGACTGCAATTGCCAAGGCTCAGGGCGTGGGAAAGAAGACAGCAGAACGAGTGATACTTGAATTATGCGATAAGGTCGATGCAGTACCTATGCCAGAGCTGGGAGCGACTACTTCTGTTAATATTCCAGGACTTGATAAGTCAAGGCAGGGAGGCTGTTCTTGCACTCACGACACTAGGATACTCAAAAAGCTGAGGCAGAAGATGCTATCGGACACGTTACAGATGAAGGGCTTGATGCAGAGACATATATCAAGAAGGCACTTAAGTATCTGCTATAGAAGAAGGATTGAGATATGCTAGATAACATAACATCAACTAAGGTTATACCGAATGAGATAAACGGGGAGTTCACGCTCAGACCCCAGTATCTAAGTGAGTACTGTGGGCAGTCAGTGGCGAAGGAGAACCTATCGATATATATTGAAGCTGCTAAGAAGCGCGGTGAGTCACTAGACCACGTGCTTTTTCTATGGACCTCCAGGTCTTGGAAAGACTACTCTTGCAAATATTATTGCAAATGAACTTGGAGTAGACATCAAGATTACGTCAGGACCCGCAATCAGCAGGGCCGGCGACTTAGCCGCTATTCTTACGAATTTAAACGAGAATGATGTCCTTTTTTTATAGACGAGATTCACAGGCTAAATCGTTCAGTTGAAGAGGTTCTCTATTCTGCTATGGAAGACTTTGCCCTAGATATCATCATCGGAAAAGGGCCTGCGGCTGATCTCTTCGAATAGATATCGCAAAATTCACTTTAGTCGGAGCTACGACGAGGGCTGGAAGCCTTTCAGCACCATTAAGAGATAGATTTGGAATAATCACAAAATTCGAATTCTATACTCACGAGGAAATCAGGAATATTTTACTTCGCTCCGCAAAGGTTCTCGGCATAGAGATAGACGATGAGTCACTCGATGAGCTAGCTAGTAGATCGAGAGGGACACCAAGAATCGGAAATAGACTGCTTAAGAGGGCCAGGGATTTTTAGTGAGGTTATAAGCGATGGACAGCTTAATATCGAAGTAACACGTAAAAGCACTAGAGGCTCTCGGAGTGGATGAACTCGGACTCGATAAGCTGGATAGGCAGATTCTCGAGACGATAATCAAGAGTTTTGGCGGTGGCCCAGTTGGAATTGAAACTATTGCTAGTGCGATCGGCGAAGAGAGGGTGACACTCGAGGATGTCAACGAACCGTTCCTCATTCAGTCAGACCTCATGTACCGTACGCAGAAGGGACGTATGGTTACGAAGCTCGCATATGAATACCTAGGACTGATGTCCTATTACAAAGAAGATTAATAAGGGGCGCGGCGGATATGTACTATATGTATCCGTAATCGCGCCTCGCTGATTAGAACTGGAGAATACAGAATTAATGAGACTAGAAGATTTTGATTACGAGCTTCCGAAAGAGCTAATCGCACAGACACCTTCGCTAAAGAGGGATGAGTGCAGGCTGATGGTGCTCGATAGAGCTAAGAATACGATAGAGCATAGACATTTCTACGATATTCTAGAGTACCTGCATGAAGGCGACTGTCTTGTCGTAAATGATTCGAGGGTAATTCCTGCAAGACTGCACGGAATAAAAGAGAAGACGGGTGCACATATCGAGCTACTTCTTATCAAACGACTAGAGGGTGATAAGTGGGAGAGTCTGGTTAAGCCCGGAAAGAGGCTCAAGGAAGGCGATACGGTAGTTCTAGATGAGAACAGGCTTTTTAAAGCACATATCTTGGGTTTTAAAGATAAAGAAAACGGAACACGAATAATAGAGTTCGAATACGAAGGTATATTTATGGAACGCCTCGAAGAAATTGGAAGTATGCCACTTCCACCATATATCGAGCGAGACGCGGAAAAATGACGATAAGGAGAGATACCAGACCGTATACAGCAAGGTGGATGGGTCTGTGGCAGCTCCGACGGCAGGACTTCATTTTACAGACGAACTGCTTGAGAAGGTAAGGGCAAAAGGCGTTGAAATTGCATATGTAACACTTCATGTCGGCATCGGAACCTTTAGACCGGTCAAGGTGGATAATATCGAGGACCACAAGATGCATTTTTGAGGAATACACCATAGCCCCTGAAACGGCTGAAACTATAAACCGAGCAATTAGAGAGGGCAGAAGGGTTATATCCGTTGGTACGACCTCGACGAGAACTCTTGAGAGTGCTGCAAAGCAGGTTGACGGTGTGTGGCAGATTGAGAGCGGACATAGCAGTACAGGGATATTCATCTATCCGGGGTATGAGTATAAGGTTGTTGATGGACTTATTACAAATTTCCACCTTCCAAAGTCGACTCTGATCATGCTCGTCTCAGCGCTATACGATAGGGGAGCACATTCTTGCTGCTTATGAAGAGGCTGTGCGTGAGAGATATAAGTTCTTTAGCTACGGCGATGCGATGTTTATAAAGTAGGGAGATTGAGATGAAAGAATCACTTAGTTTTGAGCTAATAAAAAAGGACCAGCGTACTGGAGCAAGGCGCGGCAGGATTACGACACCTCACGGCACTATTGAGACGCCTGTGTTCATGCCGGTTGGCACTCAGGCGACGGTAAAGGCGATGAAGCCTGAAGATGTTGAAAAAACAGGTGCTGAGATTATACTTGGAAATACTTATCATCTATACCTTAGACCTGGTGAGGACATCGTCCGTGAAGCTGGTGGGTTACATAAGTTCATGAATTGGCATCGTCCTATACTTACTGATAGTGGTGGCTTCCAGGTGTTTTCACTTGGAAAATTCCGTAAGATAACCGAGGAAGGGGCTAAGTTTAAATCATACATAGATGGCTCATCTCATATGATGACCCCGGAGAGCTCGATAGAAGTGCAGACGGCGCTGGGTTCAGATATCATGATGGCGTTCGATGAATGTGTTGCATATCCTGCTGAAAAGAAGTATGTCGCTAGATCTCTAGAGCGCACTACAAGATGGCTTAGACGCTGCGACGATCACCACAGGAGGCTAGAGGCTAAATCCGCTATGGAAACAGGCTCTGATACTATGAAGCAGGCGCTTTTTGGAATCATGCAGGGCGGAATGTTCAAGGATCTTCGAGAACTAAGCGCAAAGCAGATTACGGAGATAGACCTGCCTGGTTATGCAATCGGCGGATTGTCCGTCGGTGAACCAAAGGATATCATGCTCGATGTACTTGATGACTGCGTCGACCTACTACCTGAAGATAAGCCAAGATACCTTATGGGGGTTGGAACCCCAGATTACTTGTTCGAAAGTGTTGAGCGAGGAGTAGACATGTTCGACTGTGTACTACCAACAAGGCTAGCTAGGCATGGTATGGCGATGACGAGCAGAGGCAAAATCAATATTAAGAATGCTGTATTTGCAAGGGATTTTAGCACTTTTAGATCCAGATTGTGATTGCTATTGCTGCAGAAATTATTCGCGTGCATATCTAAGACATCTATTTAAGAATGATGAGATACTGTGCTCGATGCTGCTATCAGAACACAATATTCATTTCTTGGTAAACATGATGAAAAAAACATCAGAAAAAGCAATTGAGGAGGATAGGTTCCTGGAGTATAAGAGGGAATTCTATAACAAATATGGAGAATTTTAAGATCTGTCCGATCTCCGAGCACTGCGGAGGATGTCTGTATCAGGGTGTTCCATATGAGGAGCAGCGCGCGGAGAAGGAAAAATATAATCAGAGAGCAGCTGACGAGGCGCAAGGTCGACGATTCTATATTCAGTGGTCTGGTTCCGGCTCTCTTGGAATATAGATACAGGAATAAGATGGAGTATACGTTCGGCAACCTTGAAATCGGCGGTGAACTGACGCTTGGTATGCACAAGAAGAGACACTTCATGTCAATTGTAACATGTGACGAATGTCAACTGGTTCCTAGGGATTTCAATAGGGTGCTTCGTGCAACTCTGGATTTCTGTATCGAAAAAGGTTATTCGTTCTACCACAAGAAGTCTCATAAGGGTCTTCTTCGTAATCTCGTTGTTAGGCACGGCGTAAAGACTAATGAACTGCTGGTTAACATAGTTACAAGCAGTGAAGATGGATTCGATGAGCAAGGTTACCTCGAGATGTTGCAGGCACTTAAAGCTTGATAACGAGCTCATAGGTGTTATGCGTACTTTCAATGACAGCCTAGCAGATGCCGTAATCAATGAAGGTGTGAAAATTCTTTATGGTCGTGACTACTACAACGAGGAAATTCTAGGGCTAAAGTTTAAGGTAAATGCCTTTTCATTCTTCCAGACCAACATTGAGGCAATCGAGAGGCTGTATAGCGAGGCACTTGCTTTAATTCCAAATCTTGATTCAAAAAGTCGTGTATGACCTATACTGCGGGACTGGTACGATTTCCCAGCTTATGGCATCTAAAAGCCAAGAAGGTGTACGGAATTGAGATAGTGCAGGATTCTGTGGATGCGGCAATCGATAATGCCAAAATGAATAATATTGATAACTGCCACTTTATCTGCGGCGACGTTAAAGCGAAGCTAGACGAGGTTACAGAGAAGCCGGATATGATAGTTGTGGATCCACCACGCATGGGTATGCACGATAAGGTTGTGGAGATGCTGGCAAGCTACGGAATAGAGCAGATTCTCTATATCTCGTGTAATTCAAATACGATGGCGATGAATCTCGAGAAGTTTGCGGAGCTAGGGTATGAGCCGGTGGTGATGAAGGCGTATGATAATTTTCCGAAGACGAAGCATGTGGAGTGTATAGCGTTGATACAAAGAGTGAAATCGTGAAAATCCTGCATTTTAAGCAGTTTTACAAGCATTATGTATTTGTAGAAGATGGCGAAGGTGGACGAAAAAAAGTCCTAAAAAAATTATATAGATGTGAATGTTTGCATTGATATGGTGTGTGGAGATACAAAGTATGAATTGGGAAGTGAGGAATAAGAAATGATGAGATGGATAATAAAAAAATAATCTTATTTCCAATCAGCTTGCTGCTGAGTATCCTTACTGCCTTTCTGACATTTATACTTGGCATAGGAACAACTATTCTGTATTTCTTAATGCTGATGTGTATAGTTGCTGCAATAGGATCATTTATGCAAAAAGATATATCACTTGGCATTGAGGCATTGGTATTAGGATTTTTTTGTTAAGTCCTTATGGAATACCGATGGTCGGAGCAGCTGTTATAGCATTCCTTCAGGGAATCAATGAAGCAATAAAATCAATCTAAAAAAATTCATACAAATGGTTACCAAAAGGCGATAGAAGAAAAAAACTATCGTCTTTTTTTCTTTTGCCAATTTTTGGGGAGGAGGTGAAGCGATGGACTTTGACTATTTCTATAACAGAGAAGCAGAAAGATTTAACTTTCTAAAAAGTACCTGAAATATTGGTAGACGGAGAAGAATTTAAGGGACTGTCTGCTGAAGCAATTATCCTTTATTCTATGCTTTTTGAAACGAACAGGAATGTCCTTTAAGAATAATTGGGTGGACAAGGAAGGCAGAGTATTTATCTATTTCACAGTCGAAGAAATTATGAGAAGAAGAAATATCTCAAAAGCCGACAGCTATAAAAAAACATTAGATGAACTCGATATGAAAAAAAGGAATCGGACTGATTGAAAGAGTAAGGCTTGGGCTTGGTAAGCCGAATGTCATATATGTTAAAGACTTTATGAGCATATTAGCGGTAAAAAGAAAATGACTTTCAGAAGTCAAAAACTTAACTTCAGAAGTAAAAGATTTTAACCTCAGAAGTAAAGAAAATGAACTTCAGGAAGTTCAAAAATCTTGACTCTAACTATATAGAGAATAATAAGAGTAAGTATAGTAAGAGAGAATATAGTTTTAGCGAAAAACGGACTTGGAACATTTCAAAATGTATTTTTTTAACGGCAGAAGATATATCCGATTTACAAATCATAATGAACTCACAGCTTGATAATTACATTGAAAGACTATCAGCATATATCAAAAGCACCGGAAAGACCTATAAAGACCATAAAGCGACAATCCTTTCTTGGTTTTATAAAGATCAGGGAAGAAGTAAAAAAAGTGAAAACATCAAATATCCCGACATGGGAAGAATATGATAAAGGAGAACACCTATGATGAAAGAATTAGAAAAAAAGTAATGATAGAAGATGTAGAGTATTCCTACGATCCTGAAAAAAGAATATATCAAGGACGGACACGCATTTTGTAAAGTTTGCCATGAAAGAAAAAGACGGAAAAGTGATGGAGTTCTTTGATAACAAGATGATATTTAAGATTTCTTGCAAATGCGATAGAGATAGAGAGGCAAGAGAAAAAGAAAGACAAAAAGCAGATGGAGATTGAACGATTAAAGAGTAGCTGCTTTAACTCGATTATTCAGTGGTCATACACATTTGAAAATTATCAGGGAGAAGAAAAATCAAAAGCCTTATTATTGCCAAGAATTTTTGTAAAAAGATTATGAGGAAATAAAAAAGGAAAAATATAGGACTTTTGTTTTATGGTTCGGTAGGTAGTGGAAAGACATACCTTGCTTGTTCTATCGCCAATGCTCTAATTGAACAATATCAGGTAAGGGTTAAGATAAGAAATTTTGCACAGATTATCAACGAATTACAAAAAAAGGCGGATTTGACCTTGATAAAAACGCATATATTGAATCTCTTGTAAATACTTCCGTTCTTATCTTGGATGACTTAGGAATAGAAAGAGATACAAGCTATGCCAAAAGAGCAAGTATATAACATCGTGAATAACAGGTACTTAAAAACAGAAACCGACTATCTTTACCACAAACCTTTCTTACGACACAATTGTAAATTGTACAGAAAGTGTGGAGTATCAGAGGATTTATTCACGAATTATAGAGATGTGTATTCCTGTTATGGTTGTAGGAGAAGATTTTTAGAAAGGCTATTCAAAAGGATAAGCTGGCTCGTAATAAAGAGAGGTTACTGAACGGAGGTGAGAGAACTTGATCAATGAAGAAATAGCAAGAAAAAAACGCTGAATATGGAAGTAAGAGCTGTTAAGGTAACAGGGAAACTTGTATGGGATTTACTAAAGAAGCTGATGAAAGAGGCAGAAAAAAACTTGGTGGACTTGAAAAGCTGGTTAATGCTAATGGAAATGAAGTAAAGCTCAAGGATATGGTAAAGAAAGGTCAGCTTGAAGAAATTCCGGTTGAAGAAGCAGAACTTAAGGAACTCAAAAAGGAACTTAATCGGTATGGGGTAAAGTTTTCAGTCATGAAAGATAAGGAAAGTGGGAAATACTCAGTATTCTTTCAAGCTAAAGATATGAAGGTTATGGACAAAAGCATTTAAGCATGCTCTTTTCAGAATCAGAAAAGAAAAACGGAAAGAAAAGAGTCTATTCATAAGAATATTGAAAAGTTCAAGGAAATGGCAAAGAACTATGTTCCTAAGGATAAAGTTAAGAATAAACAGAAGGAGCAGAGCCTATGATAGATAAGATATTAAAGGACATCAAAGGCTTATTTAAGGTACAGGATAAGGTAAAGTTTGTAAAACAAAAATATTCCCTATCTTGCATTTTTCTATTTAGGAAACATCTTTTCAAATCATGTAAGAAGCTATGTTGGAGGAGATGTGATAGATAAAAATATTTCAGGGATATTGGAGCTTAACACAATGAGCTTTCTTCCGAGTATTCATCCGGCGGATATTTTTAATAGGTATAGGAATGGCTGCTTTAATCAAATTCGTTGTCTATACAAAAGGAAAAAAACGCTAAAAAAAGTTTAGACAGGGAAAAAGAGTATGGATCGGCAAGATGGGGAACTAAAAAGATATAGAGCCATATATGGATGAAAAAGTTTCAAAAATAATATTTTGCTTACACAAACTGAGCGATTAACAATGAATGGTAGACCATCTAATCCAAAGTATGCGAGAAATAAGAATGTACTTGTAATCGGTGGTTCAGGAAGTGGAAAAACCCGATTTTATGTAAAAACCTAACTTAATGCAGATGCACAGCAGCTATTGTGTAACTGATCCCAAAGGAACAATAGTCCTTGAGTGCGGTAAGATGCTTGAGGATAATGGCTATGAGATTAAAAATTTTAAATACCATTAACTTCAAAAAGTCCATGAAATACAATCCCTTTGCCTATATCCGTTCTGAGAAAGACATTCTGAAATTGGTGCAGACGATCATAGCAAATACGAAAGGAGAGGGCGAAAAAAAGCAGGTGAAGATTTTTTTGGGTCAAAGCTGAAAAGCTCTACTATACAGCCCTTATCGGCTACATCTTCTATGAAGCTCCAAGAGAAGAAAAAGAACTTTGCAACACTTCTCGATATGATAGACGCTTCAGAAGTTAGAGAAGATGATGAAACCTATATGAATCCGATAGACAGACTCTTTGAAGCACTGGAAAAAGAAAGAGCCTACACACTTTGCAGTGAAGCAATATAAAAAAAGTACAAATTGGCTGCGGGAAAAAAACTGCCAAATCGATTCTTATAAGCTGTGGTGCAAGGCTTGCACCATTCGATATTAGGGAACTTAGGGATTTGATGCAAGAAGATGAACTGGAGCTTGATACTCTTGGAGATAGAAAGACCGCCCTCTTTGTTATTATCTCCGATACAGATGATACTTTTAACTTTGTGGTGTCTATTATGTACTCTCAGCTATTTAACCTACTTTGTGATAAAGCAGATGATGTATATGGCGGTAGGCTTCCTGTTCATGTAAGATGCCTTCTTGATGAGTTTGCAAACATTGGTTTAATACCTAAGTTTGAGAAGTTAATTGCAACAATCCGTTCCAGAGAAATATCAGCAAGTATCATACTTCAAGCACAATCTCAGCTAAAGGCAATCTATAAGGATAACGCTGATACAATCGTAGGTAACTGTGATAGTACCTTGTTTCTTGGTGGCAAGGAGAAAACTACGCTAAAAGAATTGTCTGAAACACTGGGAAAAGAAACTATTGACCTATATAACACGTCGGAAACGAGGTCAAATCAAAAGAGCTTTGGTTTAAACTATCAAAAAGACAGGCAAAGAACTGATGAGTCAAGATGAGATTACTGTAATGGACGGTAGTAAATGTATCTTTCAGCTTAGAGGTGTCAGACCTTTTCTTTCAGATAAATACGATATTACAAAGCATAAGAACTATAGATTACTTGAGGACTATGATAAGAAGAATTTGTTTGACATAGAAAGCTATATGAAGCGAAAAAGGAAAAAGCAAAAATTAAATAGAGAAACGGTTATTACAAGAATGCAGTAAGTCTTAAAAAGATTTGCTGTTTTTTTATTCAAAATTAGGAGGCAAGATGATAAGGATCAGAAGTCCCACTAAGAAAAAAACTAAATAGAAAGAGTATCAGCGATTGGAAAAGAAATACTCCAGTCGCTTTTTTTATTGAATTGAAAAAGGAGAAATTTTTAATGAAGCAGGAAATGATTAACATCAACGCCAACTTAGTGGCGGAACCTACTTTCTCAAACTTTGAAAAAGACGGAGAAACGGTAGAAGTTGCAAATTTTACGCTTGTAAAAAAAGTACGGTAAGGGTAAGGAGTACATCAACTGTGCAGCCTATGGAGAAAAAAAGCTGAGAAGGCAAAGGACTTTGAAAAAAAGGCGATTTGATTCATATCTTTGGTTACTTTAAGAAGCGTGAAAAAGAGGGAAAGACTTACAAAAACTTTGTAGTGAAGTCATATAACAAAATTGAAAAGAAAGAAGAAAACGAGGAGGAATAACTTATGGCATTTTTTACACAGGCAGTTAATGTATTAAAGATTTTGGTTATGGCAGTAGGTGCAGGACTTGGAGCATGGGGCGTTATCAACCTGATGGAAGGTTATGGAAATGACAATCCCGGTGCTAAGAGCCAAGGTATTAAGCAGCTTATGGCTGGAGGAGGTATCGTTCTTATCGGACTTAAGCTCATTCCACTACTTGCCAATGTACTCAATTGAGAAGAAAAGGAGAGCTTAGATGTTTGGAATATTCGACAAGATAGAAGAATTCTTTAAGGAGCTTCTACTGGGCGGTATTCAAGCAAACTTAGAGTCCATGTTTCTTGACATCAACGATAAAGTTGGTGCAGTTGCAACAGATGTAGGTAAAACGCCTATGGGGTGGAACGGAGATGTATTTGCCTTTATCAAAAGCATTAACGATTCCGTTATCATTCCAATAGCGGGACTAATCATCACAGCAGTTCTTTGTATCGAGCTTATCAATATGGTAATGCAAAAGAACAATATGCACGATACAGATACTTTTGAATTTTTCAAGTACATCATCAAGATGTGGATTGCTGTATGGTTAGTATCCCATGCCTTTGAGTTTTCAATGGCAGTTTTTGATGTGGCACAGCACATGGTAAATAAGGCGGCAGGGGTAATAAATACCTCTGCCACCGTTTCCGGAGATCAGATAGTGGCAATGATGGATACCCTAAAAGAAAAGGGTCTTGGAGAACTTGTCATGATTCTCTTTGAAACCTCACTCATCAAGGTTGCTATACAGGTAATATCCGTTGTGATTATGCTTGTAGTTTACGGAAGAATGTTTGAGATTTATGTTTATTCATCGGTTTCAGCCATTCCATTTGCCACAATGGGAAACAAGGAGTGGGGACAGATTGGAACAAACTACATCAAAGGACTATTTGCACTTGGACTACAAGGACTCTTTTTAATGGTTTGTCTTGGAATTTACGCAGTTTTAGTTAAGACGATTAAGATAACAGATATACACACAAGTACCATGACGATACTTGGCTATGCGGTTTTGCTGGGGTTAATGATGCTAAAGAGCGGAACACTGGCCAAAAGCATATTAAATGCACACTAAAAGAAAGGAAAGATAGTATGGATAAAAGAAAAACAACATTTACAGCAGTAATAATAGTCGCAGGTATTATGGCGGTAATTGATAGAATCAGGATTCATAACAGGCTTGAGGATTTGGAAGAAAAAATCAGATGACATCGGTCGCTGCCATAATGATTTTTTTACCTAATGCAGCAAAGATATAACAAGAATATAGATGAACAACTTGCAATTATTCAGGATGAAATCGGATCTGTATATGAACACTTTGAGGAGCTGCCAAAGGACAAAGAAGATGGGAGGTAAGCTATGGCGTATGTACCAATACCCAAGGACTTAAAGAAGGTAAAGACAAAGGTAGCCTTTAACCTTACAAAAAGGCAGCTCATAGGCTTCACACTTGCAGGACTGGTTGGAATACCAGTCTATTTATTTATGAGGAAGTTTGTGCTAAATGACATAGCTGTCATATTCCTTATCGTATCCACGCTTCCTATCTTTTTCATCACACTATTTGAAAAGGACGGACTGACATTTGAGAAATACTTTAAGAACATTTATCTTCATAAGTTTTATCAACCGCAAAAGAGAGTGAGAAAGGAGGTTTACCTTGAACAAGAAAAGAAAAATTCAGCAAATAAAACTCATACAAAACGAAAAGGCATTGAGAAGTCAAAAGCGGGACTTAAAGAAAAGTAATTGCAAGTCAAAAAAAGATAAGGGAGGAATCCTTGACCTTATCTTTAAGAAAGAACCGAAAAGATATACGGTAGAAGATACCATTCCCTATCTAAGGCTTTTAAAAAGCGGAATATGCCAGCTTGATGAAAAGCACTTCAGTAAAAGTATAGCCTTTCAGGACATCAACTATCAGCTTGCCTTAGATGAAGATAGGGACTTGATTTTTAATCAGTTTGCAAACTTCCTAAACTCTTTTGATCCAAGTATCAGCATTGAGTTTTCATATATCAATCAGCTCGGACGAAACGAAGAAATGAAGTCGGCAATTCAGATACCGGATAAAAAGGACGGTTTCGACGATATACGCTTTGAATTTAGAGAGATGCTTAAAAGTCAGATTGTAAAGGGAAATAACGGACTTAAAAAATCAAAATATATAACCTTTACAGTAGAAGCAGACAATTTAGAGCAGGCTACATCAAAACTTGAAAGACTGGAGATAGATATATTGTCTAATCTCAAAAGTATGGGGGTTCGTGCTGAAAGTCTTACAGGAGAAGAAAGGCTAAAGATACTTCACGATATATTAAATCCGAATAAGACCTTTGAGTTTTCCTATAAGGACTTAAAGAAAAGAGAAAGCACCAAGACATATATTGCTCCTGATGAATTTAACTTTATGCCAAGCAGATATTTTAAGTTTGGAAAATTTATCGGTGCAGTCAGCCACTTTCAAATCCTTGCAAGTGAGCTATCTGACCGTATGCTATCTGAGTTTTTGGATATTGATGATAACATCAATATCTCTTTTCATATTAAGGCAATTGATCAGTCAGAAGCCATTAAGATGGTAAAAAGAAAAAACACCGATATTGATAAGATGCGAATTGAGGGAAAAATAAGAAGGCGGTAAGAAGCGGTTATGATATGGACATTCTTCCATCGGACTTAATTACCTATGGTGAGGATGTAAAGAGCCTCTTAAAAGACTTGCAGACAAGAGATGAGCGAATGTTTGTAGTAAGTATCGTCTTTATGAACTTTGCAAGGACAGTGCAAAAGCTCGATAACACAATTGCTCAAATAAGCTCCATTGCAAATAAGCATAACTGTAAGCTGAAAAGACTTGACCATACGCAGGAACAGGGACTTATCAGCGTGCTGCCTCTTGGGGTGAATAAGATTGAAATAGATAGAGGATTGACAAGCTCATCAACGGCAGTATTTATGCCATTTACCACAGAGGAGCTTTTTATCAATTCAAGTAATAGTCTTTACTACGGACTAAATGCCCTAAGCCATAACCTGATTATGGCAGATAGAAAGAAATTAAAGAACCCAAACGGTCTAATCCTCGGAACTCCGGGCAGCGGTAAATCCTTTAGTGCCAAAAGAGAAATGGCAAATGCGATTTTAGTAACAGATGATGATGTGATTATCTGCGATCCGGAAGGAGAATATGGAAACCTCGTAAGGCAGTTTAAGGGAGAAGTCATTAAGGTCAGCAGTAAGTCGAAGGATTACCTGAATCCTCTTGATATAAACATGAACTACGGTGATGGGGATGCACCGCTGAAAGACAAGGCAAACTTTATTATGAGTATGCTTGAGCTTGTAGTAGGCGGTAGTGGTCTTACAGCAGAAGAAAAGTCCGTTATAGATAGATGCCTACCTAAGATTTATGAAAAGTATTTTGAAAACCCAGAGCCTTGTAATATGCCCATACTGCAAGACCTATACGATATGTTAAAAGGACAGGAGGAAAAGGTTGGTAAGAAGCTGGCAACAGAGATGGAAATCTATGTATCAGGTTCTCTTAATGTTTTTAATCACAGGTCAAATGTGGATTTGAATAAGAAGCTCCTTTGTTTTGATATTAAAGAACTTGGAAGTCAGCTAAAGAAAAATCGGTATGCTTGTTATTCAGGATCAGGTGTGGAATAAGGTGTCACAAAAACAGAGGAAACAAGTCTACAAGGTACTATATCGACGAGTTCCATTTTGCTTTTTAAAAAGATGAGCAGACAGCATCCTATTCCGTAGAGATTTGGAAAAGATTTCGTAAATGGGGAGGTATTCCAACAGGTATTACACAGAATGTCAAAGACCTACTTATGAGTAAGGAGATAGAAAATATCTTTGACAATACAGACTTTGTCTTAATGCTTAATCAAGCATCAGGAGATAGGGAGATACTTGCAAGAAAAACTTAAAAATCTCACTTCCACAGCTCAGATATGTTACTAATTCAAATGAAGGAGAGGGACTACTTTTCTTTGGAAATACTATTGTGCCTTTCCTTGATAAGTTTCCGAAAGATACAATCCTTTATCAGAAGATGACTACCAAGCCGGAAGAAGTGAGGGTAGCCTATGGGAAAGAAGCCGAAAAAAAGGATTTTAAGGAAAGGCATAAGGCAAGCCTTGAAATAGAGATGTTTCATAGTAAAAACAGATACGATACCTGAAGAAAGTAAGCTAAAACATAACGATGATTACAGAGGTAAAAATCATTCATGAGAAAGAACGGTTTCAGGATAAAGTGCATGAAAAAAACAAGTAAGGTAAGTGCTGATAATGAAAAGTCTTATGGAACATCCAAGAGAAACGAAAAAAATATAGAGCTTCAGATAAGGGAGACGTAAATTCCGCAATTGAAACAGGGAAGATCAGATTATATTACGGAGGTTAAGGATGGAAAAAAATCTATGATCCTTTAGGAAAAAGACCTTGATAATGATGGGATTATAGACAGATACGACAATGATTTTAGGGATAGCGACTATTTTTGAGTCAACCTATGATGTCGAGGATAATCTTCATCATAAAGAAGAAAAATACAAATAGCTTCTCAAAAAAGCCAAAAAGCTCAAAAAGAAAAAAATTATAAGAGAAAAAAACTACACCGAAAGTCTTTATACAAGGAAAAAAAGGATGATGTGTTAAAGGAGAATAAGCCTGAAGATAAAAAGACTGGAAAAGATACTGCAAGCAAAAAAGTTCATAGCAGCCTATCAAAAGACCAAAAGAAAAAAAGGTCAAAAAAAGGATATGGTAAAGGTATCTGCCCTGTCAGGACTTGCCAAAGGAAGTGAAACCGTAAGAGATTACTTATCTCATGGAAGTGATGAAAAATCAAGGCGTAGAGGCAGGAGAAAAGACAGCAGATACAAGCTCAAAAACTCATTCATGGCATAAAGAATTACTCGGATAAGAAAAGAGCTAAAAGAGGCTATGACATTACAAATAAGGACTATACAATCAGAAAGCGTAAGTCAAAGTTGGAATTTCGTGATGCCAAAAAGGAACTGAAAAAGACGGATGAGTATAAAAGAGCAAGTGCATATAAAAAGATTTCAAAAAGAAAAAAATCAGGTAAAGGCAGCAATTTCTCGTGAGAATAAGTCAAGGCTTAGAGATCGAATTAAAGAGGGACTTATCGGAACACTGAAAAGCTCAAAGGATATGATTATCCGAAAAGCAAAAGGACTAATGCTTATTTTCATAGGTATCATTATCTTAGGGACTTTTGTGATTAACTTTGCAGGAACGGGAATGACAGGCTTTATGAACTCTACAAGCTCTGTGCTTACAACAAGCTATTTATCAAAGCCAAATGTCCTAAGTGAAATCAATCGGAAATTTTCAGATATGGAGGGTGAGCTTCAAAGTGAAGTTGACCATGTGAAAGAAAATTATCCTGGATATGATGAATATATCTTAAATAATACAGAATACATCGGTCATAATGTCCATGAGCTTTTATCCTACATTACATCAAGGTGCGGAGAGGTAAAGAGTGTATCGGAAGTAGAATCCATATTAAAAGAATTATTTGAGTCCATGTATGACCTTGAGTATAGGGAAGAAATTGAAATCAGATACAGGACGGTTACAAAAACCTATACCGATGAAGATGGCAATGAATATACAGAAAGCCACGAAGAACCTTATGAGTATAAAAAACTCATCGTAACGCTTCATAAAAAAGAGATGGACAGCATTATCCGAAAGTTCTTTGCAAACTATCCCGATAATCTAAAGCATTATGAAGCCTTGTTCCTTGCACAAGGCAATATGAGAGAAGCCTTTGGTAATTCTGACCTTATCAGTGCAAATGGAGGTATCGGCGGTGGAAAAGAGTATGAGGCATCTACGGAAGTACAAAAGAAGATTGTTAATGCTGCATACATTACGCCATCTCCGGGTGCAGGATGGTGTGCCATGTGGGTATCACAGGTCTATCAAAATGCAGGACTTGGATATATAGGTGGGAATGCCTGTGATATGTACCGAAACTATACCTTTACATCAGACAGGTCAAAGCTAAAGGTCGGAATGCTTGTGGCAGTCGAAAGCAGCAGTAGCGGAAGCAGTGCAGGGCTTACCTATGGTCATGTAGGTATTTACATTGGAGATGGAAAAGTGATTGATAACATCGGTCGAATAAGAGTAACTACCTTAGATGATTGGATAGCAACATTTTGTAAGCACCATCCCGTAGGATTCGGTTTTCCGCCAAATGTAAAAGAAATAGGAGGTAACAATTTGAAAAAGGAACTGATAGCAGTAAAAAAACAGAATAAAGAAGTTAAAGGATAAAAAAAGGCTCTGATTGATGAAGAATTGGAGCCTTTATTCATTCGTGAAGAAGAGCTTGAAAAATGAAGAAATTATTGCCATTTGCAGAAAGAACAACATCACAATCGGTGATTTAATGGCAAAAGGTAAACAGACAAAAAAGCAGAAATAAAAAAAGGAGAAAAACAAATGAAAAACCAGTTTGAAAAAAAGAATAATAAGTTTTTGGACGGTAGCACTTGCGGTAATTGTAAGTATTAGTTGTATTTTAGGTCTTTGGACGGTTGTTTATGCACAGGAGCAAAAATCTGAAGCTCCAACAAAAAAACGAAGCTGTTCAAACGGAAGTTGAAGTAAATGTAAGGTATATCTTTGAAGATGAAAAAGGTCTTTAAGGAAGAAAAAGATAAAAGGCTGAGAAAGGACAACTTATTGATAGCGGAGATATTCCAATGCTCCCAGATGATATGAAATTCATTGATGAGTTTCTGTTTTATGAGGTAAAGGGAGATGGAAAAAGATGAGATTATCCGTAAGGTAGCAAAGATGGAGGTTAAGGATAAGGAAACGCAGACAGAGCTTTCTAAAAGACGATATTTCAAAAAAATAGAAAAAAGAGGCAAAAGAGCTTCAGGAAAAAACTTGATAAGTTAAAATGGCGAAATCAAGGATAAAGATAAATTAAGCGATAAGCAGAAAGAAAAAAATCAAAGACCTTGAAGATGAAATTGATAGCCTGAAAGAAGAAATGAAGAAAGATAAGGGAAATAAGGACTTATCAGAAGATATGAAAAAGGAAATAGATAAGCTGACAGAAAAAGGTGAAAGAGCTTGAGAAAAAGGCAACTGAAACAAATAAAGCTCCTGTAACATCACAATCAGTTACACCGATTAGTCCTATTTCCGGAATTAAGACAAGTTCAGGTATTTCTCCTCAAACACCACAGACTTCTGTAAGTAGTACCGGTAAAGGCTCATCGGATTCGGTAAGCTCAGGTAATACTACAAAGGATACCGGTAAAGGCAAAACGGAAGTAAAGGAGAAAGAAAAAGGAAGTTCGTTATCCTAATAAGTTGACGGCAAAAAGCTCCTGCGAATAACAGTCAGGATTCATCAATGGAGTCTGCAAGTAAGAGTGTAAACAATAACAAGGGAGTAGCTTCATCTCCGTCAAAGACGAGAGCATCCGTTACGGAGAATAAAGATAATGCAAATAAGGAGTATCCGATTCATCATGGAGATAGTAGCGATAACAAAGAAACGGATCAGTATTCGGCAGATGCAAGGCAGTTTATTACCTTTCAAACGAAAAACGGTAAGACCTTTTATTTAATCATCAATCATGATGAAGATAGTGAGAATGTAATGCTTCTTACGGAAGTATCTGAAGATGATCTCTTAAACATGGTAGAGAAAAAAGAAGCACCAAAGCAGGAAGTAGTAAAAGAAGAACCTGTTAAGGAAGAAGTAAAGCCTGAGAAGAAGGACGAAAAGAGTAATTTAGGAACCTATATTATTTTGCTTCTTGTAGTAGGTGGTGCATTAGGAGCAGGCTACTATTTTAAGGTTGTGAAAAAGAAAGAAGATAAAGAACTTGAAGCCTTAGAGGAGGAAGATGATGATTTCTTTTCTGAATCTGAAAGCGAGGAAGAAATAAATGATGCAGATGAAGTAGAAGATGAAGAATAAGCGCACCTAAAAACATATTATTTTGGGTGCAAAGTTAGGGCGGGAGAGTAACATCTTTCGCCCTATTTTGATTTATAACAGGAGGAAAAACACAGATGAAGTTAGTTATTGCAGAAAAAAACCGAGTGTTGCAATCTCCATTGCAAAAGGTTATTGGAGCAAAATAAAAAAAGAAAGACGGATATTATGAAGGAAACGGATATAGGGTGAGCTGGTGCGTTGGACACCTAATTCAAAAATGGCAAATCCGGATGCTTATGATGAAAAAGTACGCCAAGTGGAATATGGCTGATTTACCGATTATTCCGAGCGACTACAAGTATGAAGTAGCAAAAATCAACAAAGAAGCAGTTTAACATCCTTAAAAAGCTGATGAATGATAAGGAGGTTGATACGGTTATCAATGCCTGCGATGCAGGGCGTGAGGGAGAAAGTATTTTTAGACTTGTATATAATCAAGTGATTTGTAAAAAGAAGATGAAACGCCTTTGGATTTCTTCAATGGAAGATAGTGCCATTAAAGAGGGTTTTGATAATCTAAAAGATGGAAAAGACTATGATAATCTCTTTGAATCGGCAAAGGCAAGAGCCATTGCGGATTGGTTAGTCGGGATGAATATCAGTAGGCTCTATTCTTGCCTTTATCAGCAAAATTACAGTGTTGGCAGAGTACAAAACACCTACCCTTGCCATGATTGTAAAAAGAGATGATGAAGTAGCAAACTTCAAAAAAAGAAAAAAATACTATACAGTAGAGCTTTCTACAAATGGTTTTACACTTTCAACAGACAGAATTAATGATGAAGTTGCTGCTGAACAGCTCTTAAATTTAGTAGGCGATAAGATTGAAATTATTGATGTCATTCAGAAAGAAAAAAATTACAAAACCTGATTTACCTTTTTGACCTTACAACACTTCAAAGAGAGTGCAATAAGTATTTCGGATATAGTGCTAAACAGACACTTGATTATGCCCAAAGCCTTTATGAGAAAAAAAGCTCATCACCTATCCAAGAACAGACAGCAGATGTTTAACGGAAGATATGATTGTAAGTACGGTTAATAACATTTTGGGTAAAAATGACTTTGATACAGAGCGTATTAAGGTAGTATTTGATTCTAAAAAGGTTACAGATCATCACGCTATTATTCCGACAGTAAGCTCACTGAGTGAAGGTTTATCAGGCATTCCTGAGAGTGAAGCAAAGGTATATAGGCTTATATCTAATAAGCTCCACGCAAGTGTGGGTTATCCGCTTATTGAAAAATACAACAAAGATTGTAGCTTCATTTGACGGTTTTGAATTTACAAGTTCAGGTAAGGTTATTAAAGACGATGGCTTTACAAAATACCTTGAAGAATACAAGTCTAAGAAGAATGAGGACATAGAGCTTCCTGATGTAAAGGTAGGCGATGTTATAAGCATTGATAATAAAGATGTTAAAGAGAATTTACACAACCTCCGAAACACTTTACTGAAGATACGCTTCTAAAGTCTATGGAGATTGCAGGAAATGAAGCCTTAGAAAAAAGGTGTAGAAGTGGAAAGAAAGGGACTTGGAACACCTGCAACAAGGGCAGGAATTATTGAAAAACTTAATCTATAAGGGTTTTGTCGAAAGAGATAAGAAAAATTTGATTGCCACGCATAAGGGGATCAGCCTTGTAACAATAGTATCCGATACCTTTAAGTCAGCGGAAACAACTGCAAAGTGGGAAATGGAATTAGCGGATATTGCTAAAGGGAAATCTTCCAAAGAAAAATTTCTTGAAAGATATTGAAAGCGAGATACAGGAGGCGGTTTTAAAAATATCGCAAGTAAGTGCCTGCTGATTTCAGAGTGGAGAAAATCCTCTGGAAATGGTATAATATATAGATAAAATTTTTGAAAAGAGGAGGTATTATGCAGCTTTTTAGATATAAAAAAGAATGGCTCATAACATTCTTGAAAAATCAAAACATAGAAAGCAGTTTTATCGAATATAAAAAGTCGGCAAATTTTAAAGATAAAATTCTAAAAACTGCTTGTGCCTTTGCCAATAACTATATGAACAATGAGATAGGCTTGTTGTTTGTTGGTATTGAAGAAGTCGATGATAAAGAAACGGGAGAAAAAAAGCAATTCCTAAAAAGACCGATTGAAGGGATAAAGGAAGCAAAAATTAGAGGGAATAGAAAATGAACTTAAATCGCTCCTTGCCAATATTCATCCTAAAATCAACTATCACATTATTACGGATCAAATTGATGATGAATACTATATCGTAGTTGCGGTAGAAAGTGGTAGTAACGGTCCGTTTCAAACAAGTGAAAGGGCAGAAAAAGATAAAAGATATTCGATTAAAAGCAGGAAGATATATTAGAGTCGGTAGAGATTCAAGGCTTCCAAAATCCAACCGAAGAATTTGAACTTTTGAAGAAGTTTGCAAACTTTTCTTTTTAGCTCAAACTTGAACGATACAGCTACCATAGATGATTTAAGCTATGAATATATGAAAGAATATTTGCTTCAAACAGGAGCAAAAAGATATTAGAGAAATGTCTAAGCTGGATATGGCAAAGAGTATGGGGCTTGTCAGTGAAAGTGAGTATGGCGGTTATAGAGCTAAAAAAATTTTTGCTGTGCTGATGTTTGCAGATACACCAAATAAATTTATTCCAAATGCCCATGTTGAAATCATAAGAGAAATTGATGGAACTGATAAAAATGGAATCAAAGAAATTTGATGGTCCGGTTTGGATACAGGCAAAAGCAAGTCAGCAAATATTTTTGAAGATAATATTATGGCTTCATATACCATAAGGGAAGCGGATAAAATCGAGCATAAGATTGTCTATAACTATCCTCTTACAGCATTTGAGGAACTTGCTACAAATGCCATTTTGCATAAGGAATACGATACGCCTGAATATGTTGGGATATACATTTACAAGGACAGAATTTCTTTTGTGAATCATAATAGACCGCTCCCTCCTGTAACCATTGAGGCTCTTAACAGGGATAGAACTTTTGATCGAAGGCAGTATCTTAACAAAGAACTTAAAGATATGTTCTTTTTCACTTAATTTGATAGAGTCTTACGGTTCGGGTATAAGGCGTGCAAAGGATGCACTATTAGAAAAATGGTTCTCCTGAGCTTAAGTTTTTATCCGGATAATGAAGAAGATAACTATACCAACGCAGTTATGGGAGTGAATGAGGAATTTTTGAAAGAGTTTAATGGTAGTAATGATGAAAAAAACTACCATGAAAAACTACTACTAAAAACTACTATGAAACAGGAAGAGATTATTAAGATAATAGCTGAAAATCCTCACATAAGTGCGAAAGAAATGGCAGAAAAAAACTAAACCTGACTGTTGATGGTGTACGTTATCATTTAAATAAAATGAGGAAAGCAGGACTTATTCGATATGAAGGCTCAACGAAATTAGGTCGGTGGGTAATTATGAAGTAGTGGTAAGTTGCAATACACAGAATTAAAAAGGTGGTTAGAGTAAAATCTAACACCTTTTTGTTTGTAAAAAAAGAAGGAGGTAAAAAAATGCGAATAAATGATTTTTCATAACATTTTGGAGCTTGTAAAAACAAGATATTTTACAAAGTGATGCAGAATATCTGAAGCTCCTAAGGGTTGTTGGAAACAATCAAAGATATGACTTTAGAAGTCAATTAAGTATCTATGATAGAAATCCTGAAGCGACAGCCTGTGCCAAGTTCGATTATTGGAGGGAACGATTTAACCGAACTGTTATGAGAGGACAGAAAGGTATCCCTATTTTAGAGGACTATGGCACATACAAGAAAGTGGACTACATCTTTGATATAGGTCAGACAGTTTCAAGAAACAGAGATGTCAATGAAGTAAATCTATGGAAGTTTGACAAAGAAAACCATCAAGATGTGTTAAAGGAAATGATTAAAAGCGAGGGCTATGAGGAAAGTGAAAGCACACTTGAAAAACATCTTTTCTTTAAGCAGACTCTACAGTGATGAAAAATAGATACCTTAATGAATGAACTTAGAGTAGCGGATGAGGATAGAATATCATTTACCAAGTTTGTAAGGGACTCGGTAAGCTATGCGGTAGCTTCAAGATTTAAGTTAGATTATCCGATGGATTATGAGCTTTTAAGAGAAAAATTTTCAAAGATTTGACAGCATATCATTAATGAGCCTTGGTGAAAGTGTATCGGATATTAGCGGAAAGATTATTGATGAAACCATTCAAAAAGCAAAAGAGCTTGAGCTTCAAAAAAAGAAGTTTTAATGGGAAAAGAAGCGGGATATAATAAGATTAGAGAAGAAATTGAGGAGGTAGAAGAAAAATGTACTTCGACGAGATGATCAGGAAAAGAAATGAAAATGAGCGAGTTCTCCGAAATGGAGAGTACGGACGAGATAATAGAGAAAAATCAGGGAGAACACACTAAACAGCTTGGAGGAACAGACGGACTTTATAACGAAATTTCCGAATCCAACATACGCAGTGATGAGACTGAATTATTTAGCGGAGAGCGAGGAACAGAAGCACTTCGAGATGTTAGTGGATCTATACAAGGAGAAGAAACTGACAAATCACCTGATGGATATTCAGAAACAAGCAATTCAGTTTATGAGAACAGAGAAACCGAAGCTGATGTCAGCTTGGAAGATAGAGAGCGAGGAAAGTCCACAGTACAAAGCGATGATTTCAGCTTTGAAAGAGATGACCATCAAGGAAATCGTGGAAATCTAAAAAGAAAATATTGAGTAGAGTTAAGAGAAGCTAATAAGGCTTCTTTTTTTCTTTTGCCTGAAAAATTCTTATGGACAGATGAGGCTTACTATTCCTCTTAATCAGAAAGACATAGATACCGTCCTTATTAACGGAGGAAACCATGATGGTGGCAGACTTCCTATCATTGCTGAATTTTCTAAAGGGAAAATAGTAGAAGAATTAGGAGAATACCTTAAAGATACATTTAAAGGCGGAAACGGATTTTACATTGATGAAAAAGAAGTATCTTCCTGGTATTCGGATAGAGGTATTCATTTAGCTTATGGAACATCGGCAAGAGAGGATAATACACAAATTTTAAGTTGGAGTGATGCTGCAAAGAGGATAAATGAACTTCTTGATAATGGTGAGTTTGCCACAAATGTAGAGCTTTCTGAAGCCCTTGATTATGAAAGAGACAGAATATCAGAATCCCTATGGTATCTAACGCATGATTTAAGTGATGAAGGAAAAGAACAAGGATATTTTTAGCTCTTTTTTGAAAAGGGTGGCGGTTTTCCGGAAGAAACGAAAAGATTATCTGAAGCATTAAAAAAATCCTGAGTACCTAAAAAGGAGTAATCAAAGAATATGACAGATTTTTAGAAGGATACAAGGCGGATAATAATGTTCTAAGGTTTCACTATCACAAGGTTGATAGCCTTTATCAGAGACTCAAGGAACTTGAACTGCCTCGAAAGGAATACAGTACCAATCTGACAGAACTTCCGAAGGTAAAGCCCTTTATTACAGAAGATGAAGTCCTTGAAAGCCTTTCAAGAGGAAGCGGCGTTGATAGAGGAAAAGAACGAATCACCAAGTTTTTTAAAGAAAATCATACTTTGCAGGGAAAAGCCAATTTCCTAAAAGACGAATATGGAATCGGAGGACATTCCCATGCAATTTCAGGGGCAATGGGAAGTGATGAATGGCACGATGCAAAGGGACTTAAATTACAGAAAAATGATTGTAATGATGTGTTTCTTACTTGGACAAGTGTTGCAAAGCATATCGATGAGCTGCTTTCTAAAAATCTCTATATTGAAGAAACGGAAATAGGGAGTAAGGCAGAGATAGAAGAACCACAATATTATTCCAAAGATGATCCTGAAAACTTAATGACAGATGAAATGCTTGAAAGAGTACCGGAGCTTTACGCACAGGAGGATGTAGCTTTAGCGGATAAGCAGGTTCATGCTGCATATATTATTCCCTTTAGAAGTAACTGGACTTGGTATATGACGGAGTATGACAGGGAAAGCGGCGATGCCTTTGGACTTGTACTTGGGATTGAGCCTGAATGGGGATATTTTAATCTTGAGGAGTTGAAAGAACTAAACGCACAAAGGCTCATTTTAGAAGATTTTCCAAAAGACCTTTAGAGAACTTAAAGACAGTGAACTTAAAAAGCAGATGGATGAGCAGGAGCTTCAGTTTGTCTTTAATGGAGAACTTAGCTTTGAAGATAAAGTAGAGCTTGAAGCACCTGAAGAAACAGAAGAAGCTACAAAGCGTGACACAGTTCAAGCTACCTTATTTGATTACCTCAAAGAAAAAGAAGAAGTAGAACTGAATGAAAAAAAGAGGACAGCCTTTTTAGAAGAGTTTGCAGTTAAAGCAGGCAATACCGTCTATTTTAATCATGAAGAATATAAAGTCAGAGAAATTTCTAAAAATGAAATCACAGGAAGAAATGACTTATGGCTTGATCCGGTAAGAAGTGGTAATCATCAAATACCGATTGTAACATTTGATGATAATGAGGACTTATTAGAGCAGGTAAGCCTTGAAAGACCAAACTTTATCGTTGGAGATGAAGTCAGATACAAGGATAAAGACTATACCATTACACGCTTTGATGATATGGGAAATAATCTAAAGACGGTAACGGTTAAGGACAATACAGAATATCTTGGCGGTATGATAACAGGCTCCGATGTGATTCCTTATCGTCTTGAAAGCGACCTTGAGAGGGTATTTCAAAAATCAAACATATAAACATCCAGAGCAGACTACTGAAGAAGTAGAAATAAAGATAGCAGAAGCTCATAACTTCAAAATTACGGAAGAAACGCTCCCTAACAAACTATCACCAAGTGAAAGGTTAAATAATAACCTTGAAGCAATCTCTATGCTGAGTCGCATTGAAAGCGGACAAAGAGAGCTTGACAGTACAGCGCAGGAAGTTTTAGCAAGGTATGTAGGCTGGGGAGGACTTGCTGATGTATTCGATGAAGAAAAAAAGGCGGACAGTGGAAAGAAGCGAGGAGCTTAAAAGAGAACCTATCTCAGGCAGAATATGAAGCTGCAAGAGAATCTACTTTAACGAGCTTTTACACACCGAAAAACAGTGATTGACGGAGTGTATAAGACGCTTTTGGATATGGGATTTAAACAGGGAAACATTTTAGAGCCAAGTATGGGAATAGGGAACTTTATAGGCAATATCCCTGATGAAATGAACAAGTCTAAGTTTTATGGTGTAGAGCTTGACTCTGTAAGCGGTCGAATTGGAAAGCTGTTATACCCTGAAAGTGATATACAGGTTAAGGGGCTTGAAGAAACTTCCTTCTCCAATAACTTCTTTGATGCGATTATCGGCAATGTACCCTTTGGAGAATATAAGGTAAATGACAGGAGTATAACAAAAATAACTTCCTTATCCATGATTATTTCTTTGCCAAGTCCATTGATAAAGTAAGAAACGGCGGTATTATTGCCTTTATTACATCAAGCGGAACGATGGATAAAAAGGATGAAAGCGTAAGAAGGTATCTTGCAGCAAGAGCCGAGTTTTTAGGAGCGATAAGACTTCCGAATGACACCTTTAAGGGTGTGGCCGGAACAGAAGTAACTTCAGATATTATCTTCCTAAAGAAAAGGGACAGTATCAGAGAAAGGGATGAGGACTGGATTCACCTTGCTGAAGATGAAAACGGACTTTTATATAACAAATACTTTGTTGATCATCCTGAACAGGTGCTTGGTTCTATGGAAGAAATATCTGGAAGATTTGGGAATACACTTGCGTGCCTGCCGAAAGAAAAAATGCCAACTTAAAAAGAGCTTCTGACAAAAGCAAGTGAAGAAATATCCAAAGGATCAACTTATGAAGAAATAGAGCTTTTTAGATGATGAAATTACTTCAGTTCCTGCAACGGATGATGTCAAAAACTTTTCCTATACCGTTATTGATGGTGAAGTCTATTACAGAGAAAACTCACTTTTCGTAAAGAAAGAAGTAAAGGAGAAAAATAAGGAAAAGATTAAGGACTATCTTGAACTGAATACTGCCCTTAAAGATGTTATCTACAAGCAGAAAGAGGACTATTCCGATGATGAGGTAAAGAAAGCTCAAGAAAAAGCTCAATGAAGTCTATGACAACTTTTCAAAGAAGCATGGCTTTTATAAATAATTTAAGCAATACCAGAGCCTTAAAAGAGGATAGCAATTTCCCACTTGTTTCCTCCATAGAAATCCTTGATGAAGAAGAAAACTTTTCAAGGCAAAGGGCGATATTTTTCAGTAAGAGAACTATTACAAAGGCAAAGACAATCGACCATGTAGATACTTCCCTTGAAGCTCTTGTGTTATCTATGTCTGAAAAAAAGGTTATGTGGACTTTGACTATATGGAAAAACCTGACAGGTAAAGATAGACCGACTTTGATTGAGGAGCTTCGAGAGGAAATCTACTTAAATATTAGGGAAGAACAAAAACTTTTATAGACCTCTATCCTTTAACCCCTGAAGATGGAGATTTGCCTTTTGCCTGTGCTAATGGCAGCAATTCATATAAGTACGGCTATGTAACAAAAAGATGAATACCTAAGTGGAAATATTAGAGATAAGATTGCTATTGTAGACAGTTATCTTTCTAAGCTAAGACAGACAGAAAGAGAACTCCCTCATCTTGGCTATGAAGAAAACGGAAAAGAAAAAGAGCTGATCAGCTATGAGATGAACCGTTTGGAATATCAAAAGGCAGAGCTTACAAAAGTTCTTCCAAAAAGAGCTTGAAGCAAGTGAAATCAACGTAAGACTCGGAGCTACTTGGATACCGATTAAGGATATTGAAAAAATTCATCTTTGAAACGCTGAAAAACTCCGGGATATGCTAAATGGGATATTAAGGTTAAATTTTCAAATCTGACAAGTGAATGGAATGTAGAAGGAAAGAGCAGGGACAGAGGAAATGACCTTGCAGAGATGACCTACGGCACCTCAAGGGTAAATGCCTATAAGCTGATTGAAGATGCACTGAACTTAAAAAGAAACAAAGGTATTTGACCAGATTGTAAATCCGGATGGTTCAAAAACTTCCTGTATTAAATAAAAAAAGGAAACGCTTCTTGCAGGACAGAAACAGGAGCTTATAAAGGAAGAATTTAAGAACTGGATATTTAATGATCAGGAAAAGAAGAAACAGGCTTGTAAAGCTATATAATGAGCGTTTTAACTCCATCCGTAACAGAGAATATGACGGCAGTAACCTATCCTTTGAGGGAATGAATACTAAAATAGAGCTTAGACCTCATCAGAGAAACGCCATTGCAAGAAGTTTGTATGGAGGAAATACGCTTCTTGCCCATGTGGTTGGTAGCGGAAAGACCTTTGAAATGGTGGCTTCCGCAATGGAAAAGTAAAAAAGGCTTGGAATGTGCAGTAAATCACTCTTTGTTGTACCGAACCATCTAACAGGTCAAATAGGCAGAGAATTTATGCAGTTATATCCATCGGCAAATATTATGGTGGCAGATAAAAAAAGACTTTGAACCGAAGAACAGAAAGAGATTTATCGGAAGAATTGCCACAGGGGAGTACGATGCGGTAGTAATCAGGGCATACGCAGTTTGAAAAAAATTCCGATGAGTAAGGAATATCAAGAGAAGCATATTCAGGATCAGATTGATGAAATCATAAATTATGTTGAGGAATATAAGCATGACAGAAATCAGAACTTTACGGTAAAAACAGCTTGAAAAAGACAAAAAAAGAAGCTGGAAACAAGGCTTGAAAAAAATTAAATGATGATTTTAAGAAAGACGATGTTATTACTTTCGAGGAACTTGGTGTAGATAAGCTATTTGTGGATGAAGCACATGGCTACAAAAAACCTCTATCTTTATACAAAAAAATGAGAAATGTAGCAGGTATCGGTCAAAGTGAAGCATTTAAGTCATCCGATATGTTCATGAAGTGCAGATATATGGATGAAATGACAGGTGGAAAAGGCATTGTTTTTGCCACAGGAACGCCTGTATCAAATTCCATGACAGAGCTTTTATACCATGCAGCGTTATCTTCAGTATGAAAAGCCTAAAGAAAAAACGGATTGAAGCATTTTCGACTCATGGGCTTCTACCTTTGGGGAAACGCAGTCAGCCTTTGAATTATCTCCGGAGGGGACAGGGTACAGAGTTAAGACAAGATTTTCAAAGTTCTATAATCTTCCGGAGCTTATGAGTATGTTTAAGGAAGTAGCGGATATTCAGACAGCGGATATGCTTAATCTTCCAACACCTGAAGCACACTATGAAGTCATTAAGACTTTGCCAAGTGAGGAACAAAAGGAAATTCTAAAGAGCCTTTCTGAAAAGAGCTGATGATGTGAGAAATAGGGTGGTAGAGCCTGATGAAGATAATATGCTGAAAATCACGAATGACGGCAAGAAACTTGCCTTAGACCAGCGTTTAATCAATCCTTTGCTACCTGATAATCCTGACAGTAAGGTTAATGTCTGCGTGAAAAATATCTTTAGTATTTGGGATAAGACGAAAGAGAATAAGTCAACACAGCTTCTTTTCTCCGATATGTCAACTCCAAAAGGTGAAGGAGAGTTTAACATCTATGATGATATTAGAGAAAAAAACTTGTGGCAATGGGTATACCGAAAGAAGAAATCGCCTTTATCCATGAAGCCAATACTGATAAGCAAAAAGATGAACTCTTTGCAAAGGTAAGAAAAAGGAGATGTGAGGATTTTTGCTTGGTTCTACTCAGAAGATGGGAGCCGGAACGAATGTGCAAAACAAGCTGATTGCACTTCATGACCTCGATGTCCCTTGGCGTCCTGCCGACCTTGAGCAGCGTGCGGGTAGAATCGTAAGACAGGGTAATGAAAACAAAAAGTGAATATCTATCGTTATGTAACTGAAAATACCTTTGATGCGTATTTGTGGCAGACCATAGAGAATAAGCAAAAAAATTCATTTCACAGATTATGACTTCAAAAACTCCTGTCAGAGTGGCGGAAGATGTAGACGAAAGCTCCCTTAATTATGCGGAGATTAAAGCACTGGCGACAGGCGATCCGAAAAATCAAAGAAAAATGGATTTGGACAATGAGGTTACAAAACTTAAAATGCTGGAAGCAAACTACAAGTCCAACCGTTACAGATTAGAGGATAAGGTCGCAAAAATTATCCTGAAGAAATCACAAGAACGGAAAAAAACTCATTGAAGCTGTAAAGAAAGATATGGCAAATGTAGAACCGCAAGGAGATGGTGAAAAATAAATTTACTTCCATAACCATAAAAAGGCGAGAAAATATTTGATAAAAAGGTCGCAGGAGAAAAAGCTACTTGAAGCTATCAAGACCGTAAAAATCAATGAAAGTAAGATGATAGGCAAGTATAGAAATATGGATTTAGAGGTCAGTTATAACTTCTTTACCAATGAGCATAATTTCAGCTTAAATGGTGCTGCAAAGCATTCAGGAGAGCTTGGCACAAGTGCAGACGGTAATATCATAAGACTGGATAATGCCATTGAGAAAAAATGCCTGAGAAATTAAATAGACTTGAAGAAAAAAACTTATCAGCACAAAGGAACAACTGGAAAATGCCAAAGAAGAATTAAAAAGCCTTTTGAAAAAGCCGATGAGCTGAAAAAGTAAGGTATTAAGACTTGCAGAACTGAATAAGCTCCTTGATATGGGAGAAGTGGAAGAAAAGAGAAATGATAATCCCTTGTGGAAGATGTAAAAAGGGCAATCATTGATTTCTGTAACAGAGAGTATGAAGAAAAATCATAGTTATGATGAGTTTGATACTCTATATCCTGACTTAAAGCATATAGGAATTGCTTATACCAATACGCCTGATGAAAGGCACAGTATTCAATATGAGCTTAATTTAGAGGATAATACATGGACACAGTATATTGATAATACACCTATCAAAAATGGAGAGTTTTGATTATGAAAACAAGGGAGAAAATGAAGCTCTAAGAAATATGAAAAATGAGATTGAGTTATCTACATTTAGTGATTTGGTTTATGTTGATTCTGAAGATTTAAGGGAGGCAACAGGACTTGAAATTGATGATGAAGGTAACTTCTATGATCCGCTTTCTAAAGACCTTGATAATGATGGAATTGCTGATAGATATGACAATGACTTTAAGGACAGCGACTATTTTGAGTCAACTTATGATGTGGAGGACAATCTCCATACCAAAGAGGAAGTTATACAGAAAACAGATGATAAGCCATCTATTTTAGGACAGATAAGAGCCTATCAGGAAGAAAGTAAAACAGAAGAAAAACAAACTACAAAAGAACAGGAATTTTTAAGATAAGGGGGGGAAACCTCCCTTTTATTATGAAAGGAGATAAAAAACATGGATTACAAAACAATGAGAGATAGAATTGAAGATATGATAAATGATAATCACAAGGACTTTGTTAAGGCGCTTATCAGCATGGAAAAAGATATCAACGATGAAAGTGCTTTGGATAAGCTCTATGAGGCTTATATGGACAATGACACCGTTAATTTACTGCATGAGGAATTTGATTACATGATTGAAGATTTAAGAGAACAGGGGCAGATTAAAGATCTTCCTTATGTTCAAGAGGAGAAAGATAATCTTGTCAATATCGTTGGAAATATTGTAGGAAAGATCGATGTAGTTGAAAGAGAAAATAAGAACGGCGAAGCCTTTCAAGTAGTAAACTTCTCTGTGGCATCTAAAGATGATGAGGGCAATAAGGTATATCATAATTGCTCCGCATACGGAGAAAAGGGTGATATTCCAAAAAGACTTTTAAGCAGGGAGATTTTGTAAAAACTCTTTGGACAGATCAGAACTTCCGTTGACGATAACGGCAAGGAACATACTAACATCAGGATACTTTCTTCAAAAGCTCTTAAAGGCAAAAAGAACAGATGAAAGGTCGAGATGAAAAGAAAGAGTCTGTGCTTGGAGCTATCAAAAAATATCAGGCTGAAGATAAGGAAAAGCCTAAAGAAAAGAAAGAAACATCAAAAGAAGCTGAGAGATAAACTTATGGTCGGTGTGGTCTTGGGACTGTACCGACTCTTTTTATTTGCGAAAAAAAGGAGATAAAGATTATCTCTCCATCTCCTTACCCATATAATTTCCGTAATTTTTTTCGTATCTTATAAAAGCTCGTCCATAGTGGATTTTGAGAAAGAATACTCTTGCATAAGGGTGTTCTTTTTTTCTTGTAATTTATCAAGCTCAGCTAAAATATCCTTTGAATTTGGGAGCTTGGAATAGGATTTTTTAAGCTCTGAGAGAGCATTTTCATATAGGGTAATCTGAGCTTTGTACTCTTCAAAAAATGCCTTGTCAGACGGATTAGCAGTATATTCCTTGTAGCACGCTCTGTATTTTTTAACGGTATGAACTTGCTCCATAGTGGTGGAAAGCTTCTGCATTTCCTTATCAATAGCATTGATTTTCTCTTGTATATTTTGCCTTTCATCGGCTGCTTTTTGAATATACTCGTCAAGCTGTTTAACGGATTTAATGCCATGTTCTCTGATATAAATAACAGACTCAGCCATTGTATGAAGGTTATGTTTGGTTGCCCAATATTCGTAGCCTTTTGCTTTCCTTTTTACCTTTGCATTGGAGTTCATGTCAATAACATTGCCGATGCGTTTTTTGACGTCGGGAGTCTTGATAAACTCTCTTTCTGCAATTCGTTCTTTTAATCTTTCCTCGGTATAATCTTCTCCGATTGTTTTAGTCCTTGTAAATCTCGCCTTATCTTTTGGCTTAAAAGCAATGTGCTTACCGTATTTGATTTCATAGCCAAGATCAGCCATCTTCTTTAAAAATTCGTCCCAGTCCTTTGACTGTTTTATCATTCTGTCAATGTCAAATTGAAGTTTACTTTTCCAAGAAGTGCCATGCTTTGCCTGTTCGTTTTCATACCAAGATTTACCGTTAATCTTATATTTTTTCTTATAGCTTTCGTAAAACTCGTCAATGACAGATAGGCTATTTTCTTTGCAGAGTTTATCACTCTGATAACGGATTTGGTGGTAGCTTTTCTTGTTAGACTGGTAGCACCTACCTGTTACCATATTTACATTATTGAAGATGATGTGATTGTGGATATGCCCCTTATCTACGTGAGTAGATAAGACAAATTCGTACTCATCTTTGAGTATCTTTTTACACAGCTCCATACCAATCTGGTGAGCCAATTCAGGGCTTGTTTCTCCCGGTAAAAATGATTGAATGAGATGTCTTGCAAGAACGGTTCCTTTTGTTCCTGCGTCATTTCGTGTCCTTAAAAACTGAGTGTGAGCAGTTGATTCGTGGCATTTATGAGTGCTGACTAAAAAGCTGTTCATCTGTTTTATCTCCATTTAACAATATAAGCAATGGCAAGATGAAGAGTTGATTTTATAGGGTGTATTTTTTTGTAATAGCCATATATTATTCACCTTCCGTTTCAGATGTTCTTTTTCAGAAGTAGTGAATGAATTTGCCACAGCTCTTTTGAGAAATGTTCAATCTCTTTTTTTATATCACTGATGTCCTCTTTATAGATTACACCTGTCGAATTTACTCGCTTTGAAATCTGATTGATGTTGTTTGTTGCATTAGAAAGTAAGCCTTGTAAATCTCTGAAAGGCTCTAAATCCACTTGATAAATTTCCTTTTCCAAAACGCATTTGCGGATGAAATGGCTCATGTTTCTACACTTCGCAAGTCTTTTTTTCTCTTCAAAAAGAGCCTTTTCTTCTTCAGTTAGTTTAATTTCAAGTCTTTCGTTTCTTGTTCTATTTGCCATAGTTAGTTCCTCCTTTGAATGTATTTCGGGGTCTTAGGGTTCTCCCTAATCAAGCTAAAAAAATTGATAAAAAAAGAAGCAGATCCCCAAAGGGCTGCTTCGTCAATTTTCCATAAGTGTCCAGTACACTTACTGTGCTTGCTACAAAAGAATGAATTAGGTAGCAAGCATTAAGCAAGTTTTTGAATTTATGATTATATTATACCATAGTTATTGGAATTATACATAGATGATGTTGGTTATATTGACATATATATAAAAATGGTGTACCCTTATGTTAGATAAGACTAACCACAAAGTTACATATAATTATTTTGAAAAAGGTGATGATGAAATGGTTGAGATATATGCTATAAATGTTTCATCAGATATATGTAAATATGAGAATCATCTTTTAACCAGACTGAGCAGAGAATGTAGAATACGCTGTGAAGATATTAAAAAAATAAACAAAGACGAGTTCAATTTTTTTAGTAGGTCGCAACTTGCTGTTTTATATACTTGGCAACATTATAGGACAAAAGTTTGATAATGAATTGGTTTATACAAAGTTAGGTAAACCGATGTTTATAAATAATCCGTGGAATTTTTAATATTGCCCATTCTGATGATTGGGTTTGTATGTGCAGTATCCAAAAGAGATATAGGAATAGACATTGAGAGTGTTGACAAGGTTTTAGGTAGTAAATATATTAAGCAAGCAGCGGAAATATTTATTGATAATATGCCAAGTTTAGCCTGCCTATCCTTAAAAGAAGAATCTTATTTTTTTGGACATTAAGGGAGTCTTATGCGAAGATGAAAAGGCTTTATCATTTGAACAGTGGATAAATAATGCTTCTTTTATCAATAAAATTAGTGAAGATGTTTTGTCAAATGAGCAACATATCTTTATAAAAGAATTTCGATGCATTGAAGGTTATGCTATAACTTGTTGTGCATATGAAAACATAGATAGTGATATAAAAAGGTTCTACTTGATGATTTATTAAAATGAAGAGGAGGTGAATACAGGATGGAAGTATCTAAAAAGAGATATGGATGATATAGCGAATATCATATTAACGGATGAGATAGGACATGCATATTATCCCAACCGTTCGATTTTAATTAAAAAATTAGAACACGCTATTGAGCAAGAAGAGGTTTTCTTATATAGATTGAATGGTCAAGTTGTGGGGATTATGTGGTACATGGAAAAATGGAATGTTTGGAGTTTATCCGTATCTTCACATTATCATAGTTAGAGAAGAATATAGATCTAAAGGTATTGGACTTAAAATGATGGAGTTTCTCCAGTCAAAAAGTAGAAGATAATAATAGGCAACTTTTTGCTGAAGAAAAATATTTCTTCTAGTTAATATGAACAATCAGAGAGCATTTGAGTTCTATTCAAGAATAGGATATGAGCGTGTTTGTGAACTTAATCAATTGTTTAGGAAAAATAAAACGGAAATATTAATGGTAAAAATTTTTAGATTCTTAAAGAACGAATGTCGGTCTAAAATTGTATAAGAATCAATTGCTAATGAATTTTCAAGTAGCAGGAAAGGAATATTATGGATATTTTTTTATTGATTTAAAGGTTGAGAAAGAAAATATAGATGTTATAAAAGAAATGCTACCATATACATCTGAGCATATAAAAAAATATAGTCCATATTGAAGATGAAGATATAATCAAGGTTTGTTGTGATGAGCAATATAAAAGCAATTGTAGAAGAAAGTATAGGCAAACTAAATGAATTAATATCAGATAAATTTTTAAGGATAAGAAAATCAGTACAGTCAGAATTGAAGATTGGACATATAAAAAAATGTCATAAACAGTGACGATGTTTTTGTTAAACTGCAACAGACTTCAGAAATTTATAATACAGCGGATGGAACATTCGTGTACAGTGGATTACCATTAAAAAAATATTTGAATACTTCAATTTGAAAATAGATGAATATGCTAAAGAGGCTTTTTGCTGACTATTCAATAAAAACCTCATAAAGTTCCAGCTTTATATAGTGTGGATGGCTATCAAAAGGGAGGATATTTTGAAACATTTCCTCATCATATAATGTTTGAGACAACAAGTGTAAACAATTTGGAGAATATAGAAAAAAATTTTTCAAAGGCAGGTAATTTTTGCAGAGGCAAACATTGAAATAAAAACCTAAGAACATTTTTGAGAACAGCATCTTGTGCACCTATATATAAGTATCTTGAAAATAACATTATTTCCGAAGATACAAAAGATGTGTATATAGTGACAGGCACTTGTTTCAGAAATGAAGCTGAAAACATTAAGAGTTTGTCTAGGTTAAATGAATTTACGATGAAAGAATACTTTTGTTTTTGTCGGGAGTGAAAATTTTATTGAAGATAGTCTTAATAAGGCTACTAAGCTATGGGAATATTGGGTAAAGGCATTTTCTCTTAACTCAAAAATGGAAACAGCAACGGATTCGTTTTTGCAAGTAAATATCAAAAAGTTAAAGTTATTTCAAGCTCTTGGAAAAATCAAAAAGTTGAATTCAAATGCTGGATTCCTGCTGAAGACTCATATATTTCTTGTGGTTCTAAAAAAATTATCATAGGACACATTTTTCATCAAAATATAATATACACTATCTTAACAACAGTACATTGGCACAGAGTGCTTGCTTTGCATTTGGAATAGATAGATTAATGTACGCATTTTTATCACAAAAAGGTACTGAAATTGAGAAATGGGATAGTAGCACAGTTTCAGAAATAAAAAAATATGTTGATTTGGATTAGGAGGAACTTATGAATGTAGAAATCAAAGGAACTGGTATATATTTGCCGGAAAAAAGTCGTAACTAGTCATGAAGCTGAGGAAATGGCTGGATATAGTAGGCTTGGAGCCAGAAATGGTCTAGTTAAGATGATAACTGGGGTAGAAACAAGACACTATGCAGGAGACGATGAATATTGCTCAGATATTGCATATATGGCTGCTAAAAATGCCATAGAAAATTCAAACTTGTCAGTAGAAGATATAGATGCATTGGTTTTTGTTCTGTCACGCAAGACTTTTGCAGAACCTGCTACTGCAAATGTGATTGCGGATAAATTGAATTTAAGAAATGCATTTGTATTTGATGTAAAAATGGTTGTAATGCATTTTTACAGGGAATGGATATTGCTGATAGCCTGATTAAAAACAGGAAAGGCAAATAATGTTGTTATCGTGTCTGGAGAAGCTTTTAAGCAAGTGGGTTAAATTTGATTATACTACTCAAGAGGATTTAATGATAGGAAGTCCGGTAACACTTTCTTTAGGTGATGGAGGAGGTGCATTTGTATTAGGACCTACCGAAAAGAACAGAGGAATATTAAGTTCAAAGTTTAAATCTTATCCAGATTTGTGGAATAACAATGTTATGTGGGGTGGTGGCGTTAGATTTCCTAGAAATCCAGACAAGATGTATATTCCCGGAACAACAAAAAAAGTTAATTGAAAAAGCAATTGAGCATCAGAGACGATCTTATCGAAAAGGAACTTCGTAAAGTTAACTGGAAAAATTGAGGATGTTGATTTCTTTGCAACAACTCAAGCAGCCAAATGGGTAAATAAAAAAATTTATGAAGAAACCGGCATTGATGAAAGCAAAGTGAGTTCTGTTATAGAAAAATGGGGAAATGTAGCTTGTAGTAATCTTCCGTTGGTGGTACATGATGCGATTTTAGATGGAAAAATAAAAGAGGGTAGTAAAGTTTTGTTTATAGGTGCTGCAGTTGGATTTAGTACATGTGTGATTGCATTACAATTTTAATGAGGTGTTTATATGTCATATTCTAAAAAATTGTATAAAAATGTGGTTTTGCCACAATGCAAAGATAAAAATAAAAAAATAGATGATCAAGGAATTTGTAATATATGTCGTGAATATAGTACAGCTAGTTCAAACATAAAGTTGAACAGCGTGGATAATTTGTCTAAAGAAGAAAGAAGGCAAATTTTAAATAACAAAGTACAAAAACATGTAAAACATTGCACAAATCCTAAATACAATTGTGTTGTAGCTGTTTCTGGTGGAAAAGATAGCTTGATGACATTATATGTTGCCAAAAAAAGAATTAGGATTAAATCCTGTGGGATTTTTATTGATAATGGATTTGCGATAGATGAAATGAAAGAAAATATTGACAATGCATCAAAGATTTTGGGAGTAGATATTGTCACATTTAAAACGGAATATTTAAAAGGCTTATTCAGAGTTTTATTAAAATCTAAGAAGGAAATCTATTATTGCAGAGTATGCCACTTGTTAATAGATTTCTATGTAAAAAGGTTTTGTAAAGAAAACAATATTTCTTTATTGCTAGGGGATATACGAAAGGTCAAGCGTATATCAGTAAAAATGAGCTATTCTGGATATATAGCATATCTGATTCTAATACTATTGAGGCTTTTAGAAAAATTATCCGGAATATGAAGAGGTTGTGGATATAGTAAAAAAATCCATTGATATATTTTTGCGAAAAAATTTCAAAGAAATTGAACAGATATCTCCATTCAAATATATAGATTATAGTGAAGAGGAAATTATTGAATTTTTAGAACATAATATAAAAATTTAAGGTTCCGAAACATAGTTGGCCTCAAAATTCTACGAACTGTAGGTTTAATTATTTGTCACAGTTCTTGGCGAGAAAACAATTCGGCTATTCTCAACATGAGGTTGAAATAGCAACTTTAGTTAGAGAAAAAGAAATGACGCTTGAGCATGCAAATAGAATTTTAAATACGCCTATAACAGATGATGATATAAATGACGTTTTGAATGTTTTTGAATTTAAATAAGTCTGATGTAGGTATTGAATGAAAAAAAGTTGGAGGTAATAAATTATGGAAATAAAAAGAAAAAAATAAGAGAAATACTAGTTAATACAATCGAAGGATTAAATGGTAAAAATCTAAAATATGATGAACAATTGATTACGACTGGCTATATTGACTCTTATGAAATTATTCAGCTTATGGAAGTATTTGAAAATGAATTTTTGTAAAAAAATAGATATTGAAAAAAATTAGTCTGTCTAATTTTGAAACAATTGATGCAATGTCAACATTAATTCTTGAGATGAAGGGAGAATCTCATGAATGATATAAATTTTAAAGGAATATTTGATCAAACAATATCAAATGAACCAAATAAAGTTTTATATGAATATTATACTAAAGGTGAGATTGTAGAAATTACCTATAAGCAGCTGAAAGATAAAATTTATGGAATGGCTTTAGAATTAGAAAAAGACTTAACTGATATTCCTAAAGAAAGTTGGGTAGCATTGCAGGCTGATAATAATCCTTGGAATATGGCTATTATTTGGGCATTATTAAGGCAAAAATATGAATGTAATACTCGTAGATATAGAGAGTAGAATTACAGATGAAATTATCAGACATAGCGGAGCTAAAGCTATAGTTACATCTAAAGATTTATTTGTACATGGTATTGTAAATATTGATATAGACAAAAATAAGATTGTGTAATTATATAGAATATGTTCCGTCAAACGATAAATTTGCAAATAAAATAGCTTTATGCACATCCGGAACAAGTGGGACTCCTAAATTATATGTTCATACAGGGAAACAGATAAGCGCTCATATTCACAATGTTTTAGAAAGATACAAGCAAACAGAAAAATTAAATTATAATACCATGAATAAACAGACGAAAAAAACTATGTCTATATTCAAGTTTCATCACATAGCATCTGTTTTTTTCTAAATTTTTATGTATCCCTATATAGGTGGAACAATTGTATATACAGATACATTAAGAATTAAAAATTCTGCTAGATTTAATAAATAAACAAAAAGTACAAAAAGTGTATGCAGTACCTATGATATGGGATTCGATGCTTAAATATATTTCTGGAACACAGGGTGATGTCGAGCCTGAAACAATAAGGAGAGTATTTGGAGAAAAATTTGAAACTAGCATTGATGGGGGCTGCAAAAGCTACTGCTCAAACTGCAGAAGTTTTAAATAAAAGCAGGTGTATTTACAACGTCAGCATATGGTATGACAGAGATAGGTTCGTTGACTTCAAATATAGATAAAAATGCCGAAAGCCGAAATAGAGGTATAGTTGGGAGAATTGGTTCAAACTTCTATGATTTTTAAGATTAAAAAAAGCAGATGGTAACTTAGTGACAAGTGGAGAAGGTGAACTTCTTATAAGAGGAGATGTAGTTTATCACTCTCAATTAATAGACGGAGTAGAAATAGAAAAGAAATAGTTCAGAATATTTTTGTACTGGAGACATGGTAAAGATAGAGGATCATGAATTGACCATTTTAGGTAGAGTGAAAGACGTTATAGTAAATTCATCAGGTGAGAATATCTACATTGACCAATTAGAGTCAGAATTTCATGAAATAAAAAGATGAAGGTATGGATTTTACTATTATTGGATTAGAAGATGAGCCGGTCATGATAGTTTATGTTGCTGAAAGAAATAATTTAAAAAAACATAACAGAAAAAAATTATAGAAATTAACAATTCACTAGAAATATATACAAGGATAACTAAGCTGTATATATCTCATGATAGTATTGAAAAAAACATCTACTGGTAAAATAAAAAAAGAAATGAAATAGCAAAACGAATTTTTAAGCAATGATAAATCTATAGAATTTGTGAAAAATATAACAATCTGAATTAGCAGAAGGAGGAAATATTTTATGGATAGAATTGATGAATTTATATTACAACAGATAAAAACTGTTTTTGAATCTTGGTAGTGAAGAGTTGAATGATAATTGTAGGATTGTAGAGGACCTTGGTGCAAATAGTTATGAATTGGCAGAAATATTTTTTTATCGTTAGAAGAGGAATTTAATATTAGTTTAGGTAATAAATTTATTCTAGGTAAGACTATTTATGTAAAAAAACTATAAAAAGATATTGTGAAGGAAGCTCTAGGTAATGATGCATAATTTAAAAATTTCAGATAAAGTATGGTGGTGATAACTTGGTAAGCAGAATTTCAAAAAGCTCCGGAGGAGAGAAAGAAGGAATTGATAGAAGTTGCAACTAAACTTTTTTGAGTTGAAGGGATATGAAAAAGTTTCGGTAAGAGACATTCTTTCGGAGGTTAATGGCGCTCCGGGTATGTTTTTATTACTACTTTAAGTCTAAAGAAGATATATTTTTTTAGCTTGTATGAAATGTTATTTTTTTCAGAGAGACTTAAAGTAAAAAGTTGATATATTAAAAAAATAAGGACATAGCGTATGAAGTAAGAATAAAAAACCTTGAGGGAGCTGATTGTAAATGACATCAGCCAATTTACACAAAGGTTTGATTTATCAGCAGATAATTCCATAACGGATAATTCATATAGGCTTTTGGGAACTGACGCATTATGTTGGACACTTTGTAGAGGCTTATGCTGATTTCATTATTGAAGGAGTTGAGACGAAAAAGATAAAAAGTTGTATCGGCATTACTAAAGAAAAATGCGAGAAATGTAGCAGCATTTATTCTTTATGGTGCAATCGGAACAATCTATAGTGATTCTATTAATGGAATAGAAGGGGCGAATAGTCCTGAGAGTGCATTTGATATTATCAGTGAAATATTCACTTGAGATAATAAAAATCAAAAAAATAAATACAATCATCTTTCGAAACAAGGGAAACATCAACGGTGTTTTCCTTGTATTAGTATTAGGGCAAAATGAACGAACTCGTTCGGTAAGGAGGTATGTTTTAGATGAAAAAGAAGAAATCTATCAAAGATATTATTTCCTACAGTGAAATAAAAAAAGGACAACTTGTAGGAGGAATATTATTTGTTAGTCTTGGAATGCTATTAAGTATTTGTCCAATTTTGGTGATATACAAAGTCATAAAATTTCTATTTTTTTATATGGAAAAATTAGAACAAAGTGCAATGCAGTTCTGTAGTTATGGACTTGCGGCAGTGGTATTGGCATATTGCTTAACTTATATTGGTAGTATTTTTATGCCATAAGTTTTTCATATGTTTTTAATAGCTAACTTAAAAAGAAGATATTATTTCATATTGGGAACCTTCCTTTAGGATTTTTTTACTGGGGACAACAAGTCAAAAAAATAAGGCAAGTATTAGGATCGGACATGAATCAAATTGAGGGATACTTTTCTCATCAATTACCAAATTTAATTTCAACTTTAACACTAATTTTAGCAATGATAATTGTTATGTTAAAGATAAATCTAATATTAGGTCTTACGACTTTGTTAATTATATTTATCGGTTTAGGAATTCAGATTGCAATCATGGCAAAGATTATAAAAGTCAGGTGGACTCGATAAAAAACTTTGCGATTTTGGATCAAATTAATTCAGCAACTACTGAATATGTTAAAGGTATGCCGGAAGTTAAAATATTTGGAACAGGAGCAAAAATCATTTAAAAACTTTTTCAAAGTCAGTAGGAGAATATAGAGATTTTACAAGTTCGATGACATCAATGATAAGACCAGGATTTGTCTCATTTAGAATGTTTATTTTATCTGTTGCTACATTCATAGTTCCTGTAGGAATACTTTTAATGTCACGAAATAATAACTTGGATTTTGCTACAGTTTTTATTTTCTATTTGATTCTTGCACCTGCAATTAGCGTACCTGCATTAAAGCTTAGAGATTTTGCAGAAGGAATGAATTTACTAAATGAAGTTGTTTTGAGAGTCTATGAAATTATAGATCAAAAAGAATTGGCAATTGAAAATACTGAGGAAGGGATAAAAGGTCGTGATCTTGAATTTAATAATGTGAGCTTTTCTTATGGAAATGAAGAGGTTTTAAAGAATATAAGCTTCTGTGCTAAACAAGGAGAAGTTACAGCATTAGTTGGTTATTCGGGAGCAGGTAAATCTACCATTGGAACGCTAATACCAAGATTTTTACGATCCTTCAGAAGGTTCTATTAAAATTGGTGGAGTTAATATAAAAAGTATTCCGATAAACACCTTAATGGACAAGATAGCATTTGTTTTTCAAGACAGTGATCTTATCACAGATACAGTCTTCAATAATGTTGCTATGGCAAAGACAGGTTCTACAAAAGAAGATGTCATAAAAGCATGTAAAAAAGCAAGGTGTCATGATTTTATTGAAAAACTTCCTAATGGATACAATACTGTTTTGGGTAAAGGAACTTACTTATCTGGGGGAGAGAAACAACGTATTGCAGTAGCAAGAGCAATTTTGAAGGATGCACCAATATTAGTGTTAGACGAGGCAACAAGTTTTGCAGACTCTGAAAATGAATATCTTATGCAGGAAGCTTTATCTGAATTGGTCAAGGATAAGACTGTTATTATGATTGCTCATAGGTTAAATACCATAGAATATGCAAATCAAATCTTAGTAATATCTGATGGAAAAATTGCAGAAAGAGGTAAGCATGAAGATTTAATCCTTGCAAATGGAATATATAAGAGACTCTTTTGATATTTATAAGAAGACAAATATTTGGCAAATGGATATAGAAGGGAGTGAGAATGAATGATAAGAAATATTACTTTAGGAAAGATGAATAATATAAGAAAAATCAATTATTTTTAAACGTTTTTGGCATCTATTTCCAACCTTATACCATTTATTGCTTTAGCGAAAATTGTAGAAACACTATTTTTTTAAATAGAGGTGCAGATAGTATAGATACGAGCCTTTTATGGAAGTATTTTGGGATAATGGCAATATTTTTTTCTTAATAACATTCTTATTGGAAAATTTAGCCACAAAAATATACCTATGAACTTGGATACAAGACAAGTGCAGATGGAAGAATAGAGCTTGCAGACCACATAAGAAAAACTGCCGATAGGTTATATTTCAGGAAAAAGTTCAGCAGAGATCTTAGATACATTAATGAATGATTTTTTTCAAAGTTGAAACGGCAGTAACGCATCAATTACCTCAATTTTTTTAGTGGTATATGTGTAGCGGTTCTTTTGCTCGATATTATTTTTGATAATCAATGTAAAAAATGGGAATAGCAACACTTATTGGACTACCTATTTCTGTTCTACTTCTTACACTCATGCAAAAACTTTCAGAAAAAATTTATTTAAAAAAACAAAGAAAATGAGGATAAAAGAGGAAGAAGATATAAATGAATATTTGGATGCCATTAAGACTCTAAAAAGCTTATAACAGCTTAGATGACACATTAACAAAACTTGAAGAAGATATAGACAACTCAAGAAATGCAAATATTAAGAGTGAGAAAGGAGTTGGTTCATTAACTACTATAGCAAGTATGATTTTAAGAATAGGACTTCCTTTGATGAGTTTAGCTGGTTCCTATTTATTTATAAATGGATCTTTGAAATTGATACATTTTTTTAATGTTCTTATTTGTAGGCACAAGGATTTTTGATCCCTTGGAGCTTGCACTTGTAAATTATACAGGTTTACAAATGGCATCCGTTTCAGGAGAGAGAATCATTAACTTACTTAAGGCTAAACCTATGTCAGGAAATTGTGCTGTAAACGAAAGCAACAAAATTGAAATATCTGATGTTTCATTTTTCTTACAAGGAGTCTAAGGTTATCAATAATGTTTCATTAGACATTAATGAGAACGAATTAACTGCTTTTTGTTGGTTACTCTGGCTCTGGAAAATCTACACTAATTAAATTAATTTCCAGATTTTATGATCCTAATGAAGGGACAATTAAAATTGGTGGAGTAGATTTGCTAACAGCCGACCCTGATAAATTAATGGATAAATTTTCTGTCGTTTTTCAAGATGTGTATCTTTTTAAAGACACAATTTATAACAACATAAAATTTGGAAATGAAGATGCAAGTAAAGATGAAATCATGAATGCTGCAAAAATGGCAGGAGCTTATGACTTTATAGTCAAAAAAGATGATGGATTTGACACTATGATTGGACAAGGAGGAGCGACTCTGTCTGGAGGTGAGAAACAAAGAATATCAATAGCGAGAGCAATATTAAAAAAATGCACCAATAATACTACTTGATGAAGCAACATCTTCACTTGATCCTGAAAATGAACTTATTATACAAGAAGCAATATCAAATTTAATAAAAAAATAAAACAGTTGTGGTTGTAGCCCATAAATTAAGAAACGTAATGGGAGCTGATAAAATTGTTGTTTTAAACAAAGGGAAGGTAGAAGAAGTTGGGAAGCATGAAGAACTTATTAAAAAATGAAGGACTATATAAAGACTTATGGAATTATCAAGAAAAGTCTAAAGAATGGAAGATTGTACAGTAACAATCAATTTTAAAGGAGGAAATTTATGAAAACACAAAAGAAATCATCAAAAAATGCAGTTACAGCTGGTGTTTTAATTGCACTTTACTTTGTAACATATTTAGTAATTGGGGCAATATCTATGCCTGTCCCTGTTTTATTTTTACTAATGCCTATGCTTGTAGCACTACTTGCTGCACCAACCTATCATATGCTTCTTGCAAAAACAAAGTCAGCCACCGCTATTGTAATCGCAGCTATCTTACCAAGTATTTTATTAGTTGTAACTGGTCATATTCCAATTGCACCATTAGTGGCAGTGCCTGCCGGAATAATTGCTATGTTAATAGCAAGAGGTGGAAATTATACAGACTTTAAGAAAAAAATACAATTAGTCATATGTTTTTCTCTAAAACTTATTTGGAGGATTCTTACCAATTTGGCTTATGAGAGAAGCATTTTTGAAAGTGTTATAAAAGGTGGCTTAGATCAAAAACTTTTGTAATACAGTAAGAGCATGGACACCAATATGGATGCTACCAGTTATGATTATTGGAACATTTATATTCTCTTTGATTGGTTCTTATTTTACAAAGAAAAATACTAAATAAAAAGCTGGAATCAGCAGGAGTTTTATAATGGAAAATTCAAAGTTTGTTCTGGGGTCAAAATATGACCTCAGAACAAAAGCTTATCTTGCTTATAGGTGCGAATATTTTAATTTTTATAGGTTTTTGGTTTGATATATCAAAAGCCTTATTAGCTTATTTTTCTTGCCATCATTATTAGTGATGGTTATAAGAAATCCGCTATAAGGTATATTTTATTCTTTTGCAATAAGTGTTGTATTAGAAAAATTAGCCTATTTGAATATAAATTTTCTTATGAATTTAATTTTTATTCCTCTTGGCAATTGGGAGAAATTTTTGCCATGTATTATCATTGGTAAATGGATTTTAAATTCTACATCTGTTTCCAGTGCAGTAGCAACTTTACAAAAATTAAAAACTATCAAAAGACTCACTCATAATGATTTCTGTAATATTTAGATGTTTACCTACGATTAAAGATGAGTGGAGTCATATAAATATGGCGATGAAAAACAAGAGGGATTAGCGTTAGTCTTTATAATTTATTTCATAGACCTGCTGCGACAATGGAATACTTTTTGTCCCCTTATTCGTAAGTGTAATAGAAATCGGTGATGAGCTATCCCAATCAGCCATTATAAGGGGTCTTGATGCTCCTGTTCAAAAAACAAGTAGATACCTAATTAAGATTAGAAAAAATGACATTGGTGTTTTAATTCTTATGATTTTAATTTTATCAATAGTAATATTTATGAAAGTGTCAGGGTGGGATTTATGATTGAAATTAGAAAAATTAAGTTTTAAGTACAATGGAGGATCTGATTACTCATTAAAAGATATAAACTTGAAAATCAAAAAAGGGGAATGCATTCTTCTATGTGGTAGGAGTGGTTGCGGAAAGTCGACCCTATTAAAGCTTATGAACGGTATAATACCTGAGTTTTATGATGGGGACATTTCTGGCAGGGTTATGGTCAATGGAATGAATACATTTACTACACCAATTTATAAATTATCTAAGGATGTGGGTTCAGTTTTTCAAAATCCTAAAACACAATTTTATACAACAAACACTACAGATGAGATTGCTTTTTGGTTTAGAAAATTATGGATTGGATAGGGCAGAGATAAACAAAAAAGATTGAGGAAGTTAAAAACATCTTCAATCTTGAAGCGTTAATGAACAGAAACATATTTGAACTTTCAGGTGGAGAAAAGCAAAAGATTGCAATTGCAAGTGTGTTCGCTTTAGACCCGAAAGTATTTGTTTTTGATGAACCTTCTTCCAGCTTGGATATTGACTCTATGAGAGAACTATCAAAAATAATAGAAAAACTGAAAGCGGTAGGTAAAACAATTATAATAGCTGAACACAGACTATGGTATCTGAAAAATGTTGTTGATAGAGCAATATATTTGGAGAGCGGGGAAATTATCAAAAGAATATAGTATGGAAGAAATTCAAAATTTAACTGAAGAAGAAAGGTTAAAAAGCAGGGCTTAGACATACTGAACTTCAAGATGGAAACTTTAAAAAGAAAAAAAGAACACATTGAAAAAAATGTAACTGAGTTGGAAAATATATGACTTGTTATATAAAAGAAAAAAAGAAAACTATTTTTGAAGATAGATATCCTAAACTTTAAAAAGGGGAAAGATTATAGGAATAATTGGAAAAAAATGGAATCGGAAAGTCTACTTTTTGCAAGAATTGTTTGCGGACTTGAGAAACAGTCTTCGGGAAGGATTTGTAAATGTGGTAGGCAATTAAGCTCTAAAAACAGAATCAAAAAAACAGTTTATTAGTTATGCAAGAAGTAAATAATCAGCTGTTTACAGATACAGTTTATGACGAAATAAATTTAACATCGGACACAGACGATGAAAAAAATAAATATTTGCATGGTAGATATGCAAATTGCCGAGTTAAAGAAAAAGAACCCTCACACTTTTATCGGGAGGGCAGAAACAGAGGGTACTTATTCTATCGGCTTTACTTTCAAATAAAAAGTCTGTTGTTTCTTGATGAGCCTACAAGCGGATTAGATTATGCAAGCATGAAAGTAGTTGCTGAAAAATATAAAAGAATTTCAAGGAAGAGAAAGATTTGATTTTGATAATATCTCACGACTATGAATTTTTTTAGAAGAGGTATGCGATGAGATTATATTTTTTTCGTAATTGATAATTTGGTTTTGCTCGTTTAGAAGATAGAACAAAACTTTTTAGAAAGGAACAATTATGTAAAAACTTTTAAAATATAATATGGAGGATAAAGGATGAAAAATATGTTATTTATTAAAGAAAAAAATCAGGATAATAAAAATTCTCCTTTTTCTCCGTAAACTTAATATCTTTATGCCTTTATAAATACTTTTGCTAACCCATTAAATAAGCTCATAGGAAATAAAGATTTTGTTCATTTCAGAGGACTTCTTATGCCAAGATGCAGGAGTCCTCCTTTTTGTCTGAAAAACAAATAGACAAAAAAAGAAATGGAGGAAACTTTATGGCAAAAGAGTATTACCTTTATGTCAGAGGGCAAAAGGTAAAAGTCAGTGAAGATATTTATAAAGTCTACTGGCGAGAAAGAGAACACGAGAAGTATTTAGAGCAGGTGGACAAGAAAAACCACTTGCTCTTTTTCATCATTGGATCATGACGGACATTTTGTAGATAATATTGTAGATGAAAAGTGTTGATGTAGAAAAGATTGTTGAAACACAGATGATGATTGAAGCAGTCCGAAATGCTATATCAAGGCTCAATGCAGAAGAAAGAGATATTATTGAACGCTTGTATTTCAATGATGAAACGGTTCGTTCAGTTGCAAAGCTCAAAAATATTACACATCCGGCTTTAATCAAAAGAAGAAACAAAAATTCTTGAAAAAGCTGAAAAAAATTCATCGAAGAACTTTAGAAGTTCGGTAACCAAAGGGGTCAAATTTTTCCTTATGTAAAGTGAAGGGGAGTTTGACCCCCATTTACTTTCTTGAATAAGAGATAGCCTGCTTATGGCAAATAGGAAAATGTAAAGAAAACAATCCCTTTCAAATATTGATCTTTGACAACTGAATAGACCAAGGTAGGACTTTATCTACTTGTGGAGGATTATGACTTACGCCATGACCTTTCTGCTGAAAGTTTTCGGTTTTATGAGTACTGGTTAGCCAAGGATACAAGAAAGTGAGCGATAAATAAGAATACATAAAAAAACAGAGGTGGCAATCTGTTCGATGATACAAGTAGTGATAATGATACTTCAATAGTTTAAGCCGGCTCGTCTTAATAAGGGGCGGAGGTGAGATTCCTATGTTGCTGCCAAGCACCTATCAATGTCGTAAAAACTTAAAAAAATGAATTTTTAACAAGGAGGGTTTAGAATGAATAACGAATTACTAAAAATATAGCCTCCAATTATCTATGTTATCTATTTTGCTTTCCAAACATTTACTAAAATGACATTGAATACAGGAAGATAAAAATTAAAACTGATGAAAAAAAGTACAACATTTCAACAGAATTATATTTATAATGTTTTGCAAGTGTGGTATAATTAAACTGCATAGAAAGATACAAAAAGGAGGCGGATGCAGTGAAGAAAGATGTAAAAAGTTATTAAAGGTGATACCACACTGAAAAAGAACTGCATCAGGTTGTGTTGAACGCTCAATAAAGAGAGTGGCAGCTTATTGCAGAGTTAGTACGGACACTGAAGATCAGATTAACAGCTATAATTCTCAGGTGGAACACTACACAGAATTTATCAAGAAAAAAATAAAGAGTGGACTCTCGCTGGAATATATGCTGATGAAGCAATAACCGGAACACAGGTTGATCGGAGAATTGACTTTCAAAGGTTGATAAATGATTGTATGAATGGCGATATAGACATGATAATTACAAAAATCTATATCAAGATTTGCGAGAAACACATTGGACACCTTAAAGTATGTAAGAAAGTTAAAAAGAATTTAATGTTGCAGTCTTTTTGAAGAAGAAAACATAAAAAAACCTTAACTATGGACGGCGAATTACTTTTTAACTATTCTAAGTTCAGTTGCTCAACAGGAAGTAGAAAAATATTTCAGCCAATGTTAAAAAAAGGCTTGAGAATGAAGATGGAAAGAGGAGAAATGGTCGGATTTCAAGGCTGTTTAGGTTATGACTATGATCCGGAAACTAAAAAGTATTTCTGTCAATGAAAAAAAGAAGCTGAGATTGTAAGATATATTTTCAGAAGATATATTGAAGGCGTCGGCGGTATGGTAATCTCAAGAGAGCTGGAAGAACAGGGGTATTTATCGCCAAGAGGGAATAAAAAGGTGGACTGAAACAACGGTTTTTAGGAATCATAAAAATGAGAAATATAAAGGTGATCTTATGATGGGAAAGACCTATACCGTTGATCCTATATCAAAAAGACGATTGGATAATTTTTGGAGAGCAGGACAAGTTTTATATAGAAAATCATCATGAGCCAATCATTTCGGAAGAGGATTTTGAAAAAAAGCTCAAGGTATCAGAATAAGAAGATCAAAAAAATAGAAACACTGTTGCCAATAATGGAGGTAAAAGAGAAAAGTATTCAAGAAAATATGCTTTTTAGCAGTATGCTGGAATGTGGATTTTGCGGTCATAATCTTTCAAGAAGAAATTGGCATTCGAGTTCAGAATATACAAAAAGTTATATGGCAGTGTGTCAATGCTACTAAAAATGGAAAGAAGTATTGTCCACATAGTAAAGGGATTGAAGAAGAAGCCATAGAAAAAAAGCATTTATGGAAAGCTATCGTCAGGTATGCCACAATAATGTGGAAATTACCAACGAATTCCTTAAAAACTGTTGAAGAAGAATTGAAAGACAACAGTTTAGCTAAAGACCTGAAGAAGATAAGCAATCAACTTGATAAAAATACTAAAGAAAGAAAAGAATCTTGTTGAATTAAGGCTGAATGAGTCAATCAGCATGGATATATATCAGGACAAGTATAATGAAATCGCTGTTAGCAAAGAGAAATTACTTGCAGAAAAGAGGACTTTAGAAGTAACACTTACTGATGAAAAAGCGTTGAAGAAAAAGGCTTGAAGGGTTTAAGAAACTACTTGAGTCTAATAAATATCTTGAGGAATTTGATAGAGCTGTATTTGAAAGTATAGTAGATAAAAATCATCATTGGAGGAACTAACGATGAAGGAGAAATTGATCCTGCAATGATTACTATCATATATAAGACCGGGAAAAAAAGGATTCTCAGGACGGAAGATTATTTAAGAGCAGAAGAAAAAAATGCTAAGGAAGTTAATGAGGAAACTGACAATAAATTGTATCCTCAATCAAGCGACGAGGTTAATAATTTGTGTTCCTATCCTATGGACAACACATATGGAATGCGTAACACTGCTTGTACGAGCTACAAAGTAGCGAAGTAGAAGCAGATGTACGTCCTATGCAAGGCACGCCCAAGAAAACGAGCAAGGCGAAGTTCGATTGGCTGCGTGCTACTGCATGTACGCACTTATCAACAAGAATTAAGGGAAATTGCAAACTAAAAGCTGGTGTTGCCCACGCGACAGCTGTCCAAGAGCAAGGAGCGAGGCGACGTGGCGATTGGAGGCAGCGAACTGCGGAAGCCAGAACATAGGAACGAGCTACAAAGTATAGAGAGGTCTTGAAATCAAAGGGTTTAGAGAAAAATACATAGGTTTGGAAAGAGGGTGTGCATTGAGATTTTAGAGCATTTGGCAATAGTTCTGACCACTGGAAATAGGTGGTTGTGGATGTAAAACTGCTTTTTGTTCCTGTCGATACTATATGGCGATTGTCAAAATAGGCTTTTAGTGTATGGAGACAATAGAACTATTGTCATAAAATATGTTTTTTTATAAACTGGTAGGTGAGGATATGGCTAAATATGCATATAGAGATAAAAGACAGAAAAAAATATAATTTATTCTGACGAAGCTATAGAAGAAGATAGGGACACTGCGTTTTTTTGCCCTAATCATATGTGTAACGCAAAATTATATATTTGCGCAGTTGATGGGAGTAAAAGCGCCTATTTTAGAGCGACAAAACCGAATTTTAAGCATATTAATAATTGTCCGTTTGCTAATAGTAGTACAGAGTTTGATTTGAACGACTATGATGAATCCCAATTTGTTTATGAAGATGCGATAAATAATCTTTTATGCAACCCTAAATCATCATCACAAAATAGCATTCCTTCTGCACATGGGACTGGTGAACCTGGTGCTCATCCACCAAGAACAATAAGACAAATATATTCCATGTGTAAAAGTCTATCCGTTAGAGATACATATGCTGGTAAAGAAATAGGTTCAATGATATTAGATGATAGAAGCATATATAGATATCCCAAAGGATGTTTTGGAAATAGGATAATTGAAGCGACTGTAGATGGGATATTGTATAACGATGAGAATAAGGAAGTTTATTTAGCATCACCTATTAACAGTAAAAAAATATACATTTATATTATCGTTTTCAGATGAAGATTACTATAAAAAGATGCGCTCTGAAATATATAACAATAGAGATAAGATTATAGTTATTGCTGGGAAATGGGAATCATCAGGTGAATATAATAAATTTACTTCAAAAAGTGTATGGAAGAAAACAAGTGGCTATTATTAAATAATAATAATTGTAGAAGTGTTGATAAATACGCTGATTAAAAAAATAATTTTATTGAATTAGTATAAGTGTCATACCCATTATAAACTAATGGGTTGGCTAAATAATATCTATAGCGTTGATGGTGAAAAATATCTTCAAATCATAAGGATGAGAAGGTTAATATTACTATCATCGCTATTATTTTTTAGTATCCATATATTTTCTATTGGCATCTTGACGAATATTGAATTTTAACTTAATATTAAATATAAATTCAGTATTGGAATACAAAGAGGTGTGCTATGGCACAAGTATTAAAAAGAAGAAGTTAGAAATAGAATACTCGAAGCAGCAGAAAAAGTATTTTACAAAAAAAGGATTATAGAGGTGCCAAATTAACAGAGATTGCAAAAGAAGCAGATATTCCTGTGGCACTAATTTATACCTATTTCAAGAATAAAGAAGTTTTGTTTGATGCAGTAGTAAGTTCTGTTTATATAAATTTCGAGTCAGCTTTTGATGAGGAGGAGTCTTTGGAAAAAGGTTCTGCTTCTGAAAGATTTGATGAAGTTGGAGAAAATTATATTCATGAACTTTTAAAAGAGCGTAAGAAGTTAATTATTTTAATGGATAAAAAGCTCAGGTACAAAGCATACAGAAGCAAAACAAAAACTCATATCTCAAATGCAGGTTCATATTGAAGTAAGTTTAAAAAGACAATCGAAACAGGAATATGATCCAATGCTTGCCCATATTTTAGCCAGTAACTTTACAGAGGGGCTTCTTGAAATAGCAAGGCACTATCAAAGTGAAAAGTGGGCAAAAGAAATGTTGAAGTTGATAGCGAGATGTTATTATAAGGGGGTAGAGTCCTTATAATTTCACTAAAATCAGTTTAATAAATTTAATTAAAAAGGGGGAATAATGTCTTATTGTAGTAAAAAAAGAATAAAAAGGTTATGGAGAGAAATGCAAAAGGACTGGAAAGAAGAAATTGTTTGCAAAAATTTCTTGGAATGAGTTTAATAAATATAATTTTTAAAGACAATAATGAATGGTCGTTAGGAGACTGTGAACAGTCCCCATTATGTCAAATGATTTGGGGAGAAATAATATCCGATTTTTTTAATGAATAAGGATAAAGAAAAATATAATTACTTAATAAATAGATATTATCTAATAGTTAAAAATGATAAAGAAAGGTATAGATTTCTTTTTGATGTAATGAATAATGGGAAGCTGTGTTACGATATAAAATGAGCAAGGTTATGATTATCATTTTATAGGTAATTTTACTCCAATTCCCGCGAATAATATGAAGCGTAAACGTAGCTTACAATTTATTCATAAGGACTTCAATGAAGATTGGAACAAGATGATAAAGTATATAAAACCAGAATTGGAATGATTTCGACATGAATTTTTTTCTTTTTGAAGATTATATTAAAATGACTTTACAAGAAGATTATTATTCTAATGATAAATTTTCAAAAAAATAAGTTGCTCAGAAAAAAATAAAAAGAGTTAATTAAAAAAACGCGGGGAAACTATACAGAAAAAAATGTGAAGAGCTTTTTAAAAAAATAGTTGAATATTAAAAGCTAATGTGTTGATAAAATTTATGGTTTTGAGATTAATTAATGTATAGTAATAGACTTTGCGTAATCAGCAAAGTCTTACTTTTAAATCTTAATACTGAATTAAAAATTCAATATTATTCAATTTTTGAAAGGAGCGTTGTTCATGCCAGAAAAAAAGAATTAAGGAAAAAAGTGATTGGGAAAAACGGCTTATCCAATTCACTTCTTGCTTTAAAAATAGTATTTGATTTGATACCACAAATCTTACTTGTATATTTGATTAGTTCTTTAATCACAAACAATATTAACGAAGGTAATTTAAAGTATATATTCTTGGGAATCTTTATATCGTTTGTATTAAAAAGGCGTGTTTTACTATTTTGCGACAAAGGTTGCTCATGAGAAAGCATACGAAAAAAATTGACAGAACTTAGGTTAGATATTATCGGTCATCTAAAAAAACTAAGTTTAGGATTTTTCAAAGAACATAATACTGGAGAGCTTACCAACATTGTTCAACATGATGTAGAACAAGTGGAAGTATACCTTGCTCATGGTCTTCCTGAAATAATGTCAGTTACACTTCTGCCTACCATTATTTTTGTAGCTATGATTTTTGTAGACTGGCGTCTTGCTCTTGGAATGATTTCCGGAGTTCCACTCATGTATTTGGTAAAAGTTCTTTCACAGAAAACAATGGATAAGAACTTTGCTATTTACTTTAACCATGAAAACAAGATGAGAGAAGAGCTAATGGAATATGTAAAAAATATTTCTGTTATTAAGGCTTTTGCTAAAGAAGAGGAGATTAGCGAAAGAACATTAAAAACAGCAAGAGAATATATTTACTGGGTTAAAAAGAGCATGGGAGCAATTACAATTCCAATGGGACTCATTGACATATTTATGGAAATTGGAGTGGTAATTGTCATGATTTTGGGAAGTATTTTTCTTTATCAGGGGAATATTACAACGCCTAATTTTATCCTTGCAATTATTTTATCATCTGCGTTTACTGCATCTATAAGTAAGACAGCTACATTGCAACATTTCTCTATTGTGTTTAGGGAAGCATTAAAGGCGATTGGAAAAGTTTTAACAGTTCCACTTCCAAATAAAAAGACAGAACAAGGTTTAGAATTTGGAAACATAGAATTTAAAGATGTGAATTTTGCATACGGAAAAGATGGCTTTGAGCTTAAAAATATCAATTTGACTTTTTAAGAAAAAAATAGTTTGAATGCCTTTGTAGGAGCAAGTGGTTGTGGGAAAAGTACTGTATCTAATTTGCTTATGGGATTTTGGGATGCAGACGAAGGACAAATACTGATAAATGGAAAAGACATAAAAAGAATATAGTCAAGAAAAATATATCAATGCTAATTGGTAGTGTGCAACAAGAAGTTATCCTTTTTGATTTAAGTATTTTTGAAAAATATATCAATCGGAAAACTGAATGAAACAAAAAGAAGAAGTTATAGAGGCAGCTAAAAAAAGCAAGATGCCATGACTTTATTTCAGCATTACCAAATGGATATGAAACACGAATAGGTGAAATGGGAGTTAAGTTATCCGGTGGAGAAAAAAACAAAGAATCTCTATTGCAAGAATGATACTGAAAAATGCACCGATTTTAATATTAGATGAGGCAATGGCAGCTGTTGATAGTGAAAATGAAAGACTAATTGGTGAAGCGATTGATGATTTAAGTAAGGATAAAACCATCATTACAATTGCTCATCATCTAAATACGATTAGAGATTCAGACCAAATTATAGTTATGGATAAGGGTGTTGTTCTTGATGCAGGAAGCCATGAAGAGTTGATGAAAAGATGTGATTTTTATAAGGATATGGTTGATGCACAGAACAAAGTTGATAGATGGAATTTGAAAGGTAATAGTCTTTCACGAACAAGGAACGGAGTGGATTGCGAGTGTACGGAGGTGGTAACAAAAAATGTTTAGAGAAATGTTAAAACTACTTACAAAAACCGGCAAGAGAGATTTGATTATATCAAGTGTATTCTTTGCCCTTTATGGACTAAGCTCCATAGCCATGATTGTTATCGTATTTTCTATACTGTTTCAGATATTTGATGGGACGAGTTTAGATATGCTTTATAAATATTTTATTGCGATTGGATTACTTGTAGTCTTCAAAGGTATTTGTAACATGGTCGCAGATATGAAAAAAAGCATAGTGCAGGTTTTTGATATTGTTCAGCAAATAAGAGAACGCATGATTATCAAATTAAAAGAAATTCAGTTTGGGATTTTATACCAATGAAAGACTGGGAGAGATCAATACAATTTTACACAAAGATGTTGATAATATGTCCCTTGTTGTAGGACACATGTGGTCGAGAATGTTTGGTGATTTTTTGATAGGTGCAGTCGTATTTGTTGGTCTTGCAAGTATTGATTTCAAACTTTCTATTATTATGGCTGTATCTGTTCCGATTGCACTTATCTTTCTATATCTGACAATTAAGCAATCTGAAAAAAATAGAAAAATCAGAACAACTCAGCACTTCTTGATATGGTTAGCTTATTTGTTGAATATGTTAGAGGAATACCTGTATTAAAGAGTTTTTCAAACAATAAGAGCTTGGATAATGAGCTTATGAATAAGACAAAAAAGTTTGGAGAAACAAGTAAAGTAGCTTCAAGATTCAAGGCAAAACAGCTATCTATATTTGGGTTTTTACTGGATATTGGATATTTAGTTCTTTTTAATTATAGGAGCAATACTTGTTACAAAGGGAAGTCTTGATGTACTTCATTTTATTATCTTTGCAGTAATTTCAAAAAGAGTTTTATAAGCCGTTCGCGTCTATGGAACAACACTATATGTACTATGTTTCGGCGATAGATAGTTACGAAAAGACTTTCAAGAATTTTATATGCAGATGTAATCCCGGATAAAAGTGAATGGAACTGTTCCGAAAGATAATGATATAGCTTTTGAAAATATAGATTTTTTTCTTATGAAAAAAAGATGAATTTAAAATGGAAAAAAATTGAGCTTTTTCTATTGCTGAAAAAAACGGGTGACAGCCTTAGTTGGAGAATCAGGTAGTGGAAAGACTACTATAACCAACTTGCTTTTTAAGATTTTATGATGTGCATAAAGGAAAAAAATTACACTCGGAGGAACTGATATAAGGGATATTCCTTATGATGAACTTTTTGGATCGTATCAGCATTGTTATGCAGAATGTTCAACTGTTTGATAACACGATTGAAGAAAAATATCAGAGTAGGTAAAAAAGGTGCTACAAAAGAGGAAATCATTAAAGCTGCAAAGAAGGCAAGGATACATGATTTCATTATGAGTTTGCCAAAAGGTTATGAAACTGATATTGGAGAAAATGGTGGGATTCTTTCAGGTGGACAAAGACAAAGAATATCTATTGCAAGAGCTTTTCTAAAGGATGCACCTATTTTAATTCTTGATGAAATGACAAGTAATGTTGATCCTGTAAATGAATCTTTGATACAAGATGCCATTACGGAACTTGCAAAGAATAGAACTGTACTTGTAGTGGCTCATCATTTAAAAAACAATTCAAAAAGCTGACCAAATTCTCGTATTTCAAAAAGGAAATTTACTTGAAAAAGGAAAGCATGGGGAACTTCTTGAGAAAGATGGCTACTATACAAAATTATGGAAAGCTCAGTACGGGGTATAATCATGATTTTGTTAAAAGATGTTTCTTATGAATGGGAAGATGGGCGAACTGCTTTTAAAAAATATTAATCTTGAAATTAAAAAAAGGTGAATTTGTTTTTAATTTCAGGGAAAAAGTGGAAGTGGTAAAAAGCACTCTTGGAAGTGTAATGAATGGTCTTATTCCACATTATTACAAAGGCAAAATGAAAGGAGAAGCCTTTTGCGTCCGGAAAAAGATATAAGCAAATTATTACTTCATGAAGTAGGGCATATTGTAGGGAGTGTATTTCAAGATCCACGAAGTCAGTTTTTTACGACAACGACAGATGAAGAAATAGCTTTTGGGCTTCAAACTATCTGCAAATCAAGAGATGAAATCAAACAGAGAGTAGAAGAAGTATATGCTGAGCTAGATATTGAGGAACTGAAAGGAAAATCTGTTTTTGAATTATCAAGCGGACAGAAACAAAAGATAGCTATTGCAAGTATCTATGCGATGAATCCGAAAGTTTTAATTTTAGATGAACCTTCAGCAAATTTGGATATGAAAGCAACATTTGATCTGTTTTTAATTTTGGAAAAATTAAAGAAAAAAGGAACAACAGTTGTTCTAATTGAGCATCGTTTGTACTATGCAAAATCTATATTTGACCGTTTTCTTTTGGTGAAAGATGGAGAGATTGCACAGGACTTGAGTCGGGAAGAAGTTATCCATCTTGAAGGGGAGTTTTGGGATGAGAATGGACTAAGAACCCTTGAATTAGAAGAATATAGGATAAGTGAGAAGAAAGATTCATATCAATTAAATGATGAAAGTATCAGCGGAAAAGGCTTGAAATTTTGCTATCCGAATGTAGCTAAGGATGTAAAGAAACAAAAACAGTACATCTTAAATCATCTTGATTTCAATATGGAGTGCGGAAAAGCCATTGGACTTATCGGCTTAAATGGTACTGGGAAAACCACCTTTGCAAGAGTGCTTTCAGGACTTGAGAAGATAGAAGAGGGAAAAATATGGGCGAGGAAAGATAAGTCGCTTAATCATAAAGATTTAATGGATATGTCATATTTTGTCTTTCAAGATTCAGACTATCAGTTGTTTTCGGAAAGTGTACTTGATGAAATGCTACTTGGTATGGAGGGTAAAGATAAAAAAGAAAATACTCAAAAGGCAAAGTCTATTTTGAGTGTACTTGGCTTTAGACAAATACATTGATAAGCATCCGTTTGCTTTATCAAGAGGAGAAAAAAACAAAGATTGACAATAGCTTGTGGAATGATGAAACAGGCAAAGATTTTTCATCTATGATGAACCAACATCAGGTTGTGATAAAGACTCAATGCTTTCCGTCGCAAAACTGATTGAAGAACAATTGAAAAATGGGACAACAGTTTTGGTAATAAGTCATGATTTTGAGTTTTTAGCAAACACAGTGAGCAAGCTATGGGTAATGGGAGATGGAAAAATAGAAACTGTTTTAGATATGAGTGAAAGTAATAAATTTCTCATATTAGACAAGATGAGAGGAGGTAGAGAGCTTGATAGATAGAAAAACTATAGATCCGAGAATAAAACTTACTCTACTTCCAATTGTTGGATTTACGAGCTTTTTTTATAAGCGATACAATTCTACTTTTTTTGTATTAATTGTTTTTGCCTTTTTTTCTATATTTATATAGCGGGATGTGGAAAAAGAGCGTTACGCTTTTATCTTGTTTTTGTACTTTTATACTGCATAGAGTTAGGGCTTGGAAAATTTTGTGAAGCAAGTATTGTATTTGCAATATATATGTTTATTTACTTTGCATCAAGAATGACCTTAATCGCTATGTTTGGTGGATATATAACTAAGACTACAAGTGTAAGTGAAATGCTGGAAGCGTTAAATAGAATGAAAGTACCAAGAAGCATTGGTATACCTTTTAGTGTTTTGCTTAGGTTTGTACCAACTATAAAAATAGAACTCAAGGCATTAAAAGAGAATATGAAGATTCGAGGAATAGTAACAAGTAGATTTTTCCCATTGCTACACCCAAGTAAATACATTGAATATACACTTGTTCCGCTTTTAATGAGAATGATTAAGATTTCAGATGAATTGTCAGCTTCAGCACTCATTAGAGGACTTGATAGTGATGAGAACAGGGTAACATTAACAGAATTGCGGTTTAGCTGGGCAGACTTAACTATTGGACTATTAGGAGCTTTTATGATTGCTCTTATGATAGTAATACAGAGAATTTATTAGGAGGACTTTTTATGAAAAACAAATTAAATGGTCGTGATTTTATTACAATCGGAATTTTTAATGCAATTGGAATTGTCATATACATGGCAGTTGCATTTGCTATGGCAACAACAGTTGTTGGAGGATTTATTGCTTCAGGAGTTAGCTTTATGGTAGCTGCCACCGTTTATATTCTTATGGCTGTGAAAATTAAAAAGAAGGGCGTATTTACAATATCAGGAACGCTTCTTGGTTTAATTGCGTTGTCAGGAGGACATTTGCCTCATGCAGTCTTTTGCTGTAATCGGTGGGATTATATGTGATTTGATTATAGGAAATTATGAGATCAAGGGACGAATGATTATTGGGTATGGGACATTTGCATTAGCAGATTTTTTAGGAACAGTAATTCCTGTAATTTTATTCGGAACAGCTTCTTTTGTGGAAAGAGCATCAAAATGGAAAATGAACGAAGCACAAATAAATGAAGCATTATCTTATTTCAAAGTTTCGTGGGCAGTAGGATTTGGCTTGATAAATTTTGTTCTTGCTTGCATAGGAGCATTTGTTGCAACAAGGATACTTAAAAAGCATTTTGAAAAAGCAGGAGTGATTTAATCAATCTTTGTTTGTGAGGGAAAAATGGATTAAATAATGTAGGTAATTGCTATGTATTATTTAGGGTCTGTTATTCATAAAGGAAAAAACAATAGACCTTTTTGATACTGGTAATTATCATAAAAAAATCAAATTTAAAATATAGAGAAAGAGCAAGTTTTTCATTTCAGAGGACTTCTTATGCTTATGTGCAGAAGACCTCCTTTTTGCCTGAAAACAAGCAGACAAAAAAAGAATGGAGGAAACTTTATGGCAAAAGAGTATTACCTTTATGTCAGAGGACAAAAAGGTGAAAGTCAGGGAAGATATTTATAAAGTCTACTGGCAGGAAAAAGAACACGAAAAGTATTTAGAGCAGGTGGACAAGAAAAACCACTTGCTCTTTTTTTCATCATTGGATCATGATGGAGTGCATAGCGTTGATACAAAGAGTGAAATCGTGAAAATCCTGTATTTTAAGCAGTTTTACAAGCATTATGTCTTTAATGAAGATGGCGATGGAGGAAGAAAAAAAGTCCTAAAAAATTATATTGATGTTTATGTTTGCATTGATATGGTGTGTGGAGATACAAGGAATGGATTGGAAAGTGAGGGCTACTAAATGATGAGATGGATAATAAAAATAATCATGTTTCCAATCAGTATGTTGATTAGTATTCTCGGGCTATAGGACAAAAAGTGTTGATAAAAACTTCTAAACACATTCAAATTTCAACGTTAAAACGTGGTATATCTTCCTTAGAATTAGTGTTATTGGAGGATTGTAAAGCATAAGCATTTTTTGAGCGAAGTAACATATGATGAAAATGGGAAACCAAGACCTAAACATGAGAGCCTGATAAAGGCTGAAAAATCAATACTAAGACTACTTAACGATAATACTCTATTCACGTATCTTGATGAAGAATTAATAGCTGAGTTTAAAATTTCATCGACAAACAAGAGTATAGATAATATTTACAAGAAGATGACTGCTAAGAAACAACTAGAAAAATACTATCCCTATGTGGGGAGATGCAATTGTATGGAGCGAGTTACATCATTCAAGCAACTATCCAGTTTACTGGGATTAGTCACACACACTTTTTGTCCTATAGCCCCCTTTTTCGTATGTGATTTGGAGACTCGGAAGATTCTTCACCTTTTCTATTCATATTTTAAGTTATGTATAGTATTATAATATGTTAGTGTATATACACGTATATATACACGTATATATACACGTATATATCTACAAATCAAACAAGTCTTATATGTTGAGGAGAATATATGGAAAAGGAAATTGAAATTTTAAAAGAGAAAATTTTACGCTTGAAAGAGGAGAAGGACGTCTTGATCCTAGCTCATTTTTATGCTAATAGTGAGGTTCAGGACATAGCTGACCAGGTTGGAGATTCTTTCAAGCTAGCTAAGGATGCCCAGAATGCAAAAAAATAAGATTATTTGCTTTTTGTGGTGTCAATTTTATGGGTGAGAGTGCTAAGCTCTTGAATCCCGATAAAAAAATATTGATTCCAGACATAGGGGCAGGCTGTCCTATGGCAGACATGGTAAACCTAGATGATTTAGACGGTATAAAGGAAAGGTATGATGATGTAGCTATAGTCTCTTACATAAATACAAAAGCAGATGTAAAGTCTAGGAGTGATGTCTGTGTTACTTCTTCAAATGCTATGAAGATAGTATCGGCCCTACCGAACAAGAATATATATTTCTTGCCAGATAAAAAAATTTGGGATCCTATATAGCAAACCAGATAGAGGACAAAAAAACTTTATATTCCATGAGGGCTACTGCAAGTACCATAACTTTGTGGAATATGAGGAGGTTGAGGACTTAAAGAATAGGTATGGCTACGATGTCCTTGTACATCCAGAATGTACAAGCCGAGTAGTTGAGCTTGGAGACTGCGTAGGATCTACCAAGGCACTCTTAGACTATGTTGGAAGGACTAAGAAGAAGGGATATATTGTCTGCACAGAAGAGGGCATTTTTATACCAGATGAATAAGCTATCACCAGATAGTGAATTTATTATACCTTCATCTATGAAGCCTTGTGAGGATATGAAAAAGAATACCTTGGAAAAATCTATACAGGGTATTGGTAGATGAAGGACCAGAAATTATACTTGACGAGTCCTTAATGGAGAGGGCCAGCCGACCTCTCAAAAAAAGATGATGGAGATGAGTTAAATGAGAGATTTTTTTATGATATTGTAATAGTTGGTAGTGGTGCGGCAGGACTTTCTTGTGCCTTAAAATTAGACCCTATTTACCAGGTATGTTTAATATCTAAAAAAAGAGTATGGATGAGGCTAATTCATACCTGGCCCAAGGAGGTATATCGGCTAGGCTAGCACATGAAAAATCTAGATGACTATATAGAGGATACCTTAAAGGCAGGCCACTATGAGAATGATGTGGATGTCGTTAGGAATATCTTAGATAAATCCCTAGATGTGGTAGAAGAATTAACAGGTTATGGTGTCAACTTTGACAAAATTGACCAGGATACCTATAGTCTCCATAAGGAAGGTGGACATAGGCTGGCCAGGGTCTACCATGTTGGAGACTTTACTGGTAGGTCTATGTGTGAGGTTATGGCAGACAGGGTGAAGGTCAGGCCTAATATAGATATTTGTGAAAATACGACTTTTTACGATCTGATAATTGAAGATAATAAAGCTGTAGGCATAAGGGTCTTTGTTGGTGGCCAATATAGGAATATATATGCCCGGGCAGTAGTCCTGGCGACAGGTGGCATAGGGGGTATATTTAATTCATCTACCAACTATAAGTCGGTATCTGGTGATGCCCTGGCTATAGCTATGAAGCATGGGATAGAGATATTAAATTTGGAATATATCCAGATACATCCAACAGTCCTATATGATGAATCCATGGGTAGACATAGCTTAATAACTGAAGCCTTGAGGGGAGAGGGAGGCATCCTGCTTGGCATTAATGGAGACAGGTTTATCAATGAATTGCTTCCCAGGGATGTAGTCAGCAAGGCCATAAGACAAAAGATGGAGGAGGACCACAGTGACCATGTTTACCTATCTCTTGAGAATATAAGGGATAGGGAAAGAATTGATAAACGGTTTCCGACAGTTTTCCAGGCCTGTATGGACAAGGGTATAGATATTAGGAAGGATATGATACCTGTATGCCCGGGCCAGCACTACCAAATGGGTGGCATCAAGGCCAAGATAGATGGTAGGACTAGCCTAACAGGCCTATATGCTATAGGTGAGACATCTTGCACAGGCCTACATGGTAGAAATAGGCTGGCATCAAACTCACTTTTAGAGGCCTGCTTCTGTGGTATGAAGTGTGGTGAAAACCTGAATACTTTATTACCAGAATTTAGGGCCCATATGGAAGAAAACACAGAAACTAGAAAGATAGAGGATATAGTTGATGGCTACCATAAGATTTTGGTAGATACAATAAAGGAAAGGAGCCATGATTTTTATGAATACTGGCTTAAAAATTAAGATGCTTGATAAGATTAAAGAGAGCCTTATGGAGGATATCAACTACAAGGATATTAGTGCCGATGCCATAATAGATGAGGATAGGATGGCCAGGGCAGACTTGATAGCCAAGGAAGACGGTATAATTTGTGGACTAGAGGTATTTTACCAGACCTTTAAAATCTTGGATGAAGGCGTAAAATTTACTTGTTCCTACAAGGATGGAGATAGGGTATGCAAGGGCGATAAGATAGCTATAGTTGAATCTAAGGCTCAGGCCATGCTCTTGGCTGAGAGGACTGGGCTAAACTTCCTTCAGAGGATGAGCGGTATAGCTAGTATGACCAGGTATATGGTGGATGCCCTGGGAGATGAATCCGTTAGTCTGGCTGACACCAGGAAGACTGCCCCAGGACTCAGGGTATTTGACAAGTATTCCGTAGAAGTTGGGGGTGGAAAAAACCACAGGTACAACCTATCTGATATGGTCATGTTAAAAGACAACCACATAGGTGTTGCAGGTGGCATCAGGCAGGCAGTTGAAAAGACAAGAGCCAAGATATCCTTCTCAAAAAAGATAGAATTGGAAGTGGAAAGCTTGGACCAGGTTAAGGAAGCCCTTAATGTAGGTTGTGACATAATAATGTTGGACAACATGTCTATAGACCAGATTAGAGAAGCTGTAGACCTTATAGCTGGCAGGGCCCTTATTGAGGTATCTGGAAATATAAGTCCAGAAAATATAGGTGACTATAGGGGCCTAGGCATAGATATTATATCTTGTGGTGCCTTAACTCATTCGGTAAAGGCCCTGGATATTAGTTTGAAAAATATGGATATAATTTAGTTACAAATCCCATCAGGGTTACAACAAAAAGAATGCTGGAAGTAAAGCACCTAGAGGATGTATCAGATATTAAAGGCTATGAAATAGAGCCGGTGGAAATTATAACTTTTGGAAGTCCCTGTCAGGATATGTCAATAGCAGGGAAAAGAGCGGAACTTAACGGTTCTTGCTCTAATTTATTTTATAGGAACAGATACGCATTCAATCTGCTATGAAACTCATCAAAAGGCTAAGGATATTTTAGAAGGTAGGAAAATAGATCCTACCTTTTATCATGTGATTTATGGAGCAGATGAAAAAGATGACTGGACAGATCCTGAGGTTTGGAAGAAAGCAAATCCATCTTTAGGGGTGACGGTTGGGATTGATAAAGTAAAGGCTGCCTGTGAATCAGCAAAGCAAAAATCCTGGTGAGGGAAATTCCTTTAGACAGTTAAGACTTAACCAGTGGGTAAAACAAGCAATTAGGGTGGATGCCAATAAATTTGTGATACTCCATATTTTTGGTTACTGGTGGGAATCAAAAATACAGAAAGTGTTTATGATAGTAATGGAAGAACTTTTAAGGAATTATTTAGCTAGTGAGGAACATATTGTTACAAAGCTGGCTAGATTTCATATAGAGTTTGAAGGAATCCATCCATTTATTGATGGAAACGGAAGAACGGGAAGACTTCTTGTCAATCTTGAGTTAATGAAAGCAGGGTATCCACCCTATCGATATAAAAATTTACAGATAGGATTTCCTATTATAATGCTTTTTGATGAAAAATCATGTGAAACATAATTTAAAAAAGCAATGGAGTCTTTATTTTGCCAAGTATATCAATGAAAGATTAGATATATATTTGAAAAATGTTACAAAAATTAAAACGCAAATTGCAATTTCAAGTTGAACACTTGAAGTAATAAATTAAGCTACATGCACTTTGATAACTGAATACACCTGATCCAAGAACTCATCAAAGAGTTCCGTCGGCGTTGAATAGCAGAGCTGCCTCCTGGGCAAATCATTTTAATGTATTTTTATAAAGGCAGATGTTACAAAAGTAAGACTATTAAATGGGGATTTGAGGAAAATTTAAAAATATTTAAATGGGGATTTGGAGTATAATCATTATAGTGAGGTGATGTATATGGAGACAACAGTTTTTAAAAGGAAAATGTATATTTCTTGATTTTGCTCGTACCAGCAAAGATATCAATAGCTTATTCGAGGATCTGTCTAGTCTGGATTTTTTCTTTCTCCAACTGCAACAGCTGACTGGTGTTAGACTGTATGAGCAGGAATCAATAATCATATTTGATGAGGTACAGCTTCTGCCTAAGGCAAGGCAGGCTGGTAATGCGATGCATAGGGAGTCTGATGCGTATTTTTTTAGGCTGTATATGCTTGTTGGCGGTATGCCTCAGGCAGTTGAAACATATTTGGCAGATAATAATCATGCTAATAATCCAAGTGTAGGAATGTCGCTTGAGAAGGATGCGGGACGCTATAAGCTTTTTACATCTGATGTAGGATTGTTTGTGACTCTTGCTTTTAGAGATAAGAAGTACACTGAAAATGTAATCTATAATAAACTGCTTTCTGATAAACTAGAGGCAAACATGGGGTATGTATACGAGAATGCAGTCGCTCAGATGCTAACTGCTAAAGGAAATAAGCTTTTTTATTATACAATGGGGAGTGAAACTTCAAATCATTTGCATGAAATCGACTTTCTAATATCAACAGGCGATAAAATATGTCCGGTGGAAGTTAAATCAGAAAACTATAGAAATCATAAATCGCTGGACAATTTTTGTAGAAAAATTCAGTAGCCGCATAAGAGATAAATACGTTGTTCATACGAAGGATTATAAGGGGGAAAATGGCATTAATTATATCCCTGTGTATATGGTGCCGTTTTTATAGAATCGAAAGATGTACAGAGAAAAGAAAATCCCACATGAGAACATGTCAATAATACATACTTAGTGTTCGCTCGTTTCATTGTGAGACGGTAGCGTTATTGTCCAAACTCAATTAAGGGAAACATTAGATTAGTAAGTTCTACTTCTGTATCTGGAGAATAAGATGATTAGTTATTGTATAGATTTAAATAAGTCCATTGTTAAAAAATGGGGAAGAGGGACATTTATGCAAGAAATGAGAATTATCGAAACATTGACAGAGTATCAAACACTGAAAGAACAAGAAAAGTTTAGTTTGTTTTTGTTTGGTTCACAGGCTTGTGCTCCGTGCAAAGCACTTAAAGAGAAAATTATAGTTTGGAGTGGAACACATCCGCAAGTAGTCACTGGCTATATATCAATAGATAATAATATCTCACTTGCAGCACAGGAAAACATTCTAGGAGCACCAGCAATACTTGTTTTCGTTGAGGGAAAAGAAGCAATACGAAAAATTGGATATTTCAGCCTTGAAGAAGTGTTTACTGCATTGGATAGATATATATCATACAGTGAATAAAGTAAGCCAAACTTATTTTTATCAAAGAAATTATCAGAATTAAAGGAAAAATAAATGTATATATTGGAATTATATCAAAATAATTATTCAAAAAGATTTAGTAGCATTGGATTCTTTATTTGACCACGCTATTGAGGATAATATTCCTTGTCAAAGTGGGGCTGGCCTCATTTACAGGCATTACTTTATTTGGTTTTGGCTTAAATATCAGTTACCCTTTTTAGTTAAGTCAGGTACTGACGCAAGCTAAAAAGCTGGTACTGACGGCAATACAAAAGTCAAAGAGAGTTCAGGAAAAAAATGTGGTTTCCGTTATCGTCATACAAAAGAGAACGTTCCATGTGCATTGGAAGGTGTTCTTCGCACAGAACACATAACCTATCTATCAAAGGCAGAGTGGATTTCGTTTAAGTAAATCCCAGTTTAGCAAGATATGGTTAATTTCGAACTATACAAGGAGGAATTTTATGGATGTAATACAAGCGTTTCTTGATGGTGTTGCTATAGCGGCTATTTTTAACGGGGCGGTAGCTGCCTTGGTACTCATTAATCCAAGATTCTTTTTGATTCTTATCCAAAGGCCATACAAAAAGGCTGCACCCAAACAAATGACAAAGCAGGAGAAGAAGATAAACGGGATATTAACCGTTTTCATTGTTGGAATTTGTTTTGCCTATTCGACAGCAAGTGTTTTACACAAAGGGATTACCGGTTTTTTGAATTTGTTTTGGACGGGATATATTCAGTGGAGCATATTAAACTTAGGTGATTTTTTCTTGTTAGACTGTCTGTTATTTCAGGGAAAGTATAAGAACAAGATTGTGATCCCAGGAACAGAAGGATACAAGGATTATGAATTTAATAACTGGATGAAACATTTGGCAGTTGTTGAACATTTTCTAAAGGTTCCTTTCTTATTTATTCCAGTTGTATCGGCAATTCAGGCTTTGTTTATTGGTTTTTTAGGAAGATAAATTTGAATTTAGGAGAAAATTTATGAGTCGGAAAAAGGCAATTTTTCTTTATTTATTAGGAACCTTAGGGCAAATATGGATGATATGTATTATAGTTTTTATATTGCGTAATTTGGGTATGGATGTAGACTATACAACGCCAATGGGAATGGTTGCTATTGGAATAGGTGGAGTTTCAGCTGCTCTATGGGGAACTATTATTGCACTTAGATACAAAAAGTACAGTACGAAGAAAATATTAAAGGATTTTTTCGATATAAAGCAAAACATCAGCAGTTATTTATTTGTTATTGTATTCTTGTTTTTGGATTTTTGCTATGTTGCATTTGATGGAAAATTAGCGTTGAATGCGTGGTATATTCCGATTATCTTATTTCTTAAAGCAATCCTTTTTGGTGGGATTGAAGAAGTAGGGTGGAGATATGTTTTTCAACCAATTATGATGGAACACCATAGTTATATTAGTTCAACTTTAATTACCTTTGTTTTATGGGGAATATGGCATTTCTCTTATTTCTACATTGAAGGAACATTGCCACAAGTACAGGCGTTTGGATTTTTGCTTGGATTGTTGACTAATTGCTTTGTTTTATCCGCGTTATTTATAAAGACAAACAGTTTGTGGATATGTGTGATGACACATTCCTTAATAAATGTTTTCTCGCAATTAGCAGTAGGTGGTGATCAAAAATATAACTTATGCTTGTAAAATAATTATTATAGTAATGGCAACTGTTCTTTCGAGTAGAGAGCAAAAATAAAAAAAGCAACTGATGTGTCAGTTCTTTAAAGAGCGGCAAATTTCATTTTATAGAGAGAGCAAAATGTTAAAGATAAAAGATTTTACATTTCAAGATGATTGGGAGAATAGAAGGAGTTGTCTGATGTTCTTTAAAGCAGACCTGGAGGAAAGCGCTTCATGGGCTGTAGACATTGGGTTTAAGCCAGGCGATTTTGAGGGAAATGAGATTTCCCCGTCCCTCTGTATCAATCCGATAGATACGGATAAGAGCACTGTAAAGGAATTGGTGGAGACTACATTTTCAGTAAAGACAGCTTTGGATAGTGAAGAGCGTGAGGATTCATTTTATATTTATGAAAATGAACCTTTGCTTGAATACAGGATAGAAATCTTAGACATAGTAGAGGCAAAAGCCCATATAAAATGCAATGGGGTGCTTATTCTTGACGGCTATGCGGAGCCGTGGATAGAAGAAAGATTCCAAATAGACAGTTGGATTCCGGTAATAGAATCGGTGCAGGATTGGGATAAGTTGTCCTTATGACGGAATAATCCATTCGGCGGTTATCCGATGATTCATGTAATTCACGTTATCGCAGAAATAATTAGAATTAAAGGAAAAGTTAAGGCCTGAGGAGTTATATATGGTTATATTAGAATTGCATCAAGGCAATTACTCAAAAGACCTAGTTGCATTTGATTCATTAGAAGAAGGTAGATCCTTTGTATCTACAATACATGGGTATACTTTAGAAAAAGCAGATCAGCTTGAATACGAATATTTTAATCCTAAAGATATACCAGATTATACGGAATTAATATATAACGGCAATATTGTTCCTTTCTCTAGATTTATGTTTGATTCTGAGGAAAATGTTGAGATCATTTGGAAAGAGCTTTCAAATCTATCAGTTACAAGCGACCAAATAATCAAAGGATATTCAAAAATTGATGCCTATGTCGTTAACAACGATGAAGTCAAAGACTATATTGAAGAAAGAGAAACGAAATATCGGCAGATAAAAGACGTCTTAGAAGGAAGAGGATATGAAGTTGATAGAAGCTTTTTCGGAAGTGAAGATGGCGAGGCGGTTATCTACAGAAAAAACGATGCCGAAGATTGGAATCTGCTCTGTCACTTAGATCCAACGGTTTTAGAGATACAAGACACTGAAGAATATGTTAAAGAAACGATGGATAACCCCAATAACTAGGAGATCAACATGTGCAATATTGAATTGGAAAAATATCAGGGCAGGATTAAGGCGGCTTATGAAGCAAGTGCCTTTACAGAAGGTGTTAGGCCAGAGTCAGAGGAAGATATAAAAAAGTTCGAAGCAAATTACACCTCCATACCATCAGAGTACAGGTGGCTACTACTTAACTTAGGCGGTTGCTATTTGGCAGAGCCATGGATTTTTGGTTTGAAGGAGCTAACGGAAAACTATGCCATCTTTGAAGAGGTATATGAGGAATATATGTGTGAATGTGAACACGGCCCAGTATTTCCTATCGGAGGTTTAGGTGATGGGAGCATCGTGTTTATAGACCTTGAAAGCGGCAAAGTACGTGGATATAACAATGATTATGCGGATCTTGAGGGAATTTCAGAGAGCTTCTCTGAGCTTATCTTAGATCTAGTGGAGCAGGTAGAAAGCTTTTTCTGCCTACAATGTCTGATATTAAGCATTTTTTTATTAAATGGCATATCTACAGACGTTTAAGATGATTATTTATTGTCATAGTTTGTATCCGCTATAGAATTCATTTTATAGGATCAATTTGGACTAAAGCGAGACAATAATTAAAAGAAAAAAATTTGAAATTTGCAGGTTTAAATTTATGACATTATTAAAAATTATTTTATTAGCACTTGGTGCAACTTTTTTTCAACGTTTGGATACTTAATCTACTTTAAGAAAAAAAGTACAATCTTATCAATGATTATGAAGCTAACCGCAAAAGCTGGTAAGAAAAACAGAATCTTATGCTAGAAAAAGTTGGTCTTATTGAATTACTACTTGGAATTGCTTTGCTAATGGTTGGCTTGTACTTGATTGTTGCTATGCGAAGCACTTGAATGTGTTAATTAGTATCAGTAATGGATACAAACAATTAAATGATATTGCCAGTGTTGATTTATGGATTGAATTTTTTTATTAATATATAGGCAGTTCTAGTAGTGTGAAAAAAGATGGATTTTGTAGAAATAATTCATGTTAGATAATTGAGGTAATGATATGTAATTATATCATTACCTTTTTAGGATATGCATGAGGATCAAATGGAAAAATAAAATGAAAAAAACAAGGAATTGTATATAAAAAAATGTGTTTTTTTATCTAGAGAAATTCCTAATGACAATTATCTTAAAAACTTACCAGTAATTTCAAATTTAAAAAAATAAAAGAACTGGAATTAACTAAACCAGTTACATTTATTGTTGGAGAAAAACGGGGTTGGAAAAATCAACCCTAATTGAAGGAATTGCTGTAGCGATGGGATTTAATGCGGAGGGGGAAGTATTAATTTTTGCTTTTCTACAAAAGAATCTCATTCTAATCTTCATGAATACATCACCGTAGGTAGAGGCTGTCGGAAACATAAAGATGGATTCTTCTTACGAGCTGAAAGCTTTTTATAATGTCGCATCAAACATCGATTATTTAGATAAGGACGGAGGGGGTCCCCCAATTATATCAAGCTATGGTGGTATATCTTTACATGAACAATCACATGGTGAGAGCTTTATGGCTTTTAGTGGAAAATAGGTTTTTGGAAATGGATTATATATATTAGACGAACCTGAAGCGGCTTTTATCGCCAATGCGACTTATGGAATTGATGTGTTATATAAAGAAACTGGTGGATGAAAAAATCTCAGTTTATAATTTCTACACACTCGCCTATTTTGATGACATTTCCAGATGCTGAAGTTCTTGAAATTACGAATGAAGGAATAAAGAGCATCGATTACAAGGAAACTGAACATTTTTTTATAACAAAAAGATTTATGGATGCTCCAGAGCAGATGATAGATAATTTGTTAAAATGAAATTATAATTAATTCGATTTTGTGAGGAACAATATGGATTTTATACATGATAGAAAAAGCAACATCCTTTTTAGCCTTCATGACAGCAGGGTGAATAAGATAAAAATATCACAATAAGACTTTTGACATTAAAGGTACATAAAATTTTTTTCAATTTGTGGATGGTGAAGAAAAAAAGCATATCCGGGTGAAGTATTTTTTTAAAAGATTGTGATTTGGACATGTGTGATGTACTGATATTTAATAAAAAACTTTGGGTGAAGGCCGTTTTTATGGTAAGGCTATTGAATTACAGCAATTTATGGATGAATATGCAGGCTCAGAGTTTGAAATAATCAAAGAAGGATATTTTGGTAACACGACAACATATACAGGCTGGCTTTGGGAAGATGGTAAACAACCAGTGTCAGCAATTATGTATATTTGGAACAGAGGAGATATGGTATACAGAGTAGAGAAATAAACTTTACTTAAACTAAGATTTTTGCTGCTTTGCTACGAAAAAGTAGCAAAAAAATATAATAAAGACAACTAATGTTTCTTGATTGGTAAACGTCAATTTACTAACCTTTGAGGTAAGTAAAACATAGCTAAATAATGGAGAAAAAAATAGTAGTTGAACTATTCTCGAATGTTTATAAAAATATTCAGTCGGACTATAAAGTTAAGATTGATGATAATAGGCATAACATTGATATCGAGCTTGCAAGGTTAAACGGAGTAAGCGAAGCAATTGCGAAGGATGACGAGAAATCGGAAGATAAAGGAATTTTTAGATAGCGATATATATTTAGAGCTCATCAAAAGAACTGGGAAACGATAATTTTAACAAAAGAGCTACAGAGCGTCGAAATAGAACTTGATATTTTGAAGAATCATACTGACATTTTAGGGGACTATTACAAAAAGGCTGCGTGTTCCGGGTGCAGAAAAAATATTCAAGGGAAATGAAAAAAATTGTATAATACGGTCTTTAATTAAATTAGTTTTTGTAATACGGGGAGTTGCAGGAGAATGTATACAGGGAAAAATAAGCATAGAAAAACAAAAATAATCGATAGTGAACATTATTTCAAAAATAGTTTATTGTCCTGAGATAAAAGAGCATATGCTATGCGTTTATATTGCTTGGATTGCCGAATATGACAGGTACTATAAAAATCGATGAAGGCGATATCTCGCTTTACGAAACAAACCGGAGTGAGTTTTACGCAAAGTATGAAAAAGAAATCAATGCAAAAAAATAACAGAGCGAGTGATGGGTTCAGCTGCATTAAGGGACTATGATCCTAACTATTTGCCGGATGAAGTACTCAAGGCCTTAGATGGGTATCCTCCATTTGATGGATATGTTTATAAAGATGGAATACTTTATGCGAGAGTAAAGATAGAAGATACATTTTTTTATTATTCCGCCGATTAAAGGTGAAAAGCTTTTGATTAGTTACTGAGGATATTGAGCTGCTAAAGAAAAAAATCATGAGGGAGTATGCATTATGGCAATAGATGGTGTGAAAATTATAGATAGCGATACGGGGTATGATATCTATAATTATGTTATCGGAAGCTATAAGGACGGGGTGAGTGCAGATAAAATCGTCGAAACCATGCTAGCTGAAGAAAAAGATTATTGCATCGATAATTTTTATTCCGAAATTTACTGGACGGCGCTTGCCTATTCTCTATGGAAAATTGGATACCTGCCAGATGATGTAAAAAGAGAAAACAATAGGAATCATCAAAAAAAGGAGCAGATGAATTCTGGCTTGAAATAGACGGCAATGCCTTAAAAGCAAAAGGCAAAAGAACCTGGATAAATTAGCAATACAATTAGAAAACGAAAATCCAAAGCCAATCAAGGTACCAAAGTCAAAGATTATAAGAAAGGCATACTTTAAAACAGGGGATGTACTTGCGATAAAATTTGATGATGAGTATGGCGTTTGCTTTGTATCTTCTGTAGATGAAGGCCCAAGAAAAATAGAATATCACTTAGCATGTACACGATTACTGCAAAATGAAAAACCTAATATCGATGATTTTATAAACAGTGAAATTGCGTGTGGAAAACAGAATACATCATACTGCCTGAAGACAGACTGTTGGTTCAATCATAAAGAGCTAGGATTGATTATAGACAGATTTGAGAAGATTGGTAGAGTGGAATTGGAAGATTATGTATTAGGAATTCTCTCACCTGCTTCAACACTGGATGACATATACAATCAAATTACTCTTAACAAAAAGACTTCGAATCTTAAATTTAAAAGATACATGGGAGCTGATAAAAAGGGTTCGAAGTTAATGAGACATAATTAGGCATTCGAATCAACGGTTGCTATTAGTTTTACTATGTTTTAGGACATTTGGAGGGAACATAGCTTATGGGCGATAAACCAACATACTTTTGTCTTTGATGATGCTATCAGAGATAAAAGCTTAAGAAAAATACCTTGATACATGCATCAAAGATATACAAGAAGGAAAGGCCCTCAAGTCACGGACGAGAGCAAAAGCAGGCTATCCATCATGGTCATGCTTTTAGGGTAGAAGGAAAAAGAATTTCTCGTATCTGCGGTTCTCGAATATTACCTATATGATCTTCATTGCAATGGTTTCATCAGTGAAAGTGCAGAAGCCTTCACGGATAAGATGAGAGCAATATGTGGCTGGCAATGGGACGTTGACAGAGTGCTCAGAAAGTGGATAGAGAGGGTCGTAATAAATCCGTTCTTCCACGATGCAAGTGATAGTGAATACGAGCACAAATGGGTATTAAATCCAGAGAACCCAGGATATACGCTAACTGATGAGCAACTTAAGTTCGCTTGCTATATCGCAGTTTGCTTTACCAAATATGGTCATAGCTTTGATAAGAGTTTTACGAAAGAAATATTTGATTTAGTCACTGCACTTGGGAGTAAACTACCGGCGCAGATAAAGAAAAACGGCAGTGGAGCTTTGCCTAAAGAAATCGCAGAATGCAAGACGGAGGAATTTTCTTGCACTGCTAATGACGCCTTTGCCACAATAAAAAAATATCGGTAAAAAAATGAATCTGAGGAAAGCTATAGTAAAATCCTAGATTACCTTTGCAATTTGCTGGAGTTCGGATTTTCGCATAGCTATTCTATAGAATTCAAAGGGAAAAATAAGATATATCTTCCTATCAAAAATCTACCTAAGAAAGGGGTAAACCAGCTCTTCGCTAACGCTATTCTTACCCTAAGCTTCATGATAAAATTGAGCGATACGCAAAGCTAGCGATGAAAGAGTTTGAGTGGTACCTGAACCTTGATGGCGAATACTCCGCGATGCCGGGAAGCTTTGCGGTATTTGCATTAGGACTGCATGATGAGAAATATCACAAGCTTGCATGCGATTATTTATCCCTTTGTGACGGGGAACATCAAAGCATTCAAGGCGAATTTGTTCTCGCTTACATAGAAAAATTTGGATTCACGGAAAAGGGCCTTGAACTGTACAAGCTATGCAAGGAAAACATACAGGAGCTTCCAAAGAAGCTGATAGCACTATATAATAAATTTGTTGCTCACAAGTAAGGTATTAAGTATGCTAAATGACGAAAAATATAATTGGATGTTTATATGCTCCCCTAGCGATGATTCTTTTGCTAGGAATTATGATTTATTTTCATAGGAAAAAATCATTTAAATATGTATATATGTTTAACATATTCCTATATCTAATAGAAATAGTTACATATTTCATCATAATAGCTCAGCCGATTGGGCTGGGATATGAAAGCCCGATAATTACAGCTATCAAGTTTATTTGGCTGATATCAATATTTGGTGCCTATGTATTATCAATATCGTCGATAGGTGTTTTTGTTGTTGAACAGGCGCAGAGGCATATGTGGGCTAAGGTAGTGCTAGGGCTTGCCGGCCTAGCAGTAGTTATCGGTGTCATAGTTGCTGCAGGATACGCTGTATCGATTATCAAAGTGATAGGTACGTTCTAATATAGTTTAGAGGTTATTATGGAACAAATTTATGAAGCAATTGAATTGTTTTTAGCAAATCCACAAAATGTAGAGCAGTTTTATGAAAGTCAGGCACTTATAGAGATTGATTGGCGTGGGTATGATGAGGATATTGTAAAAATATTTTAATAAGGCGATAGGCAATACGATTTCTGTCCGTAGGGAGGACAATAAAAAGCTGTATGGGGAATGATATAATTTTAATCTATAAGGATAAAAGCATGATAATCCCATATCAAGAAAAGATGGATAGAGATACAACGATAAAATCGATAAATGAATTAATCAAAGATGATTTTTCGATTCGCCTGCTTGTCGACAGTGCTGAAGATGATACTCTCTCATTTTGCGTTCTGCCAAATGAGCAATGGGAGATGTTAGAAAAGGAATTTGGGAAAAATAACTTAAACAGGTACTTTATCAAAGTTACACCTATGATTAAGATGTTTGATTTGCCGTATGACGTTGTGTAATATTCAAGGCTCAAAAAGATGAATCCAGGCGCATCGTTTTTCACTATATTTTCATATCTTGAGATAGAGAAGAGAGAGAAAAACTTAACTGAGCAAAAGACATAAGGGAGAAATAGAGCTAAAAAGTGTATTTGCAACAAAAAGAAGGAAATAAGCTCTGAAAAAGAGAGGTTTACTTCAGAATATGGTTTAAAAATTACCTGAAACGAAGTCGGTATAGATCAATATAAATTTCAATGAAATGTTTTAGTAAATATCCGAAGGAACTTAGCTTATGAATACAATCACAAAAGAGATAATATTAGAGAGACTTATTCGTTTTAAGAACAGAGTCGACGAATTAGGTGGAACTACAAGCAAAAATAATTTGTAAAAGAAGTTGCAAGGGAAGAAGAAATATTAGACCTTGAAAAGGAATTAGGAAATAAGCTACCAGAAGACTTCAGGTGGGTACTTCTTAATGTATCGTCGCATTTAGAATTTTTTTCTGGAATCTCTATCGTGAAGACGAAGAACTTTTAGAGTTGCCAAAAGAGTTAGTGGAAATTTTTTTCGGGCAATTTGTACTTCGGAATTGATACTATCCTTAGCTGTGAAGAAAGTAGAAAGGGATGGATCGATATTTGTTATCCTGATTACAATAATCCATATGACAAAAATCTTTCATAATAAATTAGCTTTCCAAAAAGTTAGTAATGGCGATTTATTTGCTATTGATTTGGAAGAAGAAAGCCACGGAAAAAAATCGTGTATTTAAGCCATGACGGAAGCGATATGCATGGCTATGTAATGGCAAACACATTTCAAGAGTTTTTGGATGAATACACCAAAATCGGGTGCATAGGTGGTGAGGATTGGCAGTGGGAAGCTTTTACAAACAATCGTGCAACGCCCATAGATGGTAGCTGCGAAAAATGCAAAGAAATGGCTTGAAATAATGTTTAAATGTAACTAAACTTAGGGGACAGGTAAAAATTATGATTACAGGTGTTGATTACATCTTATATACTGATAAAAGTCAGGATGCTCTTATAGAAAAAAATAAAAAGAAACTATCCCTGTTTTGGGGGAATCCATACTTCGTTATTGATAATGAAGATGAAACAATAGATGTTTATATTTCCCGAGATGAGGAGATGTTTCAGCTAATGGACGAAAAAGGCTTTTATGCAGATGAACTTTCTGGAGAAGGTCCATTTTTACTAATAATTAATAAGCAATATTCATCAAAGCTAAATAGGATAACGCTAGTGCTAGCCGAAGAAGTTGATGAATCCAAATTTTTCCAAGCAAGTATGGGGCTGGATCAAATCTATTTTGTAGAAAGCATAACAAACCAATATAATATTATATATAGAGCGAAATTAGGTAAGGAAATGAATGGAAAAGATTTTGTAAAACTGTGTTTTTAGGTAAAAAATGCTTACTGAATGGATAGAAAGAAAAAAGCGAAAACGTAATTGTAAAATGCATTTTGGAAGCGACAGCATCAGAATGAAAGACTGTAGAGTTGCCCCGGTTCATATGATTTTAGATGAGATTTATGATAATCAGGAGCTTGATTTTTATGTTGAAACCAAATACGATGTCTATCTTCTTCGCATTATAAATAAAGAAGATAGACGCGGTATTATCTGCCCGGCAAAACGAGATGGAATTATATATATCATAAGCAATTTGCCAGTTAGCAGGGAAAATATTACCAAACAGATTGAAAGAGTGTTAAACAGTGTAGAAAAATATGGGTTTCCGAATTTGAATAATCCTAAATTTGAGGTAGAATTTGATATCGAGTGAGATGTGTTAAGTAAAAGCAATGATGTGAAATGTTGCCACTTGCTGCTTTTTTTGTTGTAAAATCTAAGTGATTCATTGGCTTAGAATAAAAAGGATAAGGGGAGAAAAACTATGGGTACATGGAGTGCAAGCATTTTTGGTAACGATACATCTCTTGATGTAAAAGATGAATTTTTTGAAAGGTATAACCTGGGAGAAGAGCCTGAGGATATAAAGAAAGACCTGCTTTTAGATATAGATGATGAAGATAGATTTAACGTGATGTTTGCTCTTGCGCAATGTATGTGGGAAGTAGGACAATTAGATGAATCGTTTCTATCTGATATAGAGAAAGTCATAGAGAGCAAAGAAGATTTGGCTGTTCTTGAAGAACTTGGTGCTGATAAGTCGTTTATTAAGCAGAGAACTGCACACTTAGAGAAATTCCTAAAAATCAGCGTCAAAAAAAGAAAAAGCCGAAAAAGAGGGTTGCTCCACCTATTCCTGTGGAAAGTAAATACAGAAATGGTGCGGTAATGGTGTTTCAATTTGAAGATGAAACGTACGGTGCATTAATCGCTGTAGACAGTAAATTCTACGATAAGGAAACATTCTATTCTTATATACAGACAGATATTAAAATGTCAAGAAAACCAAGCATTGACGATGTGCGAAAGGCGAGGATTATCGACCCGAGCTTCCATAGTGAGGAATACAATTCTTTTCGAGATCCAGCCTATTACTATTCCTTTGTATACTGCATTTCCGGGTATTTAAAGAGTACTGCGACGAAGCGATTTGAAAAAAATATAACGATAGTTTCTTTGAAGTTATCGGATATTTATCCGATTGGGGGATTGTTGCAGCGGAACCTATGACTGCTTTGACTATTATAGACAAAAGACTAATGATGAATTTAGAGCCAACGCCTGCAAGGAATTAAGTAAAAGGTTTGATGAAAATCCGGATGTTCGTACAAGCATGACTGTTGGTGAGATAGACCTGGAAGCTCAAAATTATAGTAGGTAGTTTTCAATTTATAATACAGAATATATATAAACGCCTTCCAAGATTATTGCTAATCTTAGGAGGCGTTTTTGTACATATGTGAGAAATATTAACGAGATAACCGCCTTAACCCTCAATGTTTGGAAGTGTAGCTAGGCTCGCTTCAATTTCCTCGTCGCTTGGTACGTAGTCAGTCATATTGCCATCGTTAAACTGTTCGTAGGCATAGAGATCAAAATAACCAGTTCCAGTAAGTCCAAACAGAATGGTATTTTCTTCGCCAGTCTCTTTGCACTTTAGAGCTTCATCTATAGCTGCCTTAATAGCATGACTGCTCTCTGGAGCAGGGAGTATACCTTCAACTCTAGCAAAGTCACGAGCAGCTTCGAAGACTTCCGTCTGTGTATAGTTTACAGCCTCAATTTCGCCTTGGTGATATAGCTCAGAAACGATTGGGCTCATACCGTGGTAGCGCAGTCCGCCTGCGTGATTAGGTGCAGGGATATAGCCACTGCCAATCGTGTACATCTTTGCCATTGGGCATACATGTCCAGTATCGCAGAAATCGTAAGCATAACGGCCTCTTGTAAGGCTAGGGCATGATGCAGGCTCAACAGCAATAAATCTGTAGTCAGATTCACCTCTAAGTTTTTCACCCATGAAAGGTGACATTAACCCTCCTATATTACTGCCGCCACCAGCACAGCCAATTATTACATCAGGCTTGATATCGTATTTCTTCATCGCTGTCATAGTTTCCTCACCGATGACACTCTGGTGGAGGAGAACCTGATTAAGCACGCTACCTAGTACGTACTTATATCCTTCGCTAGTAGCAGCAGCTTCTACGGCCTCTGAAATAGCACAGCCAAGACTGCCTGTAGTTCCTGGGTGCTCACTCAAGATCTTTCTTCCAACCTCTGTAGTCTCCGATGGAGATGGGGTAACAGATGCACCATAAGTTCTCATAACCTCGCGGCGAAACGGCTTCTGTTCGTATGAAACCTTAACCATGTAGACCTTACAGTCTAAACCTAGATAGGAGCAAGCCATAGAAAGGGCAGTTCCCCACTGGCCAGCGCCCGTCTCGGTTGTGACTCCTTTGAGACCTTCTTTCTTAGCATAGTAAGCTTGCGCAATAGCAGAGTTAAGTTTATGACTTCCGCTAGTGTTGTTTCCTTCGAATTTATAATAAATTTTTGCGGGTGTCTGGAGCTTCTCCTCAAGGCAGTATGCACGGACAAGAGGGGAAGGTCGATACATCTTGTAAAAGTCTCTTATCTCCTGCGGTATTTCGATATACCTATCTGTATCGTTTAGTTCCTGCTCGATGAGCTCATCGCAAAATACAGGCTTTAGATCATCGAAGGTGACAGGCTTTCCTGTTTCTGGATTTACAAGTGGAGCTGGTTTCTCTTTCATATCAGCTCTGACGTTGTAATAGTGTGTTGGCATTTCATTTTCGTGCAAATAAATCTTATATGGGATTGCACTCTTGTTTGCGTTGTTTAACATTTTTCTCTCCTTTGTCATTTCATCAAAATTGCGAAGTAGAAAGGATGCAATAAAAAAACTCTCATCCCAAAATAGCTGGGACAAGAGTTGAATCTCCTGCGGTGCCACCCGGCTTTGGCGTAAAAACGCCCACTCCTTCGCATACTAACATATGCAGATATTATTTACGAAGTATCTTCTCCGTCGCCCCTACTAGAGTTTATATGTTAAACTCGTTCAGTTTGCCCTCAGGAGGCCATTTGGCAAAGCGCATACAGTCTGCAATCACACCATCTGCAAATCTCTCTTCTGCTGCATCTAAGCCTACTATTCTCCCTCAACGGTTTGTGATTTTTTTACAATATTAACATTGAAATCTGTGAGAGTCAACATATTTTTTTAAAAATTTGTTTAAAAAGCGTTGACTTATTATCTAAATGATGTTAAGTTATAATCATAAAGATAATATCAAAAACGATAATAAGTTGAGATGAGGTGAATACAATGAAAAAAACATTGATTGTCGTAGACATGCAGAAGGATTTTATCGATGGAGCATTAGGAACGAAAGAAGCAGTGGACATAGTTCAAAAATGTTAAGAATAAGATCGCTGAATATAAGTCTAGAGGTGATGAAATAATTTTTACGAGAGACACTCATAAGCAAAACTACCTTGAGACGAATGAGGGTAGACATCTCCCAGTAGAGCACTGCATCGAGGAGAGTGAAGGCTGGGAAATTCCGCAAGAGCTTAAAGTAGAAGGTGCTACTTATATAAATAAACCAAGCTTCGGATATACGGAGTGGAATAATTTTGATTTTGAAGATGTTGAAATTATTGGGCTCTGCACAGATATATGTGTAGTCTCAAATGCACTCATAATTAAAGCATCGTTTCCTGAAATAGATGTTACAGTTGATGCTAGCTGCTGCGCAGGTGTAACACCAGAAACTCATAAAGCCGCATTAACCACTATGAAATGTTGTCAGGTTAAAGTAATAGGTGAATAGCAAGTATGATAGGTATTTTACATAGAGCAATCGGTTATTAGCAATCTGGTAAATAGTCAAGAGAGATTTTGAAACCTATTGCTATGAAAAGGTACATTTAACTGCATGCAAAAAGAACTTTGAAAAATACTTCAGAATTTGGAAAGTAGGTTTGCTATGATTCGTGTAAATAATAAAGAACTTGATACTAAGTGTTTTCCCGATGGAACCAAGCTTATCAAATATTTGACTGATACAGAAAAGGTTAAAATAACTTGGCTCTATGACGATGATGAAGAGTGTATGAGGATTTATTTTTTTCACTAAGCACCTTCGTACACACGGTGTAAAGACAATTGAGCTATTTATGCCATATATCCCTAACGCCAGAATGGATAGGGTGAAGAATCCTGATGAGGTATTCACCCTGAAGTACTTTGCTGAGTTTATAAATGGGCTTGGATTCGACTCTGTAGAAGTGTTAGATCCTCATTCAAATGTTAGTGCTGCGTTAATCGACAACATATCCATCATTGAGCCTACGGACATCGTTTCCAATCTACTTCAAACCGTGAATGCTGACGGCAACACAATCCTGTTTTTCCCAGATGAAGGGGCAATGAAGAGATACTCTCATATAGCGTCAAATTGCGATGTTCCGTATGTATTCGGGATGAAAAAACGTGATTGGCACACAGGGGAGATTTTAGGACTTGATGTCCTTGGCGAAACCGATGTTGTCTCGGGGAAAAATATTCTGATAGTTGATGATATATGCTCGAGAGGCGGAACTTTTTTTACACAGTGCAAAAGCTCTTAAAGCCATGGGTGCTACCGATATTGACCTATACGTATCTCACCTAGAAAATTCAGTTTGGGATGGTGAAATGATTAAGAGTGGTTTGGTAAGAAATATATATACAACTAATAGCATATATCGTTTAGGAAATAAAAATCCTGTAATTGTTGTAGAAGAATATTAGATAGGAGGTTGTTATGAACACGAAGATTAATCCTATGCTGCTAATTGATTTTTTTATAAGGCCGTTCATGCGGAGATGTTACCAAAAGGAATTACAAAGTCTGTCTCTTATTTTACTCCTAGAATGAGCCGCGTTGCCAGATGGGATAAAGTCGTAATGTTTGGACTTCAGGGGTTTATCAAGACTTATTTAATTGATTATTTCAATGAAGAGTTCTTCAATAAGCCCTTTGATGAAGTCATTGGAGATTATAAGAGGATCATGGATAGGACGCTTGGACATGAAGCATATAAGATAGAGAAAGTCGAAAAGTTACATGAACTAGGATATTTACCAATCGAAATTGTGGCGCTGCCCGAAGGAACACTAGTACCAATGCATGTTCCGATGTTTGGAATTACCAATACACATCCGGACTTCGCATGGCTTCCTCAGTCGCTTGAAAGCCTAATATCTGCCGAGAGCTGGCATCCTATGATTGCTGCTACTGTCGGATATACGTATAGGCAGATTGTAAATGAGTATTACGATAAGACCTGTGACGATAATATTCCGCGTGCGAGAGCTCTAGGGGCATTTGACTTCAGAGGAGAAGAATCTGTTGAATCTGCCGTGAAGGCTGGTGCTGGATGGTGCTTGTCTTTCCTTAACACTGCCACTGTTCCGACTATCCCTTACCTCGAGGCTAACTACAATTGTGACTGTACGAAGGAGTCAGTAGCCTATGGTAGTCCAAGTACTGAGCATTCGGTTATGTGTAGCAATTATGCGATAGATGGGGATGAAATTACCTTGCTCAGAAGACTGCTTACTGAGATATATCCAAATACAAGCTTCAGTGTTGTGCTGGACTCCTACGATTACTGGAATATCATTGATAACGTACTGCCAATATTAAAGCCTGAAATCATGGCACATAACGGGTGCATGCTCATGAGAGGCGATTCAGGGGACTGCGTCGAAGTCGTAACTAAAACTGTCTTCAAGCTGTGGGAGCAGTTTGGTGGAACTATAAACAGCAAGGGATACAAGGTTCTTGACCCTCATGTGAAAGCAATTTACGGTGACTCGATAACCGTTCAAAGATGCGAAGAGGTCTATAGAATTCTTGAGGAAAATGGATTTGCTTGTTCTAATGTCGCACTAGGTGTTGGATCGTTTTCAATGCAGTGCATCGAAGAAGGTGGTGTGCTGAAACCGTTTACAAGAGATACTTTCAGCTCGTGCATTAAAGCAACTTATTGCGAGATTGAGGGAAAAACATATCCTATTTTCAAGAATCCTAAGGACGGTGGATTCAAAAAGTCACAGAAGGGTTGCTGCGCTGTGTTTAAGGATGATAAAGGTGAGCTTAGTTACAAGGATGAATATACTTGGGAAGAAGTATGCCGAAATCCTAAGAACGAATTAATTTCTGTTTTTAAAGATGGTAAACTTTCAGTAAGCCAAACTCTAGCGGAAATAAGAGCGGTGCTACATGAATGCAAATTTTAAACGGTAAATCGTAATAATAATTTCGTGATATTTTAAAAAGGATATGATTATGATGGAATATAGATTCGATGCAGAGAAGACAAAACGTGAAGTGATTACGTGGATTCGTCAGTTCTTCAAGGATAATGGACCAGAATGCAATGCAGTGCTAGGAATATCAGGTGGAAAGGACAGCTCTATTGCTGCTGCACTATGCGTAGAGGCGCTCGGTAGAGCTCGTGTAATAGGCGTGCTTATGCCAAATGGTGAACAGGCTGATATCGAAATGGCAAGATTACTAGTTAATCATCTAGGTATACGAAGCATTGAGGTTAATATTAAGTCTGCCGTGGATGGTGTGCTGAATGGGATTGAAGAAGGTGAGAAGAACGGTTTAACCTTAGATATTTCTAATCAGACAAGAGAAAACCTTCCTCCTAGGATTAGAATGTCGACGGTGTATGCAATTAGCCAAAGTATGAATGGTAGAGTAGTTAACACCTGCAATCTATCGGAGGACTGGGTTGGTTACTCAACTAGGTATGGTGATTCAGTTGGTGATTTTTAGCCCTATGTCTAACTTAACTGTAACGGAAGTTAAACAAATTGGTCGCCTTCTAGACTTACCTGATATCTTGATCGATAAGGTGCCTATCGATGGACTGTGTGGAAAATCAGATGAAGATAACCTCGGGTTCACTTATGAAATGCTGGATGTATATATTAGGACAGGCGAGATTGCCGACTTAGAAAAGAAAGAGATTATAGATAGAAAAGCATGTACAGAATTTATTTAAATTGATACTCATGCCTATGTTTGATCCTAAAATTGATACTATATAATTAATAATTACTTACTAAAGAACTGAAATTATAGTAACGGAAAGAATAATTGGTTAGCGGGAGATGACCTATATGAAATACGACATAAATAGTTCTGAAGAAAGGGAATACCTCGAGGATTACAATATTGAGCAATTTGAACGTCCATCTGTTGCGGCAGACATAGTGGCTTTTTGCAGTTATGCGGGATGGGGAACAGAGCAATATTAGGAAACTGGCAAATAGAGAGCTTAAGCTTTTTGCTCATCAAGAGATCTCAATTTCCGTACAAAAGGTGCTTGGGCACTTCCCGGGGGTTTTTTACGACCAGGTGAAACCATCGAGGAGACTGCAAAGCGTGAACTCCTTGAGGAAACAGGAGTAGAGAATCCATTTTTACACCTAGCAGGGGTATACTCAGAAGCCGGAAGAGACCCTAGAGGCTGGATTATATCAAATAGTTTCATATCTCTAATTAATGCGGAAAATTGCACACTAAGGGCGGATACTGATGCGTGGGATGCAGCTTGGTTCTGCGTAAAGCTTCAGAGTGATAATACTTCATCCGATGATTCTACAAGCACAACTAAAATGATAAAACACACTCTCACTTTATCCTTTGATAGCGCTTCTTCCGATAGCAATATAAAAGGTGATGAGAATATTGAGATTAAAGCAATTGTATCAGAGAAATCAACAAGAAAAGGCTACAACCACGTATCGAGTTATCAGATAGTAGACAGCGGTGAGCTGGGATTTGATCATGCCAAAATCATAGTTCAGTCACTTCTAGAGCTCAGAGATATGATGGAGTACGACCTTAGAATTTCGTTTGATTTATTGCCAGAATCATTTACCTTGGCTCAACTACAGAGCACTATTGAAAAAGTGACGGATAAGAAGTTCCTGTCTGCAAACTTCAGAAGGAAGGTTGCAGAATACGTTGAAGAAACTGGAGAGGTAATTGAAGGATATGGGCATAGACCCGCGATGCTGTTCCGCGTGAAGAGTGCAAATCATTAAAAAATAAGCTGCTGGACAAATTATATAATTATGTGAATTAACCTAAGGAGATATACATGATAGCAAATGCTGGAGATATTTACTGTGTTTACAATGAACTTTTTAAGAAATACACTGCTTGCCAAGTAACAAAGGTAGATGACAGCGGTAAAAATCCGCAGGCTATTATATTGTCACTTGACTGGTTCGGTGACAAACTACCTGAACTGGATGATCTTGCTGCGGTGACACCACTTTATATCAATTACATGTACTGGAATAGAGCTTTACATATGAAAAAGGTTGATATAAGTGTTCCGCCAAATTATGTTTACATTGGTAATCTCTCACCGATTAATAATGATGATACAGATATTTATGGTAGCTGGAGTAATGGGCATGAAGTATATAATCAGTTTATATGGGAAAAAAATTCCTAAAGATAAACGAGATACTTTTAAGAAAAGCAAATGCAAGTGATGAGTTTGTAGAATTTGAGGGTAAAAGACGAAGAATAAGAACTCATAACGAAAAAATGATAATTAGCATGATTTTGATGATGCATTAAAAACTTAGGGTATTTCCTTGTCTTTCATCTCTGACGGTTACACGATGGCATAAGAACTTATTTGAATATCTAAATTCTAATCCATTTATTAGAGAATTTATAATTGAGAATCATGGGAAATCAAAGCTCGACTTCTCAAAAACTTCTATACATAGGCTCACAGTTGATATGACAGGACTTGATGAGCTAATACTAAATGAAGATTTGAACATGCTATCTTTGACCGGACAAGTAAAGGAGAGCTGCAAGATAAGGGCTCGCGATGCCGGTAAATATATGATTTTAAACTGCGAAGGTATGGTTCCTAAACTGGAAGGTTTAGAGGAGCTAAATGCACTCCATGTGACAGCAGTAACAGAACTTGATGTTGATGCTATTGCTAGAGAATATCCGAAGCTTAAGGAGCTAAGGCTGTGGGGTAAACCTGGTAAGATAATAAATTTTGGGAAACTTGCGAAATTTAGTGAATTAGAAGTCCTAACAACTATGGATGTCTTCGGATTTACAGCCAGTGAGGTGCCAAGACCGGAAGATTTAAAAAGAACTATACAGATTATGGATGGATAGCCTTCCAGAAGATGCTGCCAAGGAAGTAAAAAAACTATACAAAAAAACGCAAAGATGACGGACTCGACTTATGGATAACCAAGCCGAGAAAAAGAAGAGTGGCTCGCACAGAATCTTGATAATCCTTTTCGCTCATGGGATGGGGATGAAAATATTCCACAAAGCATAGCAAAGAAAGCGGCCACGATATATAGAAAGACTAGGTCAGCTATGGTTAAACTAATAGCAGATCCAGATGATGACTTAATAAAGAAAATAGAAACTTTAGTGAGAGAGTATACCGTGGGCTTCAACAAGATGGATAAAAGAAAAAATTTTATCTATACCACTGAAAGGGATGAAATATTCCAGGCACTAGAGGAAATATTAAACTTGATACCTGATGAATTATCCGTTAATAAGGATGCGCTTATAAATGCATTCGATGAAGTAAAGGAGTTCTAATGGTTTTATTAGATTACTTAAAAATGGAGAAATGATGTAAGCTTCGATGTAGCGGAGTTCAACGACATAGATAATGTCATTTTTGTCGTGTCTGGCGTATATAGATTTCAGTGAATATTTTTGCTAATTTTGATGATTCTTATACACTTGAGGAAATATTTGAGCTTTTTTGCAAAAACCACTCGTTAGACGAGATTAGACAGAGCAAGCATTTCACTGAGCGTGTAGCACTGCTGTTAGAAGAGATGGTGAAAGCTGACCGCTTCAAAGGGACAAAAGCTTTGTACTATGCGGAAGATATCGATAAGGAGAAGGTAAAGCAATTTGCAGCGGTTACATTCATACTTCCTGATGGGACGAAGTACATCTCTTTTAGAGGTACTGACAGCACCATCATAGGCTGGAAAGAAGATTTTCTAATGACTTTTATGGCAGATACTGAAGGTGCAAAGGAAGCTGTTAAATATTTAAATGAAGTATCGAAACTCCTAGAAGGTGAGCTGATAGTAGGCGGTCACTCGAAAGGGGGAAATTTTTGCTATGTTTTTCTTCTTCGTTTTGTGACAAGGTGGTCCAAGATCGTATCAGCCGTGTATATAACAACGATGGTCCGGGATTTAGAGATGAAGTAATTGAGTCTACCGGGTATAAGGAGATATTGCCTAAGATATGCACCATTGTTCCTCAAACATCAATGATTGGGCAGCTATTAGCTAATGAAAGTGAGCAAAAAGTTATCGAGAGCGATGCAATCGGTCTGTATCAGCATGATGCGATGACATGGAAAGTAAAAAAAGGATAGTTTTGTCGAGGCAGAACTGGATGCATTTGGAAACTTTGTTGATGTGGCACTTGGTTCATGGTTAGAGAAGATTGATGATGAAACTAGACTATCCATTGTTTCTACTGTTTTTTTCAATGATTGAAGAGACGGAAGCTGAGACATTTTATGAGTTTAGTGACAGTTTGTTTAAGAATTCTGCCATCATCATAAAGGGACTAGTAAAGCTACCAAAAGAGAAAAGAATAGAATTGATGACCTCTTTAGGCAGTTTGGTAAAGGTGAGCAGCAAAACCGCATTTGACAGAATTCCAAAGCCAACGGATAAATTGAGATTAGAAAAGCAATAGAGGTTTACACAAAAGATGGTAGAAATTAAAGATTACTGGAACCATTTACAAACAAAAATACGAAAATAGGTATAAAGAATCATTTCTAGGAGATTTTTGACAAATCAAAAGAGTATCTTGAACAGATGAAAGCACATTTAATTGCTAAGCAAGATGCCACGCCTGATGATGTAGATGTGGCATGCACACTTGCTTCTGTAAAAGCTTGAGCTAAGGGAGGGAGAAAAATGAATGTATAGAATTTCTAGAGGATTTTATTTATAGATTTGCAAATGAATTAGACGATAAACAACTTGCGAGGATTTATACAAATATTGCATTTTTCGAAGACTACTCAAGGAAAGCGCTAAAATATTTGACAAAGGCTAAGGATTTAAATTCTCCGTTTGCTGAAACTTATACTGCACTCGGACTTTATTATTTCTCTGAATATGAGTTTTCTAAAGATAAAAAGAACCTCGTAATGAGTAACGATTTTTTTAAAGATGCAAGAGAACTTAAAGAAAGTTATGAGAGCAATATAAACTATGGGGCATCACTTTATGAGATTAAGGAATTTGAAAGAGCGAAAGAGATATTTGAAGAACTGATTAAAGTATATCCAGATAGAATGTGGCTAAAGCTATGCATTGCATATTGTGATGTGAACCTTGGGAATAAGGCATCTGCACTTTCGTATCTGGAACAAATCCTAGTTGGTCAAGACGAGAACTTTAATTTAAATACTGACGAAATAATGGAGTATCAAATATTCGATGCGTATTATGAGCTTGATGAATATGAAAAATTTCTAGGATACTGTACCGAGGAGGTAGATAGCGAGTATTATACGGTTGATTGGGACCACTTGTATTATGTGCTATGGATCTGCGGTGAAAGAGATAGATTCTTAAGACTTGAAGAAAAGAATAGGACATATTTAGATGAGGCAATAGCAGAAGCGGTAGCCGATACAGAATATGAAAATGAACAAGAAAAGCGGGATACTATCGCGAGCTGGAATGAAGATAAGCGAGAGTTTGAAGAAATGCTATCTCGTATAAAGGATAGGCAAATAAGGCCAGAAATGGAGCTGAAGCTATATCCGGAATACTCTTGCTATATGATAGACTGCGTAAGACATAAATTTTAAATATTACGAGGAATTTTCATGAAATATACAATAGAAAAAAATGGATAATGAGTTGTATAACTTGTTAAGCAACGATCCAATAGTTCGTAAAAAAAGCTGCCAGTTGCTTCATGAGAGCTGCATGCAAAGAACTTGGTACTAAAGATACAAAAACCTATAAAGGTTTGGTTTATTGTGAATACAGATAATTACTTCTCAGCCATTAAAAAGAGACTGATATTGATATTATATGGAACAATGTATATACCCTCCAAAGCTTTTGTGCACGGTATATCCATTTAAGCCATCTGTATAAAGCTGATTCGGAAATAATCACAGAAGATAAAATTAATCATTTTGAAGAAGAAAGTAAAAAATACGTTAGATATTTGCTTGAGACACAAAAATCATCCCAAGGTGCTTCAGGCTGCAGCATCGTTCTTTTTGGATATATGAGGAACCGTTTGTATGGGACATTTTTATAAAAAGTATTAGAGAAGAAAAGAGATAAACTTACGTTATCACATATTAAGATTGCTATTAGACAGTGTTATGATTCTTCGCAAAAATGATTGTACAAGGAGCTTTATATCGAAAAAACAGCGAGAAGAACTTATAGCCATTTTGAAGGAAAAAGGATATTTTACATAGAGAAATAGAATTGCTAGAAAGTATGTAAATAGCAAAAAGGGAGTAGTATTACGATCTACTCCCATTTTATATGCTGCGCTCCGACGCTATATTGATAAGGCGATTCGTCATTTCTAAAATTAACCAAAAATGCTGCCAAAGGAAAAAAAGAACAGAACTTATGACTGCTTTTAAGTAGCTTGGTTAAGGTTAGTAGCAGAACAGTTTTAAGCAGGATACCAAAAACCAGCGGAAGGAATCAGAATCGAATAAAAATATAGCAGTTTTATTAGACAACAGTTTTACATTTATCAAAAAAATTGTTGAAATATTATATGTTTCAGTATATAATTCGCCTGAATAACAAGTCCAAAAGGAGGGGTGTTAATGAACAGAATTATCAACAAATTCAGGAATCCGATTGTAGCTATAGTGTTGATGCTATCTATTATTATGATTCCAATTATTTCTAGTCCATTTATGGAAGTACACGCTGAAGATGTATATCAAGCGTACACAAAAATCGGGAGAATATCCAGCTAGTGATCACCTTAAAAACCCGATCTATGTTAGACCGAATGGTTCAAATGATAAGGGAGATGTAGCATATTGTTTTAATGATCATAGAGCATTTCCTGAGAGCTCTTCTTCACCAAGAAAAACTTTATATACTAAAGAACTTGGAACAGCAGCGAATTTTTGCAGAGCTTGCTGATACTGAAAAGAGTTACTGGAGAAGATCTTTATAACGGATTAGTAAGGGTAATTTACGATGGTTATCCTAACAACAAGTCAGGAATAAAAAGAGCGATATGGATTAACAGATGGTCAGTTTAGACAGATAACACAGTATGCTGTATGGTACTATACTGACACATTCAATATGCCAGCAAGAGACACAAGTGGTAATAATTTTACTCAAAATGAGAAAAATGCATTTAACGATTTAGTTAATAGTACTACTGCAATTCCTGCGGGAACGAAACTCGATATTTATAGATCTAAAAGTAATGATTATCAAAACCTGCTAAGTGGTCATTTCCAGCCAAATACACCTCAGCCACAGCCTACTACTAAGGAAATCGAGTTCAGCAAGGTGAAGCTCGGTGGCACAGAGCTTGCAGGAGCACAGATTGAAATCTACAAGGGCACACAGAAGGTTAGCGAGTGGACAAGCACCACAACTAGCAAAAAGATTCAGCTAGAGCCAGGAGCATATAGATTCCATGAGGAAGCTGCACCAGCGGGATTCCTTGCAGTTACAGACTTTACATTTACAGTAAATGCAGATGGAACTGTAACACTCGGAACAATTGCTCAGGGTGAAACAGTCGTTGCAGCAAACGGAAAGATCACCGTAACAGATAATGCCCAGACTACACCTCAGCCACAGCCTACTACTAAGGAAATCGAGTTCAGCAAGGTGAAGCTCGGTGGCATAGAGCTTGCAGGAGCACAGATTGAAATCTACAAGGGAACACAGAAGGTTAGCAGGAGTGGACAAGCACCACAACTAGCAAAAAGATTCAGCTAGAGCCAGGAGCATATAGATTCCACGAGGAAGCTGCACCAGCGGGATTCCTTGCAGTTACAGACTTTACATTTACAGTAAATGCAGATGGAACTGTAACACTCGGAGCAATTGCTCAGGGTGAAACAGTAGTTGCAGCAAACGGAAAGATCACCGTAACAGATAATGCCCAGACTACACCTCAGCCACAGCCTACTACTAAGGAAATCGAGTTCAGCAAGGTGAAGCTCGGTGGCACAGAGCTTGCAGGAGCACAGATTGAAATCTACAAGGGCACACAGAAGGTTAGCGAGTGGACAAGCACCACAGCTAGCAAAAAGATCCAGCTAGAGCCAGGAGCATATAGATTCCACGAGGAAGCTGCACCAGCGGGATTCCTTGCAGTTACAGACTTTACATTTACAGTAAATGCAGATGGAACTGTAACACTCGGAACAATTGCTCAGGGTGAAACAGTGGTTGCTACAAACGGAAAGATCACCGTAACAGACAACGCTAAGCCAGAGCCAACACCACCGGGAACCACACCAAAGCCTGGAACTAAGAAGCCAAGCGTGGTAACTAAAGCGAAGTCTCCAAAAACTGGAGATGAAGGACACTTTGCACAGTATGCATTGCTTATGGTAACTTCTGGATTAGCGTTAGCTACTATCGGATACAGACGTAAGAGAAATGCGAAGTAGAACATAGATTAGACATAAAAATACTTGAAAGCTGGGTATATTGTACCCAGCTTTTTTGATAGAAAGTATGTAAATAGGAAAAGGGAGTAGCATTACGCTCTACTCCCATTTTATATGCTGCGCTCCGACGCTAAATTGATAAGGCGATTCATCATCTCTAAAATTAACCACAATGCGATAAGATTTCCATAATATGTATTCATCTGTCTGTAGCTTTAGATAGAAGGTTTTTTTCCACCATATTCTCTTTATAAAAAAATGGATTAACAGAAAAGGTTGATGCCATTCTCTTAGACTTAAAGTCACGATAACTTAGATGTGATAAAGCAGTATTGTTGAATTTAACCTTATTTAATTCTTCGTTTTGAGCCGCTATTCTATAAAATGTTACAACACAGTTCTTGAGCTTATCCGTATCTTCGCTGTCTGGTGTAAGAAACATATGTCCGTATGATTTTCCATCTTTCGTAATCTCTACGAGATCCCCGTAGTAGAAGTGATCATTTCGCTTGTTTACAATTATGTCATCGGCAGTTCTGCCTTTAAAAAGAGTAACCTGATGAGAGTAATTTAGAAGCTTTCGTTTCACCTATAATCACGTTTGTACTATCTAGCTGCACACTGATAGGCTTTACTGGAATCCCTGACATTGATAAGCAAAAGTACCAACACAAATGAGGTAAAGAATATTGAGCCAATTACCGCGTTTGTTGAAGCATATACGTAAACAGGTTTGTTTGATTTATTTCTAATTACTGATATGAATTTAATAATGCCTTGAATAAACATCGTTACTATAACGAGTGCAAATTGAGCCTTTAGGCATTTATAGGTAGTATATGGCATATTGTGAGTTTTATGGAACATTACACTTAAATACAGAAGATTCACAATAATCAGATGTATAATAAAAAACGTAGCTTCTTTGAGCGCTGTTGCGTCAGTTACATTATCAAAGTTATTAAAATTTCGCTGTCTAAATGCTTGTCCAATCTTGTAAATCCATGCAGAAACATCTTTTGCCTGTTCTTACAGAATATGCAAGCTCGAAGTATATGTAAATCGTGATAAGACAAGAAAGAAAGAGAATGCCTAAAAATATCCAAAAATATAAAGCTCATATAAAGACCTCTTTCTACATAAATTACATGCTTTAAAAAAATGTAGTGATATTTCATTATAGCAAAGATATATAAGCCTATGTTTAAAAATTTATTGCTGAATTTATTCTAGAAGTATATGTATAAAATTTACAACATAAAGTAAAAAGGGTAAATATGAAAACAGCACAGGTAAAGAAATATAACAAAAAAATAATATAACGTTAGATCTGAATGTAGATTCATTATTATTAAAAATTACTACTAATATATCTACCTCACAAGTAGCTTGCAATTCACGAATAAACACTATATAGTTAATTAGATACAAAAAGGAGGGACTTTTTATGACAAATTACAAAAACTAGCACAGTTTGTGTGCAGGGTGGCTATGAGCCCAAAAACGGGGAACCTAGAATAGTACCGATAGTACAGTCGACTACTTTTAAGTACGAATCATCAGAGCAGATGGGAAATCTATTCGACTTAAAGGAATCCGGTTACTTCTACACTAGACTTTCTAACCCAACGAATGATGCAGTAGCAAACAAGATTTGCCAGCTTGAGGGTGGTGTAGCAGCTATACTAACATCATCTGGTCAGGCAGCTAACTTCTACGCTATTCTAAACATTGCAAGCGCGGGTGACCATATCATCTCAACTTCTGCTATTTATGGTGGAACATATAATCTAATTGCGCATACTATGAAGAACATGGGAATTGAGGCTACATTTGTTGATCCTGAGATTTCGGCGGAGGAGTTAGCAACAAAGTTCCAGCCTAACACTAAGCTTGTATTTGGTGAGACTCTATCGAATCCTTCGCTAAGCGTACTTGATATCGAAAAGTTTGCTAATGCAGCACACGAGCACGGTGTTCCGCTAATCGTTGATAACACATTCCCAACACCTATCTTCTGTAAGCCTTTTGAGTGGGGTGTTGATATCGTTACACACTCAACTACAAAGTACATGAATGGTACTGCTAACTCGGTTGGCGGTGTAGTAGTTGACTCTGGTAACTTTGACTGGACTAAGTACAGCGAGAAGTTCCCAGGACTAACAACTCCTGATGAGACTTATCATGGAACTGTATATACAGATACATTTGGCAAGGCTGCTTACATCGTAAAGATGACAACTAACCTGATGCGTGACCTTGGATCTATTCCATCACCACAGAATGCTTTCTATCTAGGGATTGGACTCGAAACTCTTCACTTAAGAATGGAGAGACACTTCGAGAATGCTATGACTCTTGCTAAGCATCTAGAGAATCACCCTAAGGTAGAATGGGTTTCGTTCTCAGGTCTAGAAAACGATAGCCAGCACGAGCTTGCACAGAAGTATCTTCCAAACGGTTCTTGCGGTGTTATCGCATTTGGAGTAAAGGGCGGCAGAGAAGCTGCAATTAAGTTCATGGATTCACTCAAGCTCGCTTCAATCGTTACACACGTAGCTGATTCAAGAACTTGCGTGTTACATCCAGCGTCAACTACTCACAGACAGATGAACGATGAAGAGCTAGCAGCAGCTGGAATTTCCCAGGACCTAGTGAGAATGTCCGTAGGTATCGAAGATATCAGCGATATCATCGCTGACGTTGATCAGGCACTCGCACAGTAATTGCATGAATATAACTATATAAATTGAATAAATAGAATTCTCAAAAAGGAGTTGCAGATAACCGGTAGTTTTCCGTGTTGTAGCGACTCCTTTTTTATAGATACAAAGAAAAGAGAAACTCTATATATGGATAGTCCTAGAAAGCTTGTGTATTATATTTTTAATAACTAAAAAAACTTCTACAATTCTACATATTGTAGTTTGCGCAATATGATATGATTTAGAAAAAAATAGTGCGCAATTTAAATTTGCGGTAAGGAGCGTAATAGAATGAATAAAAAAAGTAGATAATATAATAATTGGTTTTGGTAAAGCCGGAAAGACACTGGCTAATTATCTTGGAAATAAAGGTGAGAAGACTATTCTAGTAGAAAAATCACCAAAGATGTACGGTGGAACTTGTATCAACGTAGGATGCATTCCATCTAAGTTCCTGGCAACTTGTGCTGATAGGAAGGCTTACAGCGATTCTGATAATAAAACTTACTATAAAGAATCTGTAGTAGGTAAAAAGAATCTGATAACGAAGCTGAATAAAGCAAATTACGATAAGGTCGAAAACAATGAGAATGTAGAAGTGTTAGATGGTACAGCATCTTTTATCGACGAGCATACAATCCTAGTTAATAACGGTTCGGATTCATATGAAATATTTGCTGAAAAGATATTTATCAATACCGGAACTAGACCGTTTGTTCCTAATGTAGAAGGGCTTGTAATAGGAAATCGCATTCATACAAGCGAGACACTTATGGACTTGGAAGAGTATCCAGAGACCCTAGCGATTCTAGGTAGCGGCTTTATCGGGTTAGAATTTGCAGCAACATATGCCAAGTTTGGAACAAAAGTAACAATCATAGATAAGGGTGATAGACTCTTGCCGCGTGAAGATGACGATGTAGCAGCCGCTGTATATGAATCATATAAGTCGCTAGGGGTTGATATTCTATTTAATTCGGAAATTAATCAGGTTGAGCAAAATGATTATGAAGTTTCAATTTTATATACCGAAAATGGTATCAGCAAAGAGCTGAAGGTAGATGCACTATTAGTAGCTACCGGCAGAAGGGCAAATGTTGAGGAGCTACATATAGAGAATGCTGGGGTTGAAACATCTGAGCGAGGATTTATCAATGTAAATGATCACCTGCAAACTAACAAGCCACACATCTTTGCGATGGGAGATATAAACGGCGGGCCGCAGTTTACTTATGTTTCCCTCGATGACTACCGAATTGTGAAAAGTTATTTGGATGGTGATGGGAGCTACTCGAGGAAAGAGAGACAGGGCATAGCATTCTCTGCATTCCTTCACCCTACATTCTCTAAAGTTGGTATGAGTGAGAAAGATGCAAGAGAAAAGGGATACAACGTGAAAGTTTCGACCTTACCTGTAACGGCCATTCCAAAGGCAAAGATCCTTGGAAATCAGGTTGGAGTGTACAAGGCTGTCGTTGATGCGAATACTAATCAGATTCTTGGGGCAGTTCTCTTTGGTGAGGAGTCTCACGAAGTTATCAATATCGTGGTTACTGCAATAATCTCAAAGCAACCATACACAGTGCTTGCAAATCAGATATTTACACACCCAACAATGGCTGAAGCGCTTAATGATCTGTTTGGCATGATTAAGTAGTTAATGTATTTAATCAACTTTCTAAATTAAATAAATAAAATTATCTAAAAAGGAGCTACATATAATTCGGTAGTTTACCGCATTATTGTAGCCCCTTTTAGTTTATAAGTGTTGTGCGTGCTTTATGATTTTTATTGCAATTTGTTTTTAGGAACGGCGGGACTCATGGAGCTTGTATGGCATCTGACTGGTCGCGAAGTAATAATGAATCCATATATGAGTGGATTATCTGCATTAGTTTTTATTGCATTAGGAATAAGAAATCTTTTAATATTAACTAAAGAAAAAGAAGAGTAATATAGTGGGGACGCGTATGAACGATAACAACTACTTAATAGTGGGTAAATTTTTTTATAATATTTACAGCAATCTGCTTCACAATAATGATTGTTACAATAGTTAGAAGGGTATTAACGAAAAACATACAAAGGTGACCATTTCGCTACCGGCATAATTATAGGAACGGCACTTGGATTGTTATTAGGTGTTATACTTGATGACTTAGGAGTGAGTTTTTGTAATTGCAATGTCTTTTGGTGAGGTTTTAGGTATGACTATCGGAGTATTAATTCCGAAAAAGTAAGCATATGGGAATTTGCCCATTAATCTTGTGCAAAATGCAATTGAATTGCTCTAAATAAAAAAATTAATTATAGCTTTAAAAATATAACTATTTGAAGATTGTTTGTGATAAAATATCGAGAGCGCATTAACTAGAGAAAGTTTCGGAGGAACAAGATGAATTGTTTTTGGCATTTTTGACAACAACAATGTAGAGACAAGACGAACATCGAAGACTGGGAAGCGGGGAGAAGCAGCGAGAAGAGCATCGTCTATGGCGCTGTCTTGCATGCTTGGTTTTACCATGCTTCTATCACCAGTTACGGTTAGGGCTGAAGGCGGTCAGCCGAGGTCGATGAATAATTCGGTGAACTACACATTAGCTGGAGAAACAGATGGAGTTTTTGGACTACGCTAGAACTGATTTTTACCAAGGAGGATGCTTCTGGTATTCACCTTACAGTTACAAAGTGGGCAAAGTTGCCTGGCAGCTGGGGTGGTACAGATAAAGGACCGTATAACGGCAGATTCCTTATCAATTTCTTTGACGATGATTTCTACAAGCATATACAGTCAATTGAGGTTAACGGAGTTCAGTTTGAAAAAGAAGCTGATGGCGCTTTGTGGAAAGTGCCTATTAACAATGCAACATTACAATCAGGTTTAATCGGTGTCATTACAAACACTGATGTCACTATTAAACTTAAAAAAATGGCGCGACACTTACAAGTCTTGGACTTGATTCCAAGAAAATAGACTTTACTACTAACTGGGTGAGATCTGATGGTAAAGCGGATAAGGGCGGAAATGACAATGGATTTATTCTCAAGAATAATCCTAATGTTCCTGTGCTTCCAAGCAACAAAAGTAGCGGAAATGAGAACTATCTAGGTTCTGGTGTAAACGGCCTAGGTACTGATGGAACACAATCTAAGGATGGCAATTTTACAGGTGGAGCCACTGGTAAATCAGTAAGCTATGATGCTAAGAATAAGGTTATTAGGGTCTACAGTATCGTTTAAGCCTGACCAGAACTTCCTGCAGGCAAATAGCGCATGGGTCCTATATATTAATGAAGTTATTCCGAAGGAATTACTGAGGTATATTGATACTAATGAGGTTAGACTGGGTGTTTCCACTCCTACTGGCAAAAATCACTGCATCTAATCCAATAAAAGCTAAATGTGGATCCTAACGGAAATGGACTTATCTCGACTAAAGATACTCCATCTCTCAGCATAGTTGGTGGAGATTGGAGCAAGGTTACACAGGTTAGGAATACACTTGATTCACAGGTGTTTTACGGGGTACTAGGTCAGAGAAGATCATATACAATTGAGTATAAGCTGAAGTCAAACGTTACAAATCAGGATTTCGCAAAGGCTCTCAATGATTATATCACTGCTAATAATCAGCAGCTCAACTTCGAGTCATGGCTCACAGCTGATTTTGTTGATTCCACACCTGCATTTTTTCACGGAATCAGAAAGCCTGACGGTGGAAAACCTAACAAGAGAATTCAGCACTCGTATACTAACGCATTCCTAGAGGTTCTTGACACTGATAAGGACGGTCTATTTGACTTTGTAGAAGACGAAATAGGTTCTGATAAGTATAACGTTGATACTGACGGCGATGGAGTTCCTGATGGGCATGAATACCTAACAGATAAGACTGATCCGACAAAGGCTAATTCATATCTGGTAGTTAAGCCAAATGTTACAACGACAAATATCGAAGCAAATAGAGCAGAGACAATCAAGGGAACTGTTCCAAAGACAATTTATAATAACCCTGCAGATGAAACTAAGAAGCTAGCCGCTACTAACACTGATGCGGGTAACGTTATTGTAAAAGCCTATAAATACGTCGCTGATGATACAGATTACACTCACGAAACGGCGAAGGCAGAGACTACAATACCTTTTTCTGATTTGAAAGATGGAAAATTTAGTATAAACGTTCCAGCCGGAACTTTTGCAGACGGTGATAAAGTTATACTTGTAGCTTACTCACCGGATGGAAAGAATCCTATGGTTTCTAGCACTAAGGTAAATGTTGGTGCTATCAAAGTCACATTTGATACTAATGGCGGAAAATGGGCAGACGGTACGAATGCAGACAAGGTAGTATCAGCAGTAAACGGAAAAGCAACTCAGCCAGAAGAGCCTACCCGAGATGGTTATAAGTTTATGGGATGGGCTGCAACGGCTGGTGCTACTGAGGCGGATTCGGATATTCTAAAGAATATTACTGAAGCCAAAGAAGTCTTTGCTGTATGGAAAGATAACAAGGCGCCAGTAATTGATAACATTGGAGACCAGACAGTTATCGAAGGGCAGCCAATCACAGAGATTACTGTTACAACTGATGATCCTACTGCTACTGTTACGGTTAAAGATTTACCGACTGGAGTTCAGTATTCGAATGGAAAAAAATAAGCGGAACTCCTAAAGTTACTGACTGGCATGGTAATGAGGAAACTCGGGAGATTACCGTTACGGTAGAGGCTAAGGATTCCGCAGGAAATACTTCTACAAAGACATTTAAAAATCACAGTTCAGAGGGATACCGATAAGGATGGTATACCAGATGTTACTGATCTTGATGATGATGGAGATGGATACCTAGATTCTGAAGAAACAGCTAAGGGATCTGATCCAAAAGAATTCAAAGTCAGTACCGGCAGGTATGATAACACCGATTGCTCAGACTACAGTTACAAATCCGATTCAGACGGTTAATGATAAAACAGCAATTACGAATATAGTTGTAACACCGGGGGCTTCTGGCGCAACTGTTACCGTTGATAACAGCAAGCTACCAAGCGGAGTAACTTATGATGCAGGTACAAAGACAATAAGTGGTACACCAAATGTAACAAATTGGGGTAGTACAGAAGAAAAGCGTAAGTTTGAAATTCCTGTTGTAGTTAAGAATCCAGACGGCTCTAAGATTACAAAGACAGTAGAAATCACTGTACTTAGAGATACAGATGGAGATGGTGATCCAGATATCACTGATACGGATGATGATGGAGATGGATACTCTGATACAGAGGAGACGACAAAAGGATCTGATCCGAAAAACAGTCACTCTATACCAGCAGGTACGATTACTCCAGCAGACCCATTAAATATTATTAATCCAGTACAGACTGTTGTTGATAGACATGCTATTAATGATATAACTATTGGAACGATAGATATTGACTCGACTGAACATGTTGATAGTACAAAACTTCCACCGGGAGTTACATATAATCCAGGGACTCTCTCAATAACAGGAACACCTAATGTTACTAACTGGGGTAGCAATGAAGAAAAGCGCAAGTACGAAATTCCTATAGTCGTTACAAACTCAGATGGTTCATCGATTACTAGAATCGTAGAAATAACGGTTCTAAGAGATACAGACGGAGATGGTGATCCAGATATAACAGACCCAGATGATGACGGTGATGGATATACCGATCTCGCAGAAAAGACACAAGGTTCTGATCCTAAGAGTGCAAGCTCTATTCCAGCGGCTGTTGTGACACCCGTTGCTCCAACTACTATCACAAATGGGACACAGACGGTTAATGATAAGACTGCAATTACAGATATTGTAGTAACACCTGGAAATGCCGCGTCTGTAGTTACAGTAGATAATAGTAAGCTACCAAATGGTGTGACTTACGATCCAGGAACTAAAACCATTAGTGGTACACCAAATGTAACAGATTGGGGTAGTACAGAAGAAAAGCGTAAGTTCGAGATTCCTGTAGTTGTTACGAATCCAGATGGAACTAAAATCACCAAAAACTGTAGAGATTACAGTACTAAGGGATACAGATGGTGACGGTGACCCAGATATCACAGATACAGACGATGACGGAGATGGCGTACCAGATACGGTAGAGACGGCAAAGGGCTCAGATCCTAAGAATGCGAATTCTAGACCAGCTGCTGTTATAACTCCTGTGGCGCCAACTACTATCACGAATGGTACACAGTCTGTAAATGATAAAACCGCAATTACTAATATTGTAGTAACACCTGGAAATAATAATGCAACTGTATCTGTAGACAACAGCAAGCTACCAAACGGTGTTACCTACGATGCAGGTACTAAGACTATCAGTGGTACACCAAACGTAACTGATTGGGGTAGTACAGAAGAAAAGCGCAAGTTTGAAATTCCTGTTGTAGTAACGAACCCAGATGGCTCAAAGGTTACTAAGACTGTTGAAATTACAGTATTAAGGGACACTGACGGTGATGGCGATCCAGATATCACTGATCCAGATGACGATGGAGATGGCGTATCTGATGTAGAGGAAAATGCGAGAGGATCTAACCCTAAGAATAGAGGGTCTGTCCCTGCTGCAGTGATAGTTCCAGTATCACCTACGACAATCACTAATGGAACGCAGAGCGTTAATGATAAGACTGCGATTAGCAACATCACAATTACACCTGGAGCTACAGGTTCTACAGTAGCAGTAGATACTAGCAAGCTACCAAATGGTGTTACATACGATGCAGGTACTAAGACTATCAGTGGCACACCTAATGTAACAGATTGGGGAAGCACAGAGGAAAAACGCAAGTTTGAAATTCCTGTTGTAGTAACGAATCCAGATGGAACTAAAATTACCAAAACTGTAGAGATTACAGTACTAAGAGATACAGATGGTGACGGTGATCCAGATATTACCGATACAGATGATGATGGCGATGGCGTACCAGATACGGTAGAGACGGCAAAGGGCTCAGATCCTAAGAATGCTAATTCTAGACCAGCTGCTGTTGTAACTCCTGTGGCGCCAACTACTATCACGAATGGTACGCAGTCTGTAAATGATAAGACTGCGATTAGCAATATCGTAGTAACACCTGGAAACAATAATGCAACTGTATCTGTAGACAACAGCAAGCTACCAAACGGCGTAACTTACAACCCAACAACTAAGACTATCAGTGGCACACCAAACGTAACTGATTGGGGTAGTACAGAAGAAAAGCGCAAGTTTGAGATTCCAGTAGTCATTACGAATCCAGATGGTTCTAAGATTACCAAGACTGTTGAAATCACAGTACTAAGGGATACAGATGGCGATGGTGATCCAGACATCACAGATACGGATGATGACGGAGATGGCGTACCAGATACGGTAGAGACGGCAAAGGGCTCAGATCCTAAGAATGCGAATTCTAGACCAGCTGCTGTTATAACTCCTGTGGCGCCAACTACTATCACGAATGGTACGCAGTCTGTAAATGATAAGACTGCGATTAGCAATATCGTAGTAACACCTGGAAACAATAATTCAACTGTATCTGTAGACAACAGCAAGCTACCAAACGGCGTAACTTATGATTCAGGAACTAAGACTATCAGTGGCACACCAAACGTAACAGATTGGGGTAGTACAGAAGAAAAGCGCAAGTTTGAAATTCCTGTTGTAGTAACGAACCCAGATGGTTCTAAGATTACCAAGACTGTTGAAATCACAGTACTAAGGGATACAGATGGTGACGGTGATCCAGATATTACCGATACAGATGATGATGGCGATGGCGTACCAGATACGGTAGAGACGGCAAAGGGCTCAGATCCTAAGAATGCTAATTCTAGACCAGCTGCTACGATTACTCCTATTGCGCAGCCAACGATCACTAATGGAACACAGAGCGTTAATGATAAGACCGCAATTACTAATATTGTAGTAACACCAGGAAATAATAACGCAACTGTAACTGTAGACAGCAGCAAACTACCAAACGGTGTAACTTATGATTCAGGAACTAAGACAATTAGTGGAACGCCAAATGTAACTGATTGGGGTAGTACAGAAGAAAAGCGTAAGTTTGAGATTCCAGTAGTCATTACGAATCCAGATGGTTCTAAGATTACCAAGACTGTTGAAATCACAGTACTAAGGGATACAGATGGCGATGGTGATCCAGACATTACTGATACGGATGATGATGGCGATGGATATTCAGATGCTGTTGAAGCTTCAAATGGAACTAATCCTAAGGATGCGAATTCTAGACCAACATCTAGTGCAAACTCAGGAAGATCAGGAGGACATAGTGCACGTAATCATGCAGGAAAGACTCCGCTAAGATCAGTTTTAGGCCCTAAGACAGGAGATGGCTTTTGAGGTTTATGTATATGCAGGATTTGCTATCTTTGCAGCATTTGAAGTAGCAATTCTGATGCTAATTCGCAAGAGAAGAAGAGACCGTTAATAGGAGCACTAGTTGCACGAATTTTAACCTTCTCTAAACCTTAGAAGGTATTAATGGTTAATAAAATGGGCGGTTCATCAAAGTTTTTTAGGGTTTGCCAAAGTTTTTTAGGGGCGAATTTTAGGGTCTAGTTTTAGGGTCTTACAAAATGTAAAGGGATTGGGCGTTTTGCCCAATCCCTTTTACATGAGGGAAACATCAGTTATTTGCTTATTGACCTTTGTAAATTGGATTCTTGCGAGTAGCAAAAAGAAATCTATTTCTCATATGTTCAAAGTTTCGAAATCCTCTACCTAGTCGCTTTAGGTCTTTTACTTTGCGATTTAAAGACTCAATTGGGCCATTAGAAAGGCGGCTATTATATATACCATCTGGTCCTAGTCGCTCCACCATTATGAATGAGTTAATAATTGGATTTTTGTATTTACGTAGTAAATTTCCGAATTCAACGAATATCTTATATTCACTGCTGCAGTATTTGTGTATTAAAGAATCTATTTCCTCGGCAGCTTTTTAAAGGATTACCGGCATTTCTAGAGTTGAATCTTACATACTCTTCTTTTTAAATCTCTGAAATCTTTTAATATATGGGTGAAGAGCTAGAAACTTTTTCTTCGTATCCAAAAAGTGTTTATGAAATACCTAAAGTGTTTGTCGTACCTAGGTTCCAATCGATATTCTAAATTATCTTGATTTGAAAGAAGAAGCCAGCGATACTTTTTTTAGAAGATATACTTCATCCGAAATATGGGTTCTTTTCTGATACCCACATTTGGAATAATGTATTTGCTTTCTAGACTCATCTCGTGCTTTTGTATTCTTTTTGTAAGCTTCTAAGAAATATGTCAAGAGAATGAATGAGCCATTGCATTACGTGAAAAAGAATCCACTACAGATACAGCATTTGGGAAGTATCTTTTTCACATAACTTAGATAAGGGTTATACATATCTGAAATTAGATACTTGACACTTGCACGTTCTTTTAAAAGGGATATTTGAGAAATATGGCTCAGTAACCTTATCTAATCTGCTGTGAATAATATCTATTGGATCACCAGTGTAAAAGTCCTGAATAACTAGAGCATATTTACAGCTTTTTATCCATATCTAGATATACTTCATCCACAGAAATAGCATCTGTTAGTGGAAGACGTTCCATTTGTATATACCTGTCGAAAAACATTGAGAACATGCATATCTGAAGTATGAAATTGCTTTTGCAATATCTACAGCAGAACTATTAAGATTTCTGAATTTATTAAGGATTAGTAGGTCCGAAGCATTGGTATTACGCCTATAACGGTTAACGAGCTTGAAATGCTCATTTGATTCGTAAAGACAATCACTATTTGTGCATCGCCAGCGTCTTTGTTTGAGTTTTATTACTAGTTGATAGCCGTCTTGAAGTACGGGATGATTGATGGTTCTAGTTTTGATTCCTCGAGAATGCATTTTTGTAAGAGCACTTCGGACAGAAGTGAGGTGCAGGTGCACTTCCAAGAGTAACAATTTTCTTTAACGCCTGAACTTCACAAGACAATAACTCAAGGGCATTGTCTTCTATGTCTAGTAAAGATGTGATAATATTCATATGAATTCCTTTCTCAGATGTTTACCCAAAAACATATTATGAGAAAGTGAAAGGCGAGGCAAGAATAACAATTGCCTCGCCTTTCATATACCAAATCTGCCCCTAAAACTAGACCCCTAAAAATTCGCCCCTAAAATATCTAGACCCTAAAAAACTTTGATTACCCAAATGGGCTTGAGCATGGTGCTCAGGTCCATTTTTCTATCTAATTAAATTAAGATATTATAATATATGATAAAAATCTCGATAATTGCACAAATGCTTGGTAATATCGTGTATAATATGTGAACAAGTATGTGAATTTTGACATACTATGAATAGGTTATTTTTTTATTCATGAAAGTAAAGGGTTTGAAATGAGTATTAGAAAATCTCTTACACCTATATTGGTGACTTTAGCAACCTTAATTTCAGCATTCATAATGTTTGGTTTAGAAGCTAACGCAGCGACTGTTAATGCGAGCAGTGCTGCAGAGATTCAGCAGGCAATTAACAATGCTACAGGGGCTACTGAAATTGTTCTTACTAGAGATATGGATTTAAGCACAACTATTAATGTGCCAGCAGGTAAGGACATCACTTTGAAGGGTGCCGTAACACTCACTAAGAAGAACACTGGAATAGCTGTAAAGATTGCGGATGGTGGGTCTTTGACATGGCAGGATGTTAAACTAGACGGGAATCAGCTTGGAACAAACTACAGCTCAGCTATCATTGATAACGCTGGTAAATTCACCATGAATAGCGGAGAAATTAAGAATGTAAAAATCTGATTCAGGCTTTGTTGGTGTAGTTAAAGCAAGAGGGGCAAATGCTTCGTTAACTATGAATGGTGGCTCGATTCATGATAATAAGATGTCCAACCAGTTTGTTGCTGTTGTAAAGATTACAGAGGGTGCCTCTTTTTACTATGAATGGTGGCGACATTTCTAATAATACTCTTGTTCCTGATGGAAGTTCTGGAAATAATGCTGCCGTAACAGTTGAGGCAATCAAGGGAAGCTCAACGATGATTATGAATGGTGGTACAATCACTGGAAATAGCGCTGACTATGGTGGAGTACTCGTTGGAAGCTTCAGTACTAACAATACAATGCAGCAGAACTTTGGAAATGCAGCACACCGCTTTTCAATCGGCAAGATGACCATGAATGGTGGAACAATTTCCAATAATACCGCAGACTTACTAGGTGGAGGTATTGCTGTTAATGGTGCAGGGCAGCTTACAATGGAAGGCGGAACTATTTCTGGGAATAAGGCTCCATTTGGTGGTGGAATAGGAATCAATGACTATCTTCTGTCTAGCGATCGTGGTTCATACCCAGAGAGCACCTGGAGAAGGTTTTTCCCTGCTAAACTCACAATCAACAACGGAACTATTACCGGCAATCAGGCAACACTAACTGGTAAAAAGGCAAATAATATCCCATATGCTGAGATTGGTGTAGGTGGTGGAATCTACGTTGCTTCTCAGGAAGTAGTTATTAACGGTGCTACAATCACTAACAATACGGCTGGTAAGCAGGGCGGTGGAGTATACGTTGCGGCTGTACCATATAAGCTTCAGATGGGCAAAACTATGGTAACGGACAACACTGCTACTAAGCTTGGTGGAGGAATGTGGCTCTGTCCAACAGGTTCTGCAAAGACTGCAATTACTAACGGAGCTTCGTTCTTTGATAATACTGCAGGTACAGGAGCAGATAATAACGATAAGAATGCTGCTGGAGATGACGTTGCATCTATTGCAAAAGAATGATCCAGCATCTCAGACACTAGTGCTTTCTAACAATGGACTCGATAACTGGCTAGTTCACTGGTATGAAGATGGAAAGATTGATAACTCATATCTAGGAGCTTCAAACGGAAGCGATAGATATCCTAACACTGTTAATCCGCCGGTTGACAAAGGTACACTAGATGGAATAACTGAGAATATTTCATTGAAAGCTATAATGTCAGATAAGGGTAAGGCAGCAGCAAGAAGATCTGCAAAAGTTGTTGTTACAGGTAATACAGCACCTCGAGGAGGTGGAATTGGATCTAATGGTGAAGTAGATTTCGGAACCGATCCAATTAACTATGATAAGGTAAAACTAGATGTTTCCAAGGAATGGGAGCCGGATAATACCGATCATGTAACTTCTGTAACAGTTGGATTATTTAGAGTAACTAAGAAGGTGCTTGACGGCGTTGTACTAAAAGATTCAAGCGGTAACACTATCGATACTACAGGTTGGACTAACGCTCAGATTTCAGATGCTAAGATTAAGCAGCTGATGGAGAGTGGTTCAAATGATTATGAGCAGATTGATCAGGTTGCACTAAAAGAGAGCAATAACTGGAAGCACAGCTTCATAGATCTAATGAAATATAATATGGTAAATGATGCTCAGGATACAGATGACCCAATAACTTACTTCGTTCGTGAGATGGACACCAATGGAAACTGGGTACAGAATGAATCAAAGGGAACATTTGGAACTCAGACGATAAAGGTTGCATACGAGGTAGTAACTAACGCTACTGGTGATTCAAAGCATACTATTTCCAACAAGGTATCTCCAGAAGAAATCACAATTGAAGTAACCAAGGACTGGGTTGGAAAGAAGGCTAGTGAGGTAAAGGTTCAGCTATATAAAAACGGAGCTCCACTAAGCACCGTTGTTACACTGAATGCTGGAAATAACTGGAACACAAGATTTGAGCATCTTCTAGTTAAAGATGCCGGAGCAGCAGCTAACAACGTATATAAGGTTGTAGAAGTTGGAGAGTCTAATGGTGAAGTAACTCTTGAAGGTACTACATATAAGGTAGTATATGGAGAGATAGATCAGGATGGCAAGACTGTTATAACAAATACTGAAAAACCAAAGCCAGATCCTAAGAAACCAACACCTGATCCAAAGAAACCACCAAAGAAGGTTAAGCGTACTCCTAGGACAGGTGATGCAAATCACGTTGGCTTCTTCACTATCTTAGGAATAGGAGCGTTAGCATCTCTAGGATTTGTATACCGTGTAAAGAGAAGATATATGTAAAAGCCAGACATTGCAATTAATACTAAACTAAAATGTTAAATGAAAAAAACGTTTGCCGTACTGTTCGGCAAACGTTTTTTCTGTAATTATTGATGAATCTAACCTTTATATATTTGTGTATGACAGTTCCGAAGATATTTAGTATTTCTTTAGTATGTGTTATTTCTGCTCTTTCGATGTAAGCGGTACAGAATTATAAGTGTTGGAATAATGCATACATATGCCAAAATATTTAGAATCATATTGTTTAAGTCTGTATCAAGAGATGGTGGCAATGTTCCGCTGATGTTATTAACACCATGTGCAAGTGCAACGAAGACAAGGGATCTACACTTCTTCATGTAGTATGTCAAGATAATCCCTACGATTGATGTGTACACGCCCTGGATAAAGCTTCCATGCCATACACCGAACATCACACCAGTTACTATAACTGGCAGCCATGAGATATCTGTTACATTCTCCAAGCTACTGAATATAATTCCGCGGAATAGAATTTCCTCGATTATAGGCCCAACAACTACTATTGCGAGGAATAGCCATACATAGGCACCATTTTCCATATCGTCGTAAAGAGTATCAAACCCTTTAACTTGCTTGGAGAGGAATTTAGAGTATTCAGCAAGATAGTAAATTACATTGAGCCAAATACTCGAAATACCACCCGCACCTAAACCAATTATAACTGAATATATAGCTCCTGTTGGTTTTGAAATAGCAACCTCAGGCTCTTTCTTGGTAAAGACTGAACGGTAGAATATGTAGCATACAATTGAGAGTATAAAAGCTATTGAAGCATCTACGAAACTTGCACTTGTGTTTATGAAGTTATCACTAACGGAGAAAATTGCAAATGCTACTCCAATTAAAGCAGAAACTAGTTCTGATAATATGTCATAAACAAATAGTAATATAAGTGGTAAGAATAAAAAAAGTATTCTTTTTAAAAGGTGTTCTTTTTGTATCCAATTTATTTTCCTCCAATCATTTGAATCATATAATAACATAAACTTAAAAAAATTATAATATAAAAAAACACTAAATATTAGATAGTTACATAGCTAAAATTGTATGTCATAGTAGAAATTTCAGTAATATTATGTTTATTAGAGGTGTCTAATGATGATAATATAAATGTGAGTTATTACTTATCTATATTAGTAAAAATGAGAGTGTAGAATACTGAAAGGGTGTGATAAAGTTTGGATTCTAAAAAAACTCAAAAGAAAAGGCGGAAAGAAATCAGGCTCGTATCACATATGATAGCGCTCTACTGCCATAAGAATCATACTAATCAAAATGGTAAAGTGCTATGTGAAGACTGTCAGCAATTATTAGAATATGCGAGGCTCCGTAGTGCAAAATGTCGATTTATGGAAAATAAGACGTTTTGCAGTAACTGCAAGATACAATGTTACTCGCCTGAGATGAAGAAAAGGATTCAGAAGGTCATGCGCTATAGTGGTCCAAGGATCATCATATATCATCCAGTGCTTTGTCTAAAACATGCACTTGCTGGGACCATTGAGAAGAGGAGAACTAAACGTGATTAAGATGAGACTAATAAGACTCTTAAAGGGTTCTGGAAAGTATATAATCTATCAAATCATATGGCAGTGGCTTTCTCTGTTTGCTCAAATTGCGATAGTGTTGCAAGTTACAGAGCTAATCGATTCTGTGTGGCAAAAGAGTGTTACGAATGATGAAATACTTACGACTGTCGCAATTGTAGCGGTTGGGCTAATGATTAGATTTATTTGCGACCGGCTGTATTCTCGTGCGTGCTATTTGGCAAGTGTCGATGTTAAGCGTGCACTTAGAGAGCAGATATATAAAAAGGTGCTATGGCTAGGTCCATCATACCGTGAACAGATTAGGACTTCTGAAATCGTACAGATGACAGGTGAAGGTGTGGAGCAGCTAGAGACTTATTTCGGTAGGTATCTAAGTCAGTTTCTCTATGCACTCCTTGCTCCGTTAACGCTGTTTTTGTCATTTCGAGAATTAGTTTACAAACATCAATCGTACTACTTGTGTCTGTTCCGCTTATTCCGATTGTAATTATGCTCGTAATGATGGTAGCAAAAAGATTCTTGGTAATTACTTCGATATATATTATGGACTTGGTGATAGCTTCCTCGAGAAGCTGCAGGGCATGACAACGCTAAAGATTTACAGGGCTGACCAAAGAGCGGTTGATCAGATTGATAGTGAATCAGAACAGTTTCGCAAGATTACTATGAAGGTGCTGATGATGCAGCTCAATAGCACATCTATAATGGATATCATCGCATATGGTGGTGCAGCAGCGGGAATCATCAGTGCACTAATTGAATTTTATAATCGCAACATTAATGTATCAGGAGTTCTAATGTGCATATTTCTAGCTGCAGAGTTTTTTTCTTACCAATGCGTCTTCTTGGCAGCTTTTTTTCCATATTGGGATGAATGGAATGAAGGCTAGTGATAGAATCTTTGCATTTCTTGATCTTCCAGAACAGAAGCGTGGTGATAAGGAACTTTCGGGTGAATATATAGATATAAGTCTCGAGAATGTTACGTTTTCATATGACGATAGCAGGGAAATTTTGCATGATATTAGCATGGATATAGATTCTGGTTCACTCTTGTCCATAGTTGGAGTTTCAGACTCAGGCAAATCAACTATTGCAGGAATCTTGCTCGGCAAGAATCACAACTACAAGGGAAGTATAAAGGTAAATGGCATCGAGCATCAGGAAATAACCAGTAAGTCTATTATGGATAACTTTACTATGATTGGTCATAACAGCTGGATTTTCAAAGGTACCGTACGTGATAATCTTATGATGGGCAACCCTGATGCAACAGAAACGGAGATGCTTGAGGTCTTGGACAAGGTTAATCTAAGGGCATTTCTTGAAGCTCAAAACGGGCTAGATACAAAGGTTCAATCTAACGCAACGAATTTTTCAGGAGGTCAGAAGCAGAGACTTGCTCTAGCGAGAGCGTTACTTCACGATACACCGGTATATATATTTGATGAAGCAACTTCAAATATAGATGCCGAGAGTGAAGAAGTAATAATGTCAGCTATCACACAGATTGCGAAGGAGAAGACCGTCATCCTCATATCCCACAGACTTGCTAATGTTGTAAATAGCAACGTTATATATATGCTTCGTGGTGGAGTAATAGTTGAAAAGGGAACTCACGAAGAACTTATGCACCTAAAAAGGCACATATGAGAACTTATACTCTGAACAATCAGAGCTTGAGAATTACTCTAAAGGAGGAGAGGTGGCGCCATATGAAAAAGGATAAGCGCAGATCAGATATTGCAATAATGCGTAATCTTATAGTACTAGTAAAACCGCTTACAGGAGTTATGATAACAGGTATCGTACTCGGTGTAGCTGGTTTTCTTTGTGCAATATTTCTCACGATTGTGGGAGGAATCGGCGTGATAAAAGCACTATCTGTCTTCGGTGGGGATGTCATGTTTGGTAGCATTGCGCTGGATGATTCAATGACGTGGAGTCAGATTTTTGCAATTCTAGTTATACTTGCTGTAGCAAGAGGTGTGCTTCACTATGGGGAACAATATTGTAATCATTATATAGCATTTAGAATTCTAGCTATAATACGTCATAAAGTGTTCGAATGCCTTAGGAAGCTTTGTCCAGCGAAGCTAGAGGGCAAGAATAAGGGATATCTTATTTCAATCATCACAGGTGATATTGAACTACTTGAAGTATTCTTTGCTCACACTATATCTCCGATTGTAATTGCTTTCATAACATCGCTAATTATGGTCGTGTTTATAGGATATCAGAGTACTGCCGCTGGATTCATAGCGCTTGTAGGATACATTGTAGTTGGAGTTGTTATTCCTGTATGGAATGGTAAAAGAAGCGCCGGCGTAGGCATGAAGTTCCGTAATGGTGTAGGTGAACTCAATAACTTCGTACTAGACAGTATGTACGGTGTTGATGAAATTATTCAGTACAATCACGGAGATGAACAGAGTCGTAAATTGAACGATAACTCCCGCTCACTTGCCGAGGATCAGAAGAACCTCAGTTTATACGAGGGTTCTCAGAGGGCAGTTACCAATATAGTGATTCAGCTGTTCTCCTGGGGAATGCTATTTACCATGATATACCTCTATGTCAATAGTGCCGCTACATTCTCTGAGATGCTAATCGCTACCCTTGCCATGATGAGTTCCTTCGGACCCGCTTTAGCACTATCATCGCTTTCTAATAGCTTGAATCAGACGCTTGCATGCGGAGAAAGGGTGCTTTCACTTCTCGAAGAAGCACCAGAAGTCGAGGAAGTAAGTGGAAAGGAAGAGACTATATTTACAGGCGCTAAGGCTGATGATATTACATTTTCATATGCAGATGAAGTTATCCTCAAGAATGTTTCTGTGGATATTGATAAAGGCAAGGTGCTAGGTATACACGGTGCTAGTGGCTCTGGGAAATCTACACTTCTTAAGCTCTTAATGAGGTTCTGGGATGTTAAACAGGGTGTAATGCGCATATCAGAAAAGGATATAAAGGATATCAATACAGTCGATTTACGTAATATGTCTTCGTATGTAACTCAGGACACTATACTTTTTCGTGACACTATAGCAAATAATATCAGGGTTGCAAGAGCAGATGCCGACTTACTTGCAATCGAAGAAGCCGCTAAGAAAGCTAGTATTCACGAGTTTATAATGAGACTACCTCACGGGTATGAAACGAATGTAGGGGAACTTGGTGACACACTTTCAGATGGAGAGAAGCAGAGGATTGGACTTGCAAGAGCATTTCTTCATGACGCTGATTTGTTGCTACTTGATGAGCCTACAAGTAATCTCGATATTTTGAATGAAGGAATTATACTTAAGTCACTAGAAAAAGAAAAAGTCAGGCAAGACGATAGTACTCGTTTCTCACAGGAAGTCGACACTTTCTCTTGCTGACAGAGTGTATGAAATGAATAACGGTAGATTATCATAATTAAATATTACTTTTATGTATAAAAATCTCATCTGTGAATTATATTTACACGCTCTTGGGAATTGATTGAGGAGGAGTTGTAAAAATGTTTTGGGATAATGTGGCCGGCGTCTATGACATTTTTGTCAAGATTATAAACAGGAAGACGCATAATGAACTTAAGGGGATTGTCGGTAAATACATAGAGCCCCATGATAAGGTGCTCGAGTGTGCCGCAGGGACTGGAATGCTAAGTGAAGTTATAGCTGATAGATGTGAATCACTTATTGCAACAGATTTTGCACCTAAGATGATTAAACGTGCCGAGAAGAATTGCTCAGCGCATGACAACATAACTTTTGCGTTAGCCGACATAACGGCACTAAATTATCCAGATAACAGCTTTGACAAGGTTATTGCAGGAAATGTTATACATCTCTTAGATGACCCTACAAAGGCTCTCATAGAGCTAAACAGAGTCTGCAGGCCCGGAGGGATGCTGATAATCCCAACATATATGAATCGAGATAAGAAGGGGAAGAAGACTGCATTTACCGATTCGTTTGGAAAAGCAGGTGCGGATTTTAAGCACTACTTTAATGTTGTGAGCTATCTAAAGTTTTTTAAGATAGCTGGTTATATAGATGCAAAGGTTGAGCTGGCAGACGGTAGGATCCCGTGTGCAGTTGCAACTATGCGAAAGAAAATATAAACTAGCGCTAGTATGATTGCGAGGGCGGTTTATAGTTAAAAGCTGACAATAAAGAATTGAACAGGGAGGAGTTTAGTATAGTTAGACTCCTCACTTTGTTTTTTTATGTTTTAAGAAAGCTAAAAAAATTTGGGAATTATAAGATTTTAATTTATAATGGAATAGTCACTATAGCAGGCTATAATTAGAGGCAGAAAATGAACATTCCCACTCAAGAAACGGTGATAGCTTTAGGCTTTGTTATACTCATAATATTTATTTGGCTGGTTATTGCTCTTAGCAAATCTAACCAGAAACGAGCGGGTATACGAGGTGAGAAATTTGCCACTAAACTTATAAGAGAAACGTTGAACGACGATGATATACTTTTTATGTAACGTAAGAATTTCTTATGATGGTAAAAAAGACTGAGCTTGACAACGTTATTCTCAACAAGCGTGGCATTTTCATAATCGAAGTCAAGAATTACGTCGGCACTATCACAGGCGGTCTCAATGATTATGAATGGAACAAGACGAAGGTCACTGCTTCGGGCAATTCATATACGAGCTCCGTCAAGAACCCTATTAATCAAGTGCGTCGTCAAGTTTATATATTAGCGAATTATCTCAAAGACAACGGCATTAACGTGTGGATAGAAGGTTATGCATTTCTCGTAGAGGGGAATAGTCCAGTAAGAAGTGCGTACATACTTAACGATCAACAGGATATAGATGCGGCGATTCATCTTAGGACTAATAACAAATTGAAACCACAGACTCGAGACGAAATCATAAGGCTACTATCGTAGGTTGAAATTGAAAAATGATAATATATGAAAGAGGTATATTGCTATATGAGGAAAAATATACGTATTAGTCTTGATAATAGTATTAATCATGGTGATGTGCTCTGGCTGCATTCTGCCTGACGGTGAGCCATTAACGACCGAGAGTGTAACAAAAAGGTCGAAGAGCGTTACGGTGCAGGTAAGGTAAAAAGTTAAACAGCTTGATAGGGAAGACTTGGGAAATTTCGCCTACTGATTATCCTGATATCAAGTACACCATTAAGCAGAAAAATTGGTCATGGAGGTGTAATTCCAGTCCCTGCATATACGGATGATGATAATAGAATGGAAATATTAGGTAAAATTGTCCTGCATAAGTTCTTCAGCCGAAAAAGAGATAAAAAAATATAGAATTCTCGGATTCAATAATTAAGTATAAATGCAATGTAAAAAAAGTGATCAGGATGTTGAAGCTCTGTGTTCTAAGCTGCAGGCAATGTGCGAATACATGAATGAACACTATAGTTCTGTCGTTAAGGATGCATATGTTTTGGCTTATTTCAAGGAGCCACGGGGAGCTGTTCCAGCTGTTGCCAAATATAAAAAAACCAGCTATGCGAGATAAAATTAGCAAGTCTAAAAATTATTTCGTATTTAGACTCTAAGTATGGTAGTGGAACTTACACATTCAGAAAAGTTCCATCAGATGAAGTTTCGCATGAAGGTGAAGTAGAGGTAAAACTGAATGCTTATCCGGATATGCCTTTCTACCTTGCAACCAGTACTAAGCAGGGTAAGCGAGGTCAGCTGACAGACACACTTTACATAGATATGATATATAATTTGGCATCTAAGTTTCCAGCGAGTGAATATGATTCTTCAAGCTATTTAGAAGTAGAAGGAGAAGAGAATCTTGATGGAGAAAGATACTATGGAGTTCTTCTAAGGCGTTACTTTAATTGGGGTGATGAGACAGGTGTTATCGAAAAATATGCAGGTGATCCGAAAGGCTCTAAGGTCGTATTTGGATCAGTATCCGGTAGTTAATTATTCGGATTATCCTGAGAACAAGCATGTGGTGAAAACACCTATTTGTATGAAGATATCTGTACAGTTTTAATTTATAAGTAATATTATTAAGGAGGATATATATGGGTTTTGATATTAGCTATCATCCCTATGAGCAGAACTCAGATGGAGGAGTGGTACTTTGCTCCGCTCAAGGCTCTTAGAGATGGAGATGAGAGTGTTCTAAATGCTTTAATGGAATCACAAGGAGAGGAATTCTTTCACGAAAAGTTTGTTGATCACATGAAATACTTCACATCGATAGATGAAGGAGAGCCATCGGAAAAGGGACTTCTATACGGATTACCTATAATCGGTGGATTCTTCCGCGACTATCAATATGTACGCGGTGCTGCTTTTTCGTTTGTAATAGAAAGACATCCCGAGATGGATAGATACCGCACCCCTTGGTCTGAAGTGCTACCTTCGTGGCTTCCTGCTCCTAGCAACGACTTGATTGAGGAGAATTACTCTGCAGGTATATTCATTGGTCCTGATCACGTAAAGGAACTACTAAGAGATATAGAAAGTGATGATGGAGTCCGCAGCATTCTTACAGAATCGTTTGGACCGGACAACCTCGGGGTATTTCAGTTTGCTTTACAAGATGCTGCAAATACAGATAGTGGTCTTATCGAGGCAACAGAGGTAATGGAGGTTCAACCATTTGACTTAAATAAATCGACTTGCTATTCGGATACTAGATTCTGCGATCCTCGAGGAGCTCTTATATACCGTGAGGTGGCTTTAGCACAGGTTAGGGAAGCTACTGGTATGAGCGATGATGAAATAGCTGAGAATGTCGTGTATAAGAAGACAGAACATGAGATACCAGAAGAGAGTGCTCCTAAGCCAGAGAAGAAGGGACTTCTATCAAAGCTGTTCGGTAAGAAGTAGTAAATTGTATAAATAATCATTTTGAATAAAAGACTATGCACTCGTTGAGAGATTGACGTTACTAGTGTTATCATACATCAGTAACGTCATTTTAAATTATATGAAGGCACAAAGGGGTAAGAGATGAAAAAATACTGGCTACCAGTGCTGATGCTAGTAACATTTGAGACGATAGCAGTGACGCTGTGGCTCGCTAAGGACAACCTGTTTTATCTTCTCAATTTCAGCTATATCGGTATTTCTATATTCATAGGGCAGATGTTATTTATATGCAGGTATAAACATGCAAGGCGTGTTGTGCAGCTACTCATCGGACTATATATGCTCATCTATCTTGGACTCATAAATAACGAGAACATGCAAATAGAAGGCTTCTGGTACTACTTGTTCACCGGCGTGTTCGAGGCAGCTACGATTCACTATGCTGTGGCGAAGATCTTCGGACCCCTTATATTCGGTAGAGGCTGGTGTGGTTATGCGTGCTGGACCGCAATGGTGTTAGACTTCTTGCCGTATAAAGTGCCGTATAGACCACGAAGGAAAAGGGTAGGATGGATTAGATACTTTACCTTTGTAGCAGCGTTTTTCTTCGTAGCGGCGTTATTTCTAGCTAAAGTAGGTAACATCGAACGAATAATGTTCTTTGCGTTTATAATCGGAAATGCGTTATATTACGCAGCTGGAATAGGTATGGCATTTGCATTTAAGGATAACCGAGCATTTTGTAAGTACGTCTGTCCGATAACAGTATTCATGAAACCGATGAGCTACTACTCACTAGTCCGAATCAAGTGTGATACTGACAAGTGCATATCATGTGGCAAATGCAAGAAGGTTTGCCCGATGGATGTCGAGATGACGGACAATTCCAGAAAAAGGGCGAATGGTACAGAGTGCATACTCTGCACTGAGTGCGTTAAGGTGTGCCCTGTTAATGCGCTTAAATAAGTAAGAATTAAAAAAAGAACTTAATGATATAGCCCTTGAAATTATACGACTACAGGGCTATTTTTTATTATGAAAGCATGAATATAGTGTTAATGCATCACAAGAATAGATATCTCATGATAATAGGAGTATAAAGCATGTTTAGAATATTAATTGTGGAGGATGATAAAAACATCAGTTCAATCATAAGCGAAGAACTTTCCCAGTGGGGATACGAGACTCGTGGAATTGATAACTTTAATGATGTCTACGATGATTATAAAGAGTTTGAGCCAGATTTAGTTCTAATGGATATTACGCTTCCTCAGTATAACGGGTTTTATTGGACGCAAAGGATAAGACAAGAATCTAATGTTCCTATAATTTTCATTTCATCTCATTCAGAATCGATGGATATGATTCAAGCGATTCAGTTTGGGGCGGATGATTATATTACAAAGCCTATTGATATTGCAGTTACCAGGGCTAAGATACAGGCTGTACTGAGAAGAGCTTATGATTACACGGTGGATTCCGAAAAGATAACTTATGGAGAGCTGACTTTAAATCTGTCTGCCGCACTGCTTGAAGGTAAGGACGTCACAGTTGAACTAACTAGAACAGAGCTACTGATACTTGAAAGTTTGTTTAATATGAAAGGACAGATAGCCAAGAGAGAAGATATAATTAATCACTGCTGGCAAGGTGATGACTTCATAGATGACAATACACTTGCGGTAAATATGACGAGGCTAAGAAAAAAGTTAAACGGGATTGGCTTTGAAGATTTAATTCAAACAAAAAAGGGTATTGGGTATTTCTTAAGGTAGAGAGAATATGAGTAAAGTAAGCGATTTTTTAAAAAATGAATATAAGATCATCGTAACAGTGCTATACACAACAGGTGTGTTTGGGATTGTCTTTTCGTTTGCAAATTTTAATCGAGAATACTTTTGGCTTGGGGTAAAAGGTGTTGCTTTTATCAGTGCGGTATTCCTGTTTATCGACTGGATAAACTATTCAAGGCAAGAAAATTACAAGAAGCTTTCGCAAGATCTTGAAATAGAAAACAGAAGGCTGTTAAATCAAGCCACCATTGATAGGCGAGAACTCGAAGAATATTTCTTATTATGGGTTCATCAGATTAAGACTCCTATAACCGTTTCAAATTTAATATTACAAAAGGGCGAATTTGAAGATAAGAATAAGCTTAAAGAGCAGATGTTTTATATCGAAGAATATACTAATATGGCCATAAACTACCTGAAACTCATGGATAGAGATGCAGATATGGATATCACATCCATTAACTTAGACTCCCTAATCAAGAGCATACTTAAGAAGTATTCGATGCTGTTCATCGAGAAACGCATATCACTAGATTACAATCCGGTGTCAGTTAATGTTATTTCAGACACCAAGTGGCTATCGATATTGATTGAACAGATTTTAGCAAATGCGATTAAATATACCGAATCAGGAACTATACAGATAACTTTTGAAGAGGATTCGAATACACTTAAAATCCGTGATACTGGAATTGGAATACGCTCAGAGGATCTAAATAAAAATATTTGACCGAGGTTATTCTGGATTTAACGGAAGAATTAATGAAAAAAATCTAGCGGTCTCGGCTTATATCTTGTAAAAACTATTTCGAACGTAATTAACGTTGAAGTAACTGTTGAGTCAACCCTGAATGTCGGGAGTGTGTTCTCGATTAGATTTCCTTCGAACTAATCTTTCAGAATTGTAAGGTTGTTATTATCGATTGTCATATTAGATAAATGCAGCGATTGATTACGATATGTAAAATTAGAGCATAAAGAAAAAAAGGAGTGACTAAAAGATATGGCAATCTTAGAATTAAAAAGACGTAAAGAAAAACGTATAAAACTAGAAAAGTGACAACAGAGGCTCTAAAGGGCGTAAATTTCTCGGTCGATAGTGGCGAATTCATTTCCATAATGGGTGAATCAGGTGCAGGAAAAACCACGTTACTTAATATAATTGCCACTCTCGATAGAGCAACCTCAGGATCAGTTGTTTTAAATGGACAAGATACAAGTCTCCTCAAGGACAGTGAGATATCCGACTTTCGTAGAAGAGAATTAGGCTTCGTATTCCAAGACTTTAACTTGCTAGATCAGTTCAATAATAGGGATAATATATTTCTTCCGCTTGTTCTATCTAATGAAAAAGAAGCCGTTATGAAGGACAGGCTCAGTAAACTCAAATCTGCTCTTGGAATCGGTGAACTTCTTGAAAAAAATACCCATATGAAGTCTCAGGAGGTCAGAAGCAAAGAATCGCAGTTGCTAGGGGAGTAATCACAAATCCTGCACTTCTTCTTGCTGATGAACCTACTGGCGCACTAGATTCACAGTCCTCGGAAAGCCTCCTTAAGATGTTCTGCAAGATAAATGAAGCTGGACAGACCATCATCATGGTTACTCATTCGCTGAGGGCATCATCTTATGCAAAAAAAGGGTACTTTTTTTATAAAGGACGGCATCGTTTATCACGAAATCTATCGAGGTGAGAACGAAAGACAAGAGGCGTTCATGGAGCGTATAAATCAGGCTCAATTCATGCTGAATCGAGGTGATAACTAATGAAGTTTTCAATGGCAAGAAAGTTTGCTTTTCAAAATTTAAAGGCAAACAGAATTTTGGAGATACCATTTGTATTATCATCTGGAATTATGCTCATGCTTTTCAACATCATGATCTCACTTATCAATAATAAGTATGTTCAGACGAGACATAAAACTCTTCCCGAACTTATCACTATGGGTGCTGTGGTAGTTGGACTTTTTACAATTATTTTCGTAATGTACACGACTAATTTTTTACTAAAAAAGCGCAATAAAGAGTTTGCATTATATGCAATTCTTGGCCTTGAGAAGAAGCACATTCGTAAAAATCATAAGCATTGAGTTCTTCGTATTATTCTCAATCATAGCGATACTCGGAATGGTGGGAGGTTATATTTTTGGACAGATTTCATTTTTGGGACTCAATAGATTAATGCATGATGTAACGGGCAGAATCATGGATTATCCATTCAGTATAACTGCGATGATTGTATGCTCTATTACGATGCTAGGACTATATTTCATAACTATCGCAAGAAGCAGTTATAGAATATATATGACGACCCCCGTGCAGCTACTAGGAAAACAGCATAGTGGCGAGGGTGAACCGAAATCAAGATTTGTTTTAACAATTATAGGATTAGTAGCTCTATGCGGCGGATATGGAATTGCCCTAACAACAGAAGGGACGCTATCCTCTCTGGTTAATTTCTTCATCGCATCACTACTGGTTATAGCGGCTACATATCTATTATTCATCTCATTTTCAATTATTATATTGAAGATGCAGAGAAGAAGAAAAAGTTACTTTAAGCCAGAGAAGTTTCTCGGTGTCAGTGGTCTTCTTTACAGGATGAAGAGCAATGCAGTATCTCTCGCAAGTATAGCTGTTATGAGTGTTGGTATTATCATCACGCTATCAGCTACAGCAACCATCTATTCTAATATTCAGAAAAATGGAGATAGTTTTATCGCATTTTCAAGAGATTATGTTCTAACAAATGATACAGCTGTAAATGAGAATAACTACAAAGATATTAGTAAAGGACTTGAAAATCAAGTAAGCCAGACTGTTATAGGTAAAGCGAAGATAAGTGGAGAGTTTTTAGAGCTCAGCATGAATCCTGCTGTAGCTAAAAAAGGAAATTCAATTGAGACATATACGAGAGATGCGAAAACATCGCCGTATTTCATGTTCACATATGACCTTGATAGTTATAATAAAAAGCTTCATAAAAATATTTCTCTTAAAGATGACGAAGTGCTAATGACTTCGAATAGAAAGGGTGCTCTCAATATGAGTAGCCTAAAAAAATCGGAGACCGCACGTTTAAAGTTAGGGAAATCGATAATAAAAATCTTATCAAGTGCGAATGTAGACAGTTATGCACTTGTTGTAAAAGATCTATCTACTATGCAGTATATAGCTTCTGTACTGAAGACGTATAATACCCAAAATAAAAATATGGAAAATTCTTCGATAAAGTGCAGCATAGAATGGAATGTCTCTGGTATAAATAAGAACTCGTATGATAGTAGCCTAAGTAAGCTAAAGAATGATAATGGATATACACTTGAGAGTAGAGTAGAGGTACTAAAAAGGTTTATACGAACTAAAACGGCGGATTCCTATTTCTCGGAGTACTTATCGGCATAATCTTCTTAACTGGAACTATCCTCGTAATCTACTATAAGCAAATAAGTGAAGGGTATGAAGACCGAGAAAAGTATCAGATCATGAAGAAAATAGGACTTAATGATGATCTGATTAAAAAAACTGGAGCTTCTCAGATTGTATGGATGTTATACGCACCGCTTATGGTAGCGATTGTACACTGTATGGTGGCATCTAAGATTGTATATCAACTTTTAAAGATGTTCGGGGTAAATCAATTCTCGCAGTATGGAACATACTTCGGCTTGGTAATCGGTGTATTCTTCGTGATATATTTTGTGATATTTAAGATGACATCACGAACCTACTACAAGATAGTAAATTAGTTTTGACAGCTTAATGTTGATGCAGAACCTCTCTGTTTTGAACAGGGAGGTTTTTGTGTTTCGAATATCACTTGATAGAATTCAATAACTGCATTAAAAATATATGGAGTTAAAAACAAGTTAGGAGCAATAAATGAATTACAAGGAGTCAAGAGTATATCTGGATGAACTATCTAGATACGGAAGTGTACTTGGCCTGGACAGTATGCGCGAGCTACTCCACAGACTGGGTGATCCACAGGACGAGTTAAAGTTTATTCATGTCGCTGGCACCAATGGTAAAGGGTCGATTCTCTCGTATCTATCCAATATCTTAATTCAGGCAGGATATACCACGGGGTGCTACTTCTCCGTGGCTTTTTGAATACGGAGAACAGTTTCAGATAAATGGTGTTCATATCACAGACGATGAACTTGCACGTCATACGACAGAGATAGCCGAAGCGATTAGCAGCATGGTGGCGGATGGGCTATATTCACCGACGCTATTTGAAGCTGAAACGGCTCTGGCGATGATGTATTTCAAGAACAACGGATGCGACTTCGTAGTGCTTGAGACCGGTTTAGGCGGTAGAGAAGATGCGACAAATGTCGTAAACACAACTCTGGTCGAAGTGATAACGCCTATTTCGAAGGACCATATGGCATTTCTAGGAGAGACTATTAAGGAGATTGCCGTTGAGAAAGCTGGTATTATCAAGCCGAACACCATAGCGGTAAGTGCTAAGCAGCATGAGGATGCTGAAGAAGTGCTTGCTTCAAAGTGTGATGAGCTCGGATGTGAGTTTAGAGTGGTTGATGAGACTGTTATCGAGCCTATATCTTATGGAATTGGAGAGCAGCATTTTAACTATGGTTCTTGGAAGGATGTGACCATATCGCTCGCAGGAACGCATCAGTTTAGTAACGCATCGCTAGCTTTATTGGCAGTAGAGGCGCTAAGAGACAAAGGTTACTCAATTTCAGATAAAGCGGTATATGATGGTCTAAAAGCTGCAAGGTGGGTAGGTAGATTTACGGAACTCGCCAAGGAACCAACTGTAATTATAGATGGCGCTCATAACGAGGGCGCGGCAATTGCTCTTGAGTCATCAATCCGGCAGTATTTTAGGGATAAAAAGGTTATATTGGTAATCGGGGTATTTAAAGATAAAGAGTACGACAAGCTACTCTCACATTTAATCCCTTTATCAAAGCAGGTTATAACGGTCGAGACACCAAATAACGAAAGAGCTATGCCATCGCATGAACTTAGAGAAAAGGTGCTAGCTTACTCGGAGCATGTAGAGGCTGCGAATAGCATTTGCCAGGGCATGGAGAAAGCGTATGAATATTCAAAGAGGGATGATGTGATTCTAGTATGTGGGTCGCTATCTTTCCTAGGGGATGTAAAAAGAATTGTAGAAAAAAGGGGGATGAATAATGGATAGAGAAAAAATCATGGAAGGTGTAAAGCTCATACTTGAAGGAATCGGAGAAGATGTAGATAGAGAGGGATTGATAGAAACACCTGAACGTGTTGCTAAGATGTATGAAGAGCTAGCCGGTGGATATACCGACTCGGCAAGCACACACCTTGCGAAGCGCTTTGATGTTGAGAACAATGACATAGTTCTTGAGAAGGACATCGAGTTCTATTCACTATGCGAGCATCACATGCTCCCGTTCTATGGGCGCGTTGCTATAGCATATATACCTGACGGTGAAGTAATCGGTCTCAGCAAGATGGCGAGGACAGTTGAGGTATTTGCAAAGCGTCTACAGCTTCAGGAGAGGATGACAGCACAGATTGCAGATGCTTTCATGGAAGAACTGAGTCCAAAGGGCGTTATGGTTTTAATCGAAGCGGAACACATGTGCATGACAATGCGTGGTATCAAAAAGCCAGGCACCAAGACTGTTACGGTTATGGCGCGTGGCAGCTTCGAGAATAACGAATGCTTACAGAACACATTTTTTAGAATGTTAGAGCATAGGTAGTGGATTAATGACTTATTCTGTAAAAAGTTTAATTATAAATGGAGATAGTAATCCGCATGCCGAAGATAATATGAGTAGGCTTGAAGCGATATACCATAGTGAGCGCTGGCTTAAGTGTATGAAAGAGATTGAGTCTGCTGAAGTGGATAGAATCTACTGCAAGCATGATTTCGTTCATCTGATGGATGTTGCTCGACTGGCGTATATATACTCGCTTGAAGAGGATCTCCATATAGACAAAGATGTAATTTATGCAGCTTCATTACTGCATGATATAGGGGCGTAGCCGCGAGTATAATGATGGAATACCTCATGATGATGCGGGTGCTGATATAGCCCGTGATATATTGAGTTCATCATATTACAGTGAAGATGAACGAGAAGCTATTATCAGTGCGATTCGCGGACATAGAGGTCATGACGTTGTTGAAGATGCTAATGGTATGACATCAATGCTTACACAGGTGATAAAGCGTGCCGATAAGGAGTCTCGTCTATGTCTTGTTTGCGAGGCTCGTGAGTCATGCAAATGGCCAGATGAAAAGAAAAATTTGAGTATTAAATACTAGCATTCCTGACTATGTTAAATCCACGAAAGCTATGTGGAAAGGAAAAGAAAAAAATGATAATTGGTAATAAAAACTTTGACTTAAAAAATGACTGTTATATCATGGGAATCCTTAATTTCACCCCTGATTCATTTTCGGATGGAGGTAAGTGGAATGACATGGACAGCGCGCTTCGTCACGTAGAGGAGATGATCGAAGAGGGTGCTGCAATTATCGATATTGGTGGTGAATCCACAAGACCAGGTCATATTCAGATTACGGAGCAGGAAGAGATTGAGAGAATTGTACCTGTAATTAGAGCGGTCAAAGAACGTTTCGATGTTCCCGTTTCTATCGACAGCTACAAGGGCTCCGTCGTTGAGGCAGCTCTTGATTGTGGAGCAGATATGGTAAATGATGTATGGGGGTTCAAATATGACGCGAAGGTTGCTGAAGCAGCAGCAAAGTATGATGTTCCAGTTTGTCTCATGCATAATAGAGATAACTCTGACTACACTGATTTTGTTAGTGAATGGCTAGCTGATATGCGTGGCTGTATCGACATAGCCAAGGCTCACGGTGTGAACATGGATAAGATTGTTATGGACCCTGGTTTCGGATTCGGAAAGAAGCCAGAGCATAATCTTATGGCCATGCATCATATAGATAGAATGAAAGAGCTGGGGCTACCAGTGCTACTCGGAACCTCCAGAAAGTCTACACTAGGACTTATCTTAGACTTACCAGTAGATCAGCGTGTTGAGGCAACTATCGCAACAACTGTCTATGGAGTGGCGCAGGGTGTATCGATAATCAGAGTGCATGATGTAAAAGAAAACTATCGCGCAATGAAGACCATGCAGGCGATTCTCAGAGAGCACTTCTAAGCGAATCACGTAAATGCTACATATTAGCCACTAATTTACACAACTTGAACGTACACGAGGAGATTGAAAATGTACGATGAGATTAAAAATAACTGACCTTGAAGTATTTGCAAATCATGGTGTTTTTTTCCAGAGGAGAACACGTTAGGACAGAAATTTATATTTACGATAAAATTATATACGGATACTAGGCGCGCAGGCAAGACAGATGAGCTCAAGGACTCGATTAACTATGGTGATGTTGCCTCTTTCGTCACGGAGTTCACCAAAAAGTCATACTGTAAAACTCTTGGAAGTGGCTGCTGAGCAACTTGCTGAGGCAATGTTGCTACGATACGAGCTTGTGAAGGGCATATCTGTTGAGATAAAGAAGCCGTGGGCACCTATTGGACTTCCGCTCAGAGAGGCATCTGTCAAGATTGAGCGATTCTGGCATAGAGCATATATAGCAATTGGTTCTAATATGGGCGATAAGCAGGCGTACCTTGACTTTGGTGTTAATAGCATAGGCGATGTTGCGTGCTGCAGAGTTAGTAAAAGTATCTAAATACATTACCACTGAGCCTTATGGTGGTGTTGAACAAGATGATTTCTTAAATGGAGCAGTACTTGTCGACACTCTCTTGTCTCCTCAGGAACTTCTAAGTGAGCTCCAGAGAATTGAACTTGAAGCTCACCGTGAGAGAAAAGGTGCACTGGGGCCCTGAGAACGCTGGATCTCGATATCATCATGTATGATGACTACATAGTTGAGGAAGAGCATCTCAAAATTCCTCATATTGAGATGCATAAGAGGGACTTTGTGTTAGAACCTCTAGCTGAGATTTCCCCTTATCTCCGCCATCCTGCACTTAACAAAACAGTCATGCAGCTGCTTGAAGAGCTTAAAGGATAAATCATAAAAAGCTAAACTGATTAAATATTTTTACATTTTTTTAAGAAAGTCGGTGTTATACACATGGACTTTCTTTTTCAATATATTTAAAAATAAAAAGAGAGTTTTTGTAACGTTTTAGATAAAACAGAGTCATATATATAGAAACGCAAATACTAAAGGAGGACATGATGGATTTAGACCAGCTATATCGTGAATATTTCACATTGGTTTATAGGTACATCTTCTCTATGTGTAAAAAAACTCTTTGCTCGCCGAAGAGATTACACAGGAGACGTTCTTTAGGGCGCTCAAAAACTTGATTCATTCCACGGAGAATCGAGTGCCATGGTGTGGCTTTTGCCAAATTGCTAAAAAATATTTATTTCTCTTATCTCAATAAGAATAACCGCCTCTCTGAGTTAAGATATGATGAATCAGATAACCTTGTGGATGAAAGTGTTGAGAGTGTTATCTTAGGCAAGGAACAGTCAGAGGAATTAAGAGCCGCAATCCATGCTTTAGAGGAACCATATAAAGAAGTTTTTATGCTTAGAGTTTATGCCGACTTATCATTTAGTGACATAGGATCGCTGTTTGGTAAATCTGATGGATGGGCGCGTTACTTACCACAGAAGTCGTTTAAAGATAATGGATAGTTTGGAGGTTTTAAAATGAAGATAAGCTGCGACGTGATTAGAGACTTACTGCCTTTGTATATCGACGATATCCTGTCTAACGATAGTAAGAATCTGGTTGATAAGCATATAGAAGAATGTGAAAGCTGTAATGATGAGCTAAGAAAACTATCAGGAGATGAAATACATAGCTGTGCAGTCGATCAAAATGAAAATCAAAGTATCTATGATTCCCTTAATAAAAATACGTAAGAGAATCAGTTTAAAGATACAGCTAACAGTCTTGATTTCGGTCATATTTACTTCGATAGTTGCGGTCTTTGCTTGGGATTATTACGATAACCATAGGATATACGTCCCATACAAAGAGGCGAAAATAGAGTGGGTAAATGATAGTATGAAAAACCTACGAAAAGTATCGAGACGTTGATAGTGTTATCTCATCTGACGGAAAAAAACACTAATTCTAGCTTTGAATCGTACACATAGAACTAATAACGATAGCGTTTATTCCGACCAAGTAATTTGGAAAGGACCAAATAGGGAGTATTCGTATGAAGATGAGAATGGAGAAGAAAAGTTAGCTGATATAGAGGAAGTTTATTATATGTCATCAGATGCATGGGAGAGGTATAAGGAAAGAGAAGTTCTTATTTACAACATACCACAAGATGAATTTAATCTTGAAAGATATAAAAGAGAGTTTAATGTAATTAAGAGTAAATCGAAGCTGATATGGACTAAAAGTGATGGGTTTATAGGCTAGCAGTTCATAACCTAATGGATAGAATGGGACCTGGCCATGATACTGGTCTAATGCTCGGATGTCAGGCAAAGATGCTTGAACAGGGCAAGGATGAAGTATTTCAAGCAGAGGGCGATTTCATTTCTCGGAATTGGCGGATCTGACTGCTGTAAGTGAGCCAACTCCATCACCTTCAAAGTAATCACAGATATAGGCGATACGCTAAGTAATATAACTAACACATTATTCTGGTAAGGGTACCTCTGGGTACCCTTATTACTTTGCATAAACTTATATGTTTCAATTAATTACAATTGAGAATTGATAGTGTATAATCTAAAGACATGAATTTTGATAATAAATATAGTTTTGCATATACAGGAGTGAGAGAAATTAATGAGTATTTTAACTGTTTCAAATGTTTCGCATGGATTCGGTGATAGAGCGATTCTAGAGGATGTATCGTTTAGACTTTTACCAGGTGAGCATGTCGGTTTAATCGGTGCAAATGGTGAGGGTAAGTCCACATTTATGAATATAATCACTGGAAGCTTGCAACCAGACGAAGGCAAGATTGAGTGGTCCAAGAATGTTCGTGTTGGATACTTGGATCAGCATTCAGCGCTAAAGAAAGGCATGACGATTGAGAACGTTCTAGCCAGTGCATTTGATTATCTATACGATATGGAGGCTCGAATCACTGAGCTATATATGGCGATGGCAGAAGTCGATGAAGAGACTATGAATTCGTATATGGAAGAAGCAGGGACTTTACAGGAGCTTTTGACTGCGCATGACTTCTATATGATTGATGCTAAAGTTAGTGAGGTAGCACGTGCGCTTGGGCTAGCAGATATCGGACTAGACCGTGATGTATCTGAGCTTTCAGGTGGACAGCGTACTAAGGTGCTTCTTGGAAAGCTTCTATTAGAGAAGCCAGAGATACTGCTTCTCGATGAGCCTACAAATTACCTAGATGAAGAACACATAACGTGGCTTACGAGATATCTTCAGGAATATGAAAATGCTTTTATACTTATATCTCACGAGATTCCGTTCCTAAACAGCGTTATTAATACTATTTACCACATGTATGAGAAGCATCTTAATAGATACGTTGGTGACTACAATCACTTCCTTGAAGTTTTTGAGATGCAGAAGGCTCAGCGTGAGGCGGCTTATAACAGACAACAGCAAGAGATTGCCGAACTACAAGATTTCGTAAACAGAAATAAAGCAAGAGTTGCCACGAGAAATATGGCGATGTCACGTAAGAAAAAAAGCTAGATAACATGGAGCTGATTGAAAAAAATCGTCGAGAAGCCAAAACCAGAGTTTAACTTCGAGTACTCCAAGGCACCAGGTAAATTTATATTTACGACTAAAGACCTTGTAATAGGATATGATGAACCACTTTCTACTCCGCTAAATATATCTCTCGAGAGGGGTAGCAGGGTTGTTCTAACCGGTGCAAATGGAATCGGTAAGACGACACTATTAAAGAGCCTACTAGGACTTATAAATCCTATATCTGGTAATTCTGAAAAAGGCTTTGGACTCGAAATAGGCTATTTTGCTCAGGAAGACGGTTCAGATGATGATAACACTTGCATAGAAGCTGTATGGAAGGAATTCCCATCATATACACAGGCTGAAGTTCGTGCAGCCCTTGCAAAATGTGGACTGATGACTAAGCACATCGAAAGCAAGGTTAAGGTGCTATCTGGAGGAGAGCAGGCAAAGGTTAGACTTTGCAAAATTCTAAATAGACCTTCTAATTTGTTGGTACTCGATGAGCCGACAAATCATCTCGATGTAGATGCTAAAGATGAGCTTAAGAGGGCACTTAATGAGTACAAGGGTAGTATTCTTATGGTCTGCCACGACCCATTCTTCTATGAAGATGTCGCTACAGAGGTTTGGGATTGTACCGAGTGGACTACAAAGGTGTTTTTAAAGAGGGATATTGAAAAGCGCCAATAGAAATCGATAATTATATATTTGTAAAATAAATTTGTGTTTAATATAGTGTTAGAGAAAAATAATTTGCTTTACACGATTTAATTGTTAAGTTGCATAAATATGTGTATAATCTATTTGTTAATAAGAGATTATATTCTATGGGAGGGGTTATTATGCTAGATAAGAGAGTTGCAGAACTAATTAATAAACAGGTAAATCACGAGTTTTATTCTGGATATCTATATCTTGATTTTGCTAATTTCTACAATGAAGTTGGACTTGATGGGTTTGCGCATTACTTTGATATTCAGGCTCAGGAGGAGAGAGATCATGCTATGCTCATGAGAACATATCTCTTTAACAACGGTGAGAAGGTAACTTTCACTGAGATTGCTAAGCCTGACATGGAGTGTAAAGAAATTGAAGATGCACTAAGATACAGTCTAAAGCATGAACAGTATGTTACTAGTCTCATCAACAAGATTTACAAGGCAGCTAGTGAGGTTGATGATTACCGTACTATGCAGTGCTTTGATTGGTTCGTTAAAGAACAGGGAGAAGAGGAGAAGTCTGCCGATGATCTTCTCAAGAAGTTTGAGCTATACGGAAGAGATCCAAAGGGGCTATACGCACTTAATCAAGAGCTACTAGGTAGAACTTATTCAGCTCCGACTCTTACTCTGTAGAAATGCAGCCTGATTAAAGACACAAAGGTGCAGGGGAGACCCTGCACTATTTTAGTTATTAGTATTCTCATATTATGAACAATAGTCATCTTTGTGATATATTATTAATAGTTTGTAGCTTTCCAAAAAGCATTTTTTTAAGGAGAATTTTTATGAATTCATTTAGGGCTAAACTTCCAGGACTCGCTTTAAGCTTTGTAATTGCGGTACCTTCTTGGTTACTTGGTAAATTGATTCCGGTTATTGGTGGACCGGTTTTTTTCAATTCTTATCGGTATGCTCATTACGGTGTTCTGGGCTGAAAAAGGCCGTTTTGGTAAAGGTATTAAGTTTACATCAAAATATGTTCTTCAGATGGCCGTAGTTCTGCTAGGATTTGGACTCAATCTTGGTGTAATTCTAGAGACTGGAGCTCAATCACTTCCTATTATTATTAGCACAATATCTACATCACTAATTCTTGCTTATGTAATGCACAAAGTGATGAAGGTCGATGCAAATTCAGCTACACTTGTTGGAGTAGGATCATCAATCTGCGGTGGATCTGCAATAGCAGCAACAGCGCCTGTAATCGATGCTTCTGATGATGAAGTAGCACAAGCTATTTCCGTAATATTTTTTTCTTTAACGTGATTGCTGCACTAATATTCCCTATATTTGGACATGTAATAGGGCTTAGCACGACAAGCGGTGAAGCTTTTGGAATATTTGCAGGAACTGCAGTAAATGACACATCATCTGTAACTGCTGCGGCATCTACTTGGGACAATATGTGGCACCTAGGTACACAGTCTTTGGATAAAGCTGTCACAGTAAAACTGACAAGAACACTTGCAATAATACCTATTACACTGGTACTTGCAATGTATAATGCAAAAAAGAAAAGCCGAATAGAGGATAAAGAAATGAATGAAAACTCGTTTAGCCTTAAGAGAGCTTTTCCAATGTTCATCATGTATTTCATAGTTGCATCGATAATAACTACGCTCTCTGTTTCTGCAGGAGTAGATGCAAAAATATTTGAACCAATTAAGGCATTAAGTAAATTTCTGATAGTTATGGCGATGGGCGCAATTGGTCTTAACAGCAATATAGTTAAACTTATCAAGACAGGTGGAAAACCTCTGTTACTTGGTGCAACGTGTTGGGTAGGAATTACAGCTGTTAGTCTTATGCTTCAGAATATGTTAGGTATATGGTAAGAATTATAATCGTTTAAGTATAAGAGCACGAGGAAATATATATAAATAGCTGACCATCATGTAGGCTAAACCTTCATGATGGTTAGCTATTTTGTTTAATACAGTTTCTCTAGTAATATATTATAGACGATTATAATATTTAAATAAAAATATGAAAAAAATTGTAATAAATAACTATAGATAATGTGTAGATTTTTCTTTATGATGCTAGAATTTCTATGGGTTAGTTCAATTAAACTAACGTACTAACCCGGCAGTATTATTTAACACGCTTTTGCATTGCATGTATTTATTCATTAAGGAGGAATAAGTAGATGAAGAAAAATTGGTCGAAGAAGCTTCTTGCCGCGGCCTTGACGTCTAGTATGTTGTTCAGTATGGGCGCTGCTAACACATTTGCTGTTACTGGTGACCAGATTGCTAAGGACAAAGTATATACAGGCTCCGGTAGAGTAGAAGAAGATCCCAAACTCCGTATGGCGCGGTTACGACATCAGTCTCAAGATGGAAGTAAAAGACGGGGTTATTAAATCCATAGAGTGCACACCAGCTGCGAATATGGAGAGAATGAATAGTGGATATGTAGATTTAACTAGAATGCAGCTAGCTACACTTGTAGGAAAGCCAGCTACAATTAGTTCTGTCAACGGGTTAGTAGATTCTAATACTGGTGCTACATATTCGCTTAAGGGAGCAAAGAAGATTGCCCTAAAGATGATGCAGAACGCTGAAGCTAAGGAAAGCGGAACAAATCCTGTTAATCCTGGTAACAATAACAATCCAACACCTGGAAATAATGAGAACCCTACACCAGGAACGAACACTGATCCGAAGACTGGTATAGATGCAATCGCTGACAACGATTATATCTACGGTAAGATTAATTTAGCTTATGCAGATTTCTACTACGGAGAGCTAAACAATCTTAGAAATGGAATTCAGAGTATGGATTTGAATGCTGCTGATAAGGCTGCAAGCATGAGAGCAGCAGGTCAGTATGATGCAGTAACAAGTGCTACAAAGGTTAAATCCAAGAGGTTCCCTACAACTTACTTTGAGGAAAAGGAAAATGGTGTTGAGATCCTTGGTATTAAGGATGCAAATGTTGCTATCAGAAAGAGCCTATACGTTGAAGCGATGAAGGCAATTAAGGAAGGCAAGTCATCTAAGAATCCATTACTAAACCTCGTAAAGAATTTCAAAGCAAATGAAAATCCAGCTCAGGCTACGTATGAGTACAAAGTTCTAAATGGAGATGGAACACTATCTGCTACAACCACACAGGAAATTCTTGATCCAGATGCAAAGGTGACGGTAGAGACTGGTAGCCACTGGGGTAACTATCTAGTAAATGTAGATTCCAAGAAGATGCCTAAGGTTGATGAAATCGAAGGAATAATAGTTAAGACTAGCGATGGAAAACAGTATGGTATGGAGCATCTAGAGAATATCTGGCTTCGTCCAAACGAATTTTCATTTGCTGTAAAGAAAGACTTTGTTGAGCCTCACGGAAATACAGTTGACTATAAGCGTCACGAAGATTTACAGGGTAAGAGAATCACTCAGATTCGCTATCTTGTTAGAGATAAGGCAGACCTCGTAATTAATACGAATGTACTTTGCAAGACTCTTAACGACGAGAAGTACGGTGCAACTATCAAGGATGCTGAATTTAAGGATGGAGTAACTGTAACATCTGATATAAAGACACCAGCAGGTAGTAACTATAAGCTTGCAGCTATTTATAAGGGCAGAAATACGTTAGAGCAGGGTAAAGATTACACTGTATCAGGCAATAAGATTTCTATCAAGGAAACAGAAAAGACTGGAATGGGAACGTATACAGTAGTATACGAGGATGAGAAGTATGCTGATATCGAGACATCCTTTAACCTAAGATCGAAGTATCAGGATGGCGATGTTAAGCTTGTAGACAATAAGCTGACTCTTCCAGAAGGTCTTTCACAGGAAGACTATGCTTCAACTATCAGCACAGTGCTTCTTGATGGCAAGAGAGTAAAGGGCCGTGATCTGTTAAAGACAATTTTTAAAGAAGACGGCTCAGTAAACTTTGATGCAAAGCTAAAGAATAAGGATGGTTCTGAAACTCCAATCTTCAAGAAGGGAGATGCAGGAATCTACACTATCGAGCTTAAGTCAGACAGACACCCAAGTGTAAAGAGCATGGTAGTTGCCCCTGGCACTAAGGATACTCAGGTACAGGTACTTGATGCTGAACATGCTATCAAGAAAGTTTTCCTCGGATACAATGTTCCAGGATACAATCTAAGTGATTACGATTACGAGGCTTATGACATTTCCATGAGAGATGGCACTGACAGCAAGGTTCAGCCAGAGGCTGGCAAGAAGGTTAAGGTTCAGATTGAGCTAAAGAAAGTTGATCCAGAAAAGCTTGTAATTCTTCACGATAAGGGAAATAAGCAGCTAGAAGAGATCAAGGACTTCAAGATTGTCGAAGGAAAGAAGATTGAATTTGAAACAGATCATTTCTCAAACTTCTTCTTTGCTAATAAGAAGCCAGCAAGTTCCGTAGCAACTAATGCATCTTCATCACAGAAGGCTTCTCCAAGCAATGCCGTAAAAGCCTGCAAAGCACAGTAAGCATACGGGTAAGGTGGTAAAGACTAGCGATTCAAGCTCAGTAATCCTATACTCGCTAAGTATGCTTGTTGCAACAATGTTAGCAGCAGTGACAGTTTATGCTAGAAGAAAGAGCAGCGAAAAGTAAAGGTGCTTTAAAAGCATAATTAAGAATCTAAAAAGAGATTTAAAAATTTTACTACTATCTGACAAATCTAATAAGAGCTTGTCCATGCGGTTTAAATGCCGATGGATAAGCTCTTATTTATATGTTTATATCTTGAAAATTAAAAATTAGTATTCATATCTCTTACGCATAATTGCGAGGCAGAATATAGATAGTAGGAAGGCCAAAATCTCCGAGAGTGGATTAGACCACCAGATTCCTTCAATCCCCATTATCAGTGGCAGGAATATTACGAAGGAAAGTTTAAATACGAAAGTTCTGAGGAGCGAAATTAATGCCGATAGCCATCCGTTACTAAGTGCAGTGAAGAATGACGACGAAAACACATTTATGCCGAGAATAACAAAGCATACCGTGGTGATTCTCATAGCATGAACAGTCATATCTAGCAACGCTTCATCATATGCAAAAAATAGTCCAGATAGAGGCCTTGCAAATAATTCTCCAAATAGCAGCATTGCTATTCCTGTTCCTGTTAAAAGTTTAAAGCTCTTGTTTAGTATGTTCTTCAACTCGCTTGGATTGCGAGCACCATAATGATAACCAATAATAGGGCCGCATCCCATAGCATATCCAATATAAATTGCTGCAAAAATAAATAGCACATACATTAGTACCCCATATGCCGCAACACCGTCAGAACCAACGTATTTAATGAGCTGAGCATTATAAAGCATGCTTACAAATGAAGAAGTAATACTAGTTACCATTTCCGAGATCCCGTTACCGCTCGCCTTTAAAATCGGTTGTAATTCCAATTTGCATTTCACTAGACTTAATAAGCTAGTGTTCGGTTTTATAAAGTAAATAATCGGTATTGCAGCTCCAACCATTTCGCTTATACCTGTGGCAACAGCTGCACCTGCGACACCCCAGTTAAATACGTAAATAAATAGGGCATCTAGAATAATGTTAGAAAGACCGGCTATTACCGTAGTCAAAAGACCTAAGTGCGGCTTTGCGGCAACTATAAAGAAGTCTTGGAAACAGTTTTGTAACATAAAGAATACATTGAAGCACATAGCTATGCGTCCGTAAGTTACGCAGTCCTGCATCATGTCTGAATCGGCACCAAGTGCAAGACATATGCTGTCCATAAATATATATGCCAATATACACACTATAGTTCCTGCAATAGTAGTTGCTCCAATTAGCATTGTAAAATACTGATTAGCACGTTCATTTCGCTGTTCGCCAAGTGTCTTTGAAACTAGTGCCGCACCACCAGTACCAGCCATAAAACCGAGTGCACCAACGAGCATAACGATAGGCATCACAAGATTTATAGAGGCGAACGCGGTCTTGCCAACGACATTAGAAACAAAAAGACCATCTACGATAACATATACTGAAGTGAATACCATCATCCCAATAGAAGGGAGGACAAAACGTATCAGTTTATAGTACGTAAAATGGTCGGATAATTGAATTTTCTCTATTTTAATCTTAGTATCCATATGCATATTCTACATGAGTAACAGGAATTGTAAATACATGCATAGTTAACAGCTTGTATGATCTCTTATCATAAGCCGTGAGGCAATAATTGAGGAGATAGGAATTATTACTACTGTACCAATTGCACTAATCATGATTGCGATGAGCTCCTGTGTGAAATCTTTTTGAATTTATAAGCGTACTCCACGAATAAAATTTTTAGGAAGTTTATGCACAGAATCATGAATTCACCAGCGAAAAATAAAGAATAGGGTGTTTACATTTGAACTTAAAATTTTGCTTCCTATATTCATTCCAGACTCAATAATCTCTCCATGGCTTAATTGAGGATTATGACGTATAATCTCGTAAATGCCAGAGCATACGGCCATAGAAGTATCGATAAGGCCTCCAATCAGAACAACGATAAATACGGCTACTTGAACAAGGATCATGTTAATTCCGATATTCTCTTCATAACCGTTAGATGGCTGAATTTTGACATCACCAATGGTTCCGAAACCTTGGAGATGGGCATGAGTGACCACAAATACTATAATCACAGCTGAAAAAGCGAGTACAATAATCACAGACACAAAAGCGGAAACCGTTTTGATGTTGCTTTCGTTCTGGTAGAAAAATCGTCACGGCTGATATTAAAAGTGCCGCAGCAATAGTAGTAATAGCAATATTAAATCCTAAATATATAAACTCTATAAGCAAGGCAAATATCGAGATATTGATTAGGGTAGTCATAAGTGACTTTGCTGTTCTATCACCACCAGCTAGTAAAGAAAGTAGCACAAATACGAGGATAAGCACCTTAATCATGTTTAAGCTCCTTTCTTGCAACTATGGAAGCAACAAAAATAGAAACTAGTATTGCCACGATAATAGAGAGCATTCCCGAAAGTGAACGTACTATATAGAAATAGGCATCATGACTGGTTACCGTTCTAAAGCTAATCTCGTTAGACATCGAAATTAAGAATATCGGTAATGTTGAAGCGATATTAGTAAGAAGTACGACACTTATCATCGTTCCATTAATATCATCGGCAATCTCACGAACTGATTTCAGAAGTGTCTTTAAGCCGATTCCAGGAGTTCTTTCTATTAGCTCCATGCTAGCAGCTGTGATGGTGACTGAAACGTCTATTACAGCACCTAAGCAGCCTATAATAATCTGTGCAAGAAAGAAATGATTTGCATCAGTCGTCGTAAAAGGCTCTGGTAAGAAGTGCAGGAAGTCATAGTCGATATCTGTATTCCATATTAGGGAACATGATTAGAGAGGAGAGAATTAGCGTGGTAAGCAATGTAGCGGCAAATGAAAGAATCATTCTATGCGATATACCGTCGACAACAAGAAGAACGAAGAACGTAAATAAAGCGGCTCCGGCAATCGTCATATAAAAGTATGTCGAATCCTCTCATATTCATGTACAAAAATGAGTCCGAAAAGAGCAATATTTCCTAGTATAGATAGAACGGTAAATGTTCCCTTTTTGCCTCCGACAGTTATAAGGGCTACTAGCAAGATAAGAAAGACACCTGCAACCCAGTAATCTCGTTTTACTCCAGTTATACCAGTATATTCATCATTAAGAAATACATAGTCGCGTTTAAAGTATCGTTCGTCATATACCTGAGATTTATCGAATTTACTATTTATGTGGACTAATTTACCCTTGTCGCTACCGTTTTCAAGGCGCAATTCAACAACCTGCTGATTTCCACTATTGTGGACAGCAAGCACATTAGCAACAGAGGGATTTGTACATCCATGAATTATTGAGGACAAACATGAACAAGATGACAGCTCCGATGAGGGATACAGCCATTCTTATCAAATACTTATTTTTCATATATTGATTATAACGCAGCATTTATGCATGTGGTAGAGCCTAAGTGTCGTTTGATTGTGACTGATGTGAAAAGAATTATTAATGTGTAGAAAAAAATTCACCAAAAAGAATATTCCCAAAAAGAAATTAATTTGATACAATGTAATTACTATGATAAAAGCACAACTATATTGAAAAAGGTGAGGGTGAAGTACTAATAATGCTCCATGGAAATGGTTTAGATAGTAGCTACTTCTATCACCAGATTGAATACTTTTCATCTAAATATAGAGTTATCGCTGTAGATTCGAGAGGGCACGGAAGAACTCCGCGTGGAGATAAGCCACTCTCTATTTTGCAGTTCTCCGAAGATCTCAAAATTTTCATGGATATGCACGATATCAAGAAAGCAAATATTCTGGGATTTTCTGATGGTGCTAATGTAGCGATTAGATTTGCTATAGATTACCCTGAACGCGTTAACAAGCTTATTTTGAACGGTGCAAATATAAAATATCGGGCGCTGAGGTTAACAGTTCGTATAGGTATTGAGCTACTGGAACTTCTCAATGCTACATTCAGCGTGAGCCTTGAAAAAGAGAAGACTGAGGGCTGAGCGACTTCAGCTGATGAAGAACGAACCTGTAATCAGTGCAGATGAACTAGATGATATCAAGGCCGAAACACTTGTGATTGCAGGAACTTTTGACCTTATGTACGGGAGACATACGAGGTTTATTGCCGAACAGATACCAAATTCTAAATTGGAATTTGTACCCGGCAAACATACAGTAGCACGTTGGAACTATAAGATTTTCAATAAAGTAGTATTCGATTTTTTTATCAAAAGATATAACAGAAAAGGAGAAATCGACCTGTTTATATGATAAATTAATATAGAGAGTAAGCACTTATCTAAGGTGTGCTTGTCAATTGAGAAATATCGACGGGGATTCATCATGTTTAATAAGAAAAAAATGCTATTATAATATCTGTACTACTGACGATATCCGCATGCATATATGGACTGCAAATACTGATCTTTAAGGATGTTAGAAATACGGAATTCTACATATTCCAGGACATGGCGTTTATTCCTATAAGTATCGCAATTACTACAGTTGTAGTCGGAGAGCTGCTCGACATAAACAATAAGCGTGACAGTCGTCTTAAAACTCGAATGCTTACGAGCACATTCTTTAGTGATATCGGATTTGAGCTTATGAGTATGCTTGCACTCTGTTCTAACATCGATGATGATGTTCTGCATAAAATAAATGACGATAATCTTTCAGAATATGAAAAAATCAATGTCATTAAGAGTAGTAAGTTTACAATCAACGCTAATATGGGCGTCTACAATATCATAAGTGATGTAATTATTTCATCTAAGACAGATATATTGATAGTGTCATCAAACCCTATGCTTTACGATCATGAGTGTTTTTCAGATTTACTATGGGAATTGCTACATCTGATGGATGAATTTAGACTTCGTGGTGACTACGTTAAACTAACGGAGGATGACTTAGCAGAGTTAAATGTTGATTTCGCACAGGTTCTAGAATTACTCCTAATTAACTGGGTAATCAATGCTAAATACCTTAAGGAGATGTATCCGAGCTTCTACAAGACGGTATCTTCGTTACTGGATAACTAAATTATATTTTGAATAAAATATAGAGATGATAATAAAAAGAATATCCACACGGTTACCGTGCGGATATTCTTTTTATTCTTTATATATAATTTTAATATGTATTCTAGAACCCTAATTAAAGAAAAAGTATAGTAATACAATCGCACCTAGTATTATTCTATAGTACCCGAAAACTTTAAAGTCATGCTTCTTAATATAACTCATCAGCAGCTTTATTATGAACATCGAAACGATAAAAGCAACAATCATTCCAATCGCTAATATTGCAAGTTCGTTTCCACTAAAGTTAAATCCATACTTTAGAAGTTTGAGTAAGCTAGCACCAAACATTACAGGTATAGCCATGAAGAATGTAAACTGTGCAGCTGTCTTGCGGTTAACTCCAATTATCAGAGCTCCAAGGATTGTTGATCCAGAGCGTGATGTTCCTGGAAATACAGCTGCTATAAGCTGAAATAATCCGATGATAAAAGCTTGCTTATATGTGAGTTCGTCAAGGCTGCTTGTAGTTGGCTTTAGTTGCTTATTGCGATTTTCGGCAAGTATAAATAAAATACCGATAAGTATAAGCATTATAGAGACAACCTTGTAGTTATAGAAATGCTCTTCGATTGCATCGTCCCACTTGAGCCCCACGATTACAGCAGGAATACACGCAACTATAACCTTGAACCACATTATCCACACGTCTTTACGTATGTATTTCTTGGATTTATCAGCAGTGAAGGGCCAGATATCATTCCAGAAAGTAATAACTACAGCGAGAATAGCTCCAAGCTGAATTACTACTAGGAACATGCTCATAAAATCCTTACTAACATTCATTGGCCAGATCTCATTTACTAGGATCATGTGGCCTGTACTAGAAACAGGTAACCATTCTGTGATACCTTCGACGATTCCCAGGAAAAATTGCTTGTAAAATTACAGTCATTTTTAACTCCTTTTCTCAATAACCAATATATTATACCAAAAAAAGGTAACGTATGCTCGCTGAATAGAAATATTTATAAGCAGATAATAACGTGACTTTCGGGTGTATAACAATTGATTTTTATAAGGGAAATTCAAAATATTAGACTATAAAAGTAGACTTATATATGTAATTTTAGTATAATTGATAAAAAATAAATTGAGTGTATCAATTTTCAATTAAGAAGGATGATATAGAAGGAGAGATTGAATGAATTCTAGAGGACTAAAAAAAGAGTTATGGCTGTGCTATTTTCTTTTGTTCTGTTTATGGCGGCAGGGATTTCTGTCTATGCGGCAACAAATGAGACGCAACCAGCAACTAGATCTACAGCTGGAGTTGTAGCAACGGCGGGCAGCGGTGTATCTAACGGCGTATCACCTAGTGTAGCAAATGAAAAAAATCGATATCCCTCTTAAGGTAGAGTGGACGGGTAGAGATAGAGTTCCAGTTGATGTTACACTGTGGGCTAACGGTGTTAGAAAGCAGACTGTTTATCTAGACTATCAGAAACACTGGGAGCATACCTTTAGAAATATGCCTAAGTATGATGAAAATGGTGATGAGATTAAGTACACTGTAACTCAGCCTAATATAACTACATACGGAAGCTTCAAATATAAGACGACGATTTCAGGTGATGCGGCTACTGGTTTTGTTATCAAGAACTTCTCGTTAATTGACATAACTGTAGGTAAGTCGTGGAATATGATTCCTAATATTGTAATTCCAGGTACACCAAGTCCTGCATCACTTGATCCAAATAATTTTGCTCTTTACGCAGTAAATGCATTTGATGACAACCTTAATGATGCTATTGAGGATATTGCTAATGTAGATGCAGAGTCTGATGATGCAAACTACGATGATTCAGATAACGGGCTTGAGGAAGAAGAACAGACTGATGATAGGGAGAAATCCAAAGTAGCTGTTCCAAATTCGATTACAGTTAAACTCTTTGCAGATGGCAAGCTAGTTGGTACTATGCAGCTCACAAAGGAGATGGACTGGACAGGTACATTTGAAAACTATCCTAGATATGACGAAAAAAAGATAATCATGAGATTGTGTATACAGTTGAGGAAGTACCTGTAATAGGTTATAAGACAGAGTATCTGCATACTAGAGTTATTGATGTTGTAATTAACAAATCAATAATCGATATCCCTGTTGAGAAAAAGTGGGTTGGTAAGAAGAGTGGCCCTGTTGAAGTTAAGCTATACAGAACTTGTAAAATTACAAGATATGATTACAACGTTTATAGGAACGTAACAACAACTATAGATGAAGAAGTAGATTCTGTAGTGTTAAGCGATGCAAATAACTGGAAGCATACATTCAAGGATATGTATGAATTCCACATTGAAGATGGTGAAAATCCGGTTATCTACAAGTACTATGTCAAAGAGGTAAATGTAGCTGGATACGATACCGAGATAACTGGTGATCAGAACGATGGATTTATTATCACAAATACTTCAACTGAAAAGGTTTCGGTACCTGTTGAGAAGAAGTGGATAGGCGATGCAGCTGAGAGCACAAAGGTTAAGCTATTTGCAGATGGTGTCGAAGTAGGCGAGGCAGAGCTCAGTGAAGCTAACAGCTGGAAGCACATCTTTGCAAACCTCCAGAAATACAACAACAGTAACAAAGAGATTAAGTATACTGTAAAAAAGAAGTAGGAGAAGATGGAAACATAATCAAATTCGATGGGAAAACATACAAGGTTAGTTACAAGGGAAATGCTACAGATGGATTTACTGTTACCAATGAGAAAGAAACCCCTCCAATGACGACAACGCCAACACCTAAAAAGCCTACTGCTCCTAAGAAAAACATATTACCAAAAACCGGTGATGATAGTCACCTAACGTTATATGCATGGCTACTCGGAGTATCTGCTTCAGTACTTGGATTCTTAAGCTACAGGCGCAGAAATCAGGCAAATTAAAAACGTTTTCTAAATAATTGCCCTCGTTACTGAACTATCAGTGATGAGGGTATTTTTAGTCTAATCAATTATGGTAACGTAATGTAACTATGAAGATAAATCTTATATTGCAAATAATTTAAATTAAGTTAAAAATATGCAAAAGTAACAATTATGTTGCTGATAATATAGACGGTGGATATGGGAGTTTATTATAGCTCCCGTTTAAATAGGAGGTATTGCTATTTTTGAATTTATGAAACGCAGCGATAAAGCATTACAGATAACATCGGAAAACTGTAAGCCAAGAGATAAGGCATATTTGCTGCAATATGAAGAAGCTCTTAAGGGGGATGCTTTAAGTGATCCTATAGTTGTACATATTAAGTCTAGAGATGGCCTAGTGCTTAAGGGAAGACTTTACAAGAAGCAAAAGAATAAACCCAAAGCCGTAATCATTGCTGTACACGGTTTTCATAGTGGTGGACTCAGAGATATGGGTAGATTTGCTGATATGTATGCTAAAAATGGGTTTGATTATCTCATAATCTCACAAAGAAGCCACATGGATTCCGAAGGAAAATACCTCACGTTTGGTGCAAAGGAATCCATAGATGTGCTGGATTGGATAAATATAGTTCGAAAAATATATACTCCAGATATTCCAATTATCCTGCATGGTGTCTCGATGGGCGCAGCAACAGTTTTAATTGCCGCAAGTAAGTATGAGAAATGTGATGATAGTGATAAACCTAACATAATTTGCTGCATTGCAGATAGCCCATATGACGATATAATCGCCCAGGCAAGGTATTTACTAGGACATAGGAAGAGAATTACCAAATGCATCGCAATCGGGCTCTTTAAGGCGAATATGAGGCTTAGAGCTAAGGCTCATGTTTGTGATGCATCTCCGATTGCGGCAGTATCAGATATGAAGCTTCCAGTATTGTTTGTACATGGCAAAAGTGATAAGTATGTTACTCCAGAGAATTCATTAAGATTATATAATGCGTGTAGTTCAGATATCAAAGATATAGAACTTGTAGATGGAGCAGGGCATGCTTGTTCATATGTTGAGCATCCGGAACAATACGAAATGAAATTTGCAGCATTCGTAGATAAGATTTTTAAAATAACTATAGAAAGAATGCATTAGAAAGAAATAAAAACAAACAGCACTATGCAGTGCTGTTTTTCATTGTAATTTATCAAGTAAAGACCCTCCCAATAGGGAGGGTCTTTGAGACTTTGATCATATAATTTATTACCTCATTACGAGATTATAATCTTATTTCGCACCAAAGAAATCCTTGAACTGTCCATATACAATCATAGCCATGAAGAGAGGTCCAATCCATTTGATGCAGAAATTGTAGAAACCTCTAGTCTTGAATGTGCGAGCTCCACCGTTTTCGATTTCTTCATCGAGTGAGTGAGGCACAACCCATCCGAGTAGGATAGCCATGATGAGACCTGTCAGTGGCATCAAGATACCTTCAGCTAGACAATCCCATACGCTGAGAACGTCAGCCTGTCCGAATAGGTGGAACCAGTTCATCTTAGGGTTTCCGCCTAGGCAGTCAGCAGTTGTTAGGAAGTTTCCTACGAATGCTGCAAGTGCCATGACGATTGAAACCTTAACTCTGCTAGCAGGCTTACCAGCCTTGATTCTTGAATCGAGTATAGCAGAGATACCAGCTTCCATCATTCCGATTGAAGAAGTTAGAGCTGCAAAGAATACTAGTAGCCAGAATGCAAGCTGGAAAATCTTACCAACAGCTCCCATGTGCTGGAATACAGTAGTCATCGAGACGAATAGAAGTCCAGGGCCGCCACCTGGCTTTAGGCCAAATGCGAATACAGCTGGCATGATAGCCATTCCTGCGAGTACAGCTACTAGAGAGTCACCAACAGTGATGACAGCAGCATTTGACTCGAGGTTTTCCTTCTTACCGAGGTAAGAACCGTAAGCAATGATACAACCAGAAGCTAGTGATAGCGAGAAGAACATCTGACCACCAGCAAGTCTTACTACTTCAAAGAAGTTGGTCTTCCACATTGTTAGATCAGGGTAGAAGAGGAACTTAAGTCCAGGACCAGCTCCAGGAAGTGTGCAAGATCTGATTACTACAGCAACTAGTAGGAAGAATAGTGCAGGCATAGCGATTTTTACAGAACTTCTCGATACCGCCAGATACTCCGCCAAACACGATTACCATTGTTAGTACAAGGAATCCAGTCATCCAAGCAACGGAATTTCCAACGTTGCCGATCATGCCGCCAAATAGAGCACCAGGATCTCCAGTGTTGAGAACTGCATTTTTTTACGAATAGAGCCTGAATTGACTCGAATAAGTACTTAGTGATGTATCCACCAAATGTGCAGTAGAAGCAGATTAGGAACCAAGGAACGATAGTCTGAAGAACACCGTTGAACTTGAATCTGTGGTCAGCTTCTTTGTATGCCTCGATAGCAGCCTTCTGAGTCTTACGTCCAAGAGCGATCTCGGAGAGCATCAGAGGGTAACCTACTACGATAGCAAGAATTGTGTAAATAATTAGGAATGCGAATCCGCCGCCAAGTCCTAGCTTATAAGGGAAGGACCATAGGTTACCAAGACCTACAGCGGAACCAAGTGCAGCCATTAGAAATCCAAAATTGGAATTAAATTGGCCTTTGTTGTTTTCCTGTTCCATGTTAAATAACCTCCATACATAGAATAATCAAAGTCCTATTACAAGTACAATCTGATTATAAAATTGGTCTTTTGTGTTGTCAATATGACTTAGTCATCACAAATTCGACACTTTTTGTAGGCAAATCCGCAACACCTTGCATTTGAATGCATACAGGGAGATTGATATAATTTAAATTATTAAAAAAATTTGTCATATCAATTATTTTTTTAGAAAATAGGTAAAAAAATTATAACTGCATTAGCAACATAAATAGGGCTTATAAAGTGAATTTCGCGTTAAAAAAATAAAGCTCCACTGTAATAGCAGAGCTTTTATTGTCTAAAAAGCATCAATACTTATTTGGAAAAATTTAAATTAACAGGTCATCCAAGACTTATGCACCCGGTATAGTAGGTCCAGAGGTTGAGCTTGAAGAAGATTGAGTACCATCTTCTTCAGTTGCATCATCATCTTCATCGTAGTCTTGGTTTTCAGTTACAGGTTTAGGTTGAACATATGTAGCGCGACCTTTTTCTGTACCCTTAGTATAGTATTCACTTCCAACTCTTATAACGTTGCTAGGCATGGACTTGTACTTGCCAGTCTTTGCCTGAGGAACCTGATTCATGATTCGTCCCCAGAGTCTTGCAGCCATACCAGACATGGATGACAGCTTGATGTTGACGTCTGTTCCAATCCATAATGAAGCAGCATAGTTTGGTGTAAATCCGTCAAACCAAATGTCGTAGTTGCTGTTAGTCGTACCAGTCTTACCACCAGACTGAACGCCGCTCACAGATGCTGCACCAGCGATACCGTGTGATACTACAGTTCTAAGCATGTCTGTCATGATAAATGCTACGCCTTCATCCATAACCTTAGTCTTCTTTGACTTGCTCTTTAGCAGAACCTTGCCGTGTCTATCGGTAACGGTTGTGTAGGCTACAGATGACTGACGAATGCCGCCGTTAGGGAAGCTAGCATATGCTTGAGCCATTTCCAAAGGAATTGCACCATTTGTTAGACCTCCGAGGGCGAGTGCCGCAGAGTTCATATCGCTAGTAGCTCCCTTGGTAACAATCGTTGTAAGACCGAATTTCTTGAGCATTTCTGCCGAATATTCATTTCCGACCTGCAGCTGGATCTTTACAGCGACAGTATTGATGGATTGCTGAAGTCCTCTACGCATACTCACTGGTCCAGAGAAGCTGTTGCTAGCATTCTTTGGCCATACTCTGCCGTTAAATGTCATCTGTTCATCGACAATAGTTGATGATGCTGTCAGGTAATCGCCGTAACCCTTCACACCTTGCTTATCATGTTTGTAATCAACAAGTGGCCAGGTTTCGCCTTTTTCAGCATAATCAAAACTCTTCTGTAAAGCTGCACCGTATACAGCTAGAGGTTTGATAGAGGATCCAGGCTGTCTAGGGTTTAGAGCACGGTTATAAAGTCTACTTCCCGATGAACCACGTCCACCAACCATAGCTTTTATCTTACCGGTACCGACTTCAACAATAACCATTGCTGCCTGCGGCTGAATAGTCTTCTCGTTAAGAGAGTATGCATCTGCCTTGATTACCAATGAGTTTTTTTAGACTTAACCATTGCCTTAGGGAAGTCTTTAAAGTAACTCTTATCGATTACTAAGTTATTATCGCTATCAAGCTTTTTTTATACTTGCTAGGAATATTGATATAACCACCTGAGTATATGTAGAAGGTGCCGTTCTCTTGAACGTATTGCTTCTTGAACTCAAGACTGTAGTTAGTATTTCCACCAGCTTTTGTTGTATAAATATGTAGTCGCTTGTCGCGCTTGATTGTAACAGAACCATCTTGATTTAAAGTAACTTCGTCACTTGTCAGAGTGAAATCTCCGTCAGCGTTGAAACTGTCGTTGTAGTCGTAGAGGAGGATAGTTCCATTTGCACCTATTATGTTACCCGATGAATCTTTTCTTATGTTGACAAGGGAAGGGAAGTTTGATCCCGTTTCAAACTCTTTTGAAATAACGCTCTGAGCAGTTGAATCCATAGTGGAGTTAATCTTAAGTCCTCCCGTATAGATCATTCTCTCCGCTTCTTGTGGCGAAATTTTGTATTTCTTTTGTAAGTCACGAGATACCTCGTCAATTACATATTCGTTAAAGTAGGAGTTAACACTTTTATTGCTTTTTACAGAAGGATTGATGAAATCTATTAAATCTTTTATTGTAAGCGGCTTTAAATTCCTTATCGGTAATATATCCCTGCTCTTTCATTAGCTTGAGAGCAGTATCACGGCGGTTCTTTGATGTGTCATTAGCGATGTAGGTGTCGGGATCGCGAAGTATAATATTTGTACTTCCTTCTGTAACTGAGTCTTTGCCTACAAGCTTTACTAGTGCATAAGTATCAGGCGCCTGTGGAAGGGCAGCTAGTGCCGCACATTCATCTAGTGTTAAATCCTTAGGGTCCTTTGAGAAATAAGCATGTGAAGCTGAATATACACCGTAACTTCCAAAGCCGAGGTAAATTGTATTTAGGTAAGCCTCGATGATATGTTTTTTGGATAGAGAACGCTCAATCTGGCTTGCATAATACATTTCTAGGATCTTACGCTTTATGCTTCGCTGACTCTTTATGTTGGGAAGATATACATTTCGAGCAAGCTGTTGTGTAATCGTACTAGTTCCACTAATATGACCGGAACCTGTAAAAGATTGGACAACAGCACCAGCCATTCGAGTCCAGTTGAATCCATGGTGTTTCCAGAATGTTTTATCCTCAAGTGCAACGAAAGCATCTATCATGTTTTTAGGCATATCTTTGTATGAGATAAGCTGTCTGTCTTGGTTATAGAAAACTGTTGTGACCTTATTGCCTTGATCATCGTATATTACAGAACTTTGAGCTACAGATTCGTAGATGTTCTCTGGGTCAATCTTAGGTGCTGTACTGATTACGATAAACGTGTAGAGTACTGTAATCACGAAAAAGTATAGCAAATAAGATTATAAGATTCTTTAATATCTTGCCCTTACTTAGAACCTTTGGGGTATTCTTTATCTTCTTGCCATTAACTACAGCTGTTGCACCTAGATTCTTGTTGTAGTAGGGATTATCCTTAAGGAAAAGTCTGTCCTTGAGAGGTTCACCATTTCCTTTTATTAATCTCGCAAGAAAAGAGCCAGTCTTCCTGTTAGAAGCTTTTGACTTATCTTTTGATTTATTCTTTTTGTTTCTTTTTGCTTCCTTTAGAAGATGAGCTTCTGTTAGCTTCATGTACTGCCTGTGCAGCATCATCTCCATCAAGTGCTTCGAACTTAGATAGAAACTCGTCTATTTCACGTTCGTTATTAGAAATCTTGTCTTTTTCAGACTTCATTAGAAACCCTCCAATCAGGAATAATTTTCATTAAGGACACTAATAGATAGTATAGTCTTCGTTATTATATCATATATATTCATGTGAGAATATTAATAGAAGATTAAATTATTGTAACTATAAAAAGCTCCCATCCTACATGACATTAATCACATAGGGCGAAAGCTTTTAAATCCATGATTTATACCAACATGTTTTGGCCTATAACCCTAATCTAAATAGCGAAATCATATATGGCATTTTAAAAGTTAATAAGACCAGACTTAGTATAAGAATTGATGTAGTTAAGTATAGTGTTCGTAACTTTTTATACCGGCATTTAGATCATCATCATTTAGGTTAATATGGGTAATATTAGCTTTGCTCTGGATACTATTAAGTATCGACATAGTTGTAAACTTCTGATCCTTATCAAGTGGTAGTACTATCGTCTGTGCTCCTTTGTCGTTAACGTTCGAATAGAGCGTACTAAGGTCAGTAGATAGTTTTTGTTTTTTGTTGCTAAATGCACTATATAAATCATAAGTGCTAATTTCTAGTCCAGAAAGGGAAGCTGCAGATGCATTGTCTCTCATCACCTGATCTCTATACTTGTCTGTGACACCCGTAGTATTCATAGTTAGATGTAAGGTATCACCATCAACATATAGCTGCTCAATGGTGTTTGTTGCATATATATCTCCTTTAGAGTATTTAGCAGGAATCTTATCATCGTCGCCAAATCTATAGTTGCCGTTCTTATCGATATACAGATATGTAGTTAGATAATCGATTGTCTGCTGAGATATAACAGTGTCTGGCAACTTTGATTCATCAGTGATGACAGTGTATGTCATTTTAGCATCTGGGAAATATTTTTTTATTAGTCTTCATGAATTTCTCAACCTGCCCATCAAAAATACTCCTTTGTATCCTCGAGGTTGTACGAATCTAAGAGAAGGGTAAACTCGAGTGAACTAGGGTACATATTTCCGTTGTTTCCTGTCTTAATATCCGCAACTTGGTATGAAACGGATTTATTCTTATACTTGGCAATGATTGTGCTGAATACGTCGAAAAACATCTGGTTGCTGTGATATATAAGAGCTTGGATTATCAGTTTTAATACCTGAAATTTTAATCTTTATACCTGTATTTTTGTGTTCTAGCTTCTGTAGTATATGGGATTAAAACATCACTCATGCCACTTGCAAAGGAATTATTTGAAATATATAATTTCTTGCCGCTACTAACGTATACTACATTAGAGTTTGCAGGTATGTATGTGCTGTTAATATTCTTCACTCCAGAGTGCTCGTTGTTATTGTTATTAAGAAAAATAGCGATTACGCTGCCGCCGGTCGTTTTGGAAGTTGATACTTCGTGGAGAGTCGCTAGCGTGTCGGCGTCAGTCTTGGCAGTTTTATAATTATAATCAGCTACGACTACGGTAGCAGGAGCAGTGACATCAGATGCCGTCCTAGTGATAATTATATTGCCATATTCGTCAGTAATAAACAGTACTTTGTCTTTTGCTGTCTCGCTCTCGATAAATTTCTGAAGATCAGAATTTGATTTAAAGCTCGATGATTTTGAAACTAGCTGATCGCGAAAACTAGTATAGTTCACTTTGTCCACTAACCGAGTTTTAGCCATTTTATAATATGCGATTATACCGACAAAAGTTAAAAACTATTACGAGAACAATCGCTGTAGTTTTCTTGTTAGAATTATGCATAGAAATCCTTTCAGAATAATTTTATTTTTTTATAGGCATTATTATACAGAGTAAGTGTGAAGATTAGAACAAGAAAAAGGTACTATTTCTTAAACGGAATAACTTTTTTTATTATTAAAGATTAAATAAATCATTGTTTAACATTGATTATATTCATAATCTTGCTATAATAAAGACAATGCAAAAATTATAACAAAACCCTTGCCCCCAGTGCAGTTGTTGTGTTATAATTTTCATCGCGTTACTAATGGACGCAACTATATTAACTACAAGGAGGTGCGGCAAATGTCCAGAAAATGTGAAGTTTGCGGTAAGGGTCAGGCTTCGGGAAACGCTGTTTCTCATTCTAACAGACATTCGAAGAGAAAGTGGAATGTTAACATTCAGTCTGTAAGAATTAGCGAGAACGGTACGGTCAGAAAGGCAAACGTTTGCACGAGTTGCCTGAGATCTGGCAAAGTAGACCGTGCCATTTAGTCTATATACCCGAAATCTTGTCTTAAACGGTTCGCCGTTTAAGGCTTTTTTATTTTATAAACAATAAAACATGCAGCTTAATCGCTATTATTTCAATTATCATATATAATCTTTACTAGAAGATGCGTAGAAATAAGGCGGAGGAAATATGAAACTACTCAATAATTCAGAATATGGAGCAGTAAGTATTAGTAAACAGGTTATTGAGAAGCTTGTTTTAGATGAGCTTCTAATTCATGAAGATATAGTGTCATCATGTAGTCCAAATGGAAAGGTTCTAAAAAGAGGATTTTTTACTGGACTAAATGAACTGTTGTCTTCTGTTGAAGTGCACGACTCCGACGAAGGTATGAAGATTGTCTTCTATATAATAGTTAAGTTTGGTGAAAGCATTAATGAGATTAGCAATGTGATTTTTGATGGAATAGAGCAAAATCTTGAAATGTTTCATCTAAGTAAGCCTATTGAAATAAAAGCGTATATAAAAGGTGTTCAAGCGGAACATATATCAAAAGCGAAACATTGAAGTTATCAGGACGAATGAATAGATTATGAATTTAAGCGATAGTGTAAACAAAAATCAAGGGCGTAGGTGCTAAGAAGGAGAAAAATTCTCGAAAATATGGGAATTAATACCATTTATGATTTGCTCGAATACAAACCTTTTAGATATCAAAATCGAATTAATCGTACTCCATTCATGGATGTACCAGAAGATAAAGATGTTCTAATTGGTGGAGTTTTGATCAACAAGAGGCTACGCTCTATAGGCAGAGGACGAACTATGCTTGAATGCGCTCTTAAAGATGAGAGTGGTATATTTCATGCAATATTCTTTAACATGCCGTTTCTCGAAAAGAATTTGCGGTTAGGCGCAGACTACTCTTTGTTCGGAAAGATGAAATGGCGAAATGGAGCTAAGACTATCGTTAACCCTGAGATGTCACTTACTGGCAGCACGAGGGATATTCGCGGGATAATCCCCGTATATAGAAGAACTGCTGGAATAACTTCAAATGAATTATTGAAGCTTATTCGCAGCATATCTGAACAACTAGATGAATCGTGTGAGTGGCTTAGTGATGATTTGCTTGAGAAGAATAAACTTGCTCCTGAAGATTATGCGTACAAGAATATTCATTTTCCAGAGAGTGGTGCAGCATATAATAGAGCAAATTTCAGACTAATATATGATAAATTGCTAGCTTTTTCAGTATTCTGTATTACATAACCGCAGGTTTCTCGAGGAAGAGTGCGGAAACTCGAGGATAGAACCTGTAGATATATCTGCTTTTATAGACTCACTTCCTTTTACTCTTACAGAGGGCCAGCAGCATGCTATAAGTGATATTGAACAAGACTTAATTAGTGATAGAGCAATGAATAGGTTGATTCAAGGCGATGTTGGATGTGGGAAAACTGTCGTTGCAGAAGCAGCAATATATCACGCAGTTAGCGCAGGATGGCAAGCTGCCTTTATGGCGCCAACTGAAATTCTTGCAAGGCAACATTATGCTAAATTAAGTAAGGAACTTGGCAGGTTCGGCATGAAAACAACACTTCTGGTGAGTGGGCTAAAAGCCTCAGAGAGACGTGAATTAATTGAAGGAATTGCGAACGGTGACATAGATGTTGTTGTCGGAACTCATGCGCTTATTCAATCAGATGTAGATTTTTGCGAAACTTGGATTAGTTATAACAGATGAACAACATAGGTTTGGTGTCAATCAGCGAAAGGTCTTGGCAGGAAAGGCAGAGGCAGTCAATGTTCTAGTTATGTCTGCTACTCCAATTCCTAGAACGCTTGCGGCTACCGTATTTGGTGACATGGATTTTTCGGTGATAAGGAGCAAACCTTCAAATCGAAAAAGAGATTATTACAAGGTACGTAACTGAAAAGTCGCGCGAACGTGCTTATGCTGATGTTTATAATGAAATAAAGCGTGGAAATAGAGCATATATAGTTGCTCCCTCGATTGAGGATAACGAAGATAGTGAACTTACATCTGCAGAAGCACTTTTATGACGAAATAAAAGAGAAATTCAAAAGTTTCAATGTTGGACTTATACATGGCCGACTCGACAAGGTAGAAAAAGAACGGCTTATGAATGATTTTGCCATTGGTGCTATAGATATTCTTGTATCTACTGTAGTTATAGAAGTTGGCATAGACGTGCCTGAAGCGACTGTAATAGTAATAGAAAACGCTGAACGATTTGGACTAGCTCAATTACACCAGCTTAGAGGTCGAGTTGGAAGAAATGATTTGCAATCATATTGCTACTTAATATGCTACAGTGACTCGGAAAATGCAACTAACAGAATGAAAGCAATGGTGACTATGAGTGACGGCTTTGAGATAAGCGAAGAAGATTACAGGCTGCGAGGAGCAGGAGACCTTATGGGTACTATGCAGCATGGAAATGCAGGCAATAGTTTTTATGAGTTGTTTGGGTATGATAAAATACTTAAGCTTGCAACAGCAGATGCAGAACGCATACTGTCTGGAGAGCAAAACGTGATAGTAGACTATGACCAGCTTCAGCTGCGAACAAATAATATTATGGTGCATGATAATAGCAATATAATATAGTAGATAAATAACAGATAATATAAAGGAGATATCTATGAAGATTAATTCCGGTAGATTCAAATACAGAAAACTAGAAATACCAGAGAGCGCTAGACCGACGACAGAAAAGGTAAGAGAAGCCGTATTCAGTATGCTTATAGGAAGAGTGGAAGGTGCTACTGTTTTGAGATCTAGTTTGCAGGCTCAGGGTCACTTGGACTAGAGGCTTTGTCTAGAGGTGCGGAGTACTGTGTATTTAACGAAGGGGATAGAAAAAACTATAAAATCCTCAGAAATAATATCGAAAACTGCAAAGCTGAAGAAATTTCTTCATCATATAATAATGATTTTAGAAAGGCTTTAGTACTTGCAAATAGAGAGTTTGACATCATATTTATAGATCCGCCTTACCATGAAGGGTATTATGGTGAAGTGTTTGAACTCGTTGAGGAATATGGGCTTTTGGCAGATGAAGGAGTTATTGTTGCAGAGCATTCAAACGATAATTCGTTATCGGACAATATTGGCAACTTTGTAAAAACTAAGGAAAAAAGGTATGGTACTATAGGTGTGGACTTCTTCGAAAGACCTTAAAGCCTTGCAAATACAATATCTGTTTGTTAAAATACCTTGGAGAGATGGTGATTAATATGAAGAGAACTGCAATTTATGCGGGTTCGTTTGATCCTATTACCAACGGTCACTTGGATATTATTGAACGCGCATCAAATATGTTTGACAGCTTGACTGTCGGCATAGCCGTTAATAGTTCTAAGACACCTCTATTCACCTTGGATGAGCGAAAGCATATCGTATCAAAGGTGACAGAACACATTCCTAATGTCGAGATTGATGTTTTTGACGGACTCCTTGCAGAGTATGTTAATAAGAGAAATTTTGAAGCGGTTGTGAGAGGGCTTAGAGCTACAACAGATTTTGAATATGAAATTCAGATGGCGCAGATGAATGCTCGCTTATACACGGGTGGGACAGAGACTGTTTTCTTGATGACAGACCCTCGGTATTCGTTCATTAGTTCATCTCTCATCAAAGAAGTAGTCTCTTATGGTGGCGACGTAAATGGGTTGTTGCCGGACTATGCAAACGAAATGATTAAAACTAAAGTTGATAATCAATAAACTAGGAGGAAATCGTTATGAGCGACGCATCAATTAGAGTCATGACACTACTTGACGATCTCGAGGAAATTTTAGCTAATGCATCTAAAGTTCCTTTCTCAGAGAAGGCAATTGTAGATGGTGATGAGATTAGAAGTATTGTTGATGATATTAGACTCAGCATGCCTAAGGATATCCAACAGGCAAAGTGGGTTAAGGATGAGCAGGACAGAATCCTTAACGAGGCTAGAGGTGAGTATGATAAGGTAATCATAGCAGCTAAGAAACAGGCTGAGTATCTTGTTGAGAATGATATTATCAAGAAGGAAGCTGAAAAGAGAGCAGATGCTCTAATTTCTGAGGCTGAAAATCATAGCAGATACATTAAGCTTCGTTCTTACGAATACGTAGACAAGCTTCTGTTTGATATGCAGAATGACATTGCAAAGGTTGCAACAGAATATATTCAGCCGATGAATGACTACTTCACAGATATGCTTGGAGAAATGAATGGCAGAGTAAATGGCAACCGTCAGGAGATGAAGTCTCTTGCGGAGCGTATTCAGGGCGGTTCAGTATACAGTGAAGGGCAGCAGGCATCTTCATCTGTAGAAGAAGACGAGGAGTAATAATTACCTGATGAGAGTTCTGGGAATTGTTGCAGAATACAATCCTCTTCATAACGGACATCTATACCATATTAATAAAGCGAAGCAAGAAACTGGTGCTGATACCGTGATAGTCGTATTGAGCGGAGATTACGTGCAGCGCGGTGAGCTTGCTGCGGTTAACAAGTGGGTTAGAGCTGAATCAGCGATTAAGAATGGAATAGACGCAGTGTTTGAGATACCTACGTATGCGTGTCTCGGCAATGCGTCTGTTTATGCGTCTACGGCAATTAAGTTGCTTGCGGCTACTGGAGTAGTAGACGCAGTATCATTTGGCAGTGAATCAGGAAATTTAGAAGAACTGACTGAAGTTGCATGCAATTTATGTGATGAGAAGATTTCTGATCATATAACTAAACTATCGAGAGAAGGATATAGCTATCCGCGTGCACGTGCGCTAGCATACGAGACTTTGTTTGGACCTAAGGCAAATGATGTACTCAGTAGGCCAAATGACACGCTTGCTTTGGAATACATTAGGGCTCACTCTCATTTAATAAATTCTGGTATAGTACTTCATACCGTTAAGCGTCAGTCGTCTGGATACTCGTCATCTTTCAATAAGAATATGAGATTTCAAAGCGCTTCAGGACTAAGGCAAGCTATTAAGGATGGTTTAGACGTAACGGAATTTTTTTGCCTGAAGAATCTTTACAGAGCTTAACATCGTCTTCGTACGCTGGCGAGCCTAAAAATCGAAGAGAATCTATTTAATCTAATTAGATATGCTGTCATAAACCTATCTCCTGAGGAAATAAACGAGTTCCCTCAAGGAGGAGAAGGCATAGGTGCTAAACTTATAGATGCTGTCAGCAAGGTTAAATCGCTTGATGAGCTGATTATGTCAGCTAAGAGTAAGAGATACACATACACCCGTATTTCAAGGCTTTTGATGCAGATCCTGCTCGGGATTAAACGCTATGATTTTACCGATAGCGAGCCTGGATATTTGAGGCTGCTAGCTGCCAACGAAGCGGGGAGAAAGCTCATTAGGAAAGCAAAAAGGAGAACTTAATAGCCTGCCTATATTGACTAACATCAATCGAGAAGCACAGAATTTGCCAATATTTGCAAAGAAACAATTGCATCTTGACATTAGGGCGGCAGATACATACAATATTCTAGCAATGAATGATATGTATGAAGAGTCGGATCGCGTAAAAAGTCCGACGTTGCTTTAAATTTCATTGACATAGAGAGGCGCTTCATATATACTATTAACTTGTAATGCGTGAAACGTAATTCGGACATTTAAGATAATCACATTTGTAAGGAGGTGTCGACAATGGCAGTACCAAAGAGGAAAAACATCGAAAGCAAAGACTGCTAGCAGAAAGGCTGCTAACATGAAGATGGGCGCTCCAGGACTTTCAACTTGTCCTCAGTGTCATGAGCCAAAGCTTCCACACAGAGTTTGCCCAACATGCGGATTTTATGATGGAAAAGACGTCGTAAATAACGCTGAATAGTTTAGACAAGCCCATGATCCGAGATACCTCGGGTCTTTTTCTTTTTTTGCAAATATACGCCACAAATAGTATAATTAAACGACTGTAGCTATTTATAAATATATAGAAAAATGGGGAATCATGGCTGAGGACAAGAAGAAACGTGGTCCAGGTAGACCACCAGGTAGCAAGAATAAATCTAAGAAATCTACAACCTCTTCATCTACTAAGAGAAATAGTAGTAATGCGGAAACTGCTGAGCAAAAGCAGATTCGTGAAATGCAGGAGAAGCGAAATTCAAATAGAAAGCTTATTGATGAAATATGGGGAATTGCCATATTTGCAATAGGTGTTTTTTTGATATTCACTATGAAAAGCAACAGTACTGGTAGCTTTGGACATGGAATACACAATATCCTTCGTGGACTGTTCGGTGGTATGTCTTATGTTCTTCCTTATTTTCTCATTGTAGTTGCAATTAGCCTATTCCTGCAGAAATTACAACATCTAAATGCAAGAACTGCGTCACTTACAGCTCTTATATATCTAATGATGTGTGCACTAAACGGGTATAGGTTTGTCGATGCTAATAATGTAAGATTTGGATTCGGTGATATATTGCTTTTCTATAGAGATGGTGTTAGGGGGCGTAATGCCGGGGCTGTTGGTATGGAGTTAGCAAATATTCTTGTTAAGTTTATCGGCAAGCCAGGATTAATTATCCTCGGTCTAGCATTGATAGTAATATCGGTTCTTCTAGTTGCTAATACACCTATCTCTAAGCAGATACATGCCTTCAGAGAGGCTAGAGAAGAGAAGCGTTTAATAAGAGAGTTTGAACGTTCAGCGAGCAATGTGGGTACTCCATCAAGCCTTGAAGAAAAGAAGATAAGCGATATAACATTTGCTTCTATTAGACCTGAATCAAACGAACAATTAGAGTTTAAAAAAGCCGAGCAAGAAAGGTCTGCGGCTGATTTTGCTATGAATTCACCTATGAGTAATCACGATGTGTCAGAAGATGGCTTCATCAGCTATTCTGCTGGACCAGCTGAAGAAGAACCTACATCTGGATTATTTGGAAGGATGCTGGCCAAACACCTAAATTCTAGAAAACAGAAATCTCAGCCAATTGAGCTTGGTTCTGTGGATACATCTAATAATACGTATGATACTAACTCAAGTACATATCAACCAGATGGTATTAATAACAATAACAAGAAATCTCCTGCTGGTTTCCCAGATGAAAGCACAAGACGAGAACTTGCCAATATGCTAGACAATGGTTCGGATTTCGGTGATAGTGACGCAGGAGTCTATGCCGGATATAGAGGGAAGTCAGGAAAAAGAGAACGGTCAGGGGCTTGGTTTTGAAGGTGATTTATCCGAAACAAATCAAGTAGGCTATGGACTAGATGGTGTTTCAAATTCAATCTCTAGTGGTTCTACAGGTCTCTGTGGGTATGATGGTAGTGATAACCATGGAAATTATTCAGGTTTAGGACTTGGTCTTGATGGTCAGGTTCCAGCTCCAAAGCCTCGTCCTAAAACAGCTACTTATCGTGGTCCAGGAACTCCTGAGTTCGATGAAATGAAGGCTTGTGAAGCTGCCCTTGCACCAAGTGTAGGAGGCACTGCCGGAGTCGTTGCAGCTGCTGGGGAGTCTTGCGTCGGCAAAGAGAGACGATGATGCCGTTTACGAGCAGAAAGAGGATAATAGACCAACAAAAGCTGATCATGATGAAATTGTAAAGCAGGTTGAAGCAGGTCAATCAAAGAAAGAGGATAATTACGTATTTCCTTCTGTAGATCTCTTAAAATAGACCAAAAGCCTAATAACAACATGATGAGTGGCAATCAGCTTGAAGAGCGCGCGCGCCTTCTGGAACAGACGCTGAATGATTTTAATGTAGAAGCAAAGGTGTTAAATGTAACGCAGGGTGCCTCAGTTACAAGGTATGAGGTTCAGCCTGCTACAGGAGTAAAGGTTAGTAAGATAACTGGTCTAGCTGACGATATTGCGCTTAATATGAGGGCTAAAAGCATTAGAATAGAGGCACCTATACCTGGTAAAGCTGCTGTTGGAATTGAGGTTGAGAATGAGAAGGCGGCACCAGTTCTCATTAGGGAGCTGATCGAATCTAATGAGTTCAAGCTTGCAAAATCTAAGATTAGCTTTGTCGTTGGAAAAAGACGTTTCTGGACGAAACATCATCGCAGATTTACATAGTATGCCTCATATGCTCATTGCAGGTGCTACAGGTTCGGGAAAGAGTGTGTGTATTAACACTATAATTACAAGCCTTCTTTACAAAGCTTCACCAGATGAGGTTAAACTTGTACTAATAGACCCTAAGGTAGTAGAGCTAGGTAGTTATAACGGTATTCCACATATGCTAATTCCTGTGGTTACTGACCCTAAGAAGGCTGCAGCAGCACTTAACTGGGCGGTTAACGAGATGCAGCAGCGATATAACAAGTTTGCTGAGCTAGGAGCGAAGGATTTGGCCTCGTATAATCAGTCGGTAGCTAGTGCTGGCGAAGATGAAAAGATTATGCCTCAGATAGTTATAGTTATAGATGAGCTTGCAGATCTCATGATGGCGGCATCTTCGCAGGTTGAAGAAGCTATTTGTAGATTAGCTCAGAAGGCGAGAGCAGCAGGTATGCACTTAATTGTAGCTACTCAGAGGCCTTCTGTTGATGTTGTAACAGGTTTAATTAAAGCGAATATTCCTTCTCGAATTGCCTTTTAGCGTGTCTTCTCAGTTCGACTCTCGTACGATTATAGATACTGCTGGAGCTGAGAAATTGCTCGGTAAGGGAGATATGCTCTTCTCTCCAGTAGAGGCTAATAAGCCTATCAGAATTCAGGGACCTTATATTTCTGAAACTGAAAGTGCGGCAGTTATCGATTTTGTTAAGGCTCAGAGTGAGACAGAATATCGTGAAGATGTAATCCAGAGCATTGAAGTTTCAGACAAGCCTGTATCGCAGGATTCCGCAGCTGATGAACTTACGGAGGATGCTATTGAGTTCATTCTAAAAGCAGAAACAGGCATCTGTTTCTATGTTACAGAGAAGATTCAGAATCGGATATAATCGTGCTGCACGCATAATCGATGAGATAGAAGAAATGGGTATAATCGGAGCATCTGATGGCTCGAGACCTAGACAGGTTTTGATGACTGAAGAAGAATATTACGGTCCAGCAGACCAGACAACTTTTGAAAGTAGTTCGGGCAGTGGTGATTCCGAGTCTTTGGATGATGAACCAGTTAATAACAATGGAGATTTTTAATGAATAAAACGAACAAGACGTTCTATATTGACACTCTAGGCTGTGCTAAGAACGACTATGATTCGCAGGTGCTCGCGGCAGAACTTATGGGCCGTGGGTGCACTCTTGCAGAATCCCCAGAATCTGCGCATATTCTTATTGTGAATACTTGCGGATTTATTGAGTCGGCAAAGGTTGAATCTATAGAGCATATCTTTAGCATGGCGGCGCTCAAGGGAGAGACGAAGAAGCTCGTCGTAACAGGTTGTCTATCAGAGCGCTATCACGAAGACCTCGTAAAGGAAATTCCTGAAGTTGATATTTTTATAGGTGTTAATGATTATGACGAGCTGCCAGACCTTCTTTTATCTGATGAAGAGGTCATGGAGGATAGTGTAAAAGGTAAAGTAGGAAAGGTTCTTCCTTATAAAGAGAGAGTACTTCCGAACAACTCATACTCTGGAGTTCTTAAAATTGCCGAAGGATGTAACAATACCTGTGCTTTCTGTGCGATTCCTAAGATTCGCGGGCCATTTCGAAGCAAGAAGCTTGAGGATGTGGTTCGAGAAGCTGAAGTGATGGCAGAGCGTGGAATCAAGGAGTTAACGATTATAGCACAAGATACTTCGTACTATGGGAAAGATCTATACGGAGAAGCGATGCTTCCTAAGCTACTCGATGCACTATGTAAGGTAAGCGGTATTGAGTGGATTAGACTCATGTATGTATACGACGATGGAATTACCGACGAGTTGATTGAGACGATTGCTAAAAAAATGACAAGATATGTAACTATCTAGATATTCCAATTCAGCACATTGCAGATAATGTGCTAAGGAGGATGAGAAGAAACTCGACAGGTGCTTCTATACGAGAGACTTTCAAAAAGCTTCGTGCCAATATACCGGGAATACATATCAGAACAACGTTGCTGGTCGGATTCCCGGGAGAGAGCGAGCAAGATTTTGAAGAACTACTTGATTTCGTTAGAGATGCGAAGATAGATAGATTGGGCGTATTTGCATTTTCTGACGAAGAAGGCACACTTTCTCACAGACTCGATGGTAAGCTACCTGAAGATGTAAAGGAGTCACGTAGAGATGAAGTAATGGCGTTACAAGTTGGCATAAGTGAAGAGCTTAACCAAAACAAAACTGGAAAAGTTTTTGAGGTTATGGTTGATGAAGTGCAAACTGAAGGCGAGTACATTGGTAGAACAAGATATGATGCTCAAGAAATTGATAATGAGGTTAGCTTTGTTAGTGAGCGTAGACTTGTTCCTGGAGATATTGTTGAAGTTAAGATTACGGAGGCTTACGAGTACGACCTCGTAGGTGAGGAGGTTTAGATGAATTTACCTAACAAGTTGACAGTTGGCAGAATGATTGCTGTTCCGTTCTTCGTTGCAGCGTTTATGATGCAGTATTATATGGTGGCTTTCATCATATTTATTGCAGCATCGTTTACTGATTTATTAGACGGAAAGATAGCTAGGGCAAGAGGGTTAGTTACAAATTTCGGAAAGATTATGGATCCCCTTGCTGACAAAATTTTGGTGTATTCAGCGCTGTGTTTACTTATAGGCGAAGGCACTATTCCCGCATGGTCACTTATAGTTATTCTAGCTAGGGAGTTTGCTGTAAGTGGTATGAGAACAGTTGCAGCATCAGAAGGAAGAGTTGTTGCTGCTGGTATGAGTGGTAAGATAAAGACGGTTCTTCAGATGATTGCAGTTCCTACATTGATTATTGCTCTAACCTTTGATACGGTATACATGCTAATGACCGTTGGAATGGCTATATTCTGGGCATCGCTTGCAGCTACAATATATTCAGGATGCGAATACATAATCAAAAATAAAGATGTATTTTCGATGTAAAAAGATACATTTATAGATGTGGTGGTTTACAAAATCTGAATTTGTCTTGCTGAGCAGGTTAACAAAATAAGAAATTTTTACTCGGTGTGCTCCATAGTACGCCGAGTAATTACGTGGAGAGGTAATATATATGAACGTATCGATAATAGCGGTTGGAACCGAATTACTATTTGGACAAACTGTTAACACGAATGCAACATATATCTCAAATCAGTTGAATCTAATGGGGTTTAATGTCATGTATCATCATGTCGTTGGTGATAATCCTGGCAGATTAAAAGAATTAATAAAATCAACATTTGATGAAAACGATATAATCATCTTTACAGGTGGACTCGGACCAACTCAGGATGACCTAACAAAGGAAATAGTCGCAGAGGCGATGGGAGTCGAGCTTTATTTTTGATGAAAGATGTTACGATGAGATAAAGTCATATTTTGATGATAGAAACCGCATAATGTCGGAAAATAACAGAAAGCAGGCGTACATTCCTGTTGATGCAGAAGTATTTCATAACGAAGCTGGTACTGCTCCTGCATTCGGAATTGAGAAGGATGGTAAATGCGCTATTTGTCTTCCAGGACCTCCGCGAGAGATGAAATGGTTATTTAATAACTGTGTTACAGAATTTTTTTAAAGAAGTTCTCTAGCAAAGAGATGTGCTACAGGGTGATAAGAACAATTGGGATTGGTGAATCTGATCTCGAAACGAAGCTGCTACCTGTAATTAATAATCAAGTAGATCCAACCGTTGCAACATATGCAAAGGAAGGTGAGTGTACCTTGCGAGTTGCTTCGCAGAGAGAAACTAAAGAAGAAGCACAATCAGCGGTTGACAATATGGTTTTCAGAGATAGAAATGCTCATTGGGAATTATATATATAGCTATGATGACGAAGAGCTTTCAGAGGTTGTCGTTAAACAGCTTAAGGAGAAAGAGTTAAAATTATCTTCGGCAGAATCGTGCACGGGAGGTTTATTTGCATCATGTATAACTGATGTACCTGGTGCTTCAAGCGTATTTTTCACACGGTTTTGTAACTTATAGTGCTGCTGCCAAATCTGAAATTTTGGGTGTAGATAACGAGATAATTAAGAAGCATTCTGTTGTAAGTGCTGAAGTAGCGAATCAAATGGCTAAAGGTGCACAAAACGCAGCAAATAGTGACATTTCTATATCCATAACAGGATATGCTGGACCAGAAGCGGACCCAGGCAGGGACAATGGAAATGCGTATATTGGTTATTCATGCGGCGATAGATTTGGTGGAATGTGTGGATACGTTGAAATAAATACAAAAACGTAGCGATAGGAAGTGGAACAGAAACTATTTCAAACTCAGAATGCTGTTAGTTGTATATGAAATTTTAAATGGGAAATTAAGTTAATTCATATTTATATTAACTATGCGACAATAATTAGTTATAGTCATATTTGCGAAAATGTGAAGTAAATATAAATAATGTGAAATAAAAACTATAAATAGTGGATTTATTATTAGTTTGAGTTTAGATTTAGTTTGACCAGTATTATGGTACGAATATATAATCTTGACAAATGAATGAACATTTTATACAATACGAACAGATGTTCGGAATATACAGGAGGGACTATGGCAGTAAAGTCAAGTAAGGACAAGAGTGTAATTGGTAATGTAAGTGACAAAGAGAAGGCTCTTGAGCACGCTTTAGATGAGATTCAGAAAGCGTTTGGTAAAGGCGCAGTTATGAAGCTCGGAGATGAAGGGCTTAATAATAATATAGAGGGTATTTCAACTGGCTCAATATCACTAGACGTCGCTACTGGTATTGGTGGTGTTCCGCGTGGTCGTATTGTTGAGATTTATGGACCAGAATCATCAGGAAAGACAACTTTAACACTGCACTGCATTGCTGAAGCTCAGAAAGCAGGTGGTAAAGCGGCATTTATTGATGCTGAGCATGCTTTGGACCCTGTTTATGCCAAAAATCTAGGTGTAGACGTAGATGATCTTCTAGTATCTCAACCAGATACAGGGGAGCAGGCATTAGAGATTTGCGATATGCTTGCAAGAAGTGGAGCTATTGATCTTATTGTTATTGACTCTGTAGCTGCATTAGTTCCTAAAGCTGAAATTCAGGGTGATATGGGAGACTCTCATGTTGGACTTCAGGCTAGACTTATGTCACAGGCTCTTAGAAAAATCGCTGGAACTGTTAACAAGACCAATACATGTGTTATATTCATTAACCAGCTTCGTGAGAAGATTGGTATTATGTTTGGTAATCCAGAGACTACAACTGGTGGAAGAGCGCTTAAGTTTTATGCTAGTATGCGCCTAGATGTTAGACGTGCTGATTCTATTAAGCGTGGCGACGAGACAATTGGAAACAGAACCAAGGTTAAGATTGTTAAGAATAAAGTTGCGCCTCCGTTTAAGCTAGCTGAATTTGATATCATGTATGGTGAAGGAATATCTATTGCAGGAGATGTACTCGACACTGCAACAGATATGAAATTCATCGACAAGGCTGGATCTTGGTACAGTTATGAGGGAGAGAGAATCGGACAGGGCCGTGAGAACGTAAAAGAATTCCTCATATCTCATCCTGAGATTCTTGAAACTCTAAAAACTAAAATTATGGATGCAATTCATGGTAAAGATGAAGAAGAACTCAAAGTCGATGAAGATGGTGTAGTAATCGAATAATATGCGATATAAGTGTTCTAGGATTTGACATAAGTCCCTAGAACATGTTATATTTAAACGGTTAGCCGCACAGGATGGGTTTTAAAGCATAGCACCGTTGTCCTGGCGAGTCTGGTTTGAGGAGGAAATTAATATGTACGCAATTATTAAGACAGGCGGTAAGCAGTACAGAGTACAGGAGAATGATGTACTTAAGGTTGAAAAAGCTTAACGCTGCAGTAGGAGAGACGGTTACCTTTGATGAGGTTGTAGCTGTTGGAGGAGACAAGCTTCAGGTAGGTACACCTTTTGTTGAAGGTTGTGCAGTTCAGGCTGAGGTACTAGAGCAGGGTAAGAACGAAAAGGTTATTATCTTCAAGTACAAGGCTAAGAAGGACTACAGAAGAAAGAATGGTCACAGACAGCCATACACTCTAGTTAAGGTTACAGGCATTGGCGCAGCAGCTAAGAAGGCAGCTCCAGCTAAGACTAAAGCTACAGAGAAGACAGGGAAGTCTGATGTAAAGGCTTCGCTATCAATGAAGAAGGAAGAACTTCTAGAGATTGCTAAGAATCTTGGAGTGGAGGTTCCTTCAAAGGCTACTAAAGCTGATATTCTTTCAGCAATTGAATCTAAGTAATTAAGAATTTCAATATAGGAGGTGACTAGTCATGTCAAGTAAAAAAGGAGTAGGTAGTTCCAAGAACGGTCGTGATTCCGAGTCCAAACGCTTGGGACTTAAGATAGGTGCGGGACAGTATGTAAGTGCTGGAAGCATTCTTGTTAGACAGAGAGGAACAAAGTTCCACCCTGGTAACAATGTTGGTATCGGCGGAGATGATACTCTATTTGCAAAGATCGATGGAAACGTTAAGTTTGAGAGATTTGACAAGAAGAGAAAGCAGATCAGCGTATACAGTGAAGAAGCTTAAACTTATTGACCCCTTGTTTTGAGGGGTCATTTTTAATATTTTGGAGATATAAATGTTCGTAGATAGAGCGGAAATAATCATTACATCTGGAAAAGGTGGAGACGGTGCCGTAACATTCAGAAGAGAACCTTATGTTCCTGAAGGCGGACCAGATGGCGGAGATGGTGGCGATGGTGGTAACATTATCTTCGTTGCGGATAATAACCTTCGTACACTTATGGATTTTAAATATAAGCGTAAATATGAAGCTGAAAATGGTCAGAATGGCATGCGTCGTAAGAAATATGGTAAGCGAGGCCAGGATTTAGAGATTAGAGTTCCTGTTGGAACGATGATTATAGATAAAGAATCAGGTCTTCTTATGAAGGATATGGCTAACAGTGGTGATACTCTAGTTGCTGCAAAAGGTGGAAAAGGTGGAAAAGGTAACGTCCACTTTAAGAACTCAATTAGACAGGCTCCTAATTTTGCTGAAGCTGGTGAACTGCCTAAGGTCAGAACTGTTATCCTAGAGCTAAAGCTGATTGCTGATGTTGGGCTCGTTGGTTTTCCTAATGTTGGAAAGTCAACGCTGCTTTCTGCTTTCAACATGTGCTAAAACCTAAGGTTGCAAACTATCACTTTACAACTATAGATCCTAATTTAGGAGTAGTTGATTTGTATGACAAAAGCTTTGTAATGGCTGATATTGCTGGAATTATTGAGGGGGCTCACGAGGGTATGGGGCTCGGAATTAAATTTTTAAAGCATATTGAGCGCACTAAGGTTCTTATACATGTTGTAGATGTTTCTGGCAGTGAAGGAAGAGATCCGATCGACGACTATAAGAAAAATCATCGATGAACTTAGAAAGTATGACGCAAAACTTTTAGCAAAACCTATGATAGTAGCTGCTAATAAAATTGATGCAGTTGAAGATGAAGAAAAACTTTCAGAATTTATCGATTTTGTAGAAGGAGAAGGCAAGAAAGTCTTTAAAATTTCTGCAGCAGCTAGACAGGGGATACAGGATCTGCTCAATGCAACTATCAATGAGCTGGATAACTATGTTGAGCCAGAAGAAGAAGTTGAGTACTTTGATTTCGAAAAAGACGAACTAGATGAAGACTTCAAAAAATTTAAAGCATATAGAGCCTTTGATGGAACTTTCGTTCTTGAAGGAAAACAGCTTTCTAAGATATTTAGATCGACAAACTTTACGGATACCGGTTCAATGCGATATCTATATAAGTTTATAGTAGATAGAGGTGGAATCAAGATGCTCAGAAAAAAATTGGTCTGAAAGAAGGAGATACAGTTAGAATAGAAGATTATGAATTTGAGTACTACGAAGACTAGGGTGGTTTTTGCAGAAGTTTTCAATTACATATGATTTCATACTAGATTATGATCTAATCTATTTTAAAACACAAGATGATGTGTTTCTTGCATTTGTTAACGATAATTAGTGGATACGTAATTGCATTATTTGCAATGTGTATTCACTTTTTAGCCCCTAAATTTATATAAAAGTTTTTGTAATTACATCATGGATATGTTGATATATAGCAGTTATAAGAGTTATGAGTGATAAAAATAATTATATTTGATATTAAATTACGGTCTACTATTTTTAAAAATTAACTGTTGCAAAAATAATTTTCTAAATTGTATTATTTATATAATTGAATCTGCCCTCGGAAAGGGTAATACATGAAAAAAATCAAATAATGACCTGCTGCTAAGTGTTCTAGATAGTGTTAAATTTCAATTTGCAAAAGATAGGAAGCTTAAATATAAACTTGCTTTTGGTGTTAATTATTCTGCTAGGTGCTACCGGAGTGCACTTAAAGTCAAGTAATGCTGATACTATTAAGCTTGCAAAGACTCAGAAGGCTACGGTTAAGGAAGATACGCATAATACAGAGGAATTCTACATAGACATTAGCGGAGCGGTTAATTCTCCAGGAGTTTATAAGGTAAAGAAAAAAACACGAGTATTTGAACTTATCGAAAAAGCTGGAGGGTTAAAAAAAGATGCAAACCTTGATGCTTTAAATCAAGCGGAATTTGTACAGGATGGTCAGAAAAATTGTTATTCCAAGCACTGGAGGTGGTGAATTAAGCGAAGAACAAAACGAAGATACTAGTAAAGGCGGTATGATCAATATTAATTCAGCTGATAAGTCAAAGCTAATGGAATTGCCAGGGGTAGGCGATGCTATTGCTCAGAGAATTATTGATTATCGTAAGGGAAATAGGTTTTTCAAAAATTGAAGACCTGAAACAGGTAAAGGGGATTGGAGAAGCTACATTTAACAAGTTAAAAAGTATGATTACTGTTTGATGCTAGTGTGGGCATAAACGTAGAAGGAAGGACGGAATATTTATGGATGACAAGCTAATTCCAATAAAAAAATTTTATTCTAATGACAAGGATAACTCTGCAGCTGTTAATCTACAAGATGAAATATCTGCATTGATTTCTTCTTGTATTTTCAAAAATTATTCATTTCTAAACTATGTTACAGATACGAAGCTTAGAGTTTTATATGCAGAAATTATTACCATAATTAAAAAAACATGAATAATAACGAGAATAATCTTAGTCAGCTGATAGATGATCGTATTCTAAGATATATTTTTGCTAGCTTTATTTTCTCGAAGGAAAGTATAGGTGCACGTTATCTAATTGAGGCAGTCATAATATGCAAGCAGCTTTTTGTAAGTCAAAAAGTCATTGTTGCTGGAGATATCTATAGACAAGTTGCAGATAATTTCCATGTTTCTCCTGAAGCCGTGGAAAAAGGCTATTAGATGTTTTACAAAAGAACTGTGGGCATCCAGTAAAAAAACAAATCTCCTGGACTGTCAGTATATAAATTTATTTTTCCAAGTTTTACATCTTCACCAACAAACAAAGAGACTATAGTTTATATGGCTGTAAAGATGCTAGAAATCGAGAAACTTTTAGAGTCCGTAGCCTTATAAAGTATAACTTCTATGCCCCCTTTAATTTCATTGAATGCACTATTGAATCGTGATAAACTATAACTATTATATTAACTGTTAAACATGTATATATGTACACGAAGGTAAGGGCATTCAAGAATGAGTAAAGTAAAAAGGGATTAAAAAGGACTATGGATGGTAACACAGCTGCGGCTCATGTTGCCTATGCTTTTTCAGAGGTTTCAGCCATTTACCCGATAACACCATCATCTGTGATGGCAGAGGTTATTGATAAATGGTCTTCTGAAGGAAGAAAGAATTTGTTTGGTGAAAAGGTACGAGTTGTAGAGATGCAGTCTGAAGGCGGAGCTGCTGGTGCTGTTCATGGCGCACTTAACGCCGGGGCATTGACGAGCACTTATACTGCTTCTCAGGGCCTCCTGCTGATGATTCCTAACATGTATAAGATTGCTGGAGAACGTTTGCCAGGTGTTTTCCATGTTGCTGCTAGAGCAGTGTCGACACACGCACTTTCTATTTTTGGAGATCACTCTGATGTTATGGCGGCAAGAGCAACTGGTGTCGGAATGATTGCAGCAAATAGTCCACAAGAAGTTATGGATTTAGCCGCTGTATCACATCTTGCTTCTGTTAAAGCGAGTATGCTGATTGTTCATTTCTTTGATGGATTCAGAACTAGTCATGAGCAGCAGAAAATCGAAGTTTGGGATTACGATACACTAGATTCCATGCTTGACTATGATGCAGTAGATAAGTTTAAGAAGCATGCAAATAACCCATGTCATCCACACTTAATGGGTTCTGCAGAGCAACCAGAGACTTTCTTCCAGCATAATGAAGCTAGAAATGTATTCTACGATGAATCTGTAGATATCATTAAAGGTGTAATGGATCAGGTTAATGAGAGTATTGGCACTGATTATAAGCCATTTAACTATTATGGTGCAGAAGATGCTACTGATGTAATTATTGCTATGGGGATCTGTGTGTGAAACTGCAGCAGAGGTTGTTGACTACCTAAATGAAAATGGTAGAAAGGTTGGTCTGATTAAGGTTAGACTGTTTAGACCTTTTTCAACTAAATATCTTCTTCAGGAAATTCCAAAGACTGTAAAGAACATTGCAGTGTTAGATAGAACAAAAAGAACCTGGTTCAAATGGAGAGCCATTATATCTTGATGTTGTATCTGCTCTTGCTGATTGTGATGACCTTAACCCTAAAATGACTAGAGGTCGTTATGGTCTAGGTTCAAAGGATACTCAGCCTGGAGATATTATCGCAGTTTATGACAACATGGTAGCTGATAAGCCTAAGAAGGAATTTACGATATCCATAACAGATGATGTAACAAATCTTTCTCTTGAGAGAACTACTAATCCTAACGTTTCGGCTAAGGGAACAGTTGCATGTAAATTCTGGGGACTTGGTGCCGACGGTACAGTTGGAGCAAATAAGAATAGTGTAAAGATTATTGGAGATCACACTGATAAATATGTTCAGGCTTATTTTCAGTACGATTCAAAGAAGTCAGGTGGCATAACTATTTCTCATCTAAGGTTTGGAGATGAGCCGATTCGATCTACCTATTATGTGAATTCAGCAGATTTTATAGCCTGTCATAGTTCTGCATATATGTTCAAATATGATATTGTTCAGGATGTTAATCCAGGCGGTAAGTTTCTTCTAAATTGCAGCTGGACGGACGATGAATTGGAAAGTCATCTTCCTGATGCTGCAAAAAAATACATAGCTGATAACAATATTGAATTCTATACTTGTGATGCTGTTAAGTTAGCTAATCAAATTGGACTTGGCTCAAGAAGAACTAATACAGTATTACAGGCAGCATTCTTTAAACTAGCTAATATCTTACCACTTGATTCAGCAGTTGATTACATGAAGTCAGCCATCAAGAAAAAGCTATATGAGCAAGGGTGAAGATGTTGTAAATATGAACTGCAACGCTGTTGATGCTGGTATTACACATGTTCACAAGGTTGAAATACCTGAGAGCTGGAAGAATATTAAAGTTGCAGACATTAAGAATCAGCTTCATTCAGAAAGACCAGAACTCAAGAAATATTTAAATGATATCTTGACTACGGATGCAGCGATGAAGGGGGATGAGATACCGACATCTAAGTTCCTCGATGTTGCTGATGGTATGATTCCTGCAGGAACTGCGGCATATGAGAAGCGTGGAATAGCGATAGATGTACCTCTATGGATTGCAGATAATTGTATTCAATGTAATCTGTGCGCATACTCCTGTCCGCATGCTGTTATTAGAGCCTTTGCACTAAGTGAAGCAGATGCAGAGGCTGCAAATACTACTACACTAAAATCAAAAGCTAACCCTGAACATAAGTTCATGATATCAGTTTCTACAGTTAACTGTACAGGATGTGGATCATGCGTTCAGGTATGTCCTGCTAAGGAAAAGGCTCTCAAAATGATTCCTTACGAGGATGAGAGGTCAACTGAGCAACAGAGAGTGTTTGATTATGCAAATGATCGCACAGATGAGAATGTATTAGACGGAAATGTTGATACGCCACGTAATGTAAGCTTTATAAAGCCGCTACTTGAATTCTCAGGTGCTTGTCCAGGATGTGGAGAGACTCCATATGCAAGGCTAGTAACACAGTTATTTGGCGAGAGAATGTTTATTGCCAATGCAACTGGTTGCTCCTCGATTTGGGGAGGAAGTGCGCCTAGTACCCCTTACACTATTAACCGTGAAGGAAGAGGCCCTGCGTGGTCAAACTCGCTATTTGAGGACAATGCTGAATTCGGTCTTGGAATGGCGGTATCTATGAATACTAGACGTAAAGAAATGAAGTCTGTGGTAAAAAGACTCGCAGATAAGAAAGAGTTTCATGAGGTTGCATTTGAATGGCTAGATTCAATGGAAGATAGCCTTGGTGCTGAAGTTGCATCTAAAAAGCTAATAGAAGCTTGTACGGGTAGTGGTGATGTAGATGCTAAGTTTGTAATTAACAACACAGATTTACTGCCAAAACCGTCGATTTGGATCTTCGGAGGTGACGGCTGGGCATATGACATCGGATATGGTGGTCTTGACCATGTTATAGCTTCTGGTGAGAATGTAAATATCCTAGTATTTGATACGGAGGTTTATTCAAACACTGGTGGACAGGCGTCAAAGGCTACTCCAACAGGAGCTATAGCACAGTTTGCTGCAGCTGGAAAGGCTGTTGGCAAAAAAAGAATCTTGCTGAAATTGCTATGGCGTATGGATATGTATATGTAGCTCAAATCGCTATGGGAGCAAATCCTTCGCAGACGTTAACGGCTCTTAAAGAGGCAGAATCCTATGATGGGCCATCCATCGTAATTGCTTATTCGCCTTGTATTAACCACGGCATTAGAGCGGGTATGAACTGCTCCATGCAAGAGATGAAGAAAGCAGTACAGTCTGGTTATTGGAACCTATTCAGATTTGATCCAAGAAAGGCTATGGAAAATGGCGACAATCCATTTACGCTAGATAGCAAGAAGCCAACCCTTGATTATAAGGAGTTCTTGAATGGAGAAGTTAGATACAGAGCTTTTAGAACAAGCTAATCCAGAAAGAGCTAAGCGATTATTTGACGAAGCTGCTAAACAGGCAGAAACTAGATATGAAGAACTTGTAAAAAGAAGCAAGGGTTACAAATAAAGTAGACTATATAGTGCATGTCATACTCGCTGTTCGGGTATGACATGTTTATCTAATTAGAATAATTCAAAAGGGTAATAAAATGAAAAAAAGAAAAAGATAGACAGAATTAATGAGCTTGCTCATAAGAGTAAAAAATGAAGGCTTAACACCAGAGGAAAGTATAGAACAAGCAGAGCTTCGTAAAAGAATTCCTTGCTGATATTAGAGGAGAAGTAAAAAAAGTCAGCTTGAATGTATAGAAATTGTTGATTAATTACAATTCTTAATGCTCTAATTACTTGTGAATATCGGTGTTTCAGTATAAAAATATAAGCATTGTATATAAAGGGAGAATTTTTTTAGATGGAAAAACTTGGTCTTAATGAAATTAGAGATTTATTCCGCGATTTCTTTGTTAGTAAGGGTCATTATGCTGCGGGAAGCGCATCTTTGATTCCTAAAAAAATGATAAAAAGCTTACTTATTATAAATTCTGGTATGGCACCACTTAAAGCCTACTTCGCTGGTGTAGAAACACCGCCATCAAAGAGGATGACTACATGCCAGAAGTGTATAAGAACTGGTGATATTGATAATGTTGGAAAGACATCTCGCCATGGTACATTTTTGAGATGTTAGGAAACTTCAGTTTCGAGCGACTACTTCAAAGAAGAGTCTTTAACTTGGGGCTGGGAGTTTATCACTAAGGTTCTCAACATGCCAACTGATCGTCTTTGGGCAACCGTATACCAGGATGATGATGAAGCATACGATATTTGGCTTAAACTCGGTATGCCAGAAGAGAAGATTGTACGACTTGGTAAAGATGACAACTTCTGGGAGATTGGGCTAGGACCATGTGGACCATGCTCTGAAATCTACTATGATAGAGGTGAAGCATTTGGATGCGATAAGCCTGACTGCAAGCCAGGTTGTGATTGTGATAGATATATTGAGTTTTGGAACCATGTATTTTCACAGTTCTCAAAGGAAGAGGATGGATCGTATTCAAACTTAGCACATCCTAATATCGATACGGGAATGGGCTTAGAGAGACTTGCATGTATTATGCAAGATGTAGATTCTATATTTGATATAGATACGATTAGAAAGATTCTTGACTCAGTTGCACAGATGGCAAACGTAGATTACCAGGCTGGCAACGAACAGCATGATATAAGTCTTCGAATCATAACTGATCATCTGCGTTCTATGGTATTTATGATTGCTGATGGAATTATGCCAAGCAACGAAGGCAGAGGGTATGTTCTAAGACGTCTAATCAGAAGAGCTGCTAGACATGGAAGACTTCTAGGAATAAAGGAAAAGATTTTCCTAGCAGAACTCATGGATTCCGTAGTAGAAGTTTCTGGAGGAGCTTACCCTGAACTGGTTGAGAAGCACGACTATATCAAGAAAATGATTACAATTGAGGAAGAACAATTCGCAAAGACCATGGATAATGGCATGGGAATTCTTGAAGAATATGTTGCAAAGCTCGATCAATCAGGTAAGACCGTGCTCGATGGTGCAGATGCATTTAAGCTTTATGATACATATGGCTTCCCTATAGAGATGACTGAAGAGATTCTTCTAGAGAGAGGAATCACTGTAGACATGAAAGGGTTCAAGGAGAATATGGACCACCAAAAGGAGCTTGCTCGTCAAGGACAAAGGTCTACAGCGGATGTTGCTTGGAAAGATGCAGCTGATTACGATAAGCTACCTAAGAGCGAGTTTTTAGGATACACAGAACTTTCTGCAGAAGCTGAAGTTCTATATGCTAACAGAAGTGAAGGCAAGAATATTCTTGTTTTCGATAGAACTCCTTTCTATGCTACAGGCGGAGGACAGCTCCATGACACTGGTGTGATTGTTATAGCGGACAAGGAATATCATGTAAATGATGTTACTAAGGAAAACGATATTTTCCTACACTTCGTAGAGGAATCAATCGATAATGTTAGTGTTGGTGACAAAGCAGAGCTAAAGGTTGATGAGACTAATAGAAATAGAACTGCTAGAGGACACAGTGCAACACATATACTTCAGCAGGCGCTTAAGGATGTTTTAGGTGATCATGTATCACAGGCAGGATCATATGTTGATAATCACTATCTTAGATTTGACTTTAATCACTTCGAAGCTATGAGTCAGGAGCAGATTAAACAGGTTGAAGATATAGTAAACTCCAAAATTGATGCATTCCTACCAATTCTCATGCAGGAAATGAAGATTGAGGAAGCTCAGAAGATGGGAGCTACGGCTATATTTGGTGAGAAATACGGCGAAATCGTTCGTGTAGTAAGTATGGGTGATTACAGCGTAGAATTCTGCGCTGGTACACACATAGATAATACTGGTAAAATTGGCGCATTTAAGATTATATCCGAAGCGGGTATCGCATCTGGTATCAGAAGAATTGAGGCCATTACTGGAACACAGGTTATCAACTATACTGAAGGTAAAGAAGCTATTATTTCAAACGTGTGCTCAACACTTAAATCAAATGAAAGTGATGTTGAGAAAAAAGCTGCTCAGCTCGTTACTGATAACAAAGAGCTAGAGAAGACTATTAAGTCACTAAAGGCAGATGAAATCGCAGGCTCGCTAGATGATGTCATTGCATCTGGAGCTGACATAAATGGTATCAAGCTAATTGCTAAGAGATTTGACAACACGGATGTTGCACAGCTTAGAGAGATGGCAGATGCTATAAAGGCAAAAGAAGAAAAGTCGATTTTTGTAGCAGCTGCTGTTAATGATGGCAAAAATCGCAATTCTTGTTTCTGTAAGCGATGAGCTTGTTAGCGAAGGTTTCCATGCTGGTAAGCTAGTTAAGGAGATAGCTCAGGTTGCTGGTGGAAATGGTGGCGGAAAAGCTGGAATGGCACAGGCTGGAGCGAAAGATGAAAGCAAGTTAGATGATGCTTTAAAGCTAGCAGAAACTCTAGTTGCTAATAAATAAGTTAGATAGCTAATAGGTGAATACGTTAGAATTTGCCTATTAGCACTAAATATATCTCGATAAATTCTATAAAAATAGGAGGAAGATATGAGTAAGGATACAATTTTGTTTGAGAGTGCAAAAATCAAACAGATTTCCAACAAAGAAGCAATGCATCAGATATATTCATCTCTTCAGGAGAGAGGATATAATGCTATCGACCAGATGGTAGGATATCTAACCTCTGGGGATCCATCTTACATTACAAGTCATAACGATGCGAGAAATCTCATTCTAAAGATTGATAGAGATGAGCTTCTCGAGGAGATTCTAAAGTCGTACCTAGAGCTTGATAAATAGGATCTTCAATCGATGAGAAAAATAGGACTTGATGTCGGTGAAAAGACTATAGGTGTTGCTGTAAGCGATCTTCTTGACATTACAGCACAAGGAGTCACTACAATTGAGCGTGTTGGTATTAGAAAAGACACTACCAAGGTGCTTGATTTAGTGCGCGAATATGAATGTGACACTGTAGTTGTTGGACTTCCTTTGAGTCTTGATGGTACCGACAGCGTACAGACTGAAAAAGTACGCGATTTCCGCACTATGCTTGAAAATAAGCTCAGAAGCTCTGGTCTTGCACACGTAAAAATCGAGTGGCAGGATGAGAGATTTACGACAAAACTAGCGGAGAATATCCTTATTGCAGGGGATGTAAAGAGAAGTGACCGTAAGAAGGTCATTGATAAACAGGCAGCAATTTTAATATTACAGAGTTATTTAGACAAGGTGAGCAATGAATAAGACACAGATTAATGAACTTAATTTTCTCGCTTCTAATGACTATTGGGGCAGGGGGCATCCTTATTGGAAAAAAACATCGAATAAGATTGCCGTTGCCTATTTTATAATGGGAAGAAGTGAGAATAGTCGTAATAGAATCTTTTATCAAGAAGATGATAGAGTAGCAATTGCACCATATGATAAGGATGCTGAAATTGATCCTACTCTAATCATCTACTATCCAATCAAGACAAATGGTAAGAATTTGATCGTAACAAATGGTGATCAGACAGATACGGTCGAGGAGTTTCTAAGTAAAGGTCTAACTTTTGAAGAAGCACTAAGAACAAGATGTTTTGAGCCTGACGCACCACATTTCACTCCGAGAATTAGCGGTCTAATAAGCCTTGTAGATGGTTCGTATAAGATGAGCATTTTAAAGGACTCAGATGGACAAGGTACAGAGTGTGATAGATATTTCTACGAATATCAATCGCGAGCAGGCTTTTGCTAATTTTATCCATACGTATGAAGGAAATGATTCTCCGCTGCCGACATTTGAAGGAGAACCTAAGCTGGTAAGTATTCCTGATTCGCTAGACGAATTTAGTGAAACAATATGGAATAGCCTAAATGAAGATAATAAAAATTTCTCTATGCACTATGATGATTAATCCAGAGAATCTAGAGCGAGAAGTAAAGATTTACAACAAGAGAATGGGGGACTAATGGAAACCAACAGAATGCAGTATATGTCGCCACTATCCAGTAGATATGCGAGCAAGGAGATGAAATATATATTCTCCGAAAAGAAGAAATTTACTACTTGGCACGAGCTTTGGATTGCTTTTAGCAAAAAGCCGAGAAGGAACTTGGGCTTGATATTACCGAAGAACAGATTCAGGAACTCATCGAAAATAAGGATATTGTTGACTTTGAGATTGCTGAAGCTAGAGAAAAAGAAGTGCGCCACGATGTAATGAGCCATGTGTACGCCTATGGAAAGCGCTGTCCTAAAGCAGAGGCTATTATTCACCTTGGGGCTACTTCCTGCTACGTAGGTGATAATACCGATGTTATTCTTATGAAAGAAGCTCTCGAGCTAATCATCGAGAAGTCAGTTCAAGTTCTCTCTAATCTCAAGAAGTTCTCGAGAGACTATAAGGATATGCCTTGTCTTGGCTATACACATCTTCAGCCAGCTCAACTGACTACTGTTGGTAAAAAGGGCATCGCTTTGGATGTACGAATTAGCACTCGATGTTATTGAGCTTGAGAGAAGACTTGAAGACCTAAAGATGCTTGGTTCTAAGGGTACAACAGGTACTCAAGCTAGTTTTATGGACCTCTTCAACAACGACGAGTCTAAGGTTAAGAAGCTTGACGATATTATTGCAAAAGAATTTGGTATATCTGGCTGTGTTCCGGTTTCTGGACAGACATACTCTCGCAAAGTAGACGCAAATATATTATCGTCTCTTTCGGGAGTTGCACAGAGCGCTTCCAAGTTCTCTAATGATTTAAGAATTCTGCAGTCGTTCGGAGAGATGGAAGAACCTTTTGAAAAGAACCAGATTGGTTCATCAGCAATGCCTTATAAGCGAAATCCAATGAGATCTGAACGTATCACTTCGCTTGCAAGATACGTAATAGTAGATTCGCTTAACCCAGCAATTACTGCTGCAACACAGTGGTTCGAGAGAACACTTGATGACTCTGCAAACAAGAGAATCTCAGTTCCTGAGGCTTTTCTTGCATTAGATGGTATCCTTAACCTATATATCAATATAACAAGTGACATGGTTGTATATCCTAAAGTTATCAATGCTCGTACCATGGAAAAACTTCCGTTCATAGCTACTGAAAATATTATGATGGAAGCTGTAAAGAAGGGTGGAAATAGACAAGATCTTCATGAACAGATTAGAGTTCATTCGCATGAAGCAACACTAAGAGTGAAGAGAGATGGACTTAATAACGACCTTGTTGATAGAATTGCTGCCGATGAAACTTTTGGACTATCTAAAGAAGAAATTTTATCAGCAATGGATCCTATTCTCTACGTAGGAAGAAGCCCATCACAGGTTGAGGAGCTTATTACAGAGGTAATAGACCCAATTATAGAGCGTCATCCTCAGAAAAACATAGAAACAGAGATTAATCTATAGAATTTTTGTTTAATAAGTATATGGATAAGAGGCTATGTAAATTATGGCCTCTTATCTAGATTTTACAGCTAAATTTTTCGAATCATTACGAGTGGTGAAACAAATGAAAAATATCGAATTAAAAATATGGATGTAACCCAAATCAGAAACCTGCATCAGTTTATATTGAAGATGGCTCAGAGCTGCCTTTTTGAAGTTCTGAATGGAAAGCCAGGATATATTAATCTTCTAGATGCACTAAATGGCTGGCAGTTAGTTAGCGAGATAAAAAGCAGCTACAGGAAAAGCTTCAGCTGCTTCATTTAAGCATGTTAGTCCTTCTTCTGCCGCTATCGGTAGGGTTATGAGTGATAAGCTCAAGAAGGCATGCTTTGTAGATGATATTGTTGGTCTTGATGAATCGCCGATTGCAACAGCATATGCGAGAGCTCGTGGAACAGATCGCATGTCATCATTCGGAGATTTTATTTCCTTGAGTGATGTTTGTGATGAGACATGTGCAAAGCTAATTAAGAGAGAGGTTTCTGATGGAGTAATTGCTCCAGGGTTTACTGACGCAGCTCTAGATATTTTGAAACAGAAGAAAAAAATGGGAATTATCTGATTCTCAAAGTGAATGAAGATTTCAAAGCACCTGAAGTTGAGACGAAGCAGGTATTTGGAGTTACTTTTGAACAGAAGCATAATGATATAAAAAAATAGACAAGACTTGCCTTAATGATGTAGTGACTGAAATCAAGGATATTCCAGAGGATGCTAAGGATGATTTGGTAATTGCCCTAATAACACTTAAGTATACACAGTCAAACTCTGTTGCATATGCAGCAGATGGTCAGACAATTGGAGTAGGAGCTGGTCAGCAGTCGAGAGTTCACTGCACTCGTCTTGCTGGCTCAAAGGCTGATAATTGGCATCTCAGACAGTCTGAAAAGGTACTGAATCTACCTTTTAAGGAAGGGACAAAGAGACCTAGCATGGATAACTTTATAGATAGATATATAGCTATGGAGGATACTCCTGAAGCAAGAGGGATTTTTGACTGGGAGAAATTATTCACGGAGAGGCCTGAAGTTTTTACAGTTGAAGAAAAAAGACAGATTCTTGATGCGATTACAGGCGTATCAGTAGCATCAGATGCATTCTTTCCATTTAGCGATAATATCGACAGGGCTCATGAAAGTGGTGTATCGTATATTGCCCAGCCTGGAGGCTCGACCCGCGATGATCTAGTTATTGATTCTTGTAACAAGTATGGAATAGCTATGGCGTTTACAGGATTCAGACTGTTTCATCACTAGATTTTATTCGTTTTTAATACTAAATTTGGTGATTTGGATGATTAAAGAAAAAGCACTTGTTACGCTAAAGAATGATATAGAGGTAGAATATCCGTTTTCAGATGATTTACCCATGATTTTCTTAGGTGAAATCTCTAATATGCCGGAGCATGGAATATTTATCGGAAGGTCTGGAAAAAGCTATTTTGGATATCATATAGATAGCTTTAGAGAACTTAACGAGGAAGAAATATGAATCATTTGATAGCATATCCTTTGACTTGGGATGATATTGAACTAAGAGCAAATAATACTGTTGGAATATATAAGATAAAGAATAAAATCGTAGTGCTTAGCTGTGTATCTTATACTGCTCATGTAGATGATTCAAAAGACTATATGCAGGGATTTATACTTACAAATTTTTCTACTGATTTTATGAATCATGGACAGATTCGTCTTATGGATCTAGACGATATATCGGCTCTCGATTGTGAGCTTAACGAGAAAGATGGGAGATTCATAATTAATACAAAGAAATATAAGGGATATCGCAAGTCTTTAGAAAAGTTGATAGAAGTCACTGATGAAGAACTAAAAAGTGATAGGGGATGCGCCTGCTCCTTTTAGATAATACCTATAGTGACGGCAAGGTATATTGCTTCGGAAATATAGAGGTTTATATGCATTCAGCCTTTATAATGGCATGTCGGGAGGCTGATTCAGGTAAAGTTATTTGGAAGACCAAACTGGGTGCATATCTTTATACAGATGTTGATGAGAAAGATGGTATATTGTATTTCGGAACGGATGGAATGGGCGGAAAGTTCTTTGCTGTGAACTTGTCTGATGGAAGTATAAAGTATAGCTATAACACCAGGGGAACATCTAATTTTCTCTATTACAAAGATTATGTACTTCTGTCGAATGAGAAAAACAAACCTGTTTTGATAAATAGAAATGACGGTACCCTATATAAGAAACTCGAATTTGATAAATTCGAAATAACAGTATATCAGCAAATGATAATAGATAATGATAAGCTTTATGCTATTGCGGCAAAGGGAAACACAGCCTATGCTGTGTGCACGGATCTATAGTAAGTATTGAAATTTATATTTTATATAAAACAAGTTTGAAAACATCAAAATTCCTGATCATATCAGTTATACTTCACATAGAGTTGGCGGTTTTGATTATATATGGGTAAATCGGATAGCGGCGGTGTTTGGTGAAGCGTAAACTGCCTAAACGTGTTGTTACCAACAAACTGGGAAATGATCATCATGAATGCAAATGTCACGGTTAAGTTACCTGACGGCTTTCCGTATTCAAAGATGAAAGGCTATGTAGGTAAATATGGAAGTACTAAGCAGACTACTAAGTGGAAATACGATAAGAAAAAGCAATACGCTGAATTATAAGGCTACTATGCTTCCGGCAAATTACGGAGTGACACTTCAAATAGATACACCTAAAAACTACTGGGTTGATGTTCCAAGTAATAGATGGAGTATCAATTTAAACATGGCTATACTTTTAATAATTTTAATTATTATTGCAGTATTTAAGTATGCAAACCACAAAAATAAAGATCTTATAATACCTGTGATGTTTAATCCGCCGGATGGAATTACATCAGCAGAGCTCGGATATTTAGCAGACGAAGTAATCGATAACGAAGATATTGTTTCACTTTACTTATATTTAGCATCAAAGGGATATATAAGAATAGAGGATAACAAAGATAAAAGCAAGATTCTGATTACATCTTTAAAGCCTCCTGAGAATGAAGAAAGTTATGTAAATGATTTCTACGTAGCTTTATTTGATTCGATATATGAAGTAAGTGTTGGCACACAGATTAGTATAGATGATGCTGGTAAAAAAATTAGAAAAAAATCTCTTGATAAAATTTGCACAAGTATTATAGAAAAAAATTTGAAGGAGATAAATCGTTCTACTCTAAGAAATCTAAGGAACGTGAACTAATTGCTAAGATATTAGGTGGTGTCGGAATTGTATTAACCTTACTGTTTTACTTAGATAGATTGCACATCGATACTGGAAATATCCCTCCAAATACATTTTTTTCTAATTACAGCTATCTGCATTGTGTCGATTAATTATATAATAAAGAAAAATATCATACAGAAAAATGAGTAATTCATCAAATGGCATGCGTAATATAATATTGTTAGGTGTGATTTATGGAATATGTGCAATCGCACTAAATGTTTTTTTCTTTTTCAATATCCAGATATCTAACACCAATATATGTATTTAGCTTTTTATAATATATTTGATACTTCTTCCATTTTTTTAATAAACGGGATAAAAAGTCAGAAGCGATTACAACCGAAATATATTTGGTGAAATTGTCGGATTCAAGAACTTTATAGAAAGTGTAGAGCTCGATAGGCTAAATGAGCTCGTAGATGAAAAATCCATCGTATTTCTATGATGTTTTACCTTATGCATATGTGTTTAAGTTAACGGATAAATGGATTTCGAAGTTCAATAATATATCGTTGCCTAACCATTGCTCTTATACTTCATTTGGACAAAATGCTTTAAACCCTATGACAGTTAATACGATGATAAGTAATATTGAATTAAGAACAGAAATTGAAGTGTCAAAGATATATCCGGGAAGATTTATGGGTCGCAGTGGCGGCGGCGGATTCACCGGTAGCGGTGGCGGTGGATTTTTCAGGTGGCGGTACCGGTGGTGGCGGCGGCGGTGCTTGGTAAACCGTAAACATGTAATTATAGGCTAAGTAAAAGTTTAATGTATTTTTATCATCATTGATATGATGATACGATATATTTGAGTTAAAGATTGCATATATGAGAAAAAAGGTGTTTAGTATGTTACTTTATATATGAAGTTGAACGTAATGTAAAGGACAGCTTCTAGTTTAGACATATATTAAATACTGTGGGGAATAATATGATAAAAATTAAAGATATAGGTTGCTTTTCCATCTTTGCCGGAGCTTGCCGGCGATGTGATTTATGAGAATATCAAAGCTCTTGAGGAGCAGTTTGCTAAGGGACTTGATATTAACAAGGAGATTAAGCTATCCAAATATACGGAGCTTTCGCCACTTAATCTCGCTTTGATTATGAACAATACAAAGTCGGTTGAATGGCTTGTTGAAAATGGAGCTGAGCTCAATGATGGGGAAAATCCGTCATTTTTACTTGCTGTGAGATATTGCAGTGAGCCTCTAATTAGATATTTAGTATCAAAGGGTGCGAAAGTAAATGTGCTTAACAATGTTGAGACAGATGCTTTTGAACAAGCTTTATATGGAAATAAGCTCGAAAACCTTGCTTTGATAGATGAGCTGGGGCATAGTGTGAGTAAATACGGAGGTCCGGCATTTAGAAAATCTGTGAAAGATAGAGATTATAAGGCTATGGAGTTCTTCATAGAAAGAGGCGTCGATATAAATTATCATCGTCCTGATATGGTTTACTCATTTTGTCCAACACCGCTCTGCGTGGCTGCCAGGTATGTTGATTTGAAGATGTGCAAATATCTAGTTGAACACGGTGCAGATGTGACCATTACTGAAAAGGATGGAATGAGACCTTACAGCATCGCCATAGAAAAGGGAGATATGGAGATGGCTGAATATTTTTAAGTCGCTAGAGCCTGAAAAAAATTCCATAGCATGAATAACAAGCTGGATGAGCTTAAGCCATACAAGCTGCCAAAGCATCTGCTAGAATTCTTACAAGGAGATAAGCTTTGCTTTGAGCTTGAAGATTGCGATTTTGATTATATAGAATTTTTTTATCTTTAATTGAAACTATTCCAATGAAGATTGGAAGGAGAAAGCTTCTTAGAATTTCAAAGTCGACCGGTGACTATGACCATTTCTACATAGTTTGGAACCCTAAGAGCAAGAAGATTGCTGCATATGACCTGGAACATGAGAAACTTCATGATCTCTGTAGTTTCAAGGAGTTTATGGAAGACATATCCGCCTACCTTCAGAAAGTTATAGATGGAGACATATAAGTAGATAAGTGTAATGGGAATGATTGAAAACATAAAGCTAATTGAGAAGTATATGTGCGAAAACTTTGACGAATGGGATTTAGATGATCCTATAGAGGAGGAGTATTACGACGAGTATCTGGAACTGAAAGGGGCTTCAGACGAAGAATTGGACAAGTTTGAGGAAAGCTTTGGTATAAACTTGCCGGAGGGGTTCAAAGAACTATATAAATACAAGAACGGAAGCAAGTATATGAGTATCTTGCCTTGTAATATAGATGAACGAGATATGTGTTTCACTCTCATGAGTCTTTCAGAAATTGAAAGCTGCAAGAGCTATTTTCAAAACAAGAATGCTTTGCTGACAGATTTTCCTGAGTATTATTCAAATGAAGAGATTGAGAAAATGCGTGATACAAGGATAAAGCCATTTCTTTTTTTAACGAAAAATGGATTCCTTTTGCGAAGTACTGTAACAGCTGCTATTTGATGCTGGACTTTGATCCTGGTGAAGATGGAGACTTTTCACAGGGTAATTTGCTATATTCACGATCCTGATGAAATCATATATGTATCAAAAGATATTACCGAACTTGTTGAAAGCATAGTAGGGAACTTATAGAACAGAATGGCGATTGATGGCGTAAAGATCATAGATAGTGACAATTGTGATGACATCTATAATTCTATAGTCAAAAAGATCAGCATGATGAAAAATGCAGATTATATAATTGCTAATATCTTATATGAGCAGACCAATTATTATATAAATGATTTTTACGCGGAAAGGAGTCAGATTTATGGAGAAAACAATTACTATTGAAGGTAATAAATTCATATTGGAAGAAGATGGAGTTTATTGCGGTGCTTATCTTGGAAAAAAATGAATGTATGGGGGTAAGGATACAGATATTGTCCTTGAAACTGAAAAATCAAAGCGATGAAGTAATTGACAAATTCATTGAAAAATAGCATGGTTAAACGATAACAAGACATGTCTTTATAGATGAAAAACTATGATTTTATTGAATTTGTCAATGAAGAATACAATATGGAAATGACTGAAATTGATTTTTAGAGATGCCTTGTTTGTAGAAAATGTATATATTTATATAAATGGAAGAAACAGCGAATTTTCATTTGATCTTGATACTGAACCTGATTATTTGTGCGGACATCTTGCAAATATGATAATAAGTGGAAAATATGAGATTGAATTCGGGGGAATGAACGGATAACTTTGCATGAAACAAAGGAGTTGATATGGAAAAAGTTACAACCATCAATTGAGTGGAAGGAAAAATATGAAGAGGTCAAGAATCTTCTTACATCACCGGTAAACTATGCAAAAGTGCTTTGCTATGAAAGAGATTCATGGCAAGGAAGTATTCATTTTTGGATATGGGAGAAATTATATTTCCTACAGGAGATATACTCGTAAGAGATCCATTAGTATGGCTAAACAGAAATGAAAAAAGCATATTTAGAGTCTGTGCCAAAAGGGGAAACATAGAATTGAAACATTGGTTGTAAAATTAGAAGAAGACCACTACAGGTACGCGCTCAGCAGAGTAAAAATTTAAAGAGAGTATTCCTATAATTTATTACGAGGCACTCAAGGGTGATGAAAAATCTGGATGATGTAGATGGTGACAGCATATTCGGATTTAATGTAGATGCCGGTCTTGCAACTATAGTTGATGTTGAGACAAGGAACGCATACTGTGATTTTGAAGATAGATGGTATGCAGAAAACACAGACAAAAAAATATATGACGATTTTTTTGCGGCAATCTTTGCAAAGAGTGCTGAGGAAAATCCACTTTATCAAAGAGATGGCGGAGATTGGATAAACTTTAAAATACCGAATTCGAACTCTCAATTCCCATGATACAATCAGGGTTTGGAGACGGAAGGTATCCTGTCTATTTTGGTTATGACGAAAAACGGAATGCTTTGCGATTTAGTTGTTGAATATATTTATTTAGCATAATATAGATACAGTCATAGATACGTATCATTAGAATGACCATTGAGATAGCGGTAGCTATGCTAGTTGGAGTTTATTATGTAGGATCGCTAATAGATAAGATACATAAAGTAGTAAATACATATTAATGATAACAAATGTAGAAAAGAATATATGAACATATATAAATGTGTAAAAATCTGAATTACTAAAAAAATATAATAAAAGCTATTTTGAAAATGTACCTGGGTAATAAACTCAGGTATTATTTTTATTTGCATAATTAACAGTAATAAATATTATAAGAAAAATCAGGGTGAAAAAAAGCTACTATAAAGACTTAGAGAAAGAAAGGGTTCCAAAACTATAAAGACATAACTATTCCTAAAATCATAATTTTGGGAATAGTTATAAAACGAAGAATGTGGCTGCCCGCAAGGCAGCCTCGTAAATGGAGCTTTATGTATTTGACAACAAGTGATATAACACTGTACCAATACCTGAGTAATATTAGGGGTTATAAACTCTTTTAGCAATTCTGCTTAAAATAAAAAGGTATCATAACACCCTTACCTTATAAAAAACACCTCTAAGACGAAATATCGGCCTTGTAGATTTATGACTCTACGGGAACAATAAGTGTATCTCCTGGCTTTACATCCGACGCCGATATATCATTAAGATCACAAATCTTATTAACTGTTGTGCGCGGATCAACATTCTTAGCACCATATCTATTAGCAATTGACCATAGCGTATCATCCTGATTAACTTCAACTTGTCTATATGACTCAGATGTACCAGCCTCGGTTGTTGCAAATCCGAGCAAGCTGTATATAAGCATCGTCATACTTAGAACAGATACTAGAACAAACATAAAAAATCTAACTGGTGAAACAATTTTGTATTTCTTTTTTTCATAATGATAACCTCCTAATGTATATTGCTAAGTCAGCATCTTTGATAGTATAAATTCAATATTAAAAAAATAAAAAAAGAACAGATGTTCGATTTAAGATATTCATAGTATAGCCTCTGCTTAGATAAAAAGTCAATAGAAAAAAAGAACAAATGTTTGATAAAAATAAAAAGGTGCTGTAATCAATTGATTGCAACACCTTTGGGCTTCATGATATTTAATTTTTATGAATGTGATGTAGAAATTTTAACTTGTTAGTTAAGTTGCAGTATTATTATCAACATCAAATTTAATTATTAGGCAGTTATATCTGCAAAAAGAAGCGTTTATAAATTTAGCCAGTTTTTTTCAGCGTTAATAATAATCTGTGCTCCCCTCTTTCCCGCAGATACATATATCTCATCATATAAAATTGCTGTTTCATCTATATAAGTAGAAAAAAGTTTTTTCATGCCAATCGGAGAACAGCCACCCCTTACGTATCCTGTTAAAGGAAGGAGTTCTTTTACATGAATCATTTCAATCTTCTTAACACCGGCTACAGATGCAGCTTTTTTTAGATTTAGCTCAGCAGCAACTGGAATGACAAATACAAAGTATTCTCCTGTGTTTGAATGAGTTACTAGGGTCTTAAAAAAATCTCTTCTTCAGATTTACCAAGTGCTTCCGCAACATGTTCACCGGAGAGATCTGATTCATCATATTCATATTCACTAATCGAGTAATTAATGCCAGCACTATCTAGCTGCCTCATAGCGTTGGTTTTCTCAATTTTGTCTTTTTTCGCCATTTTAAACCTCTTTAATATCTTCAGAATCCTCATATGAGTCGATGAGTCTAAGTATCGAATCACGTTTCCAATAACATAATAACAAAATAGTGATGCTAATCACTATAAGAAAAACTATGCCAACATAATTCTTCTTTGCTAGAAATGCACCAAATAGCAAACTTCCAAGCACGCCGGGTGATCTTCCTACTATTGAAAGAAGAAGAAATGGTTTGAATTTAACACTAGAAACCCCAGCTACATAGCTCGTAAAATCTTTTGGAACACCAGGGACAAGATAAATCAAAAAGATAATCATATAAGCACTTCTGCTATTGAGTTTTCTAACATACGACTTAACTTTTTTTCTTCTCCGAATATAATGTGAAGTGCATCGTTTCCTAGGAATCTAGCCAGGTAGTATGTAATTACAGTACCAATTACTGCACCACAAATCGATATAAGGAAGCCTCCTAGAACGCCGTATAAGTAGCTAGAAGCAAATTGTATAGGTTGACCTGGTAGAACACATATTACAATTTGAGCTATTTGAAAGAAAATAAGCGGTATAAAGGCGAAACTTTTGAATTCATCAAGCTTATTTGGTATATGCGACAAATAATTGTTATTGAATAATGTATCTTCAAATAGGAAATACATCACGATTGGAACGATAATCAATATACATAAAAAGCAAAAAAAGCTTGCTATAGGCAACTATTCGCTTATTAAAAGTTATTCTATCAACATTATTATGCGTTTCCTCTTTCAATTCTCTTATATTTGAATTCTCATCGGTGGTGTAATTCTTATTTTTTGATATCTCCTTGTTTATTGACATCTATCAGACCCCTACTCACTAGCTCATGCAAGCTTTTGATGATACCGAATTTAGCATGTTCATAAGTTAGACCTCCTTGATAATAAGCGATATATGGCTCTCTTAGAGGCGCATCAGCACTAAGCTCTATAGAAGAACCCCTGCACAAATGCACCAGCAGCCATGATTACCTGATCATCATATCCAGGCATATCCCACGGAATTGGCGTAACATATGCATCGATTGGTGCAGCTGACTGAATAGCCTGAATAAAGGCTATCGCTAAGTCTGGATCATTGAACTTGATTGCTTCTACTATGTCGCTTCTCTCGGCGTTAACAGGTGGACACACTTCATAGCCAAGCATATCATAAACGGTACCGCAAAGCATTGCACCTTTTAGAGCTGCATTTACAATCTTAGGAGCGAGAAATATTCCCTGTAGCACTGAACGATTCTGACCGAAAGTAAGGCCGCACTCTGAACCAATTCCAGGGCAAGTTAGCCTGTATGATATTCTTTCAATCAAATCCTCTCTTCCGCATATATAGCCACCAGAAAGAGCAAGACCGCCTCCAGGATTCTTAATCAAAGAACCTGCTATAACGTCAACACCAAAATCGGTAGGCTCTTCTGCACTTACAAACTCACCATAACAATTATCCACCATCACTATGATATCAGGGCGAATATCGTGTATGAGTTCACTGACTTTGCGAATGCTATCAAGTGTAATTGCTGGTCTCCAGTCGTATCCTGTTGAACGCTGAAGTGCAACAACACGAGTATTTTCATGTAGTGAATTTTTAATTGAATCTAAATCGACATCCCAATTATCATTTAACTGAACTTCACTATATTTGATTCCATAATCAGTGAGGGTTCCCATATATTCATGGTCATTGATGCCGATTACGGTTTGTAATGTGTCATATGGTCTTCCGGTAACATAAATAAGTTCTTCACCAGGCTTAAGCAGTCCAAAAAGTGTTGTAGATAGTGCATGTGTACCGTTAACTATATTGGGCCTTACGAGAGCAGCTTCGGTGTTGAAGATACTTGCATAAACCTTCTCGACAGCTTCACGGCCAGCATCATCATATCCATATCCAGTATTCCATGCGAAGTGTGAATCACTGATTTTATTGTCTTGAAAAGCGCCTAAAACCTTAAGCTGATTGATTGCACAGATATCTTCAAGCTGATCAAATTTTTCTCCTAGCTTCTCCTCTGCTCTATCAACGATGTCGAGAACTGCAGGTTTAATTCCGAAGTTCCTCATAAGATGTTCATTATAGGTAGTCATTAATCGTTGTCCTTTCTCTCTATCTCCCATTCCATATCTTTGACCAAGTCGCGCTTTACGTTCATTCTATGTGATGCATAAAGCTGTGTGGTAGTCACCTGCTCATGATCTAGTAAAGCCTGTACATCATAGATGGAATTGCCGCGTCCAATAAGACTGGTAGCAGCTGTTGCACGGAGCTTATGAGGGCTATAACCGTTGTGTTTAGTCGTGTTAAGAGCTATAGCCGTATATTTTTTACAAGTTCTCTTATAGATCTTGATGTCATACGTCTTCCTGTAAAGAAAGGAAAAGAGCATCCTCGTCAGCTTCCGTTTCCTCAGCTATACTAGAGCGTTCATTGTTAATGTAGTCCTGAACAGTTATCTGTACTGAGCGATTAATTGGCATGCTCGACTGTTTGCCCCTTTTACGGTAAATAGTGAATTCACCGCGAGAAAAGTTAAAGGACGAAATATTAAGCTGCTGAAGTTCAGATAGTCTGAGACCGTAAGTTAAGAAAAAGCATCAGAATAGCTTTTATCACGAAGTTTAGTCTTTTTCCCAATACTTTCGTTCGTGAGGCGTCATATTTGAGCCTGTAGTTACCGCATCGAGCATAACCATAACCTCGTCGTCTTGAAGCGCCTTAATCTCACGTTCACCCGGCTTAGGGACCTTTATTGGATTGAAGCCATCGGTGATGTTGTTTTCTATTAAGCCATCTCTATAAAGCTGCTTAAAAAGTACTGAAACAGATGATTTCTTACGAGCAAGAGTTTTATTATTATTCTCGTAAATAATTATCTTATCTCCATCATCTACTGTGTACTTGCGGCAGAAGTCAATAAATAGATTTACATCCATTGATGTAATATCACGGATTTCGTCAAGCTTGATATCCTTAGGAACGTCAGCGTCAGTAAGTGAAGTATTGGTTATTAGGTAATCGAAGAAAAAAAGCGAACGTCTTGCAGGTAAGCAAGCCTTGACATAGGAAGAACATTTCCTTTGAGAAATACAAAAATATGAACGCATAAAACTTGGTAGTTCGCGTTCAATTGCCTCGCATTGCATATATATTTCGTTTTCTTTTTCAATAACATTATCTGGTTTATCAGACTTGTTATGGATTTTTGAGCCGCTTAGCATCACCGCCAGCGGCTCTGATAGTTCTCTTTATTGCCATATTACCTTTTTTTATCTGCTAGCCTCTAAAAATTTCATCGACTATATTGCCGACCATCTGACCTTTCTGAATATCAACCCAGTGAGCGTTTTCATAGCGCTTAAAACCAGGTAAGCTGACGTTTAGCATAATGACGCGTATTGGTCTTGATGTCATTAACAGCTTCTTCAAGAGTGGAATTACCATCTAAATATGAGAGTAATTCTTTATAACCGATTCCTTTCATCGCTGGAGTGTTGTGGTTATAGCCCATAGATAGAAGGTGTTTTACTTCCTTGAGTAATCCCTCTTCCATTAGTTTATCTACACGTCTATTGATACGTGTGTAAAGCCATTCTCGGTCCATATTAACGATGTGAATCTTGAAATCATACTTAGTATTTGGTTCAAGTTTGTCCATCGATTCTAGTTTAGAGCCTAGCTCATATGCTTCAATTGCTCTGATAATCTTTCTGATATTATTTGGATGAATTCTAGCAGCGGCTTCTGGATCGACTGCAGATAGAAGTTCAAAGAGATACTCCTTACCTCTTACTTCTGCTAAATGCTCTAGTTCATCTCTCCTCTTGAGGTTAATCGGCTTAGCTGCAAATGACATCTTATAAATCAGCGAGTTAAGGTATAGTCCTGTTCCGCCTACAACTATTGGGGTCTTGCCTCGAGATAATATTTCATCAATCTTATCAAAAGCGAGCTGCTGATATTGAGCTACAGTAATATCATCTGCAGGATCAACGAAACCGTATAGATGATGCGGAATTGCATCCATATCCTTCTGTGAAGGTTTAGCACTTCCTATATCCATGTACTTATATAGCTGCACTGAGTCACAGTTAACAATCTCGCCTTTGATTCTTTTAGCGAGGTATAGAGCAACTACACTCTTTCCGGCAGCGGTAGGTCCGCCAATTACATAAACTTTATTATTGCCTGTGGTCATAATAATTTTTCCTTCCGTATATGATTAGCGCTTAAATGCGCGTGAAATTTCAGATAATGTAAACCTAATAAATGTAGGTCTTCCGTGAGGACAGCTAAAAGGATTTACACAGTTTGATAATTGTTCAAGAAGCTCCTGTATCTCCATGTCGCTGAGCTTATTATTACCCTTTACAGCAGCTTTACAAGATCTCATGATGAGTTTATCGATAACAGTAGTATTTCCTCGTTCTGAACGAGATTCTGGGTCCTCTATGTATGTTTGTAGAAATAGCTCTGCCTCACCTTTATCCATGTATGTAGGAATACCACGAACGATAAATGTGTTGTTTCCAAAATCGTCTATATCGAAGCCTAACTTAACAAGATCATCCATCCAAAATCTCTCAGCAGAATATGTGTCGCTTGACGTTTCAATCGAAAAAGGAATCAGCATTGGTTGTGAGATGTGCTCCGAATCGTTGTACATGTTAATAAATCTCTCGTACATGATGCGTTCGTGTGCAGCATGTTGATCAAGAAGATAAGCAACATCAGATGACTGCATAATGATATAAGTATCAAATAGATACCCCTTGTATACGAGTGAATCAAATTCAAATGCCTTTACAGCAGGTGTATTGAGTTGAATTCGCTTTTGTATTATAACATTTTCTGTGTTACTCTCGTGGGAATTTACATGATTATTATCATCGAATTTATAATCATCGGTAGTATCAGAAACGCGAGATTTTGATGCTAGGAATGATTTAATATCCATCTGAGTGCTCTGTTCTTTTGCTTCAACATGATTAATGTCACTAGAAGCTATTATGTGAGAAGAAAAAGATGAACTTGAAGTCATATCTACATAGTAAGAATCAGAAGCAGATGAAGAAGAGTTTACATCTGAAATACCTTCCGACCTATGTCCCATAGCTGCTGGAATTGTATTTTTCGGAGTTAATAACATGTTTTATTGCAAGCTCAATATCTTTAATTATCTCATCTTCCTGAAGAAATTTGATTTCTTTCTTATTGGGATGTATATTTACATCTATTGTTTCTGGGTTAACTTCAAGAAAAAGTATGCAGATTGGATATCCTGAGAATATTCTATCCCCGTATCCCTTGGAAATACCCTTTTCAATCGTAGAACTGCTGATATACCTACCATTTACGAAGAAAAATCTGACCTCTTTTGTTGCTCTTGGTACTACCTGGATCAGAAATAAAACCATGCACGAATTCGCCATTAATTTCGATTAGCTCACGATAAGATGGATATATCGCTTGAATGGTAGTAAGGATATTTCCAGTACCTGGTGTGGCAATGACAGTCTGCTTATTGTTGATGAGTCTAAAAGCGATATGAGAGTAATAGATTGCCATTTTCTGAATCATATCGATGATTACGGTGGCTTCTGCTGCATCACTCTTCATAAACTTACGTCTTGCAGGCGTGTTGTAAAAGACATCTTCAACAACCATGGTAGTTCCAGTATTCATGCCTGTTTTTCAACGCTTACTGTTGCTCCACCCTGCATTTTGAGCTTTGTTCCTAGCTCAGAGTCATCTGTTTTTGGTATAGATAGTAAGTCTTGAAATAGCAGTAATACTAGCAAGCGCCTCGCCTCTAAAAACCAAGCGTACTTATGTGATCTAAATCACTTAGTTCAGATATCTTACCTGTTGCATGTCTTTCAAATGCAAGTTCAACTTCATCACTTGCGATTCCTGAACCGTTGTCTGTTACTCTGATATATGATTTTCCGCCATTTCTTATCTCAACTACAATCTGAGATGAGCCAGCATCAATTGAGTTCTCGATAAGCTCTTTGACAATAGAAAGCGGACGTTCAATTACTTCGCCTGCTGCTATTTTATCTGCTATAAACTCATCAAGAATTCTAATCATGGTAACTCCTATCTATTTTTAATTTATCCTGAATTTCCTTAAGTTTTAACATCGCATCCATCGGTGTGATGTTATTAAGGATTAATATCTTTAATCTCGTCAATAACTTCGTCATAGCCAGTTTCTTCCTCGGCGACGATATTTTTGACCAAAGAATGATATTTGGTCACTAGTTAAAGGTGAAGCACTAGAACCTGACTCAAGCTCACGAAGCTTTGCATTTGCCCTTTTGCGGATTTCAGAAGGTACACCAGCTATCTTTGCAACATGAATTCCGTAGCTCTTGCTAGCAGGTTGTTCTGATATTTTATGTAGAAAAAAACGATATCGCTGCCCTGCTCGCTAACGGCAACAGATAGGTTTTTACATTTGCATACTTGTTCTCAAGAACAGTTAACTCATGGTAGTGAGTAGCGAACATTGTTCTAATACAATTTCCCGGTTTTTGATAAGTATTCTATCGTAGCCCAAGCTATTGAAAGCCCATCAAAAGTACTTGTGCCCCTTCCAATCTCATCTAGTATGATGAGACTGCGCTGAGTTGCGTTTCTAAGGATATTTGCAAGCTCGCTCATCTCGATATAGAAAGTCGATTGACCATACGACAGGTTATCAGAAGCACCTATTCTAGTGAAAACTCTATCAACTGCTCCGATATGTGCGCTTTTTGCATGGTACAAAGGAGCCCAGTTGTGCCATTAAAAACTATTATTGCGGTTTGACGCATATAAGTCGACTTACCTGACATATTAGGGTCCCGTGATTATTAGCATGCTGCGTGATACAGTATCTAGTAATGTGCTGTTTGACACAAACAGTCCTTCGCCAATCATCTGTTCCACTGCAGGGTGACGACCGTCCTTGATGTCTATTACATTTGAATCATCAACGATTGGCTTGACATAACCATAGCGTGAAGCAACTTCAGCTAGAGAAGTCAGTACGTCGAGCAATGCAACAGAGGCCGAAGCTTTTTGTAATCTTGCAAAAATACGGCCCTGATTGAAGCTCTTATATCCTTGAAAAATATCATATTCAATGTTGTTAATTTTTAGATTCCGCCGAAAAGAACTAGGCTTTCCTTCTCTTTGAGTTCTGGCGTTATATATCTCTCGTTATTAACGAGTGTCTGCTTTCTAATATAGTCATCTGGCACTAGATGGAGATTGGATTTGCTGATATCGATATAATAACCGAATACCTTGTTAAATCCGACTTTTAAATTCTTGATGCCGGTTCTTTCTTTTTCTCTAGCTTCTAGTCCTGTAATCCATTCTTTAGCATCTTTGATTGATAGTTTAAGTTCATCAAGTTCCTCAGAGTAACCGGGTTTGATCAAATCTCCATCAGTAATTGTGAATGGAGGTTCTTCAACTATTGAGTTCTCGATAAGTTCTTCTAGCTCTGAAAAATCATCGAGCGACGAATATAACTCATTTAAAAGAGGTGTATCGACATTCTGGAGCTCATCTTTAATAGATGGAAGTTCTCTGAGAGTAGTCTTAAGAGCTATAAGATCTTTTCCATTAGCTCTCATGCTTGCAATTCTTGCTGTAAGGCGTTCGAAATCATACACGTGCTTTTAGCGATGAAACTATGTTAGCTCTATTTATTGGCAAGTCAACAAGAGTTTCAACTGCATCGAGCCTCTTGTTAATAGCATAGCTGTCCTTCAAAGGTTCTTTTGATAAACCTTCTGATAAGTCTTCCGCCCATTGCAGTATGAGTTTTATCGATTACATCTAGAAGAGACCCCTTCTGACTCTGGTTATATTGTGTCTCGAGCAGTTCTAGGTTACGCATGGTTGCTCGATCGAGAATCATACTGAGACCAGTTTCCTTGAGTGTCAGGTGCTTTATCTGAGGAGAAGCATGCTTCTCAGTTTCCATCAGATATAAGAGCAAGGCACCAGAAGCGATAGTAACCTCATGCTTGTCCTCTATATCTAGCGGGATAAGCGAAGTAACCTCAAACTGCGATTTTAGTATGTCTTCGCATGAGGAATATTTGAAATAGGATTCGTCAATATGGTTTTATATACGTTTCTGGAGCTGCCTTAGAATATCTTTTCGATGAAATCTGAAGAGGTTTCTTCAAAATAAATGATTTCCTTTGGTGCTATACGTGAAAGCTCCGAAATTAGTTGTTCATTATCATGGTTATCACGCACCTCAAGCACTGTGAATTCACCAGTCGTAATATCGGTATAAGCTATAGAGCTTGTCTTGTTAGTAATATATACAGATGCTAAATATAGGTTGTCGTTAGAGGATGTTGCTTCGTCTATATCAATTGTTCCTGGGGTAATTATCCTTACGACTTCACGCTTAACGATGCCCTTTGCTTCCTTAGGATCTTCAACCTGTTCACATATAGCTACTTTATAACCTTTTGCTACAAGCTTGGCTATGTATGAGTTTGCGGCATGAAAAGGTACACCGCACATTGGAGCACGTTCTTCTAGTCCGCAGTTTCTACCAGTAAGTGTTAGCTCTAACTCACGTGAGGTAGTGAGAGCGTCGTCAAAAACAGCTCGTAAAAGTCGCCTAGTCTATACATGAGTAGGCAGTCTTTGTACTGTTCTTTTATATCAAAATATTGCTTCATCATCGGTGAAAGACCCATGATTTTCCCCCTTTAATATGCTAGCAATCGAGTTCGCTATGAGCCCTTTTTACAATTTCTTCTGGTGATATAGATTCAGATGATTCTGTTTTCTTGAGATATAGTAGATATTCTATATTACCCTTGGTTCCCTTTACAGGTGAATAATCTAGTCCATGAGGATATAAACCATCGAGTGCTGCGTATCCAATAACGTTATCTATTACCTCTACGTGAACCTTGCTATCACGCACGATTCCCTTCTTACCAACCTGTTCACGACCAGCTTCAAACTGTGGTTTGATTAGGCACATAACTGAACCATTCTCATTAAGCAGTTCTGCAGCTACAGGAAACATGTGCTTCAAGGATATAAAGGAAACATCGATTGATATAAAGTCTATAGGTTCCTCAATGAGAGCTGTATCTAGGTAACGAATGTTGGTTTTCTCCATGTTTACGACACGTGGATCAACTCTTAATTTGTAATCTAGCTGTCCATAACCTACATCGAGCGCATATACTTTAACTGCACCGTTCATAAGCATACAGTCGGTAAAACCACCTGTAGAAGCACCCATATCGACGGTGTAGCATCCATCAATGTCAATATCAAATGATTGAATGGCCTTCTCGAGTTTGAGGCCGCCACGGCTTACGTATTTGAGTAGTTTATCTTTGACAACAAACTCACTATCAACATCAAACTTCTGCCCAGATTTAGTCTCTACGACACCGTCTACAGTTACTAAACCGGCCATAATAGTACGCTTGGCATTATCACGAGATGGAGCGAGTCCCATATTTACAAGTATAACATCAAGCCTTTCCTTCAAAGTACTCAGTTGCTCCTTTCACTATATCTCCAGCAGTCATTCCACACTCAATTCGAAGCTGGTCTACAGAACCTTGTTCGATGAAAGCGTCTGGAACACCAAGAGTTATTAATCCATAATTATGTCCTGTTTTTAATTGCTGCAGAGGCAAATTGTTCACCGAAGCCACCGCGAATGACGTTGTCTTCGATAGTAATTACAAGTTTTTGTATCGAGTTCAGTAAGTTCGTGTTCAAATGGACTAACAACACATACATTTGTAACTCCAACACTGTAGCCTTTACTCAGTAACTCACGAGCTGCATCGAGTGCTGTATCAAAGCATACTTCCTACCGCAAGGATGGTGATGTCTGTACCTTCTGACAGTTTGATATTATTTCCGGAAAATACTCTTAACTTAAGATGGTCAAACTTTGCAGATCCGCGTGGATATCGAATTGCAACTGGAGAGTCCATTTGTTTAACTGCATATTCGAGCATTTCTTCGAGCTGTGTTCCGTCAGCAGGTGCTAGTACAGACATGTTAGGAATACTAGACAGATAACTAATGTCAAAAACACCGTGATGTGTTTCACCATCAGCTCCGATAAGACCTGCCCTATCGACACCGAACACAACATGTTGATTCTGAATACATATATCCTCAATTATTTGATCATAAGCTCTCTGTAAAAACGATGAATATATTGGAGCGACAGGAATCATGCCGGTTTTAGCTAATCCAGCTGCGAATAATACTGCATGCTGTTCAGCAATACCTACATCGAAAAATCTTTCAGGAAATTCTTCGTAGAATGGACCTAGTCCCGTAGCCGAACCCATTGCAGCTGTAATAGCAACAATACGAGGATCTTCTTTAGCAAGCTCTAGAAGCTTATTACCAAAAACCCTCAGAAAAAGATAGGTCTGATGAAGCTGAACTAGACGATAATGCATTACCGTCATCAATGCAAAATGGTCCGACACCGTGAAATTTTTTTGGGTACTTCTCTGACCAAGAATAGCCTTTGCCTTTTGTGGTAATAACGTGGACTAAGGTAGGTCCGTCAACTGCATTTGCCGCATTAAAAGCTTCTACTAGCTTTGGAATATTATACCCATCAATTGGTCCGATGTATTTAATACCAAGTTCCTCAAACAGAATTCCCTGCTGATCTAGTACAGAAAGCTTAATACGCGACTTAGTACGACTAATTCCATTTGAAAGAGGCTTTCCTATTAACGGAACTTTATTTAGTGAAGTTCGTACTGATTTTTTTGGCATTTATATAGTTTGAAGAACTACGAAGTCCCTGTAGATGCTTCGACATAGCTCCGACATTATGAGCAATTGACATGCCGTTATCATTGAGAATTATTCGAACTTTTAATCTATTAGAACCAATATTGTTTAAAGCTTCGTACACTAAACCTCCAGTCATCGCACCATCTCCGATGAGTGCAACGACTTCGTTATCCTCGTCTCTTAAATTACGTGCAACTGCATAGCCTGCTGCAGCACCAAGTGAAGTGCTACTGTGACCAGTATCATAAGCATCGTGAACGCTTTCATAAGACTTAGGAAATCCACTAAGTCCCTTAAATTTGCGAAGTGTGTCAAACTGATCAGCTCTACCAGTGAGTATCTTATGTACATATGACTGGTGACCTACATCATAAATTAGTTTGTCGCGAGGACTGTCATAAACCTTATGCATCGCAACAGTAAGTTCGACCACGCCAAGATTAGAAGCCAAATGGCCGCCAGTTTTGGATACTTTCTGAATTAGAAATTCTCGAATATCCTTACACAGCTCAGCGAGTTCACTTTCATCCGCAGATTTAATAATTGATATTAGATCTTCATGTTCAAGATCATATTTCATTATGCTCTCCTCTGTTCTAGCTTAAGTGCTAGATTTGTAAAGAATTTTTTTATCTGATGTTTCGAATCGATCAATAGATTCAATAGCTGTAATTGTAAGTCTATGTAGTTCTTCCCTTGCCTGCTCAATACCATTAACTATGGCAAAGTTGGCCTTTTCCTGCTGTGAATCCTTGCCTGGAGTCTTGCCGAGCTCCTCGGCTGATCCCGTCATATCAAGGATGTCATCAGATATCTGAAAGGCTTTTTCCGATGCATCTAGCATATACTGTAAATGCATCAACAAGTTCTTTTTCAGCACCAGCAATTCCAAGTCCAGCGATAATCGGCGCACTGATAAGTGCACCTGTCTTGTTCTCTTCGATGAAGTCAACAAACTCATGTGAACAATCCTTCATACCGTTCTCTACATCTACCACCTGACCAGCAATCATGCCGTTAACACCTGCTGCCTTTGCGATTGTAAGACCCGCGCAGCAGTGTCTCTTAAGCTTTTCAGGGTTATCAAAGTGATAGGTAAAATCCCTAAACATGAGTTCCATTGCAGTATTTAGAAGAGCATCTCCTCCAAGAATTGCAATATCTTCACCAAATACTTTGTGGTTAGTTGGATTTCCACGACGAAGATCATCATTATCCATAGCTGGTAAATCATCATGAATTAACGAATATGTATGAATATATTCAATAGCGCATGCATAAGGTAGGGCTTCATAGATATCGCCTCCTGCAAAAATCACATGCGGCCAAAAAGCATTACTGGACGGAGTCTTTTTCCTCCGCTCATAACGCTATATTTCATAGAATCGAAAAAGTGTCCTAGCTTTGATATCAATCTTGGGAATATAGTCTAGCAAATGTTTTTCGATAATTGCTTTGTATTCGTCGTAATTGTACATTTGAGCCTCTAGTTTTCTTCTTTTGTGTAGACTTCGATTTTCTGCTCTGCTTCATCTAGCATTTTATTACATAGTTCAGCATCTTTCATTCCCTCATCGAAGAGTTTCATAGACTCGTCGATTGAAGTTGTCTGTTTTGTTATATTAGTTGCAGCATCAACGAGGCCCTGGTAAGCCTCCATAAAAGTTTTATCGATATTCTTTGTCATATCACACCTCTTAATTTTGCGTTTTAGACGTAACTTTCGTTTCAAATGAACCGTCAGTCATAATAACTGTATAAGTCTCGTTCACGTCAATATTTGACGCTTCTGAGACCACATGGTTATCTTTGGTTACTAAAGCATAACCTTTGTTCAGCACATTAGTCGGATTATTTTCTCTAAGAGCGATAACTGCCTTATCTATATTAAGTCTCATCTCTCGAATTTTACTACTCATAACATGGACGAGATGATTTCTCTGAATGTTGATATTGTTGCGTTCTGTCTTAATTTTATATGCGATGGATTTTTTTGAGTTCCTGCACATTTCTCTCAATCTGTTCTCTTAGTTCAAATGTATTGATAGCGGCCATATCTGCTGCTGCAGTAGGTGTTTCTGCCCTTGCATCAGCAACCCAGTCAGATATAGATACATCAGACTCATGTCCAACTGCACTGATGATTGGAATCTCGGAAGCGAATATTGCTCTTGCAACACCTTCATCATTAAACGATGCCAAATCTTCAGGGTGATCCACCGCCTCGTCCAACAATGAGAACATCTATGGGCTTACCAGATTTACTTACATCATTTGCTTTTTCAATACTTTTAATAATGCTTGCAGGCGAACCTATGCCTTGAACTAAAGTTGGAAATATAATTATATCAGCATAATCATTCTTGCTTGTGATGATCTTCTTAATATCTTCTATAGCAGCTCCAGTATCAGATGTAACAACACCAATTCTCTTTGCAAATCTAGGAATAGGTTTTTTGTGTTGGCTAGAGAACAAACCCTCTGATTCGAGTAGCTTCTTAACTCTGTTATATTCCTTTGCAAGGTCCCCTTCACCGAAACTTTCAACAACGCGAACAGAAAAAGAATAATTCCCACCACGCGAATAGGCACTAATATCTCCAAGCGCTACTATTTTACTACCATTTTGGATTAGTGATGTGTCGATTTTCGAAATATTGCTTCGCCATATTACCGCACGAAGCAAGCTGTTTTCGTCCTTCAAAGAGAAATACATATGTCCAGCGCTCATTGACACCCCTGAAACTTCTCCGATTAGCGGAAAATTCTTGAGGTTAGGATCGTTGTTAAGTTTTTTTGAAACATACTCATTAAACTGTGTTATTGAAAATGGATTCATCTAATGCCCTTCCTCCGAGCAATGCTATACCAACAGCGTTATCGCCGGATAGCTCTGGGGTTCCGAAATTAACTTTAAAAGAATTATCTAGTCTTGTAAGTTCTCGAATCTTGTCTCTGACGTAACAGCTTGCAGCTACGCCACCAGCCATATAAACGTTTCTTATGCCGTATTTATTCGACAATAGCTTTGCAAGTTCGAATAGAAGAATTGATATTCTTTCCATAAGCTCTACAGCAACTTCTGTATCAAATGATTTAATTGCATTCATAACTTGAAACTCTGTTCCAGATAAATTAAACCAACCATCATCAATTTTAATCTTGCTAAGATGATTAGAGCCGCTACATCTATTCTTGATAGCGAGCTCATCTATGTATTTTCCAGCTGGAAAATCATAGCCTAGTGCTACACCTGCTCTATCTAGGAGCTTACCTATACTAATATCTTTCGTTCCGCCAACTATATCAAGCTTGTAATGGATATCGTCTGTTTCAGCTATAAGTGCCTCAGTCGTTCCTCCACTCAGATGAAAAAAATATTATTTTATCATCTGAGAAATCTTCGGTAAATGTTTTAAGTGCAGCCGATACATGACCTTCTTGGTGAGAAAAATGTATAAAGAGGTATTTCGAGACTTGAACTTAATAGCTTTGCTGCATTATATCCGGCTAAAAAAACACTGGCATATACGAACCCGCTACTCTTCTCGGAGCATCAGATACGGAAATGCAGCTAATGTTATTCACGTCAACTTTTGAAAGAGCCTCCTCAATAAATGAAGGCAGAACATTTACGTGCTTAAAGAAAGCGATAGACTGCCTTAGTCCAAGCGCACCGTGTTCAACCTCCAAAATTTCAGACTTTTCAAATATTATATTGTTATGCTCATCGGTAATAGCTACCGATGTTTTTGTAATTAGACGTATCGATACCGAGACAATATCTACTGCTCATTTAGTTCCCTATTAATCTTACCGAGTACAGAGTTTATAAATGCATATGAACGTTCATCGCCGTAAGTTTTACCGAGCTCAACAGCTTCATTAATCGAAACATTTGCAGGAATTGAATCCACATATAATATCTCTGCGAGTGCTGTTCTAAGGATAGCTAAATCTGCCTTAGGAAGTCTAGCGATATCCCAATTATCGATATTATTAGATATCAGCCTATCTATTTCTTGGATATGATCTCTAATGGCACTTAATGTCTCAATTGCCTGATTCTGCTTTAGTGCCTTCTCAGCTTCCTGTACACATGCCTGCTTTTCGTAATCGAAATTGGCAGAAACATCCATCTGATATACGAACTGCATTATGTTTTCTCTAATAATTCTTCTATCCATTAGCTATTCTCCTGGTCGATTCCTTCGATACTTATATTTACAGCGTCAACTGTAAGACCTGTGAAGCCGTCAATTGCACTCTTAATGGCGCTTTGAATCTCATACGATACTTGAGGAATATTATATCCGTAGTACACGATAATGTGGATAGCAATCGTGATATTATTATCGTCACGGCTGATGCGTATGCCATTCATTCCACTGTCACGACCAAATATATTCATGGAAAAGCTGTCTGAAATACTGGAAACCATTCGGCTGACACCTTTGATTTTCTGTATCTCTTCCGTTATGTATCCGACTATTACCTGATCGTCGATATTTATATTGCCGTTACTAGTGTCAAAAACTACTCATCAGTATTTTCTTCCTTTTCGGTCTCTTGTGACTCCTCATCAATAGAGATTTTTAACCTTCTCTATACGCCTATCTCTTTACCCCTAATATCTGAAAAATTGATATTCTCATATTTTATAGGACTATATGTTGAATTTTTCCTTAGGAATTTCACCGATATAATCTATGATAAAACCACCTATAGTTTCACTGTTGTCAGACTCAAGTTCTATACCAGTTTCTTCATCAAGGTCATCAAGATATACATTTCCATCGACAATGTATTCAGTTTCAGAAACCTTTTCGATTATTCTATCTTCATCATCAAACTCATCGTCTATATCACCAACGATTTGTTCGATGATGTCTTCAATAGAAACGATTCCACTAAATCCACCATATTCATCGATTAATATAGCGATATGCTGTTTTGTTTTTTGTAGCTCTACAAAAAGCGAGTCGATATTTTTTGTTTCAGGTACGAGATAAGGCTCTCGCATTATCTCTTTAATGTCGATATCGTCAAATCCTACTGAAGCTCCTTTGAGCAGATAGTCCTTTACTAAAAGAAGTCCAATTATATTATCAGTATCCCCATCACATATTGGAATTCTAGAATGACGAAGCTCCATAAGCTCTTCAAAAATACTCTTCTTTATCATCCTGAAGATCAATCATGAACACATCTGTTCGCGGTGTCATAATTTCATATGCAAGAAGGTCATCGAACTCAAATATACTGTCTATCATTCTGCGACCCTCTTCCTTAAGGTCACCACTTTCCTGACCTTTATCTAGCATCGATCTCACGTGATCCTCAGAAAACTGCGTGTCATCGACATCTATATCTTTTCGCATGATGAGAAGAAACAGATTTGCAATCCCAAGACATAGCGATGTAATCGGCAAAAAGCACTATACAAATGAAACGCTGCAACTTTACGAGTTTTTAGAGCATAAGAGTCAGCAGACTGTACAGCAAGCTTCTTTGGGAAAAATATCAGCAAATGCAAAAATAGAAAAATAGCGAATATTACATTAGCTATTATTGGCAAAAACGATATGTATCTAGCTTTGAGTAAAAAAACCGAGATTAAATACGAATATGGCAACAATCGCCATTGAATACATAAAAGATTCTATCTGGATAATGGTATCTAGACGGTTTTTTTATAAAACTATGAATTAGATCAGCCCTTTTTGTTATTAGGCTCATCTTCCCTAAGCTCATTTAGCTTGTTTCTATCCACATAATCAAGTGCATTAAGCGATGCAGAAACTAGTCCATTAGTAATAAGCACGACTAGTAATATGAGTACATATATGGTCCAACTCACGGGGTCAGATGACATGATTTTCTCCTTACATTGATTTAAGCAATATCAATAAATGACACAATCTAACTTTTTTTAAATCTATTTCTTTTTCCTTAGAATGAAATCCGCAGGGTAAGTTTTGCTAAGCTTAACTTTTTATTATCTGCTGTGGATGAGGTGCAGAGTCGATAGGATTATTATCTGCGTCATACATCTCCCTAACTATTTCATCGCTATACTCAGTACGAGGTCCAAACACTTCTATGTCATCACCAACACAGAATTTATTTCGCTGCTCGACGATGGTGAGACCTGTATCAGCTTCAAAACCTCTTACAACACCGATAAATGAATATTCTCTAGTGTAATCACTGCTTGAATAATTCTGCCCGCTGCTATCAGGGTTTAGAATAATAGAATCCGTGGTAAAAATTCTCTATGGCTTGCCTTACAGAGCTCTGTAAACCATTTTTCCTGGAATTCGTAATTATCAGGATTTTCAAGATAAGAGTCGAGTGCTGCTCTATATGCAGAAACTACAGTAGCGACATAAAATGGGCTTTTCATACGACCTTCAATCTTGAGAGAATAAATTCCAGCATCAATTAGATCTGGAAGTTTATCGAGCATGCAGAGGTCGCGTGAGTTCATAATATAACTGCCCCTGCTCATCTTCTTCTATCGGATAATATTCGCCAGGTCTTTTTTCCTCTACGAGTGAATATTTCCAGCGACAAGGATGAGTGCAAGAGCCCCTATTAGCATCTCTACCAACCATAAAGTTGCTGAGCAGGCATCTACCTGAGTAAGACATACACATAGCGCCATGGACAAATGCTTCAATTTCTGTATCTGGAGGTAGAACTTTCTTCATCTCCCTAAGCTCATCAAGACTCATCTCTCTTGCGGCCACAATTCTAGTGGCACCCATCTGCTGAACCCAAAAATGCAGCTGTCATGTAGTTTGTAGTATTTGCCTGTGTGCTAATGTGAATCTCGGCATCTGGAATAATACCCTTTACGATAGTCATAACACCAGGATCGGATACAAGAAATGCATCTATTGGAATGTCTTTAATCTTCTCAAGATAGGCTTTTAGAGGCGGAATATCATCGTTATGAGGATATATATTGATAGTCATATATCCTTTGGCATCGTGTTCATGTATAAACTCCATAGCCTCTCTAATTTCATCTATGGATAAATTCCCCTGCTCCAGCACGGAGGCTAAACAGTTCACCACCGAAGTATACTGCATCTGCTCCGTATATTATGGCTGTTTTCAGTTTTTCCATATCTCCTGCAGGAGCAAGTAACTCAATTTTCTTTTTAGTCATCTAGCTTAATAATAGCAAGACCATCGCCACAGCTTAATAGCGAAATAGTCAAGTCCTTTCTACCCTTTAAATACTCTAAAAACTCTTTCATCCTCTTGACACTTGTTCGATGCCTACGTCCAGGATCTCACTGTTGAACCAGTGAGATATCCGTGGATAAGCATGTTGTCACAGATAATTGTAGCTCCAGGTTTCGCAAGTCTCTCTGCTCTGTCAAAGAACTCTCTGTAATGGCTCTTTGCAGCATCGATAAAGATAAAATCAAAACGGGACTCTGGAGAATTATCATCAACTAAGTGCTCGAGAATTTGATTTGCATCACCAAAATTAATATCGATTTTATCCTCAAATCCCATCGATTTTACATTTGGAACTGCATGTTCATACATATGAGGGGATCTCTCTATCGTTGTTACATGAGCCCCCTCACAAATAGTTGCAAAATAACAAGCTGAATAACCATAAGCCGTACCTATCTCAAGAATATTGGTTGGCTTAGTAATCTTCAAAAATGTGTTCAAATAGCTCTCAGTCTCTCTAAGAATTAGTGGAACACCGTCTTGCTCACAAACCGCTCTTAATTGAGCTAAGTTTTCTGACGGTGAAGAATAAAATGAGTCTAGTAGATTAACGATTTTTTCGTCTGTAATACTCATTATTTGTTTTTCTCCGCTAAAGCTTTTGAGTAAGCTTCTTTATCCTTGAGGAACTTGTTGTAATCCTTACTGAAGTTGTGTGTACCATCTAACTTTTCACTTACAACGTAATAAAGGTAATCTGTAGATTCTGGATAAAGAGCAGCCTTAATAGATGCTTTACCAGGCGAACAGATTGGTCCTGGAGGAAGTCCCTGATTAGTATACGTATTGTACGGTGAATCAATCTTCGTGTCTGCAATAGACAGATTCTCTTTAGGCTTTCCTAGTGCATACTGAATAGTAGCATCAATCTGAAGTGGCATATTTGCCTTGATTCTATTGTAGATAACACTAGCAATCTTAGCTCTGTCACCATCGTACTGTGACTCTCTTTCGATTAGAGATGCGATGATAACTATTTCGTTTTCACTAAGATTCAGTTCTTTAGCACGCTGTCTATACTTCTTGGTAAATACCTTGTCATACTGATTGAGCATAGTTGTGATAATCTGAGTTTCATCAGCATCTAGGTCTACAGCATAAGTATCTGGGTAAAGATATCCCTCGAGATGATTCTCTCCAGACTGTGCGTCTTTAAGGAATGAAAACTTACTAAAGTCTCCGTTCTTTGCGACATCAAGGAATTTATCTTTGTTACAAATACCTTCTTTGTCTAATTTTTCAGCCGTTTGCTCAAGAGTATATCCTTCAGGAATGGTGAAGTTCTTTGTACTAGAAACACCCTTTACGATAGTCTGAGCGATATCACTCGATCTCATACTAGGTGAAACAGAAAAGCTACCGGCCTTGTACTTACCGTCATATCTCCAAATTTTAGATACGAGTTTATATTTCGTAACGCTGCTAATTACACCCTTTTTATGAAGCTCCTGCGCAATATCATCGGTCGATGAACCTTCTTTAATTTTAACAATAACAAAGGTGTTATCATTACGATCCTTAGGCTTGTTAATTATAAGAAGTGAGGCGCTTAACGAAATTAAGATAAGGAGTATTGCGATAAGAATGGCTAGAACCTTCTTTACTGACTTCTTCATATTACCTCCCACAACTAGGAATATTGTTAGCCAATATCAATCAAAGATTAATATCAGCTAACAATCCTTAAAAACACAGTTTATTAAATAATTGATAGTAATAAAGTTTCAGACTATTTAGATCTTCCGAGGTATTCTCCACCTTCTCTAGTATCAATCTGAATCATCTCCCCCTCTTCGATGAAGATAGGCACCTGAATAACAGCACCTGTTTCAACAGTTGCAGCCTTTGTAACATTAGTTGCTGTGTCGCCCTTTACACCTGGCTCTGTCTCGATAACCTTGAGGTCTACGAAGTTTGGCGCCTCAACTGCAAAAGCATTTCCCTGATAGAACTTAATAGTAGCTGTATCATTTTCTCTGATGAACTTAACAGCATCTTCAACAAGGTCTGCACTTAGAGGAACCTGATCGAATGTCTCCTGATCCATGAAGTAATATAACTCTCCATCATTGTAGAGATACTGCATAGTCTTTGTTTCGATGTGTGCCTTCGGGAACTTATCGTTAGGGTTGAATGCTTCTTCTCTTGTAGCACCAGTAAGGATGTTTCTGTACTTAGTTCTAACAAAAGCCGCACCTTTTTCCAGGCTTTTACATGCTGGAAGTCGAGTACAACATGTGGTTCTCCGTTCATCTCAAAAGTTACACCTTTTCTGAAATCTCCTGCACTAATCATACTTAATCTCTCTTTCTGTGATATTAAAAAAATTAAAATTATTATCTTGTATTATAAACGTATAGTAAAAATTATTATATCAGATGCTAAGACTAAATATTAATCTTTACAACATCTGAAAGAATTTCATATACGTCCTTCATCATTATAGCAAATCTCGCCTCTGCTTGCATATACTCTGCCGCTTTAGGATTTGATGACATTATAGCATATAGTGACTGCATCTGAGCCATCGCTTCCTGTCCTACTTCTTCGCCGCTTAACTGCTTAGCCTGAAGCTCAATCTGACGCTTTTGCATATCATTGATCATTTGATTTAGCGTCGGATCCTGCTCAATTTCCTTGCGAAGCTTATCGTAATCAATAAATTCGTTACTTGCTTTTAATAGCTGCCGCGAGTTCATGAGCACTTGAATATACATTCATGTGAATTACCTCCTGAAGTTAAACCAATGGTTTATATATCCATTATCACTGGTAGAATAACTGGACTTCTCCGAGTTTTTCTTGTAAATAAATCCTCTCATATCGTCCTTAATAATATTCTTTAAGGCGTTAATGTCTTCTGAACCTAGACTGTTCCATTTGTCGATGGATTCATACACAATCTCAGTTGCTTCATTGATGAGAGGCATATTTTCTTTGACATAGATGAACCCACGTGTAATTAGCTCTGGTCTCGCAGCAAGTAGTCCTGAATTGCTATCGATAGAAACCGCTATAACTATTAGTCCTGATTCAGATAGTTGCTTTCTATCACGAAGTACGACATTGCCGACGTCACCGATTCCATATCCATCTACAAGAACATCTTCAGCAGATGCCTGTTCAGGTTCCAATTTTGCTTGCTTTCCAGTTATGCGAAGAGCGTCACCATTATTCATTACGAATATATTTCCTCTGTCCATACCCATCGATTCAGCTAGCTGAGCATGTTCTCTTAAATGACGATATTCTCCATGAGCAGGTATAAAGAATCTAGGTCTTACCAGTGAGTGGATTAGCTTTTAATTCTTCTTTTACAAGCGTGTCCAGACACATGGATGTCTACAAAGTCAGACAAGAAGACGTTAACTTTTTTTCTCATAAAGTTTATTTACTATATTAGTAACAGCCTTTGCATTACCAGGGATTGGCGATGATGAGAAAACAACAGTGTCTCCTGTCTTGAGTTTGACTGCTCTATGTGAGTCGTTTGCCATCCTCGTAAGTGCAGACATAGGTTCGCCTTGGCTTCCGGTCGTGATAATAGTGATATTTGCATCTGGGATATTTCCAATCTTACGGATATCTACAAATGCAGACTCCGGTAGATCGAGATATCCAAGCTCTCTAGCAAGAGTCAATACATTCTCCATGGATCTACCTGATATTGCGATCTTACGTCCATACTTTATTGAAGCCTCCATAAAGTATTTAATCCTATAAATATTAGATGAGAAGGTCGCAATAATCAGACGCTTATCTGTTTTTGGAAAAATATTTCATTCATAGAATCGACAACAACACGTTCAGAAGGAGTGTAGCCTGGTCGAAGTACATTTGTACTGTCGCAAAGTAGAACATCTACTCCCTCTTGTCCGAGCTGTGCAAACTTGGCGAGGTCAATTCTCTTTCCATCTAATGGTGAAAAAAATCTACTTTAAAAATCACCTGTATGAACGAGATGCCCGCCAGGACATTTTATAGAGTAAGCCATTGCATCAGCTATACTGTGATTAGTATGAATCGCTTCTATCTTGAATGACCCTATATTGAAAGTTTCGCCCGCTTCTATAACATGCTCTTTCATGGATAGTCCATGCTCCTTGAGCTTATTTCTGATAAGTCCCATCGCTAATGGCGGTGCATACACTGGAGTGTTAATCTCCTTTAGAAGGAAAGGCACACCTCCGATATGGTCTTCATGTCCGTGTGTGATTATGAGTCCTCTGATTTTTCCATATTCTCCTTGAGATAGGTAAAAATCTGGAATGACTACATCGATGCCAAACATTTCATCTTCAGGAAAAGAGAATCCGCAATCGATTATCAAAATATCATCTTTATACTCAACAAGAGTGATATTCTTGCCAATCTCCTTGAGTCCGCCTAGAGGCATAACTCGCATAGTTTCAAGCGGGGACTTAAGTCTCCTCTGACGATTATTGTTTTTTTCTGATTGTTAGCAGAATTATTTTTTTGTTTTGAACATTCTTGTTTCCGCTAACTGTGTTGTTCTGTTTATTGGTCTGTTTGATATTATTGTTTTGCTTAATGTTATTCTTATTTACACTTTTTAACATTAGCATTTCTCTTATTATTATTTTTTTGTTATTATTCTTATTTTTTTATTCTCAGTCCCACTTGTTGAATAGTTCTTTTGATCTTTATTTACTAAAGACCTTACCCCTTTTGCCCTGGAACGAGAATTGTCACTTGCTTTAAAATTGCTGCTACGTGGCGATAAATCACCGCCACGATTGTTAGCAATTTTTTTCCTTGTTCCAGATGGATTTGTCTTATCAGACTTCTGAAACTTTTTATTATTTCTGTTTTCCATTCTCTTACTTTCTCCAGAGCTTACTTAACAACAAAGTTTACAAGTTTGCCAGGAATTACAATTGCTTTTAACTATATTTTTGAGAGCCTACTGCCTCCTGTACCTTTTCGCTGCTTCTTGCTGCCTCTTCTAGTGCTTCCTTAGTCGCATCCTTGGACATGGTGAGCTTATCTTTTAATTTTTCCGTTTACTTGTACTATAACTTCAACTTCATCGAGCACTAATGCTGATTCATCATATTCTGGCCATAGTGCATCATATACGCGAGAGTCTTCGCCCAAGTTTGACCAAAGTTCTTCACAGAGATGTGGTGTAAATGGACTTAGAATCAGAACCGTACTCTTGATCGCTCTATCAAGAAGTGGCATATTTACGCTGTTAAGCTGCTTGTATTTGTAGATTTCATTTACAAGCTCCATAACAGAACTGATAGCAGTATTAAAGCTAAATCTACCGCCAACATCGTCAGAAACCTTCTTGATAGTCTTGTTGAGTTGATAGTTAAGAGCTTTATCTTCTGAGCTAGATGCTACTACTGTGCCTTTAGCTGCTTCAACATCTCTGATATCAGTTAAATAGTCATAAACTAGTCTATATACTCTATTAAGGAATCTGTAGCTACCTTCAACTCCAGCATCTGACCAGTCTAATTCTTTCTCTGGAGGTGCTGCAAACAGGATGAAAAGTCTAGCTGTATCAGCTCCGTATTTCTTTTGAATTTCCTCAGGGCTAACAACGTTTCCGAGGGACTTACTCATTTTAGCACCATCCTTGATAACCATGCCCTGTGTTAGAAGATTCTCAAACGGTTCTCTCGCAGACACATATCCGAGATCAGCTAGTACCTTCTGGAAGAATCTAGCGTATAAAAGGTGAAGGATTGCATGCTCAACACCACCGATATACTGATCTACATTCATCCAGTAATCTACCTTCTTCTTGTCAAACGGCTTCTCGTCATTATGTGGATCGCAGTACCTTAGAAAAATACCATGATGAATCAACAAAAGTATCCATAGTATCGATTTCTCTTCTTGCAGGATTTCCGCAGCATGGACAAGTGGTATTAATAAATGTTTCACTTGTAGCTATTGGGGATTCACCTTTTCCTGTAAACTCGATATCTTTTGGTAACTTAACAGGTAGATTTTCTTCTTTTTCAGGAACCCATCCGCACTCTTCACAGTAAACCATAGGAATTGGGCAGCCCCAGTATCTCTGACGCGAAATCAGCCAATCCCTAAGCTTGTAGTTAACAGCTTTCTTTCCTATTTCCTTTTTTTCTCAACGTATTCGATAACCTTTGGAATTGACTTCAGATTATCTAGCCCGCTGAATTCACCTGAATTGATGAGCTTTCCTTCAGCTGGTGCAGCTTCTTTGAGGTCATTTAAATCAATCTCAGGGTCTTCTACATCTACCACTGGAATTATATCTAGACCGAATTTCTTTGCGAATTCGAAGTCTCTCTGGTCGTGTGCAGGTACCGCCATAACAGCACCAGTTCCATAATCCATCATAACGTAGTCAGAAATATAGATTGGAATTTTCTTACCGTTAAATGGATTTACGCAGTAATGACCGATAAACACACCAGTCTTTTCTTTTGTAAGTGAAACTCTCTCGATTTCACTCTTGTGAGCACATTCTTCAACGTAATCATTAGTCTCCTGTTCGTACTCAGTACCCTTAGTTAGTTCAGCAACATAAGGATGCTCTGGAGCCATAACCATGAATGTTACACCATATACTGTGTCACATCTAGTTGTGAATACTTCAAGAGCTTTATCTGTTCCATCAATTTCAAATTTGATCTCAGCACCTGTTGATTTACCAATCCAGTTCTTCTGCATAAGCTTAACCTTGTTAGGCCAACCTTCAAGTGTATCGAGATCTTCTAGCAGAGTATCTGCATATTCTGTAATCTTGAGATACCACTGAGATAGATGCTTTTTAGTTACAGGAGTATGACAGCGCTCACATGCACCCTCTACTACCTGCTCGTTAGCAAGTACTGTCTGACAAGAAGGACACCAATTTACAGGATTTTTCTTTTTTTGTAGGCTAGTCCCTTTTGCTGGAACTGAATAAACAGCCACTGCATCCAGCGATAGTAATCTTCTTTACATGTGGCAACTTCTCTATCCCAATCGTAGCTAAAGCCAAGAGCCGATAACTGCTTGCGCATCTCAGCGATATTGTTATCTGTCCAAATTGCGGGATGAATTCCATTCTTTATAGCTGCATTTTCCGCAGGAAGTCCAAAAGAATCCCAACCCATAGGGTGAAGAACGTTGAAGCCCTTCATTTTCTTGAACCTAGCTATAGCATCTCCAATAGAATAGTTACGAACATGTCCCATGTGCAGCTTTCCAGACGGATATGGGAACATCTCTAAAGTATAGTACTTGTCTTTAGATTCGTCATCGAGTGTTCTGAAAGCGTTTTCCTCCGCCCATATTTTTTTGCCACTTCGATTCAATTTCTCCAAAAATTGTATTTTTTTCGTTCATATTGTCACCCGTTCCTTTACTCTTCAATGAATACTGTTTCGCAATCACTCCAGATTTTATCTAGGGTGTATTTGTCACGTGTCTCTGCTGTAAATAGATTGATTATAATGTCGCCGTAGTCTGCGAGCATCCAGCCTGATCCCTGAACACCCTCAATGTTCTTCTGCACGAGGCCTAGCTCTTCAGCTTTTCCCGACGCAAAGTCGAGAAGTGCACTGAGTTGCCTTTCGGAACCTGCAGTGGCATTTACGAAAAAGTCTGCAAAAGAAGACTTTTCTGCAATATTGATAACAGTTATATCGCGAGCTTTCTTCTCGGATAGAATCTTTTGCTATTTCAATTGCGTTGTTCTGCATTGTCATAATTAATTCTTCCTTTTCGGTAATTTTATCAAGAATGAAGCGTTTGGCTTCGTATGTATCATTGTCAACTGGTACGCCTCTAGCTCCTAATAGCTCGATGCTGTAATCGATGATTTCGAGGCACGCCTTATCTAAATCTTGCTTTGCGATCAACCTGAGATATGGAGCTTCAGCGTAAGTCCTGTTAATCTCAATAGCATCAGCCACATATACTATTTCCTCTAGTAAGCTCATACCATAGCGTCCTGCAGTATGAGATGAAACAGCCATTAAAACATCTCTGTCTTCAATTCCAAAATCTTGCTTGAGCATAGCAGCTCCAACTTTAGAATGAGCAAGTTCTGGTGTGTTTAAAAATTTTAAATCAACTCCATATGTTCTAATAAGTCGATTCATAGCTTCGCTTGAATAGCACTTTGCTATATCGTGCACAAGTCCTGCAAATCTAGCCTTTTCTACATCTGCCCCATGTATTTCTGCTAATTCTCCAGCCATGTCTACAACTCCTAGCGAATGTATATATCGCTTAGGGTTAAGTGTTCGCTTTAAATACTCGTCGAGCACTTTAGTCTTTGTATAATCCATTATTTATTATATATTCCTCTACGCGTTCATTTACGAGTCCTTTAATAGGTTTTCCTTTACTACATAAATCTCTTATGTGAGATGATGAACAATCAAACGGTGGCATTTGTAATAGATGTATTTCTGCATTATAATTCATACGATACTTAGCAATTTTACATTCACCTAATGTATTGTCTGTACCCGGTCTCACAGCAGTGATAAGCGGAAATTCTTTTAAAATATCTGTACCCTTATACCAAGTATCTACTGCAACGACAGAGTCATAGCCAAGTATAAAGTAAAGACGTGCTTCGTACATTGCCGAAAGATATTGAAGTGCATCATATGTATACGAGATACCCTTCTTATCAATTTCGTATGTCGTCATCTCTAGTCGCTTATCGTCCTGAATTGCAAGCTCTATCATCTTACAGCGATGTTCAGCAGGTGATATTTTGGCATCTAACTTAAATGGTGAAACTGTATTTGGCATAAAAACTACTTTATCTAGTCCAAGTTCTGAGAGAGCAGTTTCAGCAAGTCTAGTATGAGCGAGATGAATCGGGTCAAACGTACCACCAAATATTGCTATTTTATTCATATGTAATCGTTTCCTGTAAATGTTAAATATATCAGCACGCAGTAGTTTTACATACTAATGATTAATTTGAATAATATTATTCTATATGTGACGTAATTGATAGACCTAACTCTTCAAGCTGAGCAGCATCTGCCCTTCCAGGAGCTTCCGATACTGGGCACTCTGCGTTTGCGTTCTTAGGGAATGCTATAACTTCACGAATACTGCTTTCGCCGAGTAGAAGCATTACCATTCTATCAAGACCGTATGCTAATCCGGCATGTGGTGGAGCACCGTATTTGAACGCCTCGATAAAGAATCCGAACTTCTCCATACGCTCTTCTTCACCTAGACCTAGAACCTGGAACATCCTATCCTGAAGTTCTCTATCGTGAATTCTTATAGAACCACCACCAAGCTCAACTCCATTCAAAACGATGTCATATGCATCTGCGTTTAGCGAGAGTATATCTCCATCTAACTTATCTAATTCGTCTAACTTAGGCTGTGTAAATGGATGGTGCATAGCTTTTAGGTTTCCTTCGTCATCCTGCTCAAACATAGGAAAATCAACAACCCATAGGAAGTTAAATTTATTGTCATCAAGAAGTCCTAGGATTCCTGCAATCTTTCTTCTAAGCCATCCAAGTGTATCGAACACTACTTTAGGTTGTGCAGATACAATAAAGATAATGTCTCCGACTTTTTGAACCACAACGTTCTGCAACCTTAGTTAGTTCATCATCTGTGAGAAACTTGCTAGCCGATGAAGCAAAGCCATTCTCTTCAACTTTAACCCACAGAAGACCTTTTGCCCCTGTAATGCTTAGCGTCTTCTGTTAATTTATCGATTTTCTTGCGAGAGAACTCTGCAGCTCCGCCAGGAACAGAAATTCCACGTATGTCCCCACCATCAGCAAGAGCATCCTGGAAGACTTTGAATTCACTACACTCAAAAAAATATCATTGAGCTTATTTAGTTCAATATCAAATCTTGTATCTGGCTTGTCAGAGCCGTAGCGCTCCATGGCTTCTTTGTATTTAAGTCTCGGGAACGGAGTTTCTATATCAATTCCCTTGAGCTCTTTCATTACACGCTTAAGTAGACCTTCCTGCATGTTTATAACATCATCTGAGTCAGCAAACGACATCTCTAGGTCAATCTGCGTGAACTCAGGTTGTCTGTCGGCACGCAAATCTTCATCTCTAAAACATTTTACAATCTGGAAATATCTATCAGTCCCAGAAACCATAAGAAGCTGTTTGAACATCTGTGGTGACTGAGGAAGAGCGTAGAAGCATCCTGTATTTACTCTACTTGGAACGAGATAGTCTCTCGCCCCTTCTGGTGTTGGTTTGATGAGCATCGGTGTTTCTACCTCAGTGAATTCACTCTCATCAAAGTAATCGCGCACAAGCTTAGTCAGTTTATGACGGAAAGTTAAGTTGCGCTGCATTTTATTTTTGCGAAGATCAAGATAACGGTATTTGAGGCGTAGATTTTCGTCCACATTATCATCGTCTTTGATATAAATAGGTGGTGTATCCGCTTCGGAATATATTACTAGATCGTTTGCAAATACTTCGATTGAACCAGTTGGGATGTTGTTATTCTTTGAAGTTCTTTCTTTTACAACACCAGAAACACCTATTACATATTCGGATCTCAAAGATTTTGCCTTCTCCAGAAGATCCTCAGGAATATCTTCATTAAATGTAATCTGGGTAATTCCAGATTTGTCTCTGATGTCAACAAATACAAGACCACCAAGGCTTCTTGCCTTAGCAACCCATCCATTTAGGACAACGCTTGTATCAACGTCTTCTAGTCTTAGCTCTCCGCACATGTGTGTTCTTTTTTTAGTAATGTAGACATCTTATTTTTCAATCTCCTTAGTTATATCACTGGCATTAATTTCTTTCTGTTCACCGCTTACCATATTCTTTAGTGTAACTACACCCTTTTTAATCTCATCATCACCGATAACAACGGAGTAACGTGCTGCTAGCTTATTTTGCATATTTCATCTGTCCCTTAAGATTGCGGTTTAGCGTGTCAATGGAAACAGCAACTCCATTTTTTCTAAGCTCATGAGCTAGACCGATAGCATATAGTCTTGCGTTATCCCCTATATATGATATAGATATATCTGGGACATTTTTGTCCTCGATGACAATATCGTTTTGCTCCATAAGTAGCAATAATCTCTCTTTTCCTAAGCCAAATCCAACGCCAGGAATGGAAGGGCCACCAATCTCTTCAACGAGGTGGTCATATCTGCCACCACCACAGATAGTGCCCTGAGCACCTATCTTGGTAGTAACAAATTCAAATGCTGTCTTTGTATAATAATCGAGACCACGAACGATTCTTGGGTCAACAGTATATATTATGTTCATCGCATCAAGATTAGTTTTAAGTGATTCAAATGCAGCCTTGCAATCATCACATAAGTGGTCAAGCATAACTGGTGCATCAGCAGCTATCTCTTGATCACGAGGATCTTTGCTATCTATGATGCGCATTGGGTTAGCGTCAAAACGGTCTTTACTTGTATCCGATAATTCATCGTAATATGGTCTTAGATAATCCTGGAGGGCCGCTCTATATACTGGTCTACACTGACGGCAACCAACACTGTTTATTCTGAGCTCAACATCTTTTATCCCAACTTTTTTGATGAAATCAGATGCAAGAGCAATAACTTCAGCATCTGCCATCATGTCAGGTGTTCCGAAATTCTCTACTCCAAACTGATGAAACTCACGAAGTCTACCAGCCTGAGGTCTCTCATACCTAAAACAAGGGGTATCATAATAATACTTGGTAGGTTGCATTTCGGCATAGTCATGACTTTCAATAAATGCTCTAACTGCAGGAGATGTTCCTTCAGGCTTCAAAGTAATGCTACGATGTCCAAGGTCCTCAAAGGTATACATTTCCTTTTGCACAATATCTGTAGTTTCACCAACACCTCTATTAAAAAGCTCCGTGCTTTCAAACATTGGTGTTCTAACTTCGCCGAATCCATAAAGGCGACATAGTTCGTAAAACTCTCGTTCGATATATTGCACTTTATATGAATCCTTTGGCATCGTATCCTTGGTTCCTTTTTGGTGCTTTGATAGCCATAAATTCCTCCTAATTCATTGATTTAATCGAAATACCTATGCTTTCTGGCAATAATATTATCAATTCTATCTACATACATTCTGTAATCATTTATATTTGGTACACGCTCTAAACGGTTTTCTGCCGAATAATAACGTTTACCAATAGCTCCTGCTCCGAGTCCGATTATGGTCTGCATTTCTTCCATAATTCTAATATTATATAAAGAGTGAAGACCTGGTTTGCACCAACCAGTATTCTCAAAAGATCCCATCTGGTGCTTTTTGTCTATAAACGTAATATGGCACAAATCCAGCTTCGTGAAGTATCCTAGAAGCTATATTTAACATCTTTTCAACTTCTCGAACACCTCGCAGATAGTATTCGGGGTCGTCATTTTTAAGCTTAGACCCTCTTTTTACCGATAATGTATGTACGGTAATATTGTTTGCGCCAATATTGATTAGCTCATCAAGTGTATAGGCAACATCTTCTGCTGTTTCACCTGGAAGGCCTGCTATAACATCAGAATTGATAACCTTAAAAATCATACTCTTGAGCTAACTTAAAAGCTGATTTAATGTCAACGCTTGAGTGAGACCTTCCAATAATTCTAAGAGTTTCATCATTCATAGACTGAGGGTTGATACTGATACGATTGACACCAGCCGCTTTTATCGAACTTAACCTATCTTCGTCAATAGTATCTGGTCTTCCTGCCTCTACAGTAGTTTCAATATCATCAATCTTGATACCAAATGAATCTTCAAGCGATTTAAAAAGCATAGAAAGCTCTTTTTCCACGTAGCGATGTAGGGGTGCCACCACCCAAATACACACTTTCTATATGTTTTTCCGCTATTAATAAATAGATTTCCGCATTCTCTAATCTCCCTATGTAGTTCAGGAAGATAGTTTTCAATAGATTTTTGATCTTGCGAGCTCTGATCCAAAAAGAGCAATATGAACAAATACTCGGACAAAAACGGAATACTCGTATAAATTGACCAATTCTTATCATCTGCTGTTTGAACATACTCAGTTTGGTACCTGAGAATTTTATTTATTAATGTTCTTTTACTTTCAGACACTAGATAAATATCAGCAAGACCTTGATCCACCTCTTCTAAGCTATAGCCTTTGAGGTAAAGATTCATAGCTGGCTTAAGAGGTTTTTACACCTGTCAGAGTTCCCCAATCAGGAGCTTTGCCTGTAAGTGAAGATAAAGTTCTATAGATATCGCGTTTGATATTGTCTCTATCTTGATCAAGATTAGCGTTAAAAACTAAGCTGTAATATCCAAGCGCTAAACTGCTAGCATTTTCTATATTTATAGGAACAACTTCATACTCTCCATCAGCAAAGAATTCACGTGCAAGTTCAGAGTAATGATGTTCATTGTCTATTCCGTTAACATACAGTCTATACAAAAGGATTTTCCCTCTTCTCTGATTCTATAGTCGTTGAAGGCCCATGACCTGGGTAGACAATGGTACCACCATCAAGACTAAAAAGCTTATTTTGAATAGAGTCTTTTAGCTGCCCCCAGTTTCCGCCGTACAGGTCTGTTCTACCGACACTTCTCATAAATAGCGTGTCTCCACTAAATAGATTTCCGTCGGCAAGAATGCACATACCGCCCTTAGTATGGCCAGGAGTGGTAATAAAGATAAGATTCGTATTACCGAGCTTTTAATTCTTCGCCATCGGCCACGTATATATCTGCTTCGATAGCAACTTCCTTACCTGCATAATGAGCAGTGCCGTTTATTGATGAGTCGGTTATCATTTCGTGCTCATCAAAATTAATAACAAGCTTTGAAGCTGGATACTTATCCTTGTATTCGTTAAGTGAAGCGATGTGATCCCAGTGAGCATGTGTGAGAATTATATAAGCTAAATTAATTTCTTTTCCTATAAAATCCTCTATTGCCTTGTTAAAACATCCTGGATCAATGACCGCACAAAGTCCACTATTCTCATCCTTGATGACATACGTGTTCTCTCCAATTGGAGCACATTCAATTCGCTTAAGTTTTATACTCATTATGATCTAGCCCTATAAACCTCTGAAATTCCCGGAACATTTCTAAGTGCAATCAATAGTCGTTGCATTTGATGCGTATCCGAAATAGAAACTGTTAAAGTACATGTAACATTATTATCTTCGATAGGTCTCATATTGACTCCGGAAAGCTTTATATCAAGGTCTTCACAAACCTTTGATATATCACTAAAGAGTCCCTTTCTGTCCTGACCTAATACTAGTACATCGGCATAATAGGTCTGTCCGAGCTTAGGAGTTTCCCATTCTACCTGTATTAGTCTGCCTTTTTCTGCATTAGGTAAACTCAGAATATTTGTACAGTCCTTTCTATGGACTGTAATGCCACGCCCTTTTGTGATAAATCCAACTATATCATCACCAGGAACTGGGTTACAGCATCTAGCAACCTTGATTAGCAGATTGTCAGAACCTTTAACCATGATGCCAGGTGTTCCTGAATTCTGCTCTCTCTTGACAGGCTTCTTTTTGATAATCTCTTCGGCCTTCTTCTCTTCCTTATGTGTGTCCTCGACATAATAATCGATAAGCCTTTGCCCTAGTCTAACCTGAGCAGCTCCACCCCCTGAAATAGAAGCATAGAGTTCATTTATGTTACTCATTCCCAAATCCTTAACAGCCTTGAGAAGATATGAGTTTTTTGCAACAAGTGTAGGGTCATACCCTTTCTTCTTAAGGTAATTTGTTATATTATTTTTTTACCTTTTTTTCAACTACGTTGGTTCTATCAGCTTTACGCAGCCAATTCCTGATCTTATTTTTGGCCTGTGAACTTTTTGCAATATTTAACCAATCCATGCTTGGACCAGCTGAGTTTGCTGAAGTAATGATTTCGACAATATCACCAGTATTAAGCTTGTGGTCAATAGTTACCATCTTGCCGTTAACCTTAGCTCCAACACATCTAACACCAACATCTGTATGGATTTTTAAACGCAAAGTCGATTGGAGTAGATTCCGCTGGAAGCTCAACAACATCTCCGTGAGGCGTGAATACGAAAAACCTGATGGTCAAATAAATCAACCTTTAAAGTTTCTAAAAAAACTCAAGAGAATCATCAGTTTCCTTCTGCCATTCGAGAGCTTGTCTTAACCAAGCAAGCTTCTGCTCATCTTCATCTTGTGGGCCAATAACTTTGCCCTCTTTGTATTTCCAGTGTGCTGCAATACCGTATTCAGCAATACGATGCATGTCCTTAGTCCTAATCTGGATTTCAAAAGGATTTCCATTCTTATCAAGAACTGTGGTATGTATTGACTGATACATATTTGGTTTAGGCATCGCAATATAGTCCTTAAACCTACCAGGTATAGGGAGTCCATTTCGTATGAACGAGTCCAAGCGCAGCGTAACAATCTTTTACACTATCAACAATTATTCTTATCGCAGTTAAATCGAAAAATTTCATCCAGTTGTTTCTTCTGGATGACCATCTTCTTGTAAATACTATATAGATGCTTGGAGCGGCCCATTACTTCGCATTCTATATTGGCATTATCGAGACTATCTTTAATTTCGGAAATCAGGTGCTGTATTACACTTTCTCTGCTTTCTCTTCTTTGACTAACCTTGACAGACAGCTCTTTATATTCGTTAGGATGAAGGTACATGAGCGCCAAATCCTCTAGTTCGAACTTTATGCTGTAAATACCTAGTCTGCCGGCAAGCGGTGCGTATATCTCGAGTGTCTCAAGTGCTTTTTCCTCACGCTTTTTGCAGGCATATATTCAAGAGTTCGCATGTTGTGAAGTCTGTCCGCAAGCTTAATTATTAGCACCCTGATGTCTTTAGACATGGCAAGAAACATCTTACGAAAATTCTCCGCCTGTAGTTCTTCCTTTGAATCGTATTTGATGTTACCTAGCTTAGTAACACCATCCACAAGAAGCGCTATTTCTTCACCAAAATCATCAACGAGTTCTTCCCGAGTATATGATGTATCTTCAACAACATCATGCATTAAACCCGCAACGATAGTCTCAGTATCCATACCGAAATTAGCCAATATAAAGGTTACAGCAATCGGATGGATGATATAAGGTTCACCACTCTTTCTGCGCTGTCCTTCGTGCAAAGTGTTAGCAATTTCAAATGCCTTAACCACAAGTGGCGAGTTGTACTTGTGGTTAATACTTTCAAGCTTAGCTATAAATTCTTCAGTTGTCATAACTATAGCTTCTGACTGCAAATGTAGGCCTCAATAAGTTAATTTTTACGTTTATTTTATGATACCGTCATTTTCGCGCTTAGCACGCTCGATCTTCTTGCGCTGCTTCTCATTTTGTTCAATCTGCTTTGCATACTTAGACATGCTCTGTCTACGCATCGACTCATAAAGTATTGGGCTGCATAGGAATATAGATGAATATGTTCCTACAGATACTCCAATTATTAGCGGAATCAAGAACTGTCTGATTTCAGAGGAGACAAGAACGAATAGTGGAATCATTACCACGATGGTTGTCAGTGATGTCATAATCGATCTTGAAAGTGTCTGGTTGATACTATCATTAATCAAGCTAACAACTTCTTTTGCGCTTGTAGAACCTAGTGTTCTCACGGATTCTATCGAATACTACAATTGTGTCATTTATCGAGTAACCTACTACTGTCAAAATACCGGCAATAAACGGATTATTTATAGTAAATCCAAATATTGCATAGATAGCAAGTGTCACGAGAACGTCATGTCCGAGACCGCCTACAGCAGCAAGTCCATAGTTCCAGTTCTTAAATCTAAATCTGATGTATATGAGCATACAGAATGTTGCTATAAGAATTGACTTAACGGCATTTCTTCTTAGCTCTTTACCAACAGTTGGTCCAAATTCTTCAGAAGACAGAACTGCATCTTTCTTTTAGGTTATACTTTGAATCAATTGTATTGATTACTTCCTGTCTCTGGTCAGCCTTTAAAGCTTTTTATAGTTCTAATAACGATCTGGTCATTTTTCTCGCCAGCATACACAATCTGTGGGTTGAGTTTATGCTTAGCAATTGTTTCCTTGACTTCTTCGATATTGACCTTTTTGCCCATATCAAGCTGAATAGTTGTACCACCTGTGAAGTCTATTCCGTAGTTGAAACCTTTTAAATCCGGCACACGCAATTCCTATGATAATCACACACAGTGAAAGTGCGTAGAACTTCTTGCGGTTTCCGATGAAGTCAAACTGACGCTTTAGTTTAAACTTAGGTGTGCCATCTTCATTAACACCGAAGTATTTGTTTTTACCAAATTTCTTGCTATCTGCAAGCAGTGTTACATATAGCTGAGTAATGATAACAGCTGTAAAGATGCTGCAGATAGTACCTAGCATAAGTGTAAGTGCAAATCCCTTAACAGCTGTGGTACCTATTAGGTACAAAACAATTGACGCAATTAGAGTAGTTGTCTGAGAGTCAACTACTGTTGAAAGAGCCGATTTAAATCCAGTGTCAACTGATGCTCTAATCGACTTACCCTTTGCAATTTCTTCTCTAATTCTGGTAAAGATGATAACGTTTGAGTCAACAGCCATACCTATGGATAGAATGATACCAGCAATACCTGGAAGTGTTAGAACTGCACCGAGAGCAGCCATAATTACTAGGACGATAAGTACATATAGCGAAAGAGCTAGGTCAGCTATAAATCCAAGTAAGCCGTATGTTAGCAACATTATTAAGAATACGATTGCAAGACCTATGATGCCTGCCTTTACCGACTTTACGAGAGCATTTGCACCTATGGTAGCAGTTTTCGACAGAAGAGTTAACTTCTGTAAGGGATGCAGGAAGCGCACCTCCTCTAATGAGAGACGATGTCTGCGAAGCTTCTTCCTTTGAGAAACCACCCTGTCTGGTTATTTCACAGTTTCTGCTATTTATTACACTTTTTGCAGTTGGTGCAGATATAACCTTATTATCAAGCATAATGATGATTGACTGAGCGTCAAAGGTGCTTCCATCAGAATTCTTAAGCGTTGCTGTAACAATTCCCTGACTGGTTTTCTGGGTTGTTGCTGCAAACTTCTGCGATCCTGCAGAAGTGAAATCCATGAGTGATCTTATATCCGCCATTATTTGAGTCGGTACTGAATGAAGAGTCCTTAATATCGTTACCACTCATAATCTGCGTTCCGTCTGCCAATAGAAATCTGAGCTGAGCCGTCTTACCAATCTGCTTTGATGGCTGTATCAGCATCATCAACTCCCGGCATTTCGACACGAACTTTATTAGTTCCCTCAACGGAAACTGTGGCTTCGGAAATGCCCATCGCATTAACACGATTTTCAAGAACAGACTTTGTCTGATCCATCAACTTACTTAGATCAGATCCTTTTGCTTTAGTTTCTGCCTGAAGCAATACATACACACCACCGTTAATATCAAGACCGTACTTGAGCTGCTTGTTGATGCTCTTAATTGGACCAGCACCCTTAATTGCTACTGCCCAACCGATAATGATAATAACTGTCACTAATGTAGCTAAAAAAACTTTTTGTTCCAGTTTTTCATAATTATAAATTGCCTTTCCTTCGCTTGTTTTCTATGAGGACATATGCCCCCTATTATTAATTAATACTTCAAAAATATTTTTACATTATATAGGCTATTTCTTCAAGTGTTAAATCCCTTGATAAATAGCTATTATAAGCATTTTTTTAAAAATATGGTTAGATAACACTTATTTTTGTGATAAAATTTTCTAATTTTTACATAAAATCTCAAAGAATAAAAACGGTGTGCGTTATGCACACCTCAATGATTAATTATTCAGCATCTGTCTCAGTGTTATCCTTGCTATCAGCTTTCTTTGCTCCAAGCTTCTTAGGAGTAACCTTTTTAGATCTATTGTTACGAGTTTCCTCAGCACTTTCAGTCTTAGCTTCAGACTCTTTGTCGTCGCTCTTTTCAGCTTCCTGCTTGCCTACAACACTACCAACTGCAGACTTAATAATTTCCATCTTAGTCTTACTAGAACCAGTTTCGATAAGAATACGATCATCCTTAATTCTAACAATCTTGCCTACAATACCACCGATTGTAACAATGTTATCTCCAGGCTTAAGAGCAGCTCTCATGCTTGTAACTTCTTTGTCACGCTTTCTCTGTGGTCTAATTAGCATAAAAGTAGATTAGTGGTATAAATACCAGTATTAAGACGATATTGTATAAACCTGTCTTCATCTCAGTACCTCCAAAATTTTCCTGAAAGTGATAATTGACAATATGATTGGTGCCGGCGATGGGGGTCGAACCCATACGGTATTTCTACCACGGGATTTTGAATCCCGCGCGTCTGCCAATTCCACCACGCCGGCAAGAATCTTATTTTTGTAAAAAAATGGTGTGGCTGACTGGACTCGAACCAGCACGGTCTCCCACATGCCCCTCAAGCATGCGCGTCTGCCATTCCGCCACAGCCACACGACTATTTAAATATACAAAATAATAGCTCAAAATGCAAGTAAAATATAAAAAAACTTAAAAGAATCAATAATATAAAATAAAAATTATATTAGCTTATATAAAGCCAACATCATTCAAGTTTAGGTGATTATTGCCATTAATTAAGTTCTAATAGTAAAATCCAGTCTTCTCATCTAAGTATTGCTTAAGTCTTAACTCATAAGCAGCCTTAGAAGTTTCATAATACGCAGGCTTAAAATCAGTTATTCCAAACTGATTCACGAAATATGTAGCGAAATCAGGATTCAGTACAAACAATGGGCCAAGTAGATATGTTCCCATAAAATTTTTATAATGAATACCTTCCTTATGCTCGATTTTATTAAAACCTGTTCCTCTCAATGTTTCAAACAAAGGTGTTATTTCGCCTTCATAAAAGCTGTGTCCAAACTGGCTTTTTAAAGCCTACTACTTTGATTTTATTAAAGATACCAACGTAAAGTGAATTAAAGCGTTTAGCAAGAATATCCCGCTCAGTATGAAATTCAAACACTTCTAAGCAGTCAATCTTCTCCCCTGTCTTATCAATGATGTATTTACCAAAGACTTCAACAGCATTACCAGTCACTAAGAAATGTTGACCGCGTTCAATTGCGTTTTTAAGATCATCAATATAGGTAGACATGTTTTCAATAAAAAGCTCTTGACCACGCTCAGTCATAGTTCCTCTATATACGAAATCTATTTTTCCTTCGTCCAAAAAAAGCGAGGACGATCACCAAGGTGGGTCTCAACAACTTCAATATCAGGATATGAATCCTTAATATAATTGATATTAGCTGCATCACCATATAAATTACTGAGCTCAGGATATAGCATTTCGATAATCATTTAATTTTCCTTCTCAATACTATTTAAGTATTCTTCTATTTTTTTTCTAACCTTGCGTGCTGGTGATAGTGGATCCGTTCCATATAGCAAATAAATAGTTTCACCATTTATAAACTTCAACTCATTAACGCAATCTAGTGGTTCGATAACGTACTTTTATCTTATGTTCTGGAATTCCAGCGACAAGCAATCTAAGCTTAAAAATCTAAACCCCTTGAACCAGTCGTTACGATAGTTTTTATTCTATCATCGGCAAGAAGTTCAAAATCAGCGTCATATAGCCAGCACATATTTTCAGACCACGTAGAATCGTCCTGGAAATTATTATTGAATAGTAGAATTTCTTTATCCCCAGGCTGTGCTTCAATATATTCGAAAACCCTTGAACTTGCATAAGCATTTCTATCCTTACAAAGAACAGAACTCAGCTTTATTCCACCTGCTTTAAACTCGTTAAGACGCTCTTTTTGTAATGCCTACATGGCTAACTGCAGTCTTGATATCTGAAACTGAGTAACCGAGCTCGCTTAGTATAGAAATAAGTGTTAATTGGTTATAAATATTAAATATTCCATTATTGAATAGCTCAAAAGTACAGTCAGCTCCCTTTAAAGCGACACTCATAGACATGTTTTCAAGATTCACATCCTTAGCCAGATAATCAGCATCAGGGGATTTAAATTCACAATTTGGACAGTAAGCACGGCCAATATTGCTATATCTATTTCTAGTGTATTTCAATTTAGAGTTACAAACAGGACAAATCGGGCAATCATCGATTAAGTTAGTACACTCGTCTTTATCGCTGCTGAGTGCTTCAATACCAAAGAAAACCCTTTCGTTGTGTGGACACATCTGCGAAGAAATAAGATCATCGGCATTTAATATCAGTCTAGTCGATTTATCTATGTGATTTTCTAGCACTGATTTTATGTAATCAGGATGTGCATTTCTCATTATCGAGTCACGAGACAAGTTTGTTACAACAAGAAAATCTACGTGTACAAAAGGAAATATTCTTCTGGAAGAAAGTTCATCGATTTCAAAAAACAGCAGTACCATATCTCTGCTTTCCGGTTAGACTAACGCTTGTTATAAGCGATGTAGTTATTCCAGTAATGGTATTAGATCCAGCTGAATTATTAAGCACCCGTTCACCTAAAACTGTAAGTGAATCATGTAGCAGATTTGAACAAGTCGTCTTACCATTCGTTCCAGTTACACCGATTATTTTGTTTGGTAGCTCAATGTACTTTAAGAAATTAGGACAAATCTTGATTGCAACTATACCTGGAAAATTAGTGCCGTTATGCCTAGTTATCTTAAGTGCAATTATAGAGAGCTTCGCAATTAAAAGAGCGCAGTAAAAGCGCAATTTATTCATATGATGCAGCCAACCTTTCTTAATTAGTTGTCTATTTGTGTATTATTTATAAAGTTCGTCTTTGAAGCTAGGTACAAGCTTTTAAGATGTCGGGAATAACTCCTATCCTGCCAGGATTCTGGTCTGGTAACTGCATATAATCATATGCTGTGTAATCGTTACCCTCAACAATCTTAGGCCCCTTATTCGTAATAGCAACATCCCATCCAACATATCTCATCTCAGGCACTAACATAGCTGCCTTAAGAATCATCTCTTTGGCTTCCTTAAACATTGGAACCTCATAGTTTGTTAAATCAAATCCTGTGTCAGGATGTTTGCTATATATCAAATCAGTATCAGTATTTCCACTGTGGAATGGGAAGTGAATTACTCCTGTTTCCAAATCTATTGGTGCATGAATTCCGTGAACATCTATAAAACGTCCATTAACTCCAAATTTCTGCGCTGCAAAAAACAGATGTGGTTTCTTATCATCTCCGATAATCGTGAGCATACGCATCGTATTAAGAGCAGGTTCATACACTTCTCGAATCTTATCGTGATTAATTAGGTATTCTTCAATAACTCCGAAACCTTTTTCCTTAATATAATCATAAAACTCTTTCGCATCTGTAAAGTCGGACATCTTAATAATCTCTGCTCCTTTACCGCAAGAAAGATCTAGCATTTTACCAAATCCAACTTCATTTTCTTCGTAAAAGCGTTTAGCTTCTTCGAGATCGCAGTTTAAAAGCATCGAGAAAAATCTCTATCAATAAATTCTTTGAACACTTCATCGAATTTATTCTTATTGTCGAAAATCTTTGCTTTTTCAGGATCGTTTAGAAACGTTATGAGCTTTTTGCTACGCATTCTCGTAATATACGTATCGCGAGTTTTGTCGTCTAGTTCATAAAAATGATACGTGATGTAATCATAATACCCACTTCCGAATCGACGATAGCAGTGATAAATATCCTTAATGATACTTATCTTGCTCTTGCCACATCTTCTATTAATCTCACTAGCAACTTCATTAAGCTTTGAAAAATCTTGCTCCTGAAAGGACTCTAAGTCTATAGCGTAAATTTGCACCCATAACTATACCTCACATTATATTAGGACATATAATTTTATCATAAAAATTTTTTTCTCTCAATTAAGTCCCGAGTTTATACTTTTTCAAAAGGCTGTCAACAGCAACCTTTAAATCATCTATCGTAGAATTATTTTCGATAACATCAGTAGCAAGCGTACACTTATCATCGTCACTTAACTGAGAATCAATAATTCTAGTGATGATATCAGTATCGAGCCCATCTCTTTCAGATACCCTTTTAATCCTAGTATTTTCATCCGCTACAACTACCCAAACCGCATCGTAATCATCCTGCATATCATATTCAAATAATAACGGAGCAGCAACAAATACAACATCCTTTTTAGATAGCTCATAGCCTCTTAAAGCATGATTTACAGCATCGATAACAGATTTTGTTACTATAGCTTCAAATTTAAGCTTGTATTCTGTATTGCTAAATACAAGGTCACGTACAAAATCACGATTTAGTCCGTTTTCTATAGAAGCAATATCAGATCCAAACACTTCTATAATGCGTTCAATTGCGCATCCTCCTGGACCAGTCATTTTTCGTGATATTACATCAGCATCGACAATTGTATAACCCTTTTGTTCTAGATAACTGGTTATAACAGTTTTTCCTGATCCTATTCCGCCAGTAATGGCAATTTTCAACATTTATGCCTGCCTTTACTTTAAGTCGTACCAAGTGCTACCTGTATGCATATCACACACAAGCTTAACCTTCAGGTCAAAAGCACTTTCCATATTGCGCCTTAGTAGCTCCTCGACTACTTCAAGCTCATCATTAAAAGCTTCGATGATTAATTCATCGTGAATTTGAAGTACAAGTCGCGACTTCAGATTACGCTCTTTAAGCTCAAGGTAAACCTTATTCATCGCTAACTTGATTATATCAGCAGCACTGCCTTGTATAGGTGTATTCATCGCTAACCTATTAGCAAATTGGCGGTCCATGAACTTGCGAGATGCAAATTCAGGAATCTGCCGGATTCTTCCCATAACAGTCTTAACTGCGTAATCGCGTTCACCTATCTTAATTTGCTCATCAAGATAAGTTTTAACTGCTTCATGCTTTGCAAAATAATCATCGATATATCTCTGAGCCTCAGCTCTAGAAATCATAAGTTCTTCACTTAGACCAAATCCACTCATTCCATAGATTACACCGAAATTAACCGCTTTTTGCCCTAGATCTATCGAGGGCCGAAACTTCTTCAAGTGGAACATTAAACACTCTAGATGCAGTAATGCGGTGAATATCTTCGTTGTTGTTAAAAGCATTTATAAGAGATTCATCACCACTAAGTGAAGCTAAGATCCTCAGTTCAATTTGTGAATAATCAGCACCGATAAATGTATAATTATCATCGCTTGTCACAAACGCCTTGCGTATATTTCGACCATATTCATCACGAATCAGGGATATTCTGAAGGTTAGGGTTCTGTACAGCTGATACGACCAGTAGCCGCTACTGTTTGATTAAAATGAGGATGGATTCTGCCGTCATCACCGATAAGAGAAATCAATCCTTCGATATAAGTGCTCTTGAGCTTAGTAGCTTTTCTATAATCAAGAATCATACCTACTATTGGTTGATCTTCACGAAGCTTCTCGAGAACATCGACAGATGTTGAGTAACCTGTTTTCTTTTTGCTGCGAGCAGGATAAGGAATTCCCATATCCTCAAATAACACAACTCCAAGTTGTTTAGGGTGACTTGATATTAAATGTCTGGCCAGCTTTTTTTCATAAATGGATGTTTCAAGCTCTGAAATCTTGGCATCAAGTTCTCTGCCAACTTCATCGAGCACTGACTTATCAATCTTCATGCCAGATGATTCCATCTCAGCCATAGTTTCAATAAGTGGAAGCTCGCACTCCTCAAAAACTTTCTCCAGATTATTTTCTTTAATAACTACTCTTTTGTCCTTCATAAACCTTTAAGACATATAGGAGCTGTATAAGTTTTGAGGCAGACTCATCAAATGTAAAGTCGGTATACTTTACAAGCATTTTATCAATCGAATATTTACTTCTATTAGGATCAATCAAATATTCAGCAACAAGGATATCGTGCTTAATAATTACATTTCTAATGTCATATCTAAGAAGTGAATAAATTAGTGGTTTAAGTTCAAAACCAATGTATTCATATCCTTTATCTGTTAGTGTAGCTAGAGCTGACGATACATTTAATGGAGAGAGCTCTATAGTCGTAAATAATTTATTGTCCACAGATAGTAGTGTGATGCTACTTAGTTCAGGTAAACTCGTATGGTTGTTATCGCCTTCAAATGAGACAACTATTTCACTGCTTGATTTAACTTTGTCGTAAAATTTTGTAGGTTCAACAAACTTATATTTTGAGCTCTCTTCAGATAAATCTGCACCTGAATTCTGTATCTCGCTTGCAGCTTCTTGGCTTCCTACATTCAATTTCTTTTATTAAGCTGTTAAATTCAAGAGTTCTATACACCTGAATTAACGCTTCATAGTCAGGCTGTCTTAATTTTAAATCCTCGAAGTCATAGTCTAGCGGTACGTCTCGCATAATAGTTGCAAGTGATTTTGATAACTTTGCCATTTCAATGTTATCTCTGATATTTTCGCCGAGTTTGCCCTTGATTGAATAAGAGTTTTCAATTACCCCTTCAATAGATCCGTATTCTTGTAAGAGTGCTATTCCTTTTTTCTCGCCCACACCTGGAACACCTGGAATATTATCGGATTTATCACCCATTAGACCTTTGAGATCGATAAACTGCTTAGGAGTTAAAGAATATCTCTCCATCATCGCAGCCTCATCATACAGATCAAACTCAGTCATACCTTTCTTGTTGATTACGACCTTAGTATTTTCATCAACAAGCTGAAGCTCATCCTTATCACCTGTAATTACTATTGATTCGATACCTCGTCTAGAAGCCTCTGCTGTTATTGTGCCAATCAAATCATCAGCCTCGAACGTTTCCTTTTCAAAAACAGATATATTCATAGCTGCAAGTACATCGTGCATTAATGGAATCTGTGACAGGAGTTCGATAGGAGTCTGCTGTCTTCCTGCCTTATATTCTTCATACTGCTTGTGCCTAAAAGTTTTTAGCCTTCATATCAAAGCATACGGCAACATAGTCTGGAGTATAATCAGCTAAGATTATATTCAGCATATTGATAAAGGCGTACACACCATGTGTGTACACCCCTTCTTTAGTCATCATCGGTCTCATAGCAAAGTAAGCTCTAAAAAGCAAGCTATTACCATCAATTATTACTAGTCTCATTAATTATTGTCCTTCTGTAATTCAAGTCTATTTGCTGATAATCGAACGAGAAGCCTTTAATCCGTAGGCATCGGTAGCAGCAAGTGCACCATCGATAACACTATACTGAAGTATATCGGTAGCAAGTGCTGCAAATGCATCAAAGTTGACTTCGACCTCATTTGTAGTCATTACGAAGATAGCATCTCCATCAAGAGTTCCATGAACTGGCTTGATAGCTCTAGCAAATCCATCATGAAGAATTGATGCAAGTTTATTTGCCTGTGTCTTCGACAACTTGGCATTAGTAATCAAGCATGAAAGTGTTGTGTTGAATGGAACATCGTATCCCATCTCTTCAACTGGAATAGGCTCATATTCGGGTTCTTCCTTAACATTTTCATAGTTTAATTCAAGTGAATGGTTATCTAGATTGCTTTCAAGCTCTGCACGTAGTTCTTCAAGCTTTGATTCAATTTCATCAATTTCACTTCTGTCACGGTCTTTCGAATCAACATCAGCACAAATATTAACCTGTTCAGCACTATTCGAGGTTTCATCTGTAAGCATCTGTGAATCAGATTTCATTGCAACATTGTTCTGATTGTCCCTTGCTAAATCAACCACTTCTGAATCATCAATCTTAATAGTAGTATCTACTTCATCATTCTTAAAAAGGGTCGCGTATATCTGGAGCCTCAGGTCCACCTTCACCATGAACATGATTCTTCATTACTGAAATGGAACCCTTTATATAATCTTTATCTTTGCTCAATAGACCCGCTATTATATTGTTATTGCCGTTATATACATCTCCAAAGGCATTCACAGCTGTAATTGCACCAACTTCAAGCACACCGTCTGAACACGCAAATGTGCCGAGAGAAGATTTCATCGCTCTGTCCATACCGTAGAATTTTTCCGACAGATGCACCTGTTCCAGCTCCATGGTTACCATGATCAAATACACCTTCATAAGCATTTATACACGCCTTAATGCCCATGTCGCGGTCAGGTCTAATATCTCCAGAACCGACTTCTAAATCATATAGGGAAGCCTGAGTTACAATCGGAATGCTGCGCTCTCCTACTTTGAAGCCAACACCCTTTTCCTCCAGATATCTCATAACGCCTGAACCAGCCTCAAGACCGAATGCACTTCCGCCGCTTAGTACTACAGCATTAATAGACTGAACTGTATTCTCTGATTTAAGAAGGTCCGTCTCTCTTGTAGCAGGTCCTCCGCCTCTTACATCAACACCTGCAACAGCACCTTGCTCAGATATTATTACAGTACAACCAGTGCCGGCATTTTGATTCTCGGCATTTCCAAGTTTAAAGCCATTAATTTCCTTTACGTCAATTTTCTTAAAGCCCATTCTCTGATACCTTTCGCTTTTTTACTTACTTGTATACACGACAATTTAATATAATGATTAAATTTATATCAATTCAACATATTATATCACGTAACTACTGTCATTTAAACAAAATAAAAACCCCATCGAAAGATGGGATTTACTTTTGTTAGAAAAGATCCGAAATACCGTCATGCTCTTAATTGACGCCCTATCGAATGATAAGGTGGGTACTTCCTGTCGCTATTCAGTAATTTCTAATTTGTCTGGTATACCAGATTAGCATATCGCCTAGCAGCGAACACGGAATCCCGTGCAAGTAGTGTAGGTTCAATTAATGACACACAACGCATATCCCAGAACTTATATTTAAATTATATTATCATTAAAATATAATTCAATACTTGAAATAAAAAAACGAATAGTGATTCATTCACTATTCGTTAAATATACTTATTCAATTTCAGGTAAGTCGCAATTATAAGAAACCCTCTGAACATCATCATTATCTTCAAGAGTATCAATGAGCTTGTGAAGCGACTTAATTACAGCTTCATCATCAACTTTAGATTCCATAGATGGAATAAACTCAACCTCAGACTCAGCAATTTCATAACCTGCAGCCTTCAAGACATCAAGTACTGTATGATAGTCAGTTGCTTCAGTTCTAACCTCGAAGTTATCATGATTAATAATCATATCTTCAGCACCCGCTTCTAGTGCTTCCATCATAACTGTGTCTTCATCTAAGCTATCATTTTTCTCTATGAAAATAACACCTTTTCTCGAGAACATATAAGATACACAACCTGGTGTACCGAGATTACCTCCGTTTTTGTCAAATGTTGATCTTACAAAAGCAGCGGTTCTGTTTTTATTATCAGTTAAAGCTTCAACAATTATAGCAACTCCTGATGGTCCATAACCTTCAAATAGTAGTTCATCATAAGATTCGCCAGCTAATTCACCCGTACCTTTTTTTGATAGCTCTATTGATATTATCATTAGGCATACCAATTGCCTTCGCCTTATCTATTGCAACTCTTAGCGATGAGTTAAACTCTGGATCACCACCGTCCTTTGCTGCAACAATAATTTGTCTTGTGTACTTTGTGAACATCGCTGCTCTTCTTGCATCCTGTGCAGATTTTCTACCTGCAATTGTGCCATGTCTACCCACAGGCGGACCTCCTTCTATTCATTGTCTATTAATTTGCCGTTATATGATAGCACAGCAGACTAGTTCTTTTCAAGATTCTTGAATGCCGTAGACATCATCATCTTAATTCTATTTAGCTGATTTACGTGGCTAGCACCAGGGTCATAATCGATTGCAACAATATTTGCATCCTCGTCATAACTACGTAGTACCTTGATCATACCCTTACCTGTTACGTGATTTGGTAAGCACGCAAATGGCTGTAAACAGAGGATGTTCTTAACACCGGAGTTGATTAATGCAACCATCTCTCCAGTGAGCAACCAACCCTCACCACACTGATTTCCTACTGACAGAATATTTTCAGCATTAATAGCTGTATCTTCTATGTAGTGATCCGGTTCAAATCTCTTACTAGCTCTACAAGCTTTTCTTGCATATTCTCTATAGTGCTCTATGGCCTTTAGGGCAGCACTGTTAAATATCATCTCCTTACGAGAGCCTGACAAATTTTTAAAGTTGAACTGCTTGTTAAGCATACCGTATTCAAAGAAGTCGATAAAGCTTGGCACTACAGCCTCTCCGCCTTCAGCTTCGATGATTTCTACTAGGTTATTGTTTGCATTAGGATGATACTTTACAAGAATCTCTCCAACGACTCCAACCCTTGGCTTCTTAACATCTTCGTAAATTGGAAGAGCATCATATTCTTCAACAATCTTCTTGACGTTCTTCTTGAATGTACCAGCTTTGCAATCTAGGACATTCTCAACTATTCTGTCATGCCATTTGTACATAATCTTTTCAGCGCTACCTTTAACCTTCTCATAAGGTCGTGTGCGGTATAGGCACTTCATTATTAAATCACCGTAATTAACAGCAAGTACTAGACTTAGCCCCATTTTAGGGAGTGATCTTAAACCCTGGGTTCTTTTCGAGTCCAGCAGTGTTAAAAAGATATTACAGGCACCTGCTCCATTCCGAGGTCTTTAAGCGCCTTACGGAGCAATGCAACATAGTTACTTGCTCTACAGCCACCGCCAGTCTGAGACATGAAGACACCAACCTTGTTGAGATCGTATTTACCAGACTTTAAAGCAGCTATAATCTGTCCTAACGTTACTATTGTAGGATAGCATGCATCATTGTTGATGTACCTTAATCCCTCTTCCTCCGAGTTCTTAGTAGCCTCTGGTAGAAGCTCCGCCTTGTATCCAGCTGCTCTAAGTATTGGTGTAAAGTACTGGAAGTGAAGTGGCGACATCTGAGGTACAAGTAGTGTATACTCCTCTCTCATCTCTTGTGTAAATACAACTCGCTTATACGGTTCATTTAGACCTTCAGAGTGCGTACCAGCCTTATCTCTTTCATCAAGAGCTGCTTTTAGCGATCTAATTCTAATCTTTGCAGCACCAAGGTTTGAACCTTCATCAATTTTAAGAATTGTATGAAGCTTGTTATTTTGTCCGAGAAGCTCATCAACTTCATCTGTAGTAACAGCATCAAGCCCACATCCAAATGAATTTAGCTGAACGAGTTCAAGATCGTCTCTCTGTCCTGCAAATACAGCAGCCTTATATAGCCTTGAGTGATATGTCCACTGGTCGAGGACTCTTACATCGCGAGCGAGGTCAACCTTATCAGAAATCGAATCTTCTGTAAGTACAACCATATCCTGCTGGTTTATTACATCATTGATACCATGATTTATCTCTGGATCAAGATGATATGGTCTGCCAGAAAGGATAATACCCTTTTTATTATTCTCTTCCATGAACTTAAGTGCTTTGTCCCCTAGCTTATTAAGCTCTTCCTTAAATTCATGATAAGCTTTTTCTACCAGCCCCTAACAGCCTCTCGAAGTTCAGTTCTAGATAGTTTTAAATCGAAGAGATCATATGTTCTACTATCATTTTTCAAATCTATTAATTGAGTCTGTATTCTTCGCTCTGTCAATATCAATTTTTCTTTTTGCCAGAGAAAAAAATTTATAAAGCTCCTCAACCATTCTGTCGTCGTTATCATAAGGAAGGAACGGATGATAAAACTCTACTTTATTCTCGTAGAACAAGTCCGCCATATTCTTATCAATAAGCTCTGGATAAGTTGCTACAATTGGACAATTATAGTGATTTGCCGCAGTCTTATCTTCGATAACTTCAAAGTTAACACATGGATAAAATATCTTCTTTACGCCCTTATTAACAAGCCATTTAATATGGCCATGAGTGATCTTCGCTGGATAACACGCCGTATCAGAGGCAATGCTGTCCATACCTGATTCATAAAGTTTCTTTGAACTCTGTGGGCTCAATACAATGCTAAATCCAAGCGTAGTGAAGAAGCTGTGCCAGAACGGATAGTCCTCATACATGTTAAGCACACGAGGAATTCCGATTACACCGCGCTTTGCTTCTTCTGCCTTTAAATTCTTTCTTCCAAAGAGCAGCTTAGACTTTTCTTTATATAAATCAGGATTATTACGAGGTTCGATAGTTTCCCCGGCACCTCTTTCACATCTATTTCCCGAAACATACTTGTTACCATCCGAGAATGATGAAATAGTCAATAGGCAATGATTACCGCATTTCTGACATCTATCATTACTTGTCTCCACAGCAAAACCATCTAATTCACCCTTAGAAAGAACTGTGGATTTAGCACCCTCGATATATTCATTGACTCCAATAATAGCGGCTCCATAAGCACCCATGAGACCGGATGCATCCGGCCTTACCACATCTTTTCCTAATACGAGCTCGATACTTCTTAAAACCGCTTCGTTTAAGAATGTACCACCCTGAACGACTACCTTATCACCTGTTTCACTTGGGTTTCTAAGCTTCATAACCTTATATAAGGCATTCTTTATTACAGAATATGATAGGCCTGCGGAAATATCAGCTACAGAAGCTCCTTCTTTTTGGGCTTGCTTAACCTTTGAATTCATAAATACGGTACATCTAGTACCTAAATCAACTGGCATACTTGATCCAAGGGCATCCTCGGCAAAGTCTTCAACGCTCATATTAACAGATTTAGCAAACGTCTCTATAAAAGATCCACATCCTGCAGAACAAGCTTCATTCAGCATGATATTATTAATAGCTCCGTCCTTAATCTTCATACACTTCATATCCTGACCACCAATGTCTAGGATAAAAGTAACGCCGGGCAGGAATTCTTCGGCAGCTTTATAGTGCGCCATCGTCTCAATTTCACCCGAGTCAAGTCTGTATGCAGCCTTAATCAAACCTTCACCGTATCCAGTAACGACTGATCTACCGATAAATGCAGCTTCAGGAAGCTTATCATAAATTTCTGACATTATATTACGAACAACGTTTAAAGGGTCACCTTCGTTGCTCTGATAGTACTCGAAAACGAGCTCCTTATCTCTGTTTATAAGTGCCGCCTTAGTGGTAGTAGATCCAGCATCAATGCCAAGAAATAGAGGTCCTGATTGCTGAGCAATGTCAGCCCTTCTAACCTTGGCTTTCGCATGACGAGTTCTAAACGCCTCAAGCTCTTCCTTATTCTTGAATAACGGATCTAAGTATACAGTACCTCCCGCAGAGGCAGGATCTGCCTTACGTACTAACTCTATTAAGTCGTTAACTGATACTTTTTTTGATTCCTTTTCTGCTAAAAATAGCTGCACCTATAGCAACAAAAATATTTAGCATTTTCAGGAAAAAAATAACTTCATCCTCTCTAAGCTCAAGAGTCTCTACAAACCTCTTTCTCAATTCAGATAGATACTGCAGCGGACCACCTAGAAATGCAACGTGTCCCCTAATAGGGTGTCCACAAGCTAGGCCGCTTATCATCTGATTTACAACAGCCTGAAATATAGAGGCTGCAATATCAGAAGTCTTAGCTCCATCATTTATAAGTGGCTGAATATCAGTTTTCGCAAATACCCCGCATCTGGATGCGATAGGATAAATCATCGTATGCTCTTTTGCAGCCTCATTAAGACCTTGAGCATCTGTGTGTAGAAGAACAGCCATCTGGTCGATAAATGCTCCGGTTCCACCAGCACAAGCTCCATTCATTCTCTGTTCAATAGTTGACTCAAAGAATGTAATCTTAGCGTCTTCTCCGCCAAGCTCAATCGCTACATCTGTCATCGGAATTATCGTTTCAATGGCCTTGCTGCAGGCAATTACTTCCTGTTCAAATTTTATTCCCAGAATTTGAGCTAATGCCATTCCACCAGATCCGGTGATAACTGCATTAACTTCAATATCGCCGAGCTCTTTAGTCATATCAGAAAGCAACTCAGCAACTTTGTCGAATACATTCGACATATGGCGTTCATATCTAGAATACACAATACTATTTGAATCATCCAAGACGATAAGTTTTACCGTCGTAGACCCAACGTCAATACCTAATCTCATATGGTCACCTAAACCTCGATAGAGATACCGAGGTCCCTTTACTCATATCCCTAAATTAAAATGGGCAAACTATAAGCCGGGTTCTGTATTTGATGATCATCCATCTAGAGCAGCTATCGCTAGCTGCTTCAAGCGACTTACCTACCGGCTGCGACGGGCCGCCGCATTTCATGCCTTTCTTAGTCTTGCTCCGGATGGGGTTTACACGGCCATCATGTCTCCATGATGCCGGTGAGCTCTTACCTCACCATTTCAACCTTACCACGGCATTACCCGTTTCGGCGGAATGTTTCTGTTGCACTTTCCCTATAGTTACCTACGCCAGACGTTATCTGGCATCCTTACCCTATGGAGCCCGGACTTTCCTCGTGATTGTTAAATCACGCGATCATCCAGTTTACCCATTTCAGATTATAATACCACAAATACATTGTGCAAAAATACATATTGAACCTATTTTTAATCCATAATTAATATCTCTAAATTTATTTAAAAATTTCTTTTATAAAATTTTAAAAGTATTAGAAGCGGTATTAGACATACAATATTTCTTTATGCTAGATATATTGCTGTTCTTATTAATCCAATGTATATTAATGAAACATCAACAAACTCAGTCTTTTACCCATCAATATCACCATATAACTCTTTTTAGATAATCCAGTTCTGATTCTAGCATCTTAATTCTATCACTCTGATTGCTCGAAGCTCTGCGTAAATTCTCGATTTCCTTGATATGATTATCAATAGCATGTTCTAGTCTTTTACGAACTATTGGTGCTTCGCTATGTATTAGACTCGCAGGGTATTTCCATCTTATATCAGACTCACTATATGGGTGTTTTCTAAGTGGTAACTTGATGTGTTTAGATACTGGTTCTATAGTTAGCTCGGTATTAATTACTGCAACTATAACTTCACAGGAAAATTTACCTTCTTTTACTAGTATATCTCTTGTTATATCAAATCCATATTCATATAAAAACTTTCTTAATGGACCGCTATTATTTCGAGGCTGCAGTATAAGTTTCTTAAAGCTTCTTAGTTTGTCGATATCATGTGAGAGTATATCCACAATAGTCACGCCTCCAAGGCCTGCAATTATTAATGCATCAACTTCCCCTTTGTCTATAACATCAAGACCGTCGCCCACTCTAAATGATGAATCTGACATATCAATACCAGCAGATTCAAAGCTGTCTCTAGCTTTAGATAGAGAATCTGCGCTTATATCACACATAATCACATCTGGAGATATGTTTTTTTGATACAGAATTAATGGGACATAGGCATGATCAGTGCCTATGTCCGCAATAGTTTCTCCAGGTGTGACAGTTGAACATATTACTCTTATTCTGTCACTAATTTTCATTTTTACTCCAGATAATCTCTCAGCTTTTTGCTTCTACTTGGATGACGAAGCTTCCTAAGAGCTTTCGCTTCAATCTGTCTAATACGCTCTCTAGTAACGTTAAATTCTTTACCAACTTCTTCAAGTGTTCTAGGTCTTCCATCCTCAAGACCGAATCTAAGCATAAGAACTTTCTTTTCTCTCTCTGACAGTGTATCCAGCACTTCCATCAGCTGCTCTTTGAGCATAGAATAAGCTGCAGCTTCAACTGGTGCAGGTACATCGTCATCGGGGATAAAGTCTCCAAGATGGCTATCTTCTTCTTCACCTATTGGTGTCTCAAGAGATACAGGATCCTGTGATATTTTCTTAATTTCTCTAACCTTCTCAACAGTGATTCCCATCTCCTTAGCGATTTCCTCAGAAGTAGGTTCGCGACCAAGTTCCTGAAGTTGCTGTCTGGAAATTCTAATCAACTTGTTGATAGTCTCAACCATGTGAACAGGAATTCTAATCGTTCTCGCCTGGTCAGCGATAGATCGAGTAATTGCCTGACGAATCCACCATGTAGCATAAGTCGAGAACTTGTAGCCTTTAGTATAGTCAAATTTGTCTACAGCCTTAATTAGACCAAGATTTCCTTCTTGAATTAAGTCTAGAAAGCTTAATCCTCTATTTAGATATCTCTTTGCTATGCTTACTACTAGTCTCAGGTTTGACTCACATAGCTTCTTCTTTGCTTCTTCATCACCCTGCTCCATACGGATAGCAAGATCACGCTCTTCCGCACCTGTAAGAAGTGGAACCTTACCAATCTCCTTTAGGTACATTCTAACTGCGTCATCAGTAGGTAAGGACTTTGGAACAGTCGCATCTACATCAATTTCTCCATTCGTCTTGAGGACAACACCATCATCGACGTCAACATCGTCTTCTTCAACATCTTCGAGTTCACTTCCGTTTGGCTCTCTAGTGTCAACTATACTGATTCCGCTCTTTTCAACTAAGTCGTAAACTTCATCTATCTGATCTTTATTAAGTTTGATTCTCGACAGATGCTCACCAATCTCAGCTAGCGTGATCTCGTTACCGATGTTTTCAGAGATTTTCATAATCTCTTCCACAGCCTGTTCAACACGTTCATTAGCAGTTGCTTCGGTTGCTTCTTTCTTTGGCATACTCTACCTAACCTTTCTTCTCTTCTCTTCAATACCTTGTAACTGCATCGCAAGACGTGAAATTTCTTCTTCATTACCCAGCTTCTCAGCGACGGCAATCGCGTTTTGTAGCTCTATTATTTTTTTCACCGTAATGCATCTGCACATACTTAACATAACATTCTTTGTAGTACGAGCTTTCGTCCGCACCAATTCTTACATTTGATAATATATTTCTAAGCGCCTTCTCGTCTTCTGGATCGATACCCTTATATACATCATCTATATCTATTTCAGATAGGCCATTATCCAAAATTAATTTACTAGCAATATCGTAAAACTCTCTTCCAAGATCAGTCCTAAACTCAATCTCATCTTCTTTGAATGTATCAAGATAGCGAGCATCGCGTGTCAATATATAGAGTAATGATATCTCTAGCCTTTCATCATTTCCATATCTACTGTTTCTGGAACCTTTAATTTCACGGGAATTGTTAGAATACGAATAGCTGTGCCTATTGTCATCGGCAGCCATCTCTGTAAGTATAGCATGTTCCGAAATATCGAAATCAGTAGCAAGTTTTTTTACATACAAATCCTGCTCAACAGCTCCAAGTTTACGCAGAATTGGAACACACGCTCTTATATACTCAATAATCTCTAGATTATCCTCAAGGTTATATTTTTTCTTCAATATATCTAGCGAGAATTCAGTGGCTGGTACAGCACTATTAACAAGCTTTATAAAATCTTCTTTTCCATGTTTTTTTACAAACTCATCCGGATCTTTTTCCACCGGTTACCTGCAAGATTCTAATATTTGCATGAGAAGCTCTCATAACCTCGATGCCGCGAAGAGCAGCCTTGATGCCTGCAGCGTCAGAATCGTATGATAGCACAACATTCTTCGTATATCTAGTAATGAGCTGGCACTGATTATCAGTCAAGGCTGTTCCAAGTGAAGCGACAACATTTTGGATACCACTTTGATATAGAGAAATAACATCCATATAGCCTTCAACTATCAGAGCTTGGTTATCATCGCTTATATTCTTCTTAGTGAAGTTTAGTGCATATAAATTATTCTTCTTGAGAAATACATCACTTTCAGATGAATTTAGATACTTAGGCATCTCATCGCCTAACGCTCTACCTCCGAAACCAATGACTTTGCCTTGTGGATTAAAAATTGGAAACATCAAGCGTCCACGAAACTTATCATATACACCCTTCTTTCCTTGCGTTATTAGTCCGAGTTTAAGCATATCCTCATCTTTAATACCCTTGCTCTGTAAATGTCTATGTAACGCATTCCACGAATCAAGTGAATACCCGAGACCAAAATGTCTTATGGTTTCATCACTAATTCCTCTTTTTCGAATATATGTGTATCCCGGATTTGACTGTTTTGTAAGATTATTAAAAAAGAATCTCGCCGCTATAGCATTTATCTCATAATAATGAGACATATCTACTTTTTTTCGTGTACCGTGCTGTGGTATTTCAATATTATATTCTTCAGCTAGCTTCTCACAAGCTTCCATAAACTCCAGATTATTAAAGCGCTGGACAAAGTGAATTACATCACCTTTTTCTCCACACCCAAAGCAATTAAAAATCTGCTTTTGCTCATTTACCATGAAGGAAGGAGTTTTCTCATTATGAAAAGGACAAAGACCTTTAAAGTTGCTTCCACTTTGCTTTAGAGGGACTTCACGGCCAATGACATCAACGATATTAACTTTTGATTTTATCTCATCGATAAAGTTATTGCCATATGCCATGGTCTTCTCCTTTTTAGTTATCTACTTAAAGTCTGTCCATCCACGTGGTACAAAAAGATCAGAATATAACGAAATTGCGTATCGATCCGTCATTCCAGATACATAGTCTTTTACAGCAGTAGTTTCACCATCTTCAATTGCTATGTTCCTATAAAGTTCAGGCATCTTATCAGGATGATTAACAAAGTACTTATAGAGAGCGGTAATTACCACTTCTACCTTATTCATGTCCTCTTCTCTCTTAACGAGTTCGCTACAGTATACGTGCTCAAACATATACTTACGAAGATGTAGTAAAGCACGGGTAAACTCCGGGCTTAGGCTAACATTATCTTTGCCATCACTATATGATACGAGATCCGAAATTAAGTTATTAATACGTGTGCTGTGTGAATATCCAAGTACATCGAGGTCAGTTGCTGGTAGTTCATCAATACTTATGACATTGCTTCTTATGGCATCATCAATATCGTGATTTATGTAGGCAATACGGTCACTAATCTTGACAATCTGTCCCTCGAGAGTTATTGGGATAGCTGAACCTCGATGGTTCAAAATGCCGTCTCTTACTTCCTTTGTAAGGTTTAGTCCAATTCTCTTGGTTGTAGATTCTATTCGTTCAACAATGCGTAGACTCTGTTCATTGTGCCTAAATCCACCTTCGTGAATCCTGTTCAAAACTTCCTCGCCGTTATGTCCAAATGGTGTATGACCGAGATCATGACCCAAGGCAATTGCTTCAGTTAACTCATCGTTATAATTGAGAGCTTTTGCAATTGTACGAGCGACTTGAGCAACCTCAAGAGTATGAGTGAGTCTAGTTCTATAATGGTCACCCTCAGGTGCAAGGAAAAACCTGCGTCTTGTGCATCAATCTGCGAAATGCTTTAGAGTGAATAATTCTATCTCTATCACGCTGATAATCCGTGCGAAAAACTACACTTTTCCTCATACTTATCTCTGCCTAAAGAATCTCTGGATTTCGCTGCTCTCGCATCAAGAAAATCATATTCTCGTTGTTCAAGGTCATCTCGTAATATCATCTATTCTTTAACTCCTGTGTGCCCAAAACCACCTTCGCCTCGATCTGTCTCATCAAGTTCGGTAACGATTACTGGCTCAACTCTCTCGTATGCTGCAATTACTAGCTGTGCAACACGATCTCCATTATTGATTATAAAATCTTCATTGCTAAAATTAATCATTGGAATCTTTAACTCGCCACGATAGTCAGAATCAATGGTGCCTATACTGTTGACAAGGCCAATACCTTGCTTAATTGCAAGTCCTGACCTTGCTCTAACTTGACCCTCGTAACCATCTGGAATCTGTACAAACAATCCAGTAGGAATAAGTCTTCTCTCCATAGGTGCCAAGGTAATCGGTTCATCGGTAAATGCACGTAGGTCCAGTCCTGATGCGCCATCAGTAGCATAGGACGGAAGATGTCCACTAAGTGATATAAATTTTTAGTTCCATAAGAGCTAATCCTTTCCAGTTAAAACAGCAATTTTATTGAAATTTAGACTAAACTAGTAATAAATGTGAATTATAGTAAAAGTCAAAAAGCAGTTAACTACTAATTGTTACCAGTTACATTTACTATATGAAACCTATCATAATCACAGATTTCTTTTTACCTCATTAATATCATCAAGACTGATGTCATCGAGCATCTGTAGCACTTCGGATGGCGTTATACACCTTCCATACGTTAGAAGGTTTCTGCCATTATAAATCATAAGATTCTGAACACTTTCCTGACCAAAGATAAAGCTGGATTTTAGCTGCTCCTTAGAACTCTGGAACTCTTCTGTACTTATATCATCGCCCTTAAGCCTTTCAAGCTCATCTTTAATAGCTTCTAAAGCTTCATCAACCTTATCCTTAGATACACCTGCAGATATGACGAATAGTCCAGTATGACTATAGAAACCAGTCATAGAGTAAACTGAATATGCAAGCCCCTTCTTAACTCGAACATTCTGCATTAGTCTTGACGACATTCCTCCGCCAAGAAGATTGCAAAGCAGCATCATAGGGTATCTTCTTGAATCAGAAGCAGGGAAAAGTCTTATTCCCATAGCTATATGAGCCTGCTCTATATCCTTATTAACTTCAATATATCCACCATCAGAAAGTTCTGAAACGCTTTTATCAGTTTCAATACCCCGGCTACCTTTGAGGTTATGGAACTTATCTTTAAAATAATCTATAACCTCATCCTTGTTAAATGAACCAGCTACAGAAACAATAATTTCATCACGAGTATAGTGGTCAAAGTAGTATTCATTGAGCTTATCGTGTGTAAATGACGAAACAGTATCCTTCGTACCAAGAACTGGGTGTGACATGCCCATGCCACGGTATACGTTGTCTTCAAGAATGTCGAATGCAACATCATCTGGATCATCAGCATTCATATTGATTTCTTCAATTACTACACCCTTCTCCTTCTCAAGCTCTTCTGCCGGAAAAAGTTGGATTGCTTATCATGTCAGTCAAAAACTTCAGCTGTTGCACGAAAATGCTCATCAAGGCACTTCACATAGAAGCAAGTACATTCTTTGCTTGTAAAAGCATTCATCTGACCACCAAGTTTGTCGATTTCATTTACTATCTGAAAATGATCCCTGTTCTTAGTGCCTTTAAATAGCATATGCTCAATAAAATGAGAAATTCCATGTTCTTCAGCTTTCTCATTTACCGAACCATTATTGCACCATATTCCAATTGAAACTGATCTAACAGAATCCATAGAATTAAGCACTAATCTGACACCGGAATCCAGTGTTATAACCTCTAGCATATATCCCCCTTAGTTATAGCTTGCTTCTATAATATCCGACAATCTCACAGAGTACGAGTCACCTTCGTACTCGTATGCGTCATTAAAATTATAATTGCAGACTTCTCCCGTATATCTTGACGCACTGAGATTATACCTCGCATCTCTGATATTGATTTCTTCACCTGTATCATTATCTATTACATGATGTGTTATCACATACCAACGTCTAAAATCATATATAGCCGTAGCTAATGAAGAGTAGTCCTCATCATCCATATCTTCATTAAAATTGCCCATAATACTGCGTTTAGCTGTATCAACTGTCACATATAATTCAGCCAAATCCTCTGGTATTGACTTGTTCCATTCTTCAAAATAAGAATCGAACATGTCTGCCAGTTTGACCATATCGAGTTCCTTGATAAGCTCAAGAATTAGCTCTACATCAATAACATCATCGGCCTCTAGAAGCGCTGCCAAATTCTCATAGTACTCAAACTCTTCTGGCGCAATAATATCAAGGATTTGATAGAGTTCATCTCTGTTCATTAATTCACCTTTAAATTGATTTATGCTATAATAATACATCATCAATTATAGCATAAGGAGCTAATTAAATGAATAAATACGAGTTAAAAAACCGCTCTGAGATAGCGGCAAAAGATAAATGGAATTTAGAAGCGATGTACCCTGTAGAGGAAAAGTGGGAGCACGATTTATATACTGCACTGAGGGGAAGTGAGGAATTCACTGCTCTCAAAGGTACCATTACAGATTCTTCCACTAACTTGCTAAATGCATTGAATCTGTACGCCGATGTTATGCGCAAAGCTGAACATGCTTTCGTATATTCTAGAATGCGTCATGACGAGGATAATGCTAATACTAAGTATACTGAGATGAACAATAAAGCTCTCTCTACCCTCGCTCAGATTTCAGCTAATGTTTCGTTTTTTACACCCGAACTGCTCGAGGCCGATGAGACTATAATCAAAGGATATATTGAAGAGATACCGCAATTAAAAGTATACGAGTTCATGCTTGATTCTATTTTACTTAGCAAGCCTCACGTACTTTCTTCAGACGAAGAGCGTATCATAGCTCAGTTAAATGAAACCTCAAGTGCACCAGATGAAATCTTCACCATGTTTAACGATGCAGACCTTTCATTTGGAAAGGTTAAAAATGAAGATGGCCACTATGTTGAATTGACTCACGGTAACTACATTCATTTTATGGAGTCAGAGAATCGCGAAGTGCGTAAGAATGCATATGAAACGATGTATGGTAGATACAAGGAGTTCAACAATTCCATTTCTGTGATGTACAATTATAACGTTAAGCACGACTCTATCATGTCTAACCTTCGAAGTTACGAGTCGACTCTAGATAGCGCTCTCTCTGGAGAACGAATTCCGCTTAGTGTGTATAGTAATTTAATCGATGCTGTGCATAAAAGTCTAACATCAATGCATAAGTATATGGAGATAAGAAAGCGCGCTTTAGGGGTTAACGATCTTAGAATGTATGATGTATACCGTCCTATTGTTAAGCCAGAAGGATTAGAATGCACATACGATCAAGCTGTTGACATCGCTTGTAAAGCACTCGCACCACTAGGAGATGAATACGTTTCAACACTTCGCAAAGGTCTTACCGAAGAGAGATGGGTAGATATATACGAGAATAAAGGAAAAACTTCTGGGGCTTATAGTTTTGGCTCGTATGACAGTCATCCATATATACTAATGAACTTTAGCGGAGAACTTCGTGATATATTCACCCTTGTTCATGAAGCAGGACATTCTATGCATTCTTATTATACAAGGAAGACACAGCCTTTTATTTATGGAGGTCACTCTATATTTACTGCAGAAGTTGCAAGTACAGTGAATGAGACTCTTCTTATACACTACTTGCTTAAGAATGCACAATCTGCAGAGATGAAGAAGTATCTAATCAATTTCTATATTGATGAGTTCAGATCCACTCTATTTAGACAGACCATGTTTGCCGAATTTGAGAAATTTGCTCATGAAATTGTAGAGAATGGTGGATCCCTAACTTCCGAAATTTTTGAATAATGAATACGACAAACTCAACACAGAGTATTACGGTCATGCAGTTCTGCACGATGACTTTATAAAGTATGAATGGTCAAGAATACCTCACTTCTATCGTGCTTATTACGTGTATCAGTACGCTACCGGATATTCTGCTGCCAATGCTATAGCTAATAGAATATTAAATGGCGGGACATCAGAAAGAGATGAATATTTAAAGTTCCTAACTACAGGAGAATCAGATTATCCTATAGAACTATTAAAAAAATCGCTGGTGTAGATATGAGCACAGAAGAACCCGTGCTTTCTGCACTTTCTACTTTTGAGAAGCTAGTCAATGAACTTGATGAGATGATATAGCGATTAATATAAGAGGAATTACTATGAAATCAACCAACGTTTTTATCTTCAGCAATGATACTGGTTTATCAAAAGCTACTGCAAACGAACTCATAAATGTTCTTAATACAAGAGGATTTAATATTTCCGAGACCTATGATGAAACTGTGGATTTAATTGCGTGTATCGGTGGAGACGGAACATTTCTAAACTGCGTCCATGAATGCAGGCTTCCACAAACACCAATCATAGGAATTAATACGGGACACCTCGGTTTCTTCCAGGAACTTGTTCCATCTGAACTTGAGAAGTTCGTAAATCATTATAATGATGGAAATTATACGATTGAAAAGATACACCCTATTCGTGCACTAATCACAGATCGCGATGGTGTTCACGAGGTAACAGGCATAAACGAAATACTAGTTATGGGTATGTATACGAAGCTTGCTCATCTATCGATAATTATGGATGACACTCCTATACAGGAGTTTATTGGCGACGGAATTCTTGTGTCTACTCCTGTTGGCTCAACTGCTTACAACTATTCACTAGGGTGGCTCACTTGTTGCGCCAGAGCTGGATGCGCTCCAGCTGACTCCGATGGCACCGATGAACACTAGTGCGTACCGCTGTTTTTGAGATCTAGCATCCTCTATCCTGCTTCAAAAAAGTTAGGTTGGTTACTCGCAAGAGTACCGTTGGGGACAAGCTTTTTGTTAGCATACGATGGTCTTACCCGGGGAATTTAGCAATGTATCTAAAAATAGATGTAATGCAGGCTGATGACGAAATTCACTTAGTTAGACTACCAGGATATGATTACTGGAATAAGCTTACAAACAAGCTTTTATAAACATAATTTGAGGAAATAATGGGAAAATATAATCATAAAGTTCGAGAATCTGATGTTGGTTTAAGCATAAACCAGATTCTCAAAAGCAAATTTTAAATTTTTCGTCTAGGTTCAAAACTAAAAATAAAAGTTTCAGAAACTTGTAGACCTTAACGGCGTCCCTGCTCCTGGATTTATTAAACCAGAGCTCGGAGATATAATATCGATTAGGCTACCAGAAGAAACTAGTGATTTCCCTGCAGAAGATATACCTATTAATGTGCTTTACGAAGACGATGACCTTATGTTCATAAATAAGCAGCCCGGTGTAATAGTTCATCCTACAAAAGGACATCCTATGCACACCATCGCAAACGGCATCATGAAGTATATGCAGGATAATAACCAGACTTATAAGATTCGCTTTGCTAATCGAATAGATATGGATACCTCTGGAATTGTTATCGTCGCCAAGAGCGCAAATTCTCAGCACGATATTTCTCACCAGATGCGTACAAATGCAGTTCATAAGCAGTATATCGCAATTGTTAACGGCGTTATCGCTAGAGACGCGTTTACGATAGATAAACCTATAGGACGCCCAAACGAGGAATCTATTCAGCGAACAGTACTTGCAGAAGGTGGTAAAAATGCAATTACAGATGTCAAGGTCCTTGAAAGATTTGATAATCATACTCTAGTAGAAGTGACGCTTCATACAGGTAGAACTCACCAGATTAGAGTTCATCTCACTCATATAGGTCACCCCATTACAGGCGATCACTTATACGGTGGCGATGCCCCTGAACTCATGAATAGGCAAGCTCTCCATGCTGTAAAGATGGAGCTTAAACATCCTATGACTAGCGAGACACTTGAAATTGAAGCACCTTTACCAGATGATATGAAAAAATGCCTAGCAATTCTACGAAAGTAGAAAGCTAGGCATTAGCTTTTATTGAGATTATTGTAGTGAAGATAATAGAAACTTCTTACGCATCTACTTTCTTGATGTTCATTATTGCTTCAGCTCTATCTTCATACTTAAAGACTGCAGAACCTGCGACGAGTATATCCGCACCTTTTGAAATAAGTAATCCTGCATTCTTATCAGTAACACCACCATCTACTTCAATTTCAAAGCAGTAACCATTTTCTTCTCTAATTTTATTAAGTTGTGCTACTTTTTCAGCCGTTTCAGGTATAAACTTTTGACCGCCAAAGCCTGGATTAACAGACATTACAAGTACCATATCAACGAACGGTAATACTGATTCTAAACAAGAAACAGGCGATCCTGGATTTATAGAGACACCGGCTTTTACCCCCTGCTCCTTTATGTGAGATATTGTTCTACAAATATGAGGACAGGCTTCGTAATGCACAGTAATAAATTCTGTATTATCAGTTACAAATTCCTCCAGATAAGAATCAGGATTTTGAATCATAAGATGGACATCATACGGAACAGTTGCGTAGCTGTTAAGGCTTTTTCATCACTGCGCTGCCAAAAACTAATATTAGGGTACAAATGAGCCATCCATAACATCGACATGAATATAATCACATCCTCCGTTACAGATATCTGTGACTTCTGAACCAAGCTTCGAAAAATCAGCTGCTAAAATCGAAGGTGCTATCTTTGCCATTTCTTTACCTCTTCTAGAATCGCAAGATACGATTCATATCTACTATTGCTTATTTTACCTTCGTACAAGGCTTCCTTTACCGCACAATCAGGCTCATCGACATGTATACAGTCGAGATACTTGCAATAACCTTTATACTCTCTTATCTCCGGAAAAAATCTCGCACATGGTACTTATCAAGCCTAGGCATGTCTAGAGATGTAAACCCTGGCGTATCGTAGAAATGTGTATCTTTATCTATGCTAAAAATCTCTACGTGCCTTGTAGTATGCCGACCTCTTGATGTCTTAGTGCTTATATCGCCTGTTTCAATATCATTGCGACCTGTCAAATGGTTCATAATAGTTGATTTACCGACACCAGAAGATCCAGCAAGTGCAACATTATTACCTTTAATTAGTTCGAATAAGTTATCGATGCCTTCACCAGTTTGTCCATTCACTGCAACTACAGGAAAAAGCAGTTTTATAGTTTGAAATTAATTCCTGAAGCTCCATTTCTGTCACAAGATCCATCTTTGTAATGCATATAACAACTTCTATATTGTTATAGAGAGTAGCAGCTGTAAACTTATCGATAATTAACCTATTAGGATTTGGCGATGCAGCTGCAAATACAACCACAAGCTTATCTAGGTTAGAAACAGGTGGGCGCGAAAGAAAATTCTTTCTTTCGCGCACCTTAGTAATTATACAGTCGCCATCTTCTTGTCTTAGATCAAACTCGACAATATCTCCAACATAGATGAGGGACTTACCTCGCTTAAGGTTTTTGCGGGCATTACCCATATAAACCCTCTGTCCATCATCGACATAATAGAAACCGCCAATTCCCTTAACGACTCTTCCTAGCATATTACAACCTTGTTCCACTGTTATTCGAGCTGTCAGATGAACTTCCCGAAGATGGAGCTCCCTTACTTACCTCGATATCAATGGTTTCACCCTTTTCGAGTGATGTATTAGCAGCGTATTGCTGCCACATTACGTAGCCATTACCGTATACGTTGCTCTCATCGTAAGTAATGTTGCCAACTTTGAATCCAGCGTTAGAAATTGCAGCCTTAGCCTCTTCTAGTGACTTTCCAGTTACTGAAGGTACAGTACCCTTTTCTTTCCCTTTTCCGTCACTGATTGTAATGTTTACCTTTGTACCCTTATCTGCATTTGTACCAGCTTTAGGGTCCTGACTTAAGATTGTTCCTTCTGGTTTTGTTGGACGTCTCTGACTTAACGATACCGAGCTTGTATCCAGCCTTCTTTAGCTTTTTTTCTCAACCTTTTTGTAGTCCTGACCTACAATATTAGGTACAGTACCTTCCTTAGAGCCTTTACTGAGGTTAAGCTTTATAGTTGTTCCCTTCTTAGCTTCTTCGCCACCTGCAGGATCCTGCTCAACTACGTGACCCTCAGCAATTTCAGAAGAGTAAACACTTTTACCTTTTTTTCAACCTTAAACCCACTCTTTTCAGCAGTGTTTTTTGCTTCCTTATATGTCATGTCAGATAAATCTGGCACCTTTGTCTTGCTAGATAATGCACCAGTAGCAAAAGCCACGCCTAGGCCGAGAAGGAGGATTATCGCTGCAGCGATTCCAATCCTTACAAGCTTCTTCTTCCGGCTATTAGGACTAGCTTTCTTTTTCTTCTTACCCTTTGATTTATCTGATACTAACTCATCATTGTCATCGTCATCGATATCTGAACGTTTGCGAGCAACCTCATTTGATGCTTCTGCAAAAAATTGAATTTCCTACAACCTTAGTAACAAATTCGATATTATCGAGTTCTTCAATAAGTTCATCTGCACTGTTAAATCTGTTAGTCTGAAACTTATTTGTTGCCTTTAACACTGCTCTTTCGAGCGCAGGCGGTATTCCATCAACATATTCATGTGGTGGTACTATTTCCTCGTTGATATGCTTAAGCGCGATAGATACAGGATTGTCACCATCAAATGGTACCTTTCCTGTAAGCATCTCATACATAACGATACCAAGCGAGTATATATCGGATCTCTCATCAACATAATTTCCCCTTGCCTGTTCGGGAGAGAAGTAGTGGACAGATCCAATTACTTTGCTGTTTGTAGAAAGAGTTGCATCATTAACAGCCTTAGCAATACCAAAGTCAGCCAGTTTGGCAACACCATCCGATGTAACCATTATATTATGCGGCTTAACGTCTCTATGTATAATCTTGTTCTTATGCGCTATTCTTAGAGCAGATGCAACCTGCTTTGTTAAATCGATTACCGTACGATAATCTAAAGGTGCATCCTCTGCTATTATATCGCTTAAATTACGGCCTTCAACAAGCTCCATTACTATATAGTTGATATTTCCTTCTTTACCTACATCATAAACACTTACGATGTTAGGATGAGAAAGTCCCGCAGCTGCCTGCGATTCTCTTTTTAAAATTCTCAACAAATGAAGCGTCTTTAGTGAACTCCGGTCTGAGTATCTTGATAGCGATGAATCTATTTAACAGTCTGTCCTTACCCTTGTAAACGACTGCCATACCGCCATCACCGATTTTCTCAAGGAGCTCGTAACGGCCAGATAGAAGTCTACTGCTCATTTGATTCCTCCAACATATCAATACAAATTACTGAAACGTTATCGTTTCCACCGTTTAGGTTTGCTCTTTCAACCATGCGCTCAGCACAATCCTGCATGTCCTTACTCTCATTGAAAATATCTAGGATTTCCTTATCCGATACTTCCTCGTAAAGTCCGTCACTGCATATTAACACCCTGTCACTTGGCTCCATGTAAATGTTGAAGCAGTCAGGGTTGTTATATGCATTTCCACCAATCGCTCTGGTGATTACATTCTTCTTATAGTGATGGTCTGCCTCATTTCGTGTAATAGCACCCATCTTAACAAGATCATTTACATAGGTGTGATCATCAGTTATCTGATGCACTTCATCCTTGTGGATGAAGTAAACTCTACTGTCACCTACATTACCTACATAAAGAATCTTGCGATCAACATATGCGAATACAAGTGTAGTCGCCATACCAACATACTCTGGCTTAGTGTTAGAAAGCTGCAGTATGCTTTCATTTACGAAGTTAACAGCATTTTCAAAATATAGGAAAATCGCTTCGCTCCCTTCGACTAACTCAATCGGGTTGTTGTAAACATAATCAGCCAAAAAGTCTACGGCCGCAGTGCTTGCAATTTCACCTGATTTATTTCCGCCAACACCGTCTGCCAGCATGAAAAATCTGCTATCCTTTAATACCTTTTACAGCATCTTCGTTCTTAGGGCGTTTCATACCCTTGTCTGTTAAATATCCTACTCTCATTAAAGTCTTACCACCTGAGTAAATTAAAATTATAAATTGTTATACTTTCTGATTTTACAATAGTAAAATCCTACTTGTTTATTATACGGTAAAATTGAATTGTATTCAACAATACAAGCATTTTTCAAAGGCATCACATAACCTAGAAACTATTTGCTCGTTCTCCCTCTTATTAATTGTACAAGTGGAGTACATAAGATATCCTCCTGGTTTTAGATATAAAAATGCATTTTCCAATATTTTTGTACTGCAGCTGATAAAGTCCAGGAAACTTATTTAAATCAACGCGGAGCTTTAATTCTGGCTTCCCTGCTATTACTCCGAGGCCTGAACATGGTACATCAGCAAGAACCTTATCGAATTTCTCTTTCATGTCTTCGTTATAGATTGAAGCATCCATTGTGATAGCATCAATACAAGATAGTTCAAGACGTGAATAAAGATCCCTGATTAATTTGACACGATGCTCGTGTATATCACTAGCTATAATTTCTCCAGAATCAAGCATGAGCTCAGCCATTGCAGTAGTTTTGCCACCAGGAGCAGCACATATATCTAGCACTTTATCACCTGGCTTTGGAGCGAGTCGCTCTATACTTCTAAGCGATGAAGAACTCTGAATAGTAAACATACCTCTGCTAAACTCTGGAGTGTTTAAAATCATCCCTTCATCAATGATAATTCCATTTTTTGAAAGAACATTCTCTCGAGCTTTTATCCCTCTTTCTCTAAGTCTACATAGGAGTTCTTCACGTGAACACTTATTAGAGTTAACTCTAATATTTAGTTCAGGTATATCATATAAGCCTTCAATTATTTCTTCAATTTTATCTTCGCCATATTGTTTGCTAAGAAACCTCACCAGGTGATAAGGAAAAGAATACTTAAACGATATCTCTTTTTAATTTATCATCGTAAGAAGGAATTAAAAGCTTTCCACCTTCCCTTTCAAATGCTCTAAGTACACCGTTGACAAAACCTTTTGCTCCTGGTGAAACTTTTCCGACCAAGGAAACTGTTTCGTTTACCGCGGCATAAGAGGGAACCGAGTCCATTTTAGCGATTGCGTACATCCCCATGCGCAAGACAATCAAAAATCTTAGTTTTGATTCCCTTAACTCCATTCTTTGCAAATCTATCGATATTGTGATCAAGCAAGATTGTGTCTCGAATGACTCCTTTAGCCATAACACGAACGAAGCCCTGAGAGGATACTTCATGTTCCCTAAGAGCTTCGTTAATAGCAAGATTTGAATATGAATTATCGCAATATATATCATGAAGTGCATGATATATAGCATACCAGTCTATGTTCATCAGTCTCTATTCCCTCTAATTAAGAGAATTCTAATCAGTGCAGCTGCTGCAGTTGCAAGTGCAGCAACATAAGTCATAGCCGCAGCACTTAGAACTTTTTTGCTTCCAGAGTAATCTGCATCGTCAACAAGGTCGAGAGTTCTCATCTGAGTAAGAGCTCTGCTGCTAGCATTTAACTCGACTGGAAGTGTAACAAGATGGAACAGTACAACTGCTACAAAACAAAGGATTCCAATATTAAAAAACATCGTTCCATACTGCGAAGTTGATGATAATAGTAAACCTAGCAGGATAAGTGGCCATGATGCATTCTGTGCAAAATTAGTTACTGGTACCAGGGCATTTCTCATCTTAACAGGAGCATAACCAGTTGCATGCTGAATAGCATGTCCTACCTCATGACAAGCTATGCACACCGATGCAACAGAGTCTTGATTATATATTTCAGAACTTAGATTTTACAGTGTTATTTCTAGGGATCATAATAATTCGTAAGTGCATCGCTATTAAGCATGTTGATTGGCACTTGCTGAAGTCCATTGGCATCTAGCATTCTACGAGCTGCTGCATGCCCTGTAATCCTCTTACTATTTTCAATCTCGATATACGTCGAAAAAAAGCGCGCTTAATGCGAGCCTGAACAATCATCGTAAAAATCATTGCTGGAATCAGAACGATCATAGATGAGTAATATCCTCCAAACATACCTTTTTACCTCCATCATTACTTGTTTAATTTAAAAATCATCCCAACGTCTAATTTATTTCCCCTAATGAAGTCAGAAACACTCATTCTCTTCTTGCCCTGAAGCTGTACTTCTCTAATTTCAAGAGTTCCTTCAGAGCATTTAACAGTAAAATTATCTTTGTTAACACTTGTTATCATGCCATATTCAGCATTTATATTTACATCAGAAACCGGAAAAACCTCAAATAACTTAAGGGTTTTGTCTCCTAAGTTGGTAAATGTACCTGGCCACGCCTTAAAAGCACGTACTTTGTTATCAATTTCAGTTGCAGATGAACTAAAAATCAGTATATCCATCTTCTTTGCTAATCATGTGTGCATAAGATGAAGCTGAATCATCTTGTTTTTGTGTAAGTTGCTTGACCACTTGATATTAATTCTATAGTTTCAACCACGAGCTTAGCACCACACTCCGCAAGTTCCTCAGATAATGTAATGATATCTTTCCTATCGACACTCACCTTCGAGACACTAATTATATCTCCCGTATCCAGTCCACGCTCCATCTGCATAATGGTTACACCAGTTTCAGCCTTTCCTTCGAGAATAGCATACTGCATTGGTGCGGCCCCCCTGTATTCAGGCAGAATAGAGCCATGTATGTTAATGCACCCGTGAACAGGTATATCAAGAACAGACTGCGGGAGAATTTGTCCGTAGGCAGCAACTACTATAATATCTGGCTTAATACTATTTAATTCCTCAATAAATTCTGGTTCATTCTTTATACTGTTTGGTTGACGTACTTCTATCCCGTGCTCAATAGCACAAGCTTTGACAGGAGAAAAAACTACTTTTCCCCTATTGCCACGTCTATCTGGTTGAGTGACAACCATCAACACATCATGACCAGCATCTATTAAGCTGTTTAAAGCTGGAACTGCAAAGTCTGGAGTTCCCATATATACTATTCGCATTTAGTTATCGTCCTCTTCATTTTCTGATGCTACATCTGCCATCATTTCATTATATTGCTCAGTGGTATAAATCTCTTCTGCAATATCTGGGTAAACTACACCATCCAGATGGTCATTCTCGTGCATTATGCATGTTGCTGCAAAGCCTGAAAACTCATACTCCTTGATTTCTCCATCGAGGTTCATAGCTCTCAGCTTTACTCTCTCAGGCCTCTTAAGCATACCTATATATCCCGGTACACTCAGGCAACCTTCCGCAGATTCTTGTTCGCCTTCTTTTTCAATTATCTCAGGATTAATCATCACGTATTCCTGTTCGAATTTATCAAGCTCTGGTCGGCAAACAAATATCCTTTTCATTACTCCAACCTGCGGTGCGGCAAGTCCAACACCATCGGCCTCTCTCATCGTCTCAAGCATATCTTCGCATAAAACTTTAATTCTATCTGTAACCTTTGTAACAGGCTTACACTTTTTGTGAGAATTTCATCTCCCCTAATCACAATTTTTCTTAACGCCATAATACTCCCTTCAATTTTTGAAATATCTAAATTGTTCCATATGGATTTATATCTAATTCTATATGACAGGTACTCCTGTGTTTCATCATTAATTCCCTATACCTCATGTAAGCGCTGACGAATCCACCTCTGCTTCCCTTTGGTGCTTTTATCAGGAAAAAGACTCTATTCCTATCAGCTCCGCCTCTTTGTAAATCAAACTTTGGTTCCTATACGGTCGTGTGAGCTGGCAAATTTTTCATAGAAAGAAGATACTTTCTAAAGTCACTCGCATAATCTAACGTGGCGCTAAACTCAATTTTTTTGAATCTTTTTATCGACAAAAGTCACAGAGATAATATCAGAAAAAGGTGGATAGTTCATGTTTTTTTCTGTGGTTAAGCTCTTGCTCATAAAAAAACCTGTATAATCACGTTTTGAGGCCATTATTATTGTTTGATCTTCTGGCTGATATGTTTGAAGTATAACTTTACTTTTTCCACCCTCTCTGCCAGCGCGCCCCGATACTTGTGTTATAAGCTGAAAAAGTTCTCTCCGGGGATCTATAATCTGGAATATTTAGTGAAGAATCCGCTAAAACAATTCCGACTAAGCCTACATTTCGAAAAATCAAGCCCCTTTGCTAATATCTGTGTACCAACTAAAATATTAGTCTTACCAGAATTAAAAGCGTTTAAGTATATTATTTATCTCACGGTTATTTTTTTGCAGTGTCTAGATCGAACCTCTCAATTTTTGCCTTTGGAAGCAGTTCACCGATAGTTTCTTCAAGCCTCTCTGTGCCTGTTCCAACAAAAGATAGATGATCATTTGCACATTCTGGACAAACACTTGGAACTTTGAACTTACGACCACAGTAATGACAAATAGCCGAATTTTCCTTCTTATGGTATGTTAATGTAATATCGCAATCCGGACACGTCATTATGTAACCGCAGTCCTGGCACATTACTTGCGTATAAAATCCCTTCTATTTAAAAAAATAGTATAACTTGATCACCGCTATTGATTGTCTCTTCAATTGATGATAACAGCTTTCTGCTTACAACACTTGAATTACCACTTCTGAGTTCTTCCCTCATATCGACAATCTGGACTTCTGGCATAACGCTTGCCCCTGATTCTATCCTTCATCTTTATCAGTTCATATATACCTTCCTTAGCACGATTGTAAGAAACTATGCTGGGAGTAGCACTTCCGAGAATCAGTGTCGCATTGTGATATTTTGAACGTCTAAACGCTACATCTACTGTTTCAAACTTAGGATTATGATCTGACTTATAAGTAGATTCGTGTTCTTCATCAATGATAATAACTCCGATATCAGAAGCTGGAGCAAACACTGCAGTTCTAGCACCAATTACAATCTTTGCATCGCCAGATCTAATTCTAAGCCATTCTATAAGCCGTTCACTAGTCTTTAGTTTACTATGAATGATGGCAATCTTGTCTCTACCGAATCTCTTTGCAAAACGTTCTGCCACTTGAGCTGAAAGGGCTATTTCTGGCAATAGTACAATTGCAGTTTTCCCTCGTGAAATAGCATTATTCACGGCTCTCATATATACTTCAGTCTTTCCAGAGTTTGTGACCCCGTGTAACAAAAATGATTTGCCGAGTTCATTAGCGATAGAATCATTTATTTTTACTGCATTATTCTGTTCTACTGATAGAATTGGCTCCTTCTCCAGTATTACAGCCTCTTGTGTTTTCTCTATCTTTGGAACACGCTTTCCAGATACATCAAACATCTTGATTGCATCAATGTACTTTACACCGTAACGAGATCTCATCCATATAGCCGTATCTATAATCTCAGGTGTTAGAGACCTATCTTTGTCAATGTAATTTATCTCTTTAATTTTCTCTGATGCAACGCTTGGAAAAATGTCGATTGACACCACATATCCTTCTGCTCCCTTTGGTCTTCGTGCTAGCGGAATATTGACCTTGTCGCCGACTTTTTACGTCATCTGGAGCTAAGTATGTAAAAAGAATCCATGTATTCACTTTTATTATCAATTACGACATCGACATATTTCATGAACATGAATCCTTTCCTTGTATTTTTTTATAAAATTAGTGAACCACTCGAACTATAGCAAAAAGATATTATCCTCAGCACATGCCTTAATCATCTCATCTGACCATACCGAAGCCTGGACCTCTCCGATATGTGCTTTCTGAAGAAAGAACATACAAATTCTGCTCTGTCCTATTCCTCCACCAATTGATAGCGGAACTTCACCATTGAGAACACTCTGATGGAATGAGTGACTAAGTCTCTCTTCTTTATTGTCAAGTTTACACTGACGCTCCATAGCTTCTTTGTCAACACGTATGCCCATTGACGAAAGCTCAAGAGCATCGTCTAACACATCATTCCATACGATAATGTCGCCATTTAGCTCCCAATCATCGTAGTCTGGAGCTCTTCCGTCATGCTTTTTACCTGATGAGAGAACGCCCCCAATCTTCTTGATAAATACAGCACCATACTCCTTAGCTACAATAGCCTCACGCTCTTTAGGGGTGTTGTTCGGATATCTATCTTCAAGCTCCTGCGTAGTTAAAAACGTTATTTCATTTGGAAGTTCTATTTGGATACCTCTATAAAGACGGTTAACATAGTCTCCAAGATTCTTCATTGCATTATAAATAGTCACTACAGTCTCTTCAAGGTACTCCTCAGTACGCTGATCAGCTGTAATTACTTTCTCCCAGTCCCACTGATCAACATAAATTGAGTGGATGTTATCAAGCTCTTCATCTCTACGAATAGCATTCATGTCGGTATATATGCCATGGCCAGGTTCAACTTCATACTTTGCAAGAGCCATTCTCTTCCACTTAGCCAGTGACTGAACGACTTCTGCCTGCTTTTTCATCAATATCTTTTTATTGTGAAATTAACTCTGCGCTCGTATCCGTTCAAGTTGTCGTTTAAACCAGTCTCAGGAAATACAAACAGAGGCGCCGAAACACGGCGAAGCTGTAGACCATATGCTAGTTCCTGCTGAAAATAATCTTTAATTTTCTTAATCGCTCTCTGAGTCTCTACGTGGTCAATAATTGGTTTGTAATCTTTTTGGAAGTACTAATTTACCCATTTCCTAAAAAGCCTTTCTATATAAATTAATTATTTGCGTTTTTAATAAAAAAATACTATGCTATTTATTTTTTTCATCATAGCGCGTGCATACTCGCATCCACAAAAACCTCTGACGATAGAGGTCATACTTCTTAGACAATTCTACGCTTCTACCAAATCCGTTTTTCTTCTTGAAATCCATATCAAGAAATTTGACATTATTTGATGAGCCAATTGCTTCACCAATTCTAAGAATGGATGCGTAATCTTTGTGTGGACTAACAGCCATTGCAGTTGCAAAAATAATCCATGCCCAGCTCGCTTGCCTTACGGCCCGTTTCTTCAAGTCTTAACTCGAAACATACGTCACATCTCTTTCCACCCTCAGGTTCATTGCATAGAGATTGAGCTACCTTTATAAAGTTTTTCAACCTTATAGTCGCCTTCAATGTAATGAACATACGTCCTATCCTTAAACTCTTCGTTAAATGCATCTATGAACTTAACGAGAGTGTCTCTTCTTAAAAATATATTCTTCCTGATCTGTAATATTTGGATTATAATAAAAAAACGGTGACTTCGTAGTCAAAAGCCAATCTTTCAACACATGATGTTGAACAAGGACCGCAGCACGCATGCAATAATACTCGTGGTTTCCTGTCGACCAGATTGGTGCTCATATAAGCGGATGACATATTGTTTTGAAATTCATTTGTACGAAACCTCGTATAGGCATCGCATTTTTTTCTTTCATTGGAAATACCTCTGGATTTTAAAAATTATCTCTTAATTATACAAAAAAATATCACTATTTTCTATAGCAACTGGTATATTATCGTGATTAGGAACCGCTTAAATCAAAAACAATTTTAGAGGTATATTTTTGCAATTTACAAAAACCAAAGATTTTTATTCAATAAACAGTTATTTACAAGAGCAGTTCGGAAAAAAAGATGGTTAAGCTATCAATCGAAGCTGGTTTTACATGCCCAAATCGTGATGGAAAAAGTCGGATATGGAGGATGTAAATTCTGCTCCTCTGGCGGTTCAGGCGAGTTAGCATCTACTATAGCAGATCAGATTGAACTTCTAAGTGACAAATGGCCAAATGCCGGTCATCTAGCTTATTTCCAAAGTCACACCAACACTTACGCTCCTGTCGAGATTCTCAAGGACAAGTACTACGCCGCCCTTGCACATCCAGAGATTGAAGGAATCGTTATTGCGACCAGACCTGATTGTCTCGATGACGATGTACTCACATTACTCTCTGAAATAAATAAAAATCATTTCATGTGGGTTGAGCTTGGACTTCAGACAATTCATGATAAAACTCTCGATAGTATGAATATAGGCTATCATATTGCTGATTACGACCGTGCAATATCAGAACTTATGAAGCGCAGTATTAAAACAGTAGTTCATTTAATACTCGGTCTTCCCGGTGAAACTGAAGACGATATGTTTAGGTCACTACGCTATGTGACAAATAGTGGGATATTCGGCATAAAGCTCCATTTAATGAATATTGTTCGTACCTCTACGTTATACAATGAAATGCCAACATATGTGTCTTTTGATAGCCTTGAAAGCTATGTTGATCTTGTTGTAAGACTTATTGAGGAAATACCTCCAAATATAACTATACATCGTTTAACCGGAGATGTTCCGAGAAAGCTTCTTGTAAGTCCGGAATGGAGCTATAAAAAGAGAACTATATTAAATTCAATCAACAAAGAACTTAGTTTGAGAGATACATATCAGGGTGCTAAGTGTTAAAGATATATTAATTCAGTTACAAACAAAAGAAGGATGCTAACTAACAAGTTAACATCCTTCTTTTATTATGTACTATACATATATTTCTATATGCCAATAATAAATATCTTTTTAAGTATTTAATGTGGCAGAGCCGTAGATGAAGGCATATTACTGTACACAGGAATTACGAATACGAGTGATTCATTAGTAATTCCATAAGCACTATAGCTATTTTTTGTAGAAATAGACTCAGTATAGCACGCTGAAATATTAGTCATATACTGATGAGTTCCAACTTTATTAGGACCATTTGCAACATTAAATCTCTGGAAGTATACAGAGTTCTGTCCCTGCTTAATGTACCCGCTTGCAATGAATGTTGCTCCTCCAAACACAGCTTTTTGCTTAGTATTCCAGCCCTGTTTCTTAGCATATTCAAGCCCCCTCATTACAGGATTAGCATTTGAGTATGCTCCGATATTATAAGGGTTATATGCTGACTCACCGTCTAGGAATACATATCCTGAAATTGCAATGCTTCCGCCACCGGTTTCCTGACGAGCTCTTGCAGCTAACGAAATTGGACTGATACCATTTTGCTGACCAGCACTTACAAACCAGTTAGCCATAAATCCATTTCTCTCGAGTGCTGTTCCTGAAAGAATCTTAGATACAGCTTCCTGAGATTGATATGATTGGTATGACAAATCTTCAAACATATAAACATTAGTTTCATTTAAGAAGTTTCTTGGGTCCATATAGTATCCAACTACTTCTGAACTAGCATTAAACCATGTAGATCCATCCTTAGGAATATAAGTACCTGATGCTACGAATCTACCTACACCCTTTAATGAATCAATAGTTATTGCTGCTGACTCTTCAGTTTCCTTATTGTCTTCTATTGGAGCTATTGCCTCTTGACCATCATACTTTTGATCAGAAACCGTAATCCAGTTCGAGACAGCATAGTATGTAGAACCTTTATACTGAACTCTGTACCAGTTATAATTTCCTGCTTTAATCACTCCAGTAATCACTAAGTCAGTATTTTTAGAAAATGTTCCAGCAGGCTTGCTTGTTACGTCATATGCTGTTCTGTAATTTAGATAATCACTAACCTTGCCGTTTACAGATGCATCTCCTGATTTTACACTTCCAGAAGCATTAACTACGTCAGAAGAAACGTAGTATACCTTTCCACTTACGGCTATCTTGTACCAACTGCTGTTATCAACATTCTTTACAAGGTTGATGATTGTGATGCTCTGACCAGAAGTTAGTTTTCCTGCTTCCTTAAATAATTCAGATGGACCCATTCTGTAAGATGAACTTTGCTTAGCAGTACCATAAACTACAGAGCCATCACTGGTATTTGTAGGCTTAGATGTGGACGCCTGTTTTGGAGATGAACTTTTTGTTTCCTCAACATTAACAAATTTACTGCATATATATGCGAATCCGCTTCCCTGCTTTATCTTGTACCAAACTACTCCATCTGCAGCTTTTTGCTGTCAAAACAATCGAAAGTTTATCGCCTGTATTTGCACCACTAGCTTTGCCATAACCCGTGCCGGCACCCTTTCTGATATTCGTGTATCCACCTTTTACGGTGCCAGTTACTTCATTGCTGTAATTCTCGTTCGTTACACTTCCTTGAATATATCCTGTCTGTCCGGACGCTGTCCTTATATGTACAAACTTTGCATCATCGGTTCCCTTATTAGAAGTAAACACTTCATCTAGAAGCGTAATGTCAGTATTAGCACTTACAGCGTCTGATGAACCAGATGATGTGCTAGCGCCTTTATATAGAGGTCTAGTCTGTTCCTCTGCTTTAAAGCTATATGAACTTACGTCTCTATAAGATAGCGGATATGCCCCATTAATCAAAGATACACCATCGCGACTTTCTCTTGATAATGCAGTGTTCCAATCTATTCCCGTGTTCTTTGCTACAAATCTCCAATTTGGATGAGAGGCATGGAGTTTTCTAAGTTTAACTTTATAATCCTCAGGGAAAGAAGCTATAGCGCTCTCAAAAATCATTTTGCGGCTTACTGTTATTACTAGATGAACCAGTCGAAGGCTGATTTGCATTATCGTGAGTATTATCTTGTATTGGTTTATTATCTGGCTTAGTTACAGAATCGCCAGAATTATTAGATGTACCGCCACTATTATTAGAGAATATACTGCCATTTATATTGACCCAAGTAGCACACACGTAGTTATAACCACCGTTATACTTAATCATGTACCAAACGACATTTGATTTATATGCCCTAGCCTTTAAGAGTACAGTTAAATTTACATTCTTTCCAAAAGTATTAACAGCAGTAAATCCAGTACCTGCTCCAAGTCTACTATTAACAGCATCTGATGTTCTGCCAGCAACAGATGAATATTCAATTCTATTAATAAAGTCAGATCTTATATAACCAGACTTCCCACCATATTTAATGTGATACCATTTATCCTTAGAGGTTCCATTTGTACTTGACGAAAAAACAATTTCTTCAATAACTACTTTCTTATTATTGGAAATAGTCGTCACTTTCTTCGTAAATATTGAAGTACCAGCTCTAACATTTACGCCATTCTTTGAGTTAATATACCCAGTGGCATTTTTGAACTGTTTGAGCGCTTGAATCTATAGCACAAAAATGCAATAAACAAAAAAATGTTAAAAGGAAAACCGGTAAAAGTTTCATAATAATAATATTTAATCTATTATTCATTATTCCCTCTTTCTTAATAAATAATCTAGTAGGTTAAAAAAATAACAAAAATATCGTCATTTCTATATATTTTAACAAACAATAGAAAAAAATAAAAAGAAAACAATACTAGTAATCGTTGAAATTTCAATCATTATGCTGTAATTGATTGCTCAAAAGATAAAAAAATAATCAAAAATAACACAATATATAAATATACTATAAAAAAATAAAAAGCAATATATAGACATAAAAAAAGAAGCAAAACTGCTTCTTTAGTGGTGCCCAGACTCGGAATCGAACCAAGGACACAGGGATTTTCAGTCCCTTGCTCTACCAACTGAGCTATCTGGGCATATAAACTAAATAAATAATGGTGGGCCATCGGGGACTTGAACCCAGGACCTGCCGGTTATGAGCCGGACGCTCTGACCAACTGAGCTAATGGCCCAAAAAGTGGTCGGGGTGGCAGGATTTGAACCCGCGGCCCACTGGTCCCAAACCAGTTGCGCTACCAAGCTGCGCTACACCCCGGCGCTCTTCCATTCTAACACCCAATGTGTTATTTGTAAACATTAAAGTATTCAGTTTAATAATGGTCGGGGTGGCAGGATTTGAACCCGCGGCCCACTGGTCCCAAACCAGTTGCGCTACCAAGCTGCGCTACACCCCGTAGAATATTGGCAGGGGCAGAAGGACTCGAACCCTCGGCACGTGGTTTTGGAGACCACTGCTCTACCAACTGAGCTATACCCCTATGGTATATTATTAATATGGCGGAGAAGATGGGATTCGAACCCATGCGGCCCTAATACGAACCCTAACGGTTTAGCAAACCGTCCTCTTCAGCCTCTTGAGTACTTCTCCAAAAGCTATAACTAAATGATTCTTGGCGGAGAGGGTGGGATTCGAACCCACGGTCCCTTTCAGAATCACTGGTTTTCAAGACCAGCTCCTTAAACCACTCGGACACCTCTCCGGATGTTGTTAATAAACTTGGTGACCCATCGGAGATTCGAACTCCGGACACCTTGATTAAAAGTCAAGTGCTCTACCACCTGAGCTAATGGGTCACAATGGCTGGGGTAGCGGGACTCGAACCTGCGAAATCACGGAGTCAAAGTCCGTTGCCTTAACCACTTGGCTATACCCCAATAGCATGACTTCTAGTTCGTATACTTAACCAAATTAAATCTAAAAAAATGGTGAGCCCACAGGGATTCGAACCCCCGGACACACGGCTTAGAAGGCCGTTGCTCTATCCAACTGAGCTATGGACCCTTAAAAAAAATGGAGCGGATGATGAGAATCGAACTCACGCTATCAGCTTGGAAGGCTGAAGTTCTACCATTGAACTACATCCGCAAAATGGAGCGGAAGACGAGATTCGAACTCGCGACCCTCGCCTTGGCAAGGCGATGCTCTACCCCTGAGCCACTTCCGCATATATATTGGTCGAGGGAGATGGATTCGAACCATCGAAAGCACAGCTAACGGATTTACAGTCCGCCCCCTTTGGCCACTCGGGAATCCCTCGAAATGTTGGAGCTGATGGAGGGAATCGAACCCCCAACCTGCTGATTACAAATCAGCTGCTCTACCGTTGAGCCACATCAGCATATAAATTTTAAAAATTGGCGACCGGGAACGGGCTCGAACCGTCGACCTCCAGCGTGACAGGCTGGCATTCTAACCAACTGAACTACCCGGCCAAAATATGGTGGACGCTATAGGGCTCGAACCTATGACCCTCTGCTTGTAAGGCAGATGCTCTCCCAGCTGAGCTAAGCGTCCAAAGATATTTGTCGCACTAGATTATTAAACCTAAACCGTCAATTTCGTGCTGCAGTCTTCACTCAACTGCGTTATTTATACTAACACAGCATCTAAGCACTGTCAATCACAAATTTATTTTTTTCTCGATTCCTCTTTCAAAAGCTTGCATTTGCCTGCTGTTACCTCTGTTACGGCATCGATTATTTCTTGTTTGCAATCAATATCACCGCTAATTTCTAATGTGATTTTATCAGTGTACTCTATTTTTGTAATATTGAAAACCCCTGTTTTTGAAATATTTTCAATTTGTCCCAAATGCGAATAAGAAATTTCATAGTGTAATACTATAGCTTCCTTCACTTCGCAGAGCTTAGCTTTGTCTATTGCTAGCCTTGCAGCTGTTGTATAAGCACGCATAAGACCACCGGTACCTAGCTTGATCCCACCAAAATACCTAGTAACTACAAGTACAAGATTTGTAAGTCCGCTGTCAACAACCATACGAAGAACTGGTGCGCCAGCAGTGCCCTGCGGCTCACCATCTTCACTCGACCACTGCATTTCTTGCTTCTCTCCTACTACAAGTACTGGTACATTATGTGTAGCATTCTTGTATTTTGCCTTTATTGATGAAATAAAAGCTTTAGCCTCATCATATGTCTCTACAGGGAGAATATGCGCTATAAAGCGAGATTTTTGAATCACATATTCACTATCAGCTTCTTCGTATACGGTATCATAAAGTTTCATTTATAGAATATACTTGTCAACATCTACCTCTTTGACAGTCTCCTTAAATTTATTCTTTACAAATTCTCTATCTATTACTACCTTATCAACTGAATCATCAGGTAGCATAAACGACACATCCTCAAGTAATTTTTCAAGAATAGTATAAAAGTCTTCTCGCTCCAATGTTTTTCAGTTTGTTCGTTCATTAAATAAGCCATCTCAGCTATTTCATCTGTTGAATCATCAGTGAATTCAACATGAACACCCTCAGTCTCTAGGAGTGCTTTTTGCTGTTTTGTAACAGCATTTTTCGGTAGCAGTTAGAATCTGCTTAAAAGTCTTCTTTATCTAGATTTTTAAGCTCAACATTAATTGGAAACCTTCCTTGCAGCTCCGGAATCAAATCGGAAGGCTTAGACACATGAAAGGCACCTGCACCAATAAATAGCATATGGTCAGTCTTAACAGGTCCATGTTTCGTATTAACTACGCTCCCCTCTACAATAGGGAGAATATCGCGTTGAACGCCTTCTCGTGATACATCTGCACCTGAAGCAACGGAGCTTCCAGAAGCAATCTTATCAATCTCATCTATGAAAAATAATACCATTCTGTTCAGCGTTTTCTATAGCATCTTCAATTACCTGATCCATATCGATCAAGTTCTGAGCCTCCTGTTCGCGAAGAATTTTTCTTGCTTCTCTTACTGAAACCTTCTTATGTTTAGTTTTCTTTGGCATCATGTCGCCAAATATATTGCCAATTGCTATACCTATGCCTTCGTTTTGCATGTCTAGCTGATTAGTATTTACAGAGTCCTCAACTTCGATATCTATAAGTTGATCTTCAAGCTTACCATCTCTTAACTGTACTCTAACCTGCTCTTTTTGCCATAGCTATATCTTCAGGAACATTTTGTTTATCTTGATTTTTGCTGCTCTTCAAATTGCTTCTTTTGGCTAGGATAATTAGGGTTATTTAGGAAAAAGTCAAAAGGATTAGGACCGTTTACATTCTTTATAGAATCTGAAGACCCTCCAGGCACCAAAGCATCGATAATCTTTTTCTTCAACTATTTCATCTGCAATGCCATACTTCTCATTGATTCGTTGCTGTTTAGTAATCCTTACAGACGCCTCAACCAGGTCCCTTACCATTGAATCAACATCTCGTCCTACATATCCGACTTCTGTAAACTTCGTAGCTTCAACTTTAACAAAGGGTGCCTCCATTATCTTAGCTAGTCTTCTTGCTATTTCAGTTTTTCCTACACCAGTAGGTCCCATCATAAGAATATTCTTAGGAGTAATTTCCTCCCTCATCTCCTCACTCAACTGACTTCGTCTATATCTATTTCTTAGGGCAATTGCAACAGATTTTTTTGCATCTGCCTGACCTATTATATATTTATCAAGTTCAGCTACTATTTGTTTGGGAGTCATTGTTTTTATGTTCTGCTTCATGATGCCCTCCTATAGCTTCTCAACGGAAATGTTGTCATTTGTATATACACAAATTGAAGAAGCAATCTCAAGTGATTTGCGCACGATACTTTCCGCATCAAGCTCAGTATTGTCAAACAATGCCGATGCAGCAGCATATGCATAATTACCACCAGAACCAATTGCAACAACATCCTTGTCTGGCTCAATAACCTCTCCATTTCCAGAAATTACTAATAAATCATCTTCGTCAACAACAATCATCAGTGCCTCGAGACTGCGTGTTGCTTTGTCACTTCTCCAAAACTGAGCTAAATCAACAGCCGCACGTTTAAGATTTCCGTCATGCTCCTGAAGCTTATTCTCAAACTTGTCTGTTAGAGAGAATGCATCTGCAACAGATCCAGCGAATCCAGTAAGCACCCTTCCTTTAAATATCTTCTTTACTTTCTTTGCACCATTTTTCATTATGGTGGTTTCGCCCATGGTAACCTGACCGTCACCACCAATACATATATCGCCATTAGGTCTCTTTACTGCACAAATTGTTGTTGCATGAAATTGAACCATAATTTTACCTCCAAATAATTAAGCCATTTACTCTTTGTCTGTGCTCACATAGTTGCACTTCTCATTAGAGCATTTGATTTTAGCCTTCTTTCCTTTACCTTCTAGTAGAATCGAGCCGCACTTTGGGCATAGTTTTTCCAGTTGGTTTATCCCAGAAAGAAACCTCACAATTAGGATAGCCACTGCAGCCGTAGAATATCTTTCCTCCACGTCTAGTTCTCTTCTCGATAATTGGCTTGCCACAGCTTGGACAGCTTACACCAATCTCTTTCACAATAGGCTTTGTATTCTTACAATCAGGGTATCCTGTACAAGCCAAGAATTTACCAAATCTGCTTTCTTTGATTGCCATAGGCTTACCGCATAGGTCACAAACTTCATCGCTTAGAACAACTTCCTGCTCGATTTTTTTCTACTTCATTTTGAGCAACCTCAAGTTCCTTGCTGAACGGTCCGTAAAAATCTTCAATTACACCCTTCCAAGCTTCTTTCTTGAGTTCTACTTGGTCAAGATGATTTTTCAAGTTCACCGGTGAATTCAACATCCACTATATCTCCAAAGTACTCCGATAGAATTCTTGTTACATCAAAACCAAGCTGTGTTGGGATTAGATTTTTCTTCTCCCTAGTCACATAGCGTCTACCTGTGAGTGTTGTAATTATTGCAGAATACGTACTCGGTCTTCCAATGTTTTTATCTTCCATTTCCTTAACAAGACCAGCCTCAGTATATCTTGAAGGAGGTTGAGTAAACTTCTGCTCTTTAATTATCTCTTGGCACTTTAGCTCTTCGCCTTCATTTACTTCTGGTACAAATGAATCCTTTTCATTAGAAATAGGATATACCCTTCTCCAACCTTCGAAAAACAAGTCTCGACCCAGATGCCCTAAACTCATAACCACTGTTATCAATAGATACTGATACTGTATCAAATTCAGCTGCTGACATCTGTGAAGCAACGTAACGATTCCAGATGAGATTGTATAACTTGAATTGATCTGCTGTAAGAGAATCACGAATTGACTCTGGCTCTAATGTTATATCAGTAGGTCTAATCGCTTCATGAGCATCCTGAATATCTTTATTTTTGTTAGAAAAAGAGTTGTCTGAGCTATATTCTTTTCCAAATTTTTCTGTAATAAAGCTTGCAGCTGCATCTTTTGCTACTGACGATACTCTAACGGAATCTGTACGAAGATAAGTAATCAAACCTCTTGTTCCAATCCCCTTTACATCGATTCCCTCATATAGCTGCTGGGCTATTTGCATAGTCTTCTTAGTTTGGAAATTAAGTTTGATAGAAGCATCTTGCTGCATGCTGCTTGTTGTAAAAGGTGCATAAGGTTTAGGTTTTCTCTTACCTGTCTTTACACTCTCTACGATAAATTTACCTGCTTTAAGCTCTTTCTCAATTGTATCGGCATCTACCGAAGTATTGATACTTATATCCTTTCCCTTATATTTACTGAGGGATGCTGAAAAACTATCGCCATAATCAGCTGTTATGGTCCAGTACTCCTCAGGGATAAATGAAGTAATTTCATTCTCTCTGTCACATATCATCTTTAAAGCAGCGGACTGAACTCTACCTGCAGAAAGGCCACGTTTTACCTTCTGCCAGAGAAGTGGACTAATTTGATATCCAACTAATCTGTCTAGAACTCGTCTTGCTTGCTGAGCATCAACTAGCCCCATGTCTATAGAACGTGGGTGCTTAATAGCTTCTTTTACAGCTTCTTTATTAATCTCGTTGAACACAATCCTACACTTACTAGCTGGATCAATATCGAGCAAGAATGCTAGGTGCCATGAGATAGCTTCTCCTTCACGGTCAGGGTCAGTAGCTAAAAGAACACGAGAAGCAGATGCTGCCGCTTTCTTAAGTTCCTTTATCTTATCGCCCTTTCCTCGTATATTAATGTAGCCTGGCTCAAAATAGTTTTCTATATCTATACCGAGCCTACTCTTTGGTAAATCTCTTACGTGTCCCACTGATGCAAGTACATTATATGAAGACCCAAGGTACTTTCCGATAACCTTCGCTTTAGAAGGCGACTCTACAATTAAAAGAGTGCGCTTTCTAGTTGTTTTCTTACCTTTTGATGTACTTTTCTTCTTAGTCGATGTTGTACTAGTTGTGCTAGGCATCAATAAACCCCTTAATCATAAATTCAAATATAACTTCTCTACAATGTTAGAGTTCATCATAAACCTTGGGATTTTATTTTGCAAGAAATACTTTGCCTCCATAAGTCATAATGACACCCTTAATCTCGAGCACAGTAAGTATAGCACTGACTTTCTCGGTGTTTTTGTTGAGATTGTGTGCAATGCTGTCAATGGAGCAACAACTAGATTTTTGTATTTCTTTATAAACCTCTAATTCATCACTTCCAAGAGTATTCTCAATCTCTTGTGGAATATATTCAAAATCCTTAACATCTGATACGATATCACTAATACTTATCATTGGTATCGCCCCATCTTTTATGAGTTTATTAGTTCCTACACTGAATTGACTATTTATATTCCCTGGTACCGCATAAATGCTTTTTCCCTGCTCACTGGCAAAATCAGTAGTTATTAACGAACCGCTATTAAGCCCTGCTTCTACGACCACTACTGATTCTGAAATTGCACTGATAATTCTGTTACGCTGAGGAAAGGTGTACCTTGCACCAGGAGTCCCTGGGGGGTATTCAGATATGATTAATCCACTTTTAGCGATCCTGTTATATAACCATGCATTTCTAGCAGGATGGATTACATCTATTCCTGTTCCTAGAACAGCAATTGCCTCACCCCCTGCATTTATAGTCCCTTCATGAGCGAAGCTGTCTATTCCATACGCAAGCCCTGAAACTACAGGAATTCCAGCTTTTGCTAATTGTTTTCCAATCATTTGAGCAACTATTTTACCGTATAATGTGTATTTCCTAGAACCTATTACAGCAACTGATTTTTCTTGATAGTAAACTGAGATTTCCAATGCAGTATAGCTGGTCTGGTGGATTTTTTTATTACTTTTTAAGTTATCTGGATAAAAAGGTGAATCTATCTGGATTATTTCAATTTCATCATTATAAAAACTATTCATTGTAAAGGATACTCCTTATCAAATTCGCTACACCTATAACTTAGTGCTTCTGCTAAATGTGAAATGTTAACAGAGATGGATTTCTCTATATCTGCTATAGTTCTAGCTACCTTAAGCGTGCGGATGTAGCTCCTCGGCGACAGACTTAGAGAGTTATAAGCCCTTTCTAAAAAAATCATGCTCTAATTTATCCATTTTACAACTTTCCCTAATTTTATTATCTGCGATATTTCCGCAGTTACGTCCCCGACCTTGCATCTCAGAAAACTCGATAGCTTCGTAAACCATAGATCTCATAGTGTTGCTATTCATGATTTCATTATCCTTCTTAATGCTAAGTTCTAAATCGTTATATTTCACTTCATGCATATTTAGCTGTATATCTATCCTATCTAGAATCGGTCCACTCATTCGTCTTCTATACCTGGCTAATTCTGAGGAAGTGCATGTACACTCCTTTGATTCGCTACCAAAAAAACCACAGGGACAAGGATTTGCAGCCATAATTACGAGTGAATTGCAAGGGAATTCATATACTAACCCTTGCCTAGATATAACTACCTTACGCTCTTCCAAAGGCTGTCTAAGAGCTTCTACCTGTGCTATATCGAACTCACAGAATTCATCTAGAAACAAGACTCCATTATGGGCTAATGAAAGTTCTCCAGGAATGGGATAAAGTCCTCCTCCAAGTAATGCGGCCCTTGTTACAGTATGGTGCGGAGCTCTAAACGGTCTGCTGCTTAAAAAAATTTTTCCTTTATTTAGTTGCCCCGCTACAGAATGAATTATCGTAGTTTCAAGAAGTTCGTCCTTCGTAATTTTTGGCATAATCCCCGGCATCCGCTTTGCAAGCATAGTTTTGCCACATCCAGGAGGACCAACCATCAGCATCGGGTGATTTCCAGCTGCCGCAATTACTAGAGCTCTCTTTGCATATTCTTGCCCCTAATATCCGAATAATCAAGATTCTCTAAATCTTTTTTTACAATTTCATTTTTGACAGGAATATCAATTTCTTTAAGTTCATTATTTATACAGAATATTACATCTTCTAGATTTCTTACACCTAGAATCGAAACCCCTTCGACCATCATTGCTTCTTTTTACATTATCAATAGGCAAAATTATATTCTTTAATCCTGATTCACGAAGTGAAATTACAATAGGTAAAACTCCGTCAACTGGCAAAATTTGGCCAGAAAGAGATAGTTCTCCAATGATAGCATAGGAATTTGCTTTTTTTATTATTGACGATAAGCATGCTTGATAGGATTCCTATGGCAATTGGTAAGTCTAGATGGCTGCCATCTTTACTTAAATTTGCAGGTGATAAATTGACAGTTATGTGTCCGTGAGGAAACTCATACCCTGAATGGATGATGGCTGAACGAATTCTTTCGCGTGACTCTATTACTGATTTTGATGCTAATCCAACTATATTAAAAGTTCGGTAGACCGTTGCTTATGCACGTCTCAATGGATACCTTTTGTCCGTCAATACCCTTTATAACTCCACTTGTTATTACTGAAAGCATAGTCACCTCTAGAAGCAGTTCTTACTTACTCTGCACTCAATTTCTACAATATCGAAGCGAGCACTATAGCACTGAAAATCCCTATGTTCCCGTAAAAAATAATTAGCAACATTTTTGATATGTCTGATTTTGTCATTTGAGATAGCTTGAGCTGGGTATCCGTACTTACTATTAGTTCTCGTCTTCACTTCAATAAAACTGAGGACCTTATCTTTTATATCCATTGCGATAATATCTACCTCACCTAGCTTACATGTATAATTCCTAGCAATTACTTCATATCCTTGTTGCTCAAGTATGTCTGCTGCCATATTTTCTCCTATATTTCCCACTATCTTGTTATAATTCATACTCCCTCCGTTAATTTATCTACTTTGCATATATTGCTACACTTTGAAGTATTGTAACTGCGGAACATATAGGCTTTCATTATGGTTGCATAAAAAGTGCATACAGCACTGTAAATAGTGATTTTACAGTCTGTATGCGTTGATTTATTCTTTATAAGATTTTAAATTTCTTCCCCAAAACAGAACTTTAGTATCGCTTTTCCAACTCCTCCGTTGAAGTTAGTATCCGTAACGTAATCAGCATGCTCCTTAACAATATCCCAGGCGTTACTCATCGCAACACCAACTCCAGCTAGCTGCAGCATCGGAATATCATTTGCAGCATCACCGCAGCAAAGTAGCTCAGATTTTTCTAGCGATAATATCTTCATCAATTCTGATAGTGCTGTGCTCTTGCTTGAACCAATGCCTCCAACTTCAATATTGTTAGGCAATGAAGACGTAATATTTGCATCATCGTACAAACCGACAATCTTACGGATTTCTTCGAGTTTATCCATATCTTCAAAAAATATATTTATATTTTTCAATTTCTGCCGAGTTATCGAGCATAAACCCTAAAAATATCGTCTAGGGATTCCTAGTTCTAAGAACGTATTCACGCCTTCTATGTATACTTCCATTTACATCAATATCATGATAAAGCTCAGCATCTATGTACGCTTTACCGTCGTGAAAAGCTTCTAGATAAAGATTCTTTTCTTTTGCAAGCGACACCACTCGCTCAATTACAGCAGGATCTATAAAACTAGAATAAACATCATGACCGAGCTTCAAATCTCGGACATGTGCACCATGGAAGAGATAATGTATCTCAGCCCTTTTATATTCATTATATCATCAGGAACTGCTGTGATAACACGTCCAGTCGCCACTACAACATTTATCCCTGCTGCAATTGCACGTTCGATTGCAATTTTATTTAGCTCTGGAAGTTTCCCGTTATTACCAAGCGTTGTTCCATCTAGATCTAATCCAATAATCTTAATACCCATTTATACCTCTTAAAGTACTTTTACTTGAAATTTAAGCTTTAAAAACGATAACTCAATTGCAAATACTTAGCGATTGAATTATAATTCACTATTGAGTTAATAATAAATTACATTATATATGTTATTAACTATTTAATCTATATTTTATATTTTTGAACAGGATGGCGAAATGAAGATTGCGATTATTGGTGCTGGTAAGTTAGGAATAAGAATTACGGAAGCCCTGCTTGACGGTGATTATGATATAACAGTTATAGATAATAATGAAAAAGAAGCTCGATATGCTTGCACAGCAATTTGACGTATTTACAGTTCTTGGCGATGCGAAAACTATCGAAATTCTAAATAAGATTGATGTAAAAATCTTTTGATTTTCTTATTGCTACTACAACTTCAGATGATACTAATATTCTTGCTGCTTCGTTTGCAAAAATACTTGGTTGTAAGCGTGTTATTGCAAGGGTTAGAGAACCAGAGCATATGAATCAGCTCGATTTTTGAGAGAGCACTACAACATTGATATGCTCATCAATCCAGATCTACTCATCACATCTGAGATTTATAGATATTTGGTAGAGAAATACACTCTTAGTAACGGAATATTTACATCAAGAAGTATTGCTCTTATTGAGTTTGAGGCTGATAAGAAACCGCAGCTCATCGACAAATCCCTTGTCGAGTTCCGAACCATAATGCCTGACATGCTGGTGGTCGGAATTTCACGCAAAAGGCAAGATGATCATTCCTCATGGAAGTACATTAATTGAAGCTCATGATCTCCTCTATCTCATCGGTGAGAAGGAAAGTGTTTTCGATCTTGCTAGTAGTGTACACACTAAAAATTAAAAAGATCATCTGTGCAAAAAGTAATGATAATTGGTGGTGGTAAGACAGGATACTACCTAGCTTCGAGGCTTTCTGAGTACGGTGTGTTCGTTAAGATTATCGAGAAGGATAAGGCTCGCTGCCATTATTTGGCCAACAAGCTTGAAAAATGTAATGGTTCTTAATGGAGATGGCTCCAATATCGGACTTTTAAAAGAGGAAGATATGGATGAAATGGATGCATTCGTAACGGCTACGGGATATGACGAAGAAAAATCTTCTACTTGCTCTAATGGCAAAGACTCACGGGATAGAAGACGTAATTTCCAAGGTAAGTCACGATAGTTACAAAGATTTGATTTCCAAACTCGGTATTGATGTAGTTCTAAACCCTCTGGATATCAGCTGTTCGACTGTTTTAAGACTTATTCGTGGAGCTAAAAAAGTTATTTCCTCTGTTCTACTTCAGGGACAGGCTGAGCTTATGGAGGTTTATGCTCAGGAAGGCATGAGCATGATTAATATTCCACTAAAAAATATGAATCTGCCTGATTATATAATCATCGCAGCAATTCATCGTGGAATGGAAACCATAATTCCTGACGGCAACACGAAAATTAAACCAGGAGATCGAGTTACTATTGTTTGCATGATCTCCAATATCGGATTTGTAGAAAAACTATTTAAACCTAATATAAGGCTTAACATTCTAAAGTAATCGACATGTACAAAAGAGTTATTAACATAATCGGAAAACTGCAATTTATCATCGGAGGTAGCATGATGCTACCTCTATTTGTCGCGATTATATACAAGGAATATGACTCAGTTGTAGCTTTTACAATTACCTGTGCAATCTCATTTGGACTAGGTATTTTAACTACTAGTGTTCTTGGTAAAAACGCTTCTACAGAATCTCTACGTTATACAGACAGTTATTTTATCGTAACCTTTGCGTGGATAATGTCTTCTGTACTAGCAGCTATTCCTTTCGTCATAGAGGGCTCGATTCCAAATGTAGTTGATGCATTTTTCGAAATGTGCTCTGGATTCTCAACGACTGGAGCTACCATACTTACCGATGTTGAAGCTCTTCCGAAATCCATGCTGTTCTGGCGTTCAGAGACACAGTGGCTTGGTGGAATGGGTATCATTGTTCTAATGGTTGCCCTTGTCCCTAATCTAGGAGTAAAAAGCTCAAAATGTTGCGAGTGCTGAAACTCCAGGCCCTACAGTAACTAAACTTACATCTAGATTTTCTGATACTGCTAGAAGCCTGTATATCGCATATGTAATATTGACTGCAGTACTTGTGATATTGCTTTTATTTGGTGGTATGAACTTATTTGATGCTGTTGCTCACGCCTTTTCCACTATGGCAACTGGTGGTTTTGGTATATATAGTGATAGTATCGCTCACTTCAATAGTTATTACATAACTTGGGTTATTACAATATTCATGATTATCGCTGGAACTAATTTCAATCTATTTTTTTCACGATGATATTTGATAAAGTGAAGACAGCGCTTGCAGATGAAGAGCTACGACTTTATGGTGTAATTCTATTCGTATCTACAACACTTGTTACTGCGTCCCTGCTAACTCAGGGAGGATATTCTAGTGTGTTCAGGGCACTTACAGATGCTGCGTTTCAGATAGCAACCTTAATATCTACTACAGGATATGCAACCACTAATTTCAATCTATGGCCCGCTTTCTGTAAGATGGTTTTGATATTAGTTATGTTTACAGGAGCAATGAGCTCCTCTACTGCTGGAGGTATTAAGATTATAAGAGTTTTATCGATATTTAAAATGTTCAAGCGTGAAGTAAGAGTTAGGCTGCATGACAACATCATAGATGATGTTAAATATAATGGAACCAAGATATCTGGGGAAGTGATGATGTACATGCTTTCTTTTGTCATCACCTTCCTAATGACTCTCGGAGTTGGTACATTGATAGTTTCACTCAGATCCGATGCTGATTTGATTACAGATTTCACAGCTGTTTTATCTTGCATAAGCAATGTAGGTCCAGGATTAGCGCAAGTTGGACCGATAGAGAATTTTCACTTCTACTCAGACTTCTCGACATTTGTCCTCGCGATTATAATGATAATCGGAAGACTTGAGCTGAGTACTGTTTTGATAATGTTCTCGCGCCACTTTTGGAACAGAAACAGAGTTTAATGAGGGTATCTGATGATTAGCAAAGAAAAAAGATTTGTCCTTCATATGATATTTGCATCAATGATGATTTTTGGAGCTTTTACCGTTCCATCTGTTTTTACTATGCGTAAGATATCATGATTATAACGAGCTTGTTCATATAGGAACTCTTTCTCTCTCAACGCTCATAATTGGCTTTGTAGGACAGAAAATATTTTTACTACGATGTAAACCGTATGAACTCGAGGATCTGCTTCATGACGACCATTTTTACATGGCTTACAATGATATTCATTACGGCAATCCCCTTCTACCTCAGTAATCTCAACTTAACGCTTGTTGATTCACTATACGAGGCTGTTGCTTCATGGACTACAACAGGTACATCGGTGGTAAATTCAGACGTTATGCCTATCGGTCTTCAAATGCTCCGTGCGTCATGTAACTGGATGGGTGCTCTTGGCATCATAGTAATTGCATTAAATTTCTTACCTACTTGGCAATTTGTAGGAAGGTCCCTAGTCATTACAGAGATTGCCGGTCCTGGGTTTATGAAGATTAATACCACGTTTAGAAAGACATATAGAAGAGCATTAGGCATATATATATCTTTGACAGCGCTTCAATACCTTTTACTTAGAGTTGCAGGTTTGAACAAAAGCGATTCTCTCATAACATCGTTAAGTAATATAAGTACCGCTGGTTTAGTAAACCTTAATAACGGCAATATTGTTACGTACGGGTTAGCTATAAAGATTATAATTACGACATTTGCATTTTTAAGTTCACTTAACTTCTCAATACTATTGTTGGTATCTATGAGAAAGTTTAAAGATGTTTTAAATGGTCCAGAGATTAAATTTCACTCCGGAAGAATTATTGGAACTACGGTAATTATTACTGGCATACTATTTACGACGTATGGTAGAAGTTTCTCGTCGCTAAAAGAGTTTGGAAACGTTCTTATGCAGGTGATTTCCTATTTCACAACTGCTGGATATGAGATTTCTGATACACATCACTGGCCGCCCGCTGCTTATGCCATCATACTTGTCCAAATGTTTATCGGTGCTTGTGCAATCTCATCAGGAGGAGGCATCAAGGCCGCAAGGACAATAATAGCAATAAATACGGCATCAAGAACATTGTATCACCACATCCACAAGAACATAATCAAACCGATTAAATACGCAGGTACTCCGCTTAAGCTCAACACCTTGCTACGATGCAATCTTTTATATTGTAATGTTTGTAGTAACCTATTTATTCGGTGCTCTCATACTAACTATTAACATGGATATTAGCACTGCGCTCAATACCTCGATTGCAATGCTCAGCAACACTGGCTCATATATTACACAAACCGCGACGCCAGGTATAATTGAGGATTACTCCACTGTTTCAAAGATAGCGATGATGTTTCTAATGCTTGCAGGCAGACTAGAAATATATCCTGTAATACTCTTGTTCTTCAAGAACTTCTGGAAGAATGATAACGATTTCTTCTAATAAAAGGCGGGGAATCAAAGATTTTTTTAGAATCTAGATATTTTAGGGGCGAATTTTAGGGTCTGGTTTTAGGGGGTCAGATTTGGTATTTGAAAAGAGATGGAATTTATCAATCTCCCATAGTTTTACATTCAATTTTTATCCTAGAGGCTTTGCATTCAAGCACCTTTTTTTATTGCTTGTGCAAAGTCATCAGGATTTTCCCATGCCATTGAGTGCCCAGCATTTGGAACAACTTCAACAATAATACCATGCTCTGTTAATTTATCAAAATCTGCATCAGGTAATGATTTTTCTCCAAAAATAAAATATTTTGGAAATTCAAGTCTATATAAAAGTTCTCTCCATGATACTTTACCGCCACTAACAGCATTAACAGATAATTCAAATGCGGCTTTTTGGTAGCCAGTTTCTTAAGGTGGCGGTCCACATTGTATTTCCTGATTTTTTTCATACTCTATAAGTTTCTTTTCAAAAGACTTATCTAAATCCATCTCATTAAAATTTGCAAATTCAAAACTTGCTGATCCAGGAGTGCTAGGTTCTAAGTTTGATTCACTAAGGATAAGAGCATTTACACGACTTTTTAACAAAGCAGACAATTCTATAGCTATTGCACCTCCTAAACTATGACCAAATAAAATAATTTTTTTCTAAATTAAGATCTTCAATAAATTCTTTTAAGTATTTAACATGTGAAGCAACTGTATATTTAAATAGTAATGGTTTATCACTATAACCCGCACCCAATAAATCAACTAAAATTATTCTATGTTCACTTCCAAGAGCAGACGCTACTTCAACGTAGTCAAAAGATCCCGCGCATCCTAAACCATGTATAAATACAATTGGTATTGAGTCACCATAAAAATCATTATATCGAATTTTAGTATGCTGTACCTTTAATTTTATATTCTTTCATTTGTACCTCACCATCAATGATCTTTAAAATATGCATAATAATAGCCATCCAAAGTTGAAAGGCAATATAGCTAGGCTTCCTTTTCAAATGACAACTTACCTTCAATATAAGCAATGTGTGGTCACTGGGAAATAGATACCGTTGTAGGACATAATGCAAGCAAGGAATCTGTCGTCCTGAAATTAGTCGAAAAATAGACTTATTACTATATACCCATAAAGTTACTACCGTTAAGCAATCTCAAAATCTATATATCCGTCTTCTGGACTAGCATCAACAACTCTGATTCTAATAGGCTGTCCGAGTGTAATTGTATTGCCACTAACTTCATCAATGGCAGAATACGACTTCTCATCTATGATATATCTATTACCAAGTAACTCTAGTCCGATAAATCCTTCTATCGTATTTTCAAGCTCAACGTATATACCGTGAGATTTTACTCCACTTACAACTCCATCGAATTCACTGCCGATATGATTACGCATATAAATAACTTGGTAATGCTTTGTGATCTTTCGCTCTAACTCCATCGCATTTCGTTCAGTCTCTGATATATGTTTGCAGGTATCTTCTAAAAATGTTTTATATCCTTTCTCACTTGAAATATAGTCACCTGCATGAATTTGATTTTTAATCGTTCTATGAACGAGTAAATCAGAGTATCTTCTGATTGGTGATGTAAAATGACAGTAGTACTTAAATGCAAGTCCGTAGTGACCTAGGCATTCTGTTGAATAATACGCCTTCTGCATTGTTCGAATCATCACTCGGCTTACTAGTGCTTCTTCTGGCTTGCCGTCAATCATACATAGAATATTACTTAGTTCCTTCGTCTTTATCGAATCTGATTTTCCATTGAGGGCAAAACCTAGATTGGACAAGAAGTTCTTTAGCTCCATCATTTTAAGCACATCAGGTTTCTCGTGAACTCTATAAGCCAGTGGCGTTTTCTCCCAGAAATAATGTTCTGCAATTGTTTTATTCGCTGCTAACATGAATTCTTCAATCATGCGATTAGATACTCTACGATCCGATAATACGACGTCTATTGGTTCACCTGCTTCGTTCATAACTATCTTAGATTCTAGCAAATCAAAATCAAGACTTCCGTCACGTTTTCGTCTTCTTGAGAGGATATGATATAGTTCACATGCATCGGTTAACATCGGGAATACGTCACTGTATTTTTTTATTAGCTCCTTATCATGATTCTCGAGCATATTTGACACATCATCATAAACAAGCCTGTAATTAGATTTGATAATAGATTCGCTAATTTCATAGTTTATGACATGGCCTTCATTATCAATCTCCATAGCACAAGTCAGTGTAAGTCGCTCAACATGGGGATTCAAACTACACTCACCATTTGAAAGACGCTCTGGAATCATTGGGATAACTCTATCTTGCAGATATACACTATTACCTCTATTTAGAGCTTCTTTGTCAAGAGCGCAACCTTCACGTACATATTCTGCAACATCAGCAATATGTACCAGTAGTCCATAGTTTCCATTTTCTAATTTGCTAACGCTTATCGCATCGTCAAAATCCTTAGAATCAGCACCATCAATAGTTACAGTCATCAACAATCTGTAATCTTTGCGATTCTCTGAAGGAGTTATCTTCACCCTACTTGCTGCGGAATCAGCTTCATTTAATACCCTATTAGAAAAATGTGGTTTTACGCCATAATCGGCCATATGACTCAGAATATACTCGTCATTATCTCCAGCTCTTGCAACTATGGTTTTAACCTTTCCTTCGGCAATATAATCGCCTTTAGGATATCTAATTATCTTAGCCTTTACTACATCTCCCGGTTTGGCTGTTCCAATATTCTTTTTTTTGACACCATAATATAGTCATTATTAGTGTTAATTGGATGAACAAGGTATAATCCACGTTCCCTACTTAAGTGCCCAACAACATAATGGATGTTTCGTTCTATAATTTTTGATAATATTTCCTTCAAAAAGCCCCACGGCGCCTTTGATTTTCATGAGCTTTAACACGCACTAAATCACCATTCATAGCACCGTTCATGTCTCTTCCCGATACAAATACATCATCGCCGCTATCAGGACACACGAAACCGAAACCACGCTTGTTCTTCATTAGCTTTCCTTCAACAATCATGGTTTTTTTATAATTTCTTTTTGGCTTTTTTTATTTTTTTCTTTTTCTAGACATATTACCCTGCTTGTAAATATAAAAAAATAGGCCGACGAAAAGTCGGCCTTGATAATCTAACGATTATTATTATTCTTCTGTAGCTTCAACTTCAGCTTCAGTTTCTTCCTCATCTTCGAGTAGCGCCTTAATGCTCAAACTGATTCTCTTTCTATCTGCATCAATTTCCATAATCTTTGCAGTAATTGATTTTCCAAGCTCAAGCTCTTCAGAAACGTTTTTCAACTCTTCTGTTAGCAATCTCAGAGATGTGAACTAGTCCGTCAAGACCAGCCTCTAGCTCAACGAAAGCACCGTAGTCCTTAAGCTGAACTACCTTACCCTCGATAATCTGACCAATCTCATACTTTGAACCAACTAGTGACCATGGCTCAGGCTGAGTCTGCTTTTAGTCCAAGAGAAATCTTTCCCTTATCCTCATTCAGTGCAAGAATCTTAACATTGATAATGTCTCCAATATTGAGAACTTCCTTTGGATGCTTTAGCTTACCCCAAGAAATCTCAGAGATATGAAGTAGACCATCAACACCACCGATATCTACGAATGCACCGTAGTCAGTGAATCTCATTACCTTACCTTCAACAACATCGCCAACATTTAAGTTTGCCCAAATTTCTGCTACCTGCTTACGCTTTTCGTCAACTAGTACAGCCTTTCTTGAGAAAAACTGCTCTGTTACGCTTGTTGTCAACCTTGATAACCTCAACATCTACTGTCTGTCCTAGGAATTCATCGGCATTTTCAACATATCTGTCAGAAAGCTGAGATAGAGGAATAAATCCTGAAATCTCCTTATATGCCGCAATAACTCCGCTATTAACGGACTTAATTAGCTTAACAGAGATAATCTCTCCATCAGCCTGTGCTGCAGCAAGCTCCTTAAAGTTCTCGTTCATCTCGAGTCTCTTCTTGGAGAAGGATTCCACCTTCACCATCATCTGACTTCATTACCTTAGCCTGGATTTCATCTCCCTCCTTGAATAAGTCAGCTAGAGTCTGTCCTGGCTCTAGAGATACCTCATTCTTCAAAAGGATTCCGTCCTTCTTGCATCCAATGTTAACGATTACCTCGTTCTCCATTACCTGATGCACTGTTCCATCAACAATTTCTCCAGGTCTTGGTAGACGTAAAGAATTCTCAATGTCATCCATATAATCCAACATTGGATTATGATCCACATTAGCTGTGACATTTTCGCTCATACTAGCAATAACCTCCTTAATAATCCATTCGGGTGTTGATGCACCCGCAGTTAACCCTATTCTATTATAATTGCCTAATTCTTTCAACTCTAAATCCGAAATATCCTGTATAAATAATGCATTTTTACAGTTTTTCGCAATTTCGTATAGTTTTTGAATTAGAACTATTTGGGTCTCCAATAACAACCATGAGGTCTACTTTTTGCGGCTAATTCAGCACAGCTTTCTTGTCTATCTCTTGTTGCATTACATATCGTGTTCTTAATCTCATATTTGAGTGATGCTTTGTCAAATATTCGAAGAATTGAATCGAGCAATTCTCTTCTAATAGTAGTCTGACAAACGATTAAAGGCATTTTATCGTAATCGTATTTCTTTACGAATTCCTTCGCCTCTTCTTCGTTCTCAAGAATAGTAGCCGAGTAATGACACCACCCATTAGTAGCTTTTACCTCTTGATGATTTTGCACTACCAACGATAATGATAGGACGACCTTCCTCATAGGCATTTAATACCAACTTATGTATCTTCGTTACAAATACACATGTTGTATCTATTAATTCGATCCCCATCGATTCAGCCTTGTCATAGAATTCTTTCGGCTCCCCGTGGGAACGTACTATAACAACATCACCAGCTTTTTGCCTCATCAAGTGACGAAATCAACTTCACACCCATAGAAGCCACTTTATCGGTGACAGATTTGTTATGAATGAGATTGCCGCACGTATAAGTAGTGCGGCAATCCTTCTTCTTTTATCAATTCGTTCAAATGTTTTTGTCTATAGCCTTTTTCAACCCCAAAGCAAAAACCCTGAATGATCAGCTCTTATTATCTCCAATTATCCCCTAGTCTGTTCCTTAGAAGCACTTTGCTCCTGGGAACTTAGCACCATCACCAAGCTTGTCCTCAATTCTTAGAAGCTGGTTGTACTTGGCAACTCTGTCTGTACGTGCTGGAGCCCCAGTCTTAATCTGCATTGCATTGATACCAACTACTAAATCAGCAATTGTTGTATCTTCGGTTTCTCCCGATCTGTGTGAAACTATCGCATTATATCCATTTTTCTTGGCAAGTGCAATTGCCTCAAGAGTCTCCGAAATGCTACCAATCTGATTAAGCTTGATCAGGATAGCATTAGCACAGCCAATTTCAATACCTTTAGCAAGCTTTTCTGGGTTTGTTACAAATAGATCATCTCCAACAATCTGAATCTTGTCTCCAAGCTTTTTCAGTCATAAGCTTCCAGCCGTCCCAATCATCTTCATCCATTCCATCTTCTATGGAAGCAATTGGATACTTATCACAGAAATCTGCCCAGTTCTGAACTAGCTCTGCTGCACTAAATTCTCTGCCTGACTTTGGCATCTTGTAGAAACCAGTCTTGTCAGTCTTCCAACCACTTGCAGCAGCATCGATTGCGATTACAAAAATCATCACCAGGTTTATAGCCAGCATTCTTGATTGCTGCCATGATGTAATCTAATACTTCAAACTCGTCCTTGAGGTCAGGTGCAAATCCACCTTCATCACCAATACCAACAGAGTATCCAGCTTTTTTAAGATCTTTTCCTAACTGGTGATAAACTTCAGCGCACCATCTTAAGCACTCCTTAAAGGACGGAGCTCCAATCGGCATAATCATGAACTCCTGAACGTCTACTGTATTTGAAGCATGCTCTCCACCGTTTAAAAATGTTCATCATTGGAACTGGAAGTGTGTTTGCATTAATTCCACCAAAGAACTTAAATAATGGAACTCCGAGAGACTGAGCAGCTGCCTTTGAACAAGCAAGAGAAACTGCAAGAATTGCATTAGCACCTAAATTGCTCTTTCCTTCGTACCATCTGCATCAATCATAAGCTTTTCGATAGCATAGATATCCTGAGCATCCTTACCAGCAAGAAGATTACTGATTTCATTATTAACGTGCGCTACTGCCTTAGAAACGCCCTTTCCACCGTACCTAGCTTTGTCGCCATCTCTTAGCTCTAATGCTTCATATATACCTGTAGATGCTCCACTTGGTGTATCACCAACTGCTACTGTACCATCTTCTAGCCATACCTCTGCCTCAACTGTAGGATTTCCTCTTGAGTCAAGAATTTCTCTTCCAATTACCTTTGTAATTAATGTTGACATGCCATACCCTCCGTTATTTGAAAAAAATAGATTTATAATATTACATATAATAATTATATGTTTCTATTGAAGTTTGAACGCTGATTTTGCTATCTCGATAAATGTTCCAACCTCAAGGCTTGCACCACCTATCAATCCCCCGTTGATATCAGGTTTTTGCTAGTAGTTCGTCAGCATTTGAAGGTTTCATACTACCACCATACTGAATTATTATAGCTTCAGCAGTATCAGTTCCAAACACTCCTTCTACCATACCACGGATAAACCCGCACATCTCCTCAGCCTGCTCAGGAGTTGCCGTTTTACCTGTACCAATCGCCCATATAGGTTCATAGGCTATTACAATTTGTGAAACTTCTTCTGGCGTAAGACCATCTAGGTCTTCCGAAATCTGTCTGCTAACGAATAACATCGCGGTACCAGCTTCTCTAACCTGTAAACTTTCTCCAACGCATAGAATTGGTGTAATACCTGCTGCAAGTAGTGCCTTGAGCTTAAGGTTAACTGCGCTATCAGTTTCTGCAAAATACTCTCTTCTCTCTGAATGTCCTACAACACATAGTTCTACACCGAGTTCTTTGAGCATAGGAACGGATATTTCCCTGTATAGGCTCCGCTCTTTTCAAAGTGAACATTCTGTGCTCCGACCTTAATACCAGTTCCTTCAAATGCATTTTTAAGCGATTGAAGTTGTGTAAATGGAGCTATTATCGCTAGCTGCTCTGGATGGGCGATCTGCTCACCTTTTAGCTGTTCAGCAAACGCATTTGCTTCGGCAATCGACTTATTCATCTTCCAATTACCAGCAATTAAAAAAACTTTTTCATCTAAATATCCTATCCTTATGTTATTTATCGCTCAGGCATGCGATTCCTGGAAGCTCTTTACCCTCAAGGAATTCAAGGCTTGCACCACCGCCTGTAGATATGTGAGTCATCTTATCAGCAAGTCCAAATGATGTTACTGCAGCTGCTGAATCTCCTCCGCCTATTATAGTTGTTGCCTCGCTTGCTGCTAGGCATTCTGCTACCGCTTTTGTTCCGGATGCAAATGTTGGCATTTCGAATACACCCATAGGTCCATTCCATACGATAGTCTTACACTTCTTGAGCTCACTGCAGTATAGCTCTTCAGACTTAGGACCTATATCCATGCCCATCATGTCATCAGGAATCTCAGATACCGCATATACACCGTGTTCAGAGTCGTTTGAAAACTCTTTAGCCCCCACTACGTCTATAGGAAGTACAATCTTTACACCCTTAGCCGCTGCTGCTTCCTTTATTGTACCAATAAGCTCAAATCCTTCTTCATCAAAGATAGATTTGCCTATGTTATAACCCTCGGCTTTGAGGAATGTGTAAACCATTCCTCCACCAATAAATAAGTAATCTACCTTATCCATTAGATTGACTATTACCGGAATCTTATCTTTGACCTTTGCACCACCCATTATAGCAGCTAATGGTCTCTCTGGAGCTTCGATGGCAGCACCGAGGAACTTAAGCTCTTTCTCAATTAGGAATCCAGAAACTGCTGGAATATAATCAGCTATTCCAGTTGTCGATGCATGTGCCCTGTGCGCTGTACCGAATGCTTCCTGTACGAAAACATCACCAAGCGATGCGAGTTCCTTTTGCAAATCCAGGTTCATTCTTAGTTTCTTCAGCTCTATATCTTACGTTCTCAAGCAATGCTACATCTGCAGGTTCTAAAGCTTTTACAGCTGCAGATACTGTCTCATCAACCACTACATCGGATTTTAGGAACTTAACGTCTGCACCAAGCTTTTCACCGAGTTTTAGTGCAACTGGCGCAAGCGAAAAACTCAGGATTAGGCTCACCCTTAGGTCTTCCAAGGTGTGATAAAAGAACCACTCTAGCACCATGTTCACGAAGATAGCTTATTGTAGGAATCGCTGCAACTATTCTAGTATCATCACTGATTTTGCCATCAGCAAACGGAACATTAAAATCACATCTCACTACTGCAGTTTTGCCAGCCCACTCTATGTCCCTAATTGTCTTCTTCATATGTGTACCTCACTTGTACAAAATAAATGATATGCCGCGCAAAAAGCACGGCATCATATAGTTATATTACTTATTTGTTATCAACTTTTCCCATGTGCTGAATGAGTCTTAGAAGCTGCACGCTATATCCATACTCATTGTCATAGAACATGATAAACTTAAAGAATTTATCATTTAACTCGATACCTTCTCTAGCATCGTAAATGCATGTGCATGGATCACCGATAAAGTCGCACGATACAACCTCATCATCAACGTATTCAATAATTCCCTTGAATTCATTCTCAGATGCCTCTTTGACCTTTGCACAAATATCCTCATAGGAAGCAGAGTTCTTAAGAATAAGGTTAAGGTCAATTACAGATACATCAGCTGTTGGTACACGGTATGCCTTACCTGTTAGTTTCCCTTCTAGCTCTGGAATTACAAGGGATACAGCCTTTGCTGCACCTGTCGTTGTAGGAATGATGTTGTTGAACACAGACCTTCCTGTTCTCCAGTCCTTCATTGATCTTGCATCTACAACCTTTTGCTTAGCTGTCGCAGCGTGAATTGTGGACATAAGTCCCTGATCAATTCCCCAGTTATCATTGATAACCTTACAGAGAGGTGCTAGGCAGTTTGTAGTACAAGATGCATTTGACACAACGTTAAACTTGCTATCATATTCATCGTGGTTAACACCATAAACGAATGTAGGTGTTGCCTTATCCTTTGCAGGTGCAGAAATAATTACCTTCTTAGCACCAGCCTCGATATGAGCCTGAGCCTTCTCAGTTGTGTTATAAGCACCAGTACCTTCTACAATGTACTCTGCTCCACACTCACCCCAAGGAATATTCTTAGCGTCATCTTCCATATATACCGGAATCTTCTTGCCATTTACAACGATTCCATCCTCGTACTTCTCAACAGTTCCAGGGAATCTGCCAAAAGTAGAATCGTACTTGAGCATGTAGACGATATAATCTAGATCGGAGTTACGCCAGTTAATACCTACAATTTCGATATCTTCCATATCAAGAGCTGCTCTCATAACGACTCTTGAAATTCTTCCGAATCCGCTAATACCGACTTTAATCATTTTTTCCTCCTTAACATTCGAAAAAGATAGCCATTACTTTAAAATCCTATAGAAGCCCTGGGAATCCGTTCTGACGGAGGGCCTCAAACAAAACGATGTTGACCGAATTAGATAGATTAAGTGATCTAAGTCTTGTGTTCTCACTCATCGGAATTCTGATAGCCGTATCTCCGTGTTCACCAATGAATTCCTTAGGAAGACCCTTAGTCTCCCTGCCAAAATAAAAAAACATATCTTCATCCTTATACTCGAAATTCGTGTAGCTATTATCACCATGAGTAGTTGCAAGAAACAGCCTTCTATTACCATACTGTTCAAGAAACGAATCTAAACTATCATGGACGATTAGATTTACGTATTTCCAGTAGTCAAGTCCTGCCCTACGAACAGCTTTCTCATCAATACTAAAAACCTAAAGGTTTGACAAGGTGAAGCGTTGTATTGGTAGCTGCGCAGGTCCTGGCGATATTACCAGTATTCTGCGGTATTTCTGGCTCGACAAGGACTACGTGTAACGACAAATTTATCTCCTTAAAAACTAAAAACATTCAACAAAAATATAATATCAGTTAGATGTTGTATTTTCAATAATGCAATTCTAAATTTATTTTTTTGATTATACCTACATACTCCCCCGATGCAGCACTCCTCGCATTTAGGATTCCTAGCTGTACAGCACTGTCTACCATGGAAAATTAGTACGTGATGCATATGTGACCACCTATTTTCGGAATAACCTTCATAAGAGCTTTTTTTCAGTTTTAAGGACATCTTCTTCGGTAACTAGCCCTATTCGATTAGACACTCTAAAGACATGTGTATCTACTGCAATATGTGGCTCCCCAAACCCAACAGACATAACTACATTAGCCGTTTTACGTCCAACACCAGGTAATTTTTGTAGCTGAGCAAAATCATGAGGCACTTCACCTCCATAGGATTCACATAGCATTTTTTTCCAATTCCAACAAGACTTTTTGCCTTGTTCTTGTAGAGTCCGAGTGTCTTTATCATATCTTCAACATCTGTAATATCTGCTTCAGCCAACTGACTTGGCTCCTCATAAGCACTAAACAACCTAGGAGTCACTTTGTTTACACTAGCATCAGTGGTTTGCGCTGATAGAACAACAGCTAGTAGTAAGTGAAATATCGAATCATGGTGCAAAGCGCAGTCAGCATCCGGATAAGCTTCTTCCAATGTATCTAACACTGATTTAACTTCATCGCTATTTTTAAAATATTTCTTTGAAACACGTTTTTTCATGTTGTTTTCCTTTTCTTCTAATGACTTGTGTCATTGACATTGTGCATACTTTAATTATAATTGTATACGCAGAGTACATTTCTTAACATTGTATACTCTTGCTTAACTGTGTAATAATAGGAGGCAATCATGGTAATGAACCCAGAACTAGAGAGCAATCAGCCACTATCAAATAGCCTTTTTGTACAAATTCAAAAAGACATATTGAGCGGCAAAATACCTGCTAATTCAAAGCTTACAGAACAGGCAATTTGTAAGAAATACAACGTTAGTAGGACTCCTGTTAGAGAGGCATTTAGACAACTTGAGTCTGACGGACTCATTGAAAATATCCCAAACCGTGGAGCTTACGTAATCGGTCTATCTAGTCGTGATATCTCTGACCTATTCGATTTGCGAAGAACATTTGAAGTTCAGGCAGTTGAATGGGCTATAGAGCGAATGACCGATGATGAGGTTGAAACGCTCAGGGAAAATATTGAATTCATGGAGTTCTACACCCTTAAGAACGATGTTGACAAAGTTCTGCAGTTTAACTCTGCATTTCACAATATCATTTATAAGGGAACGAAGAACAGGATGCTTTATCTAACATTATCTACATATCAGACTTACCTAAAACATTCCGCTCCAGCTAAAACCTTCTCTGATGACTATCTGAAAACTATACTCGAAGAGCACAAAACTATCTTCGAAGCCTTTGAAACAAAGAATGTTGCAGCCGGTAAAATAGCTATGGAATATCACATGAAGCAGAGTAAGCTACGTAGAATGTCCCACCTATTCTAAATAACATATCAATGCGATAGTAACTTGAACTACACGTTTCAATAGTCACTACCGCATTTTTTTATTATTCTTGCTGCTTTAGCTTATGCTCTATCCAGCCAACTATATCCTTTATAACTTGCTTACTGCAGGTATCATGGAGAATATCGTGATAACAGTCTTTGTAAAGTTTATACGATACTTCATTGTGCCCTTTCGAACTTAGCATGTTAGAAATTTTCATCACAGAATTCCCGCAGTTCCCTCTCTGATCTTCCGCTCCGGCCAGGATGTAAATCGGAATATCTGGTAATTTTACGATTCCATTTTTCCCCTTAAGAATCTCAATTACTTGAATAACCTCTCTATATGCAGAAGCGGTAAGCATGAATCCGCAATTTTCATCATCCACATATTTCTTAATTTCTTCTTCGTCGCTGCTAAGCCAATAAAAACTCATTATATGGCGAAGATCCCGCTGGCTTTCCAGTCTGATACATGGTGTTGTGCACGCTTTCAGAAACTGAATTGAAACCCCTTCTCTTGATGTGATTGTTTGCATTTATCTTAATTAGGCTCAGAGCTGCTGGGATCTCTAGGTTTTCCATAGAAATAAGCATCGAAACGTTTTTGTGCTGAATAGTATAAAGCTCGCTAAGCATCGCTCCAAACCCAGCACCTATTAGGATTCTAGGTACGCCTTCCCCTACTTCAGAAGCAACTTCATCAAAAAGAGTGAATATCACCGATTAAACCTTCGTAAGAGTTCTTATGCATTCCAAAAGCAGCCCTGATGCCCCTGCTTGCTCATACCGTGTCCAATAAGGTCGTTTCCACAAACGTAGAACCCATTATCATTAAGTGTTGTGGCTAATTCTCTGTAGCGACCACTGTATTCGCTTATATCATGTACTATCTGAATAACGGCACGTGGATTGGCGCATGTATATTTGAACGATACAACCTGACCTTCACCATTTGCGGCTCTTCTATATATATCCCTGTATTCTGCCATGAATCCCCCTAACTGATTTTTAATAATCATATATGCAAGTATAACATAAGAGATAGGTGTAATTAAAACACCTATCTCCTTGTACTATTATTAATTCGAATAAAACTCGTTAAAACACTTAGCGCACATCGAACTGTAGACCATCATCCGATGAAGATATCACTATAGTTTGACCGTCACTTACTTTGCCGGCGATAATCATCTCAGCAATTTGATTTTCCAGATTTTTCTGAATAAATCTCTTAACAGGTCTTGCACCGAATTCTTCATCGTAAGATTCCTTAGCGATATATACCCTAGCGTCATCTGAAAGTTCTAAACCTATGCCTCGTTCAGTGAGTCTCTTGACCAGTGATTCAACTGTTAAATCGACTATTTTTCTTAATCTCATCAACCGTGAGTGATTTAAATATAACTATATCGTCTATTCTATTTAAAAAAACTCTGGTCTAAAGAATGTCTTAAGCTGTGACTCTGGCAGATTAGATGTCATTATGATGATAGTATTCTTGAAATCCACAGTGCGGCCTTGATTATCCGTAAGTCTTCCATCATCTAGAAGCTGTAGCAGAATGTTAAATACATCTGGATGAGCCTTTTCTATCTCGTCAAACAAAATTACGCTATATGGCTTTCTTCTTACAGCTTCTGTTAGCTGTCCACCTTCATCATAGCCCACATATCCTGGAGGAGATCCAACTAATCTCGATACCGTATGCTTTTCCATATACTCCGACATATCGATTCTTATCAGGTTCTTCTCTGTATCAAAGAGAGCTTCTGTGAGCGCCTTAGCTAGCTCGGTTTTTCCTACTCCTGTTGGGCCTAGGAAGATAAATGAACCCACTGGTCGGTTCTCATTCTTAAGACCAGCTCTAGCTCTTAAAATCGCCTCTGAGACAGCTGTAACTCCTTCATCCTGACCAATAACCCTCTTATGAAGTATATCTCCTAAATGAAGCAGTTTTTTTCGCGTTCTGATTCCGCAAGTTTGCTTACTGGTATACCTGTCCATTCTGAAATTACCGCCTGGATTTCTTCTTCACCAACTTCTTCACGAAGCATTCTGCTCTCATTAGTCTGTTCAGTCTTATTCTTAAGCTCTTCTATCTCCTTTTTCGAGGTTAGGCAGTTCACCATATTTGAGCTTAGCAAGCTTCTCAAGATTATATTCGCGTTCAGCAGCCTCAATTTCGTGACGAAGTTCATCAAGTTCAAGTTTCTTATTCTTGAGCTCCTGAATCATATTCTTTTCGTTAGACCACTTAGCTGTGAGCTCGTCATTTTCTGTCTTAAGATTTGCGAGTTCTTCACTTATTGCCTCCAGCCTTGCTTTTACTAGCCTTATCATCTTCCTTAGATAGAGCTTGCTTCTCAATTTCTAGCTGCATTATCTTGCGTGATATCTGATCTAGGTCTGATGGCATACTATCAATTTCGGTCCTGATTCTAGCTGCAGCTTCATCCATCAAGTCGATTGCTTTATCAGGCAAATAACGGTCACTTATATACCTATTTGAAAGAGTTGCACATGCAATTAGAGCATTGTCCGTAATTCTTACACCGTGATGTATCTCGAACTTTTCCTTTAGGCCTCTCAGAATAGAAATAGTATCTTCTACAGATGGCTCATCAACCATTACTTTTTGGAATCGTCTTTCCAAAGCCGCATCTGTTTCAATATACTTTCTGTATTCATCGAGTGTCGTTGCACCGATGCAGTGCAGCTCACCTCTTGCGAGTTTAGGCTTGAGAAGATTTCCAGCATCCATAGATCCTTCAGTTCTACCAGCACCAACAATAGTATGAATCTCATCTATAAAGAGGATAATTCTTCCATCCGATTTATCTATCTCATTAAGTACAGCCTTTAGACGCTCTTCAAACTCACCTCTGTACTTTGCTCCTGCAATAAGAGATCCCATATCGAGCGAAAATATCGTCTTGCCCTTAAGGCCATCTGGAACATCGCCATTTACTATTCGCTGTGCAAGTCCTTCTACAACAGCAGTCTTACCGACTCCTGGTTGACCTATTAGAACAGGATTATTCTTCGTCCTTCGGGAAAGAATTTCAATCGCTCTTCTGATTTCGAGGTCTCGCCCAATAACAGGGTCTAGCTTACCTTTTCTCGCAGCCTCTACGAGGTCTGTACCATATTTATTTAGAGCATCATATGTATCTTCTGGATTCTCATTAGTAACTCGCTGATTTCCTCTGACCATAGTTAAAGCTTTCATAAACTCATCTTTATTAATGCCATACTTGGTCATTATTCTATTTACATCATGATTATTGGAATCAAGAATCGCTAAATAAAGGTGCTCGACACTCACATACTCATCCTTGAAGTCCCTAGCGATTTTTTCAGCCTTTGTAAATACATTATTGAGTTCCGTGCTCATATATACCTGAGAAGCTCCCCCACTAACTTTAGGTAGTTTCTCAAGGCTCGATTCTAAATCAGCTTTTTAGAGACTTAACATCTACATTCATTGCCTCAAAAGTTTCGGAATCAAACCCTCATTGTCACTTATTATCGCATAATGGACATGAACGATTTCGAGTTGCTGGTGTCCATACGAATTAGCTATACTTTGCGATTCGAGAATGGCACTTTGCATTTTCTGTGTATATCTTTGAATATCCATTGCCTTCCTCCTTAAATAATTAATTTTTTTATATGGTATCATTACCTTACACAATAAATTTAGCACTCATCTGTGACGAGTGCTAATAATTAGTGTGATGATTATGTGAAGATATCTGTTTTACTTCTACATGTCGCTTACAAGTTAAATATTATTACCTTTTTAAGCCAAAAATAATCCCTTGCAGTATCGCAGAATATATACCGCTTGTTAAGGGGTGAAGAATCTTACTAACGACACCAAAAAGTAACATTAGCAGCAGTATAACACCACCATACTGATAAACTGTATAATACCAGCTAGTCTTACGTAGATTGAACAGCTCAGTAACTAGACCAAAGCCATCTAGGGGCGGTACAGGAATAAGGTTAAATACCATAAGCGTTATGTTAACCATTACAACATATAATAATATTTTTGTAATTGGTCCCTGTATAGAATCATCTAGTACAACTTCTCTTCCCCAAGTGCTAATGGCAAAGCGAGTAATCACTGCAAACAATATGGCTATAAGGAAGTTCATTGTCACGCCTGCAATGGAAACTATAAACTCATTTAGTCTAGGACGCTTGTAGTATCGATTGTCAATCTGCACTGGAATACCCCATCCAAATCCACAAAGGATTAAAGCAACAAACCCGAATGGATCTATGTGTTTTGCAGGATTAATCGTAAGTCTTCCCTGCATCTTAGGCGTTGGATCGCCAAATGCATTTGATGCAAGAGCATGAGCAAACTCATGAAAAGACAGTCCCACAATAATTCCTGGCAAAGTGAGTAGCATATTAAAAAAGTATGTCTTCGGATTACTCAGCCCACCATCTAAAAAGTTCGTCACCAAGAGCAGGATTAGTATGATTCCTGGTCCAGAGCGAAGTAAGTTTTTTAAATTCTCTTTCATATTATATTCCTATATTATGCAAGTATTCCATCAATGCTGAATGTCTTACAGTCTATAATTTTAACATCAACAAGCTGTCCGATAATATCTCTTCCTGATGAAATATTTACTAGCTTAAACCCATCTGTTCTACCAGAATACGACTTATCATCTTTGCGGCTCGCTCCATCTACAAGTACCTTGACAGTTGTATCAGATAGCAGCTCATTTTTTTCTAACGAGTACTTGTTAACAACTTCATTCAAACGCTCAAATCTTTCGTGCTTAACGTCATAAGGAATCTGGTCACTGAATCCAGCTGCAGGGGTTCCTTCTCTCGGTGAATATATAAAGGTAAATGCAGAATCATACCCCACGTACTCGACTAGAGAAAGTGTTTCTTTAAACTCTTCCTCTGTCTCACCCGGAAACCCTACGATGATGTCAGTAGTAATTGCTATTTCCGGACATGCGGCTTTAAGCTTATCAATAATACTGATGTATTTATCTCTGTCATATCTACGATTCATACGCTTTTAGCACAGAGCTGCTACCAGATTGCACCGGAAGATGAATGTGTTTACATAGTTTCTCACATGTTCTGTAGCAATAGATTAACTCATCTGAAAGATCCTTAGGATTTGATGTCATAAATCTGATTCGCTCAAGTCCCTCAATCTTATTAATTTCCTTTACGAGAGTCGGAAAAGTATTACCTTTTTCGTCTATAAACGAATTTACATTTTGTCCGAGAAGCATAACCTCGATAACTCCATCGTCTGCAAGTTTATTTACTTCATTTACAACATCTTCAAGAGAACGACTCTTCTCTCTTCCGCGAGTGTACGGAACTATGCAGTATGTGCAAAAGTTATTACATCCATACGTGATGTTTACGAGAGCCTTGTGCTTGTGTAGTCGCTTGGAGTCCTTTTCATCAGGTACCTTAGTGCTGTTTGCAGTAATAGAAAATTGTTTCTTTCCAGTGGTTATTCTGTCATTAAGCAGCCTAGGAAATTCTCCTATCGTTTGAGTTCCGAATACTACATCTACCCAAGCAAAACTCTTCTTAATCTCTTCCTGAACACGTGGCTGCTGCGGCATACAGCCGCAAATACACACGATTCTAGTGTCTTTATTCTCGTCACGCCTTTTTTTGAATTGTCCGAGCATCCCGTAAAACCTTTTTATCAGCGTGCTCGCGAACACTGCAAGTATTAAGGACTACTACGTCAGCCTTATATGGATCTTCAGAAAATTCGTAACCCATACCCTCGAGCATTCCCGCAACATTTTCGGAATCATGTTCATTCATCTGGCAGCCGAAAGTTATAATATGATATTTCTTCATCTATTATTTATTCTCTTGCTTCCTATCTCTATTCATCAGCATTTCAACAGCGTCTCTTGGATTGAGTTTTTCCATCAATTACTGCCTTGATTGCATTAGTAATAGGCATATCAACCTTGAGTTTTTTTAGCAAGCTTGCTCGCTGCTTCAACTGTGTAAAATCCCTCAACCGTGGTCTTAATTTCTGCAACAGCTTCTTCTGGTGTCATTCCTCCACCGATAAGAAGACCACATCTTCTGTTTCTAGATAAGTCCGACGAGCATGTAACCATAAGGTCACCAATTCCCGAAAGACCTGCAAATGTCTCACTCTTTTGCACCCATTGTTTCTCCGAGTCTAGATATCTCGTGAATTCCCCTTGTCATGAGCGCAGCTTTGGAGTTGTCACCGAAGTTCATACCGTCGGTTATACCTGTACCTAGAGCGATTACATTTTTGAGTGCACCGCCGAGCTCTACACCAATAATATCATCAGTAGTGTAAACTCTGAACGTCTTGCTCATCATGATATTCTGAATCTCTTTAGCCGCCTTATCATCGGAAGATGCTGCAACTACAGTCGTCGGATAATTACGAACAATTTCTTCGGCATGAGATGGTCCCGAAACAGCTACGTATTTATTCTTAAGATATTTCTTAGCAACCTGAGACATAGTCTTGAGAGATTTATTCTCAATACCTTTTGCTAGATTAACTATAATCGCATCCTTATCGATGTATCTTGCATTCTTCTCAATAAAGCTACCAAACTGCTGTGCAGGAATAGCAAAGATTATGATATCTCTCTTACCAACCGCAGTTCTGATATTAGAAGTAAATCTCAGTTTCTCGTGCAGTAGAGCGCCGGGTAAATATTTCTCGTTAACTCTGTTTTCACGTGTGTTGTTGATATCTTCTTTGTTACGTCCATATATCGTTACGCGGTGCCCATTATGTGCGATAACGTTTGCAATAGCAGTACCAAAGCTACCATTACCGATTACAGATACAACTCTTTTTTCATCAGACTTAAGACGCGGAACTTCCACATCCTTATAATAATCTACAGGTTCGTCTGCTACCTCGATTTTAGTATGCTCGATTGAAGTTGCTTCATTAACAAGCTCATTATTCGTTCCAACAAGCATAATATCATCTTTAGCTGGCTCATCTGAAGTTATATCACCATCGTTTGATACATCGCTTTCTCTAGTTACAGAATCAGCTAATTCGGCACGGTCTGACGAATCCTTATCTGATGATGATAGCTTAATATCTTTGATTTTATCTGCTGAAGAGCTTTTTATTTATATCTGCAGTAGCTGTTTTATCGACATTATCAGATTCATCTAGTTGCTCACGCAGTTTCTCCTTAATTTTAGATCCGATGCTCAGCTCTTTCTCTTCACCCTTCATCAGCCTCTTAATATTTCCACGGTGAGTAAAGATGATTACGAATGTCATAAAGGCTGCTATCGCAATTCCTTTGGGATAGTAGTAAAGCATGAGAAGTGGATACATCATCGCAGCGATAATCGATCCGAGAGACATCTTCTTGGATATAGCAGCGACAACAATTGCAATTAAGGCCGCTGCAAACATACTTGGCCAGTTTAGAGCCATGGCAGCTCCAAGGAATGTCGCAACACCCTTTCCTCCCTTAAACTTAAACACAATTGGGTAGATGTGTCCGATAACTACAGCTGCAAATGCTAGCATTGCACCCAGGTTATTAAACTTGCCCTGTGCAATCGAAACAGCGATGAACCCCTTAAATACATCTATCAGTAGCGTGCAAATTGCCGCCTTGGTACCTAGAACTCTTAGAACATTAGTAGTTCCTGCATTTCCACTTCCAGTTTTCTTGATATCTATTCCATAAAAGCGAGCTATTAATGTCGCTGGAGAGATATTTCCTATGAAGTATGCAGTAATCACCATGATGGTAAGCGGTAAATATTTCATTTATTGATCTCCCTTTTTCTCATTAAATAAGAATTTGATAGGTGTTCCTTCAAAATCATAAGCTTCACGTAGCTTGTTCTCAAGATATCTCGAATATGAGAAATGCATGAGTTCACGTGAGTTAATATTGAATGAAAAATAACGGTGGTCTTGAGCCTATCTGGCTAGCATAATAAATCTTGAGACGCTTGCCTTTATCTGATGGCGGCTGTCTCATCATCACAGCATCTTCAATAACACTATTGAGCTTTCCTGTAGTTATTCTTCTAGACCCTAATGTCTTCAATTTTCGCAGCCTTATCTATAATGTCAAATATTCTCTTCTTTTCAAGTACAGATGCGAAAAATAATTGGGGCATACGATACGAACTGAAGGTCGGCCCTTAGAGTTCTCTCGTAATCTCTCATAGTGTTAGTCTCTTTTGCTACGAGATCCCACTTGTTAACTACAATCATCAGGCCTTTTCCAGCCTCATGGGCTATGCCGAGAATCTTCTTATCCTGCTCAGTCAAGCCTTCTACCGCATCGATCATCATAATACAGATATCACATCTTTCAACGGATGTAACAGCTCTAATTACACTGAAGTGCTCAATTGAATCGTTAACCTTGCTCTTACGTCTTAGCCCAGCTGTATCGATCAGAGTATACTCACGATCCTTGTAAGTAAATGGTGTATCGATTGAATCACGAGTAGTTCCGGCAATAGGCGAAACTATAACTCGTTTTTCATTGGTAAGAGCATTTACAAGAGAGGACTTTCCAACATTCGGTTTGCCGATAATTGCAATCTTAGTCGACTCTTCATATCCGTATACTTCATCTGGAAAAACCTGCAACAATTGCATCTAGTAAGTCACCTATGTTGAGCATGTTAACTGAACTGATTGCAATCGGTTCACCGAGTCCCAGTTCATAGAAATCATAGATATTATCGCCGTACTTGGTCGGATTATCAACCTTGTTAACAACGAGAATAATCTCTTTGCCTGTTCTTCGGAGGATATTAGCAACGTCATGATCAGCAGATGTAAGACCTTCTTTGCCGTCAACCATAAATACAATAACATCAGCTAGTTCCATCGCTGTGACTGCCTGCTCTCTCATCTGAGAAAGGATTACATCGCTGGTATTTGCCTCAATACCACCAGTATCAATTATGGCAAATTCTCTACCATTCCACTCCGTCTCAGCATAAATTCTATCTCGTGTAACGCCAGGAGTATCTTGAACGATGGCTTTTTCTCTCCTATTATTCTGTTAAAGAATGTAGATTTTCCTACGTTAGGTCTACCTACAACTGCGAGTATAGGTTTACTCATCGAAAATACCTCCTGCAAATTCCTGTGGATCAAACTCCTTTAGGTCGTGTATTCCTTCACCGACACCGATAAGCTTGATTGGAAGATCGTATTCATCTGTTACTGTAATTGAAATTCCACCTCTCGCCGTTCCATCTAGCTTAGTGAGTACAATCCCTGTTATATCAGCGATTTCCGAAAACTCTTTTGCCTGGCTGATTGCATTCTTGCCAGTTGTAGAATCTAGAACAATTAGAGTCTCTCTCGAGGCCTCGGGATACTCACGGCTAATAATCTTATCCATCTTCTCCAGTTCCTTCATCAGGTTAGTTTTGTTCTGGAGTCTACCTGCAGTGTCACAGATTAAGACATCGATATCATTTGCCTTTGCCGACTGTACAGCATCATAGATAACTGCAGCTGGATCAGTACCCTCTTCGTGACGAATAACGCGAACGCCAGAACGGCTTCCCCATTCTACAAGCTGATCAGCAGCTGCTGCTCTGAATGTATCAGCTGCTGCGAGAAGCACACTCTTACCACGCTCTTTAAACAGGTTGGCAAGCTTACCAATAGATGTAGTCTTACCACCTCCGTTGATACCAATCATCAGAATAACTAGCGGATAATCGGTCGAAAGATTATTTCTTTCTCCTTTATCAACTATCTCGGCAATTACATCTGCAAGTGCCTTTTTAATGTCTTCTGGCTTAGTTAGATACTTTGCGTTAATTCGTTTTCTTAGCATATCCATTATCTTATCAGTAGTTTCGATACCGATATCGGAAATTACAAGCGACTCCTCGAGTTCCTCGTAAAACGCCTCATCAATATTCGGATTACCAACGATTACATTGGTAACTTTTTCTGTAAATTTTCTGAATGTGCTTTTATCTTTGAAAAGTCCCATCTTATTCCTTTCCAGCTGTAGCTGTGTAAGTTTATCTATTCGTTTGAGTACTCGCTCGGGTCAAAGCCATCTTCAAACTTAGAGAAAGCACTCTTGAAATACCTTGTTCTGGCATCGTTACTCCGTAGAGCACGTCAGCATGTTCCATCGTCGCCTTATGGTGAGTGATAAGAGCAAACTGTACGTCTTCAAAACGCTTGAGGTAGTTCGAGAATCTTTCGATATTTGCCTCATCAAGCGCAGCCTCTACCTCATCAAGTATGCAGAAAGGCGTTGGTTTTGCCTTTATTACAGCAAACATCAGCGCAATGGCTGTAAGCGTCTTCTCTCCACCTGACATCAGGTTGATATTCTTGAGTTTCTTGCCTGGTGGCTGTGCGATAATCTCTATACCTGAAGAAAGTGGATCAGTTTCATCTTCGAGTCTTAATTCAGCATGTCCGCCCCCAAATAGTTCTCTAAAGCTGTGTTCAAAGTTAATTACAACCTTATCAAAAATTCTCCTTGAACTTGTCTCTTATGTTTCGTTCCATATTGGTGATGATAGACCTAAGTTCTTTCATAGCTGTTGAGATATCATTCTCCTGTGCACTCATAAACTCATATCTCTTACTTACCGACTTGTATTCTTCAATCGAAGATATGTTGACATCACCTAGTTCAGCCATACGAAGCTTAATCTCTTTTGCTTCCTTGTTACCCGCAGTAATACCAAAGTCCTCATCACGTATATCCTGTGCTTCTACAAATGAAACTTCAAATTCATCCCACAGTTTGTCTTTCTGAGTATCGAGTAGTGTTTCACTCTTGGCACTCTTAACCTCAAGCTTATATTTTTGCATCCTGTAGCTCATTTAATTCATGTGCAAGTTTTTTTCTGATCAAAAATAGCTTCTTCGTAAGCATTCTTGTTTGAATCAATAGATTCTCCAAGTGACTTGATTCTTTCCTCTAAGTCCTGCTTTACTTCCAGTAAGCCTAGCTATCTTTTCACTAGACTCAGCATCGCTACTCGTTAGCATATGATGCCTATCTTTTAGCTCACTATGTGCTTCCCTAGCCTCTTCTATCTCGTTATCAAGATCGGTAATAGTGTCTCTAACGCGTTCTATGAGCTCATTTAAGCCGAGAATCCTAGCATCCTGTTCACTTAGCTGAAGCTTGTTTTCAAGTGTGATTTCACGAAGTTTATTTACACGAGCATCATACTTTTTCAGCTTCGCCCATCAGTTCTTCGATGTGCGAGTTGAGTCTAGCTATTTCTGCCTCTGCTTGAGCAATTTCAGACCTATGTTTCTCGACCATTTCTGTAGCACGGTCTATATCACCATTCAAGATATCAAGTTCACTTGCATACTGATCCTTATGGGCACCAGCATCATCAGTTAACTTTTTAATTCTCTCAAGTTCGCTGCCGATTACGCCCTTATCAACCTCTATCTGCTGAAGATCATCATATGCCTTGTTTCTAGCTTCCTTCAGTTCAGTGATCTTATCGCTGGCCAAAAGCAATTTCATCTCTAAGCGAGGTAATCTTGCCTTTATACTTATCAGCAGCTTCACTGAGCTCTTTAATCTCATTTTTGCGTTCGAGAATATTTGCTGACTTGTTCTTAAATTTACCGCCTGTAATAGCGCCGCTAGAATTGATAAGTTCTCCATCTGTAGTAACGATTCTATACCCTCTGCTAGTCATCTTTGATATTCTAACAGCATCGTCCATGTTGCTTGTAAATATAACACGCCCAAGCAGATACTCGAGTATGCCGTGGTATATTTCGTCTGTCTGGACAATTTCAGAAGCGACACCTAAATATCCCGGAGCATTTTCAATTTCACGTTCAGGATACTGCTTGTTATACCTTATCGAGGAAAGTGGCAAAAACGTTGCCCTACCTGCTTTATTATCCTTTAACCATCTTACTGCTGATTTAGCAGAAGCATCGTCGTCACAGATGATATTCTGCATCGCTGCTCCAAGCGCCGTCTCAGTAGCTACTTCATATCCAGCTGGAACCTTTATAATGTCTGAAACAGTGCCTATAATTCCACCGGTATGCTGTTTCATAAGAAGTCTAACGGCGTTATTATATCCTTCATAATTGCTTTCCATCTCTTCAATGGTATTCTTACGAGCGAGCGTTCTGTTGTACTTGTTGCTGAGCTCTTCAATTTGCTTAGTACCGCTACTAGTCTGCTCTTCCAAAGATCTGATCTCTGCAACTATCTCATTTTATATGGCAAGCTGCATCATTCTGCCTACCTTCTAATTCTACAAACTGTGTTTCAAGCTGCTTAAGCTGACGAGCATTCTCTGCATCCGTCTCATCTTTGCTGCTGTACTCCTCACTTAACTTTTCTTTTCTTTCGTTAAGAGTGATTACATAGTTCTCTAAAGTAGATATATCCGCTTTTCGAGTTATATTCTTATTGCTTAGGCTAATGATATCATCCTTGCTGCTATCAATTTCAGAGTTAATAGCCTCGAGCTTACGTCTACATTCATTAAAATCGCTTTCCGCTTCCTGTAAAGCAGCTAACGCTTGCTCTTTTTCTGCTCTATACGATTTTTCATTTGCCTCTAGCTCACTGTAATTGTGATTTTTCTACTTCTAGCTTGTTATTAGTCTCTTCGATAACATTCTCGAGTCTTGAAATTTCTCGTTCAATCCCTTGAATCTTCTCTTCATTGACCTGACCACGGCTAGTAATAGCATTGAGTTCCTCTATCTTAGTTAAAAGTTCAGCATTTGCATCCTCATATGCTTGGTCTAATTCTGATGACTTATCTCTGATGCCTTCAATTTGAAGTTCAAGCTCCTCCGATTTCTCATCCATCGCTTTAAGCTTCTCTTCCATCTCGATAAGCTCATTTCGAGAATTTTCGACAGTACGAATAAGCCCATCGATATTATGGATGATGATGTTAACTCCTACGTATTTGTATCTATCACGGAGAACTATATATTCACTAGCCTTTTCAGATTCGTCCTTAAGTGTGCCTATGCGACCTTCGATCTCAGCAATAATATCCTTAACACGCTCGAGGTTATCAGATGCGGAAGCTAGCTTCCTCTCTGCTTCTGCCTTTCTGCTCTTATATAGAACGACACCCGCAGCCTCTTCAAATATTTCCCTGCGGTTTTCTGGTTTAGTGCTGACGATTTCCTGAATCTTGCCTTGTCCGATAATCGAATATCCGTCAACACCGATTCCAGTATCCATAAACAACTCTTTAATGTCTCTAAGCCTGCACTGATTGCCGTTTATTAAATACTCACTCTCCCCAGATCTGTACATACGACGAGTTACCTGAACTTCGTTGTATTCTAATGGAAGTATCACAAGTGAATTGTCTATAACAAGGGAAACTTCAGCCATCCCCTTTGGTTTTCTAGTCGCAGTTCCCGCAAATATAACATCATCCATCTTGCCGCCACGAAGCGACTTTGGACTCTGTTCACCAAGAACCCAGCGTAGCGCATCACTGATATTACTCTTGCCGCTTCCATTAGGGTCCTACAATGCATGTTATTCCGTCATTTAAGTCGATAGTTACAGGATCCGCGAATGACTTAAATCCCTGTAGCTCAATTCGTTTAAAATACAAGCTAAATATCTCCCTTCGTAAGCGCATTTGCTGCAGCCGCCTGCTCTGATTCCTTCTTGCTATTCCCTACACCTCTACCGAGTTCTTCGCCATTCGCCAAAAACAGCTGTGACGAATTCTTTTCTATGATCGGGGCCTTCCTCTCGTACTAATTTGTACTCTATGCGGATACCCTTTATAAGATCTTGTAACTTCTCTTGTAAATGAGTCTTATAGTCCTTGTGAAGCTCTCCTTTGATAGCAAGTCTAATCTTGTCAGCAAAGAGATCTAGGACCACTCGTTCAGCTTTTTTTCATACCCACCATCTATAATCATAGCTCCAATTAGAGCTTCTACAGCATCTCCAACGATTGAGGCCTTATTCCTGCCCCCTCCGTTATCTTCGCCTTTACCGAGCCTTAGGTGTTCTCCAACTCCTAGAACCTGAGCTACATCAGCTAGTGATTTCTCACACGACATCAGCCCTAGTTTTGGACAAGATTCCTTCATGTGCCTCCTGCATGATGACAAAGACCTTCTTGCCAACAATTGCATCGAGAAAAAGCATCTCCGAGAAATTCTAGTCTTTCATTGTTAAACTCATAGCTTTTACCATGCTCAGATGCATATGAACTGTGCGTTAGAGCAATCTCGAGTAGCTTCCTATTATTAAATTTATATCCGAGTTTCTTTTCTAAGCTATCCATAACCTAAAAATCCATAATTAAAGAGGATTAACGTATTATAATTAGAATCTTCATATCTGCTTCTAGTCTTCGGCTTTAGCGGTCTCATCAATGCCAATCTCTGAACTTTCTGCGATTGCCTTCTCAATCTGACCAGTAACATCTGACTCTACATAGTCTCTAGCCTTGAGAATGGCGTTATAAACGGCATATGCCTTTGAGCTTCCGTGTATCTTAAGGACCGGTCCCTTGAGTCCGAGTATAGGAGCTCCGCCTTCTTCAGAGTAATCGAAATCCTTCTTCATGCCTTTGAGCCGCTTTTGCTAGTAAAAGTGCTGCAAATTTTGAAACGGTTCCAGCCATCAGCACTTCTTTGAGTCTACCCATAATAGATAGCGCAAGTCCTTCAGAACTCTTGAGAAAGATATTTCCCGAGAATCCATCTGTAACTACAACATCACAAACTCCCGTTACAACCTCGCGGCCTTCGATATTGCCCTGGAAATTAATAGAACTATTTGCAAGTAGCTCATAGGCACCCTTATGGAGTTCATCACCTTTCTCAGCTTCAGCACCAACGTTTAGTAATCTCACATCTGGACTTTCTTTACCTTTTTACGTTCTGAACAAAGATACTTCCCATCACACCGAACTGATATAAAAAATTCTGGTTTGCAGTCCACATTAGCACCACAGTCTAGAAGAAGTGTTGTATCATCCTTGCCTATCTGTGGAAAGAAAGCAGCAATCGCCGGTCTCTTGATTCCTTTGATTCGTCCCAGCCCTAGAAGCCCCGCTGCAAGAAGTGCCCCAGTGCTTCCGCCAGAAATGAATACATCGGCATCACCTTCTTTAACCATCTGCATACCACGATTAACAGTTGAATCCTTTTTTTCTTACGGACTGCCATCGCTGGCGCTTCATTATTAGTAATTACCTGAGTCGCATTTACGACTTTTATATTGCTGCCATCCCATCCTTGAGAATTAAGTTCTTCTTTTATTAAATCTTCTGCGCCAATGATTGTAACTGTATCTTCGATTTCTCTTGCCGCCTGAATTGCACCCTTCACTATTTCCTCTGGAGCGTGATCTCCGCCCATACCATCGATTAGTATATTCATAGTCCCTCCATGATGCGTAAATTATGCAAACTGCAGCTTACATAATCTCGCGAGCTCATTGTTAGGGCTGGTTGCAATATTGCACAACAAGCCCTTAAATCATGCCTTAAATTAGCATATTATTATACCATAGAACGCCAAAACATGCGATATTTAAAGCCATCTAAGATATTTACTGTATAAAAAATACTGCCGTAAGCCATATACAGCAGTACTACATCACTCATAGTTTTTTTATCGAAGTCTGAGCTGTCCACAGGCCGCATCTATATCTGTGCCAAGAGTTCGCCTTACAGACACAGCTATTCCTTGTTCCTCAAGAAAACTTGCGAATTTTCTTACGTTATCCTTGAGCGCTGTCTTGTAGCCAGTCCCCTCAACCTCGTTAAGTGGTATTAGATTAACGTGAGTAAGCCACCCTTTTAAATGTCCTGCAAGTTCACGAGCATGCTCTAGCTGATCATTTTACACCATCGATTACGGCATATTCAAAAGTAATCCTTCTCTTCGTCGCCTCTGTATAATCTCTGCAAGCTTTCATAAGTTGACTATACTCGTAGCTCCTTGCTATAGGCATTGTTCGGCAGCGAATCTCATCATTTGGCGCGTGTAGAGAAACCGCGAGATTAACCTGCGGAAAATCTTTGCCAAACCTTTCTATAAACGGTACTAGGCCGCATGTAGAAACAGTAATATTTCTCATTCCGAGATTATATCCCTGTTTACTGTTAATCAGCCGTATAAATTTCGACACATTCTCATAGTTGTCAAAAGGTTCTCCAATACCCATGATTACTACATGTCCTATGTCCTCACCTGTGATATTACGCATTTTGAGCACCTGCGATAGCATTTCACCGCCAGTAAGTGACCTCTCTAGTCCGTTTCGAGTAGAGGCACAGAAAGTGCACCCCATCCGGCATCCTACTTGTGAACTTATGCAAATCGAATTACCATAGTTATACTTCATGAACACTGACTCAACACGAGCCCCATCTTTAAATTCAAAGAGGCATTTCCTCGTCCCATCTTGTCTAGATTCTTGAACCAGTATCACTTTCGGCATTCCTATGTAATACCTCTCAGACAGTGCCTCCCTAAAGCTTAGCAGGAATATTGGTCATATCATCAAATGACTCCACACCCTTGGATAGCCATTCAAATATTTGTCTCGCTCTAAACTTCTTATCTCCAGCATGAAGAAACGACCCCGGCTAATTCGTCGGGATCGTAATCTGCGATATTGAGCTTAGAAATTATATTATTGTTCTCTTCACTCATAATATTTAAGTCTCTTAGCACTTAGTAACTGCTAGGCCAGTCTTATGACCATTGATATCGAATGTCTCTAGACCAGCAGCTTCAACTACAGAATCCGCAAGAGTTTCTTCCTTGATGTGATCTACTGCACCAAGAACTGCAGCCTTAACCTCATCGTCAGCCTCAAAGCTGATTGTGATATGATCGAGCATCTCAAAGTCATTCTGCTTACGAAGCTGCTGCACCTTTGATATAACCTCACGAACATATCCCTCGTTAACAAGCTCTGGAGTTAGAGTTGTATCTAGAATTGTGAACACATTGTTCTCCATTCCAACTACAAAACCTTCTTTCGCAGAGATTCTAACGTCTAGAAAATCTTCGGTGATTTCATACTCTGTACCATTAAGCTCAAGCTTAACAGAACCAGCCGATACATCTGCAATAAGCTCCTTAGCATCGAACTGAGCGAGCTTACCAGCAAACTCCTTGATATCCTTTCCTAGAACAGGCCCTGCAGCCTTGAAATCAGGCTTAACAGCAAAGTTCATGTACTTATCTAGATCTTTCTCGAACACTACGTTCTTAACATTGAGCTCCTCAGTGATTAGAGGTACAAGGTCACTTATTATATCTTCATACTTACCATCAACAATTACCTCGTTTAGCGGCTGTCTAACCTTGAGTCTCTCTTTCTCTCTAGTTCCTCTTCCTAGGTTAACTAGAGTCTTAACTAGGCCCATTCTCTCCTCTGTCTTCTCATCGATTAAATCGCTGTTAGAAGTTGGGAAGTGAGCGATATGAACTGTCTTCTCACCAGTTAGCTTAACGTACATCTCATCCGAAATGAACGGCGCTATCGGTGCTATCATCTTGATAACACCTAGAAGAACTTCATAAGTAGTAGCGTAAACACTCTTCTTATCGTCAGTCATATCATCAGCATAGAATCTTCTTCTAGCTCTTCTTATATACCAGTTTGAGAAATCCTCAACTACAAAGTCATTGATTGCTCTTACGGTCTTCATGTGATCATATTCGTCCATGTACTCAGTAACATCAGCAACTAGTCTGTTGTATCTGGAGATAATCCATCTATCAAGCTCTGGTCTGTTCTCATATGGAACATCTAGCTTCGCGGGATCTGTATCGTCCATATTGGAGTATAAAACGAAGAAGTTATAGATGTTTCTAAGTGTTCCAAAGAACTTGCTCTGTACATCCTTTACACCTTCCTCATCAAACTTAGTTGGTGTCCACGCTGGTGAAACAGATACGAGATACCAACGGATTACGTCTGCACCGTACTTGCTCATCATGTCAAATGGGTCGACCGTATTACCTACGTGCTTAGACATCTTCTTGCCCTTAGCATCAAGGATGAGGTCATTTACAAGGACATTCTTGTATGGAGCTTTACCCATGATAAATGTAGAAATAGCCATAAGCGAGTAGAACCAGCCTCTAGTCTGGTCAATACCCTCGCATATAAAGTCAGCTGGGAATAGTTCCTTCTCAAACCTGTCTGCATTCTCAAATGGGAAGTGCCACTGTGCAAAAGGCATAGCGCCAGAGTCAAACCAGCAGTCCATTACCTCAGGGATTCTATCCATAGTCTTGCCACATTTTGGGCATTTGAAGTGAATATCATCTACATAAGGTCTATGAAGCTCGATAGTCTCTGGGTTTACATCTTCAATAGCCTTCTCAGCTAGTTCTGCCCGGCTTCCTGCACTTTCAAGGTGTCCGCACTCACACCTCCAGATAGGAATTGGTGTACCCCAATATCTAGATCTAGAGATATTCCAGTCCTTAACGTCTGCAAGCCAGTTTCCGAAACGTTTCTCTCCAACGTATGGAGGATACCAGTTTACTGTATTGTTATTGGCAACCAGCTGATCCTTGAGTTTGGTCATCTCAATATACCAACCTGGCTTTGAGTAGTATACGAGCGGTGTATCGCATCTCCAGCAATGTGGATAGTTATGAACCATCTTCTGCTTAGCAAAAACCTTGTTTTCTGCTGCAAAATACTTAAGTATCTCAACATCAAGGCCTTCTTCCATTACGAATCTGCCTTCCCAAGGAGTCGTTGTGAAGCAGCCCTTCTCATCTACTGGCTCTTCAAAATCGACACCATAGCTGCGGCAAGTATTATAATCGTCCTCACCGAACGCATAAGCAGTATGAACTAAACCTGTACCGTCTTCAATAGTAACATAGTCTGCATTTGCTACAAAGAAACCTTTAACCTTATCAAGGTCATCTCCGTAAACAAATGTCGAAAGTGGCTCATAAGGAATATGCTCTAGCTCCTTACCTGTCATCTCTTCGAGAACTTCGTACTTGCCTTCTCCTAGAACTCTATCAGCAAGGTTTTTAGCAACATAGAAGATATTGCCCTCTTCGCTACCCTCGAGCATCTTAGCTCTTACATACACAACCTCTGGACCTACTGTAATTAAAATGTTAGAAGGAAGTGTCCATGGAGTTGTCGTCCAAGCGAGGAAATACTCGTTCTCTCTATCTCTACGTCTAAACTTACACGTTACTGTAAGAACAGGATCTTCTTTGTAGCCCTGAGCTACCTCATGGGAAGCGAGACCAGTTCCACATCTAGCACAATAAGGGAGAACCTTATGTCCTTCATAGATGAGCCCTTCGTCAAAGAATTTCTTGATTATCCACCAACCAGACTCAATATAGTTGTTATCATAAGTAATATATGGGTCGTCCATATCAGCGAGATAAGCCATCTTCTCAGACATATCACGCCAAAGTCCAGTATATTTAAATACTGACTCACGACACTTCTCGTTAAATTCCTTGATTCCGTAGCTCTCGATGTCGTTCTTACCAGACATGCCTAGCTGCTTTTCTACCTCAATTTCAACAGGAAGACCATGTGTATCCCAACCAGCCTTACGCTTAACCTGGAAACCCTGCATCGTCTTATATCTATTGATTGAGTCCTTTAATGTTCTCGCCATTACATGGTGTATACCTGGCTTTCCATTAGCTGTTGGAGGTCCTTCAAAAACACAAAGCTCGGATCTCCTTCTCTTTCTGTTACGCAGAGGTGCAGTAGATCTATGTCGGACCAATGCTGGACCTGTTCTCCCTGAACTTCTGCTACTGATTTCTCAGATAAGTTTTTCAAACATTTTATTATCCCTTCCTCTAACATTAATTATTATTAATATAAACAAAATAATTATTGATTTTTACTATCTAGAGCACAAAAAGTCAATAAATGTACACCATGTATGTTGCCAAGAACATACTGATTTACTTACCTCGATATTTGAGATTTTCCTTTATTTTCTCAACTATTTCACTGTGATTAACAAGTCTAAGATTTGGGTATGATGTAAGTATTCTACCCGTACCAAAGAATCTACTCTTGCGCACCTTCTTATAAAACTCTTCCCTAGCAAGCTCGTAATCTTTCTTCATTTCTGCTAGCTCGCGACTAACTTCTTCCCTTCTGTCAGCTGCAGCATCCCTCATTTCAGCTTCAAACAAAGCGCTTTGCACCTTGTATTCGTCGACTTTTTCCACAGCACTCAAGGCATCTTCACCAATCCTCGTACTAAGTGAATCACTAAATTCAGTCATAGATTTCTGCATATCATCAAGACGGGTAATTCTCTTGTTTAACCCAAGCGTAATTAACACAGAAATAGCAAAATCAGATATAAATATGATGTATCCAGCTACGAGTAAAGCAAGACCTAACGTAGAAGAAGCCATTCCGCCAAAAACAGTCTCAATAAAAAGGATGTATCTTTCTTACTACAATTAAAATCCCAAATCCCCAAATAATACTGAATTCTAGACAGATATAACCATGAAAAATTAAACGGTTTTTGTCGAATAGTCCCACCATCTAGCATGGAAAATCTTTAAAAGCGCATATCCACCAACAAGCTCGAGCATCGTAGATAAGAGCATGCCTAACAGGAATACTTTAGTATCCGACGAAAACGAACTATAATCTAGCCCTAGAGTTTTAACAAGCAATATTACAAAAAGCGAACCAAAGCCATATATCGGACACACCGGCCCATTGAGAAACCCTCTATTTACAACTATCCCTTTGCTTACGGCTTGATAAATTACTTCTGTAACCCAGCCAATTACAGCATAGATTATAAAAAAATAAGGCAATATCAGAAATCGAATATCCTGCTACCATAGTCCCCCTTTTTTTACGAAAGTTCTCCAAACTCAGCCAGAACTCTTTCCTGACTATCTATAGCATTACCGCCATGAGCGATTTTTGCATATCTTCCATCAGCAAGTAAACATCTAGCTCTGCTGTTGTCCATCATATTCATATGCATAATATGCTTTATCTTCGCTATACAGGCATCATCAGTTACCGGAAAAGCAAGTTCAAATCGTTTATCCATATTTCTATTCATGATATCCGCAGACGAAATAAACACTTCCTCATCAGGTCCACTACCAAATATGTATACTCGAGAATGTTCAAGAAACCGCCCTACGATACTGATTATCTCGATATTATCAGTGTACCCATCTACACCTGGTAGAATCGTGCAAATTCCTCGAACTATCATACGAACTTTCACCCCAACCTGCGAAGCATACGAGAGCTTCTCGATAACTTCACGGTCAGACACAGAATTTACCTTTATAAAAATTCTCCCTTTAACTCCCTTTACACATTCGCGGTCAATCAGTTCGATAAGTTTCTTTCTCATGCTTCCTGGAGAAGCGATAATATACTTAAATTGCTCATTAATAACTCCATTAACAGCATCATCAAAGAGCGTCGCAACCTCTTGGCCAAGCAAATGATTCGAGGTGATAATAGAAAAGTCAGTATACTGCCGAGCTGTACTTTCGTTATAGTTACCAGTACCAACCTGCGTAATAATCTCACGCTCACCAATTTTACTGAATGATTTTTTGAATACTATCTGACATATCTTAAAATGTGCTTTATATCGTTTTGTCCCGTAATACACCTCACATCCTGCTTCTTTGAGCTTAGCAGCCCAATCCACGTTGTTGGCTTCATCAAATCTGGCTCTTAGCTCTATAAGAACCCTGACCCGTTTACCATTACCAGCAGCCTTAATTAAATATTCAAAGATTCTAGGATGGCTAGTCATCCTGTATATGCTTATTTTAATCTCTTTAACCTTGTTGTTAGAAGCTGCTTCCTTTAGTAAATTAAGAAGATTATCCATAGAATCATAAGGATATGCATCTAGTAAGTCCCTTTTTCATAACATGCTCTATAACACTTGAAGTTGACTTACTTATCGAGTTAACTGGTGTAAATTCACGGTATGAGTTCTCGGCAATTGCGCGGCTAGATAAATGATTTTTTTAAAGCGGCAAGATGATTTAATGACGGTATGCTCGAGCACTGCACTATTTCATCCGATGATATTGAGAGTATATCTGCTAGTTCACCCATGAGGGTATCATCAATACTTTCGGAATATACAAAGGCCCCAACGAAATCGGAATACACACGCATGTCGAGCATCTTTTTTTATGCGCTCTACAGCACTTGCACCGAGCTCAAAGTCATCATACTCAAAGTCGATATCCGCATTTCTAAACGCTCTAAAAAGCGACAAACGCCTTTGGTTCAAACGGAAAAACAGATCTGTTTAAGATATATTTTAATCAGTTCAAGTGGTAGTAACAAACATAGACCTCTAGACTTTCTGATAACTATACCAGCAAGAAATGATCTTGGTATTTCAACAAGCATAAGCTTTCTATTGTTATCAGCGTCAGTCTCAATGAGAATGTAATGATTACCATCCTTTATAATTTCTGACATCTCTTCTTTTTCTAGAAAATATGGTTTAATATCAGAGGCAAGCTTCATAAGAAATTGTCCGTCTAAATAGTCGTAATCTGTTTCCGAAAGTTCCTTGTGCTTACCACAAAAGACACCAATGCTTTTTCAAATCATAATAAATCTCATCGATTAATGCCTCATACTTCTCATTAATACGTCGTATCTGATTCCATATAAGGCCAATCTGCTCAACAGAAGTAAGACCAGACATCGAGTCGCGAGTCACTGAGTCAAATTTTCTAAGATTATTTAGACTTCCTACCCTAACTTTTTATAAACTCAGCGAGATTACCATCGTAAATCAAGCTAAACTTAATCCGTTCTAGAAGCGGATTTACTTTATTTGAAGCCTCATTTAAAACGCGTTCATTAAACTTAAGCCAGGAAAGCTCACGGTTTTGCGTAAATCCTTCGAGATAAAGCTCACTCATTTAAAAGCCCCTCTTAATTTTTGTTCATTTCTTCTAGTTTATTCATTAGGAATCCTTCTCTTACTCCAGATTCCGAGACTGTTATCTCATCACAGCCAAGCTTATCCATAATAGTTTTTTGAATACACATACCGGTAACTAATGATTGAACACGCTCAGGCTTTACCTTGAGGAGAGTTCGAATAAATTTCTTTTGATCCTTAAAGTATAGATAGAAGAGCTTATCATACTCACTTGCGTTTAAAGTTGATGTACTCTTACTTCTATCAAATAGCTTATTTGCGAGTTTGCACGTAGCTCTAACGGTTCCGCCAATTGCGTATATATGACCTGGTGATGTCTTTATATCTACAGGAATCTGTAGTTTTTCTAGCATTTTTTCGGTATCTTTTTTTATCGATAATAGTTCTTCTTCTGTCGGGAATATTCCTTCAACATGACGATGATAAGCATTGAGCGATCCTATCGGCATCGTATCTGCGAATAAAATCTCGTCGCCGTTAAATAAAGAAAGCTCTGTACTTCCTCCTCCGCAGTCTGTAAGCATACCAGTAGCATCACCAATATCTTTCATAATGCCGTAGTAATCATAGATTGCTTCATCTTGTCCAGATATAACATCTACTTCAAAACCCACTTCTGACTTGATACGTTCTACAATCTCTTTTTTATTTGTAAGCTCCCTAATACTAGCAGTAGCTATCGCAAACACTTTAACGTTAGACATTCCATCAACGGCAATTCTAAACTGCTTTAGGGCATCAATCATTACTTCAACCCCCCTCTGCACTCATCTCATTATCACTTATATAACCAGCAATACCGCACGAGACTTTATTGCTCATAATCTGACTAAACGAATTATCAGCCTCTATGTTGTAAACTGCCATCCTTATAGTATTAGAACCAATATCAATTATTACATACATCTGCAAAATTACCCTTCATGCTTAGTTTATCTTCAGTCCTAGTCATTCTAACAAAATTTTTTTAAACTTTATAAACAAAAATCACAAATTTTTAATTTATTTTTGTGTTATTAAATAACAAAATAGAGCGTGCCTAAGTGCACGCTCCACTATGCATAAGGTAATTAATCCTTAATTTTTAATTACTTGTTCCAAAGTCAACCTTTACATTTTCACGTTCTGCCTCAGAAGAAACTTCAAACATTGGTTTTGCTTCATATCCAAATGCTCTTGCAATGATTGCAGAAGGAAATACTCTGCACTTCACATTGAACTTCTTTACGACAGCATTGTAGTACTTACGAGAATTAGCAATATCATTCTCTACTGATTTTTAGCTGATCCATAAGCTCGATAAAGTTAGCATTGGCCTTTAGGTCTGGATATGATTCTGCAACTGCAAAGAGACTTCTAAGTGTACCTGATAGAATATTTTCGTTCTCTAGCTTCTCTGCTGTTGTCGATGAATTGCTAACTGCTGATCTCGCTTCTGTAACAGCTCTAAGTGTCTCTGACTCGTGAGCCGCATAGCCTTTAACAGTCTCAACTAGATTAGGAATAAGATCGAACCTCTTCTTCAGATATACATCCATCGTTGAGAAAGCTTCGTCACAGTTAACTGCAAGCTTTACAAAGCCATTGTATGTAGCAACAACCCATAGTAGTAATAATACGACTACCGCTAAAACTATCCAAATTACCATTTTTACACCTCTTTTTCATTAAAAACAATATCATAATATACTTGTTTGATTCGTTATATTAGCACATCAGTGCACTTACTTCAACATATGAAACGTACTTAATTAATCTTGTGATACAGCCTCTACCAAGAGCCGCCTCCGCCACCACCGGAGCCTCCGCCAGAGAAACCACCACCGCCAAATCCGCCGATTCCACCACCACTATCAGCATGTGCGGCAGCAATTCCAGAATACGTGCTATGCTGAATGCTGTTCATTATCATGTTAATCCTCATATAATCGAACGTAGTTGCGTTATATGAGCTGAATCCGGCGTGTTCAGGGATCTTGATGGTATTGAATTTATGTATCCATTTATCAGTTAGTCCTAGAACATATGCATAAGGCAGAATATTGTAAAAAGTAAGAAGGTTCGCTTTCTACAAGTTCATTAATTCTATCAAGCTCAGCAGTTTCTATAAATTCTTTGAATCCCAGTATTTCGCCATAAACCTTGCGGTTGTATTCAGTTCTGCTCTGGATATTCGACAATAGGAAAGGCATAGCAACTGTATATACGACGAGTATTATTAATAAGTAAATCTCCCCTTCACCTTTGCCGGCAAAATACAATGAGTTTATCAGGGTGCTCATATACACAAAATAAATTAATAGCCATACAATAACCCTAAAAGTTACACTGCCAGGACCTAAAGATTTGCGATAGAAGAATGCATCATTTAACTTACGAAGTATCAGAAGCCATATCGATGCCCAAATACCCAATACGAAGATTATTACGAAAATGGCCATTATGCCACCATATTTTTGAACCAAACAAAACATCGATGGAACCAGCTCTATATGCACTGAACACAATGCTAAGTATATAACCCATCGCAGCAATAAAAGTAGCAAAACTCCCCTTCGCATCCGAAGCAGTAGATACAATAGCCTTATCTCCAGTATATCTATCCTTTAGCTGCGACTTAATTGTGTCATATGACTCTCCGATTGATTTTCCAGACTCTTTTATGCTAATCGTGCTTCCCACCGCCGGAGCAGATTTTTCATCAAATATTGCATTATACATCTTCTTTACAAAGACCGGTTCATCGCTCGGTGCTTGTAACGCTTTTAAGGTTATTTTTTTCTTCTCCCCTTCAATAATCTGTATATATCCTTTTGATGCTAGGTATAGATATAATGAAGTGATGTCCTTTTTATCAATCGAACCATCTGCGAGATATCCAAGCTCAGCTGGTGTTATACCTTCAGGCGGATTGAACATTATAGGTGCGACGATATCTGCGTCCTTCTTTCTTGTAAGCTTGATATAAATTAATAATATAAGACAGATGACGAGTACTGCAGCATTTGCGACACTACTCCATGCTTTACTTGGAGCACCAACCCAGTAACCATTCGATGTCTTGACCATCAGCGTTATTCCAGAATTAGAGCTTATATCAGTATCTTCATATGACAATGTGTTATTCGCTTTGTCATATGTCCATTTGCTATTATCCTCAGTAGATGAACCATATGAACCTGCATATCCCTTCATCTCGGTGTATTTGAAATCACTTGGAAGAGAAACTTTGATTGTTGAAGATGCAATCGATGTTTCCCATTCTGACGGAAGTACATCTACATAAACGTTATTCTCTTGATTGCTTTGTATATAATTATAAATTTTATACTTTATAACATATGTTTTCTCACCCGTCACATAGGAATGAGCACTCCCAATCCTGATGTTAACGTAGTTATCCTTAGTTACTTTAACATCACCGCCTTCAACGCTGATATCCTTGATCTTATAGTTACTAGCAATAGGAATTTTTCTAATAATTCCATGCCTTGCATATCTAAAAATCAACTTTTTATCGTCTCAGTGAAGTCATATGAGTAATCCTTATTAACCTTTACATCTACATCAAAGACCTTTGTAGTATATCCTGACCTAGTATAATCTTGCTCAGCCAATGGCGATGCTTGATTTTGATTGTAGTAGTTTGAATATGAGCTAGGGTAAGAATTAGAATATGAATTATAAGAAGAACTCCCATAAACATCACTCTTGATAGCTATACCCATTATAATCACAAATATCACAACCAGAATCAGAGTTATTTTTACTCAGCATGTTCCTAAATGCCTTATGATACATAGTTAACCCCTTCAGTTTTTAATCATCTAGATTGATATTATACCAATAAAGTACGTCTTTAATAATATCAAAAAAGCATAGCGGTAAAAACCACTATGCTCATTTTAATACTTATTTAATAAGAATTAGTCTTCTACTAGTTCTCTTCTAGATAGATTGATTCTGTTCTGATTGTCGATTTCAGTTACCTTGACAACAACCTTATCTCCAATGTTCATTACATCTTCAACCTTGTCAACTCTATGGTTAGCAATCTTAGAGATGTGTAGCAGACCTTCCTTACCAGGGAGAATTTCGATAAATGCACCGAAGTTCATAATTCTCTTAACTTCACCCTCATAAGTTTTGCCAACTTCTACATCAGCTGTAAGATACTCAATCATAGACTTAGCCTTAGCAGCACTAGCTTCATCGGAGCTATAGATACTGATTAGACCTACATCGTCGTCAGAAATATCAACCTTGCAGCCTGTCTCTTCCACAATCTTGTTAACGTTCTTGCCACCAGGTCCGATTACAAGTCTTACCTTGTCAGGGTGCACTCTCATCGAGATGCATCTTGGCGCATATGGTGATAGTTCAGCTCTTGGTGCAGCAATCTCTTCTAGCATGCTTTCAAGGATATATGCTCTACCAACTCTAGCCTGTTCAAGTGCTTGCTCTAGAATTTCTCTAGATAGACCATGAACCTTGATATCCATCTGAATTGCAGTAATTCCATCAGGAGTACCAGTTACCTTGAAGTCCATGTCTCCGAGGAAGTCTTCCATGCCCTGGATATCAGATAGAATTGCATATCTGCTGCTTCCATCCTCTTCGACTCTCTCGATTAGACCCATCGCTATTCCTGATACAGGCTTCTTGATTGGAACACCGGCATCCATCAGAGCAAGGCAAGAGCCGCAAGTTGATGCCATCGAAGATGATCCGTTTGAAGATAGAACCTCCGATACCACTCTGATTGCATATGGGAATTCCTCTTCACTTGGAATTACAGGAAGAAGCGCTCTCTCAGCGAGTGCTCCGTGACCTATCTCTCTTCTGCCTGGGCTACGAGGTGGCTTTGGCTCACCTGTAGAGTAACCTGGGAAGTTATATTGATGCATGTATCTCTTGGTAGTTCTATCGATATCAATGCTATCTAAATCCTGTGCCTCTGATAGAGGAGCAAGCGTAGCAATTGAAAGAACCTGAGTCTGACCTCTCTTAAATAGACCAGTTCCGTGCGCTCTTGGTAGGAATCCAGTCTCAGAGAATAGTGGTCTAATCTCGCTAAGCTTTCTGTTGTCAGGTCTTACGCCTTCATCAAGGATCATAGATCTAACCTGTTCCTTCTTGATAGCGTAAAGTACTTCGCCTACTTCCTTATCTCTGTCTTCAAAGATTTCTGCAAAGTGCTCGTGAGTTTCAGTCTCAACCCTATCCATGTTCTCAAGACGTTCAAGCTTATCAAATGTCTTGATAGCTTCAATCATCTTGTCTGTAGCATAAGCACGAACTGCTTCATCTACATCATCATCAGCCTTAAATACTACATACTCCATCTTCTCTTTGCCAACTTCCTTGACAATCTCTTCGATGAACGCACAAAGTTGCTTGATTTCTTCATGTGCAAACATGATTGCGTCGAGCATATCGCTCTCAGACACTTCATCTGCACCAGCCTCAACCATCATGATAGCTTCCTTGGTTCCAGCTACCGCAAGGTCGATGTCAGACTTCATTCTCTGTTCATAAGTAGGGTTAATGATTAGCTCTCCGTCTACTCTTCCTACCTTTACGGAACCTGTTGGACCATCCCATGGAATATCAGATGTAGCAAGTGCAACAGACGAACCTATCATAGCTGCAACCTCTGGCGAACAATCGTGATCAACGCTCATAGCTACTGCAACTACAGAAACGTCATTTCTGAAACCCTTTGGAAAGAGTGGTCTGAGAGGTCTATCCATAAGTCTTGATGTTAGGATTCCATGCTCTCCAGGTCTTCCTTCTCTCTTGATGTATCCGCCAGGAATCTTTCCTACAGCGTACATCTTCTCCTCATAATCGCAGCTAAGTGGAAAGAAATCGATATCCTGTCTTGGCTGCTTCGAAGCAGTAGCTGTACAGTTGACTACAGTGTCTCCATATCTAACTGTAACCTGGCCGTTTGCCTGCTCGCAAACCTTGCCAATTTCAAGCTGTAGCAATCTACCGCCTAGTGCTGTCCTAAATGTGTGGTAATCAGTGAATCTTGCCATAATTAACAACTCCTTCCTGTTAATCGTACTATTTTACTAATAAGATTCGCATTGCAAACCGATCTAATAACGACCAGCTCCGGGATAATTATCCCTCCTATATACAAATAAGCGGGATACACATCCCGCTTATATTGTCAGATAATATTACTACTTTCTGAGACCGAGTCTAGCAATGAGTGCTCTGTATCTCTCGATATCAGTGTCCTTAAGATACTTAAGTAGGTTTCTTCTCTGTCCTACCATCTTAAGAAGTCCTCTTCTTGAATGGAAGTCCTTAGCGTGCTCCTTAAGGTGTCCGTTAAGATCATTGATTCTGTAAGTCAGAATAGCAACCTGAACCTCTGGGGAACCTGTATCGCCTTCCTTAGTAGCATACTCTTTGATGATTTCCTGCTTCTTATCCTTTGTAAGCATTGTTTCTCCTCCTATTTGTTATCCGCCCTCACATCGCCACCGTTCGGAGTAACGAGTAGCCGAAGCAAGGGTATAAAAATTTACCTAGTCATACTATCATACATGCGGGTTTCTGTCTAGCTTTCAGGCAAATTACTTTAACGTCTTTAGATAATTCTTCGTTTGATCGCTAACCCTGTAGCTCTCCCTCGCCTTCTGAATAGCTTTACGATGCACCCAATCACTGAGCACATGATTTTCAATATAAGGAATCGCAGCTTCATACTGCTTAGCTAGTGCAGTTGCGAAATACCACGCCTGCATCATCTTGATGTAGTATTCATCAGATTTGACTCCCGCTACCCAGTCAAGATACTTTGGTTCAAATGCCTCATCTAGATAAAACTCAAGAAGCACTCCCATACCAAATCTCACAGTGTAGGTCTCATTAGACGAAATCCATCCTTTGATTTCATCTTCTAGTCTATCGAGATTTCCTTTAAAAAGCCTTCTTGAGACTAAGTAGGTCACAAGTAGCCCAATTGTCAATGTATGGAAGGAGCTTATCCACTTCATAGATAGCCTCTTCATAGTCCTTAATTAGACAAATTATCATCCCATGAAGATTAACCTCTTCATAGTACTCATGTGGAAGGTGTTCTATAAACTCTCGATAATCACCAGACTTAAAAAGTTCCTTTGCAAGATTCCTTAGCGCAGGGGTTCTAACTCCAATAATTGAATCTGGATTAACTCCTGGAATAAGCTTGCACTGAAACTCTTTATAAACGAGGTCCTGCATTTCAAATAGACGCTTTCTAATTTCCATTTTTTCCATCGGATTTCCTTTCATTGTTCTTATGATTAAAGAACATCAGAATATTAGCAATTAGAAGAAGTCCTACAACTATGAAAGACGCAGATTCATATAGGCGTCTAGTAAAAAAATCCCCAATAATCGCACCTAACACAAAGAACATTATGCATCCATAGTAATGGATACACTTTTGAGCATAGCTGGCATCTTTCGTCGCCAAATACATATTTAAATTCATGGTCCCAACCTTGAGATTACCCGTGCACATAGTTGTTGAAATTGCATAGCCACGAACCTTTGCAAATGTCACCACCTGTATACCGCATGTAAGCGATATAAGTGAGTTTGCTATCAGGTTGTACTCCTGCGGCAAGAAACCTGCTATGAACATCGCTATCATCTCAAAGAATATGGTTACTTGACGCCAGTGAAGTCTTGTAGGTCTGTTCTTTCTGATTATTTTAACGTGCTGAGATATCATAACGCCAACTGCAAATGAAACGATTGGAACAAGATAATGAAATACGCCGTGCAGGTTATGATTCCCTAGGCTAATGGCGAGGAGTACGATGTTCCCAGTCTCTGCATTTGCGAAAACGCCGCCTCTACCCGTATACGCATAAGCATCCATAAACCCCCCGCATATTGCGAGCAGAATCCCTATTCTCATGGATTCAGAAGTCTCAAACTCTTTTTTCATCTTTCCCCCAATCTAGGCAAATGGATTCCACGACTCTTCCACAGGAGAGCCTTCACCACTAATAATTCTAGTCTGTTCATCTATAAGCAGTGCTACGATTTCCGAGTTACGCAGTCTTGCTGCCATATCTACAAGTTCACTTATATGCTCTGTCTGTACAAGCCCTCTTCTGACCATATATCTTATCGCATGTGTCATACTTTGATCTATAGCAAGTCTTGTTAGTGCCTCTCCATATTCTTCTACATAATCGTTAATAACACTTATATCGTCAATTTTTTCCTGTTTTTCATCACTATCATGCTCTTCCATATACGTCAGCACCGCAATAGATTTGCTGGCTTCAGGAAGCATATCTAGTTTTCCTGGACTAATGTGGATATGTATAAGCTTAGGCACCCTTTCGAATGCATCAAAGTCTATATATTCCACACTATTTGGTATGTATATATCTCTCAGCGAATTACATTCCACGAACATTTCAGTATCAATACGCTTCACACCGTCTGGAAGCGACACACTTTCAAGTGCCCAGCAGTTTTCAAACACGCCCATTCCAAAATCATCAATCCTGACTGGAAGGGTTATCTCCTTCATGTTATAGCACATTCTAAATGAATAGTTCCCGATACTCTTGACAGATTCTCCCATCTCTATGGCCTTAATCTGACCTCTCTCACTAAAAGCTCTGTCCGCAATCGAGAACACATACTTAGGTATAATGACGCGCGGTACATTTTCATCATAGTTGATAAGGGTATGTCCTGCTATAAGCTTTTTGGCATGTATCCTCCTTACTGCTCAAGGCTTTCAACCTCAGCTGCAAGCTCTTGCTCTCTATCGCTAATAATGAGACTCTTGCTCCACCTCGAGTAATCTTCACTTCCATGCTTTTGCAAGAAAACCAGCACTATATCTATCCTCTGAGAGAGTTCTTACGAAAAATCATCATCTCGTTATTTCCTTCAAATGCATCCTCAATAAATGCAAATGAATTTCTAAGTCGTTGCTGCACCGACTTAGCGAGAGCGTTTCGTTCCTCGTTAAGCTTGCTCATCTCACTAGTAATAACCGAAGCAGGTTCTCCGATGCCACCCATTACATTGTGCATTATATCTCTCATCGTCTGAATGGACTTTCTTGCAATTCTCTCATTCATCCTCGATACGGCATGAGCCTTCTTGCTCTCTCGTAATTCTTTTTCCATCTCAGAGGATGTCTTCTTAAGTATCTGTGCAGCCACATCGAGCTTAGCACCGAGAAGTTCATCTTTATTGAGCTTGATACGATTCATCACATCATCTATAACTTTTGATCTTACGAACTCGCGTCTGAAATCTGAACTGAGTGCGTCGCTAAGCAATCTCACAACAGTAATTCGTTCATCAAACGGAGCGTCCGCAAGCTTAGAAGCCGCCTGCTCCGAACCAGTTCCAGCTAGAATTCCAGCTATATCATACTCTCTCCTATATCGATAGAATAAATCATAGTATGAGGTAAAATCACGTGCGATTCTCTCATCTTGAATATACTGGCTGACTAACTCTATATTTACCTCAATATCATTTTGTTCATAGAGATATATCATCTCGGATAGGTCTACCCACCCTCTTGCGGTTACAAAAAGTTTACCGTCTACTGTCAATCTAACGCTGTAGAAGTCATCCTTCTTGATAGTAAGATAGTTTAGAACCGAAGCATGAACCGCATTGTTTCTTGCATATACTAGCCACGGTTCAAGTTCTGGTTCTACGTCAATTCTCTTAAGTCTATCGAGGGTCGCAAGGTCAAACTCCCTGGCAGAGTTATTGTATTCGAGCGGGTTTCCAGCTGTAATAACAACCCAGCCTTCAGGAAGCCTATGTCGTCCAAATATCTTCATCTGTAGGAACTGAAGCATCGCTGGTGCTAGTGTCTCAGACACGCAGTTTATCTCATCAAGGAAGAGAATACCCTCTCGTTTTCCAGTCTCCTCCATCTTATCGTATACGCTAGCGATGATTTCACTCATCGTGTATTCTGTGGTTCTGTAGCTCTCATCACCATACTGGTGCTCCGCAATAAAAGGTAGTCCTATAGCACTTTGTCTTGTATGATAAGTCATAGAATATGACACTAGAGCTATATCCATTTCCTCAGCGACCTGAGACATGATTTCGGTCTTTCCTACTCCTGGCGGCCCGACGAGAAATATCGGCCTCTGCCTCTCTACTTGAATCTTGTATTCCCCAAATTCATCTTTTGACAGGTACGAAATAACTGAATATTTCACCTGATTTTTGCTTCTTGAATGTTCAAATTATCTCCATTTCACATACTTAATATTCTTCACTAATCAAAAATACACCTTCATAGCCCACGCAGGAACTTCCTCGTCGAACGCATCGTCATCTACAAATATGAATGCCGTATCGTAGAGTGGCTTCCTCTTTGGGTAAGCACCTTTTCCGTCCGTAAAGTACAGTAGTCCCCTCAGATTTCGGAGTTCCTTCTTTCTTATGAGCTCATTTATATAATGGAACACTGGCCTGAAATCAGTTCCTCCAAGTCCCTTTATCTCTAGGTTTTGCAGAAATGCATCCACATCCTCCCTGCTTCTCAGCACAGTATCGTCTTGAATCTCCGCATCACATTGTATCACATGGATGTTAAATTTAGTCCCAAGCACGTCGTTGTTACCCAGTATCTCAAAGCTCTTGTCTACGAACTTCTTTACTAGGTCCCCATCTGTTGATCCTGATGTATCAATAGCTATAACTAGGTCACAGATATTTTTTTCATCTTTGTATTCAAGTGGTTCAATCAGCGGCATGTCCTTATACCTGTTAAGGCCATACGTGTACATTATGTAGTCGAACGAGTCATCATCAACCTTGAGAGCTTCGTGCGTTGCTGCAAATTTCCTGAGAAATGTACTATAATCTATCCGCTTCTCCTCGGCATAACGCAGTTCCTTTTGCATAGTCCCTGCTGCATCGCCAAATGTTACATCATCCATCTCAAGTGCTGTCTTGACCATCTCTCTTATCTTATCCCAGTCTTGATCGGATATAAGTGCTGCACCATCACATTCATCATTACCATCAGACTCTTCAATGCTTGAAATTTCAAACTTTTTATATGCGTCATCATCGTAATTTGTGTGATTATCGTTTCCATCATGATCACCAGACTGAGAGCTGTCTAGATTTTCATCATCTTGATTCGGCACACTGTTATTATGCTTTATTTCCTGACCTGAACCATACCAGAGTGCATGATCATCTACTGTAAACAGCTTTATCATCAGGGATACTTCAGCTTCAATCGGCGGGTCAGCCATGAAAGACTTGTATAGTCTATCCGCTGAAAGTCTGCCACGTTTAAGTCTAATTTTCTTGAGTTCGTCACGCCTCTCGCTGCTTTGAGAGGTTTTAAAGCAGCTTGCTCCGAGTGACTCAATCATCTCTTCTACAGCTACATCGGTTGCAAGATCCCAGTACATCCTGTTCACTTTCTCAGCAACGTAATAATGCTTAAATATGCAGTGTAGTAGGACATGCATATAGTCATGTGTTATCACCGATAGCCCTTGCTTCATCTTGGCAAACATCTCATCACTGCTGTAATAAAGTGTAGTTCCGTCTACCATGAAAACACTCTGTTTTTCTAGAACAGTGACTTTTTTTAGCGCAAAAACAGCAGAGTCCATAAACCGCATGTTCGCGACTATCTTGTCCTGCGCTGCGGCGATTATCTTCTCTGCTAAAATCACATCTTTATTAAATTCTCTATCGTTACGTTCTATATTAAAAGCTTTGTGACACCATGAAATCTCCTCGCTGATTCTACATCATCAGCAATGTGTTCGGTGAGCAGCTCTACAGTTTCAAACTTAACCTCTGGTCTATGGAGCTCAAGAAATTCTATGATAATTTCTCTTCCATATAGCTCTTGATTTATGCCAAATATATGCGTCTCTATGGATTTATCATATTCACCAATAGTAGGCTTTAGTACCGACGTTAGAAACGCTGCAATAAGTAGAACCGTCCACTGAAGTGCGAGTAAAGTACACTCCATCCATAGGCGCAACCTTGTTTGAGACGAGTTTAGTATTGGCAGTTGGAAAACCAATTGTTGATCCAATATGATTTCCACGAACTACGATTCCGCTGATACTAAAAGGTCTACCGAGAAACTCATTAGCCTTAACAATATCTCCAGCTTCGATATAGTTTCTGATGGCCGTGGAACTAACGATTTCAGAACCGACTTTAACCGGCTCAACAACACTAGTCTCATATCCGTATCTACCACCAAGTTCGAGTAGCAGCTTATCGTTGCCACTAGCCCTTGTACCAAAGCGGTAGTTAAAACCACAAGATACGCCCTTGGCCTTTAGCTTATCACATAGAATATCTTTAATGAATACCTCTGCAGACATATTCATCGTAACTTCATCAAATGGCACGTCAAACACAACCTCGATACCTGCATCTTCGAATAGCTGTAGCTTCTCTTTATCATTAGCGATAAAAAGAATACCAGAGTCTCCATTCTTACTAAAAACCTCCCGCGGGTGATTAGAGAACGTAAAGCATGCTGGCTTGACACAAAGTTTATCTGCCATCTGAACTGCTGATTTCAAAAATCTCCTGATGCCCGATGTGAACACCATCAAAGTTACCAAGTGCAACCGAGGGTTTCAAAAATCTATATTAATATCCGCAAGTGATCTATACACCTTCATATTAATCTCTATTACCCATTACCTTTTCCGGTTTTAAAATTCCATCGTGATTCATTCGGCAAGTACCGAGAAAATCACCATCTTCGCTGTAGAGTCTATATAGTTTGTCGAAAAAAGCAAACTCATGATTAGACATATTAATAGATTCGTCGCTCAGCTCTCCTTGTTCAGTGATAAAGGGATTCATCATCATCTGAAAAAGCTCTGTAATACTTGCTCTCAATAAGCCTGCCATTAAAGTAAAATGACTCACTACCTCTTCTAAGCACTAGCTTTCTAAGGTTTACGATTGTTGACTCACCAGCCTTTATAATGCTATCAAGTTCAGTTTCATTCATATTCAAGACTTTGTCTAGATCATGCGCAGTATCCTGCGTAAATATTCCACTTTTAGTTCTTACTAGATTAGTCATAGTTGCACCAACGCCTAAAATTTCACCTATTTCAGAGCAAATACTCCTGATGTAAGTACCTTTAGAGCAGGTGACTGTAAACGAAACTTTTTTTGACGGAATATCGATAGACGTAAATGCAAAGTTCAGAATCTCTATCTGACGCTTCTTGGCCTCAATATCTATATCCTGTCCCTCTCGCGCATACTTGTATAACGGCTTGCCGTTTACCTTGAGCGCCGAATACTTGGGTGGAATCTGTGATATAGTGCCTCTATATCTGTCTGCAAGAGCCTCAACTTCTTGCACCGTAATACCAGGAACTTCGCGCTCCTCTAAAATCTCACCCGTAATATCAAGAGTATCTGTAATCTTGCCAAGCTCTAGTTCTGCTTCATATGTTTTCCAATCGTGGTCATAATACTCTATCAGGCGAGTATCCTTACCAAAGCAAATAGGAAGAACTCCCGTCGCCATCGGATCGAGAGTCCCTGTATGTCCAACTCGCTTGATTCCGAGCTTACGCCTGAGGCGCGCTACAACGTCATGAGACGTGTATCCCTCAGGTTTGTTAATGTTTATAACACCGCTACTTTTCATCTTTTGCCTTAACAAGCTCCTCTTCGAGAGCCCTTACTATCTCAACCTTTGCTTCGCTTATAGTGCCTTCAAAAGTCAATCCCGCAGCACGCACATGGCCTCCGCCACCGTAGCTCTGTGCAACTCGGGCAACATTCGCATAAGACTTAGCGCGTAGGCTAACTCTTACAGTCTTGTTATCAGTCTCTTTGAGAATACAACCGATTTCCACTCCGTCTATGCTCATGAGCTTCTGAATCACACCGTCAGACTCATTCATCTCAGTGCCAGTCTCAGATAAAAGCTCCTGAGTAACGGCTCCTATTACTATCTGTCCGCTGGCATATACTTCCATATCAGAAATCACACTTCCCTCAAGCTGAATTGATCCGAGCGATTTTCTGTTATATAGAAGCTGTGTTATCTCATTGCCATCGAAGCCTGGAATTTCATAAAGTTCACTAGCAATTTTATGAGTTCTAGCAGTAGTATTGGAATGCTGAAAACTACCTGTATCCGTATTGATAGCAGCAAAGATGCACTTTGCAACCGGCATAGTAACATCTGCTCCCATTTCGCTAGCTATAAGGTAAATAAGTTCAGCAGTTGCCGCAGAGCTTGGCTCAACGATACCAAAATCGAAATCCGTATCATTCTCAGTCACACCATGATGATCTATTACAGCATGATGCTTTGCTCTGTCAAAGACAATCCCTCTATCACCAATTCTGCTCCTGCTACCGCAGTCCACGAGAATAGCGAGGTCATAATCATCAAACACTTCGTAGTCTCGCGTAACTACGCCGCTCTCAAGAAAATCTAAGTTGCGAGGAGTTACATCATCAGCAAGTACATACACCTCTTTACCAAAGCCACGTAGCACATGGCATAGTGCTGCAGACGACCCAAGGCAGTCCCCGTCCATATTTACATGAGGAAAAATCAAAATCTTACTGTAGTTATGAAGGTTTTCAGCTATTTCCTTATAAGTATTATTTGTCATATTCCTTATCTTTCCGGCTTGTTTATCTCGACAATTATCTTATCGATGTGTCTGCCGTATTCCATCGATGAATCAAGCTTAAAGTTAAGCTCTGGAGCGTGTCTAAGCTTGATATCATGAGATATTTTAGTCCTAAATAGACCCTTTGCACTGTTAAATGCACTTAGAACCTCTTTGCCAACTGCATTACTGTCTTCACCGCTCAGCGTGAGAGGTGTGAAGAAGACGGTTGCATAGCTTCCGTCACTCGACACCTCAACAGCTGAAATAGTAATTATTCTTGCAGATAGTCTTGGGTCCTTAATTCCATTGAGAAGATACCCTGAGATACTCTTCTTGATTTCCTCGCCGAGCCTACCCTGTCTATAATTCTTTCCCATATTACCTCTCTATTTCCACCATGTGGAAGCACTCGATAATATCCATAGGTTTGATATCATTATAAGCTTCAATTCCGATACCGCACTCATAACCCTGAGCAACTTCCTTAGCATCGTCCTTGAATCTACGTAGCGATGAAATCGTACCTTCATGTATAACGATACCATCTCTTACGAGACGAACCTGTGCATTTCTCTTAACCTTACCTTCGACGATATATGCTCCACCGACAATTCCAAGGTTAGGAACCTTAAAGGTCTCTCTAATCTCCGCCTTTCCGAGAATCTCCTCCTTGTATTCAGGATCTAGCATACCCTTCATAGCGTTCTGTACATCATCAATTATATCGTATATTACGCGGTAAGTTCTGATTTCGATTTCAGCATCATCTGCGCGAGTCTGAACTGCTGTAGTAGGTCTTACGTTAAATCCGATGATAATAGCACCCGAAGTTTCAGCGAGCATTACGTCAGATTCTGTAATTGTACCTACACCAGAGTGGATTACATTAACTCTTACATCAGCAGTTTCGAGCTTCTCAAGCGATGATATGATTGCTCCAACTGAACCCTGAACGTCTCCCTTGATGATGAGGTTGAGTTCTTTTGTCTCTCCCTCCTGTATCTGAGAGAATAGCTTCTCAAGAGTAGTGCTTGCATTCTTAGCGAGTACATCCTCTCTCATCTTCTCCTGTCTGCTTTCAGCAATCTCTCTAGCTACCTTGTCATCCTTAACAGCATTGAAGGAGTCACCTGCCATAGGAACATCTGATAATCCTAGGATTTCAACTGGTGTAGCAGGTAGAGCTTTTCTGATAGACTCACCCTTGAAGTTGGTCATAACCCTGATCTTACCGGAAGTTGTACCTGCAACTACGCTCTGTCCAGTTTTTTAGAGTACCGTTTGTAACAAGAAGTGTCGCAATAGGGACCCTTGCTCTTGTCGAGTCTCGCCTCAATAACTGTACCCATTGCAAGTCTATCTGGATTTGCACGTAACTCGAGAACTTCAGCCTGTAGAAGAATCATTTCAAGTAAATCAGTAATTCCCTCACCCTGCTTAGCAGATACTGGAACGCTGATTACATCTCCGCCCCAATCCTCAACTAATACGCCGTGATCTGCGAGGTCCTTCTTAACTCTGTCAAGATTTGCACCTGGCTTATCTATCTTGTTGATAGCAACGATCATTGGAACGTTAGCAGCCTTTGCGTGACTTATAGACTCTATAGTCTGCGGCTTAACACTGTCATCAGCAGCAACTACTAGTACAGCAATATCTGTAACCTGAGCTCCACGAGCACGCATTGTAGTAAATGCTTCGTGTCCAGGTGTATCGAGGAATACGATCTTCTTGCCATTAATCTTAACCTCTGAAGCACCGATGTGCTGCGTAATACCACCGGACTCACCAGCAGTTACATTTGTATTTCTAATAGCATCGAGGAGTGAAGTCTTACCGTGGTCAACGTGTCCCATTACAGTGATGATTGGTGCACGATGTTTTAGTTCGCTCTCTGTATCCTCACGTAGGTCAAGCCCTTCTTCAACAACCTCTTCCATTTCTTCTGTAACTACAACCTGCATACCGAGGTCTTCTCCAAGCATCTCAACTGTATCCTTGTCGAGTGTCTGATTTACAGTAGCCATAATTCCAAGCTTCATGAGCGACATGATAATCTTGCTCACGGAAATTTCAGCCTGTTCAGCTAGTCCTGCAACAGTGATTGGAACTGTAACAGCAACTGCACCTTCAGGTAGCAGCTCTTCGATCTCGATTTCTGGTTCAGTAACCTTTGGTGCCTTTTTCTTTCTATGCTTAACCTGTTTCTCGAGGTTTCTCTCATCGAAGAAACGTGACTTGCCAGTCTTGCCTCCGCTACGCTTCTCGTGCTTGAACTTATCTCTATCCTTGTCCTTATCTTTGTCAAAGAACTTCTTGCTCTTGCCCTTTGTCTGTGGCTTGTCTGCTATTGGAGCATCCGCTGCTGAAGAACTCTGAGGTCTAGCCGAGCTTCTACCCTGCTTAGATTCAGAATTTCTACCGTTCTGTCCTTCTCTCTTATCGCTCTTTCTGCCGCCGCGTTCGTCCTTCTTAGAGTCCTTGCGTCCGTCCTTATCGGCAGGCTTCTTGCGAGCAGGCTTTGGTTCTTCCTTTGGAGCAGAAGAAGCATCGAAAAATCTTCTTGAAGCGCATAGGCTTGTTAGGGAGCATTTTCGTATGACTCCTCCTTCTTTTCTACTTTCTTCTCTGTCTGCTTACCCTTATCCTCAGACTTTTCAGGCTGAACACCGGTCTTTGTAGCACTTTTTTTCAGTTGCTTCTGTATCAGACTTCTTTTCTGACTTTGCTTCCTTCGCTACTTCAGCAGTAATTTCCTTAGCCTCAGCTTTTTTTCTTAGTTGCCCTAGCCTTTGGAGCTTTGACTTCTGCCTTCTCCTCTGGTTTAATATCTATCGCCACTGGTGCCTCTACCTTAGATTCCGCCTTTGTTTCTGTAGCTTCCGCCTCTACAGGCTCCTCCTTACGTGGCATTGGCTTTCCTACTGGTGCCTTTGGCTTATGCGCAAAGTCCTTGCTAATTATCGGTACAGCCTTAATCTTAGGCTTGTTACTATTCTTATCGGATTTTTGAATCCAGCCCCTTAAGTTTGCTTAATGTATCGTTCAATCTATCAGCGTCCTTCTGAGCAAGATTTGTGCGTTCCGACTTCACCTCGATGCCCATCGTATCAGCTGCTTTCTTAATATCCTGATATGACACACCGAGCTCTGTCATCAGCTCATTTACTTTTTTCGTCATCCGCTACCTCCTTGTTTTCTCTTGCATCTTCCCAAGCAGCTCACCTAGGCTCTTATCATCGATAGCCCTTTTGTAAGCCCTGTTAAATGCTCTATTCTTACGGGCAGAGTCTATGCACGATTCGTTTTTACATAAATAAACGCCTCTGCCTTCGTCATTTCCCGTTGTATCTTCATAGATTTCCATGCCATGGCACGTGAATCTAAACATTTCTCTCTTTGGATGTGACTTTCTGCATCCAATGCATCTACGCATTGGCTCTCTGTTATCGTTAAGAGCCATATTTATGCTTCCGCATCTATATCAGCATCTAACTCAACAGCTTCCTGCTCAAGATGCTCTGTAGTAGCTACCTCATCATCGATTATAGCTTCAACTTCAGCCTCATCCTGGTCTTCATATTCATCAAAAATCAAATCCGCTATCCTCTAGCTGAGACTTGCTCTTAATGTCTATCTTCCAACCACTAACTCTAGCAGCAAGTCTTACATTCTGTCCTTCTCTACCTATGGCGAGTGATAACTGCTGCTCTGGAACTACTGCAGTTGCCATCTTTTCCTTCTCACTAATGTAGTTTATGTATACTCCCTCAACCTCTGCTGGTCTTAGTACGTTGCTGATTAGAACTGCAGGATCCTCATCCCATACGATTATATCAATCTTCTCACCGAAGAGCTCATCAACGATATTCTGTACTCTCGTACCTCTGTTACCAACACATGCGCCAACTGGATCTACATTTTCATCGTGTGAGTACACAGCAATCTTAGTTCTTGATCCTGCCTCACGAGCAATTCCTTTAATCTCTACTGTACCATCTGATATTTCAGGAACTTCTAGCTCAAATAGTCTTCTTACCAGACCTGGGTGCGATCTCGATAGAAATATCTGTGGTCCCTTTGTAGCCTTCTTAACGTCGATAACGTAAACCTTAATTCTGTCACCTACGTTAAACGACTCAGTCTTTACCTGCTCAGATAGTGGTAGAATACCCTCTGAATTTCCAACCGAGAGGAACATTGTTCCGTTGTTAATTCTCTCAATCTTAGCAGTGATAATCTCGCCCTGCTTGTTAACAAACTCATCGTATGAGTTGCGTCTCTCAGCCTCTCTAATTCTCTGCACTACTACCTGCTTCGCAGTCTGAGCAGCGATACGACCGAAGTCTTTAGGGTCAACCTGATATTCAATAACATCACCAACCTCATATCTCTCGTCGTATGATCTAGCCTCTTCAAGTGAAACTTCCATCATATCGTCTTCTACTTCTTCGACAACTTCCTTGCTCATTAGAACAAGAACTTCGCCGTCTTCGCGATCAACTATAACTCTTACGTTTGGATAGTTTCCGTAGTTTTTCTTGTAAGCAAGTTCTACAGCATCTTCAATCGCAGTGATAATGTCCTCTTTTGAAATGTTTTTCTCACGTTCTAGTTCAGTGAGAGCATCCAAAAACTCTTTGTTCATCGAATCCTCCTAAAATATTACTGCTAAGTTAATCTTGGAAATCTGTTCCGTCGGTATTCCGACTTCACGCTCCTCTATCACTATATTTACTTCATCAGCTGTCTTACCAATCAAGGTACCCACGAACTCTTTGTTGCCATCGATTGCTTTATACAGCTTAACCTCAACCTCTCTGCCAGCAAATCTCTCAAAGTCAGAAGGTTTAATAAGTTCTCTATCAAGTCCCGGCGAGGAAACCTCAAGAGTGTAGCTTCTATCTATAAAATCTTCTTCATCGAGCTTGTCACTAAGAAAGCGAGTAACTTCTTCACATTCATTGATATCTACATACTCTGTCTCACAGCAAGTAGGCTTATCAAGGTATACGCGAAGTTTCCATTCCTTGCCTTCCTTCTTGTATTCAATATTGTATATCTCAAGCTCTTTGCCTGTAAGATATTCGGTTAGCAAGTCTTCAATCCTTGCACTAACATCTTGTTTAGCCATAATTCCTCCCGGAAAAAAGTCATAACATAAGTGAAAGAGTGGGTTGCCCCACTCTTTCGCTCTTTAACGTTCGCAAGTATAATATCACAAAAATACAATAAATAGCAAGTTTTTCTACATTTCGAATATAGATACCTGAGCGCTATCTGGAAGATCATCAAACACTCCACAAGCCTTAAGATCTTCGATATTGGTACTAGAGAGCTTAGTCTTTCTCTGAACTTCATCTATTGATAAGAAAGGTCCCTCTTTATAGGCTTCAGCAAGAGAGATTGCCGCACTTCGCCCAACTCCCGATACTGCCATAAAAGGTATCTTGATTTTGTCTTCTACTACATTGAACATGCAAGGATCAGAAACTCCTAGTTCTGGAAGAGAGAACTCGCACCCTCTAGACAGTAGTTCATATATAACCTCATACACCACCTTGAGTTCCTTCTTCTTGGCAGCACTAGTATCATCCTCCTCTGAATTCAGTGAATTTAGAGCTGCCTTTGCCGCCTCAGCACCACCCCTTGCTACGTTCACATCGAAGTTATCAATTTTAGTCGATAACCACGCACAGTAGAAAGCACTTGGATAGTAAACCTTAAACCATGCCATTCTGAGAGCCATCATTACATATGCCGCAGCATGCGCTCTAGGAAATAAATACTTTAGAGTCCTGCAAGACTCAACATACCAATCAGGAACACCATGCTCTTTCATTATGTCAAGTTCTTCTTGTTTAAGCTCTTTGTTTTTACGTACATCCTCCATGATTTTGAAGGCATTGCTCTTGTCTACACCCTTGATCATCAGATAGTTCATGATGTCATCTCGGCATGAAATCAGCTCGTCAATAGTCGCTATTTTATTTTTGATAAGATCTTCAGCATTGTTGGTCCATACGTCAGTACCGTGTGAGAAACCAGAGATTTTAATTAGAGCAGAGATAGTCTGCGGTTTAATAGCATCAAGCATGCCTCTAGTAAAATTAGTACCGAACTCAGGGATTCCATAAGTACCGTGTTTAAAATCATACTCGTCAGGATCAACTATGTTGAGTGCATCGATAGATGTGAATATGCTGAGAGTCTTCTTGTCAGCAATATCAATTCCCAGAGGATCAACCCCTGTCATGTCCTGCAGGGTGCCTGATCATCTGCGGCACATCGTGGCCGAGGATGTCGAGCTTGAGAAGATTTTTATCTATCTTGTGGTAATCGAAATGAGTCGTTATAAACTCTGCATCTCTGTTGTTAGCAGGCTTTTGGACAGGACAAAATTCAAATATTTCTCTATCTGCAGGAACTACTATTATTCCTCCTGGATGCTGTCCCGTTGTTCGCTTAGTCCCTGTACACCCGTTTGCTAATATGAGCTCCTCTGAGTTTGAAAAGCTCTTGCCTGTGTTCTCTTCGTATTTCTTTACATATCCAAAAGCAGTCTTCTCGGCAATAGTCGCAACTGTTCCGGCCTTAAATATATTTTCTTCACCGAAAATTTCGCCCACAAATTTATGTGCTACCGGCTGATATTCACCGGCAAAATTAAGGTCTATATCAGGCTCCTTGTCTCCATTAAATCCGAGGAAGGTCGCAAACGGAATATTAAGCCCATTCTTATCCATGTCAGCACCACACTTTTCACACACCCTGTCAGGCATGTCAAAGCCTGTGTCATACTTATCAAGATGTTCTGTGAACTTTAGGTTGTGGCACTTAGGACATATGTAATGTGGCTCAAGCGGATTAACCTCAGTTATTCCTGCCATAGTAGCAGCAAACGATGATCCTACGGAACCTCGGCTACCAACAAGATATCCATCTTTATTTGACTTTTCAACGAGTAGCTGTGCGGCTACATACATCACGGCATACCCATTACTGATAATGGAATTTAGCTCGGTATCAAGCCTGTCAAGCACTCTTTCTGGTATAGGATCTCCATAAATTTTCTTAGCCCTGTCATAGCACGACTTTCTAAGAGTCTCATCAGCACCCTCAATTTTTGGCGGGCACTTCTCATCAGGAACAGGCTGAAACTCCTCAGTCATAGAGGCGATATAGTTTGTATTGTCAATAACTATTTCCTTCGCCCTGTCGCCTAGGTATTCAAACTCTTTGAGCATTTCTGCAGTGGTTCTCAGATATAGTGAATTTGAATTCGTATCGTTAAATCCAACCATCGACATGACGATATTACGGTAAATTGCGGACTCTTTATCTGGATAATGTGAATCCGTAGTTGCCACTACTGGTTTTCCAAGTTTATCCCCTATTTCGACTATCTTCATATTCATGTCGATAAGATCTTGTTTGCTCGTCACGTGAGGATATCTATCACTATTAATCAGGAAGTGGTTATTTCCGAGCGGCTGAATCTCAAGGTAGTCATAATACGATGCAATATTGAGTAGCTCATCATCAGAAGCGCCCTTAAGCACCGCCTGAAATACCTCCCCAGCCTCACATGCACTACCGATAATCAGCCCTTCCTTATACTTATCGAGAACTTTCCTGGGAAGCTGTGGCCTTCTATAGAAATAGTCGATATGAGTATAAGAAACTATCTTATAGAGATTTTTAAGTCCCGTCAGATTCTTAGCTATGAGTATGATGTGGTATGTGTTTCTCTTTTTGCTAAGATTGATGTTTCCATTCTCGTCATATGCATCATCATCTGGGTATAGATATCCTTCCATACCATACAAAATCTTAATATTTTTTTGCCCTTCTTAGCGAGTTTTTTTTGCAGTGTTAGCTGCATCAGGGGAACGACTGAACTACTCCATGGTCAGTTATTGCAATCGCCGGCTGTCCCCAGTCTGCAGCTTGCATAACCATTTCTTCTACATCATTAAAGCCGTCATTCTCACTCATTCTCGTATGAGCATGTAGCTCAACTCGTTTCTGTCCTTCGTAAGTTTCTTTTTCTGGTGTGTTTTACCGCCTTGTTGATGTTGTTTGCAATCATGACATTTTTCATGAATGTATTCATCGTACCTTATGTCTCCCTGAGCAATTATCTCATCACCCTTTGATATAGATTCGTTAACATTGTCGTAGTCTTGTTTGCTCTTGATGAAGGCTTTAACCGCAACCGCTTGTGGTCCTTTATTGATTATAAGAGTCATAACCCAGAAGTTCTTTTTCTTAGTATCTTTAATCTCCATCTCGAAGACATTACCGCTGACTGCTACTTTTTGTACGTGCACCAGAAATCTCAGCAAGGTTCTCATATGACGTCTCAGCCATAGTAATCCTCTTGCCTAGTATAATCCCATTATTGTTCGTTTGGGGCTTCTCTGCGGGCTTTATAGTTACTCCTGACGTAGGTTGTTTGTTGTCCCCGTAGCTCTCATCATAAAAAAATAATTAAACTTTACATCGCTAATGTTTCCAAGTGACTTTATAAGCCTCTCTCTCATAAGGCGTTCTAGTCGCGGCTTCACGTCAAAGTTTACCAGCACGTCTAATTCAAGAATTAGTCCTGCGCTATCTAGAGATATTTTTTTAAATGACAAGGTTAGCTCCTCAGCTGGTTTTCTAGCAGACTCACTAGCCTCTTCAGGAGTAAGTATTCCATTAGGTACTTCAATCATCGATTAATTGTCTCCATCAGTGTAGTTCTTCTTTGTCGTGTCCTTAGACACTATGTCTATGAGTGTAGGAATCAGCTCTTCTTCTGACACCTTTGCTATTATCTCGCCATGCGCAAACACAAGGCCTTCCTTGTTGCCTCCTGCAATTCCGTAGTCAGCCTCTCTAGATTCGCCAGGTCCATTTACAACACATCCCATGACAGCAATTTTAAGTGGCTTTAAACCAAGTGCAGCGCGTCTGTCACCTATCGCTCTCAGGCTTTCTTCAGCTTCATTAGCCATCTCAATTAAGTTGACTTCAGTTCTGCCACAAGTCGGACATGAAACTATCTCTATGCTCTTCTCTCTTAATCCTACAGACTCAAGTATTTTGCGTCCAAATATTACTTCATTTACAGGATCATCAGTAAGCGAAACACGCAGAGTGTCTCCAACGCCCGCAAGTAGCAGCGAACCTATACCTACCGCAGACTTTAGTCGTCCATTTTCTGGAGTACCCGACTCGGTTATCCCTATATGAAGAGGATGATCAGTCATCTCTTTAACTAGCATGTGAGCATCATAATTCATCTTGACATTAGACGACTTTATAGATAGAACCAAATCGTCAAATCCCATACGTTCAATCTTACCCAAGGTATCAATTGCACTCTCAGCAAGGGCGGCAGCAGTTACGCCTCCGTGCTTTGCCAAAAGCTTTTTGTCGAGTGATCCAGAGTTTACTCCTACACGAATAGGAATCCCTTTATTACCCGCAGCTTCGACTACCTTTTCAACCCTTTCGTCGCTTCCAATATTACCCGGATTAATTCTGATTTTATCAGCTCCAGCCTCTATCGCAGCAAGCGCCAACTTGTAATTAAAGTGTATATCAGCTACGAGCGGCATATCAGTTTCCTGACGCACAAGCGCAAATGACTTTGCTGCCGCTTCATCAGGAATAGCAACCCTCACTATATCACAACCAGCCTGTTCAAGCGCATTGATCTGCTCTAACAGCTTCTGTTTATCTCTCGTATCTACATTAGTCATTGACTGAATCGAAACCGGTGCCCCCACCACCAATAAGGATTCTGCCACATTTAACCTGTTTAGTCATGTTTATACCTACCTATAAATTAGTGTCCCAGCACTCTCGCTAAATCCTGCCACGTGATGAACACGAACAGCGAGATAAGCACTGCAAATCCTGCTAGGTGCATATACCCTTCGGCCTTAGCGGAAATCATATTCCCCGTGACCTTTCTGATTATCACAAAGATAATTCTACCACCGTCGAGCGCAGGAAATGGCAGAAGGTTTACAATAGCCATATTGAGACTGATTAAAGCTACTAGATATAAATAAGAAATCAGACCCGTACTAGCAGTTTTGCTTACTAGACTAGCCATTCCAACAGGTCCTGTCACACTATCTTTCGTAACACCTTTTTGCGCCATCTGCTTAATAGCTCCAATCATCTGGCTGTTTAATCTCCATGTAAGTTTAGCACCTTGACCAGCACAGATAAGTATATTGTGTGAGGACTTAGAGACTATTCCTAGAACAAGCCTTCCGTCCTTATCTTTATTAGGTGTAATAGTGTATTTATGCTGTTTACCATCACGGCTAACTACAACTTCCATTGCTCTACCATCAGTATTTTTCGAAATTGCAGTAACTGTGTCCACCCATGACGATGATTCTTTTCCATCAACTGATATTATTTTATCACCTGCCATTATTCCTGATGTTGCTGCCGGAGAATTAGGCACAACCTTATCTAGGGTATTGGTTGGTACACCGACATAAATGGTTATTATTATCATCAGAATCAAAGCCACCAATACATTAACTGCCGCTCCAGATGCCAGAACTATAAGTCTCTGCCAAGCCGGTTTATTATTAAAAGCACCTTCTTCGTCACTTTCCTCATTTTCTGCTTCCATTGCACAGAAGCCCCCAATAGGAATTGCTCTTATGGAGTATTTCGTTTCTCCTCTATTCTTGCTGGTGAGAAGTGGTCCCATGCCTATCGCAAATTCATTCACTTTGATGCGAAAAAGCTTAGCAGTTATCAAATGTCCAAACTCATGAGGCACTGTAATTATCATGAGCATCAATATTGTCAAAATTACGGTTAATATCATAGTTATCACTTTTATCTAAAAGAGCTCCCTTGCCTTAGCTCTAGATTCTCTATCAATCTCTAAAATGTCTTCAATAGTCGTTGGAACTACCGACCTATGCTCATCCATAAGTCTACGAAGCGACTTCTGGATATCAAGAAACTCAATCTTTCCATCCAATATCATCGATACTAGTTCCTCGTTTGCCCCGTTTAAAAGTATAGGATAGCTGCCGCCACTCAGAATAGCTTCATATGCCATCCTGAGACACTGGAATACATCTGTGTCAGGCTTTTCAAAATGAAGACTAGCGCCATCCTCGAACATATTTAGACTCTTACCCGAGTAATGAAGTCTGTCCGGGTAACCTAGTGCAAGACTTATCGGAATTCTCATATCTGGTAGCCCCAGCTGAGCAATAATAGATGTGTCATCAAATTCAACCATAGAATGAACTATACTTTCTGGATGTACATGAACATCAATCTTCGATGGTTCTATATCAAAAAGCCACTTGGCCTCAATAACTTCGAGCCCTTTGTTCATCATCGTAGCCGAATCAATGGTAATCTTACGTCCCATGTTCCACTTTGGATGATTTAACGCCTCCTTAAGAGATACTCTCTCGAGTTGATCAATGCTATATCCCCTAAAAGGACCTCCCGAAGCTGTGAGCAGAATTCTTCTAACTTTTTCTACCTTGATTACCCTCTAGGCACTGAAAAATTGCACTATGCTCACTGTCTACTGGAAGAATTTTAACACCTTTGTGTGCCGCCAAATCCATTATCAGATTTCCACCAGCAACTAAGGTTTCCTTGTTAGCGAGGGCAATATCCTTGCCAGTCATAAGAGCTTCATAAGTCGGCGCCATACCGCTGATACCCATCAGTGCATTTAGCACGATATCAGCATCTACTTTTGCTATCTCTCTTAGTCCAGCATCTCCAACATTTACTTCAATAGCAGGAAAAGCCGCACTCACTTGTGCGGCTGCTCTTCATTTCCAACGCATACAGCCTCAGGCTCAAATTCCTGAATCTGTTTCATCAGATCTTCTATCCTGTTTTTGCAAGTTAGTGCCACAACCTTAAATTTGTCAGGATTATCTCTGACTATATCTAAGGTCTGAGTTCCTATAGAACCCGTACTACCGAGCAAAAATAATTCTCTTAATTCCCATTTATCTCTCCACCCTTATCGAATGAAAAATGCCATAAAGTAATATACGAAAGGTGCTACAAAAATAACGCTATCGAATCTATCAAGTATTCCTCCATGACCAGGTATTAGCTTGCCATAGTCCTTGATTCCCATTTGTCTCTTAAACGCAGAAGCTGTAAGGTCTCCAGCCATTGAAACTGCACCACCAAGAACTCCAAGTATAGCGCACTGTACAACAATCTCAGGCATTACAAAATATCCAAATAGTGCTGAAAATACTGAGGCACCTATCAGTCCACCGATAGCGCCTTCGATAGTCTTCTTAGGGGCTAAGGTTAGGTGCCATCTTGTGCTTTCCTATTGCCATACCTGTGAAATAAGCCATGATATCTGCTCCAAAGGCAGCTATAAGTACTAGCCAAGTGAGATATCTATATCTCGAAGCATCAATCAGTACTATAAAGTATGGGAAAAGCACAACGTATACTATACCCGCTAGCGTTGCAATTGAATCACTAATGCCACGGTTCTTAATATCCCATCCATAGATGAGACTCGCCATGACTGATACTACAAGCCAAACGTCCACAAAGTCTGAAACATTACCTAGTATAAGGTAGCCAGCATATAAAATCACTGCCATCGCAATGGCGATTTTACGCGACGGTTTAATGTCACATGCGTTGAATCCATCAAAGAATTCCTTTACTCCTATAGATGAAATTAGAAGTGCAGCTCCAACTAGCCACAGCCCTCCAAAAATACAATACCGCTAGGAGCGGCAACATCACTAACGCTGAGATAATTCTAGTTTTCATTACTTATCTTCCTTCTCTCTTCCACCAAATCGTCTCTTTCGATGTGAGAACTTCTCAATCATCTCTGTAAATTCTTCTGGTGAATAATCTGGCCAAAGCGTATCCGTGAACATCATCTCACTATAGGCAGCCTGCCATATCAAGAAATTTGACAGTCTCTCTTCACCACTAGTTCTGATGATTAAATCAGGGTCTGGTACATTCTTATGGAGAACCCCTGTATAAAGATGATTCGACACATCTTCCTCAGTAACATTTACTGACACACCTTCGTCCGCCATAGCCTGTCGATCAATTATGATTTCATTAATCGCTCTGACAATCTCATCTCTGCCACCGTAGTTTAGCGCTATATTGAACACAAGTCCGTCATTGTCCTGCGTTTTCTCGACAAGTTTATCTATAGCTCTAACAGAGTCTACCGGTAGCATATTATAGTCACCAAGGATATTGATTCGAACATTGTTTTCAATCAGTTCCTTGAGTTCAGAATCAACGTACTTGATAATGAGCTTGAATATACCCGAAACCTCTTCCGTGCTACGCTTCCAGTTTTCAGTAGAAAAAGCATATACGGTCAGATATTTAATTCCGATGTTAGAAGCTGTGATAACTATCTGCTTCATCGCCTGCATGCCTGCATTATGCCCAAATAGACGTGGTCTGTTCTTGAGCTTTGCCCAACGACCGTTGCCATCCATTATAACTGCTATATGCGTAGGTAATTTCTTAATCTCTGACATCCTATTACCTCATAAAAAGCAAACGTGACCAAGGCCACGTTTGCTAAGAATCATACTTCCATTACTTCTTTGTTCTTGCTCTCAATAATAGTGTCGATTTCCTTAACAGCCTTATCGATCTTCTTCTGAATCTTATCTAGTTCGCTCTTGCAATCATCTTCAGTGATTTCGTGTGCCTTCTCAAGCTTCTTAAGTTCGTCATTTTCTTCACGTCTGATGTTACGTACTGCAACCTTTGCATCCTCACCAAACTTTTTAACGTGCTTAATAAGCTCCTTACGTCTCTCCTCTGTTAGCTGAGGAATCGAAAGTCTAATCACCTTTCCATCATTGGATGGGTTAAGGCCTAGGTTTGCTTCGTTAATAGCGTGCTCAATATCGTTTATGGAGCTTGCGTCAAAAGGCGCAACCATGAGTGTACGTGGATCCGGCGTTGTGATGTTGGAAAGCGACTTTAGAGGAGTCGGTGTTCCATAATAACTTACCATTACCTTATCGAGAAGTGCTGGGTTAGCTCTTCCTGCTCTTACAGTGTTAAGGTTCTCTTTAAGAACGTTTTTGGTAACTTCAATCTTCTCTTCTAAGCTCTTCTTAGCCATGATTTCCTCCATGATAAATGTAATAAATTATGAATAATGCCTAACTTAACGATGATTCACTACTCTACTAGAGTTCCTATGTTCTCACCGCTTATTACTTTCATAAGACCGCCTTCTTCAGCTAGTGCAAATACATATAGTTTAATAGAATTGTCCTTGCACAGTGTCGCAGCAGTTAGATCCATTACTTTAAGATCTTTCTCGACGATATCCATGTATGTAAGATGATCATACCTAACAGCATTCGGATCAAGCTTTGGATCAGCAGAGTATACTGCATCGATAGCCTTTGCCATCAGGATAACCTCTGCATTCATCTCTGCAGCTCTAAGGGCAGCAGTCGTATCTGTAGAGAAGAACGGACTTCCAGTTCCCCTCCAAATATCACAACCTTCCCTCCTCTAGGTAATCAAGTGCCTTTCGTCTCGAATAACCTTCAGCCATATCTCTTATCTCGATTGCTGTCATAACCTTAGCTTCGCAACCGATTGAAAGCAGTGAATCCTGTAGAGCTAGAGCATTCATAACTGTAGCCAGCATACCCATGTAGTCTGCAGTAGCTCTATCGATGTTACCTCCTGTACGTCCACGGAAGAAATTTCCTCCACCGACTACAATTGCAACATCAACTCCATGCTCCCTGATTTCCTTAATCTGCTTAGCCGTCTGAAGAGTTACGTCTGGATTAACTCCGAACTTGTCATCTCCAGCTAATGCTTCGCCGCTGAGTTTAATCAAGACTCTTTTGTACTTAATACCCATGATATCTCCTTGTGATGTCTATTTTTTTAATATCTGCTAGATACATAACCGTAAACTTGTTTCCATCTTTTTGATAGCTCGATAAGCTGCTGATACTCAGCGACCTTACCTGTGCTACTCTTAGACTGTACGAAATTTTGCAGTAAATCATACATGCTTTCAGATTTCTCTGGAGCCATGAAATCAAAAGATACATCTTTCATCCCTTTAAATGTTCTTACTGTCCTAAAGAAATTCTCTTCGTTACAAACACCATCTATCAAACCAAGTTCCTGAGCTTGTTTTGCTGAATAAATTCGTCCGTCAGCAATCTCTCTGACTCTATCCTCGGACATATTGCGGCCCTTTGCGACGATTTTTACAAACTGGTCATACGCTTCATCGATTAAACTCTGCATAATCTCACGCTGTTCATCAGTTAGTTCGGTAGTCATGCTTCCCATCGCTTTGTTGCGCCCACTCGTAATCGTATTAGTCTTGATTCCAAGCTTATCTAGCAGACCTCTGACATCGTAAATAGTTCCTGTCTTAACTCCTATTGAGCCAGTCCAGGTGTTACGATTAGCATAGATTTTGTCTCCTGCCATCGCAATATAGTATCCACCAGATGCCGCCTGATCTTGGAAATAGAAATATACTGGGCGATTTGTTTTTTTCTTATACTTCATCAGCTGCTCGTACAGTTCATCAGATGTATACACGCTGCCGCCGGGTGAGTTTACTCGTATAACAATTCCACTATTTGATGAATCATCGATTAAGTCGTCAATCGTACTCATCGTCCAGCTGTGATCATATGTAGCCCTAGGACTGGCATCGCCGATTTCGCCAACAACATCTATTACAGCTACAGAACCTCCACCAAACGCAGAGCCTCCGCCTGAAGAGCCTAGTCTAGCACCTCGAAGAAAAGCAAGTGATGTAAATACTATTCCTACAGTAAGCGTAAGCACAAGAACCGATATTAGCACGATAAGCCATGATTCTCTTCGTTTTGCAGATGGATTGTTATTATATCCATTGCTGTTTCTCATGTTATTATCTCTCATTATTTAGTCCCTTTATTTTTCTCTATATTGATTTTTTTGCAAGAATATACCTAGTCATATGTTAGCAAATATCACATTTTTTATCTAGGTGTTATATCAATTACTTCTGCCGAATCTACTGCTGTGCTCACGAGTGTCTCAACATCGAGCGCTTCCTCTGACTTTTCTATTTTACTTAACTTAGGTTTTGTAACCGGGTGCTTAGGAAGGAATACAGTGCAGCAATCTTCATAAGGCTGAATGGATATATCATAAGTTCCGATTTCTTTTGCTTTATCCATAATGTCCACCTTGTCCATCGCAATTAGTGGTCTCATAACTGGCATCTTAACAACGCTGTCAGTAACGACTAGAGCCTCAGCGGTCTGGCTTGCAACCTGACCTAGATCCTCTCCTGTAATAAGCATCATATCCTTCTTCTGAATAGCAATACTTTCGGCAATTCGCATCATGAAACGTCTAACTAGAAGAGTCGTCTCTTCCTCAGGACAATTCTTTACGATTTCCTCCTGAATAGGCAGAAGATTTACCACATACATTCTGATAGTGCCCATGTAGCCCGCAAGTGTCGCACAGAGATCCTCAACCTTCTGCTGAGCACGCGGACTAGTATATGGATATGAATGAAAATGAACAGCTTCAATTCTCATTCCGCGCTTTGCCATCATAAATGCAGCAACAGGACTATCAATTCCTCCTGACATGAGAATTAGTCCTTTGCCATTAGTTCCAAGTGGAAGTCCACCGAAGCCTTTGATTTTATCTCTAAATATATAAGTTCCCTCCCTGCGAACATCGACATAGAGCTCACAGTCTGGATCGTGCACGTCAACAGAGAGAACTTTGCACGTCTTGAGAATCTTGGCTCCCACTATTCTACCGATTTCAGGCGACTTGATAGGAAAGCTCTTATCAGCTCTTTTACCCTTTACCTTGAATGTCTTTATACCCTCTTTCTCAATCAGGTCCATCATAAACTCTGCCGCAGCTTCACCGATCTTCTCGATATCCTTCTCAGCCTCAACTGCAGGGGCTAACCGAGGCTACACCGAAAAACCTTGGAGACTTTCCTAATGATTTCTTCTCTATCAATTTCCTTAGGTACTCTAACTATCATAAGTCCGTCATTCCATTTGGACTCTGTATTGTCGTAAGAAGCAAGAACGCCACGAACTCTCTCGAGTAATACTCGCTCAAAGTAAGGTTTATTCATGCCCTTAAGTGCTACTTCTCCGCATCTTACTATGTAAATATTCTTTTCGTTCATAATAACCCCTATCTAAAAGCTACCTAATCTTCTAAATCTTTTAACAGCAGCTGAAACCCTCGATGCAGCTTCATCCATCTCTTCTAGCGTGTTGAACTCAGATATACTGAACCTAATTGCTCCTTCAATTTCTTTGTGTCCAAGCCCCATTGCTGCCAATACATGACTATCGCTATTCTTATGAGACGAACATGCTGATCCTGTAGAGACATATATCTCCTCCTGCTCTAAAGAGTGGAGTATAACCTCACCTCTTGAGCCAAGGAAGGAAACATTGAGTACTGATGGACAACGTTTTCCGTAATCAGATATCTCAAATCCCATATCTATAGTTCCGTTCACTATTATATCATCAAGTTCGGACATTAGTCCCTCACGAAGACGATTATTTAGATTAGCTAGTAGCTCCTGCTTTTTTAGCAAATTATCATACGCAAGCTCCGTAGCTAGTCCAACCCCCGCTATTCCTTGAGTATTCTCAGTGCCCGACCGATATCCTCGCTCCTGTCCTCCACCAGGAATAAGAGCTGGAAGCTTTATTCCTGACTTCATATACATTGCTCCGATACCTTTAGGTGCATGGAACTTGTGCCCACTTATAGTGATGATATCAAATGGGACATTCCTAAGATTCATCTTTCCAAAGGCCTGTACTGCATCAGTATGGAAGATGATATTCGTTCCATGTTCTTTGTTATACATCTTAACCAATTCATATGCAGGCTCCACAGGCTGAATCATTCCTGTTTCATTGTTAACAGTCATCAGTGAAACCAATATAACGTTATCATCTAGTAGCCGTTCTAATAAGTCTAGCTTGATAGTTCCTGTTTTATCTACGTCTAGATAGCATACCTCAAATCCGTCTTCAGCCAATCTCTTAAATGTTTCTAGAACTGCTGGATGCTCAATCTTAGAGGTTATGACTTTGTTGCCCCTACGTCTTAACTTTCTGGCGGTACTAAATATCGCAGTATTATCACCCTCTGTTCCGCCAGAGTTGAATACAATCTCACCATTTGCTGGGAAGGCTTTGGAAACCCGACCTCTAGCCTCGCGAATTAGCTCGGAACTATTTAAGCCGAGCGTATGGAGCGATGAGGGGTTTCCAAAGGTTTCCTTGCTTAGCTTATACACGAGCTCCGTTACTTCATCGTATTGACGTGTTGTTGCACTGTTATCTAGATATATCATGGTATCTCCAATATCATTAATTGCTTTTAAAAAGCTCTCCGCAAGCGGAGAGCTTAGTTTTACTTTGCATAATCTATTGCGCGAGTCTCTCTAACTACATTAACTTTGATGTTACCTGGATACTCAAGCTCAGCTTCAATCTTCTTTGCAATTTCTCTAGCCAACATTGGAATTTCATCATCCTTAACCTGGTTAGGGTTTAACTGCAACTCTGATTTCACGACCAGCCTGAATAGCAAACGACTTATCAACACCCTTAGTTGTATTAGCAATGTTCTCGAGACTCTGAAGCCTCTTGATATATGCTTCAAGAGTTTCTCTTCTTGAGCCAGGTCTAGCTGCTGATAGAGCATCAGCTGCGCCAACGAGAACAGCTTCAAGTGTAGTAGCTTCAACGTCTCCGTGGTGAGCTTCAACACCGTTGATAACCTTCCATGACTCCTTGTATTTCTTACAGATATTTACACCTATTTCTACGTGTGTACCTTCAACCTCATGGTCGATAGACTTTCCGATATCGTGAAGAAGTCCAGCTCTCTTTGCGAGCCTTGGATCAAGTCCAAGCTCTGATGCCATCATACCAGCGAGGAGAGCTACCTCTACAGAGTGCTTTAGCACGTTCTGTCCGTACGATGTTCGATACTTTAATCTACCTAGAAGCTTAACCATCTCTGGGTGTAGGTTGTGCACGCCTGTCTCAAAGCAGGCCTGTTCACCCTCTTCCTTGATGATGTTGTTAACTTCTTTAGTTGCTTTCTGCACCATCTCTTCAATACGTGCAGGGGTGAATTCTACCGTCAGAAATTAGTTTCTCGAGCGCTCTCTTGGCAATCTCTCTTCTAACTGGATCAAATCCAGAGAGAATTACTGCTTCTGGTGTGTCATCGATGATTAGATCAACACCTGTGAGAGTTTCAATAGCTCTTATATTTCTTCCTTCTCTACCGATGATACGACCCTTCATGTCGTCGTTAGGCAGCGCTACTACCGAAACAGTAGTTTCAGCAACCTGATCTGCGGCACATCTCTGAATTGCAAGTGTAATAATCTCTCTTGCCTTCTTATCTGCCTCGTCCTTAGTTTCTTCTTCAACTCTAGTGATAATCGCAGAAGCATCTTTTCTCACATCCTTTTCAATCTCTGCAAGTAGAAGGTGTTTAGCTTCATCCTTGGAGTATCCAGAAATCTTCTCTAGCTCCGCAATCTGCTTTTCTAGATACTGATCGATTTCCTTGTGCTTTTCGTCCATCGAACGCTCACGCTTTTGATAAGCCATCTTCTCTGCGCTCGATACTCTCCAGCTTCTTTTTCAATGTTTTCTTCTTTCTGAAGAATGCGTCTTTCTGCTCTTGTGACCTCGTTACGTCTGTCGCGAATTTCGTTTTTCGAGATTTTCCTTGATCTGGTGCACTTCTTCTTTGGCTTCAAGAACTTTTTTTCCTTCTTGATATTCTCAGCGGCATTCTCCGCATCAAGAATAATGTTCTGAGCCTTCTGCTCTGCACTTCCAATTTCTTTCTCTCCGACACGCTTACGTACACCGTAGCCAATTAGCAATCCTATTACTAGAAATGCAATACCAGCTACCACAGTTATTAATAGCGGTGTCATGTTCAACTCCTTATTCAGTTATTTGTTAGTAATACAGTATATTTATACTTATTTATTATAGAAAAATAAGCATTTCGTGTATATAATCATACTGATTTATTATATATTTTTAATGAAAACATAGTCAACTCTAGAGAATCTCTCTAATCACTCTCTCCGCTATTTTATTGAAGTTTCTCGCAATATAAGTGTCCCTCTTTGCAACTATTGGAATCCCAATATTACATGACGCACGAATATTCTCATCCTCCATAATCACACCGAGTAATTCCGACCTAAAAACGCAGATCTATTTCAGCTAAACCAGGGCCACACCCAAGTTCTTCACTCACTGGCATCATGCGATTTATGACATAATGTCTATTCATAATCTCACACTTAATAAGTCTATCCTCGATGGCATCAGCATCCCTTATGGCAGCATAATCTGGAGTTGTAACAATGATGACCTCATCAGCGGAACTGTGGCAAAGATCGACAGCGCGATTTATACCTGGTGCCCCATCCATGATTACAACATCGTATTCAATTTTGAGATGTTCTATCAACTCATCGATATCCGCTCTTGATAAATCAATCCAATTTGCGCCTTGATGTGCAGGGAATTATCGACAGTCTCTCCGCAAAGTTCGAGTGTATAATCGCATCTTTCGGTTCGCAGGTCCTCATAATTACATCGTAAATATCAAATATAGCTTCATTTTGAACACCTATATAAAGATCTAAATCTCTCATGCCCATGTTCATATCAAGCAAAATAACACGCTTGCCCATGTATGCAAGCGTTAACCCGAGGTTAGCGGCAAATGTGGATTTACCCGTTCCTCCTTTTCCCGATGTAATATAGATTGTTTTAGACACCTTATCACATTCTCCATTTAAACTTCTTGTTCAATAACTCCCTCGCTCCTGAGACTAACATAACTGTCATATCCAACAATGATATGGTCTAGAAGCTTAATCCCAACTATCTTGCCCGCTGCTTCCAGCCTCTTGGTAGCAGCTATATCAAGATTGCTAGGCGTTGGATCACCACTCGGGTGATTATGCGCTATGATAATAGCTGCAGCACTACGCCTTATAGCAACACTATAGACTTCTCTTGGATGTATATCAGCAGAGTTTAATTCACCAATAGATACCGTGTATTCAGACTCAATTTTGCATTTTGTACTCAGTATAAAGAGCTGAACATGTTCACGCTTTGAACCTCGCATGCGATCCATGTATAGTTTAGCAATATCTTCAGCAGTAGTAATTGTCTTGCCTGATAGCAGACTAGGTTCTCTGACCCTCCTAGCAAGCTCCATACTTGCTACTATTGAGCACGCTTTACTAACTCCAATCCCGTCGATATTGAGTAACTCCCTTACATCAATGCTACAAATGTCCTGAGATAGCTCATCCGTGTATGTCATTACCTCATCAGCTAACTGAAGAACCTTCTTGTCTGGAGTTCCTGTTCTAAGGATTAAGGCAAGTAGCTCGACGTCAGAAAGTGACGTTGCTCCGGAATACAGTAACTTCTCCTGTGGCAACTTATATAGGTTGTTATTTCCATTATTCATATATAACCCTCTCTCGAGAGCAACACACCAAAATTATATCAAAACACCCTGTCCGCAACAAGCACAGACAGGGTTTAAAATTCCTTATTTTTGCATACTAACTGCTAATAATTCTGCATATTTTTCTAGTATCTCCCACGCTGAAGTATCGTCAAGTTCTTTAGCGCCGAGAATAGCATCATAACAAGCATCATTATTAGTGCTTTCTCAACATATAGATTTGCATATACAGTATAGTTTCCAATCATAAATGCAAGCAGAACGAGCATCGCGATAAATGTGTATCTCAGACGAGCCGCGTACATTATAATAGCCTTGCGCTTCTTATCTTTCTGACTCACAGTAGTCACATACTTCACCACATATAAAACGCTGAGAACCGCTTGAAATAGTATGATTGCTATGAATCCATACAGTATCTTTTTATCGGTTGTTCCGAAAAAAACCAGCTATCTCTTCACGAAACAGAAGCAGTACATCAAACAGAAATATCAGATAGCAGTAGCCCCTAACCTTACTAAGTGCAATTGCACCTTCTTTCATATCATTGACCTCCATTACTCCTAACCGGGCAGCTTCGTAGCCATAGCTACAATTGTGCTAACGACTTCCTCTATACTCATGTCAGAAGTATCAACCAAAATTGCATCATCAGCCTGAGCCAGCGGATTAAGCTTTCTATTCATATCCTGAAAATCTCTGTCTTTGATTTCTTCAAAAATATCATCGAGGGCCGCCGCTTCACCCTTTGCCCTAAGCTCATCGAATCTGCGACGTGCTCGGACCATAGGATCAGCAGTAAGAAAAATCTTAAGTTCTGCATTAGTCAGCACATTGGTGCCTATATCACGACCATCCATGATTACACCCTTGCCTTCAGCAATTTTGCGTTGAAGATCCACAAGCTTGCTTCTCACATCTGGTATCTGCGAATATGTCGATGCTAATTTTGAAATCTCCTGGGTTCTGATAACGTCACTTATATCATCTCCGTCGAGAATAATCTTACCCTCTACAAAGTCAATGGAAGTCTTTTTCTAGTATATCGTGAATGGATTTTTACATCTTCAGGTGTAATACCCTCACGATTAAGCTTTAAGCCCAATAGCACGATACATCGCACCAGTATCTATGTATTCGAGCCCTAGCTCATTACCCACTAGCTTTGCAATAGTACTCTTTCCTGCGCCACCAGGACCATCAATAGCAATTCTAATCATAGCTTACCTTAATTTCCATCAATGAAATCTTCTTCACCAGATGACTCCTTGACATACCTCTCTGCGTCGTGACCTTTTGTATCCTTTTCAAGCAGGTTATTGATTTCCTTTACAAAGGTATCAATATCAGTAAATCTATGATATACCGATGCAAATCTAACGTATGCAACCTGATCCAAGTTGCGGAGCTCATCCATTATTAAAGCGCCAATCATCTTACTATCGATTTCTTTCTCCATAGTATTGTTCAATCCGCGTTCGATATTATCAGCAATCCTCTGAACATCATCGTACTTAACCTTAGTCTTCTCACACGCCTTAAGAACACCATTGATAAGCTTATTACGGTCAAAACTCTCTCTTGTACCATCACTCTTGATTACTACAAGTAGCGAATTTTCAATCTTCTCAAATGTTGTAAATCGCTTGTGACACTTGTCACATTCACGACGTCTCCTGATAGCAAGACCTTCCTCAACAGGTCTGGAATCAACAACTTTGGTGTCTGGGTTACCGCAGTAAGGGCACTTCATCTCGTTCCTCCATGTTCATTCAATATTAGTATTAAAAAATTCGTAGTTAATTATGTATCAACAGATACTGTGTCAATTTCAGTTAACAAATACAACTAGATAATCATGCATAATCGTATCATCCATATCTATACTATTTAGCAATACTATCTTTTAGCACCTTATCCATAACTCTCTCATATACCATAGTATCGTATAAATTGTTCTGATCAGCATACTCTTCGATCGTCATACCTGCTGCCTTCTCATACTGAGAACGAGTATATCCAGCATCCTTAAGTAGCTTATCTAAGTACTCCTTATACTCTTTATCAGAAACCTTCACTCCATACTCCTTTGCAAGAGCAAATAACACAAGTTCCTGTCTAACAGTATTCTTAGCTACAACCTTCGCCTGCTTCTCAAAAGCCTTCTTGGATACTCCCATCGTACTCTTAAGATACTTCTCGTATGACTTATCATTCTTCTTAGCAAGCTCCTTGTAAGTATCAATCATCTTCTGCTGTGTGTCCTTTAGTTCCTTCTCAGGATATTTCTTGATCTTACTAGCATCTAAAATCTGCTGGAAAAGCTCCTGCTTTTCAGAGCTTGCAGCTTTAGCTTTCTTATCTGAGAGAAGCTGCTTCCTAAGGTTCTTCTCATATTCTGCAGTTGTCTTGAAGTTAGTATTCTTCTTTACAAATGCATCATTGTACTCAGGAGTCGTTGTCTTAACAAGCGAGTTAATCTTAATGGTAAATGTTGCTTTCTTACCAGCTATCTCAGTATTGTTCGAATAATCAGATGGGAATGTAACAGTTATGTCAAAGGTCTCTCCAACCTTGTGTCCAACAATCTGCTCAGCAAAGCCACTTATAAAGTTGCTATCACCAAGGTTAAGCTCATATCCAGTAGCTGATCCACCGTCGAACTTCTTGCCATTAATCTTACCTGTGTAGTCGATATTAACGATGCTATCGGACGCAGCGGTACCTTCCTTCACTTCTTCCTTGGTTTTAGCCTGCTCTAATGTGGCATTTATAGCTTCCTTAACCTCTGTGTCGCTAACAGAAGCATCAGCCTTAGTGTACTCAAGATTCTTATACTTACCCAACTTTACATATTTGCTGAAATCATCATAGTTGTACTTATCAGGTACGGATGCCCCTCCACAGGCAGTTAGCATAAGCATGCAGACTACCATAACAGCCATCATTGTCGACTTGCATATTTTGTTACGTGACATATTTAAACCCCTTATATATTGTGCTTTAAATCAATTATACTTATAAATCTATTCAATCTATATTATCATAGCAAATTCGAGGGTTCAACGAGTTTCACAGTAACCACACGAGCAAAACAATTTATCATTCATAATCTAAAAATAAGAAAAGACAGGGCATATGCCCCGTCTAATATACTAATTTTTATTATTCTCTTGTTCTCTACGTTTAGCTAGCGCAGCCTCTTTTACGAGCCTGTGCTCTCTGACGCTTAAGAACTTCATTTCTCGCTGTTAGTCCCCACCAAGTAACCGCGCATACAGCAACGATCAGACCAGCGATAAATATGACGCCAATGTGGCTTAGAAAAATATTCCATTATTAGTTAGCCTTCTTTGCCAGCTCGCATAGTTCAGCGAATCCTGCTGCATCATAGATAGCCATCTCAGAGAGCATCTTTCTGTTGAGCTCAATTCCTGACTTCTTAAGACCATTCATAAGGTTGCTGTAGTTAATGCCGTTAGCTCTTGCTGCAGCATTGATTCTAGCAATCCAGAGTCTTCTGTACTCTCTTTTTGTTCTTTCTTCCAACGAATGCAGATCTTAGAGCTCTCATTACTGCTGGGTTAGCAGCTCTAAAGTTCTTACTTCTCTGTCCGTAGAATCCCTTAGCCTGCTTTTAATATCTTCTTGTGTCTCTTATGAGCGTTTACGCCCTTCTTTACTCTTGCCATATCTTAAAACCTCCCTAAACTACTTTGCCATTGATCTAAGCATACGCTTTGTATCTGCACTAGTAAGCACTGTGGACTTACGAAGACCTCTCTTTCTCTTTGCAGTCTTCTTTGTCAGAATATGGCTCTTAAATGCCTTATTTCTCTTAATCTTACCTGAACCAGTAAGCTTCATTCTCTTGCTTGCGCCTCTATGAGACTTCATCTTGTTCTTTGCCATAATGATTTCCTCCTAAGTTGTTAATTCATTACTTACTATTCTTTGGTGATAGGAACATAGTAAGGCTTCGTCCCTCAAACTTTGGCTTCTTGTCGATGACGCCATACTCGGCAATCAGCTCCGCAAAGTTGTTCATAACATCGAAGCCCTTTGCTGTGTAATCACGTTCTCTTCCTCTGAATCTAAGGCTAACCTTGACCTTATCTCCATCCTTTAGGAACTTGATTGCTGTATTCGCCTTTTACATTTACATCGTGCTCCTCGATAAATGTGCTGAGACGAACCTCCTTAACCTGCATGGTCTTCTGATTCTTCTTAGCCATCTTATCCTTCTTCTGGAGCTCGTAGCGATATTTCCCGAAGTCTAGGATCTTGCAAACTGGCGGTTCAGCATTCGGAGAAACATTTACGAGGTCTAGATTAGCCTCTTCTGCAATTGCAAGCGCTTCTCTTATGCCCATAACTCCGCGCATATCTCCATTTTCATCTATCAAACGGACTTCCTTTGCACGAATATCTCCGTTGATCTGTTGTTTATCCTTGCTAATTGGTCTACCTCCATATAATAAAAAAAGCGGATACAGAAGCATCCGCGAATTAACTGAAATAAATCAAGTTATTGATAACCCGTACGCCTGTGCCCACAAGGTGAGAAGCGGATAACTTCTTCTTTGACTAGATGATTATAGACTATTGCTGAACTTGTGTCAATACTAAAAGACATATGCCTTTACTGTTTTTCAACTTCTTGTTCTGGCTTCATATTCTCCCAGTTCCACTCTCCTTTACACACAATCCTATTGTACGAAGGAAACACTACTGAGATTAGCGACATTATTCCTAGAATTATCAGGTACCAGTTATATGGAATCATACTAGTCGGATTTACTGCATTTTTAGTCAAGCTTGCGATTAGAAGGAACTGTGCTCCGTACGGAATGAAGCCCTGCATTATACATGAGAATATATCGAGGAACGAAGCTGTTCTTCTAGGATCAATCTTATATTTCTCTGAAATTTCTTTGGCAATCTCACCAGTAACGATGATCGCTACTGTATTGTTAGCTGTTGCGGCATCTGTTAAAGCTGATAATACCGCGATTCCTACAGATGCAGATTTAGGACCTTTTAATAGCTTACTTGTCTTATCCATAATCCACTTAAGACCACCGTAATGCTTAGTAAGTTCTGCAAGACCACCTACAAACATTGATAAAATAAATACTTCAATCATACCCTGGTAACCTGCCCAGATTTTAGCTGCAACTTCCATAAGACCAATCGCACCAGTTCCAACACCTATTGCTGAAGCGCTGATAATTCCGATAATCAGTACGGCGAACACATTGAGTCCTAATAATGCGAGCCCAAGAACAAGCACGTATGGTACTACCTTTATCAAGTTATAATCTAGATTTCCAGTTGCAGTGCCACCCTTGCTAAAGATAACCATAAGTGAAAGAGTAATTAGTGCAGAAGGAATAGAAATCCAAGCATTAGTTCTAAACTTATCCTTAAGATCTACCCCCTGAGTCCTTGTAGCAGCAATAGTTGTGTCAGAAATCATCGACAGGTTATCTCCGAACATCGCACCTGTGAGAACAGCAGCAACCACGAATGACATATTAAGATCTGCTGTCTTAGCCATATTATAAGCAATTGGAACTATAGCTCCCACAGTACCCATAGATGTGCCAGTAGCAGTAGATAGAAATGCTGCTATTATGAAAATTCCTGGGACAATGAACCTAGGTGGAATAATCGCGAGTCCAAGATTTGCTGTTGACGATACTCCTCCCATCGCACCAGCAACAGAAGAAAAAAAGCACCTGCTAAAAAGGAATATCATGAGCATCGTCATAATATTTTCATCACCAGCACCTCTTGCAAATAGTTTAAAATTATTGTCAATTCCCGTCTTGTGATACATTAAAAAAAGCCAGTATAACGGCAATTGTCATAGCGACCACAGAAGGAAACTGATAAAATGCCATTTCTACACCCTTGGAATGTAGGGACAATTCCAACGCCTAGGTAAATAACGATAAAGAAAAAGTAGTGGAATTAACGCCAAGCCACTTGCTTCTCTTTCCTGGTGAAGTTTAATTTGTTCTTTCATCAAAAATACCTCAATAACTTGTTCAATAAAAAAGTAACATTTATGGCTTTTTACCTAACTAGCTAAAAAGCTCTAGCTTTTTATTGTACACAAATTCTTACTTGCTTACATCGAAATTTTTATAATTTTTCTTTGTATTTTAAGTGCTTTTTATAAAACTTTGTAAGTTGTATCATTAAATTTAAATCGTCAATGATATCAATCCAATGTTACAATCATAGTAATTATTGTTTGAGTTTATATAGAGTAATATTTTTGTTATAATAATCTGATGTGAACAACACTCATAACAGGAATTTAATATCCAAAAATAATAAAAAGCAAGGTTTTTCATACTGATAAAATTTATCGTATTGCAATATCACATATAACAATATACAATGAGTAAACGAAATATTGCTGGGGGAGCGATAGCTGAGAGTTGCTTCGTTTATGCTTAAAATCTACTGATTTTTGTATATAACGATGAAGCGAGACCCTTCTACCATGCGGATAATGCCGTAGCGGGAAGCTGGCTAGAATACAAGAGCACCCCCTCCTACATTCAGGAGGTTTTTTTATGAATTTACAAAATTTTGTTGAGTCGAGAGCTGGACAGGTACTAATAGTACTTGCAATCATTTTGGTCTTAGCACTAATCACACTTGGTGAAAAATCAAAGACCGAGAATAAAAGAGTCGATATCAAGGCTCTTACAGTATCATCACTTTTGATTGCTATTGCGATGGTACTATCTAACATTAAGCTTTTCACCATGCCGCAGGGCGGTTCTGTCACACTACTATCACTTCTTCCGATTGCAGTAGTAACTTATCTGTATGGAACTAAACGCGGAGTCATGGCTGGTGTTGCACTTGGACTTGTAAATCTAATCTTCAGTCCTTACGTAATACACCCTGTACAGCTACTGCTCGACTATCCAATTGCGTTCGGTGCACTAGGACTTGGCGGTGCTCTTAGAAACGGCAAGAATGGGCTTACTAAGGTATATCTCACAGGTGTATTTGCAAAATACTTCTGTGCAGTTGTGTCGGGCATTATATTCTTCGGAGCTTACGCACCAAAGGGCTTTAGCGCGGTAACATGGTCTATCTGGTATAACATGACTTATATCGCAGTAGAGGCTGCAATAACCGTTGTAGTTATCAACATGCCACCAGTTAAGAGCTTGTTCGAAAGGCTTAAGAATGAAAACTAATTCTGACAATCCTCTATTGTCTAATTACGACAGGATTATTCTCGCATCAAAGTCACCACGAAGACTAGATATACTTAGAGCACGGAATCGAGCCTATCGTACTGCCAGGAAATGCCGACGAGTCACTACCCGATGATATCTCATTTACCGATGCGGTAGTGATGCTTTCTGACAGAAAGGCATTGGCCGCACTCGAGCAGCCTAGGATAGCTGAATTCGAGGGCAAATCTCTAATTATAGCTTCAGATACTATAGTGTATAAAGATAAGGTAATGGGTAAGCCAATCGATGAAGAAGATGCATTTATAATGCTATCTTCGCTCAGAAACGATAAGCATTACGTGGCTAGTGGTGTAACACTCATAGCTGTGATAAACGGAGAACCACAGCTTGATAATAGGATGTCTTTTGCAGAGGTCACGGAGATAATATGTGGCGATTATACTGATGAAGACATAAGGTCTTATATTGCAACAGGTGAACCTATGGACAAGGCTGGCGCTTATGCTATTCAGGGCGGTTTTTAGAAAGTATATTTCCGAATTCAAAGGAGATTACGAAAAATGTCGTTGGGCTGCCATATAACATGATAATCAGCGAACTTAATAAATAATGTTAACGTAAATGGGCTATGCTATAATGCGCTAGCCCATTTTTCTATAGCTTCATATAAAACGACATCTGACATACCCCACTAGCTCCTGCGGAAGCGACTTTATCTATATTAGAATCGCTTATTCCACCTATTGCATATACTGGAATATCAACTTTTTCTACTATGCTGGTTAGGAAATCAATCCCTCGACCAGGCAGCCCTTTCTTGCAGTCAGTTTCAAAGATGTGTCCAGCAACTAAGAAATCGGCTCCCTCATCTCCAACAACAATCGCCTCGTTCAGAGAGTGAATTGATACCCCTACACTTAGATCTGCACAATCCACTCCATATAGTTTATAATCATCAACTGAAAGTTGCACTGGTGTATGGAGTTCTCGTGCCACATTGTAGTGCTTATTAATTATTAGTTTTACATCATACATATCGCACAAAGCTTTAACTCTATAAGCAAGGCTTCTATACTCATCTTCAGAAAGATCCTTTTCTCTGAGTATTACGATATCTGGCTTAGAATATTCAAAAGCTACCTCTAGCTGTTCCTCTAACGATCTCTCGGATAAGTGACGATTCGTTACACATATTCTTTTAAACGTACACATAGTCATTCATTACAGGCTGCATGCCGTGTTCCCTAAGCGCCACACATATCTCACCAACAGATCTGTCATCGGCTATTTCAAACTGATTATCACCAGAGCTTGTTTCATCGTTGCTGTGGCTGCCGATACCAGTATCTACACCAGCAGAAATCTTGGTCGCAGTTATACCCATGACGTTGTCTCTAAATCCAGCCCTTTCACGGGTTGAAATAGTCATTGCTGCAAACGGAAGGAATATTCTGTAGGCACATATAACCTGAAGCAGCTGACGCTCTTCGACCTTTTCATTTTCCTCGTTCGGCGAGAACATAGTTCCCTCATCATTGTTGCTGATTATAGGTCTAAGTCTAGGGCATGATAATGATATTTCTGCCCATGGGTATTTTCGCTGAAGTAGATAAGCATGAATACCAGTCGCAAGAGCATCTTTTCGAAAAATCATCGAGCCCGAGCAGTGCCGCAAAGCCCACGCCACGCATCCCGCCCATAAGTGCCCTCTCCTGCGCATTAAATCTATACGGAAATATCCTCTTATGACCAGCAAGATGAAGCTTCTCATACTTATCGGAATTGTACGTCTCTTGAAAAAAACAGTTACGTAGTCTGCACCGCAAGCTTTCAGATATGCGTACTCGTCAGAATTCATTGGATATACCTCGATGCCTATGTTCTTGAAGTATTTTCTACCTATCTTGCAGGCTTCGCCGATGTACTCGATATCAGACTTGCTCCTGCTCTCACCTGTCAAAATCAGTATTTCTTCAAGTCCAGATTCTGCAATCGCCTTCATCTCTTTCTCTATCTCGCTACTATTGAGACTCGCTCTATGTATTTTATTATGACAATTAAATCCGCAATATACGCAGTAGTTCTCGCAATAATTAGATATATAGAGCGGTGTAAAAAGATTTACCACGTTGCCGAAATGCTTTCTCCTCTCAAGGCTTGCTTTCTCCGCAATTTGTTCTAGGTACATTTCAGCTGCCGGAGATAGCAAAAGCCTTAAAGTCTTCAACACTACAGCTTTCAGACTTAATAGCTCTTAGCACATCATCTTCGCTATAATCGCTTGGGTTATACGACTTAATTTCTGCTATTACTCTATCAAAAAGTATCATGAGGGATAACCTCCATCCCCTCCATATAAACCATGTGGTCAGTACGAACTTTTCGATTTTTTTATCCCCATCATTCGTCATAAGCTTCTCGTCGTTCATTTTTTTAGTCCTCCAGAAATCCAGTAAGAGGAGATGATGCCACACCACCATCTTTTACAACACGTCCAAGACCAGCGAGGTAAGCTGCTCTTCCAGCCTTGATTGCATTTCCAAAAGCTCCAGCCATGCCTGCTACGTCTCTTGCTGTCGCAATAGCAGTGTTCGCCATAATAGCACTCACTCCCATTTCCATCGCTTTACAAGCCTGCGACGGTGAGCCTATTCCGGCATCTACTATGATAGGAATATCTATTTCATCAACGAGAATTTTGATTATGTCCTTTGTTACGAGCCCTCTATTCGACCCAATAGGAGCTGCGAGTGGCATAATCGTTGAAGCACCAGCATCTACAAGTGCTCTCGCAACGTTGAGATCAGGGTACATGTAAGGCATTACTACAAAAGCCTTCTTTTGCCAAAAATCTCTGTCGCACGTATAGTCTCGTAATTATCTGGGAATAAATACTTCGAATCCTTAATGACTTCAATCTTTACGAAGTCACCACAGCCGAGCTCCCTAGCTAGCCTTGCAATTCTGACAGCCTCTTCGGCATTTCTAGCTCCTGAAGTATTTGGAAGCAATGTAACATTATCTGGAATATACTCAAGTATATTCTTAACATCCGTATTAGCTCTTCTAACCGAGAGTGTAATCATCTCGGCACCCGCCTGTTCAACGGCAGCTTGTATCAGCTCAACATCGTATTTACCAGAACCAAGTATGAATCTGGAATCAAATTCATGACCACCAATTACTAATTTATCATTCATTATGTGCTCCTTATATTTTAAAACTCCTGTTTATGCGTGTAACCAAAATCCCTTTATCCCAATTACATCTCAATGTATCTCGTTTTCACATTAGATATCGATTAAATATTATCCACTCCTAGAATATGCCCTATCACGAGATTTGCCTGGTGACCTGCACAGATAGCAACTCTAGGAGCCATTAATCCAATGCCGTCACCTATATCCGTACCCTCATCACCGCATATGAATAATCTATCCGTAATGCGTCTTGACCTTATTTCATTTGCGCTACCATACCCAGCCATGCCAGATCCTGAAATCACAATTGGTCCATCTTCAGCCGTTAGGAGTGAATCTATAAGCATCGCCTTAGACTCGGCTCCATCAAATGCCTCGCACACAATATCATAACCTCTAAATATCTCCTCACAGTTATCCGCCACTACTCGAACACAGTCGGTAGTTACTTTCATGTAAGGGTTTATCTCCATGAGAATTTCATTTATGGCATCAACCTTTCGTGAACCAATATGCCTAACGGTATATACTTGCCTGTTCAGATTAGTTATATCTACGATATCGAAGTCGACTATGTGGAGGTGCCCAACACCGCTTCTAGCGAGCATAACTGCGATATTTGAACCGAGACCACCCGCACCTGCAATGGCTACGCTTGCAATCTTTAGTTTCTGATGGACAGCTTGTGAAAATCTATCGTCTTTAGCCTTATCAAACTCACTGGCACTAGGAAACTTCTTAGTAGAAGAATCTACATTTTCCATCGTTTAACCTCCTCCCATGAAGCAAACTATTTCTATCTTGTCACCATCGTTTATTAGAGTGTCTGCATAATTCTTCTTAGGTATGATCTCACCAAGCCTCTCTACCGCAATACGAGATGTACTGTACGAGAGCGATATCACAAGGTCTTGTACTGTCATGCCAGATGTATATTCAATTTCCTTACCGTTTACCTTAATCAAATTCTCACCACCTTTCATGATAGGTTTTATAATTTATATGATTCCTTTGACCCTTTAATTAGCTACCATCATGAGTTAAGTACCTATACGACAACAAAAAAAGGTCACACGAAGTTTTACACCCAAGGTGGTGTACCCCTTCGTATGACCTTGCATACTCTATCTTTTATTATAAGTGACTGAGTTTTATTGTCAATAAAAAACAAGTGTTTAAACTATTACAATTACTAATAGGTCATCCTTTATTGATTAAAATAAAGTCTAAGATATGCCCCATACAATATGATAATATTTAGTTAAATATAAATAATCTAATTAATATCTAAGAAGGGAAATCATGCGTAAGGACAATTTAAAAGTTAATTATAGGACTTGTATGCATTTTGCTTGCTTTCTACACCAATAAGCACATTTATCTCAGATCATATTAATGTGACTACCGATGAAATCTCTATAAGTAGAATTACGAACTTTGCATGGAGTATAGAATTGCCTGCCTTATTTTGGCAATGTATTTCTTATTCAATGATAATAATCAGAAATAACTTACATATTTGATAAAAACATTCTATTATCATTCAGTATCAAAAGACAAAACCAGTTGCTACGCAAGGCAACTGGTTTTTACTATCCAATTAATCTAATTAATGTAAATCATCGCGATCATGAGAATCAGTGCAAACATCGATACTGAAAGTTCGATTACTAGACCGATATCGCGATCTTCATTCTCAAATGAAATATTTCTAATAGCACTATTTCTTGAGTTCTCGGTCCATTTATACGGATTTCCTAGTCTCTCGCCGAAGAAATGGACGAAGTTCAGGGATTTTCCATCTGCCCACGCAGTAAATCTATTCAGTCCGGCTGAAACGCTATTAACGAGCTTTGCCAGTGGCTTCCTAAAGAACCAGTCAAAATCTAATGAAAGTTCATCGTGCGGAAGCATTTTAACTCTGAAAATCCAGAACACTAGTGTAGCCCCAACAAACAGTATTATATACTCCGCGATATGACTGATGTTAAACGGATTCATTGATATTTTGTACGGCATAATCCTATATAGAAGAGATGGGTATACGCCCAGAATTATACATCCTAAAGCGCCTAGAATCATACCTATCTTCATACTCACAGGTATAGGCTTTACCTCGAACTCACTTCTAGCCTTGCCGAAGAACACAAACCAATTCACCTTTAGAACTACAGAGAGCCATGTTCCTATTGATGTCACGGTAGTAGCAGAGCTGCTGTCTCATGTCCACTGAGACTGACAGCGTGCATAATAATACTTTTGGAAGCAAAGCCATTCAAAAATGGCATACCTGCAATTGATAGCGAGGCTATGAGAAAAGTCCATGCTGTAATTGGCATCTTCTTCCTTAGTCCGCCTAATTCTGTAATTTTTCGCTTACCTGTTGCCATTATTACAGCCCCTGAGCACATCATAAGCACACCCTTGTATAGTATATGGTTAAACGCATGAGATGACGCCCCATCGATTCCCCATGCTCCGCCTATAGCAAGCGCTGCGACCATATAGCCCAGCTGTGACATAATGTGATAGCTGAATAGCCTGCGTAGGTCATTTTCTAATAAAGCCATTAATACGCCATATAGTGCCATAAATACGCCAACATACACAAGTGCTTCAGTGCCGGCAAAAATCCTTATCATAGCGTAAATACCAAGCTTTGTAGTATATCCGCACATGTAAACTGTTCCTGCAATAGTAGACTCAGGATATGAGTCCGAAATCCACGAGCTAAACGGCGGAACTAATGCATTTACCCCAACTCCAATTAGAACGAACCAGAATGCAGCTGAACCACCTAGTGCGGTAAATTTAGGAATTCCAAGAGAATTCGTCTGGGCTGCGTGCAGCAAGAAACCTACTAGAAGCATGTTTCCTCCAAATGCATGCATCAGAAGGTATCTAAGCGCGGACCTTGACGAACGCCTTGTGTGCCTTGCATATATCAGATATGCCGCACTAAATGCAGCAACCTCCCAGAACACGATCATGGTAATTATGTCACCTGCTAAAGTTGCAGCTATGATGCTGCCTCCATAGATAACTGAAACACCCTTCTCCCACTTGTCCTGTATGTCAAATGAATAAATGGAGTTGATGACCATGATTATGCTGAAGATGATTACGAATATCATTGATAACCTATCAACATGAATCATCTGGAGCTTGATATCTGGTGTAATCTGATACACCAAATGGCTGCTACTATTAAGCGTGAATAATCCAAGAATTCCCGATGCAGCTGCAACAATTGAACACGGCTTTTTAAATCTATCTGGTAGAACGAGGATTAACGCTCCAACTAGAATCATAAGGAGTCCAGGGTGAAAACTATTTATCATCATCAGTCCTCCTTTCCAAATAAGACGCATCTAATCCAGCATGCTGAATAAGTTCCATTTCTTCATTTATTTCTGTGCCCTCGTAGTAATTCACATTACGGCGTAAAAGTTTATTTAAGATAACCTTACTTATAAATACCAGCGCCAACGAGCCTACAAGAGAGAGGACGGTAAAATGTAATATCTCGTTTAACATATCACACCTCCTACATGGGCAAACACCGCTTCACCCGTGCTCATCGCTAGGTCTAGCAGGTGAAGTCCGAAGTTTGGAGCCACACCGAGTATCACAGATACAGTTGCTGTGATAAGCAGCGGAACTAGCATCGTCTTGCTAGCTTCACCGTACGTATTGAACTCTGGATTCACCGGCTCTCTCTTAAAAGTAATAAGTACAACTGGCATCAGATACGTAAGTGCCAGTACTGCACTTACAATAAGTGTAGCACCAAATAGCAGCTGCCCTGTCTTGAGTGCACCCATGATGATATTTGCCTTGCCCTTACAAAACCCACGAAAAAAATGGGAATCCTGCAATACCAAGCGAAGCAATCGTAAATGCACTCATAGTAACGGGCATTTTCCTGCCAAGTCCAACCATTTCACTGATATCCTTCTTGTGAGTAGTCACAAATATAGCACCGGCACACATAAAGAGTGTAATCTTCATAAATGCATGAGCAACAAGGTGATATAGAGCTCCCGCTGTGCTTAATGGAGACAGAATAGCTATTCCGAGTACGATATAAGACAGCTGCCCTATAGTTGAAAATGCAAGCCTAGCCTTTAGATTGTCTTTCTTGAGTGCTATCAGTGATGATATTAGAATAGTCGCTACAGCCATCCAAGCTAGTATAGTTGCACCACCGCACTCTCTAGCTAGCTTAGGTCCAAATACATATAGCACCACCCTGAGTGTTGCAAATGCTCCTGCCTTTACGACTACTACAGCATGAAGGAGCGCACTTACAGGAGTAGGTGCTACCATCGCCGCAGGAAGCCAACTATGAAGAGGCATAACACCTGCCTTAACTATTCCTGCTCCTATCATCATCATAAATACAACTAGTGCCCAAGGCGCTGGTAGCATGCTTTTATCCAGGAATCCACCCGGTTTAAACTCCATGTTACCTGATACAGAGTAAACTATGACCATAGCTGCAAAGAATATCTGCCCACTGATTAGCGTATATGCTAGATATTTTCTTCCAGATCTAGTACCTTCAGCATCACGATAATGCACAACTAACGGATAAGTCGCAATAGTCAGCACTTCGAAGAATATGAAAAAAATGTTATCATGTTTTGCTGCAAAGCAAATTCCCATAGCCGCTGACAGGCACATTGCAAAAGATGCATAATATCCGGTCTGATTTTTCTCGCCATGCCCTCTCATGTATCCAACAGAATATATAGATGTTAATAGCCATAGCGTCGATGCGCTACATGCAAAAACAATTCCAGCTGTATCCACATTTAAAGTGAAATCTACGTCATCCACTATCCTAAATAGTTCTAATCTTATAGTATGACCAGCCAAAACAGCTGGTACCATTGAATATACGAGAACAATTTTAATAATTGCAGCTATAAAGGTTATAGCTTCTCTTGCATTTTCCTTTATATGATCGCCGAGCACATATATAAGCCCAGATGCACATAGCGAAACTAATATCGCAGAAGTGGGCGGATATTGAGAGAAATTAAATTCATATTCCTACCCCCTTCACAGTCATCATAATCACATCTATAACGCTTACGTTAAGTATTCCTATAACAATTATTGCTACAAAACAAGTTACAATTGCAATAAGCATAGATATAGGAAGTTCACGCACTTCTCCTTCTCGTCTATCGTTAAGCTCTGTCGGTTTATTAATAAAGATCTTCTCAATTAACTTGAAGAAGTAAATCGCATTTAGCAAACTGCTAAGCACTAATACGGCTAAATACACAAACTGATGATTCTGTACAGCTCCTAGCGCAATGTACCATTTGCTGAAAAAAACCCTACAGTTGGCGGTATTCCGATCATCGAAAGTGAGGCCAAAACGATAAGAGCTGATGTCATAGGGCATCTTCTTATAAATCCTGCCGAAACTCGAAAGCTCGAAGTTTCCGAATCTGTATCTGATTGCAGCTGAACTGAAGAAAAAGCCCGCTCTTCATGAATACGTGTCCAATCAAATGCAAGAAGGCTCCAGCTAGTGCATAGGAATTACCTATAGAAAAACCGAGTGTTATGTACCCAATCTGAGCAATAGATGAATATGCGAATATCTTTCTGATATCCTCCTGTGCCATAGCTCTAATCGACCCATAGATAATACCAATGCAAGAGAGCACACCGATTATGGTTAGAAATAGATTAAAATACTTGAAATCTGTTCCATAGATAATATACAGATATCTAAACATAGCGAGAGCTGGAATCTTACCCATTATTCCGACGATCAGCGGTCTAGAACCTGGTTCAGCATGTGCGTATGCCGATGGCTGCCAGCCGTGAAACGGGAACATTGGCATCTTGATGCCAAAAGCACCGATAAAAAGACACATGGAGACAGTCATCTGGACTGCATAGTCCTGTGAATCCAGAATGCTCCTCATATCAGTCATGTTTAGCGTCCCTGTTGATGCATATAGTATGCCGACACCGAGCAAGTACATGGTAGCTGCAACTGTACCCACTAGAAGATATCTAAAAGACGCTACTATTCCCCTGCTACCACCTAGAGCAATTAAACAATAACCAGAAAGTGAAGTAATCTCTAAGAATACATATAGATTAAATACGTCGCCAGTTAGCGTCATACCACACATTCCGACTATCAACAAGCCTATAAGAGCATATGCTCCGCCTATGATCTTGCGTTCATTGGTAACTTCAAAATTCATGGCATATAGCACTGTAATAAATCCGAGGAGCAGAATTATCAAAACGATAATTGCACCGATTGAGTCGATATAAAATTCGATACCGTACGGTGCTTTATAGCCTCCAAATGTATATCGAATTGCGCCATCATGTATAACTTCAGCTAGAAGCTTTACCGAGCAAACAAAGGCCGCAAATATCGAAATTGCAACCACATTTCTTCCTAAGTGTTTATTTATCTTGGACAGTGGGAGTGACAGTAGAGCACTTATTAGTGGAAATAAAATAATAATTATTGGAAGATCATTCATTTGAAACGGTTCTCCCTTCTTATTATATCGTCCTCTTCTATGCTGCCATACTTTTCCTTAATTCTAGTTAGTAGCGCAAGTCCAACACCAGTAGTACCTAAACTTACAACGATTGCTGTTAACATTAATCCATGGGGAATTGGGTTAACGTATTTATTAGCATTAACTATTGTATCTAGCGCAACAGGAATAGTTCCACCTTTCTTCTGAGCAAAGCATAGGTAGAAAAAAATATTACTGCAACCTGCATGATATTCATGCAAATGAGTTTTTTCATGTAGTTCTTACAAGAAACCATTCCATAAACTCCAAGTAGCAAAAGTAGTAAAGTTAAAAAATAAATTCCTTTACTTGCCAGAAGTCCATTTATCTGTGTCATCATCAAATCTTACCCTCTTCATAATCGCATTGAGAATCGTGATAATAGTGCCCATTACTCCGATAGTTACGCCTATCTCAACGAGCAGAATTCCAATCGCATGTCGTTCTGCAGCATGAACTGGAATTGGCAGATAGGTGTAATCCATGAATGAGCCTCCGTTGAACATCGGAACAACTCCTGTCATCACATATATCAAAACACCAATGCCTGCAATACTCGCTGAATTTTTTCCTGTCATCATAAACAGGTTCTTCTTATCGGGAATTACTAGAATATCAATGATATACGTCAATGCAATGAGCGCTCCAGACTGGAATCCTCCACCAAGGCTGACTTCTCCATGAAATAATACATAGAATGCATATATCAAGATTAGCGGTTCAATGAGCGTAATCATTACATCCTTATTGATAGTCTTGTATGTAGGATCTCCGAGCTTATAACGGTGACCAAAAATATCTCTTTGGCTGTACAATTCTATTCTTTGCCTTTGGTCTACCCGCCAGAATCATGATTACCCCTATTCCAGCTAGGAACATAACTGTCGTCTCGAACATTGTATCGAATGCACGGTAGTCTACAATCATAGCGGTAACCATATTGGGAGAATTCGTATCCTGTACGGAATGCTCTATATAGTATTTTGAAACATGAAGTGCTGGTGCAGAGTCGATATCCCCAATTGCTGGGAGTACATCGATCTTAGCTACTATAACAAAGAGTAGCAGTATCGCCGTAATCAAAAATGTCACGTTAATATACTTGCGCATTACTTACACCGCCTATCTATACTCTTCAGTGTCATTATGAAGTAAATAGTTGAAATAACACCAATTACAGCCTCTGTAAAGGCTACATCAGGTGCTCCCATTATGATGTATAGGAACATCGTTACAAAGCTGAATGCGCAATACACTACGACAACTGACACGAGGTCTTTATCAAATATAATCACGAGAGTAATAGATATTAAAGCGAGAAGCAGTAGTGCCTCTACGAGAAATGAACTCATCTATATCCCTCCTTCTGTCGAATTATCGCTGTTATCATTTACTCCGACATGCCTCTTATGGTTGTAATCCTGGTAGTTCTTTGCATGAATCGATGTGAGCATGATCAGGTTTGTACCGAGCGGATTAGTAAGCAGTAAGAGGATGAATATGATAAATACTTTTACTGATAGCAATGTCCATCCTGTATAAATCATTATTCCGACGGTCATCATCAGTGCTCCGAAAGTTTCTCCTACACCAGAGGCATGAAGCCTTGTAAAAAAATCAGGAAATCTTATTACTCCAACTGCTGCTAAAGCCATAAACATAAAAACCGAAGAAAATAATAGTAATCGCCACGATGTTTTGTAAACTCATTACCTTCTACCTCCTATGAATTTAGCAAGAATAACAGTTGTTACGAACCCTAAAATCGCATAACTAAGTGCGATATCTATATGCATATCCATTCTGTTGTCAATCAAGCCAACGACTAAAATCAGCATAACGATATTTGTATTTATGACGAATAAAGCATTGAGCTTGTCATATACCGTCTTACCTATAAACATCGTTATAACCATTACTATGATGATTGCAAGCAGACCAGCAAGAAGCGCGATAAAATAATTATGCATTAGACTTCTTCCTCCTTCTCTTGAATCGCTTTGATGTCAGTTCAACGACTTCCTTCTCCGTAAAGTCGTAATCAGTAACTACGTCGATTACTTTGTAGTCAATAGTCTCTCCGTATAGCTTAGCGATACGCTTCTGCATGTCTCCAGTTAGAAGACCATCGGCAAATTCTTGGTTAAGTGCATGTACAGAAAAAACACCGCTATCATAGATATCGATCGTTACAGTACCAGGTGTCAATGTGATTGAATTTGCGAGAATTGCCCTAGCTGCTGGATTATCGTAGTCGGCCTTAAACCAAACTACTAGTGGCTCAATTTTCATATTAGGAGACAATACGATTTTAGAAACATCTACCGCGCTCTTAATAACCTCTTTGATAAGCCATATGAAATAAATGACCAGCTTAGGATAGTTAGCATGCAGAATAAAATATGTTCGGTCAGATTTGAGCCCACCAATGCGGAGGGAGCCAACTACAAAACAAGAAATCAAAAGCGAGGAAATACATCCATATAACATAAATTTAATTGTGAATATTCCAGACATCACGATCCACAGGAGCAAAAAGTAATCCGAAAACCTCTAAGAAGTTAAGGTACGGGTTGCTAGTCAGATGTCGGTCACGAAAGAATTCCTCATCTTTACCTTTAGCCTTTCATTCATAAAATTAATTGAGTTGATAATTGTTCTTTTAGTATACATGATAATAGAGAACCTTTAAAGGGGTTTTTGTTTCAATAGCAGTACATAATCGAAATAGATTATTTTTTTCGTCGAAAAAAAGCCTATTTTTACCGCTTTTTCGTCACTTTTTCAATTGCAAACAACTGTTCGAAATGGTATAATTTAATGATTTTTAGTATAGGGGGATTAACTAGAATGAAAGACTTTATCAAAGAGGGCCCAACAGTTACTATGTTCGTTCCATACGATTGCAATAACTGCTGCCCTTTCTGTGTAAATAAAGATGACTATAGAGATACCTCGTCATTTAACCTAGACAGATGCTATCGTTCGCTCGACTTACTCGATAAGGTTCTACCTCATAACGATATCGTTCTGACAGGTGGTGAGCCGCTCGCAGATCTTGATGCACTACAGGACATCCTGAGTCACATCAAGGAAGGTCACCATGTATACATCAACACTACCCTGCCGACTAACGAGAGTCAGGATATCCACAAGGTTGCAGAGGTTCTTAATAGAAATAAAGAGAGGATTAGCTGTATCAATGTATCTAGACACCTTAAGCACTACGTTAAGGAGTGCTCTGATGAGATTTTCGACCTTCTCGAAGTGCCACACCGTATTAATTGTGTGGTTTTTCAAGATCCTGAGGAAGCAGAAACAAGAGAGAAGCTGCTCAAAGTTCTGGATAGATTCTCCGGGCATGAAATTCAGCTCAGAGCTAACTACTCTAAGCTAACTCTCGACAACGTCTTTGATACAGAACACGATGAGCTGTTTAAGCTAATTAGTTCAATCGCTGAATACAAAGGACAGCTTGAGAAAGAGCTCTTCCGTACTGGATTCTTATTCCAGCTCGGAGATAGCCGAATCACATATCACAAGACACTCCCATATAGTAAAATTAACGGTAAGGTCGGAGATATCATAATCAGGCAGACCGGAGAAATTTACGATGATTGGAACAACTACGGCGAAGAGATGACACTCAATTCACTTACTTTATAGAGGATTTGACATGACTAAGGGTAAAAAAAGCGAAAAGCGCCAGCAGCAAGTACTGGCATATATGAAGGAAACTATAAAGCTTAAAGGTTTCCCTCCTACAGTTCGAGAAATATGCGATGCAATCGGCATCAAGTCAACTTCCACGGTATATAGCGATATCAAAGCTTTAGAAATTCAAGGATTCATCAAAAAAGACCCAAGTAAGCCGCGTGCTTTGGCTATCGTAGATCTCGATCAGCAAGGGAGAAAGAGAACCCGCATTTGAAGCAGATGATATCAATATGGTGCAGCTACCTGTAATCGGTAATGTTGCAGCAGGTGTGCCAATCCTTTCCGAACAGAATATCGAGGATAACATTCCTTTTCCTGCGAGATTTATCGGAAATGGCAATAATTTCCTACTCGTAGTACACGGCGATAGTATGGTTAATGTCGGTATCAATGACGGTGACTACCCTCATAGTTCAAGAAGAACAGACAGCATCAAACGGTGACATTGTAGTTGCTATGGTCGACGGAGCCTTTGAGACGGAAGCTACTGTTAAGAGATTTTTATAGAGAAAGGTCATATCAGACTACAGCCTGAAAACGACTTCATGGAGCCAATAATAGTTGACGACTGTAAGATTGTTGGCAAGGTAAAGGGAGTCTTCAGATATTTTAATTAATTTTCACTACCAAAAAGTATCCAAGGAGGAAACGATGACACAGAGTAACGAACATCAGTACTCTAACGGCATAACCGATGCTAGAACACTCGGTTGGCCAAAAACCATTCTGCTGGGACTTCAGCACACTTTCGCCATGTTTGGTGCAACAGTGCTCGTTCCACTTCTCACAGGTCTTAGCATCTCAACTACCCTTTTGATGGCTGGACTTGGCACACTGCTATTTCACCTACTCACAAGAGGCAAGGTTCCTGCATTTCTAGGCTCCTCATTCGCTTTCTTAGGGGGTTATGCTGTGGTGGCACCTCTTCAGAACGGACAGCCTAATACGGAGATGCTCCCATACGCTTGCGGCGGAGTAATAGTTGCAGGATTCGTGTATGTAATACTTGCTACTCTAATCAAGCTTTTTACAATCGAAAAGGTTATGAAATTCTTTCCTCCAGTAGTTACTGGACCTATAATCATTTCGATCGGACTTATACTGGCTCCATCCGCTATCAAAAACGACTCAAACTAACTGGCTTCTTGCCATTGTTGCACTAGCTTCGATCATATTCTTTTAATATGTGGGGACGCGGCATGGCTAAGATTGTTCCTATCATACTAGGAGTTATCATCTCTTACATTGTTGCGCTTGGACTGGGCCAGATAGATTTCTCTGGAATAGGCAAGGCATCAGCAGTTGCCTTCCCTCCTATCATGATGGCTAAGTTCAATATTAGTGCAATTATAACGATTACACCAATCGCACTTGCAACTATGATGGAACACATCGGAGACATCTCAGCAATCGGCGCTACTACTGGACACAACTATATTAAGGATCCGGGACTTCACAGAACATTGCTCGGCGACGGACTAGCTACAATGCTCGCTGCACTATTTGGCGGTCCTGCAAATACCACATACGGTGAGAACACTGGAGTACTCGCGCTTACTAAGGTATACGATCCGTTAGTTATTAGAATAGCTGCATGCTTTTGCGATAATCCTCTCGTTTATTCCAAAGTTCGCATTCATCATTGAAACTATTCCCGTTGCAATCATCGGCGGTGTATCACTGATACTCTATGGTATGATTTCAGCAGTTGGAATTAGAAACCTCGTTGAAAACCAGGTTAACTACAAGAACACTCGTAATACAATAATCACTGCGCTCATCCTAGTATGCTCGCTCGGATTCAACCAGATAGGCGGAATTACATTCAAGGTTGCTGGTGTTAACATCACCCTTTCGGGACTTGCCATCGCAGCTATAGTTGGTATCGTGGCTAATATCCTCCTCCCTGGCAAAGATTACGAGTTTGACGAGGATAATGAGGACGATAAGTTCCAGACATTTAAGGTTTAGATTTTTACTGACTTAAGATATGACTAGCCGTGAGTTGTGTGACAGCCCACGGCTTATTTATTAAATACATAGGAGGTCATCATGCCTGCACATAATGCTCACTATCTCTTCGGTAGGACTGTTCTCGAGAAGCTCCCTGCCGACATACAGAAAACTATAAATACAAATGCTGATTCGTATGCTTCTTTTTATATTCGGACTTCAAGGGCCAGATATTCTCGCATTTTATAGGCCTATATTCCCAAGCATATTAAACAAGGAAGGTGCGATAATACACCACAGCCCTGGAGCACGTTTCTTCGATCATGCGTTTAAGGTTGCCCAGTCTTCACCTTCACCAGAGAAACTTAGCTATCTGTATGGAGCGATGTGTCACTACGTGCTCGATGCCCTATGTCATCCAATTATTAACAGCTATGTCAGAACAGCGGGCATGTCTCACAGCCTAGTTGAAAGAGAATTTGATCACTATGTACTTGAGCAATATGGACTCACTCCATTTACAATCGAGTTAAAGCTAGTTGCACCGGTTAGAAAAAATCTAGGTGCAATAATCTCACCTTTTTACGAAAAACCCTACACCTAGCCAGATGCAGCTCGCTACACGAGATATGCGTCGCTCAATTCTCTTGTTAGGTACAAGGAACGATTTCCTTAGAAAGAGACTCCTATCCTTACTTGGATCCATGAAGGCAACAAGAAAACAGTGCGATATGGTGGCATCACATGAATACGATCCTCGTTCATCTGAAAACAATGTTGCTATTTGGAAAAAAATACGAAGAAGCAGTAGGCAATGCCGTACAAGAAATTGAGTATATAGAAAAAAAGCCTGGCTGAAAAACGAGCAGCCAGACCTTACGCGCTATGAATTAGATTATCTAGGGCAAGAAGCACTAAAACTTTATAAAAAAACACCGATGCACCATACGTTAACCAAGTGACTATGAAGGCAGCGACAACTACACCGAGTGCAATGGCAGGAAATGCTCTTTTGAGCTGCATATCCATCATCGCAGCCACTAGAGCACCTGTCCATGCTCCAGTACCAGGGAGTGGAATTGCCACAAGAATCATTAGACCCCAGAACTCATACTTAAGAACAACGTCCTTTTTTCTATCAGCTCTCTGCTCCATCCTCTCAACGATGCTGTTTAGCTTTGGAGATTTCTTACGTAGCCAAGCGAATATATCTCTTGTAAAGATAATGAGAAATGGCACAGGTAGCAGATTGCCGAGCACTGCTAATAATGCCGCTTGCCATATTGGAAGTCCTGCAGAGTCCAGCACCATAAGGTATAGCTCCACGAAGCTCTATAACAGGCACCATAGCCATAAAAAAATGTTTTAAGCATCTGCCCCTCCTTTCTCAAAAATTAATTATCTAATGCATATGATTATAACTGTGTTTGATAGGTAATTATTTTAACCACCTTAAGAATATGCTATAAATCTCTATCTTATTAACTCGTACATTGTATCACACGCTGATATCCCCTATCAATTCATAATACTGTCACATAGATTGATTGTACTGCATTATCTTTTGTGCTAACATTTACATACTATAGGAGGTAAATTATGAAAGATAATAATGCATGGAATAACTACTCTCCAGAGGAGCTAAAGGCCCTCGAGGACTTAAACAAAGGATATATAGATTTCATTTCAGAGGGAAAGACTGAGCGTGAGTGCACTGAGATTCTCGTCAAGATGGCTGAAGAAAACGGATATCGTGACCTTAACGAAGTGATCAAGAATAATGAAACACTAGAAGTTGGTAGCAAGGTATATGCAGTAAATATGAACAAGTGCCTTGTAACTTTTAACATCGGAGAAGATATTGTAAATCGCGGCATGAACATTCTCGGTGCACATATCGACTCACCTAGAATCGACTTAAAGCAGAACCCTCTGTATGAAACAGATGAGTTCGCTTATCTCGATACACAGTATTATGGTGGTATCAAGAAATACCAATGGGTTACAATGCCACTCGCACTACATGGTGTAATCGCTAAAAAAGATGGCACAGTTGTAAAGGTAAATATTGGAGAAGACCCATCCGATCCAGTTTTCTTTATCAGTGATCTACTTGTTCACCTCGCTCAGGATCAGATGCAGCTTACAGCAGCGAAGCTTATTGACGGCGAGAACATGGATATCGTATTTGGTACGCAGCCATTAGATAGCGAAAGCGAATCGGCTGTTAAGGCTAATATCCTAAAGCTACTCAAGGATAAGTACGATGTTGAAGAGGATGATTTCTGGTCAGCAGAAATTGAAGCTGTACCTGCTGGAAGAGCTAGAGAAGCAGGTCTAGATAGAAGCCTTATCCTAGGTTACGGTCACGATGACAGATCTTGTGCATATGCTTCCGCTATCGCACTCTTCGAAGTTGATAATCCAACAACCACTACTTGCGGTCTCTTCGTCGACAAGGAGGAAATCGGTAGCTACGGTGCTACAGGTATGCAGTCACATTTCTTTGAGGATATTGTTAGAGAGCTCCTAGATAGGCTAGGAATTTACACAGAGCTAAATGCTGCTCGTGTTCTCAGAAATTCGCGCATGCTCTCATCCGACGTTAGTGCAACTTACGATCCTATGTATGCTGACAAATTCAGCAAGAGAAATGCTGCTCTATTCGGTAGAGGAATCGTATTCAACAAGTACACAGGTAGTAGAGGTAAAGGTGGATCTAACGATGCTAATGCAGAATATCTCGGCAAGCTACGCGCAATAATGCATAAGCATGACGTAATGTTCCAGTCGGCAGAACTCGGTAAAGTTGACGTTGGTGGCGGCGGCACTATCGCATACATCCTAGCATTATATGGCATGGAAGTTGTAGATAGCGGAATCGCAGTACTCAATATGCATGCTCCTTATGAAGCAGTAAGCAAATCTGATGTCTACGAAGCTTATAAGGGATATAAGGCATTTATTATCGAGGCTTAAAATAAATCGCTGTGCTATCACGCTGCACTTTTAGTCAGACTAGTTATAACACATTAAAGATTACGCATACTGTGTTATAGTAACAATGAACAAAGCCCCATCTCAATCGAGATGGGGCTTTAAAGTTCAATTGATGGCTAGTCTGCCTGCTTATTCACACCTCTGTTAATGTATGAAGTGTGTAGCAAGTGATGCGCCTTGTCTCCTCCAGGCACACCGAAGTAATCATCGTACATCTTCAGTATTACAGGATTCTCGTGAGCCTTACGGATTGGAGCATTCTTATCTAAAGTATATAGCCCCTTTGCACGCTCAGTTCTTACATCGAGGAAGTTTCTTACCTGCGAATCAACATGTGGCTGTCCACCGCCATTTACGCAGCCTCCTGGACATCCCATGATTTCGACAAATGTGTAGTCTGCTTCTCCAGCCTTTATCTTCTCCATGATTATTCTAGCATTAGCTAGGCCACTAGCAACCGCAACCTTCACTTTCTTGCCCTGTAGGTCATATTCAGCTTCTTTTACGCCCTTAATACCACGAACATCTACGAAGTCAAGGTCGATAAGCTCTTCACCTGTAAGTTTCTCGACAGCAGTTCTGAGAGCTGCTTCCATTACGCCACCAGTAGCTCCAAAGATAACTCCAGCGCCAGTATATTCACCGAGCGGATTATCATATGGCTCGTCTTCAAGCTTCATAAACTCTATACCTGCCATCTTAATCATCTTGCCAAGCTCACGAGTTGTAAGCGAGAAATCAACGTCCTGATATCCGTCAAAGCCTTGATCATCTCTTCCCTAGCTCATGCTTCTTTTGCAGTACATGGCATGATACTTACAGATACTATTTTATCTACAGGTATTCCCATAATATCAGCATAGTAAGACTTAGTTACAGCACCGAACATCTGCTGTGGTGACTTACATGTAGATAGGTTTGGAATTAGCTCTGGGTAGTAATGCTCACAGAACTTAACCCATCCTGGCGAACATGATGTAATCATAGGAAGTACACCGCCGCCCGTTACTCTCTCAACAAGCTCATTTGCTTCCTCAACAATAGTGAGGTCAGCAGAGAAGTTTGTGTCAAATACTCTGTCAAAACCAAGTCTATGAAGAGCTGCCGACATCTTGCCTTCTACTTCTGTACCTATTGGTAGGTCGAAGCATTCACCTAGCGCAACTCTAGTAGATGGTGCCGCCTGAACTACAACGAACTTATCAGGATCTTCAATAGCGTCCATAACCTGGCTGATAGAATCTTTTTCATATAGTGCGCCAACAGGACATGCTACTATACACTGACCGCAGTTTACGCAGCTAGTTTCTGCAAGTGGGATATTGAATGTAGTTCCAACATACGAGTCAAATCCTCTATTATTCGCACCGATTACACCAATGCTCTGGAGGTTAACACACGCTCCGATGCAGCGACGGCATAGTACGCACTTGCTATTGTCACGAACTATAGACTTTGAGCTATCCTCAATTACAGAATGATTCTTTGCACCCTTATAGTACTCAGTATCATCCACACCGTATCTTCTACATAGCTTGAGAAGCTCACAGTTTCCACTTCTGAAACATCCGAGGCAGTCCATATTGTGATCTGATAGAAGTAGCTTTAAATTCTTTCTTCTATATTCAACAAGCTTCGGCGTATTTGTACGAGCAACCATTCCATCAAATACAGGGAATACACAAGCTGCTGCGAGTGCACGAGCACCCTCTACTTCACAAAGGCACATTCTACATGCACCAATTTCATTTACATCTTTAAGATAACATAGGGTCGGAATATCAACTCCTGCGATGTGCGCTGCTTCGAGTAGCGTAGAACCTTCAGGAACATTAACCTCTATATTATCAATTGTTACTTTAACATCTGACATATCGCTTCCTCCACTACTTTCTAATTATTGCACCAAATCTGCAGCTATCCATACAAGCACCGCACTTGATACACTTAATGCTATCAATTACGTGAGGTGTCTTAACTGCACCAGAGATTGCATCAACTGGACATTTTCTAGCACAGAGAGTACATCCCTTACACTTATCCTCAATGATGCTGTACTTGAGAAGCTTTTTGCAGACACCAGCAGGACAAGTCTTATCCTTGATATGTGCAAGATATTCATCTCTAAAGAATCTCAGTGTTGAAAGAACTGGATTTGGAGCAGTCTGACCAAGTCCGCATAGTGAGTTAGTCTGAATAAATCTAGCTAACTCCTCAAGCTTTTCGAGATCTTCCATCTCACCCTTACCCTCAGAAATTCTAGTAAGAATCTCGAGCATTCTCTTAGTTCCAACTCTGCAAGGCGTACACTTGCCGCAAGACTCACTAACAGTAAACTCTAGGAAGAACTTAGCGATATCAACCATACAGCTATCTTCATCCATTACGATAAGTCCACCAGATCCCATCATACATCCGATGCTCTTTAGGTTTTCAAAAGTCAATTGGTATGTCATAGTAAGTGCTAGGAATACATCCGCCAGAAGGTCCACCAGTCTGAGCAGCCTTAAAGGTCTTGCCATCTGGAACGCCTCCACCGATATCCTCAACGACTTCGCGTAGTGTTGTACCCATTGGAACTTCAACGAGTCCAGTATTGTTAATCTTACCACCGAGAGCAAATACCTTAGTTCCTGGTGAGAGCTCAGTTCCTAGAGAGCTGAACCACTCAGGACCTTTATTAAATATCACTGGAATATTCGCATAAGTCTCAACGTTGTTAAGAATAGTTGGACATCCGAACAGTCCTTTTTACTGCTGGGAACGGTGGGCGTGGGTGTGGTTCTCCTCTATTTCCTTCGATAGAAGTTATGAGAGCTGTTTCCTCACCACATACGAAAGCTCCTGCTCCAAGTCTGAGGTCAATGTCAAAAATTAAACCCAGAACCGAATATATCTTTACCAATTAGTCCATATTCTCTAGCCTGCTTCAGCGCTATTTCAAGTCTGTTTACCGCTATTGGATATTCAGCACGAACATAGATATATCCCTGATCTGCTCCAATTGCATAGCCTGCAATCGCCATTGCCTCGAACACTGAGTGGGGGTCTCCTCTAAGATAGAGCGGTCCATGAATGCCCCTGGGTCTCCTTCGTCAGCGTTACAACATACGTATTTCTGAACTTCTCCTCTATTGCTAGAAGCGAACTGCCATTTCTTACCTGTTGGAAATCCTGCACCACCACGACCTCTGATACCGCTGTCTAGTACAGTCTGAATAACTTCGTCAGGAGTCATCTCTGTTACGCATCTACCAAGAGCTTCATATCCACCTGTAGCAATATATTCATCGATATTCTCAGGGTCGATAACTCCACAGTTTCTGAGCGCGATTCTCTCCTGCTTAGTGTAGAAGTCAGACTCTGTCATAGTTTTTGCCGGACTTCCATCAGTAGTCTCTTCCTTAAGCATGTACTTATCTGCCGGAACACCACCAACGATATGCTCTTTTACAATGCCCTCAACTTTTTCAGTATCAACTTCTTCATAGTAAACAGAACCTGGATGAACTACAACTACAGGTCCTTTAGCACATAGCCCCCAGACATCCTGTCTGAATTATCTTTACATCATCCTGAAGGCCATACTCCTTAAGGTGATTCTCAAAAGCTTCAACCACATCTAAGCTATGGTTTGAAGTACATCCTGTACCTCCGCAAACCAATATATAATTCTTATGAACCTGTGCTCCTTCAGCCTCTGCTGAGATAGTTGCTTCACAACCTAATCTCAGGTTGACTTGGCACATCATCCTATTCTTGATGGTCCTAAGTTCATTAAGCGATTTCATAATAACCTCCATAGTCTACCTAACGCTGCTTAACGTATCATTTACAACCGAAAACTACATGTATTTAGCAAGGACTTCCGGAATCTTATCCGCAGTCATCTTGCCATATACGTCTCCGCCAACAATAACCACTGGAGCCAATCCACAAGCTCCTACGCAGCGGCAAGAATCTAAGGAGAACTTTCCGTCTGGTGTGCATTCTCCATCACCAATCTTGAGTTCCTCTGCACACTTATCAAAGATGTCTCCTGCACCCTTAACATAACAAGCAGTGCCGAGACAGACTGAGACTTCGTGTTCACCCTTAGGTGACATGGAGAACTGTGCATAGAATGTAGCTACACCGTATACCTTCTCCATAGGAAACCCCGTTCCATCGGAAATGATTTTCTGAACCTGATAAGGGAGATATCCATAAATCTCCTGTGCTTGCTGCATAATTGGCATCAAGCAACCTTTCTCACCTTTGAGCTCATCAATAACTTTAAGTAATTGCTGTTCTTGTTCAGGTGTGCCCTTGAATGGGACATTTGAAACTTTCATACCCTAGAACCTCCTTCAACCATATTAGTTAGTGATATTTAACAAAATTAAATCATATGTTTAATTTATTATATATATTAATTTTATTTATTGCAATGATAGTTATGAATCTGTCTAAATGTTATAAAAATGCGTATTTCTACGCATATTCAGCTTCAATTTTCCTCTGTATTTTCCATAAATCCACTCGCAATTGATAAATGTGTAACGTATAATATAAATATATAAATAGAAATCTAAGTATTGACTAGGGAGGACAAAATGACTTTTACTTGAAATTAATTCCATCATAGAAGGAAAAAATTCTTACCAAGAATCCTGATTTAAATCTCGAGCTAGTTAATGCATTTTTCATCAGATGTGATAAGTCATATCGTAACATATGCAAGCTGATAAGTCTATACTGATTACTGCAGTATACAATCCACAAATTCTTAAAACCGCTGAAATGAAAGGCGTTCAGTGTGTTATCCTGATTGGAATTTACGAACCAGAGCCATCTCTTATCGCTCTTGCAAACTCGCTCGGAATAACATTGTTACGCTCAACTTTCTCGATGTACGTTACTTGCGGCAAACTCTACAGTAGCGGTCTACAGGGCGCATTCTAATTAAGGGAGGACTTTATGATATATCCTAAATTTCCTGAGCAAGGCTCTTCTCTGAGGCATATGCGCACCAAGTGCTGGTGTAGGTCACAAAATTAAATTGTTTGATAAATCATTAGCAGCCTTGAAATCAGCTGGTTTTGATATCATAGAAACCGCTAGCGTGAGAAATGACAACATACGGTCTGCAGACGCAAAAACTCGTGGTAAAGAATTCAATTTTTTAGTTAACAACCCCGATGTTGAGATGATAGTTTCTGCTGCTGGTGGTGATTATAATATAGAGATGCTTCCTTACCTAGATATAGAGACACTCGCAAACTACCCTAAGTGGATTGCAGGAGCAAGCGATCCAACTAATATCATGTACTATGTCACAACTAAACTCGACATTGCGACAATGTATGGCTTTAACGCAGGAAGCTTTGACTGGGATACTCTTCATGAATTCCAGAATAATTCGTTTGAACTTATGCGTGGCAATACTATAAAGCAGTATTCATTCGACAAGTATGATTCTAATACTGACTTCAGCATATCCGATATCATTCTTGAAGGAGATGTAAATTGGCAACTATCACTGCCAGGCATAGATGAGATTATAGATAGATCATCCCCTAGCGAATCACCGAAATTAATTGCAGAGGGTCGCTTAATCGGAGGCTGCATCGATTGTATTGCGAAGCTCATTGGAACACCTTACGATGGAACGAGATTTTTTGTAAAAAAATATCCTCGCAAGATATGGTTCCTAGATAATTTTGCAATGACTTCATTTGACCTCTATCTAACCATGATGCAGATGAAATACTGTGGATATTTTAGGGGAACTAAGGCAATAGTCTTTGGCAGAACTATGTTTCCTGACAAATCCGATGAAGAGTATATCGCTCAGCTTCGTCAAGCTATTCCCGATATACCATTCATATGGAATGCTGACATTGGACATGTTAAACCATGCTTTACAGTCATTAACGGCGCTTACGGCCGCGTGACATGCGCACAGGGCAAAGGAACACTAGAGCAAGCGCTTGTGTGATATGATACAAAAAGGTAGATACCAATCGGTATCTACCTTTTATTTTTAAATGTTTATTTATACAGTTATTAAAAGTATGGGATTACAGCGCATCATTATGAATAAGAACGCTCATATAAGCACCCTTCTTGAAGATCGATGTACTTACTCCCCATGCGATAGCTGAGCAAGCTAGCTCACCAGCATGCTTACTCTTAATGCTTCTTGAGCTTAGTACTATTCCCTTTGGATAAAGCTCAGCACCTAGATACTGATGTAGACTGTCTGCAGAACCTGATTCAACAGCTTTAATTGAGCGACCAGGGTTTGTATCCCACCATTCGTTTGGCTTAGAGAATGAACCATCAGCTCTCATTTCGCCAGATGAAAGATTCTGAGCACATATTTCTCTTAGCCTCTCGAGAGTCTCATCATCAATTACACCATCAGTAATCGAATATGCGTACATCGCACAAGCAACGCCATCATCATCTAGTTCCTTGAGAAGATATAGATTCGAAACTCCTCTCTCCTTGAACTTCTTCCACTTAGCGGAGACCTTTTTAATGCTTGCATCGTTGTAAACAGATGAATTTCCGTCCTCAAGAGCACGTCTTAACTCTTCTAGATCAACATCCTTCTTTTCCCAGTTATCGATAAAATTGATTCTTAAATCACTCATGTAACTTTACTCCTTTAAATCTTCTTGCCAACTAGCTAATGTATCATTATCAAACACAAGTATCGTGTCAATAAACGGCTTAACTGTGACCTTCGTGTAAAAAGGGTCCCTTGTAATATACCGTAGTCCCCGAACGCGCCTTAACCGAAAACTTTATGTCATACTCTCCTGGTGGTAGTAATATAGACGGTGTTAAAATCTCGTCTGAAAACAAAACGCCTGACGACCATGTTTCACCATCAAGCGAAAATGACATATCATTGAAATCGCCATATCCGTTATCTATTCTAAGATACACTTTGGATAAGTCCTTGTTGTGTTTTCATCGTTTTGATCATCTTAAACGCTTTCTTGCGTTTAGCTTCCCATAAGTACAAGATGATCATACTAATAAAGAAAAAAATACCGACATTACTACAGGCACTATCCATGGCCTTTCGATTAGCAAACTCATAAATAATTTCTCTCTTCTCCTTTAAACTACAGTATATAGTTTGTAATAACATAAATACGTTGTCAAGTATGAAGGTTATCTAGTAATTCGCAGACTACATTTCGGACAGTCATCACAACCAAATGCTGGAGGCGAATACAAAAGTCTGCGAGGTTTTGGCAAGTTCAAAGGCTTGCGCCGTTACGAATTAACGGATACGAGCACTGTCTCAGCGTTACAAGTTGTGCAGTATTCGTATAATTCGTCAAGCAAGCGAAACTCTTTGCCAATGCAGGTTATCTAGTAATTCGCAGACTACATTTCGGACAGTCATCACAACCAAGTGCTGGAGGCGAATACAAAAGTCTGCGAGGTTTTGGCAAGTTCAAAGGCTTGCGCCGTTACGAATTAACGGATACGAGCACTGTCTCAGCGTTACAAGTTGCGCAGTATTCGTATAATTCGTCAAGCAAGCGAAACTCTTTGCCAATGCTCGCAGACTTTTGCTATTCGCCGATCCCTATGTGTCTCTTAAAATTACCCACTATACTTTCACCATCTGATATCATCAGAAATGCATTAGGATCTATATCGTGTACTAACCCCTTTAGGTGTTCAATTTCATACTTAGAAACAAGCGTAAGAATGATAGTAACTTCATCGCCAGTGTATGCCCCAGTACCCTTCCAGCTCGTTACACCTCTACTCAGGTCTTCAGTTAGGACTTTTTCTATCCCTTCCTTCTTAGTTATAATCAAAACCTCAGTCTTTATATTCTGAGTATGCATTCTGTCGATAAACATCGCCTTTATAGCCGAGTAAATGAACGAGTATACTGCAATTTCAACGTTAAACAAAAACTAAACAGCAGCCGTATACCGCAAAATTTACAAGGTTGTTGAGCATTCCAACACTTACGTTAGGATTCTTCTTTGACATACACACAGCTATTATATCTGGTCCACCAGTAGAACTTCCCCCTCGCAGAATCATCCCTGTTCCGATTCCACCAATAACTCCCGCTACTACGCACGCAGTTAGATAGTCATCAATATAAGGAGTCTTAGGTACATGTACCAATGTGAGGCACACCGACGAAATACCGATAGAAATCAAGGTCTTAGTCGCAAACTTAAACCCTGCGGAATGATATGCATATAGGAACAATGGGATATTTATCAGGAAGTATATGATTCCTGTAAAAATCATGTCCGTATATCATTGTCAGCCCAGTATTAGCTGTGATTAAATGCCTAACAATCTGTGATATTCCGAGGAATCCGCCGTTGTATAGGTGCATAGGAGTAATAAGAAGGTTTATGCTGAATGCATATATTAAGTTTCCTAGGATCATCAATATAGTGCTTGATAACCCATTCCATTTGTCTTCAAATTTATTAAACCAGTTCATTTCAAAAAATTTATGGTGAAGCATCCTAGCGGATGCTTCACCTTCAGTTATTATTTGCGATTCTTGATAGTTGCCTGTGCAGCAGCTAGTCTAGCGATTGGTACTCTAAATGGTGAGCAAGATACATAGTGTAGTCCTGTCTTATACATAAAGTCAATTGTATCAGGATCTCCACCGTGCTCTCCACAAACACCTAGCTTGATATTAGGTCTAGTTTCTTTTCCACCTTCACAAGCCATCTTAACTAACTTTCCGATACCTCTCTGATCTAGAGACTGGAATGGATCTCTCTCCATAATTCCATCGCTTATATACTCCTTGATGATATTTCCTGTGTCATCACGAGAGAATCCGAAACCCATCTGAGTTAGGTCATTTGTTCCGAATGAGAAGAACTCAGCATCCTCAGCAATTTCATCTGCTGTAAGAGCAGCTCTTGGAATCTCAATCATAGTTCCAACCATGTACTCTAGCTCCATGCCTGCCTTTTCGAAGCACTTCTTAGCAGTCTCATCGATAGTATTCTTAACGAAACGTAATTCATTGATATTTCCAACTAGAGGAACCATGATTTCAGGTTTAATCTTGTATCCCTTCTCTTGTGCCACTTCGAGTGCAGCTGTGATGATAGCCTCTGTCTGCATCTCAGCGATTTCAGGATATGTAATTGCTAGACGGCAACCTCTGTGACCGAGCATTGGATTGAACTCATGAAGCTCAAGAGTCTTCTTCTCAATTGCTTCCTTAGTAATTCCAAACTGTTCTGAAAGCTGATTTATATCTGCCTCTGTCTTAGGCAGGAACTCATGTAGAGGTGGATCAAGAAGTCTGATTGTAACAGGTCTCTCGCCCATTACCTCGTATAGCCCCTTGAAGTCTCCCTTCTGGTATGGGAGAAGTCCAGCAAGAGCTTCTCTTCTCTCAGATTCTGTTCCAGCGAGAATCATTCTTCTAATCTTAGGAATTCTCTCTTCTTCAAAGAACATGTGCTCTGTTCTGCATAGACCGATTCCCTCAGCACCAAATTCTAGAGCCTGCTTAGCATCTCTTGGATTATCTGCGTTAGCTCTAACACCTAGGTTTCTAACATCATCAGCCCACTTCATGATAGTTCCGAAGTCACCAGAAAGCTCAGGTGATACAGTCTTGATAGCTACGTCATATACGCTTCCATCAGTACCATTAATAGAAATTACGTCACCTTCATGATATTCCTTGCCATCAATAACCATCTTCTTAGCAGACTCATATACTGCAACTGCACTGCAGCCAGCAACACAGCACTTACCCATTCCACGAGCAACTACAGCAGCATGAGATGTCATACCACCTCTAGCAGTCAGGATACCCTGCGCAGCAACCATTCCAGCGAGGTCTTCAGGCGAAGTCTCTTCTCTAACAAGGACAACCTTCTTACCTGCGGCCGCTGCCTCAGCAGCAGCATCAGCATTAAATACGATTTCACCACAAGCAGCTCCTGGGGAAGCTGGGAGTCCCTTTGCAACAGCAATTGCACTAGCAAGCTCAGCTCCATCAAATGTTGGGTGAAGAAGCTGATTAATCTGATCTGGCTCGATGCGAAGTATTGCGGTCTCCTTATCAATCAGACCTTCATCAACCATATCTACGGCAATCTTAACAGCAGCAGTAGCTGTTCTCTTACCGTTTCTAGTCTGAAGCATGAAGAGCTTATTGTCCTCAACAGTGAACTCCATATCCTGCATATCTTTATAATGTTTTTCTAGAATCTCTGCAACCGATTCGAACTTCGCATATACATCAGGGAAAGCCTGTTCCATCTCTGCAATTGGCTGAGGTGTTCTGATACCAGCAACTACATCTTCTCCCTGAGCGTTTATTAGAAACTCACCGAAGATTTTGTTCTCTCCATCTACAGGGCTTCTGGTGAACGCAACACCTGTACCAGAAGTCTCACCAGTATTACCAAATACCATGGACTGTACGTTAACTGCAGTACCTAATGATGCAGAAATGTTATTTAGCTGTCTATATAGAATAGCTCTGTCATTATTCCATGAACGGAATACAGCCTGAATAGCCTCCATTAGCTGATCTTTAGGATCCTGTGGAAATTCTCTTCCAAGCACCTTCTTAACGAGAGCCTTATAGTCTTCGATAATCGACTGTAGATCAGCTGGAGATAGGTCTACGTCAAACTCAGCTCCTACAGCTTCTTTCTTGCTATCAAAGATAAAGTCGAATTTCGCTTTTGGAATCTCAAGAACTACATCTCCGAACATCTGAATAAATCTTCTATAGCTATCGTATGCAAATCTCTCATTTCCAGTCTTTTGCAGCAAGTCCCTTTACCGACTCATCGTTAAGTCCTAGGTTTAAGATAGTGTCCATCATACCAGGCATCGAAACAGGTGCTCCCGATCTTACAGATACGAGAAGTGGATTCTCAATATCACCGAACGATTTACCCATTACATGCTCAAGCTCAGCTAGATGATCATAAACTTCCTTGACAATCTCCTCGGATAGAACTCCGCCCTTGTCAAGATAGTCTTTTGCAAGCATCAGTTGAAATAGTAAATCCAAATGGCACTGGTAGACCAATCTTAGTCATTTCAGCAAGGTTTGCACCCTTACCACCCTAGAACGCTCTTCATGTCCTTAGAGCCTTCATTGAAAGAATAAACAAATTTTTCCATGGCATTTCTCCTTAGTTAAAACTGCAATTTGTTTTCTATATATTCCCTAACGTCGGAAAGAGGTAGACGAATCTGCTCCATCGTATCTCTATCGCGTATAGTGACTGAGTTATCAGTTTCTGTATCAAAGTCGACACAGATTGAGAAAGGTGTACCTATCTCATCTTCTCTTCTATATCTCTTACCGATTGAACCTGCAGCATCGTATTCTACATTAAAGTACTTGCTGAGTTCCTCATAAATCGGAGTAGCTACATCCTCTAGCTTCTTGGACAGTGGAAGAACTGCAACTGTGTATGGTGCAAGTGCAGGGTGAAGTCTAAGAACAACTCTTGTATCCTCATTGCCCTTTCCGTCCACAACTGTCTCTTCATCATATGCATCGATTAGGAATGCAAGTGCAACTCTGTCAGCTCCAAGAGAAGGTTCGATGCAGTATGGAATGTATCTCTCGTTAGTCTCAGGGTCTAGGTAGCTCATATCTTGACCAGAATGCTCCTGATGTCTTGTAAGGTCGAAATCAGTTCTGTCTGCAATACCCCAGAGCTCTCCCCACCCAAATGGAAACAGATATTCAAGGTCAGAAGTAGCATTGCTGTAATGAGAAAGCTCTTCTTTCTCATGGTCTCTCACACGAATATTGTCCATATTCATTCCAAGGTTCTTGAGGAAATCGATGCAATACTGTTTCCAGTAATCAAACCACTCAAGATCTGTTCCTGGCTTACAGAAGAATTCAAGCTCCATCTGTTCGAACTCTCTAGTTCTGAATGTGAAGTTTCCTGGTGTAATCTCATTACGGAACGACTTACCAACCTGAGCTATACCAAACGGAACTTTCTTACGCGAGGTTCTCTGTACATTCTTGAAATTAACAAATATACCCTGTGCAGTTTCAGGTCTAAGGAAGATCTCTGATTTTGAATCTTCGGTTACACCCTGGAAAGTCTTGAACATCAGGTTGAACTTGCGAATTCCTGTGTAGTCTGACTTCCCACACTCAGGGCAAGGAATCTTGTTATCGGCGATGTATTTCTCCATCTCCTCGTTACTCCAGCCATCACAGGAGATTTGATTTCCTTCCTTTTCGAGTATATAGTCCTCGATAATCTTGTCTGCTCTGAATCTAGCCTTACAGCTTTTACAATCGATAAGCGGATCAGAGAACCCCCTACGTGGCCAGATGCAACCCAAGTTTCTGGATTCATAAGAATCGCTGCGTCAATTCAACATTATACTTTGACTGCTGAACAAACTTGCTCCACCAAGTCTTTTTCACGTTATTCTTGAATGTAACTCCAAGAGGTCCGTAATCCCATGTATTGGCTAAGCCGCCATAAATCTCTGATCCTGGAAAAATATATCCTCTGTTCTTTGCCAGAGCCGTAATCTTCTCCATGGTTACAACTCTATCTGGCTGAACTACACTCTTATCAATTGCCATACGTTCATACCTGTCCTATCTTAAAAATTTTCTGCCATACTCCGCTGTACTACGCAATCTCTTACTTTTCTTCAGCTTCGACCTTGTTAGTATCTTCGTTATCTACAAACACATTTCCTGGCTGATCTGGTCCGAGGTTCTCGATATCTAGGTCATAGTACTCATCAACTTCATCAGTTAAATCATTTTCAGAGAAATCGAACTCGTCGTCCTTGCTATGTTTTTTTAGAATCTCGCTTCCCTTGCGCTTCAGATCTGCAATATTGACATTGTTCTTAACCTGGTCAAATGCATCAAGGCTCTTATCCTTAAGGTCTTCAAAAGTATCCTGGCTCTTTACACGAATGTCATTGTAAAGCTCGCTATCCTTAATTTTATCTACTGTCTCGGTGCCTGCACTCTTTGCACGACTGTAATGAGCTTTTACCTTGCCGTTAACGTCTGTAACTTCACCTTTGTCATTTACAAACTCAACATTGCAGTTAAACCCAGCCGCAGCAACAAGCCCAAGAATCATACCCCAAGGTGCGATAACAACTCCTAGAATTCCAACTGTAAGTGGTAGATTAATAAGAACGTCTTCGCCTTTCTTGATAATGATACGTGACATATTTCCCTTTTCAGCAGTCTTCTTTAGACGTGCGAAAAGCTCATTACCATATAGATTTTCATCTTCTGAATCATCTGTCTCGATAGTTTCCTCGATAAGAATAATAGCGTCTACTACGCTTCCATTCGCCTCTTCAAGAGCACTCTTAGCCTCCCTATAGCTAACCCCAGTTCTGTCCTTCACTAATTCAATCTTTTCTAATGTGATTTCCATAGCATCCTCCTTTTTAAACGTGACGACTGTAACTACAAACTCAAGCCATCGTCAAAAATATCAACATCTAAGTAGTATTTTAAATACTCCGATAAAAATTCTTTGTAATCCAGCAGATACCGCCGGCTTAAGAGATACTTTTTTTCGAAACTCGAAAGCGGTCTCTTCGCAAAGTAATCTAACACTTCAACTATATCAAAATCAGGTTTTGAAAATCAACGCAGCATCACGCACATCAAGCCTTGTGTAGCAATCCTCACATAGGATTCCACCACCGCTTACGGAGAAGTATTTTACCTTGCCACCATTCTCTGTCTTGACATCTTGTAACGACTTCCCACAGCTCACGCATTGTTTTATATCCGGCATAACTCCGTTTAACGCCAAGGACTTTACAACAAATGCATAAAAGAGAGTCATATAGTTGCGTTTTGCATTTGTAATCGACTCCATGAACTCTATAGTCATATCGAATAGTCGCGGTCTAATTTGCTCCTCTTCAGTCGTTTTGTCGATATACTCAAGAAGCTTTGAAGCGACCATATACCTGTCGATATCCTCTCCAATCGAGTAGTAGCTTTTTCTTGACATCTGCATTATTTATGTTGAAATAGCTTTGCCCCTTATATATATCGTATTCTGCAAACGTAAAAGGTCTTATCGCAAGAGCTGCACGCCCTTTTGCTCGCTCATTTATATTTGTTCCCGCATTTATCTTGCCGTGGCTTCTTGTAAAAAGCGTGATAATTCGTCTGTTGTTAGCGATTTTATTCTGCCGCAGTACTATACCCTCTGTATTAATAAGCATTCTTATTCATCCTTATATCCGAGGTTTTTGATAACTCTGTCTGAGTCACGCCAGCGTTCTTTAACCTTAACCCATAGCGATAGAAAAACCTTAGTACCTAATAGCATCTCTATCTCTTCTCGCGCACTCTTTCCAACACCTTTGAGCTTGCGACCGCCTTTACCTATGATTATACTCTTGTGAGATGTTCGCTCACAGCATATAACAGCTCCAATCTCAGTTATTCTAGGCTTCTCATCGTACGATTCTATCTCAACGAAAATCCCATGCGGAACCTCTTGGTCGAGATACTGTAGGAGCTTCTCCCTTATGATTTCACTTACTATGAAGCGTTCAGGATGATCAGTCGCCATATCTTCAGGATAATACATCGGCCCCTCTAACATGTAGTTCGAAAGGCACTCCATAAGCTTACCGACATTCGTGTCCTGAAGGGCAGATATTCCAAATATCTCATCGAACAAACCGCTCTCATCGTACTTGTTATAAAGTTCCAAGTACGCCTCAGGACCTATTAAGTCCATCTTGTTAATCGCTAGAACTTTCTTAGTCTCTGACTGGGCGAGCATATCTATAATGTACTGGTCTCCCTTGCCAAATTTCTTCGTTCCATCGACAATCAACAGAACTACATCTACACCTCCTGCAGTGTTTAGAGCTGTCTCATTGATCGCTGCGCCAAGCTTGTTCTTAGGCTTGTGAATTCCTGGTGTATCTAGGAATATCATCTGCATGCCATTACCATCATCATATTCTAGATCCGTGTAAATTCCAGTAATCCTATTTCTCGTAGTCTGTGGCTTATCCGATGTGATTGCAATTTTTCTCCCCGAGAACATTGTTAAGAAGTGTGGACTTCCCCGCATTAGGTCTACCAATGATTCCAATAAAACCTGATTTCATTATTTCTCCAATCGTATTAAAGACGCGAGATTGTTCATCGCGCATTTCCATCTGCGTGCCATTTGTAATATTACTACCCTGAATGGCGGTATCGTCTATCTTGTGATATCGAGTGCATCCATGATTAGCTCTTCACGCTTTCTCATTTCAATCTTGTCACTAGCATCCATATGATCATATCCGAGCAGATGCAGGATGCTATGTACAAAGAGGTACGTGACTTCACGTCTGATAGTTGTGCCGTATTCCAGAGACTGTCTCTCAGCCTGATCAAGACAAATAACTACGTCTCCTACAGGAATGTCTACGAGAGCTTCATCACCTTCTAACTCTTCGATAATTTCCTCCGCATTCTCAAACTGAGGAAATGATAGCACATCTGTGACTTTGTCTATCCCGCGGAAATCGTTATTAATCTCTCTAATTTCACCCTCAGACACCACGGATACACCTATGTAAATAGGAAGTTTTTCGGCCTTTCTAATAGTCTCTTCATTCACTCCACCGAGAAGCTCCAAAGCTGCGAGCTGTATAGCCGCTTCCAGAATCAAAGCTTCGTCTATACGTTCATCTATATCAGTTTCTCCGTATATAGCATCACTATAGTTGATATCTAAAATCATCGCTTGCTCCCACTACGTCTGACATTTCCACTAGAATTATTCGAATCCTCATATTCACTATAAGCCTTGATAATTCTCTTAACCAAATCGTGTCTAACTACATCCACCTCTGTCAGATAGCTGAATTCAACACCTTCAACACCAGATAGAACTCTCTTGGCTTCTACAAGCCCCGAGCCTGCCCCTTTGGCAGGTCTATCTGGGTAATATCACTCAGTGACAACAACTTTTTGAATTAAAGCCCATACGAGTTAGGAACATCTTCATCTGTTCACGCGTCGTATTCTGTGCTTCATCTAATATGATAAATGAATTATCGAGTGTACGTCCTCTCATATAAGCAAGCGGTACAACTTCGATTACTCCTGTTTCTTTGAGTCTAGCTGCCGTTTCCTGTCCGACAATCTCAAATATAGCATCGTATAGCGGTCTTAGATAAGGATCCACTTTATCCTGAAGGTCACCAGGTAAGAACCCCAGACTTTCTCCAGCCTCAACTGCAGGTCTAGCTAAAATAATTCGTTCAACTTCTTTGTTCTTAAGTGCATTGGCTGCAATCGCACACGCGAGATATGTTTTACCAGTACCTGCTGGACCTATGCCAAACACCATATCGTTTCTGCGAATAGTATCGACGTATCGCTTCTGCCCCTTTAGTCTTAGGTCTAAGTGGTTTACCTCTATGTGTGTAGCAAAGCACATCACTAACCTGTGCTCTAGCATCAAAGGACTCACCCCTATGCTCCATGTCAATCAAGTAATTTACTCTACGAGCATCAATCTCTGGTTCTACGCGGAGATTTTCAACCATTCTGTTGATTATATTAGCAGCCTTAAAGTTTTCCGTTCCTTTAATAAAAAGCCCGTCATCTCGCATTACGATTGACGTGCCAGTAGCCTTCTCAACCTGCTTGATGTTCGCATCAAGAGTACCAAAAAGTTGCTCTCTATCTATATCCTCAGGTATCTCAAATCTAACTATTTCTTTTACTCTTATCCATGCACTTTTCCTTTGCAAATATTACTTATTATTATAGCTTTTTTATGCACCTATTACAACGCAATGATAGGTGTCATTAATTTGGATTTTTCAATAGATGACAAAAGAAAAAACAGGGCATACGCCCTGTTAATTACATATTGACAGTTATTTGCTAAGATATTCCTTAACCATCTTGGATACAAGAGAACCATCCGCCTTACCATGCAACTTAGCCATGGCAGTCTTCATCATAGCGCCCATACTCTTCATGCTGCGCTCGATTCCCTCTTCCTCTGCTATCTTCTCGACAGCAGCAAGAATTTCCTCCTCGGACATCTCCTCTGGGAGATATCTCTCAAGAACCTCGATTTCTTTTTATAACCATCTAACAAGTCTGTCCTTCCAGCCTTCTCAAAGTCAGCTAGCGCATCTCTACGCATCTTAAGCTGCTTCTTGATGATTGGAACGATATCGGCGTCATCCTCAAGAGCGACCTTCTGATCTACTTCGTGCTGCTTAATAGCAGCTCTAACGAGGTTGACAGTCTCCCTTTGTGGTGACGTCGTGTTCCTTCATAGCTGTCTTGTAATCAGCCATCAACTGTTCTTTCAAACTCACGCTCTACACCTCCTAAGACTTAAAAACTTTCTTGCCTTCTTTCTGGCAGCTTCAGACTTCTTCTTACGCTTAACGCTTGGCTTCTCGTAATGCTCTCTCTTTCTAAGTTCGGACATTACTCCATCACGTGCACAAGATCTCTTAAATCTCTTAAGCGCGCTCTCTAAGCTCTCGTTCTCTCTAACGGTAACCTGTGCCATATTACTGATTCACCTCCTGCCATTTCAGAGTGTTATGGACAAGCTTCGTCATAACGGATTGATTATAACATTTTACCCCGCTTAGTACAAGAAATAAAAAGCGGAAGTCATTTATAGAAGATAGCCTTCTATATGTGACATCCGCAATCGTTCACTTATTTATCTGCTCTTAGAAAAGATTATCAACTATGTCACTAGCCATCATCTTTCTTCTTGAATCCTCCCCAGTATCGAGTTTATCAGCAGCATTGCCATGCAGCATAACGCCATAGAGCAAGCTGTTATTAAGGCTGTTACCCTGCGCTACAAGCGAAGCAATAGTTCCTGCGAGCACATCTCCTGAACCAGCGGTCGCAAGACCTGAATTGCCCTAGTGTATTGAGGAACAGCCTCTGATCACTTCCGTTTAGAAGAGAAATCAGTGATACATCGGATTTTACAACCATGCTTACATTATAGTGCTGTGAGAACTTCTTAATAAAACCGATTTTATTCTTATCGACAACCTTTATGTCCTCATCACATAACCTAGCCATCTCTCCAACATGCGGTGTTATCACGCAGCTTGCCCTTCTCTTGCGGAAAGGCTTGAGATTTCTAGCTATGATATTAAGTGCCCCAGCATCTATAACCAGTTTGATTTCCATTGTTAATAGCTGCTTTTACAAGTATCCTTCCTATAGAATCCTCCTTGAGTCCAGGTCCTACGAGCAAAGCATCAACAGAGCTTGCAAACTCAGTCATAGCGCCACTTATATCGTCGTTCTTGTACGGTACGACAACTGCCTCCGGAATAGCAACATTAAAATACCCAACGTACTTATTAGGGCAGAATATCTTTACAAGGCCACATCCACATCTATATGCTGCTTTTGCAGATAGCATACTTGCACCCATCATCGCATTAGGGCCCAACAACTATTCCAACGGAACCGAATGTCCCCTTATGCGCGCGCTCTTCACGAGGAATTAGTGCAAGGTGTCTCGTATCCTCTAAAAACTTCTTATCGCATATAAATAGTTTATCATCAATCGACGAGTATCCCGATTTAATAATACCGATATCTATTAATTTTACTTCTCCAGATACTACTCTGCCTTCACCAAAAACATTCCTGTCTTATAGTTCCCAAATGTCACTGTGAGGTCAGCCTTAAACACAGCATCCATGATGCCGCCAGTGGTTCCGTTTAAGCCCGAAGGAATATCAATCGCAACCTTAAAGCCAGACTTCGTATTGAGGTACTCAATAAACTTTGCAAAAGTTAGCTCCAAACCTTCTATTAAGTCCGATACCAAATATACCATCTACAATAACGTCATAGCGCTGCTGCAAAATTTTCAAATCGTCTCTTGATCCTAGACCATACATCCTGAAGGATTTGCTCATAGAAGTTAAAACTTTAAGCTGATCTCGAAGGCACGGGAAACCTTACCCCCTGTCTCCAACAAAATATACGTTGACAACATAACCCAGATGAATTAGCCATCTAGCTACACATAGACCATCCGCACCATTATTCCCATGACCTACAACAACAAGAATCTCGGTATCTTTGTCAGGAAATCGCGAAACAATCTCACGAGCAAGTCCGCCAGCTGCGTTCTCCATCAGAACAGCGCTAGGTATCCCCTTGTCGATCGTATATTCATCCATGTAACGCATAGCTTTCGCCGTCAATGCATACATAAAAAGCCCCTCTTCTTATCAAGACATAGTTTGCATAAATTATAGCATCTAAATGGTTTTCCTTCAATAATTCTAGGCAGTACAATGCACAATATTTACAAATTTTATGCAATATAGTAGCATAGTATAATATATTATAAACTAATCAGGAGAAGAAATTGGCACTCACAGAACAGCAGATGCGCGATATCATTATCGCTGACAAACGCAAAAAGAAGCTGCGTAAACGTCGTAGACGCTAAAATACACTTTTTTTTCATATCAATTTTTCTTAGTCTTATTTTTTTGTGATTGGATTATACCGTAACAGAGATGTTCTTGCGCCACCGAAGTTGGATCGTGGAATAATTTTCATAGATCCAGGGGCACGGCGGGCATGACCCGGGTTCACAAACTAAGTCTAGAAAAAGAAAAAGATGATACACTCAGAATCGCTTTGCAGGTCAAAAGGGAACTTAACAAGAAAAATTTTAAAGTCTACCTGACTCGCGAGGATGACAGCTTTACTGAGAGAATTAAAATTGGCAAGATGGCTAACAAGAAAAAAGCTAAGCTCATGGTTTCAATTCATAGAAATAAAGCTGGTGATCCTAGAGCACAAGGTGTAGAAGTCTTCTTACCTAAAGATAACAATGAGAAGAGTCGCTATCTCGGCAAACAGATAATGAAGCAACTTAACGATGAAGGCTTTGCTAAGCGAAGAGTTCGTTCTGGAACTCTTGTCAGTGAAAACAACGAATATGATGAGTTAAGCGTAAACAAAATGCCCTCCTGTCTAGTAGAGGTTGGATTTATAAGCAATAAACACGATAACAAGTTATTTGACAATAATTTTAAAAAGGCAACGCCAAGGCTATTGCCGATGCAATAGATAAGACATATTCGCATTATTACGAGAAAAACAAAAAGTCAAAAGACGATAATTAGAAAGTCATGAACCCGATTCAGATGAACCGGGTTCTTTTTATGCAATGATATTCTATGCATCTTTCTATTCTATCTATATAGCCCTATCCTCTCATAGCAGCTGACTTCTCTGTAGCAGCATTGGCACCTTCAAGAACTGCGCTTCTGAAGTTATTAGCTTCAAGTGTACGTACAGCAGCAATTGTAGTTCCTGCTGGTGAGCATACCATATCTTTGAGCTCTCCTGGGTGCTTTCCTGTCTCCATAACCATCTTAGCTGCTCCATATACAGTCTGAGCAGCGAATTCATATGCCTGTCTTCTAGGCATGCCACCAACGACAGCTGCATCTGCGAGTGCTTCTATGAAAAGGAACACGTACGCAGGGCCGCTTCCACTAATTCCAGTTACTACATCAAATAGATTCTCTGGTACAATCTCTGCTTTTCCAAATGCAGATAGTATGCTTAGAGAAGTATTCATCTCCTCTTCACTTACGAGTTCATTTGGGCAAGCCGCCGACATACCCTCACCCACCTGTGCAGGTGTGTTAGGCATTACACGGATAACTTTGGCTTTATTTCCACCAAATGCTTTGCTTAGGTAGTCAAGTGTCACTCCAGCACCAATAGAGATAAATACATGATTATCCTTTACGTTATCCTTTATCTCTTCAATTACTGGTGCATAGTGCTGTGGTTTTACCGTTAGGAATATGAAGTCACATTTCTCAAGCACTTCAAGATTATTATCTGTAACTTCTACTCCGTTCTGCTCTTTAGTTTTAGCTCTTCCAAACTCAGTTGGATTCGCACCGATGATATCTTCGGGCTTGCATACTCCTGCGCTAATTATTCCACTCATCATCGCATTCGCCATAACTCCAGTACCGATAAATCCTATTCTCATTTCTGCCTCCTAATGTACGCAAATACTATAAGTAAAATGATATTAGACGGATTGGCATAAACGAGTCATGCTAATCCAGTAAATATTGTAATTATTCTTAATCTACTGTTTTTGGTAATTGCACTTAGCATAATAGCTTAAATTCACCTTCATAATGCCTAGCAGCTCGTGATCTATATGCTTTCTCGATGATATCATTCATCGTAGTGGCTTCGTAGCCCTTCTCTTCAAATAGCTCCCACGCTACCTCTATAATGCGGTTCTTGAGAATTTGTTTCTTCTCTATATTCCTTCCTTTCACTAATAAACCCGCGTATATTCTACTCGCTTTTGTACAATCGGTAAAGGAATTTTGCCACGATTATCATATAATACAAAGATATTTGGTACATAAAAAGACTCGGAAATTATCCGAGTCCATGTGCTAATCGTATTAATTTGTATAGTTATCGAAATAACCCTGGATATGTACTACCGGGGTGCCCTTATCGCCAGAACCACTTGTTAGGTCGCAAAGCGAACCAATCAGATCAGTCAGCCTACGAGGTGTAGTTCCTCAGTTTCCATCTTACCAACTAGATTGTCATCCTTCTCCTTGATTCTAGCAGAGATTGCTTCTCTTAGCTCTTCGCCACTTAGATCCTTAAAATCATTATCAGCTAGATACTTAAGTTTAAGTTCGTTAGGTGTACCCTCAAGCCCCGGAGTATATGCAGGTGATACTACTGGGTCTGCGAGCTCCCAAATCTTACCAACCGGATCCTTAAATGCTCCGTCACCATATACTAGGACCTCTACACACTTACCTGTTTTATCGAGTATTGACTTCTGGATACCTAGTACAACATCTTCGCAGCTCTCAGGGAAAAGTTTCACGCTGTCTTCTGTACTCTTGTTGGAGCCAAGAAGTCCGTACTTGCTGTTGAAGCCACTGCCATCAACTGGAGCATTTAGAATCTCATCCATACCAAGCACTGTTGCACCAGCGTCCTTTAGTATGCGGCGAGTTCTCTTCCTAGTGTGAATGTCACAATTAATAACTTTTCCAGTGTAGTTCAAAATCTCTGTCGCATGATTAGCCAGAACAATCTCCACTTCAGCGCCAGCTGCCTCAATAACTTCTCCGTAGTACGCTAGGTAATCCACTCCTGTAAATGGATGCTTGTTCTCTCCAAAAAGTTCGCGATACTCCCCTAGAGACATAACCTTTGAATAAGGATCGATTCCCGCCTCATCAAGCTGATCCTCAGTAAGCAGCTGGTTACCAACTTCATCTCTTGGAAATGAAAGCATCAAAACTATTTTCTTAGCAGCCATCGATATACCACGTAGACAAATTGCAAATCTATTTCTCGACAGAATCGGGAATATTACTCCAATGGTGTCACTGCCGAGCTTAGTCTGAACATCTTTTGCAATCGCCTCAACACTAGCATAGTTGCCTTGACTTCTTGCAACTACTGACTCAGTTACAGCAATAATATCTCTATCTCTGATTTCATATCCTTCAGCCTCTGCAGCTTCTAGCACAGAGCTAACCACAACACTTGATATATCATCGCCTTCACGAATAATAGGACATCTAATTCCTCTTGATATTGTGCCTACTTTTCTTTCCATAGTCTTCTCCATCTATCTAGTAATTCCAGATTCCATTATTTCTCGTATATAGCTTATCTGTTACATCCTAAAAAAATTCAATAATTAATATGAAATTTAGCAGATTTGTCTCATATATTCATTTAAACATTCGAAATTAATATAAAAAAACACGAACTATTTAAACCTTTAATTAGTTAAATATACGAATAATACACTCTTTAGTGATTCCCTTCTAAAAGAAAATACCCGCTGACAGACAAGGTCACAAGCGGGTATTTTATGAACAATCTTGTGCAAAGTCTGCACTTAATCATCCATAGGTATGAGGTAATGTATCTATATATGGGCTCTTATAAACCCGGATACAGCTTATTTCTGAGCCTTGATCTTCTCGTCGATTGCTGCAGCCGCAGTCTTTCCAGCACCCATAGCAAGGATTACTGTAGCCGCACCTGTTACAGCATCTCCGCCTGCGTATACATACTCTTTGCTCGATTCCATCGTCGCTTCATCAACGATGATTCCACCCCAATTCTGAGTGTCAAGACCAGGAGTCGTCGCTCTGAGAAGCGGATTTGGACTTGTTCCAACTGAAATGATAACTGAATCAACATCTATTACGTAGTTGGAACCCTCAACTGGAACTGGTCTGCGTCTACCAGATGCATCTGGCTCACCGAGCTCCTGCTTAACAACTTCGATTCCAGTAACATACCCCTTCTCATCGCCGAGGATACGTGCAGGGTTATTGAGGAATTTAAATATGATTCCTTCTTCTTTGGCGTGGTGAACTTCCTCAAGTCTTGCAGGGCACTCTGCTTCACTTCTTCTGTATACGATGTATACTTCCTCAGCTCCAAGTCTCTTAGCAGTTCTTGCAGCATCCATAGCTACATTCCCAGCACCAACAACAGCTACTTTTTTTACCAACCTTAACAGGTGTTGGAACTTCTGGGAACTTGAACGACTTCATGAGATTAACCCTAGTCAGGAACTCATTAGCTGAGTACACACCTAGGAGATTTTCTCCTGGAATATTAAGGAACTTAGGTAGTCCTGCGCCACTTCCTATAAATACAGCCTTATATCCATCCTCAAGTAGCTCGTCTACCGTAATTGAACGACCAACAATAATATTGCTTTCAATCTTAACGCCTAGTTTCTTAACGTTCTCAATTTCCTTTGCAACGAGTGATTTTGGTAGTCTAAACTCAGGAATACCATATACTAGTACTCCGCCTGGCTTATGAAGTGCTTCAAATACTGTTACTTCATATCCCTTTCTAGCAAGCTCACCTGCGCAGGTGATTCCAGAAGGACCACATCCGATTACTGCAACTTTAATTCCATTCTTTTCAATAACAGGGTCAGCTGCTTCGCCCTTAGCCATATAATAGTCTGCAACAAATCTCTCCAAACGTCCGATTCCAACAGGCTCACCCTTTATACCACGAACGCACTTTCCTTCACACTGATCTTCCTGTGGACATACTCGTCCGCAGATTGCAGGAAGTGCATTCTCACTTGTAATTACTTCATATGCTGCATCGAAGTCACCTTCTGTTACCTTCTCGATAAACTCAGGGATAGGAACGTTTACAGGACATCCATTTACACAAGGCTTATGCTTACAGTGAAGACATCTCTTTGCTTCTTCAATCGCCATCTCCGGAGTATAACCGAGCGCAACTTCGTCAAAGTTTCTATTTCTTACGTTAGGATCCTGCTCAGGCATCTTGACCTTCTCAAGACTCATATTTCTATTAGTTGCCATATTAACCCCTTCCTATCTTACATGCGTGGTCGTTCATCTCCTGCTCCTTATCTTTGAAGAAGTTCTGACGCTCCATGCATTCCTTGAAATCAACTTTAAATCCATCAAAGTCCGGTCCATCAACACATGCGAATTTCATCTCACCACCAACCGTCACACGGCAGCATCCGCACATACCTGTACCATCAATCATAAGCGGGTTAAGCGATACCATTGTACGAAGACCTGCAGGCTTAGTTACGTTAACTACACCATTCATCATTCCTAAAGACCCGATGGCAATACATTCTTCGTAATCCTCTCCCTTATCTAAAAGTTCCTGAAGGACCACTGTTACGAACCCTTTTTCTCCATAGGAACCATCATCTGTACAGACATAAACATTCTCACAGAACTCTCTAAACTGATCCTCAAGAATTACAAAATCCTTAGATCTTCCACCAATAATTACATCAACCTTTACACCCATCTCAGCTAGCTTCTTAAGCTGCGGGTATATAGGTGCAGCACCAAGTCCACCTGCAACACCGATAATCTTTTTATCAGTGTACTCTAGTGGTGAAGGAACACCTAGCGGACCGACAAAATCTTCGAGGTAATCACCCTCTTCCTTATTTGCCAGGAGATTTGAAGAATAGCCAACCTTCTGATAGATGATTGTAACTGTTTCCTTCTCTCTATCGAAATCAGCAATTGTAAGAGGAATTCTCTCCCCATCCTCATCTACTCTGATGATGATGAACTGTCCTGCTTCGCACTTTCTAGCGACGAATGGAGCATGAATCTCCATAAGTCCAAGAGCTGGGTTCAAGATTTTCTTACTAACTATCTTGTACATTTTGCCTCCATATTAAAAAAGTTAATACGATCATAGTTACATAAAATCACTTACATGCAATCTAAGACGTTCGCACAAATAAAAATAATTACATAAAAGCTACATTGTAAAGCCTTACATTTATTTATACTACTCGTGTCCTTTAGTGTCAACATTAAATAAAAATTGGTTGAATCTGTTTTATCATAATGACACACCAGTTTTCAACCAATTTTCAGCGTTTCTAATTCAATTTTATAAACTAGCTCTGTTAAATTATAAATTGTAACGAAGACTCGATTCATTGAGGTGATTTTTGCATAGCTTTGGCAGCTGCCTCTGGGTCCTTCGACATGATAGCCTCAAATAGTTTTTTTGTGCTCAACGAGCACTGCCGAAATCTGCTTGGGCTCAACCATACCCGTTCCACTTACCCTCTGCAAGAAGTTTCTAATAGTTCTTAGCATGGATATAATAATCGGATTGCCTGAACATTCTGCAATACATGTATGAAAATCGATATCCTCATCAAGAGTTTCCTTAAGTGCTATCTGTGCATTATTATTTTTATCACAACTAGCAAAAGTCTTCTCCATCCTGCTATATATGTCTCTCAACCTATTCAGCTTCACTTGATCATCGCATTGTGCTGCAAGCTCAGCCGATTTAACCTCAAGAATAGATCTAACAGTCAATATACTGTCTACCTGGTCCCCATCCAGGAACAACGACCAAGATAAAGGAATAGAGAAGAAATTAGTCTCACGACTTGAAATGTAAGTTCCCTGCCCAAGTCTAATATCAATCATTCCGAGTACATCTAGAACCTTTAGTGACTCTCTGACTGCAGATCTTCCTACCCCCAGCTTTCTAGCCAACTCTCTGTCTGACTCTATCTGGTCTCCACGCTTCAGTCTGCCTTCAAGCATTTCGTCAGCAAAATACATAGTAAGCCTATTTACCAGCTTGCTTATACTTCCCTTCTTTTCAATACCTCGCACTAATTCTTCGTTATCCTTATGCTCTGCTAGATATTTTTCAATCTCTTTGATAAATTCATCTGTACTGAGCGAGAACAACATGGTATCAATCTGGAGTTTAGTACACACTGAGCTCACGACTTCATTGACACGTTCTCCCCCCTTTGACTCAAGGTTAGAGAGTGTGGCAATACTCATCGAAGGCTTATTATCGCTATTAGATAGGAAGTAGTCAATGAACTCCTTCTGTGTCATCTTGAGCGACCTTCTCAGCTGTCTAATGTTCTTTCTCTTGAAGGCAGAATTATATCTACCATCCACCATAGTTTTCACCATCCATCATTTTGTTATTTGTTCAATAGTTCTGTAATTAAGTCTGTCATTAATACCGACGCTTTCGCAAGGTCACTGTACTTACTAAACTCAACTGGCGCGTGACTTCTACCATCCTTGCTAGGGTACAAATACCATTACAGAAGGTAGCTGCTGTCCGATTTCAAGCGAGTCATGACCTGCACCACTATGCATTCTCATATAGGAAAATCCATGAGCTTTGCATGAATCCTCAAGTTTATCGAGCATGCTCTTATTGAGTTCAACTGGAGTAATAACGAGCTTGGTATCAATCTTGAAGGAACCGCCCATTATCTTGCACTCGCGTGCTAACGCAGCCTTAATTCTATTAGCAATATCATTTATATTGTCATTGTTCATTGAACGAATGTCAACTGTAAATTCAACCTCTTCAGCTACGATATTCATACCACCATTTGGCACTTTAATAAGCCCAACAGTAGCTACTGTACCATCAGCCTTTTCTCTCGCCCAATCAGCAATTTTGAAATTACCTTCGCTGCTGCATCAGCTGCATCCAGTCTCATATCCATCGGTGTTGTACCAGCATGGTCGGCTCTTCCATACACAGTAACCATGTATCTCTGAATGCCAACTATTCCTGTAACTAGACCAATTTCTATCTGCTTCTGATCGAGAACCGGCCCCTGCTCAATATGCGCCTCTACAAAATTACCGATTGACCCTTCCGGCCACTTAGCTTCTTCAACCTTATCAGGATCGAGTCCGTATTCCTTCATAGCATCTGCGATAGTAACGCCATTAATATCTGCAAACTGCCTTGTATACTCCGCATTACGATGACCAAGAACAGCACCTGAACCAAAGTAACCAGTTCCAAACCTCATGCCCTCTTCATCCATGAATCCGATTACTACGAGATCTCTCTTGTGCTCAAGTCCCATCTCTACAATCTGTCTAGCCACCTCTAGAGAGCAAACAACTCCAGCTATACCATCATAGTTTCCTCCGTGTAGTACAGAGTCGATATGCGATCCAGTCATTACACAAGGTAGTGATGAATCGGTTCCCCTTAGAATTCCGTATATGTTTCCAGCTGCATCTTCCTTAACCTCAAGACCAATTTCTTCCATCTCTTTTCTGAGATATTGAGCTGCATCACGGGTTTCTTTCGTAAAAGGAAGTCTTGTGCATCCTGCATCAGGTGTAGAGGTAAACCTTTTGAGATGCTCTAGGCTTTGAGCAATCCTTCCTGTTACCATTTCAATTTCCATCTTTAGCCTCCTATTTACTCTTTTTGCCGAGTATAAATACCTTTATCGGCGAAATTAAGACTGCAATTATTACTATCACTAGCCCGATATTCTCGAGTATTTCCGAATTCATCTTAATTCCTATCAATATTAACACAAAGCTGACCATCGCTAGAATAAATCCTATCGTAAGTGCACCAGCCTTTGTCTTCCAGAAACTTTTATTATTCATCTCACACCCCCTATAGTCCAAACACTACGAACAAGAAAGCACCGATTAGAATCGTTGCTGGAATTGTTATAGTGAGGAGTATCTTGAGAACTTCACCCTCTTTGCCGAGAATGTTAGCTGTCGTCGTGCCGAGAATAATCTTACTTGGGCTTACTGCTGAGCCGATAGCTCCACCCGCAGTCTGGGCACCGAGCACACCAGAAGCTGCCACATTTAGAAGCTTCGCAGTCGTAACCTGAAATCCTCCAAATAGGATGTTTGAGCTCATGTTACTTGCCGTCATAAACGTTCCAAGAAGTCCGACGAAAGGAGCAAGTAGTAAGTACTTGCTGCCTAGTACATTTGCAATTCCCTGAGATAGAACCACAGTCTGTCCAGTTCCTCCCATTATCTTGGACATGATTACAAGTCCGATTACCGCCATTCCAGAAGGCATAGTCATAGATATAGAATTTGCAAATGCATTCTTGATACCATCGCTCTTTATCCAGCCCTTGTTTTTGTAGTATACAAGCGCGATTATAGCTGCGAGGAATAAGAACATACTGGCCTGAATGAATATCGTGATCGGCGAATAACTATCGCTACCCATATTTACGACTCCATATCCAGTATGAGTTTCCGGAACTGTAATCCCTATCTTGAAATGTCCTAGTGCGTCATTGATTGGCTTTACAGCTAGAACAATAATTGTCATAGCTGAAAGCAGCAAGTAAGGAAGAAACGCCTGGAACAGTGTCATGTCCTTAGGAATATCAGTTTCAGTAGCAGAAACTTTATCGGTTCTATCCATAATAGGAGAATCTTCAAATTTCCAATCTGTGTTGTAAATATTCATTCTGCCTAGCAGCATCACTACAACTAATGCAAGAACAGCTGGTATGAAGTTGCTGAGTGTGGTATTAATCTGGCTGAGAGCTAACTCACCACCGCCACCAACTAGTGTCAGAATCAATACAGCAGGCAGTGCTTTACGAACAGCTTTGCCTTTGCCATAGAACCAGCAGATTATTAGCCCAGTAACAAGGTTCCACGCTAGCAGAAATACTGCTGCCCAAAATGCAGCCTTGAAGTATTCATCACTTCCAGCTTTAAGTCCGGCTGAGTCAGCGAGTGCATCCCATGCTGCACCAAGTGTACCAAATGTATTTCCCCAAGCCTGGCCTAGAAGGGAAATTGCGACTGCGTATATAGGTTTTACACCAATTCCTATTAGAAGTGGGGCTCCGACTGCAACCGGAACTCCAAATCCAGTAATTCCTTGCAAAAAACTTACGAACACCCAGCCGAGAGCAAGTATTAGAAGAAGCTCGTTAGGAATAAGCTTACTAAGCTCATTCTTGATAACAAGAAAGGCATTTGCCTCCCTGCCCCGCCTGATATAGTAGTATCGCTGTCCAAATGATGAAAAGGATTACCATCGAACTCCAGATACCTTTTTGCACTCTCAACAGCTACAAGGCTTGCTGGTGCTTTGTAAAATGTCATTGCAGAAATAATGGTCACAAGCAAACCAACTGGGGCTGCTTCAGTAGCACCCCAGCGGAACTTGATCATTAATACGATTAATACGATGATAGGAAGGATAGCTATGCCCCACATCGCGAAATTAACAGGTATGTTCATTTTCTTAATAACTCCTATGAATTATATAGATATTTAACTTAAACTAAAGGAACTACTTGTGAATAACCGTTCCTGTCTCGCCGTTAATACCCTCTTTTTGCTTTCTCAAGGAGTGTGATAAGTGCATTTCTGCCTTCACCAGATTCAGCAAAGCGAATTGCTGCTTCAACCTTAGGAAGCATGGATCCCTTTGCAAACTGCTCCTCAGCGATATACTGATTAGCTTTCTCAATTGATAGATCTGATAGCCATTCCTGGTTTTCTTTACCGAAGTTTATAGCAACTTTTTTTCTACAGCTGTCAGAATTACTAGGTAGTCTGCGCCAAGCTCTCTAGCTAGCAGGCTAGAAGCGTTGTCCTTATCAATTACAGCCTCTGCTCCAACGAGCTTTCCTCCTTCATCAAATACAGGAATTCCTCCGCCGCCGCAAGTTATTACAACATGACCTGCTTCAGCAAGAGTTCTGATAGTACCGAGTTCACAAATTCTTAGCGGCATTGGAGATGCTACTACCTTACGGTAACCTCTGCCAGAATCTTCAACTACTGAAACTCCCTGTTCAACTAGCTTATCAGCCTCTTCCTTAGTTAGGAAGCTTCCAATTGGCTTGCTAGGATTCTTGAATGCTTCATCTGTTGGATCAACGAGAGTCTGAGAGATGATTGATGAAACCTTCTTGTCCATACCTCTCTTCTTGAGCTCATACTTGATTGCATTCTGAAGATCAATTGCTATGTATCCCTGTGACATCGCTACACTTGTAGGTAGCGGAACTACACCATAACCATGATTCGATGCTGCAAGAGCATCCATAGCATTCTGAATCATACCAACCTGAGGTCCATTTCCGTGTGTAACTATAAGATCATGTCCCTCGGCGATAAGGTCAACGATTACTTCAGCAGTATGAGCAACTGCTTCACGCTGCTCATCAACTGTATTGCCTAAAGAATTTCCACCTAGCGCGATGACAATTTTCTTTGCCATGTCTATATCCCCCTTGATATTGTCAAATAATAGCAACGACCTGATTTCTCAGGCCGTTACGTAAATCTTTTTCTTTCCGGTCTCTGATAAATTTTTAGTAACCGAGCTTCTTTGCGTATGCAAGTACTGCCTTTTCAAATGCCTCGATTGGCGGATGTACTGTTCCTGCACCAATCTGACCAAATCCAGCAATCTTGTGGGCAATTCCTGTGTTGATTACAGGGGTGATTCCCTTTTCAACAACTAGTCTTGCATCGATTCCTAGGCAAGTACCTGTGAAATTCCAGTTTGGAACTATGTAGTTAGGGTTTCTATCGATAGTGATTTCTGTCATCTCGTTAGATGTACTTAGAGCATCTTCATATCCGCCTGCACCTACGAACCTTGTTACAGCTGGAGCAGCAATCATAGCCATTCCACCTACACCAACAGTTTCAGTAATTGCACTATCACCGATATCTGGGCAAGCATCTTCGCCATCATATCCTGTGAAATAGAGTCCCTGTGGAGTATTAACTGGTCCAGTGAACCACTCGTCTCCCATACCTGCGATGCGGATTCCGAAGTTAACTCCATTTCTGCACATTGCAGTTACAACAGTTCCCTCTGTCAGTATTCTTGCTCCATCCATAATAGCCTTTCCTGTTGCCATCATGATATTGAGAAAGAACTGATCCGTATCGGATAGGAACTTTATTACCTGAGACTTTTCTTCCTCTGGCATGTCCATATCTGTAATAATTGGAGCCATCTCCTTGAGGAAGCATAGAGAAGCGGCAATATTTCTCTGATGGAACTCATCTCCCATAGCAATTGCCTTAGCAACTAGTGGGTTAACATTGAGTCCGCCATCGAAGCTTCTAATTGCTCTTCCTAGAGTTGGACCGAGAACATCTCTCATCCATCTGAGTCTATTAACAACTTCTTCTGAGTATGCACCGAATCTGAGAACTTTTCCAATTCCCTCGTTCATCTGGCAGTATGCATAGTTTCCATCAGTTTCATTCTGAACTACGAATACTGGCATATGCTGAGTTGTAATTCCTCCCATAGGTCCTACTGCATTGCAGTGGTGGCATGGGATAAACTTAATCTCGCCTGACTCGAGAAGCTTGCGAGCATCTGTCTCGTTATCTGCCCATTCCTCGAATAGCACGGCACCTACGCAAGAACCCTGTACTGTCGCAGGCATATCCTTGTACTCGATTGGTGGTCCAGCGTGAAGAATAACTCTTCCGTTGTTCTCGTTAAGCTCTGGGATAACCGTCATAGCCGGAACATTGTCCTTAAGCACTGGCTGTGCAGCTACAACCTTAGCGATTACCTTGCGGTTAGCTTCATCGATATCAAATCCATCGTAGTTTCTGAGGAAGTTTAGAGCATTAATAAGCTCGATATTTCCACCTGCTGGTGGCATCCAGTCGTACTGAACAACATCGCATCCAAACTTAGCAGTTACTTCTGCAAAGCTCTTTAGACCGATATTTATAACCTTTGGCTTATTTGAAAGCATAGATAAAAGCTTACCTGATGGCTCAGCTGGTGTAAATTCTTTTGCTTCCTTAGTACGAGTTTCCTTAGCTTCTTCAGTAAATTCATATCCTACAGCTTCAATTGCAGTCTCTACAGCTAGCTTATTAGTTTCAGCTACAATTACACCTGCATCCTGAAGCTTCTTAACGGATTCATCGTATCCCTGATAGTCGTTTCTTGTTCCGCAAACCTCGGCTACAAAGAATACTTCTCTGTTCTGTTCAGCAGCCTTCTGCTTAAGAGTTTCAACAGCTGGGATAAGTGCTCCTGCCATATCATCATGTGATCCATAGCCTAGAACAACGTCGAATAGGATTACGCCTGTGCTTGGATCGTCCATTGCCTCTTCCATGCACTCAACTCTCTTAGTTGGGTCAATCATAGGATGTGGCTTTGCCCTTTAGTACATATCATCAATGAGATCGATTAAGCAACATGGTCATCGTGACGAACGCTTAAACCATCTTCATGTGTATTGTCAGTGATTTTAAGAGTGTCCTTAATCATCATAGCAGCTCACCAGCAAGTGTACCAACAGAATAGTATGCTTTGATAGTCTTCTTATCTTCAGCTTTAAAGAATTTCGACTTATCGCACTCTACAGTTCCTTCATCAATTTCCTTACCTCTTACGAGACTAACTGCAAGGCGAGCACACTCATCTAGTGTATATGTCTGGTATAGACCCTCTTCGTAATACCTCGGCTGCCGAGGAACAGGCATTACTACAGGCTTCTGTTGTAAACGCTAAGTCTTGCAGCATCTTAATTTTTACAGCTCTCGCCGGCGGCTTCTGAGACAACTAGCCAGCACTCAACTGTTCGATCCTTTTCCATATGAATACAGACATCCATCATCGTTGTGCTACCAACTTTCGGAAAGGTCACGACCACCAGTACGATATAGCATTTGTAACACCTTCACCAAGTCTGTCGATAATAGTGGTAAGCTCCTGGATACCTGTTCCGGATGCACCGATGATACCGATTGAACCAGGGTTTACGGTATTTGTGAATGCGATCGGAACACTCTGGATAATTCCGGTTCCACAGTCAGGACCCATTACTACGAGGCCTTTCCTCGTGTGCCTTGTCCTTAATCTTCTCGTCCTCAATTGTACATTGTCGAGAACATGATCACGTTCATGCTCATCGAGGCCTCCTCTGCCCCTGCGCAGCGTATGCTCCAGGACCTGAGATTACCAGATTAGCGTCTGCATCTGTTTCAGAGTCGGTCCTGGCTCTTTGCAGATTTATTCGCTTCGCTCTTCTTGTTAGCGTTAGCTTCCTTTTGCAAAGTATTCATCAACCTTATCCATTAGAGCATCGAGGACACTTTCATCTTCGACGTCAGCAACTACTACCATGTCGTTAGCTGTTGCGTTCATAAGCTCTTCAGTCTCAAGTCCACTCTGCTTAAAAAAATATCTTTGTTAGCTGGAGTAGCCATCATGATTGAGACCTTCTTAACACCTGCTACTGTCGAAACATCATTGGTGAGAAGCATCAGGGTAACCGAATCATGGTAGCTTCCTGCCTTCACAATTGTCTTTAGCATTAAATCTCTCCCTTATCAATTAGTCAGCAAATCTATTCTTATGGTCGTATCTGTCGAAGTGAACTGGCTCACCCTTTAGATACTCAACAAGCTCATCTGCAACATCTAGTCCGCCTGTTGCATAAGCCTTTTCCATTCTGTTCTTAGCTCTCTCACCAGGATAGTTAACCTTGTCAAATCCTGGGGCCGGCTTCAGTGCATCTAGCTCATCCAGGCACTGTCCCATAGCTGCCTTTAAATGCATCTGCTCCTACGAACCTTTCTGGATCGATGACGATATGCATCTGACCAAGCCTTCTGCCTTCAGATAGATCGTGGTACATCGAGCTTACGTGTCCACCAAAAGGTACGCCAAGAAGTATTCCAGAGAATATGTCTACTAGCATCATAAGTCCATATCCCTTAGCTCCAGCGATAGGATTTAGAGCGTTAACCTTATGTGGGTCTGTTACAGGAGCACCATCCTCATCAACTGCCCAATCTGCAGGAATCTCTTCGTGCTTCGATCTCTTATCGAGAATCTTGCCCCAAGCCTGTACAGTAGTAGCCATATCGAATACTACCTTTCTGTCGTCAGCTGTAGGAGCTGCAAAAGACATCGGATTTGTTCCATAGTAAGGCTCAGCACCACCGTAAGGAACAGCCATCGGATCTGATTGGCAGAAAGAAATTGAGAGAAGTCCTTCATCTGCAGCCATCTCTGTGTAGTATCCGATAGAACCAGAGTGGGAAAGGTTAGCCATTCCAACTATAGCGACTCCATTCTTCTTGGCCATTTCAATGGCCTTTTCCATTCCTAGCTTGGCAACTGTAAATCCGATACCATTGTCACCATCGAGAATTCCAGAGCATGGACCAGTTTCTTTCCAAGTCATGTTTGGCTCAACTGTAATTCCACCCTTTGCAATTCTCTCACTGTAGTATTCAACTCTTACTGCACCGTGAGAATAGTATCCTCTCTCATGCGCCCAAGTAAGAATCTCTGCTGTTGTCTCAGCATCATCAGCGTGTAGGCCAGCCTGCATAAGCTTATCTTTCATTAAACCCTTTAGTTCTTCTCTCGATAATTTCACTTGTATGTCCTCCATGAACCTGCCTCTGCAAGTTCGATTTATAAAAACAGGTTCGCATTTATAACGCGAACCTGTTACCAACAATGCTTATTATTGTTAAAACTTACAGCTCAACGTCTCTGTTGCAATCCTTTGAGTAGATGTAGATAAAGTCTTCAGTTCCTACACCGTAGCAAGCCTGTGGTACGTATGAATCCATAAATACATAGTCCCCCTTCTGTAGAGGAACCCACTCATCATCTAGTACGTACATACCCTTGCCCTGTAGGGAAGTATGCACCATGCTCCTGGATATGAGTCTCGATATATCCGTGGCATGCTCCTGGAGCAAACTTCAGAAGATGCATGTTCATATCGAAGCCTAGATCCTGTGCCGCAGGAAGGAAGTCCTTGCTTTGGCAGTTTGTCATGCCTTCGTAATCCTTCCAAGGAGTATCGTTGATATTTGCAACAACTGTATGAGCTTCTGTACCAGCAAGTGGTGTGTATCTTCTTCTGTAGATATATACAAATGCATCCTTGTCGCTGTTGTTAACGAAGCTGAATGGCTTGTCAGCCGGTGAGTAGATATATCCACCCTCTGTTAGGTTAGCTTCTTCATCAGCATTCTTAACTGTTAGCTCTCCGCTAATTACGTATAGGAACGACTCGATTCCGTCTCCGCCAATCTTGTCATTCTTTCCGCCTGGGTGAACTATAGAAATGTAATCCGCAAAAGATGCTCCCATTGCAGGTGAACCAAGGATAGTTGTATCACAGTTCTCATATCCAGGAATAACGTTTTTAACGATGCCGTCTGGCTCCAGTATTACGTAGTTCTCCTTCTTGCATACAGATCTAGTTGATAGAAGCGTTTCTCTGTAACCAGTATTATTGTTTAAATAGCTCATGAAGTTTACCTCTCTTACTCATACATTGATAATTATATACTCTTTAGTTGGTATAAGTTGTCAACCAATTTTTCTAATACAATTTAATCATCTTTCAACCTTTTTTTCAAGCACTAGTTTAAAATTTAGTGCTAATAATACTGTATTATTGAAAACTTTGAATTTCATTTGGCGATATTATATAATTCTATAGAACAATCTCTGAGAAATCGTGTATTTTCAAGCATTATAGAGAGAATATTGATAATATAAATATTATGCATTAATACAATATCAATGCATATTATTCGTTTTAGTCTAATATATTTGGAAGAGAGGTTAGATATTTTTTTATCTTTAAGATAAAAAAATATTTTGTAGTCAATCTAAGGAGATTTTTAAAATTATGGTTTTAACTAAGAGCATTACACCTGTTAAAAAACGACAACTACAAATCACATAGGAAATTTACGCTGTACTATCCAAGCGATTCTGAAATCCTTGCTCTAATCGTGTACATTCACGGCGGCGGATTACTATGCGGTATAGCACAGGATTTACCAGATCTGCACAAAGAGATCCTTACAGACAACGGTTATGCGATTTTAGCTATCGACTACCCTCTTGCTCCACAGGCTAAAATTGATGTTATTCTAAATGATGTAATTGATTCTATTAATACATCTTATAAAGTGACCGGCCTTAATAGCGAACTTCCATTGTTCGTGTGGGGGCGTTCTGCTGGAGCATATCTTGCACTGCTAGCATCATCTAGTGACAAATTACACCTTAAACTCAATGGAATAATCTCTTACTACGGTTATGGTTTTCTGTGCGATGAGTGGTACGACGAGCCGAGTACATACTATGCTAATATCCCTGCTGCTAAAGTAGCTTCTACTAGGATTTACGACAAAGATATTGTTTTTTTAGAGGCCCAATTGCCAATTATTACAGCACATATGTCTATGCTCGGCAGAACAGGGTATGTGGAAAGACCTCATATACGATGGTCGTGACAAGTTCTTTTTCCTAAACTACACACTGAGAGCAGTAGAGAGTTTGCCTGCTCCTCTCTTTTGCAGCTCATAGTACTGGTGATACGGACGTTCCATATAGTGAATTTATCGCAATATGCAATAAATATAATCCAGATAAATTCATCGTCTCAATTCCTGAACATGATTTCGATAGAAATACGGATGAATTGGCAACAAGCGAACTTCTTAATAAGACTATTTCATTTATATCTAATAATATTTAAATATAACTTTTTATACTATGAGGGATTTAGTATGTAAGTTCATCGGAATTTTTCTCATAGTATATTTTTAACTTTGGCTTCTCGATTACTTTCTCTATTCTAAATCCTTGTTTTTCATATAAGTTTTTAGCAATTTTATTAGAATCAAAAACTGATAAAGTAATACTATTAATATTTTTATTATCAAACATGTATTTTAGAAACTCTTTTAGTGCCATGAACCTACGCCTAAGCCCGTTTTTGGTAGGGTTTATTACAAACCTACCTATGTGAATACTGTCTTTATTTGATCTTATTTCTTGTATCATTCCAACAAATTCATCGTCGTTGAAAATTGAAAAAACATTTTCAAGTTTTCTTATTTTGCCACAATCAAGTGGATAAGACACTTTTATTCCCCATCCATTGTTCTTGAAAATTCTTTCCCTTCTCATTTGACCATTCACATAAAGACAATGCATTATTATCACTTATACCTTTTGCAATTGAAATATTCATACAAACTCGAACCCCTACTAACACATTAATTAGAGCACTAATATTCTTGCAAGCACATCACCGATATCACTACTTATACATATGCTTCTATCTTCAAGTTCTGCAGGGCAATAAGCCTCCCCAAAATTGATACACGCAAATGTCGATTTGTCGTTAGAAAATGCCATTTTTCCAGAATGGGAGCTTAATTATTACAGGCGTGTTGCCACCCACTCCTAGTTCAAGGAATAGCACCTTCGTATTTTCATGTCTACGAATAAAATCAGCATATCTGGCAGACGCCTCATGCCAGCCAGCATCTTCAACAAATGTTCCATCAATTCTTAGATTATTTGTAACCGGTGCCCCTGTACTAGGTATGCGTGGTAGGAGCTCTGTAGGAATGCATGTTTTTATTGATTTGTCATTAGGCACTTCAAATATACCTGCTTTATTTCTTACGAACCCCTGTGCCTCCATAGCTTTCATCACCCACTCTTCATTATCATATGTCTCACCATCTTGCCCATCCTCGCTCTGGAATAGCCCAAAGTCGCCCTGAGTATAGAAAAGTCTCTTTTTATCGAAGCCTGCTCTCTGGAATTGATGATCAACATTTGTAGTTATCACAAAGTAATCTTTGCCATCAACAATTTTAAGCAGATTATCGTAAACAGGTTTTGGAGCATCTATGTAACGATTGTAATATATAGTCCTAGCCCACCAAGCCCAACGAGTTTCTTCGTCTGGAAACGGATAAAAGCCACCTGAATATATATCTGTAATACCGTACATCTTAACAAAATCGAAGAAATACTTATTGAATCTCTCACCTTCATAAGTGAAGCCTGCTGACGTAGAAAGCCCCGCTCCAGCTCCGATAATTATAGAGTCAGCATGCTCTATAGCATCAGAAAGTTTCTCTATCCTTTCATCAATCGAGCCAGTTCCATAGACCAGCTTGCCACTTAGACTATGCATGATAGTCTGTCCCATTCGTATGCTCTCAATATAACCATTCGGTCTATCTATAAATGAGTCTCTCATAATATCCTCTGTCTTCGTCCTTAAAAACGTTAAATATCACCCGTTCCATTGCCACTGGATGTTCATGAAGCCAGTGACGCACCGTTTCAACAGCAACTTCTGCAGCACGCTTATTAGGAAAATGAAATACACCTGTCGAGATGCAGCAGAACGCCACTGTCTTTAGATTATTCTCTAAGCACATATTAAGCGTGTTGATATAACAGTTCGCTAGGTCTTGTTCGAGTTCAGGTGTGAGTACAAACTGCACAATCGGCCCTACGACATGGATAACTTTCTTCGCTGGAAGATTATATCCATCCGTTAGCATCGGAACTCCAGTTGGCTGCTCATAATCTGCACCGTGCTTAGCCCTTAGCTGATTCATCTGCCTGTCACATTCTTCCCTGAGCTGCACACCCGCATACGTATGGATACAGTTATCTATGCATGTATGCATTGGTATAAAACAGCCTAGCATCTGCGAGTTTGCGGCATTGACAATTGCGTCAACAGAAAGTCTAGTTATATCACCTTGCCAAATAGATATAACATCACTCGCTATCGGAATGTCTGAGACCTCAACTATTCCATTATCTTTAGAAACACCTTTAAGGTATTCATCCTGAACACGTAACACGAAGTCATCAATATGGCGAGGCCTTCTAATATTCATCAGTGACCGAAGCAGCCTCCTTTTGCCAACTATATCCCCTGGGGTTTCTAGATTCTTATATTGTATTGATTCTGCTTTAAATTCTTCAACTAGGTAGTTAAGCATCTCATCCTGAGTCATTTTGATGTTCATAGTCACCCCCTGATCTTAACGTTCAAATATATTATACCAAAAGAAAAAGCTCGTTAAACTCAGTAATTGAGTATAACGAGCATCTTATTCCCTAAACTCAACGGAGCGGTTTCACACTCCATCTATTCTTATTTATGAAATTACTTCTCGAGAGTAGTTCCTTTCTGAAGTTCTCACAAGACTTAAGGTTCTTCATAAGAACATAGTAGATAATTCCAGTAGGAATTGTTGCTGTAAAGAACGATAGGTCAACCTTGTAAAGTCCGATTGCCGCACCGATTAATGATAAAAAATCAATTTATTACTTAAATTATTAGTCTTCGAAGATTGTTCCAGTTCTGAAACTCTTTGAAGATGGAAGGTGCTTCATCAGTAGGTAATAAACCACTCCAGTTGGGATGAGACTGACATACCACGATAGGTCTACAACGAATACCGATACGAGAGCTCCTACAGCAATCGAAATAATCGCAGCCCAGTTGATTCCCTTGAAAGGTCCCTGCTTATCGTAGAGAGCGTTGATATCTAATGTGCTCTTACGTAGTAAGTAGTAGTCAACAACCATTACCGCAAAGATAGGTCCTAGGAATGCGGAGTATATCTTTGTAAACATCGATAGTCCTGCCGCAGAATCAGCTGTAACTAGCTTCCAAGGCATTACGCATACAGATAGGATACCAACGAGCACTGTCGCGTGTGACCACTTCATTTTGAACGACTCCATGAGTACGTATGCTGGAGGAACGATGTTGTTAAGTACGTTAGTGGTAACCTGTGCAAATGCAATGAATAGCAGTGTGATAACTGTTAGGAACTTGCTTCCCATAGTTGTTGAGAATACAACTACTGGGTCTGAATTTCCTGTAGCTGCTGTAACAAGTAGTCCGATAAGTCCCATGAACAATGTTACAGGCAGGATAGCGATTGTGTAAATCGATCCAGTCTTAACTGGCTTGATATCTTCCTTGAGATTTCTCGCATAGTCTGATGCGTTAATAATCATAGTCGAGTAGATTCCAAGGAACGATGTAGTTGCAGCCCAGAATGGCATGCCCCATGTTCCCTTAACATCTGCAAAAGAAGCGCTGATGTCTACAGCGAACTTTGTCTTTACTACGTACAGCATGTAAGCAAGAATTGCTACGATGAATACGCAAGAGAAGTTCTCGAGCCACTTGATACCGTGGAAGCCTTTGATTGCAAGACCAACCTGGAGTAATGTGAATAGTCCGAATACTACTGGTAGGTTATCGAATCCCCATAGAATCTTGAAGCAGCCGTTGATAGCTCCTGCTCCAACCCATGACTGGAATCCGAACCAAACGATAGCTGGAAGTCCTCTTAAAACTCCTGGTATCTTAACGCCAGTATTACCGAAGCTTGATCTAAGCTGTACTACATACGGCATACCGTATTTATGTCCAGCGTTACCGATAAGCACAAGTGCAATAGCAATTACGATGCATCCAATAGCCATAGCTATTATAGCCTGAGTGATTGTCAGCACTCCGATAAGAGCTGAACCCATCGAAAATGTTCCGATGGACACACAGCCACCAAGAAATGACGCTGTATAGGATAGCGATCCCATGATACGCCTCTTTGTCGGCTGTAGATCTTCATTGACACCGACTACGAGATTCGGATCAAGTGTTCTGTTATCAACAATACTCATTTAAATGTTCTCCTTTAGTGTATTAAATAGTTTCGTTTAGAATAGTCTCCTAACAAGCTCGCCTGTACCCTTCTGTCCAACAAGCTTGCCATCCTCAGCCATGAGCTCTCCTCTTACGAGAGTAGCTACTGGGAAGCCTTTGCCCTTCATTCCTACGAATGCAGAAATCTTGTTCACATAGTATAGCGAGTCAGCTGTAATCTCCCATTCTCTCTCAGGGTCGATGATTACGATATCTGCATCAAATCCGACCTTGATATCTCCCTTCTTGCCATAGATGTGGAAAGTTTCAGCTGGAAGCTTCGCCCATGCATTTGCAAGAATACGAGGGTCTACACCACGCTTTACAACTCCTTCAGAATAGATTGCCTGAACGCAGCTCTGAATGCCGCTGATGCCGCCCCCAAACTTCAAATACGTTCTCAATCTTCTGACCAAGAATTTCGTTGAACTTCTCATCATATGTACAAGGTGAATGATCTGATGCAAGTCCGGAGAAAACTCCAGCTTCTACGCACATCCACATCGACTCAACATCTTCTTTTGTTCTGAGTGGAGGGGCACACTTGAATAGCGGACCATTCTCAAGAACATCATCTTCTGTGAATGCGAGATAGTGTCCGCATGTCTCTGCAGATACTTCATATCCTTCACACTGTGCCTGGTATACCTTCTCCGCAGCTGCTGGATGGCTCACATGGCATATATGTGCACGACACTCAAGTTCCTTAGCAATCTCAACAACAGTTTCTGTTGCAACGATCTCTGCTGCTGGAGTTCTTGAATCTAGGAATCCTCTCCAATTTAGGTTCCCGGCTTCTATCTGTGCCTTTTCGCCTTCTTTAATCATTGCAAAATCTTCGCAGTGGAAACCAGCCATACCGCCAAAGTCCTTGATAATCTTCATAGCTTGATACGCCTGACCATATGTGAGTGGTGAGTAATCAGGTGATACTGGTCCTAGGAACGATTTGAAAGCGATAACGCCTCTCTCATCAAGGCCCTTTAGCTGGTCGAGATTGCCAGGTACTAGGCCGCCCCAGAACGCAAAGTCAGAATATGCATTTGGCTGAACCTTTGCTAGCTTAGCATCAAAAAAATCTCCGGTGTTGTGAGTGCTGGCTCGTTCTGAAGTGGCATATCGATAATTGTTGTATATCCACCAACCACAGCTGCTGCCGTTCCATGCTCATAGTCCTCTCTCCACTCATATCCAGGATCATTAAGATGTGCATGAGTGTCAATTGCTCCAGGGAACACCTGCTTTCCTTCTGCATCAATAACCTTTGCAGCGTTAGGCTCATCTCCTTTTGCTAGGATTGCCGCAATCTTGCCATCCTTGATAGCAACATTTGCATCCTGAACAAGATCAGGTGTAACAACCTGTCCGTTCTTGATTAATAAATCATACATATAGTCTCCCTCCTTATAACCCTTAGGGTCATATATACGAAGTTAACGTCAAAGTCGAAAATGCATTGAACCCAATTGACCAAGTTGATTGTTATTAAAAAAAGCGGTCAACCAATTTCAATGTTTCTATGGATATATACTACATTAGTAGCTAAAAAAATCTTCAACAATCTTATTTATTTAAAAAAATGGATTGATACAATTTTTTTAATTGAATTTTTTTATTGTTTTCTTGCTATTGTACAATTCTACTAAAAACAAGTTTTGATTTTTGTTATAATGGTGATAATATAGCCAAAAATAAGGAGCATTTATGACAAATATATTGCAATCATCTATATACATAATAAAAAAACTTTCAATAATCTAAAGACGGCCCCAAATGCTGAAAAACAATAGATTGTATGTTCACTCCGTATATGAGAGAACGATTAATCTCATGCTCGATGGTCAGTTAGCAGCTCTACAAACTGAGGGTTCACAATTATCACCTATAAGCATAATTCTTCCTCTTGACAAAAACTGGCTTAAGAGCATTGGATATAAAAAAAGGTGATAATGTAACCATAGATGGAGAAATTATTAAGATTGGAAATAATGAGTTCTCATTACGAAGTATTTCAGAAACTTTTGATACCCATCTCACTGGAGATTATCGACCTCAGCCACTAGCTGATATTACTATATTTTTGATTCGTAATTCTAACAGAGGCGGTTTTTTTCATCTCTTGTGCTCTCGGATAAAGCCCCTGATGATCTCGCACTATCATATGCAAAGAATAAACTAAATGAAGCTGAAGCAATATGTAATCTTATCAAGTCTAATCAAGAGACTGATAAAAACTACGATGCAAACAAAAGCACAGTGAAGCTATGTGAAACGCTTTCTAACCTGATAGGCGTTGGAACTGGTTTTAACCCCTAGCGGTGACGACTTTATAACCGGAATTCTCTCAACATTTGCAGCCTTTCCAGACTGCTTTGATTATGAATTAGTAAAGTGTCTTCGAAGTAAACTACACAATAAGCGTGATAATACCAACGAAATTAGCCGAGCTTTTTCTTGGCTGTGCATTAAATGGCCATTATAGCAAGCCCGTTATAGAGCTTTACAAGTCGATATGCTCTGCTGAAACCCCCTCTACTGAACAGGTTAGCCAAGAGACTTTAACTAGGCTGCTAAATAGTTTTTGCGAGATAGGTCATACTTCTGGGATTGATGCTCTCGCAGGTATATTCTGGAGTATGAAGTATATATCTAAAATTTAGAATGCATATAGTGGTTTGTTTTGGCCCTATAAGGGCCTTTTACCTGCTGCATCTTAAGATGCGTTGAAAAGATTCGCCAACCGCACGTACTTTCCTACAAGTCCTAAAGGACTATTTCATCTTCTCTCCTGTGAATGGATCAATATATTCCTTCAACGTCATTTGATCATCTACTATATCGTCTTGGAGTTGTGTACGTATGTATTCAGCTATTTTCTTTTCGTTCTTTCCTACTGTATCAACATAGTACCCTCGGCACCAAAAGTGTCTATTTCCATACCTGTATTTCAAATTTGCAAATTTATCGAATATCATAAGGGAACTTTTCCCTTTCAAATATCCTACTATTTGCGACACAGAATACTTTGTCGGTATTTCTACAAGCATATGTATATGGTCAGGGCATAACTCAGCCTCAACAATATTGATACCTTTTCTTTGGCATAGGATTCTTATCATCTTTCCTATTTCTACTCGGTACTTACCATATATTTCTTTTCTTCTGTATTTCGGTGCAAATACTATATGATATTTACATCTCCAGCTTGTATGTGCTAGAGTATTTTTGTCGTCCATGACGGCAACCTCCTTTGTTATTTGATATGGTTGGCGAACCAACATCATGATAACATTGGAGGTATTTTTCTTGAAGCTAAAGCTATCCTAATCACACCGGCATAGCCGGTGGTTTATTGATTCACCTCGCTATCGCTTGGCGAATCCTCTGCTAAAGCAGAACTAATTAAAAACCCGCGTTCAATTTTTTTGAACGCGGGTTTTTCACTATTCATTTTTCAAAGTTGAACTCTAGCGAGAATTCACTTTTGTTACCCTTAATTCCTTCCAAAGTAAAGTTAAATGGCAAGTTACGATCAATCCTCTTAAAGACTATAACACCAGAGACGCTTTCTCCACTCTTTATTACATTGTTTATCTGGACATCTTCATAAAGGTTGTTATTCACATCCACTTCGTATTTATTTCCTTCCTGCTCTACGAAGCTATGTTCTGGGAAGATTTCAACTTTCTGATTAGAGCTATTCTTGACCTTTAAATATACTCTTATCTCATCGCTAGTAAAAATCGATTTTTATCAATCGTCCCTGTTATGCCATTTTCTTTGACATCATATCTAGCTTCAATTGAATCCTCTGCAGGGATTGCTTCCGTTGATTTAATCTTCGTTATCTTCTTGGCCTTAATCTTAACAGCAGTCATCTCTACGCCTTCTTCGTCAACTACTGTTATTCCACCTATGATTTTCCCTTTAACCTTTATAAACTCACCTTCTTCATAGCTGATGTCCTTCTTATCTAGAATAACAACTGTTGGGTGCTCGTGCCTTCTAAAGTTTTGAAAACTCTGAAGATGAACCTCTCCTTTTACCTTATCAACAGCAACAATTTGTAAGTTCAGATTCTTGATGTTTTTGCCTTTAAAATCTCCCGGTTTAGCGTATAGTTCCTTAATCTGCGACTCACTAAAGGAAGATGCGCAACCTACCATGGCAAGTCCTATAAGCACAGTTAATAGTGATACTATAATCACCTTTATTGAATGTCTTGTTAATGCAGACATACATCCCTCCCACGGAACACAGGGTTCCAGTTATATTTTATATTTTATGCTGAACTACAGCATTTTTCTTATCTGATTACCATTCATCCACGATGTTACGTTCTCAAATACCATCTCTGCACGTCTATCGATAGATTCTCTCGTATCGAAGCCTACATGCGGTGTGCATACAAGATTAGGTGCACCAATTAGCGGATGATTCTCTGGTAGCGGTGGATCCTTTTCGAACACGTCTATTCCAGCCTTTATGCGACCTTCTCTAAGAGCCTTTGCGAGGGCATCAGTCTCAATAACTGGACCTCTTGCCGTATTCACAATTATCGCACCCGGCTTCATTACGGCAATTTCCTTCTCTCCGATTAGACCTTTCGTCTCAGGTGTTAACGGAGTATGAACTGAAATTATATCAGCATTTGCCACGACATCGATAAGTGGCATATACTTGAGCCCAAGAGCTTTAGCCGCAGTCTTCTCGCTCCTGTTAAAGCCAATGAGTTTGCATCCAAATGCCTTAAAAATAGCAGCTGTACGAATTCCTATTGCACCAGTTCCCACTATTCCGACTGTTTTACTAGCTAGCTCATGTCCTGCGAGTTTTCCCTTTCCTAGTCCCTGCTGAACAGCAGCATTGGAGAGAGTAATATTTCTCAGGCAGTCTAGCGTTAGACCTATAGCAAGCTCAGCAACAGCATCATCGCAGTAACCACCTGTGTTAGAGATTAAAACGCCATTCTCCTTACATGCATCCACATCAACATGATCTATTCCAACAAATGCGACTGAAACTAGTTTTAAGTTCTTATCTGCTCTAATCACCTCACCAGGCAGCGGATGATTTGCAATTATAAGAACTTCTGCATTTTCTGCTCTCTCAATCAGCTCATCTGTATCATTTGCTACAGTATCGTATGATTTAAATGTATGTCCTTGCTCTATTAGAGTATCAGACAGTTTCTTCAAGGTGTCCTCAGAGATACCTAGTGGCTCCATAAGAATAATCTTCATTGCCAGTCCCCCTTGTTAATTATTTTAATTTAATTTTTTTATTATAACACACTTACGTTAGTTCACATCTTGAAATATCTTTATTCATTGTAATTATGATTGTATCTGTGCTACAAATTACGCAGCTTCAACCAAATCACTTGAGCACAATCGATTTCTGTGTTAAAAATCCCAGTCAATCAACTGAAGATTAATTATATGGGTATGAAGGAGAAAGTATGGGAAATAAATTAATCTGTGGATGTGTTCGAGTATATATGTCCGACATTGAAAAAAGCTGTAGGAAATGGTGCTCATACATATATAGAAATTCAGGAAGCGACTGGTGCAGGAACTAGCTGCGGAAATTGTAGAACTCTTGTTGAAAGAGTTATCAAAGAGACACTTGCGAAGCTTGATAGTAATAAATGAAGCATATATTAAAGACTGTGTAATTCTGCAGTTATTCAAAGATAAATCAATGCATATATCGTATTTTTACTTATGAGAAAAAGGGGTAATCAAAGTTTTTTTAGGGTCTAGATATTTTTAGGGGCGAATTTTAGGGTCTAGTTTTAGGGGCAGATTTGGTATATGAAAGGCGAGGCAATTGTTATTCTTGCCTCGCCTTTCACTTTCTCATAATATGTTTTTGGGTAAACATCTGAGAAAGGAATTCATATGAATATTATCACATCTTTACTAGACATAGAAGACAATGCCCTTGAGTTATTGTCTTGTGAAGTTCAGGCGTTAAAGAAAAATTGTTACTCTTGGAAGTGCACCTGCACCTCACTTCTGTCCGAAGTGCTCTTACAAAATGCATTCTCGAGGAATCAAAACTAGAACCATCAATCATCCCGTACTTCAAGACGGCTATCAACTAGTAATAAAACTCAAACAAAGACGCTGGCGATGCACAAATAGTGATTGTCTTTACGAATCAAATGAGCATTTCAAGCTCGTTAACCGTTATAGGCGTAATACCAATGCTTCGGACCTACTAATCCTTAATAAATTCAGAAATCTTAATAGTTCTGCTGTAGATATTGCAAAGCAATTTCATACTTCAGATATGCATGTTCTCAATGTTTTTCGACAGGTATATACAAATGGAACGTCTTCCACTAACAGATGCTATTTCTGTGGATGAAGTATATCTAGATATGGATAAAAAGCTGTAAATATGCTCTAGTTATTCAGGACTTTTACACTGGTGATCCAATAGATATTATTCACAGCAGATTAGATAAGGTTACTGAGCCATATTTCTCAAATATCCCTTTAAAAAGAACGTGCAAGTGTCAAGTATCTAATTTCAGATATGTATAACCCTTATCTAAGTTATGTGAAAAGATACTTCCCAAATGCTGTATCTGTAGTGGATTCTTTTTCACGTAATGCAATGGCTCATTCATTCTCTTGACATATTTCTTAGAAGCTTACAAAAAGAATACAAAGCACGAGATGAGTCTAGAAAGCAAATACATTATTCCAAATGTGGGTATCAGAAAAGAACCCATATTTCGGATGAAGTATATCTTCTAAAAAAAGTATCGCTGGCTTCTTCTTTCAAATCAAGATAATTTAGAATATCGATTGGAACCTAGGGTACGACAAACACTTTAGGTATTTCATAAACACTTTTGGATACGAAGAAAAGTTTCTAGCTCTTCACCCATATATTAAAGATTTCAGAGATTTAAAAGAAGAGTATGTAAGATTCAACTCTAGAAATGCCGGTAATCCTTTAAAAAGCTGCCGAGGAAATAGATTCTTTAATACACAAATACTGCAGCAGTGAATATAAGATATTCGTTGAATTCGGAAATTTACTACGTAAATACAAAAATCCAATTATTAACTCATTCATAATGGTGGAGCGACTAGGACCAGATGGTATATATAATAGCCGCCTTTCTAATGGCCCAATTGAGTCTTTAAATCGCAAAGTAAAAAGACCTAAAGCGACTAGGTAGAGGATTTCGAAACTTTGAACATATGAGAAATAGATTTCTTTTTGCTACTCGCAAGAATCCAATTTACAAAGGTCAATAAGCAAATAACTGATGTTTCCCCATGCAAAAGGGATTGGGCAAAACGCCCAATCCCTTTACATTTTGTAAGACCCTAAAACTAGACCCTAAAATTCGCCCCTAAAAAACTTTGGCAAACCCTAAAAAACTTTGATGAACCGAGAAAAGCGTAATCGCTTAGCATTAGCCAAGTTGATCACGCTTTTTATTAGCTATTTATTATTATAGTTCTGTTATTTTCTTAATTGCTGTACTTTGGCTTCCTACCTAGCAGGATCAAGCATCCACTGATAAGTGATAGTCCGAGCAGTCCCGAGTAAAAATACGATGTCCGTACTATCAGAAGTCTTTGGTGTAATCTTATCAACCTTTTTAATCCTAGGTGTTGCAGGTTTAGGTGTTACCTTAGTCGATGGAGTTGGCGTCACTGGAGCTACGTATTTAGCATAGACATGTGTACGAACATCCTCAGTATCAGGGAGCGTCTCTTTGAACACATATGTGATTTTTCCATCTGCATCGTAGATATACTGATCAGCTGTTAAGAAACCAAAAACTCCCGCTTCCTTGACAGTATTGCCATCTTCGTCGATATACCTAGTCACCTTTGCAGCAGGCACATCGAGCGACGGAACCATATTAGGAACTCCCCCAGAAATTGTCATTCCTAGGAAGATAACCCTTCTCTTCACAGGTTTAAAGACTTCTACACCATCTTCTACGGTTCTATATCTAATAGTCTGTGTAACCAATTTATACTCGCCATACTTGCCCTTGGCCCATGGAATGACAGCAGCCTCTGCGGGTTCAACATCTGGATCGCTAAGGTTTGGATTTACAATATCAGCATTATCATTCTTCCAAGAAGCGATATAATCGTTAGCTTCCTGTCCAGTCAAAGTACGTGATCCTGTATAAGTGATATTATCCTCATCCACCTCTGCCGTACTCTCTGCTGGATTACCTTCATCCGCAAATACACTTCCTACACCAAAAACAGCAATAAGCTGTATGGATAAAAGTAGGGTAACAATAACCGAAGCAAATCTTTTTGTATTTGTTGATTTAATAATTTTGAAATTCATGATTCTTTCAACCATCTTAATGTCTTCCTTCTTACTGAAATAATTGATATTTAGCACTAATTACACTTGGTTGATATTCTATCACTCTTTTAGTTTTCTGTCTAATAGTCATTATATCTGACGACTTCTTAACCTGTTTTAAAATAGAGCATGTTACATATTTCAAAAACCACGCTCATTAATATATATTACAACCAAATGTTTAATAACACATTATTCGTATTGTAACAAATTAAATTTTGTAAAACAAGGCTATTTTTGTTTTACATATGTGAATTTATAAATTAAAAGTCGTAGAACTCGCTACGACTTTCATTGCTTGTTATTTAGTTAGAACTTAATACCACCGCGGTGTATCGTGTCGCAGTATTCACATCTATATAAATGCTTTTCAGCGTCATCAAGCCTAAACTTATGCTCTATGCCTCTTTCGGTAGATGTTATACAGCGAGGATTCTTGCATTGTATAACATCAGTAAGATGTTCAGGGAGTTTCATGTGCTTCTTGCTATGAAGCTGACTATCCTTAATTATATTAACCGTAATATTAGGATCTACAAAGCCGATAAGATCAAAGTCTAAATCGATAATCTGATCAATCTTGATAATATCCTTTTTTCCGTATTTACCGCTTTTAGCATTCTGAATAATAGCAATACTGCAGTCAAGTTTATCGAGTCTTAGTAGATTGTATATTGCTAAAGATTTTCCGGCATCAATATGATCCAAAACTATTCCCGTAGTTACTCCATCAATATTCATTAATTAAGACCTCCTTCGATACCAAGAAGCATGAGAATAAGCGCCATTCTCACATATCTTCCGTTCTTAACCTGGTCAAAGTACTTTTGCTCTTGGATCCTTATCCACCTCTACAGCAATCTCGTTAACTCTTGGCAGCGGATGCATAATAACTAAATCCTCTTTTGCCGACTCTAGTTTTTGCTTATCTAAAATATAAGTATCCTTAAGTCTTACATAGTCTTCTTCGTTGAAGAACCTCTCCTTCTGTACTCTCGTCATGTAGAGCACATCGAGATCAGGAAGAGCATCTTCCAGAGAGGTTGTTTCAACCCAATTCACACCAGCATCATCCATTGCAGCCTTGTTGTACGAAGGAAGCTTTTAGCTCGTCAGGAGAAATTAGAACGATTTCAATCCCAGTATATCTGAGCATAGCTAGTATTAGCGAATGTACCGTTCTTCCGAACTTGAGGTCCCCACAGAATCCTATCTTGAGGTCTGTAAGACGTCCCTTGTTACGAAGAATAGTAAGTAAGTCAGTCAGAGTCTGAGATGGGTGCAAATGCCCACCATCACCTGCATTTATGACAGGTATATCGCATGAGTTCGCAGCTACTAGTGCTGCACCTTCCTTAGGATGTCTCATAGCGATAATATCTGCAAAACACTCCATTACTCTAGTTGTATCGCTGACCGTCTCACCCTTAGACGCAGATGAAGAGTTTGCATCAGAGAAACCGACTATATTTCCACCTAGTCCATACATTGCAGACTCGAAGCTTAGTCTTGTACGAGTACTAGGCTCATAGAACAGAGTAGCTAAAGTCTTGTGCACACACTTCTCCTGGTATTTCTCAGGGGAATCAATTATGTCGCTTGCCAACCTCAGCATTCGGTCTAGCTCATCAAGGTCGAGATCAGTAATGTTAATTAAATCTCTCTTAGCCATTCGATTATTCCCTTTCCTTCTTCACTTGTTACGTAGTTCTCTTCAATAGCAGTATCAATAAGTTCACTTATTGTGCAGAGACTAAGTTTCTCAACATTTGCATCTTGGAAATTCTTATCAGCCTTTGCTGTCTCATAAGTAAAGATACTAATTATAGCAAGTACCTCTGCACCAGCTTCGCGAAGTGCTTCGACTACTTCTATAGAAGATCCACCAGTCGAGATAAGGTCTTCAACAACGACAACCTTCTGCCCCTTCTCAAGTTTTCCTTCGATTCTGTTGTTACGTCCGTGAGATTTTGAGCTTCCTCTTACGTAGCCCATAGGCTTTTCCGAGAATATGTGCGGAGATTGCCGCATGAGCAATTCCAGCAGTGCTAGTACCCATGATTACATCGCATTCAGGATACTTTTCTTCAATGACTCTAGCCATCTCGCTCTCGATAACATCTCTCACTTCTGGGGAGGTGAGTGTAAGTCTGTTATCGCAATAGATTGGGCTTTTTGATACCGCTAGCCCATGTGAATGGGTCATTCGGGCTTAAGAATACTGCTCTAATGCTGAGTAGTCCCTCTGCAATCTGCTTTGATTTGCTCGCTGAATTAGTCATTGTTAATCTCCTCCATACAAGTTTTATATGCTCTAACAGGGTCATCTGCCTTAGTGATACTCCTGCCGATTACTAGATAATTTGAACCCATTTCCTTTGCCCTTGCAGGTGTTGCAACTCTGCTCTGATCACCCTTTGCATCCCCAAGCAGCCTTATTCCAGGTGTTACTGTCAAGAATTCCTGCGAAGTTCCCAAATGAATCTCCTCTGACTCCCATGCTGAGCACACAACACCGTCTAATCCGGCAGTTTGCGCATTTCTCGCATAAGCTAGTACAATATCCTTAAGATCTCCGTCAATCTTCAGTTCACCGTTCATAGTTTCCTGATCTGTCGAGGTAAGCTGAGTAACCGCAATAATCTCTGGCCTCTCACCACCTTCTGACCCCTCTTCGAGTCCCTCTATAGCTGCTCTCATCATCTTGATACCGCCTGCCGCATGAACATTAACCATGTCTGCACCCACTGAGGCGAGTACCTTCATGGCGCTCTTAACGGTATTTGGAATATCGTGAAGCTTGAGGTCAAGGAACACCTTGTGACCTCTCGACTTAATATCCTTTACGATTGAAGGACCCTCGCCGTAAAACAGCTCCATTCCAACCTTTACGTACAGCTGCTCTCCTTCGAATTTATCTAGAAACGAAAGTGCCTTCTCACCATTAGGAAAATCGAGTGCAATTATTATCTCTGGCTTCATCTATACTACCCCTCTTATCTCTTCCAAATTCTTAATTCCTAGCTCGTCCATCCTCGGCTGTAGCTCGCTAATTATGCGTGGCATCGTCCATGGATCAACTAAATTAGCTGAACCGATTTCAATAGCAGTCGCACCAGCCATAATCATCTCCAGGACATCGTCAGCACTCTGTATACCTCCGATTCCGATGATAGGAAGCTTTACCGCATGAAAAAAACTTCATTTACCATGCGCTGTGCAATCGGTCTAATTGCGGGTCCTGAAAGACCTGCGTATTTCATCGCTGTCACTGTCGTTCTAGTTCTGAGGTCAATTCTCATAGCTTTAAAATTATTTATCAAGCTGATTCCGTCTGCGCCACCAGCCTCACAAGCCTTAGCAATCTCTGCTACATCAGTCACGTTAGGCGTAAGCTTCATAAAGATTGGCAGCTTGGTCACATCTCTAACAGCTCTCGTAATCTGCTCTGACATCGCTGGGTCAGCGCCAAATGCAGATCCACCATGCTCTACGTTCGGACAGCTTATGTTGACTTCGAGTATGTCGGCATATCCCGACGCATCGAGCTTTGACGTTACCTCAGCGAACTCATCGATACTGAAACCACTGATATTTACAATTAGCGGTCCCTGATAAATTTCTTTTAATGCTGGTAAATCTTCTTCGATTACACGGTCAATACCCGGGTTTTGAAGGCCTATGGAATTGAGCATGCCACTCGTGCACTCAGCGATTCGCGGAAGATTATTTCCATATCGTAGTTCGGCGGTGGCGCTCTTGGTCACAACGCCCCCTAGCACATTTAGATCAAATAAATCTCTGTACTCCTGTCCGTAGCCAAAAGTTCCACTCGCTGGCATAACCGGATTCTTGAGTTCGATTCCTGCTAGATTAACCTTAGCTATAGGCTTTCCCATCTCAGCACCTCCTTGTCAAAAACCGGCCCCTCCTTACAGACCCTCTGGCTGCCATCTGTCGTTCTAATCGAACAGCCCATACACGCTCCAAAGCCGCATCCCATACGAGCTTCGAGACTAAACTGACCTCGCTCTACCTTTTGATCTAAAGCGCGCAGCATCGGTAGAGGACCACAAGCACATGCGTACTCACACCTGTCAAAAAGCATCCGTTACAAATCCCTTTTGTCCATATGAACCATCAGCCGTCATAACTGTTATATCATCAGAAAAACTGCTTGAAATCATCGAGCATAAACATCTCCTCAGCAGAGTTGTATCCGAGCACTACTTTGCAGGACTTTCCAGACATAACCATCTCCTTAAGAAGTCCGAGCATCGGTGGGATCCCAATACCTCCACCAATGAGATAGGCTCCATCTGGTATATCACTAAGGTCATATCCATTTCCAAGGCCTGTAATTCCCTTAACATAGTCTCCAGGCTCCATCTTGCTCATTATATCTGTTCCCTCACCAACAACCTTGTAGATGAGTGTATATCTGCTGCTGTCATAGCTGCTAACAGAGATAGGTCTTCTGAGAAACTTCTCAGGAACTTCTATCATCGCAAACTGTCCAGGTCTTGTAAATTCAGACTTAGGCGTCTCGAGAGTCATCCTATAGATTCCCTCTGCAAGCTTTTTATTCTCAAGGATTTTGCTTCGTAAGTCGTGCATTTTACTTCTCCAAATTCTCGTAAACTATTTTTCCATTCATAATTGTCATCTGCACCAGACCATTTAGCATGTGTCCGTCAAATGGTGTGCACTTTCCTAGTGACATGAATTCTGAGGCATCTACCTTGTATGCACGATCTAAATCTACCATCATCCAGCCGTTTTGTTTAAATCCAAATCTCTTTCTTGGTGCGATAGACATAATGTGCACTAGGTGCTCAAGCGAGATATCACCAGTCTTAACTAGATATGTATAGAGCGCAGGGAAAGCACATTCAAGGCCCGTGATTCCATTTGGACTCTTTTGCAAAGCCTCTGCCTTTCTCATCAGCACTATGTGGCGCATGATCTGTAGCTATCATGTCGACAGTACCATCGAGAACGCCTTCTATCAAAGCCTCCTTATCCGCTCTATCCTTGATAGGTGGATTCATCTTGAATCTACCACCAAGTTCAGGCCATTTGCCAGTAAATCCACTTATATCATCAGTATCGAATACGAGATAGTGAGGTGCTGTCTCACAGGTTACATCGACACCACTCTTCTTTGCATCCCTTATGACCTCAACACTCTCTTTGCAAGAGATATGGCATACATGATATCCTGCCCCCGTCTCATCAGCTAGCTTAAGGTCTCTCTCAATTTGCTTCCACTCACTCTCTCTAACCTTGCCTTCTCTAAGCAGGGGCCTCATCTTCACAGTGGGCTACAATTAGTTTCCCCAGTTCCTTAGCCTGATACATAGCTTCGCGCATCAATTCGTCAGCCTGAACTCCTCGTCCATCATCGGAGAAAGCACACACATAAGGTGCAATAGCCTTCATATCCGCAAGTTCTCCTCTACCATTTTGCGCTAAAGTGATAGTTCCATATGGAATCACCTCTATATCAGCATTTTTCTTAATTAAATCAAGCTGCACGTTAAGTGCATCGAGCGTAGATGGTGCTGGTTTTAGGTTAGGCATTGTGCACACTGTCGTATATCCACCGTGCGCTGCCGCTTTGCTTCCTGTGCTGATGGTCTCTTTGTAAGACTGACCTGGTTCGCGAAAATGAACATGCACATCGCAGAATGATGGTAAAATAAAAGAGTTATCAGCATTGATAACTCTTTCAAAAATCAAAAATCACTACCGGTTTCGGATTCTAGACCGGCCTTCTCACGAGCATCAACTACAAACAATTCGTTAGGTACAAATTCTCCAGATTTATAAATCTTTCCGCCTTTGATTGCAGTAGTCATAGTCCCTCCAATTATATTAAACTTCCTAATAACTTTTCGTTATATGTCTTATAGAAGTATAACATTTTTGGCCCATACTATGTGAGAGTAATGTTAAAAATCCGCTGCAAAAATTTTGTTGTTTATGATATTAATTTGCTTAATTAATATTAGTGCTCCTCGTGTGGCTCAAAAATTCTTAATTTCATCAGGAAGCTCTAGGCCGTTCTTCTCGTAGTAATCTACGAGAGCCGACTTAATAGCATCCTCAGCTAGAACGGAGCAGTGAACCTTTCTTGCTGGAAGTCCATCGAGCGCTTCCACTACAGCCTTATTAGTTAGTTCAAGAGCTTCCTTGATGCTCTTGCCCTTGATGAGCTCAGTAGCCATAGAGCTAGAAGCAATTGCTGATCCACATCCAAAAGTCTTGAACTTAACATCTGTGATGATATCGTTCTCAATCTTGAGGTACATTCTCATGATATCGCCACAAGTTGGGTTACCAACTTCGCCAACACCATCAGCATTTTTCGATTTCGCCAACATTTCTTGGATGCTCAAAATGATCCATTACCTTTTTCACTATATAACATGTTCTCTTTCCCCTTCTCTAGTTCATCCCAGAATGGTGATAGTTTTCTATAATGTTCAACAACATCGTGAACCTTCTCGATGATGTAATCAACCTGCTCTTCAGTATTCTCCTCGTTGAGGCTGAATCTTAGTGATCCATGCGCTGCCTCAATCGCAACGCCCATTCCAATTAGAACGTGGCTTGGGTCAAGTGATTCGCTAGTACAAGCTGATCCAGACGAGCATTCAATACCGTACATATCTAGAGCAAGCAGTAGCGACTCTCCCTCAACTCCCTCGAACGAGTAATTGACATTACCAGGAAGTCTCTTTACAGGATCTCCGTTGAGCTTCGAATAAGGTATATCGGACAATCCCTTGATAAGCCTATCCCTAAGGGCAATAGTCTTAGCATTATTCTCTTCCATATGCTCAATTCCGTCTTCAAGAGCAGCTGCTAGTGCAGCAATTCCTGGAACATTGACTGTACCAGCTCTCTTACCTCTCTCCTGAGCTCCACCTTCGATTACGTTGATAAGTCTGATGCCATTTCTAGCATATAGAACTCCAACTCCCTTAGGTCCATGGAACTTGTGAGCGGATAGAGAAAGCATATCTATATTCATCGCCTGTACATCTATCGGTAGATGCGCAGCAGCCTGAACTGCATCTGTGTGGAATAGCACACCTTTCTCGTGACATAGCTTTCCAATCTCTGCAATCGGCTGAATAGCTCCCATTTCGTTATTAGCAAACATGATCGTTACTAGTGCTGTATCCTCTCTGATTGCATCTTCTACATCCTTTACATCTACAATTCCATTAGGCTGTGGCTTGAGCAGTGTAACCTCGAAGCCCTCCTTCTCCAGCTTTCTAAGAGTGTGAAGAATTGCGTGGTGCTCAATGTTAAGCGAAATCAGGTGCTTCTTGCCCTTCTTAACGAGCCCTCTTGCCGCTGAGATCAGTGCCTGATTGTCAGCCTCACTACCACCTGAAGTGAAATAAATCTCGTTAGGCTTTGCAGCATTGAGTGCCTTAGCTACCTTTGCTCTGGACTCATCAAGCTTCTCCTGAGCGATCTGTCCATCTGTATGAAGACTGTTAGGGTTGCCATTGTAGTTCTTTAGGCAATCTAGCAGCGTGTTGAGTGCGACATCGCTTAGATAAGTTGTTGCCGCATTATCTGCATATACTCTCATGTATACCTCCCTACCAATAAAAATAGTCATCTTTGTACATTTGTTATTATAGTCTTTTAATCCCTACCAAGTCAATAGGAATTAGTAACTCATATAAGTATAAACCATTAGTTCGATGTGTCTTGATCCTGTATGAGCTTATCGACGTTACCGTTCATGAGATCATGGAGTGTAATGTTAACCAGATACTCATCGATAACCTTGTCAAGGCCAATCCACAACGGAAGTGTCACGCATGAGTGCGCCCTACCACAGCTAACCTCACCGGACTTTATACAATCTACTGGGGCAAGACTCCTTCCGTGATACGAAGAATCTCTCCGATGTTGTAATCTTCAGGTGACTTTATAAGTCTATAGCCACCGTTCTTGCCTCTTAAGCTCTTGAGCAGACCGCCCTTGTTGAGCATCGACACAACATTCTCCAGATACTTCATCGACAGATTCTGTCGCTCTGATATATCTGCTAGCGATATAAATCCTTCTTCATCGTGGTTAGCAAGATCAATCATGACCATCAGAGCATACCGACCTTTTGTTGAAACAATCATGGCTCTTCCTTTCTTTGATATCTTGCGTGTTTATTTCTTACAACTGAAGAATAACACATTGTACACAACCAATCAAGCATTTTCCTATTATTCATATAGGAATTTAGTGTATAAAAAAATGAGCAAAAATGTTTTTTTCTTGATTTTCAACTAGTTTAGCCGCTTTATCTAACATTTTGCTCATCATATTTTTTTCTACAGCTGATACATGCGATACATATTCGCATAGATTCCATCACGCTGCATGAGTTCGTCGTGAGTTCCCTCTTCAGCTATTCCATCTTGACTAAGCACTAGGATGCGATCTGCGTTTTTTTAATTGTAGTCAATCTATGTGCAATCGTAATAGTGGTCCTGCCTTTTTGATAGGTCTGCTAACGACTGCTGAACCAGCTTCTCACTCTCATTATCAAGTGCAGATGTCGCTTCATCTAGAATAAGTATAGGTGGATTCTTGAGGAAAACTCTAGCAATGCTAATACGCTGTTTCTGTCCACCTGACAGCTTCATACCGCGCTCACCTACACTCGTGTTATATCCATCCGACATATCCCTAATAAATCCATCGGCTCCAGCAAGCTTGGAAGCATGCTCAATCTCTTCCATAGTCGCGCCAGGCTTTCCGTATGCAATATTGCCCGCGATAGTATCTGAAAATAGATAAACATCCTGCTGAACTATTCCGATTTGCGACCTAAGCGACTTGCATGTGACCTTCCTTATATCATATCCATCTACTTCAATACTTCCATCAGTAACATCGTAGAACCTTGGAATCAAATTACAGAAAGTAGTCTTGCCTGCCCCAGACGGTCCTACTAGTGCTATGTTCTCGCCTGGTTTAATGTTTAGATTGATCTTATTAAGAATTTCTTCGCTGTCATTATATCTAAATGTCACATCTTTGAAATCAATTGCGCCTGTAATTCCATTAAGCTCTACTGCATCTGGGGCATCATCGATTTCCACGGGTTCATCCATAACCTCTATAAATCTCTCAATTCCCGTCATCCCTCGCTGGAACTGCTCCGTGAACTCGACAATTCTTCTGACAGCCTCAAGTAGCACACCAATATACATCATAAACGCTACAAAATCACCTGTCGTGATTCTGCCATTCTTGAGTTCAAATGAACCGACTAGAATTACTACGATATACATCAGTCCATCAAATGTGCGTGTTACGCCGCGGAACCCGGCCATAGCCTTATATCCTATGGCTTTTTACACCGAGGAATCTCGAATTATCTACTTCGAATCGTTCCTGCTCATACTCTTCATTTGCAAAGGACTTCGACACCTTTATCCCTAGCAAACTATCCTCTACATGCGAGTTGATTTCGCCTAGACCACTACGCTGCATCTTGAAAGCACGGCGCATCTTCTTACGGAATGTATATGTAGCAGCAATCATAATTGGAATGATTGCAAACATGAGTACAGTAAGCACTAAATTTATTCGCACAAGAAGTAAAAAACCTAGTACAATCTTAATCGAAGCGATCCAATATTCTTCTGGACAATGGTGTGCAAACTCAGTCACATCGAATAAGTCGCTCGTGATTCTAGAGATCAGCTGTCCAGTTTTATTCTCACTGTAATATGAGTATGATAGATTCTGACACTTCTCATATAAGTCACGCCTCATGTCAGTTTCTATCTTCGCACCCATCACATGTCCAGTATTCTGCATGTAATAATTAGCCACCACGTCAATAGCTCTGAGGCACACATATATACCGACAATCTTAACTATTAAATCAGTCGTAAACGCAGCAATATCAGTAGCTACAACGTTACTTATATATCTTATAAGCAACGGTAAAACTATGTCACTTACAGTCGTAAATGAAGCGCATATGAGGTCAAAAATCAGGATTCCCTTATACGGTTTAAAGTACGGAGCAAATCTTTTAATTAGGTAACTAGATGACATAACCTTATCTTTAGACTCTATCATTTTGCATTTCCTTTCGTTAAATTATCTCAACAATTCCCAATATGAAAATGCAGATACCATATACCTGCGCACTAAATTCATACTATGCGAGAAACAATTATAACACATATTTTTGCCATTTCTCGAGAATGATTGTGTACAATCGACGGTTGAATTAATGTACAATTAAATAGTATTATGATTGTCAATACAATAACATACATGAACTTGTATTGTAATGAATTATCACTTTGTTAGGAGGTTTACTTTGAACCTATATCACAACTTATCATCTCGTAAGCAGTACCTCGTCCACTATCTGGGCTGGATGCTAGCAGGAAATGCAATATTCGCAGTCGGAGTAAATGTTATTATCATTCCGATGAATCTTTATAATGGTGGATTTACGGGAATAGCGCAGTTACTTAAACTGCTCTTTGTAAATGTTCTCCATGTACCTGAAATTCCAGGTGTGGATATAGTTGGTATACTATACTTCTTGCTCAACTTGCCGCTACTAATAATTTCGTACAAAGTTGTTAACAAGGAGTTCTGTATCACATCTATAATATCAATTTCACTATGTTCAGTAGCTCTCGGTGTCATCCCAGTTCCTAAAACTCCAATATTTAACGATTACCTAACGGCATGTCTAATCGGCGGTGTAGTTGCTGGTACAGGTGCTGGAATGGTACTTCGTGCTGGAAGCTCTCAGGGAGGACAGGATATCATCGGTGTAATCGTGTCTGTACTAAATCCGAACTACAGTGTAGGTAAGATAAGCATTATGATTAATATAGGAATTTACATCATCTGTCTATTCTTATTCAATATTGAAATCGTTGCCTACTCCCTCATATACACGACAATCCTTGCGATGTCCCTCGATAGAGTTCACATCCAGAACATCAATATGCAGGCTATGATATTTACCAAGAAGCCAGGGGTTGAAGATATTATCATGAAGGAGCTCAAGAGAGGAGTTACTAACTGGGCTGGAGCAGGTGCTTACACTAAGGAAGATTCCAATGTCATAGTTACTGTCATTTCAAAATACGAAGTAAGCAAACTTCTGATGGCTGTCAAGAAGGCTGATCCTGATGCGTTCGTAATTGTTAACGAAGGTGCACAGATATACGGCAACTTCGAGAAGAGACTGACAAAATAGCTCATCGATATCAGAGAAGCCCTTACCTTCGCCCCATACAGCTTTAACCTGCATAACTGTTACAAATGCCCTTGGGTCTAGTTCGCTAAGATACCGCTTAATTTCAAAGCTTTCATGCTCTGCACAAGTCTGGCAATACCCGATATACCTCCACATGTAAGCCCATTCGGAATCATCACTGCCACGATGCCAAAGGCACCTATCGCACACGATGATAGCACTATGGCTATATCTCGTGCCAATCCCTTGATGTTAACCCTTATGTTCTTATTCACTTTACTAAATACTCCTTACCAAATATATCAACAACTATATATGCAACGTTTCCGCGCGATATAAACTTAATGTCATCGTAGTTCTCTGTTACACTGATTTCCGCTGAAAATTCACCGTTATAGTCAGGATCTCATCATGATGTAATCTATGAGTGCCTCTGGCGTGCTCTTACACGCATTTTGCAGCAATTCTCTATCCTTATGCTGAACATAGCCTATCTCGAGCTCTGGTCTGAAAGCCATGAGCTTTGCGTGACACAGCTTCTTACCATTCTCTAGCTCATCTGCTCTCTCAATCTTGATTATGGCATCTGCCCCTATACGGTCTTTCCTCTCCATTTCCATAATACAAGTAATTAGATTCACAAGCATCAAGTCTCTTCTTAGCAGTTCCTAGGGCCAGGGTCTCTATATCACAACCAACCCAGCATCTTCCCATAGAATTCGCAGCTTCTAGGAATGAGCCTGAACCACAGAAAAAAATCACCCACTAGGTCACCTTCCTTTGTGCACGAAGCAAGTATTCGCTTCATAAGTTCAAGAGGCTTCTGTGTAGCGTATCCATTTCTTTTCACCGGACGTTCTACCGACCATATCGATGCTCCAGACGTCTTTCATATTCACCAGAGTATACCAGCCATATTCATCCTGATACTCCTTGACCCCCTTGAAGCGGTACGGCTTGAAATCACGGTTATACGACTTCTCCTTCGGTACATCGAGATAATAGTTCTTGGACTTGCTGTACATGAGAATCGTATCATGCTTTCGCGAGAAATGAGTTTTGGCACTGCCACCAGACTTATACTTCCAAAATAATCTCATTAAGCATATTCTCATATCCAAATATTTCATCCATGATCAGCTTTACGTAATGTGCTGAGTGCCAGTCGAGATGCACCCAGATGAGTCCATCTTCTGCAAGTAGCCTCTTCATTAACACCAGTCTGGTAGTCATATTTTCAACGTATTGCTCGATACTTCTGTCAAATGTATCGTCATAAGCTAAATGCTTGACCTTATGAGTCTTGCCTTCGCGATCGCGTATTGCAACTGTAGCGTCATACTTTGATTTTGTAAAGAACGGTGGGTCAATGTAGATACACTTGAATTTGCCTTCGTAACCGTTTTCGAGCAGCCAAGTCATGAATTCCAGATTATTCCCAAGAGCTAGTATGTTGTTATGTAGTTCAGAGTCAGCACCACCGGTACCAAAGCTATCATACATGTGCTTCTCCATAACCTTAAACGGCTTAGACACCGTAACTTCACCGTGATCTAAGCCTCTAATTATGCTCTCTGCTACTCCTAGAACTTTGCTCATCTTAACCTTCCTATTCAGCCTTAAGCACTTCTGCTGTCATTAGCAATATCTATTTATTATAGAATATTGATATTAGTATGTCTATTTGGCTACATCAAAGAAACAGTCCCCGAGGTAACGAGAATACATCACTGCACTCTCACACCTCGGGGCATTTAAGTATCTATATCAATGTTTTAAAAAAATTTAGAACTCAGCATATGTGAATGCAGGACTACTGAGCATGCTTCCAAATAAAGAGAACATGTACAGTACTGCCATAAATATAAACATATACAGAGTATACTTCAGCGATATCTTATTTTTTATCTTACTTATTAACGAATTCTGCGACTTTTTCATTAATTCTTACCCAACCTTCATTCCAAGGATGAACTGCATCCGAAACAATGTATTTGTTATAACTATATTCTGTCATATTAGTAAAGTCTGCACCATACTGATCAGACAGCCTTTTGATTTTCTCTCCTACAACAGCACGCTTTTCAGCAGTCATACCTGTGTAGTCATACCATCTGCCGTTGACAGGAAGCAGAATTAACTTAACTTCAATATCATTAGCTTTAGCAACCTGGAGGAAAGCCTCTAAATCTCTATACTCAGGCGATGTTTCGTAGTTTTCATCTAGACGGACATCTTTCATCTTAGGATATACTTGTCTCAAACTTATTTCTCCACACACGATTACTCATATAAAAAGGATTATCTGCCTTATTCTCACTATCTCTATGAGCTTCTTTCAAAAGTTCATTCCAGTTAAAATTATCTGGATTATATCTCTCGAAGTTCTGCGGCGTTTTCTTATTTCTCATCATAAATCGCATTGCTGCTCCGACAGTAATTCGGTCTTTATCGAAAGCATGACGTCTCTCAAATCCATAAAATAGATTCGACTTTTTATGAAGATTTGCATTATTAATCATACGCACCTTCATCTGTAAAGACTTATTCTTGGATAGCAGATTTTCAGTTCTTTTTGCTACGTACTTCTTGGTCTTGAGCGGAATATTTTTATTCTCCATAAACGCGAAATACTCCGTCTCTGAGAATCTAAGTGCGTAGTCATCCTTTTTAACGCCAGACTTCTTAAACCATGTCGGCGAAACTAATAGTATGACTTTCTTGCTCTTAAGATGCGGCTGTAGTGACCCAAGTGCCACAGTGTGGAACAGCGTCTGATTAAATGGTCCGCCGACTGTAACAAGCTTTACATCTGTATCCTTGAAGAAGTTAGTAGGATGGTACTGTGTCTTACGACCATGTCTGAATTCGGATGAACCGAGCATGAGCACGGAATCCTTTTCTAAGTTCTGCGACAATGCGTTATACGACAAATCCTTGTACGTATTATACCAAGTCCCAAACTGTCCCGACTTGTCTTTAAGATCATTATTAGCGCATATGAAGTGCACAATTACCGTGAACATCGCCAGCAGCAAGAGAGCTGCTACAAACGAGTTTATCTTCTTCATCTTATCTTCGTTCCTGTCTTATTCTCCTAGAATTCTTGCTGAAACTGTCTCAACAATCTTGTTAGGCGTATCCATCTGCTCTCTAGTGAATTCGGATGGTGATAGAACTACTCCATACTCATCCTGAATATCTAGCAAGAGACTTACATAATCCAGAGAATCGATTAGATCCTCTTCGAGCAGGTTGATATCTGGGTTTTCCTTTACGATTTCATCTCCGCAAATGTTCTCAATGATGTCTAGTAGCTTATCTCTCATATTGTTTTCCTCCTGTGTTTAACAATCTTGTAAATATATTTTTGTTTAGCTTATTTCCCGAGGTATGCACCTCTTTGCTGCTGCGCAATTTCTTTTCATGCGCCTTTTCTATCGATATTATTTATTTAGCAATATTCCGAGTCTTCCCGAGAAGATGAAGAATCCAAACATTACTAGGTGGAAGGTGATAAACCACGAAACTGCGATAAACCACTTATCCTTTTTGTGAGCCTTATAAAACTTTGATTTCTTCTGAAATATCTCGCATACGGATAGAAGAACACCGTGATATAGACCATAAATTATGTAATTACTTTCTAGTCCGTGCCACACACCCATGACAAACATGTTTATCATAAATGCAATAGATGCGATTGCCATCTTGTTCTTAACCTTGCGGCTTCTTACGAGCGCCATCGTGATTCTCGAGAAAAGGAAGTCTCTAAACCAGAACGACAGCGTCATATGCCAACGATTCCAGAATTCCTTAATATCTTTGCTAACGAAAGGTGCATTGAAATTCTCTGGTGTCTTGATCCCAAATATATAGCTGGTACCAATCGCCATGTGACTGTATCCTGCAAAGTCAAAGAACAGATATATTCCATATAAGTAAAAGTAAATTGCTATCGAGTACCATGTTCCGCCGGTTCCAAAATAATTCATAACCGTATAGAAACATGCCGCAATTACCATCTTGTAAACCATCCCCTTAAGGATTCTGTAAATGCCGTCTCCCAGCATTTCTAGATATTCGGCTCTAGGGATGATCCTGTCAATATCTTCGTCAAATCTTCTGCTTCTATCAATAGGTCCCGACGTTATCGCAGGGAAGAAAGTAGCAAATATATGAAGTTTGAAGTTTTAAAACTCGTTATTACTCCATCATATATCTCAATCACCATCTGGACAGCTTTAAATGTCATATATGACAGTCCTAGGAAAGCAAAAATATGATATTTGTTTCCTGTAAGACCGAGAACCTTATAGATAGTGAGCGGTGATATACTCGCGAGCAAGAATATCCTGTACTGCCAGGTTACCCTACCTTTCTTAGTCCTAAGCTCAAGATATATGCGCACTATCGCATATTCTATTAATGTAAACAGTCCCAAGTTGAACAGGGCTGCTAGATTGCTGCCCATCGACAGCCAGATGAACACAAATGTTACGAACATGCCGTACCATTTGAGCGACTTCTCCCTGCAACCCAGATATATCGCAGGAATCGACAGACCGGCTAACCATATAAAGAAGCTATTGTCTGTAAAAAGCTGCATCTATACCAATTCCTCCAATTTCTTTCTGTCTGCCTTACCGTTGTTCGTAAGCGGCATCTTATCAATAAACTTTACTCGCTTTGGAACCATGTAGCTTGGCAGAAAAATCTTTGAGTGCTTCTCGCACATACTTTCTGCCGCTGTAATCATCAGCGATGATATCCCCTTCTCTTACCACGAACGCTGTTAGGCTCTCTACCTTACCTTCACGTTTCTTTTGGAATAACGGCAGCAGCAGCTACTCCTTCTATATTTGTCAGATTGGATTCGATATCACCTAATTCAATCCTATATCCATGAAGCTTAATCTGATGGTCGATTCTACCATCACAGAACAGCATACCTGATGCATCGTAATGGCCTGTATCGCCAGTTCTATATGCTCTGATTAACTCCTTCGGGTCTTCGTTTAGCGAGCCAGCCTCGGCCATAAAGAACACCTTTTCGGTTCTCTCTTTGTCGTTGTAATATCCCGAGCTAACAGAGTCTCCAACTATTATCATCTCACTATTATCTGGATCGATTCTAATTTCAGTTCCAGGCTTAGGAAGGCCTATCGGAAGTGCTCCCTCCTTAGCTATAACATCATCTGTGATGTCGATTTCAGTCACACATACTGTCGACTCAGTTGGGCCGTATGTGTTGATAACCTTGGCATCTGGAAATCTAGCTCTGAGCTGCTTCGCAGTATCCTTTGTGAGAACCTCTCCACAGAATAGGAATGCCTTGATACTTCCAAATTTCTCTGCGCTGAAATCGGCTTCTCCAAGACACATATCTGAAAACGATGGTGTCGATACCCAGTACTCTATGTTTGCTGCTTCGATGTACTTTAGCATCTCAGGCATATCTTGCTGAAGCGCCTTATCTAGTGCAACGATAGTAGAACCAGTTGCAAGTCCAGTGTATAAATCCATTACAGATAGATCGAACGAGAATGGCGCCTGATTTAAGAACCGCGTAGCCTCCGGGATACCTCCAGAAAGAGTCACTGACCATTTTAGGTAGTTATTTAGCGCATCCGCCGGTATCTTAACACCCTTAGGCTTTCCGGTGCTTCCTGATGTGAATATGATGTAATATGTCTCGTCACCAGATACAGGCTCCTTATCATCATAAGACTTATAGTCCTTATAGATTTTCTCAAGCTGTTCTCTGCCAACTACCTCATACTTAGAATCTATGCTCAGTGTTTCTTCATACTGAGTAACGATTACGATTTCATTATCTATTGCTTCTGCGATATCACATACCCTCTCTGGCGGATTTCCGATATCTACAGGACAATATGCATGACCAGATCTAACGCATGCTAGAAAAAGCAACGAGCATGTCTGGATGCTTATGTCCGTAAACCATAATGGGCTCACGATTTCCCTCAAGTCTATTCGATATGTAGTTTGCAAGTGCCGATGACTTCTTCCATAGTTCCCCATAAGTCATCTCCCCATCTCTGGAGCTGAACACTAAACGTTCTGGTGATTCTATAGCAGTGCTTTTTAATCTTTGCTATGATATCCATATCGTACCTCCATTAGTCTCTTGTTGTTATCAATCTTATCTAAATCGCCTTAAATGAAGGGGAAGAAATTATTAAATAAAAAAATTAAGATTGAAATTTATGAGTTTTTTTACATGAACACAGGTGTTAAATGAAGTCTGTAGAAGAGAAATGAGATGCAATAACAGCACCTCATCTTCTTCGCATCATATTATGTAAAATTTATCGCTAAATACTATTTCTTAACGATTTTCGCATATAGCAGCTTCGACTCAAGGTCGATTTCCTTGATATGCTCGCTTAACGATTCCCCTGTAAGCTTCTTATATTCAGTTTCTGAATTTACACCCTTCTCCTTGAGGATACCTTTCTTCGCTTTCTCTATTTCTGACTTACTGACAGATATTCCTTTTTTCTCAGCGACAGCATGGAGGACTAGCTTATCCCTTACGTTTTCTTTCGCCATCTCTTCAATCTGTTTATTGAACTGAGATGATGTAATACCTGCTTCTTTTTAAGTATTCAGTCATAGTCATATCATATTCCTTAATACGTTTCTTATATTGGTTATTGATATGATCGATTTCTCTAGATAACTGAACCCTTGGGTACTTAATAACCTTAGTATTTTTGATGAGAGCCTGCCACTCCTGTTCAGTTAGAGCCTTGCTCTCAGGCATATTGAATTCTACATACTTTTCAGAATTGATAAGGTCGTATCCGTTGTATCTAGAAATAGTAAAGGTGAATAAAACGATATCTATTACTACAAAGATAATCAGTCCTATGAGGAGCTTCTGCTTACGAGTGTATCTCTTATGTGGATGCTTTCCCTTAGATAACGACATCGCCACTCACCTCCAGATTTATCTTTTTTTAAGCTTTTCGCTATTTGTCAGTGCCTTACCTCCGAGCCTGGAGTCAGCCTCAACAGCGCCATCGATAATCGCATGTTTCTGAGAGTTATCTGGCTTTGCCATTCCGTAAATATTACTTCCCACAACCGCAGAGACCCTAATCTGTTTAGGCTTACCCTCTATGACATACTCCGTCTTACCACCTGTATTCACAGACTTCCACTCATCAGAGTCACTGTTTCTATACTCAATTCTATAGTCATCTACACTTCCACTTGCTGCGGTAAACTTCACAGTCATCTTGCCATTTTTCACACTCGTCACAACATTCGAAGGCTCAAATTCAGTTGCATTTAGTATATCTTCATCACCAACTTGAAATGGAATTACTTCTGTGTATCCTATATAGTCACCCTTTCCCTTTACAAGGGCGTATGCCGTTCTATTATTTACATTATTGATATATGAAAGCGTATAGTCATTGTTTAGTACCAGAGCCTTACCATTATCTGTTACATTGACGTTAATAGTGACCGGACTGCCTGTACGTTTGACCATATCGTTCGAAGCTTCTGCAGTTATACCTGGATAGCCAGTCTTCTTTGCTTGCTTGTCCACGTACATTACATCGTAATCGACCTTACCCTTGATACCGTTTACACTTCCCGTACTCGTAAATTGCCACATCGTATAATCGGAAGATGCCGAGAGATTGCTAGAATAATGAGCAACCCAGACTTCGTGCGAGTTGTTAACCAAGGCACTTGTATCCACGCCAGTCGTGCTTCCAGCAAGTGATGTAGAAAGGTATATTGCTGCCGGGTATCCTTGCGAACGGCAATAAGATAGGAACGCATCAGCTACTGCTGTCATTCTCTTCTTGGCATAATCGCTTCCTTTAGCACGCCATGAAGCGTATATGCTGTCAAATCTGCCGTTTGAAAATTCAAGGTCCATAACGAGAGGCAGTTCTATATCGTACTTCTTGGCTAGTGATATTAGCTTCTTAGCTTCGGTAACAGCTTCTTCTTCATTAGTTGCCTGTGAGTACCAGTACACTCCACGAGCAACACCTGCAGACTTCGCTCCCTTCATATTCGTATCAAACTTAGAATCTGTCTTAAGATCAAAGCCCGATGAAGTAGTCGCGCCTGCTCTAATAAATGCATAATCTACACCATCAGCTTTTACAGCCTTCCAGTCAATCCCACCTTGCCACTCAGATACATCGATTCCGAGAAATTCATAATACCCTTCTCTATCTGAAGGTGTAGCTGGCAGTGAAGTGCCTGCAAATGCAGAGGTAGAAACAAAAAAGACAAAAAAAGCAGCCCCACTATAAAGGCAGAAACACGCGCGCCTGCAGTGGACAAATATCTCTTATTCATTAAGCTTATTCGTTTGGTGTCTTGATTCATTACTAATCTCTCTTTGTAGAAATACGATATATAGCCATTGAAATTCAGTGGCTTTAATAATTAAAAAATCGAAAAAAGAAAACGTGGGTGATGAACACCCACGTCCACTGTTTATTTATTATAGCATAATATTTATCTGTGCTGTGTGAAGACTCTATGCAAATGACATCATATTGATTTAAATGATTGAATCATCTGGATTATAAATATAGGATACCCTACCAATTTGAATATCCGCCCCTCTTTAGCTTCTGAATAAAGTCATTCATGATACCTGCTGTCAGTCCCCATATATTTCTACCATCGTATTGGTAGAAATATATGCTCCTATAGCTAGAATCCCAGTCGTAGGCTTTCCCGCCCTCGATTCTGTCATAGGGAAAGCCTTCGGATGGTATGCTCCTCATCGCTACGTCATAGCGTTCTGGCTGGTTCTCTACGAAGAACGCGAGCGGCACACTGAAAACTTCCGCAACCTCATCGGAAGAAAATGAGCAATTATAGTCCTTGAGCAGCCCCACCACCGGCTGCAGTGTGCCGCCAGAATATACATTCACAATATCGAGCTCATCCAGAACCTCGATGCTGGATGCGGCGATGAGGAGCTCCTCGCTCGCCTCCCTCACAGCTGCAGCGGAGGCAGACTCGCCCTCCATTGTGCTGCCGCCAGGAAAACATATCTCACCAGGCTGACGTCTCAGATCTCTGGCACGCACCTCAAACAATACCGAGAGCCCCTGCGGAGTCTCAATTATAGGGATGAGAACGCCAAATTTCTTTTGCAGTTGACTCCGCCCCAGGATCATTTTTCAGTGCTGATTTTTAGTCTATCTAATTCTTTCATACCTAGATTCTACATCATCTTTCTTTTATTTCAACCGATCAACTGTTTCTACGATGCTGTCATTTAGCTTCATTATATCACTGCCACTTATAATTTCATAAAACCGCTTATCCATAAGAGAGCACCAGGCGAGTAACATCAATTATTTAGATGAAACGAGGCGAAGCAGCACAGCTGCTTCGCCTCACAGTCGATATTGATTTAGCTCTCTACTAGTTCTCTTCGATAAATCTGAGTAGCTCTTCCGCACCCTTCTTGATGCTCTCTCTGTCTTCAGGGTCTCTACCGAGGTGAGTGTAAACTTCTCCGATAAATACACCGTTGTTCTTCAGGCACTCATATACCTTATCGATGATAGGGTCACAGATTTCCTGCTGCTGCATTGGACCGAATGGGTTAGCAAAGTAAGTTGTAGATAGTCCAACTTCCTGTGTTGTACCTTTAGCCATTCTCTTACCCTCAACGAATACAGTCTTTGCATCCTCAAGGTTGTCGAACTGATGTAGTCCGAGATCTTCATCGTAATTATTTGCATATGCGAAGAGGTCAACATGATGATTGTCTGTAACAACAGAGTAAGGTGCTGCAGGAGTGATAACTCTCGCATTTGACAGGTCTGGGTTAAAGAAGATTGATCTGTTCATATCGCGGTAAGGCGTTCCTGGATCAAGATCATCGAGTCTTACGAACGCACCAATCTCAGTACCCTTAGCATATACGGTTCCGTCTTCAACGTGGAATGTTCCCATGTCGTCGAATACGATTTCAATATTCTTAATCTTCTCATCACCGAGTGACTTTAGAGCCTCAATGGTTTCAGACTTTCCAGCTCCGGAGTCTCCCATTAGGCAGATACCCTTGCTCTTGCCATTCTTGAGAGTGATGTTAACAAATGCACCGTGAATCGGTAGCCATCCCTTCTGCATCATCGCTACGTTATGGAGCGTGAGAACAGTCTTCTTCATGTATCCAAAGTAAGAAATCTTCTCGTTATAAGTAACTGATCCTACCCAGATATCCTCTTCTTCATCGTGGTAGAATGTGCAAGCATTCTTGCCATCATCGTTACCGAAGATAAGCACACAGTCAGGCTTCTTGGTTGCTTCCTTCTTAGAAGCGAGCTCGAACAGGTTCGCTAGCGAAACTCCGTTAGACATAAAGTCTCTGTGGAAGTAGATGAATACTGTGAGGTCTCCAACCTTAGCAGGGAAACAGAAGAACTCGTCGCTGTTACCATTAAAAAGTATCTAGTGGGTTCTCATACACCTGCTGAAATGCCCACTCACGCTTGTTGGACTTCGGATGAAGAATCATCGGCGTACGGAGCATGATGGAGTCTATGAACTTAACCTTTCGGAGAGACTCATAACGAGCACCGAGCTTAAAGCTTTCATTCTTGTATAGAGATAGAGCCGCGTTAGTTCCGGCAGGCTGCTGACGATATATCTTATTTGCACGACCCATCAGAGTTTCCTCGATGCGTCTATATGTAGCCATAATCAGCTGGTTATGAGCCGAATCAGCATGTACAAAAGTTGTCGAGTTTGACTCTCTTCTTCTATCTGTTGTAACTGAGTATCTTTCATGAGCCTTCCAGAAATCGTAGATGCCCTCAACAAATGTGAGTGCAGCTGCTCTGTCCTCAATATATGGGGACTCAATTTCCTCAGCAGAAAACACTAGTGTCTGACGTGCAAATGTAGATAGAGCCTCGATAGCGTCCTGAGTCGTCTTGCCCTGTGTTGCCCAATTATAAAGCTTTGAATCACTCTCTTCGAGATGAGCTATATAACTCTGCATAAACACTTTAAATTCCTTGGACTTAATAACCTCAAGACTAGACTCTGGGTATACTAAATCAAAGTTCAAAATGACTTCATTATCGTTTAGATAAATTCTATCTTTCATTACTACACCTTTTTCTAAATAATTTTACACAATATAATAACTTAACTACCTCTAACTGTAGCATTTTTTTGTAAATTCTTTCAATACATATATGGTATTTTTTTATTAAAAATACAACAAATTTTTAATCGTTTTTTTCTCGACGAAAGTATGTTTATTATGTCTTCGACGCTAAATTTATATGCCGTATTGCAGAAGAAGCACTTAACCTCAATTTCTTCATCATCATCGATGATACCCTGCAGTTCACCATCGCCCATAGCTGCCAATGCCCTCGATACCTTCTCCTTTGAGCAGTCACAGTAAAATTCTACATCACGCTTTTCTGTAAACTCGATATCTATACCTTCAAATATGTACGATAGCATATCTTCAGGCTTCATGCCCTTCTCCATCATAGTTGTTACTGGTTCGATATTAGCTAGCTTCTTCTCAAGAAGCTCGATTACTTCCTCTGGTGCTTCTGGCAGCAGCTGTACAATGAATCCACCTGCGTGCTTTACACTGCTATCAGTATCGACCATCACGCCTAGTCCTACCGCTGAAGGTAGCTGCTCTGAAACGGTGAAGTAATATGCCAGATCCTCTGCCACCTCACCTGTCTGAAGCTCAACCTGTCCGCTGTATGGTTCCTTTAGACCTAAATCATAGCTAACTGTGAGCAGTCCATTTCCAACCGCTATACCCACATCAAGCTTGCCGGCATATTTACGAGGAATATCAACATTTGGATTTCCAGGAAATCCCTTAACGTGGCCATGGCTATCAGCTGTAACCGTGATATATCCCGCAGGACCGTCACCTTTGAGCGTAATTGTCACTATGTCCTTATCGCCCTTCATCATGCTACCCATAATGGCACCAGCCGATAGAAGTCTACCTAGCGCTGCTGTAACTACAGGCAGTGTCTTATGACGCTCTCTAGCTTCAGCTACGAGATGTGTCGAGCTGATTGCAAAAGCCCTGACACTGTCATTTGCAAGACTCGCTCTCACTATATAATCTTTATTATCCATCTTGTCTCCCTATACCTATTATTAATTAAAACGCCACTGCATAAGAAGTTGCGGTCGCATCTACAATATCTTTTTCTTTTTGAACCAATACACGAGTCCTAGCACCACACTCACGCTCAATACCGATACATATATATACCCAAATCGCCACTGAAACTCAGGCAGCTTTAGATTCATACCATACCAGCCTGTGATAAGAGTCAGCGGTGCAAATACGCTGGTAATAACTGTAAACAGCTTCATCAAGTTATTCTGCTCTATATCGATCTGAGCCTGATACATCTCACTGACGTGATTCAGGTACTCCTGAACTCTAAGTATAAAACTATAAAGCTTATCAAAACGTTTATCAAGGTATACAAACGCTTTATCGATTTCAGCTAGGTCATCGGTTAGAAGCTCCATCCTCTCGTAATATTGTTTCTTAAACATTATCTCCTTACGCCTAACCACAATTTGCTTTAGCCCTTTCTTATCAGGTCTCTTGCCGCCAAAAAGCTCTTCCTCCATATCGACAATGCTCGATTCAAGCTCCTCTAGCTCATATAGATCATCTGATGAGTAGTCTAGCATCAGCGCCAGCAATGCATCGTGCGGTTCTTCATGATGAACTTTTTGAGCATATGTAATAAGCTTCAAATCTTCAGTAATAAGAACGCATTCGCTATCTGAAGTAACGATAATAGCCACATTATCATCTTCGGTGCGGAAGCCAAGAATCAGCTCTCCGCTGTTTCCTCTGAACGCGTATTCCCTCAGTGCCTTTATTTTCTCAAGCGACTGTTCATCTAGCGATTTTAAATATTCTCTTTTCTCTTCTATTGAACTAATTACTCTAATCATAGTAACTCCTCTTTATACCGCTGTATTATACCATACGTATTGGAAAATTAACTAATTAAGGATATAATTATAAGTTGTAAATCCCATATTATTATGGATTTCGGAGGAGTCATGAATACAAAAGAAATTATTTTCGAGATTAGATTATAAATTGCTAAAGGGTTCCCTTGATCAGGGTGTAACTGGCATATGTTTCGACAGCAGAAAAGTTTCGTCTGGCGATGTCTTCGTATGCATCTGTGGAGCTGTATTTGACTCCCATGATGCACTTACACAGATTGATTGTGGACACCCTGCCCTCATCATCGTAGATGAGAGCTATCAGCTAGACCTGTCAAATATAAACTCAACAGTTGTTGCTACACCTGACACTAGACATGCAAAAGCTGTAGTTTCAGCTGCATTCTACGGCTATCCGTCAGAGAAGCTCAAGATGGTTGGAGTAACAGGTTCAAAAAGGCAAGACTACTGTTGCAACCATGATCACTGCGGCACTTAGAAAAGCTGGCCATAAGGCTGCCTCAATAGGATCTAATGGAGTAAATTTAGGCAACGAGATTCTTGAGGTCGCAAACACAACTCCAGACTCAGACCAGATGCAGAAGTTCCTTTCTATCATGGTATCAAAAGGCATCGAGTATGCGGTTCTCGAGTGCTCATCACAGGGCTTGATGCAGCATCGAACAGATATGATTCACTTCGACATCGGAGTATTTCTCAATGTTCAGTACGGTGATCATGTTGGAACTGACGAGCACCCTACTTTTGAAAACTACGCTTACTGCAAAAGCCTCTTGCTCCAGCAGTGTGACAAGGGCATCATAAATCTCGATGATGAACATATCGACTTTATCGTCAAAGACGCCACTTGCGATCTGATCACTATCGGTCACGATGGAGTACACGAGCAGACGGAGAAGCTCGGCTGCACACCAGACTATATTATCTCGGATCAGCGCACCAAAGAGTACAACGGATTTATCGGAGAAGAGTTTAAGCTTTCGGGAAGGCTTGACGATACTATATTCGTAAATATGCCTGGAGAATTTGTTCCTCTAAACGGAGCGGCTACAATAGCTACAATTGATGCTCTAGGGGTACCTACTGCTGCGGCTAAAGAAGCTCTTTCTAATATCCACATAAGCGGTAGAGTCGACATGATTTATCGCACCGAAGACCTCAGCGTGTGCATAGATTCCGCTCATACCCGTGAAAGCACAAGAGCCGTTCTAGAGGCTTTGAGAGCATATAATCCGAAGCGTCTAGTCTGCGTATTTGGAGCTGGCGGCAACAGAGATATAGAGAGACGTATAGGCATGGGAGAATCATCGGGCAAGTATGCAGATTTTTCGATTATCACTACCGAGCATAATAGATTTGAGCCATTTGAAACTATCGTCGAAGGTGTAAAATCAGGACTTGAGCCGACCGGTGGAAAGTATATGGTTATCGAACATAGACCAGAGGCTATACACTATGCAATCACTAAGTCAGAACCAGGAGATCTAGTTGCTATTATCGGTCTTGGTGATGACAAGTATCAGCATATAAAGGGTGTAAATGTCCCTCAGGACGACGATAAATGTGCTAGAGAAGCAATTAAAGAATGGGAAGAAAATCGCAATAAATAAACATTCACGATACCAAGAAGCGAGGCGTAAGATGATTAAATTTGATAACGATTATAGCAGAAGTGCTCACCCTGAGATACTCAACGCTCTAAACAAAGATATGGATAATTCATACGCTGGTTATGGGCTCGACTCATGGTGCGAACGAGCAAGTGACGAGATTCGCAGAGCTATCGAGTGTTCTACGGCCGATGTACACTACTTGGTGGGCGGAACTCAGACGAATATGACGATTATAGATATTGCTTTAAGAAGCTTCGAAGGTGTCATATCTGCAGATACGGTCCATGTAAACGTTCATGAGACTGGCGCTATTGAGTTCACACGCCATAAAGTCATCGCGCTACCATCAACAGATGGCAAAAATCACTGCCGATCAGATTAGAGAACAGGGTGCGCTTAAGGTACATAATCCAACTCCAGGTCATGTAGTGGAGCCTAAAATGGTATATATCTCGCAGCCGACAGAGCTCGGAACTCTCTATAGCAAGTTGGAGCTTGAGGCGATTCGTACCGCTTGTACAGAGTTCGGCTTCTACCTGTTTGTGGATGGTGCAAGATTAAGCTATGCACTCGCCTCACCCTCATAATGACGTAGACCTAAAATGCCTTGCAAGTAACTGTGATGCATTTTACATTGGTGGTACAAAGTGCGGTGCGTTATTTGGAGAGGCAATTGTAATTATTAACGATGAACTAAAGCCTCACTTCTTCAGCTACCAGAAGCAGCACGGTGCACTCCTTGCCAAAGGCTGGCTTCTCGGACTTCAGTTCTATACATTAATTAAAGATAATCTCTACACCGAGATTGCAAAACCAGCTGTAAAAATGGCCCTTGATGTCAAAGCTGCTGTGCTTTCAAAAGGAATCAGGCTTGCTGTAGATAGCCCGACCAACCAGCAGTTCTTCATTATGACGAACGAACAGATTAAAGCGCTTAGCGACGAATATTTGCTGTCTGAAATTGAAACTGTGGATGAATTTCATAAGTGCATGAGGCTATGCACTGCTTGGTATACGAAACAGGAAGATGTGGACTTGTTTATCCAGAATATAAATAAACTTTGATACAAATACAACAAAACAACCTGACTAAATCGCAAAGTGATAGTCAGGTTGTTTTATACATCCATATTGAAATTAGTTAAGAACCTCTACTCCATCGAAGTTAACCCCGATCATCTCTTCGAGCTCAGCACTAATGCTGATTACGAAGTCGATACCGTAATCCTTCGAAATATCCTTAACCTTTGAAAGGAAGCTTGGAAGAACATCTAGTGAGAAATCAGCATGTCTCATGATACCGTCCAAGAAGATTGTCTGAATGTCATTATCTGAGCTGATAATACCGAATAGGAATCCGATATACTCATCCTCGTTAGTTATATGAACAAAATCTTCCATGCAGATTACACGAATCTTGTAGTCTAGATCATAGATAAGTCTGGAATTCTTGTTAATAAATACGGTGCTACCCTTGGTCTCCTCGACGCTTGCATTAGCCAGCTCGATCATTTTCTTGGTCTTACCCTTACCTTTGTGTCCTACCAATAATTTAACCATGGAATCGTCCTCCTTTATTTTTCTTTTTTTGATTATACAATACCCGAATTTGTATATCAACAAATCCGGGTATCGAATTTACTTAGTTATTTAAGAAAAAGTAATTATTTTGCTTCTGCAGCCTTCTCGGCGTCGAGCTTCTTAACAACCTCATCGATTCTGTGTGCAACTTCGATAAAGTCAGCTTCAACGAAGCCTCTTGTTGTCATTGGAGCAGTTCCAACTCTAACACCACTTGTCTGCATTGGTGAACGCTTCTCGTTAGGAACGCAGTTCTTGTTAAGAGTGATTCCAGCTTCATCGCATGCGTTCTGAAGATCCTTGCCGGAGAATTCCTTATCTGAAAGGTCGATTAGGAATACGTGGTTATCAGTTCCGCCTGTAACGATGTTATATCCTAGCTAAGCATTTCATCAGCAAATGCTGCGCAGTTCTTTACAACCTGTGCTGCGTATTCCTTGAACTCAGGTCTTAATGCTTCTTCGGCACAAACAGCTTTTCCAGCGATGATGTGCTCGAGTGGACCACCCTGTGCAAATGGAAATACTGCACTGTCAATCTTCTTAGCGAACTCTTCCTTACAGAAGATCATTCCGCCTCTAGGTCCTCTAAGTGTCTTGTGAGTGGTTGTTGTGATGATATCAGCATATCCGAATGGGGATGGATGTACTCCACCAGCAACTAGGGCCAGCGATATGAGCCATGTCTACCATGAATAGAGCACCGACGCTCTGTGCGATCTCAGCAAACTTCTCAAAGTTGATGATTCTTGAATAAGCACTAGCACCGGTGAGGATTAACTTAGGCTGAAGCTCCTTCGCCTTCTTCTCAATATCTGCCATATCGATAAATCCATTATCATCTACATTGTAGAAATGAACATCGAAGAACTTACCACTGAAGTTAACTGAGGAACCGTGAGTTAGGTGTCCACCGTTGTCTAGGTTTAGTGAAAGGATAGTATCACCTGGCTCTAGCACTGCGTTGTAAGCAGCGAAGTTAGCCTGTGAACCACTGTGCGGCTGTACATTTACGTGATAATCTGTGTTGAATACTTCTCTCCACTTATCGCAGCAGTACTCTTCGAGTTCATCAACGTATCTTGTTCCACCGTAATATCTTCCCTTGTTTCCGGAGTGTCTAGCAACTGGCTTTGCAGGATATCCCTCTGCATACTTCCATGATAGGCAGCTTCCGCAAGCAGCAAGAACTGCCTCTGAACAGTAGTTCTCGGATGCAATGAGCTCCACGTTGTTCTTCTGTCTGTTGTACTCCTTCTCAATTAGAGCAGCAACTGTAGGAGAAGTCTTTGCAATTTCAGCGATATTCTCTAAGTTATATCTGCTGTCATCGTAGCCATTTCTGTCAAACATTAATTTTCCCGTCCTTTCGATTGAAAAAAATTTTTATATCTCCAATAAGATATATGGATCCTAAAAAGAGCAGTACGTCTGCACCAGACGCTAACGCTCTATCAAAGGCTGTCTCTTCATCGCTGATAGCTGTCACAGCGATGTTCTCGTCTTCGAGTAACTTCTTAAGCTCTTCTGCCCGAAGCGCTCTCGGACTTACTGGTTCTGTTGCAATCACTTCCTTGCATCCAGCATTGGTAAGTCCGGACTTAAAGTATCTCCGTCATAGTATGATACTCTTTATCGGCAAAGCACCCAAAGATTGTTATTATCCTCTTGTCCGCGAAGATAGTATCTCTTAATTCATTAAGAGTTGCCATCGCAGCTGTTAGACCTTGAGGATTATGTGAACCGTCTATAACTACATACGGATTGCTCCCAAGTATCTCGAAGCGCCCCATATTTCTCGCATTCGCAAGTCCTTGTCTGATTTCTGATTCACTAATATCTATCAAACCGCGGTCTTTCATGCTCTTCACCGCTAATAGTGAAGTTATTGCATTTCTGACCTGATGTTCTCCTATGAGTCCAATCCTGACATCAGTCATCTTAACCTCATTAGCACCGAAACTAAATTCAAAATCAAAGCTCATAAGTTCAGAATAATCATTTATCTTGTATTTAGCAAGAGAGGCATCGATAAATTTTGCATTCTTTCCCTTAGCCGTATCCAATATGACGCTTTTGACCTCTTGTTCAGGTGACTCCGACACAACCGGGACGCCGTCTTTGATGATACCTGCCTTCGCCTCAGCAATCTTAGATAGCGTATCACCGAGCATATCGACATGGTCAAATCCTATCTGTGTAATCACCGATACAAGAGGGTTAGAAATGACATTTGTCATATCCATCTTACCGCCAATTCCCGTCTCGAGAATCACGATATCAGGTGCCTGCTCTTTAAAATACAGCAACGCAGTAGATGTCAGTATCTCGAACTCCGAGAAGTATCCGAAGCCTTCATCGTTTACCTGATCAGCAAAAGACATAACATGTGTAGCTATTCTGCAGAAATCATCATCGCTGATATAGTTCTTATCAACATCGAATCGTTCGTTATACTCCATCACATGCGGCGAAGTGAACACTCCCACAGAATAGCCTGCAGCTCTCAGCATAGATGCTGTAAACTGACACACTGAACCTTTACCATTTGTACCTGCCACATGGATGAATTTCATATTCTGCTCAGGATTACCAAGCAGTTCCAGGAGCCTTCTCATCCTCTTAAGACCAATCGGTCCTTTCTTGGCAGTCATATTCCAAATGCGCTGGATAACCGCTTCACTTGCCTTATTTGCCACTTGATGCACCCATGGACTCAAGTCTCTTGATTACTGTTTCCAGCATCTCGCGGTACTTCTCGCCCTTCTGTTTCTCCTCTTCAACAACTGGAAGCAGGAGCCTTTGCGACAAATCCCTTATTAGAAAGTTTCTTTTCTACACGAGTTACTTCTCCCTCAAGTCTCTTCTTCTCTTTCTCAAGTCTTTCACGCTCTGCCTCAAAGTCAACTAGATCAGCTAGCGGAATCAGAAGCTCTCCGCCCGAGAAGACTGCTGAAACTACACCGTCAGGAGTCTCGCTATCAGTACCTTCAATTTCTATTTCAACAACATTGGCGATTTTCTGAATATGAGTGGAAATTGCCTCGATTGTATCCTTAAGTGCATCCGTCTTGACGATTAGATTGAGCTTGCGACTAGGTGCAGCATCTACTTCTGTTCTGGCATTTCTTATAGCTTTGATGATTTCTTTTGCAGTCTCTATTCTTTGCTACAGATTCAGCAAACAACCTAGCTTCATCATAAATTGGCCATGATGCTGTAATGAGCAGTTTTTCCTCGCTCTTGGCATCAACAGTTTCTGCTGGTAGATATCCCCAGATTTCCTCTGTAATAAACGGCATGAATGGATGAAGTAGTTTGAGAAGATCCTTGAGAACGCTCTGAAGAACAAATCTAGCAGTTGCCTTATCTTCCTCGTCATCACTCCATAATCTCGCTTTAATCAGCTCGATATACCAGTCACAGTATTCATCCCAGATAAGCTCATAAACCTTCTGACCAGCAAGACCAAGATCAAACTTGTCGAGGGAATTTGTAATATCTGATGCAGCTTCATTTACAAGAGAGATAATCCACTTATCCTCATCTCTAAGCGCTGCAGTCTCTGCTGTAGCCATCGGTAATAGATTTCCATCATCATCCTGAAGATTCATGATTGTAAATCTCGATGCATTCCAAAGCTTGTTAGCAAAGTTACGCGACGACTCAAGTCTATCCCAGATAAATCTCGTATCATTACCCGGTGTGATACCTGTGATTAACATGAACCTAAGAGCGTCCGCTCCGACCTTGTCGATAACCTCAAGAGGATCTATTCCGTTGCCGAGAGACTTACTCATCTTTCTGCCCTGTTCATCTCTTACGAGTCCGTGTAGGAATATGTATTCAAACGGAGGTTCTTCCATTACCTCGCACGCTGAGAATACCATTCTGATAACCCAGAAGAACAAGATGTCATAACCAGTTACTAGCACAGAAGTTGGGTAGAAGTAGTCTAGCTCAGGGGTCTTCTCAGGCCATCCTAGTGTAGAGAAAGGCCATAATCCTGAGCTGAACCATGTATCGAGTACGTCCTCATCCTGGTGGAAGTGAGGTGCACCCACACTTAGGACAAGTACTTGGCATCTCATGACTAACAACGACCTCACCACACTCGTCACAGTAGTAGGCAGGAATTCTGTGTCCCCACCATAGCTGCCTAGAAATGCACCAGTCGTGAATGTCATTTAGCCAGTTTAGATATATCTTCTCGAATCTTTCTGGAACGTGCTTAAGTTCACCTGACTTCGCAACCCTAATGGCAGGCTTTGCGAGCTCTTCCATCTTAACAAACCACTGATCAGAAATCTTTGGTTCGATTGCGTTATGGCATCTATAGCACTTTCCTACTGGAATTGTAAGGTCTTCAGTCTTAACGAGGAATCCTGCCTCCTCAAGGTCATGTACCCACGCCTTACGACACTCGTATCTGCTCATTCCTGCGTATTTGCCCGCAAGCTCGTTCATAGTCGCATCATCGTTCATACAAGACATAATCTCGAGATCGTGTCTCTGACCAACGAGGAAGTCATTCGCATCGTGTGCAGGTGTGATTTTTACAGCACCAGTTCCTTTCTCTGGATCCGGATACTCATCTGCGATTACAGGAATTTCTCTGTTCAGAATAGGTAAAATTACGGTCTTACCAATTAAACCTGTATATCTATCGTCCTCAGGGCTTACTGCGATTGCAACATCTCCGAACATAGTTTCAGGTCTCGATGTCGCAACTGTTATGCCTTCGCCACCATCCTTTCCTGGATAGCGGAAGTACCAGTACTTACCCTGCTCGTCTTCATGCTCAACCTCAGCATCAGATAGAGTGGTCATGCAGTCTGGACACCAGTTAACAAGTCTATTCCCCTTGTAAATCATGTCCTTCTCATACAGCCTGATAAACAGCTCTGTAACAGCCTTATTGCAGCCCTCGTCCATGGTAAAACGTTCTCTACGCCAATCACAAGAGTCTCCGAGCTTGCGGCACTGCTTCGTAATTCTGCCGCCATATTCTTCTTTCCATTTCCAAGCGCGCTCTAGGAATGCTTCTCTACCGATATCCTTCTTATCCTTGCCGGTCTCTTCACGAAGTGCATTGTTGACCTTAACTTCAGTCGCGATACTTGCGTGATCGCTTCCTGGAAGCCATAGTGCACTATAGCCCTGCATTCTCTTCCATCTGATTAGAATGTCCTGCAGTGTCTGGTCAAGCGCATGACCCATGTGAAGTTGACCTGTGATGTTTGGAGGCGGCATAACTATGCAGTATGGCTTCTTGTCCCTGTCAACCTCTGCATTAAAGGAACCACTCTCCTCCCACATCTCATAAATACGATCTTCAAAGTTTTTGGGATCATACGTTTTAGCAAGATTTTTACCCATTTTTTTCTCCTAAATTCCTGTTTATTTTTATGTTCTACAGCCAATAAATTGCTGCAAAGTAGTAATTCTTATGTTCAGCACTAGTCTACTAACTATTCAGAAAAAACTTCGTGTCTGATATTCTCCATCCTATTATCCACGTCCGCTAGTATCTCTGCGCAGATTTTCAGCTTTTTCTGAAGCTCCTCGCTCAAAGCACCTTCATTCTTATACTTAAGTTCGTGCTCTAAGCTCGCCCACGTATCCATAGCTATGCTTCGGAACTGCATCTCGACTGGAATCGAGACCTTTTTGCTAACGAGGAATATCGGAACCTCGATAACAACGTGGAGGCTACGATAGCCGCTCTCCTTAGGATTTGAGCTGTAGTCTTTAATCCTAATCAGCTTGATGTCCTCCTGCTTGAGCAGTAAGCTCGACAGCCTGTAAATATCATCTCGATAGTTACAAACAACTCTTACGCCTGCTATATCGTATATCTGCTTTCTAATCTCAGCTATGTTATTGAGTGGATCTTCTATGCCATACCTTTCAGCCTTGTCAAATAAGCTGTTTACTGACTTTAGCCTGTACTGAATGTGGTGAATAGGACCGTGATCATCTTGCTGCTTGAAGTCATCGTCAAGAATCTCCAGTTTCGTCGAAATCTCTTTTATCGCAGCCTCATACTCGAGCCTTATATCAGCAATTTCTTGAAAAAAAGCTTCTTTATCTCGCACAAGCTCAAGTTTGTTTTTACTCAACCTTTCAGGATTGATTATCTCGTTAGTAATATTAATTCCCACTTTGTAATCCTTCAAAATCAAAGATCTATCCAAGACCTTATTTATAAAAAAATTATTAGACACGCTCTGCAGCTTTCACGACATTGCGTAGAAGCAGCGCAGTAGTTACTGTGCCAACTCCTCCTGGAACAGGTGAATAACTTAGTGCATTAGGCATGCCCTCTACCTCTAGTGCTCCAGAATCGAAATCTCCAGCTAGTTTGCCGTCCTTGCCAGTGCCTGTGCCAACGTCTATGATAATCTGTCCATCATGGAACAGCTCTGGGCTATAGGACTCAATCTGTCCTGTAGCAAGCACAACGACATCTGCTCTCTCACAAGCCTCTCTAAGATTCTCATCTGTTGTTCTTGTATGGCATACAGTAACTGTTGCATTAGCATTCATCATCATTAACATAAGCGGTTTTCCAACCCTCATGCTTCTTCCGACGACTGTTACTTGCTTACCCTTAAGCTCTATGCCATAGAACTTGAGGATTTCCATGCAAGACTCGGCTGTGCATGCATAAAAAGCGTTAGGATCATTTTGCAAAGAGATTTGCATAAGAAGCATCTGTAATCGCGTCTATATCCTTAGCTGGGTTTAATAGAGCGCGTAGACGTTCACCGTCGATTCCCTTAGGAAATGGCATCAGCATGATAATTCCGTCGATGTTATCATCGTTATTGAGCCTAGATAGTTCATCTTCTGCTGCGCTCTGAGACACAGTCTCTTCAAGCACTACAGACTCACAATCAATTCCATACTTAGCAGCTCTCTTGATGATAGCCCCCTCGTAATACTTCTCTCCGTCATCTTCACCGATTCTAAAGGTAGCAATCTTAGGTGTATTGCCCGCTTCAGTCAGCGAATTAACTCTTGAAATAATTTCCTGATCTATAGCATCCCTTACAGGAGCGCCCGTTAATAATGTATTCATATCTAATGTTTCCTCCGCATTTTTCACGCATAAAACCAACTAATATTATAGCATAGTGACAAAAGAATTAGTATATTCTTTAAGCTAAACAACAAAAGTGTTATCACATAAAATATGCAATAACACTTATTATTGTAAGTAATCTTATAATGTTATTTGTGCCTACTTCGAGCAGTAATTTTGAAACTAAGGCATGAATACTGATGAAGCACTTCTAAATGCCGTTACTTGTTAAGTGCCGCCTTCGCCAGCGCATCCGCCATGTCATTGTACTTGTCACCAGAGTGACCTTTAACCTTTGCAAAACTAATCTTCATAGTCTTGCGTTTCTCGCGGATATACTCTTTATACTCCCTAGTCATATCGAGATTAGCCTTCCATTCATCGTCTGCCCATTTACCAACACCAAGGTAGTCATGGTAGATGACAAGCTCATTGATACCGTGCGCTTTACAGTACTCGATTGCTAGCACCGCACCCTTGATTTCGCCAGCAACATTTCTTAGCTTACTACCAGCGTCATCCGTATAGCACTCGTTAAGCTCTATGATTTCCCCATCAGCTAGAATAACAGCTCCAGAAGCATAGTGTCCCGTTGCTACATCGTAGCTGCCATCGACATACGCCTTAACTATTCCATCGTCTTGTGGCGTAGCTTTTAAATCAGCTTCCTCATACACAAAATTCGTGGGAATTAGCTTCATTTGTTCGAGCACCTCTGGTCCTACGAATTCTTCCGCCTCACTTAATTTGCAAACCCTTTATATTCAGCATTAGGATAGCCATCAACCTGCGCCTTGCATTCATCCCAAGTACCATATATTCCTGGTACTCTTCCGGCCTTCACTGCGTAAAACTTTTTCTTAGCCATTTTACTGCCCTCACTCGCCTCGAATTTTTTGAGAAATGATTTGCGGTGAATCGGAGAGATTCCAAGAACACGAAGCCCGTCATAATGAGCCGCCGTTCCGTATCCTTTGTTGCTAGCAAAACCATATCCTGGATATTCCGCTTCTATCTCTTTCATAAAAGAATCCCTTGCGACTTTTGCAACTATTGAAGCTGCAGCTATGGAGTAACACGTCGCATCACCTTTTATGATCGGTTTTTGAGCTATCCCCTCAGCTTCTAGGTCAACTGCATCCACGAGAAGCATCTCGATATTCTCACCTTCAGGAAGTTTTGATTGCACCTCAGAAATCGCCCTGTGCATAGCTAGTTTTGTTGCGTTCAGGATGTTTATGTCATCAATTTCCTTCGCAGTTGCAATGCCGATTCCATAAGCTATAGCACCTTCGCAGATTTCTTTACACAATTTCTCTCTCTGCTTCTCAGTCACCTTCTTGGAGTCATCTATGCCCGGCACTCTAAATTCAGCTGGAAGCACTACGCATGCAGCGTAAACAGGCCCCTGCAAGCGGTCCCCTGCCGACCTCATCTATGCCTGCGATATTCTTAATTCCAGACTCTCGGAGCTCATCTTCAATCTGAAGCAGCTCATGCATTCTCATCAGCTTCTTCTCTTCACGTTCTTGCTTCGTCATACTTAGATTCTCGCTTTATATGTTCTTATAGGCATCTTTCCTGCACCAAATTATCTCTATTCAGGTCTCTCGAGAGTGATATTCCCTATGATTCCCTGCTCTAAACTCATCAAGAATTGTGCGACCAGTTCTCTCATAGTCGATACGTTTCCCAGACTGAATAAAGCCTCGCTTTATAGCAATTGCTTCCATATCAGCTAGTACAGGATCTATAGGTTCTCCATATTCGTTGTATTCTTCCTCATCATCACTCCTGAGACCATCCAGCTTGTATCTGACAATCAGTTCATCTGGATAGTTCTCCCTAAGCACCTTTAGAAGTTCATAAGCCAGGTCTTGAACATTGAGAATCTCATCCTAATGCTTCCGCAAAATGCTAGATTGAGTCCAACATAAGGATCCTCGAACTTCGGCCAGAGAATGCCTGGGGTGTCGAGAAGCTGCATGCCGTTTTCAAGCGTCACCCACTGCTTTCCCTTCGTCACTCCAGGTCTATCCCCCGTCTTGGCACTTTTCTTACCTATTAGCCTGTTGATGAATGATGACTTTCCAACATTCGGTACTCCAACAATCATCATACGCAGCGGTCTCTTGAGAGCACGAGCCTTGTTTCTCTCAAGCTGATATTTTTCAAGCACCTTGTAAAAAGCTTTTATATTTTCACCATTTCTGGAATCAATAGGCAGTGCAATATCTCCTGCTGACTCAAAGTAGTGCTTCCATTCATTAGTCGTACTCTTATCTGCGAGGTCACACTTACCTAGTATTACCACGCGTTTCTTGCCGGAGATAAGTTCATCTATTATTGGATTTCTGCTGGATAGCGGAATCCTACTGTCAACTATTTCAACTACGAGGTCTACAGCCTTGAGATTTTCCTGTATGAGCTCGCGTGTCTTCTTCATATGCCCTGGATACCAGTTAATGTTATTAATCATATTTTCTCCTAAGAAAAATGCATACCGCAGCAATATGCCGAGGTATGCATTATTATCCTTGCTTGTAAGCTAAGACTAGTTTGCCTTCTTGATTCTTGCAGCCTTACCTGTTCTCTCACGCATGTAATTAAGCTTAGCTCTTCTAACACGGCCTCTCTTAACTACCTCGATTTTGTCAACCTTAGGTGAGTGCATTGGGAAAGTCTTCTCAACACCGATTCCCTGTGCAAGTCTTCTTACAGTGAAAGTCTGTGAAATGCCGCCATTCTGCATCTTGAGCACGTATCCTTCGAATACCTGGATTCTCTCTCTCTGACCCTCGATAATCTTAACGTGTACCTTTACAGTATCTCCGACATTGAACTCAGGAATATCATTCTTCTTATAGTCCTGTGTAATCTGATCTAAAATATTCATAGTTATTCCTCCTCTCTCTCAAAGACGTTCGTAGCATGTTTCTTCATCGAGACTCTCTCGTTACTTGCATAGCTAGAGGACCGTCCGTAATAACTTTTGTATGATATCATACCCTTGGTATTATTGCAAGGCTTAAAATCCCTTATACTAAAAAAGCCCGCTTTCGCAGGCTCATTACTATGCTCTTGGATGTGTTCTACTATACACATCTTTGATTCTAATATTAGTTACAGACAGATAGGCAATCCCTACGGACATATCATCAAATCCCATAAGCTCTTGAAGAGTTTTCAAGTCGCCACCGTTCTGCAATATATGTACGGCGAAGCTATTTCTCAGAATTTGAGGAGTCATACGATCTTCGATTCCAATCATGGCACCGTATTCTTTTAACATCTTCCAAATCCCTTGCCTTGTAAGAGGCTGGCCTCTGAAGTTTATAAATACATAGCTGTCATCCGTAACTTCGGTACGTGACAACCCAGAATAAGCAGTTTCTCTGTACTTACGAAGAGCTTTCTGTGCGTAGGAACCGAGAGGAACAATTCTGCTCTCACCCTCACCATCACGAAGTGTCACGAAGTTCATCTTAAGATTGATATCTTCAAATTTTAGACGCACAACCTCAGTAACTCTAGCACCTGTACCATACATGAATTCAAATAGCGCTGTATCTCGGATTCCCTTCACTGTCTGGTCTGGCAGTGCGAGTAACTTCTCGACTTCTTCGACAGAAAGAAATTCAATCTGTCTCTTATCGTTCTTTGCAGACTTAATCTTTGCAAATGGATTCTCTGTCACTTCGCCAGTTTCAATTCCATAATCGTAAAATGTTCTGAGAGACGAGAGCTTGACGATTGATAGTAGCCTTAGACTTGCTTGCATTATTCAAGTCTAGAATATAGGCAATCGAATCGCTTTCCTTACAGTCAGCTAGTTCTCTTCCGCTGTGATTCTCAAGGAATCTCGCAAACGAGATGACGTCCTCTTATAAGCAACTAAAGTGTTATCTGCTTTTCCTTTTTGTATCTCTTAAATACGTAATAAATTCATTAATCATAACCCTAACCCCCCGTTATAATTACATGCACCTTTTCTAGATAATCCCCGCATTTTTAGCAAACAGTACACCCGCAACCGTTTTGCCATCTTCAATATTACCGGACATTATCTGTCTAATGACCTCTTCAGGTGTCATCTGAACGATATCGATATCCTCTGTCTCATCGAAATCGGTTTCCCCTGGGCTGAGATTATGACAAGCATAAAACTCTAGCATCTCTTCTGAATAGCCCACACATGGAGCCATTCTAAAGAGTTTAACCAATTGTCCCGCTGAATATCCAGTCTCTTCTCTGAGTTCACGCTTCGCTGCATCCTCAAACGATTCTCCAGGATCGACCTTGCCTGCTGGAAGCTCAATCAACTGTTTTCTAAGAGCTTGTCGCCATTGTTTTACAAATATAATTTTGCCATCATCTGTAATCGGTATAAGTACGGCAGCTCCCCCATGTACAACGATGTCCCTGTAAGACATTCTGTTATTAACTGCTAAAATCTTATCCCTTCTTATGTCAAAAATCTTTCCTTTGTATACAATATTCGACTCTAACGTTTTTCTCCTCGTAAGCCATAAATAATCTTGTATACCCTCCATTTACTAATATAACTTTATCACAATTTACGTAAACAACTTGCACTTTATACTTAAAAAAATACAAAAACATTCAATTTAGGACTTGAAATTTGCATATTTTTAAGAAATAAGAAAAAAAGCCCTCGTAATTGTACTTAAAAAAACGAGGGATTTTGCAAATTATGAATTGTTTTGTGTTGCTCTCATATTACACACGCACATGCGCAAGAAATAAGATACTCTTAAATTTTATCACCGGAAGGCTTCCCCTTCAGCACAGCTTTATGTCCGCTTAGTAAAGTCCCAGGTTTGCTGCAAAGGCATACATAAACCTCATCTTCCATTTCTTCCATGTATTGGTATGTGCAAACTCATCGAAGCCTCCGCCCCGAACCTTAACGCTACTTACCACACCTTGCCTGTAGTAATCAGGAATTTCCTCGAGAGCCCTTTTAAGACAATCGAGCTTTACAATTGCGTCATCAAGCCTATGATCTTCTCCAGCTTCCTTGCTTGAATCTTCAATGACTTTCTCAAGCCTTTCCATATCTCGAATCATCCAGACACACTGATAATATACTTCTCTAGGGAGGCTGCGTTCTCCCTCAACACGGTATTGATACTCCTTCATACATATTTCCTCCTTTACACGACAAGTCTAAGATATTTAAAAGCAAAAATAAATGGACCTGTGTAAACAGGTCCAAAAAAGTCGATAATAGTTATTTTGACATTAGTTTATATGGATTAATCTTCAGGCTGAAGGTAGCTGATGTACGGAAGACCTCTGTACTTCTGGTCGAAATCGAGCCCGTATCCTATTATAAATAAGTCATCAACAGTAAATCCGATATAGTCCGCTACAAACCCCTGTAGTGCGACGAGATGGCTTATCTAGCATAGTGCAGACCTTAATGGTCTTAGGATTTCTCTCCTTGATCTTCTCAAGAAGGAATGTAAGTGTCGTACCGGTATCTACAATATCTTCGATAATTAGGACATTCTTCTTGTACAAATTCATATCAGTATCCATCTTAATCTTAACAACACCCGAGCTAGTAGTACTTGAACCGTAGCTACTTGCCTTGATGAAATCGATACTAGTATCGATTGTGAGTTCCTTGAGCAGATCACACATCCAAGGTACAGAACCTTTAAGTGTGCCTATTACAATTACCTCTTCACCCTCAAAAATCCTTAGAAATCTGTTCTGCAAGTTCCTTTGCACGAGCTCTAATCTGCTCTTCTGTGTATAGAATCTTGCCAAAGATTCCGCTTTCCGAAGCCTTAATATTAGCCATTTGTTCTCCTCCGCTCTACTAAACGTCGTACTCTTAAAAAATTTTTCGTAGTGCTCCAGCAGCTGCTCGATTTCTCCTAACAGAACATCATGTCCCGTTCTCTTAAGTGCGCTCACTGGAATAACCTTATCGTCTTTGCTCATCCCCAAAGTCATGCGAATTTCAGAGATATTTTTGCTACGCTGATTAGATGATACCTTGTCAGCCTTAGTTGCCACTACTATACCATCTAGATTGTAGTATTTGAGATACTCATACATCTGAACATCCTGCGCAGATGGTTTATGCCTGATATCTACCAGCTGAATAACTTTGAGTAGCCCTTCTCTATTCTCGAGATAGCCTTCCATCATAGCGCCCCATTTCTCAGATTCAGACTTAGATACTCTGGCATATCCGTATCCTGGAAGGTCAACGATTCTAAACTCATCATTCACTCTGTAAAAGTTAATTGTTCTCGTTTTACCTGGGTTACCGCTTACTCTTGCTAGATTCTTTCTCCTAGTAAGCAGATTCAGCAGCGAAGACTTCCCAACATTCGATCTGCCTGCAAAAGCGATTTCTGGCACACCAGGCTCTGGATACTGTGCAGCTTTTACTGCTACTGCCTCGAGCTCGGATTTATTAATTTGCATCTATCATCCTCTTTATCTATTTGCTTTTAGCGTCCTTTTTATTTGCTTCATCCTCAAGAATGATTTCCTTAAAGGCATCCTCGGCCGTCTCCAGGAATACAAACCTTAGTTTCTTACGTACAGAAGTTGGAATTTCCTCTATGTCACGCTTATTATCAGCAGGAAGCAAAATCTTTCTGATTCCTTGTCTGTAAGCTGCAAGAACCTTCTCTTTGATTCCACCTACTGGCAATATTCTGCCTCTAAGAGTAATTTCTCCGGTCATAGCAACATCTCTTCTAACCTTGTTACCAGACAGTGTAGAGAATAGTGCTGAGCACATAGTTATACCAGCAGAAGGACCATCCTTAGGAGTTGCTCCCTCAGGTATGTGCACCTGTATATCGCTTTCCTTAAATACACTATCAGGTATATCATACTTAGAAGCTACCGATCTAATATATCCAAGTGCAGCTTGAGCTGACTCCTTCATAACATCGCCCATCTGTCCAGTCAGTATAAGCTTACCGCTTCCAGGCATCTTGAGAGTTTCAATCTCAAGAGTAACGCCACCAACAGCAGTCCATGCCATACCAGTTGTTACACCCACCTGCGGACTCAGGTCAGCTAGGTCTTCTCTAAATATCTTTTTGCCTAGATACTTCTCAAGATTTCTGGAAGTAATCAAATACTTGTGTTTTTTTCTCAGTTACGAGGTTCTTAGCTACCTTACGGCAAATTGAACCGATTGCACGCTCCAGGTTACGAACACCAGCTTCTCTCGTATAATAGTTGATAATATCGCGTATAGCCGACTCAGAGAAAGCCAATTGGCTCTTCCTAATTGCATGCTCTTTAAGCTGCTTAGGAATGAGATATGTCTCTGCTATATTTAACTCTCTTCTTCGATATAGCTTGAAAGCTCTATGACTTCCATTCTGTCGAGTAGAGGCCTTGGGATCGTCTGTGTCGTATTTGCAGTGGTGATAAACATTGCCTTAGACAGGTCGAATGGCACTTCGAGATAGTGGTCCGTAAAAGTCTTATTCTGCTCTGGGTCTAGCACCTCGAGCAGTGCAGATGCTGGGGTCTCCCCTAAAATCATTTCCAATCTTATCAATCTCGTCGAGCAAGAAAAGAGGATTATTCGTTCCAGACTCGATAAAGTTATTTATAACCCTACCCGGAATAGCTCCGACATATGTGCGTCTGTGCCCTCTGATTTCAGCCTCATCTCTCACACCACCAAGAGACATTCTTACAAATTCTCTGTTCGTAGCATGAGCGATTGAACGAGCTATCGAGGTCTTACCGACTCCCGGAGGACCTACAAGGCATATAATGGGGCCTTTAGCACCCTTAGTAAGGTGCATAACAGCCAATTGCTCAATGATTCTCTCTTTGACTTTTTGTTAGGCCATAATGCTCGTTATTTAGCGTTTTTCAGCCTTTACGGATGTTTGTGTTAACCTTTGATTCTTTATTCCATGGTAGCTCAAGAATCGTCTCTATATACGTCCTGCTGACATTTGCGTCAGGACTCATCATGTTCATCTTGCGGAACTTATTAATCTCCTTGCGGATTTTTTCGTCCACCTTCTCGTCAAGCTTAAGCTCATCGAGTTTCTTTAGCCATGCATTAGCCTCATCTTCTGTGTCATCATCAGTCTCACCAAGCTCCTCTTTAATTACGCTTAGTTGCTCACGAAGATAATATTCACGCTGGCCCTTATTCATGTTCTGCATAACTCTGTTGTTGATACGCTTGGTTAGTGCTAGAACCTGATTTTCTCTAGATATAGTCTCCACTAGTTGCTCAACTAGATCGTTTACCGAATCAATCTCTAGTAGCCCTTGTAGTACGTCAAACGGCACATCAAGTTCTCCCGCAATTATATATGCGAGTCCAATAGGGTCGTCTACTCCATCGATTAAGGCACGTGCAGCCGCCTCACCAGCGTTACTCATCTCAACATATCTAAAGTATGTCTGCTTGAGCACTCTGGTAAGCGCAGTAATGTTAAGCTCATCGTTCTCATCAGGAACTACATCAGCTACTTCGTAATCACAGTAAAGTGTATCATCCTCATCATATACTGCTGAAAGCCTAACGCGGCTTCCACACTCTGCGAGTACTCTCACGTATTCCTCGTGACGCTTTACTACTTGTTTTACACGAATTTCCACACCTGTCATGAAGATATCTTCTTCTTTTGGTGCATTTATAGAAATATCTCTCTGAGTTGCTACAACAAGATACTTGTCCTCGTTCATAGCCGCATCTAGCGACCTCAGAGACTTGTCTCTTCCAATATCAAATCCCACTATTGTATTTGGAAAGAAGGTCTGTCCCCTCAATGGTATGAATGGTACTCTAACTTTCATACGCCCTCCTTAAGTCCCTATACCACAAGACGGCATCAAAATGTTAATGCCGCCCTGAGATATCATTTGAAATTTTATGCGTCTTTTGCCATAGCTTCTGAATCTGTAATCAGTACAGGCATAGTGCCTTCTTCAACAGTTTCTTTAGTAACGATGCACTTACGCACATCGTCCCTCGATGGCAATTCATACATGACATCTGTCATCATGCTCTCAAATATCCCTCGCAGGCCTCTAGCACCTGTCTTAAGTTCAATTGCCTTATTTGCAATGGCCGAAACCGCCTCGTCTTCAACCTCAAGCTCGATATCGTCCATAGAAAGCATGGTCGTATACTGCTTGATAAGTGAATTACGTGGCTCCTTCATAATCTTGCTAAGAGCCTCTTCACTTAGTTCATCAAGTGAAACGATTACAGGGAGTCTTCCTATTAACTCCGGAATAATTCCGAATTTTAGTAGATCCTCTGGCTCAACACGTGACAAAATCTCCTTCTCATCTATATCATGAGCTGAATCATTTGCAGAGTTAAAACCGATTACTTTGTTTCCAAGTCTACGCCTTTATTATTGTCGAAAGCCCAGCAAAAGCTCCTCCACAGATGAACAACACATCCTTCGTATTGAAATGGATGAATTCCTGCATCGGATGCTTTCTTCCACCCTGAGGTGGCACATTCGCGACTGTTCCTTCAATTATCTTGAGTAGAGCCTGCTGAACACCTTCACCGCTTACATCTCTTGTAATCGATGTGTTTTCAGACTTGCGGGCAATCTTATCAATCTCATCGATATAGATGATACCCTTCTCAGCTCTCTCCAAATCTCCATCAGCAGCCTGATATAGTCTAAGCAGAATGTTCTCAACATCTTCACCGACATACCCTGCTTCAGTTAGCGATGTAGCATCTACAATCGCAAATGGAACATCGAGAATACGTGCCATAGTCTGGGCTAGCAAAGTCTTACCGCTACCAGTAGGACCGAGCATCAATACGTTGCTCTTCTGTAACTCGACTGCCCCTGTATCTTTGTCCGTTACATTATTCTCTATGTATTTAATTCTCTTATAGTGATTGTAAACAGCAACAGCAAGGCTCTTCTTAGCAGCCTCCTGCTCTATTACATACTCTCCTAACTCTGCCGCAATCTCCTTCGGAGTTGGTAACGATGTCAGTGTCTCATGCACTTCGCTCGCTGCTCCATCATCCCTTAGGAGTTCTGAGCAGAGCTCGATGCACTCATTACAAATATTTACATCCTGACCTACGATTATACGTCTAACCTGAGAGCTTGTCTTGCCGCAGAAGGAGCATACTAATTCATTTGGGTTATTGTTCTCCAACTCTGCCTCCAGTTATCTACTCAATTCTTCCTTCGATAGAACCTTATCTATCAAACCATATTCAACGGCCTCTGAAGCGGACATGAAATTGTCACGGTCAGTATCCCTTAGGATAGTTTCATAAGGCTGACCTGTCGCCTCAGAAAGGATTTTATTGAGCTTATCCTTAGTCTTCTGCATCCACTCTGCTTGAATCTTGATATCTGACGCCTGTCCCTTAGCTCCGCCAAGTGGCTGGTGAATCATTATCTCAGCATTAGGTAGCGCAAAGCGCTTTCCCTTTGTCCCCGCTGTCATGAGAACTGCTCCCATGCTAGCAGCCATTCCAAAGCAGATAGTTGCGATATCAGGCTTAACGTACTTCATCGTATCGTAGATGCCCATACCTGCCGTTACGGAGCCCCCGGTGAATTGATATAAATATTGATATCTTTCTCTGGGTCTTCGGCTTCTAGAAACAATAGCTGTGCAACGACAACACTAGCGAGATGATCATCTATCTCTTGATCGATAAAGATAATTCTATCTTTGAGCAATCTGGAATAGATATCAAAACTGCGCTCACCGCCGCCTGTCTGCTCAACTACGTAAGGTATTAAACTCACTATGCTTCCTCCTTATGGCAGATTTATACCAGAGGGAGCTTACTTGCTCTCCTCTGCCTCTGCCTCTGCCTCTTCCTTCTTCTCAACCAGCTTAGCATTATCAAACATGAAGTCGATAGCCTTGCGTGTCTTTACATCCTCAGCGAAGAATCTAAGGTTCTCTTCGCCCATAACCTTCTTAACCTGCTCGATTGACTGACCATACTGAGCGGCGAACTTCTGTAGCTCTTCCTCAAGCTCAGCTTCTGTAGCCTCGATGCCTTCCTTAGCAACAACTGCTCTGATGAGAATTCTCATAGAAACTCTCTTCTTAGCATCCTCTCTTGCGCCTTCTCTTACATCATTTATTGTCTGTCCAAGCATCTGCATGTACTGTTCTAGAGATAGTCCCTGATAAGCGAGCTGCTGATTCATCTCGTTAACCATTCTGTCGATCTCTTCCTCAACCATTGCTGCAGGAACGTCTACTTCGTTAACTTCACAAAGCTTATCGAGAAGCTCGTTCTTCATCTGTGCTTCGTCTCTATCCTTTGCGTTCTTCTCAAGGTTCTTCTTAACGTCAGCTTTGAGTTCTGCAAGTGTCTCAAACTCACTTACGTCGCTTGCGAGTTCATCATCAATCTCAGGAAGTACTTCAACCTTAATCTCGTGAATCTTGGTCTCAAATAGAGCTTCCCTTACCTGCAAGATCCTTAGCATTGTAGTTCTCTGGGAAAGTAACCTTAACGTCTACTTCCTCACCAGCATCCTTGCCAATTAGCTGATCTTCGAATCCAGGAATGAACTGTCCAGAACCTAGCTTAAGCTCAAAGTTCTCTGACTTTCCGCCATCGAAGTGCTTTCCATCGATAGATCCGTCAAAAATCGATAACTACTGTATCTCCCTCCTGAGACTTGCGACCTTCCACAGTCTCAAGTCTAGCCTGGCTCTTCTGGATTCTCTCGAGGTCAGCTTCAACATCAGCATCTGTAACCTCTGAAGCAACCTTTGTTACCTCAAGATTCTTATAGTTCTTAATCTCAACCTCTGGGAAAAGTTGTACAGTTGCAGTAACTGTAATGTCTTCGCCCTTCTTAACCTCACTAACCTCAAGCTGAGGATTAGCAACAACCTCAAGGTCAAGCTCTACTACTGCTTCTGGATAAGCCTTGTTGAGTAGGCCGTTTAGAGCCTCATCATAGAAGATGTCCTCTCCATAGTTGTTCTCGATGATCTTTCTAGGGGCTTTGCCCTTACGGAAACCATCGATGGAGAACTTATCCTTGTTCTTTTTGTATGCATCTACGATCGCATCTTCGAACTCAGCAGCTGTAAATACGAGGGTGAATTTGGCAATGTTATTTTCCTTCGAGATAAGGTTAGTGTTCATTATATATCCTCCTAAATTTTTGTTCATAAATAATTAATGTCGATATTATGTAATATATATGGAGCTACGCTGTAGCTATTCAGCAAAAGCCCTTCTGAAGCTTGGAAATGTTCTCTGCTTTGAGATTATACTTCTCCGCAAGCTTACATGCTATGTATTTGAAATCATCCTCACTTCCGTGATACCACTCGAGCTCCATCTCAGAGATAGGCACATCTCCAGATTCTCCATGGACGATACCTACGTCAAAAGAAAGTGCACTTATAGAATCGCCAGTATCGATTTTGAGTAGCTTACGCGTAAAATCCATTCTCATAACTTCGTTCAGCTTCTTGTTACCAGCTGCCTTGATCAGAACGTCGTACGCTTCACTTGACTCGAATGCTTCGATATCAGGATCCATTGCGAACCTTTCATCATTTATAACGAGATTGAATTCCTCTCGCGAGTGAAGACCATCTTCAACCTTGTTGTCCCACTTTACTGTAGCTGTGATACGATCATTCTCATATCTCACTCTGTAGGCAACCCCCGCTTTACGAAGGTCAAGGTCATCTGTGTCGAAATAAATCGCCTTCATGTCGATCTCTTCTAATGCGTTGCGATCAACGTAATCATCAAGCATAGAATCGTTTAAAATCTTATCAACAAGAGACGAGTCGTCGATGCAAAAATTTAAACTCTGTTTCCATATAAACTCCCAATAGCCGCTAGTACGGCATTTTTTTCATAATATCAATTGATTTTACATAAAAACCGTTGATTTTTGTCAATGCGAGAGCCGCTTTAGCACTCAGTTTTGAGCATATCTACATACTTTTTGACATAAAAAATACCGCTTTTGCGGTATTAATCATCTAATTTCTTTAATTTAATTTTTGTATCGTACCCCTCAAACAGCGTATCGGTCATTCTCAGGAAGTTTTCCGACAAGTCGCTGGCATAGAATCTGTCTGGAAAGTCATTTTCTCCCGCCAACATATCTTTTTCAGTCAAAATGTCCACAACATCGCAGATAACCTCTGCCGATGAATTGTATAGCTTAAGTTCAGGATATAGTCTCTTGATGTTGGTCGCAATTAGTGGATAGTGTGTGCAGCCTAGAATGAGGCTATCTATGTTGTTGTTCTTTACGAAATCATCCATATAGTACTTGATGGTGAGGTCCATAATCTCGTTATCAATAATGCCTTCTTCAATCAGCGGCACAAAAGCCGGACAAGCAAGACTATACGTGTTGATATCAGGGTTAAGTGAATGGATACTCTCAGCATACACTCCACTCTCTATCGTAACTTTAGTGCCTATGATCCCCACATTTCTTACGCCATCTACAGACACACGCCTAGCTGTCGGGTCTATTACACCGACAATTGGAACTTCAGGGTGCCTCTCTCTGAGCATATCGAGTGCCATGGCAGTAACTGTGTTACAAGCAATAACAATCAGCTTAACGTTCTTACTCACCAGATAGTCTACTATCTGTGCCGAAAACTTGCATACTGTATCTGGCGACTTTGAACCATACGGAGTCCTCGCAGTATCGCCGAAGTAGAGAACCTTTTCATTTGGAAGAGCGTGCTTGAGAACCGGCACGCTAGTAAGCCCGCCAAGTCCCGAATCAAAAAAACCTATTGCTCTATTATCCATATCAATCTCCTTAATAAAAAAACGAGGTTTTGTATAAACCTCGCTCATGTGGTGCGGATGGAGGGACTCGAACCCTCATAACTGTTCGTCACACGGACCTGAACCGTGCGCGTCTGCCAATTCCGCCACATCCGCTCATGCAGTTTCTAACTGAAATAGACAAGCGATATTATACAATAACTGCCTTTATATTGTAAATATAAAATACTCACAGTAAAACCGCGCTGACGGCATCAGCGCGGCGATATAATCTATCAAATATATTATTCGTCTTCCTCTGCCATTACTGCTTCAAAAGCCTTCACAGCAGCATTGAACTCTTCCTCATCATCGATATCTACGATATCAAATGTATCAGCATCGATATCCTTATATCCATAGATGTAAACATCGTCAGTTCCATCTATTGGAGCAAGAGCAATATACTCCTTGGAGTCAGCTTCGAATGTTCCTAGAACATCGCAATCAACTGCAGTTCCGTCGTCAAATTCTAGAGTGATTATATCCTCTTCTTCTTCAATCATGTTACGTTCTTCCTGAGACATAGTTACTCTCCTTTTCTCTATCTGTGTTAGGTTAATATAACATTAATATGTTTATATATCAATGTATTTCCGTTATTTCCTGCTAAAGTATTCGATTATACTCTCCGCAGCCTTACTATTGATGGTATCGCAGGCCAGTAGTTCCTCGTAGCTCGCTCGCTTAATAGAATCTATATCTTTGAAGTGCTTCAGCAGCTCCTTACGCCTTGACGGACCAATCCCTGGGATCTCTTCAAGAACTGACTTCGTCATCGCAGAGGTTCTTCTTCCTCGCTGGAAAGTAATAGCAAATCTGTGAACCTCTTCCTGTATGCGGCCGCAGTAGCTATATAAGAATGGCTCTCCTTCGAGTTCAATCTCTGACCCATCACCAAATACAATTGCCCTTGTCCTATGAACATCATTCTTTTGCGAGACCAACTACTGAATTGACATGCGAAGCGCAGAAACAACCTTCTGCACGGCATGAACCTGTCCGAGCCCACCGTCTATAAAGAGTATGTCGGGATATGTGCTGAATCCCGAATCTCCATCTTTTGCACGTTTTAAGCGTCTATAAATAACCTCTTGTAACGATGCATAATCGTCGCCTTCAGCAGTTTCACTTTTAATCTTGAACTTACGGTAATCATTTCTTATCGGCTTTGCACCCTCATACACGACCATTGCTCCGACAGTATCGAGCCCGTTCATGTTGGAGATATCGTAGGCCTCAACTCTATACTCTCGCTCTTCACCATCTTCGATGATGTACGGAATCGCGCCCTCAACCTGTGCCGCTCTTTTGATAAGCCTTGTGATCTCTTCTCGCAGCCTATCTTTTTTTCTCAGAATCGCGCTCAGCTCGCTCATCGAGACCTTTAATAACCTGCAGCGAATCATTTATCGCGAGGTCAAGAATCGCCTTCTTATCACCACGTTCAGGAACTATTATCTTAGTGCGATGCATGTTGTCACTCTTAGCCTTAGCATTCTCTTCGTTAGTATTATCAAGGAGTCCGATGATTAGCTCCTCTTCTTCTATATGCTCGGTCAGCAAAAATCTCCTTCGGCAGCTTGGCACTTCCAGTATAGTACTGTTTTTATAAAATGCAGATACCATCTCACTCCTCGTGCTACTCAAATCCGAGTTATACTCGTCCATGTAGTGGATTTCTCTTCCGATGAGTTTGCCTTCTCGCACCTTGTATTGAGCTATAATCTCACTATTTTGTGTGACCAATGGAAGCAGCACATCGATGTCTCTATCCGCAGCCATCGTCGCTCTCTGAGTCTCCCCAAGAGCCTTAAAGGCATTGATATAATCTCTATATTTAGCAGCTTCCTCGTACTCCAGATTGTCTGATGCTGCCATCATCTTTTCCTTGAGCTCTTTGATCAGCTTCGCATCCTTGCCATTCAGAATCTTGAGGATGCTGTCTATCATCTCTTCATACTCAGCCTTATCTGCCGCGTTTATGCAAATCCCCTTGCATTTACCTATATGATAATTTAGACAGGGGCGAAAGTTCGCCGGAAACTCCTTGGTCTTACACTTCTTGATTGGATATATCTCATCAATGAGTTTAATTATCTTTGTAACAGCCCCACTATCTGAATAAGGTCCAAAATATTTATTGCCATCTCTCTTGACTTCTCTAGTCCTGATAACTCTTGGGAATTCTTCGCTTGTGGTCACTTCGATGTAAGGATATGTCTTCCCATCCTTGAGAAGAATATTATATTTAGGCATGTACTTCTTGATGAGATTACACTCTAAAATGAGTGCCTCCATCTCTGTAGCGCACGTAATATAATCGAATTCCGCAATGTTGTCCACCATAGCACGCACCTTAGGAGAGTGCTGTGATGACTTGTGGAAATACTGTGAAACACGATTTCTTAACTTAATAGCCTTGCCAACGTAAATAACGTTACCAAGGCTATCTTTATGCATATATACTCCTGGCGAGAGGGGTAATTTTTTTAGTTCTTCTTCGATGTTAAACATTGAATGATTTCCCTATAATCTCCAGTTTATTTGTAATTCCAGTTGCGTCTTCTTCTGTCTTCTTCGATTTCAAGACGCTGTCTAGCTAGCTCTCGAATCTTCTCCTTATGCTTTCTATCTCTCATTTTCTTCCTGCGCCTTCTAATATTTCTAGCGCGTACAAGTATCATGATTATTAAAAATAGAATTATGCATATTATAACCGTCATCATATTTGAAATATAAATATATGACGGCAGCCAGCTCAACTTTGACATCTTCCTTGACAACGATGTCTACAGTGCCAGTAAGTTCATTTGCAACGTAGATTCGGTATTCTCCAACCTTATCACCTTCTTTTAGAGGTGCTTCCACATTGTTAAATATCACAGACTCAGTCTTTATAAGGGAGTCACTTCCTTCTGGCGGGATATATACGAAGCCTTTACTAGCGGTGTAGGCTTTCAGCCTAGTTTTTGCACCATGCTTAACCTTAACCCTGCCAACCTTGACATCCTTCTTGATTATGACTTTCTGAGTAGCCTTTTTAAATCCATAGTTTAGCAGCTTACTCGCATCAGCTGATGATTTTCCTTCCGCTTCATCGAACAGAACAACTACGAGGTTCATATCATTACGAGTTACGTAAGCCAGGAACACTTCTTTACCCTCAGGTTCTGTCAGCTTAGAGTATATTCCGCCCTTGAATCCTTTGTATGACTCGCTGCCAGACATGAAAGGATGTGTATTGGTAATCTTTTTGTCACCATTGCCACCTGTAACTTTAACGTTGTAGCTATTCTCGCTAGACATCCTCTTGATTGCACCGTACTGATACGCTGCTTTTGCGATTTTTGCTGTATCCTCAACTGTAGAGTACTGGTCTGTGTCGTACTCACCAGTTGAATTTGTATATCTCGTATTGACTAGTCCTAGCTGCTGAGCCTTTGAATTCATCTGGTCTACAAAAATTCGCTTCCGAACCAGCTGAATAAATCGCCAAAAGCCTTGGCAGACTCTGCATCGCCTGACATGAGCATTGTGTACATAAGGTCCTCGACCTTAACACTTGATCCTGATGGGAATGTATTTCCCGCTCCATAAATGTCGTCAGAAATCTGGACATTGTTCTTATATTCTTTATCATCGTGCATGTTGTCGATAACAACCATCGCAACCATTAACTGCACTGTGCTCCCCGGTTGGAGCTTTCTGTCTTTGCGCGAGGAGTATACCACCTCACTCGTAGACGCCGAAAGGACGACCGCCGATTCCGTCTCAATCTCTGGGGCAGCAATGGTGCTCGTCTTGTTTTTGCTTTCTTCTTAGAAGCAGCAAAGCTTGTATTAATATTGATGGTGACCATCAATGATGACACCAGAAGCATCACCATGACGGTCACCAAATTTCTTACAAGACTTTTATTAATATTTTTTGAATTAACAATCTCGTTATTTGTTCTCATTCTCAAACTTTTCCATATAAGCAACGAGAGCCTCTACACCTTCCTTAGGCATAGCGTTATATGTACTTGCTCTCATTCCTCCAACTGTTCTGTAGCCAGCAAGGTTAATCATGCCCTGCTCCTTAGCTCCAGCGATGAACTTCTTATCGAGGTCAGGATCTCCAGTAACGAAAGTGATATTCATGAGAGATCTGTCTTCCTTTGCAACAGATGGCTTGAACATCTCGCTCTTATCTAGATATCCATACAGAAGATCAGCCTTCTCTACGTCTGCTTCGTGAGTAGCCTTAACTCCACCGTGGCTTAGGAGGTATTTGAACACTTCACCAGCCATATAGATTGGGTAGCATGGAGGTGTATTGTACATCGAGCCCTTCTTAGCGTGTGTTGCATAATCTAGGTAAACTGGAGTATTAGCAGGAGCCTTTCCTACTAGGTCCTTTCTAACGATTACAATAGTAACGCCAGCAGGAGCAACGTTCTTCTGAGCTCCAGCATAGATTAGACCGAACTTTGTAACATCTACTTCCTCAGAAAGAATGCAAGAAGACATGTCAGCAACTAGTACGTGTTCGCCTACATCTGGAACTTCGTTGCAGTGTGTTCCGAAGATTGTGTTGTTGTAGCAGATGTGAACATAGTCTACGTCAGGTCTGATATCCTCTGGTTTGAACTTAGGGATATATGAGTAGTTGTCCTCCTCAGAGCTTGCAAGAACCTTAACATCTCCGAACTTTGTAGCCTCTTCATAAGCTTTCTTAGCCCAGTTACCTGTAATCAGGTAGTCAGCCTTCTTGCTGCCAGTTAGCAGGTTGATTGGAACCATTGAAAACTGTAGAGTTCCACCACCCTGAAGGAATAGAACATAATAATCCTCAGGAATGTTCATAAGCTCTCTTAGGTTCTTCTCAGCATCCTCAATAATCTGCTTGTATTCTGCTGATCTGTGGCTCATCTCCATTACGGACTGACCAGTGCCTTCATAGTTGAGCATCTCTGATGCAGCTTTCTCAAGTACCTCTACAGGAAGAGTTGAGGGACCTGCAGAGAAGTTAAATACACGTTCATTTGTAGCCATTTAAATACCTCCAAATTTGTTTCAAACTTACATAAAAATTGTAGCACTTTTCAACATTGAATGTAAAGAATAATAATGCTATACTTAATATCGTAAATAGTGCATTTTTCAACACTTGCGGCAGCATAAAAGCCGCATATCTCACGATGGATGGGCTATTAAGCGAATTATTATTTTCAACACTTTGACCACGCCACATAACCTTGGCGGCAAGTAGGAGGTACTTAAGAATGGATAAGTTTAATATCGGTACGCTCAACAACATTTCACAGGTAGGTCTTAGCAGACTTACAGACAGATATGAGTTGACAGAAGATATAGACACAGCACACGGAGTTGTCGTTCGTAGCTTCAAGATGCACGAGATGGATTTCTCCGACAATTTGATGGCTATCGGTAGAGCTGGTGCAGGAGTGAACAACATTCCTCTAGACAGATGTGCTGATGAAGGCATCGTAGTGTTTAATGCACCTGGAGCAAACTCCAATGCGGTTAAGGAGCTGGTTATTTCAGCTATGATTATGGGCGCAAGAAACATCTACGAAGGTGTTGCTTGGACTAATACTCTTGAAGTAGATGTTTCTGGACAGGTTGAAAAGGGCAAGAAGCAGTTCGCTGGAACTGAGATTTCCGGAAAGACTCTCGGAGTAATCGGTCTAGGGTGCTATCGGAGCAAAGGTTGCTAATGCAGCTCACGCACTTGGCATGAACATCGTTGGAAACTCTGTAGTAGTTCACCCTATTCTCACAGCTCCATGCGAGATGTATGATGATATCGCCGAGATGGTTAAGGTTTGCGACTACATCACAATCCACGTTCCTTCACTACCTGACACTATCGGCATGATCAACAAGGAACTTATTGCCAACATGAAGGACGGAACCATTATCCTCAACTTTGCTAGACCTGACCTAGTTGTTATTGAAGATGTTCTTGCTGGAATTGAGTCTGGAAAAGATTAGAAAGTACATGACTGACCTTCCAAGCGAAGAGCTAATCGGTAAAGCTGGTGTTATCGCAACTCCACATCTCGGAGCTTCCACGGCAGAGGCTGAAGAGAACTGTGCAGCTATGGCAGTTGATGAGCTTATGGATTACCTAGAGAAGGGAACTATTAGAAACTCAGTTAATTTCCCTACTGTAGAGCTTCCTGCAAAGGAAGGCTTCAAGAAGGTTTGCATCCTGTTTAAGGGCGAGCTTGATGTTGAAGCTGCTGTAAAGGCTGCTTATGGAAGCGTTGACGACGTATGCGTTGGCAAGAGCCGCACAGAATACGGCGCTGCAATCGCTCTCGTTCCTGCTGATGCTTCTGGCGAGCTAGCTGGTGAAGGAATCCTCAAGGTTCGCGAGATTTAATAAATATAGCGCTCGGCTATTGGTTCGGTTTTGGCTAAATTATAGTGATAGAATCAATGTGATTGCGAGCGAACTCACGTATTAAAACAAACTGCTGGCAGATGCGTAACGCATTTGTCAGCAGTTTTAAATTCTTAATCAGATTAGCAATTATGATTACTTCCGTAAAAAAACGCACAGCTGATTTTTCTCGCTTTTTTTCGATTACTGTAGGTTCTTCACTTTGTACAGCGGATGAAGATATCCATCTTTTTTTCCAAATATGGTTTTGCGCCGCTTCTACCATAATTCCACAAGCATATAAATCTTTTTCATTAGAAATGCCTTCGAGAAATGATAATTTAGTTCTTTCTTGTAGTTCTTCTCTTTTAACACGATGAAACATCATCTGCATAAGGCTTTGATGCAGAACATGCTCGGCAAAAGAGCATCTTCATCACAAAGCAGCTGATGCGTAAGCAATTCAATTTCCTTAGATGCCCCTATCCAACCAATAGAAATGATGACTTTACAACGAAGATTATCATCATTTGTATCTAAAAAGTGAAAAAAAGTATATCACAGGCTTTTATCGCAAAATGATAGATAAAAGTCTCTATGCTTTTTTTGTGATAATACTTTTGCTAATAGATAAACTGTGTACACTTTTTATTTTTTTATCTACATTTTCATCCAGTTTCCCAAATAAAAATACTATCCCTTCTCTATCATGTTTCTCAAAACCATTTTCAAGATACAGATTTAAATTCTGATCCCAATCTTTGTTAATAAGTTCATAGTGATATGCAATTTCATTACTTTCTGCTAAATCAGCTGCGAATTTTATCCTCATGCTGGAAGCAAAATTATTATTTTTCCAAATCAAGATAAGCTTCTTCTAAATCTGCCCTTGTAAGGTTGCTACGACGAGTTCTTTTCGTCATTTATACCCTTCTTTATTTTTATTGATCGAGTCTGCCATTACAGCCCTTTCCTCTTGACCTTAAGAGCGCCTGACAATCGTCTCTGTGTATTCTATCACCTTATCAAGTCTAGTTACATAAAAACAAGGTTCCTAAAAATTAAGAACCTTTTCTAGAAAGCTGTATCTAAACCAAAATATTCACTGCATCAACGACCGTCTCAATCTTGATATCGCTCGCCCCTTCCTTATACTCACCATCGAGAGTCCATGGAACTTCAGGATCCATTTCGAATCTGACAGTCTTTGCACTATAGAAAGCGATATCTTTTGTATCGAGGTCGTTTGCAAGAAGCGACAACGCAATTGAGTTTACGTCAAGCAGATTTTTAGGTGACTTGATGAGCAAAATCTCCATTAATCCATCATTCATATCAACTCTAAACGAATCAAGCTTGAGCACACCACCCACCGATGTCGCATTACATACGGCACCGAACACTAGGTCCTCTTCAATCACTCGTTCACTTGGCATGCCCTCGTCAGTGATTACTTTTACATGCTGAGCTTTGATGTTAACGATATCCTTGATTCCCTGTAATACATACGCGGTATGTCCAAAAATATTTTTGATATTCTGCGGAACTGAATACGAAGCGCTCGTAAAAGCTCCAAAAGAAGCCACATACGAGAAGTGCTGACCGTTGAATGAACCCACGTCAAGCGTTATCGCCTCGCCGTGCGCTATAGCATTTGCAGCTTCGATAGTATTCTTAGATAGTCCGATGCTTGCACCAAAATCATTTGTGCTACCAGCAGGAATATATCCTATTTTTACACTTTGCACCTACCGAAATAACACCGTCTATCATCTCATTGTATGTGCCATCTCCACCTGCACAAGCAACTACATCGTACTCATTAGCATATTGATGCGCAAAATCTCTTGCATCACCTGACTTAGTTGTCATCAAAACGGTGGTTAAATACCCAGAATCAGAAAATATCTGGAGTATTTCACTTAGGTGCTTGCTAGCTTGCATAGTACCTGCACGCGGATTGAGAATGAATAGCAGTTTTTTTCTCTCAGTATTTGCTTCGACATTAGTTTCGATATTCTTCAGTTCTTCCATATATTTACCTCAAGTTTTCCTGAGACAGATGCCAACCAGGCATCGATATTTATCAGATATATTAAGTCATGCCTTGTACGCTATAATTTTCGATGCGCTTTTTTTCTGCTTTTTCTCTACGAAGCTCCTCTTCGTAACCCTTTACAAATTTGCGGCTCAATTTAACGGCGATAGTCTCGATCTCAGTGCCGTAATTTTCGTCTCCGGATACAAAATATCTCTTAGACTTTTCTTCACCGAGTAAGCTCGACTGCTTCTCAATATACTCGACCATTCTGTCATGACTCAGTCTGTCTCGCTTCATAATCTCATCCCAGGCTTTGTTGAACATCATTCCAATACAAAGTATCCATGAAATTATATAGAACCAGAGCATGAGTGCGACGATAGATGCAAAGGCACCGTAGAGGATGTCATAGTTTACAGAGTAGTTTATATACTTCGCATAAATAGTTGTGGCAACCAATATGCCAAACGATGAGAACACAGCTCCGGGCAGTATCGCTTTCTAAGCGGAACTCTTACGAGAGGCAAAATGTAGTAATTCAGTGTAATCATAGCAAAATACGAAACGGCAGCAATCGGCAATTTCATTGCAATTAGTGCCCTAGCAAGTATTCCACCATTGAACAGCTTATAGAAAATCTCTTCACCATACACGAATACCACTAGTGCAAAAGCAATGGCAAAAATCGTGATAGCCGCAGTCGGAACAGCCTTAAGCCTCTCCGTGAAGAAGTTGAATTTGTAAGCGCCTTCCGTGAGAGTGTAGCTCGTTAGCCTCGACAGCGAGAACTCTAGTGCAGAAGCGGCCCACAATGCAAGGAAAATCATGACTGCATTACCCAGCCTCACAGATGATGCCGAGAATAGGCCTACGACGAAGTTGCTCAGCTGAGAGTCCACATTGTGATCAAGCCAATTCTTTATGATATCTAAAGATAAGTCAAAAACTCCTAGCACCTGCGAAAGTACTATGAGTGTAGGTACACTGGCCATGAAGAAGTAATAGGCAATCTGAGCGGCGAATCCCGCATAATACTGATCATCGAATTGCCTAAATATGTGAAAGCCTATCCTAACGAGGTTATCAATATTAAAACGAACTTTCTGTTTCTTCGCACCCTCAATATTTAAATTTGAATTGTTATTTATCTCTTTGCTCACTGATAAGTTCCTCTAGCTTTAGAAGCGACTTAGCTCTATGGCTAATTCTGTTCTTGAGCTCTGAAGGTAGTTCCCCAAAAGTCTTGTCATAGCCTTCTGGAATAAAGAGCGGATCGTATCCAAAGCCGTTCTCACCTTTCATCTCCTCAGCAATAGTACCTTCGCACTCACCACGAGCAACGAGCTTGGTACCATCTGGATAGATAAGTGTTATAACCGATATAAAGCGAGCTCCCCTCTCTTCAGCAGGTATTCCCTCCATCAGTTGAAGAAGCTTTATATTGTTATCATGCGGTGTACAGCCTTCGCCAGCAAATCTTGCTGAATATACGCCCGGTTTACCTCCAATGCAATCAACAGCGATACCACTATCATCTGCAACAACAATTCCATCACATTGATTAGCGATAGCCGCAGCTTTTAATATACGAATTCTCTTCGAAGGTAGTACCTGTCTCTTCGATTTCGTCCTTTGGCAGCCCCATCTCATCACGAGAAATTACATCCATACCGAACTTAGAGAAAATCTCTCGCATCTCGCTAATCTTTCCCGCGTTCTGCGTTGCCAAAAATAACCTTGTCCATTAATATCTCCTTATCAATACCCATTTTTGAAATAAACATGCCTGAATCTGTTCAGAAATGTAATCAATCCCCATAATCTCAAAAAATTCATAGTAATTATACCATATGAAATTGCTCTATTTTTGCATTTTTATCTTGCTTTTACAAATAAAACACACGAAGATTTGGTGAACATCAAATTCTTTGTTATCATATAAAAGTTATAAGAGAGAGGACAATCATATTTATGCAAGTAATAGCGTCAAAAAGTACTAGTTATTTTTTTCTTTACATTGCCGTAGGTTTTGTTGCAAACAAACTACGCGTACTAGGGACTGATGCAGTCGATCACCTGATAGCACTCGTACTGAACATCACTACTCCCTGCCTTCTTATTTATTCAATATGCGGTCAGACTATATCCGCAGACACGTTTTCTAACACAATAATAATTATATTTCTTTCATTGGTGATGTTCGCTGGTTTTGGCGCAATTTCAGTTAAGATAACTAGATTATTTCACAAGAAAAGCGTGGAACAACAGAATGTTTTATCAGTTGCCATGGTCACGAGTAACTCTGGATTTATGGGATTCCCTATAGCTCACTCTGTATTTGGGCATGTAGTTCTTTACTATTCCGTAATTCAGAACATCGCCTGCAACCTTTACCTTTTTACAGGTTGTATGATTCAGCTCAGCTTAGGGGGCGGAGAGAAACAATCCAGTAAATCTAAAACATTAAACAAAGAGACAATCATCAAGCCGTTCAAAAACGTAGTGACAATCGTCTCAATATGTTCAGTATTAATTCTATTTGCAGGTATCAGAATCCCGCATCCTGCTATGGACTTCCTAGCAACTATCGGAGAAGCGACCGTTCCAATATCGATGATTATTATTGGCATTCAACTAGGGGAATGCAAGTTCAAGGAATTAATTACAGATAAAGAGCTCATCATTTCAAGCCTCGTCTGTCTAATTCTTGAGCCAGCACTTTCCATACTAATCGTTTATTTTATGCCGCTGAGCGATATCATAAAAGCTTACAATCGCACTTTCATTTACCTACCCTAGCGCCGTACTCAGTGTAGCTCTAGCCGCAGGTGAACACAAAGATACTAAGCTTATGTCAGAAGCCGTAGCTATGTCTACGATGCTATCAATGATAACACTTCCAATATGGATTATGATTATCAGTCACCTATTCTGATACACGCTCGATACCGAGTTCTTCTTCTGCAACCTTTAACATGAGTGCGCACTCAATTCTCTTCTTGTGAAGCTCACAGCCGAAGTCATAGACCTTATTGATGTCTCCGTTTGTGTGAAAAATTATTAGCCGCACAGCCACCAGAGCAGTACAGTTTAGCGAAACAGCTGCGACACTTGTCTCTGGTGTAAAGGTTGTTATTGTGTCTAAAACCATCAATTATTTCACGATTCTGAATTCCATCATAGACATTTCCAACCTTATAATCATCGTCTCCAACGAACTGGTGACATGGATAAAGATCTCCTGAAGGTGTAACCGCAAGGTACTCAGTCCCTACACCGCATCCACTTACACGCTTATAGATGCACGGTCCTCCAGTCAAATCAACTGTATAATGGTAGAAGTTAAACCCTTCGCCACGTTTCTCTCGTTCTAGCATCTCAATAGCAAGCTTCTCGTACTGTTCCTTAAGGATAGCCAGATCTTCATCGTGAAGCGCATAGTCTGTATTCGCATCACTCACAACAGGCTCAATACTAGTCTCTTTAAATCCTAAATCCGCCATTGCAAGTACATCTGCTGCAAAATCCTTATTATGCGCAGTGTAGGTTCCTCGCATATAGTACTGCTTCTGACCTCTATCGTCTGCAAGCATCTTGAATTTCTCAATAATCTTATCGTAAGTACCCTTACCATCCTTGCTAGTACGCATAAAATCGTGAGTCTTTCGGCGACCATCCATACTCAGAACGACATTACTACACTCCCTATCCGCAAATTCGATAACCTCATCATCGATTAGTACGCCATTAGTAGTAAGTGTAAAATTAAAGCGTTTATTGTGCTTCTTTTCAAGCTCTCTGCCGTAAGCAACGAGTTCCTTACACACATCCCAATTGAGAAGTGGCTCACCACCAAAGAAGTCTACCTCAAGATTTTTACGGCTTCCGGAATTCTGAACCAGGAAGTCAAGAGCTTGCTTTCCAACTTCAAGGGACATTATTCCTGCCTTGCCGCTGTATTCACCTTTGCCTGCAAAACAGTATTTACAGTCCATATTGCATCCGTGAGCTACGTGAAGGCAGATTGCCTTAAGCACTGACTGCTTGGCCTTGAGCTCTCCCGCAATTTTCTCAAAAGGATCATCGGAAAAAAGCAGTTTCTCAGACTTTAGTTCCTCGATATCTGAAAGTGTTTCATCGATGTCACTGTCCGTAACTTCGTTGTATTTAGCCTTTATCTCGGACGCAATCTCATCTCTAGTTAGACCTTTATCGTAGAGGTCGATGATATCATACGCTACTTCATCTACTGAGTGAACAGCTCCGCTGTTCACGTCCATAACTATGTTATATCCGTTTAGTTTATACTGATGTATCATTTATTCTTGTACCATACCTTATAAAAATCATTTTTGTTAATCAGTCGGAGTAGCAAAAACAATAAAAAAGCGCTGCAATAAGCAGCGCCTTCAGTTACTATTTGTTCTTAGCCTGCTCGCAATGCTGGTTAGCAACACTGCATGAAGTCTTACTTGCGGACTGGCAAGATGTCTGGCACTCACCGCATCCACCAGAAAGAGTTGATTTAGCCATATTTCTTGTTGAAATTGTCTTGATTCTGCTCATTACGTTATCCTCCCTAATTACTCGTTATAGAATATCAAATACGTTTAAACCTGTCAATCCTGACGTTGTTATTTTGCGCTCCAGAATCACATTGATTCTATCTATCTTGACTTTCAGATTCTGCCTTGAGTTCAGCATCTGCATCCAGCTCTAGTGCCGCCTCAGACTTCGACTCAAGTTCATCCAAGGCTTTTATCAGCTCAACGGCATCTATTGCACCCGTTGCGCAAAGCCTTTCGATGGCTGCAATGGTATTATCTGAATTTTTCAGACACGAGAGACTCAAGTAAATCATCGTTGTCTTCATCTTCTTCAGTCTCGTTAACCTCTACCTCTTCGGCATCATATTCAGATTCTTCTAATTCAGTCTCTTCAGGTCCCTCGACTAGTTCAGGCTCCTCAGATACAGTAGCTTCAGGTTCTTCAACTACTTCAGTCTCATCAGATTCAGTAGTTTCTGGTTCTTCTGCATCTATAGATTTCTCCAGTTCTGCAGGCTCTACCGTCTCTATAACCTCTTCAAGATTGTTTTCCTGTGCAGTTTCTACAGTTTCTGTAAGTTCATTTACCTCTTCAGATACAGTAGCTTCTTCAGCGACTGTTTCTTTAACTTCCGCCATAGCTTCTGGTACTACCGGAGCAGCTTCAGACATCTCAGTTGTTACTGGAGTAGCTGGGACTTCTTGAGTTACTGGAGTCGTTGATTCAGCCTCCACTTCAGGCTCCTCATATGCTACACGTGTCTCAGCATCTGCATCGGTCTCTGGCTTAATAACTCTTTTATCAGCAGTAATTTCATAATTGAAAACAGCCTCAGTCTTCATACTACGGTTAAGTATTCTGATTCTATCAGCCATCTTACCGTCACCAGTCGCATTTACCGGTATCTTTATAGATACGCCTGCTTCAATCTCATATATCTCCTGCTGTCCATTGCTTGGAGGTAAATCCCAGTCCTTAGTCACAGGATTGAATGATCTGTGTAAGAAGCGAACTCTTCCTCTAGTAACGTCGATGTGATATATAACATCTCCCTTAACACTTGGAATTAAGCACTCGCTCTGCTTAAGGCTAAGCTGACCACGAAGAGCAACCGTCCCCTTGGCTCTCTTATAAATAGCACCTCTATAGCTCTCGATCTTCTTGGTCTCAGTCTCCTTGACAATCATAACGTCACACTGAGCATGGCGAATAATATATGATGCTGTGAGGCCGATTGTACTTCCCGCACCAGGCTTTGTGGACTTAGTCATTACAATCATCTCAACACCATATTCTTTTGGCCGCCTCGATAACTCTCGCCCCAGCACGGCCAATTGCCGATCTAGTGATGACGCTATATTTATCTATTGACTTGGCAATAGTCTTAAGCTTTTTGTCGAGTTCCTCTCGAATCTCAGATTCCTCTCCGAGCGAGAGTGCATATCCGGTATTTTCACGCACCATAACAAGCACAACCTCAAACGCCTTTGGCGAAAACGTGGTTTTGAGCTGTTCTAGCGCTATTAAACTCCTAGGTGAACCATCAACTGGTACAAGGATTCTCTTCATCAAATCACCCTTACTACTTTCTATCAGTCCATTAATATGGCATTTAAATATACAAATTTATTATACATTTTAGAGATAGCAAAATCAAACGAACGGGTGGCGAAATACTATTTTAGCCACTTGTTTTTGGTCATAATCATCTCCTGAATAGCCATATACAGCAGCAAATATTCATCGTCAAAGCTGCATATTAAACTATTTTCAGTGAGTACATCCTCTTCAAAGGCAATTTTTCGCATTACCAGCAATTGCTGCCTTTCTCACTCCGTCGATCGTTATGATATAGTTGCAACTCAAGTTAGCCTTACGAACTGCACGAAAGCCTTTTACATATACATGGCCATAGCTCGTCTCAAGATAGTATGAGTCGCTGTCACTTTCGGTATCCCTGTAAAGAGTTCCGAATTCTTCGCCTGACATCAAGAACTTAAAGCCATTCTTCTCAGCTTTTGCTGAGCCCGTAACCTGTGCCAGCACCTCACCAGCCTCCTCAATTGCCTCATCACCATCTGGTATATCGTAAATCTTCACATCGAGCGGCTCATTTATAGTCCCTAACATATGTATACTCATTGTCGTCAAAAATCTCTGTACAGACAGTCCGTACTGTTTGCATAAAAAAACTTATACTTATCAAGCACTTTTTAGATCAGCTGTTTCTCCGCTCTTAACCTGCTTAACGACTTCCGTTAGGTCATCCACTAAAAATAGCACTCATAAGCTTCCAGCTCGCAAAATGCGAGTATGATTTCGGATTTACAGACATGCTTTTGGTATCAAGAAGTCCTTTAAAATGAGCTTCACTATTCTCATCTCTCACGAGGCGCGCGAGCTCTGTGCTGCTCTTGATCAAGATATTATTCTTTTTTTGTCTTTATAAATCGTTATAAAGTCTTTGAATGGACTTGGGCCGAAGTTAATCGCACTCTCATCCATATAAATGTTCTTACCCATCCATGGGAGTCCGAGACATGTCTCTAACTTGCTGATTCTCTCATATAAGTGCTCGATAGTTATGTCTTCACAACCTTCGACAATTTTGTCGTATATGTTGCGATCGTTATAGTGCTTTCCGCCAGTTGTAAGCCATATAGCCACAGCTAAACCGACGAAAATTCCACCTAAAATAAATTTACCAACAGTCAGTCCCATTATTCCCATCACTAGGCACAGAACCATAAACAGTCTGAAAAGTTTGTCTCCGTTCATACTAATTCCTTATAAATGTGATGCAGGTCCCCCTGCATCACTCACACATAACGCAATATCTTACTTTTTACCAATATTTATTCAATACTATCGATTAGTTTTTTTCTTTCTTGTTCATGATATGGCTATATCTTCTGAGTGCAACCATAGCATTTTACAGCCTGTTCAGGTGTCGAGTACGCAGGGATTCCCTTGTCTCTGAGCTTCATGATAGCCTCTCTGCACTCGTTTCCGCCCTGGCATTCCATGATAAATGGCTTGCCGAGATTCTTGTACTGTCTGTAGATGTTAATTACAGTTTCAGTAATCGCCTCAACATCAGTTACCGCAGTTGGGCAAACAGAAATTAAAAATTCCATCTACGTTTTCATCTCTATATGCTGTCTTTAGTGCACCACCGTACATATCGGAAGTAGCTGTTCCACTGATATCAACAGGGTTTAGCGGCGAGCCAAATGCAGGCATATATTTTCTGATGTTATCTCTTAGTTCCGGTGAAATATCCCTGAGTTCCTTGAGCGGCATGCCAAGTCTCTCAAAATGATCTGCAGCTAGAAGTCCCGCTCCACCGCCATTAGTGATTATTACCACGTTATCTCCTCTTAGAGGCGGGCAGTTACCGAGAGCGAGTGAGGTATCTAGGAACTCCTGCCACGTCTTCTCACGGAGCACTCCAGATTCCTCAAACAGCTTGTTGTATTCGTCATTAGAGTGACCTTTATTCTCCGATGCAGTGTGTGCAAAGCAGCCTTTACACCGATTTCAGAAGATCCGACTTTGATAGCTGTAATTGGCTTCTCGCACTCTAGGCAAGCCTTCTTGAATGCCTCTGGGCTGTCTAGAGCTTCTATATACACCGCAATACACCTTGTGTTTGGCTCTTGATCTGCATACTTTATGAGCTCACAGAAGTCAACATCCGCCTTGTTACCAAGTCCTACGAACATGCTGATACCAAAGTGATTGAGCTGAGAAGATCCAAGCGCTGCCAGTAGGTTTGAACCCGACTGCGAGATAAGTGCAACTGGTCCCTTTATTAGGTAGATAAGGAATAAATCCACAGTTGAAATCGTGATACGGAGTTCCGATCCCTACGAGGTTAGGTCCTATTAGCGGTAGCTCGTTCTCACGGCAGTACTCGGTAATGTCATTTTGCAGCTCACCGTTTCCAACCTCCTTGAAACCTGAGGAAGAAACTACTGCTATCTTAACCTTCTTTGCAACACAATCCTTAAGTGCATCAAATACGCCTGTAGCCGGCAGAGATATGAACGCTAGGTCAACATCACCAGGAACATCCTTGATGTTCTGGAAAGCAGGGATACCTGCTACTTCTGTGGCATTAATATTGATAGGATAAAGTTCTCCTTCGTAGCCACACTTTCTGAGTCCCTGAATTACTTTGAATCCAACCTTTGTCTCGTTACGGCTAGCCCCGATTACTGCGATAGAGTTAGGCTTGAACGCATACTCTAATCTGTCAACAACGTATTGTCTTGCTTCTTTTACTTCCATGATTTAATAATCTCCTTTATACTTCGATATCAATTTTACAAGTGCGCTGTCTTATCACTCAGTTAAATCGAGGCGCAAAGTCTTGAAATATACTCGGCAATAAATGGCAGCATATAGTTAGTTTGATTATTTAAAGTTTTATAGTTTTGCCATGTAACTCAGCGTTCTTATCAGCTGGCATACGTAGCTCATTTCGTTATCGTACCACGAAACTACTCTGACCTCATAGATGTGCGTTCCACACTTCTGAGCGAGCGTCTGGGTTGCGTCGAATAGCGATCCATAGCTCATACCGATTACGTCAGTTGAAACGATTTCATCTTCGTTGTAACCGAATGAGATGTCCTGAGCAGCTTTCATAGCCGCATTGATCCCTTCAACAGTTACTGAATCTGTCTCATCTTTGAGCGTCGCGTCGAGAATCGTTATCGAACCAGTGGCAACTGGAACTCTCTGCGCCGAGCCGATAAGCTTGCCTGCAAGCTCTGGAATTACATTTCCAATTGCCTGTGCAGCTCCTGTCGAAGTTGGAACGATATTAATCGCCGCAGCCCTCGACCTTCTGAACTTCGAACCCTTGTCAGGTGCATCGAGAATTTTCTGGTTACCTGTGTAGGCGTGAATCGTCGTCATAAATCCAGTACGGAGCTCTCTATAATCAGCGAGAGCCTTTGCCATTGGTGCAAGGCAGTTCGTCGTACAAGATGCTCCTGATACGATTTTGTCTTCGGCCGTCAGAGTCTCGTGATTAACTCCATATACGATAGTCTTGAGTTCATTGCCTGCTGGCGCTGATATAAGAACCTTCTTGGCTCCTGCATCGATGTGAGACTGTGACTTATCCTTAGAAGCATAGAACCCTGTACACTCTAGTACTACATCGATATCCAGCTCTCTCCATGGCAGATTGCGAGCATCGGACTCCTTGTAAATAGTAATTTTCTTACCATCTACCGTAATCGACTCATCGTCATTCTCTACTATATGACCAAGGTACGACCCCTGTACACTGTCATATTTGAGCAGGTAAGCTAACATATCTGGGGAAGTCAAATCATTGATTGCAACAACCTCAAAGTCGTCCATCTCCATAACACGTCTGAACGCCAACCTACCTATACGACCAAATCCATTAATAGCTAATCTAATCATATGTAGTCCCCCTTACCTTTTTTTATTAAATTTTGTGCTTATCTATTCAAACGGGAACTTGAAATCCATACCGAGCGAATCACGAACTTCGATAAACTCACGCTGTACGTCCTCTCCCATTGGAACACCTTTTGTCTTTGCGGAACTCTTTTACATCCCACTCCTTCTCACCAGCAGTGTAAATTCTATCCTGTCCAGGAGCTTTCTGGGATGCCCTTAGTGCTCTCAAAATATCTCCAGCGGTCTTCTCGCAAACTTCTCTACCGATCATAGCTTCCGGATCAATTACGATGAAGAAATGACCGAGATGATATGGTCTAAGCTCTCCATTCTCGTCGAAGCATGTAAGGTTCTTGAGGAACATGCCACCCGATAGAGCTGCCGACAATAGCTCAACGGCTGTTGCATAGCTATAGCCCTTATAACCGCCGAGCTCCTCGCCAATTCCACCAAGTGGTGCAAGCGCAGCCTCTAGTGTTCAGAGCCTCGAGGATATAAGATGTATCTGTTAGAGCTGATCCATCTCTTCCTATCACCATTCCTGCTGGAGTATCCTTTCCGATACGCTCATAGAACTCGAGCTTTCCTCTCTGTGTGATTGAAGTCGCACAGTCGATGAGGAATGGATATCCTTCATCTGTAGGAATTCCGATTGTGAGTGGATTTGTTCCGAGCATATTTTCAACACCGAAAGTAGGTGCAATAGAAGGTCTTGCGTTAGTACCTGTGATACCAATCATGCCCTCATCTGTCGCCATTGATGTCCAGTATCCAGCGATTCCATAATGCGAAGAATTACGAACAGCAACACAAGCAGTTCCATATTTCCTTGCCTTTTCAATAGCCATATCCATAGCCATCTTGCTGGCTACCATGCCCATACCATCGTTAGCATCGAGCACTGCAGTCGTTGGAGATTCTCTGATAATATCTACTTCTGTGACAGGCTTTAAGATGCCCTTATTGATACGGTCAACATAGATTGGCTTGAATCTATTTACTCCGTGGCTCTCAATACCTCTTCTGTCACTCTCCATGAGAACTTCTGCACATATTTCAGCATCAGCCTCGGGAACTCCGAGCTCTGTAAAAGCTTTTACCATGAAATCCTGTACAACATCCCAAGCTATATACGGACGAGTTTCTTTATCCATTAAGCACCTCCACAACGAATAAAACATACTGCAATATATTGTGAATCAGCCGATAATCATGCGATAACGATCTGAATTCATTCTAAAAAAATAATAAAAGCGGATGTGGTCTTTACTTTCTGTCCCAGCCCTTGTAGTCTCCACGCTCCGTTACTGTCCTGTAACCGATTTTTAGCCAGCCTATCATCAAGTAGCTTACGTCCTTCCGCCGCCTTATCTTTGACGCCTACCTTGCCCTCGTATAACAGGTACTTATTTCTTGCACTATCTGGTGAAAGACTTGGCATTATTACGTTTGCACCTGCCAGAATACCCTTCTCACGCCCCGTACTATCAATGGTACCAAGCGCAGTAGTCGCTGGCAGCAGCGCCTTTGGAAACATAATTCTCAGAATGCTCAAGCAGAATAATGTAAGTCTCGAGTGTTCCATCTTCCTCGTCTCGAAAAAGGCGTATCCTTGTGGTGTATAAATGGACCAATGCCTATCATATGAGGATTTAGCTTCTTAAGATACTCGAAGTCGCTCGCCATCGTGTCATAAGTCTGTCCTGGCGAACCAACCATAAAGCCAGCTCCGATTTGAAAACCAACATCCCTTAATGTCTCAAGACATCGCATGCGGTTCTCAAGAGATAGCGGCTCTGGATGAAGTTTTCTGTAATGCTCTTCATCTGCCGTCTCATGCCTGAGCAAGAATCTATCTGCCCCAGCTGCGTAAAAAACGCTCATAGCTCTCACGCTCTTTCTCTCCTACCGATAGTGTTAGTGCGCAATCTGGGTACTTCGACTTAATGGACGAGATAATTTCACACATCATATCGTCACAGAAGTATGGGTCCTCTCCTCCTTGCAGTACGAACGTCCTGAGACCAATCTGATAGCCTATCTCACAGCACTGCAAAATTTCTTCAGGCGACAGTCTATATCTCTCAACATTGTCGTTACTCTTCCTGATACCGCAGTAGTAGCAGTCGTTTTTACACGTATTCGAATACTCTATTAGGCCTCTTAAAAATATATCGTGACCGTAGTTAGCTGTAGCGATTTCCTGCGCGGTACTGCGTAGAAACTCACGAACTTCGTCATCTCTATTTGCAAGAAGCTCTATATATTCTTCGTGTGACAAAAGCCCTTTGAGAGCGAGCTTTTTAGCCAGTCGCATAACTTCAGTCATATGCCTAATCCCCCACTAGATATTGTAACACAATGAGATATTATGACAACAAAAGAAAATCCATGATTTTTTGGACGTTTGCACAAACAATAGTTGACACATATAAACAGTTAGGCTAAAATCAAATTCAATTGCATGCAACAAGATGACTTCATAGGAAATTGCATGCAGTATCTGCACAACTGGGAGGAAAAACTGATGGATAAGTACGATAGCCCTAAAGCTAGAAAATCAACTATGCTTTCCGCTGTACGCATGCTCTAAGGAGATAACTCGCAGATATAAGCCATTTCTGAGCAAGCTGGATCTCACATACACTCAGTACATCACCATGATGGTACTGTGGGAGACTCGTGAACTAAGTGTTAAGGAACTTGGAGACAAGCTTTTCCTTGATTCTGGAACGCTTACTCCACTTCTCAAGAAGCTTGAATCTAAAGGTTATCTGACTAGAAACCGTTCTGTAAAGGACGAACGAAATCTCATTATTAAGATTACAGATCAGGGAATGGCTCTTCGTGAAGAAGCACTCTCTGTACCACAGGAGATTCGTTCATGCGTTAGTCTAACTGACGACGAAGCTGCAGCGCTGTTTAAGCTGCTTCATAGTTTTATGAACACAATTGAACAGTAAGAGCTAGTTTGAGGCAATTACATTGAACAAACATCAAAGAAAACAGGCAGGAGCATATGCTCCTGCCTATTTTCGTATTCAGCTACTTCACAGGCATAACTAAATTTATTAGCATAGCCTTTAAACGGCGACTTTCTGCTTTCACTTTATTCGGGCAAGCTCTACTTGATATTTGCATTCTTAGCAGCTACTAATCCTTTTCTGTAAAGAGACTTAAGCTTGTCTATATCTCTAGTCAGGGTCTTGAGTTTTTCCAATGCTATCTGGCGCAATTATCGTAGCTACACCTTCTTCTTCAAGCTTCTTAATGGCGTCTAGCTGAGCATTATAAACCTCTGCTCTATGCTCGAGTAACTCCGCCGCCTTAGGATACTGCCTTGCCAATACCTGAGCCATCCTCCTATCTCTGTTATCTACGCGATAACCATCCTTAGGTCTAGTCAAAATAATTACTAGTTCGTCACAGCCATCATTAAGCGCCTTCTGATACGGAATCGGATCTGCAATTCCGCCATCAAAATATTCCACCCCATCTATCTCATACGGCTTATTAACCACCGGTACACAGCTCGACGCATTGATAGGTGCATAGTTGTTGATGCTCATATCCTCCTTAGTAAAAATACTTAGTCTCACCAGTTTCCGCCACAGCTGCAACTATGATGAAATCAGCAGGATTAGCTTTGAGCTTCTCAAAGTCTAGCGGATATTCACCATTTGTGTTTGAAAGCTCTTCTGATACATAGTTTAGGTCAACATATGAGCCGGTCTTAAAATAATTATTAAAGCTCATGTACTCCTTACGCATAGTGTATTCTGTGTAAAATTCATAATTTCTGTGCTGCTGCCCTGCAAGAAATGAAGATATATTGGCGCAGCCTGCCGACACCCCGTAGCACTTGTCAAAAAGTTACTCCGTGCTCTAGAAAGTAGTCAAAAAACTCCTGCTCCAAATATATCGCGCATTCCACCGCCAACATCAATAACAGCTCTCATCCATTACCTCCTCTATGTCAATATATAATTTCTTATTTTATAAGTTTGTCAGTTTCAATCTGTAAATCATCCCTGATTGCTAACTCAGAACCTTGAATATCAACAACAGTAACGTTACAGTTGCCGACACGCTCAGCCCATAGGTCATGAAGCTCCATATCTCTCATATAGATAAGCATCATGTGAATTGCAGTTCCATGGGTTACAGCCAGAATATTGCCCTCGCTGTTCTCTTCTCTAATCCTTTTGAGAAAACGCTTAATACGAAACTTTAGCATCTCGAGCGATTCACCACCTTCTGGCGGCAGGTATGACTCTGGCGACAGAAAAATATTCCCCGTTTCTCCCTGTAGTTCATCGTACTTTCGCCCTTCGTTTATCCCGAAGTCAATCTCAGTTAGATCCTCATCTATTATGAACTTATCTCGAGTCATCCCAGTTGCGATTTCTCCAGTCTTAATCGCCCTCTCAAGCGGACTACAGTATATTTTATCGAACTTTATGCCACGCTCACTAAGTAGCTCAGAAACCTTCTCAGACTGAGCGATTCCAACATCGTTAAGTTCAGTCTGCATGCGCCCTTGAAAGCGCTTTTCGCTGTTAAGATTGGTCTGGCCGTGTCTTAGAATATATAGTCGCATAATGAATTTACCTTTCTATTTACATCTTACTATTTTTTTGCGGTGAAAATACTCTTTAACACCATCCACGAGATGCTCAAGTTCATTTAAGCCTGGAAGCAGATGCTTATCGTGCAGTTTCTCGCGAAGCTTATCTTTATCCGCACCTTCTTTACGAACCTTCATGATTCTCTCCCAGAGTTCTGGGTAGTTTTGCTTGATAATCTCTCTGTGGCGAGCTCTTTCCTCCGCAAATGCTTCATACGCATCTGGGAATCTGTTCTTAAACTGCTCTTCACGAATCATTCTCGTCCTGATAATCTCATCCAGTTCATCGGAATTTCTATCGTTAATCTTGGAGTCAAGCTTTGCATGATATAGCAAAAATCTTCTCACGCACGCGCTGGAATTTATCGAGTTCAATCTTCCCAAGCTCAAGAAGATGCGCAAGCTGAAACTCAAGGAAGTCAAGGAATTTCTCTTCATCAATTTCGCTCCAGTTGCTGCCAAGTGCATTTAGCTCCGCTTCACGGATCATATCTTCATCGACTTCTTCAAGGCTGATTAGCTTATCCGCAAGCGAATTTGCAACCTCTTCCATCCTAGCTCCCGCCTGGTCTCCATACGCCCATTCAAACTCCGCAATCTGCGATCTGCCAGCAGAACCGCTGATAGGGATGTAGCATACATCGTCTTCGCAGTCACCGAGTTCATACGGCTTAGTTATCCCTACGGATTTAAGAGCCTGATATATGTGTGGCACTATAGCGTAGTCCTTAAACATCTGGTCTGCTCCAAACGCACGAAGCTGATCGTTGAGGTTACCGGAGTGCTCAGTCATAAATAACTTAATTCCTCGTTCTTTATACTTGTTATAAAGTATCATCAAGCGCTCTACCGCTGTAACATCAATGCTTGTGATACCACTAGCTTCAATGATAACAGCTTTCATATCGTCAGTTACGAGACCATCAATTTCATCTTTGATAGTATTTGCATTAGCAAAGAACAGCGCTCCGCCAAATCGATATATCAAAGCACCCTTAATTTCACGAGTGCCCGTAGTTCTATCGATAGGATAGAACTGATCTTTTTCAGGAATGTACCCTAGTCTGCTTCTCGGAGGATTCGATGCTCTGATTATTACCGTCACAAAGGACAGGATAATTCCGAACAGTACACCGTAGATAGTTCCTAGAATCAGAACTGCGAACATAACCACATAGAATATCTTCCACTCAGTTCTGTCAACCTTGCGGAGCTTAGCAGCCAGGTCAAACTCCGTACTGCTCACGAGTGCGGAAATTACTATCGCTGTTAGCACTGGGACTGGTAGCATGTGTATAAAATCCGTACCAAAGAGCAGTATTATCATCATAGTTGCTGCCGCAGATATCGACATCACCTGAGATTTCACTCCGAACTGGTCGGCAATATTACTTCTCGAAATACTTCCATTTGCAGGACAGCAGCCAACGAGTCCGCCTGCGAGATTGCTCATCGCATAAGCAAGAATCTCCCTGTTGTTGTCTATCTTATCGTCATACTTAAGTGCAAAATTATTGGTCGCCAGCAGTGTTTCAGAGATGATAACAATAGCGATGACAAGCGTCTGTAGCATCATCGTTCTAACATTTCCGTAAGCTAGCGTAACATCTGGTATTACTAATGCTGGCAGCCCTGACTTTATCTCTGGAAGAAGCTTAACCCCATATCTCTCTAAATCCATCATATAGGTGAGTCCTGCTCCTACGAACATCATTACAGCACTCATCGGAACAGCGGGGATTAATTTCTTGGATCCTAAAAATTATGACAATAGTCCCAATACCCAAAAATCAGCGACGGGATATGAATTCCCGCACCAGCAGATTTATAAATGTGCATAAGAAGTTCGTGCAGCTCTCCTCTTCCCGAGTCACCTCCATAAAGCTTTGGAATCTGCATCAGTATAATCGTGCAGCATATACCAGTTATAAATCCACCCATAACTGGTGACGAGATGAACTTCACCAATCTGCCTAGACCGACTATGCGAGCAATCAGTATCCACGCTGCCGTAAAGAGTGTAATCACAGGGATGATTCGCACCGCCTCTTCCGATTGATAAGCGATGCCCATAGAGTAAAGCATCCCACCAACTAACGCCGCAGGTGCAGCATCGACACCAAAGACGAACCTAGGTGAGCTAGTGATAAGTCCGTATACCAATATAGGTAGCAGTGAACCATATAGTCCATAAATCGGTGGAAGCCCCGCAACGAGTGCGTACCCGATAGAAATCGGAATAGAAACTAGTGCGACGATGATTCCAGCAGGAATATCTTTTTTCAAAAACTGTAAATTATACCCTCTTAGTGACATCTGTCTCCTCTGTTACGCGGGTCTCATCAAAAAGACCACACTACTTCATCCTAAACTTAATGTGTATTATACATTAATTGCGTGTTAAAAATTATGATATGAAAAGAATTAGATTAGGATTATCGGGTATAGAGGTTTCAGCGGTCGGTATGGGAACGCTCACCATGGGTTTTTCGCAAAAAACCTTTCGGTTGAAGAAGGGGCTCGCATCATCGTGCATGCGGTAAAAAGCGGGATTAACTTTCTTGATACAGCTCAGTATTACGACACTTATAGATACCTTAAACCTGCACTGGATACAATAAAAATCAGACAAAACTCTTGAGACGCCTATCGTCTGTAGCAAGACCCTAGAGACTGACTACGAGGGTGCAGCCGCGGCAGTTGATGAATGTCTCGAACAACTTGGACTCGAGCAGATTGACATATTCCTGCTTCACGAAGTGAGAGGAATCTCAGATCTAGAAGAGCGACGCGAGGCTTGGACAGCTCTTCAGGATAAGAAAAAGGCTGGGCTAATCAGGTCGATTGGTATATCAACACATCACGTAGATGCTTGCCGTGCGGCCATAGAGCTTGAGTCATGCGATGTAGTATTTCCACTGATCAATAAAGCTGGAATGGGTATACGAGACGGCGAAGGACCAGGCACACGTGATGGTATGGAAGATGCGATAAATCTTTGCTCAGAACGAGGACTCGGTGTGTTCACCATGAAAGCCTTTGGCGGTGGAAACATAATCGAAGACTATGTGGAATGCCTGGATTATGTCACATCACTAGAGGGCGTTGATGCTGTGATGCTTGGGATGGGGTGCTCTGAAGAAGTCGATACTGCGGTCAAGTACTTCGAAGGTAAGCTCGAACGTGACTACAGACCAGATATAAGCAAGAAGCGCATGATGGTTGACCAAAGCGACTGCGAGGGCTGCGGAACATGTAAAGCTCGCTGCGTGAGTGAAGCGATTTTTTGGAATGACAACGGATTAGCAGAAATCAGCGTCGAAAAAAATGTGTGCGCTGCGGCTACTGTGCGCCCGTGTGTCCAGTACGTGCTATTGTTTTTTTATAGTATTTAAGAAATATATGCATTATCCGTCTTGTACTAATTGTGCAAAAATTGATATTATTAATCTATGTATGGACTTGAAAGGAGAACTTTATGGAATACCTAAGATATTATGATGAAATTGTTTCTCGCCGCCAGTCGTGCCGCGATTTCGCAGATACAGTAGTTGACGCTACTTCAGTTGAGGAAATCAAAGCTTACAACGAAGTAGTTCCTAGACTGGTTCCTGAAATTGCTACAGAAATTCACTTCTTAAATGGTGAAGTAGTTGATTTTCTTGGAAGTAGCGTAGGATATAACGGCTTCACAGTTAAGGCACCAAACTACCTAGCACTCTACTCCGAGGAAGCACCTCACTATCTAGAGAATGCTGGATTTATCGCACAGGGCCTAACCCTTAAGCTAACACAGCTAGGATTTGACGCTTGCTGGCTAACGATCAACGACGCTGAGGCTGCTAAGGAAGCACTCGGTATAGATACTGACAAGACTCTTGCAGTTTTTATCGCATTCGGACACGGCAACAAGGCTAAGAAGGACGTTCGTCTCGATATCAAGAGCCCATCCAACGTTACAATGGTTTCTTGCGAGAAGAAGGTTGCACCAAAGATCAGCATGCAGGACCTTCTATCTTACAAGGTGTATGGAGAGCCAGTTAACATGGAGCTTCTATACACTGAGCTAGAAGATGCGCTACTGTCAATCGCTGTTGCACAGTCATTCTTCAACCGTCAGCCATACAGAGTAATCGTTGATGATGATATTGTATCGCTAATCGGACTAGATGATGATATGACAACTGCTGAGGACCAGCTTCTCAACTATGGTATTGCTATGTTCAACTTCTACGCAGTTCTCGATTCAGTAAGAGCTGGCGTTAAGATGTGGAGCTTTGAGGAAACTGGTAGGGAACTTCAGCTTCCTGCAAATGCACACTACATCGCTAAGATTAGAATCTAACCTAGCTTAGCGCAATCAAGAATAGATAATCTAAGACCTAGGATTTGGAAAATTCCAGCTCCTAGGTCTTTTATTGTTTGTATTAACTTTTATAGCGCCTTCCCATCAAGGACCGCTTCTATCAGTTCATCCTTTTCGTTATACACTAGCTTAAGCGAGAAAAACTCTTCTCGCTCATTGAGCAGCCTGAGAAATATCTTATCTCCTTCCCAGAGTTCTAGTTCTAATAGCTTATCCTTAGGCACCCACTCCAGAACACCTTCATTGCAAGGTACTGCCTCTCCTTCAAATCCTGTCGCCGTAAAGAGATGCATGTACTCGATCATCTCTTTTTCACCACTTCCATATATAAAGGTGACTATCCCACGAAACTTGTACTCGGTAAGCGTATAACCTGTCTCTTCGCGAACTTCACGTATCAGACAATCATCAGGACTCTCTATATCCTCGAAATGACCACCTACACCGATCCATTTGTTGTGGTTGATATCATTTTCCTTGATAATGCGATGAAGCATTAGGTACTTATCATCTTGTTCGATATAGCATAGTGTGCTAAGTCTTGCCTTGCTCATTATGATGCCTCCACTTCGTCAAACTGAGAATTATACAAATCAGCATATGCACCGCCTTGTGCGAGCAGTTCATCGTGAGTTCCTTGCTCTATTATATCACCGTGATTCATCACGAGTATAAGATCAGCATCTCTGATAGTCGATAATCTATGAGCGATTACAAATGTCGTGCGGCCCTTCATCAGATTATCCATAGCCTCTTGAATTCTTGCCTCTGTTCTCGTGTCTACCGATGAAGTCGCCTCGTCGAGAATTAACAGCTTGCGGTCTGCCAAGATTGCTCTCGCAATTGTAAGGAGCTGCTTCTGCCCTTCGGAAATATTGGTCGCATCTTCGTTTAGAACCATGTCATATCCAGCAGGCAACGTCTTGATAAATCGATCTGCTCTTGCCGCTTTGGCCGCCGCAACAACCTCCTCGTCTGTAGCATCCTGATTTCCGTATCTTATGTTTTCCATAATCGTATCGGAGTATAGCCATGTGTCCTGAAGTACCATGGCGATATTGTTCCTAAGCCCATGACGGCTCATACTGCGGATATCTACACCGTCAATTCTAATCGCACCTGCATTTACATCGTAGAAGCGCATAAGCAGCTTGACGATAGTCGTCTTGCCTGCACCAGTTGGTCCAACTATAGCTATCTTCTGACCTGGTTTAACGTTCGCACTAAAATCATTGATGATAATCTGCTCTGGATCATATCCGAATTGTACATGTTCAAATTCAACAAATCCTTGTACATCATCTTGAGCTACGCTATCCTCTGGATCTCTAGACTCCTCCTCTTCGGCTAAGAACTCAAATACTCGCTCTCCCGCAGCACCCATAGACTGCACCTGGTTCATAACCTGAGCGACCTGTGATAGTGGCTGAGTCAGCGTGCGAACATACTGGATAAATGCCTGTATATCTCCTATTCCTATCACATTCTTGATAGCCAGCATTGCACCAGATATCGCTACGCCAGCGTATCCAAGGTTTCCTACGAACATCATAACTGGCTGCATTACGCCTGATATAAACTGCGACTTCCAAGCGGACTCATAGAGAACTTTATTCGTTTCGCTGAAGTTCTTCTCTATCGATTCTTCTTTGTTAAACGCCTTGATTACCAGCTGTCCTGCAAAATTTTCTTCTATCTGCCCGTTGATATTTCCGAGGTATTCCTGCTGTGTTTTAAAATATTTCTGCGACACCTTGATGATGAAGCCGAGTAGCACGATAGAAATTGGAATTGTGATAATAGCAATCAAAGTCATAAGTGGCGATATGGTTAGCATCATGACTATGACGCCAATGATAGTGGCTACAGATGTAATAATTGTGGTTATGCTCTGATTCAGCCCCGTTCCGAGAGTATCGACGTCATTCGTAATTCTAGATAGTATATCGCCATATTGGTGGCTCTCGAAATACTTCATCGGCATGCGATTTATCTTCTCAGAGATATCACGACGCATCTTGTAAACTATTTTCTGCGTTATACCAGTCATAATCCAGCCTTCAATGAAGCTGAATATGGCACTAAGTGCATAGAGGACAACTGTAAGAACCAGAATCTTACCAATAGCAGTAAAATCAATAGTTCCTGTACCTTTAATCTTGTACATTAATCCTTTTGCGAGCACAGTAGTCGCACGCCCCATTACTTTCGGTCCAACTACCTGAAATACAGTACCCGCAATCGCAAAGAGTATCACCACTATAAATGCATATTTATAATTTCCGCTATACCTCAATATCTGCTTCATCGACTTACCGAAACTTTTTGGTTTCTCGGCAGATGCCCCTATTCCTGATCCATGGCCTTGCTGTTTCGCTGGAGCTGGTTTCTTATTCTTATCGTCTGTCATTATTCCACCTCCAATTCATTCTTAGACAACTGAGACTCAGCTATCTGTCTATACACTTCGCAAGTCTTGAGAAGATTTCTATGCCTACCCTTTCCGACGATTTTACCGTCGTCAAGCACTATAATTTGCTCAGCATCCATAATCGTTCCAACGCGTTGGGCAACGATTATTTTAGTCGCATCTTTTTCGTATTTTGCTAGCACTCTCCTGAGCTTTGCATCAGTCTTCATATCTAAGGCTGAGAAGCTATCGTCAAACACCATAATCTTAGGATTCTTGGCAATCACTCTCGCTATCGAAAGTCTCTGCTTCTGTCCACCCGATACATTAGAACCACCCTGAGCGATATTGCTTTCAAATTTATCTTCTTTCTCCTCAATAAACTCGAGCGCCTGCGCGATTTCAGCAGCCTTGCGCACCTCTTCATGTGTAGCATCTTCATTTCCAAATCTTATATTTGAATCAATCGTTCCTGAGAACAGCACGCCCTTCTGAGGCACGAATCCTATCTGCTCCCTAAGCGATTTCATACTTATATCTCTTATATCAACACCATCCAGCTTGATGCTTCCAGCTGTTACATCAAAGAATCTAGGAATCAGATTGACTATCGTACTCTTACCCGCTCCTGTACTACCGATAATCGCTGTAGTTTCACCAGGCTCAGCAATGAACGATATGTCTGATATTACGTCCTCTTCAGCATTTGCATATCTAAATGAGACGTTATCAAATTCGAGCCTACCAGTACTTCCTTTAATCTCGATTGCATTTGCACTATCGAGCACTGAAGATTCCGACATGATAACCTCATCAATTCGGTTGGCAGCTACTCCAGCTCTTGGTATCAGAATCGACATTACTGTCAGAATCATGAATGACATTACAATCATCATCGAGTACGTTAGAAATGCTGTCATAGATCCGACCTGCATATCCCCAGTACCAATTCTGTGCGAAGCCACCCACACTATAGCCACTCCAAGGAAATTCATCAGTAACATCAGTAGAGGCTGCATAAATGTCATAACTCTATTAGTAAATATCTGTGTATTCTTAAGTTCTTTGTTTGCCTTGTCAAAACGCTTCTCTGCCGAACTCTCTCTGCCAAATGCACGAATTACCGAAATGCCGGTGAGTATCGAGCGTGAAACGCTATTTAGAGAGTCCACGAGATCCTGCATGATGCGAAATTTTGGCAGCGCGATAACCATCAGAATTACGACAAGAATTACTACTGCTAATACCCCTAATGCAATGACATAGCTCATATGAGCACCCGTCTGAACCACCTTAAAGATACCCCAGCCTGCAAGCACTGGCGCATAGAGAACCATGCGAAGCATTATGGTCAGGGTAGTCTGAACCTGCTGGACATCATTAGTCGCCCTAGTAATCAGAGACGAAGTCTGAAAACGGTCCATCTCAGCATTCGAGAAGCTCATGACTTTCTCAAATACTTCTTTTCTAAGTGTCATACCTATCTTTGCTCCGACCTTGGAAGATATGTATGATGCGATTACTGCAGCAGCAATCATCAGCAGTGTAACAAGCATCATCTTAAACGCGGTGTTCCATAGGTACGATTTCTGAACTTTGTCTATATTCACCCCAGCCGATTTAGCCGCACTCGTCGCATAAGCAATACCCATCGACTTTAGTGTCTTATCACCCACTGAAGAGATCGTCTTATCCATCTCTTCCTTAGGCTTACTGATTGTTGCTTCATCCATCTGACCGCTGACTATTCTTGCCTGAATCATTGGGCGCATATCGACGTAAGTATGCACCTTGCCATTCTGATCCTTCGCTTTAAACGACTTGATATCTGCATTCATGAGAGCTGCAATCTCGGAAACCGACATATCGTCTATGCGGTCAGCAAGCGCTTCTGTCTCTGCCCTCGAAGTTAGTTGCTCCTTGACAGTATTCTTAAACTGCTTAACAGTCATGTGTCCGAGCTGATAACTCAGTACGATTGGCTTCAGCAGTTTATTATCAAGTTTCTCAAGTTTCTTCTCATCCTTAATCATAAGGGTATAATTATCTCCCGTCTTCTTGTACGAAGACGTCCAGAGTTCTTTCTCATTATCGGCCATGAATATCTGGACCCCGTTATACTCATCCGGAGTGACCTTGCTAGGCAATATATGCTCAATTCCCTTATTCTGAATGCCCGTGTCAATCAACTTCTGCATATAGCTAGGTATCGAAATATCTCCAAAAAGCCTGAACTACAAGCACAGCAAGGAGTATAACTATAGATAGTTTATATGGCTTTAAATTTTTAAAAAAGCTTTGTCATCTGCTATCTTTCATTTCCTTTCTTCCACTATTAGATGTCTGTTATATGTCTGTTTTCGATAGTGCAACGTTAAGCTCTTCTTCAGCGATTTCTGATATCTGTGACATCAATTCCATAATCTTTGCTACATTCTCCTCGCCAAATCTTTCGAACACTACATCTAAATATGTATCAAGTGTTTGCTTATATCCCTTTATCTTATCTGCCCCATCTTTTGTAATAAAAACTAGCGTATTTCTTCTATCACTAGGATCAATTCGCCTCTCAATAATCCCCTTATCTTCGAGACTTGATAGCAGCCTCGATACTCCAGGCATAGTAGCACGAATAGATTTGGCTAATTCAGATACCTTTACACCTTTAGTTTCATTAAGATTAATATCAAATCCTTCTGTAAAGTTTGTGCACTTCCCGAACTCACAGTTTAACAATGCATTTATAAGCATGTGCTCGCTTGGATTAAGCTCTGGTACAAGCTTCCAGAAATTAACCTTGTGAAAGCTATGCATCTTGTGAAGAAAATTCAATTGGTACTCTTTCATCTAATTCTCCATTTTCGATTTATTATCAAAAATAGTTTAAGTTCAACATATTGTTTACATAAGTTAATACTTAACATCGTTAAGTATTAACTTATGTAATTATATAGTCATACACATACTATGTCAATAACCGCTATGCATGTAAATACTGACAATATTTACCGCATTTTGTAGAGCTTACATTAGAAGTATATACTACGTATTTTTATTATTATTTTTTTATACTTATTTAATTTACATTGCTATTATCTATAACAGCGCAAACGATTGTGTATAATTTATATAATATATAATTAGGTTTTACTACATTATGGGAGGCTATTTTGTTATTTAATATATCTGGTTTGTTTATAGGATTGCTGTTCGGCTTTCTACTCAAGCGCGGACGATTCTGTCCTACTGGAACGATACGAGATATCTACCTTGAGAAGAAATACTATAATGCAGTCCTAATCTTGGCGATAATCGCAACTGAAGGACTCTTTTATCACATAATGGTTGGAAGCACTGTAATTCCTTCACCATACTTCGGCTGCTATTCAATGGTTGCAGTTCCTATAGGGGGATTCATCTTCGGAATCGGAGCGGTACTCACCAATGGCTGCGTTACGAGCACACTCGTAAAAGTTGGAGATGGACGTATAATCGGAATACTATCGCTTGTAGTATTTGCAACAACTGAATACTTTACTAACCAATGGATTTTCAAGCCATTTACACATAAGGTCATGGGACTTCAAGAGGTTTACGACATCGACCTATTCGATATGCCTTTTTCACCAGTCTTCATATTTTTACCAATATTGATTGTGCTCTATATAATAATGTTCCGTCACTACAGGGCTCACAAGCCTAAGTATAAGCTACCACAGTCATACACAGGTATACGCCATGTGTTCTGCGAGAAGATTTGGAGCCGTGAGATAACTGTTATTCTAATTGGAATAGTTGCCGCAGCTGCTTTTCACTTCAGTAACCTGACGGGTAGAAACGGCGGAATCTCTATCTCAGACCCAGTGCTATCATGGTTCAACATGATTACTGGTACTCACTCTGAGCCTATCGGGTGAGTTGTCTATAAGCGAACCGACGGTGTCGGTTGGGACAATTTGGTGATTGTTGGGATTATACTCGGATCTTTTATCACCGCGCTAATTAGCAAGGAATTTTCGATAGTTAAGACAGATAAAAAGATTGTGCTAAAGACCGTGTTTGGCAGCGTGCTAATGGGTATAGGTGCTGTCTGGGCAAAGGGTTGTCTCATGGGGAATGGTCTTGTCGCAACATCGCAGCTAGCAACCAGAGCATGGTCTGCATTGCTCTTCATATCACTAGGAATTTGGTTCGGTGCATGGTTCATGTACGTGCGCGGATCAAAAAACGCAAGAGGTTAATTACAACTTTTATAGTTTATATATAGGAAATTGTATACATAACTCCTAGGAGGAACAAAGATGGAAAAATATCAAGCTAGATACTAAAGGAATGGACTGCCCACTACCACTTATAGAGCTCAAGAAGGCTCTAGGAGATGCTGAAGAAGGACAGGTTATCGAGGTTGAATTCACTTGCCCAGATGCAGTAGTAAACCTACCAGGTTACTGTGAAGAGCATAATCATGAAGTGCTAGAGTTTGACAAACAGGACAACAAGGCTTGGAAACTAACAGTTAAGAAGTAATAAGAAGTAAGTAAAAAGTTATTTAAACGGTTTAGGAATAAGGTATACGGGATTGATTTATGAACAGAAATAACAAAGAGCAAGGGAATACCCTTGCTCTTTTGATTTCTTAATATAGTTACTATCTACAAACGCTCAGCCTAATTACTCTCGCTCTCCTGTAGCTCCTTGTACTCTTCTTCAACGATTACTTCACCCTTCCATACCTTGAGTCCATTGAACTCGTATACGTTGGTGTAGCCTTGCTTTACAAGTCTCTTAGCTACTCTCTTGCTTAGGCCGCCATAATCGCAGTATAGGAGTATTTTCTGGTTCTTATCTGGAAGCTCTTTTACCTCGCCCTTGTCGAAGTCTTCGTACCATACAGGAATCGCATTAGGAAGATGTCCCATTCCCCATGCTACCTTACCTCTTACATCGACAATCTTAGCATTGTCTTTATCAGCATTCTCAACGAACTCTGCAGCTTCCTTGCCAGAGATATGAGTGTAACCGTCCTTGTTCTTATTATCTTCTGCACCCTTCTTAGAGCAGCCGGCAAGTAGTGCTGTACTGATAGCCAGAATCATAATAATTGGTAATATCTTTCTCTTCATTTAAAAAAACCTTTTTCCATTGATTTTGTGAATCTCACTAAGCTTCATCCTGTACAATTTATAACCTACTAAATAATTGTATCTGTGCTATGTTTCAAAGTCAAAAACGCTTTTTGTCCAAACCACATATAGATTTATTGCTCTTTTAAATACTTATATGAAATAGCTTATTTCTCGCCTATAGCAGCTTTAACCTCATCAAGATTATTTGCAAAAATCACTTTGTCCAGGTCCTCAGCTGGCATAAAGTCGGCAGAAACCATCTCATCTAATAGCTTTTTTTAAAGGTTCATAAAACCCCTCGATGTTATAGACTATACAAGGTTTATCAGTCCTATTCAGCCTTCTGAGCGAAATGATTTCCGAGATTTCCTCAAGGGTTCCAGGTCCACCAGGAAGAGCGATAAATGCATCACCAAGGTTAATCATGCGGGTCTTACGTTCTGGCATGGATTTTACAATTTCGAGAGTGTAAAGTCCTTCGTGACCCTTCTCCTGGTCGAGTAGGGAACTCTGGGATGATGCCGTAAACCTTGGCACCGCCCTCGAGAACAGTATTTGCAACAGTGCCCATAAGTCCCACATTTCCGCCCCCATACACGAGGCTGTGACTGCTCTCAGCGATCCAGTTTCCAAGCTCAATCGCCCTATCTTTAAATACGGAATTCTCACCGAAGTGAGAGCCGCAATAAACTGTAATATTCATATCCTTCTTCTCCTTTTTCCATATCGTAATATTGTAGTATCATTGCCTGCATCGGTCAACGATGTATTTATATTAATATTTTTTTGATAGTGCACAATCAAAAATAAAAAAATTTTATAATGATTAATTTCATCAAATTAATGTTATACTAAATCCATATTGATAAGGTATAGTATATTATGTTGCGATTATTCGTGATATATAAGGAGTATTGAGGAATATTATGAAGAGAAAATTACACACAAAAAGATTTGCAGCGCTTGCTACTATTGTTGTTCTTGCGCTAGCACTAACATTCACTGGATGCAGCAAAGGTGATTCTGATTCAGACGGCGAAAGCGGAGCTACTGCTAGTCTCAATAATTTTGAGACTACTACCCTTGACGGTGAAAAAGTATACACAGGATAACCTCAAGGATTATGACCTAACAATTGTTAACGTATGGTCGACAACTTGTGGTTACTGCATCGAAGAGATGCCTGCTCTAGAGCAGCTAAAGGGCAAACTACCTTCTAACGTGCAGATTATAACAGTTTGCATCGATGGTGAAGCTTCCCCTGATACAGCTAAGGAAATCATGGCTAAAAAAGGATTAACTGCCACTACACTCGTACCTAGCGACTCCCTAAACGACGGACTTCTTAAGTACGTTAGCGGCACACCTACTACCGTCTTCTTTGACAAGAACGGCAAGCAGGTTGGTGATCCTAAGGTTGGAGCATTCTCGACAAAAAGATACAGATGCAATTGCAGAACTCTATATGAAGGAAGTTAATGCGCGTCTTGAGAAAGTATCCAAGTAAGGAGATTATTAGATAAGTATTATGTCTAAGAAGTATAAGAAGCTGATACCGGCCGCACTTATTGTGGCTGGTATCGTTATGTTAATAATTGGTATCGACAGAGGTGAGATGGCGACAGTCTTCAGCAAGGCTGCTACCGTCTGTCTAGAGTGCATTGGTATCGGTTAGGAGGCGCAATGAAGACTAATAATCCAAGGCGCCACATCGTGCAGCTTATAGCCACATTCCTGACCAATCCGCACATCTCGAACTTCTCAAAAGGTTCAATTCACAAAGGTCAAAGCAAGAGTTTCTGCTCACCTGGACTGAACTGCTATTCATGCCCGGCAGCAGGTGCAGCCTGCCCTATCGGAGCACTGCAATCAGTCGAAAAACGGCAATAAATACCACATCTCATATTACGTAATGGGATTTTTGCTAATTACTGGAGCGTTCCTCGGTAGGTTCGTGTGCGGCTTCCTATGTCCATTCGGTTTTTTTCAAGACTTGCTTCACAAGATTAGAGTCAAGAAGCGCATAATTCCTGCCAAGATAGATAGAGCTCTCAGATACCTTAAATACGTAATTCTTGTGGTATTTGTGTTCGCACTACCTATAGCGATATCCAATGAGTTCGGACTAGGCGAGCCATTCTTCTGTAAGTACATCTGCCCAGCGGGTACTATGGAGGCGGGCATCCCCTCCTTATCAAGAACGAATCGCTACGGGCAATGATGGGCGTACTATTTGACTGGAAGATGATTTTACTTATTATCACGGTTATACTTTCAACCATGATATACAGACCTTTCTGTAAATATATCTGCCCTCTAGGTGCCATTTATTCGCTGTTTAACCGCTTTAGTGTGCTTCAGATGGAAGTTAACCACGATACATGTATAAAATGCATGAAGTGCGAAAAAAACTGCGATATGCAGGTAAAGGTGCTAGATAACATCAACAGCGTCGAATGCATCCGCTGCGGCAAATGTAGAAGCATCTGCCCTACTTCAGCGATAAACTGGACTGTTGGCGGAAAAGTTATTCTAAGATCAAACGAAGACAGCAGGCAAAGAGCGTAGCTCTGCCTGCTGCTTTTTTTAAGAATTAGATTATCTCATATTTTATCTAAGATTATGTGCTTCAAAATCCACACCCTCATGTTGAAGTAGATAAACCTTCTTGTCCAGACCTCCCGCATATCCCGTGAGCTTTCCGTCCTTACCCACGACGCGGTGGCACGGAACTATAATAGAAAACTCGTTATTACAAGCGGCGCCTCCCACAGCTTGCGCTGACATTCGCTCCTTGCTAAGCCTAACCTCAACTTCATGCGCAATCTCGCCATAAGTCGTAAGTTCACCGTAAGGAATCTCAAGCAGTATCTGTGATACTGTGTTTCGAAACAGTGAGCCTTGTAGCTTAATTGTCGGTGTAAAGTCTGGTACTTTACCTGCAAAGTACTCGTCTAGCCAGCAAACAGCATCGCTTAGGTGCTTATTTGCCCCAGGCCTCTCGACAAGCTCTACAGTATCCTCTGCCCTCTCATCACCTAACCAGACACTGAGCAGAGCTTCGTCGTCAGCATGCAATGTAATAGCACCTAATGGCGAGTCGTAATAATACTTGAACATAACAACGCTCCTTTAATTGTATGGGTTAATTAGCTTCGGACTGCTCCCGACATTCTCCCTGATAACCTCAATATCTTCAGGCGATAACGCAATATCATAGTTCACAGCAATCACAAGCCATGTGTAACAATATTCATCTACGTTAGTATCTGGCAGCCATTCGCTAGGCCCTTTATCGGATTTCTCACGGTTAACTGCACCATCTACGCAGACACCCACACGCACGTCCGTGGCGTACTGATGCTTCTTGGAATGGCTCCATTTTGCACCGCCATGCTTATTGACATAGTTGAGCGGAATTATGTGGTCAAAGTTGCTGTTATCAAGTGGAAGGCTTTCACCTGTGTACGGATCTATGTATTCACCGTTTCTATAGTGCTTGCTGGTCTCGAAGGCAAACCTCCTAAGCGAGTACTTCCTCCCCTTGTACTCGATGCGCTTATATGGCTCGGTATATGAGTCGCGATTGTAATCCACATACTCGTTTGGCGATGCTACACGCACATCATCGAGCAGCTGCTCTACGCTTTCTCCTTTAGCGGCTTAACTTTATTAGTTGAACCGCCTGAATCGCCTATGTCTATGCCCATTTGATTGAGGATGAAAAACAGCGACAGCTATAACGAGCGTCGCAATCATCTTCTCCATCTTTTTTTATTTTTTTCTGTATCCCTGCCTTGAATATCTCTGACTTGCCATTGTCGAATTTCCCTTTTATATCCTAAGCTATTTCCAGCAGCTTAGGATAGTTTCACTCTATGCCAAATTTTGTTTATACATCTATCGTCAGCTAATTAATCTCATTTCCATCATGATTATAATACCATAGTTTACGGTGATTCACCCAACTCACGATTACCAAAACTGCCCAATAAACATTTGATTTATAACTATTACCTGATATAAAAATAGTTAAGATAGACGAAAAATATTACGATTTATGAAACGAGGAATTTATATGGGCGAAAGCAAAAATAAAGTATGGATTAAGAGTGCTAAGGAACGCTAGCTTCAAGAAGTTCACGGACTGTGTCAACGAGGCGCACAGAATTTCTGGCAAGAGCAAGCTTGCATGTGCAAAGGATATTGTGCACTGCATGAGAAAAATTCGATGCTGGATACTATGATTATGTAATCTTCCAGTTCTGGGATAAGACCGATGCAGAGAGAGACACTTATCTGACTAGATTCAGAAGCAAGAAGCTCGTGTCGCAGATGAATGATCCAGCTTACGCGCATTTCTTTGATAACAAGGACGAGTTTAATGAGAAGTTTAAGGACTATATCGGTCGTGACTTCATCGATCTTGAAACTGCTACAAAGGAGGAAGTTGAGGCATATTTCAACAAAAAAAGAAAAAGGTATTCTGCAAGCTTAGAGACCTAGAGTGCGGTATCGGCTGCGAGAGACTCGTGACTTCTGACTTCGAGAACTTCGATGCTTTCTATGCGTACATCAAGGAAAAGGGATTCGGAACTCTCGAAGGTGTTATCGAAAATCACCCTGACCTTAACAAGGTATATTCTGGTAGTGCTAACACTATGCGTATGATCACTATTATCGGTGATGATGGCAAGCCTCATCTGATTTATTCTGTTCAGAAGTTCGGTATCAACGGCAGAGTTGTAGATAACTACGGAGTTCACGGACCAGTTGACCTAGAGACTGGTGAGTTCCTATTCCCTGCTCACTCTGGTGACACGAAGGCAGAAGGCCTTTACACCGAGCATCCCAACTCTCACGTGAAACTTGTAGGATTCAAAACTCCGTTGTTCAAGGAAGCTAAGGAAATGATTCTAAAGGCGGCTATGGAAGTGCCACAGATTAGGTACGTAGGTTGGGACGTTGCAGTAACTCCGACTGGACCTGCCATCATCGAGGGCAATGTATACTGTGCTCACGATTTCTGGCAGCTACCAGGACAGACTCCTAACAACATTGGAATCATGCCTACGCTTAAAGAGCTAGTTCCAAGCTATAAGTATTAATAAGATTAATTAAATTAGTAGATATACTGTTAAGTACAAACAGGGTCTGGCCTCATTCGAGACCAGACCCTGTTTTACTTTATTTTTTTATGTATAGACTATGAAAGCTATCTTTTTTTAAGCAGCAGCAACCTTGAGTTTTCTGCTCTTTAGAGCTGCTTTTTCTCAGTCTCAAAACTACATAGCTTATGTATACAACGGAGTATACGATTATACCTGTCATATGAGACTTTACATCCGCTGAGTACAGAACCATGATGTGCACATAGATTCCGATAAAGAACGGGTATGCCATGCGCTGCACTTTTTTCCAAGTCTTACCACTCATCTTGCGGCGAACCACCTTAAATGAGGTGATGAAGAGAGGAATAAGCATAGCTAGCAGGCACAGAGTGATTGACGATGCAATCAGCTCTCTAGTAGGCATAGCCTTTGGATTTGTAAACAGCATCGGGAAGTAATGAACTCCGAAAACCACGTTGTGGCTTAGTGTTAGCAAGCTTCCGATGATAGAAATCTCTCCGCGCACACTCATCAGCTTACGAGAGAGCTTGTTGTGCTTAGTGATTACACCAAGGTACATAACTACCATAAATGTAGCCGTAGTGAATATACCCCTAACGAACATGTCCATAAAGTACACGTTAAACCACTCTGGGAACTTTTGAACATAACCGTAGTTGTAATATAGAACTACCGCTCCGCACCACACGTATATGCCTAGATAAAAAGCCCCTGGGTGCTTCTTAATTGCATCTGCTGCCAAGATATAAAAATATGACAGTCACTGCGATTCCAATTATTAAGTTCACGATACCGTCCTTTCCGTCTCAGCTGTAGCTGAGCTTTCTGCAGTTTCCTTGCCCTCAGCCGGCTTCTGTACGTCTTCTTTCTTACTAACCTTACCGCTCTCTGAATGCTCTACACTTGCAGGTCTAGAGATTGCAGCTACTGCGGCGCTTCTTGTGCTAGCTGTACTGTTTGTAACAGCTGCGGTTGTAGCATTCTCTACTGGTTTCTTGACATCAATTATTACGATTGCTCTGCCGTTTTTCGTTACTCCATCTACTGAGAACTCAAGAACCGCTCTTGCCGTTCCCTTCTTGCTGAGATCAGGCTTCTGCTTTATGCTCACCTTTACTGAACCATCCGCAGGGATGTTACTGAATAGAGCTTTGTAGTCGTCGAGTGTCGGTTCTTTGCCGTCTACAACGAGAGGCTTTGAGTTATGTCTCTGTGGTGTAAATGCTACTCCGCCGTCCTCGTCATCATCCGCGATTCCGTCGTGATCCTTATCTCTATAGATCCAGTATGTATACTTTCTAACTAGAAGCTTGCCATTCTTCTTAGCCTTGAACTTCATAGTTACTGTCTTGAACATACCGCCGTCACCATCCCAGTTGTCGTCTTCAACTACTGGTGTGCCAGTGATGGTAGTGCCATCGAAGCTGAGTCCCTTAGGAAGTCCTTCGATAGTTGTCTCCATCTGAGCATCCTTGTCGAGACTTGTAACTGTAGCTGGCTTAATTGGCACGCCCTGAGTCCATTTAGGTCTGCCTGGCTCGTCGAGCACTGTCTCGATTACCTTGCTGTCTACCTCTACTTCAGGAATCTCTTCTTCTGCATCAGGAGCTGGATTCTTAACGTTAACCATCACGATCGCTTTGCTCTTCTTGTCGATGCCATCTACGGAGAACTCGAGTACAGCTTTAGTCATACCCTTCTTGGACAGGTCAGGCTTCTGAATGAGCTTCACCTTTACAGAGCCATCTGTAGGAATGTTGCTGAACTTAGCCTTATAATCCTCGAGTGTTGGCGCCTTGCCATCTACATCGATAGCCTTTGCATTCACTCTCTGAGGTGTAAATGCTACTCCGCCGTCCTCATCATCATCCGCGATTCCGTCATGATCTTTATCTCTATATATCCAGTATGTGTACTTTCTAACTAGAAGCTTGCCATTCTTCTTAGCCTTGAACTTCATAGTTACTGTCTTGAACATACCGCCGTCACCATCCCAGTTGTTGTCTTCAACTACTGGTGTGCCAGTGATAGTTGTGCCGTCGAAGCTGAGTCCCTTAGGGAGTCCCTCGATTGTAGGCTGTAGTACAGCTTCCTTATCTAGGCTTGTAACTGTCGCATCCTTGATTGGAATACGCTCAGTCCACTTAGGTCTTCCTGGCTCGTCGAGAACTGTCTCGATTACCTTGCTGTCTACTTCTACTTCAGGTAGATTCTCATCTGGATCTGTTGTTCCTGGATTGTCATTTCCACCATTATTCTCAACAAGCTGCTTATCTGCCTCTGTGCCGGAAAGCTGGAATGTTACGAACAGCGCAGATGGCGCATTAGGATTTTCATCGTTTACTACAGTGTACTTAACCTTTCTATTTACAGGTTTCTTATCTGTTATGTACTCGTAGCGATGTCCTTCCTTGGAAACCAGGCGCACCTTAACATTTTCAAACTCGAACGCTGTAGGTGCATCTACAACCTGCTGATCATCGATCTTGCGGTCATCTACTGAATCCATCTTTACAGAGTCTATCTTGTACCACTTCGAACCGTCCTTGCTGTACTCAAGTCCTACGATGTAGTCTCTGCTGTAACGTCCAACTAGGATTCTGAAGCTGTCATAAGATAGCGATTCCTTGTGAACCACTCTCGCCTTGATAACCTTCTTGTCACCATAAGCCTTGAGATCGCTGCCGTTTTTCGATTGCATTTCCGTCCTCGTCAGTGATGCTGAGTCCGTTTGCTGCAAATTCATCCCACGAAGCTTCCGTTACTGTTCCGTCCTTCTTAACAACCTTGGCCTTAAGCTCAGAGAAATCAACTGTGCTACCAGTGTTAACCTCTACTGTCTTGGTCTTAGGCGATATGATTGCAACTTCCTTCACGTCAGAGTTAGTTTTCTGATCATGTGCAGATTTATTGCTAGCTTCCTTAGTTGCTGCAGAAATTCCGCTCGCACTAACTGTAGCTCCTGTTACGCTATCGAACATCTTCTTGCCTTCGTAACGGTCGCTCATGTAAGCCTTTACAGTTCTCGACATGAGTGTGAGGTCAGATTCAGTATTCTTTCCTGATAGTCCATTGAGCATGCTCACATACTTGTCGCCAAATAGTTCCTTAACCTTAGCCTTAGGATCGCTGCTCTTTCTGATTGCCTCGAAATACTCACGATAAAGTCCCATCTTCGCAATGTTCCAACGTCCCTCCTTACCCTGTAGGAAAGGTAGTACTTTCTCTGCTTTGCTTCTAAATGGTCCCATATCATCACGATAATCCTCGCCTATTCCAACTCTAAGGCTAGATATCTCGCCATCCTTAACCGTAACGTAAGTCTTGATTCCACCTGGATTGAGGTATCCAATACCTATTCCTGTGTACTCACCATCCTTGAGCTTATCTCCTGGATAGTGCTTACGTAGTGCTGCATCAACATATGTTGGCTCTCCAGTCTCAGGGTTAACTGCTGGAGTTGTGTTATCTGTGCTTGGCTTATTGTCTTGGCTTGGATTACTTGGATTGCTACTAGCATTAGTAACGCTTGACTTGCCAGCACCAGCAAGTGCATTTCTCACTGCATCGATAATTCCACGGCTAGAATAGGTAGCACCAGAAACTGTATCTACACTCTTACCCGGACTTCCGAGCAGTCTACCGATTACAGCCTTTGCACGGTTAAAGAAAGGTGCATCGTCGCTGTGCGATAGGATGTCTACGCTAGTAATATTACCGCCAGATACGGTTACACGAACTCTAATCGGACCGTTGAAGCCCTGACCTGATCCTGTGTAAACTCCATCATTGAGGTTAGCACTTGCAATAGCAAATGAACCTGCGGCATTACCCTTTCTACCCTTAGCTGATCTAGCATCCTTCTTAACTGGTGTAACCTTAGCCTGCTGCTTAGAACCCGCCTTCTGAAGGGCATCTGCAACAGCCTTTTTGATCGCATTCGAAGAGATAGTCGCTCCTGAAACAGAGTCAACGTTTACATTGCCACTGCTCAGTATCTTGCCTATGACAGCTTTCGCCCTGTTAAAATACTCTGGTGTTTCTGTCTGGGATACAACCTTGATATCTGTCAGCTTTCCACCCTTAACGGTGATGCGAACAGTAAGGGGTCCACCGTAACCGGTTGCAGTACCCTCGTATTCTCCATCCTTAAGACCGTCTGTGGAAACCTCTGAACCAATTGCCTGAGCTTCCTTGGCAGCCTTCTCTTTGGCAGCGTTGTTCTTCTCTACGACTGAAACAGCCGAGTATGCCATCGCAACTGTAACAGCCGCGGCAACAATAAAAGACAACACTCCCTTGAAACCTGTAGTCTTCATCTTTCCTCCTGTGAATGAATAGTATTATATTTATAAGTTAGACTTATATTACAAAAGTTAGTTCAATTGAACTACTATATAATGTATTTTAATGCAAATACCACAAAGTTGCAATAATTTTTTGCACCAATATATTTACTTATTTTTGTCTAGAATTTAGGGTAAAAACACAACTTTAAAAGGGTGAGCACTGGGCCCACCCTTTTTAAAGTGTGTGTGTAAAAAAAGGAATTCAAGCTTATTTATAAGCTAATCCAGCTACATTGTACCATCGATATAGTAACCGAATGGTATGACTCTTTCGAATGCGACTTTCTGCCAATCTTCCTTGAAGTTCTCAACATCCGTTAGGTAGAAGCCTGGTTCCTTGAAGTTCCCAATATCCGTTAGGAAGAAACCTGGATCCATAAAACGAATAATTATGTAATCCGAATTCTTCTGATCCCATGAATTGCCGTGGCTAAAATCGATTCCATGACCTGTATTCTTAGTTACGATTGCTTCGAGCAGATGTGCCGTAATGGAATTAATAGGTACTGACATATCTGGCTTATCGAAGAAACCCTTCTTAGTTTCACTTGTGTATATAGCAAAGTTGTTGATAGATCCGGTTGCAACACAGACAACTCTCTTGATCTGATCTATATCGACTTCGTGCTTTGCACCTACAATCTTATTACCGCGGAGCTTAATCTGCTTCTCCTTGAGCGAATGTCCCAATGTAACATCTATACTGCCGATGTTATTAGGGAATTCCTTTCCAAGCTTATGAGCAGCGAAGGCAACTAGCAGAGTCTTGGTCTCCCTTATGTTGTGTCCTTCATAATACGGATTAGTGTCCAGTGTTATATCTATGCTCTTCTTGAGCGGATCTACACTTGTGAACATGAGCATATAATTATTGTTAGAATTACAGTATCTCGTATGATGAATAGTCAGAACATCATCGAAATTAATCTCGAGTACACCTTTCTTCTTATGTGTGTAAGTGCAGCCATCACTACGCACCTCAAAGGTATAGTCAGGATTCTCAAATTTCACAACATCGGTATCAAATAAGCTAATCATGTAGTTCTCCTTACATAATCTCAAATCTATTGAGTATGTCCGTAAACATGTAAAGATAATCGTTTTACCGTTTATTCTACTTTACGTCGTAATTATAAACCTATTTTGCCTATATGTCTTTAGGTTTTTTCAAAAAGTGAATATTAATGCGAAAATAGTGCAAATTTTTCCGTTTTTTGGTACTTTTTTGCCTTGTGCTATTCACACTCTGGAACTCTAATAAAGCTTTTTGATATCTCAGGCATGTTAATAATATTACTTCTCGTTCAGTTTGGTTATCGCCTGGTCGTACGAGATGCATAGCGCATCATTGAAACTGAACTTCTTCCACAGCGACACGTTGGTCTCTTCTCTATTAGTACTGAAGATGATGGCTTTATCGAGCTGGGCAAATGAATTTGTGAATGACTTACCGCCATCTGCGTTTGACACGGTTTTGCCGTTTCTCTTGTATACATCGGTGATTTTTCCACTGTCTTCATGTCCTACAACATTGGATAGAGTTTGAACTAGTTCAAGTTTTGAATTCTTCATCGTATACTTGTGTATGTTGTAAAACATGCTATCATCGCCGTTTGAATCATATATGTATAGAGAATTTGCCTCTTTACCCTTGTATACGACATATGAAGTGCCCGCTGCAGCTTGCTGATCCGCAAGTTTGCCACTATATGAGCCTTCATTAAATCCATCGTAGCTGAGTTCTACGGCTTCTTTGCCATTATATGTATATATGTGCATCTGTGCATCAAATTCATTATTCGCAGTGAAGAAGAACAGCTCCGAAATTTTATCTCCGTCTATATCACAGAGCGAAATCGGTCTATCGATTCCTCGGCTATTATATGTATCCTTTCCAGGAACGGTCTGCCATGAATATGCTTTGATTGCTGGCTGATTCTGCTCTATGATTGTCTTGTAAGCCTGATATGCAGCCTTTCTCTTCTTCTCTAGCTTCTCTGTCACACTTGACTTTGAAGGCTTTTTCTCTTCTTTCTTAGGCTCTTTCTTGCTGCAGGCTGCGAGTGAGAATATGAGCATTGCAGATAGTAAAATAGTGAAAAGAGCTCTTATGCGAGTTTGCTTGTTCATGGTGTTCCTCCGGCTTCCTCCAGCAACTTTTAGTTTGTTTGTTTTGCCTTAATTAAATGGGTTATTGTTTCAATAAATTATACCATAGTTAAGTACGGTGTTTGGCAAGCGTGGTTCGGTTTCTTTGCTATGTGTATACGAAAATGTTATTTCAACTAGTCAGTTGAAAACTATTGCTATGAGGTTTACCATAGAGTAAGAAATAATTGGTTACATGCCTAGCGGTATGGGTCAGGAGGTTAAAATGCTGTTAATCGGAGTACGAGGAGATGAAAATTGGTTACTATCACAGTGGGACCTTACATATGCTACCGGTTGGGAGAGCATTTGCAAGGCTACTGCCAAGATGTACGATTACTACGACGACAAGGAAATGCCCGTTGAGATATTAACTGATAATAATCTATTAGATATTCATTCGAAGGAAGACATTATGAGAATCGAGGAAGCTGGCAATCTGACTGTTAGAGGCTTCTCTACGGTGTTCAAGCTGCCGCTGATGATTACTTTTTATAACCAGACTAAGACTGTGTATGTGAATATTGCACGGGCTACTGAGGAATTTGCATATGCTGATTACGAAAAGTTTAATAAGTCGCTATGTCAGTATCTCGATAGTGTCGAGATGGCAATGTATGAGTAGGGTCGGAGTTATTCACAATATTTATTCTATTTTTTTATTTGAGTATGTCTCATTCTTATTTCAAAAACTAGTTATTTTTCGAAACAAGGATTTTTCTTGTGTGATTAGTATTTCAGAAAGTCTGTGTTTGTAGAGAAGAAAAAATCAGGCGTGAGCCTGATTTTTTTGCATTATGTTTGTTTTGAAATTAGTTATTTGTCCGCCTCAGATACACTGCGTCTGTGGCATTTGGTAAACTCGCGGTAGAATACGCCTCGGGTCATGGCGAGGATTGCGTATGCTAAGGCGGAATTCATTTATCGTTTCATGTGGTTCTTCTTTGGCGAATAGTTTTTATGACTATATTTTTTTAGTATTTAACCCTCTAATCAGTTTCCTCTTCATACTCTGATGCATTCATACCACCACTCAAGATGAAATCTCTAAGTAGCTTATCAATCTTTATGCTAACTTTTGGGGGTATAAGCTTCACGCCTTCGATTCTCTCAAAAATATTCTTTAGCTTTCGTCTTATCGACTGTTTGCTTAAGCTCATCGTATCTACCAAACTCATTTAAATTAGAATCATTGAGCTTCAAACTCATAATATCCGCGAGCTTCTGTTCGTCAAGGCCAAGGTTCAGTGCCATTTGGTGAATCTCATCAGTCTTTGCACGTAACATGTAATCGTTTATATAATCTCTTAATGTCTTGTCAGGACTAATATTTACATCACCCCTCTGGATATCATGTAGGAATAGATAAGCATACTTCTGCTCATCTTGGGTAAGCATAGCAAACGACTTATTAAGTTCAGATTCTGCTCGTTCAACGTCCTCCTCGCTTACATCTTCTGCTCTAAGAAGCTTCAGATACTTGTCAAAACGCGAATTCATATAATCTGAATCGATTACGCCAGTATCCATCTCTGTTATATAGCTCTCGAGGTCATAAGGCGCCATGTCATCAAACGGTGGATTAGGTCCACTTTGATCTATCTCCTTATACCTAAGAACTAATATATCATAAGTATTTTTACTAATTGAAACGTAAATTATCTCTCCAGATACTTCATCAGTATATGAGTTCTTATCCCATGTGAAGCCTTGAATTTTCGCTGATTCTAAAAAGATATTTAACTGATTAAAGTCTTTTGCAAACTTCTTTCTCGACTCTACATCATCTGGCAATTTCTCGAAATTATCTATTCCAGAATTCACAAAAAAATCAAGGTGATACTCTCGAATATTATATTTACCTGCACTAGATTTTCAGTTAGATGCTGAACAAACAGACCTAATGGCTTATCGCCCGAATACAGCTTTTTACTGCATCACTAATATTCTGATCCATAGTATGTGGCTTTCGATAATATCTAATAGTGCCAAAAGGCTTTTCGTGCCCAAACAGCCTATTTGTACGCGAAAAGGCCTGGATAATATTCTCATACTTCAGCACCTTATCTAGGTACAGAGTGTTAACCCATTTTGAGTCAAATCCAGTTAACATCTGATCGACGACAATTAGCAAATCAATCTGCTTTTCGGGCTCTCTCGATTCTCTCATAAGGCTTCTTGTGCGCTAATCGTGCAGCTATATCCTTTTTCATTTTTTTGCAAATGTAGGAATCGTAAAAGATTGCTCGTACATCTCGTTATAGTCAGTTATTATCTCTACGAGCCCATCTTCCTTAATGCGGAAATTACCGTTATTATCAATATTCGAATCGAACAGCGCAGTAACTTTAAGTTTTGGCAACATCTCTTTCATGAGACGGTAATAATTAATTGCCTCATTTATACTACTTGTAGCAAATATTGCATGGAACTTACCATTTCTACTTAAAGTTAGCCAGTTTTCTGATATATCTTGAACTACAGCCTTAGTATGAGCTTCTGTCTCATACTGAGTATTAGGAACGTAGTCTTCAATTCCTTTGATACTTTTGCCATTTTCATCTTTGTATGACGCCATCTTAACCTTGCTAGAGTCCATATAGTGATAATATATTTTCCTCTTCTCAGGCTCTTTAATAGCTTCTTCTACAGATTTTGCGTTAGCCATCTTAAGTGCAACAGCAGTTCTCAGATCTTTATCTCTGAACGTTAATACCTTGTATGGATCGAAACCTAGGACATTTTTATCTCTGATTCCGTCTGCGATACTATATCTGTGAAGTTCATCTCCAAATACAGTTGTCGTTGTATTCTTCTTTTTCTTATTCTCATCCTGAATAGGAGTTCCTGTAAATCCGAAGAATATTGCTTTTATAAACGTGTTTTTTATGGTAACTAGCATGTCCCCGAACGTCGAACGGTGTGCTTCGTCCACGATAAATACTAGGCGTTTTTTATTTATCAGCTCAATATCATGAGCATTTAATCCGCCTTCTTCATCTTTTATATTGCTCATCTTCTGAATAGAAGTAACGATGAGCGTATCTGCAGGAGAACTACTCTTTAGCTTTGATATGAGAACATTAGTATTTTCAGTTGCTTGAACATCTTCGTTCTCATCGGCAAACCCACGGTACTCCTTAAGTGACTGAGTGCCGAGTTCAATTCTATCCATAAGGAATATTACTTTATCAGCATCTTTTGAACTCGCTATTAGCTGAGCCGACTTAAAACTGGTCATAGTTTTACCGGAGCCAGTTGTATGCCAGATGTAGCCACCAAGTTGGTTGTCACCCTCCCACTTTGTCTTTTGCGACTTTGTCAGAAATAGCATTAGCCGCAAAAATACTGATAACTACGCATAACCTTCAGAACTCCGTCTGAATCATCGGCAACTGTATAAAATCCTATTAGCTGATGAGCCATAGGAATAGACAGTAGCGTGGAAGCTACTTTGTCCCATTCATTAATCGGCTCATTATTGAAGTCTGCCCAATGGAAGTAGTAATCCGAATTGAACTTACCTTCTGGCCCTGGATTTGCAAAGTATACGGCTTCATTTGGCTCCATTGCTACAAATATCTGAACTAATGAAAATAGTCCTGTAAAGACACCTTCATGTGAGTATTTTTCTATCTGGTGGTAGGCTTGACTTACTGGTATTCCACTCTTCTTAAGTTCAATATGAATTACAGGCATACCGTTGATAAGAAGCATCAGGTCTCCACGGCGGTCGTTTAAAATTCTTGACTTCGTTGGAAACTTAGGCTGCTGCACTATCTGATATCTACTTTGACCTGCCGCGATTTCTCTTCGGTCATAAATTTTAAGACTGACTTCTTTACCAAAATGAAGTGTGTCATCTGGATTATCTCGAACTATAGAAACACTCTTGCCATTGATGAAGCCATTTAACTTAAGTGGTGTTCTAAGCGCTTCTATCTGTTCTAATATCTGCTGCATTTCACTATCAGTTAGTGGATAGTCATTAAGCCTATCGATATCACGATTATTCTCAAAAAGGATGTTCGCCCAGTTATCTAGTAAGTCCTTTTCTGTATAGTTCTTAAGGACTTCTTTTTTTCCCAGCCTTTTTTTCAGATAGTATTTTTTTATTAAAGCTTCTTCAAAGTCAGCTTCTTTATTAAAAAAATCATAGAGTTTTCCTCCGTATTTTAAAGATTCATGGTTTTTGCTATACAAACATCTTCTCAAGGCATGCTTTTTTTGAGATTTTTGAGCTTTTTCAAGCTTACGCTGATGAAGGGTGATAAGGTTGTCAATCTGATCCAATATCAAAGCAATTTTAACTTGCTCTTGTACAGGCGGGAGCATTATTTCAGTATTCAAAAATATTGTCGTTGTACAGCCGTTTAATTGTACTTCCTTCAATTCCAGCCCATCTAACCACCGAATAAAGATGCCTAAGAAATAAATTTGTTATGCTATCATCATGTTTTAGCCAAACGATATTTGAGTCTTGAAAATACTCCTTCATGCCTGTAAATACGACTGTTCTTCCTATACTTCCTGATGCAGAAATTAAAAATATCTCCTTTTTAGGATATGGATATTTTTGATTTAAAAATTCTCAAATAACTCATTAGAAATAAATGCATCGGGTGTTCCTCCAAATGTTCCAATCTTGAAAAAAACGGTATATCCCCAGATTCGCCCGTCTGATGTTTAAAAAAATTCTTCGGCACATAGCAACGGACCCAATATCCCCCAACTTACGCTGTTCCCAAGCTTCAGTAAAACCTTTAAATCGTATCTCTGGTACATCAGACCCATCTTTCGGGAACATTTTTTCGAGCATTGCCTTTTTTACATTAACTAGCTTGTCATACTTACGCTGATGAAGGGTGATAAGGTTGTCGAGGTTGCGAAAAAAACAGTAATTCGATTTTGCTCCTCTATTTTTTTGGAAGCAAAACGGAAACCGAAGTATATTCTGCAAATGATATATTCAATAGCCCATCCATTCTTGCACCAGAAGATACAATTTTGCGAAGTTGGTTTTCTACATCAGAGCCGTTCAGTTCGATCGACATGAACTCTGCATTTTGTTCTTCTGCTGAAAAAAACAGTGATAAACAAAGGGGATTCGGGCGTTTTCTGCTGTTGTTAAAAGCAAAAACAAGAGCCGTATGGACGCAATTTTGATGCCCCGTGATTATACGCAAGTTCGCCCTTTTCGAGAAGGATATATCTTTTCAAACTTTCCCCGCATTATTGAAAGCATACCTTTCTGACTGCTCAATAAACCCATGATTTGCGGTTATCATCATTATAGGAGCTTCCGATGCCGAGTCATTACGAGTTACTTCTTTAACTACCTCTCCCAACTTACGCTGTTCCCAAGCATCAGTAAATCCAGCGAATCTAATGGCTGGTTTTTTTCGATTTTTCTGCCATTTTATTCACCTCCGAGAAGCTTTTTGAACTCAGCAAGTCCAAGCATATCAAATTCGTTCCTTCCAGCTCGTCAATCATCTTTGAAAGCTCTCTTTCCGTGCTTTCAATTTCATTTTCAAGTTCAGCTAGTGTAGAATCGTACTTCTTTGACAGTGCCTCCACTTTTGACACAAGATCAGACACTATTTTTTCAGGAAGTTGCATAAGATTCTCGATTAGTGGATTGATCCATTTCTCTCTGAGCAGTAATACAATCTGCTCATCAGACAGATTTTCTATAATTTCTTTAGTTCTCTCTTCAAGTAGTGCTTTTTCTTTCTTTATTTCTGATTTTTAAGCCCTTTTTCTTCTGTATTGAGAGCAATTACAGACTTTAGTTTTTTTCTTTTTGTCTCACTATCGATGCTGTCGTTCTTAAGTGCTTTTTTAACCTCTGCAAAAACAAAGCTGTCTTCATTTACACATTCAAGCTCTTTTTCTTCCTCAGATAGATTGTCAAATGCTTCTTCATATTCAGAAATAATCTCAGCTAGTCTATTTTCTTTATCTTCTATGGACTTCGTTTCGTCTGAGAGCAAACAATTCTGAACCAGCTCAAATGGTAAGATTCTGCCCTTCCAGCCTTCTTGAACTTCTTGCTCTTTGTTATCTTTCTTCTTGATAACCATATTAGGATCTACAATCCTAGTTGCATTAAAACCTTCCGTCTGAATAATTTCTAGGTCGATTGCTATATTTGCCCAATCATCGTCGAGAAGCTGATATGCCTCATACTTATCAACTAGCGGAATACCCGCTAGTCTAGAAAAGATATTTTCAGCGAGAGCCTCTTCCTTCTTAGATATGTTAATATTATCCATTTGCACGATAAGTGCATCATGTAAATAATCGTCAAGTCCATCAAATGCATCTTTAAATTTATTTTCGAAGCCTTTGATATCATCATGATCTTTGATTGCTTTTTTTACATCATCACGAGTTACCCTGCAGTAAGCAGAGGATGTAGCTTCAAGCAAACTGCTTTTTGAGCGTAGGAAATGCCTTCCAGTAATCATTTAAAAGTTCGACCTCTGAATTTGGAATCCTCCAAACATCGACGAGAATATATCCCATGATTCAGCAGCTTCTGATGAGTCCACATATCGTGGAATATTAAGGTTATAATCATTGCTTCTTATTTCATCACGGCTAACAACTCTGGAGAACTTATCAATATCTTCTCTACGAGTTACAACGTCCACAATTCTCTTAATATCGGAGGCGCGAAGCTTATTGTTCTTGCCTTCTTTCACGAAGCCTTTTGAAGCATCCACAAAAAGAAGGTCTGTGTTGGTTCTTTTTTGCTTCAGAATTATAATAATAGTTGGGATTCCTGTACCATAAAAAAATATTTTGCAGGAAGTCCAATAATTGTATCTATTTGATTCTTTTCAATTAGGTTCTTACGAATCTCACCCTCTTCGCCACCACGGAATAAAAACACCGTGAGGAAGAACTATACTCATGATTCCTTCTGGCTTCAGGTGGTATAGGTCATGAAGCAGAAAAGCATAATCTGCCTTGCCCTTCGGAGCAAGACCGTATCCAGCGTATCTAGGATCAGTCTCTTTGTCCTGAGGTGACCATGCCTGGGAATAAGGAGGATTTGACACAACTGCATCCACGTAAAGCGGGTCATATGAACCTATCGGGTCATTTTTCATCGAAGTACGGCCAGTCATTTTCTAATGTATCGCCATTTCTAGTTACTATGTTATATGCTTCAATTCCACGCATTACAAGGTTCATACGAGTGAGATTATAAGTGTTCTGCTTGAGCTCCTGAGCATAGTACTTAATCTTATTTTTACCCTCAATGTACTTAGAAGCACTTAAACCGATATTGATTAATAGAGAACCTGAGCCACTAGTTGGGTCATAAATTTCAATTTTATCTCTATCCTTTAAGTGTTCTGCTACTATTTCAGACATAAGTAACGATACTTCGTGAGGGGTATAGAATTCACCAGCTTTTTTTCCTGCGTTTGCTGCGAATTTCTCGATGAGGTACTCATAAATGAATCCAAGCACGTCATACCCTTGCTTTCCATCCATTGGAATGTCTTTTATCAGATATATAAGATCACTTATTGACTTCGTCTGAGAAGCAGCGCTATCTCCAAGCTTGCTCAGCCCTGTCTGCAGTGTTTCGAATATGCCGTCGAATACGCTATTATGTGTCGGATTAACTAATCTTGTAAAAAGCGGAAAGTGCATCTCTAACATCTGAAACACTGAAATCCGAGCCTTTTTTTCAATCCATGTCGAGAAGAGGTTTTCATATGAGATATAATATCCGAGGTTTTTTTCTGGATACTCTGAGTTGTCTCGTAATCTTCTTCTTTCAATTCAGACAAATATTCATCTGTCCAATCATTGGCTTTTTAGATACTTAACCTCCTTTTCAGAGAGGAATTTATAGAAAATAAACCCTAGAATGTAATCCTTATACTCATTCGCTTCTATTTTTAGAGCGCATTTTATTTGCTGATTCCCAAATCTTAGAAGCTAATTGCTGCTTGTTCATGTGCAACCCTCCATCCAAACATGTCTTGTAATTCATATAAAGTTTAAAAATAAAGCTAAATATAATATTTATTCACTTTTAGCATTGTTTTTATTATACGTCCAAAAATAATGATTTTTCAAACTTATCTGTATAATATCGGATGTATATTTATTGTTTTTTTATCAGTTTATAATTAGGGTGATGTAGTACATGTGCTTGGGAACAGCGTAAGTTGGGGGATATTGTTAATGAGTACTCTGATCCAATGCAGACACCGCATGATGGATATGTACGTTTAGGTATACGTAGTCATGGAAAAGGAACTTTTTATAACTACGTAAAACCAGGACAAGAGTTAGGCACAGCTCAAATGCACAAGGTAGCAACAGATAAATTAATTGTAAATATTACTTTTGCATGGGAGCATGCGGTTGCAGTTACTGATGAAAATGATGCGGAAAAGCTCGTATCACATCGTTTTCCGCAATTTTCTTTATCGGAGAAAATATGTCCTAAATTTCTGCATTATTTAATTCTAGATGGAAGATTTAGGCATCATCTTTGGTTGTCTTCCCCAGGCGGTGCTGGACGAAACAGGGTTCTTAAAATACCTGAGATGCTGGAATATAAAATGCAAATTCCATCGGTAGATGAACAAAGGCAAATTGCATACACTTTGTGTAGGCTCGATAACCTTATCACCCTTCATCAGCGTAAGTGCATTTTTTTCATTTATTTGGAGGAAATTATGCTGAATACTATAAATAAAAAAATAAGCTATTTTACGATTACTACACACAGTGGATAACTGTTTATAAGGAGGGTGCTATAAGACCTGTAACTATGAATAAATATTTACTTACGAAAGCGTGGATAAAGAAACTCGCTCCTTCGTTAAGGGTAAAAGATATGACTAGAATAACATATCAAAAGTTATTAAATGATTATGCTGAGCTACATGAGAGGCAGACAACGATGGACTTTCACCACCAGTTAAAGGGAGCCATTTTAGATGCTGTCGATGAAGGACTTATCGAAAGAGATCCAACACGAAAAGCAATCATTAAGGGAAAACCACCTCGTCAAAAGAAGACTAAATATCTAAATCAGTTTGAGTTACACAAACTTCTATCGGAATTAGATTTAGGTCAAACTTTAAATTGGGATTGGTTTATTTTACTTGTTGCAAAAACGGGCATGCGCTTCTCTGAAGCTCTTGCTATAACTCCGAACGACTTTGATTTTTCAAAACAATCTCTATCAATTAATAAAACTTGGGACTATAAGGGCGGTTCTGGATTTATGCCGACGAAAAAAATCTGTCATCTGTCAGAAAAAAATCCAAATAGATTGGCAAGTAATAGTGCAATTTTTCAACTCTAGTTAAAGGACTTCCTGAAGATGAACCTATCTTTATATCTGGAAATGTTTATAACTCAACGGTAAATGATATTCTTACTAGGCATTGCAATAATGCTGGTATATCTATTATTTCTATACACGGTTTTAAGACACACTCATGCATCACTACTTTTATTTGCGGGTGTATCCATAGCAAGTGTTGCTCAACGACTCGGACACGCTAGTATGACTACAACACAGAAAACATATCTCCACGTTATTAAAGAGCTTGAGAATAAAGATGTTGATTTAGTTATGCGTTCTTTATCTAGTTTAAACTAGGGTCGAAAGCTTACGCTGATGAAGGGCGATAAGGTTGTCGATATATGAAAAAGTTTTTGTAATCTTTCTTTGTTCAGTTTCTGAAGGATAGAGAACTTCCATATCTGCAATCATTTCATACCTAACAGAATCAACAGAAGTCTTCGCTGTCATTGTCATAACTCGCTCATAAAAATGATTTGAGAAATAGTAGTAAAAATATTCGCCCAGTATATTTTTCTGAAAGCTATACATCCTATAAACACGTTGATGCAAGTCGTATTTCCCGTTTACGTAGTGATACACTTTTCCTGTACCAACACCATCACCAACTGTTAAAACAGCTTCCTCATCATATAGGTACCTATTGCTTCTTTCGATAATTGGAGATCGAACATAAAATGGATATTCACCATCCTCAATATGATCTTGTGTATTGCTTTTTTTCCTGTAGAAATCAAGCATACCTCGTGCACCTTACGCTGTTCCCAAGCAACAGATTTCTTCGGTTGACTCTCATTAAAATTATTGCCAAAGATCAGCTAGTAAATGTTAAATGGTATCCTCGATTGGTTTCCTAAAGGTTTTCTCACTACTCAATATCTGTTCCTTAAATTCTTTATAACTTCTTGCCTCACTCGGAACCCTCAGCCCCAGTTTGGTTACGCAGATATCTTTCCTTGCTGCAACATTTCCTTCGTAGGTTGAACCTTCATTCATCATTAGGTATTTGCTTCCAGACTCAGTTGAGTCAGGATAGAGATAGTATCCGCTTTTAGAATCGAACCTGAACATATAAGCGAGTACCTGCAGGTAATCTTTGTTCCCTATATTATCAATTGGCTTGTATTTAGCATCGGCAATGACTCTATCAACCGGAGACTTCCCTATGAAATCTGGATAAATCAAGCCAATACTGCCATCAAATAGCCTCTGTGCGCCAGTGCTTGACTTATTAATTGGATGATAGAACATATCGCCGATAAGGGAATTAATGTATTCCTCCCATAGCCACGCACCATCGAACAGTATGCCGTAAACGTTTCGGTGGCCGTCACCGAATTTGTGCTTCTGATTTTGTAGTATCAATATGCATAGTATTTGAAGGTCTCTGTATTCGTGATAGTACGCGTGACGAATGGTTTTTTTAACTAAAAAAATATACTTTTCAGTTGTAGATTTCTTATCTACCTTTTTATTCTTCACCTTTAACTTGCTCAAACTTCAAATTTCCTATTTTAAGATTATCTTTTTCCTTTAACTCATAAAAGTACTTTTTTTGAAAACTAATTTGTGACCTTTCATCTTAATAATATCCATTAAAAATATAGCACTCTTTATATTCGCCAATTACAATCTTTTTTTTGGACAATTATCCTCATAGACAACCTCGTAAGTATTTATATAGGGTGGAGTTTTGATTTGTGACAAAAATAGAACAGTTGTACATATAACAGCAATTGCAAATACAATGCTAAAACTAGGATAAACAACTCCTTTTTTTCAGTATCATCTTTACTTTTTTTATCAGTCACATAATTATTTTTCTTCTACAATACTCTCATCTTCTTTTTACGAATAATTTTATATATACAAAAAGAAATTAATGAAATAATACTTATAATAATTAAGATACCTATCATAGAATCCAGATATTTCATTTTTAAAACTATTAATAACATATATTGCACAATTTAAAAAGTACATAGAAAAATTAACATTGAAATAATAAATGAATATACAACAGCTTCTAAATTACTTATCCTTCTTTTTATTTAACCACTTTTTTTATGATAGGTGGTGAAAGGAGTATTAATATGAAAATCAAAAATCAATATTAAATAAATATTAACATCACCTAGTATATTTTTCGTAAAAAGTAGCGACGTGGTATTCCATAAAACTGTTCTGCCTCAAGAGAATACAAAAAAATAGTAGATGTTTTTTTTATAACCATAGCCAGCCCATAAAGTGCTGCTGAAAATATAGATATAAACGTTGAGTATTCTTTTACATTCATCATTATATCAGTATTCTTTTCACACTTTAGATTTGTCTTATCTTCTATTTGTTTAGTATTGTTCATATAGTAACTCTCCAAAAAAATGTTTTTATTATAACTTTATTCTTAACCTCTAGAGTTATACAATATTTGAATTGTCCTTGACCTATTCCCAGCATTGCAATAATATGCGCATACAACACTAAGTGTTTTAGATTAACTACTTCGACCATTGGGCTTCAACGGTCGAAGATGGTTTTGAATTTTCTATAACTATCTTCTAATTTGATATTAAAAAGAAACACGATATTTCCCCAGCAGGTAGAAGTATTACTGATTTTTTGACATCTAAAATGTTAATTGTATATCATAATTCTAAAACATCTTTTTTTCACTATCAGGTGTAGATTATACGTAATAAAAATCTAAAATCCAAATTCATCTTCTTGCTCATATGGCTCATTTTTCTTTTTCCATATCAACATCCTCATTTTCTTCTTCCATTAATTTATTAGTGATATCTTTTTAGAAGTCCCCCGAAAAAATCTACCACTGGTGCATCAAGATTATTTGTATTAACTATATTAATATTAAAACTATCTCCTATAGAATAATCTAGTAAATCAAAAAAATGTCTTCCGCTTTTAATTTTTTTCTGGAATTTTTTTAATTGATAATTTTTTTCCTGATTATTTACACTGATTACAATATCTTTATTATCTCTCATTTCAAGTACAATATTCTTATCCATAAACTCTTAACCTCTTTTTCAATAGCCGTTTTCCCACCATCCATATTATCTGCAATTAGTTTTAACATATTAACTTCCTCATTCTCTAATTCCAAGCAACCTGGTAATAAATTAATCTTATTATTATTCTTTTCAACAACGATAACTTGTTCAACATCCAGGTTAACAACTAACAGTGGATTATGCGTTACAATTATAATTTGCTTTGTTCTTCTTATAGAGTTCAAATATCTAATAAAGCTTGTTACTAATATTATTATTCGAGATGTGATCTTCTGGTTGATCAATTAAAAAAATACACTTCTCGGTTTCGTATTCTGTTATATATTTAAAAATATGCTAAAGATTGCTCTCCTAATGTACTTCCTATTGTTTTCACATCATTAGATATATCAACCATAAAAATTTTTTTACATTTACATAATTGAGATATAAATTTCTGTAAATTAGTTTCGTAAGTATCATCCAATTGATCATATGAGGTGCATCCTCTAATAGCATCAATCAGCATTTCCATTTTGTTTATTTTTTTAAGTTCATTAACATTAGCATATTTTTTTGATTAAACATGACCTTTAAGAATTCATCATGAACATCTTTATCATGATAATTTGCTTCAGAATTAAAAATTAAACCCACAACAAGATCTTTTTACTAATCCCATTAAGCTGCACCGGCTTCTCAGGAAAATTATTTATTTTATTCGTCTGCTGAATTGCAGTAAATATGCTCCTTATAAAAATCTGACTTTTTATTATTAAAATCATTTTTGATCTCTTTCTTTTGATGTTGCCGCCTCATTTTTTTAAAAACTGTAATCACTTAATTTTGAAACTATAATATTCTTTTACTATTTTTTTCATTTTCAACATTTTGATACCGCTGATTTACTTCATCAAGTATAGAACTTAATAATTTTGTTGCTTCATCCAATTTACTTTTATATTCATCAAAGTAAGGTTCCACTAACAACTTATTAATTAGCTCTATAATTTGCGATATATTTTTTTAGCTCCCTCATGTGCATTATTGATGTTTGTAAAAATCCTGATCACACTCTACTTGCAAAAATAAGTTGAACTATCATATACTTCATTATATTCAAGAATTTTTTTCTCTAATCCATTAACAGTCTCTTCCTTGCTTATGTTATGTTTAATATAACTCATAATCTTTTGGGCATATAATGTATAGCTGTCCGTAAATTCAGAATGATTAACTTCTGAAAAAAATTCTCTTTTGGAAACAGTGTGCAGTTATCAAATTTTTTTATTACTTCCCTTGTTCAATGAATAATTTCCTTGATGAATTTGCATTATCACAATAAAGTTGATTTTCTCTAATAATTGTTTTTACGTACTGTGGCAAGTTTTTTTCATTACTCAAAAGTTTTTAGTAACGAAGATTTTCCTGACCCATTTTCACCAATTATTGCGTTTATTACATTTATTAAAGGAATCTCCCTATCACATATTTTGAAAGATCTTATGTAATGTTGATTTCTATTTTCTTGTTGATTAATTCTTGTCTCTGGAGAAGTAATAGCCATTAGTAAACCTTTAAATGTCGGTAAAAATTTCAGCACGCGAATGTATAAATTGATTATTGCAATTATGCTCATCATGATTTGGATATGCATTCCACTCATGGCAATCACTCCCCATTACCAACCCTACGTTCAATGGCATATCTTTTAAGTTGTTTTTTTAATATACCTTCTACATTTGGCCTTTGAAATTCCAATGCATTTATATATCCTGTCATAATTAAATTTTTCAGGTTCGTGAGTTGATTCGCTTAATGAATTGTGTTTTTCCATCATGTTTTTGCAAACTAGTTCTTTGACATGCAATTAGAATTACGTCAAGACCTATTTCTCTTATAATCGATTCAAATTCTGCTTTTAGTATAATATTCATCCTTTTTCGTCAATTTATTTTTCATTTATAGAGTACTCTATTTTTCGAATAATTTTTCTATTCTATTTTTTTAGCATCAAAAATCGTGATAATATGACACTTCTCCATTTCATCATCTATCTGAACATCAAATTCAACCCCCGCAACGATACCTTTTACATTTTCATATTTTTCTAGTTTCAAGTTCTTCATCTATTCTTTTATATAATCCAGTATTAAATCTGTTATGATCAGTAATTGAAAAATAATCCGACTTCATGGTTATTTAATTTTTTTTAGTAAAACCTCTACATTATCAACTGTAGAATCATCCACAATCCCATCGCTTTCTTTGTATCTGCTTGCGTTAGAATGGATGTGCAAATCAAACTTCATATTCTTTCTCACTTTCACTTACGTATTCATTGTGTTTCGTATTTATAAAGTATTTAGTAAAAGGGGTTTTAATGTCTAAACTGCGTTTTATATTAAGATGAATTTATATAGGCAATATATTTAATTTTTATTGCATTCTCGTAACAATTTATTCTCCTGGCATGAGATGTTTAACTTATTTAAAAACTTGCTTCCTTACCTTTATAAACCAAGTATCATACCAATTTTAAAAAGTACCACTTATAATAAAAATTTACGTTTTTTTCCATTTAACAAATATATCTATATAAAAATCCAATTATTTTTTTATAAGTATACATATTTATTATTTTTTTATTTCAATACACTATTGCTTGTATGATTAATTTTCATTTTTTTATTCTCACGACTTATTCTATTTACATTAAGTTTAAACATTATATTACCCCTAACACTTATCTTTACTTACTTTCAGTTTCTCTTTAATTTAATCTAACACAACTTCATATAGTCATAAAACACAACCCTAATTCAGCCTAAAAAAATACATAATTATTATAAAATCTAAATAATCACAATTTATATAGATTAAAGTACTGACCCTTTGTCGACTGCAACCACTCAACTACGCACGTTGTGCTTGTTTCGTGGGCAGTCTTGGTGAGTACACACATCTTAGCACTAGTACGCCGTAGACCGCTGCCCCTCGCCTTCGCCCTTTGGGCTTGCCTCGTTGGCGGTCCTGGCGGAGGAACTACATCGAAAAAGGGTGGGTCGCAATTACGCGACCCACCCTTTTCCGTGTAGTTCCATCATTCAAACTCCACCGTTCCCGGTGGCTTAGAGGTCAGATCATAGAACACCCTATTCACGTGATCCACCTCATTGATTATTCTATTCATCACCTTCTGTAGCACCGACCATGGGATTTCCACCGCTTCTGCTGTCATGAAGTCAACCGTCTCGACCGCACGGATTGCAACCGCATAGTCATACGTACGGAAGTCACCCATTACGCCGACTGATCTCATATTAGTTAGAGCTGCGAAGTACTGGCTGATTGAACCTTCAAGGCCCGCCTTTGCTATCTCCTCGCGGTAGATTGCATCTGCTTCCTGCACGATCTTAACCTTTTCAGCTGTAACTTCGCCGATGATTCTGATGCCGAGCCCTGGTCCTGGGAATGGCTGGCGGTCTACCAGATAGTCTGGGAGGCCGAGCTCTCTTCCTAGTGCTCGCACTTCGTCCTTGAACAGCATGCGGAGTGGCTCGATTATCTCCTTGAAATCAACGTGGTCTCGGCAGTCCGCCCACATTGTGATGCGACTTGATAACTGCCGACTTGCCGAGGCCGCTCTCGATGATATCTGCGTAGATTGTTCCCTGAGCTAGGAAATCAACTGCGCCTATCTTCTTGGCTTCCTCTTCAAATACACGGATAAACTCCTCCCCGATGATCTTACGCTTCGTCTCTGGGTCTGTCACGCCAGCGAGCTTTGCGTAGTATCTCTCCTGAGCATTTACACGCACGAAATTGAGGTCGTACTCACCCTTGCTGCCAAATATCTCTTCAACCTGGTCGCCCTCGTCCTTACGGAGTAGTCCGTGGTCCACGAACACGCAGGTCAGCTGCTTTCCAATTGCCTTTGCCAGAAGTGCCGCAACTACGCTGGAATCAACGCCGCCAGAGAGCGCAAGTAGCACCTTGCCATCTCCAACCTTCTCGCGAATCTCCGCGATTTCCTTCTCAGCGAAGGAATCCATCTTCCAGTCCTGCTCGCACTTACACACGCCTAGTATAAAGTTGCTAAGCAGCTCTGTGCCCTCTGCCGTATGATTTACCTCTGGATGGAACTGCACTGCGTAGTAGCCCCTCTCCCTGTCTTCCATACCTGCAACTGGGCAGTTTTCTGTATGCGCCGTAACCTTGAAACCTTCTGGAACCTCACTGATATAGTCGGTATGGCTCATCCAAGTTACGGTCTCGTCGCTGAGTCCAGCAAATAGACCTTCTTTGCAATCTACTGCCGTCTCGGTGCGGCCGTACTCGCTCGTTGGAGCAGTTCCGATCTTGCCGCCCAGCACGTGTGCCATCAGCTGTGCGCCGTAACAGATGCCTAGGATCGGGAGTCCTAGCTCGAACACGCCTCTATCGATTGCTGGTGCACCCTCTCCGTATGCGGACTGTGGGCCACCTGTAAAGATGATGCCGCAAGGGTCAAATTCCTTGACCTTATCTACTGTTATATTTTTCAAAATTATGAACTTCCGAGTACACGCCTAGCTCACGAACCCTGCGGGCGATGAGCTGGTTGTACTGTCCGCCAAAATCAATAATTAATATCTTGTTAGCCATTATAGCTCCTAACGTCTTACTGTTGCTACGCTATTGTCCTTGAGTACAACGTCGTGTGCGCCACCCTCGATGATGCTTGTTGCCGATACAAGAGTGAGCTTAGCGTTCTGCTGTAGTTCTGGAATAGATAGAACTCCGCAGTTGCACATTGTCGACTTAACCTTGTCTAAAGAGAGGTTTACGTTGTCGTGTAGTGTTCCTGCATATGGTACGTAAGAGTCAACACCTTCCTCGAATTTAAGCTTTCCGTCGCCACCGAGGTCGTATCTCTGCCAGTTACGAGCTCTCGCGGAACCTTCGCCCCAGTACTCCTTCATGTAGTTGCCATTTACCATAACCTTAGCGGATGGCGATTCGTCGAATCTTGCAAAATATCTTCCTAGCATGATGAAGTCCGCACCCATAGCGAGTGCTAGCGTCATGTGATAGTCGTACACGATTCCGCCGTCGGAGCAGATTGGAATGTACTCACCTGTCTTCTCGAACCACTCGTCTCTTGCTGCTGCAACCTCGAGCACTGCAGATGCCTGTCCGCGTCCGATTCCCTTCTGCTCTCTAGTGATGCAGATGGATCCGCCGCCGATTCCAACCTTGACGAAGTCTGCACCGTTCTTAGCCAGGAAGTCGAAACCTTCCTTATCTACGACGTTACCAGCACCGATTTTAACTGTGTCGCCGTACTTTTCCTTAACCCACTTGAGAGTTCTAGCCTGCCACTCTGAATATCCCTCGGATGAGTCTATTGTGAGCACGTCTACGCCTGCCTCTACGAGAGCTGGGATTCTCTCCTCGTAGTCACGAGTGTTGATTCCTGCACCTACGATGAAGCTCTTGTTGTCGTCGAGTAGCTCGTTAGGATTCTGCTTGTGAGAGTCGTAGTCTTTTCTAAATACAAATGCTACTAGGCATCCGTCCTTATCCACGATTGGAAGCTGGTTTACCTTGTTCTCCCAGATGATGTCGTTAGCCTCGGATAGAGTGATTCCAGCGTTGCCGTACACGAGGTTCTCGAGAGGTGTCATGAACTCAGATACCTTAGTGTCTGTGCTAAGTCTGCTAATTCTGTAGTCCTTGCTTGTAACGAGGCCGACTAGCTTGCCGTGGCCTGTTCCATCGTCTGTAACTGCTACTGTCGAGTGTCCAGAGTTCTTCTTGATTTCGAGAACGTCAGCAAGTGTGCTATCAGGCTTCACGTTGGTATCACTTGGTACGAATCCTGCCTTGTAGGGACTTAACCTTCTTGACCATTGCCGCTTGGCTCTCGATTGGCTGAGAACCGAAGATGAAAGAAATTCCACCCTCCTTCGCTAATGCAACCGCCATCCCATCATCAGAAACAGCCTGCATTACTGCGGAAACAAGTGGAATATTTGCCTTGATCTTAGGCTCCTCGCCTTTCTTGAATTTAGTAATCGGAGTCGCGAGCGACACATTCTCTGGCCTAGCTTCTGCACTAGAATATCCAGGCACCAGAAGGTACTCACTAAATGTTCTTGATGGTTCTGTTAGAACGATTGCCATTTTGCACCTCTCTCTTTCTATATATAAAAAAATCAAATTGAAATTAAAAGATATTAATTGAAAATTATAGCACAATGGGGCGGTTTTTAGGTAGTGTTTGGAGCGGAAAATATAAATAAAAGATGTGACCGAGCAAATTGCCCAGCCACATCCACATGATTTTAATTTTGTATGTAATCACTAGCTGTGATTATGCTCTGATCTCGTATGTTCCAGCTTCTGGCTCCTCATATGAGAGGCCTGCAGGTTCGAACATTCCTCTTACGATTTCTGTTCTGAGCACGTAGTAAAGTTCATCCTCCTCGTTAGCCCAGTGCTGAGCATGGATGTCCATATTGCGTCTCCAAGTGATTGAGTCATCTGTCTGGCCCACCATCTCATTTACATTGTCACAAGGCATTCCATCAAGAAGTGTGTTGTTAAGGTATCCAAATGCCGCATCAGCTTTAGTCCCTGCTGGCACTCTATTAAGCTCACCGAAGCGTCTAGCCGCCTGCTTTAGGTCCTCAACTCTTGCAGGGTTTGCAGCTGTGATAGTCTGAACTAGCTTCGCATATCTGCTCTCTGCATCTGCAATTCTTGCCTGAAGGCTGCCGTGAATGTTGTCAGGGTCTACCGCCTCTTCAAGCGGACGTCTATCGTAGCTATGACACTCATTTGCAAGTTCCTCTGTCAGCTCGCTCCATCCTTCTGCCTTACCAGCATCGATTAGAGCATCTGTGAGGTCCTCCTGAAATATGATCTTGTCATACAGCCACTGATGAATTGGTCCTAGAAATAAACTCATATATACCTCCTAGTTTCCGAGGAATAGCTTGATATCGTCGTCTACTGATCCGATTCCTGCGATTCCAAAGTTCTCAACGAGCACGTTTGCAACGTTTGGTGAGAGGAATCCTGGTAGTGTTGGTCCTAGGTGGATGTTCTTAACACCGAGGTATAGAAGTGCGAGAAGAACGATTACAGCCTTCTGCTCATACCAAGCGATGTTGTAAGCGATTGGTAGCTCGTTAACGTCGTCTAGGCCAAATACTTCCTTTAGCTTAAGTGCGATAAGTGCTAGTGAGTATGAATCGTTACACTGACCAGCGTCGAGTACACGTGGGATTCCACCGATGTCACCGAGGTCTAGCTTGTTGTACTTGTACTTAGCGCATCCTGCTGTGAGGATTACTGTATCCTTAGGTAGAGCCTTTTGCAAACTCTGTGTAGTAGTCTCTCGACTTCATTCTGCCGTCGCATCCAGCCATTACGAAGAACTTCTTGATAGCGCCAGATTTAACTGCATCAACTACTGTATCTGCTAGTGCAAATACCTGCTCGTGTGCAAATCCACCGATGATTTCACCTGTCTCAATCTCTGTTGGTGCTGGGCAAGTCTTAGCTAGCTCGATGATCTCTGAGAAGTCCTTAGTCTCACCGTATCCACCCTTGATGTGCTTGCATCCTGGGTATCCAGCTGCACCTGTTGTAAAGATCTTATCCTTATAGCTATCTGCTGGTGGCACGATGCAGTTTGTTGTCATGAGGATTGGTCCGTTGAAGCTCTCGAACTCTTCCTTCTGCTTCCACCATGCATTTCCGTAGTTACCAGCGAAGTGCTCGTACTTCTTGAATGCTGGGTAGTACTGACCTGCGAGCATCTCGGAGTGTGTGTATACATCTACTCCAGTTCCCTCTGTCTGCTCTAGAAGCATCTCGAGGTCTCTTAGGTCATGTCCTGAGATTAGGATTCCTGGGTTCTTTCTAACGCCGATGTCTACCTTTGTAATCTCTGGGTTGCCGTAAGCGGATGTGTTTGCCTCATCTAGTAGAGCCATGCCATCTACACCGTACTTACCTGTCTCTAGTGTAAGTGCAACTAGGTCATCTACAGATAGAGAATCGTCTAGTGTAAGTGCTAGAGCCTTCTGCATGAAGGTATCAACCTCTACGTTGTCCTTGAGTAAAGCGTTTGCATGCTTGCTGTATGCGGAAAGTCCCTTTAGTCCGTAAGTGATTAGCTCTCTTAGAGATCTTACGTCCTCGTTCTCTGTTGCGAGTACTCCAACTTCTGGGCTAACAGCCTTTGCAGCGAACTCACCAACGCATCCGTTCCACTTAGCAGCCTCTGGAAGCTTACTTGCATCGTCAAGCTGCTTAATTAGCTGCTCCTTACATGTAAGTGTCTCAACAATCTTAGCCGAGATTGCATCGTCATCAAAGTTAGCATTTGTGATAGTTGTGAATAGGTTAAGCGATACTAGGTGGTTAACCTGCTCACTTACTTCCTTGCCCTCAGCTCTTAGCTGTGTAGTTACTGCAGAAAGTCCCTTAGTTACATATACGAGCAGATCCTGTAGCGCTGCTGTCTCAGGGAGCTTACCACAAACTCCTCTCATAGTACATCCTGTGCCCTTTGCGGTCTCCTGACACTGATAACAAAACATACGGTTTTCCATCTGTTTTCTCCTTTCAACTTTTATATAACGTCCTTTGTTTTTGCTTTAATTAATGTTTGCTTTAAGTTTGTGCCACAAGCATATCACTAAAAAATGATGGAATCTGTAACCAATGTTACAGTTCCATCATTTTTTCATTGATTTTTGAATTGATACATTTGAATTGCGTCAATTATATTTGGCTTATCAGTTAAGTGCCTCGATTTCTGCAGGGTCAAGGACGTAAATCTTGCGCCCCTTTATCTCGATTAAACCATCGTCCTGCATCTTCATCAGCTCTCTGGAAACTGACGGTCTTGTCACGCCTAGGAACTCAGCTAGTCCTTCCCTCGTCATATTTATTGGCTTGCTCATATCCCTATCGTTATAGACGAGCAGCATCTTGGCAATTTTCTGGCGGAGAGTCGGGCAAGATAGTATCCTGAGCCTCATATTTAGCGCGTATGCATTTCTCGCAAAGCTCATCAGCATGTTATTAATCAGCTGATTGTGGTATCCACAGCCATTTCCGCAAGTTCCTGACATGAAGTCACGCGGAAGCGATATGACTTTAGAATCGCAGGTTGCCTGTGCGAATACGCCATACTTCTCCTTGCCTAGAAATAGAAGGATATCTCCAAATACCTCCCCCGTATCAGTGAAGTTTCCGATGACTCTCCTGTTACCGTCGAAGGAGTCATAGCCTATTCTCACTCCGCCCTCAAGGAGAATGTGGAGTCTGTTCGGTTCGTCCTCTTCGGTGAATATCATGTCACCCTTCTTAAAGGAGAGACAGAGCGCATTACTGCATGTGAAGCAGTTATGAACGTCTTCAACGGTCATGTTCTCAAAAAGAGGGCTGACCATAAGGCGCTCCGCTATTCCTCTATCCGTCTTTGATGATGCTCTTGGTGTCATATTCCTCGCCTATTACATCATGCCCATTCCGCCGCCTGCAGGCATTGCAGGTACAGCTGGCATATCTTCCTTAATCTCTGAGATACCTGCCTCTGTAGTGAGGAGCATTCCTGCTACACTAGAAGCATTCTGGAGAGCAGATCTTTGTAACCTTAACTGGGTCAACGATTCCTGCCTCAATCATATCTACGTACTCTTCTGTTGCAGCGTTAAAGCCTACTCCCTTCTTGGACTCTTTAACCTTTGCAACGATTACACTGCCTTCAAATCCAGCATTCTCAGCAATCTGCCTAACTGGCTCCTCGAGTGCTCTCACTACGATTCTAGCACCAGTCTTCATGTCGCCGTCCAGGCTCTCAGCATACTCGGATACCTTATCGATTGCGCAGATAAGCGATGTACCACCACCTGCTACGATACCTTCCTCAACTGCAGCTCTAGTAGCATTTAGAGCGTCCTCGAGTCTGAGCTTCTTATCCTTAAGCTCTGTCTCTGTAGCAGCTCCAGCATTGATTACTGCAACTCCGCCGAGCAGCTTAGCAAGTCTCTCCTGTAGCTTCTCTCTATCGAAATCAGAGTTCGAATCTTCGATCTCACCCTTGATTTTCTCAACTCTCTCTTCGATTTCAGCCTTCACGCCAGCACCGTTAACAATTACAGTATGATCCTTGTTAACCTTAACTGTTCCAGCTCTACCGAGCATATCTACTGTAGATTCCTTGAGCTCATATCCTAGCTCTTCGCTGATTACTGTTCCGCCTGTGAGGATTGCGATATCCTCCATCATAGCCTTTCTTCTATCTCCAAATCCAGGAGCCTTAACAGCTACTACGTCGAGTGTTCCTCTAAGCTTGTTAACAACTAGTGTTGCTAGAGCCTCTCCATCTACATCATCTGCAACGATGAGCAGCTTCTTGCCTGACTTCATGATATCCTCAAGAAGTGGAACGAGATCCTGAATGTTAGAAATCTTCTTGTCTGTAAGCAGGATATATGGATTCTCAAGAACTGCCTCCATCTTCTCAGATGTAGCCGCCATATATGGTGAGAGGTATCCTCTATCGAACTGCATACCTTCAACTACGTCGAGGGTTGTACCGAGCGATCTCGACTCCTCAACGGTGATAACGCCGTCAGTTCCTACCTTCTCCATAGCCTCAGAGATTAGCTCACCGATTTCTCTATCTCCTGCAGAAACAGATGCAACCTGAGCGATGCTCTCCTTGTCATCTACCTTAACTGCGCTGTTCTTGAGGTACTCAACTGCAACCTCTACCGCACCGCTAATTCCTCTCTTGAGAACCATTGGATTAGCACCAGCAGTCACGTTCTTGAATCCTTCGCGAACGATTGCCTGTGTGAGCAGTGTAGCTGTGGTAGTTCCGTCACCTGCTACGTCATTAGTCTTAGTAGCAACTTCCTTAACGAGCTGCGCTCCCATATTCTCAACCTGATCCTCAAGCTCAATCTCCTTAGCGATTGAAACACCGTCATTAGTGATTAGCGGTGATCCGTATGCTCTCTCGATGAGAACGTTTCTACCCTTAGGTCCAAGTGTAATCTTAACAGTATCTGCAAGCTTATCTACGCCTGCGAGGAGTTTTCTTCTGGACTCCTCTCCATAATGCAAATCTTTTGCCATCTTCGATTCCTCCTATATGTATCCGCACCATTATAGGTGCGTGATTAAAATCTTTTTCCTGTCCTTGTGTACCATCTGTGCTTTCGGTACAAAATCGATGTCCTTGTAGTACTCGAATACTAGTCGATTACTGCCAGGATATCTCTCTGACTCATGATGATGTAGTCCTCACCACCGTACTTAAGCTCTGTGCCGCCGTACTTAGAGAAGATAACCTTATCTCCAACCTTAACTTCCATCTTCTCATCTTCAGTTCCTGGACCTACTGCGAGAACCTCTGCCTCCTGTGGCTTCTCCTTCGCACTTGCTGACAGGATGAGTCCTCCCTCAGTCTTCTCAAGTGCCTCGCTACGCTTAATCACTACTCTTGCGCCTAGTGGCTTTATTCCTATACTCATTTGTAACCTCCCAAATCACTTTCTTGTTAGCACTCAAAACTCAAGAGTGCTAAGCTGTATAACACAATTTTACTCAGCCCCTCAGATGTTGTCAACACAGCACTATGAATTAAATGTGAAAATATCTTCACTTCATGCTTCTATAGTAATAGAAAAGATACTGCTGTGCGATGCCCCCGAGTTCTCCAAAGTGCTCGTCCGCAAACTTCTGCATACCCTTGATATCCTTGATGTCAAAGCCGTAGAGATCCACCATTATCTTCTTCATCCATATATCTATAGGAAATGCCGTGAAGTCTCGGAGCCTGAAGAGCAGAATGCAGTTGGCAACCTTAGGCCCAACTCCGAGGTAAGAGAGCAGAGCCTTGTGCTTCTCCTCCGTAGTTCCAGTAGGCACTCCGTGCTCCCTAAAGTGCTTAGGTGCCGAGACTAGGTACGCATTCCTATATCCGAGCTTCAGGTCAGCTAGTTCCTCGAGTGTAGCCTTAGATAGCTGCTCTGGAGTGGGAAATGCATATCTAACTTCACCCATGAATTCGCCAATCTCTGTACCATAGTTCTTCGCTAGTGACTCGATGCACTTCTTAATCCTTGGGATATTGTTATTCTGCGAGACTATAAATGAGATTAGCACTTCCCAGTAGTCCTGATTGAGAATCCTGATGCCGTGGCAGATATCTATCGAATTCTGAAGCTTCGGCTCGCCCATTAGCAGCGTCTTCTTCATAGCTCCGTAATCCGTATCTAAATCAAAAATAGCTGTGCCAATACTCCTCGCTTCCGCCCGTACACTCGATAATAAGTGCGCTACTATCTCCATGCAGCTCAAGCGATACGTGAGCTGCATGACCTCCCGCAACTCCAATGTAAGAACCGTCTTCACACTCATTCCAGCGAAAACACTGACCACACTCGAACACATGGGGCAGCTCTATATCGTGCAAATTATCAAATCTAATAACCTTAATGTCGCTCATAAATCCTTCCTTTCATACTGGCTATTATACATGAAAAAAATCGCTCTGATTGATAGAAGCTCAAAAATAAAAAGACCGCCTGCAGGCATTTACTGGCGGTCACATATGTTACGAGTATTCAAAATCAGTCCATTTTCATACTGACTGCTTCGAAAAACAGTGTATTTTTCGGCTATTGAAAATATCAATAGGTTTTTATTTAACTGCAATAATTTCTACTTCGCAAAGTGCTCCTGCTGGAAGTGCTGTGATTGCAACGCATGATCTAGCTGGCTTTGAAGTGAAATACTTCGCATACACTTCGTTGAAATCCTTAAACTCAGCCATATCCAATATATAACAAGTGGTCTTAACTACGTTGTCGTAAGTCATGCCGTTAGCCTTGAGAATCTCACCAACGTTTTTGCATGCCTGCTCGCACTGACTCTGAACGTCCTCGCCTGCGAACTTTCCTGTCTCAGGATCGATTCCGATTGCACCAGATGCGTAAAGAGTATTTCCTGCCATTACTGCCTGTGAGTATGGTCCGAGAGCTGCAGGTGCAGTCTTGATATCAGTATATTCAAACATTAGTCTACCTCCAAAAATTTTCCTATAGAAAAATATTTATTACATTTTGATTGTATCACCAGGGCACAGCCAGTTCAAACATCAACTGCATAAGTCGCCGAGTATTAGCTACTCACAGAGTCTTTCGAAAACAATTTAAATGAACACCTTAAACTCCGCCCAGATTCTTCCTTTCTTGGAGAGTCCCGAGAGCTCAGCGAGTATCGCCTTACCCTTACCGCGGAGCACTATCGTGTCACCTTCATCGATTCGCTTATCTACCTTGGTAACTTCCTCATGGTTAACGAACACTGTGCCGCCCTTGATAGCTCTCACCGCTTCGCTGCGTGAGATGTGAAATGCTGCCGATACGACGTTGTCCAGCCTTGGAGAAGAAAAAGTGTCTCTTACCGCTTTCACTCTCTGCTCGGGTACTTCCAGTTCCTCGATTTCAGATGCCGTAATCTGGAGATTGGTGTGTCCTGCACTATGAAATTCAGATAGCAGAAAATCCACTATTTCGGCATTTACAATCATGTCGGCACCCTTGTCATGTACGAGAATATCCCCGATTACCGACCTATCCAGTCCGAGCGAAAGCACCGAGCCGAGGTAGTCCCTATGCGTAAGTTTCCTGCCGCCTGGCACAGCCTTGATGTGTAGAACAGACAGTGGCTTTATCATCTCAAGAGCATCTTCGAGCGTATCCGCATATCCATCTGGCACGAACATGAGAATGCGTCTCTCTGCATCTTCGTAACCTCCATAAAAGAAGGATTTAACATCTGTCCGTCCCCTAGTTATACGCATGGCAAGTGACTGCTCGTGCATGTTGAGAAATCCAGTCGTAGTAATGTAGCTACCTCGTTCGCACTGCTCGAGTTTATCCTCTATTCGCGCTGTAATAATCTTGTCGTTATCCATTTTAATATCCTAATTCTAATGAATTATTCCTGAGGTAGTTACCGAGTTTCTGTAATCTCTATAGCTAATCGATTATTAGGCAAAAAGCTCCTTTACCTCTGTGACCACGAGTTTGCCATCACGAGCGACGAACTCTATATCTACATTGGTAAATATCATTTTGGACGGCTTACCAGACGTTCTATCGTATGCATCCCTTGGGTCAAGCTCTAGTATCTTGATGAGCGGCTCTCGAAATTCTTCATCCACCTTCTCTAGGAGCTCGTCAGGAAAATCGACTTCAACTGACGCTTCTTCTGCGTGGGCAAAACCTTCCTCTGCCTCTATGATGCTATCGCTGTATGGTATATACGGCTTTATATCATAAATAGGTGTACCGTCAAGGAGGTCTGCACCCTCAACGATGAGGCTTAGCTGTCCGTTTTCATTTCGGATCTCTACAAGTTTAACCGCAGACATGCCAAGGGAATTTGGCCTATATGGTGATCTCGTGGCAAAGACTCCCATGCGAATATTTCCACCGAGCCGAGGGGGTCTCACTGTCGGTCTCCACGCTGGACGCTCCACACTCATGTCTATCTTAGTGTCCGAAAAATCCCCAAATTAGCCAAATGTGAGAGAACTCTTCGAGTCCTCTCACAGCGTCAGGATTATTAAATTCTTTATCGAAGACTATCTCCGACTTAAGACTCCGAACGAGCCTAGGCTGCCTCGGTATGCCGTATTTCTGCTTGAAAGCAGATTTCATGACAGCAACCTTGCGAATCTCATGTGTATCGTTCATCATATTATGCCCACACAAAATCTTTTGGGGATGCACCAATCTCAAAATGGTACTTCACTATGCCAGCATCTAGTTTTGTGAATGGACCAAACCCATTCTTGATTTTGACCCTATCGCCATTGATTGCAAAGGTGAATTTCTGCTGATTCATAGCTGTCGGAGCAAGCAGTGCCATCTCAACACCTTTCTTGAACCACTCTGGCGTGTCATCGTAATTGGAAATCCTTGAAGCTTTGCTATCAAAGACTTCCTCCGGTGACTTAGATTTTCTAATCACACCCATGGTGCTTCCATAACCAAGTGCGATCACAGCCACGATTTTCTCATCGTGACCGACATCTATCGCTTCCTTGACCTTCTTGTAAGTTCCGCCAACCCAGCACGTACTTAGTCCGTGCTGCATGCAGCGAATTACTAGCTTCTCACCATAGTAACCCGCCTTGTCATCGAGGTCATCGCGTTTCCTACCGACAACTGCAATGTAGTTCTTGACATTGGAGAATTTGCCGTATTTTGCAAGCAAACTCGAGAAAGCTTTAGGCTCATCCTGTATAAGCTGGAAGTGCATATCACCTTCGCGGTTGCACTGCTGAATCATGACCTTTAAGTCCTCTGCGGCTTTAGTATCAATCGGTCTATCTTCGTAGGCGCGCACAGAGTGCCTCATATTCACACACTCTCTAATGTTCATAGCTTCCTCCCTAAACGTGATAATGTCTAATTATACCACTATGCGTCGATTGTGGACACCTTAAATGTTATGTCACCTAGAGCATTTAACAGAACTCTCACAGTATCTAGTGAGGTGAGCGTCGTCACATTGTTCTCAGCTGCACACCTTCTGATTCGGCTACCCATCGAATTCGTATCTACAGACCTGATATCTCCGATATTAATCACGTAAGTCACATACCCCTGTCTAAATTCATCCATCACGGCATCCAGGCTGTTATCCGTATGCTTGAAACTTCTGGTCTTTACTCCATTGCTCCTTAGGAACTGCGCCGTACCTTCTGTCGCTTCTATGTTAAATCCGAGGTCATAAAACCCTCTGATTAGAGGAAGTGCATCCTCCTTAGCCTCATCGTTAATCGATGCAAATACTGTTCCGTAGTTCTGCATTCTCATGCCCGCCGCCTGCATCGCCTTGTAAAAAGCACGCATCATATCGTCGTCATACCCGATGGCTTCGCCAGTGGATTTCATCTCAGGAGAGAGTCTTATATCCATTCCAGAGAGCTTCGCAAACGAGAAGGCTGGCACCTTTACATACCATCTCTTCTTCTCGAGCGGCATCACGCCCTTGAATCCCTGCTCCTCTAGGCTAATACCAAGCATAACCTTTGATGCTATGTCAGCAAGGTTATATCCAGTCGCCTTGGACAGGAATGGGACTGTTCTCGAGGACCTTGGATTTACCTCGATGATATATACGTTTTCATTAGCATCGACGATGAACTGGATATTGAATAGACCGCGAATTCCTATTCCAAGTCCCAGCTTCTCTGTGTACTCCCTGATAGTCTCCTTGACCTTCTCAGAGATGGAGCATGGCGGATATATACTAATCGAGTCACCTGAGTGAACGCCTGTACGCTCAACGAGCTCCATGATACCTGGGATAAATACGTCTGTGCCATCGCAGATTGCATCTACCTCGATTTCCTTACCGCGTATGTAGTGGTCTACGAGAACAGGCTTGTCTTCATCGATTTCAACGGCTGTTTTCAGGTACTGTCTAAGCTGATCCTCGTCTCCTACAATTCTCATTGCTCTACCTCCCAGAACGAAGCTTGGTCTCACGAGCACAGGATAGCCGATTTCTCTAGCAACAGCACAGCCCTCATCTATATCTGTAACAGCCCTTCCCTCCGGCTTGTCTATTCCGAGCTTAAGGAGCAGTTTATCAAACTCGTCTCTATCCTCGGCTGCGTTGATTGCCGCACAGTCAGTTCCGATGATATTTACACCTCGCTCGTCGAGCGCATTTGCAAGGTTAACCGCAGTCTGGCCTCCGAGCGAAACGATTACACCTTCTGGCTTCTCGAGTCTAATGATATTCATAACATCTTCGATGCAAAGTGGCTCGAAGTAGAGCTTGTCTGCTGTCGTATAGTCTGTCGATACTGTCTCTGGATTGTTGTTGATAATGATTGCTTCGCATCCCTGGTTGCGCAGGGTTTTTACCGCCTGAACTGTCGAATAGTCGAACTCCACACCCTGTCCTATTCTGATTGGACCTGATCCAAGGACTACGACTTTCTTCTTACCTGAGTCAACAGTCTTCTTGGTCTCACTTCCTTCAAATGTCGAATAGAAGTATGGCACGTACGCATCCTTTGAAGCTGCGCACGAGTCAATCATATTGTATGCCGGGAAGAGCAGAGCTTCTTCACGGAGCTTCCACACCTGCTGCTCAGTTACATCCCAAAGCCTTGCAATCTCAGCATCTGAGAATCCATGCTGCTTAGCAATTCTGAGTCTTGCAACGTCATTTTTGTTCGCCTTCAGTTCATTCTCCATAGCGACGATGTTTTCGAACATCTCTATGAAGTAATCTGCAATAGCTGTAAGCTTGCAGATTTCTTCTTTGCTCACACCTCTACGCAGGAGCTCTGCTATGGCAAATATCCTGTCGTCGCGGCCCTCTACAATATACGACTTCATCTCAGCAGTTTCCCAAGTGTCGAACTTGTCCATATATATGTGGGATACGCCTATCTCTAGCGAGCGGACAGCCTTCAGCATACTCTCCTCAAGGTTCATACCTATGCTCATAACCTCACCGGTAGCCTTCATCTGGGTGCCGAGTTTGTTGTCCGCATCTGCAAACTTATCGAATGGGAATCTTGACACCTTGCTCACGATGTAGTCAACTACAGGTTCAACTGCAGCCGGCTGGTCTATTATCTCAATCTCATCTAGAGTCATGCCGACTGCAATCTTAGCTGTTATTCTAGCAATTGGATAGCCGCTAGCCTTGGATGCGAGTGCGGATGAACGTGAAACCCTTGGGTTTACTTCGATTAAGTAGTATTCGGATGAGTTTGGATTTAACGCAAACTGCACGTTGCATCCACCTTCGATTTCAAGCGCACGGATGATTTTTGAGTGCACTCGCTTTGAGCATCGCACAATCTTCGTCGCTAACTGTCTGAGTTGGGCATATTACTATTGAGTCACCTGTGTGGACTCCAACTGGATCGAGGTTCTCCATGTCACAGATGGCAATCGCTGTGTCATTACCATCCCTCATTACCTCATACTCAATTTCCTTGAAGCCCTTGATGCTCTTCTCGACCAGAACCTGATGTGTTGGTGAGATAGAAAGAGCACGTTTGATGAGCTCCTTAAATTCCTCTTCATCGTATGCAAATCCACCGCCCGTACCACCGAGAGTGAACGCTGGACGTAGAACTACCGGAAAGCCGATTTCTTTTGCAATCTCTAGGCCATGCTCTTCGCTATTTGCGATGTCAGACTGAATTACTGGCTCACCGAGTTCCTCGCATAGCTCCTTAAATAGCTCTCTATCCTCAGCACGCTCAATACTGTCGCTCTTAGTTCCGAGAAGCTCTACACGGCACTCCTTGAGTACTCCCTTCTTCTCAAGCTGCATAGCTAGGTTAAGTCCAGTCTGTCCACCAATTCCTGGCAGAATTGCGTCCGGTCTCTCATATCTGATGATTCTCGCAAGATACTCAAGAGTGAGTGGCTCCATATATACCTTATCCGCCATCGAGGTGTCCGTCATGATAGTTGCAGGATTGAGTTGCAAAGCACGACTTCGTATCCCTCTTCTCTAAGAGCGATACATGCTTGGGTGCCCGCGTAATCAAACTCCGCAGCTTGTCCGATTACTATTGGACCTGATCCGATAACTAGAATTTTCTTGATGTCACTTCTTTTTGCCATTTTGTCCACCTTTCTCGCTTCTCTATACTCCAGAAATTTTTTTAAAAAAAGACTTCGATCACTGGAATAAAAATCCAATGTCGAAGTCCTAATCTACGTTACAATATTCAAGATACGAGTCGCGAAACATTCGCTTATTCATCTCTCTACCTCTTTCTGCGAGTCACTATATCTAAACCTTAAGCATTTTAGCACACTCAGAAAGATTGTCTAGTGGTGTATTAAAATTTTTTTCAAAAAAACATTTTAATACATAACAACCGATTTACAGGCCACATATGTAGTGCTCCTATTTACTAAGTTCCAGCGCATAACTCACCGCAGATAGCACATACATAGGAGCTGTTTCAGCTCGCATAATTCGTGGTCCAAGCCCCGCACAGACTGCCCCAGCCTGTGTAAACGTATTGATTTCCTTATCAGTAATCCCACCTTCAGGCCCGAAGATAAACAGCAGCCTTTCTCCAGCTGATACTTCTGAAAGAGAATTGGCGAGAACAGATTTCTCCCCATCCTTTGCCGCTTCTTCGTAGGCGATGAAGACCTTATCATACAGAGCGAAGCTATCTACAAAGCTCTTCTTGTTAGCAACAAGATTTATACTCGGTACGATATTCCTCTTGCTCTGTTCGGCAGCTCCCTGAACTACCTTCTCAAGCTTTTCTGCCAATTTAGATAGCTTCTTATCATCCCATTTCACAATTGACCTATCCGCTGGAAATCCGCATATCTCTGCTGCCCCAAGCTCTGTTGCTTTCTGAGCGATGGTTGCAAATTTGTCACCCTTAGGAAAGCCGCAAGCTATAGTCACGTGAACTGGTATTTCCACATTATCTCCCAGCTCTTCGATGATGCGCATGGTTCTGCTCTCGGCATCTACAACCTCTGCACGCCTCTTTGATGCCATCTGGAAATACTAGAACTACCTCATCTCCTGATCTAAGTCTCATGACCTGAAACATGTGCTTGATGGTGTCCTTGTCTGTTATTTCAATAGTTTCAGCATTTGGGATGCCATATATAAAGTACTGCTGCATTACTGCTCCTTTTAGTATATTAGTGTTATTACTTCAAGCCGCTTCTAATCGTCATTCCGCAACTTATGAATAATCGATTTATGTGTAGTGCATATATATTAGAAGGCGAGGTTTACCAGCCACCCCCGCCGCCGCCACCAGAGCCGCCACCGACAGAACCTCCGCCACCAGAGCTTAGACCTCCGCTGACATCTGCATACAATGCCGATGATACTCTAGAAAAACGCGCTAGATTGAACATGACGAATCATAATGTCCATATTTATAAGATCATACACATCTCCGCCTAACGCACTATATCCAATATGTCCAGCTATATTCTTAGGCTCAAACTTCTTCGCCCAAGTGTCAGTAAGCCCAAATACATATGCATACGGAAGCACGTCGTAGAAATACGCTGGATCTTCCTCAGCAAGGGCATTTATCCTATCCACCTCTGCTGTAGCGATAAATTCTTTGAAGCCGATAATCTCACCATAAAGCTTGGCGCTATCCTTAGTTCTCTTGAGGAATCCTAGCAGAATTAAAGGTACAGCCAAAGCATATATAGCTATTGCAACTAGAGCATATATCGTCATCTCACCGCCTGCAATCTTGTACAAAAATAGTAACATAAACGATGATATCGCCAGATAGATAATCCCCCAGAACGCAAAAGATGTAACGCTCCTTAGACCGCTTCTCGTCCTATGAAAATGATACTCTCTACACATCCTCTTGACAGGCAATCTCCAAAAATGCATCGAGGATTACCGAGCCACCATATACGAATATCAAAAATTTGCCAACCGGACATGTAGAACTCTCTATACATAGAAAGTGCGATTAGCATACCTCCTACAATGCAGCTGATGATAGCTGCAATCTTCTCATTTTTCTGCGATTTCTTAGAGAATATCGATTTGTTGTCCGTGTACTGCTCTACGATTACCTTTCTAATCAGCTCACATTCTTTGCCTATGCGTTTGCTCGCTTCCTCTAAGCTCACTATCTTGCCAAGCGTGCCCTTTTTCGTGCTGCCAAATATAGTTTTATAAAAAGTAACTGTAATCGGCGGTTCGTCATATACGTCGGGAATCTGGAGACTCTCGAATTGATATTTCCCCTTCTTGTATTCTTCAATCGAGATATAACCTTTAGATGCCAAATAAAAGAACATCGATGTGATATCCCTCTTATTTACTGCTTCGTCGACTAGATACCCTATTTCTCCAGGCGGAACACCTTTTGGCGGCTTGAACGTAACAGGCGCAACAATCGGGTGGTCTTTTTCGTTCAAAACCCTAAGAACGATAAGTATAATGACGCCGAGAATTGCTACTATTACGGTCGCATAGTTCACCCAGTATTTGCTAGGCGCTTTGTACCAGTAGCCTTTTGGAGTATCTACGAGCAATGTCGCACCATTATTTGCAGGCAAGTCCTGAACGCTATATTCGATTATATTTTGATTCTTGTCGTAGGTCCATGTACCGTACATATTATACTTGCTCTTGTGCGGTCCACTATACCCTTTCATACCGCTGTACGGAAAATGCTGTGGCAGGTACACGGAAACTGATGCCGACTTTATATCTGTCGCCCATTCCGACGGAAGCACATCCACATATATGTCGTTAGGATTATTCTTGCGCTCGTAATTAGCGAGGGTATAGATGATGGTGTAATCTTTAACGCCAGTAATGGTCTTCTTTTTATCACCGATTTTAATCTGCATCTGGTTAGCTTTGTACAGATTCTTAATCTTGTATTTATCCCCATCTACGGATACGTCTTTGATCTTGTATCCCTTGCCGAAAGGAATGTTTCTAACTATACCGTGCTTTGGGTCGGTGAAATTCACCTTGATCTTCTCCACTACTACGTATGAATAGTCTTTTCTAACATCCACAGTCACATTGTAGCTGAGTGTAGAATATCCTGTTCCCGTGTCGACTTCCCCTGAACTGAAATATCTTGTCAGGCCTGAAATCAGCCATATTGTAGCCAGTAAGCCGATAGATACAATAGTTGCTATGCGGTCGTTTCGTTTTTTGTCCATAAGTTGTTCCTGTTGTTATTTTTTAAGGATTAATAATCTACATTAAATCATGAGGCTAAACTGCCTATGAAATGCGAGTATGCTATTAATTCACTTCAGCTTTGGAATCTTCAATCACAGCTCGCTCTAGTAGCTCAAGAACGTATACGGGAGCTTGCCTACGTCCACTCTCCCAATCTTGAATTGTTCTTACTGGGATGTTATATTTCTCTCCAAATGCCGCTTGCGATAAGCCGAGGAGCTTACGCATTTCCTTTAGTTCCATTATCATTATCTCCTCTTTTATGTAACTCTTATAGAATAACTTAATGATACAACATGTGAGCTAGATGTGTAAGAGTATAAAAAAACCTTGAGCTATAACTCAAGGTTTGGCGTTAAACGATCTTTTTAGCTAAATTGCACACCCTAATTTTTGTTCATCACATTCAGATAATATAATCTCTCCATTACCACTCACATCAAAAAATCCGACACCGTGTTTTAACGCAATTTTAAGCATAGTATTATATGCGTCCTCTGCTAGTGACCATGCAAAAACATGCATATATCACATCTTTACCAATACAATAGTCTGTAATGCGATTTGCAAGATCTTCATCATTTTCTATTTCATCATCACTAAGAGCAAATTCTCCTTCCATCGGTGGAAATACTTGTATCATATCCATAAACCAGTTCTTTAGATTAGCTGAGCTTACTTCTATCGAATCATAATTATGATCTTCCTTCCACTCCACTTGATTTTTCGTACCATTTTTATAAATTCTGTCTTATTTTTTTGGAGCCTGTGCTTTTTTTCGAAAAACCATTAAATCGTAACTCATAATTTCTTAGACCTCCTTAAATTATAACAAGCTATTTCTTTTTTTAACATCCGAACAAGTCTTTACTTTCAAACTAAATATTTCATCTTTAATTTTTAGTTGATTTCTATACTGTCTAGTGCTTCATGAAGACTCTTCAGTTCCAGATAATTTCGTACCACAAAGGCTAGACATATTATATTAATTAATAAAAAGTACACATAATATAATTTTTCCTTTTTAGTGCTCATTTTTTTCTTGATCTCCTTTTACAAAACTAAATATTCATGAATATTAGTTAGCACTCCCACTTATATCCTGCTTCTGTCATATCCTCGCGTATCTTATCTCTAATATATGCCACTCTATGCGTTCCCTTTTTGTGCTTTTTTTAGAACGCTATTTTTTTCAATCTATACATACGTACCACTCTTATAGCAGATTCTCATAATCGAAAAAAACCTATACACGCTTCTCTTTTTTTAAATCATTTCCATTGATATCCCGAATCATTCATCTCATTCCATATATTCTCACTAATATCCTTGAACTTACCTTTTGATTCTGTGTTTAGCACGATAATCCTTTTGAAAGTCAATCAGCTGTTTCGCTTTATTATTTTTTTCTCTTTAATTGATATGTGATAACCTTCACTGTTTAGATATTTTATAATCTCATTAGTGTTGGGGCCCGTTTTTACACTGTAGATGATCTCCCCATTTCTTATTTCAAACTCTGAAACTTGACAGTCAAGGCTCAATAAGTACATATTCATGTCTACTTGAATTATATATTGTTTAGCATAAATAAAAATTCGATGTTTTGTATATAAAAAAAGTGAAGTTAGTGAGAAAAAAATATAGAAACGCAAATAACTAAAAGCAAACCTATTATTTAGTCTATCCATTTGTAACCTCCTTTATCTAATCCATTAATAATATCTTTGACAACAAGTACAGTTGAATCTTTATTTCTGTGCTCACCATATTGTCTTAAAGTTTCAATATTATCTTTCATTGAGCCTTTTAATGGATAGCCTTTATTATTCATATATCTCATAACAGCTTCTGTATTTGGTCCAAATCTTATGACACACTCATCGTTAATCTGTGTGACATATGAATCTGTTGTTGTTGCTAATTCAACTTTAATTATATTTTCTGCAAGAATTCTAGCATTATAGTCATTATTCATATCGCTAGCAAAAATCCATAAGCGAAGAAAGTCCCGGGATAGAAATATAATCTTGTGCAAGATTAAGTCCTGTCTTCGCCATTATTTTTTTCTTGTAGAAAATTTATTTTTAGATATATAGTCTCCCAGTACCGCATTCTTGTATTCCCATGCACCTACAAGTCCTTTTCCGAATGTATGCACCGTAATATCTTTTTGTACAGTTTACTGCTCTAGTTGAACTATGAGCAACACCATTTTCATATTTCCAAGCTCCATATTCATATCGATAGGTATGAATCTTTATTGAATATCCATTATGGTATTTAACTTGTCCGACTTTGGTCACCTCTGTTTCTTTAAAAAAACGGTATTTACAAACTCGGTTATTTCGACCAATTTATTATTTGATTTACCGTTCTTAGTTAACTTAGTTAGGTTTTTCATTTAAGTCTGAAACGAGGTTCGGTGCAGATTTTTTTGAGCTGCCTGAGTGAAACTATACTGGTCGGTATCTGCAAACATCCCAATCGCTTCCACAGATATTATTTTTTTACCACTCTCATCCTTACAAAATAACAACTTATTCGGATCTATGTTATGGTCTCGAATTGCTGAATATATTGATAGTGCATTTGCAAGCTTCGTTTTAGGAAATTCCCCTGTAGCCCCGGCGATAGATAGGTCATACAGTTTATTTATTGCAACACTATCCATACCATACACAAGCTCTAAGTCCTTAAAACTTATATTTTCAGCCTCTTATTCAGGAATCCAGTTATCAAGCTCTTTCGCTATATAAGTATGTAAAGCCCCAATTCCTATATCTCCTAACTGCTCGACTTCTTTGTACTTTTTTATAGCTTCAAAAATTTTTTTTCTACTTTCTAACGCCTTATTGTTTCCTTTTATATCGCTATAGAAAACTTTTGCACTTTGTATTTCTTGAAATGTTATTTTGCAGCCTTTTTTGTTAAATTCCTCTATTATGATGTCTGTATTTCTACCTTTAAGCCACTTACCATTATTAGGATTAAGTTCAAACAGAAAGGCTATCTTCATGTTATCACTTACAACCTTTGACTCTTCCTTCTTGTATTGGTCGTAGTGCGTCTTTATAATGATTGTAAATATACTTATACTTATTATTATAAGGATACTAATTATTGTATATTTTTTTCTTATTGCATCCATGGTTTCGCCGTCCTTAAATCAATTTTTTTGAGATATAAACGTATAAAGCACCCGCACCAATATCTCCCGTAGAGATTACTTTTTTTAGTATCCGTAGTCCCAGCCATACCCTTTCTTTTTCATATCATCTATTATTATCAGATGGCATTCAAAAAGGAACATGAACTTTCAAATTCATTTTGTCGCAATAATCGTCAATCATCTTCATAATTTTCTTTCTGATCCTTTGTGATTCTGTATTATCTACACAATCTTCAAATTTTACTTTTGTTTTTCTCAATTTCCTCATATGTGACCGGATACCCTTCATCATTAAGATATCTTATGATTGCATCTGTATTTCTTCCTTTTTGCCAAGTAAGTATATTATTTTTTTAGTAGTATCTAAATCAAAAAACAAGGCTAATTTTAAAATTTTTCATTTTTTTCCATTCTTCTTTTTAATTTTTTTCGCTTTGTTTTTCTGTATGCCCCATACTCTTTAACGATTATTACTGAGGAAACACCTATTATTAACAAAAATTAGTATTATAAAAAAATAATCTTAGTTTTTTTTCCATCAACGGCTTACCTTTTTTTATTTCTATCATTAAGTAATAAATTCTATTTTTGATTAAATATTTAATGCTCCTTTTTTTATTATATTTGAGATAATCATATATTTCTTTTTACAGCATCATTATCGACTTTTTATTTTTATTCTCTACTTGAATTAATGCAGTACTAAAAAAACGACGGATACATCCTTATTCATTAAAAAAAGTTTGAATGTATCCTGCGTTAATTTTTACCAATATTCTAATATGGTGTTCTCATTATTAATCTTAAATACTATTTGATTTCTATACCGTCTAGTGCTTCATGCAAGTTATGCAATTCAAGATAGTTTAGTATCACAAATAATAGACATACTATATTAATAAATAAAAAGTACACATAATATAATTTTTTTCGCTTAGTGCTCATTTTCTTAAATCTCCCTTGTAACAAAAACTCAACATGCATGTAATATTAGTTAGTATTCCCACCGATATCCTGCTTCAGTCATATCCTCGCGTATCTTATCTCTAATATATACACCTTTATACATTCCCTTTATATTGTTTTTTTAGAACGATAATATTTTTTTGAAAGTCCATCAGCTGTTTTGCTTTTTATTATTTTTTTCTCTTTAATTGATATGTGATAACCTTCACTGTTTAGATATTTTATAATCTCATTAGTGTTGGGTCCCGTTTTTTTACACTGTAGATGATCTCTCCATTTCTTATTTCAAACTCTGAAACTTGACAGTCAAGGCTCAATAAATACATATTCATGTCTAAATTGATTAAGAGTTTTTGTATTATATATAGCATTACTCATTCTAAGTATGGAGTAGCACGAATAAATGGATATAAATATCGAAACTAATACAATTAAAAGCAAATCTTTTATTTAATCTATCCACTTGTAGCCTCCTTCTCTAAGCTCTTTTATAATATGATCCATAATCTGTACAGTTGAGTTCTTGTTTATATCTTTTACCATATTTTTATCATATTATCAATATTATCCTTCATTGTTCCTTCTAAAGGATAACCTTTATCATTCATATATTTCATTACAGCATCATTACCGACTTTTTATTTTATCCTCTACTTGAATTAATGCAGTACTAAAAAAACGACGGATACATCCTTATTCATTAAAAAAAGTTTGAATGTATCCCGTGTTAATTTTTACCAATATTTTAATATGGTGTTCTCATTATTAATCTTAAATACTATTTGATTTCTATACTGTCTAATACTCTCTCAATAGTCTGCAATTCAAGATAGTTTAGCAGCACAAATACTAGACATACTATATTAATAAATAAAAGTACACATAATATAATTTTTCGCTTAGTGCTCATTTTCTTAAATCTCCCTTGTAACAAAACTCAACATGCACGCAATATTCGTTAGTATTCCCACTGATATCCAGCTTTTGTCATATCCTCGCGTATCTTATCTCTAATATTTGCAGCGTTGCCTATGCCTTTTAGCTTGTTATTTTTTTCATATAACTTTTTGGAATTTGATAAGTTGCTGTGCTTTATTATTCTTCTCATAAATAGAAATATCATATCCTTCAGTCTTTAGATAGGTGATAATAGTATCAGTATTGCGACCTTTTTTTACACTGTAGATGATTTCCCCGTTAACTATTTCAAACTCTGAAACTTCGCAGTCAAGGCTTAGCAAGTACATATTCATATCTAATTGTATTAAGAACTTTATGTTAGACTTCGCAATATTAATTTTGTATATCCCATAGCACGAAAAATATAGATATTAAGATTGAAATTAATATAATTTTGGCAAATATTTTATTTAGTCTATCCATTCATAACCTCCTTCTACCAACTTTTTTTCATAATATAGTCTCTAACTTCCACGGTTGATTCTACCCCTGTAGATTCACCGTAATTTTTTTATAGTTCCTATATTTTTCTTTCAATGTACCACTCAAAGGATACCCATTATCATTCATATATTTCATTATGGCTTCTGTATTTGGTCCAAATCTTATGACACACTCATCATTAATCTGTGTGACATATGAATCTGTTGTTGTTGCTAATTCAACTTTAATCACATTTTCTGCAAGAATTCTAGCATTATAGTCATTATTCATATCGCTAACAAAAATCCATAAGCGAAGAAAGTCCCGGGATAGAAATATAATCTTGTGCAAGATTAAGTCCTGTATTCGCCATTATTTTTTTCTTTTTAGAAAAATTTATTTTTTTAGATATATAGTCTCCCAGTACCGCATTCTTGTATTCACATGCACCTACAAGTCCTTTTCCGAAGGTATGCACCGTAATATCTTTTGTACAGCTTACTGCTCTAGTCGAACTATGAGCAACACCATTTTCATATTTCCAAGCTCCATATTCATATCTATAGGTATGAATCTTTATTGAATATCCATTATGGTATTTAACTTGTCCGACTTTGGCCACCTCTGTTTCTTTAAAAACGGTATTTATAAACTCGGTTATTTCGACCAATTTATTATTTGATTTACTGTTCTTAGTTAACTTAGTTAGGTTTTCATTTAAGTCTGAAACGAGGTTCGGTGCAGATTTTTTGAGCTGCCTGAGTGAAACTATACTATCACCCCTTTTTGTTCTAATTTCCTGTCCATAATATCCCTCAATAATATTATCCAAATCATGAGTCGTACATTTACTTGAGTGTATATGATTAATAATATAGTTATACATAGAAAGCTGGAGCGGAGACATATTTTTCTTCTCGGTATCTGCAAACAGCCCAATCGCTTCAACAGATATTACTTTTTTGCCACTCGCATCCTTACAAAATAACAACTTATTCGGATCTATGTTATGGTCTCGAATTGCTGAATATATTGATAGTGCATTTGCAAGCTTCGTTTTAGGAAATTTGCCTTTAGCCCCGGCGATAGATAGGTCATATAGTAACATATTCTGTTTCTTGATCATCGTATTAACTGAGGAATAATACGAACTGCTAGCTTTTTTTCCAAATTAATAAGGTTACTGAGCTTTTTCTCATAATCTTTCTTTAACGAAAGAGCATTGTCTCGAGCCGCTTTGTAGTGACTTTTGAGTAAATCAAATACTGATGAACAGAATTCAAAATTCCGTTGTAGCATCCTTATATTATCTACTCTATTACCATAGAAGTTATAGTCTTCTTGCTTTTGATTAATTAATGCCCTTAACTCATCTTCATCAAGCTTCTCAGTGATTTCATTATTAGAAATCGCTGTTACAAGCTTTTGGTATTGCATAAGAATTTCTACCGAAATATGTTCGAAATAATCGATTGCAATTATATGTGCATGAGCCTGATTTTTTTGCAGCAGAAATAGCTAATCCTTCAGATGTACTATTTGTTAGAAGGAAATTCATTGAATCCCTTATTCCACTAACCATTGAATAGTATTTATTTGCATTGTCTGTTATGCTCTTGGCTTCTGCTTGAATTTGTTTGGGATCAACTTTAAGCCCCACTACTCACACCTTCTTTCCGTCGTTTGTATTCTACTTCTTCCTTCTCATTCAATAATTTCCTACGATAACCCAGTAATTCTTCAACCACATCATCCTGCTCTTGCCTTATGATTCTCTCCAAATTGTGTTGCTCATCAAGTTTCACAGTTATATTTTTATCTGAACTGAATCTATACGCTTCTTCATCAATCTGATTCAAGCGATAAAAGCTTTGCTCATACATATCAGCAAAGTCATTCTTACAGCTATTTATTAATATATTTAAATCTTCAATCTGTTGATTTAATTTGTCCATACTATATAAACCTTCTTTTTAATGCATATTGAATTTATTAATTTGAATTATTTAAATCTCTCGCAATTTCTTCATCCAGTTCTTTAAACTGTCTCACCAAGTTTTTGCAAAATTGCTTGCATCAACACGAGCGATGTCTTGATACTTGCAATAAATTTGACTTAACATGCTCTTTATATCATTCATGTTAGATTTCACAGACAAATGGGAATAATCGTCATTTTCAAAAACTCAAGGAAACATTAAGACTAACACTGGAATTATTCTTTTTTTAGAAATTTCTCATAACTATCATCTAGTTTTATATCCTTACTCACACTCTCTCCTTTATATATCGTGATTTTATCAAAACTCCACGAGTAGTATTTTCACATAAAAATTGTTAAGTAATAATTATAATTTAAAAATTTAAATATATATTATAAGTATTTTATCATAATATACAACTTAGTGGTATTGATTATATAAGCATAAAACTTAAAATAATCAAATGATAATCCCTTTACATTTCGTAAGACCCTAAAACTAGACCCTAAAATTCACCCCTAAAAAACTTTGGCAAACCCTAAAAAACTTTGATGACCCAAAAAATTTTGATGACTTATACAAAAAAACCTTGTAACTTCACTAGTTACAAGGTTTTTCCTCTGTTTATATTGGTACCGCATCCGGGAATCGAACCCGAGATTCAGCCGTGAGAGGGCTGCGTCTTAACCTCTTGACCAATGCGGCATATATTCGTGTCACGAGTGCGACACGAATTAGTATACATAATATCTCAGAACTTGTCTAGTACTTTTTTTCGTTTAACTAGGATTTTTTTAGTTTCACTAGTTTCTAGACTTCACTAGCAAATCCTCGGCAGCAGCTCTCCGCTTGGTGGTGACAGCAGCGTTTCAGTGCCTATTTCCGTGGTCATCACAACGTGACCAGGCATCTCCTTAGTCACCTCGCCTATTACCACCGCACCCTCTGTATGCTCGGAGCTGTGCAGCGCCGCGAGTACAGCGTCAGCGGATTTTGCAGGGGCGAACATAACCAGTCTACCTTCGCAAGCGAGATAAAGTGGCTCTAGTCCGAGCATGCCCGTTACACCAGCTACTTCAGGATTTACAGGAACGGACTCAGTATCTAGCTTTATTCCGACATCACTTTGGTCAGCAATCTCATAGAGTACAGTCCCAACTCCGCCGCGCGTCGCATCCCTTATAACGTGGATACCTGGTGCGGCTTCAAGTGCAGCATTTACAGCATTCCAGAGAGGCGCACAATCACTAGTCACATTCGCCTCCATGCCGAATCTGTCCCTCTCGAGTAGAATCGTACAGCCGTGACGGCCAACGTCTCCAGTCACGATGATCTTGTCGCCAGGTTCAGCGTTTGCACCAGCTGGATTAACGCCTTCCATTATCTCGCCTACGCCAGTGGTCGTGATAAACACGCCATCCACCTGCCCTTTGCCAGCAACCTTGGTATCGCCTGATACGATTGAAACGCCTACCTCATGAGCCGTCTCAGCCATCGCCTTAGCGATGCGGTCCAGCTTCTCAACGGGGAATCCTTCCTCTATTACAAATGCACAAGATATGTAGAGTGGCTTTGCGCCCATGCACGCGAGGTCATTTACCGTACCGCATATAGAGAGCTTTCCGATGTTACCGCCAGGAAATTCTGCAGGAGATACGATAAATCCGTCCGTGGACATCGCCATCCTTCCAGTAGGCGGTGGCAGCACTGCCGCATCGTCCGCTGTTAGGTACTTGTTGTCGAAATATTTCTTAAAAATCTCACCGATCAGGTCATTCGTCTGCTTTCCGCCTGCACCGTGCGCGAGGGTTATTGTTTTTTCCATATGTCGCCTCCGTATTTATAAAACGCCGAACATGCGCCTTCGCTAGAAACCATACACGCTCCTATCGGATGCTCTGGCGTACACCCCTTACCGAATACCTTGCAGTCGTAAGGCTTGCATTTGCCGAGTAGCACCTCTCCGCATCTACACGCTGGATTTGGCTTACCTTCTATCTCTGGAAGATTGAACTTGTACCTGGCATCATAATCGCGATACTCTGGCCTAAGCTCAACACCTGATTTCTCTATAACGCCGAGTCCTCTCCATTCTGAATCGCAAGGCTCCATGACTGTCTCGACGAGTTTTTCTAGCCGCAGGGCTTCCCTCTTCAGTTACCACCGCTGGATAGCAGTTTACTGCGAAAGGTTTGTTCTCTTCTATCTTCTTGATGATCACCGCAAGTGCCGTCAGCACCTCGGATCCCGAGAAACCAGCGACCACTCCAGATATTCCGTGTTCATCACGGAGTTTATAGTATTCCTCCATACCAGTCATCGTGCTCACATGACCTGGATATAGAAATGCATCCGCACTGCCCTTGAGCGCAAGATAGGCGTTATACATCGTCTTGTTGGCTGTCAGAATCGAGAAATTTTCGATGCCCTGCGCCTTCGCTTCACGAACCGCCATCACGCTCCCAGGCGTTGTCGTCTCAAATCCAACCGCAAGAAATACGACCTGCTCATCTGGATGCTCCTTTGCATACTCTAGCGAGTCGAGCGGTGAGTATACAACACTTACCTTCGCCCCTTGCTGCGAGCTCCTGCAAAGGCTCATCTCCGTCCCGGGAACTCTAATCAGGTCTCCGAAAGTCGTTATGGTCGCTTTCTTATCCAGCGCCAGCATCACGGCCTCATCGATATACGAAACTGGCGTAACGCAGACTGGACATCCTGGCCCTGAAATCAGCTCAATATTATCAGGAAGAAGTCTCCTGATTCCGAGTCTAAAGATCTCATGCGTATGAGTTCCACAGACTTCCATGATTCTAAGCTTCGGGCCGTCGTAGGAAGTGACAATGTCGCGAGCTTTCTTTGTACTCTCGTTAATTGTCATTTTAGCTCCTCCATGACCTTATCGGCCTCTGCCGCCTCATCTGCTGCAACTCTTGCAATGGCAAGACCTGCGTGCACCATCACATAATCTCCAGGGGCTAGATCTGAAATCAGCTCCGCAGAAACCTTTCTCTTAACGCCACCAGCATCGATGACAGCCATATTATTCTCTATATTAGCAACCTTTGCTCTCAATCCCACGCACATATGTGCACCTCCGTCATTTTCTAATCTCTATATATTCTATACCCATGTTCAGTCATGTGACTGTACTATTTATTGTTCATCTTATTGTTTTATTATTCTTCATTTTGTTCTTCATCCCGAAGCGCCGCTATTCCTGCAGCTGCCTGGCCGAGCGCTATGCCACCATCATTAGTCGGCACAACTCCGTGCTTCAGCACCTTAAAAGCCTTCTCGTTCAAGCCCGTCATCCACTAGCCTTAGAAGTAGTAGGTTTTGAAACACTCCTCCCGATAGGGCAACAACGTTCACGTCGCATCTCGTACGCTGGTAGCAGCAAGCGATTACAATCATGTCTGCCAGCGCTTTATGAAAGAAGTATGCCAACTGGTCAGTATCTTGATCTGCCAGACTCCTTGTAGCTAGTTCCATGAGCAAGGTGTCTGTGCACAGTTCGAACTGCTCTTCGTCGATATTCATCAGCCTGCCCTCGTAAGGCGCTAGGCTTATTCCTTGTGCTTCGGCGCGTTCAGCTGCAAACTGGAGCGCCATCGAGGCCTCGCCTTCGAAGGTGCTGGCTGACTTTATGCCGAGCACTGCGCTTACTGCATCAAAGAGGCGTCCTGCGCTTGTCGACTTCACTGTATTGATGCTATTGCCGAGCATGAAGTCGATGCTCTGCCTACCCTTCTCGTCTCCGAGCCCAAGTGTCTCTCCTATACGGTTTGCCGCCTCGCTTCCGAGCGCTGTGCTAATCATGGAGTATGCGATTCGCCACCCCTCCCTAGAGGCAATATCTCCGCCAGCATGTATAAACGGTGCAATACTGCCAACACGCTCGTATCCGCTCTCATCTCCAAGCAGGAATTCCCCGCCCCATATAGTTCCATCTGGACCGTATCCAGTTCCGTCAAAAGTCACTCCCAGAGCTGTTCCCTCGTATTCGTTCTCTGCCATGCACGATACCATGTGTGCATGATGATGCTGTATCTCCATTACTGGAACACCTTCTCTCTCTGCAATCACCCTAGCCATCTCACTCGTGTTATAACCTGGATGCATGTCTCCAACTACTATATCTGGCTTTATCTCTAGCAGCCTCTCCATGCGCGTAGTCGCTGCGTCGAGCGCCCTAACACTTCTCATATCTGCCATATCACCTATATATGGCGAAGGATAATATAGTCCCTTATCGCCCAGGCAAAATGTATTCTTCAGTTCTCCGCCTATTCCGAGCACCGCATGGGAGCTTTCACTCTTCGCTACTATTGGAAGCGGAGAATATCCTCTCGACCTCCTAATCATATAAGGCTTGCTTCTGTAAAATGCCATAACCGTATCATCCGCTCTTATCCGTATGTCCCTAGAGTTGGAAAGTATGATATCGCACATCGGCGATAGATACTTAAGCGCTTCCTCATCGTTCATGCATATCGGAGCTCCAGATGGATTTCCGCTAGTCATCACCAGCACATCCGATATAGGCTCGTCGTCCGGATAATCGAATAGGAGCATGTGTACTGGTGTATACGGCAGCATTACGCCTAAATTAGGATTGTCAGGTGCTACAGATGCTGCAATTCTGGAATTATGCCTTATCTGGATGTTGGTCTTAAGTTCTCCATTTATATTGGAATCAGGCTCTGCCGAGTCAGCTGAATCGCGACGTCTCGGAATCAGTATTATCGGCTTCTGCGGGCCGGTAAGCAGCGGCTCCATCTCTGGCTCCAGGATGCATTCGCGCCCGACAACCTCGAGGTCCCGCATCATCACAGCAAACGGCTTCATCGGGCGCGCCTTCAGCCTTCTGAGGCGCTGGACCGCTGCTTCGCTTCCGGCGTCGCAGCAGAGGTGAAAGCCGCCGATCCCCTTGATGGCGGCGATGCCGCCATTTCTGATCACAGCCCTAGTTGCAATAAGCGCCGCCGCGCCATATGCACCCTCGGGGCGTTCCGAATCAGTTCCCATACCTTGTACGTCAGACTCAGAAGCTCCGCCCATGAGGGTGTAGAGCTCCGGCCCGCAGTCATTACAGCATACAGACTGGGCATGATAGCGCCTCGAATTCATATCGGAATATTCGTCACTGCAGGCCTCGCACATTGGAAAACCAGCCATGCTGGTTTTCACCCTATCGTAAGGCATCGAATCTAATATAGTTAAACGAGGACCACACTGAGTGCAGTTTATAAACGGATGGAGGTATCTCCTATCATTTTTATCAAATAGCTCTTTTGCACAGTCAGGGCAGGTAGCGATATCTGGTGACACGAATATCTGACCTTCTTCGTGCTTGCTCAGTGCAATCTCAAATCCAGAGTCTACCGATATATTTACAGGGCTATCCATTACCTTAACTTTGACGATTGCAGATCTGGCAGTGCTTCAGCTTCAATCGCAAGCACGAATTTATCTAATGCAGATTCCGTTGCCTTGGCAATTATCTCAACATAAGAGCCCTTGTTACAGACGCTTCCAGATATTCCATATCTATCCGCAAGTCTGCTCACAAAGGGTCTAAAGCCAACGCCCTGCACTATTCCATAAATTCTGATTACTCTACATACCAATTACAATCACCAATATCTATCGCTATTTTATCGCTATCTAACTACAGCTCCTGCCTTCTCCCAGTACTCTTCATCTGATTCAGAAGAATATAGGGAAGCCGAGATAGCGAAGTGAGGAAGACTTAGAAATATTCCCTTCCATCCCGGAAGTGCCCTCTTGATAAGTGGATCACCGATAACCATATCGTACCCCTCCGCTTCTACGAGTTTCATTAGTTCATCCTCTTCATTTAACTTAGTATCATTTTCTTTGCGAGCCTCTTTGCTCATCATGAACCAGCTCGCAACATCAACACGCTCCAGTAGTTCATCATTAGATGTCTCTAGAAGTACTTCACGTAAAGAGTTTGCCAATATCTGCTGGTGCACGATCAGCAATTTCTTGGGTTCATGCGCCTTCACCTTGTTTGAGAAAGTATTTGCACGTTCTCTTGGCAGAGGATATGCAATCTCATAAGGGACCCCATACTTATCAGAGAGCCATCTTGCAGGCTTTACACCCGCAGGAGATACGACTATGTTCCTATCTACATTTGCAGCTAGAGTTACGTCTTCTAGCGTATCGTTCATTCCGTATATAACTGGATTATCAATCCCTTCTTCCCTAAGAGCCTCAATCATATCCGAATAATCACCGCTACCCGGTGTATCGAGTGGAGTAAATCCTATAACTCCAACTCTTCCATTAGCCTTGCTCTTATCTACGTCCGCATCGACTTCATCATGCAGACTTCCTGCTACGACGAACTTTGCACCAGATCCATTTTCTTCTACAAGGTAATTCCTTAGTAGCTGCAAAAAAGCCCTGCTGACGCCCTCATCGTACATATCTATTCCGTTAGTTTCCACGGGTACGACAGGTACTTCGTAGTCTGTTTCCATTAGCTTCTTAAGAGCTCTATAGTCAGTAGCAATAACTGCTGGAACTGGTGTACCGATTAGACCTACGAACTTGGCATCGATATCACCAAGTGCTTCCTTCGTCTTCTGAATCAGCAGCTCGTCACGACCGAGAATCGCATCGAGGTCCCTTAGAGCTGCGCTAAAAATCGCACTCTTCTTCTTATCCCAGCGAGGTTCATCATAGCCGCATATATTTCCAACACATCCGCCCGCATCCATGATTATGAGCATACCGCCATAATGAAACAGCACTGAGACCGCTCCTGACTGATCTGGCGTAAATGGTGAAAGATATTTTTCTAAGCCCTTTCATCAGCAAGCCTCCTCTCAACAGCCTCCACAAAGTGAACAAGCCCCTTATATCCGAATGGCTGAATCTCGTTGTTCCAGTGTACGTTTATTGAATCTGGATAATAGAACTGTGCGTCTATACCGATTGAAATATCCACCTTTTCCGAACCATCGTAGTTCATCATTGTTGGCGACATCGTCGAGTATACCTTAAGGTCAGGATTGTGTACCGCAAGTTCTTTGATGAACGGGAAGTCATCTTCACTTATATTTGCAAATACCGATTTAACGTGTAGCCCAAGTTTCTCGAGGGCAAGCGCCATCTCTATCGAATTTCCGTTTACAACCTGTCCTATTGCAAAGGTCTTTCCTGCACAGAGTTTCTGAAGCCTGCTACATGCCTCACTCGCCTCTTCAAAGTACTTCGAATCGTCGATTTCTACTCCGAGAGCCGAAGCGAACAGTGCATACTGGCGCTGTATTCTATCTATCTCATACACCCTAGTCAGCTCAATGTAAGGAATATCGAGTTTAGACTCAAGGGTAAATGCCGCTTTTCTCGACTCAGGATGAAGGATGATATTGAAATCAGCACCGCCCATCTCCATATATTCCTCTAGTGTTTCTTTTTCTTCCAACCTCATGAACTGTGTTTATTCCCATCTGTGCAAGGATTTCATAGAGCTCGAATCGTCTTCAAGATGTGTAAAGTTTCCGAGCAGATTAACTGTCCCACCCTGCGGCTTCCTCTTCTCGAGCAGAGAGTAAATCGCCTCTCTAACAGCTACCATCGGTGGGTTCTTACCCTCACGCATAAGAGCATACATATATGTAGGAACGACGTGAATTCCCGTGCGTTCCTCCGCCTTTCTACAGACACGTTCGAGATCTGTTCCAAGAAGCGCATCTACACAGGTGATGCAGATAACCACAACCTTAGGGCTTAACTTCACATACTTCATAAATCTCTTCGATGGCCTGTGGAATATCGGATAGGTGCCTGCCTGTGACGAGGTCATTTTCACTCATCTGTAGAAAAAACATCCTCTCACTATATCCACCTTCATCCGCCAAAATCGTTGTATTACGACCACAGCAAGCTGGGGCAACTACGAGCATTACCGATTCTGGAATTACTACTCCTGCCCTCTTTACACCAAAACCCCTGTGCGCCTGGAGAATTGTACATCAAAGTTGCTGGCGAACTGTACACTAGATGCTCGTTACTCACTAGCTCTGTCGGGATGTTGCCCGCTTCAGCGAGTGCCCCTATCGTCGTAAAATAAGTATCTCTCGCCATTATGAATTCTCCTTAATCAGGTAGTCTGCTAGGGCAAAGAATTTCTTTGCAATATCGGAATCTGGATTGCCCTCAATAACGGTCTTGCCCTGATCTTCCCAGTCAATGATTTCCTGACTGCGCGGAATCTCTCCTACGATTGGAATTCCTGCTTCATCTGCAAAAGCCTGCACCTTCTCCGTCTCATTCTCGACATTGCGGTGGTTGAGCACCACGCCCTTTACCTTGGCATATCCACGGTCTGCAAAATTATCTACCGCTGTCTTGATATTATTAGCCGCATAGAGCGCCATCTTTTTCGCCTGAAGTTACAATGAGTATATCCTCTGCAAATCCCTCTCTGATAGGAGCTGCAAATCCTCCACAGACAACGTCTCCAAGCACGTCGTACAGAACTACGTCAGGATTGTATCTGTCAAAAAACATCTAGGTCATCTATGAGGTTAAATGTCGATATGATTCCTCTACCTGCACATCCAATACCAGGTGTAGGGTCCACCAGTTTCGATGCATTCTACTCCTCCAAATCCAGTTTTTAACCATCTCATCGATAGTCGGTTCATCGTCGTTATCTCTCATGAAGTTCATAACCGGAATCAGCGGGTTACCGCCGAGTAGGTTTATTGTCGAATCTGCCTTCGGGTCGCAGCCAATCTGAACTACTTTTGTACCCTTTTCACCGCAAAAAGCCGCAGCTAGATTCGCTGTAACTGTCGATTTACCGATTCCACCTTTGCCATATATTGCTACCTTAATCATTTATCCCCCTACACAAAAAGACTTCAAACCACATGGGTAGAAGTCTCCGAAAAACAATGTCATACCACTCAGGGACCCCTTGTGGTTGGTCTTCATTTAGTTACTTAAAATTATACTATCGCTACATGTGGTACGCAATAAAAGGTATTTTAATCACAATCGTTTACTTTTTTTGAGGTACTGATAAAAATATTTTTTTAATATAGTGCCTCCCCACGAGCATCTATCTGTGTTCGTGGCGCGAGGCAAATTATATATATTTAGGAAGTATATTCTATGAAAAGAATTGCAATATATGGCAAAGGCGGAATCGGCAAGTCCACTACCGTGTCTAATATGTCTGCGGCCCTCGCTGGTAAAGGCTATACTGTCATGCAGATTGGCTGTGATCCAAAAGCAGATTCCACGATAAGCCTTAGACAAGGCAGGGAGCTCACTCCAGTTCTCGATACTTATAGAGATAAAATCAAGGATATTCAGCTCGAGGATATGTATACCATCGGCTATAATGGTGTTATCTGCGTTGAGGCAGGCGGCCCAACGCCAGGAATCGGCTGTGCTGGACGAGGCGTCGCTAAGGCACTAGACCTACTCAAACAGAAGAATTTTGAAGAGGTTCTATGTCCAGATGTAGTCTTCTACGACGTTCTCGGAGACGTAGTATGCGGGGGTTTCTCGATGCCGCTTCGCAAGAATTATGCAGATAACGTATATGTCATCTCTTCTGGGGAGCAGATGGCGATATACGCAGCTATGAATCTCGGACTCGCTATGGAGAACTTCAAGCGCAGGGGGCATAACGGATTATCTGGCATCATTGCTAACAAACGAAATGTTAACGGAGAAAATGAAAAGCTTCAGACTCTCAGCGAAGACCTCGAATGTCCGATAGTTGGAACTATTGAGCATAGCATGGTTGTAAAGAGAGCCTCTGACGACGGGCTCACCGTTGCTGAAGCTTACCCAGACGATCCGATGGTTGACGTATACACTAAGATAGCGTTGGATATTATAAACAGGGGTTGATATGCTGATAAATTTACACAAACCCGATATTAATAAGGCGATGGTGAAGCTCGGGAACCTTGATTCCCTAGCTCCTTTTCCGCGCAAGTTAGAGTATTCATGTCCTTCGCGTGGTGGCTGGACTATCGCTCATACACCGATGATTATTCCTGGTTCGCACATGGTATACATCGGAGCCTCAGCCTGTCTACGCGGCGTAGTTCTATCTGCTGCCGAGTATGAAGGTCTGGATAGGTTTTCGATGGTTTTAATTGAAGAGAAGGATATTCTGAGCGGCAATATGGAAGAGCTTTTTATCGAGGGTGTCACCGATATCCTTAATAAATTGGACCATCGACCTACATGCGTACTGCCATTTACAGGCTGCATTCACTACTTCCTCGCTACTGATATCGAATACATATATGACGAGCTCTCTGCTCGCTTCCCTGATATCGATTTCATCTCCTCGCAGATGACTCCGACTATGAAGATCAACGACCACACGCCTGAAGAGGATATGTGCCGCTCGATGTATCTCTGTATAGAGGAACAGCCGTTAAACTATAAAGTCGCTAACTTCATCGGTGACAGTTATCCGATCGCAAAGTCCGGTGACCACAAGAAGCTGCTACACGAGCATGGCTTCCGTACACACGACCTAGCTTCGATAGATGCATACGATGAATACAAGGCTATGGGCGAGAGTTTTCTCAACATCTATTCCCTTCCTATAGCAAAATGGTCTACTGAATGCCTCGAGGAGAGACTAGGACAGCAGAGCCTCTACATGCCGTACACTTATAACTATGACGAGATTGACCGCGATATGAGTAAACTCGCTGAGATTATAGGTGCTCCTGCACCTGATTTTACAGCGCTTAGAGCTGAAGCTGATGATTCCCTCGAAAAGGCTCTTTTCGGTAATCGGAGACACCGCGGTAGCCGTGGACTTTATGAGTACCCCTCGTTTTCTCAGTCTAGCAAGGCTGCTTCTATCTCACGGATTTAATGTGACAGAAATTTACGGAGATGTTCTCACTCCTGAAAGTCAAGATGATATAGATTGGTTTAAGCAGAATTATCCAGATATACCGCTTATAGCTACGCAGGATTTCCGCGCCCGCTTCTACCCTAGGGACGAAGTGAAGGATGGCAAAGTGCTTGCGATTGGGCAGAAGGCTGCGTATTTTACAGGCACTAACCACTTCGTAAACCTGATTGCCAATAATGGATGGTATGGCTATGATGCCATCAAAAAGCTTGCGGATGAGATGATTGATGCATTTAATAACGAGAAAGATGCGAAATCCATAATTCAGGTTAAAAGCTTGGGGGTGCTCGGCATGAAACAAGTAGCTAGAGTTTTATCCACATACTCTGCCGATCTCTTCGGTATCTGCTCAGTCCTATACGAACTGGGCGGACTCGTTGTGATGCACGATGCATCTGGGTGCAATTCAACTTACAATACCCACGATGAGCCGCGTTGGTATGATATCGATAGTATGATTTATATCTCTGGACTCATTGAAAACGATGTAATTCTAGGCAATGATGAAAAAGCTAATCAGCGATGTAATCGAGGGCAGCAAGCGAGACACAGCCTAAGTTTATCGCTATTTCCGCAGCTCTGATTCCTCTCTTCATGAGTACAGATATGAAAGGTCTTGCACGCATCATCGAGAAGCGCACTGGTATTCCAACCTTTGGCTTCACCACTAATGCTATGGATACTTATGTGCTCGGCGGCAATATGGTCTACCGTGAATTTCTCGGTAGATTTTGTCCTAATCTGAAGAATATTCAGACTTCGTGTAAAGGACATTCTCTCTCTGTCAATCTACTCGGTGTGACTCCACTCGACTTCTCGATAGTCGGGAATGTTGAGGCTCTTAGAGATTATTTTAAAAATCGCGGAATCGAGATTAATTGCTGTATGACTATGGGATGTACGTTAGAAGAAATGGCTAATGCCCACAAGGCGGATGTTAACGTTGTCTGCTCGTCAATGGCACTCGATGGCGCTAGAGTTCTACAGGATAAGTACGGAACTCCTACAGTTCTTGGGCTACCTATGGGAAAGTCGGCTAGCTCCGATCTGGAACGGCTTATTAGAAAGTCTGCAGTAGACGGCAAATCTCGCATACTTGGTTCAACAGAAGAGCTTTCCAGCATTCCATCCCTTGAACACGTAAAGTCTAGTTACACTCTTCGAGATAGAGCTAGAGGTGGAATCTGGATTATCGGTGAAGCCCTTAATGCATCTGGTATTCGCTATGCACTAGAGCATGACCTTGGACTTGATGATGTACATATACTCTGCCCTACTCAAGTAGACGCCAGAGTTCTAAGAGATGGCGACGTTATGGTACGTGACGAAGCTGATATAGAGAAGGTTCTTAATGGTGCAAAATGCGTAATTGCAGATCCTATCTATAGACGAATCCTGACGAGAGATGAAAACGGCAATTTACCGCACTTCATAAATATGCCACACGAAGCTTATTCGGGCAGGATGTACAGGAGTCATATTCCAGTATTTATCGGAGATTGCTTTACAAGTTGGCTATATGAGAAAAATGAATTCTGATGATGAATTAGTCGGCATCAATGACATCATGAAGATAAATGAGCCATACAAAAAAATTTATTTAATTGAAGATGGAGAAAAATGATGAAAAAAACTGTTAATTACCTTGCTTACTGTAACCATTTCGCTTTCTTTTGCAAGCTGCGGCAACACTAGAAAAAAAGCCAAATCTACACCGAAACTTACAAAGAAAGATTTCGTTGGAACATGGGATGGATCTGCAGTTATTGATTCAAATGAATCCTATCCGAAAGATTACGAAAAAAAGGCAAAAAGTTTATTCTGATAACATTGGATTAATTTTAAACTATCTTGAATTTGAAGATGAAAATCGTGCTTCATTCTATATTATGGACAAGCAATATCATGGAACATGGGAATTAAAAGGCAAATCTATCACTTTAACAATTGATGAAGCAAAGCAAATAAGCGAGGATGAAAGCGACTTACTGCAACCAGGTTCTGTACTGGAGTTCGAGTTTGACTCTGACAACAAGCGCATTTTACGCAAGCTTGATAGCGGAGCTATGTTCGTTTACGAAAAGAAATAAGTAGAGCAATTCCCTCTAATTCAGAGCTTTGCTCAATATAGCAATATCTTGCAGTACTCGCAGAGTAACCGCTGTAGCCATTGGAATTTCAATGACCACAGCGGTTTTTTACCAACACATTTTGGCCTATAGTCCTCACTGAATAGCTACTCAGAAAGGAATATAATTATAACAAAGTGTATTATCTATTCTGCTCCGCTAGGCGCTCCTGCTCCGCCTTCTTGTCCATCTTGAACTGCTTGCGGAATTCCTCTACGGAGCTAGGTAGTTTCTTTATATCGGATTTGTTATAAAGGAGGTAATAATATATATCTTTTCTATATGATTTATTGTCCTCTGTTGGAGCCCCTAGCATATATTGTCCATTTTTGAGCTTACATACTATCATCCCAACTATTTGAGAATCTTGCTCGTAATTTTCTTCTTTATAAAAAGAAATTAAGCCTTTATCCACTGAAGCAGAATCTTTAAATACAACTCTAGCCACATTCGTGGGTTTTTATTAAAGTAATTCCCATTTTCCAGCTCGTACTTGCCAGTATGAAACCTTATATTTCGGGAATATTCAGCCCCACCATCTCCATAATCCTCTTGACTACGCCTGCTATCGTCATACATCAAAAATATATGTCCCATCATCTTTAAATTCAACATAATACCTTGATTGATCAGACTCTGGATACTCAAGTCCTGATCCACCTATATATACTATGTTTTTTTCTTAATCTCTGTAATTGGCTTAGGTTTAAAAAAATGTTAGTTTTAGAACTACTGAAACTATAATCACAAAAAACTATTAGACAAATTGCAATAACAACTATCTTTTTGCATTAATTGCTTTTTTTCATGACTTGTCTTCTTTCTAAAAATTATCTCGACGATTTTTTTATATCTTCGTTATACTTATACATATCCCTTTTCTCTGGTGCAACATATCTTTTTATTTTTATCTAATACACCACTCTTATTTTTTTACATACAGTTCATTTTCTCTAAATTGGGGTTCATAACCAGTTTCTTTAGTTGGAAATACATCAAACATCTGGTGATAATTATCATTTGCAGTGGCATAATTAAAGTTTGAACAGTTAACCATGGCATCTTGAGTAGCATCTTTGTCCAGGAGTGTAAGAAATTTACCATCCCTATTGATTATAAACTCTGAACGGAACTTCTCATTTGTAACAACCTTGAGGTTTATTCCGCCATTTGCGTAACTGTGTCCATCTAGATAAATATATCTATCCGTTTGTTGATCATAATAATACTTAAGGTGAAGTCTTGTAGATTCCTCCGCTGTACAGTTCCAGATTTTCTCTTTTGCTATATAGTTGATTAGTTTTTCTTTATCTGTACGGCTGTACTGTCTCCAGTGCTGAATAGGTTCTTTGTGGTATTATCTATATCGTAATACCTTAATTTGAAAACAGAAAGCTCGAATATGAGCTTTCTGAAAATTGTCTACTGACTTTGCTTTGCTAAACGTTCCTCTTCCGCTAGGCGCTCCTGTTCCGCTTTCTTGTCCATCTTGAACTGATTGCGGAATTCTTCTACAGAGCTAGGTAGTTTCTTGATGTCGGATTTGTTATATAGAATACAATAATATCGATGTCTGTCATATGATCCACTATTTTTATCCATATAACCTAGGACATAGTATCCATTTTTGTTAAAAATAACACTTTTCTCTGCCACTCTACCTTGATTCTTTGCAATATGTTTATCCCCTTCAAATATTCCTCGACTATAATAGTTAATCTTTTTCTTTTTAGCAGCATCTGTATCGGAGAACTTTACACCCGCACTATCTGTTGTTGTTAGCATATAATTGTCTTTTATCACATTATATCTGCCAAAGTATATTTCTATGCTTGGAGATCCACTGGCTCCATCTTCATAATAATCTTCTTCGTTTCCCCTACTATCATCTTGCATTGCAACAAAATTTCCATCTTCTTTAAATTCGATGTAAAAACCTTGGATCGTTTTTCATTAGGATATTTTTTTCAAAACCTCCAATATATATATTGTTAGCCTCAACTTTATTGATATATTTTGGCTTTACAATTAATATTATTACTGTTACTGCAAAAGCAACCTATTATTATCAGTGCAACAGCAAACTTTGCTTTTTTTCTGTTCTTTATTTCTTCCATGATAACACCTCATTATTAAATGCACTTTTACGCTTTTTCCACGCTTTTTCATCTTCTGCACCTAGGTGTTTTTGGCGAGATGAATTCTTTCCCTTCTATTATATCTCCCTTTTTCATCTCTCACCAAATATGCATCATATCTAAACTTTGGCTCATAATCATATTTGGGCTTTGCAGGATTAACATCTAGGACTGTGTGCATATGATTATTGCCTCTTGCATAATTAAAGCTAGAACAGTTTACTTTAGCATCCTGTGTAGCGCCTTTGTCCAAGAGTGCAAGAAATTTACCATCCCCATTGATTATAAACTCTGAACGGAACTTCTCATTTGTAACAACCTTGAGGTTTATTCCGCCATTTGCGTAACTGTGTCCATCTAGATAAATATATCTATCCGTTTGTTGATCATAATAATACTTAAGGTGAAGTCTTGTAGATTCCTCCGCTGTACAGTTCCAGATTTTCTCTTTTGCTATATAGTTGATTAGTTTTTCTTTATCTGTACGGCTGTACTGTCTCCAGTGCTGAATAGGTTCTTTGTGGTATTATCTATATCGTAATACCTTAATTTGAAAACAGAAAGCTCAAATACGAGCTTTCTGAAAATTGTCTACTGACTTTGCCCCGTTCGACGCTCCTCTTCCGCTAGGCGCTCCTGTTCAGCCTTCTTGTCCATCTTGAACTGATTGCGGAATTCTTCTACAGAGCTAGGCAGTTTCTTAATATCTGATTTGTTGTACAGCCAGTAATAGGGGAGTTTTTCATCATATGATTTCACAGAGTCACCAGAGTAACCAAGTACATAATTTCCTTTTTTCGTTAAGAAAACTTTTTCTGTTATCTTTTCCCCATCTTTGTAATTTTTATAACTATACCTATTAATTTTCTTGTTTTTTTACTGCTTTTTACATCTTTAAACTCTACACCTGCTATGTCTATCATTGTAAGTACATAATTCCCATTTTTATCTCATAACTACCATATAAGAATTCAATCTCTGGACGGCTTCCATCACCATCTTCACCATAATTTTCTTGATATCTTCTGCTATCATCTTTCATCAATATATACGTCTTATCATCTTTAAACTCAATATAATATCTTGAAAAAAATTACTTTTTAGGATAATATTTTTCCACTTCCTCCAATGTATACCATATTAGTTTTAATTTCTCTGACTGGTTGTGGATCTATCACCTTTTTCTTTATTACGATAATTGACACAATTACTATAATTGCAATTATAAATATTTTTAGACTTTAAGTTCATTGTTTTATGCATGCAAATACCTCTCTTTTGAAGTTATCTTGTCTACGTTTTATGTCTTTATTATATTTCCACATATCATCAAGTTTTTGGTGCCTGAAATACTCCACTATTTCCCTTATTATCTTTTACCTGATTCCCATTATTATCAAGCACATTTTTAGCTTCTTCTCTAAATTGCGGCTCATACTTATATTTTTCACCAGCAGGGTCTACATCAAGCACCGTATGTATTTTGTCATTGCGACGTGCATAATTAAAGCTAGAGCAGTTTACCTTAGCATCCTGTGTAGCGTCTTTATCCAAGAGTGTAAGAAATTTACCATCCCCATTGATTATAAACTCTGAGCGAAATCTATCATTAGTCACAACTTTTAGGTTTATTCCTCCGTTTGCATAACTGTGTCCATCTGGATAAATATATTCTTCGTTTTTGAATCGTAGTATGACTTAAGATGAAGTCTTACAGATTCATCCACTGTCCAATCATTATGTCCTTTTTCTTTTAGATATCTTATTAGCTTCTCTTCATCTGTCCCATTAGTATATTTATTTCTTATGTATTCAGCCTGTTGATAGGATATTACATATCTGAATAGATGCACCCGTTTCCCAAGCGTTCCTGTCATCTCATTTTGTGAATATGCGCCTTTGGCAGCCTTATCAACTTCAAATGCAACTCCATAAAAATTTGTTTTAGGTGGTGAGTAATATGCTGTTTCTACGGTACCTGCTAGGCTACCCCAGAATTTATCGTCGGGCTCAAGATTAGGATCAATTTTGTTTGCAATACGTCTTAAATCGTCAGCTGATGAATTCTCATCGATACCGTCCATGCCGGTAACTTTCATCAGCATATTTAATTTCTTCTTGCTTTCAGATGCAGATAATCCTTCCGCTTTCCATGCATACCACATTTTTTTAAAGACTTCACTACCAACTAGTTGAGTTTGTTTATTACACTTATCTATCTCTACAAGCACGTTACCGGATGGAATCTTTCCTGCTATATTCTTGTTAATATATTTGGCATAAGCCTTTATTCCATCGATTGCCCATCCTTGTTTTTCTAGCAGAAGTACATTTGTCGTTACCTCACCCTGATATTTTTTTCCCATGTTTCATTATCTATGGATATAGGTCTCTTTATACCGTAAAACAGTATAACATCCAGTTCCTTTACCTCTTCATTTAGCTTTGTTCGCCATGAAGCTGCAAGGTTTGGATGAAATGCTCCCGCTCTAAATGATTTACCGAGATCCGACAGGGCTGCGTTTATCTGTTCTGCTGTGCTGTCTCCGGTGCTGAATAGGTTCTTTGTGGCATTCTCTATATCGTAATATTTCTGCTCTTTTTCTTCCCAAATTTCAAGCATTCTGCGGCTATTATTTGCTAGATGATCATATAGCGATGCTCTTGTAATTTGACTTTCTGAATATACTGAAATTGCGGCATACGTAACCGCATTTTCTCGGCAATGTTTTGCTCTATCCTCATATGCATGTGTCATATTTCTTGCATACTCCTGCCCTTTAAGAATTTTATCTCCATCTAGAACTTTGTCACCGACGCTGCTCATGAGGGTTTTGTATTCACTTATGTTGTATTTGATAAGTGACCTGATACTTTGTAGTACTGTCTTGTAGTCCGCAATTTGCTGCTTTAGAGCATCGAAGGCTTTGCCTTCGAGTTCGTTGTTGTTGATAAATGCGTCTAGCTTCTGCTCTATAACCATAGTTTTAGAACTAACTTCACTAAGATTATCTATAGCTTCTCTACATTGAGCTTTGATTTCTGCCGGGTCTAGATAAAAAAATATGCACTCACACCATTACTTCCTTTCGTGGGATGTTTCCAATTTATCTCATTTAAAAGATAATTATGAGTTCATGAAATTCAACTCTTTACCTGCTTTTTGTATAATATCAATTAGAACTCCTCATCCTTTGCAAGCGACAGTACCGCATCAACAGCCCTATGCCATTTAGCCTTGGCACACTGTCTCTCCGCATCTTCAATCGCAGGATAGAATTCCTTATCTACATCCTTGATCTCAATGATGTCTTCAATTGAATTGTAATACCCAGAAGCAAGTCCTGCCAGATATGCGGCTCCGAGCGAAGTCGACTCTATCGATTTATGGCGGACTATATGGATATCCGAGATATCTGCCTGATTCTGCATTAGGAAGTTATTGAGTGAGGCTCCACCATCCACCTTGAGGTCGGTAATCTTTCTGCCCAGATCCTTCTCCATAGCCTTGATTAGGTCATCACTCTGAAAAGCAATCGATTCAAGTGTCGCTCTAACTACATGTTCCTTCTTAGTAGAACGCTTGATGCCGAGAATTGCTCCCCTCGCATCCGGCTCCCAGTATGGTGCTCCAAGCCCCGTAAATGCAGGTACTACAACCACCCCGTCACTATCTGGAACCTTGCTTGCGAAGTTTTCCGAGATGCTCGACTTCTTAATAATCTGCAGGTTATCTCTAAGCCACTGAATAGCCGCTCCGCATACGAACACCGAGCCCTCTAGCGCATATTTTACCTCTCCATTTAGCCCCCAAGCGATAGTAGTGAGTAGACCGCTACTGCTATACACAGGCTTGTTTCCTGTGTTGAGAAGCAAGAAGTTTCCAGTTCCATATGTGCTCTTAATCTCACCCTCGTTAAAGCATGCCTCTCCAAATAATGCTGCTTGCTGATCTCCTGCCGCACCAGTGATTGGCAATCTTCCTCCAAACAGCTCCAGGATTGTCTCTCCGAAGTCACCCGCACATGGTACAGGTTCTGGTAGCATCGCACGCGGTATGCCTAGAATCGAAAGAATCTCATCATCCCAGTCAAGCGTATTAATATTGAACATCATGGTTCTGGCTGCATTCGAATAGTCAGTGAGATGCTTAGCGCCACCAGTCATCTTCCAGATAAGCCAGGTCTCAACCGTTCCGAACAGCAGCTCACCGCGCTCTGCCTTTTCCCTCGCCCCATCTACGTGGTCGATAATCCACTTTAGCTTAGTAGCACTGAAATACGCATCTATGATAAGACCAGTTTTCTCTCTAATCATGTCGGAATATCCCTGATCTCTAAGCCATTCAGCGGTGTCTGCAGTCCTTCTGCATTGCCACACAATCGCATTGTAAATCGGCCTTCCAGTCTCTTTATCCCAGACAATAGTGGTCTCACGCTGATTGGTTATGCCGATAGAGTCGATATCCCTATAGGTAAGACTCGCCTTGAGCAGCGCCTCCTGAGCAACCGCCATCTGCGTGGAATATATCTCCATCGCATCGTGCTCAACCCATCCGTCATGAGGAAAAATCTGCTTAAACTCCCTCTGTCCAACGCTTACCGCATTTCCTACTCTATCGTAGATTATGCACCTCGCACTCGTCGTACCTTCGTCGAGTGTCATGATATATTCACCCATCATAGCCTCCCTATCCATGCTATACAAAAAGCGCCATAATACTGTTACTTATATCTATTCCGTCGCTTGTGAGCCTCATGCCCTCTTCATCTATTATGAGTTTGCCTTCTCTCTCATATTGACGAGCCTCTTCAAAAGCATCGCTGTAATACTCCCAGAACTCCTCATAGCTTCCGAGCACGTCTATGTATTTGATACCATCTATCTTCCTTAGCCCTGTAAAAACAGCCTCCGCCACGCTGTCACGTTCCGAGTTCTCGTGTACTTCAGCGGTAGGAGGAGCTCCTTTACTAGTGAGCTCAAAATATTCTTCGAGCGAGCTGACATTTGTAATACGTTCATTATCTACAAACGAAGACGCCCCTGAGCCCTAGCCCAAGATACGGAGCCATGTTCCAGTACTTCAGATTATGTCTTGATTCACATCCAATCTTAGCAAAGTTCGAAATCTCATATTGCTCGTATCCCTTATCTCTAAGGAGCTTTGCACCTACATGGTAAATCTCCCGATCGATTTCATCAGGAACTTCCTCGAGCTCTCCTCTTTCAAATTCCTTAAAGAAAGCTGTACCTTCCTCAAGCTGCAAACTGTAAAAAGATATGTGCTCTGGCCCTAGACTCGTTACTGCCTCTATGTCGGATATAGTAGTGGCTAGCGAACTATCTGGCACCGCGAACATGAGGTCGAGATTTATATTATCAAATCCCGCTGCTCTCGCATTTTGCACATCTGTGATTACATCACCAGCCGTATGAATCCTGCCAAGTCTCTTCAGTATCTCATCGTTCATACTCTGAACGCCCATAGATAAGCGATTAATCCCAGACTGTCTGTAACCTCTCAGGCTTTCCATGGACAGTGTAGCAGGATTAGATTCAAGAGTGATCTCAGCTTCATCATCTATGCTTAAATTCGCCTTTAGCTCACTAATTATCCTTGCAACCTGGTCGCTACTTAGCAGCGATGGAGTCCCACCGCCAAAGAAGATGGTATCGAACACTCCATGTACACGGCCGGTTATATGCCTTGATCTAATACGTATTTCTTCACACAGTGCCTTCACATAGCGATTTCTAAGCGCTTCATCTGAAGCACCAGATAGGAACGCACAGTAGTTGCACTTCCTCACACAGAACGGAATATGAACGTATATACCGGGATTCTTATTTGTCGTCATCGAACTTCAGGACCTCTGTAAATGCCTCCTGAGGCACCTCTACTCTTCCGAACTGCCTCATGCGCTTCTTACCTTCCTTCTGCTTCTCAAGCAGCTTCTTTTTACGCGAGATATCTCCGCCGTAGCACTTCGCAATTACATCCTTGCGGTAAGCTCTTACAGTCTCACGCGCAATTACCTTCTGTCCGATCGCAGCCTGAATTGGCACCTCAAACTGATGCATAGGGATGAGCTTCTTGAGCTTCGCACAGATTGTACGACCCTTTGCATATGCAGCCTCTTCAGGAACGATAGTGCTAAATGCGTCGATTAGTTCCTTGTTGAGTAGTATATCGAGTTTAACGAGCTTAGCAGCTCTATACTCCTTAAATTCATAGTCGAGTGATGCGTAGCCCTTCGTCTTGGACTTGAGCGCATCAAAGAAATCATAGATTACCTCGTTGAGCGGAATCTCATAATGCAGCTGCACTCTCGTCTCCGTGAGATACTCCATATGCACCATATTGCCACGTCTACTCTGGCATAGTGTCATGATAGTTCCGACGTAGTCCTTAGGTGTCATGATTTCAGCCGAAACGATTGGCTCCTCAATATGCTGAATATCTGTTGGATCTGGTAGATTCGAAGGATTCTGAACCATGATTTCTGAACCATCCTTCATCACTACCTTGTAAATAACGCTTGGCAGCGTCGTAATTACATTAAGGTCAAACTCTCTCTCGAGTCTCTCGATTATTACGTCCATGTGGAGTAGCCCGAGGAATCCGCAGCGATAACCGAATCCGAGTGCAGCTGAATTTTCAGACTCAAAATTGAACGCCGCATCGTTTACCTGTAGCTTCTCAAGTGCGTCCTTTACGTTCTCATATTTCTCACCCTCTGCTGGATACACTCCGCAGTAAACCATGGACTGCGCCTTCTTGTATCCTTTGAGCGGATGCTCTGTCGGTGCTTTAGTAAGCGTAATCGTATCTCCGACTCTGGCATCGGCAACCTGCTTGATGCTGGCACATATGTATCCTACCTCTCCTGCCTTTAGCTCCTTAGATGGAACCATGCCAGGAATACAGTAGCCTACCTCAGTAACTTCGTAGTCCTTACCGGTGTTCATCATGCGGATGAAATCACCTTTCTTGACTCTACCGTCAAAAAAATCCTCGTATATATGACTACGCCCTTATAGCTATCATAGTATGAGTCGAAAATTAGTCCCTTGAGTCGCTCATCAGGATTACCTTCTGGCGGTGGAATAACCTCAACGAGTTTCTCGAGCATCTCATCTATACCGAGACCTGTTTTTGCAGAAATCTGCGGCGCATCTTCCGCATCAATTCCGATAATTTCTTCGATTTCAGCCTTTGCCTCTTCAGGTCTTGCACTATCCAAATCCATCTTGTTGAGCACAGGAAGTATCTCGAGATCTTCGTCCAGCGCCAAATAAACGTTGCCAAGTGTCTGCGCCTCTACTCCCTGGGTAGCATCTACTACCAACACCGCTCCATCACAAGCGGCCAAAGAACGTGACACTTCATAGTTGAAGTCCACGTGTCCTGGTGTATCGATAAGATTTAGCACGTACTCCTCGCCATCCTTTGCCTTATATGCGAGCCTTGTGGTCTGAAGCTTTATAGTGATACCGCGCTCCCTCTCGATATCCATATTGTCGAGAAATTGCTCCTTCATATCCCTCGATGCAACAAGCCCTGTCTTCTCGATTAGCCTGTCTGCGAGTGTCGACTTACCGTGGTCTATGTGAGCAATGATACTAAAAATTTCTAATCTTCTTTAAGTAATCCATATTCGTCCTTATCTAAACATATATTAATGTCTATTTATCTTCATCCGTATCCGCAATAAAAGCTATGAGTTCTTTGCATGCGAGCATATTGGCATACCCTGCCACAGCAAGCTCAAGGGCAAGCTTCGTCGCAGTCTCTCTATCCTTGCAGCCCCTAATCTTGTCAGCCACCCGCAAATACTCACTGTCTACAGTCCTCCCGTATTCCTCATAGAAATGTTCAACATCCATATGCTCCATTTCCGACTCGAGCAAGAGGCCTGCCTCCTTAACACTCATAACCTGCTTAAACAAGCATATAGCTGTCAGATAACCGATGTGTTCACGGTCATACTTCTTGCCATGTGCTCTCGGCAGAAGCGAACTCTTCATGTAGTTGTTGATCATGGCTGGTGTCAGAGTTTCCTCTCCTTCACACTCAAGCCCTATATGCTGTCTCTTCATATATCCGATGACTTGGTCCATATATAGATCTATATCTGGAATCTTATCCCAGCTCTCAGGTCTGGAATTCTCAAGTCTTGAGACGAGCTCTTTAATTCGTTCTGACATATAAATACCTCTCTCAAATTTATACTTTCTATTATACTTAATCATGTTCACAAATAACAGCTTTCATTTATAAAATCTTCATATTGATATATTGCAATTTCTATAATTGTCTAATATAATATTGAATATTATATTAGACATAATGTTAATTATATCGACTGGCGTTTTCTCACTGATATAACTCGCAACTGTTGATAAAAATTATATGGAGGTGAACTTTATGACAGATATATGTGTACTGGGAGATTCCATCTCTAAGGGAATAGTTTTTGATGATTTATTACAGAGGTATGCTGTGCTTAATGATAATTTCATCTCTCTCTTGCAGAGGGAATTCGGCACTAAGATTAAGAACTTTGCTTCCTTCGGAGCGACAATTACGAAGGGCTTAAGAATCTTCGAAGAGCGATACTCGAGTATTAAGTCACATAAATACACACTGATTGAATTTGGAGGGAACGACTGCAACTTTAACTGGAAGCAGATATCAGTTACTCCAAACTCTGAGCACCTAGCTCAAACTCCACTATCCGAGTTCAAAGCAAGCTACGAGAACATAATTGAGAAGACGATGTATGCAGGGTAGTCGCCCTATCCTTCTCACTTTGCCTCCATTAGAGAGGACTAGATTCTTTGAGTGGATATCACGAGATCTCAACAAGGATAACATTATGAAGTATATGGGCGGAAGTACTATTTTCATAGAAAATTGGCATAGCTCATATAACGAGATGATTCTCAAATTAGCTGATGAGTATGGTATCCAGATCTTTGACATCAGAAAGCCGTTTCTTGAGCTCGGTGACTATGGCGACTATATATGTACTGACGGTATGCACCCTAACGCTGCGGGGCATAAGCTTATTGCAAAGTATCTACGCGAGGAACTGGCTGCCCTCGAGTAATGGTTCGTGCACTCATTAATAAACTCAACACATATCTTGAAATTTCAAAGCTATTGAGATATAATGACTGGGCGAATTATAACTATTTAACAGAAAAGTGGGGTAAATTAAATGGCAAACATTAAATCCGCAAAGAAGAGAATCAGAACTATCGAGAAGAAGACTGCTCGTAACATCAGAGTTAAGAATCACGTTAGTGAAGCTGAGAAGGCTTTTCTAGCTGCTGTTAAGGCTGGTGACGTTGCAGAGGCAGAGAAGGCATTTAAGCACGCTGAAAAGAAGTTTATGCAGGCTGCTGCTAAGGGTACTTTCCACAAGAATACCGTTTCGAGAACAGTTTCGAGACTCGCAAAGAGACTTAACGATCTCAAGGAGAGTAAGTAAATCTCACCCGTCCCCACAGCACATAAACGTGCAGCGTATAAGTTAAAAATACGCCAGAACGAAGGAGTGTCTCCTTCGTTCTTTTTTTCTCGTTACACTTACGAGCTATTCAATGAAATACAAAAGCTCGCCACATGGCGAGCTTTTATTTTTTAATTTATCAGCTGCTACTTTGAAGTATGCTCCTTAGCAATTCGCTTTGGCCTGTACATTACATCGTAAATATTGGTCACTGTCGCAAATGCATCTGGATCCACTTCGCGCAGGTGCTTCATCAGCTTTGCGTACTCGTTTCTATTTACGATTACGTTGATCTCATCAAACTTATCACCTGTAAATCCGCCGGACGCCTCGTACCTAGTTACTCCGCTATGAAGCTCATCTATGATGTACTCGCATATCTCATCATTCTTCTTAGATAGGATACATACCTTTAGCTTGGTCGTCATACCGAATACATAATGATCGATGATGATACCTGTTACATATGTACCTAGGATACTGAGGACTCCCGTCTTAGGATCATAAATGAATATTGCAGGTGCGGATATAAATAGCCCGACTACAGATGTTGCTACACCAAAATCGATTTGGAGATACTTGTTAGCCATCTTGTAGAGCACATCTAGTCCTCCAGAAGAGGCATTTCTCACGACCATGAGGGCAATTCCAAGGTCGCAGAGGAACAAGTAGCAAATCATGTCTAGAAACTGGTCATTCATCACGCCGTGATAGTTCGGATCGAAATGTCCGAGTATCATCATAACTACCGGCAGTCCGATTGATGGATATATGGACTTGATAGTAAACTCGCGCCCTACAAAGAACCACGAAATTACGAGCAGTACCAAGTTAAGGATAAGGATTAGCATAGCTTTTGACATAGGTATGAATTTACCTATCAAAATCGCGATTCCTGAAACACTAGCAATCGCAAGGTTACTAGGAACCATGAAGAAATACGTAGCTGCGCCACAAATAATCGTGCCGACTGTGATTAAAATAAAATCGATAATTCCGTTTTTGCTTATCTTCATCTCACTTACTTTCTAGCTAATACAAAAATAATAAATCTACTCATCAACTTCTGACTCATATATTCGTTTAATCCTGTTTCTTACAAAATCCATGAATAGCTCGAGATGTGGTTCAATCCACTTTTCTCTCCTATACACAATCTGTGAGTACATGCGGCACTTGAAATCTTTCTCGACATCCAGAGCAACTACTCTTCCCTGCTCAAGTGCGCGTACAATCGAGGATTTAGGAATGAATGATACCGAGTTGCTGCTTGCCACTATCTCACTTATTGCAATAATCGAACTGACTTCCATGATTGGTTCATAATCTATGCCGTTGTCTTTGCAATAATCATCGAGGAATCTAGGGTAGCTCACTTCTTGATCAGAAGTGATAAATCCACTTTTTACAACCTCGCTAATCGGAATCTCCGTGCGTCCTGCAAGCGGATTATCCGGCGAAGCGATAAATATCATGTCCTCTGGGTGATCAACAACGGTGTTGCAGTCCTTATAAACCATCTTTCTATCGATGAACAGCGCAAAGTCAATTTCATTTTGCTTGAGCTTTTCATACAAGTTGTCGAAGTAATCCGAAGTCTTGAGCATAAGTTTGATGTTCGGATACGTCTCGCTAAATTCGCGTAGTAACGTAGGAAAATAAGCATTTGCCATCGATGATGTAGTCCCTATCCTTATAGTTCCGCGAATCTCATCATCTTGCTGCATAAACTTTCGCGCCTGCTCATTGGCTTTAAGAATCTGCTGCGCATAAGGAAGAAACCTCTCTCCACTAGAGGTGAGCTGAATCCCCTTTCCCATTCTATCAAATAATTTCGTGCCAAGTTCATCCTCAAGTTGCTTGATCTGAACTGTTACAGCGGCCTGTGAGTATCCCAGTGCATTTGCAGTGCGCGAGAAGCTACCGAGCTCTGCCGCTTTAATGAAAGTGATTATTGTCTTGGCTTCCATGAGATTATTTCCTCTACAAAAAGGTGTAGGCGAGACAAAAGTCCCACCCAACACCGATAAATCTAAATATTTGCTTATAAACGAAGCTACCCAGGCTTACTTGTAAGACTCGATCATAGCCTTAAATGCAGGCAGAGATCTCTTGATCATATCGTTGCTTACGCAGTATGAAAGTCTGAAGTATCCAGGGCAAGCGAAGCCGTCTCCAGGAACTACGAGCAGGTTGTGCTCTAGCTTAGCCTTCTCGGAGAATGCAACTGCATCGCCGTTTGGAGCCTTTACGAATAGGTAGAAAGCACCATCTGGCTTAGCGCACTCATATCCGTACTCTGTTAGAGTGCTGTAAAGAAGATTTCTGTTCTCTTCGTAAGCTGCAAGGTCAGGCATCTCGCCAACGCACTCTCCGATAACCTTCTGGGTTAGTGTTGGAGGGCAAACTGAACCGATCTCACGAGCAGCACCTGAAACTGCATCATATACAGCCTTAGCATCTGCGCACTTTTCAGAAACGTATACGTATCCGATTCTCTCTCCAGGTAGAGATAGAGACTTGGACCATGAGTAGCATACGATTGTATTGTCATATACGTTAGGGATGAATGTAACCTTAACTCCATCATATACAAGCTCTCTGTATGGCTCGTCAGCAACGATGTAGATAGGGTGTCCATACTCCTTGCTCTTTCTATCAAGAAGCTCAGCAATCTTCTTAAGAGTCTCCTCTGTGTATACAACGCCTGATGGGTTATTAGGAGAGTTGATTACTACAGCAACGGAGTGCTCGTTAATTGTCTTCTCAAGAGCTTCCATATCAATCTGGAAGTGAACAGTGTCAGCTGGAACTACTGCTAGCTTAGCACCTGCACAAGTAAAGAATACGTCGTATTCTGGGAAGTATGGTGCGATTGCGATAAACTCGTCCTCTGGGGATGTTGTTAGTGCGTGAGCAACAGATACTAGAGCTGGAGCGCATCCACAAGTCATGAAGAGCTCGCTAGCCTTAGCGTTGCAGTTAAATCTAGCATTGAGGTTGTCAGCGATTGCCTGACGAACGTTCTCAAATCCAGGAGCCATCGAGTAACCGTGAAGCTGGATAGAATCTGTGTTGTCGATTAGGGTTCTTGATCGTCTCATTAACCTTAGCAGGAGCAGGGATGCTTGGATTACCTAGAGAATAATCAAATACGTTCTCCTTACCAACTACCTTTTGCCTGCTGTAGACCATATGCAAAAAGTTCTCTGATTACGGATGGGGCAGTTCCCAGTCCGTGATATTTTTCGTTAACCATAAATTAACTCCTTTCAAATTCGAATAGCCATATGCGATTTACATCTTATTTGTAATTGTATTATATCACATGCATTTCTACATGATAATCTCAAGGGATATAATTAAAAAAATAAATGCATAGTTTAATTATTATGATATTTGCTCCTTGAGGCTGTAACTGTTACAATTACTGCAAGGTACTATATGACTGTTTCCGAGACTATATTTTTGTAATCGGGTTCACCATAAAATAATATGTTATATTGTAATAATATTCTATTTTCGAGGTGTAAGATGGAACTTTCCAGACTTGGAGAACTAATATCTGAATATCAGAAACATGGAGCTGTACTCGTAATTACGGATACTAATGTTGCTCCTCTCTATTTGGATGCTGCACTTTCGAGCATCGATGCCAATGGTTTTTCTAGCTCAAGCTACGTAATACCTGCTGGTGAAGATTCAAAATCATTTGAGACCTATAGCAAAATCATCGAGTTCGCCTCACAGATTTCGCTCACCAGAACTGACGGTATCGTCGCACTAGGCGGTGGCATGGTCGGAGACATTGCAGGTTTTGTTGCTGCAACATATATGCGAGGAATTAATTTCTATCAAGTTCCTACTACACTTCTTGCGGCAGTTGATTCTTCGGTAGGTGGTAAATCAGCTATCAATACGAATGCTGGAAAAAACTTAGTAGGTGCTTTTCACAAGGCAAAATTTATACTTCAAGACGCGTTACTACTCGATTCAGAGAGCGATTACGTGCGTCTCGATGGTTATGCAGAAGTTATCAAAACTGCTTGCATCGCTAGAAGCGATGAGCTATTCAGGAAGCTTGAGTCTGGTCAGTACAGCCTTCAAGAGATAATAGATGACTGTGTCACAGTGAAAACTTACTATGTTGATAATGATGAAAACGACTCTGGAATCAGGCATATACTCAACTACGGTCATACGTTGGCACATGCTCTCGAGAAACTAAGCAACTATGAAATCGGGCATGGTCATGCAGTGGCAAAGGGCATGGCGTTTGCTGCATCCCTATCTTACGACCTAGGATGGTGCAGTATCGAGTGCAGAAACCGCATACACGCTTTACTCGAGAAGTTCGGATATAATCTGTCTATTGGATTCTCACCTAACGATATCGCCAACGTGATGTCCACCGATAAGAAGAGGTCGGGTGACTGTATTAAATTTATTATAAATAGAGATATCGGGCAGGCTGAAATCAAGCTAATCTCCTTAACTAAGCTAGGAGAAGTTCTGGCTACATATGGCGAAATATTCCCCGGCAGCTCGGAGATAGTTCATGATGGCGCACCACTTTTTGCACCTCTACAGGAAGTTTCTGCCCCACCTTCTAAATCGTACCTTCACAGAGAGATAATTGCGGCGATTCTGTCTGGTAATGAATTAGAGCTAGATATTGAAGAGGCTTCTGAGGATATAATTGCAACATATGAAGCGGTAAAGATTATTTCAAATCATGCTAATTGCTCTGCATTGGGAATCCTTGAGTCTAGCATCGCTTCTGCAGATGACAAACTCATACTTGAAAGTAAAGAAAGCGGCTCTACACTCAGATTTCTGCTACCAGTAGTCGCAGCACTCGGCCTAGACGCTGAATTCAAGCTAACTGGTAGACTAAGAGAACGCCCTATGCAGCAGCTAATCAGTCAGTTAGAGAGGCATGGTGCAAGCATAAAGATAAATGAATCAGGAAGCATTTCAATATCTGCAAGCTCTAGCCACATAACACCTGGCGAGTATAATTTTGCTAACCCCGAGTCATCGCAGTACATAAGTGGACTGCTATTTGCCCTGCCACTGCTGAACGGTGACAGTGTTATCCGCATACACAATAACCTTGAGTCCTCGGCATATGTAATGATGACTCTCGATGTGCTTGGGAAATACGGGATAAAAGTGGATTATGCACATACAAATAAAGAATGGGTATTTAAAATTCCTGGCAATCAGACCTATACCTTCACAGATATTTCTGCCGAGGGAGATTGGTCAAATGCGGCTTTTTTGTTAGCTCTAGGGGTGTTCGGGAAAGCTCCGCTTAGAATAAATAACATACCACTTCCATCGATACAGGGAGATATGAAGATACTCGATTTGCTTGAAGATTTTGGCGTAACCATTAATTGCTATCCAGATATATTGGATGTCAATGGTGGAAGTATAGATGTATTTCCATGCAGAAATCTAAGGGCTATTAATAGTATTAACGCTTCAGGATTTCCCGATCTTGTTCCTATCATCGCTTTGGTTGCTAGCCTTGCGAACGGTACGACAGTCATAAACAATGCAGAAAGACTGAGATATAAGGAAAGCGACAGGCTCGCTAGCACATGCAGCGTACTCAGGAATCTCGGTGCTAATATAGAAGAGACAAAAGATGGACTCATCATTGAAGGAGTAGATACACTACGCGGCTCTTACGAAGGAGATGGATGTGGTGACCATAGAATCATAATGATGCTCGCAGTCTCTTCACTCGTATCTGGTGGCGTGGTGAAAATCCATGATTCTATGGCTGTTGCAAAATCTTATCCAAACTTCTTCGAAGTTCTAAACAACCTCGGACTTTCAGGTAACATTATACTCACATAAGTTTATGATGCTATAGGAGGACAAATGTCTATCTATAAAGGAAAAACCATTACATTATCAATATTTGGCACGTCTCACGGCCCATCAATTGGGATGACGTTAAGCGGACTTCCTACTGGCACAGTAGTTGACATTCCAAAGCTCTATGATTTCATGGCCAGAAGAGCACCCGGAAATAGCACCCTGTCGACTAGCCGTAAAGAGTCTGATCAGCCAGAATTCGTGAGTGGATTTGTCGAAATTCAAGTAGGCGAAGCTGAAAGCACCATGACTGCTAGTACACAAAGCTTGATAACTGACGGCGCAGAGATTAAAGCTATAATCTACAATAAAGATGTACGTTCCTCTGATTATTCCAAATTGGCAAACACACCTAGACCAGGACATGCTGATTACACTGCACACGTCAAATACGGAGGAAAAAGCAGACTCAAGAGGCGGCGGAGCTTTTTCAGGACGCATGACGGCTCCACTATGCATAGCAGGTGGAATTTGCAAGCAACTCCTAGAGGATAAAGGCATCTATGTAAATGCATCTATCCATGATATCCATGGAAATAGCGACGAGCCAATTTCTGAGATAAAAAAAGCACAGGTGCTCCGAGATTCCGTAGGTGGCACGATTTCATGCACGATTAGGGGATTAGCTGCGGGTTATGGAGGTCCTTTATTTGAAGGTCTTGAAGGACGAATTTCAGAGGCCTTGTACGCAATACCTGCAGTTAAGGGAGTAGAATTTGGTGCAGGTTTTAAATCAGCAAGTATGTATGGAAGCGAGAATAACGACCAGTTCTACTATGATGAACATGGCATCGTTCGTACACGCACCAACAACTGCGGCGGTATACTCGGTGGTATCAGTGATGGCATGGACATAGAATTTCGCGTCGCAATCAAGCCAACCCCTTCGATTGCTAGGCCACAACATACTATAGTCTACGATAGCACTGAAGAAACTGAAATAAAGATTCATGGTAGACATGATCCGTGCATAGTTCCTAGAGCTGTTCCTTGTGTGGAAGCTGCGGCGGCGCTAGTAATTGCGGATATTGTTTTGACAGATGATGGCGAGGCAAGAAATTCAGCTGAGTTACTCGAATTAGAAACTACGGATTCATTAACCTCTCATAATAGAGAACTAGCGGATATTTCATCTATTAGAGCATCAATCGATGAGTTAGATGCTCAGCTCCTCCAGTTAATAGAAAAGAGACTTAGGATTGCCGAGTCAGTAGCAGCATACAAGATTGAAAACAAAAATCGAGATAGTTGATTCCGCAAGGGAGTCCGCACTGCTTGACAGGGTGCGTTCCTCTCCAGCGATGATTTAGCGGAGCTTAACGAAGATATATATCGGGCGATAATCTCTGCGAGCTGCAAGCATCAAGATAAAAATTATTAATAATTAGAACATATAAAAGGATGAGTCTTACGACTCATCCTTTAGTCTTTTCGCGCTGCTCGAAGCACCTGCTCGGCATATCGTCTATCCACGTTATCTACGCCATTTACTATGGCATTTACCATCGTATTTGCCGCAGCCGCTGATTCTCTATCTGTAGTTCCAGATAGAAGCACCTTCTTGGATATCGCCATCAGAAACTTGTCGAGCCCCTTAACTTCGCTCGGAACGTATCGTCCCGGACAGAAATACAGCAAAGTGTTCTGCATATTAATCTCTTCCTTGAAATTAATCTCGCAAATCTGCTGATAATTCTGCGGATTATACTCGGAAATTCCTGTCACAAAGATTATCAACTTGTCCGCATGTGCCGCAATTTGTTTTCTGAACTTATCAAATCCAACTATTCCACTTCCACGAAGCCAGCTACCAAATATCACGACGTCAAACTGACTAAGTGAGCCGTAGTCGAAGTTCTGAAGAGGGACTGCGATGCACTCCAGGTCTCCAGCAATCCACTCTGCGTACTGCTTCGTAGATCCGCGTTTTGAATTGTATATAACTATTGCTTTTTGCTCAAAAACCATTCCCCACACTTCTATTTCTAATATTTTACGTTCTCTTTACCGAGAAGTTGTTCAAGTTCAATCATGAGATTCTCATCAATGCTAACACCATTTGCAGACTTAAGTGGCTTCTGCCCTGGCAAATAAATGAGCATTTCCGTATCTCCCCTATGCACCGAAGCTGCCCCGAGAATTCTGTGCTGAATCTCATCGTTTCCGAGCATATCAGACAGTTCTTGGCTCACTCTGAGCTTGAGGTATTTCTTCTCACGTGGTTTCTGTGCGTTCACATTGCTTCGTGAATAATCCCTCATGCTTGCTCTTTCATAGCCTGCTCCGCCTTGCTCCTTAAACTCACTGATGCGTTCAATCTCAGTCACTTTATTTACAAGTATCTCAGGATCTGAATCCTCCTTGAAGCTCAGTGTGCCCTTGATAGCAACTATTGCGTCATTCTCCAGCACGTATTTCGCCTTCGCAAAGTCCCTTGGAAATACAATCGCCGTAATCACGCCGTAGTAATCCTCGATGGTAAGTCTAGCCATCTCCTGATTAGACTTGGTAATCATGCGGCGTAGATCCGCGACCATACCGGCTATGATGACGCTATCACCATCATTAAAACGGGCATTTCCATTTGAGCTCTCACCCATGAACTCAAGACCGCTATTATCATCACCATTAGAACCAGAATCAAATATCTCCGCTGTATTAGCAGTAATGTTCTCCTCTATCAGCTCTCGGTACTTATCGAGCGGATGGCCAGATAAGTATACGCCCATCATCTCTTTCTCCATAGCTAGCAAGTGTGCCATGTCGAAATTCTGTATATTGGGGAGCTCAGGTGCAGTCTTCACGTCTTCCATGAGGTCAGAATCAAGCTGGAACAGCGAAATCTGGTCCTTGGAAATCTTACGAGCACTGCTCTGTGCCGCTCCGACGGCATCGTCACTTATAGCGAGAAGCGCAGCTCTATTTGGCGTAAACTCATCCATCGCCCCTGCCTTGATGAGGCACTCGATAGCTTTTTTGTTCAGCTCAGACGGATCTATAGACTTGATAAAATCATATAAATTATCTATGTCTCGACCCTTTCTGCCTTCGACAATCGCGTCAACTATGCCGCTTCCAACGTTCTTAATCGCAAGGAGTCCAAAACGAATCTTGCCATCCTTAGCGATAAACTTTCTTCTGCTATGTAGAACTGAAGGTGGCAGCACTTCGATGCCGAGCTCCTTACAGTTTCTAATATACGCAGCAATGTGTCTAGCTTCACCCATAACGCTAGACATTAGAGCCGCCATAAATTCTACTGGATAATGAGCCTTGAGATATGCTGTCTCATAAGATATTACAGCGTAAGCCGCGGCATGAGATTTGTTAAATGCATATTCCGCAAAGCTAACCATGTCGTCAAATATAGCCTCTGCAGCTCTCTCAGATATACCGTTTGCAACACACCCTGTAATTGCAGGTGTTCCATCGGAATCGTCCTTGCCGTGGATAAAATATTTTTTCTCCTCCAGCATGACGCTCATCTTTTTCTTGGACATAGCACGTCGTACGAGGTCAGAGCGCCCAAATGAATAACCACCAAGCTCACGCACAATCTGCATTACTTGCTCCTGGTACACCATGCAGCCATACGTTACATTGAGTATTGGCTCGAGATGCGGATCCACGTATTTGACATTCTCTGGATTCTTCTTATTATCTATATACTTTGGAATCGAATCCATCGGGCCTGGTCTGTAGAGTGAAATTCCGGCTACGATATCTTCGAAGCATGACGGATTAAGGTTCTTCATGAACTCTGTCATGCCTGCGCTCTCGAGCTGGAAGATCCCCTGGGTGTTACCCTTGGAAATCATCTCGTACACCGCAGGGTCGTCATAATCCATCTTGCTGAAATCTATCTCTACACCGTGGTTTTCCTTGATGAGCTGAATCGCTTCATTGATCATTGTCAGGTTTCTCAGCCCTAAGAAATCCATCTTCAGAAGCCCCAGTTCCTCGATTGTCGTCATATTGAACTGAGTCGCCAGTCCTTTATCCGACATATATAAAGGTACATATTCATCGAGAGGCATCTTACTGATTACGATTCCCGCAGCGTGTGTCGAGGAATGGCGCGGCATTCCTTCAACTGCCATGGACATGTCGAGAATATTTGACAAGCGGCTCTGTTTCATACCTAGCTCTGAGATCACGGTTGATGTCGAGTGCCTTACTGATAGTCATGCCAAGCTCAGCGGGAATAGCCTTAGCGATCGAATCCGCCTCCGCATAGCTTGCGTTAAGCGCTCTACCTACGTCGCGTACAGCAGCCTTTGCCTTAAGCGTTCCAAAGGTGATAATCTGCGAGACCTTATCCTTGCCATACTTCTCAACTACATAATTGATGACTTCCTGTCTTCTATCAATGCAGAAATCTATATCTATATCAGGCATGCTGACACGTTCAGGGTTTAAGAACCTCTCAAAAATCAGACTATACTTAATCGGTTCTATCTCGGTAATCGCAAGGCTGTATGCCACGATACTTCCCGCTGCAGAGCCTCTACCAGGACCTACTGGGATGTCATTACTCTTTGCATAGTGAATAAAGTCCCATACGATTAGGAAATACTCGACATAGCCCATCTTCTCAATTACTTCAAGCTCACTTTCAAGCCTGTCACGATAGACAGAACCCTCCTCAAGGGCGTCACTACCATATCTTCTCTCAAGTCCCTCATAGCATAGTTCCCGCAAGTACTCGCTATTATTCATACCTTCTGGAGGTATGAATTCTGGCAAGTGATATTCTCCAAATCTAAATTCAACATTGCAGCGCTCCGCAATCTTGTGTGAATTCTCGATAGCCTCTGGATGGTCTGGGAACAGAGCAAGCATCTCTTCCTCATTCTTGAGATAGAACTCATCGTTAGCAAATCTCATGCGGTTTTCATCATCCACAGTTGAACCGGTCTGGATTGCCAGTAGCACATCGTGAGCCTTAGCATCACTTCGCGTTATGTAATGAGCATCGTTTGTAGCAACTAGCGGTGCTCCAATTTCTTGTGATAGTTTAATTAACCCCTCATTAGCAGGTTTATCATCATCAAGAAAGTGGTTTTGAATCTCTAAGAAGAAATTATCTTCGCCAAAAATATCACGCAGCTCAAGCGCCTCCGCCTTCGCTCCGGAGTAATCTCCATTTAATATCCTTCTTGGGATAGCACCCGCCAGGCATGCCGACAGGCAGATAATGCCCTCGCTATGCTCACGCAGTAGCTCCTTATCCACTCTCGGCTTAAAATAAAAGCCTTCTGTAAATGCAGCTGATACGAGTTTTGTCAGGTTCTTATACCCCGTCATATTTTCCGCTAACAGTATGAGGTGGTTCATGCTCCTATCACGATCTGGATCCTTATCAAAAACGCGTTCTCGGAGCGACGTAAACCTCGCAGCCAATAATTGGTTTAATGCCTGCTTTTTGCATGATTTATAAAAGTCAACAATTCCGAACATAACACCGTGGTCCGTAATAGCCAACGAATCCATACCCTGACTCTTTACGTATTCAGGTGCCTTGCTAATCTTTGACATTCCGTCAAGCAAGCTATATTCAGAGTGAACATGTAAATGTATAAAAGCCATCTGTACCTCTGTACTAATAAATATAGTAATTAATAAATAATAATTTAAAAAAATAATTTTTTTCTTCTAGTCAATAAATTGTATCACAAGAGCTCCAAAAATAGCTAAATATCAATATATTCACAATAATAATATATTCTCTTTATATTTATTGACAAACATATGTCAAAATCCTATAATAATCTCAAGAACAGACGATCGGGAGTCTGTAGGAATTATCTTTTTTACATCGTTTATATAAACGTATGGAGGTTATTATGTTATATGCACTAAAAGGTCTTTGCGTAGTCGGAATGGTTCTCTGTATTGCGCTAACACTACTAAAGGTAAAGTCTAACCTAGCTACAGAAGAGGGTAAAAGCTGAATGGGCTGAGCAGAAGAGATTTGCACCTTGGAACGCTATGGTAGGCGTAGTTGCTAACTTCTTTGATACTTTAGGTATCGGTTCATACGCTACATCTTGCGCACTCTTTAAGATTAGAGGATCTATTAAAGACATCTACATCCCTGGTACTCTAAACGTTGGAGATACTCTCCCAGTACTTCTAGAGGCATTCCTATTCTTCGGATTCGTAGAGATTGACACTCTAACACTTGTATCCATGCTTGTAGCTGCTGTACTCGGTGCATTTGTAGGAGCTGGAATCGTAACAAAGTGGGATCAGCACACAGTTCGTCTAGGAATGGGTGTTGGACTTCTAATCCTCGGCGTTGTAATGGCTTGTAAGGTTGCAGGAGTTGGACCTTTCGGACAGACTGGAACTGCACTTAGTCTAAGTGGAGTTAAGCTAATCATAGCTGTTGTTGTTAACTTCTTCCTCGGTGCTCTCATGAACATCGGTGTAGGACTATACGCACCTTGCTGGCTCTAGTATCCGTACTCGGAATGAACGTTGGAGCTGCATTCCCTATCATGATGGGATCTTGCGCTTACCTAATGGCATTCGGAAATGGTCCTAAGTTCATCAAGGAAAACAGATTTGACATGGTTTGCACACTTTGCCAGATGATTGGTGGAGTTATCGGAGTTTGCATTGCATACTTCCTAGTAAAGAAATTACCACTTGACGTTCTACTAAAGCTTGTAATCGTCGTTGTATTCTTTACATCGTTCATGTTCTTCAAGGATGCTTTTGCAGATAAGAAGAAAGCTTAATCAGTAAGTACAATACAATATTACAAAAGGTCTCCAATCGGAGACCTTTTTCTTTTGCTTTTATTCGTAACAGCTGATTGGCTCGTTTAACTGCAGTAAAGTTCCTACAAGCACACTACAAATTCTTTCCACTTCTTACTGCCTGAACTCTAGAACTTTCTCGATTATAGGCTGAATAGCTTTTATATCTATCCCGTCGTACCCATTTTCAAATCTAGCTTTAGCCTCATCTACCTCTGCCTCTGGTACTGGAGCAAACACCTTTTCGCCCATAGCCTTAAGTGCAAGCTTATCTGCACTCTTACACTCTCTAGAATCAAACTTTCCTGGTAGCATATAGAAGCAGTCGTCTGGAAGCTGCTTACAGCCGTTAAGACCCTTTACAAATGTCCGATACTCCTCTGTAGGCTCAATAATACCTGTCGTAAATACTATCAGGTTATTATTATCTATTCCAAAATGAGACAAATTAGCTCGAAGCATATTAAAGCGTGTAATCTCACCACTTCTAAGCCAGCTGCCAAATATTATATTCTTATACATAGAAGCATATCCGAGTTTAGCACGCGAATACTTCATAACATCACAGTCAAGAGCCTCTGCCAACCACTCTGCGTACTTTTCAGTAGTTCCATTACTTGAGTTATATATCAGAATAGTATCTGAACCTTCAGATTCAACGGCACGTCTCTTGGCAGCCTGTCTATTTGGATTTCTCATATTACCTCATATAGCACGATACAGCTAACTGATGCTGAAATCGCACAATCACTCCTTATTCTGAAAAAAATCTGATAACGAAGAATTTTAAGCCTTATACTGGCATCCTCATCTATAAAACAAGGGATGCCGGAATCATCCGCCATCCCTAATTGGTATTATATCATAATCACTGACAATACCGTTTATATTATCTGTTTTTGAGTTCTTTTTCCTTCATGCGGATCTTAAGAATCATCAACGCTCTCTTAACATCTTCGGCAGTCATGTTGTTCTCACCAACAATGTTAGATTCAAGCCCTCTGGATTCTTATTGATATCTACGATATTATTCTGTAAATACTCATTCTCAACTACGAAAGTAGCCATTGTTCCGCTAAAGTTGAGTCCGGACATTGGAATGCCCATCTCTCCGAGTTCCTCAACACAGTTCGTATAGTCTACGTCACTGTTTCCCCATCCATCGGATGTAAGGATTACTCCATCAGCCCTCATGCCTTCTGCCATAATAGCGGCACGCTTACTGTTTCTGAGCTTCTCCTTGTTATCATCGGATGTACCAAATAGGAGAACTCCCATCAGATCAATACCTGAATCTGCACCAACGATATCTACTAGTGGATCTCTAAAATGGTGCAAGCTAGTTTCTTTTGTTGAAGGACCAATTCCCATATCTGCACCTCCTTACTGCATTGAACGGATAGCACCGTCTCTATACTCGTTAGGAGTTAAGAAGACAGGCATATTGTTCATCTCTATTATAGAACGCCCACCATGAGCACCTGATGGCTCATCTGGGAACAGATATGTATCGTACATAGCGCCCTGACCAGCAACCTGTCTGATAATCAGCACCTTCTTCTGTCCTGGTCTAGCGATGTCATGATATTCATGACGCTCGGTAGCTTTGTTGCCGTCAAATTTCTTCATCAGCTCTCTGTAGACCTGAATAAAAATCGTCACAAGCCTGATGCGCTTCTAGGCAACCGTGTCTCTCCTGACCCATATCTTTTTTGAAAGTAATATCAAAAGAGATAATATAGTCATCTTCTCCAGGTGTTCCTGCCCTGCCGAGAACTAACTGCTCGTTAAGCTGACCTTCTGAAGAACCGAACTCGTGAGTCTGTTTACCTTCAGTATCAACACCAGTAAGCAACACATATACACCTGTTAATGTATGAGTGATACCTTCTCCGCATTTTCCAAGAACCTTTGCAGAGATAGGAATGATGTCCATAATAGTGTTAGTCCATCTATCATGCTCTCCTGGCTTAATTATCTGAATATCAATATTGTCAATAGTTTCATACTTTTGCAAGAAGTGAAGGTATAAGTTCTTTGGATACAGTCATAAGTCCGTTATATCCGACGCTACTTGTGTCCCCCATCTCAACTTCATTCATATGAAAAAGCCTTAATGACAAGTCTTCTCAAATCAATTTCCTGTACACTCATATGTATACCTCAATACTTTTGCTTCTGTAAAATATAATTAATAAATTCTAGCCTGTTCGATTATCCTAATTGGGTAGGTGGCATAATGTGTTAAGAATTTCTCGAACCTGCTTTAGAAAAAAGGGGCAGATATAAATCTGCCCCGTCTTCATTCCGATGTCCTATTTAATTTAGAACTAGATTACAGCGTGATACTCGAAAGGCAGTGGAACGATCTTTCCTGGAGTCTCGATTGTCTCGAGAAGCTCTAGTGTAGCCTTTACGATAGCTGTCTGCATCTCTACGTCGTTAGGAGCACCTGCGTTAGCGCCCATAGGTACGATAGGAGCAGCTGCACGTGGAGATCCAGCCTGTCTTACAACTGGTGGAAGTGCCGCGATAATTACTGTAGGAATTCCTGCTTCCTCGATTGCTCTCTGCACGATTGTTGCAGAGCGGTGGCAAGTTCCTCATCCAGCTGTTAGGATTGCAGCATCAGCGCCTTCATCCTTAAGCATCTGAGCAATTTCTGGACCTGTCTCGTTGGTGAACTTCTCGATGTTTCCACCACCACCCATGAATCCAGCATGTGTAGGTGCGCAAGCCTTGATGAAGCCTTCTTCTCTTAGCTCGTGAAGTCTGTCGATAGGGAACATGCAGTTGATGTCCTTATTTACGTCAGAGTTATCGTATCCACCGTGTGTTACCATTAGCTCGCTTGATGGAACATCATCTGGAACCTTTCTCCAAGTGAAGTCTCCAGCGAGGTTAAATCTCTTATCTGTCTTTACGTGTACACCTGCAGCAGTAGCAAGAGCAACTGTCATCTCATTGAGTGGCTTAGTTACTGGTGTAAATACTGACTTAGGTGTAATAGGAACAAATATTTCAGATTGTAAGCCTTTTTACAACTGTCATACTCATTTGTCTTTTCCTCCTTAGTTATTTGTGCTTTTTCAGCGTATTCAGCACGACGTCTATTTAGAATATCGATATTACTTACGTACTTTTCGTTAACTTCAGGTCCTTCCTGTTCGATGAAACTCATATTCCATGCGACAGTCTGTCCAACCTGTAGTGGATAATCTGAGATTACCATTCTCATTGGCACCTTGAGTTCTCCAAGTCGACCTTTAATGTCTACGCAGATTCCCCCATCGTGAACCTCTGTAATGACTCCCTCGACTTTGATTATCTTATCTCCGTACTTCATCTATAATATCTACCTTTCTAATATAAGATTAGTCGTACTTTTCCTTTCTCTTTTTCACTGATTGGAAGTGACTGCTCGTTCTCTACGAGTTCAATCTTAGCGCCAGTAGCCTTCTCGATGAGCTCAACGTTGTTGTTCTTAACGTTTACGTTGTATGCTCTCTCTGGAGCCTTAACCTCTTCGCCAGACATCTTAGCCTTCAGCATAGCAAGTCCACGGATAGCATCCTCTGTGCAGAGTGTGTTGCAAGCAAGAACTTCGTTCTCGATTCCGGACATGGACTTGTTGTTGTCGATCATTGCGTCGCAGTACTTGTTTCCTGTTACGAGGGCACCCTGTACAGCACAGAATGAGAATCCAACAACAGGAATTCCTCTCTTACCAATCTGCTCGATGTGGGAAGTGAAGTCAACGTGGTTGTTTCCGAATCCTTCTGTTGTAACGAATGCACCGTCAACGCCCATAGACTCAACCATCTGACCAAGTCTTCTTGATACGTAGAACTTATCGGAGTTAGCCTGAGGTGATCCAACGAAGATTACACCAACTACGTCGATATCTTCATCGTGTACAGCCTCTACAACTAGTGGCTCTCTCCAGTAGTGTCTGGACATCTCCTTTGAAGCAGGTCCGATACAAGTTAGAGCGTGGATACAACCATCGAGTACCTCGAGTGGGTTAGCCATTACTGGAACGTTACCAAGGTCAACGTTTGGCTTAGCTCCGAGTACGCCTACAGGATCGTTAGGGAATAGGAAGTTGTCGTGCATAGCACCCTGTCCCATGATTTCCTTAACGATAACAACCTTCTTCTTTCCAGGGTGTCTTGTCTGCTTAAGAACCTGCTCCTCTGTTGGAGTTACGTCCTTAAGGTCTCTCTTCATAGCTTCTCTGATTTCAGAAACTACGTGGTCTACAGCAGTGTGAACTGCGATAGGTCCTGGTCTCTCCATGTTCTTTAGGTTGTCGATAACTGCGTGAGCAACGATCATGATCTCACCCTTATCAACAGCACCTGGACGACCCCACATCATGTTCTCGTCGATGTAACCTTCGGATGAACCAAACTCACCAACCTGAACACCTTCTTCTGTAACACCAGTTACTACCATTACTACGCCATCGAGAACCTGAGTAACTCCCTCACCAAGATCCATATCAGAGTCTGCCTTTGTAGCGATTGGCTGGATATCCATTACTGTCTCTGTGTAAACGTGATAGTTATCCGGTGTGATTAGGCTAAGCTCTAGGGACTGTACTAGCTTCTGTGCTTCAGCACCCTCTGTAGCTGCGCTTTTACGAACGTAGAGAGTATCTCCCTCAATCTTAGTCTCATCTCCAAGAACAACCTTGTTAATCTTGTAGTGCTTTCTTGTCATCTCTCTTAGAACAGTCTCAGTATGCTCTTCAACTGGAGCTGCTGCTACTGCTGCTGGAGCTGCTACTACTGTCTGAGCTGGAGCAGCAACGCCGCCACCGAGTCCTGCTGGGAGCTCAATGTCGATGTTCTTTCCTTCTCCGATGTGTAGCTTAATTGTTCCTGTTGCTGCAACTGGAGCTGCTGGAGCTGCTACTGCAACTGGAGCTTCCTCTACCTCAGCAACTGGAGCTTCTTCCTCAGCAACCTCATCAGCATCGTACTTATCAACGATGTCTGCTGTGATTGGAGTTAGAGAATCAACAGTTTTAGTTAGTTTCGATCCGTTTAGTACCTGACCAATCTTGAGCGCTCCGTCAGTATTCAGCAGACCAGAATCAATTAGATCTGGGAAAAATTGCTGGATCTTCGAAGTTAGCTGGCTCAAGAACAGTTCCTTCTTCTGCTCTGCAGCATAGTACCGCTGGGTCGTTCGCATGTTGTTTAGCTGTTTCAGCTGTGATTGACATATCGATCTTCCTCCTTGAAAAAAATATTGCCTTTGCAAATGCAAAATTTTATATATTTACTCCGACTGTGCTTCATGTGATCGGGCACATGAAGCACTCGGATTAAATATCAACTAGTTATTCTCAACGTTGTCTACTACGTTAAGATCTTGATCAACCTGCTTAGAAACTCTTAAAGTTCTATATAGTGGGTGATCAACAGCTCTCATGATGTGGTCTGTCTGGTGTATAACCTTAAGTCCCATCTTAGGGACCAGAAGCCATTACAGTGTTCGAGCAATCGGAGCAGTTTCCGATGATTACGTACTCGCACTTATCCTTCTTGAACTGTAGGTTGTTCGATACCTGGCCTGGGCAGTTTCCTGGTCTCTCGCACTTTCTTGTACCGTTAGGCATCTCCTGTGCCTGTTTGCAGTAGCAAAGCGAAACTTCCTTCGCATTGTACTTCTTGCAAAGCTCCTGCATTCTCTCATAGTTACCACCACATGCGCATACGAGGATACCCATGTTAGCTCCATGTAGATCTAGGAACGGCATTGATACTAGGATAGCTCCAGTCGTCTTAGTGATAGGAGCTTCAAGTGTAGTTGACTTTCCAGTGAATGCACCACCCATTACGATTTCGCCATACTCACCATCGATTCCGCCAGCTCTCTCAATTAGAGAAGCAACGCTTGTTCCTACTGGAACGTCCATAAATACGTGAGCATCGTGTCCACCGTTGAGCTTACCTCTTACTGTGAGGTGCTTTTAGGAAGGATGGCTTTCTCTCATCTACGGCCTCAGCTACTCTTGAGCAAGTTTCACTGTTGATAACAACAGACTTTGCAGCTGATGGAAGCTGGCTTGGCTCTAGCTCGATTCCGAGACATTCTCTAACTACAGCTCTTTCTTCACCCATTGGGTAAATATCTGGTAGAAGATGTCTTGTGATGCTTGGCTCATCCTTTAGACATTCGTCAAGGATTTCAATAGCCTTACGATTCTTCTTCTTAATAGCAATGATAGCCTTGTCTGCTCCAGAGATTTCCATACAGAGCTTAACTCCGCGGATAACCTTCTCTGGTTCTTCCTCTATCTGCTGAATGTTGTGCTTTAGTCCAGGCTCACACTCAGAAGCATTTACAAGGATGTAACCGCCATCCTCAAAATGAGCATCTAGCTTAACTGCAGTTGGGAATCCAGCTCCACCCATTCCTACTACTCCAGCAGCCTTAACCATCTCTAGAGGTGTTCCCTCTTCGATCTGAACATACTCGTCTTTCTGCTCTTCATCAGGCTTAATAACAATCATCTCGTCTGTTATTTCTTCAACAACGCCATAAGCGCTGGAGAAGATATTTGCGCCGAGACCTGTTGGCTCTGCAATGAGGGTACCCTTCTTAACTTTGTCACCAACTTTAACAATTGGAGCACAAGGCTTACCTACATGCTGTCTCAACAAAATCTGCAAATTTTCCATGACACAGTCTCTCCTTAAATATTTTTGACTCTACAAATCATTAATGTATATCGTTCGAAAAAGCCACACAAATAAAGGTAATGCACGCTCTTTTCTAGATTGATGATAACATAACGATTTATTCATTTCAATGATAATTGCTAGATTATCTATAGAGTTTTTTTCAATAGATATTTTTTTCTGTCAAAAACTCGTTTTTTTATTTATACCCTACCTGCATATTTTTTTGTCATGTTTTTTTAAATCAATAATTTCTATCGATAAAAAACACTTAGTTGTATTTTTATTGATAAGCATTTCACATCATTTTTTTGTTGATTTCTTGCACTTCACAAAGAAAAATCTGTTTCTCAACATTCTAGCATTGTATTAATTTTCATAATACGCATTTGTTATATTATTGACTTTTTAATATTTACTGCTCTATAGTTTACTTAGGTGGCAATTATTTATTTCATACTTATGTAACCTAAGGAGGTACATGACAATGGCACTAACTACTAAGATTGATTACAAGAAGTATACTGACGTTATCAGAACTATTGAGGCACACACTGAAGGTGAGTACTGCAGGGTAGCTCTTGATTGCCCAGAGACAGAAGGTAACACAATGATCGAGAGAAAGCACTATCTCGAAGAGCATTATGATTATGTAAGAACCGCTCTTATGTTCGAGCCTCGTGGACACCACGACATGTTCGGTGCTTTCGTTGTAGAGCCTTGCAACAAAGAAGCTGATTTCGGTGTATTCTTCATGGATGGAGGCGGATACCTCAACATGTGCGGACACTGCACAATCGGTGTTGTAACTGCGATTCTTGAAGGTGGTCTAATGGAGATGAAGGAGCCTCAGACAGAAGTTATTCTAGAAGCTCCTGCTGGTATCATTAAGACAGTTGCAGACGTTAAGGACGGAAAGGTTACTGGAGTAACTTTAACTAACGTTCCTTCATTCAGATATAAGAAGGACCTTCACGTTGAGTTCGAAGGCAAGGATGTTGTATACGACATCTGCTTCGGTGGTTCTTTCTTCGCTCTAGTTGATACAGAGAAGAACTTTGGTATCAAGGTTGGTCCTGACACAGCTGGTTTCCTAACAAGATTCTCAAGCTTCATGCTTCAAAAGGTTAACGAGACTGTTTCTGTTCAGCACCCAGAGCTAGACATCACATCTGTTGACCTAGTTGAGAACTACTCAACAACTGACACTCCAGATGCTGATCTACGTAACCTCGTAGTATTCGGCGATCCTGCAGATCCTCAGCTAGACAGATCCCCATGCGGAACTGGTACATCTGCTAAAATGTCCCTACTCCACGCACTTGGTGAGCTTCCAGTTGGTAAGGAGTTCGTTTATGAGTCATTCATCGGAACTAAGTTCTATGGAATGATCGAGAGCGAGACAAAGGTTGGCGAGTTCGATGCAATCGTTCCTCAAGTAAGAGGCGGCGCCTACCTCTGCGGAGAAGCTACTTGGTTCATCGATCCAGACGATGCTCTAGGAAAGGGATTTGTAGTTCCTAAATAAGCTACATAATACAATCTTTTTTTCATAACTACTACGGGACTGACGATTGTCAGTCCCATAGTTTTCGTTGCAGGATTTTTTTAATCTTATTAGCACAAAGCAAAGAGCCAGGCAAAGCCTGGCTCGAAAAGGAGTTGATCAATCTATTTATGCGGTAAAAAAATTAATATTTTATACTGGGAATTCGATTGCGATGTCTTTGCCCTCCCCGATATAGAGCTTAACAACGCCGCCAACAACTGACATGTTAACGTTCTGAACTTCTCCACCAATCGATGCTTCTACCATCTCTCCGGATTCTGCTTCTTCAGCAGCTTCCTCTGCACCTCCATCTACATCGTCATCGTACTTGTCTATGATGTCTGGAGTGATAGGAGTTAGAGAATCGACAGTCTTAGTTAGCTTTGAGCCATTTAGCACCTGTCCGATCTTGAGTGCTCCATCAATGTTTAGTAGTCCAGTATCGATTAGGTCTGGGAAAATAGCCGGATCCTCAAAGTTCGCTGGAGTTAGTTCAGTTCCCTCTTCTGCTCTGCAGCATAGAACTGCAGGATCATTTTTATGCGCTTGCGCTGTTTCAGCTGTAATCGACATTACAATACACCTCCATAAATTTTCATTTTCATTACGGTAATGAGATTAACACCGATATGATTTATTCACAATAGATTTAGCTATAGGTAATATCTATTTAAACAGGTTCTATTATTGGAGATTTATCATTGAAATAATCAATATTACAGCGCAATCTACTTCTTTCTTTATCCATCTTATAAATTTCGCTTGTTTTCTCGAGGTAAGTTTTTAATACCTCAAAAAACCAAAATACTGCAACTCTGGTGAGTTGCAGTATTTTGTATGGTGCGCCCACAGGGACTCGAACCCCGAACCTTCACATTCGTAGTGTGACGCTCTATCCAATTGCGCTATAGGCGCTTAAAACGCTATAATAATTTATCACGATATAGCGTTCTTGTCAAGTCATTCCAGCGGTTCAGTCAAGCTTATCTTTCGATTTTACTCTTCTGGCTTCGTGCAACTATGCCGAGTACGATTTCTCTTGGCACAAACTTTGCAGCAACAGCAGCCAACTTGACCATTTTGTTTGGAACGATAATTATCTTACCCTTGTCAGCTTCATCAATACAGTACGAAACACACTCTTTTGCAGAAATTCCCTTAAGAGAGAATTTGACGTTAGCGACATCGTTAAACTCTGTATTTACTGGGCCTGGGCAAAGTGCGTGCACCTGGGCATGGCTTCCGAGACGTTTCAGCTCTTCAGCAATAGCATTTGTGAGAGATGCGACATACGACTTAGTTGCATAGTACGTCGCCATATATGGTCCACCAGGCATAAGGCCAGCAACAGAACCGACATTGATAATATGCCCGTGATCACGCTCAATAAAATGAGGCAGCATCTGGCGAGCGATATAATGAAGTGCCCTGACATTGACATCAATCATATTGAGGTCTTTTGAAATATCACTTTGGTCGAATCTACCAACTGCACCGAACCCTGCGTTATTGATGAGTATATCCAGAGGCATTTCGCGCTTAGACTTAAGATGGGCAACCAGTTCAGTGCACTCATTTAGGTCTGACAAGTCTGCCGTTATACACTCGCATTCAACGTGATAATCACTTGCGAGCTCCTGACCCAAATCTACCAGGCGTTCCTCTCTTCTTGCTACGAGGATAACCGAGTACCCTTCTGCTGCAAGTTGACGTGCAAATTCAGCCCCTATTCCCGAGCTTGCCCCGGTTATACACGCAAGTCCGCTAGCTGGGCTAACGGACTTTTTATTTGGAATATTGATCATCTGCGTGTTCATTAGAATCTATTTCTCCTATTGTTCTTGTAAAGTAACATGAAATAGTATATGCAGAGTGCGAATAGAACTCCGCCGAGCACAACGCTTATCATACGAATCATAACAGCACCTTCTTTCGGTTAATCTTGAAAACGACACTTATCGCCATGGATAAGTTCTTAATTCTTTGAGTAATATTTACCCCTCTTTGGATAAACTTCCTTGATGGTTCCCTTGCGGAATTCTGCATTTAGCTGCTGCAGGTCATCTATCTGAGACTGCAGAACCTTGCCTATATCTGTATCGATTATAAGCATGCGCTCAGGCAAGGTGTGAGTTGTCACGATATTAGGACTGTTGAATTCCTGAGTACCATCTGGCTGCAATGGATGGTATGGTTCATGCTCCGACAGTGCCATAAACCACGAATTGAAAATAAATGTGTATCCTGCAATTCCAGTCGTCTTCTGGTAAGCCTTAGAAATACCACCATCTATAACTATAAGCTTACCTTCTCCCTTAATTGGGCTCTCTCCATCCTTAATCTTAACTGGTACGTGACCGTTTAAGATAATTCCTCTAGATGGATCGAGGTCGAAGTCGCGAATAATCTTGATACAGATATCCTTTTCCTTAATAAAGCTTGTAGTACGGAACTGTGCGCTCCTTGTGTGTAGCCTTGTCAGCGATGAAAAGTCTCTCAAACGTCGTCATCTTATCCTTACCGAATAGCGGCGAGTCAGGACCGAGCCACAAGTACCACATTAGATTTGCAGCATCCGCTTTATCCATTTCACACCTTGGATTGAAGTATACTTCTCTGAGCTCTTGGTCAAGCTGCTTCATCAGAGCTGCTCCGTGATTAGTCTTGCCCGCAATTGTTACTTCCATAAAATCGCCATCCTCGGTAAATGGAATGCATCCGTGGAAAAGCAGATTTCCGTTATAAGTAGTAAAAAGCGCTCCGTGTGTGTATAGGAAGTTGATGTGCTCCTGAAGCTTTCTGGAGTTTGTAATTGACGCCTCAAGTGCAACCATTACTTCCTCTTCTTCAGGGCTTAGCTTGTACGGATCAGCAGGATTGATAGTTGGTAGATTAGTGTCCTTAATCGGATACGTCTCACCATAGCACTCAACAGTACCCTTTTCGAGGTCAATTTTATCGAGCATCAACCTGTGTTCCATTTTGAACTCTGGATGTTTCATAATGGTCTGACCTTCAACCTTGAACTGGATGATCGCAATCATCTTGTGCATCTTGGCTGCAAGCTCCTCCGGTATAGGGTCAAATCTATTCTTCTCAAGCACATGCGGCATAAAGCCTGTGCATGGGTCATCTCCGTATATCTGCTGTGCACGAGTAGCTAGCGGACGAAGGTTAATGCCATATCCGTACTCGAGCATATCAAAGTTATTGTAGCTGACATTCATACGGATGATATTTGCAATGCAAGGTCTATTTCCGCAAGCTGCACCCATCCATACGATATCGTGATTACCCCACTGTATGTCCACACTACGGCGTGACATCAAGAAGTCCATAATCTTGTGAGGCTTAGGTCCTCTATCAAAAATATCTCCGATAATATGAAGATGATCGACCGCCAGTTCACTTATCGTGTTAGCAATTTCTATAATCAGCGTCTTGGCAATTCTGAACTCGATTACAGAATCGATAATCTCCTGATAGTACTTCTGCCTGTTGTCATCATCGTCAGCAAACATAAGCTCATCCATGATATAGCCCGTGTTATCAGGCAAGATTCTTCTAACCTTGGATCTGGTGTACTTATTAGAAACTGCCCTGCAGATAATAATTAGTCTATAAATAGCTGCTGAGCACCAAGCATTGAAATCGTCTTCATTAGCCTCTCGCCTCTTAAGCTCGTTAACCGGATCATAGATAAGAGCAGCCAGCTGCTCTCTATCTGTTGTGCTCAGTATAGTTCCGAAATTCTCATCGATTTTCATCTTGATAGTTCCGGATGCGCTGCGCACGAAATACTGGAACGCATCGTATTCACCGTGAAGATCGCTTAGGAAGTACTCTGTACCCTTAGGCAGAGCAAGAATCGCTCTAAGGTTTACTATCTCAGCATTTACAGAACGATGATTAGGATACTTCTGAGCTAGCATCTCAAGATACTTGTTGTTAGACATCGTGTTCCTCCACTCTCATGAGGTCTGCACCTAGACTCTTGAATTTACCTACAAAGTCTTCATATCCCCTTTCGATATGATAAATCTCGCTGACCTCTGTAGTTCCAGTCGCTACGAGTCCGGCAAGAACCATCGCCGCGCCTGCACGAAGGTCTGTAGATCTAACCTTTGCACCATGAAGATGCTTTCCACCTGGTATTGTCGCCTCTCTGCTATTATCCGCAGAGATGTCTGCTCCCATGCGGTTTAGCTCAACTACATGCATGAATCTATTTTCAAAAACTGTCTCTCTTACCACACTAGTTCCCTCAACAGTGGTCAAAAACGCCATGAACGGCGACTGAATATCTGTCGGGAATCCTGGATACGGAAGCGTCTTGATATCTGTAGCAACAAGATTTCCTTCAGTTGCATCAACGAGCATGCCATAGCCTTCAACGTCAACTTTAACGCCACACTCCTTGAGTTTGGCGATTATCGATCTAACGTGTCCAGGGATACCATTCTTGATAAGAACTTTTCCTCTAGTAATCGCTGCCGCAAGCATGAAAGTGCCACACTCAATTCTATCCGGAATTACTGTATGGATAGCACCTGAAAGTCCTTCAACTCCCGTGATACGGATAGTATCTGTACCTGCACCCTTAATCTTGGCACCCATCTTGTTGAGCATGTTTGCCAAATCTACGATTTCAGGTTCTTTGGCTGCATTCTCCAAAAATTGTTGGTCCCTTAGCAAGAGCTGCTGCCATAAGGATATTCTCTGTCGCCCCAACACTAGGGAAGTCTAGGTATATAGCATCACCAACAAGACCTCCTTCTGGAGCCTCGATAATTATACATGAATGTTCTAAGTCCTCTATCACTGTTGCACCTAGTGCTTTGAACCCTTTAAGGTGAAGATCAATCGGTCTCTTACCGATTGTGCAGCCACCGGGAAGAGGCATCACTACCTTACCACATCTAGCGAGCAGAGGACCCATAGCCATAGTCGAAGCTCTCATCTGGGATACTAGCTCTGCATCCCCTTCTACAGTCATAATCTCAGCTGCATTAACTGATAGTCTGCCTGGATTAGGCATAGATACGACAGCACCAAAGCTCTCGAGCATCTTGCGCATAACCATTACGTCGGACAAATCTGGAACATCGTCAATCACACATGTATCTGGCGTCAGCAGAGTCGCTGCCATAAGTGGAAGAACCGCATTCTTCGCACCGCTAATTTTAACCTCTCCCTCTAAAGGTCCGCTGTTGTTAACAAGTATCTTTGCCACTGAAAATTCTCCTTGATAAATAGTGATAGAGATGCCGCAAAGCATCTCTTAAAATTTGCCTATATAACTTTATCTGCGTCTTTTTCTTGCGAATCTTGTTCGGACGCTCATAGCTCATATCGTCCATCTCATATCTGTTCGCACGCTTCTTTGACTTCTTGCTAAATGACTTGAGCGCACCAGCAGCTGTCCCCACATTGCCCGCAGTCCTAATAATGGAGCGATTCTCGTTGATCTTGTCACTCACACTTGTAAACATATCAATCGCATGGTCAATCTGCTCGTCCACCTGTTCCGTTCTCGCCGCAGCAATTGTGGTCATTCTCTTAGTATCAGCTAGAAGCTCATCCACGTTTCTAAGCGTATCAGCCAACTTGATAACTAATCTAATCAAAAACTATTAGGATGAATAGCGCAATCAGCACTAGCATTATTGCCGCCTGCTTTATGTCTAACGAGACTCTCATCATTCCCTCCTTCTACTCTATTGGTAGTATTTAAATTATACCTTAGGCATATTATATGTTCAATCTTATAAATATTTATGACGAACAGGCAATCATTGTGTATAAAACACACCAAGTCTGACCTACAAATATATGCGCTTTATCAAATCCGTATAGTCTGCTCCATCAGGATTGTAGACTGCTATCTCGGGCAGCATCTTGAGATCAGGCTTTGCACCTGCGACTGCATGGATTAGAACCAGGTTTGCTGGTTCAGCGCTGCTCGGTACGACGAGCTGCAGCTCCTGGGTTCTAGCGCTGCTGCTCGCAGAGCTTCGCTGATGTCCGGTAGGCGTGATGGCCTGTGGATCATGTATAGGTCGCCGCCGGACTTCAGAATTCGGCTAGCACACTTGGCAAATTCCACGATACTGGCTGTCGTCTCGTGACGTGCTATAAACTTAGATGCATCTTCATTTGGAATGCCTGATCCTCGCCTGAAATACGGAGGATTAGTAACTACTGCGTCAAATGAATTTTTCATAACCTTTTTAGTTCTGAAATGTCAGCAAGTACAAAGCTTATGCGATTCTCGAGTTTATTCATAGCACAGCCACGCTCTGCTCTTCCTAGCGACACAGGATTCTTCTCAAACCCCACAACCTCAGACAAAGGGAGCTTGTGCGCCAGTATGAATGGTATTATTCCGTTGCCAGTTCCAAGATCAGCAACACGCATCTTGAGCCTGCTCTTGATAGCTTTCGCACCAGTCTCACCGCTGGCAAAGGCTGCCAGAAGCACAGCATCGACTCCATAACTGAAGCCGTCTCCCTGTACTACTTTGTAGCCTCCCATGCCTATCTCGTCGATTCGCTCTGGCTTTCTATCCATATCTCTAAATCCTCACCCAGCTCTATCAGTTTATCTGAACTAATCGCGTGTCAGCTCCTTGATTTCCTTCAAAGTCTCTTCATCAAGATCGCCTAAGTCGTCGTTCTTCTTATGGTAATGTTTCTTATCTATACGTTTGATTTCTTTCTTAAAATAGATGTTGTAGTCAGGGCCTAGAGCATCCTCTCCGGTCTCCTTGTCCTCAACGATAAGTCTAGCTGTCACCTTACCGTTAAATAAATCTACATTTATAACCTTAGCTATTCCGTCAGGAGTATCGATGCGTTCCCCTTCGTTAGGCATACCCTTACGAAGCTCCTGATACGTCTTATTTTTCGAAGTTTAGGCAACACATGAGTCTACCACAAGTACCAGATATCTTGGATGGGTTAAGCGAAAGATTCTGTTGCTTTGCCATCTTGATTGAAACAGGCTGGAAATCGCTTAGCCACTTACTACAGCATAGCGGTCTGCCACAAATCCCTATGCCTCCGAGCATCTTCGCCTCATCTCTTACACCGATTTGGCGGAGCTCAATTCTCATCTTGAACTGTGATGCAAGATCTTTACAAGCCCTCTGAAATCGATTCTTCCATCCGCTGAGAAGTAGAATATAACTTTAGTTCCGTCGATTGTAAATTCAGCATCGACTAGCTTCATATCTAGCTTGTGCTGCAAAATCTTTTTCTTCGCAGGCCTTCATAGCCTCATCTCTCTTAGCTAGATTATCCTTATATCTCTGAATGTCTTCTTTGGAAGCCTTGCGCTCTACGCCTTTGAGCGGAGCAACAAGTTCACTCTCATCAATCTCGCAGTTTGCTATTGAGATATGTCCGAGCTCCATTCCCCTTGCAGTTTCCACAATGACTAGTTCTCCTAGCTCATAGCTCACTCCCGCGGGGTCGAAGTAATATGTCTTGCTGGCTTTCATAAAGCCTACGCCTATAATTTCTACCATCTATTAATTTCCTTCTTATCTATTTAAAACCGAATACTATGTATCCGAATTTGTTACTGTTTATCTCTTATTCCTGTACAGAAATAAAGAGTTTAGTGCATAGTCTGGACTCATCCCACGCTTAATATTGATTCTCGTATCTTCAACTTGATCAATCATCTCTAGTATTAACCCTGCATCCTGTGGCAAATTACCACCACCGATCAATCTTTCATGCAAATTCTTCTCTAGCACATCGAGAAACTTGAACGCCTCCTCGTTGCTTTTGAAGTTCTTCTTGATAATTTCACGCACCTTGAAGAAATATGTTTTGCCGAGCCATTCCTTCATCAGGGTTTCAACACTATCTGAGTTCTCATGCTCCTTAGCTTGCTCCTGGATTCTAAGTTCGACACATCGCGACCTCACTGTTGGTAGCAGCGATTCCTTGTTATCGGTAGCCAAGATAATAACTGTGCCAGGATAAGGCTCTTCTAACGTTTTGAGCAGTTTGTTCTGAACTATCTCGCTGAGCCTCTCCGCATTATCAATGATTCCGACATTATGACTGCCATACGGTCTCATTCCTAGTCGCTCTATCATAGCAGCAGCGTCGACGGTCTTGTATGTCTCTTTGCCGCTCTGATTCATGAAGAATATATCTTCATGCGTGCCACTACTCACTCTTATACAAGCTGGGCATGTTCCACATGCATGCCCAGATATATCGGGGTTAGGGCATATTATGTCCTTGGCAAATCTTCTGATATATTCACTCCGCTGCTCCCCGCTACGTCCTTCTAGTATGTATGCATGTGCGTATTCCCGTGCCATATCTCTCCCATATCATCTGATAGCTACCATATGTAGCCACCTGTCGAGCTCCCTCTATATAGACCCAAGTTTAGAATATATATCTTCTTTAATCTCTTCTACCGTCCTCGTCGCATCAATCCTTACCACCCTTTCAGGATACTTCACGCAAATCGCCTTATACCCTTCATATACGCGGTAATGAAAATCAAGCTTCTGCTGCTCTAGCCTATCTCTAACGTCTTTGCCGATTCTTGATCTACCAATCTCTGGGTCTAGGTCCATGAAGAACGTAACATCTGGCTCAAGTCCGCATGTAGCATACCTATTCACCTCTCCCACCTGTTCTCCAAGATTCCTGCCATATCCCTGATATGCAATGCTCGAATCTACAAATCGGTCACAGATTACAACCGCACCGCTCTCTAGTGCAGGTCTTATCTTCTCCGCAACATGCTGCGCTCTAGCTGCCGCATAGATAAACATCTCTGTGATGTCATCCATCTCAGCATTTTCATTATCTAAAAACGATATTGCGTAGCTTTTTCGCTAATCGACGTACCTCCGGGTTCCCTTGACACTACAACTTCCCTGCCTTCATTTTCAAAATACGCCTTTATATTCTCTACCTGTGTGCTTTTACCGGAGCCATCTGGTCCTTCAAGCGTTATAAAAATTCCCTTTGGCACTATGCACCTCTATCTATGTGTGTTTCTATCGGATGGTTCTATCGGATCTGGAATGTGGATTGTAAATCCTTCTTTGCGTGCTTTTTGCGTTCTTCCACCTTGCGTTTCTCCGCAGCTTGCTTTTGCCTGCTTCTTGCCCTTAACTGTGTCGAAGTAATCTACAAACAAGTATACTCCGAGCACGCCCATAGGTATCGTAAGCAGTAACGCCAATATGTATTTGAACAATATCATAAGGGGCTTCCCTCCCACACTTCGTACATTATAATTTCACATTTATACAGAGTGTATTATACCATAAGATGAAGGAAGATACAGTTTTCATAAAATGTCTTTTTGACAAAAATAAATTAAGTTTGCTAGCTAATTCTTAATTGACATCTTTCAATAAAAAAATTAGTTAGGTCTATGTGCACTTGCTACCCTACAACTGTAGCCGTTAATATGGTAAACTTAATTAGTTAATTAGATTTAAACGCAGGAGGATTAATATGAATTCAATTGAACTCAGCGAACTCATCTATCCTGAGATTGCGGGCGATACTGACTACGAAGCCATGTACCCTAAGCGTAATCTCCCAGAAGGCGCTAAGGTTACAAGACTCGGCCCAAGCCCAACTGGATTTATCCATCTCGGAAACTTATATGGAGCTTTTGTTGACGAACGACTAGCTCATCAGAGTGATGGAATTTTTCTACCTCAGAATCGAGGATACCGACGACAAGCGATTTGTCGAGAATGCTGTAGAGACTATAATCTCTTCTCTCGCATTTTTCGGAATCAAGTTCGACGAGGGTGTTACTGAAAATGGCGACATCGGGAACTATGGAGATTATACTCAGAGTCACCGTGGTGAAATATACAGATTTTATGCCAAGAAGCTACTCGCTGAAGGCAAGGCTTACCCTTGCTTCCTTACCGAAGACGAAATTAGCGCGATAAGAGAAAAGCAAGAGCAGGAGAAGCTTGCCCCTGGAATCTACACAGGCTGGTCAAAGTATAGAGACTGGGATAAAGATCCAGAAGTTGAAAAAAACTCGTTGCTGACCATATCGAGGCTGGCACTCCATTCGTAATTAGACTTAAATCAGCTGGCACTCCTAACGCTGTCGGCGAAGATATCAAGAGAAATAAAGTTGTCGACGGAATCAGAGGTGTTCTCGATGTGCCTGAAAATTTCCAGGATATTGTAATCGTAAAGACTACAGGTATTCCTACTTATCATTTTGCTCACGCTATCGATGATCATCTGATGAGAACAACTCACGTTATACGAGGAGAGGAATGGCTGCCATCACTACCGATTCACGTTGAGCTATTTGACAAGCTTGGATTTGAACTCCCAGTTTATTGCCATACTGCACAGCTAATGAAAATCGGCGAGGACGGCAACAAGAGAAAGCTATCTAAGCGTAAGGACCCAGAACTTTCACTAGACTACTACAGGGACCAGGGTTACCACCCTGCTGCAGTTAGAGAATACCTTCTCACCATTCTTAACTCGAACTACGAAGAGTGGCGTATGGAAAACCCTGAGGCAGATATCAACGAGTTCAATTTCACTACCGAGAAAATGAGTAACTCAGGCGCACTTTTCGACCTTGATAAGCTCAACGACGTTAGCAAGGAAGCTATGCTGCATATCCCTGCTACTGAAATTGCTGAGTTCTTAAAGGCATGGTCTCTCGAGTTCGCACCAGAGTATGGGTACGTATTTGAGGACATGGATTTACTTGTTAAGATTCTCGACCTCGGAAGAGATGAGAAAAAGCCTCGTAAAGACCTCGTATACGCTAGACAGATTATGGATTTCATCAGCTATTTCTACGATCAGAGTTTTAAAATTGTTGATGAAGTCCCTGCCGAAGCTGAAGCAGATAAGGTCAAGATTCTTGAAGAATACCTATCGTCTTACAACCACGCCGACACACAGGAAGAGTGGTTCAATAAGATAAGAGAAATTGCAACTAACCTAGGTTATGCTGCAAAGCCTAAGGACTACAAAAAGAATCCAGATGATTATAAGGGGCACGTTGGCCACGTAAGCACAGTTATCAGACTTGCTCTTGTTGGACGCGCTCAGTCACCTGATGTATGGGCAATTCAGCAGATAATGGGCGAAGAAATGGTCAGAGCCAGAATTAACCGAATGATAAAAGAGGAGAACTAAAATGGAACCAATTCTAGTTATCATGGCTGCAGGAATGGGAAGTCGCTACGGCGGACCTAAGCAGATTGATCCGATTACACCTGAGGGTGATATAATCATGGACTTCTCCCTCTACGATGCATACCAGGCGGGCTTCAGGCGAGTAGCTTTCATTATCAAAGCTGATTTTGAAGAGACTTTTAAAGCCCATATTGAAGGTAGAGCAGGAAAACTATTTGAGACACACTACGCTCTTCAGGAGCTTAGCGATCTGCCATCTGGCTACACTGTACCAGAAGGGAGAACTAAGCCTTGGGGAACTGGCCACGCCGTGCTATCTGCAAGAGACTATATAGATGCACCTTTTGCAGTTATCAACGCAGATGACTACTATGGTCAGGAAGCATTTGAGAAGATATACAAATTCCTCAGTGAATCCGCTGATGCTACACATCACTGCATGGTTGGCTTCAAAATCGAGAATACATTATCTGCAAACGGCTCTGTTGCCCGTGGTCTGTGCGAGGTTACAGATGGATATTTGTCTGACATAGAAGAACATTCCGATGTTATCCGTGAGGCTGACGGTGTAATACGCGCTACCAATTCAAAAGGTACAAGGCACGATGTGCCAGATGGACATTCGGTATCTATGAACCTATGGGGGTTCGGGACTGAATTCCTCGGCATCATGAAAGATGGCTTCCCTACTGCTCTCGATGTAATTATGGAGCAGAACCCGATGAAAGGTGAATATTTCCTACCTTACTGCATCGACACAGAGGTTAAGGCCGGCAGAGCTACTGTAGCTGTCCTTCACTCGAGCGATAAATGGTTCGGTGTAACATATAAAGAGGATAAGGAAGAAGTTTCTGAAAAATTTGCTGAGATGAAAGCAGCTGGAAAATATCCAAAAGAACTTTGGTAGTATATGAATGCATTACAAAAGCGGGACTTATGTCCCGCTTTTTTCGTATCATGTTAATTCTGAAAGGTTAGCGATATGCTACCTTGCCATGCGCTTTCTAGCTGCTAACAAGCCGAGGGATGCTAGTGCAGATCCTATAAACACAATTGAGTAAGGAAGAAGCCCATTGCTATCGCCTGTCTTAGGTGTGTGTCTATGCTTGTTGATAACAGGCTTCTTTGGCATAACCGATGTCGGATTATGAGTCTTATTAGTGTCAAACTTGTAATAGTTCGTGCTAACCTTTGCCTGATTATCCAGTGGCTTTCCATTTATATCCTCATCTACCTTAACCTTGTAAGTCACCGTAAATGTCTCGTCATTACCGAGATTTGTCTTTCTCCAAGTGATGACACCGTTTTGTTCCACCCCACCATTATCTGCGGAACCTGAAACGTACTTCGTGTACTTAGGAATAGCATCTGTAATCGTCACATCATCTGCTCGCCCGATTGTATTCTTATACGTTATCTTATATGTAAGTACATCTCCACCCTTAACTGTCTTTCCGTCAACGCTAGTGGACATATCGTCTTTAAAAAAACGTCCTTCTTAGGCTTAGTTGGTGGTAGTAACTTAGTCTCAACGGTATTCGTAGGAACTGACACATTATCAAAATACATCTTTGCTGCTGAGTTTGTAATAGTATTATCACCCTCTACTAGCGCTCTGCTATTTGTCTCAGTCTTATAAGTTATCTCGTAAACTTTGCCGCCCTTATCTCTTGCGAACAGAGCATTTTTGATAATATTAATCTCTACGTGGTCCTGACCATTTTCATTATCCGGTGTCACGGTCACACGATAATCTTGCCCTTCGACTAGAGTGTTGCCATCAAACTTAACGATTGCTTCTTTGAAATCTACTTTCTTATCAAAGGTATCGGCAAATTTCAACGACTTAATATCATCAATTATATCAGTACCCGGTCTTGGGACTGTGTACCTTACAGTGTAGTTGATAGGCTCTCCAACACGCTTTGGTGCCTGTGCTTTATCTACAGTTTTCTTAGCTGCTGTACCAGGATTATTATGGTAAGGAACTTCAGCAAAGAACTTAAACAGGCCACCGCTCGTTACAGAAGAATTATAGGCAAAAGTAATCGAGTTTGTCTTGCTGCGCATAACAAATCCCGTTTTGTTATACTCATCCTGTCCGCTAGTTCCAGCTGCAGTGATGCTCGCATTCGCTTTCCACCAATGCCAGTTGCCAGATCCATTTTCCTCATCCAAACTAACCGCTCTATTGTAAACGATCTTATCAATAGTGCTATCAAGATCCTTGACTCCTAGCTCTTCATAAAAAGAAGATCTGCGGTTCCCAGCGATTGGATTTCCTGGCTTCACATCGATATCAGCTGGCTGCATCGTCAGCTTTAAATCGCAAGGTGTACCATCAGCATACTCGAGAGTTGCTGTAACGTCTGTCTTAGTGTTGAAAGACCAAATATTGTCATTAGTAAAATTAGGATGATCAGGATATACATAATCCATCAGCTGAATACCACTATCACCCCAGTTTTGGTCAACCGTCAAAAAAGGCACCCCTGCATTGGCATCATTAAAGTTTGCCTGCTGCCCGTAATATACCGTTGGATTCAGCTGTAGGTGAGAAACCTTCACTCTCACGTTGACCTTTTTGCCATTTACTTCACCAGCATTAGTGAATAGAAGTTCTAGAACATTATCGTAATCCTGCTTCGAATTGGATTTCTCATACTTGTGCATGAACACCGTACTCTTAGTCCACGAACCATTCGGGGTCACTACTTCCTTCAGAGTTCCCGAGCCAGTGCTAACGACCTGCATATTCTCCTGCCTGCACTTGAACTCGTATAGGTTGAGATTTGCTAGATTAAGATCAGTCGTTGTATTCTCAACCGCAAAAAGCCTCCATATTAGGTGCAGCTATCCCTATCATCATCAGAAATGATAGTAGCAAAACGAATAATTTGCGAACTGACAACGCTTGCCTTTTTTTCCATAATTGATCCTTCTTTCTTATTTATTTAATTAAAAATACAAATATGTTCAAACGTTACGCTTTTTAGTAATAACTCTTTGATAAATATTGCCTAATAGGTACATTATACACTATTGTAAGAATTTTTATCATTTAATATTTTTTTTCTTAATTTCCTCGCATAGGAAAGTGTTTTCTTAAGCGCATCATCCTTTGATATACCAGCTAGTCTCAGTTTGTGCGCATATTCAAGGATTGTGCCGAAGTCATCGCCTGGCATAATTCCCCTATCGATCAAGTCCTTTCCTGTAACATAAGGTCTCGCCATCATGTCTCTGTACAGATCTAGTCTATCGAACAAGAACTTTATCCGTTCTTGCTCCCTTGATTTTTTTCTTCATCTGTGTAAAGCTCTGATTCTATCTCAATATTGCCTTGTGTCTCGTGTGTCTCGTTTGACGCCTGGCTCAGATTATGAGCACCCAGGTGTGGCAATTTTGGCTTATCGCAGATTGCAAAATATATAAGATCACTAGGAGCAATAGCATCGTCAAACATTCGATTCGTCTTCTTGACCGACGATCTCGCTTCAGCAATCTTGTTTGGGCGCATATGGTTAGGAAGCATATTGGCTATGTACCTCTTTATATCGCTGCCATGACACACGCGGTCCAGAAATCGCTCCGCGATTTCTGCTCCTTGTAGCTCGTGACCATACGCGTGAATTGCGCCATTAACGAATTCAGTCGTCGTGATCTTGCCGAAATCATGAGTGAGAGCCAGCAGCATAAACGCGTATGGGTCACTCGCGCAAGGTCGGAACTGGGCCGCTCTATCCAGAACCATCATGGTGTGAGTCCAGACATCACCTTCTGGATGGAACTTAGGATTTTTGTTCTAGCCCGATCAGCTGTTCGAGTTCCTTGAACCAGTATCCGAGTTGGCCCATTTCCCGCAGGCATTCAAAGAATTCGGATGGCCTGTGGGATTCCAGGAGCGCCTTCTTCATCTCCATCTCGACGCGCTCGGCCGACAGGGATCTGAGGTCGAGCGTTCTGCAGATTGAAATCGTGGAAGGCGCGACCTGGAATCCGAATCTGGATCTGAACTGGGCAGCACGGAGGGCACGGAGTGGATCCTCACCGAATTTCTTATCGTCTATGTGACGGATTATTCGGTTTTTGATATCCTCCGTGCCTCCATACGGATCTGCGATTTCACCACTCAGAATATCCTTGAGAAGCGCATTCATAGTGAAATCGCGCCTACGTGCTGCCTCCTTGATTCCGATAAACGGATCGATTTCAATTTCAAAGTCGCGATGACCAGACCCAGATTTTCTTTCTGAGCGAGGAAGTGCAATATCTATCTGATGACCAGCAAGCGAGTACACACCAAAAAGCAGAGCCGAATCGAAGCGGCTTTCCAAGTTCCTTTAACACCGCTTCTAGAACCGCCTCAGAGATTCCATGCACCTCAATATCAACGTCCTTGATAGGACGCCCCATAACTTCGTCACGAACTATACCGCCGACAAAGTACGCTCTTCCTCCTAGCTCCGCTACACGTTCAGCTAGCTTTTTTTAATTATAGTTTTATCTATCTCATTCATTTAATTATTCTTGCCTACACATAACTCTGGCTCTCCACGTCGAACACACCTCTTGTTGTGAGTCTTAGCTTCGGAATAACCGGAAGGCTCATGAAGGAAAGTGTCATAAACGGATCTATCGATTTGCTCACTCCAAGTTCAAAAGCCTTTGCCTTTGCCTTTTCGAGATTTGTATTAACCTCAACTAATGGCTCTCCACTCATCAAACCCGCTATCTCAAGCTGCACGTCTCCTATGCACTCACCGCCGTCAAATACAGTGATACCACCGCCATTCTCCGCAATATGATTTACAGCAGCTGCCATATCTTGATCATTAGTACCGACAACTATTATATTGTGAGAATCGTGCGATATACTGGTAGCAACTGCACCACTCTTTAGTCCATACCCCTTTATATATCCTATTCCAATATGACCAGTATAGTTATGTCTCTCTACTACAGCAATTTTGAGGACATCTTCATCAACATTAACACCAGTAGCATATCCCTCATCTGTGGTCATCAGTTCACCTGCAACCATGCCGAGCACCCCTCTTGGTCTATCTATTTTGAATGCTTCAGCAGTAAGTTTATCCACTTTGAAAGTACTATGAGCCCTTGTCGTCAGGAATTCATCTACTTCTGGAGCTTTGAACTCTTTGAGCTTGCCATTATTGAACATAAGCTTGCCCTTCTTGTAGACTTGATCGACTGTAAAATTTTCAAAATTATCTATTACGACGAAATCCGCAAGATATCCGAGCGCAATAGCACCACGATTATTCAGCCTAAAATATCTAGCTGCATTAGTGCTAGCAACCTTGATTGCTAGTATAGGATCTGCTCCCATAGATATGGCTTTCTTAATTATATAGTCTATATGCCCTTTCTCTAATAGATCAGATGGATGCTTATCGTCGGTGCAGAACATACATCTATCTGCGTACTTATCTGTCAAAAGTGGCATCAGCGCCTCGAGGTTATGGGCTGCTGTGCCTTCTCTTATCATTATCACCTGACCGAGTTCTAGCTTCTCTATCGCCTCTTCTGCCGTAGCACACTCGTGATCGGAATACACGCCAGCAGCAACGTATGCATTTAGAGCCTTACCCTTCACCCCTGGTGCATGGCCGTCTATCTTCTTGTGGTGAGCCTGTGCAGCAACAATCTTCTCCACAACCTGCTCATCCGCAGCAACTGTGCCGACATAATTCATCATCTCTGCAAGTCCCTGCACTCTAGGATGTTCGTAGAAACTGTCTATCGCTCTATAATCGAGTGTTGCCCCAGACTCGTCAAGTGGAGTCGCAGGAACGCATGAAGGGAGCATAAATCTCACATCTATCGGGAGTCCTTCGGTCGCCTGAAGCATATACTCAATGCCATCTGTCCCCATCACATTTTGCAATTTCATGCGGATCCGTTACAACCGTGGTCGTTCCATGAGGAAGCACCGCCCTTACAAATTCAGTAGGCGTAACAAGAGAGCTCTCGAGGTGAATATGAGCATCAAGAAATCCAGGGCACACGATTTTGCCCGTCATATCGACTTCTTTCTCACCATCATATTCACCTAGTCCAACGATTAACCCATTCGTAACTGCAATGTCAGCATTTCTCAGCTCGCCTGAAAATACGCTCACATATGTAGCATTCTTAAGAACCAAATCTGCCTTTGCACTTGCCTGCCGCAGCCCTTATAACTTTCTGTTTGCGCTGTAATTTGCGATTGATTCTGCCTGTGTAGCTTTCGGACATTTGAGTACCCCTTTACTGTACTAATATAAATTAATCTATTGTATCATACTTTTATTAAACCATTTTGTAACTGAATTATAAAAAAACAGTGTTATATCGGTACTCTCTAACGCCTTCAATCTATTTTTACTTTACAATCAGTCAACTAAACTTTACATTTTGTACATACAAAAAGAGCCCAGTTGGGCTCTTTTATAAAAGCATATATAACGCTCTAAAAGTTTTTTCTTATTAGCCTAATAGTTTCTCTTCCCACTCCTTCTCCCTGAAGCCACCGAGCACGAAGTCATCGCCAACGACAAGCGGTCTCTTTACAAGCATCCCATTAGATGCTAGCACCTCTAGCTGTTCATCTTCGCTCATCGCATCTAGCTTATCCTTGAGCTCCATTTCTCTATAGAGCATACCGCTTGTGTTAAAGAACTTTCTCACCGGCTTGTCACTTCTCGATAGCCAGTCCCTTAGCTCCTCTTTTGTCGGATTATTTTCAACTATATGTCTGTCATCGTAAGCGACACCATTGTCATCGAGCCACTTCTTAGCTTTCTTGCAAGTGCTACACTTAGGATATTCATTAAATAGTACTTTCATAGTCATTCTCCCTCTTACTTTACAAGTTCAATCAGGTCGCCATAACCTGCCTCTAGCATGTCTTCAACTGATATAAATTTCAGGGCTACCGAATTGATACAGTATCTCATGCCGCCATCTTCCGCAGGACCGTCTTGAAACACGTGTCCTAAATGCGAGTTTGCCCCCTTGCTTCTAACCTCTACTCGTTCCATACCAAAGGTCGTATCGCGTAGATATATCACATGCTCCTCGCTTATAGGTCTTGTAAACGCCGGCCATCCACAGCCAGAATTGAACTTATCCGTCGACACGAATAGCGGTTCACCACTCACAACATCTACGTAAATTCCCTTTTTCAAAGAAATCATCGTATTCTCCAGAGAACGCCCTCTCAGTCCCAGATTTTCTCACTGACGTTATATGCCTGAGGTCCAATGCGGTAGAATAGTTCCTCCTCAGTCTCATCTGACGGATAGAGGTCATCCTTTACCTTCTGTCCAGCCTCTTCAGCTTCAGCTGCAAACAGCGCTCTAACTTCTTCAATCTCATAGTTTGTAATGTGGCAGTAACCACCAGGATTCTTATCGAGATAGTCCTGATGATAATCTTCTGCGTCATAGAACGAAGAAAGTGGCTCAAGCTCTACGTAGATTTCCTCATGAATTTCTTGCTGCTGTGCGAAAACTTTTTCTAAAATCGGCAAATCCTGATCATCCTCGTAATACACGCCCGTCTGGTACTGTGTTCCGATGTCCGGCCCCTGTCTATTCTGAACAGTCGGATCGATGACCACGAAGAACGCATGTGTAAGCTTCTCAAGCGATAATCTCTCGGGATTATACACTACTTTAACAGCCTCTCTATGACCAGTATTTCCCCTACAAACCTGCTCATACGAAGGGTTCTCTACACTTCCATTCGCATATCCAACAGTTGTCTCTATAACTCCTGGTATATCCTTAAACACTCTCTCAGTGCCCCAGAAGCAACCACCGGCAAAATATATATTCTTGTTCATTGTTAATCTCCTCATCGACAGTAATGCACAAATTACTTGCGATACAATTGTCTCACGCCTGTTTAACTTGCGCACAATTTAATTATATATATTATAGCCGTTTTTTTCAATGTTTTATTTATTGTTCATGCAAATATATCTTGATTTTTACCTTCACCCAAGTACCACATTTCTGAGTAGAATCTATTCGGCCAAATAAGAGCTTGCCCGCATCCATAAGCCTTACAAAGACCACATTATATCACCTAGTTATATGCAGTATCTTGGTCTTGTGCCTATCAACAGCTTCTTTAAACTCCACAAGGCCTTGCTCTAGCTCTTTCATTCTCTCTTCTATAGCCTCTTCACTTTCAAGAATATCTTTCATGTTATAAGGAAAATCTTCCTTTATAACCTCAATAGCAATCCTTACTCTGGAGCTCCTTTCTAAAATTCGCTCTCTATCCTTCAGAAGCTGTACTCTTACATCTTCTTTTTCATATGCGGGAATTTCATCACTTGCTATGAGACTAATAGTTCTAATTGTCTCTAGCTCTCCATTTTTATAAGCCTGCACTGCATTATTAAACAGTTCTTGCTTAGCTTCAGGTAAGTCTGGATTCAGATCAGGATGAAGATCCTTCACAATCTGCCTATACAGCGTCTTTAGTTCCTTGGTATCCTCACCTAATAGGCGTTCTAGATTTCTGCGCTCAAGTGCCTCGTTCATATTCTCAAGTCGCTTTCCAATTTCTCTATTGAACTCCTCAAGTTCAACATCAAGAATAGCCTCTATTTCATCAAAATCAATTTTTTTTCCTGTCTGTTCTTCTTCGCCTGAATTAGCTCGATTTTTTTCTTCTTAGTCTAGCCTCCAAGCACTGAGCCTCGTAGAGCTTATACTCAATGGCTCCAAATTCAATAAAGAATTTTTGTTTCTAGATTCTTACAAATAACAAAAACGTAACTCGTCATACTCGAATAGTGCCATGGATAACTCCGTACGAGCTCTATCTACCTCTTCTTTAAGCTTTTGCAATTTCTGGAAAAAAACTATTACTTTCTTTTTCATTCAATCTCACCTTTCTCTATGAATCACACATTGCAATGTAAATTTACGTTTAAATAAAGTTTACCAAACAAGAGGAATTTATTCAATTTAAGTCTAAAAGTAAAAAGCAGCCACACGGGCTGCTTTTTCATAGGTTATTATCAATCACATGCTTTGTATGTATGAAGGTGATTATATTTTATCCCCAAACTTCCTCAGCTACTTCTTTTTACAAGTCTTAGTTTAGCCCACTGTTCTTCTTCAGTAAGCTTATTTCCAATTTCGCAAGAAGCGAATCCGCACTGAGGACTTAGGCAAAGTCTGTCTAGAGGAACGTACTTGCTTGCTTCCTTGATTCTCTCATGGAGAACTGACTTATCTTCGAGCTCAGGTGTCTTAGTAGTAACTAGTCCGAGAACTACTTTCTTATCTTCAGGAACCTTAGCTAGAGGCTCAAATCCGCTAGATCTCTCATCATCAAACTCTAGGAAGAACGCCTCAACATTTTTCCTTTCCAAGTAGAACATCGGCTACTGCATCATATGGACCGCTACTAATGTATGTTGAGTGGTAGTTTCCACGACACACGTGAGTAGTTATTACTAAGTCTTCTGGAGCTGTTGCAATTACTCTATTGTTAACATCTTTGTACTTCTCCTGAATTTCTACTGTACCTTCCTTGGTCGTTCCGAACAGAAGAGAACCAGATTTATCTGCGAATAGGCCCCAAGTGCAGTCATCGAGCTGTAGATTTCTACAACCAGCTTCATATAGCTGCCTGATGAATTCAGCATATACTTCTACAACATCGTCGATAAATGCTTCTTCACTCTCATACTGTGCAAAAGTTGACTCTAGATTGAATGGGAAGAGGAATTGTGCAAGGAACTGCGCTGGTGAAGGAATTGTCTGCTTCGCTACTGTGTTCTCATCCTCAAACTGCTTAACGAATCTAAAGTGATCTACGAAAGGATGCTCTTTTGATAGCTTCAGCTTGCCTACTAGGTATGTATCGTCTACAATCGCATCTTCTCCGTGGAATGGCAATCCTGTCTTGGTTGGCTTATGACCTACACCCTCAAGTGCCCACATGAAGTCCAGGTACCAGGTTGCTCTTCTGAACTCGCCGTCAGTAATTACATGATATCCAATCTCCTTAAGCTTTGATACGAGTTCCGTGATTGTCTCGTCCTCTACCTTCTTTAGCTCATCATATCCGATATTGCCGTTATCAAAAGCTCTTCTCGCTTCCTTAAGTCTCTCTGGTCTTAGGAAACTTCCTACAAAATCATATCTAAATGGTGACTTTAAATTGCTCATTTCTATATACCCCCTCTTTTGCCGCAGACCTACGCCCAAACTTCGTCTGCAATCTCTTTAACTAATCTTAGTTTAGCCCACTGCTCTTCTTCAGTTAGCTTATTTCCAATCTCGCAAGAAGCGAATCCGCACTGTGGACTGAGACAAAGCCTCTCAAGAGGCACGTACTTGCTTGCTTCCTTAATTCTTGCAATAACTTCTTCTTTATCTTCTAACTCTGGCGACTTAGTTGTGATAAGGCCGAGAACGACCTTCTTGTCAGGTGAAACCTTTGCGAGGGGTTCAAAATTACCTGAACGCTCATCGTCATACTCGAGTAGCAGAGCATCTACGTTCTCCTTTGCAAACACATAGTCTGCTACTGAGTCGTATGCACCGCTTGAAAAGTATGTCGAATTATAATTTCCCCTGCAGATATGCGAAGTAATAATTAAGTCTTCAGGCTTGCCTTCAAGCGCTAAGTTGTTTACCTCGAGTAGTTGAGCCTTAATTGTTTCTAAGTCTATACCTATAGCTTTGCATACAAGCTTTGCAACATCTCCGACTACTGCTCCCCATGTGCAGTCATCTAGCTGTAGGTTGCGACAACCAGCATCGTAGAACTGCTTGATTACATCTTGATATGCCTTAGCGATATCCTTAATCAGCTCTTCATTTGTCTCATAAAAACTTTCTAGTGCTCTCGAGGTTATCTGGCATGATGAACTGCTGGAATGTCTGCGCCGGGGCAGGGATCGTGTATTTCGCAACAGTGTTTTCATCTTCAAACTGCTTTTAAGAATTTAAAAATATTCTACAAATGGATGAGGCTTTGCTTTGAGCTTGCCTACTAGGTATGTATCATCTAGCAATGCGAGTTCGCCATGAAACTGAATTCCACCACCTGTATTCTCATGTTCTACACCTTCAAAGCCCCACATGAAGTCGAGATGCCAGAATGTTCTTCTAAACTCTCCATCTGTTACTACATGATAGCCAAGCTCCTTCTGCTTAGTTACTAGCTTTGTAATCTCTTCATCAACGACCTTGTCGTACTCTTCCTGACTAATCTCTTTCTTTCTTAGCTGTACCTTTGCATCTTTAAGTGCTTGTGGTCTTAGAAAGCTTCCTACATAGTCATATCTAAATGGTGTATTTAATTCATTGCTCATCTCTACATACCCCCTCTTGTTTGTTAAACATAGATTACCATCAAGTATTAATTTATGGAAATACTTATAACCCATAGCGAGATATAGTTTTAATTTATATCTCGTGTATAGCTGTTCACAAAGCAAAAATAAAAAGCAGGACCCACTATATGAGTCCTGTCAATCTGTTTTCTTTTATTTCTAGTATAGCTTCGCTCCTGCCGGAATCGAATCGTCGAGCATAACTAGGTTGAGGATTTCCTCACCATCATAGTCACAGATAGCAGATAGAAGCATACCGCATGATTCTAGTCCCATCATCTTGCGCGGTGGAAGATTGGTGATTGCTACTAGAGTCTTTCCAACTAGCTCATCTGCAGAGTATGTCTCCTTGATTCCAGATAGGATTGTTCTAGTCTGACCTGATCCATCATTGAGAGTGAAGTTGAGCAGCTTCTTGCTCTTTGGAACTTCCTCACAAGCTAGAACCTTAACTACTCTAAAGTCAGACTTGCTGAATGTATCGAAATCAACTACGTCCTCGAATAGCGGTTCTACCTTAACCTTGGATAGATCTCAGCTTTCTCTCAGCCTTTTCGTCTGAGCTACCACCCTTGCCTAAAGGCTTCATTACTGGGAATAACTGTACGTCTCTGATAGTTGAAGAATCAGTGAGAAGCATAACCAGTCTATCAACTCCGATTCCAAGTCCACCAGTTGGAGGCATTCCAACCTCGAGAGCATTTACGAAATCCATATCCATCGGATGCGCTTCATCGTCAAGTCCGAGGTCTAGTTCACGCTGCTGCTCGGCAAATCTCTCGTACTGATCGATTGGGTCATTGAGCTCTGAGAATGCATTGGATAGCTCCCAGCCATTGATATATGCTTCGAATCTACGAGTGATGCGTGGGTCTTTTGGATCCTTTTTTGCTAGAGGTGATACCTCTACCGGATGTCCTGTCAGGAACACTGGTCCATCTAGAAGTCCTGGGATGTCTTCGCAGTACTCATCGAACATCTCAGCGATGATTTTTGCCACGAGTCCACTTATTAACTTCTTCAGCATCCATTCCGTATGCGATTGCACGCTCACGCGCCTCTTTATCATCCTCAATCTTATCAAAAGGAATTCCTGTAACCTTGATTACGGATTCCGTCATATCTATCTTGTTCCATGGCGGTGTAACGTCAAAAGTCTTGCCCTCATAAGAGATAATCGGTGTTCCATTTACCTCCATCGCACACTTGTAGACAATCTGCTCCATGAGATCCATCATACTCTCCTGGTTTCCGTACGCCATATAGCATTCCATAGAAGTGAACTCAGGACTGTGATTCTTGTCCATACCCTCGTTACGGAATACCTTACCTAGCTCGTACACTCTATCGAGTCCACCGACAATCAGTCTCTTGAGCGGAAGCTCGAGAGAGATTCTGAGGTGAAGATCGAAGTCGAGCGCATTGTGGTGTGTATTGAATGGTCTAGCATTAGCACCACCAGCGATAGTCTGTAGCACTGGAGTTTCAACCTCAAGGAAGCCATAGTCATCCTCGAGTACTCTACGAATGGTGCTAACTACCTTTGCACGCTTTAGAAATGTGTCTCTTACGTCAGAATTTACAATAAGGTCAACGTAACGCTGTCTATATCTAAGATCTGTATCTACGAGACCACTCCACTTGTCAGGAAGCACCTGTAGGGATTTAGCCAGAAGTGTTAGCTCCTGCACGTGAATTGAAATCTCATCTGTCTTAGTCTTGAACACGATGCCCTTTAGACCTACGAGGGTCACCGATATCGTACGTCTTAAAAAACCGTGTACTCTTCAGTTCCGATATCATCACGCTTAACGTAGCACTGGATTCTACCCTGTTTATCCTGGATATCAAAGAATGCAGCCTTGCCCATGATTCTCTTGCTCATGATACGTCCAGCAACTGCCACTTCCTGATCTTCCATAGCGTCGTAGTTATCCTTGATATCTTTGCTGTGAGCAGTTACATCATATGTCTCCTGCACGAAAGGGTCTCTACCCATAGCGCGAAGCTCCTGCAGCTTATCTCTTCTAATCTGTCGCTGTTCACTTATTTCTTCTGCTGTAAGCTCCGGCTGTTCCTGCTCAGGAGTCTTTACATTGTCATTACTCATTATGATTCCGTAATCCTTTCTAACGAATTATTCAAACATACTGTCGTGCACCGCAATTTTTCCCATTTGGGGCACAGAACAAAAGCACTACTTTCTTACGTCAAGAACCTTGTACTTTTGCAGTTCCATCGATGATTGGGAACTCAAGCACGTCTCCAGCTCTTGCTCCTAGTAGGTGCTGTCCAACTGCAGATGCATTTGAAAGTTTACCATTGAATGGGTCTGCCTCTGTGTTTCCTACAATCTTGTAAGTAACCTCTTCATCATACACTAAATCGTGAAGTGTTACTGTACGACCAGTAGCGATTACACCCTCATCGGTCATCTCATCTTCGTCGGCAATTTTAGCTGTACGCAGCATAGCCTCGATGCTAGTGATTCTCTCCTCTGTCTCAGCCTGTGCATCTTTTGCAGCATCGTACTCTGAGTTCTCGGAAATATCTCCGTATGAGATTGCCTCCTTAAGTCTCTCTGCATTTTCCTTTCTTGTTACAGTAATTAGATGCTCAAGTTCTTTTTGAAGGGCATCATACCCTTCTCTAGTCATTTCATTATCATGTGGTGCCATTGGTCTCTTACTCCTTTCAACCTTCTGTTATTAAATCTCGTATTTCTTTACATTTTCGCTAGCTGCTAAGTTAAGCAGTGCGGAATACTTCAGTCTAAACGTCATGATATCTCCGATTTTAACTTCGCCTTCGACATCCTCGACATCGATTATGGTGTGGTCACCCGATGCGCCAATCACCGAAGTTCCTTTCATATCAGGAACAAGGTCATCTATATCGCCATAGTCAGCTCTGCCGATTGCAAGCAGTGCCCTCTTGCGCATGCCTCTATCCACGTACTCTCGTTTCTTGCCAGCGGCATCTACTCCGAGTTCTCCCTGAGGATAGCTAGCCTTCATCTTGATCTCTATTACCTCAGCCTTAAGCACGAACGGAGTATCAAGCTCATCCATAGCTTCAAGATTATAACACAGTCTGACATCTTCGAGTGGACCAATTAAAGGACCTGCTCCAAGTCTCAGCATATTAATCTTAGCTGGCATATATCCGTGGTACACTCCGAGTAAGCTCGTAGTAGCCCCACCTGATACGTATTCGAGTTCTCTTCCAATCTTAGCCTCAACTTTTTCGGCAAGCTCGGCAAGAGCAATCATCTTATCCTCCGTAGGAATTACTGAGCCGTAGCAACCGAGGTTTGTTCCTATACCTGCGAGCACAAGTCCAGGCATCTCATTTTCTACCTTGAGAGCTACATCAATCAGTTCATCTAGATCAAAAAAGCCTTCTCTTAGATCACCTAAGTCTGCCATCAGGATAACCTTGTGAGTAGTTCCTTTCTCAAGTGCTATCTTGTTGATCGCTTCGAGAACTACTAGCTCGCTGTTAAGGCTTATATCAGCAATATCCACCAGCTCAGAAATCTCAGATAGCATAGGTACTCTGATTAGAAGCAGTGGAACGGTTATCCCACCCTCCTTAGCTCTCTCTAGCTGCTCTAGTCTTGAAGACCCTATCAGCTTAGCTCCACCAGCCACAAAATCCTCACAAGTCGCAACGGTTCCATTTGTAGCCTTGATGATACCAGCAATTGAAATTCCCTGCTCACCACACTTGGATGAGAGCTTCTTCATATTATTGACCAGCTTTGCTCTGTCATGAAACAGCGCTGGATACTTATATTCTGCCATCTCGCTCATCTCACTTTCTATGACCACTTATTGTCTTCAACAAATCTTCTGATCTTTAGTCCCGTCGTCTTATCAAATTCCCTATCGCGAATGACTACATGATTGATCTTCTTGAACAGAGGCATTGTCTCGTTCTGTTTATCCACGATTCGCTCAATGTACTCCCTAATCTGCTCATCTGTCGCATCTTCACCAAGCTCTTCAGCAAGAATTTCTTTGTTAGGTCTAATAGTTACATAGATGCCGCGCTTTAACGGATCATCATTATCCTCATCTCCCCAAACCATACATTCTTCGATGCACTCATTCTTCATGATATAGAACTCGAGTTCCTCTGGGAAAACGTTCTTGCCATTTGCCGCTATGATTACATTTTTCTTACGGCCTGTAATATATATATAATCCTTATCGCTCAGATATCCGAGGTCTCCTGTGTGGAACCAACCGTCCTTGATTACCTCGTCAGTGCTCTCCTGATTTTTGTAATATCCCATCATGATATTAGGTCCGCGGAAGCAGATTTCTCCGATTCCATCATCACCTTTGTCAGCAATCATGCACTCTACAAACGGTAGCAGATGACCAGCTGATGCATTATCGATGAGTTTTTGGATCCTCTGGGTTGAGCGACACCATAGGTGATGTCTCTGTAAGTCCATAGCCCTGGATTGCCGTGATACCTAGATCTCTAAAGAAACCCATAATATCTCCATCGATTGCCGCACCCCCGACGATAAGAGTCTTGATGCGTCCGCCAAAAAGTTCTGTAATCTTCTTAGTTGCAGGCTTACTAACATCTATTCCTACACGCTTAGTAACCTTGCTAAGCTTCATTAATGTCTTGAGCTGTTTCCCTTTGCCACTCTTCTTGATCTGTCTTGTAATCTTACTGTAGAAGTTCTCGTAGATTAGCGGCACTGCTAGCATAAGGTGTGGCTTCACCTCTTGTAGATCCTTGACTATATGCTTGAGACCCTGGCAAAACGCCATCGTTGCTCCGCAGTACATCGACTCTATGAATGTGCATGTGCACTCATATGTGTGATGTATAGGAAGCACGGAGAAGAACACGTCTCCCACCTCAATATTTAGGAAGGTCTGCGCAACCATTACGTTTGAGCAGATATTCTTGTTATTGAGCATTACTCCCTTTGAAGTGCCAGTAGTTCCCGATGTAAACAGGATAATCGCCATATCTGTATTGATTATCTCTGCATCTATGAACCTTCTATCACCAGCTTCTACTAACTCATATCCACGCTCTCTTAGCTTATGCCACGATAGAAGCCCTTTGTTCTCCTTCTCATGACTATGCATACCGGCATTGATTACGAATTCCAGAATGTTGTCATCTCTATCCTTGATTCGCTTAAATATATCGTAATGCTTATCCATTGTGATGACTGCAGATAGCTCTCCGCTCGCTGTCAGCTGAGACAGTTCATCTTCGTTGAGCTCCTTGTCAAGCGGAACGACTACGCCAGTTCCTCCTACAACGGCTAGGTAACTCTCTGCCCATTCATAGCAGTTTTTACCGATTACACCTATGTGCTTACCCTTTAGTCCTAGCTCAATAAGCGCAGTTCCGAGCGCATTTACATCGGCAAGCACCTTATTGTAAGAAATCTCCTGAAAAGGTTCGTTCTTATCGAACTTCTGTAAAAACAGCGGTTTATCGCCATACAGCTCAGCACTCGTCTCTAGTATATTCTTGATGTCTGTAACCGGGCGGCGCCAAGTGTGTCTGATTGCAGGGTCAGTGGACTCCTTTATAGCATCCATCATAGCCTGCATCTCTTCCATCTCTTTGGCCTTTATCTTGCGGTACTCTGTTCTACTATTGCTGCTATCCGTCACTTTATAATCTGCGTCCTTTCGCGAAGTCTCTGTCATCGAATTTGTACTCATAGTTTTCTTCCTCGAATCTCTTAATCTTAAGTGTCGTCGTCTTAATAAAGTCGTCTTCACGAATCTCGATTCTCTTAACTCGTTTGAAAGGCGGCATCTTTGAATTGGCTTCGTCTACGTCCTCCTTGAGTTTACGATACTTCTCTTCGTCAGTTTTATAGCCCGCATTCTCAAGTGCCTTGTAGTCAGGATACATGATTGCTGTGCAGATCAGGTCATCCTTAACCTCTTCATGCTTTCCATACACGATTACTTCGTTTATGTATTCGCTTAGCAGTAGGTAGTATTCAACTTCTTCTGGGAAAATGTTTTTACCACCTTTAGTTACAATTACGTTCTTCTTACGTCCTGTGATGTACAGGAATCCATCTTCATCCAGATATCCGTAATCACCAGTATATAACCAGCCATCCTTAATAGTCTTGGCTGTATTCTCAGCATCCTTGTAATATCCCATCATCACAGATGGTCCCTTACAGATAACTTCACCGATGCCACTATCATCCTTATCTACGATGCGCACCTCAGTTCCAGGCATTGGTTTACCTACTGAAGCAGCCTTTCCATATCTGTCTTGGTTAACCGCGATAATCGGTGAATTCTCGGTCATACCATATCCCTGCATCATCGGAAGACCCATAGCTTCAAATTCAGAGATTACATTTGGATCAATCGCAGCCCCACCAGCGATGAGGATATAAAGACTTTCTCCAAATATATCGTGAACTGCTTTGAAAAGCTTTTTGGTAACCAGCCTGTTATTTCTAAGGTCGAGTTTCATCGACATGCTGAGAGCTCTCCTAAGCTTATCTGCATTGCCGCTCTTCTCTGCCTTCGACCATATCTTTCTATATATGTTCTCATAGATAAGCGGAACACCCAGCATGATGTTGCACTCTGCCTCTACGAAATTCTGCTGTATATACTTCAGTCCCTCGCAAATTACTACTGTCGCCCCCTGATAGAAGCTCGTCATAACCGTGCAAGTCATCTCATATACGTGGTGCATCGGAAGCACATCGAGTACACGTCCTCCGTCTGGAATACGTACGTATTTAGACATATTGAATACGTTCTGAGAGAGATTTCTATGAGAAAGCATTACTCCCTTTGCTAGGCCTGTAGTTCCCGAAGTAAATAGGATTGTCGATAAATCCTCTGCGTGAATCTCAGCATCTATATAATCACGATTTCCCTGTGCAACGATTTCTCTTCCTTCTGCCACGAGCTGATCCATTGTCATGAATCTGTCATCAGTTAGGAATTCACTGACATCATCTCCAGGTGCAGCCATGATAATAACCTTCTTAATCAGAGGTAAGTCTTTAGAAGTGGTGCAACAATAGCGGTAAGCTTCGTTGATGCGAACACAGCCTCTACGTCAGCGCGCTCTAGCAGATTAGTAATCTCTCCTTTTTCAAGATTTCTATCAATAGGTACGATTACTCCAACTCCGCATACAACTGAGTAGTATGAAAGTGCCCACCTGTGTGAGTTATCCCCGATAACCGCGATTTTACTACCCTTGAATCCCCTTGCAACTAGAGCTGTCCCAATAGCATCCTGTTCTTCCTTGAACTCGGCATAAGTCATCGATTTGAACGGCTCCTTATGGTCGTCCTTATACATGTATGCCGCCCTATCTGAAAATTTCTGAGCGGATGCGTCTACCAGCTCTTTGAGTGTCTCCACATAGTTACCTTCGTATAGTTGATTTTCATATTTCTTTTTATTCATATCTACTAGCCCATGTCCTTTATATATGCTCTGAAAAAGTGCACACACTTATCAATTATACTATCAATGTGTATCAAGAGATTTTATCATTTTTTGCGTTATATTGCAATGTTTGCAAGCCTATCGTGAGCGATGCTATAATAATTTAATCAAAGACTTCTATGCCTAACAGTTATAGGATAGATATCAAGACACGGAGGACGACAAATGGATTATTTACTGAATGTTGCAGGACTAGAGAGGCATCTTCCCCTGTGCAAAGTTTCAGATGACTTATACATAGCAGCTTTCATCATGTTCAACGACGTTGAAGTTACTGTAGCGTGCGCAAGGGAGCTTCTTAAGAAGGCACCAGAGTTTGATGTTATCATCACTGCTGAGTCAAAAGGAATTCCGCTGGCTTATGAAATGGCCCGACAGGCAGGAAGCAAACCATATATCGTAGCTCGTAAGGGCCCTAAGATTTACATGGACGACCTCGTAACTGTAAACGTTGATTCTATCACCACCGACCACATGCAGACTCTCTGCGTAGGTCGTGCGGAGCGCGAGGTTATGGAAGGTAAGAGAATTCTAGTCGTGGATGACGTAATCAGTACTGGCGAGTCTCTAACCGCACTTGATAAGCTCGTAAATGCAGTCGGCGGTAACATAGTCGGCCAGATGTCAGTACTCGCAGAAGGTGAAGCTGCCGACAGAGACGATATCATCTTCCTCGAGAAGCTACCACTATTTGGTGAAAAACGGTCAGGTTCTATAAATTTGTTTTTTTATTTATAACGGAAAATCAACACAAAACGGATGTACACTTCATCACAGCCTGTACACCCGTTTTTTTCATTTCTATTGATCTCAATCGCTATCTTACAATCATCACATCGTCGAGCTTCCGCTTAGGTACGTAGTGTAACCCAATTTCATCGCGATAATAGTCTGTAGAATCACCTTCCTCAATTTCAACTACCCTTTAATCCTAGATAGACTTTTCAAGCGATATGACTTGCTGTGGTTTTAAATTTTCTGTTAATCCCAGAGTCTGCGCTAGCTTATCTGGAGCGAAAATACCCCATCATACATGCGCCTAGTCCCATCTCTGCAGCCGCCAAAGTTATCGATTGAGCCGCAATACCAACATCTTTGAGGAACCCTGTCTCACTTTTATTTATATCTTCATCCTGGCAAAATATTATATATGCCATCGGCTCAGTGCCAGGATAAGGCAGTTTGAGCTCAGCTAATTTTGTGGCAAATGAAATCTGATTAGTTGAGGATATTACAAAGGATACATCATTTGTATACATAGATAATCCTAATAATCCGACAGGCCAGTTTCTATCAAATGATGAGCTTGAGCGTATCATAAGTAGATGCGAGGAGCTTAGCGTGTATGCGATTATCGATGAGGCATATGCTGATTTTTATCCCTAGAGAAGAATCTGCTGTGATGCTCGGACCGAGGTATAATCACATGATTAGCGTTCGAACATTCTCGAAGGGGTTTGGGCTTGCAGGTGCGAGAGCAGGATATATTATTACTAACAAAGAACTTGTCAAATACATCAAGAAAATCAGCAACCCATACATGATGAACGAGATGAGCAGGGCGATTACAGCAGCGATTCTCAATTACGACGTGCAGCCAGTTGAACACGGCACGGATTTTACGATTATCAAAGGTAGCTTCGCGATGCATGTGGAGATAAGATAATCATGGCCGAGACAGATGACAGAGTGCCAATCTGTTTGCTCAGGGATGTTGATGAAGATGTGGATCTTCAGAGACTTCTCATGAACGAAAACATCTTGACCTGCAGCGGAAGTGAGTTTGAGCCGCTCGGTAAGAACTGCGTCAGGCTGCGCGTGCCAACTATATCAGAGGCAGGAAGATTGATTAAGGCGATTAAGAAGGTTGCTCTTTGATGGTGAGATAAGAATTAAATAAAGTAGCCAGTACATATAGATAAATAATGGATATTTAAATTAGAAAAGGATGAAATTAATGATTAGAGAATTTTTTTCCACTGAAAACGAAGAATCCCTATACCTTACAAATCCCTTTTATATCAACATTTCTAAAGCTAAAAACTCCATGAAAAATGGACTGAAAGTTATATATTAGGATAAAAATTGACACCAATTAACACCATAAAATAAACTAGTCAACCATCTCAAATATTGTACTGACCCCAAAAAGTTAGATTTTTTTGTGTCTAACTTTTTAGGGTGCAGTTCATATGAGGTGGTTTTATTTTTAATTTGAGAATGTTACCAAACTCTTAATAGAACCTGAAGTTGTTCCTTGATTGATAAACTCTCTAAATTTCTATATTTAAATTTACCAAAAATCTTTACCTATGTGTAGTCTTATCTATAAAGAAAAAAAGTAAAATATAAAAAGCGAAACAGATTATCTTTCTATTCTACAAAAAAATAATCTGCTTCGCTTCATTTATTAATCTTTTACAAATGATTATAATTTAGAATGATTTTGTTCCCAAAAACTGTTTGGGTCTTCTCCGACATAATCAAACTCATCAGTATCGGGTTCAATACCTATTACTACAAGAGGAACCGCTGGTGTATTTCTGCCTGCTCTATAAACATTATAGACCTCTTTTTCATAGCAAGCTACTCCAACATCCATTTTATTTTGTAAAGCCTTAGTAGGTAGTATCTCAATTCCAACATCAATATCATTTGAAATATAAAAAAAGCCATATGTTTAACAAATAAGTCATATGCTACAAATGAATACTTACCAAATTGAACTTCAACTGCTATATTATCTTTTAAAAAGTCAGTTTGATTATGTCCTCTAAAAGCAATTCTACCTTTGGATTCAATCTCACTCTTCTGTTCCTCTTGACTATAACTCAAAGTTTCCCTAGCTAATTCTTCGTCTGGAGTGAAATAATAATATTTCTTGTGATCTTTCCAACCTTTAGGAAGTAAATAATCTTTAAAAAGCGTTATTTATTCCTTTTTGATCAAAGATAACATCTCCATTTGAAGATTTGGCTTTTGATACTTTTTTATACTTATCAGCATCTATAATTTTAATCGATTCTTCAATCTCATTCCAAAGCTCTCTTTTATGAACTAACAGAAATTCCAATCCGTTCAAATGTGAATAAATATATCTAATTTTCATTACTATAAACTCCAGACTGTTTCCATTCCTCAGGGATACTAGATACTTTATCTTTTTTAGGTTTATATACTGGTTTAGTAATTGGTCTTATTTTCAATTCATTTCGTTGTAACAGCTCCAGTCTATTTTTGCAATATCAGTATATTTTTTTCAGACAAATCTACACTAATCCCTATACGTCTATTTTTTACGGCGCTGATTAGTGTTGAACCACTTCCACCAAATGGATCTAAAACTACCCCACCTTCATTACTTAAAGCTAGAACAAGTCTATCGACTAACTCAATCGGAAATTGTGCAGGGTGTTCAGTCTTTTTCAACATGATTAGACTTAACATTTACAATGTTCCATACTTCTTCTTCCCAGTCTTTAACAACAATATCCCATACATCTTCTGGATTCTTTCCCTTAGGATTCCCTGATAGTTCACCTTTTTGATCCTTTATAATGACGTTTCCCTGGATATTTAGAAGGAATTCTGACGTCATCTAAATTAAAAAATATAATCATCTCCCTTAGAAAACCACAGAATAGTCTCATATCTACCACTAAATCTCATTCTAGCATGAAGTCCATGGCCAAAACGCCAAATAATTCTATTTCTGAGTTTAAAACCAACATCTTTAAAAATTGGATAGAAAAGAATATCTAGAGGGATCACTTCTTTATTATCAATATAATTACCAGTTTCCCAAAGCAATATTTCCAGAAGGCTTTAAAACTCGAAACATCTCGGCAACCAAGTCATTATAGAAAGCAAGATAATCTTCTATAGACACCCTATCCTCATACTCTTTTCCTACATTATAGGGTGGAGATGAAACTATTAAATCTATACTTTCAGATTCAAGTTGTTTTTAAAAATTCTAAACTATCTCCAGTAATAATCTCACTCTTAGTAGCATATTCTTCAATATTTTTCAAATCTATATACCTCTTAGTTATTATTGCTCTCTCTCATTATACCAAAATAATTACAATCTAAATCATAAGTACCAATCAGTTAAGAATTTTTTTCCACTGAAAACGAAGAATCCCTATACCTTACAAATCCCTATTCTCTCTACATCTACATTTCATCAATATAGTCCAAATAAGCTCTATCCGACTCCTTTTTCAGTATATCAATTTTACTTTCTAAAAGTAGTTTTACTATTTTTTTGAAGTTTGTTGATACAGCGTTTCCACCGCATTAGAAACAATTGTCAATAAATTTAACTTCGATAAACATCCCCCCTTTTTTTAGCTGAAAAATGTTTTTTTCTTGATTATAGACTTGTTCATTGTAAAACTTACTATAAAAAATTTTGATAAGAACATGTTTTCCAGTTCAGACATATCACGAAAATTTTTTTAATAAACCTTTCTTTAAGTTTCTTAGTATCTCCTTTTTTTCATCTTTTCTAGCTTTTTAACGTAAAAAAATCATCATAGTTGAAATATTTTCAATAAATTCTTCATGTGTCAAATTATCTTTGTTGAATTGCTGATTAAGAATTTCAACAAAAATTCTCTCTTATAAATTGACTAACAACCTCATCTTTAAACGATTCAATTACTAATGTTTCATATTCAAGTATACTTCATCCTTGCCAACGATATTTTTAACAAAAAGTGTCGTTACTTTAACTTCTATTTGTGTTGAAATATAAGTATAGAATATTTCAACAGAATATTCAATCCTAAAAAGCAGGTGGTCCATGCAAGAAGTTTAACAATGTCCAGCTCATGACATTAAACCGAGTACAAAGATAAAATCTACACCTGTCAGAACTCTTACTTTCTGACCACGAATTTTGTCAATAGGAGTTATTACTAATGGCAACATTAAACTTAGGACTTTTTAAGAGTCCCCAAGACTTTGCTAAAGTAGTTGCAAACGCAACAGATATATCTGATACAATCAAAACTATCGATTTTACAACAGGAATGATGACCGAAGGACAAGAGAATCAACGTCCTTGGGCTAATCTAATCGCTGTTGACCCTGAACTTCTTGCCCAATTCGAAAGTATCGGCCAAGAACAACATTGTCCAACTTTCAAGGTCAAGTTAAAGGGTTACAAAGGTGAAGACCTAGCATCTTTAATCGATAAAGAACTTACTTTTTACAGAGCACGAAGTTGCTTTTTGTCTTTGACAAGTTCAAACAACCCATCAGACTATCACTTGTTCTTGAACTCTCTAACATTTCAGTAATATAGGAGATGGGACATGAAACAATTTAGTCGAGTTCTACGCAAAATCATTTCTCTGAAATGGTACTATCAACTACTTTTAACCTTAATTATTGTAGTATCTGCCTTTGCCCTTTACAAATTGCTATCTTGGCTTTTTACGATTTATATTAGGTGGCTTATTCTTAATCGGTCTCATTTACAGAAGGCAAAGCCTTCTATATGATGTGGAATAACTATAAACAGAGCAAGCAAGCACCTGCAAATCCTCTCTATGGTAATTTCTATCATTGGCTAACTGAAGAAGGTGTTATTGAACTTCCAATCGCTACCCTAAAATTTACTCAAGGCAAAACCTGGTGCAGAGGCTGCAATGTTCATGCCTACTTTTACGGATATGATCGAGTACTCTCGCGTTATGGGTATGAAGGTGCGCAGTGTAGTGACTAGTGATAAAGAGAATTTCAAAGAAGATGTGGACCGCCTAAGTACAATGTTTCTTCCTTCATCGCTATTAACCGCTACATACTTGAGCGGCTGCATATTTACTGAGGATGCGGATAGTCTCGCACAGTCAATTAATTCGCGGAGTTCATCCATCGTCACTTCGCGTAAGTTATCATAGCCTCTGATGCTTCTATTTTTCTGAATCAATTCTCTAATCATTAATTCCATCCCTTTCTAATTTAAATATCCATTATTTATCTATATGTACTGGCTGCTTTATTTAATTCTTATCTCATCATCAAAGAGCAACCTTCTTAATAGCCTTAATCAATCTTCCTGCCTCTGATATAGTTGGCACGCGCAGCCTGACGCAGTTCTTACCGAGCGGCTCAAACTCACTTCCGCTGCAGGTCAAGATGTTTTCGTTCATGAGAAGTCTCTGAAGATCCACATCTTCATCAACATCCCTGAGCAAACAGATTGGCACTCTGTCATCTGTCTCGGCCATGATTATCTTATCTCCACATGCATCGCGAAGCGCACCTTTGATAATCGTAAAATCCGTGCCGTGTTCAACTGGCTGCACGTCGTAATTGAGAATCGCTGCTGTAATCGCCCTGCTCATCTCGTTCATCATGTATGGGTTGCTGATTTTCTTGATGTATTTGACAAGTTCTTTGTTAGTAATAATATATCCTGCTCTCGCACCTGCAAGTCCAAACCCCTTCGAGAATGTTCGAACGCTAATCATGTGATTATACCTCGGTCCGAGCATCACAGCAGATTCTTCTCTAGGGATAAAATCAGCATATGCCTCATCGATAATCGCATACACGCTAAGCTCCTCGCATCTACTTATGATACGCTCAAGCTCATCATTTGATAGAAACTGACCTGTCGGATTATTAGGATTATCTATGTATACAAATGATGTATCCTTTGTAATAGCCTCAACTAGGCGGTCCACATCTTCTTTGAAATTCTCTTTATCACTAGTCGCTACACTGCGCACCTTCATGCCCATAACGCGAGAGTACTCGACCATATCCGTAAAATTGGGCATGAACATTACAGCCTCTGCACCAGGTTTCGCAAAGACATTTACAAGCAAATATAATGCTGAAACACTTCCGTCAGTCATCACGACGTTTTCCGGCTCGATAAATGCATAGTCCTGCCAATATTTAACCACTGCTTCCTGTGCCTCGTCGCTGTGGGGGTATTGATATAGCCTTTTCACATCGAAGCTATGGACGATATCAATTACTACGTCAGGAAAACCATACGGATTGACTCCAAGACTACAGTCAAGCGTATTCTCATCGGCAATCGGTGTGTTGTCGGCATAGCTACGAACCTCAGGTAGAAGTTCGTCACGAATCTTGGTTTTGTCGATACTCATAGTCTTCACCTCGCGTAATTTTGTATATCTCAATTATACAACACCGTCGCCTCAAGTGTTCATAATATAAGAGATAAATGATATAGTAGGAGAACTTTTATCTCAATAAAAAAACAGGAAGACGAAACCTCGCCTTCCTAAAATCACTTTTGATTCTTCACTACGACCTTGCAGTGGCCGTGCATCCATAAGCAAATTACTTCTGCTTATCTATCTTATCCTGAAGCTTCTTGCCCGCCTTTATCTCGGCCTTAGTCCAAGGCACCGCCTTACACACTACTACGTATCTAGCTTCGTCATAATCATACGCACATGTGCTGAGCGTAATAATCTTGTCGCTAGTCGTTGCAGTAACTCCTGTAGAAATCTTGGAATTCTTTACCGCATAATTAAGGAACGCTTGCTTATCGGCATCAGTATTAAACGAGTACGTGTAAGCTTCGCTTGTCGCCGGAGTAATAAAGGCAGAAATAATCTCTAGGTGATACTTTTTATCAGGAGTAATGAGTTCAAATGTCTTATGATCCTTGTAGTAATCGTTCTCCTTAGTATATCCCCTCAGAGATTTGAACATGCTGCCATCATGCATATGGTGTCCATATACTATAGTGTTGAAATCTGAGAAGTCTGCACTGTTACGATAATCCATAAAAATAGACCCTGATACGCTATACTTCTTGGTTATATCTGTGTGCAGATACTGGTCGTTATCACTTCCGCGCATGATTGGATAGTTGATGATAGTATCCTTCTGATAGATCCAACCAACTACATCAGAGTTCTGCTTCTGGAGCGCCGCAAAATCTACGACACCCGTAAACTGATTAGGATCAACCTTTGCAGTCTTTGCAACTTGCTTGAATCCACTTCTCGAGTGATGATATTTGTAAAGCGCAGTCCCAACCTTATATCCACTTATGCCGATTACGCACACTAGGCAGAATATTATTACTCTAAACGCCCAGTCCATAGCACCGTTTCTCTTGACCTTCTTATTGGCCTTTTTGCCCATCTTATCCTTCTTATCCTTCTTGTTATGATTAGCTTTAGGCGCCGCATCCTCCACCTCAGATGGAGCTGATTCAGACACCTGACCGCTTACCTCAATGTCTTTGTACTTGTCGCTTCTCATATATCTTCCCTTCTTACTAAGTATCACAAACACACTTCATGAAACTAAATTATATCATTGCAAAATATTGAACTCAATAATATGAATTGACCTATATTATTAACAAGTATCATAACATATCCATCACAATATTCTGTATAATAGTATTGGTATAGTTTTTTTATTATAGCAATTTACTGACATTGATTTTTGTTAGTTCTGTGATTACATCGTAGCAAATTTAATTTCATTTACATATGGAGAGTAGGAAAATGGGTAAAGAAATTTTGAAGCTCCAAAATGGTAGCGACATCCGCGGAATTGCGATGAATGGTGTCGATGGAGAAGACGTAAACCTAACTCGATACAACGCACTCGCTATAGGCGCAGCTTTTGCACATTGGTTAGGATTCAAGACGGGCAAGAATTCATTTTGACCTCAAGATATGCGTTGGTCGAGATCCTCGCATTACAGGTCCAGACCTCGCTGATGCACTCATGTCGGGTATGGCTTATCTCGGCGTACAGGTTAGCGATGCAGGACTCGCTTCTACGCCAGCAATGTACATGTCGACGGTTATGCCGTACTATGAGTTCGATGGAGCGATAATGGTTACAGCGAGCCACTTGCCATTTAACAGAAATGGATTCAAGTTTTTCACCGCACAAGGAGGCCTCGACAAATCAGATATTAAAGAAGTCCTCGAGTATGCGGCAAGCGCACATATACTTCCTTTTGAATACAACGCTGAGAGCGTGAATCTCATGCAAATGTACGCTGCTCACCTCCGTTCGATGATTAGCACAGGAGTTGGCGGTGATTTAAGCAATATGAAGATCGTCGTAGATGCAGGTAATGGCGCCGGAGGATTCTTTTGCAAATAACGTCCTCGCTCCGCTCGGTGCCGATATCAGCGGCAGTCAGTTCCTAGATCCCGACGGCACTTTCCCGAATCACGAGCCAAATCCCGAGAACAAAGAGGCTATGGAGTCGATTTGCAAGCAGGTGCGCAAGACTGGTGCCGACCTCGGAATCATATTCGACACAGACGTTGATAGAAGTGCCGCTGTAACATCAGAGGGTAAGCCAATCAGCAGAAACGCAATCGTTGCTCTTGCTGCTGCCATCGGATCAGATGACTATCCTGGCGGAACTGTAGTTACTGATAGCATCACATCAAATGAGCTACACACTTTCCTCGAAGACGAACTCGGTTTAAAACACCTGAGGTATAAGAGAGGCTACAAGAACGTAATTAACAAGGCAATTGAGCTATCAAAGGAAGGCGAAAATGCATTCCTAGCCATCGAGACTTCGGGTCACGCAGCTTACTCTGATAACTACTATCTAGATGACGGTGCTTTCCTTGCTGTTCAAACTATTATCAATGCGGCTAACCTCAAGAAGGAAGGTAAAGGCATTGAGCACATGATTGCCGAACTTGCCGAGCCTGCTGAATCAGTTGAAATTAGATTTAATTTGACTACTGACAACTTCGGTGAGATTGGAGATAAAATCCTCGAGGATATGACGGCTTGGGCAGAGCTAACCGAAGGCTTATCGCTCGAACTACCTAACTACGAAGGAGTACGCATCAACTATAGCCTCGATGGTCATGATGGCTGGTTTCTTCTTAGAAAATCACTTCATGACCCTGTGATGCCGCTTAATGTTGAATCTGGCAGCGAAGGTGGGGTAAAACTAGCACTTTCACTCATCAAAGAATTTCTCGAAGATAGAGAAGGAATCGATATCTCAGTACTCAGCTAAATTATCAAAGTTATAAAAACTAAGTTCAGGCTATTTTCACGACATACAAAAGCAAGAGCTCCGAAGCTAACTTCGGAGCTCTTTTATCGTTATTCTTTTATAAGTCTCTACTACGATATTATATCCCTCAATGTCTACAGCTTTAACTTCTGTATCCTTAGGAATAACCTCTCTACCGAGAGCATGTAGCACCTCGCCGTTAAACTCTACTTTGCCTTTGAGCTTCAAATCGTCTACTGCTCGTCCAATATGGCCTAAGTACCTTTGTCTTAATTTTTCTCTGTGTTTAGCTGTAATATTGCTTACTATTGTAAAAATAATAATGAATAACATCATAATGACTGCAGTTGCTGCTGGCGAAAGACGCAAGATAGATGTTCCAATAGCTGCTTCAAAAACTGCATTGGCATTAGATCCCGCGCTCTGGCATCTCCCATACCAAAACGGCAGATTACTTCGCCTCTCAATGATATAGACAGCTATAGCATATAAACACATGAATATACCAAATCCCGTGAGAACTATATGTAAGCCAGATACATATGCATTTAGACTCTCATTACCATAAGCACTTATATAAAATTCGATAGAAAAATCATACAGTCTCCCTATAGCTAACCGGAACATTATCGTTAGTAAAATTAATGGAATAACCTGCCTCAGAGGGATATGATTTTTTATATATGTTGTAACCTTTTTCATTTCATCCTCCTTTCAGGGGTATGGTAAATAGAACTTTTATGTAATCACCACAGCGTTCCCTCAATCAATCTATCGCTCTTGTCATCTGAACGATTGCTAGCTGATACTCTACCCTATTAGTAATTGCTGTGTTACTTATATGATTATGATATCACTTTAATATCATATGTCAATGTGTTCTCTTGTACAAATAATGTACATTCTTAGCACGTATTTCTCCGTATCTTGCTAGCTAAAAATAATCATTATCACTAAAAAAAGCGAGATGCAGATAGTCTGCATCCCGCTAGTTTCTTATTAGATTGTTATGCCTAGGCTCTTACTCTGCCATCTGGGCGAGAATCTCAGCATCCTTGGCACGCTGCTGCTCGATGCTCTCTTGCAGCATCATGTCCTTAACTTTCATGAGCCTTGTCTGGTTACCTCTTTTCGTTCTCATCAAGCTTCATCTTGATATACTTGATGGTCTCCTTGTAATTCGGTATCTTGACATACTCAAGAGCATTAACACGTCTTCTGGTCTTCTCGATTTCATCAGCTATGAGCATAGCTTCTTTCTCCATACCCGCTAGCTGAAGCAGCTTAGGGAATAGAATCGACAGCTTCTCGATAGACTTGTCGAGTTCTCCTGAAGTAGTCGCAAATCCGTATGGATATACGCTTCCAGTCTGTGAGTTCTCCTGCTCGAAATCAAAGGATGGAACGTCGATGCTCATTACGTTTTTTTCTCTGTCGCAATGAGCTTAACACTCTGCTTAGGATACATCAGAGCTTCCTCTAGCATCTCCGGTGTCATTACGGCACGTGCTACAGAAAAAGCTTCCGTATACCTCTTCGAGCATTGGCTCCACCTCTTCACGAAGCGACTTAATCTCTCTAGCGAGATCAAGAAAGATTCGCATAAGCTCGTCTCTCTTATCCTTCATGAGCTTGTGACCCTTGATAGCCACCTTGAGTTGCCCTTTAAGCTTAGACATGACCATTCTAGTTGGGTTAACATTTAGTCTTGCCATAAGATCATCCCTTTCTTACTGAACTACTTCTGCTCATAAAATTCATCGAGGTATTCTTTCTTAATACGCTTGAGCTCTGATCTAGGCATTGTTCTGAGAAGTTCCCAGCCAACATCTAGTGTTTCCTCAATGGATCTGTCCTTCTCGTATCCCTGAGATACGTACTTATTCTCAAATTCATCAGCAAACTGTGCATAAAGCTTATCAACGTCACTGAGCGCAGCTTCTCCGAGGATAGCCATGAGCTCCTTACACTCTTTACCTCTTGCGTAGATAGCAAAGAGCTGGTTGAGTACGTCTGCGTGATCCTTACGAGTCTTGCCTTCACCGATACCCTTGTCCTTTAGACGGGATAGCGATGGAAGTACATCGATTGGTGGTGTAACACCCTTTCTGTATAGGTCTCTGGATAGGATAATCTGTCCCTCTGTGATATATCCTGTAAGGTCAGGAATTGGGTGAGTGATGTCATCCTCAGGCATCGATACGATTGGAATCATAGTGATCGAACCGTCGATTCCCTTCTTCTTACCAGCTCTCTCGTACATTGTAGCAAGGTCAGTATATAGATATCCTGGATAACCACGACGTCCTGGAACCTCCTTACGAGCAGCGGAAACCTCACGAAGAGATTCAGCATAGTTCGTAATGTCAGTGATGATAACGAGAACATGCATGTTCTGCTCAAACGCAAGGTACTCAGCTGCAGTAAGCGCCATACGAGGTGTCGCAATACGCTCTACAGCAGGGTCATTAGCTAGGTTGAGGAACATTACCGAGCGGTCGATAGCTCCACTCTTACGGAAGTCTGTCATGAAGAACTCAGCTTCTTCGTAAGTGATACCTACAGCTGCGAATACTACAGCGAATTTGCTGTTAGTACCGCGAACCTTAGCCTGTCTAGCAATCTGTGCTGCCAAGTTAGCGTGAGGAAGTCCTGATCCTGAGAAGATAGGAAGCTTCTGTCCTCTTACGAGAGTGTTAAGTCCGTCAATAGCGGATACACCTGTCTGAATGAACTCAGATGGGTACTCTCTAGCAGCCGGATTCATAGCGAGTCCGTTGATATCTAGGTAGTTGTCTGGAATGATCTCAGCTCCACCGTCGATAGGTCTGCCCATTCCGTCAAATACTCTTCCGAGCATATCGAGGGATACGCCCAGCTGGTTTCCGTGACCGAGGAATCTTACCTTGCTCTCCTTAAGGTTCATTCCTGCGGAGTTTTCAAATAGCTGTACAACAGCGTCAGTGCCGTTAAGCTCGAGAACCTTACAGTGTCTGATCTCGCCATTTGCAAGTTCAATTTCACCTAGTTCATCGTAGCCTACGTCTTCTACACCCTTAACAACCATCAAAGGGCCGGCTACTTCAGAAATAGTCTTATATTCTCTAATCATTCAGTTCACCTGCCTTCTTAATGAGCTCTTCTATCGAAGCCTCTAGCTTGCCAATAAGCGAAGCATACTCTCCATCAACTTCCTTCTCTTCGAAATACTTAAATCTTCCGATATCCTCTCTTAGAGGTAGAGAAGTGATTGCCTTGAAGTCTGCGTGCTCATGAAGACCCTTAAGTCCTTCGTCATAAAAACGTAGGATTAGGTCTAGAAGCTTAAACTGCTTGTTTGTAGATGTAAATGTATCAACTTCGTGGAACGCATTCTGGTGTAGGTAGTCCTCACGAATCATCTTGCAGACTTCAAGCTTGAGCTGGTCTTCCTTAGATAGACCATCCACTCCGACTAGCTGTACGATTTCGTTCAGTTCGTCTTCTTCCTGAAGCAGCTTGAGAGCCCTTGCTCTGTGGGTTGGGAACTCTTTATTTACATTCTCTGCAAACCATACGTTAAGTCTATCTACGTATAGCGAATAGCTGTTTAGCCAGTTGATTGCAGGGAAGTGTCTAGCATGAGCTAGGTTAGCATCCAGTCCCCAGAATACCTTTACGATACGAAGTGTAGCCTGTGATACTGGCTCGGAAATATCTCCTCCTGGAGGTGATACAGCTCCGATTGCTGATAGAGCACCAACTCTTCCCTCGCTTCCAAGGCATACAACCTTTCCAGCTCTCTCATAGAACTGTGCGAGTCGCGATGCTAGATAAGCTGGGTATCCTTCCTCACCAGGCATTTCCTCAAGACGACCAGACATCTCACGAAGAGCCTCAGCCCATCTCGATGTTGAGTCAGCCATGAGCGCTACTGAGTATCCCATGTCTCTAAAGTACTCAGCGATAGTAATTCCTGTATATACAGAAGCTTCTCTCGCAGCTACCGGCATGTCAGAAGTGTTTGCGATAAGGACAGTTCTTCTCATCAGAGATTCACCTGTCTTAGGGTCAACGAGTTCAGGGAACTCATTGAGTACGTCAGTCATCTCGTTTCCACGCTCTCCACAACCGATATATACAACGATGTCTGCGTCTGCCCACTTAGCTAACTGATGCTGTACAACAGTCTTTCCTGAACCGAAAGGTCCCGGAACAGCTGCTACACCACCCTTAGCGATTGGGAACATTGTGTCGATTACTCTCTGTCCTGTAATCAGTGGCTCTTCTGGAGAAAGCTTTTCCTTGTAAGGACGCTCAACTCTTACCGGCCATCTCTGCATCATCTTAACTTCGATGTCTTTTCCAGATGCATCTTCGATTACCGCAACAGTTTCATCAACTGTAAAACTACCGCTCTCAATGCTCTTAACCTTACCGCTAACCTTGTAAGGAACCATAATCCTCTGGGTTACAGCGATTGTCTCCTCAACTGTACCGAGGACTTCTCCTGCAGAAACTTTGTCTCCAACCTTTGCTACAGGAACGAAATCCCATTTCTTGTCGCGATCAAGCGCTGGCTCCGATACACCTCTAGCGATATTGGTGCCTGTCTTCTCAAGAAGTACAGACAGCGGTCTCTGAATTCCATCGTAAATGGTCTCAATAAGTCCCGGTCCGAGTTCTACAGATAGAGGAGCTCCAGTTGAGTAAACTGGCTCACCAGGCTGTAGACCAGCGGTTTCCTCGTATACCTGAATCGAAGCATTTCCGCCACGCATCTCGATGATTTCACCAGTAAGGCCCTGATTTCCGACCTTAACTACGTCATACATATCTGCGTCGCTCATGCCCGAAGCAACTACTAGAGGTCCGGATATCTTAACGATTTTACCTTGTTCCATGATTACCTCCATTATTTATCGCCAAATAGTATGTCGGCGCCAACAGCCTTCTCAACAGCTCTCTTGACGTTGTTAAGACCTGCGCCATAGCTCCCATCGCTTCCAGGAATTGGAACGATTGCTGGAATACGAAGGGTTTCATATTTTGCGATTTCATTACCTATTTCTTTGTAATACTTTTCAGTGATATAGATGATTCCATAATCATCCTTTACGATACTATGCAATTTCTCTGCAGCTTCTTCCTTGTTTCTGCAAGCAAATGCATCAAGCCCAAAGACCTTGAAGCCTAGCACACTATCGGCATCACCAATAATACCAATCTTACTCATAAGTCTCCCTCAGTCTTTCTCTAATTAATTCTGGGCTCATCTTGGCTAGTTTACCAGCAAGCACTATGCGGATAGCCTTAACCTCATTCTGTCTAGCGATGAGATAAGCAACGAGTGGCTCTAGGCCAAATGTTACTGTCTTAGCTTCTCTGCTGTATTCCACAAGAAGGTTGTCGCAAATCTTCTCTAGCAGTGTAAAATCACCGCTGTTATCGATCGTCTCTCCTCCTTCACTTACCGCTTTTGCGATATCGTAAGCCTGAAACTTTTCTGCTGCCTGCTTGAAGTCATCTTCATAGCTGCCTAGGAATACCTGCACATCTACCGTTCCGCCTGGGATAAATACATTCTCAAAGTACTTCCAAGGCTGTCCCATCTTCCTCACTCTTGCAAATGTCTTGAGATTGATGGTATCAATCCATAGTGCTACGTAGCCCTTTACATAGCTATTCTTGGACTTCTCAGCTGCTTCCATAATGTCCATAAAGCAATACTTATCACAGACGAAATCGATCATCTGTGGATCATTAGTACGAGCATGAACATCTACCGCTTCATTGAGCGCGCTTGCCATGTTCTCTGTGAGATTCATAGTTGAGCGCTCTCTTACACTCTTAGCCATCTCACTAGCGCTGATAGTTCCGTTTCCCATTAGGAGTTCATCCCTATCTACACCTAGAGCCTCGGCCTTGAGTAGAACCTTTAGATTGTGGTAGTCAGCAGGATAACAGAATATGCTTAGAGCTTCACTGCTCTTGCTGAGCTCTTTAATCTCAGCAAAGAATGCAGATTCAGCCTGCTTCAGCACATCCTGATAATTTGCCGCAGTTAACGTGTTGCCTTCAGATCCGTAACCAGCATCTTGCAGAACTTTGCATATATCGTCGATATTTTTAGACTCTGTCATATTGCGGAGCTGCTCACTTGAGAGTAGTTTACTTTCTTGGCTTCTCACATATGAGCTCGCATATACGAAATCAGTTCCCAAAATACGCCTCCTTTCTGGTTACAGCGATTACTTGAATAAAATTCCAGCAACCTCTGCAGTCAACTCTTCTCTTGCATTTGATAATAGCTTCTCTAGAGAAGCATTGTATGAGATATTACCTCTTCTAAGGATACACCCACCTTCAATATCAGCGGTTTCATCACTTAGTGTTAGCGCTGTGCCCTTGAACAAGTTCACAAGGTCAGCACCTATTCTGTCTCTATCTGACTGATTGAGCAGAACCTCTCCACCCTCTTTCTGGTATGCTCCAAGCTGTCTACATATAAACTTGACATACTCTTCGGTTTCTAGGTTAAGAATCATATCAACTGCTTCTTTGTAGCACTCGTCAATAACAGACTGCTTAGCAGCGAGCTTCATCTTACGCGCATCGAGGTCTGCAACCGACTGTCTTCTGCTCACGAGAACTTCAGCATCGTTCTTAGCCTCTGCCTCAAATCTCTGCAGTAGCTTATCAGCTTCTGCCTGAGATTCCTTGAGGGTTTCAGCCTTTACTGCTTCTGCCTCGCTTCTCTGACTGTCGGAATAAGCCTGAGCCTCTTTTAGGATTCGCTCAGTTATAGACTCTATACTCATTCTTACCGTCCCTTTCTATAAGTTAGTTACAACGATTTGTATGCGATTAACCAATCTGAACGCCGTTGTACATAAGGAACGAGATGATGAATGCTAGGATAGCGTATGTCTCTACCATTACAGCGTAGATGATAGCGTTACCTAGAGCTCCGTCCTTCTTGGAGATAAGCTGCATACCAGCTGCAGCTGCTCTGCCCTGTGTATAACCAGATACGATACCTACAACTCCAATTGGAACTCCTGCAAATAGGAATGCTAGTCCCTGTGTAGTTGAAACATTTATTAGGTTACCTCCGAGGATTCCAATCTTAGTAAGAATCAGGATAGCGATAACCATTCCGTAAATTCCCTGTGTTCCTGGAAGCGCCTGTAGTACAAGTGTTGAACCGAAGCTCACCTTATCACCAGACATTACTCCGTCAGCTGCCTCACCGGCAATACCAACACCAATAGCACTTCCTACGCCTGCGATTGTCGCAATTGCTGCACCTAGTACAGCTAAAGTTAGACCTAAACTCATTATTTTGCCTCCTTAATTACATTAATATACTTCGTATCCCTGCTTAGTGGTTCAAATTTCCTGCCTTCACCTTCGTAGAATCTACCGAAGAACTCTACATACTGAAGTCTACAAGAGTGAACAAATGCACCCAGAGCGTTGATTCCGAAGTTGAGTGTGTGTCCCAGAATTCCGATTACGAGGAACATAACCACACCGACTACACTTTTTGCCTCCCATCGAAGCCAGGAAGTTAAATACCTGAGCGATTGATGTAGAAAGCAAGTCCAAGTCCGAGAAGTCTCGAATACGAGAGTATATCGGACAGATTTCCTGTTAATCCACTGTAGATATCCCAGATACCAAGCCCCTTCGTCACGCCTTCATTAGTTATGAACGGAAGTACTATCGCTGCTACAACACCTACGATTGCCATTATTTTGCCAACGCCTGGTGCCCCAGGAGCAATCTTAGCTCCGAATAATAATAGGATTATTCCAGCAACTACTAGGTACCATGCAAATACATCCTTACATGCATCGAGGAACTTCCCATCCTTAATCTGCTGGTAAGCCTTGATTCCCATTCCGACGAAAAAGGTGTATAACACCAAGTCCGCATGAGAACACGAGAAATATCATCGGAGATTTAGCTGGATCCAGCCAAAGCGGATTAATAACTACTGTCTTGCCGAAGAACGTCTTTGCCACTACAGGGATTAGGGTCTCCGAAGAAACTTCCGAACATGATGCCCCAGAATATACTGGAGAGTCCGCTGTAGAATAGTACGTTCAGAAGCTTATATACGCCTCCTTCGTACAGCTTGTTCTTCTTAAGTGCATATACCGACATTACGCACAAGATGATTCCATATCCCACGTCTCCGAACATAATTCCGAAGAATATGATATAGAATATCGAGAAAATCGATGTCGGATCAATTTCTTTCCAGTTAGGTAGCGAGTACATCTCCGTGATGAATTCGATAGGTGCAAAGAACTTCTTGTTCTGTAGACGCACCGGCACGTCATCATCCTCCTCGGGTTCTGTTAGCTCGTACCAACATGTGAATTTTTCCAGCAATTTCTCAACCTTACTGGAAGCTAGTTTTGGTGTCCATCCATCAAAGGTGAACGTCTCCTCTGTCGTGAGAAGTCTGCTACGAACGAATGATCTATCTCGGCTGATTACCATGATATCGTGGTAACACTCTACGTTAGTTCTGGATCCCTCCATCTCTTTGACCTTGAGCTCCAGAGCTTCTCTCTCGCTGTTAGCGTCTGCAATTGCCTGCTCTGCTCTAGCGATGTTCTCCTCTGCTGTACCTTCAAGCTCAGCAATCGGAGCGAGTGTAAAGCCGTAGCGCTTGATTATTTCGAGCACCGCATCTTCATCATCTCTAAAGTACCATGCACTAACGTACATCTGTTCCTTGTCCTTGTTAACGCACTGTACAACTGAGGATAATCCTTCAGCCTCCAGTTCCTTCTCAACTTCCTGAACATCTGTAGTTAGCGGCATAAGTCCGATGCGGATACTTAGACATCCTGTCTCAGTGAGCTCGATTGGAAGTTCATAAGCTCTCCAAGGCTCAAGTGATAACTTGAGTGCCTCCGCGGAGTTCGCCTTGCTATAAGCATCAGCTATTGCACTGCCATACTCATTTAAGCGATTTACTTCCTCCTCAAACTCCTTCTCTTTACTTAAAATCTCGCCATACTCAGCCTCTGTCACAACCCTACGGGCTGGAAACATCGGCTTCTTGCTGCTGTCGTACCTATCTAGTAGCGACAACGCCGAGTCAGCAGCGGAGATTTTCTTGTCGAACTCTGCTACAGCAGCTTCGTCACCATCCTTAACCACAAGCTTTGTCCACTCTTCGCTTTGAAGCTTGTCTTCAGGTCTAGTAACTTCGACAACACCGAGATCCATGAGCTCTTTGATTAGCGCCTGCTTTTCATCGTTCATACCTATGACGGACAACTTTTTCATTTTAATCGTTGCCATAAGTACCCACTACCTTTCCGACGATTACAGAAGCTGCTTGTGAGAGATTCTCTCTAGCTACCGTCTTAAGTTGCTCACATGCAGCGGTCTCTCTATCTATCTTTTCCTGATAGAGCGCCTCTGCCTTCGCTTCAGCAGATGCAATCGCAGCCTTGTAAGCTTCGTTACCTCTTCTGTCAGCGTCTTCGAGCAGAATCTTAGATTCTTTCTTGCCGTCAGCTATAATCTGAGCTGCAGCTTCTTCAGATGATTTCTTAATCTGTGCTGCTTTCGTCTCAGCTTCTCTAACCTTTTCAATACCTGCTATCGACATAAGCATATCCTTTCCGTCCTGTAAAAATTAGCCAAAAAGGCCTAAAATCATATAGGACTTGATTTAATTTGAATTATATCACTCATTAAAAATTCTTTACAAACCAGCAAAGGGCAAAAACAAGGCTTTGACTTGTCAAAGCCTTGTCATGGAATATAAATTAACCAATTTTTTTACACAAATTTTTTTATCTATTTAATTATATTCTAATCTAAAAAGAAAGATACCTGCAGTAATAAATGAAAAAGCCTACCATGAGGATGATCATCAATATAGCCATTATTCTGGCCAATCTATCTCTTCTGTTTTTTTATGTGGCTTATCTGCCTTAAATACATGTTTTATATTCTTCTCAGCTGATGTGTTACCAGTCTTATTATGCTTTTTACTCATTTAAAAACCCTCCATTATCTATAATAATTATGCCATATATCATATTTGGCGGTATTGTATTATACCGATATTAGTTTAACTATTTTTTATCACTATCATTAATAATTTCCATCATTTCACACTTGTGTTCTGAAAAAAATACAAGTGCAAAATCTCTAAATTTCTTTGCGGCTGGTGAAATACGCCCAGTTTCAGGCACTGCAATGCCTATCGGCACGTTATAGCTAGGCGAGATAGGAAGCGCCGTAACATTTCCGTTCCATTGATTAATAGAAACCCCATTTACCGTAGTAACTCCTAAACCTGCTTCTACCATAGAGTATGCAGCGAATGCATCAGAGGTTTTATACCTGATTGGCGGATTGATGCCATTCGACTTGAACATTAAGGAGCCATCGCTCTCTCTGCCAGGGTAAAGATCAATGTAACTATCATTATATATCCTGTGTATATCATAGACACCATCAGCTACTGCAGGGTGATCACTTGGCACCCATATATAAAACGGGTCATCTAGGAGATGAATCCATTCACAGGCCCCTTGCCGGTGACTTATAAGGCAAAAGTCCAGCTCATCACGTTCGAGTTCAGCCATGAGAGCCGAACTTCGACCAGCCGTAAGGTCAACGGCAATACCGGGATATTCTGCACAAAAGTCTTTTATTAAATCAGTAAGGAACTTGTAATAAGTCGAGTATGCAGTCGCAACCCGAACCTCACCTGTTATAACTCCGCAGATTTCTGCGATGTTCTGCTCAAGATGATTTGCTGAATTTACAAGTGCCGTTAAACTAGGTAGAAGCTGCTTACATTCGCGAGTTGGAGAGATGCCGTTTCTATTTCTATTTACAAGACGTACCCCAGTTTCTTCTTCTAGAGATGCCATCATACGGCTAATTCCAGATGGTGTGTATCCAAGCTCGGTAGCAGCCGAGGACATATTTCAAGCTCCAGCGCACGAATCAGCGCTTTAACCTTCTCAACTTCCATAGTTAAACTCCTTTGCTTTAAAGCCAAAGTATCATAATTAACGTATTGCTATTTTATCATAATAAACTTGATTATTTAGCGATTTTTATCAAAAATACTTTTTTTATTATAATTTAAATACATCAGTTTACATTAGAAAGTGGGGACCCGAGTTGGATACTAAGAGAAGAAATCGCGCGATGATACTGCTAATTACAGTAATTTCGCTGCGTGCAACCTCGCTCTTATTTGCGACAACAGGTCTATCTTATATGGGGCCGCTCACTGTGAACGGCTACCGTTTCCCACTTGCGGCAATTATCCTATTGTTTATTTTTTTCGAAAAAAATTTAAGAAAGTAGATAAGAAGGTAATACTCCATGGCTCAATAATCGGATTTTTTTCTTCTTGCTCACGATGACTACTGAATTAATCGGACTCAAGATGACAAATTCCTCGACGACATCGTTCCTCGAGAATACTGCGATTATATTCGTGCCGCTAGTCGATGCATTGCTGATTAGAAAGATTCCAAAGACATCCGTAATTATCAGTGCACTTGTTGCCCTTGCTGGAGTTGGATTCCTTACTCTCAAGGATGGCCATATCGGGATAACTCTTGGCGAGTTTATATGCTTACTAAGCGCACTTGCATACACCTGTGCAGTAGTAGCAACTGACAGATTTTCAAAACAAGATGATCCATTCATGCTCGGGATAATACAGGTTGCATTCATAGGTGTTTCATCGTTTGTAGTAGCGATGATTGCAGAAGGCCCAAGCTTTCCTACTGCACCTAAAGCATGGGGCGTAATAATATTCCTCGCAATTGTGTGCACCTGCTTTGGTTTTACACTTCAGCCAGTTGCTCAGAGTAAATTATCAGCGGCAATTTCAGGACTGTTTTGTGCATTCAATCCGCTCATAACTGCGATACTCGGATACATATTCTTGAACGAGAGACTTGGAACCACCGGGCTAATCGGTGGAGCTCTCATACTCACAAGCATCGTCATCCCAGCAATCGCACCTATGATAAAGAAACCAGTAGCGGACCATTAAATTTGTTTACGACATTACGAGACATCCCTAACCCTCATAATGTTCGCAAAGTATAAAGTAAAAGTGCAAGAAGACCTCCACCAATGTGGAGGTCTTCTTGTATGTTATCTGTGTTGTTAAACAGCTCATGAGCTGCATTTAATTACTTATGATAAGTCTCGCCGCTACTGATTTTGAAAGCACGATAAATCTGTTCGAGCAGCATAACTCTAGCCATTTGGCGAGGGAAAGTAAGCTTCGAAAACGAAAGCCCATAGTCCGCTCTCTTCTTGACATCATCCGAAAGCCCTAGGCTGCCTCCGATGATAAAAATCGAGGGTAGAAGCCTTGGTATCAAAAAGTAGACTGTATTTTTCCTCGACAATTCAACAGAGTCAAGCTGCTTCCCTTCGACCTCCATCGCTATAACATAGTCGTTATCCTTTATCTTGCCGAGAATATTCTCACCTTCTCGAACTAGCACGGCAGCCTCATCGGCAGGCGATGGATTTGCAGGCAGCTTACTCTCTTTGAGCTCAACAATCTCGATGTTAGCATATCCTGAGATTCGCTTGCTGTACTCGGCTACAGCTGCTTTCCAGTATTTTTTTCCTTGAGTTTTCCTATGCAAACAATCCTTACTTTCATATAACTCCCTATGTTTTTTTACTACCGCCCTTACAGCATCGTGACCCTGTCCTTTGCCGCCACCTTAAGCATGTAATCACTTCCCTGACAGAGCTCGTTTTCATCCAAAATATTCTTTACTGTGAGCAGTGCGGTATCTGGCGTGTTGTTCTGCGAGCTTAGATGCGCAAGCATAATGCGTTGCTCATTTCTCAGAAGTCCTGCCTCCTTACGAGCTAGCAGTCCCCTCGCTAAGGAAATCCCACTTGTCACATTAGATAGATGACCGTAATCCCCTAGTATTCTGCGTTTTTAGCGAGTATGGATAATCTCCCATCTGCAGGATACTCTCCTCATGATTTGCTTCAAATACGAGAGCATCTGCACTAGCCAATTCTTCAGCAATTTCATCTGTCACTACTCCAGTATCAGTCGTCACCGATAATTGCTCACCATTCGAAGTAAAACTAAACCCTAACGGTTCGCAGGCATCGTGCGAAAAGCGAAAAATGCTTTTACACAGATGTCACCAACTCTCACCATATCCTGGGATGACATGTACTTCAGTCGTTCAGGCTTTACATATTCAAATTTATCACAGCTGCTTACCGTTCCGCGTGATGCATATACAGACGCGTTGCCGCAAGCCTTTGCAATGGCTCTAATACTCTTCACATGGTCAATATGCTCGTGCGTAACGAAGATCCCTTGGATATCCTCAGGACTAAGTCTGCATTCTGCAAGGCCTTCCTTTATCCGCTTCGCAGTAAGCCCGACATCGAGAATAAGCCTCGTATTGCCATCTGAAACGATATACGCATTACCGGAGCTGCTGCTACCGATAGATGCAACCTTTAATTTACCCATCTACTTCCCTATACTTGTTTCCTTTATACGTTACATCAAACCTGCAGATCGAATTGTAGCTGCAATATGTGCACTCTCCCTTTGTGTCGCTCATAGTCTTCTTCTTAGTCGGCGATATACTTACATCACCTGCAACAATCTGCTCACTGATATCGTGAATGGACTGGCACACATCTTGTTCAATACTCTCGAATAACTCACGAGCTATGATCATCTTTTTATTTCCGAGCAGCGAACTAGGCATTTCATCGATAATATCCTTTTCATCGACGCAAAGACCATTTAGAGCCATACCCTTCTTGAGCTCACCCTCTACCACTGTTTCAACATCCTTGGCGTCATCAACCTTAGCTGAAACATCCTTGATATTGTAGTAGAACACGCCTGCAGGCTTCCTATCCTTAGACTTTGCGCCCTGCATATAAACCATGAGCTGCATCTTATAACCACACCTCATCTGCTCTATGTTCACCTTGTCAGTGCCTGTCTTATAGTCGATGATTCTGATGTCACCGCCCTCAAACACATCGACTCTGTCAATTTTGCCCTCGATATAAATCTTCTTGCCATCTATCTCAAATTCAATCGGTGCAAACAGCTTGCCACGCTTAAATTCCTCTTCAAAGTAGGACTTCTCGACCTTACCTAGTCTCATCTGTTCTGCTAGGTTTCCGGCTACACGAGTGCATACTCTCGCCACTCGTTCGAGTCTGTATTGTTCACGTCCATCTGCAACAAATAGTCCGTCACGATAATCACCAGCTATTTCCGCTAGAGTATTTCTCACAAGTGCTTCAATTTCTTCATCTGAGATGCTTCCCCATAAGCCTTCAGTTTCTAGCCTCTTGGATACCTTCATGATGCATTCATGGTAAATATCCCCTATCTCACGTGAAGCTCCACTAAACTCACGATCTTCTCTAGGTCTTAATCCATATGAAACGAAGTGCTTGAATGGACAGTGATTAAAGTTCTCGATTCTAGTCGGAGAGAACGAAAACTCCCCACTCACCCTCGCAAATAACCTCTCAGCCATCGCACTAGAGATTGGAGCAGTAGAGTTATCATCCCGCGCAGCATTTAACGCAACCTCTAGAACTTCCGGATCATTATTACGGTACCATGCTATTATAGAATCGGTAATCATCTTGGCCTTCTTCTCGTCTCTGGTATGCTCCTCAGATTTTCTACCTTTGAGGTAGTTGAGTAGATGCCTCATCGCAGTCTTAGGATTGTTTATGACATTCATATCGAGGCCACTGGAGATAATATCCTTGTGCACCTTCACATTTGGTAGGGCCGCTCTAAAGGCGTCAACAAGCGAAGACGGCTTGCAATCCTGACCTTCAGAATCCGATAGCGACCAGCTGATATATAGCCTCTCATACGGCTTCGAAATGAGCCTGTACATAGCCACATTCTCTTCCGTCATCTTAAGCTCGTCAAGATGGCCAATTGGAAAATTGTGCTCCTTAAAAAATTCCTTTTCATCTATCGAGAATATTCCCTCAGATGCAGGCTCCATTGGTAGCACACCTTCATTGGCAGCCAGCACTACCATCGCCTTGAGCGGACCTGGTCTCGTTCTGATCATCGACCCCATTATAATTCCGTCAAGAGCAGGCGGTATTATTCCGATATCTACGGATTCTAGCCCTTTTCTATATAGCTGAACCAACTCTTCAAAGCCACCTTTATCAAAAGTTTCCTCCCCGAGAATAGTCGCAAGTTGTTCCAGAACCTTTACACATGCCTCATAGCTCTGCGCTGTGTTCTGGGCCTCCTCATTGTATCCCTCTAGAGCCTGAGCCTCTGACACATCCTCTAATCTGCCAGGCAGGTTCCATTCCTCTTCCAAAATCTTAATGAGGTCAAATACAAACTCCTCTACAGTTCCCGAACGCTCCGCTATATCACTGAGCTTCTTTACCTGCTCCATGATATAGCTTCTCGTACTCTCAAGCCTTTCAAACTCTTCGTCAGTATAGTCAAAATGCCCGTACTTAAACTCGCGAGTCCACATACTGCCACGAATCTTGTAATTTCGCGCATAATTCTCGAGCTCTTCTACAGCTTCCCTGCTGATGCTGGTTAATTCAGTTTTAAGCATGACGAACAGAGCTGATGTCCTGTATCCATGCAGCACAAACTCCAAGAGACTCACTATGAATCTAGCCGCCATCGAGTCCGTAATAGTCCTTCTGGAATCGACAAACAGAGGAATGCCGTACTCCTCAAATGTCCTGCGAATTATCGGCTGCCTCGAGGAATCATCATTGCATATTACTGCAATGTCATTCATCCTGTAGCCACTATCACGAATGAGCTCGTATATATATGAAGCTGCACTTTCCGCTTCATAGAACGGGTTAGCACACTCAACGAGCTTAACCTCTTCATCTATCGTATTTTCATCAGGCATACTTAGCGCAGATTCGCTGGAGTTTGAAACAGTTCTAAACAGGTTCTGCTCCAAATAATCGAGTGTTTCCCTGCCATATGCTCTGTAATCATCGGATACAAATTCCTTTAGAAATCTCTACATTTGCTGCTACAGCTCTAGATGACAGCGCCGATACAAGATTGATATTGAGGTCAAAGTCACTGACATTCACCATGAGATTTACGTCGATACGCTTTGCCATCTCTACAAGTGCGTCCATAGACTTTGGAGCAAGTGTATCGAATCCGTATACCCACACCTCATGACCATCTAAGAGTTCCGATTCACCGATTAAGGAGACGTACATAGAGATGTAGTCTTCAGAATCTATATATTTTCCCTCTAGCTCCGCCTCATATTCATCTATTATCATCTTGAGCTCACGCAATTTGTGTGCCAGTAACTCGTTACTGCTATCTGCTTCTATCACCAACTCTAGCTCGTCAAGAGAACAATCCTGTTGCTTAAAATCGGCAATAAAGTCATTAACCATATCGATGAACCCGCTCTGGTCGGCAGCTGATTTAAAAACCTCAAGCTCATCTTTGTGTGACTTTATAATTTTGTACAAGAGCATGTGGCGACCGTATTGATCAAGGATATCAATATTCTCCATGCCGTGCTCCGCCATTATCCTTTGACCGAGCCTATTTAACGAGAGAATCTCAATATCAAGAAGACAGGCACTCCCGGTATACTTAAGCGCCTGTTCCTCAGCGACAAGAGTGTACTGGTTCGGTACCAGCACGTAAATCTTGCCATGTATATTCTCATATATGAACTTTTCCTTGTTCATGCACTCACGTGCCATAAATAAGTTCAGCATCTTATCCCTCGATTATCTCAAATAGCTCCTCAGGTTTATATATTCTGTACGTAGGTTCTAGTCCACCGAGCGGGGCTTTTCCGCCTCTACGCCCCCAGCCTACCAGAATATTATCGACCCCTGCGTTCTTGCAGCAGCCTATATCAAATCTAGTATCTCCAAGCATTATGGCTTCTTCTCGCTCGGCTCCGAGCTTCTCGAGTGCTGCAAGCAGAGGTCCTGGTTCTGGCTTATGCTCCGCCACATCATTGGCCGTGATGATGACATCAAACTTATCCTTTATACCCATCTCCTCAAGATACTGCATCGATGTATTTGCAAGTCTTGATGTCACAATAGATAGCGAGTAGCCACGTTCTATTAGTTCGTCGAGTAGCTCCTTGATGCCATCATATAATTTGTAAGCACCAGCACTATGTGCGTACTGATATTCGCGATACACTTCAATCACATCCTCAAGCTTTTCATCAGCAAACAGTTCCTTAACAGTATTCACTACTGTCTCGCCAAACGTCGAAAGGATGAGTTCTTCATCAGCTTCCTTGCCTCTAAATCTACGAAATACCGCCTGCCACGAATCGATGATTAGCTGGTCAGTATCTAGGAGAGTTCCGTCGAAATCAAATACTATGTACTTCTTCATTAAACGCTCCTCTCCTTCGCCTCTTGTGTTAGTTTCGCCTTGATAAATTCATCAAGTGCACCGTCCATAACCGAGCTTATATTGCCCACTTCTCTATTAGTCCTGTGGTCTTTGACCATCGTATATGGCTGGAATACGTAAGATCTAATCTGCGCACCCCATGTCACTTGGCTCATATCGCCTTTTAACTCGTCGAGACTCTCCTTGTGCTCTGCTTCTGCAAGCTGCTGCAGTCTCGATGCCAAGATCTTCATCGCCATCTCTTTGTTATAGAGCTGTGAGCGCTCATTTTGACAAGTTACAACTATGTTAGTTGGAAGATGTGTGATTCGAATAGCAGAGTCAGTTGTATTGACGTGCTGGCCGCCTGCACCTGAACTCCTGTAGGTGTCAATTTTGAGATCCTTAGGATCGATATTGATCTCTATACTGTCACCGATATCTGGCACAACTTCAACCGCTGCAAAAGAAGTTTGTCTCTTGCCCGCAGAGTTGAACGGGGATATGCGTACAAGTCTGTGTACGCCAGTTTCACTACGTAGATACCCATATGCATTGATTCCGCTGATAACTATTGTGCAGCTCTTGATACCTGCTAGCGTATCGTTTTGTAAATCCACTACGCTAGTCTTGAATCCGTGCTGATCAGCATATCTGAGATACATTCTCATCAGCATCTCCGCCCAGTCCATAGCATCAACCCCACCAGTGCCCGCATGGATGCTGAGTATGGCATCTTTATCGTCATACTTGCCTGTCAGAAGCCTGCTTAGTTCAAAGTCTTCCATCTCCTCGCATAGCCTCTTATATTCTTTGATGATAGTCTTGGCCTCCGAGTAATCTTCGTACTCTTCGGCAAGCTCAATCATGTCGGATATGTCGTTAAAGCCTTTACATAGACCTTCATACTGCTCGAGTTCATTCTCAAGATGCTTCTTCTGCTTCATCAGTTTCTGCGCATCGTCAGGCGAATCCCAAAACCCAGGTTTTAGCATCTCCTGCTCCATATCCTCAATCTTGTCTCTCATACCAGTCGGGTCAAAGATAGTCTCCAATCTCTCGGAGCTTCTCGAGTTCCCCTGGTAAGGCCTGCTTTATCTCATCCAATTCAATCATCTTAATTCCTCTCATCTATGACAGATGCGCGTAGCCGCATTCTGCAGCATCGCGCATCTATTGAGCTTAACTCCATAGTCCTGCAAATGCTGCAGAACTCCAATCATGCTTGCTTAGTATGGCGGAAGCTCCTACTGGAACTTGCCACAGCAATTCTTGTACTTTTTGCCAGATCCGCATGGGCATGGATCGTTTCTACCAATCTTTGGGCTATCGCGGTGAACTGGCTCCTGAATATGCTCTCCGTTATCGTGATAATGCTGTCCATCTCCATGTGCAGCTGCTATATCTTCGTCATAATACTCTTCCTTGCGTGCAGCTTCATCTTTAGAAACTGCACGGCGCTCCGTACGAGTCTCAACGGTTACGTTGAAGCAGTATTTTACAGTTTCCTCACGGATGTCTGCAATCATCTCTTCGAACATGCCGAAACCCTCCTTTGCATAAGCAACCGCCGGGTCCTGCTGTCCGTATCCACGAAGTCCGATTCCGTTCTTGAGCTGTTCCATCGCATCGATGTGATCCATCCAGTGATTATCTACAACTCTGAGCATAATCATGCGCTCAACTTCACGCATGTGCTCAATTCCAACTTCCTCTTCCTTCTCTCTGTATATCTGCTCAAAGACATTTACGATATCCTCACGCAGCTTTTCCTCATCTAAGTCTCTAAGCTCCTCATCTGTGTAGCTGAGTCTGCCTTTAAATTCTGGTGTAATCTGCTCGCATCCGTAGAAAATCTCGTCCATATCCCAGTCTTCTGAGAAACGACTCTCCATAGTAATCGGTGCAACTATGCCATTTACGAGTTCTTCCATCATACCCATGATGTAGTCACGTAGATTCTCGCCATCCAGCACCATCTTACGCTGTTCGTAAATCTGAGATCTCTGCCTGTTCATTACATCATCATACTGAAGAACGTACTTACGAATACCGAAGTTCTTACCCTCGATTTTCTTCTGAGCATTTTCAATTCTTCTCGAAAGCACCTTTGCCTCAAGAGCATCTTCATCGCTAAGACCAACGCCTTCAACGATTCTCTGCATTCTCTCTCCACCGAATAATCTCATAAGGTCATCTTCGAGTGAAATAAAGAACTGCGTTATACCAGGGTCCCCCTGACGTCCGGAACGACCACGAAGCTGATTATCAATACGTCTCGACTCATGTCTCTCCGTACCGATGATGCATAGACCACCGAGCTCTCTTACCTCTGCCTGCTCATCCTCTCTCTCAGACTTGAAGTGTTGCAGGAGTTCCTGATACTTGCTTCTAGCATCATTTAGCTCATCATCATTTGACTTCTCAAAGCCTGTTGCAAACGCAATCTGCTCAGGTGTGTACTCGAGCTTCTTCATTTCACGTCTAGCTTCAAAGTCTGGGTTACCACCGAGTATGATGTCGGTACCACGGCCAGCCATGTTGGTAGCAATTGTAACAGCTCCCTTGCGGCCTGCCTCAGCTACAATTTCAGCTTCCTTCTCGTGATGCTTCGCATTGAGGACGTTGTGCTTTATACCCCTTTTCTTGAGCATGTCGCTAAGGAGCTCTGAAATCTCAATCGATATAGTACCTACGAGCACTGGCTGTCCTACTGCATGCGCTTCAGCAACTCTCTCGACAATAGCTTTGTATTTTCCAGACTGACGAGCGTATACCGAGTCCTCAAGGTCATTTCTTGCAATCGGTTTGTTGGTTGGAATAACAACTACGTCCATGTTGTAGATGTCTCTAAATTCATCTTCCTCTGTCTTGGCTGTACCCGTCATACCGGATAGTTTCTCATACATACGGAAGTAATTCTGTAGCGTAATAGTCGCAAGTGTCTTGGACTCAGATCTTACAGAAACTCCTTCCTTCGCCTCTATAGCCTGGTGTAGACCGTTAGAGAAACGTCTTCCGTACATGAGACGACCAGTGAACTCGTCAACAATGAGAATCTCGCCATCCTTAACGATATAGTCAACGTCGCACTTCATCAGATAGTTCGCATGAAGCGCCTGATTTACATAGTGATTTAATTCCATATTGTCAGGATCAGAGAAGTTCTCTATGCCAAAGTATGCCTCAGCAGCCTTGATACCAGCCTCATTGAGTGCAACCTGCTTATCCTTCTCATCTACTGTGTAATCACCATGTACACCATTTTCGCCTTCTTCTTCATCACGAGTAGTATCTCGAATAAGAGTCTTAACGAATACATTTGCAGTGCGGTACATGTCACTTGAGTCAACACCTTTACCAGAGATGATAAGAGGTGTACGAGCTTCATCGACAAGAATCGAGTCGACCTCGTCGACGATAGCAAAGTTTAGCTCACGCTGAGTCAGCTCTTCCTGATAAGTAACCATGTTGTCACGAAGGTAGTCGAAACCGAACTCATTGTTAGTTCCATAAGTGATGTCAGCCATGTAAGCAGCTTTACGATCATCTCCCTGAAGTGAGTTGATAACGCAGCCTACTGTAAGCCCTAAGAAATTATATAGCTTTCCCATCCAGTCAGCATCTCGCTTTGCGAGATAGTCGTTAACTGTAACTACATGAACACCCTTACCTGTGAGTGCATTTAGGTAAGCAGCAAGCGTAGCTACGAGAGTCTTACCTTCACCAGTCTTCATCTCGGCAATTCTTCCCTGATGGAGAACCACACCACCAATAAGCTGAACACGGAAATGCTTCATGCCCAAACTTCTAACAGCACCTTCACGGCAAACGGCGAACGCCTCTGGCAGGATATCGTCAACATTTTCAAAAGGACCTTCCTCGCCTTCTTCTCTAATAGTACCTAGACGCTTCTTGAACTCCTCAGTCTTGGCGCGCAGTTCTTCATCGCTAAGCTTCTGCATCTGCTCGTCGTACGACTCAATTACGTCTACGATTTTCTCTATCTTCTTAATCTCTCTCTTATTGAGATCTCCAAATATCTTTTCTACTAAACCCATTTACGTGGCTCCCTTCCTTCTTGCTAATACGCTTTATCTGTGTTTATTAATGTTTACTTCTAAATCAGACTCTTTAGTTATCATCCTCGTCTTCATCAGGTCTGTCTTCAACGCGGATATGAAGCCTAAGCGCCCTCTTGGGATCCGCTCTCGTGACTCTGACCTTGAACAGCTTATGCTTCGATTCGTATTCGAACGCATCTCCTACCTTCGGGATGCGGTCAAGCTCAATCATCGCCCAGCCATTTACAGTCGTCGCATCGATATCGATATCTTCACCCTGTAGCTCGAAGAACTTTTCAACATTAGCACCTCCAGCAACTGAGTAAGAACCATCTATGAGATCCGTAACCTCTCTCATTTCAACGGTATCGTGCTCATCATAAATCTTTCCTACAAGTTCCTCGATGATATCCTCCATCGTAACAAGACCCGTTGTACCACCGTACTCATCAACGATAATCGCCATATGAGTGGCCTTGGCCTGCATCTTCTTGAGTAGAATAGACGCCTTGATTGTCTCTGCAACGTACGCAACCGGCTTGATATAGAGGTTGACACTCTTGCCCTCACCAACTACGTAATTGTGGAAATCCTTCTGATTGAGAATTCCGATTATGTTATCTAAGTCATCCTCGAACACTGGAAGTCTAGAAAGACCAGTGCTCTTAAATTGTTTTGCTATCTCCTTGTTAGGTGTTCCGAGCTCAATCGCGATGATATCGATTCGAGGAGTGATTATATCTATCGCCTCAAGATCCTCGAACTCTATGGCATTAGTTATAAGCTCGCTTTGAGATTCTCCGATGTTGCCTCCAGTCTTGGCCTCTTCAATAATAGTCTTGAGTTCATCCTCAGTATATCCATGTTCAGAAGAAATCTTGAACACCCTATCTATGAACTTCTTCCAGACTCCGAACACCCAGTTCAGTGGCGTAAAGAGAATCATCAGCACCTTCACACTAGGTGCCATAAAGAGAGATATACCCTCCGCCTTATCCTTGGCGATGTTCTTAGGAGAAATCTCTCCAAACACCAGGACTAGCACAGTCACGACAACCGTCGAAATCGTCGCACCGTATTTACCGTAAATCTCGATAAACAGCAAAGTAGCGATGGACGTCGTTGCGATATTTGCAATATTATTGCCAATCAAAATCGTGGTGAGAAACTTATCGAAATTCTCAGTTATCTCAAGTACGAGCTCCGCACTTTCGTTATCGTCACTCGCCAAATTCTTCATCTTAATCTTGCTCACCGAAGTGAATGCCGTCTCCGTAGCGGAGAAAATGCCCGATAATATGAGCAAAAGCACAATGCTTATGATGTACGGTGTCATTTTAGCTTAATGCACCCTCCTATATCTGTGTATATCCGATTAATTATACTACATAAAGTAGTACATAAGTGATGAAACAACGAAAAAAGCTCTCTCGAAGCACGAGAGAACCGCTTTTCTATCCTATTTCCCTGTATTCGACAGGATTTAAATCATCAAAAGTGATTGCATAGCCACTTGCAGGGCTTGGAGTCCAGTGCCACGCCTTCTCCTTTACCGCTGGAAACAGCATCTCCATGCATGTAAATATAACGGCGCCATGAAGCACTCCTATGACATCAGAATGCTGAACATCGCCCTTAAGCACATCTAGCCCACGAGCTACTCTCTCTATAAATCCGTCGTTAGTCTCCCCTTCTGGAAAATCCATGAATTCCTTCTTGCCTTCAAGCCATGCACGAGCCTCGTCATGCTGAAGGACCTCATCCATAGTCTTCATCTCAAAAATTCCGACTCCAACTTCTCTGAGGTCATGTATGATTTCATGCTCTCTATTTCCGAAGATGAGCTCAAATGTCTGCTCCGTTCTGAGCATACCAGACGTATAGAGCTTAGCACCTTCTGGCGCAGGGTATGCCCCTTGATCACATAGTGCCTTAATCTGCTGTACACCCTGTTTAACTAGCGGTAAGTCTGTGCTGCCATAGAACATGTCCTTTAGTGTACCTTCAGTATCCCCATGTCTGATTAGATATAACGTATTTCCCATCTGAATCCCCTACTTCTGTATCATATAGCCTTAATCGCATTTTCACTCTCACGGTGCAGCTTCATCGTGACGTTAGCATGCTTGATTTTCAGCGTTTCTATAGATTTCATGTGTGCGTTTTGACACACAGTAATTGTCGCATATTATATCATTTTCTGCTATAATATTCTACATGTTTGCAGGCGCTAAGGCGGAGCGTAGACATTATAAATTAAGCTTTAATATCTGAATTATAAGCGCTCGTAGCTCAGGGGATAGAGTAGTTCACTCCGAATGAAATGGTCAGCGGTTCGAATCCGCTCGGGCGCACCACTTGATACAGTGGAAAAGCACTGCGGCCTTCAGGCTGCAGTGCTTTTTCTAATACTAGTTACCGTTTGAATCAATCACATGTACATCAAGCTGGCTATAAGGAAGCTTAATCTCTGACTCTATGATGCACTTCTGAAGAACAACCATCGCCGCCCTTCTCATCGGCCATTTATCCTTTGGCTTGCACCAAAATCTAATCCTATATGTTACCGATGACGCCTCAAAGTTTTGAACCGCTAGATACTCAGCGTTCTTAATCCCTTTAATCGCCTTTATCTGCTTAGCACAATCTGTCAAAACTTCCCTTACATGCTCAGGATCTTCGTCGTATCTGAGACCGATGTCGATATCGTAGACTCCACTGGATACACCTACCCTATTGATGTTACGATTACATACCGTAACATGATCGCCTGTATTGATGCTCGTATACTGAGTCGTCTGTAGCGTAAATAGTGTTACTATACCTTCGTCATCATCGAGCTTGATTACATCTCCGACTTTAAAAGCCTTATCATTGACTATGTGCATACCCATGAGGACATCCTTAAACACGTCTTGCATAGCCATACCAAATATTGCACCGGCAACACCAACACCAGCAATAATAGATGTAACACGGATGTTGTTGAATTCAAGAACAGCCAGAATTGCAATTATCCAAGTTACCGTTTTAATCATCCTGAACGTCGATTTCACAATTGCGTTCATCTGCATCGAATTGTTGGTCTTATTGACATATATCTTGTGGGCGTGCTCGATGACAATAGTCGTCGCAATCGCGATCGCGATTATTACGGCACTGCTTATAAATTGTGCCGATGTAACCATTTTGATAAATATATCCACGCTAACCTCCTATCCCTCAAACACCGATAAGTCATCCCAGCTAAGCAGTGCCGAGAGCACGCCGAAGCCTTCAACATCTTGATAATACTCATCAATAGGCTTAGCTCCATAGTGCTTATATATCTCTTCTGCCTTGTAATTACCTGCAAATACATCGATTACCATCTGTGAGTAACCGCTAGCAGCCACTCTTCCTCCCATCGTAAAAAGCAGTTTTCGTCCTATGCCAAAATCTCTGTAAGCCGCTTCAATATGTAGCATCTCAAGCCAAAATGCACCTAGCACATCCGGTGATGGCGTCCCAGCTACAAATCCAACAACCTGTCCTGCCTCTTCATTCTCACCAGCAAGTTCAGCTACAAACATCTCATTTCCCGGTGTCAGGAAATACGCGTCCATTCTAGCTGCAGCACTTTCCGGATTAACGGAGCTAAGGTATCGTTTATCTAATATATTTGCATATGTATCATGGTAATTCTCGGATAGGATGCGTCCAACCTCAGAGATGTCGGAGCGCTTCGCTTCACGAATTTTTATATTTTGAATATCTTTCATACTATAGACCTGCCTTCTTTATACGTCACTCTATAGTATACACGAATTTTCATTTAAAGTATTAACTTATTCCCAGTGTCCTTCGCTGACAAGCACCTGTTCGGTGTATGCCTCTTTCACAACAACTGTTTTGGTCGTCACATGCGGAGCCGCATATGTATGTAAGCCATTTCAAGGCTTAGGCCTATGCGCTTGCCACTCTGCATTTGTGCCAAAAGTAGCACCGCACTGACAAGTATAATAATCTACAAACTTCTGTTGACGTGTTACAGCTGGATGCGTAACCGTCTTATATACTGCTGGTACCCACTTTTTCTTTGAGTGAGCAGAGCTACTTGATCCTGAATCACTGTTGCTCTTTTTTGCCTTTTCTTCTTTGGCTTTTTCTCGCTCTTTTGTCTTTAGCCTTTTTTTTCTTTCTAGTTCTTTTTCTCTAGCTCTCTTCTCGGCATCACTGTTATCATTCGACTCAGCAGCGCTTTCGTCATTAACACTAGAACTGTCTGTCGATTCCTGTGAATCATTCTTTTCCTTTTTAACTTCCGTCTTCTTTTTTTCTCTTCCCTTCTTGCCTTTATCCGAGTTGCAACTTGCAAGTCCAACAGCTAAGACAAGACAGAGAATTAAAACCGCAATAATACTTAGTAGCTTATTATTTAATAAGCGTTTCTGCATTCCCCATTTTCTCTCTTTCAGTAGTTTAAAAAAATTGAGATGGAGCTTAGCACTCCATCTCAATTGATAATGTTTTTGTTCCCTAGTACACCTTGTGCGCTATGCGGACTTCTTCCTCATAGTCATTACAACACCTAGAAGTAGGCTTGCAATTGCGAATGCGAACATAAACTCAAATCCCATGGAATCACCAGTCTTAACGATCTTTCCATTTGGAGACTTCTTAGCCACGTGAGAAGCAACTGTGAACTCTGAGTTTAGAGAACCGTTATTGAAACGAACAGTTACAGAATGTTTTCCTGGCTTTAGTGACTTGAGGTACGATGCGTGAAGTGTAATTCTAGCACTTCCCTTAACAACGTCGTAGTTGCTTGGATCTACAACATTGCCATCAACCTCAACACCTCTGAATCTCTCAAATGTCTTTTCATCATCAGTCTTGGACTTTACAACTATGAGCAGACCATTGTCTTCATTGTTCCAAACGAGATTACCATTAGCTACATAGTACTCCGATGCACTATTTGTAACATCTCCACTGTTGCTTGGATTTGGTACGCTTGGCTGTGTATTGCTATTATTGTTATCTCCCTGATTATTTCCTAGGTTAACAGGGTTAACTGGCTTTTCTGGTTCTACCGGTGTTACTGGCTTTTCTGGTTCTGCTGGCTTGTGCTCAGTGTATTCAATTACATTGTTGTACATCGACATCGAAGACATATCGAACGCCACGATGTATCCACCATCAGATGCGAGAATCTGCTTGAATGGAACCTTTACAAGATTTCCATCCTTATCAACGTAGTAAACCTGCTTTACATCCTTGCCATCTGGAACAAGTCTGCTAACCTTGAAATTTCCTCTTACTAGCTTAGATAGCTCAGTACGATACATGTTGATCATATCAATATCAAGAACTTCGTAGTCCTTACCCTCGAGACCCTTTACGCTCTCTTTAGGTAGCTTTCTAACGCTTACTAGATATTCGCCTCTTCCAAAATGAAGACCAGTTACAGCAGTTGTGTTATCAATATCGATAAGCTGTGTATTGTTCTTACCCTCTTCGCTCTTAGGCTTGAGTATAAGTTCGTTAACACTGCCACAGCTGAAGTGGTTGAACGCGTACTTCGCAGCACCCCATTCTGACTTGTCCTTCATAGTCATTGGGAAAGAGTCTAGGGTATATCTTGGATCATCAACATATACCATGTAGTTCTGATCCTCAATTAGTGCGTATTCAACAACGCCGTCTTTTACTGTTGCAGTAACCTGATCATATTCGCTTACAAACTTAATCTTAACGTTGTCTACAGGATTATGATCCTTGTCGAAAACTGGGAGTGTATAAGCTACACGCTTTGCAGCTTCAGGATTGCTTACGTACATCTGTCTTTGAGTTAGGTAGAACGCATCTACTTTTCTTCCATTCTGCTTCGACGGAACTGGCTTCTCACCTGTCTTGTTTAGAACAAGGTAAGCGTTAGGCATTTCAAAATCGCCATCCTCAGCAAACACGATGTAGTTGTGGCCCTTTACCATCTCAACATCAGGTAGGACTCCGTCGCTCGACTGCACCTTAGTCTCTACAGTCTGCGTTGTTGCATTGTAGAAAATGAAAGTAATCTTTTTCTTAATAGGCTTGTACTCGTTACCAGACTTTCTAAGAACTGGCATGTTCTTGAGAACTACCTTTTCCTTCTCGTAAATCTTCGCATACTGCTCTGGCTTATACTGTGCGCAATCTTCGCATGGACCGCAGGTATCACAGTCATTGCCGTTGTTTCCAGCATTGTCATCGGGTTTAACAGAATCACTTCCTGGTTTCTTGCCATCTTTTCTGGACAGTTCGATGAGCCCACACTGTAGGTATCCATTTATATCATCAGCATCATAGCCTTCGATAATCGGATTATACTTACCCTGCTTATTTTTCTTCATCGTGAACTCTACCTTGTTCTTCATAACGTAGGTATCGTTCTCATCTAGCTTCAGCTCATAAGGAACATTTGCTTCGGTATTGATTGTAAGTTCACCCTTTTCACTATAGATAACCTTAGACTTGCCATTATCCTTGCGCACTAGTCTGAAAGGTAGACCTGCCTTTGCAGCATAACCACCATCAGAAACCTTTAGAACTGTAATTGAAGAAGTTGCCGCAGGATTCTCTAGCTCGCTCTGCTCCTTAACCTTGTGGAATACAAGTTTTGCAATCGGTTTTTCAGCTCCGGTTATACCCTCGTCATAATCGTAGTACAGAGGATATTCGTTTTCATATCTAGCATATATACGCATTAGATGCTTGCTGTTGTAAGCTCCAACGATTTTATAGTCTGCATATGAAGGATTAGCAGTATCCATTCCAATTTTATACTGCGTTTCTGCCTTCATCTTAACGCCGTGAATTTTTACCACCCTTAACGGTAAATTTCTCAAATTCATAAGACCAGTCAGCAACTCGGCTCATATCGATAAGCTCTAGCTGTACACCGTCAGGCATTGGAGTTCCGTCATCTAGAACTACTTCAATATCACGAACATTCGCTAGCTCGCCTTTTTTTCTACTCTCTTCTTCTCAACTGGCTTTTGTCTCTGATGGGGTAGCATCGTCTTCGATTTCCTTGAGAGTAACTGTTGTTACAGGCTTATTCTCGAGAAGCTTCTTGCTTTGTCTGTCATACCAAACGAGATTCTTCCCTTCTGCAGTTATCCCAACAGGGATTGTCCCCAGATTAGCATCAGCCTCAACAATTTTGTGAGTATCCATCTTCTCGTCATCCCACGAGAGCCCTAGTCGATACTCTCTATCTGACATTAACTGAAGTTCGAGCTTTCCGTTCTTAACCTCATAATCCTTTTGGTCATTATTAACTGGATCGTCTAGCGTGAAAACAACTCCGTCTTCAACCGGTGTTCCATCCTTGTAAGAAACCTTTACGGTTGTTGTAACTACCTTTTTAGAAGCCTTCGGGGTTATTGCAGCAGGCTTTTCACTTGCAGGTGTTGCTGCAGGCTTCTCCTGTGTATTAGCTTCTGTAGTAGCGTTAACAGTTTCTTTCGATACTGCTTCGCTTTCATTAGTTACGGCATTTGTAGCGGCCGTGCCCTCTGCATGTGAAGCTTCTTCAGCCATGACATGCCAAGGCATCATGGTGAGAATCAGGATAGCTGTTAGCATAATTCCTGAAAGCTTCGCTTTAGGTCCTTTCTTTTTCGTAACCATTTCCATACCTTTCTTATTTATATAGTCAATAAGTGTATAACGTAAAAAGCTGTGCCGTCGTTCGCTCCCATCTCGCGAACAAAAACACAGCTTCACAAGATAATCACATTTTATCGTATTAGTAAAAATCTTAACAATAATTGTTACCTATATCGACATATGCGATTATTTGTTATTTTTTTATTATTGATTTTATTTATTATATAAATAATTCGTATTATCTGAAATTAGTATTTATCTACTATACTTATTTGCTAGCCTTTTCAGGCGATTTCCACTGCACCTGAGCAACTACTGTAGATGCGAAAATTACCGCACAGCCTCCCCACTCCATCAGTGTCATATGCTCATTTAGAACAAGTACTCCTAGAATTGCAGCAAATACAGACTCAAGGCTCATAAGAAGCGATGCCACTGTTGGATTTGTATATTTCTGTCCTATCATCTGCATAGTATATGCAAGTGCCGTCGGAATTAGGGCTGAATAAAGCGTTACAACAAATGAGTCCTTAATCATTTCCATTGTAGTGCGTTCAACTATAAATGCCACTATTAGTGTGAGCACGCCACATACTAACATCTGCATCGCCGATAGCATAATCGCATTATTTTTAGTTACATGGTTAGATACGGCTATAATCTGCATAGCAAAGAACAGCGAACTAAGTAGCGTAAGCACATCCCCCATTCCTAGTCCCGAGAGCCCTCCATATTGTATCCATACCCATCTTCTGTGCGATGAAACCGCTTCCCCATATGACCGCTGCTAGCAGCAGTGCGACATTTCCCTTATTTTGATTGCTCATACCTTCTACCCTTTTAAAAAATTTTTCATATTATCTTTTAGTTTGCCTCTAGCACACGGATTTCATAAATATTAATACATACAGTATCACTCATGCCAGTTACCGTACGGCCCGTATTTGAACTTTTCTTTTTAACTTCAAAGATTATATCATGCATATTTATACAAGTGAACAATATGCAATTAGGTATGATAAGCTATACAATTTTTTGTTATAATGAGATATCAATTAATTGGATACTAGAGGAGGAATCAACGTGATAGAAACTAACCACATCATACTTCGCAAGGCATCCTTCGCTGACTGCGACCTTTTCGCAGAATGGGAGTCACGAGAAAAATGTCATCGAGCATTTCTGCACGACCGGCAAGCGCGACCTCGACACGATTACAGATGAATTTCACAACGTCATTCACGATACAACCCGCGAGTGGCTAACAATAGTTGAGAAATCAAGCAAGAAGCCTCTTGGCAAAATCGATATTACGAATATCGATTCTATTAATGATTCTCTTAATATCGCTATCATCTACCTAGCCGACGAGTCCGCACGCGGCAAAGGATATGGAACAGAATCGATAGAGGCTCTACTTCGTCACGCATTCGAGGAACTCGGTACACATCGGGTTACCGTTTCTCATTTTCCAGATGACACAATCGCTTCTCACCTATACACAAAGCTCGGTTTTAGAACCGAAGGAATACTCAAGCTGGCAGGAAAGCGTAGCAAGGAGTATTTTGATATGGAGCTTAGAGCGATTCTCGTCGAGGAATGGGAGGAGCAGAAGGAAATAAAAGCTTTAAACGCTTGACTTTAAGCGCTTTGAGTAATATAATCGTTAGGCATATTATGCAAATGGAGCAGGGTTCTGCCCGGCAGCTCCGACACTAAGTTATTTTTAGTATGTCGAACAAGATCTTCGGATCCAAGTAGACAGTGCCGAAATCAATCTTCGGATTTGAGTAGGTAAGAAAGGAAGAGAAATGAAGTCTTACATCGCTAAGCCTGCAGATATCGACCACAAGTGGTACGTTATCGATGCAGAAGACAAGACTCTAGGTAAGGTTGCAGCTGAGATTGCAATGATCCTAAGAGGAAAGAAGAAGCCTCATCTACACACCTCACGTTGACTGCGGAGACTACGTAGTTGTTGTAAACGCTGAGAAGGTAGCAGTAACAGGCAAGAAGGAAAAAGCAGAAGATTTACAAGAGCCACAGTGGATATCCAGGTGGTCTCAAGGAGACAACTCTTGCAGAACTTCGCGCTAAGAAGCCAGAAGAGATCATCCGTCACGCTGTAAAGGGCATGATGCCTAAGGGCAAGCTCGGCAGACAGATGTTCAAGAAGCTAAAGGTATACGCAGGACCTGAGCATCCACATGCTGCACAGAATCCTGAAGAGTGGACATTCTAGGAAGGGAGGATTAGAAGATGGCTAAAGAAATGTATCAGGCAACAGGAAGAAGAAAATCTTCAATTGCTAGAGTCAGATTACTCCCTGGAACAGGAAGAATCGTTGTAAACAAGAAGGATCTTGAAGACTACTTCGGACTTGAAGTTCTTAAGAACGAGGTTAAGAGACCTTTCGAAATCACTGGAACAGCTGGAAAGTACGATGTAATCGCACTTGTTAACGGTGGTGGTACAACTGGACAGGCTGGAGCACTTAGACACGGTATCTCAAGAGCACTTTGCGAAGTAGATGCTGAGGCTAACAGACCAGCACTTAAGGCCGCTGGATTCCTAACGAGAGACCCTCGTATGAAGGAAAGAAAGAAATACGGTCTCAAGAAAGCTAGAAGAGCTAGCCAGTTCTCGAAGCGTTAATTTCATAAGGTTTATAAAACTCCGAATCCGATTGGGCTCGGAGTTTTTTCATGCAAGCATAAAGCGGCCTTGGTTATGCATCATGCACCACCAGAAGACCGCTTTTATTCTTCTTTCAACAGATAGTCCACGGTGATTCCTTAGCAAAGCTCTTAGTCTTGCATTTATACCGCCTTCTATCTGGTTATTTGTAGATGGAACCTTACCTATCTCAGCTATTAAATCTTCATCCAAATAAGTGAATAAAGTACCTTCTTTTACCAACCTAGAAAGAGATATCTGCGCCTTTAAAAGTCTTTCATGCGTTGCTCTCCAGTTGCCAGTTTCGTCTAGTGACCTTTGGCTCAAAAACTTGTTGTGTCTTCTCATCCAATCTAAGAACTCATCTATCCATTTATCTGCTTCAGATTTCGTTTCTAGGTGGAGCAGTCTTTTGGAAAGAGCATATAGCTCAGCCCCTGCAAGGGTTTTAGGTCTTGTTGTAGTATATCTTCTTACTTGAGAAAACACATGAAAAAGGCATCTCTGGTGCTTTGCATGAGGCCATACCTTTTTCAAAGCCTTATTAAATCCTTTCCCTCCGTCCGAAACTACTAGTGTAGGTTCAGTAATCCTGGACATTAATGAAATCCATGCATTTGCATGCTCATAGCGGCACAAGTACCATCCAAGCACATTATTTCTGTCACAGCAAATTAAAAACACAAGCATTACGGCATAGATAAATTCCATCTACGAACACCACTGAATGCTTTTCTTCCACTACGGTTGGTAATGTCCATATATCCCAAAATTTGGATGTCTTTCGCCTAAAGGTACGACCACCTCCAGGCATATCCTTTTGAATATCTTTGCTAAAAAGCCACTTAAGAAATATATTAAGTTGCTTGGTTAGGTTATCTATTTTTGGCGAAAATGCCATCTTGCAATTACCACAAAACCACCTCTGTGTTCCTGCATTTGTCTTACCATATTTCGAGCAACAACTATTACAAACAGGGCAAATAACACGTTTCATTTTACTATCCTCCTAGAATACTGTTTCTAAGGAAGATATAACCCCAATACACCTTGAGATTTCAAGAGTTACAAGTATTTTCACCAACTCTTTTTGTCCACCCTGTATCTTCTTTCAAAAAAGATATAACCGCTGTAGCCGTTGAAATTTCAACGACTACAGCGGTTTTTACCAACACGTTTTGTCCTATAACCCTAACTTTAAGTTATCCAAATAATGATTCACCATCACGATTGCTCTTATCTACAAATTGTAGCAAATTGTGGAGCAATCGGCTTTTGTTTTTGGACATGTAGACGAGGAGTAAAGTCTCTGCAAACCTCTCACCTAAATTCTCAATATATATACCTTTAGTCACAGTCATCTCTTCCTTTGGAACAATCGAAAACCCTTGCCCCAACGCGATTAAAGTAGATTGGTTTGCTATTGTATCAACTACCCTTACATCAGAAAAGGTACTATTATATATGCTCTTGAGATTTTCTCTGCAGTATTCGTGATATTCGCCTTCACCTGATTTAGTAATCAACGGCAAATTTTCAACGACTTTTCCCACACTTCCATATTTGTTCAATACTTCTTGAGAGCAGCATAGTATATCATGCGCAACTCCGACTTCAAGCGTCTCTATCCCCGTTATGTTTTCATTGCGCAAGACGATATCAGGAATAACCATCGCATCTATTACTCCCATGTCCAGCATTCCGATTAATTGGTCTTTGTCTTCAAACTCTACTTCTAACGAGGTATCTTGGTTCATCGATATGTATTTGCTTAAAAAGTTGACTGGCAAATAGTCGCCTGCAATACCAATTCTAAGAAACTCATTTTTCCCTGCTGTAATTTGTTTTAACAGGTTTTCATATTGCTCACTTATCTCTTTGACCCCAACATAAAATTTTTCTCCAGCTTCCGTCAAGCTGACACCTTTATTGGTTCGGTAAAATAGAGTGCATCCAATTTCATTTTCCAGTTTATTGATGTACTTGCCTATTGCAGTCTGTGTGATATTGCAATTCTCAGCTGCTTTTAGAAAAAAATTCAGCACTTCTGCAGCAGAAATAAAAATATTTTAGTTTAATTAAATCCATTTGTCTCATTTCCTGAAATTAATCATAATTTATAATATGCTTGAAATTACAACGATTATAACACACCATTTCGGTAGATTAAACCTTGTTATTCCAAAAAGTACTAGATATATGATTATATTTCGATACTGATTCCTTGATAGTTAATATATATTAAGCCTATATTTTCGAATACAAACGAACATTTTTATGCTTGTTTTTGATTATTAGGAGGGGACTATGAAAGATAATTCAAAACCAAGGGCAAAGGGGCCGATTATCATAACTATGGGACTCGCTCTTTTCGCAACTCAGTTCGGAGCGGGTAACCTTATATTTCCGCCATTCCTTGGCCGTGAGACAGGGAGCAATTGGCTAATAGGATTTGCGGGATTTTTCATCATGGATGTCGGCTTTAGCTGCCTTAGCTATTTATTCTGTTGTTGCTAACAGAGAAGGAACTGTGGACGGTGTAACGAATAAGCTCGGTGCCATACCTGGTAAGGTATTTGTATCTATTATTCTATTACTACTAGGTCCAATCATCTGTATTCCAAGAACATCTGCTACTACTTATGAAATGGGTATCAAAGGACTTCTTCCAGGCGTTCCGCTATGGGCATTCAGCCTCGTTTTCTTTATAGTAACTGCTGTACTTGCACTAAATCCTTCAGGAGTAGTGGACGTTATAGGAAAGTTTCTTACACCAGTACTACTATTAGTAATGGTTATCCTGATTATACTTGGAATTGTAAATCCAATTGGTGCACCTATTGCAACAAAGGATCTTGTTCCATTCCAGACAGGAATTACTAATGGTTATCAGACACTCGATGGTATCGGTGGAGTAACTGTAACCATAATTCTAATAGTTGCTGCAAAGAAATATGGCTATGCTGAAAGAAACGAGGTAAAGAAGCTAGTAGCTGGTGCAGATATTATTTCAGCAACGCTGCTAGGACTAGTATACGGAGGACTATCACTCCTCGGAGCATCAACTTCAGGCGATAGCCATTTTGAAGGACTTGCACAGGCACCACTACTAATTGCTATTACTAACAGACTACTTGGTGGATGGGGAGTTATTGCTCTAGCGATCATAATACTGCTAGCATGTTTAACGACTTCGATCGGACTCTCTTCTGTAATCGGTGACTACTTCTCTAATTTATCAAATGGAAAAGTTAGCTACCGCACAGTAGTGCTCGTTACTATTGGATTTAGCTTCTTCATGAGCAACCTTGGTCTCGATAAAATTATCTCACTTGCAGCACCTATACTCAGTGCATTTTATCCACCACTGATAGTTCTAGTAATATTTGCACTGCTTGATAAGTGGATTACAAGTAAGTATGTTGGCGGTATAGCTGCCTACACTGTGTTCTTAACAAGCTTTACTTTCAGTCTTACATGGATTTGGTCTTCCATTCGGTTTCATCAAGCTCCTACCGTTCACTAAGCTGGAGCTTGGCTGGGTTGTACCTGCCATAGTTGGTGCTCTAATTGGATTTATCTATACTGCTACTAGAAAAAAACAAATTAAACCTATTAGAAGTGTAAACGACAATATATTGTGATATGTATTGATAGTTAAAAAGAGGGTTATAGGACAAAAAAAGAGTTGGTAAAAACCGCTGTGGTCGTTGAAATTTCAACGGCTATAGCGGTTATATCTTTTTGAAAGAAGATACAGGGTGGACAAAAAGAGTTGGTGAAAATACTTGTAACTCTTGAAATCTCAAGGTGTATTGGGGTTATATCTTCCTTAGAAATAGTATTCTAGGGAGGATAGTAAAAATGAAAACATGTTATTTGCCCTGTTTGTGGAAATATTTGTATAAAATATGGGAAGAATAAATCAGGATCACAAAGGTGGATTTGTAAGAAATGCAAGTCAATAAATACACCTAAAATAGATAACCTAGCCAAGCAACTTAATATATTTCTTAAGTGGCTTTTTAGCAAAGATATTCAAAAGGATATGCCTGGAGGTGGTCGTACCTTTAGGCGAAAGACATCCAAATTTTGGGATATATGGACATTACCAACCGTAGTGGAAGAAAAGCATTCAGTGGTGTTCGTAAATGGAATTTATCTATGCCGTAATGCCTGTGTTTTTAATTTGCTGTGACAGAAATAATGTGCTTGGTTGGTACTTGTGCCGCTATGAGCATGCAAATGCATGGATTTCATTAATGTCCAGGATTACTGAACCTACACTTGTAGTTTCGGACGGAGGGAAAGGATTTAATAAGGCCTTGAAAAAGGTATGGCCTCATGCAAAGCACCAGAGATGCCTTTTTCATGTGTTTTCTCAAGTAAGAAGATATACTACAACAAGACCTAAAACCCTTGCAGGGGCTGAGCTATATGCTCTTTCCAAAAGACTGCTCCACCTAGAAAAGAAATTTGAAGCAGATAAATGGATAGATGAGTTCTTAGATTGGATGAGAAGACACAACAAGTTTTTGAGCCAAAGGTCGCTAGACGAAAATGGTAACTGGAGAGCAACGCATGAAAGACTTTTAAAGGCGCAGAGATCTCTTTCTAGGTTGGTAAAAGAAGGCACTTTATTCACTTATTTGGATGAAGATTTAATAGCTGAGATAGGTAAGGGTCCATCTACAAATAACCAGATAGAAGGCGGTATAAATACAAGACTAAGAGCTTTGCTAAGGAATCACCGTGGACTATCTGTTGAAAGAAGAATAAAAGCGGTCTTCTGGTGGTGCTATGTGCACTCACCAAGACCGCTTTCTGTGTCTGAACTATTAAAAGTAATGCCAACGGACAAAAGTATTGCAGCGATATACCAGAAGATTTCAGAGCTAGATAAACGCACTTCATCTATCCCTACATGGGGAGATGCGGTGGTCTGGGGAGAGCTGCATAAGTCGTCTGAATTTCAGAATTATTGGGATTAGCCACCAACTCTTTTTGTCCTATAACCCTAAAAAGACGAGAGCTATGGCTCTCGTCTTTTGTTGTTCACTTGGTCATCAATCATATAGCTCTAAGTGCTAAGTAGCTAATATCCCCTTAACCATAAAGTCTATAGCGCTTTCTTAATTGCATCTAGCAAATCATCGAACTCATCAAAAGCTGGGAACTGCGGATAATCAGCCTTGATTGACTCTGTGCTTCTGAACAGGAATCCAGCCTTGCTAGCCTCAATCATAGCAAGATCATTAAAGCTGTCTCCTGCCGCTATTGTCTCAAAACCGCATGACTGAAGAGCTCTCACCGTTGTGAGCTTCGACTTCTCGCAGCGCATCTTGAAACCATCAATCATGCCGTCCTCACCTATAATTAGCTCATTGCAGAACAGCGCAGGCCATCCTAGCTTAGCCATAAGTGGCTGAGCAAACTGAGAGAATGTGTCGCTGAGAATAATAGCCTGAGTTGTAGCTCGAAGTTCATCCAGAAACTCCTTTGCCCCTGGCAGTGGATCGATTCTAGCTATTACATCCTGAATTTCCTTAAGTCCGAGCCTGTGCTCTCTAAGGATATCAAGTCTGTAATTCATGAGCTTGTCGTAATCTGGCTCTTCCCTAGTCGTCTTCTTTAGTTCCTCGATTCCTGTCTCTTCTGCAAAGGCAATCCAAATCTCTGGTACTAATACGCCTTCCATATCTAAGCATACAATGTTCATCTTAACCCCCTAATATTCCGTTAATCTAGCAATTATATCTGGTAGCTCTCTAAATGAGTCAGCTCTTGCATCAGCCTCATCGAGTTCTCCAGACTTAGCATATCCGTAATCACAAGCGATAAATAAGATATCGTTCTTGACTGCCGCCTCTTGGTCATTGAACCTATCGCCAATCATCACATACGTTAGCTCTGGTTCATCGCTTATTATAGAGCTTAACACATCCGCCTTGGACTGCCAATCCCAGGAACCACAATCTATGTATTTCTCAAACCATTTATCTGTGTCAAATCTCTTTCTATTAAATTCTGCATATTCGTGGTCCGAGTTGCTCAGAATCATCATTCTGTATCCCTGCTCTTTGAGCTTGTCTAGCGTTTCTCGGGCTCCATCGTACCAGGGATCAGTGCCCTCGCGAACCTGAGCGCGCATGCAGGCGCCGACACGCGCCGCCGCGGCCGCCCTGGCGGCCAGAGAGAGCGCTGGGGCGAAGTCTGCCCACATCTCGTCATTGCGAAGCCCCAGCCAGCTCTCCATGCGCGCATAGCTAGGGATTTTCGACTTGCATGCCATATATAGTTCGGAGCCTCTTAGCGATATCTAGTATAGCTGGTGCATAGATTTTCATGGTTTCCTGAATCGTGCCGTCATAATCAAATACGAGCATAACCTTGCTCTTATCTATCCTTGCACCATCACTATTCATATTTTCCTTGCCCTTATTCATTTTATACGACCAATTCCTATTCATATTTTGAAAACAAGGCAGACTGAACCAGTCTGCCTTGTAATTATTCAAAAGCACACACGGTCAGCCTGTTTAGCTTACAGCTGATCTACGAGATTTACCATCTCGATTGCAGATAGCGCACAGTCATATCCCTTATTTCCAACCTTGCTTCCTGCGCGAGCAATTGCCTGTTCAATATTCTCAGTGGTGATTACGCCAAACATAGTTGGTACGCCTGTCTGCATAGAGATCTGAGCCACACCCTTTGCAGCCTCATTGCACACTAGCTCGTAGTGAGATGTCTGTCCTCTGATTACAGCTCCAAGTACGATTACAGCATCGTACTTTCCAGACTCAGCCATCTTCTTTGCAACTGTCGGTAGTTCAAATGCGCCAGGAACCCAAGCAGCTGTGATATTCTCTTCCTTAACATTGTGACGTACAAGTCCATCGATTGCACCACCGAGCAGCTTGCTTTACAACGATTTCGTTAAAACGAGCAGCAACGATACCTACTTTTCATTCCTTCTTTAGCAACGACTTTTGCCCTCTAATAGATTGATATTGTTCATGACTTTTCCTTTCTACTTATCTAAATCAATTTCATTGAAAATGTGTCCCATCTTGCTCTTCTTAGTCTTGAGATACATATAGTCAAACTTCTGTGGCTTAATCTCAATCGGAACTCTCTCCGTTATGTCGAGAGCAAAATCACTGAGCCCATATACCTTTTCAGGATTGTTTGTCATAAGTCTTAGCGACTTGCATCCGAGGTCTCTAAGAATCTGAGCTCCAACCCAGTACTCTCTGAGGTCTGGTGCAAATCCAAGCTTTACATTAGCTTCTACTGTATCGTAACCCTCTTCCTGTAGAGCGTATGCCTTAATCTTGTTGATAAGTCCGATTCCACGACCCTCCTGCCTCATGTAAAGCAGAATTCCACGGCCTTCCTTCTCTATCATCTCAAGCGACTTCTCAAGCTGTAGTCCGCAGTCGCATCTAAGCGACCCGAAAGTATCCCCTGTGAGACACTCTGAATGAACTCGGCAAAGCACATCCTTGCCATCGCCGATATCTCCCTTAACTAGAGCTACATGATGCTCGCCAGTGATATCGTTGACATAGCCATACATCTTAAACTCGCCATACATAGTTGGCATCTTTGCTACTGCCTCACGAATAACGTGACACTCGTTGATGCGAAGATAATCCTGTAGCTGCTTAATTGTTATAAACGCTAGATCGTATTTCTCTGCGATTTCCCATAGCTTAGGAGTTCTCATCATCGTGCCGTCGTCATCCATGATTTCACAGCATACACCGCATTCTTTGAGTCCTGCAAGTCTCAGCAGATCCACTGTCGCCTCTGTGTGTCCGTTTCTGACCAGTACGCCACCTCTCTTTGCAACTAGCGGAAATACATGACCAGGTCTTCTGAAATCTCCAGGCTTCGAATCTGGATCAACGCATTTTCTCATCGTGAATCCTCGCTCCTGAGCCGAAATACCGGTCGTCGTATCTATGTGGTCGATGGAAACTGTAAATGCAGTTTCGTGATTATCTGTGTTCTCCGACACCATCGCAGGAAAGTTAAGTTTCCTTGCAAGCTCGATGCTCATCGGTGTACAGATAAGACCTTTGGCAATACTTGCCATCATATTGATATTCTCCTGTGTTGCAAACTCCGCAGCACAGATCATATCACCTTCATTTTCTCTATCTGGATCATCAGTGCAGAGGATTATCTTTCCCGCCCTCAGATCATCAATCGCTCTTTCGATTGAATCATACTCGCGCTTTCTACTACTCATCGTATCTCCTTTCAGAACCCATTTTCCGCCAGAAACTCAAGTGTAAGCCCACTTCCTGCTTCGCTACCCTGTCCGGTATTACCGTACAAAGTAGGCTTACCAAGCCCCAGTAGTTTCTCTACATATTTCCCCACTACGTCGTTTTCAAGGTTAACTTTATCGCCTGCATGCCTCTTCAGCAGAGTGGTCTCCTCACCCGTATGAGGTATAATCGAAACCTTGAAACGCTCACCGTCCACATAGGCTACAGTAAGACTAATCCCATCAATTGCGATAGAACCCTTATCGACTATGAGCCTTAGAATTTCAGTGGGAGCCTTGATACTTACCCATACTGCAATCCCATCATTTTCAAGCGATTCAACAGTTCCAACTCCGTCGATATGACCGGACACTATGTGCCCACCAAACCTGCTATTTGAAGCCATCGCACGTTCCATATTAACCTTATCACCCACTCGGAGCTGTGAAAATCCCGTTCTGGATATAGTCTCAGGCATGACATCTGCGGTAAATCCATCAGCATGTAGCTCGACAACAGTCAGGCACACGCCATTTACAGCGATGCTATCTCCAATATTTGTGCCTTCAAGCACCTTGGAAGCCTCTATTTCTATGCGTCCAGTCGTCCCAGATATATCAAGGGCTCTCAGCTTTCCTGTCTCTTCAATGATTCCTGTAAACATTAGTTTTCTCCATCTTCTGGAATATATGTCCCGAGATTATCGATTCTCTTGCATGTAATCATAAGATCTGAACCGATTCTCTCAACATCGTCGAATGAGAATTTGTATGCCATATTCGGATGGTCGACTCCGATTCCCTCGATAGGACTCTTTGCTCTTCCTCCAAAAACCTTAGGCGCGATAAATATTCTTATCTCGTTGATAATGCCCGCTCTTAGTGCACTCTCATTGAGATTTCCGCCACCTTCAAGGAGCAGGCTGTCGATATCAAGCTTACCTAGGTACTCCATCAAGAGAGGAAGGTCAACCTTGCCGTCATGACCAGGGAAGTTGAATATTCTTACTCCCTTCTCATTGAGCTTAATAGCCTTTTTTGTGAAATCGCCACCACCGAACTTCTTACCTAGAGCCTTTGCAAGCGGATTTGCGTTTTCATAATCCATATAGAATGGAGCCTTCTCGCTAAATCTCACTTCACCTATCGGCATGCCTGGAACAGCACAAACTACAACCGTTTCACTGTCATACTCATCAGCGGTCCTCACTAGCTGGCATTCGCTAGGAATTCTAAGCTTGCTATCGCAGACGATTCTAACTGGATTTCTACCATCCCCGATTCTGCAGTTCAGCATCGGATCATCAGCTATAACCGTATCAACACCTACCATAACACTCATACATTCGTGGCGCATCTCGTGCACCTTGTGAATAGCCTCTGGTCCAGTCACCCATCTGGATGCACCAGTCTTGGTAGCAATCTTACCATCGGCTGTCATAGCGTACTTCAGTCTTACGTAAGGAATCCTTGTAGTTATGTAGTGGAAGAATATAGTATTTAGAGCATCACACTCATCAGCCATAAAATCTTCTACAACCTCAATCCCCGCATCTCTTAGGGTCTGTACTCCCTTGCCTGCTACCTTTGGATTAGGATCTCTGGATCCGATTACAACTCTGGATATCTCGTTTTCAATAATAGCCTCTGTGCATGGCGGTGTCTTGCCATAGTGGCAGCAAGGTTCCATAGTAACGTACATTGTGGCACCTTCTGCCGATTCACGAAGAGATGATATAGCACATCTCTCTGCATGCATCTGTCCGCATTTTACATGATATCCTTCGCCTATGATCTGTCCACCTTTGACAATTACTGCTCCGACTTTTGGATTAGGGTTAACCCAGCCCTCACCCTTCTTGGCAAGCTCAATAGCTCGGCTCATGTACTCCTTATCCTGCAGCATAAGTTCATCAGCTCTCTCTAACGGCATTTCTCTCTCCTCATTCGAATAAATATACAATTGACCCGTTCAATAGAATGGATATGCACTAAAAAAGAAGCCCCCTCAGAGCTCCTGCAATTCATCCCTGCACATCTAATGTACTCTTCAGAATAAAAGCTTCTCCCATCCAGACTTTAACTGTCGGCTTCGGAATCTAACCGAATCATGCCTCTCGGCTCGCGGGCTATACCGCCGGTAGGGAATTACACCCTGCCCTGAAGTCAATTACCATATTTACCAGTTCTTGGACTAGATAGTTAAATATAATAAACCAAGAACTAATAAGTATAATAGAACTAATCTTGAGCTCTGTCAATAGCTGCAATCATTCCGAATTGTGTTGTTTTAGCGAAATAATTGTGTACTATTAAATATTGTATAGCTTTATTAAATTTTAGGTGTATAATTGAGTTATCCAAACTAACACAAATTGGTATTTATACACAGGAGGTAATCCCATGAATAATAAAAAAAGTTACAGTAGCCGGTGGCGGTGTACTCGGCAGCCAGATTGCTTTTTCAGAGCGCTTTCTCCGGATTTGATACAACGATATGGCTAAGAAGCGAAGGTTCCATAGGTAGAGCTCAGCCTAAAATTGATAGGCTCTACAAGATTTACCTAGCTGAAATCGAAACCCTAAGACAGAACCTCGGTAAACCTGGTGTTTCAGTTCCTGGAGGCTTCGGTGTAAAGGCAGAAGACCTAACAAGCGAAAAACTAGACGAGCTGACAGCAAAGGTTGAATCCGCTTACAAGAACCTAAGGCTCTCCTTATCTCTAGAGGAGTCTGCAAATGGTTGTGACTATTACATCGAGAGCATGGCCGAAATTCCAGACGAAAAAGCATGAATTCTATAAGAAGCTCGACAAGGTTCTCGATGACAATACAATAGTAATGACCAACTCTTCGACATTCCTGCCTAGCACATTCAAAGTGGACTTATCGAATCCAGAGAGATATCTTGCACTTCACTTTGCTAACAACATCTGGAGAAGCAATATTGGTGAGGTTATGGGTCACAGTGAAACTTCACAAGCTGTATTTGATGAGGTTGTTGAGTTTGCAAAGGCAATCAACATGGTTCCTATCAAGGTTCTCAAGGAGCAGCCTGGTTATCTGCTCAACTCAATGCTCGTGCCATTCCTCAATTCGGCTCAGTACCTACTAGCTAACGAAATCGGAGATCACGAGAACATCGACCGTGCTTGGAAGATCGGAACAGGTTCCCCATTAGGACCTTTCCAAATACTAGATATCGTTGGACTCACTACAGCTTATAACATCGTATCCAGTAACCCAGAATCTCAGAACCCTGACTCAAACGCTGGTAAGATTGCAGCTATGCTCAAGAAATACATCGATGAGGGCAAGACTGGTGTCAACGCTGGCGAGGGCTTCTACAAGTACAAATAGCCTTAATAGTCATTGCTGATATCAAACAGCAAGCCATACAAATATGTACATCATACAAGCTCATATAAGAGGTGGTATTTCTAACGGAGTGCCGCCTCTCTATTTATTTGTTAATGACCTCACTGCACTCTAGTGGTATAATACCAATGTTAATAGAGATTAGAGGTGACCAAAATGGCATATATCAACTTTAAAGAAATTGACAATTCGAATGTAACTATCGAATGTACTTCCAGCAGCAAGCTCGAGGACTATACTCTTGAAACTTTCTCATGCGAGGAATTCCTGCAGCACCTAATCGGCAAAGGAATTATCCCTGTAGATGAGAGTGAAGCGGAGAGACCACATGTAATTAACACAGTCAGGGAGTTATACGAGCTCTGCAAGAACAATGCTGGCGATGTACAGATTATGACAGACGCAAATATAAATCAGGTAATCGCTCATCGAGATAATGCTGATGATAATAAGTTCAAGTTCACCGGTTATAAGCTACTTGAACTACGTTACTACGACTGTGAACCTGAGTCACAAATCATCAACTTCAAGTACCCTTACACGGAGAGTAAGCAGTACGATTGCAACTTTAACGTCAAGATGTTCATCAATAACCCCATATTCTTTAATACAGTCATAAGACTTCTGTACGAATATAACGGCCCTATCCTTATCTATGATTACTGGAGACCTGTCGGCATGGAGCTTCTCGGCACAGTCGAGGGTATCGAGCAGATTGCACGAGTTTAGATTTTATATTTAAGCTATATATTTTGATTTCATATAGTTTCATATAATTTATGTACTATGACGTACAGCTAGATACAAGTGAATACACACACGCCCTGCTTCAAAGAGCAGGGATTTTATTTATCATTAATATCATTCATCTTGATAATGTCCAGTCTGTATATTGACCTTAGTGAAATTTCTCGGTCTAGCACCATAATAATCTCTTTATCTGGTCTTGCTTTAGTAACGAGTCCACTTACCTCCTTGTACCTGCCTCGAAGTTCCTCTCCATCGAGAGGTTCAAAATAGAGGATATTGACCTCAATGCCATTTTCTCTAGCCAAGATGCTGTTACTACACTTCTCGTATATGGTCGCAATCTTGCAGTCTAAATCGAAGCATTCATCATCAGTAAGCGCCCTTTTAATATCATATATCACCTCCTTATCAGCTAAGGCATCATCATATCCAGATAGTGCTGCAAACGGAGCAAATATCTTGGCACGCTTCTCGCTGCTCATACGCGGATGCTTATATGAAAACTTATCCGCCCGGTGGACTGGTCTCACCCGATTTATAATATCGGCATATTCGAATTTTGTTGCCCTTATAATTCTTTCATCATATACACCCATCTATGCCCTATGACCTCCTATCTGATTGTTTCTCTCAATATATGTACTGCCTTCTTCGAGATTCATACCTTTTATCAAGGCATTACTTCCGTACTTCTCTCTTATGGCTAACATCACTTCTTGCAGCTCCCCCTCCTTGGATTCATCTGCATCACAAGCATCAAGCGAAAATATGTTTATTTGCGCCTCTTCACCTACAGCCTTGATATCATTAGCCGCTATGGTGATACGTCTTATATAAAGCTTTGGATCAATTAGACGATTAAACGACGTCTTTAAGCCCCTTATAATATCAGCCGTACTGTTCGTAGCTGCCCGAAGCCGCACATTGCCCGATACCGCCTTAGGCATAGGTCTTCCGTAAAAATCAACCACAATAGGGCCATTGTACTCCCCGCTCTCTAGGCTGATTCCATCAAAGCTGATGATAAACGAAAAGTGCGATGACTTAAGCTTCTTCTGCACCATATCCATCGACAGCTTATCCGCCATCTCAATAAATATATTGCGCCCCTCTTCATATCTATATGCACGTGGCAAAACCTGTCCTGTAGAAAGGGAGTGTGCGGTTGGTCTATAAGACTTGATATCCTTCATAGTGCAAGGTTCCTTGCCCCACGCATGGTCTATCAGTATCTCCGCATCTACCCCAAACGATCTATATAGATATTCCTCCTCATGAAGTGAGATGCGAGCTATATCACCCATCGTGTATGCCCCCACCTTGGCGAGCCGCTTAGCTTTACCACGCCCGATTTGCCAGAAATCGGTTAGCGGTCTATGATTCCAAAGGAGATACTTGTACGAAGTCTCGTTGAGCTCTGCAATTCTTACACCATCCTCATCAGCCTTGCTCTTCTTGGCGACTATATCCATGCCAACCTTCGCCAGAAACATGTTCGTTCCAATTCCCGCAGTTGAAACTATGCCAGTCTCCGCCAGCACCGCTTTGATTATAGTCATCGCCATCTCTCGAGCTGCCGAAACCTTGTGTCGCATCGCAGCGGCTCTATACATATGAAGATAATGCGTAATATCCATGAAGCACTCGTCTATGCTGTATACGTGAATATCCTCAGGCGAAACATACTTCATATATATGGAATATATATCTGACGATATACGCACATACTCGGCCATCCGCGGCGGAGCTATGATGTAATCGATGTCATGTCCCTGATCCACCTCAGCCCTTCTTATCGCTTGCTTTGCTTCAAATAGTCTCGGTCTACTCGAAACTCCAAGTGACTTCAGTGCCGGCGATACCGCCAGGCAAATAGTATTATCTGACCTAGTAGAATCTGCAACTAAAAGCCTAGCTTCTAGCGGATTAAGCCCTCTAGCGACGCACTCTACAGATGCATAGTATGACTTCAGATCTATACACAAATATGTTCTGCTCCCCTCAAGCTCCTCCTCATTATTGAATATGTTACCTGATACCTTCTCGTCCATCTCCGCTTCCTACCAACGATAAATATTTCACTTGACTATTTTTGCTTGTCCCAATTATAGTGGAGGCACAAGCAAAAATCAAACATATGTTCTTTTATTTTCCGGCTAAATCTTCACGATTTTTGCTTAACTCCAATAAGTGCAAGGCATAAAAAAATTTTTTTAATAGTTTTGTGAAACTTTCTTTCTACATTGACATGATAAATCGCTGGTGGTAAACTGAAAATGATTTTTTTAATTTCGGTTATCCTCTATAGATTATTGTATCGCTACTTCTCCGATAGACGTGAGAATGGCGAGACTCGGATAAGTGCGGTAACCGATATTGTTTTTTACAAAATCTGTATTTTTTAACGTTACATAGCACGGAGGTCTTTATGAAGCGTAATAAACTTATTAAAATATTTGCAATTATGCTGATTGCAATTCTTTCACTTGGTACACTTGCGAGCTGCGGCAGCAAGGAAGCGAATTCCAATAAGCTCAAGATTGTCGTTACCACATTCCCTGAATACGACTGGGTTAGAGAGATTCTTGGCGATAGAATCAAGGATGTTGATCTGAAGCTACTTCAGAAAAATGGTACTGATTTACACAGCTTCCAGCCTTCGGCTCAAGATATCAAGGATATTTCGAATGCTGATATTTTCATCTATGTTGGCGGTGAATCCGATGAATGGGTCGAGGATGTTCTCAAGAAGAAAAAGAACAAGGATCTCGTTGCAATCAATCTCATGGACGAGATGAAGGATAGCAAAAAGGCCGAGGAAGTTAAGGAAGGCATGCAGGCTGAGGAAGAAGAAGAGGAAGGTGATGGACATCATCACGAAAACGCTGAAGAAGTAGAGTATGATGAACATGTATGGCTTTCTCTCAAGAATGCGATTAAGCTCTGTCAGCCTATCGAGCAGGCAATTGCCGATAAGGACAAGAAGCATGCAGATACTTATAAGAAGAACCTCGAAGCTTATACTAAGAAGCTCGAAGCGTTGGATAGCAAATATGCTGAAGCTGTTTCAAATGCTAAGGTTAAGACTCTCATCTTCGGTGATCGTTTCCCATTCCGCTACATGGTAGATGACTATGGACTCGACTACTATGCTGCATTTGTAGGCTGCTCCGCTGAATCCGAGGCTAGCTTCGAGACGATTAGCTTCTTATCTAATAAGCTCAATCAGCTGAAAAATCAAGCATGTTGTAACTATTGAGAACTCTGATCATAAGATTGCTAAGTCGATAATCAAGAACGCTGATGGAACTAAGCGAGATATCAAGACTCTCGATTCGCTGCAGTCGATGAAGAAGGGCGATCTCAAGAACAAGACTTATCTCAAGACTATGGAGAGCAATCTCAAGGTTCTACAGGAGATTCTTAACAATTAGGTATTACTAGGAGTATAAATTGAACAAAAATGGTAAGAGAGACTAAGGACTCTTCATTTAGTATCATTTGCGAGGGGCTTGCTGTCGGGTATTCAGGCAAGCCCTCTGTGATGGATTCAATCTGGAGATTAATAACGGGGATTATATTTGTATTATAGGGGAAAAATGGTGCCGGGAAATCGACCTTGATTAAGACCTTGGTAGGTCTGATTCCAGCGATTAACGGCAAGGTCTTGCTGCGCGGCGATATCGTAAGGCGCGATATCGGCTACTTGCCGCAGCAGCGTGAGATGCAGAAGGATTTCCCGGCTTCCGTATGGGAAGTTGTGCTATCCGGCTGCCTTGATATGCTTGGATTCAAACCTTTTTATGGTCATAAGGAGCGAAAGCTTGCCGCTGATGCTATCCGAGAGCTTGATCTCGAGGATATTAAGAACGAGAGCTTTCGCGAGCTGTCTGGAGGGCAGCGGCAGCGCGTGCTGCTCGCACGCGCCATCGCCGGCTCGAAGAAAGTTCTGGTTCTAGACGAGCCGATCACCGGGCTTGACCCGGTAGCCGCTGCCCATCTATACCAGCTGCTGGATAAGCTGAATCAGAACGGAACAACAATCATAACAATCTCACACGACATTAGCAAAGCGCTATCAGCAGCTAATAAGCTCCTGATTATGAACGATAAACCTCACCTTGCTTCAGAAGCGGAGAGAAAGGAGGTTCTAGATGTCTAATATCTCAGAACAGCTACACATGTACCTTTCTCACTCCTTCGTCCTATATGCGCTAATCGTAGGTGTTTCAATCGCTCTCTGCGCTGCTATGGTTGGAGTAACACTAGTGCTGAAAAGGTTTTCATTTATAGGAGATGGACTATCCCACGTTGCCTTCGGTGCGATGACAGTCGGCACAATTTTGCACGTTTCCAGCAACCTCTATGTGACTATGCCCATTACTATAATTGCCGCTATACTGCTGCTTCGCAGCAGCCAGAACAGCAAAGTTATGGGCGATGCCAAGCTTGCTATTTTATCAGTGGTATCGCTCGCCTTCGGATATCTTATGATGAATGTATTCTCATCATCCGCAAACGTATCTGGCGACGTATGCACTACGCTATTCGGCTCCACATCGATATTGACACTGACGACCGAAGACGTAATTCTCTGTCTTGTTATATCAGCTATAGTCATAGTTGCATTCATATTCCTATATAACAGGCTTTTTGCAGTCACTTTTGACGAGGAATATGCTAAGGCTACAGGTACCAAGACGGAAACCTATAATTTAATCATCGCAATCATCATTGCTGTTATAATAGTACTGGGAATGAACTTAGTAGGCTCACTTTTGATATCCGCTCTCATCATCTTCCCTGCCCTGTCAGCAATGTGCGTATTTGGAAGCTTCAGAGCAGTAACTATCTGCTCGATAATTCTATCGATAGTTGCCGCCCTTACTGGAATGTTTATATCTATCCTAGGTGGAACTCCGGTTGGCGCAACGATTGTAACAGTAGATGCAGTTATGTACATAATATTTATACTAATCGGCAAAGCTACTGCTAGAGGATAATTTTTTACTGAATGCTAAGATGATAAAATGACTAACAAAAAAAAGACTAAACTAATCGTAATAATAATCACGCTGTTAGCTTTTGTAGCAGTATGTATAGGCATTACGCTTCATATCGTATCGGGCAATAGTTCCAAGACAGATAAAAGCGTAGACATCGACCTCAGCACCATGAGTGCCACAGCGATCTATTCTGAAGTGTCTAACATGATGACAGATCCTAAGAAATACGTGGGAAAAACCATCAAGGTAAAAGGATACTACACTGTAAGCATCGACCCAAGCACTGGCGAGCGCTATACGTACTGCCTGATTCCAGATGCAACCGAATGTTGCCAGCAGGGGCTACTCTTCAAACTCAAGAAAGGCGAAGCATCTAAGCTACCTGCTGAAGAGAAGAGATTTGTCATATCTGGTAAATTCACTCTCAAGACTCTACCTGAGGATAAGAATGCTACATATGTAGAGCTCGAGAACGCCAAGGTGTATAAGGGTGAAAAATAATATTTTTTACTAAATAACACAAAACAAAACAGAGAGCCAGCCCCACAGTCTAAGCTCTCTGTTTTCATTTTTATCCCTACTATAGTGCCCTAACATTCGCACCAGTATAGCGGCTGGTTAATCCTCTGCACCTTCCGAACTTTCACCTTCTCCAGCATCAGGCAGGCTCACATCCACGCCGTTCACAGTGATTCCCTCGCTAATTGGAATCATCAGATAGCTACGCCCATCTATAATCTCCGTCTTGATTCCAAAGGCATGCTCTGGAGCCACACTGATATTCACCTCAGGTGTTTCAATCTTGAACTGCTTGCGATTAATTAGGTTCTCTGGGTTGAAGAACTCTTCCCCTTCAAAATACTGTTTACACGTATCATGGAACTTCTCGATTGCCTCGTCAGAGGTCCCGCTCTTCATGAGAATTTCCTCGAGCTCATTGATGTGAATCTCCGGTGCCTCATCGGACTTAGCTTCCTTAAGGATATCGATTTTCTCACCTATCTGACTGTGAAGCGCCTTCACAACATCAATGTCACACTCGTCCTTGAGCGAATCGGCCAGTGCGCTGTCAAATGCGTTCTTCTGAGTATTTGCAGCCATTGGCAGCTTGTCTAGGTTGAATACAGCCTTGAGAAAATCGCTATGAACGTCAGCAGAACTTCTCGTGTAATAGAGTGCCTGGTATATGTTAGTCATCCTATCATCGAAGGTCGGGAACATGAATCCCATATCGGGCGCACCGAGGATGCTACCAGTCGACGCACTACGGAAATTCTTCTCCTCAGCGAGGTATCTGAGCGCACCCTTCGGATCTTTTACAGGGCATAGACAGCATACAAAGTACTCAAACTGATCCGTCGACTCTTCTGACCACTCATCGCTACCGCTATCCTTATACGGCACGTCGTAAGCATCAGCGGCAAGCAAAATAACATAGCCAGTATCACCCATATCCACGCTATCGATAATTCTTTGGAACAGAATCTTGCGCATCGTCTCGTTGCTGAGGTGTGAGGTTTTGAGCGTCTGAAGAAGCCTATGCTCATCGCTATCCTCAACCTGCGCTGTCGAAAAATTCCACATCCAGCAGATTTCGTCCCAGCGCCCCAGACAGCACCTTCCTTAGCGTCTTCATGTACATCTCTCGCTCTTCATTTTCCATGAGCATAGTCGGCGAATCCATATACGTAATAATCTCGCGGGCAGCATTTACATAGCAGCCGTAAATATGCCCAAAATTATTCATATCTGGACTAAATCTCTTCTTAATCTCTCTAATTTCCTTTCGATTCATCTTGTCTCCTATACAAAATAGCCTTGTTTATAATTGTTGAGTACCGCCCTAGCGAATATGCAAATACTTATAATCATCTACGGTTATATTTCTTCAGAAATTTTCAGGTATTTCTTAATTTCATCTCCGTTACTATGTTAATCGATGTAGTGAATGAATATACCGGGATTTCCACTATTAACACCTTCCCAAGTAAATTTTTTTCAGGCAATTCTTCACGTGAGCACGTGCATACTTCAATCATATAAAGACCTACATTATCTTTGTTGTTATCATCTTTATCACAAAAATCTATCCAAACAGCATAGATCTTACCATCTTTCAATTTAAATGCTTGTTCTCCATAGATACTAATAGATTCTTTACCATAATCATTTGTCCTACTTGAATCAACAGGTTCACTTTCTGTTGAAACTATTGATTTTCCACTAAAAACTTCTAAAAGTTTATCTATCCTTGCATCTAAGTCATCTACTTCTTCTATCGCATTCTTTGAGAAAAAGTTTCTTCAAACCTTTTTCTATCATTGTTGTTAATACATTCAACAATTTTCATTTTCATTTTTTTCATATGTGTTTCTTCATATTCTGTTTCTTTACTAAGTATTCGTTCTCTGTTTTGACATCCCGTTGCATAAATTAATGCAGAAACAATCATAATTGTGCAAATTACAATGCTAAGAATCTTTTTCATGATTCAAGCCTCCTTTACCATGCACCTCACCTCGTTCAGCAAGTAAACAACATTTATCCCTTTGGATAATTTTGAAGAGTATAAATAAATACTCCATAATCATCTTTATATGCACCACCATTAAAAATCTTTAGGTGATTCTTCTCTGGTGAATGTTCTCAATTCTATTTGGAAAACACCTTCTTTATCTGGATCTTCATCATTTTTATCACAAAAACTAATATATATTTGATACTTCTCTTCACTGTTAATCGTAAGATGATATTCGCCATAGATGTGCATAGGTTGCGCCTCTGCAGACCCTTCAAATGCTGGACTAAGACCTTTTGCACTTTCTATTTTATTCCCATTGAAAGCACCTATAAACTGGTCAAGTTTCCCATCTAAATCCTCTATATTTTTTTGTGCATCCTTCGAGAAAAGCTTCTTAAGACCTTCCTTATCCTGTTCATTTATGCACTTGATGACTTGCTTTTTTTCGTCTTATTCATCTGTTTTTTTCTGTATAAATTTCTTGATCTGCCATTTCCTCTGTTCTGCTTTTGCAGGCTGTTAGGCAGAATGCTGTTGATAAAATTATCAATAGACATATTCCAACACTTATCAGTTTCTTCATTTTGTCACCGCTATTATAGATTAATTGATGTAGTGGATGAATATGCCTGGTTTTCCACTATTAACACCATCCCACTTAAAAGCCACTTGGAAGCTTATCTTCGGTGCAGGTTATAATCTCTATCATATAAAGTCCCACGTTCTCTTTATTCTCATCATCCATAGAGCAAAAACTGTACCCACATCACATACTTCTCGCCATTGTTTAGATTAATCGTGTAACTACCGTAAATATTAATAGGTTGTGTATTAGAATCGCCACTAAACCCTGGCTCTTCACCATCAATGCTTTTAATTTTTACACCATCAAATATGTTTATCAGATTATTAATCTTGCCATCTATTTCTTCTGAATTCTCTTGTGCGCTCTTTGAAAACAGTGATTTTAACCCTTTCTTATCCTTGGTATTTATACATTTTGCAATTTTCTTATTAACTGCATTTATTTGCTTTTCTGCATAAATCTCTTGGTCAGCCATTTCATCGGTTCTGGTTTTGCAACCCGCAAGACAAAATGCTGTTGAGAGAATAATCAGTAGGCACAGTATGCTACAAGTTGTTTTTTTCATAAAACTGCTCCTCATATGTCTATTGAGTGGAATTTATTTTTTTGGATAGTTTTGCAAAGTATAAACAAATACCCCATAGTCATCTTTATTACTCCTCATTCGAAACCCCTCAGGTATTTCATCTTTAGAAAAGTAAGTAATGTTATTTTAAACAATCCCTCTTTTTTTCTTTGTTATCATCATCTATATCACATATATTTATAAGGATTATATATTTATCCCCATTATCCATCTTAAGATGATACTTGCCATATATGTGCAACGGTTGCGTCTGTTCAGACCCCTTAAACGCAGGTTCTTTACTGTCCACACTTTCAATTTTATTTCCGTTAAAAGCACCTATAAGCTGGGCAAGTTTCCCATCTAAATCCTCTATGTGTTTTTGCGCATCCTTCGAGAAAAGCTTCTTGAGACCCTCCTTGTCTTGTTCGTTTATACACTTGATGACTTTATTTTTCATCTTGTTCATCTGTTTTTCTGTATAAATCTCTTGATCTGCCATTTCATCTGTTCTAGTTTTACAGCCTGTTAGGCAGAATGCTGTTGATAAAATCATTAGTAGGCATAGTAATGCACATGTTAATTTTCTCATTGCACCGCACCTCGTTCAGCAAGTAAACAACATTTATTTCTTTGGATAGTTTGAAGAGTATAAATGAATATTCCATAGTCATCTTGATATGCTCCACCACTAAAATCTTTAGGTGATTCTTCTCTACTGAAAGTTCTCAATTCTATTTGAAAAACACCTTCTTTATCCGACTCTTCATCATTTTTATCGCATAAGCTAATATATATTCGATACTTTTCTTTACTGTTAAGCACAAGGTGATATTTTCCATAGATATGCAGGGGTTGTGTCTGAATTGAACCCTTAAAGTTGGGTCCAAGACCTTTTGCACTTTCAATTTTATTTCTGTTAAAAGCACCTATAAACTGGTCAAGTTTCCCATCTAAATCCTCTATGTGTTTTTGTGCATCCTTAGAGAAAAGCTTCTTGAGACCTTCCTTGTCCTGTTCATTTACATACTTAAATATTTTATTTTTTATTTTGTTCATTTGTTTTTCCGTGTAAACAGACTGTTCTCCCATTTCATCAGTTCTGGTTTTGCAACCCTCAAGACAAAATGCTGTTGAGAGAATTAACAACAGACACAGTATGGCACTTATTATTTTTTTCATTATAAGTCACCTCGTTCAACTATCAGATGATATTTATTCCTTTGGGTAATTTTGAAGAGTGTAAATGAATATTCCGTAATCATCTTTGTATGGACCACCGTTAAAAATCTTTAGGCGTTTCTTCTCTAGAGAATACTCTCAATTCTATTTGAAACACACCTTCTTTATCTGAATCATCATCATTTTTACAAAGACTAATATATAGTATAGACTTCCCTTCACTACTAGGTGTGAGATGGTACTTGCCGTAGATATGCAGTGGATGTGCATCTGCTGATCCCTCAAATGCTGGACTAAGACCTTTTGCACTTTTAATTTCATTTCCGTTAAAAGCTCCTATAAGCTGGTCAAGTTTCCCATCTAAATCCTCTATGTGTTTTTGTGCGTCCTTCGAGAAAAAGCTTCTTGAGACCTTCCTTGTCCTGTTCATTTATGCACTTGATGACTTGCTTTTTCGTTTTATTCATTTGTTTTTCTGCATACGTCTCCAAGCCTGTCATTTCATCTGTCCTGCTTTTACATCCAGCAAGACAAAATGATATTGATAAAATCAACAACAGACACAATATAGCACTTATTGATTTTTTCATTAAACGGCTCCTTTGTACATAGGAAATTTCAATGTTTCTGACCTTCTTCCAGGGTATATATGAATATTCCATAATCATCTACAGTTGTATTCCTTCGGAAACCTTCCGGTATTTCTTCATCGGAAAAAGTAAGTAACGATAATTGAAATAAGCCTTTATTTTCTTGGTGATTATCATCTATATCACATATATTTATAAATAGTATATATTCCTCACCATTACTAAGTTTTAAGTCGTAGTCTCCGTAAATGTGCAGAGGTTGCGCATCTGCAGATCCTTCAAATGCTGGACTAAGACCTTTTGCACTTTCTATTTTATTCCCATTAAACGCTCCTATCAGCTGGTCAAGTTTACCATCTAAATCCTCTATATTTTTTTGTGCATCCTTCGAGAAAAGCTTCTTGAGCCCTTCCTTATCCTGCTCGTTTATACACTTGATTACCTGCTTTTTCGTTTTAGTTATCTGTTTATTTGTATAAGTCTCCAAGTCAACCATTTCATCTGTTCTGCTTTTGCAACCAGCAAGGCAGAATGCTGTTGATAAAATCATTAGTAGGTATAGCATGGTAAGTGTTGCTTTTTTCATTGTATCCTCCAATCAATCAGCTAACTTACTTATTATTGCTGAGTTCCATCTTTGTTATAGATGAATATACCATAGTCATCCTCACTACCATCCATATGGAAACCTTCAGGCACCTCATCTTTTGAGAAGGTCAATAAATCTAATTGAAATATGCCCTCTTTCTCCTTATTCTCATCATCTATATCGCATATGTCGATAAGTATTATATACTTATCACCACTTTTTAGTTTAAGATGGTATTTACCATAGATATGCAGGGGTTGCGCATCTGCAGAACCCTCAAATGCTGGACTAAGACCTTTTTGCGCTTTCAATTTTATTTCCATTAAAAGCACCTATAAGCTGGCCAAGTTTCCCATCTAAATCCTCTATATTTTTTTGTGCATCCTTCGAAAAAAAGCTTCTTAAGACCTTCCTTGTCCTGTTCATTTATGCACTTGATGACCTGATTTTTCGTTTTTAGTCATCTGTTTAGTTGTATAGGTCTCCAAGTCAGCCATTTCATCTGACCTGCTTTTGCAGCCAGTTAGACAGAATGCCGTTGATAAAAACATCAATAGACATAGTACAATACTTATCATCTTATTCATTTTGTCACCGTTATTATAGGTTAATTGATGTAGTGGATGAATATGCCTGGATTTCCACTACTAATCCCATCCCACATATGATTTTCTGGCAATTCTTTTGGTGAGCAGTTACATAGCTCTATTACCTTTTAGTCCCACATTCTCCTTATTTTTTTATCATCTATGGCACAAAAGCTAATCCACCCTACATATTGTTTTCCATTGTCTAATTTAAAGATGCAATTCGCAGTAATATTTAATGGCTGAGATTCTGGAGAGCCTGATGTTACGTGGGCATCATTCTTCGTACTCAGTATTTTATTGCCTTTGAATACATGTATAAGCTCATCTATCTTATCATCTAAACCTTCAATATCCTTTTTGTGCACTCTTTGAAAAAAGCTTTTTTAACCCTTCTTTATCTTTTTCATTAATGCATTTAACGACTTTTTTATTCATCGCTTTCATCTGCGCATCTTCATATGCAGTTTCGTCACTTAGTCTTTGTTCACGGCTTTTACATCCAGCAAGGCTGAATGCTATTGATAAAATCAACAACAGACACAATATAGCACTTATTGATTTTTTCATTAAACGGCTCCTTTGTACATAGGAAATTTCAATGTTTCTGAACTTCTTCCAGGGTATATATGAATATTCCATAATCATCTACAGTTGTATTCCTTCGAAACCTTCCGGTATTTCTTCACCGGAAAAAGTAAGTAGCGATAATTGAAATAAGCCTTTATTTTCTTGGTGATTATCATCTATATCACATATATTTATAAATAGTATATATTCCTCACCATTACTAAGTTTTAAGTCGTAGTCTCCGTAAATGTGCAGAGGTTGTGCATCTGCAGATCCCTTAAAGTCTGTTCCACTTCCTTTTGCACTTTCAATTTTATTTCCATTAAAAGCACCTATAAGCTGGTCAAGTTTCCCATCTAAATCCTCTATATTTTTTTGTGCATCCTTCGAGAAAAGCTTCTTAAGACCTTCCTTGTCTTGTTCATTTATGCACTTGATGACTTGCTTTTTCATCTTATTCATTTGTTTAGTTGCATGGGCATCTAATCCCGCCATTTCATCAGTTCTGCTTTTGCAACCTGTTAGGCAGAACGCTGTTGTTAGAATCATCAATAGACACAGTCCAACACTTATCAGTTTCTTCATTTTGTCACCGCTATTATAGATTAATTGATATAGTGGATGAATATGCCGGGTTTTCCACTATTAACACCTTCCCAAGTAAATTTTTCAGGCAATTCTTTACGTGAGCACGTGCATACTTCAATCATGTATAGACCTACATTATCTTTGTTGTTATCATCCTTATCACAAAAATCTATGTATCCAATATATTGCCTTTTTGCTGTTTAGAAAAAAATGTACATTTCCCAATAATACTAAAAAGGTTGGACATTAACAGAACCATCCGTTACTTTAGAACTTACTCGTACACTTTTTGATTACTTTTTCCATCAAATACACTAAAAAGCTCATCTATCTTACCATCTAAATCTTCGATATCCTTTTGTGCACTCTTTGAGAAAAGGTTCTTTAACCCTTTTTTATCCTTTTCATTAATGCATTTAACGACTTTTTTATTCATTGCATTCATCTGTGCATCTTCGTATACAGTTTCTTCGCTTAGCCGTTGTTCACGACTTTTACAGCCTTCAAGACAGAACGCAGTTGATATAATCATTAGTAGACATAGCATAGCAAGTGTTGCTTTTTTTCATTGTATCCTCCAACCAATCAGCTAACTTACTTATTGTTGCTGAATTCCATCTTTTTATAGATAAATATGCCATAGTCGTCATCGTTAGTCTCAATGTAAAAATTCTTCTGGTGCTGCATCCTTTGGAAATGTCATAAGTGTTATTTGATATAGTCCTTCTTTTTTTCTTTGTTATCATCATCTATGTCACATATATTTATCATGATCACATATTTCTCGCCATTAATAAGTTTTAAGCTGTAGTCTCCGTAAATATGCAAGGGTTGTGCATCTGCAGAGCCTTCAAAATCCGTTCCACTTCCTTTTGCACTTTCAATTTTATTTCCGTTAAAAGCCCCTATAAGCTGGTCAAGTTTCCCATCTAAATCCTCTATGTGTTTTTGTGCATCTTTCGAGAAAAGCTTCTTGAGACCCTCCTTGTCTTGTTTGTTTATACACTTGATGACTTGCTTTTTCATCTTATTTATTTGTTTATCTGTATGGGCCTCTAATCCTGCCATTTCATCTGTTCTGCTTTTGCAGCCTGCAAGACAGAACACAGTTGATAAAATCATTAGCAGGCATAGTAATGTGCATGTTAATTTTCTCATTGGTTTTATCCTTTTGTGCAAGTATAGATTTGTTTGCACATCATTTCGTAGCTCCATCTAACCTATATACAGCCACCCCGTACTCATCTTTACCTCCTTCTATTTTAAGATCTTCTGGTATCTCTTCATTAGAAAAGGTAAGCAGTATTATTCTATACAGTCCTTCTTTTTCTTTGTTCTCATCATCTATGTCACATATATTTATCATAATCACATAGTTCTCACCATTACTAAGTTTTAAGTCGTAGTCTCCGTAAATGTGCAGAGGTTGCGCATCTGCTGATCCTTCAAAGTCAGTTCCACTTCCTTTTGCACTTTTAATTTTATTTCCGTTAAAAGCACCTATAAGCTGGTCAAGTTTCCCATCTAAATCCTCTATGTGTTTTTGTGCATCCTTCGAGAAAAAGCTTCTTGAGACCCTCTTTGTCTTGTTTGTTTATACACTTGATGACTTGCTTTTTCATCTTATTTATTTGTTTATCTGTATGAGCCTCTAATCCTGCCATTTCATCTGTTCTGCTTTTGCAACCTGTTAGGCAGAATGCTGTTGATAAAATCATTAGCAGGCATAGTAATGCACATCTTAATTTTTCTCATTGCACTGCACCTCATTAAGCAAGTAAACAACATTTATTCCTTTGAATAGTTTTGCAGGGTATAAACAAATATCCCGTAGTCGTCGTCGTTAATTTCAATGTAAAAATCTTCTGGTGAGTCATCACTTGAAAAGGTCATAAGTACTATTTGAAATAGTCCTTCTTTTTTTCCTTGTTCTCATCATCTATATCACATATATTTATAAGTATTTCATATTTCTCACCATTACTAAGTTTTAAGTCGTAGTCTCCGTAAATGTGCAGAGGTTGCGCATCTGCAGATCCTTCAAATGCTGGGCTAAGACCTTTTGCACTTTCAATTTTATTACCATTGAAAGCACCTATAAGCTGGTCAAGTTTCCCATCTAAATCCTCAATATGTTTTTGTGCATCCTTCGAGAAAAGCTTCTTGAGACCTTCTTTGTCTTGTTTGTTTATACACTTGATGACTTGCTTTTTCATCTTATTTATTTGTTTATCTGTATGGGCCTCTAATCCTGCCATTTCATCTGTTCTGCTTTTTTTGCAACCTGTTAGGCAGAATGCTATTGATAAAATCAGGGTAATCAAAGTTTTTTTAGGGTCTAGATATTTTTAGGGGCGAATTTTAGGGTCTAGTTTTTAGGGGGCAGATTTGGTATATGAAAGGCGAGGCAATTGTTATTCTTGCCTCGCCTTTCACTTTCTCATAATATGTTTTTGGGTAAACATCTGAGAAAAGGAATTCATATGAATATTATCACATCTTTACTAGACATAGAAGACAATGCCCTTGAGTTATTGTCTTGTGAAGTTCAGGCGTTAAAGAAAATTGTTACTCTTGGAAGTGCACCTGCACCTCACTTCTGTCCGAAGTGCTCTTACAAAATGCATTCTCGAGGAATCAAAACTAGAACCATCAATCATCCCGTACTTCAAGACGGCTATCAACTAGTAATAAAACTCAAACAAAGACGCTGGCGATGCACAAATAGTGATTGTCTTTACGAATCAAATGAGCATTTCAAGCTCGTTAACCGTTATAGGCGTAATACCAATGCTTCGGACCTACTAATCCTTAATAAATTCAGAAATCTTAATAGTTCTGCTGTAGATATTGCAAAGCAATTTCATACTTCAGATATGCATGTTCTCAATGTTTTCGACAGGTATATACAAATGGAACGTCTTCCACTAACAGATGCTATTTCTGTGGATGAAGTATATCTAGATATGGATAAAAGCTGTAAATATGCTCTAGTTATTCAGGACTTTTACACTGGTGATCCAATAGATATTATTCACAGCAGATTAGATAAGGTTACTGAGCCATATTTCTCAAATATCCCTTTAAAAGAACGTGCAAGTGTCAAGTATCTAATTTCAGATATGTATAACCCTTATCTAAGTTATGTGAAAAGATACTTCCCAAATGCTGTATCTGTAGTGGATTCTTTTCACGTAATGCAATGGCTCATTCATTCTCTTGACATATTTCTTAGAAGCTTACAAAAAGAATACAAAGCACGAGATGAGTCTAGAAAGCAAATACATTATTCCAAATGTGGGTATCAGAAAAGAACCCATATTTCGGATGAAGTATATCTTCTAAAAAAGTATCGCTGGCTTCTTCTTTCAAATCAAGATAATTTAGAATATCGATTGGAACCTAGGTACGACAAACACTTTAGGTATTTCATAAACACTTTTGGATACGAAGAAAAGTTTCTAGCTCTTCACCCATATATTAAAGATTTCAGAGATTTAAAAGAAGAGTATGTAAGATTCAACTCTAGAAATGCCGGTAATCCTTTAAAAGCTGCCGAGGAAATAGATTCTTTAATACACAAATACTGCAGCAGTGAATATAAGATATTCGTTGAATTCGGAAATTTACTACGTAAATACAAAAAATCAATTATTAACTCATTCATAATGGTGGAGCGACTAGGACCAGATGGTATATATAATAGCCGCCTTTCTAATGGCCCAATTGAGTCTTTAAATCGCAAAGTAAAAGACCTAAAGCGACTAGGTAGAGGATTTCGAAACTTTGAACATATGAGAAATAGATTTCTTTTTGCTACTCGCAAGAATCCAATTTACAAAGGTCAATAAGCAAATAACTGATGTTTCCCCATGCAAAAGGGATTGGGCAAAACGCCCAATCCCTTTACATTTTGTAAGACCCTAAAACTAGACCCTAAAATTCGCCCCTAAAAAACTTTGGCAAACCCTAAAAAACTTTGATGAACCTAAAATCATTAGCAGGCATAGTAATGCACATGTTAATTTTCTCATTGCACCGCACCTCGTTCAGCTAGTAAATAACATTTATTTCTTTGGATAGTTTTGAAGAGTATAAATGAATATCCCATAGTCATCTCTGTATGTACCACCACTAAAATCTTTCGGTGATTCTTCTCTGGTGAATGTTCTCAATTCTATTTTAAACACACCTTCTTTATCCGTCTCTTCATCATTTTTATCGCATAAGCTAATATATATTCGATACTTCTCTTTACTGTTAAGCACAAGGTGATATTTGCCATAGATATGCAGGGGTTGCGCTTCTGTGGATCCCTGAAAGGCTGGACTAAGACCTTTTGCGCTTTCAATTTTATTTCCGTTAAAAGCAGCTATAAGTTGGTCAAGTTTCCCATCTAAATCCTCAATATGTTTTTGTGCATCCTTCGAGAAAAGCTTCTTGAGACCCTCTTTGTCTTGTTCGTTTATACACTTGATGACTTTATTTTTCATCTTGTTCATCTGTTTTTCTGTATAAATCTCTTGATCTGCCATTTCATCTGTTCTAGTTTTACAGCCTGCAAGACAGAACACAGCTGATAAAATCATTAGTAGGCATAATAATGCACATGTTAATTTTCTCATTGCACCGCACCTCGCTCAGCTAGTAAATAAACATTTATTTCTTTGGATAGTTTTGAAGAGTATAAATAAATACTCCATAGTCATCTTGATATGCGCCACCGCTAAAATCTTTAGGTGATTCTTCTCTACTGAAAGTTCTCAATTCTATTTTAAACACACCTTCTTTATCCGGATCTTTATCATTTTTATCGCATAAGCTAATATATATTCGATACTTTTCTTTACTGTTAAGCACAAGGTGATATTTTCCATAGATATGCAGGGGTTGTGTCTGAATTGAACCCTTAAAGTTGGGTCCAAGACCTTTTGCACTTTCAATTTTATTTCCGTTAAAAGCACCTATAAGCTGGTCAAGTTTCCCATCTAAATCCTCTATGTGTTTTTGTGCATCCTTCGAAAAAAGCTTCTTGAGACCTTCCTTGTCCTGTTCATTTATGCACGTGATGACCTGCTTTTTAGTTTTATTCATCTGTTTAGTTGTATAAGTCTCCAAGTCAACCATTTCATCTGTCCTGCTTTTGCAACTGGATAGACAAAAAGTCATCAAGATACTTATCAGTATGCATAATGTAGCAAATATTGATTTTTTCATTAGACTGTCCCTTTATAAATAAGGTATTTCATTGATTTTGAGCTTCTTCCAGGGTATATACAAATATCCCATAATCATCTACAGTTGTATTTCTTCGGAAATTTTCTGGTATTTCTTCGTCTGAAAACGCAAGTAATGATAATTGAAACAAACCTCTTTTTTCTTGATAATCATCATCGATATCACAGATATTTATAAAAAAAGTATATTTTTTTACCATTACTAAGCTTGAGTGTATAATCTCCATAAATATGTAAAGGTTGCGTCTGTTCAGACCCCTTAAACGCAGGTTCTTTACTGTCCACACTTTCAATTTTATTTCCGTTAAAAGCACCTATAAGCTGGTCAAGTTTCCCATCTAAATCCTCTATGTGTTTTTGTGCATCCTTTGAGAAAAAGCTTCTTGAGCCCTTCCTTGTCTTGTTCGTTTATATACTTGATGACTTTATTTTTCATCTTGTTCATCTGTTTTTCTGTATAAATCTCTTGATCTCTCATTTCATCAGTTCTGCTTTTGCAGCCAGCAAGGCAGAATGCTGTTGATAAAATTAACAACAGACACAATATAGTACCTATTGATTTTTTTCATTTCTTCTCACCTTTAGTAAATATTGTAAGTTTATCCATTATAGTAAAGTGCCGTCTTTACTATAGATGAATATACCATAATCATTGTTAGTGCCTTCCATTCGAAAGTCATCAGGAACTTCATCACTTGAAAAAGTAAGAATAACTAGTTGATAAATACCCTCTCTATCTTTATTATCCTCATCTATATCGCAAGTATTAATAAATAGAATATACTTATCACCATTGCTAAGTTTAAGATGATATTTGCCAAAAATATGTAATGGTTGCGCTTGTGCAGATCCCTCAAAGTTTGGATCACGACCTTTTTTTACTTTCAATTTTATTTCCATTAAAAAGTATTTATAAATTGATCCAACTTCGAATCTAAATCCTCTATATGTTTTTTTGCGCATCTTTCGAGAAAAAGCTTCTTAAGCCCTTCTTTGTCTTGTTTGTTTATACACTTGATTACCTGCTTTTTAGTTTTATTCATCTGTTTAGTTGTATAAGTCTCCAAGTCAACCATTTCATCTGTTCTGCTTTTGCAGCCTGCAAGACAGAACACAGTTGATAAAATCATTAGCAGGCATAGTAATGTGCATGTTAATTTTTCTCATTGGTTTTTATCCTTTTGTGCAAGTATAGATTTGTTTGCACATCATTTCGTAGCTCCATCTAACCTATATACAGCCACCCCGTACTCATCTTTACCTCCTTCTATTTTAAGATCTTCTGGTATCTCTTCATTAGAAAAGGTAAGCAGTATTATTCTATACAGTCCTTCTTTTTCTTTGTTCTCATCATCTATGTCACATATATTTATCATAATCACATAGTTCTCACCATTACTAAGTTTTAAGTCGTAGTCTCCGTAAATGTGCAGAGGTTGCGCATCTGCAGATCCTTCAAATGCTGGACTAAGACCTTTTGCACTTTCAATTTTATTACCATTGAAAGCACCTATAAGCTGGTCAAGTTTCCCATCTAAATCCTCAATATGTTTTTGTGCGTCCTTTGAGAAAAGCTTCTTGAGACCCTCTTTGTCTTGTTTGTTTATACACTTGATGACCTGCTTTTTAGTTTTATTCATCTGTTTTAGTTGCATGGGCATCTAATCCCGCCATTTCATCTGTCCTGCTTTTGCAGCCTGTTAGGCAGAATGTTGTTGATAAAATTATCAATAGACATATTCCAACACTTATAAGTTTTTTCATTTTGAGACCATTATCCTTAATTACTTGATATGATGTATAAATATGCCTGGCTTATCGTTATTAATTCCATCCCACTTAAAATCACTTGGTAGTTTATCTTTAGTACAATCTATCATCTCTATCATATAAAGTCCGACATTCTCTTTATTCTCATCATCCATAGAACAAAAAGTCAACCCATATCACATACTTGTCCCCATTGCTTAGGTTCAATGTGTAAAAGCCGTAAATATTAATAGGTTGTGTGTTCGAATCACCACTAAACCCTGGCTCTTTTCCTTCAACACTTTTAATTTTTGCACCGTTAAATGCACTTATCAGCTCACTTATCCTATTATCTATTTCTTCTGACTCTTTCTGTGCATTCTTTGAGAATAACGATTTTAAGCCTTTCTCATCCTTATTATTTATGCATTTTACAATTTTCTTATTAATTGCATTTATTTGTTTTTCTGCATACAAAGACTGTTCTCCCATTTCATCAATTCTGCTTTTGCAGCTCGTAACAAAAACTGCAGTTGACAATACAAAAACCATGCAAAAGGTTACACATATAATTTTCTTCATTTATCTTATCCCCCTTACCATCTATAATGCATCATTTTATTCTCTTTATCTATGCATATCTGAACACCTTTAATGCTATCGACACCTTCATATTCATTACAAAAATGCCTCCCATAGCTCTGGCTCTTTACTGAAGTCAATCATTCCCTCAACCCTTAGATCTTTGGTATTTAACATCTTGGTACTCTGGATTGAATCCTGTTATCCACCACTGCGGATTACTAGGTTCGTATTTCATTATCTGTCTTCCAGACTTATCATACAGAGAGAGGTTCATTATGAGTTTGCTATCTTGGTATGTTAGTTTGTGATAACCGCTGCCTCTATATATTCCTGTTTCTGCACCGGCGCCTAGGCCATAATAATCACCCTTCCACAACCAAAGTTGATAATCTTCACCATTATAGGAAAAAACTGGCAGCTTGTTAGGCTTCGCAGACGTAAACGACTTAAACACATGGTCATAGGTATCATTGTAACCAAAATGTCTTTGTATACAGTTTCGCCTAGCGTGATATACACCATTAGAGTCCCTATCCATATTAAGGGTTACACCTATAGCCTGTTCTCCTATCCTTGATTTAGATAAGGCTGCTGCGTAGTCACTTGCGTTTGTCGATGAAAATCCTGGAATTGGAGTCTCTGCTAGTTCTCGCGATTTAGAAAATAACCAGTTCTTACCCTCTGGGTTGCCCTGCAAGATTCCAGTCCATCCGAGGAAATCGAATGTACCATCCACTACAGTTTCTACACTTGGGAATGCTCCATTTCTATCAACCATTATCAGCGGCGACGCAAGGCAGTAATTGTATGGATTCATCGCGAGAGGCTTAGTGATACTGCCACTAACGATATCTTCACCTGCAAATCTTCCTGCATCAGGCATATACTCTCTTGCTTGAGCAAAGTACGTTCCACTCACTACATCTTTGCGGTACCCCGTATAAGCGAATGGCTGTATGCTTTCTCTATCCATGCCACTTAGCTCATTACCAAATTCATCATATGCGTAGCTCTCGATAAGTGCATTATCAGCACTCATAAGGTACATTGGTGTTCCCTGCATATCCGCTAGATAATAGTATTCTTCGGCACCTTTCATAGCTAGCGGTATTGAATCTTCCCATATAAAACGCTGATTCATGCCATTTCGCTTTCTCTGAACCAGATTGCTGTGCTCCTTGGAGTGGTCAACTATATACTCGGTTTCTACGTTTCCAATGAGCTCCTTTACCCTCTGCCCAGCCGCATCGTACATGTATTCTGACACGAGACCGCTACTATCTATTACTTTATCAAGCCTATTTGCTGCGCCATATACAAATCTCTTAGATGCGTTTCCATCAACACACATGCCGGTAATGTTTCCACGTCTGTCGTATGTATATGTTGTTTCTGATTCTGCTTCTCTTTTAGATATAAGCTGGTCTGCTTCATTGTATGAATATATAGTTTCAATACCGCCTGAGGTCTTCCTCATCCTATTGCCGAAAGCATCATACTGATACTCCCTAATCACTTCCGAGTCTCTTTGCTACTTCTATCAACTTGCCTGTTGCATCGTATTTGTAGTTAAATGAGCCGCTATGTTCACTAAATCCTTTTCTCTCCTTTTCTATACACGATACATTTCCTCTCATATCGTACTCATAACGCTGCCTATCTATGATTCCTTTGTCATTAGCATGAGTCAGTATCTGCAGTCTACCGATGTTATCGTATTCATAGGATGTGCTGCTGCCATTAGGCATAGTACGCCTTGCCAGTCTATTCAGATTATCGTAATGATATAAAATAGAACTTTCTTCATCCATGATTTCAGCAAGTCTGTGTTTGTTATCATACCTATAATGTGCCGTAGAGCCATCAGGGTAAGTAATGCTTGTCCTTTCACCTGATTTGCCATACCCATAGCTTACGACCTGACCATCTGGGTAAGTCTCCTTTGTCATTCTTCCTACGCAATCATACTCGATTAGTGATGCCCCATTTGGAGTTTCTGTCTTCGTAGTTTTTCCAAGCAAATCATATGCGAATCTTGCAAAATTTCCATCCGCATAGATAATCTCAGTTATTTTATCGAGCGAGTTATACTTAGTCTTGGTTACAAACCCGTCTCTGTCAGTCTTTTCTATCAGTCTGCCTTTCGCATCGTACTTAAAAGATGTAGTGTCACCAATTGGATTAATCGACTTGGTTACCCTCCCCATCAGATCTCTTACATACTTCATTACACGAGATGCATTTTCTCCCTTTGAGATGCGGCGTACTTCAGTGATTTGATCCATGTCATCATAATCATACTCTACTTCATTGCCAAGCTCATCCGTAACCTTAATGAGCATACCCGAAAGCGAGTACTCGTAAAGCGACGTTCCTCCGTCTGCATTTATCTTAGACGTTACGTTATTCATGGCATCATAGGTGTATGCTGTCCTCTCTCCATTTTCACCTTTGATCTCAATAAGTCTATTTATGCAGTCGTACTTATAATACCTCTTGTAATTATTCACATCTGAGTATTCAGTGATATTTCCTGCAGGATCAACAACGAAATCCTCTGACGCTCCATCTGGATGAATTATGTGTTTCAAAACACCACCAGGATAATACTCATACTTGGTAGTACAACCTGAACTATCAGTTCGTGATGCTATTCTGCCGATTGGCGTGTACTCATACTTTTTACTATTCCCAAGAGGGTCGATTTCTTCTATTAGCTGATCTGCTGCATCATATATGAATGAATACTCATTTCCACCTCGATCTGTGTATTTTATTATATTTTCTGAACCATCATAGCAGAAATGCTCTTCAGATCCATCCGGGTATCTCGCACTAGTGAGTCTATTTATTCCGTTATATTCATATTCCGTTACATTTCCAACCTCATCCGTCTCCATGATAAGGTTACCCATGCCATCATACGCATAGGCATGTCTCCCTCCTTCAGGGTCAATCTGCAGAATTAGTCTGTTATTCTCATCATATTCATAAGAAATGCATCCTCCATTAGGAAGTATTTCTTCCTTGAGGTTCCACATTTCATCATATGCATATGTTGTGATTCTACCGAGCGGATCTGTTTTTTCGGACGGAAAACCCAGGCAATTATATTTGTATGTTGTCTCTGCGCCGTTTGGAGCAGTTTCTTTAATCATTCTGCCTAATTTATCATATTCAAAAAGTGATGCTGCTCTTATCTGGCTGGACTACTGCAGTTATATTACTGTCATCATCGTATGTAATTTGCCTTGCATTGCCATTAGCATCTATGGTGCCTGTTAGCCTGTTGATAGCATCCCATTCATATGTTTGCTTTCCGCATCTTTCATCACAAACTTCAACTACATTATCTCGTTCATCAAAGCTGAATGATGTAATGCTTCCTTCAGCATTAATAATCTCGCACACATTGCCATTCTTGTCGTGTCTAAAGAGCGTCCTTCTGCCAATTCCATCTTCGATAGCAATTGGCGTTTCTCAAATATACTATATCTGTTTTTTTAAGTTTAAGTTTACCGTCAACGATGAGCTTTTTCAGGCCTACCTGTGCTGTCATATTCTATTATTGTTTCAGTGCCAACAGCATCTATTGTTTTTGCTACATTACCATTTTCATTGTATAGAAACTCTTTTTTTCCGCCATTTTTTTATCAATCTCGGCAGTCCTCTTATCTCTACTGTTATAGCTAAATCGCTCCTCCGCATCACTATACACATTTTTTATAGTTCTCAACCGACTATCGTTATAATGATAGCTTACTACACCATTACGTTCAGTTTGTATAGTCCTTCCACTTTCATCATCGTACCTATAGGACATAAAGCTCTGATCCGGGAATGTCTGGCTTAAGACTCTTCCATATGAATCATATTCATTTGTGATTGTAGTTATATTATCCGCATTAATAATTTCAGACAGATAACCATGTGAGTCGTATAAATACTTATACGCTCCGCCATTTGGCAGTATCACTTTTGAAAGAGCCCCAGTTTCATATTCATATTTAACCGCACGTCCGGTATGGTCAGTTACGGTATCTATCATCTGATGATCATTATACTCAAGCGTATATCCCTCACCTGAAGACTTTTTAATGCTCACGAGAAGTCCATCCTCATATGATAGGTCGATAGCTGTACGATTCTTATCTTTTCTTTTTATGTACTGACCTTTGAAATTAAAGATGTACTTTATATAATCTTCAGTCTCATAGATGTATCCGGAACTGGTTTTGCTTAACTTTCCAATACTTGCACCAAAATTTACCACTCCTTCATTTCCTATGAGAGTAAATGATTCTTCTCTGCCATCTTCTCTAATAATCTTAGCTTTTTTTCTTTTGCCATCAGTGCTTTTTTTCAATAAAAAGTTTTACTTCGAAGCTATGATTCCAGCTATTTCCAAACTCACCTTTATACGTATTTATCGAATTGTAAAATCGCCCAAACACTAGCGGTGTCTTGCCACCAATAACTAGGTCATCCTTTTCATAAATAAAATTACCGGATGATAGGTTTACCGGATCTTTACTAAAGGCATGAGTTATATCATATTTGCCCTTTGCATTTTTCTAGTGCTTTAGCTTTTGCAACATTGATGGCTTCATCGATTTCTTTCATCCACTTCTGATTTGCCGGCAAACTGAAGCCGTTAGCTGTTGAAGTTGCTAATGCTGATAACCCTGTTTTCATTAGCGAAATCAAGTTGCCATTTTCAAGAAACAAATCTTTGGTAGCAGCTTCTATTTCATCTATTTTTCTTAATCTTGTTCTCTAGAACAGTTATTACATTGAGTTCAACTTCTTTAGAATGTCTCAAAGAGTTAATTGTCCGACTAACAGTAGCACTTGCACTTGGACATGACAGCATTAATGACGTACATAAGAACAATGATGTATCAATGCCTTTAATAATATTTTTTTATGCTTTCTTATATCATCATTGATATCATCTTCTCGCAATATCTCATCACCTACAGCATCTATCAATGTGTTACAGTCAGTTTTGACAATATCAGCAAGAGAAGACAGTCCATGTACTATCTTTTTTACTCCCATCATGTGCGTGCAAGCATGTCTATACCAGTTACCGCTTAGATTCCCATTTGAGGCAAAGCTATCTATGGTTGAATTGATATTCTCGGTAGCTTCTATAACCTTGGAAATGCCATTTAACATGCTATCACATTGCATTTTAATGCTCTGAGGATTTACGACTCTTCCGCCCATACATTCTCCCTCTATTTGCGTCTCAGCTCTTCATTAATATCTTCTAGTCTGTTTCTGCTTTTTTGCTTAGACTCTTTTATTTCGGTCGCTAGCTCTTCAAGCATTCTCTCGCTATCTCTCATACCTAGATATGCATCATCAAGTAAATTCACCATTTCCTTATCATGCGAATATTTTTCACGCTGTTCTTCAATAATCCTTATATTTCTATATGTTTCACTGAAAATATCTTCGTTATATTTGATTTTTTTCTCTGCAGCTTCAAGTTCTTCTAGTTGCTCTTCCAGCTTTTTTTCTCGCGTTTATAAGTTCTCTTCTGTCATCTACACTCATTATAAATCCCTTTATTCTACTTTACAGACTTGCGATTATGTCTTCCTGCGAACTTTCTCGCTGTCCCTGAATCCCACCTTGCAAATAGTGAATCTGTTTTAAACAGCTTTGCAGAATCATCAGATATCTGTTCTTTAAGCTGATTTACTACCTTGGAAAAATCTTCATACAAGGTCTGGGCACTTGCGACTGCAGTTAGTGTCGACTCTTCATCCCTCTGAAGCTCATCTACCATTACTAAAGTGGATCCCGCACTTAATTTAGCTGCGATATTCGCCACTTCACCCTTTACAATTTTTATATCCGCCATAATATTCCTTCCTTATTAGATTAATTTTACACTAATATTCCCACTTTACAACCTACTCA
>CAKAFX010000001.1 GCA_916438865.1 uncultured Mogibacterium sp. | reverse complement strand
CAATTAGGTGATCATTAATACATCTAAAAGGCTTTTTACTCTTAAAAAGGGGTTGTTGCAAGAATGTGGTAAAACCATATTCTGATACAACCCTTTTTGTTTATATAATGTAGTCTCATAAATTTATAGATTTTTGTTGCTTACTTAGGTTACAATAATAAGAGTATTTAGAAAGGGGTTGCATGCATGAATAAGATAGACTTAGCGTCACCAGTGGTGAAGTGGGTGAGGCGGTAAACGTCAGTTGTTAGAACGATTGATGCCGTTATTTCCAGAGTCATACACACTATTGTGAACCATTTATTGGTGGTGGTGCTGTAGTATTTGCACTGCAACCAAAGAAGGCAATCATAAATGATATTAATAGCGAGTTAATAGGGGTTTATCGCGCTATTAAGGATGATGTAGATGCATTGATAAAACGGTTAGCTAGAGTTTGAGAATACAAAAGAATGCTTTTATGATGTGCGAAGTTGGGACCGTAATGCAGAACTTTATAATCAGTTAACAGATATTGATAAGGCTGCACGTGTTATATTCTTAAATAAAACTTGTTATAACGGATTGTATCGTGTAAATAGTGCTGGTGAGTTTAATACACCTTTTGGTCGTTATAAAAATCCTAATATTGTTAATGAAAGTACACTTCGTGCGGTACATGAATATTTTAATACTACAGATGTAACAATATTAAATACAAGCTACTCTGAAGCTGTTCAAGGTTTACCAGAAAATAGTTTTTGTTTACTTTGGATCCTCCATATGATCCCATATCGGTAACGGCAAGCTTTTACTGGCTATAATGCAGGAGGGTTTCAGTAGAGAGGACCAAATTGCTTTACGTGACTGTTGTCGTCAACTTGATGCAGCTGGCATAAAATTTATGCTTTCAAACTCTGCTACAGAATTTATACAAGATATTTATAGTGATTTCAATATTACTATTGTTCCTGCAAAACGTGCTATTAATTCTGTAGGCTCAAAAACGTAGCTGTGTTGATGAGGTTGTAGTTAGAAACTATGAGTAAAGCTAAAAAGAAACGAAAAATAGATATAACATGGACTAAGCTCAATGATAAGTATCATATTCTAGATGTGATTAAGGATAAGGGATACTTTATAATTTCTGCTAAGCAAATTGGAGAGTTTCAAGAGGCACGATTAGCTGTTAAATTTGATCACTTGGATGCTCGGCCAGAGTTATTTGATAACTTATCGATTCTACCAATTACGCGAGGTGATTATTATATCTCTTATATAAATGCGTATCATAACTTTGAATCGGATACTTCAGAGATTACATATTTAAGGCCTCCTGAACATATTAAAAGCTTAGATGTAACATCTATTAATAGTGAAAGTAAGGCTTTGAATATGGCTTATATATCTGGTATTTTTGCGGATTTTTTTAGAAGACGAAAGTTTATTACCTACCGTTTCAGGTCGCATGAGTTCCGAATCATTTGCTTTTTATGCGGATGTTGTTAGTACAGATGTAACTGATAAAGAATCAACTGTAACAGTAGAAAATTCACAAATTGAAATTGATGCGGCTTATGAGGGTATTCATAGTCTTGCTTTTAATGGAAGCAAAACGAGATTTGACAGATAATTTCTTGATTCGTCAGTTATACTATCCTTTCCGAACTTGGCATCAGAAAAATGGCTGGAAAGCCAGTACGTCCGGTATTTTTAATTTATAGTAATAGTATTTTTTTATCTCTATGAATATAGATTTAAAGAATTACAACATTATAATTCATTAGAATTAGTACAACACAAACGATATTGTCTAGAAGATACACATATTTCGAAAGAAGATGTACAAAAAGGTATTGAAAAAGTACATCTTAATAAGGAGCCTGAGATTCCATTTCCTCAAGCAAATTCCTTTAAACGTATAATTAATATGTGTGAACTACTTTATATTAATGATGTGGAAAAGAACTTTATTACAGATGAGTATTCATTTGATGAGCGCCAATCATATTATTATTTAGATGCTGCGAGATATATAGGACTTATGAAAAAAATCACTAGATATGAATGGACATGATTGTTATACATTAACAAAATTAGGAAAAATCTTTATTTTCTATGTCCTATAAAAACGTCAGCTAAAAAATTAATTGAAGCTATTTTGTCTTATAAAAGTTTTAATTTAACATATAAGGCTTACTGTAAATCTAACAATAGACTTTCGATCAGTGAGATTGCGGAATTTATAAAACAGGCTGGTGTTATTAATCCGAAAAACAGGATTACCGTATAGTCAGTCTACCTATAAGCGTAGAGCTAGTACTGTGCGTGCCTGGATTAGTTGGATTTTTAATATTATTAATAATTAAATATAGGAACTTTATAAAATATGGGGTCTTACATATATAAGGCCCTTGTTTTTAATGGAATTAGAAAATACAAATATCTATAGATTATAATTTCTTATCATGAATACTTAAATATTTGTAATTATTATGTTTTGGAATTTATAGGTATGATTAGTTTTAATAATTATAATGAGAAAAAGTTGTAATTATGTGTTAATATGAATATAAAGTGAAGTTTTGGACGAGGGGCTGCGAACGTCAATTTTAATATTAGTATTTTTTTATTTAAGAGCTGTATTAAGGTGGAGGTTTTAAAATGTTATCTTTTGAGGTAGTAAAAGATGAATTTAATTCGCTAGGTGCTAAGTTTACAGAATGTGACTATGATGAAGATAAAGTAATAATTATTAATCATCGTTTAGAAAAAGTTTAGTTGAAGTAGATATTGCTATTCGATTTGAAGAAGCATCATCTATTTGCAATGTTTATTTTATCGGATTGGTGAAAGTGGAGCATGAAAGTGATCAATATTATCAAATGCTGGCATTATGCAATAGGTTTAATATTGCTACCAATTACGTTCAAATGTATATAAAAAGAGGATGGAACTGTATGGGCTCAAATTACTTTAGATATGAAAAAAAGTTAATGTTACTGAGCTTAGAATGAGTATGGCAACTATTTTTAGATATAATAGATACTCAGTATATTAGTGATATTATGAAAATTAGATGGAACTCTTAAGTACAATTATTAATTTTTAAGGAGGTTTTATTATGTCTGCAATAAATGAACTGAAGCGAGAGTTAGACTCTATTAATTTCTTTTTATGAGGAGGGGAGTTGAATGGTGCAGAAACTTTAATTATTGAGTTCCCGTTGGAGGCTTTTCAATATATCTGTTGCTGTAGGTATATTTATTCGAGAAGAAAAAGAATATTTTTGATGTTTTTCATGAATATAATGAAGGGGGATTTAGATAGTAATAAAAATCACGTATTTTAGAGATTTGTAATGATTTCAATATACAGAGTGATTATGAAAAATGTTTATTCAAGAAAATAATACTTTTAGTTATTCGTCATGCAGGAACCTTAGATGGATTTAGTGCTCGTTGGGTATTGTCGAATATATTTCATACAATGAATCAATTAAATACGTGTTACTTAGAACAAATATTAGGCGTTAGATGGTCATAAAAATTAGAATAAGAAGCCTTTAATAAAATTATCATGATTCACTCTTATAAATGTATTAGATTATTTTTATATGTATTCTTAAGTCGAAGGTCTGAAATATGAGCAAGGGAAATGGATTTATTGAAACTATATACTAAGATGATATTATAATAGTTTTATATTCAGAACAGCAATCTTTTTAAATTTTAATATGTAAAAATGAAACCCGAGTGTATTCTTTTTGAATGCTCGGGTTTTTATATCTGTAAGAATATTTATTTGCTATATTGTGAGATAAACCACAATTCTTGACGGAATGATTACGTCTATCATATAATTAAAATGAATAATTCATGAAAATTTCATAATAAATCACAATTTGTTGTACATCTATGGATATTTGAGGTGCAAAATGGAGACAAATAATTTTTCTAGACTTAAATATATAGATTCTAATTTATATACGTTGGCTACTGAGTCTGAGAAGTATTTATATTCAGATCATCAGAGTTCACTTATCAAATTACGTGTATTTGGAGAGTATTTTTGTTAAAAATATCTATAATGATTTAAAGGCTACCTAATAATCCTAGAATTAGTTTTTGTGATAAAATTACAGGAGCCCGATTTTTTTGTAAAGCGGTTCCTACAGATATTAGCGATAAACTTCATGTGCTTCGTGTGTATGGTAATAAAAGCGGCTCATCAAGTTTTAGAGTACGGACAAGATGCAGTCAATCATTGCTTAAAAAGAAGCTTATCTATTGGGTAAATGGTTATATTTTAAAAATGGATCCTGACGCACTTGAATACCCAGAGTTTACTTTACCTGAGAAAACTATGACTGCACCTAAAGCAGAAGCTATCAATTTGGATAATGAATTAAAATTGGTGTTTGATGATCCAGATGGTACTTTTTGCTAAACAGAATAAGATGTACAAAGATATTGATTCTGAAACGCGGCATGAAATTACGGAAGAACGAGCAAAAGAGTATACAAATGTTATTAAAAAGCATCAGATTGAATTATATCCAGAGGAAACTCGTAAGCATTATAAATTATTAGATGAATATATTGGGTATGAACTAACTTCGGGGGCAAAAGGCGTTAGTTGAAGAACTAGAGACTTTTATTAATGACGATTCAAAACATATTTTTTTCTTTTTAAAGGGGTATGCTGGTACAGGTAAAAACTTTCATTTTAAAAGGGCTTGTAAATTACTTGTGTAGTATTGGTCGTAGCTCGAGTTTATCTGCTCCAACAGGTAAAGCCGCTCTTGTATTACGTGAAAAAGACTGGTAAAATTGCAACTACAGTTCACTCTATGTTATATTCTCTAGATCAATTAGAAAGAGTACGGTGAGGATAAAGAGGCGGAAACTTTTAAACTAATTTTTCAATTGAAAGAAAATGATAATCCTACGAATCATGTGTATTTGATTGATGAAAGCTCTTTACTATCTAATGCGATTAATGATAATGAGTTTATTAGATTTGGTAGTGGTAGATTATTAGACGATTTAATGCATTTTTATCAATCTAGATAGCAATGATCATAAGAAAAAAAGTAATCTTTATTGGTGATGATGCACAATTGGCACCGGTTAGAATGAATCATTCACCAGCTTTTAGCAAAAGAGTATTTTTGCAAGCATATATGGCCCAGATTTTTCCTATACAAGAATTTCCAGTTAACTGAGGTAGTACGGCAAAAAGGCATCGAGTCTTATTTTAAAAAATGCGTTAAGAATTCGAGAAGATTTGGCTCAAGATTTATTTAATAAATTGACTATTGAGCAAGATGATTCTGAGGTTATTTCTCTACAAACCAATCAATTTTTAAATGCTTATATGATGAACTGTGATAATAAGATAGATGAGGATAGTATAGTTATTGCATCTAAAAAAATGATATGGTCTGTACGTATAACAAGATGATTCGTGAATCTTTATTCCCTGAAGCGGATTGTGTAGTCCCTGAGGGACCGTATTATGTTTACCAAAAATACTTTTTATAGATGGTAAACGTGTGTATAATGGTGAATTTGCTACGATTATATCTGTAGGTGATGTGGAAAAACGCGTTATTTCATTAAATAAAGAAACACAAATACCCTTGAGTTTTAGACGTGTAGAGGTTGAGTTTATTAATGAAGCAGGCATACGTACTGTAGCTTGGACATTATTACTTGAGCATTTATTAGATTCCCCTACTAGTAATCTTACAACGGATGAGCAAAAGGCGTTATATCGTGATTTTTTTGTATTCGTAATGGTGAAGCACTAAGTGCACTATCTAAGAAGATAAAAAGAAGAGGCTATGATCAAAAACACAAAAGAGCAATAAGCTGAAGTTTATTAATAATAATGAACGTTTACAAATTATGAAGGATGATCGCTATTTCAATGCGGTACAAGCTAAATATGGTTATGCAATTACATGCCATAAAGCGCAAGGTAGTGAATGGAAAAACAGTGTTTTTAGATCCTCATTTTTATCAGAATATACTATCTGCCAGTGGATTCAGATGGCTATATACAGGACTAACTCGGGCAACGGATAAGTTATATTTAATTAATTGGTCAGATATTACAGTTGATTCATCTATTAAATTAGACGAATTATATATAGATGATGCTCGTAAAGAATTAGAAGACAAATTAAGGAAAAGACTGTGATGTAGATTTACATGTAGCATTTGATATCGATACACTGTCTGGTATTTCTCGTGAAATTTGTGAAGTAATTGTACGAGTATTACCAGAAGATAGTTGTATTATTGAGTCTATTGCACAGCATGACTATCATGATATCTATACCATTTATATCGGTGCAGCTGTAGAAAAAATATAGGGTCTACTATAACGGTAAGCGCATTATTTCCAGAATATTACATGATGGTAATAACAATACAAATCAATTAGGGTCCTATATTAGATTCACTAGTAGGGACTCTTGTTTCTGCTGATAGCACTCATCAAACAGAGATGATTGATACACGTCAGTTATTCAGAATGCTAGATTTCAAAATGGATATGAAGAGTTCTTACAGGGTTATAGTGAAGCATTAGCAAAAATTAAATACCTTAGATATTAAGATTGGGGAGCATAGAATGTAAGCCATTTTGTGTTCGTTATACTTTCATTCGTGGCAAAGGTAGTATTACTTTAGATATTTATTACAATGGTAAGAAGCGAATTAGTAGTACAAAAATTCATTGATAGGTTATGTAATGATTCAAAGTTATCCGCTGATATTAATACCATTTTTAAAAAAATGGGGTGTCTAAATGAACGATGAGAAAGTTATAACAAGTAATGATGTTTTTGCGATGCGCCGCTCTGGGGATATTGAACAGGCTTATAAAATGGCAAAAAAATCTTAATGGAGAATCCTAATCATAGTGAGTGGGATATACGTGCATTTGCGTGGTCTATTATTGATCTTATTAAAAGAGCTAAACAAAATAATCAAATGGAAGATATTGAGAAAATATAGTGCTGAATTAAAAGAAATTAGATGTTGCTGAGTCGGATGAGGTTCTGTTCAAGCATATACAATTTCTTGTAGGGGATACTAGTAATGTGATAAAAGAGTTGGCGATTATTAAACAACTTAAGGAAGCAGGGAAAGCTGAAAGAATCAGCACAAGAGGCAAAAATATTATATAATAAATTCCCTCAAGAGATTTCAGTTAAACGTGCATATGGTTGGGCTTTGTATAGATTACTATTTGTAAAAGGCAAAAGAAGAAACTATTAATTTCAAATATATTCAATTTTATTTAGATGAAATATTTTCTTTAGGGATTTCTAATGAGACCCTTTTTATGCGCTGTGTTTGAGGGAAGTATAGTATCTATTGAAGATATAGAAAAACAGATTAATCTATATCAATATGCTTTGGATACGGATTTTTCCTGCTTTTGAGAAATCTGATTATGAACCTAAATCTTATAAGGGTAAAAGATGAGAAGTATCATGAATGGCCATCGCTTATTATACGAATATTAAAAAAATCGCTAGATAGCCTTGATAAAAAGGTTGATAAAGAGACTATCATAACTCTTTGTAATTTAGTAGAAGAAAAATGAGTTACTTAGATGAAAATCAGATTTTTTGAAATGGTCTGTTGCAAAGTCGTATATGCTAGTAAATGAGCTAAGCAAAGCTCAATATTTTATCCTTGATTTATTACAAATTAAGCCAAGAGAATTCTGGTTATGGAATGGTTTAGCAGAAACAATAGTTGATGATTCTAAAGCTTAGTTTAGCTTGCTATTGTAAATCCTTACTATGTCAACGCGACTTAAAGTTTAATGGACGAGGTAAAATTGGCGTTATAAAAGAGCTAATTAAATTAGAAAAATTATGATGCGGCAAGTGCAGAGATTCAAGAGTTAGTGGAATATAAAATAAATCATGAGCAGAAAATTGACGATGTTTTTAAAAGGCTATATTGAGTCTAAATGGTATGTCCATGATCGTAAGAAAAAAATGATACTAACTTTTATAAGAATCATAGTCAGCCTACTGTGGAACTACTCTATAAAGATATTCCTTGGTATGAAGGAATCATTGGGAATTCTTATACAAAATGATTTCGGACTAATGGTTAGCCCTTAATATTGTTAAAAAAACAAGTCGGATAGTCCAGTAGAGATTAGAGTAAGAAAAAGATGTATTAAAGGGAATAGCACACAAAAAGGAACTTCTATTCGTGCAAAAATTAATTGGACTGGATGTAGCAAGGGCGATGTACTCGTTATTGAAGAAATTGATTCTGATGTGACTCTACTAAGTAAAAAATGGGCTTGTTTATCGTGTTATAGAGCATAATCATCAAGCATATATTGTTACTAGCGGAGATGTATCGGTAGTATGCACTTATGAAGATGACAAGCCTTTAAAAAATCATGGATGTGGTATCCGTTGTTTATAGTACCCATGAACGGCGTGATGGATCTAAAGGAACAAGTGTTCTATCTTGGCACAAAGTTGATCAAAATCCACCTAGTTCACTTATTATGGACTTTGAGAATATTGTAAATGTTATTGGTGCAGTTGCTTTTTACATATGAAACAAATGTATTTATTGAAGATAAATTTGTATCGCAGTATAAGTTGATTAGTGGTGATGTTGTTAGTGGTACAGCGATACGATCGTTTAATCCAAAGAAAAAGAGAATGGGGCTGGCGAGCTATTGGAATCCAATCTGTAGAACAGGATGGTTATAAAAACTCCTAAATATACGCATGGAGATATTTTTTTAATATTTTTAATTAATGACCTACCCATATGAGTTTATATGGGTAGGTCTACTTATTTTCCTCAGTTGTTCATCTAATATTTATTACTATCTTTAACGGAATGTTCCTATTGGCATACCACTAAAAATATTGGCTCATGTAGTTATAAAAATGGAGTATGAGTGACGAAGAGCGAATAAAGATAAATTTGAAGAATGACGTTAGGGTAGCTGCAATGGTAGTAATGACCAAGTATTATTATTTCATAAAGAGAGTTTGTTAATATGTAGTTTTATGCACAGGGAGGATTTATGAAGTTTTTAACCTTAAGTACAACAGGTATATTTAATGCTATTCGACCATCGTTGTTTCCGCCTATAGAAGGTAAGGAAACAACGACATTCTTGCTTGCTTTGACATTTCATACGCCGGAGATAACCTTTTTAGGAGATGAGCCAGAGGATGTAGAGTCTGGCAAAGCGGAATATGCATTAGAGCGTCAACGCATTAGAGCTTTTTGTAAAAAGCTCTGTGTAATGAAAAACGGAAAGCCTATTGAAGAGTTACGTACAGAATGCATCAATCGGTTGCCAGAGTTTATCCGATACGGTACCTATAATGGGGAGGATTTATTAGATACACCGCGTACAGGTAGTTATGAACTGTATACCATGTATAAGAGCTATCAAGGACAGAGGCTGCTGTTCAAAAAAAATAGGCCCCCTAAGGATGAGGCTCAGTATGTATACAATCATATGCTTCGTTATTTTATGACGAACCTATTTTCACCAGATGGTATCCTCGGGTATTTATGTGGCGCTTATCATGTGGATACGCCTTTATCTGCTACAGCGGTTCAACAAATATTAGAGGGTGTTGATCGTGACTCACTACCAAAATTTTTAACGGTCTCTTCCATTCCTAATACGTATACCATGAACGAGCCAACTTTCATCAATACAGAGTTCCTACTAATAGCTGATGCTCTAGGGGGCCTATATGGTACAAACTATGGAGGAGTACGGAAACTGAGCGGTTAGCGGCATTAGCAGACGATGTATTTTTCCAATGTATTTTTGAAGGCGTACATAAACCATTTATGTATGATAGTCAATTAGCTAAGATAGCTGTTTATGATGAATGTAATCGTTGGACAGATAAACTCTGGCAGCTTACTTAGATAATCAGTACGATGAGATTAAAGTATTTTGACCCTTAGAATTCCAGACTATGATGATGGTGTACTAGGTTATGTGAAGAATTATCAGATAGGACCACTATTAGATAAGCTAGTGCAATCCCTTACAAAAAGAAAATCTGCTAGTTCAATTATTTCCAAAGGCAGAACATCGTAAAAGCCTATCTAGATTTTATATTATCTTACGAGGATATGGTGCAATCTACTTTAGAGGAGATGCTTACTAATGGTATAAATCCAAGTGATGTGTATAGACAACAAGATAAAGCATCTGTGCTATCCCTAGATATACGGTTGTGCTGCTCCTTTTACTGCATGCTTGATGCGTGCCGCCACGCAGTTAATACTCATATGTACGCCTCTATTTTACCTATCGTAGATAAACTGGATGAAAAACTGGCAAAGGTTCAGATTTCTGCAACTGATACGTGGCAAGTAGAGTATATTGTAAAAACTATCTCGCATATCTCAGTGGTACCGTGCATTGGCCTATGCTTTCATAGGGAATAATGAAGCAGACAAGATTCTACAAGATTTGATGGAGATGCAACAAAAAGATCCTGTTAATTATCATGTAAGTTTCGGTTCTATCATGACGAACTTGGAGGAATCAGAATGTGCCTTTAGTATAGAGCATTTGCGCTATCTATTGTTGCAACATTATGTGGAAACCAACAATCGTCTTGGCTATGAGCGGTATATTAAAGATATGTATCCGCCATTACTTGATATGGAATTTGACTATTATGGACAAAATGCATAGCCTGTTGGACATTAGTAAGGATACGCAGGGCAAGAACTATTCTAATATCGATTTCTATTTATGTCTGAAAGCATTATGGACATTCCATTTGAGATCATATTGATAAAGACCTGTGGAACGAATTGACCGCTCTCTGGGATACACAGGAACTGGGAAGTTTATGCTATGGAAGCCTTGAGTATAATGTATGTGTTAAGTATATGGTTAAACTGGCCATTCATTTTGGGGATATTCAACGAGGCAAACGATATAAACAAGAATTAGATGCGGCATTTGAGACGACAATAAGCTTTTGGGACGATGATGATGATGGCTATAAATGGTGGACCTTTGAATACTGCATAAGGGCTCAAATCAATGAAGAATTAGGCAAATTAGACGTAGCAAAAGAACTATATCATAAAAGCTTACTTACGGGCCTCTTTTGGTGCAGCTGTTTGGGAACAATTTGAAAACCTACATGGCGATATTTGGAAAGTCGATATGGAATGTTTCTTTAGCGGACCAGTTTTTAGAATTTGCGGACTGGATCAAAACCCATACCGTAACCTATGACACCATCGAAGAATACAAAATGGCTTTGGCTAAGTATATGACCTATATATTTGACTAGTAGTTAGCATTCTGCTAGTCAGCTTTATTTCATTGTACGTGGAATAGGCATGACTAAACCCCCAGTTAAACTGGGGGGTCGGTAAAATTCTTAGAGAAAAGGAAAAGAACCTCCTAGTGATAGAATGAAGTTGGTCTGGCAACCACAACATTTCAACATAGGAGGTTCAATGTCAATGAATGACGTAAAAAGCTTATCACATAGTAAATGGAGATGTAAATATCATATTGTTTTTGCTCCAAGTATAGAAGACAAATAATTTACGGTCGGATAAAAGCTGATGTAGGTAAAATCTTACGAGATTTATTTAAGAGAAAAATGTAGAGATAATAGAAGCGGAATGCTGTTCGGATTATATTTATGTGCTAGTAACGATACCACCACATTTAAGCGTATCGAGTTTTTATGGGATATTTAAAAAAAGTAAAAAGTAGCCTCATGATATTCGATAAACACGCAAATTTAAAATATAAGTATGAAAATAGACATTTCTGGTGTAGAGGATATTATGTGGATACGATAGGACGATATGAAGGAGCGATAAAAGAGTATATTTACAATCAACTACAAGAGGATATAGCGCAAGATACATTAAACTTTAAAGAATACACTGATCCGTTTTATGGGTGAGCCAGTAAAATAGGCAAAATAAAAAGCCCCCGAGTAGGGGGCAGCCAGTGGTAATAGAGTGGTTGTCAGATTATTCAATGCCCTCTTTAGAGGACCACCACTAGAGAAAGACCCTTATAGGGTCAGAGCAGAGAGCTGTAACAGAATGCAGTAAAAACCGCATTCTGTTACAGCCCCTATCATTTTATATGTTTATTAAATCAAGGCTGCCATTTAGAGTACCCAAATCCCATCATGATAATGCTCACGACGAGCATGCCATTACCAAGGGTGATGGTGCTTTCAGTTATGGCTAGACAGGTACAAGGATCCGATGCCCATAATGATTGTGCCTAGTATAGCAGATAGTTTATAAAGTGCCATGATAATCACCCCTTTGCTTTCACTAACGACATTAGGTTTCACAATATACGTAATGAGTGCGTATAATAGGGCACCGCTTACGATTCCGTTCAGGATGGAAGGCCGAATGGAATGAATTTCACACACTAATGCGATGGCCCAAGTGATCCATGGAACTAGATTCCATTTTTGAAAAGTCGCTTTGTGGTAATCGATGTATTTTCCACGATGAACTAGGTAAAAAGTCCGCTAAGATAATACCACATAGTGGAGGAACGATAATACCTAATGTACTTAAGAATACAAAAGAGAGAATCGATTTTATATGGTTGTGTCATTGTTGCTAATGCAGAGATAGCGATGAGCACGGCTAGCATCATATTTCTGTTTAGTTTGAAAGAGTTTGCTAGGTTCAATGATGTGGAATAGAGGTTCGCACCATTTGTTGTAAAAGATATTTGTGAGTCAACAATAGTAAGCTTGGGAATACGAGGCCAAAGCTTAAGAGTACGTTAATTAGGTCACCATCATTCATAGCTACACCTGCAATAGCGCCGCAGCTAATCATCAATGTATTACACGCCCTAATAGACCAATGGTGCTGGCTGTAATAACATCTTTCTTGCTTTACCATAGCGCATAATATCGGCGATACATGTTGCAGTAGATAGAATCACGTGCCAATAACGATGGTAATACCTGACAGTAAATCAATGAGGTTGCAATGGCACATAGTTAAACAGTTCTTGCCAGCCACCGATTTTTGAACGGAACGAGCCGCTGTTCCTAGTGACAGGAATACGATAGATGGAATCGCAATATAGCCGAATACGGCGAGAGATTTAATACCGAGAACTGCAAAGATACCCATAATAACCGCACTGAGCATCATCGCAATGACTTCGCCTGTGTAGGAAAGATTGAATACTTGAGCAATAAAATGTCCATATAAAGCCGCTTGAATCGTGACCAACCCTAGGTTAACGATAGGAACGAGAGAGATGCGATTCTGAGATCCTTCCTGACCAAAGCTGTATCGAGGTCAAAAGGGCGAGGTAAGGCCTGTCTTATGAGGCAATAACACTCACTAGCCCCGCAATGATACATAAGAAAAATATTGCCTAGAATCATGGCTAATAGTAACTCATTGAACGTTAGCCCCGCAGCTAAGCCGCCACCAGCCATCATACTAGTAACAAGAAAAACGAATCCAGTCCAAAACAATGGTGAGGAAAAACAGGACTTCCTTGCCCCTAACGGCACAGGCTCTCTTGAGTACTCATTATCTGTGTTTGTATCAACTGGTTCTACAAACTCTAATTTCTCCTTACTCATACATCTATACTCCTTTACGTAATAAAAACTACCATGATGTGTTTAAGATTTATATAAGCATGGTAGTAAAGACCTATTATGTAGCGTAAATATAGTGAATTTTTCTAATAAAGGATAGATATTTATTGTTTTTATAATCGAATAGTGTTGTCTTCATTAAAACATACTTGGAATTAATATTCAACTGTATACTATGCATATTGAGCAATGTTGAGTGAGGGTGATATGTATTGGAGCATAAGTTTCACCTATGCATCATAGTTATTTTTAAAATTCTTCATGAATGTGTTATTGTTATATTTATAATGAGTTAAATGCACTTTATGTCGTTGAGGAGGTATAGGGTGCAATCAGAATACATTACGTATATTGTTATTAGTGTTAATAGAATAGTGAAATGTATTAGCCCACAGTGTGCTAGTGCGTTTCTTTGGAAATGAATATGGTTCAATCAATAGAGCGTGGTATTGAGATACTCCAGGTTATTAGAGGCGGGCCCGCTTGGTGTGACTGAGCTGGCAGAATGCGACGGCGTTGCCGAAGACGACGGTCCATCGGTTACTTAAGACCTTTGAAGCCCACCATTGGGTTGAGTTTAACAGGGGCCAAGAAGTATCAGTTGTCTTGGGGCGTTTTGCCCATAGCAAAGTCCTTTCTTACGTCTTTGGATGTGCGTGCCATTGCGCAGCCATACATGGTGGCTATCCGCGATCAGTTGCAGCAGTCCGTGAATTTGTTCTTGGCGCAGGGCGATTATCGCATTTGTATCGAGCGCGTTGCGGCGGACGAAAACCTTTGCGTAGCTGACATCAAGATCGGCACGGTGTACCCTATCTTTAAAGGGGCGGCGGGCAAGATTTTTGGGGCCTATCTGAGGGACTTCAAGGATGCTGATATGAGTGCTGGTGAAAGCGCCCAAATTCGTCGTGATGGGTATGTAGTAACACGAGGGCAGTCGAGTGCCTGATGCGGCATCCATCGCAGTGCCTATCTTCTCTTTGGCAATAAGCTAGAGGCGGCGATGACTATCTCTGGTCCTATAGGGGACTACACGGAAGAGCGCGTTAAAGAGTATCTATCTGTCATGATGGCATTAGGTCAAACCATTTCCAAACAAATGGGAGCGACTTTATAAATTTATTTTTACCTATTAAATGGAATGGCGTTCCATTATACGGAACAAGTATATAATTTTAGATTTTTATAGTGTGTATGTTGGAGGTAGAGATGAGTCAGCTTTTACAAGAGATTGAAGCATTAAGACAGCCCATGAAGGAGTTGAATGATTTCATCTTCGATCATCCTGAGCTCGGGAACGAAGAGTTCCAAGCCCATGAGTTGTTGACGAATTTGTTGGAGAAGGAAGGTTTCACCGTAGACCGCGAGGTGAGTGGTCTTAAGACTGCCTTAGAGCGGTGTACCACGTAAACGGTGGCAGCCCCTAAGATCGGCTTACTTTTTGCGAGTACGATGCCCTTGAGAGCTTAGGTCATGCGTGTGGTCACAATTTACAAGGTCCATCCATTTTGTACGGCGGCGATTGCGTTGGGAAACGTACGTTGCAAGCACCTTGTACGCTAGTTGTGTATGGTACACCTGCAGAGGAAACGGCGAGCAGCAAGCTCGTTATGAGCTCGCGAAGGCGTGTTTGACGATTTAGACCCTAGCTTTCATGATGCACGGTAGCGATACGACGACGGTAGACGGCAAGTCTTTGGCATTGAATCTCGTGAATATCAAGTTCCACGGCAGAGTCTGCTCATGCGGCGATTGCTCCAGAGAAGGGCATCAGCGCTCTTGATGCAGTATTATTGTTCTTTAACGGCATGGAGTACTTGCGCGAGCATGTGCCGACTGAGGTTCGCATGCACGGGATTATCACTGATGGTGGCAAGGCGGCGAATATCGTTCCAGATTATGCGTGCCCAATGGTATATCGTTCTTCCAGTCGCATCTCGTCTCGACGAGGTTGTGGCTCGTGTGAAAGACGTGGCCCAAAGGGGCGGCGTTACAGGTGGGTGCTACCATGGAATGGGAAGAGGTTAAGGCGTACGACAACAAAGTCAATGTACAAACCTTGAACGATATACTTTTATGCAGAAAAAGTAGGGGCCCCAAGTTTCTGAGCCTCGCAGGTGACGGGATCCACCGATTTCTCTGGCGTGACGTTCCGCGTACCAGGTGCTTGTTTGCGCGTGAAATTCGTAGGTAAGGGGTCACTGGTCATTCTCAGGAATGGTTAGACAATGGTAAAAGCCAGCTCGCTGAGGACGCTATCATGTACGGCGCGAAGGGCATTTGCTTTATCTGTTGAGGAAATCGCTGAAACACCAGGCTTGTTAGAGAAAATCAAAGAAGATTTCAAACAAGCGAAGGAAACGTTCTAAGTGTTGTGTTGTAAATGGAGGAACATGTATGAATTTGTTAGTTTGTTTATTGGTTATTACCATAACAGGGACGCTGGTTATTGAAGTTTAAAGCGCAAACCGTATTGTTGTTGAGACGGTCTTATTATGATGTTCGCAGCGTACTTGTTACAGTTACACAACATCTTTCGTGAGACGAAGAAGTCCACAGGGTTCTTTTCTTTGATGCTTTTTGAATTTATTAACATTACGACTGCCAAAGATGCAGCAAACCTCGGTCTCACGATCATGACTTGTACTGGTTTCGCCAAGTACATGGACCACAGTGGTGCCAGCTCTCGTCTCGTTGTAACGGCTATTAAAACCGCTTGGTAAAATGAAATCTGCATACCTAGTAATGTCGCTCATTTATTCTAAATATGTTCATGTCTCTAGTAATCCCAAGTGCATCTGGCCTTGCGATGCTCATGATGGTGACAATCTTCCCAATCCTTTGCACGCTTAGGTGTTAGCCCTGTAGGTGCTACGGCGGCTGTTGCGACAGGTCACTTGCTCGACATCGGTCCTGCCTCTGCAACGACGTTGCTCGTATCCAAAACAGTGACATGCCTATTCATGAGTACTTCGTTGGGTACCAGTTGAAAGTATATATTATCTGCGGCGATGGCAGCTATTGCTCACTTCATCTGGCAAAAATACATGGATAAGAAATCTGGTCATATCCTACAGAATGCGTAGAAACTCATAAAAACGGATGAGCTTGAAGTTGGTCCGATTGGCGTATATCTTCCTGCCATTATTGCCATTGATCTTCATCCTTGGCTTCCAGCGAATACGGTATTAAAAGGCGTCAAAATGAACGTAAACCTTGCCATGTTCCTCAGCTTGTTCATCGCTATGGGCTGCGAACTCATTCGTCATCGTGACTTCCGCAAAATGGCGGCTAACATCCAAACCTTCTTCAAAAGGCATGGGCGACCAATCTGCAAACACTGTAACATTGATCGTTGCTGGTGAAACATTCGCTTTCGGTTTGACTTCCCTAGGCATCGTAAAAGATTCGTTGCCGCTATCAAAGGCCTTGCCATCTCCGCTCGACGTAGTAGGCGTTATCGTGTCTGGTATCATCATGGGCCTCAGCGCTAGTAATGGGCTCTGGCGTTGCATCTATGTTCGCCTTTTGCTCCACTGGTTCCAAATTTTGCAGCTGACCTTGGCGGTAATGCAACAACAATTCTTCTTGGCATGCAAAACGCAGCTAGCGTAGGCCGTCTCACTTAGCCCAATCAGTACTGTTATGATCGCCGTAGCTGGTATCACGCAAACATCTCTAACTTGAACTCGTCAAAACGTACAAGCGTACCTGTCATCGTTACTTTCATTACAAGTACAATTTGCAATCTGGATTATTCACTAATTTTGAAGCTAGTAATTTTACAATTAAAATAAGAAAATAATTCAGAGGCTCTACCTTAACTGGTAGAGCCTTTATTGATAGTTAAAAAGAGTATTTTTGGTTTAAAATGAATAAATAATGAAAGTCATCAAAGTTAATCATTGAAATAGCTAAGCTGTAATTTGTAGTATATTGTGAATTTTGAGGGTACTATTGTTTTTGTATATTTATAGTTAGTTAGACCATACTATAAGGGGTTTGTATGGCTAAGGTTTTTACTATGTATTCAGGGGGAGTCATCATGAATAAGAAGTTGTTAGTATTAGCTGGGATTATGTCTGTGTTGAGCATTAACGTGATGGCAGAAGCAGATATGAGAACTATTGTAGGTAGTCTTAATAATATTACGGTAGACGAAGCTGAAAATGAGAATGGCCAAAAGAGTTATACTGTTGGATTGAACGAAGATGTTCAAGGTCTTCGCTCCATTGAGGTGTCGGATGATCCGCTGGAAGAGATAAATATGTTGAAATTAATGGTAATGAAAATCAAAGTCTCTCATAATGATGAGTTAAACATTCTAGCTTAACCTTAGATGGATTAGTTGTTGAAGCCATACAGATGAGATTAATAGAACAACGTATGGTCTAATGGCATGGTTGACTGAGCCGATGGGGACAATAATCCTGTTACTATTGTTTCTTTAACAGACAACGGCCTCAATAATGGCAATCATAAGATCGTGAATGTGTCCAAAGGCGAGGTTTCCAAGACATCTACGGACGCTATTAACGGTAGTCAGTTGCACAGAAGTGAAAACGCAGGTGGACAATAATACGAGATCGCATTTCTACGCTCGAAAATAACACGGCTAACATTGGTGACAAGGTGCTTAATAACCTTAAGTCCTATACGGACCAACAGGTATCCAAAGGTTGGCGCTGCCTCGCGGCGTTAGCGGGCCTCATTATCTCGATTACAATCCACGATAAATGGTCCTTTGCCACTGGCTTGGGCCACTGTAAACATTCCACTGCTGGCGCTATCGGTGCGGCCTATCAGCCGAACGAAAACTCCATGGTTCACGCTGGCGTTACCGTTGGTGGTGAAAGCATGTTTAACATCGGTGCTTCTTTTCAAAGTGGGCGAACAAGATCCGACACTCAAAACAAGCCGCTTTGAAAATGGCAAAAACAAATCAAAGACCTACAAGCTGACAATGCATCACTGCGCGCGACAACGAAGAACTACGGGCTGAAAGTAGAAACGAAATTAAAGCAGCGTTACAAAAATTGCAATAAGCATAAATAGGCACGTTCTCGAGATATAGTATACTTATACTAATGAGAGAACGTGCCTATTATTGTTTGAGAGGTGTTGTATGAAACTAAAAAGTATTTTGTTAAGCTTGGCTGTGGCAGTCGCTTTCACCATGCCTATTGATGCGGCGCAGTATACTGTTCCTGAAGGACAGCCACCTGTACCAGGGGCCGACGCAAGTATTCCGGATAATGCATATCAGAACTATCGTTATGGGGAAGCTCTTAATGCTAATGCGAGTGCAATCATTTTAGCGCGTAAGCACATATATGAAATGCTAGATAAACAGGTGCAGGAGAATAAACGAAGTATCGAAGATGCAGAACGATGGAAGAAAGAACATGATAAATCTATGGATATATCTGCTCATGAATCTACGGTGATCTTGCTGCCGAAGGTGACCACCGGGCTAAAATGACAGTACCTATTGTTGTAACCAGAAGTTTTTATAAAGAAGCTCATAAGAAAAATGAGGTATCTTCTTTTGCTGCTGAAAGTAGTGTTGTTGCTGGGCTTGTTAGTTCTAGTGAAAGTTTTGTAGATGATACAGTTTATACATCTGCTAAACAAAAGGGTGCTTTTAATTATCCTGGTATTACGAAAGGGAATTGGAGTATAACAGATAAATATTTTGATGAGAATACTCCTTTAATGATGGCTGCTGTTACGTTTGATAAACAGCAAACCATAATTATGTGGCGGTGTGAGCAGCTAAAATACCCAATTACCAATAAGGTAGAGCGTACAATGGCTAATTTTGTGAGATTCCATCGTTACAGCCTATAGATAATTTGGATCATATAAGTGATGCTGTTACATGGGGAAATGTAACATATCGTTTGCCTAAGGGGCTACAGTTAAAATCTGAACCAAAAGATGGTCCCAATACAGAAGGTCGTGTATATGTGGGACCATCAATGATTCTGGTTGTAACAAAACTCCTATAACTAGTAAAGATAACTCATGGTTGCATATCTAAACGTGTTTTTAAGCATTTTATCCATAAGCCTTCTAAATTATTGTTACAAAATGTACCAATTCAATCTGCGATGGTGTTGGACAATGGTGTTCTACCTATATTATGGATCAATACAACCTAATAAGCTATCACGTATATTCCATTTTATACAAGATGATCAATATGAATATTTTATAATACTAGATTATACGGATAAAAAAGTTAAATATAATCATCTAGAGTTACGTAATATGATGGAATATTTAGACTTTAAAAATGCTAAAGAGTTAAGAAGTAAGATAGAAAAGAAGATAAAGAAATAAGAAAAAGACCGTACCTTGAGGGTGCGGTCTTTTCAATCATTTATCTATATTTCTATTATCCGTTCATATTGTATCGTATATTAGTTCGTTCTATAATAACATTAGGATAGTCAGACGAGGTTGAGCCTCTCTTCGTTTTCATGAAGGGAGGGATAAACTATGAGTGATTATGAATTAATCATGCTCCTTTTACAAGTACTGGCTATTGTCATTGCTTTTGGAGCACTGGTAGCCCTTATTTGCCTTACAAAAAGCAAATAGCCCTCCGTTACCGCATGGTAGCTAAGTAAACAGAAAGGCCATTTCCTAAGTATTTTGATTTTTCGAGATGCGCCACGACAGTTTTCCACTCGTCACGCTATCTTCTGCATATTATAGGGGACAAAAGTTGTATATATCGTCAAATTGTGATAAATGAGTATCATTGTATCAGATTTATGTGATAATTGATATTACATATGATGTGTATAATAAGTAGTAGTATATCATAGTTTATGAGGAAGCTTAAGGAGAGATATATGTTAAAGCGATATGGTGATGGCGCGACGCTAGCTTTCACCATGCCTATTACCGGCAGTTTTCGACCACAGAACTCAAGTCTATCACCGGGTTTAAGTGGTTAATGAGGTAACACCTGATGTTCCTAATAGCCACTCAATGAGCGTGCCACCTGTGAACACGAACACGAGTTCTAATGAGGTGCTAGAGTACGCGCCGCCGATGTATAAAATTAAGGCTACCGTGTACAATGCGTATCAGTCGACGCGAAAAATACCATTTCTAGCAATGCCTGGATTGTGTCATGATGATACGCGGCGGTCGCTGGCGAGTCAGGTATACCGTGCGAAACAATGCGGGAACTTCGTTGACGACGATTATTGATGCGGCACAGATGAAAATAGCCGGTATGACGGGCACTGAGGAACTGTTGGAAGTTGATTCTCCTTTTGATGGACGGTCGCTGCCGATTCGGGTGAAAGCCTCGACTCGTGCTATTGTGCGCACGGCGCTAATACGACGCGTTATGATATAGCGAGATGCGTTGATTCTATGAGGCGTACCGTATGCATTTTGAAAGATGTGGTGGTGAAATGAGACTCATGATGAAAGTACTATATAGCACCCAATGGCATTGGCGCTGTCTTGTGGTGCCTGCACTGCGCGTCCATGCAGGAGTACAAAACACCAGCCGCTGAAAGTAGCTTCATGACTTTGGTGAAAGCGGAAACGGTGATGGCACTATGAGATAAGGACTCCATCAAAGGGCCTCTAACGGGCCCGAATGGAACCAAACAAGTGCCCTCACACAGTATGACACTCATGCCTGCTGGTGATGTGATTACAGGGAGCAGCGGTTTCTGTATAACTTTGATATAAAGCAGTCCTTTGCTAGTCTTATCAGAGCTAGAGTCCATCAATTGGGATCACATAAAGACCTATGGCTGCTTTAAACCGAAAGAACTCAGGTATCACATCTAGTGTTGTTGATTTCAAAGAGATATCATATAGATGGGGACCGGTGTGATACACAAAAGCGAAGCGCAGGACAGACAAATGGCAACGCCCTGTAGACTTTGGCTTTGCAGGATACCTAATGGCGAACCGTTTATATGAACGTGTGTATGGCGCGCAATTCGAGTGATATCGTTGTAAAATAAGAAAAACTCTATTGAAAGCTTAACCGATGGGGTTTTGTAGTTTATCTATATATTTCTATTATTCGTTCCTTATTGTATCGTATATTAGTTCGTCATATAATAACATTAGGATAGTTAGACGAGGTTGGGCCTCTCTTCGTCATCGAAGGGAGGGATAAGCCTATGAGTGATTATGAAATAATCATGCTCCTTTTACAAGTACTGGCTGTTGTCATTGCTTTTGGAGCACTGGTAGCCCTTATTTGCCTTACAAAAAGCAAATAGCCCTCCGTTACCGCATGGTAGCTAAGTAAACAGAAAGGCCATTTCCTAAGTATTTTTGATTTTCGAGATGCGCCCGACGTTTCCACTCGTCTGACTATCTTCTTATATTATAATAAGGTTATTATATATCGTCAAATTATGATGAATGTGTGTATGGCGTACAATTTGATGATGTAGTGGGAAAATAAGAAAAAAACTCCTATTGGCTTTCACCGATAGGAGTTTTTCTCTTTAGTGTATTCTTTTACATTATTCTTTTTAAATGATCAGGAATTGCTGGTGGAGCCGGTGGTTTACCCATAGATCTTTCAATGAACACCACAGCCACAAAGACGATGAGGCTGACGATGGAACCGAAGATGATGGACATAATGCCGTATGGGTTGCCCACGAATTCCCAGTACACGCCTGCGATGGAGCCGAGCACGATGGACCAAATGCCAGCGCCAGCTGTTGCATTTTTCCAAGTGAGGCCAAGTAGGAATGCAGCGAATGGGCCAGCGGATCTCATGGTGAAAGCAAATACGAGCATCGGAATGATGGCTTTGCTTACGAGAGAGATAACGATGGCGATGATGCCGAGGAATAGCACGCATAGACGGCTATAACTTGTGAGCTGTGCATCAGTGAGGCTTTTTACCAAAATGATGTTCTACAATATCCTTGGTAAATACAGTAGCGGCGCCTAATAGGGTCGCCTGCACCTGATGAAAGCGTCGCCGATACGACAGCGGCCATAACGAAGCCAGCCATAATTGGAGGCATGAGATTAAGTGCTACCGTTGCCACTGCGTTGTTCGCTTCGATATTCGGGAACTCAGCCAATGCTACGAGGCCCAATACGGCAGGAACGAAGGCAAATAGAGCCATGATAATACCACAAATGATGGAACCAAGAACGGCTGTTTTTTCGTCCTTCGCGGCGAAGTACCGTTGTACGGACTCTTGGCCGGTGGAGAAGGTCATGAAGTACATGATAATAAGGCCGATGATGGTTTTCCAACCAACCTTAGTGAAGCCGAGCTGTTCAGGTGGTAATTTTGCCACTACCGATTCCCAACCGCCCACATTGTGCAATACAAACGGCACAGCGAGGGAGAAGCCCCCAACGAGAACGAAGAAATGGATAACGTCCGTCATCGTTACGCTCCACATGCCGCCGGACATGGTGTAAATTACGAGGACCGCGCCGCAGATGAGGATGGCGAGTTCTGTTGAAAGTCCGGTGAGAACGCTAATAATAGTTGCTGTCGCTGTAATCTGTACGCCAGCTAATGTAATTGTGGCTAGCATGGACAGAATGGACGTAATTAAATGGCTAGAGCCACCGAAGCGACGACCGATGATCTCTGGCACTGTTGTTGCCATCGCACGACGTAAAAGCGGTGCGATAAAAGCAACGAGAATAACCCCAATCCCTGCAGAGACTACGTACCAACCTGCAGATAAACCCCAAGAACCATACGCTTTCGCGGCTACACCAACGGTACTCCCGCCACCGATCTCCGTAGCTGCTAACGTGCCTGCCGTCATAAGAACCCCAATACGACGACCTGCGAGTAGATAGTCAGTACTATCTTTTACACGAATATGACAATACACGCCGACCAATAAATTCAGTAATAAATAGGCACAAACAATGACCCATATAATAGTTAAAGAATCCATATGCCACCTCCTAAACTACAAACTAGTTAGAGACACATACTAAATCACCCTTACCTACTTGTGGTGCGTACGCAAGTATAACTTTATTATCCCTAAAAACTGGGGAAATTACAACGAGGAGTTTCTTGGAGCGTTGGAGAATGTATATATAGTAGGAGCGAAAAATAGCCCGTCAATGACGGGCTTTTTTATGGTATTAGATAGGAGAGAGGCAATGAGTATACTCAAGCACATCAAAATTATATTAGTGCTTTTTGTTTAAGGCTTATCTTGTGTATCTATGGATTAACTCTGTAGAGACCTTTACTCAGCTACTCTATTATATTTATGTATTGAAAGTATCTTCATTGGAGCAGTTCGCTCTATTTCTATTCTTTCTCTTTGGTAATATATGTTGTATTCTGTGGCTTGTTTTTATGGTGTAAGCGATTACCGCCAGCTTTTAACAAACCAAAAAAATATTATAAAATTAAAGACTGGATACGATCCAAGAAACAAGAAGCACCTATCTATAAAGTCCTATTTGGCAGTTTACTGCTTTTTGCTAAAAACTATGTCTTGTAGTGTATATCTTAATCACTGTCTCTACTGTTTTTAAGTATTCCATTGATAAATGATTAGTCTATTTTCAAAATTTAAACACACTAAAAAAACGAGTTACTATTTGATTAGTAGCTCGGTTTTTATTTGTCGAGAAATAGCAAAAATAGCCCTTCGTTTCTTCGGAAATTAGATAAAACGAAAAGGCCATTTCTACATGTTTCATTTAGTTTAGAGATGAGCCTGACGTCACTACTCGTCTGACTATCTACTTATATTATAAGGATAAAGATATATATCGTCAAATGGAGATAAACCTTATAAATATCAATCTTATAAATATCAATAGAAGTAAATCCTATATACTAAATTATAAAAATTATTAATAATAGGCACAGCCTTGTTTGCATAGTATACTTATGCTAATAAGGTTGTGCTTATTTATGTTGTAAGTTGAGAGAGGATTTTATGTTACGTAAAAGTATAGTCATGATGGCATTAGCGGCTGCTTTCACCATGAATGTAAGTGCTGTGCAGATCGAAGTGTCAAAAGGACAGCCACCTGTGCCTGGGGCCGATGCGAGTATTCCTGCTAATGCGTATGAGAATTATCGGCATATTAATAAAGTTGCAGAGCAAGAGGCAGAGTCATATAGTCAGTTTGCAAAAATCGAATCCTAAAAAAATCCGCCATCTACGCTTGATAAGCTAAATCTGGAACATCCTGGTTTTTCTAAGGCTTTGGAGCTTGCAGATTATTCGCAGTCTACAGTGGTATTGATTCATGAAGGGGATAAAAATATCAGATTATCCGTACCAAATGTTAGCTTCCGTGGTGATGTGATAGAAACTGAGCCTGGAAAAGGGCCATTATTTGCTGTTCGTAGTTTCAGTTCGTTTTTAGTAGTAGGACCACCTCATGGTAAAGAGCTTAGTAAATATGCTGAAGGTGAAGGAAAATATAATTATCCAGGGTTGAGGAATGCATCTTGGAAGTTCATGTCAAACAATTCTCGTATAATGTATACGGAATTCACTCCGGATGATACAAAGACAACGTATGGAGTTACTTATGGGGGATGGGTTAATACAGAAGATCCATATCAAGATCAAGCACCTGAAGTGGTGATGAGTAATTATATTATTCCATCCATAGAATCCTTATCTGGATTAGATAATTACAGTCAGATTGAGCATTGGGGGAACTTTCACTATCGCATTCCTAAGACGGCTAAGTTAGTCAGTGAAGCCGTAGAAAATGAGAGACATGAGGTGAGAACTTATGAGGATACAGGGGTTAAAATACGGGTAATACGTAGCGCAATTATGAGCAAAGAGACAGATAACACGCTGATTAAGGTTCCAATAATATATTATTTACATAAATATAATGATTTGGATACACCTACACAGTACGCCGTAGTGTGGAATAACGGAATTCCTGGTTCTTTAGTTGATGCCTATAAGCCCAATCGTGAATCCTATCTTCGTCATGTTGTGAAAGATTCTGTATACTATTACAGTTATCGTATTAATTATGATGAAAGTAAAACATCGTATACGCATAAGCAGCTAAGAGATATGATCGAATACGTAGACTTTGATGATGCTACAAGATTACGTAAAGAACCACAATGGAGACAAGAAGGGACATATAAGGAGAGTCTTGAAAATAGTTCAATCTTTATTCCATGGTATATGGAATGGGTTAAGCTATTGAGTAAATAAGCTGTATTTGACTATTTCGTTTGAGAGAGGTTTTTATGGTTCAACGTATTTTGATGCTAGCCCTTGTGTTGCTGGCTTTCACCATGCCCATAGAGGCGATTACATTACAAGAATTACAGACATCGCCACAGTTCAAATTAGTTCATGTTCAGGCGATGAATCCTACGATGGAGCGCGGTGGTTTATATATCTATTTGAACACCTATTCTATTGAGGCCCTTCGCTATGTACCGCCACAGTATTCTTTGCGCGGGACCTACTATGTTGTGATGGATACGTCTTATCAATCTACTATCGATGAGAGACAGCTCACCGTGGATTATGATACAAACTATTCTCTAGCTACCTTAATCCATTCGTCTCATATGATGAATCCTAGCCCGTCTACGTTGGCTTTGATTGAGGCTAGTGAAAGTAAGTCTGGTTTAGCTATGACAGAGGTAGATGTGGCGAAGTATACCTTTGATGGGGAGACGAAGCCAATGCATTATGTGAATGATACGCGTAAGTTCCCACTTAATCGTAATAACACTATTATGTATGATATAGCGGATGCTATGTTTATGTCCGTGTATCAACAGCATTTTGATGATATTGTGGTACAGTGAGGTGGACGATGAAACGCATATATTTACTTTCACTATGGTTATTAGCCTGCCTCGTATTGCCTATAAAAGGTCAAGCTGTAACACAGGCTGACTTATTAAACTCAGAGCGATTTGAGCACATCGATTCGAGTGCTGACTCTGGACGAGGGGATGGAAAATATTTGGACCTTTCATCTGTTAAGTCTGTAACGGCACCGAATGGTCATCGTCGTATCGAAGCCAGCATTTATGTTTCTATGCCTGCTGCTAATATGATTCAAGGGCTTTCAGTACAATACGATTACCAAATGGATCGTTCTTTGCGCCATTTGATTAATGCTCATGATCAAGCTCTAAAACAAGGCAATAAGATACCGTATATCTCTATTTGGCGTGCAAAACAAGGGAACTCAGGAATCACTGGAACTGTTAATGATGGCGGTACCTATTATAATGATGGACAGATTCGCCAACAACGTGTATATAAAGAAAATCTAAATGCTATGATTCTACCTGCTGATTTTTGGTGATGAAAAATATAAATTGCCTAATTTGCTCTATCAAAAAGCATATGGTATAGCTTATGACGATGAGACATAATAAATTATGGATAGTATTAGAATGGTCAGAATTGAGGATAGACTTAGATTGATGATTAAACTTATTTTTTTGTTTCTGTTAAAGTTTGTGCTTTTACTTATTTGGGGAGCCTCTATTTGGGGGATTTATACATTACTGTACGATCGATATGTATTAGAAGCATATCCATTAAGAGATTATCTTCCTGTATTGATATTTTGCTTTGGAAATATTTGGGTTTTGCCGTGGCTTATTTTGTGGTATGAGAAACTATATCCTGTGTTTGATAAACCGAAAATGTATTATAGAGTGAAAGCATGGTTCATTTCTTTAAAAGAACAATCTACCGTGGGTATGTGTATATATAGTTGTATAGATTTTTTTTAATAAAGTTATGTCTAATCACGTATGGCACCATGGTTGTTTTAGCTGGTTTTATTTTGGCTGGTGCTATATTAGTTCTGCCTCTACTTATGATTCTTAGATTGATACTTCATTAGCTCTTGAAAGCTTTTGAAAACACATATTTTGTTTCTTATACGCTCTAAACCTATTTACACAATGTAAAAGCCAAGCTATTCATATTTAAAAATAGCTTGGCTTTTTATTAGTTTATTCGTATATTTGCTTTTACAAAAAGCAAATAGCCCTCCGTTACCGCATGGTAGCTAAGTAAACTGAAAGGCCATTTCCTAATGTTTTTACTTTTTCGAGATGCGCCTGACGTTACGACTCGTCTGACTATCTACTTATATTATAAGGATAAAGATATATATCGTCAAATTAAGATAAACCTTATATATACTAATTAGAGAAAAACTCCTACACAATCTAAAAATATAAATAGATAATAGGCACAGTCTTATTTTGCATAGTATACTTATGCTATTAAGTTACTTTTACTATGTATATGATTAGATAGAGAATAGCAAATGAGTACATTTAAATACATTTTTTTAAAAATTATACTAGTGCTTTACGTTAAGTATTTGCTCGTTTCTCTATGGATAGGCTCCATAGAGGCGATTATTCATAGCTTACAGAAACCTGACTTAACGCCGTACTTATACCCCTTTAGGGAGTTATGACTTAGAAATGATTTTTCTCTTTGGTAATATACTCTTTATTCCTTGGCTTGTTCTATGGTGTAAACGATTACCACTAGCCTTTAATAAACCCTAAAGTATATTATAGGGCTAAAGCGTGGATACAATCTAAGAAAGAGCAGGCACTGATTTATAAAGTCATCATTAATAGTCTAGTGGTTCTACTAGCATTATGTCTTTTGATATATATTATTATCGCCATTGGAACGTTGCTTGCATTAACTCCTTACTTTATATATTACATATTTCATTACATATTTTATTTTCGATCTTTATTCATTTAAATGTTTTTACATATCTGATTCAGATGAATAGAATAAACACTTAAATATAAAAATGATAAATAATAGGCACGACCTTGTTTGCATAGTATACTTATGCTAATAAGGTTGTGCTTATTTATGTTGTAAATGTGAGAGAAGAAAAGAAGAGAGAGTTTTTATGTTACGTAAAAAGTATAATCGTGATGGTATTAACGGCTGCTTTCACCATGAATGTAAGCGCTGTGCAGATCGAAGTCCCAGCCGGACAGCCACCTATGCCAGGTGCTGATGCGAGTATTCCTGCCAATGTATATGAGAATTATCGGGCCGGTAGCTTGAGTAATATAGGAACTAGTGATGTTATAAAGTTAGATTCTAAATCTGAAAAGAATAAGGAAATGTTCATAACCGACTGGGGACTAACACGAGATGAAGCTAATGAGATAGCAAGTGGTTCTAAAAAGGTGATAGATTTAATCGCTAATGAGTCTGCAGTTGTGTTATTGCATGATGATCGTACTAACATCCGAGCATCTGTTCCTGGACTACTATTAGCAAGTAAATACTATCCAAAACTCAGTGATGGTGAACGTTTATCTATTGTAAGAGAACATTCCGTGTTTTTTGCCATCGGTACGAAACAGAATTATGATGATGCATTAGGCAAACTAAAAACAGAGCGAAAAGGGGAGTTTATATATCCCGGGATCACACATGGTAAATGGGCTATTGAAAACGAGTCTTTCGGTGAAAATAGGCCTGCTATGGTTGCCGTAGTTGGTTTAGATAATCAGCCAAATCAAGAATATATCATAGGGCTTAGCTACAAAAAAATCAGCCCGTTACTGACAAGCTCGAACGCGTTATGAGTAATTATGTGATTCCGTCGATTCGCTCTTTAGATGATATGGATCAGTATAGTGAAAGTATCAACTGGGATAATCTCATGTATCGTATTCCTAAAGGTCTTAAACTCATAGCACAGAAATCCTTAAAGGACTCTACTGAAGTGAGGGACTATCGTGGAGCGGGTATACGATTTGTTGTGGCCAAGAAACCAGTAAAAGTAAAAGATAAATACATGTATTCCTTTTTAAACGAACTTGTAGAAGTAAAACCAGAGCGCCAGATAATAGGTGATGTGCCTATTCAGGCAGCATCTGTTTGGAATAATGGCGTGCCTAGTCTTTTAGTAGATAATTATCAACCAGGGAAAAAATCTATCATGCATCGATTCTTATACGATGACAAGAATGTATATATTATGAGTCTAGTTTATACTGATGGAGCTATACCATATTCTCATATTCAGTTACGCAATACTTTAGAATATTCTGACTTTGCAAATGTTGAAACATTGAGAAATAAGGTAATCCGCATTCAAAGTCAAGAAAGAATGTAATACAAAAAAATATAATACGAAAAATGTAATAGAGTTGTGTGTATTGTGTTTGTAAATTTTAAGAGGGTTTTATGTTACGTAAAAAGTATAATCATGATGGCATTAGCAGCTGCTTTCACCATGAATGTAAGTGCTGTACAAATTGAAGTGCCAAAGTGGCAGCCACCCGTTCCAGGTGCGGATGCGAGTATTCCTGCCAATGCTTACGAAAATTATTTCCATATTAATGAAAAGGCAATACAAGAGGCGGAGATATTTAGCGCCAAAGTACAGAAAAAAATGTGGAGAATCCCAAGATTGCAATAGAAAAGGTTTTTTTAAGGAGAAAAACTGGATTGGCTCAAGCTGTTAAGCTAGGGGAATTCTCAGAATCTACTGTCATTTTACTTCATGAAGGAAAAATAATATTCGTTTATCTGTGCCAAATATTAGCTTGCGTGGAGATACGGTTGAATCTAAATCGAGTGATGGGCTTTTATTTGCTGTTCATGGTTATACAGGTATTTTTATTGGTGGGGGCCACCACATGGTAAGAACATTAATAAATATATACAGAATGAGGGAATATATACATATCCAGGGTTAGAGAATGCATCTTGGAAGATTTTTAAAGGTAAGACACATGTGATGTATACGGAGTTTACGCCAAGTAAGACAAAAACGACGTATGGTATTACGTATCTTGGTGGCGGCGATGTGAAGGATCCATACCAAGATAAATTTGCTGAAGTGGTAATGAGTAATTATATTATTCCATCTATTGAGCCTTTGTCTGGGCTAGATAATTATAGCCATGTTAAGCATTGGGACAATTTCAGCTATCGTATTCCTAAAAAAAGGCTAAGCTGGTGAGCGAAGCTATGGAAGATAATAAATATGAGGTTCGTACTTATGAAGATGTAGGGGTTAAAATTCGTGTATTGCGCTTTCGAATAGATCCTAATATTGTTGATAAAAGCTTAGCAAAAAAACAAATTTTTACCTTTTTGAATAAATATGGTGACCTTGAGGCTCCTACACAGTATGCAACAGTTTGGAATAATGGTCTTCCAGGATTCTTAATTGATCGATATAAACCTAATGGTGAGTCCTATTTGCGCCATTTTACAAAGGATTCTGAATATTATTATAGTTATCGCATTGATTATGATGAAAGCAAATCTCTGTATAAACATAAACAATTGCGTGATATGGTTGAGTATGCTAGCTTTGATAATGCTGAAAGCTTACGAAAAGAAACGCAGTGGCGTATGACTGATCACCATAAAAAGAAATTAGCTGCAAATTCAATGTTTAATCCGTGGTATATGGAGTGGATTAGAATACTAACTCAATAAGAACTATAGTGTTAACATTTTTTTATGGTATTCTGTTTTAAGCATTCCACTGGTAAATTATTAGTCTGTTTTAAATTTTAAATATACTAAAAAAGCCGAGCTACTATGTTGATTAAGTAGCTCAGCTTTTATTAGTTTATTCGTATATTTATATAATATAATGCTTATTGTATCGTATATTAGTTCGTTTTATAATAGGCTTAGGATAGTTAGACGAGGTTGGGCCTCTCTTCGTTTTTGAAGGGAGGGATAAGTCTATGAGTGATTATGAAGTAATCATGCTCCTCTTACAAGTCTTGGCTATTGTCATTGCTTTTGGAGCCTTGGTAGCCCTTATTTGTCTTTACAAAAAGCAAATAGCCCTCCGTTACCGCATGGTAGCTAAGTAAACAGAAAGGCCATTTCCTAATTTTTTTTACTGATTTAGAGATGAGACTGACGTTGCGACTCGTCTGACTATCTACTTATATTATAGGGATAAAGATATATATCGTCAAATTAAGATAAACATTATAAGTACTAATAGAGATAACTCCTATACAATCTAAACTATAAATGATAAATAATAGATAATAAATAATAGGCACAGTCTTGTTTGCATAGTATACTTATGCTTATAAGGTTGTGTTTATTTATTTTGTAAATGTTTAGAAAGATGAGAGGATATATGTTACATCGATTTTTAATAACGCTAGGGCTTATGCTAGCTTTCACCATCCCAGCTCAAGCAATTACGATTGAGGAGCTCACGTCTCAGCCACAATTTAAACAGGTATCTCAGTTTGTGTCGGATATTCCTAATGTAGACGAGCGTGGCGCGACCTATATTGACGTGAATACGGTGAAAGTAATTGGGTTTGAGCCGCCTATTTATACGATTAAGGCGACGGTATATAAAGCGTATCAATGGAATGATGAGAAAGTGATTACCGTTAAGGACATGACTTTCACCTATGATAGTAGTAATTCCGCAGCTAGTAAGGTTTATGGGGGCGCAACAGCAAGGGACAACGGCGATTACTACTGATGCGGATGCAAATATGAATGAAGATATGTGGTCTAATCCAGGTATTATGCGCGATGAAGAGGAAATCAGTCGCTTTGATTTTGACGGAACGCCTCGGCCTATCGATCGAGGTGCCTTTTTGCGCAGACCTGTTGTGAAAGATTCTCTAAATAAAGAGTTTTACGATATCGCTGATGCGGTGTATTATGAAGTGTATAAAGAACATTTTGATGAGGTTGTTGTTAAGTAAATTCTATGTGCGGAGGTTATTATGAAACCATTTGAAACGAAGGATTATAAGGCTTTTACTATGTTCGAGGAACGTTGGGCTCTTGTTACGGCTGGTACGCTTGATGATTTTTAATACGTGTACAGTTAGCTGGGGCAGTATGGGTAACGTATGGGGCCCTAATGGCGGCGATATTTCCACGGTGACCGTGTACATCCATCCAGCTCGTTATACACAAGAATTTATGGAGAAATACGATACCTTTACAGTTAGTTTCTTCTCTGAAAGCCATCGTAAGGCGCTTGGTTATTTAGGTTCTCATTCTGGTCGCAACGAAGATAAGGTAGCTAACTCTGGGCTAACACCAGTAGTGGCAGGGAACGGTGTGACCTTCAAAGAAGCAGATTTAACATTTGTATGTAAAAAAATTATATGAACACCAATTTGATGAAGCTCATTTGGCGGATAGCGTAAAGGAATATTATGCAGCCAATCCATCCGTGTACACCCAAGCTGGTAAGGATCGTTGGGAACCGCACTATATGTACATCGGCGAAGTACTTGAGGCTATAGAGAAATAAGTTATAGATTAACAAAAATATAGCTCAACAGATAAAAAAACAAAAATATAACTAAAAACAATTTTTGGCATACAAAAAAAGGCAGCCCCTAGTGGCTGCCTTTTTTGCCGTTGTTTAACGTAGAAAGTGAGACGGTATTTATCAAAAATAAGTCATAAATTTGATGAAAAAAATAAGCATATATGAATCATTAGTACAAAAATGTAGTGACCCCAAAAAGTTAGACTTTTTATTTCCGAGTAACCTAAACTGGTTGCTCGGAATTTTTTTATCTGCAGTAGTAGCTAAACGATAGTCAACTGGACTTAGCCAGTTCAATTTTTTTCCTTAATTCGTTTAGTATTGTAATACATAATATAGTTTTTCAATCGCCATTTTTAACTCATCATAACTATGAAAGGTATTGTCATAATACATCTCTTGTTTTAAGATAGCAAAAAAGTTTTCCATTGGTGAATTGTCGAGACAATTACCTCTTCTAGACATACTTTGAAATATGTTATGCACTTTTAAATTATGTTGATACGCTTTCATTTGGTAACCCCAACCACGGTCAGAATGAAATGTCCGTCGATACTTAGCATCAGCAGTCTTTTTCAATCGCCTGTTGTTGTGCTGAAAGTATAGACTCAGCCGATGGTGTAGGGACTTATACTAAAACTAATAATTTCAAGATTATATAAATCCATAAATGGATCTAAGTATAGTTTTTCCAACTTTCAAAGCACCGTTTGCATCTAGTTCATAATACTTAAATTCAGTTGTATCTGTAGTAATTTTTTTGATGTGGTTGACTGCAATAGAATCTACGCTTAATGCGATTAGGTGCAATCCGTCCTTTAACGCCTTTATATGAGTTATATTTTTCGGCTCTTACGGGAGAATGCTATTACTTGCAGATTGAACTTTTGCATAATTCGTTGCAATCGTTTCTTATTAATAACAATACCTCGTGATCGCAACAAAGGTAACAATCTTCTATATCCATAGTTGGGATGGTCCTTACGAATATCTTCAATAGCTATTCGTATTTGTAGATCTGGATCTACTCGGTCAAAGCGCTGTTGCCAGTACATATATGTTGCTTTTGGAAAACGTAAGGCAGCAAGAATCTCAGTTAGTTTGAATTCTCTTCGGAGACTGCTAATGATTCTTGCTGTTCTTTCATTTTTCGAGCGTCCTCGAGCGCAATCTCCTCAATTCTTTTTAAATAGGCATTCTCTATTTGAGCGTAGCGTAATTGTTTTTCCAATTCTAAAATACGAGCTTGCTCTGGTGTTAATTCTTTTTTCTTCTTTTGGTTACGTGATTTAGTATGTGTGGTAATCTTTGCTTTTTCATCTGTTCGACTCATGGTAGGTATTCGTCCTTTCGGTCGCTCGACAAAAGCATTGGTCCCATATTTCATAAAATCCGATTTCCAGCGAGCTATTAATGAAGGATTATTCAGCCCATATTGTAATGCAATTTGCCGATACGATAATTCACTAGTTAAGTATGACTCTACCACAGCTAGCTTAAATTCTGAAGTATATCTTGTATTATTTCGCTTTCGACACAAACCATCTTTACCAAATTCTTTAAATGCACTAATCCAACGACGAACTTGCGATGTAGTCTTTACACCATATTTCTTAGTTAAATACTCATATCCACCTTCGCCGTTTAGATATGCGGTAACGACTTTTAATTTAAATATAAGGCTATATTTTTGCCATAGAAAAAAACCGACCTCCTTAACGTTAAGATTTTTTTGGTCTAACATTAAGGGGTCGGTTCAAAATGGCTTATATAGTGGGTTCTTTGATTGATAACTACTATAAATTGTATATTTTAGCAAAATTTTGTGAATTTTAGCCCCACAAAAAGGCCAAAATCTGATATAATAATAGTATAGAAACCGATGTATAAAAGGACTAAAAATCGTGTGTGTGAATTGATGTTTTTAGACTCACTTTTGGGCCTAAAAATATCTGTAGTTCTTATAGTTAAATCGATGCGATTGGAACATTGTATATCTGAAACGACTACGCAGATGCGTAGTTTTTATTATTTTGTGTTTGGCGTAGGTAGTCCCATGAGTGTAGTGAAGCCCTTATTATGGCTGTTAGAACCGTATATCGTATACAAAGCCTATTTGTGGGGCACTCGTTTTGCGGCACATCCTCTCACGTGGGAAGGCGAAGTTGACTGGTTTGCTTTGATGTTAACCGTCTTGCTCATCCTTGATGCAGTGGCTTTGCCGCTAGTGATTTTCTATTGCCCTGGCTTAAATCCTAGAGTGCGCGTGCCAGATTGGATTCATCGTTTGGGTACGCCGATTTACATCGTCCATAACTGGCTCGACGGCAAGGTGGGTGGCGGTACGTCTACACCGATTGTATGGCTCCGCAAAACCTTGCATTCTCTATTGTTATTCATCTATTATCTCGTGCCATTTTACGTAGGCGGACATCTTGTGATGGGCCTCGTGGTGGCGCTCATGTATGACGTCCTCGTATGGGCACATGGGGGTGTATAATGAAAAAGATTACTTGTGAATGGCCGACGACACCTTTATATCAGGCGTATCACGATCATGAGTGGGGCCGACCAATTCATGATGATAGGCTTCAATTTGAACATCTTTGTCTTGAAAGCCTCCAATGTGGCCTTAGCTGGCTTACGATTTTAAATAAACGCGACATCATTCGAGGCTGCTTTGATAACTTTGATATTGAGGCAGTCTCTTCTTATGGTGAAAGCGACATCGACAGGATTATGCAAACCGAGGGGATGCTCAAATCTCGTCCTAAAATCGCAGCAATTATAAGTAATGCTTCCGCTTTTAAACGTATTCAATCTGAATTTGGTTCGTTCTGCAATTATATTTGGGCTTTCACAGATAACAAGACAATTATCTATGAAAATCATCCTGAAGGGCAGGTACCCGCTAAGAACGGCCTATCTACGCGCATTAGCAAAGACCTAAAGAAGAGGGGCTTCAAGTTTGTGGGACCTGTTACCATCTATTCGCATCTCCAAGCTAGCGGCCTTATCAACGATCACGGTAAAGACTGTCCTTGTTTTGATGAGATCAATCAAAGTGCAGATATAGTGCGACTACCTGCCGACGAAGAAGGGTGATAGCACATTAATCGCTGTATTATAAGTTAACAATAATTTTCGTGCATAGTAGATGTTACAAAGGTGAACTTGTTATTCTATAGAGTCGGGTGTACACTAAAGTCGATGAGGTGATAGCGACTCATCATATGTTAGTCCGCTTTATATACAAACACATTCTCTCTCCAAAGCGGAACTCTCATAATCTTCTCTCTCAAACGCTATAAATCTGCATAAAGCCTCTGTCCTTAAGTGGATAGAGGCTTTTTGTGTTGTACGCCGAATAGGCATGACTAAACCCCCAGTTAAACTGGGGGTCGGTAAAAAATTCTTAGAGAAAAGGAAAGAACCTCCTAGTGATAGAATGAAGTTGGTCTGGCAACCACAACATTTCAATATAGGAGGTTCAATGTCAATGAATGACGTAAAAAAGCTTATCACATAGTAAATGGAGATGTAAATATCATATTGTTTTTGCTCCAAAGTATAGAAGACAAATAATTTATGGTCGGATAAAAGCTGATGTAGGTAAAATCTTACGAGATTTATGTAAGAGGAAAAATGTAGAGATTATAGAAGCGGAATGCTGTCCGGATCATATTCATATGCTAGTAACGATACCACCACATTTAAGCGTATCGAGTTTTATGGGATATTTAAAAAGCAAAAGTAGCCTCATGATATTCGATAAACACGCAAATTTAAAATATAAGTATGGAAATAGACATTTCTGGTGTAGAGGATATTATGTGGATACGGTAGGACGATATGAAGGAGCGATAAAAGAGTATATTCGCAATCAACTACAAGAGGATATAGCGCAAGATACATTAAACTTTAAAGAATACACCGACCCGTTTACGGGTGAGCCAGTAAAATAGGCAAAACAAAAGCCCCCGAGTAGGGGGCAGCCAGTGGTAATAGAGTGGTTGTCAGATCATTCAATGCCCTCTTTAGAGGGCCACCACTAGAGAAAGACCCTTATAGGGTCAGAGCAAACCACCCGTTCTACGGGTGGTTATGATTCATTTAGTTGCATACCATATAAATTGATTTATTTCGATGTAGTTGCTATACTAAACATGATTTAACACAGTTACTTTCACAATTAAAGAAGGGAAATATATGATTGGTTTGGGAACGGCCATTAACATTGGCCTTATTATAGCCGGCGGCCTTTGCGGCCTCGCATTTGGTCGGTTTATGAAAGAAAATTTAAAACAGACGCTCATGGTGGTGAGCGGCATCATCGTGCTACTCCTTGGGATGAGTGGCGCCATGCAGTATATGCTCGTTATCGTGAACGGTACGCTGCAAACGACGGGACCTATGCTGATGATTATTAGCATGGTGGTTGGGGCCATTATTGGTGAGGTCATCGACCTTAATCGTTGGATTACTGTATTTGGTGACTGGGTGAAAGCTCGCACAGGTAACGCTGGTGATCCAAAGTTTACCCATGCTTTCATTACAGCATCTCTTACCTTTACCGTAGGTGCTATGGGCGTACTCGGTTCCATTCAAGATGGTCTTACTGGTAATTACCAGACGCTATTACTAAAAGGCATCCTCGACGGTATCATCGTTATGGTTATGGTATCCTCCATGGGCAAAGGGGCGCTGTTCTCCTTTATTCCTGTAGGGATCACCCAATGGATTATCACTGCTATGGCACACATTGCAGCACCGTTGATGACACCAAGTGCTATCGATAACCTGTCCTACGTGGGATCCATCCTAATTTTTCTGCGTTGGTATCGACCTCATCTGGCCTGGTAAAGTGCGTATCGCTAACCTCTTGCCAGCTATCTTCGTAGCTATGGGCTTAACATTCTTGCTGTAAATAGGAGACCTATATTCTCTAAACCTTTGATATGTACCTTGTACATGAGATGGTGGAGGATATAGGTCTATTTATTTTCTGAAATACTTTTGTAATAAAATAACTGATGATATTTATTAACTCAATCAAGTTGATGATATTCCTCAACTTAATTAAGTTAATAAATATAGATCTTTACGTTCCGAAATAGGTGACCAATAGAGTCACTATCACAGTAGGAGTTGACTGGTATTATCTAGAAATCTTTTACCGAAATGGCATGCAGAATCATTTTAATGTTCAATATGCCTGTTATTCAGGTATATATTGTTGAATTATACCTGTTTAACAGGATATAATCAAAGGAGAGATTCTATGATTTAATGGCTCCACCGGGGAACCGATTGGAATTGCTCCAAGGAGATCGATTTGGTCAGTATAGTTTGCGGATTAATAGCCAGTACAGACTATGTTTTAAAGTAAAAGACATTAATAGCTTTTATGATGTAGAAATTATAGATTATCATTGATAGAGAGGGAATATATATGGATAAGTTTATTTCGACACCTACCATTAGTGAAATATTGAAGGAAGAGTTTATGGAGCCATTAGGGTTATCTGCGTATAGATTAGCTAAGGATATATATGTGCCTGTCTCACGAGTCCAAGAAATTCTGAATGGCACACGGTCTATTTCTGCAGATACATCTTTGCGTCTGGCAAAATATTTTGGCGTTTCAGAAGGTTATTTTTTACGTTTGCAGATGGATGTTGATTTACGAACGGCAAAACTTAGTGCAGGTATGGAAGAAGCGCTAGCATCTATTAAGCATTGTGAAGCATTAGAACCTGTAGATTGCCAATAAGATATTGATAATTTTCGATATATTTGGTATACTTAATATAAAAGTAAGTTGTTATAATATTGAATATTGATATAAGGAGAACCTATGCTATTCGTTGAATACCCTAAATGCACAACATGCAAAAAAGCAAAGAAATTCTTAGATGATCATAAAGTTAAGTACACTGCTCGTGATATTAAAGCTGAAAATCCTACAGCTGAGGAAATCGCTGCTTGGTATCCACAATCTGGCAAGGATTTGAAAGCATTCTTTAATACGTCTGGTATGATCTACCGTGAACAACAATTAAAGGATAAATTGCCAAATCTTAGCGAAGAAGAAAAAGTAGCTTTATTAGCATCTAATGGCATGTTAGTAAAACGTCCTATCTTGGTTCTAAAAGACAAAGTTCTCGTTGGCTTTAAAGAAGCAGAATGGATTGAGGCGTTGAAGCTCTAATTTCATATCAGTAACCGAAAGAACAGGTCCCTAAAAAGCCTCCAAAAGCGAGCTAAGTCGTTTTTAGGGACCTGTTCTTTCTACATCTAATAAAGAAATTAGAGCTATCAACTAATACCTCTTAGTGTTAAGTCATTTTTTTAGAGATGGGGGCTTTTCTTTTTATATGAAATCAGTATCTTCAACTAAGACTTATTAAAAGGTCTCCAAAGCGAGCTAAGTAGTTTTTAGGGACCTGTTCTTTCTACGTCTAATGAAGAAATTTAAATCTTCAATAAAGCGTTCTTACTTATCAATAATTCTAATTTGTATTTATTACGTATTTTATGTATAATATTTGTACTGTAGACATACCCCTATGGGTATTGTTTTGTTTTTGTATTTCTTTCCGGACCGAGTTTGGCCGGTTCTAGTACCTAGAGAGGTATTTATGAAGCTTTTACAATCATTAGTAGCGCAGGTGTCGTTGCGTACGCAAGGTAGCATTTTGGCGCTAGGTATTTTGTTTATACTATTAGATTTAATCACAGAGCCTTTGTATCCAGTCATTGATTTGGCTTGGGTCACTGTTATCGTTTGTGGGTTGCCATTGCTGATTAATAGTGTGCAGAGCATTTGGGATAATTTAGAGATTCACGCTAATTTTCTTATTGTTGTAGCTATGGTAGCGCTCATCGCCGTTGGTGATTATCATACAGCGGCTTATGTGGGTATCATGGTGCACGCTGGCTTCTTCTTGGAGCAGCTCATTACAGGTGAGACGCATTACACCTTGGATGTTGATATGTTACCGACTATGCCAACACAGCTTGTAGCATTGCGTCAGGGTATCAATAACTATTCATCGGTTATCGTCGTAGTCGTTATGTTGCTGTCCATGGGATCCTTTGCATTAACTGGTGATTTCATGCATACGGCGACCTTGTTATTAGTGCTTTGCCCGTGTTCTTTGGAGCTCATTCTCGTGGCGCTCATGATGGGATCTCTTGTGGATAATAATTCCCCGACGGCAGAGCTTTCAAAAGAGGCAAAACAGTGTCATTTGGGCCTGCTCATCGTGTCCGTTCTATTCCATATAGGGATCATCGGTGCTGGTGTGTTCGGTTCCATTAATCCTGTAACGGCGGTTGCCTTACATGGTTTGGTGCGACTTGGTCTCGTGTATAATCTGAAAGTATTAGACGGCTCTTTGTGCGTTGCGTAAATTACAATGACTCATATACATTAACGTGAGTCGCGTAAATTACAGTAAGTCACATAAATTGAAGTATATTACATAAATTAAAGTCCCCTAGTAATTAGTTTACTAGGGGATTTTTTTGTATTCATTAATTATCTTATAGGCATAGTTGTAGGTAAACAATATCGTTAATCTACATATGTCACTTTGTAGCCTTTTGGCTCGATTTCGCGGCGGTTAAGGCCGTTTGGCAAATCTGGATAGCCGATTGCTAGGCTAGCGTAGACTTTTTCGTCTTCACCAAGGCCTAGTTCACGCATTTTAGCTTGAATGCGTTCGTTATCTTGAAGATGGCGAATTTGGTTAACCCAGCAACTGCCAAGTTCTAGTTCGTTGCAAGCGAGCATCATGTTTTGCATCGCACATGACACGTCAGCAAAGTTGTTGGCATAACTTGGTTTGCTAGCCAATACGATGAGTACAGGCGCTCCATAGTTAAATACAAACTTGCCTTCAGCGGACATTTTAATGATATTCACCATATATGGCAATGTGTTTTCTGTAATCGGCATTTTGCCGTATTCTTCCTGAACGAGTGTTACTAGTTCGCTTAGTACATCTTGGTTCGTGATAACCATGAAATGTGTTAATTGTGTATTGCCACCAGACGGAGCACGGCGACCAGCGTCGAGAATTTGATTGATGAGCTCTCGAGACAATTGATCAGCTTTAAACTTACGCGTACTATGACGAGTTTTGATACATTCTAAGGTATTCATGAGGGCCTCCTATGACAAATGAGATTTGATATAGAGTTTCTTTTATTATACTACAAGGACGCACCTAGAAGAGGCCACATTTTACTAACTAGCTAATTAAAACAAATATATTGACAAAAAAATAGATATAGAGTTTACAATAATAATTGTATAAAATTATATTTTGTAACATTTTAGTTAAATGTATAGTAATATCGGTATAAAAATTAGATCATTATATCTGCCTTAAAAACGTTCTAAAAAGAGGGTAGGGTAGGTGGTCGTAATTTTGATATCAAAAAAATTTATAACTAGGTTCACAGTTTTATGGTAAGATTTTCGGTCATGAACTCTATAGAAATTGGCAATTATTAACGAATAAGAAAAATATTAATTAATTGACAAATTTAAAAATATCTGTCCAAAAGTAGGGAATTAACGTTGACTGCTTACCGGAAAAATTGTGTACAATTAATTAGTAGATAATTGTGTGCATATGGAGGTAGAATATGGCAGAAATTGGCGTGCTCGAAGGATATAAGCACAAACAAGATGTTCCTGATGTGGAATACTTAAAATTAGAAAATCAATTGAGCTTCCCACTTTATGTAGTGGCGAAGGAGATTGTTAATGCATATCGTAGTCACTTAGATCCTTTGAATTTGACATATACTCAATACATCGTAATGATGGCATTGTGGGAATATGGTGACTTGTCTGTTAAAGAATTAGGCCAAGTATTGCGCCTTGATTCTGGTACGTTAACACCGCTTTTAAAAGAAATTAGAAGCAAAAAAGCATTCTTGAAGCGTAAACGTAGTCGTCAAGATGAACGAGTAGTTATGGTAACCCCTTACTGATACTGGTAAAGCATTACGTGACGAAGCTGTTCATATACCGCGCCGCTTGTCTGAAGCTGCAGGTCCAATTTTTCGACGTAGAAGAAACGCGTCAACTGCGTCAGTTGCTTAATAAATTATTACAAGCAATCGATAACGCCAATAATAAAACAGCACAGACTTTTTAAAAGGCTAATTTTTAGAACCTCATATGCATTCATTCTGTAACCGAAGATATCCTATATTTTTATTAAAAATGTGATATACTATACATATAGCGTATTGTATAGAGGTCATGTGAGAGATGACCTAATTGTGAGTGGCCTTCGTGGCATAAAGGAGCGCATTATGAATAAAAAAATTTATTAGGTGCATTTGTATTAGCAGGTACATTATTAGTGGGTGGCGTTGCAAACGCAGCAAACTGGAATGGTTTGGCTAACTACCCAGAGGTTCCAAACAGTGCAAATGGTACAGAAACGTATTTCTTCGATAAAGCATCTGAGTTCAAAGGTATCGACAGCAGCCGCAACTATGTATTCGGTATTAATGTAATTAACATGCATAATAACCAATACGGTGAAGCTACATTGTTCAAATATCTTGTACACCCAAGCTTGCATACTGTATATCGTTTCGCCCCAGATGGTCAAGTATATCAACTCCAACCTGGTAGCAACGAATTCAATATGTTCATGGCTGCTTGGAAAGAAGTATACGGCACTGACTTCTCTTTCCCAGCGTTATAATTTAGTGGCGCATGCCGTAATAATTACATAACTATTGCTGGTGAAAGCTCCTTTTGGGCTTTCACCAGTGTTGTTTATGGAGGTTTTTCTATGTCTAAATCTGAATTTGCTCAAGCCTATACGGAGCGCATGTTCCCTGATATTGCAGCTCCAGCAGGTTATATTGATCCTGAGTTTGAAGTTTTGTTTGATAATTTTGCATTCGATGAAGTCATCACTGAAGAAGGCCGCAATGTGCCTGCAAAGGATCGCTTCTTGGCTATTCTTGCTACCTTAGTTGGAGCCTCTGCTGTTGATGAATATGCATTGATGCTACCAGCAGCACTCAACTTTGGGTTGATTCCTGACGAAGTGGTGGAGCTCATTTATCAGGCGGTACCATATCTTGGTATTGGTCGTGTGCGCCCATTCTTTAAGGTGACGAACAAGATTTTTGACTATCGTGGAGAAACCATTACTGATCCATCTCGAAGCACAATCACTGGTGAGTCTCGTCTTGAAAAAGGCGTAGAAAAACAAGTGGAAATCTTTGGTGAAGCTGTACGCAATTCCTATCAAGAAGGTCCTGAGGATACACGTCACATCAAGAAGTGGCTGGCCAATATGTTTGGTGATTATTATACTCGCAAAGGCCTTAGCGTAGCTCATCGCGAAATGATTACCTTCTGCTTCTTGGCCGCTCAAGGTGGCTGTGAACCTCAGCTGAAGGCTCACGTAGAAGGCAACTTGAACGTAGGGAACAGCAAACAATATTTGATTAATATCGCATCCCAATGCGTACCGTACATCGGATATCCGCGTACCTTGAATGCCCTTCGTTGCATTCAAGACGGCTACACCGCATGGGAAGCCAAACAATAAAGGAGTTTTATGTTATTTTCTGGTATTAGTTTAACGATGATTTTAGCGTCTATTCCAGCGCTTATCATTGCAGCTGCAGGGCATGAATTTGCTCATGCCAAGGTAGCAGATATGCTCGGCGACTCTACGCCGCGCTCCATGGGCCGCTTGACTTTAAATCCCGTGGCACACCTTGATTTAATCGGCTCTATAGCCTTCCTTATCGGTGGGTTTGGATGGGCTAAGCCTGTAATGGTTGATACGTCTAACTTCCGCGATCCTCGCACAGACTATACCTTAGTATCTATTGCGGGACCGGCGTCTAATGTGTTGATGGCCTTTTTAGGCTACTTAGCACTACGTTTTCTTGGAAGCTACGGCTTGTTGACAAATGACTCATTAGAGTTAGTACTGACACTGATTGTTGTATATAATATTAACTTTGCCATTCTCAACATGATGCCCATACCACCACTTGATGGTAGTCGCATTATTACAAGCTTGTTGCCTAGGGACTTGCAATTTACATTGGAACGGTTAAGTTTTGTCAGCTTGATTGTACTTATCTTAGTGCTTAATACACCAATTGCAAGTAAGATCTTCATTCCATTACAACAAACTATTTTACAATTCTTTGAACGCATCGTGAGCATTATTTTATAGGGATTTACCATATAATAAACGTTTTATGGCAAGTGCTATCTTTTAAATTTTATGTTAGACTCTTCACTATATTAAAAAGTATCGATATAATTCGTAAAATATGATATACTAAGTACAGAAATCGTAAATTTTCGATATATTAAATCGATACAGTATATAGATATTCAAGTGAATAGATGAGGAATTACATATGAATTTTGAAGATAATCAAGTGCCAGAGGCAATTCTGGACAAGCTTACAAAGGTGTGTACATGCCGTAGCATTACGCGCAAAACGATTAAAGAAGCCATTTTAGATGGGGCTCATACATTTCCAGAGGTAAAAGAAGCAACTCGTGCTGGCACGGGCGCTTGCGGTGGGAAAGGCTGTGGCCCTCGCATCGTAAAGCTCTTAGCTGAAATGAAAGAGCAAGGTAAAATTTAAGTTAACTATTTAACTAAAACATTTAACTTAAAACAGTTAACTGAAAACATTTAACCCTAAACAGTTAACTTAAACATTAACTTATATAAAGACTATTACTTTGAACCAATACGGTCTACGTAGGTTTTGGGTGATAGTCTTTTTTCGTTATAACCTATTATTTTGCAGTATTAACTAGAATTTGTACTGATGGATGTGATAGCATATCGTACTATTCATAGTATTTAGTATTATGGAGGTACTAAATATCTTAGTTTGTGGGGGCTGATTTTTTGATATACTATACATAATACTTTTTAGAGATTTTGGAGGTATATATGTTTCGACGTTTTGTAGCAGCTACGATGATTGGTGCCTTAGCGCTCACCACGGGTTGCGGTTTACATAATCCCTTTACTTCAAAGGCTGAGCCTGTGACCTATGAATCCGTAGCACAGAGCGAGCTTTCACCAGAGCAAAAGGTAGATAAATTAGTGGCTAATATGTCCGATGCGGACAAGGTTGGTCAATTGATGATGATTGGCATTCACGGCAAGTCCTTGAACGATGATGCTAAATTCATGCTCAACGAGTACAGGGTGGGCGGCATTATCTTGTTCGACCGTAACATGGAATCCAAGGATCAAGTTAAGACGCTCATTACAGATATTAACAAGGCCGATAAAAGCGCGGGCTTAACGCCATTGTTCCTCGGCATCGACCAAGAGGGTGGTGCTGTAGCGCGCATGGACGATAAGCTCATCAAGGTTCCCCCTGCGGAAGAGGTAGGTAAGGAGCCTGTAGAGCAAGCTGCAGCCTTGGCGAAAGAGGTAGGCACTGAATTAAAAGAGTTAGGTTTTAACATTAACTTTGCTCCTGTAGCGGACTTAGGATTGACTTATGGTCGCTCCTATAGTACGAACCCTGATGAAGTGGTTCGCTATGCTAGCGCTGTTGGTAAATCTTACGACGAAGCGGGCCTGTGGTATTCCTATAAACACTTCCCAGGCATTGGTAAGACTGACGTAGACTTGCACGCAGACACAAGTATCGTTTCTGTATCTAAAGAAACGCTGCTTTCAGAGGACACAAAGGTGTTCGTAGACCTCATTAAACAGTCCAAACCGAATACATATACAATTATGGTGTCTCACGCGATGTACCCACAAATCGATCCAGACCATCCATCTAGCTTGTCTAAGACCATCATTACGGACTGGTTGCGCAAGGATATGGGCTATAATGGCGTGGTCGTAACGGACGATATGGATATGGGTGCCCTCGCGAAGCATTACACCTTCGGCGATATGGCGGTGCAATCCATCCTCGCCGGCAGCGATATCTTGCTCGTATGCCACGAATACGAACACATGCAAGAGGCTTACAATGGCCTTATGAAAGCCGTGAAGGACGGTCGTATCTCTAAAGAGAGACTCGATGAATCTGTGAAACGAATCTTGCTTATGAAAATGAGCAGAGGTCTGTAAGTCAGAGATATATTTATACTCTACATTCTGTATAAAAATATATAGTGTATACATAACGAGCTATCAAAGGTTTTTAATAAACCGATAGAGAATTAATAAGTAAAGTGATTCTCTGTCGGTTTATTTTTATAGTATAGTTTGTTTTGTTAGGAGTGAAGTATATGGCTCGCAGAATTATGTTGAACGGTACGTCCTATTTTGGGCAAGGAGCGATTCAGGAGATTGTAAATGAAATTAAGAATCGCCATTTCAAAAAAGCCCTCGTTACGTCTACGCCAGATTTATTTGAATTTAAAGTGGCTACCAAGGTAACAGATTTACTTGATGCGGCAGGCATTGATTATGAAATCTATGACGGCATTAAACCAAATCCTACCATCGAAAACGTAACGGCTGGCGTTGATGCTTGTAAAGCAGCTGGCGCCGATGTTATCGTTGCTGTTGGTGGCGGTAGCCCAATCGATACAAGTAAGGCGATTGCTACTATTATTACGAACCCTGAGTTCGCTGATGTGCGCAGCCTAGAAGGTTTAGCGCCTACTAAGAACCCTTGCTTGCCAATCATTGCTGTTACAACTACATCTGGTACGGCTGCAGAGGTTACCATCAACTACGTTATTACAGACGTTGAAAAGAACCGCAAATTCGTTTGCGTTGACCCTCATGACATCCCAATCGTAGCTATCGTAGATCCTGATATGTCCGCGTCTATGCCGACAGGCCTTTGTGCGGCAACAGGCATGGATGCTCTCGTGCATGCTGTAGAAGGGTATATCACAAAAGGTGCGTGGGAACTTACTGATATGCTTCATTTGAAAGCTATTGAAATCATCGGTCGTTCCTTGCGCAGTGCTGTAGCTGGTGATTACGCTGGTCGCGAAGCTATGTCCTTAGGTCAATACATTGCGGGCATGGGCTTCTCTAACGTTGGCCTCGGCATCGTTCACTCCATGGCGCATCCATTGAGTGCTGTGTACGATATCCCTCATGGCAAGGCTTGTGCCATGCTTTTAACAGCAGTATTGAAATTTAATGCTCCTGCAACAGGCGAAAAATATCGTGAAATCGCTCGCGTTATGGGCGTTCCTAATGTAGACGCTATGGATGAAGCAACCTATCGTCAAGCGGCTATCGACGTAATTCAAAAATTAGCTGATGACGTAGGTATTCCTAAATCTCTTAGCGAAGCAGGCGTCAAACGGGAAGACATTCCATTCCTTGCTGAATCTGCTTTCAACGATGCATGTACACCTGGTAACCCACGTGATGTATCCTTAGAAGAAATCATTGGCATCTATGAATCCATATATTAACAACCAAATAAGATTCATTTATGTGGATGATTTTATACTTTTTATACTGCATATGAAATTGTAATGTATACGATTCATATGCCTCAGTAATCTAAATGATGTTAAACTCAACGTGCATGTAATAGCTCAGGGAGAGTAGCATCTTTAGAGTCTTTACACAGCTCGTATGCCTCCGATTATGTAAAGACAACATCTATAAATACTTGCTAAACAAGACTAGATATCTCTTTTGCTGTAGAGATGTCTAGTTTTGTTTTTAGGAAAGCTTAGCGTCATATCTAGATTTACTTTTTGAGGTGCTTACTGCGATGGACAGCTGTCTAGATTTACTTTTAATAGCGCCTTGAAAATCATAATTTACATAAGTATACTAAAGATATGAATAGATAATTGTTAGACTAGATCACAATTCGGAAAGATACTAGTTAAATAGTAGTTAGGCTTATTTATCCGTTGATGTATTACTACTAAAATTACAAGGATTAGTAATAATAGTAATCCAAATAGGTACATAATCGTTATATATGCTGAGGAGGAAATCTTATGAAACTATGGAAATTTAATAAGCGCAGTTCTACCTTAGCAGATATGTCCATGAATCGTGTACTCTTAACGGAGCTTATCGCAAAGGGCGCTGTCGTTGGCGTTGTGGCAGGTTTTTGCGGGGCTACATATCGCTATTTAATCTTAGAGTCCGAGCATTTGCGTTGGCAGTTGATGGAGGGCATTACTCTGGAGTGGGCTTTAGGTTGGCTCATAGCTATGGTCGTTTTTGCCTTTATCGTAGATCGATTACTGACTTGGGCACCGTTGTCTGGTGGTTCTGGTATTCCTCAAATCGAAGGGGAGATGCTAGGTCTCTTTGATATGAAGCCTTATCGGACGCTTGTGTCAAAGATGATTGGTGGCGTACTGACTGGATTTGCGGGCTTTTCCGTAGGTCGTGAAGGGCCAGCCGTACAAATCGGGGGCTCTGCCGGTAAAATTGTATCCTATTGGATGAATTCAGGGCTGCGTGAGCAGCGCATCTTGACTTCTGCTGGCGCAGGGGCCGGCTTAACGGCTGCCTTTTAGTGCACCTGTATCAGGGGGCGATATTCGTCTTTGAAGAGGTTCATAAAAGCTTTTATCCGTACCTCGTTGTGCCAACCTTTGTGGCCACATTGATTTCTAACTATATTACAGTTAGTATCTTTGGTCTCGACCCAGCTCTTGGATTTTTCGGTAACCTCAGGGGTTCCTCTTGAGTACTTTCCTGTACTGCTTATGGTGGGCGTTATTATGGGACTTTGTGGGGTGCTTTTCTGTCGCATGATCTTTGTGTTCAAGAAATTCTTTGAGTGGCTTAAATGCTCTCGGTTCTTGAAATTAGCCCTCACCTTTGTGACTGTGGCCGTCATCGGCTATGACTCGCAACTTCTTTTTAGGTGGCGGCAATGATCTCGTAGGTCAGCTCGCCTTTCAATCTCATGGCGTGTTGCTCTTGGCGGGCATCGTGCTAGGCAAGATGTTGCTCACTACCTTCTGTTATGGCAGTGGTGCTCAAGGGGGCATCTTTTTACCCATGCTTGTTATCGGTGCGTCAGCAGGTGCCTTTTGTGAAAGCCTACTTTCAACGTTAGGCCTCATTTCTCCTGATTTTGTACCTCAATTCGTCATCTGTGCCATGGGTGGTATGCTAGCAGCTGCTATGCGAACCCCGATTTTGGCGATTCTACTCGTTCTTGAAATGACGAATAGTTTTTCTAATATTTACGCTATTGGTATCGTTACATTGGTGGCCTATCTTGTGGCAGATCTTTTAAAAGAGCCGCCGATTTACGATTCCTTATTGCAAGCTATGACTGGGCAAAGCAATCTAGAAGCTGTACAAACCTTCTTCCAAACCAAGGTGCCTGTAGTGGCAAACTATACAGATGTACAACTACAAGACTTGGCATTGCCAGAGGGGACATTAATCGTAAGTATTCGCCGAAATGGTACCTACATTGTACCTCTTGGGGATGTGAAACTTGAACCAGGTGATGAACTACAAGTTTCGTGTGAACGAGGTCGATTGAAAGATGCAAAAGCATTCTTCCAGTCTAATTAAAGGGAGGGCTTACCATGTTAGATAACATAGTATTATTCTATATATTCTTTACTATAGTTGGCTTTTTAGCGGCTATGCTAGGCACTATCATTGGTGCTGGTGGAGGCCTTATATTTGTACCTCTTTTTATGTACTGGTTCCCTGAATGGTCTCCGTCTATGATTGTAGGGACGTCACTCTTTTCTGTTATGTGTAATGCTATCTCTGGATCTATAGCGTATCTTAAACAGAAAAAAGTATATATCAGTGCGGCTCTCGTCTTTAGTGTTGCTACCTTCCCAGGGGCTATTTTAGGGGCTCAAATGTCGGGGTGGTTCTCTGGTAAAGGCTTTATGTTTGCCTTTGGTTGCTTTATGCTCTGTGCTTCCTTCTTGATTGGGTTCAAGAACTTCCGTAAAGGAGAGCGCAAGGAAGAATCCCTTACCTTGGATCAGCTAACCTATAGCAAGCCCGTTGGTATTAGCATTAGCATCGTTGTAGGTTTTTATTTCCAGTATCTTTTGGTATTGGTGGCGGGCTGATTCACGTACCGGCCTTGATTTATTTAATGGGCTTCCCTACGCATATGGCGACAGCCACTAGCCAATCCATCCTCGCCGTATCTACTACGGTTGGTGTTATTACACATTTAATAGAGAATCATATCGTCTTTAGCATTGCTATTCCTACTAGTATTGGAGCCATCTTTGGGGCTCAAGCTGGTGCGCGCATTGCCAAACGCCTCAAGGCAAAAGCAATCCTTGCCCTTATGAGCGTAGCCGTGTTTGCGTTGGCTGTACGACTCATCCTTAAATCAGGGGATTCTAGGATAAGGTTTATGGTATCAATTCATTAAGATGAGCCATATCTTTAATAAGCATAGTTTAATACAAGCCCTCTGGTGGTAGCTCGTAAGAGTTGTATCACTAGAGGGCTTTTTGAATTTCTGACGTTTTTTAAAAGGGTATAACTAAAAGTCATAGGACTTTGTAATTGAGAATGGAAAAATTAAAATTAGTAAATCATAATAGTTTTATGCATGAGCTTTGTAATCTATTTCCTATAGAATTATAATGCAGTATAAATCATAGTTTATCTAGGTTTTCGTATATATCTATAAAAATATATCGATTAATCCTTAATAAATAAGGATTCTTGATTAGATATGTGAAGAAATGAGTACATGATAATGCCATTGAGATGCACTTTCAAGTAAAGAAATAAAAAAGCGATGCATATCGAGAATTATTAGAAGACATATAATTTATGCATAATTATAGTAGTGAGAATGAGAACGGCGTATACTAAAAGTAACACATGTTCCTTATGAGAGGATAGGAGGAAATACAAGTGAGTACGCTTATTAGAGATTATGAACGTTTTGCCAAGGAGGCAAAAGAGATTTGTAAAGGTCGCGTGTATACCGATCATTTACGTCGTTATGCGTATGGCGTTGATGCGTCCTGCTATAGCTATTTACCAAAGGTTGTTGTAAAAGCTGAGGACGAACGCGAAGTAAGACGCCTTATTCGTCTATGCCAACAATGCGGCACGCCATTTACATTCCGTGCGGCTGGTTCTTCGTTGTCTGGTCAGTGTTCCAGTGAAGACGTGCTCATCGTATGTAATGATGGCTTCAAAAAAATGGAAGTTATCGACGATGGAAAAGCCTTAAAATGTGAGTGCGGTGTTATCGGTTCTGATGCAAACGATTTATTGAAACCGTACAATCGTAAAATTGGTCCAGATCCTGCAACGCTTGCTACAGCATTAGTGGGCGGTATTTTGAATAATAACTCCTCTGGTATGTGCTGTGGTACAGCGCAGAACTCGTATAAAACAATTCGTTCTATTCGCGTTGTTTTATTAGACGGCTCTATTCTTGATACGTCCGACCAAAAGAGTATCGATCAATTCCTCAAAGAAAAACCTCAAATGGTAGAAGATCTCTTGCAATTGCGCAAGGAAATCTTAGCTGACGAAGAATTGACGCATTTGATTCATCACAAATATAAAATTAAAAATACTACAGGTTACGGTTTGAACTCCCTCGTTGATTTTGAAGATATTATCGACATCATCAACCACTTGTTCATCGGCTCCGAAGGTACATTGGGCTTCGTATCTGAAATCGTGTACAACACTGTTGAAGACGTGCCTCATAAAGGCTGTGGCCTCATGTTCTTCAAAACATTGAACGATGCATCCCTTGCAGTTGTAGCGCTCGCTAATATGGGCCGTGAAAAGGTTATCGCCGCAGAAATGATGGACTATCAGTCCTTGCGCGCCGTTCAAAGCCTTGAAAATGTACCTGACTTCGTTCGTGAAGTGCCTGAAGGTGCAAGCGCTATCTTGTTCCAAACTGAAAGCTACACGAAAGAAACAGTAGATGAAAACTTGGCTTTCATTAAAGACCAATTGAAAGATATCCCTACAGCCATCCCTAGTCTTTATTCTCAAGACCCTAAAGAATACGATTCTTGGTGGGCTATCCGTAAGGGTATCTTGCCAATCGTTGGCGGTCAACGTAGAAAAGGCACCACTGTTATTACAGAGGACGTTTGCTTCCAAATTGAAGACTTCACTAAGGGCATCGAAATGATTACGGAATTGTTCCATAAATACGATTTTCGTGAGACGGTGAGTGTAATCTTCGGTCATGCTCTGTCTGGTAACGTTCACTTTTAATATCACACCTGACTTTAATGATCCTAAAGATACTAAGAACTTCGGCGATTTGGTAAAAAGAAATGTCCGAACGCGTATCTGGTTTCGGTGGTTCTTTAAAAAGCTGAACATGGTACAGGCCGCATGGTAGCGCCATTCGTTGAAATGGAATGGGGCAAAAAAGCGTACGAAATCAATCGTCGCATCAAAGCCATCTTTGACCCTACTCGTATCTTGAACCCTGATGTAATCATCACAGATGATCCAGATGTGTACAAGAAAAACCTTAAGGCACAATGTGCTATCGATGATGCTTTCACAATCTGTATGGAATGCGGTTTCTGTGAAAAACATTGTCCAAGCCGTAATTTAACATTGACGCCACGTCAACGTATTGCGTTGTTGCGCGAAACGAAACGCCTTGAAAACGAAGGTAACTTCACATTGGCATCTGAGCTCAGAAAGGGCTACGAATACTACGGTGTGGAAACTTGTGCAGCCTGCTCTATGTGTAAAGGTCTTTGCCCACTCAGCATCGACACTGCTCAAATCGCATTGTCCATGCGCCGCATCGACCCACCTGCACAAGAATTGGCTAAGAAGATTTACGACAATTTCTCCACAACCCTTCAAATGGCTCGTGCCGGCGTAAGTCTCGAAGGTATTGCTGGTTCTATCATTACGCAAAAAGCAATTTCCAAGATTACCGACGGTTTACATGGCGTCACAGGTATTACTCCGTACTTACCTAAGACAACGCCTAAAGCTAACCATTATAGATTGAGAAATCGCATTAAACCAACTAACTTTGAAAAGGTTGTATACTTCAGTACTTGTGCGAACCGTGCCTTCAAACCAAATCAAGGTTATGACGATGATCGCAGCTTACAACAAGTCGTGGAAAGCCTCTGCAACAAGGCTCATATCGATATTATTTACCCACAACATATTGAAAACCTCTGCTGCGGCTTGAGCTTTGAAAATTACGACGACGTTCATGAACGGGCTGTAAAAAGACTTGCACGATGCATTGATGAAAGCATCTCAAAATGGTAAATATCCAATCGTAATCGATCATAGTGCATAGCTTCAACCATGCTTTCAAACATATGCCAGATTTAGAAATCAACGATATTTCTGAATTCTTGTGCAAATATGTTGTGCCGCATCTCGATATTGAAAAATGCGATGAACGAGTTATCGTACACAAACAATGTAAGATTAAATCTTTGAACAAATCTCAATACATTGAAGACTTGGCGCGCCTCTGCACCGACCATGTATTCAATATTAAATCCTTTGCGTGCGACGGCTTTGCTGGTCAAAAGGTTTCTTCACACCAGAACTTAACAAATCTGCCACAAAAGACCTTGCTGGTGAAATTGCTGAATACGGTGCAACACTAGGCGTAAGCTCTAGCTCCACATGTGAAATTGGCCTTGGTGAAAATGGTGGCATCCCATTCGTAGGCGTTGCATTCCTATTAGACCGTTGCTCTAAGGCTAAAAAATAATAATACTTGAATAAGATTCTAGTATTATCTATTAGGGGTTTATTTTTCTATTAAGTATGATATACTATACGTAGGTAGTAGAGTGTATGAAATTACCTACAATATAACAAAAAAGGACGAGTTGCCGCTCGTCCTTTTTCTTGCTTATTTTTTGTTCTTATTGTTAAGCCAATAGCTGTAGGTAGTTACTGCTAAGGCAACAATAAGAGGGGACAAGCAAGGTACCCCAGAGTGTATGAAACAACTCCTCCAATATAACACCTCCTTTCTGGAGGTATTTTTATTATATCATTATGATATGTATCTTGGAGATTATTTAAGAATGGAATATATGATATGAGAAGAATTTTGCCTATACTTGCATTACTTATATTTATTAGTGGTTGTGGAGTAAATCAGAATACAAATAATAGTAATATAGAAAACAATAGTACAAGTTCTAGTACATCCTCTCAAGACAGTAGCAAAATGACTAATCTAGATAGCCATTTAACTGCCGCTAAGCAAGCTCTATCCTCTGGCGATTATGCTAAAACCATTGAGGAAGCAACAGATTCTATTAAGGATAATCCAAATAATGCAGACGCTTATTCGGTTCGTGGCTTTGCTACGGCTTTAAATGGAGATACTGCTAAAGGCTTAACAGACACTAAAAAGGCCTATGACTTAGATCCAAATAATGTAGCTAATTACTATAATATGGCCATGGTGTACAAGTTACAAGGTCAGTTAAACGATTCTAAACAATGGTTTGAAAAGGTATTAGAAAAGGACCCTATCAACACTTGGTCTGTATATGGTATTGCTACCATTTATGCAGACCAAGGGGATGATACTAAGGCCCTTGATTGGCTTGAAAAAGCAATTAAAATTGATCCATCTGTGAAAGCTGTAGCCGCTGAACAAGACCATTTCGAGCGCTTTCACAATAATATGCGATTTAAAACATTAGTAGGATTATAGATATGGATGTAAAACAGATGATTCGCCTTGTTATAAAGGTGATAGGATTTATATATTGGTTTGTTTTTCTATACCTTGGTAGTCTAATGGTCGTAGACTGGTCAGGGTTTATGTCCCAACATGATATAGAAACACCGTTATTCCTTACATACTTAGTGTTGGTAGGTTGTTTTGTAACGCCGTATATTATGCTGTACTGGAAGAAGCTGAATCCTAATGCAAAAGTTCCATTTTGGGTGCGCCATCTCTCCGAATATATGGCGCGATTAGAAGATCGTCATAGTATATGGTTTGATGTATTATATGTACTAAAATTATTGCTCTATTTCGTAATAATTCTGTGGATGCTTTGTATCATATTACTCACCTTAGCAGTTATTGCGTGGACAGTAGTCCTAATTTTGCTAAGTAACTAATGATGTAAATTTACATTGTTTTCTCCACCAATGCTTCTTGTAAAAGCTGAGAAAAATTAATCCCTTTAGCTAGTGCTCTATCGTTTAGCCAGGCAGGAATGGTTAAGGTTTTCTTTACGGATTTACTATTTTTAGCTAAATCAATATCTGTTTGAACTAATGTAGGATATGTTGTATCCGTGCAAGGTAAGCTGCGAATAGATGTGGGGGTAGGTAGAGTTTGTCCATCTTCTAAAGCGCCTAATATATAGAGTTCCATAGCCTCTTGTGCATTAGTTACAAGCTCTGTTAGTGTTGCGCCCGTACTACTTGTATATGCTAAGTCTGGAAACTCAGCCCAGAAACCATCAGCATCATCATGGATTATAGCAGGGTATATAAATTTCATAGGTCCTCCTTATTTAGTTCGTGTTAGTTGGTTGGACATGGTGTAGATCGCTAGTGCTATCCAGATACAACCGAAGGCAATCATTTGTGGTGTATCGAAGCTTTCACCAAAGTAGAAGATAGCTAGCAATAATGCGATGGTTGGAGATACATATTGCAAGAAGCCTAGTAGGTTGAGCGGTAGTAATTGTGCACCGTAGGAGAATAACACCAATGGTACAGATGTAGTGAGACCACTAGCGATGAGTAGCAATGTGGTGTACCAGTCTGTGCCGAAATAGGACCATACTGTATTGTCAACCATAGTTGTATATAGTAAGGCGAGGGCATTAACAACCAAGCTTCAAAGGCAATGCTCGTAAAGGGCGAGATGAGTAGTTTCTTTTTACAGCCCCATAGAAGCCAAAAGGACACAGCGGGGATCATCGATACTAATGGTAAGGAGCCCAATTGATAGGTGAGCAAGGCAATTCCGATGGTGGCGATGAGAACACTCAGCTTTTTCGGTAAGCTTAGAAACTCTTTAAATAAAAATAACACCTAATACTACATTGAAAAAGTGGGTTAATATAATAGCCTAGGCTGGTGTTCATCACTTGATTGTTGGTGATGGCCCAAATATAAGTGAACCAGTTAATGCTGATGATAACAGATGCGACCAAGAGTAATACCAGTTGGGATCGTTGTTCTTTAGTAATTGAAAGTCTTTTTTTGAACTGTTTAATATGCATGCCAAATACAACGATAGCCATGCAAATGCCTGACCAGATAATGCGTTCTGCCAGTATATTATAAGGTGAAATATGGTTTAATAATGCCCAGTACAGAGGGAGTAAGCCCCAGATTATATAACAACTAAGGGCTGTGATTAGACCTTTTTATTTGACTGCTCCATAATGCCTCCTTGTGATACTACTTATTATATCATTGGTCATAGGCTATGGGAGTGAAATATAGACCATGCGAATAAAATATAGCTATGCGAATGGAATATGAGTTTTAGTTATTGCACATGACTTTCAGTTATAACCTAAAATTTGGTACTTATGATTAACTGTTATGTTCATTGACTTTGTGCATAATCTTACACTATATTGGACTTAGAACAACGAATATAGAGAATAGGTGTCATAAGACTTAATAGAGAAATCGGTACAAGCCGATGCGGTCCCGCCACTGTAAGGACGAGCCTGCTTTCATACATGTCACTGGAGAAATCTGGGAAGGCGAAAGCGAGGCGATGAGCCCGAGCCAGGAGAACTGCCTATTTGATAATCACCGTTATGTACCTACGAGCGATAGGGAAGGGGATTGAGGGTATGCTGGTTTCAGTGTTTTTGGTGTACCTTTCAATAAGAAACCTTACGTGTCACTTTTTGGGTGGCACGTTTTTGTTGCCCTTGAAAGTGGCTGTTTAGTATATGAATCAGGCTTTATAATTATTGAATTAATGGATACAGCTTTGAGTTTGATGTGATCCAAGTATAGGGAAGCTCGTGTGATTCATAGATATAACATTTCGCAGGTACGGTGCGCTGTTTCTCGGTATGGTTTCGAGTTGAAAAGGAGGCACATATATGTCTGACAAAAAGACTTCGAAGGACGCAGAACGCGATCTATTGGCACCTGTATCCTTTGACGAATTTGAGAAACCTACGTATGAACAATGGCAGGCTGAAGTTGAAAAGGCGTTAAAAGGTGGCGACTTCCACAAGAAGATGTTCACTAAAAACCTATGAAGGTATTACGTTGCAGCCAATTTACACACCTGCACTGCATGGAGAAAAAATTCCAAAAGGTGTATACCCTGGAGCAGGCGAGTTCCTACGTGGCACTAAGGCAAGTGGTTATATTAAAGAGTCTTGGGGCGTATCCCAGTATGTAGACGATTCCTTGCCTAAAGATGCTAACCATGCAAGTTTATACGAAATTGTAAAAGGCGGCACCATCCACAACATCCGACTTGATGAAGCGACACGCCATGATCAAGATGTGCAAGTAGGCGCATCCGTTGGCGTTGGTGGTACATCCTTGTCCACCATGGATGACTGCAAACAATTAATCGAACGTTTCAATCTTAAAGAGAATCCTTTATACATTGAAACAGGTGCTTCTGCGGCTATCTTGCTCGGTATGTTGGCAGCTACTGTGAAAGGCGCTAAAAAACAAACGGCTGACTTGAAAGGTCTCATTGGTGCAGACCCTGTTGGCGTTTGGGCTAAAGACGGTGCATTGCATATTTCCTTAGATACAGCCTTTGATGAAATGGCACATACTGTTGTATGGGCTAAAGAACAAGCTCCAGAGCTTAAAACAGTGCTCGTATCTGGCGATGTGTACGCTAATGGCGGCGCTAATGATGTACAGGAAGTGGCTTACGCATTGGCAACAGCCGTTTGCTACGTGCGTCAATTGGCACAACGGAACATCGATATACACACTATCGCTAAGAGTATGATGTTCACCTTCTCCATGGGTGCTAACTTCTTCATGGAAATCGCTAAATTGCGTGCATTGCGCGTGCTTTGGGCTCGCATCATGGAAGCATTCGGTGCTGAAGAAGCGGACCGCGCTGTTCATGTACACGGCAGAACATCGGCTTTCACAAAAACTGTATACGACCCATATGTAAACTTGTTGCGCAATACAACACAAGCATTCTCTGGCGTTGTAGGCGGTTTGAACAGCCTTGAAGTATCCCCATTCGACCAACCAATTCGCAAAGCGGACGACTTCTCTCGCCGTATTGCTCGTAACATCAAGTTATGTTGCAAACTGAATTCGAGTTGCGTCAACCGGTGGATCCCTGTAGGCGGTTCTTGGTACGTGGAAACATTGGCTGCTGAATTATGCGAAAAATCTGGGCTGAGTTCCAAACAATCGAATCTAAAGGTGGCATCGTGGCTGCTTTGAAAGAAGGCTATCCACAAGCTCAAGTTAAAGCGATTCTTGAAGAACGCTTCAAAAACCTTGCATACCGCAGAGATGTGGCTGTAGGTAACAACATGTATGCAAACATGACAGAAGAGCTATTAGATCCTAAACCAGAAAATCAAGAAACATTGCGTCAAAAACGTGTTGCTCACATTGAAGAATACTTGGCAAGTGCGGAGCCAGATGCTATTTCTAAAGCACAGGCTACCCTAGAAGCAAGTACGACAGAGCCTGGCGCTTTGATTGGTCTCATCGAGCTTGGGGCGTTGCAAAAATTGACGATCCGTCAAATCCGTAAGTCTTTAGACGCTGGCGATATTTCTTCTGAAACGATCGAACCAATCACGGCTCATCGCTGGACTGAACAATTTGAAGCACTTCGCATGCGTACTGAAAACTATAAACAACGTACGAAAGATAATGTGAAGGTATTCTTGGCTAATATGGGCCCAATTCCTCAACACAAACCTCGTGCGGACTTCTCCACAGGCTTCTTCGAAGTAGGTGCTTTTGAAGTGATTAAAAATGACGGCCATGAAACTACGGCTGATGCTGCGAAGGCTGCTCGTGAAAGTGGTGCTGATGTTGTGGTTATCTGTTCCACAGATGATACATATCCAGAATTAGTACCGCCACTAGCGAAAGAATTGAAAGAAACTATGCCGAATGTAACGGTTATCTTGGCAGGGGCACCGCCTAAGGATCTCGAGCCTGTATACCGTGAAGCTGGCGTAGACGACTTCATTTCTGTTCGTGCAAATTGTTACGAAATCTTGAATACATTACAAGATAAGAAAGGGATGTGAGCTCATGTTTAAAAATCCAGACTTCTCCTCTCTTGGCTTGGGAACGCAGTCACCGACATCTCGCGATGCATGGCTTGCTGAACTTCAAAAAGAAACAGGAAAAAGCTTTGAAGATTTATATAATACAACAATGGAGCAAATCCAAGTAAAACCTCTCTACACAGAGATGGATTATGAAGGGATGACACACCTTGACTATATGGCTGGTGTACCTCCATTCTTGCGTGGACCTTATTCCACAATGTACGTAACTCGTCCTTGGACAGTACGTCAGTACGCTGGTTTCTCCACTGCGGAAGAATCCAATGCGTTCTATCGTCGTAACTTGGCAGCGGGCCAAAAAGGTTTGTCTATTGCCTTTGACCTTGCCACACACCGTGGTTATGACTCCGACCATCCTCGCGTAGTGGGCGACGTTGGTAAAGCGGGCGTTGCGGTAGACTCTATCCTCGATATGGAAATTCTATTCTCCGGTATCCCTCTTGACCAAATGTCCGTATCCATGACTATGAACGGCGCTGTATTGCCAGTAATGGCGTTCTACATCCTAGCAGGTGAAGAACAAGGCGTTGATAAAAAGGTTATGGCTGGTACGATCCAAAATGATATCTTGAAAGAGTTCATGGTACGTAATACCTATATTTACCCTCCAGCTACGTCCATGCGCATCATCGGCGATATCTTTGCGTATACATCCCAGTACATGCCTAAGTTCAATAGTATCTCCATTTCTGGCTACCATATGCAAGAAGCGGGCGCTACTGCGGACATCGAGTTAGGTTACACATTGGCCGACGGCCTTGAATACATCCGCACAGGTGTAAATGCAGGCCTTCACGTAGATAAATTCGCACCACGCTTGTCCTTCTTCTGGGCAATCGGTAAAAACTACTTCATGGAAGTGGCAAAAATGCGTGCGGCTCGCATGTTGTGGGCTAAGATTATTAATAGCTTCGGCTCTGAAAATCCTAAATCCATGGCACTTCGTACACATAGCCAAACCTCTGGTTGGTCCTTAACAGAACAAGATCCGTTCAACAACGTAGCTCGTACATGTATGGAAGCGATGGGTGCCGCTTTGGGCCATACTCAATCCCTACATACAAATGCGCTTGACGAAGCTATTGCGTTGCCTACGGACTTCTCTGCACGTATTGCTCGTAATACTCAGCTTTACATCCAAGACGAAACTAAAGTATGTAAAGTTATCGATCCATGGGGCGGCTCCTATTATGTAGAAGCATTGACTGATGAATTGATCCGTCGCGCTTGGGGTCATATCCAAGAAATCGAATCCCTTGGCGGTATGGCGAAAGCGATTGATACAGGTCTTCCTAAGATGCGTATCGAAGAAGCTGCGGCTCGTCGCCAAGCTCGTATCGACTCTGGTCGTGAAGCAATCATCGGTATCAACAAATACCGTCTAGATAAAGAAGATCCATTAGATATCCTCGACGTAGATAATACAGCTGTACGAGAAGCGCAAATTCGTCGTCTCGAACAATTGCGTGCTAACCGTGACGAAGATAAGGTTCAATCCTGTCTCGAAGCGATTACAAATGCTACAGAATCTGGGGAAGGCAACTTGCTTGCTCTTGCACTTGAAGCCGCTCGTGCTCGTGCATCCTTAGGTGAAATTTCCTTTGCTGTTGAAAAAGTATGTGGTCGTCATAAAGCTGTTATCCGCTCTATTTCCGGCGTATACTCCAGCGAATATGAAGATGATGATGTAATCAAGGAAGTTCGCCAAATGGCTGATGATTTCGAAGAACTCGAAGGTCGTCGTCCTCGTATCATGATTGCTAAGATGGGTCAAGACGGTCATGACCGCGGTGCTAAAGTTATCGCTACATCCTTCGCGGATATGGGCTTTGACGTGGATATCGGACCTTTGTTCCAAACTCCAGAAGAAACAGCACAAGACGCGGTGGATAATGACGTTCACATCGTTGGCTTCAGTTCTCTTGCGGCAGGGTCACAAAACATTGTTACCTCAACTTGTAGAAGAACTCAACAAGCGAGGTCGTGGAGATATTTTAGTTGCCATCGGCGGCGTAATCCCTGCTCAGGACTATGAGTTCCTACGCGAACATGGCGCAGTGGCTATCTTTGGCCCTGGTACAGTTTTGCCAGTAGCGGCGAAAAAATTACTAGAAACATTGACTAGTCACGTTCAAGACGAAGGCAATGACTGATAATAAACGGCCTACTCCGGATGAATTGCGCAATGCACAGGACGCTACTTTTACCACTGGTGAAGGTAAGGCGCCAGAATTAGGTGTAAAAAACGCAAGCGCCGAGGGTAGTACCTACCGTCCCGACTGGGTGCCAGAAGATGCGAAAAAAGATGATACCTTTGCGTGTCACGTGATGAAAGGCGTCAAGGAAATGCACGATGGCCTCTTGTCTAGCTCCGCTCATCTGGCTCCGTCGGTACGTCCCGTACAGCGGCGAAAGAAGTTAACTGTCGCTGATTATGTACGCGGTATCGAGCAGGGGGACCGCGTTATACTTTCACGGGCTATCACATTAGTAGAAAGTAATAATAAGGACCATTTCAAACTAGCTCAACAAGTATTGCAAGCTGTATTGCCTCGTACGGGCAAGGCGTTGCGCATCGGTATTACTGGTGTGCCTGGAGCCGGTAAAAGTACATTTATTGAAGCCTTTGGCAACATGCTCATTGAAGCTGGTTACAAGGTTGCCGTACTTGCTGTAGACCCTACGAGCCAAGTCACAAAAGGCAGTATTTTGGGCGATAAAACGCGGATGGAAACGTTGACGAAACATCCTGAGGGCGTATATCCGTCCATCGCCGGCTGGTGGTACACTAGGGCGGTGTGGCTCGTAAAAAGTAGAGAAACCATGCTACTTTGCGAGGCTGCTGGGTACGATATTATTCTCGTCGAAACCGTAGGGGTTGGGCAAAGCGAAGTTACTGTGCGCTCCATGGTAGACTTCTTTATGCTCATCGTCTTAACTGGTGCAGGCGATGAATTACAAGGCATCAAAAAAGGCGTTATGGAACTTGCTGATGCTATTGTGGTCAATAAGGCTGATGGGGACAACCTCAAGCGTGCTCTCATTGCTCGTAGCGATTATGATCGGATGCTACATTACATCCGTCCAGCTACGGAAAAATGGAAAACCCAAGCCTACACTTGTTCCGCCGTGACTAAGGATGGTCTCGATGAATTGTGGGATGTTATCCAAGAGTTTGCTGAACAAGGTAAAGAAAATGGGGTATTCTTAAAACGACGTCAAGAACAATCCCTCCGTTGGGTACGTGATATGATTGACGAACACTTGCACAACCTATTCTTTAACAATGTAGTCATTCAAGGTCGTATGGGGGAAGTTGAAAATGCTGTCTTAGACGGTGAAATGAGTGAATCACAAGCCGTAGAAGAATTGATTACCATTTTTGATAAGTCCTTACGATAAGTAGTTCCATACATATACAAGATAAGCAGGCATAACTTATCTTACTTACACACTCCTCTTTATGGACCTACTTTATGAGCTACTAATTTAGATATAACTTAAGATGTATCCATAAAAGGCATAGTACTGATGTCCCTGTTGAGTTCAGCTCAATGGGCATTGTATACTATGCCTTTTTCTGTATTTTAATACTTAATTTATTAGTTTATCGATTCATTTATTTTAATGAATAATTGCTATTGGTTAGCTATTGAAAGTTAGATAATCTATAAGTTTATCTTTTTAAAATGCTAAAGTCGGTGTATAATTAAAGTATACTCACCGTTTAATGTTAAGAGGGGGACATTCAAATGAATAAAAAACTGTTATTACCAATCGGTGTAGTCGTTCTGATTATTGGTATTGCTATTTTATTGTTAAATCCAGATCCAGCGGCGGCTAATTTGGAAATTGCAAGAAATGCGACTAATGCGCAAGCAGCGGCTAAGGCTATTTCTGCGAATAACCAATCTTACACCTTGTGGTATTCTATCGGTATGTTCTGTAGCGGTTTAGGATTGGCTTTAGGTGTAGGTGGCTTCATCGTAAACATCATTAAAAAAGACTAATCAAGTTCAGAGGCTAACGATGTAAAAGGCTGTACTAGAATGTATATCATTTTAGTACAGCCTTTTTATATAATGTTAATCCTTAATTTATGTGGCTTTTACGTCGCATATCTTATTTTTTGATAGGGTAAAACGTGGTATAATTAACCCTAATAGAGCCTAAAGGGTAGAAGGCTTTTGGAGGTTAGTATGAGTAGTATAGCGCATTTATTTTGTAGCTGGTGGGTTTGTTATGTATCCACTAGTGATTTTTGCTTTTCGCTTTGATGATCGGTATTGAGCGTATCGTGTTATATCGCAAGTTTACTAAGGACTTGCGTCGTTTTTAAATAAAGGTGTTAGAGAAGAATCAATCTTGGGTCATGTTACCAAGTGTTCTGGAACGCGACACAGAGGAGCTTGGCTCTTTATTTGCTCGCGCTATGCGCAGTGCAAAGAACTATAATGGTCTAGAAAACCGTTTACAAGACGTAGTATCTTACGCCGATGAGCGTTTAAAACGCGGTCTTAGCTGGCTCAGCATGATTGTAACGATGGCACCGTTGTTAGGGCTGTTGGGGACAGTGCTAGGTATGATTCGCGCTTTCGCAGTAGTAGGCGGCGATATTGGAGCGCCTACCATCATTACAGGCGGTGTATCTGAAGCCTTAGTGGCAACGGCTACAGGCTTGACTGTAGCGATTATCGCGCTCGGCTTTCACAGTTACTGTGCGGCAAAGGTAAACGATTCTATTACTACATTAGAGCATGAGTGCGGCAACATCCTCGATGTGTACAACGAGGAACATGATATATGAGACGACGCACATTAGGGGTTAAAAAAGAACCGACCATCATGATTATCCCCATGATCGATATCGTATTTTTCTTATTGGTATTCTTCATGGTTGGTACGCTGTACATGAATACAGAGCAGCAAATTCCGCTCAATTTGCCATCTGCATCGACATCTACAGCAAAATCTATTGAACCTATTACGATTACGCTCACCACAACGCACACGCTATATATCGACAATCAGGAAATCTCTTCCGACCGCTTGGACGAAGAGGTACAATCTATCGTGAAGCAGGCACCTCGACAAGCTTTTGTCATTCGCGCATCTAAGGATGTTTACTATAGCGAGGTTATCGCCCTATTGGACATGCTCAAGGTAAATGGCGCTAAGTATATTAGCGTCGCTACGGAACGGAAGTGATTCTATGTTTGAATCGCATTATTTAAAACCGTTTATGGTGGCCTTAGGAATCACAATTATCCTCATCTCTGGTATGGGCCTTTCTTTGCGGGGAATGGCGGGTACAGGTGTCGCCCATGATGCGGCGGAAATTAGCTTTAATTTGCCTGATGATGGTGAAAGCGATACGGGGGTTGAGGCTGTTGACACTGCACCGAAACCTGCGGAAAATCCTATGGAAAAACCACAGAATGTAACTCCCGAAGGGGCCGCTCCTAAAGTGAATCCTTCACTGGATGAGCGCAAGCAAGAGAATGAACGTACTAAAGAGTTAAGTGAAAGTACAGCAGCATCTAGTGTGCGCCGAGAATGGGCCGTTCCAAAGGCTATTGAATCGGAAACGAGTAGCAGTGAACAAGCTGTAGTTACGCACGGGGCTGATTCTAAGGATGGAAAATCTTCTAAGAATAGTAAAGCGCCTATCGGTAAAGATATAACATCGGATCCGAATGCAACTGGAAATGGATTGCTTGAATCTAGTGACTTATCCTTCTTATCTGATTTAGCATTGAGTCTATTGACGCCAGGGCAACAAGCACTTTTACAAAAACCAGATATTAATCCTCATGACTATTTGTGGACTGTACAAGAACAGGGGCGAGCATCTGTCGTAACAGGCAAGGTGGTAGTACGAGTTAACTTTGATGTTAACGGCAATGTCATCGTTGGCGAACATACGCCACTTATCGTGGACGATGTACCACCAGCTGTACGAGACGAAGCACTGCGTATCATCAAAAGCAGTGGATCCATCATTAACCGACGGGGTGAACCTGTTTACTTAGCAGTTCCCGTTATTCTAGGACAATAAAGAGGCATATCTCATACAAATGTATGTAGATATGCCTCTTTTTGTTATGCTTCCTATTTTTGTTTTTTTGTTTTATAGAATAATTTTTGAGTTCCTATACGTATGTAATTTATGCCTAGTACTAAATATTTGTATTAGTCTTGATTAGTAAGCATTGCCTTAGTGGAGTTGAATACCGCAAGGTATACGATGGCCCCACCGATGAACAAGGTGGCCTGCATTGGTGTACTAAACTGATTTGCACGCCATAACGCTAAAGCGTAGAAGAAAATGGTAATCAACATAATGAGATAAGCGATGATAACGCGTACATTTGTATGTACCGCCAAAGAGGTAGTGATGCGGGATTTGTTCATTACTACATAAATCAAGGATACTACGATGTTTACAGCGTATATAGAGACGATAAAATTGTAATCAAGCTCGCCGAATAGTACTACCGCTAAGCCGATAAAGCTGAGTAGAAAGAATAGACGTAATATAATGCCTGCTGTATTAGATTCATTGCGCTGTGCACGACGCTCTTTTCGATTTAAATTTGCCATGAAAGCCTCCCCATAACGGACATAGTTAGTCTTACTACTATCATAAAGCTCAGTTATAAATAAGCTATTCTTCATAATAGGTTTAGTCTGTATGTTTATTATATATCACAATGTACAGCTATGATACACTTTAATTAATTTATTACTATATTAGTATATAGCTATATAAGCCTATAATAACGTAAAGAGAGCGCCTATGATTCAAGTTATTCTTACCTATATCGTTAATGTCATTATTGTATTTGTCTTTTTCCCAATTTTAGAGTCTGCCGTGCAATTGGTGTACCCCTTTTCTTGGGATTGGTTTATAAAACCGTTACATTTAGCGGATAAGTTAGATGTGTATATCGTTTTGTCTATTGCCTTACCTATTATCGTGGCAATCGGATTATTTTTACCACCTTTTAGTTGGCTAGCCCATTTGTTACAAGGTGAAAGAAAACCAAGTGCTGGAGAAGCTGAATATATTGAACCACTCTTAGAAGAATTATGTACACGTAGTGGCGTATCAAGAAATACTTTGACATTGCGTATGCGTACTGATGAGGATATCAATGCTTTTGCTTCAGGAATCAATCATATTACCATTTATACAGGCGCTTTGAGTGGATTAGAAGAACGACATCTGCTGGGCGTTTTGGCGCATGAATTGGGGCATTTAAGAAACCGAGACACGATTTACTTGACCATAACCTACGCTATGGATCGATTAGGACAATTAATCTTAAACCTCGTTATACTTTTAAATGGAGCCTTAAATATATTGGCACTGATTCCTATTGTTAATATCGTCATTCGCATAATCCAAATAGTTCTTCTTGTTATGATTGCGGTGGTGGAGTATGTACTGCGCTTGCCGAAGTGGATTACCTACTATTTTTGATAGCCGCCGTCGTGAGTATGCTGCAGATGCCTACGCCGTATCTATCGGTTTAGGGCGAGAGTTGCGAGAGGGCCTTGTTGCATTAGGCCTTGCCACTGAACAAATTGGTATGCTTGAAACTGGTGAATTATATGATCGTGAAAGTACGGGCTTCTTCAGTCGTCTCTTTATTACTCACCCGAAAATGATTAAACGCATTCAACGCATAGATGAAGGTATAGAAGTATACGAACTGAAACAAAGTCTCTTGTGGGACCGAATGATAAGAAAAGCTAAATGCATCCAATAGAGCCGAATAGAGGTCTTAATCTATATAAAACTAAAATAGAAGTTTGAATATAGTGAATGCTGCATAAATACGAACGATTAGTAAGTTTAATATAATTATCATTCGGAAATGTGTTGGTCTTTCGTTGAATGGAGCTTTCACATATGGTACAATAATCCTATAAATCTAGCTTTTTATCATGCAAAGGAGACATCATGATACCACGTTATACACGAGAAGAAATGGGCCATATTTGGAGCAGAACGCAACGAGTTCGACACAATGTTATTGGTGGAGATCCTCGCATCCGAGGCGCAAGCTGAATTGGGCATTATCCCTAAAGAAGCGGCAAAAACAATTCGCGAAAAAGCCGATTTCGACGTTGAGCGCATTCATGAAATCGAAAAAGAAACAAATCACGATATCATTTCCTTCGTAACAGCAGTAGGCGAATACGTAGGGTCCTGAAGCGGCTAAATATATCCATCTTGGTCTTACATCTACAGATGTTAAAGATACAGCGCTTGGTTACATGATGAAACAAGCGTGCGACATTTTGATTGCTGACTTGAAACGCTTGCACGAAGTATTGCGTCGTCGGGCAGCTGAATTCAAATACACACCTATGATTGGTCGTACTCACGGTATCCACGGTGAACCAACTACATTTGGCTTGAAATTGGCGTTATGGATGGCTGAAGTAGAACGCGATATTGAACGCATGGAGCATGCTCGTAAAAGCGTAGCTGTTGGTAAATTGTCCGGTGCTGTTGGTACGTACTCCAACATCGATCCATTCGTAGAGCAATACGTATGTGAAAAATTAGGTCTTGAACCTGTTAAAATCGCTACGCAAGTCGTACAACGTGACCGTCACGCTGAATTATTGTCCACAATCGCTGTTGTAGGCGGCACATTAGATAAAATCGGCAAAGAAATTCGTCACCTACAACGTACAGAAGTGCGCGAAGCGGAAGAATATTTCAGCCCTAAACAAAGGGTTCCTCTGCGATGCCTCATAAACGTAATCCTATTACATGTGAAAGAATTTGCGGTATGGCTCGCTTGCTTCGTGGTTATGCTCAATCTGCTTACGAAGACCAAGCTTTGTGGCATGAACGCGACATTTCCCATAGCTCTGTAGAACGCGTTATTTTACCAGATGCAACAATTTCGTTGAACTACATGCTTCACCCTTACAATCCGCACTATCGATAAATTGTTGGTATATCCTGAAACAATGCTTAAAAACCTTAACCTTACAGGTGGTCTTGTATTCAGCCAAACAATTTTAACTCACCTTGTAGACAAAGGTGCAGTACGTGACGAAGCATACCGTTGGGTTCAAAAAATATGCTATGGAACGCTGGCTTGAAGGCAAAGATTTCGCGACAGGTCTTAAATCTGATGAAAACATCAAGAAATATATGACTGCTGAAGAAATCGATGCATGCTTCGATCCTCATAAATTACTGAAACATGTTGATACAATCATGGCTCGCTTTGGCCTATAATTGTAGGGTACTTCCCATATAACATATGAAAGACTAGGGTAGGTATAGACCAACAAGCCTATGGCACATGCATTAGGTGTTGGCTATATCTACTCTTTTTATTTTGAACGTAATCTGTCATTTACACTATTTTACTAACAACTATAAGCTAGTTTCCTCGTGAGTATCTCTGTATCTTAGGAAAAAAATTAGCTATCTTATTAGGAGGGTATATGAAACGTATTATACGAAAGTACGGACCGCCTATTTTTCATTGTATTAATGATTTCGGTCAAGGTTCGTTGGCCGCATTGATTCCGTTCTTTATTGCTAACTTTGGACTTAATTACTATCAATCAGCTACCATTATTTTCTGTAATACCGTGGTGGCCTCTATCGCCCAGCCTGCATTGGGCTACGTGGCCGACCGGTGGCGCGTACCTTGGTTCATACCAGCAGGCTTTACGGTGACTCTCGTGTCTATTAGTGCTATAGCACTAGCTACAAGCTATGAAATGATTCTAGCCTTGTCGCTTTTGGCCGGCGTAGGGGCAGCATTATTCCATCCTGAGGCGGCCCTCCTTGTGAATCGTACACAATCTCATGAAATCGGCAACGCCATGGGCCGCTTTGCAGTGGGCGGCAGTGCGGGGTTTGCATTGGGGCCTCTCATCGCAGGTGGTGTCTACGTCTTTGGCGGTCATTTCCTTTTGGGTGTTCACCGCCATTGCTTTGCTCGGTGTATTGCTATATCTCTATGCCTTTACGGGCGAGGCTGATACGACTAATGCTGGTGAAAGTAAAAGCTCTACTACACCTACTCATACGGGTACTAATGATTGGGTCGAGCTTTGGTAAGCTATTCTTTGTAATCGCTTCACGATCCATATTGTTCTCTGTACTATCTATCTTTATTCCTATCCTGTACATTACCGTTATTAACGGCGAAGCCCGATGCCTCTAGCTTAGCTTTAACGATGTACTTTGCAATGGGCGCAGTCCTTACCTATATGGGAGGGGCTTTATCCGATAAATTAGGCTTCCTTAAAACGGTGCGCTTAGGTAATCTTATCTTCTTGCCATCTGTTTTAGTATTTATCTTTGTCCCAAATATATGGGGCTTCTTCGGTGCTATGATACCAATGGCCTTTGGCGTATTCTCACAATATGGCCCCATTACCGTACTCGGTCAAAAATACCTTGCTAAAAACGCAGGCTTTGCTTCAGGCATTACATTAGGCCTTGGCATTACCCTAGGAGGACTTATAGCACCTTATATCGGACACTTGGCAGATATCTATGATGTACAAACCGCTTTGATGACCTTGATACCTGTAGGACTTATGGGGCTCCTAATGAGCCTATGGCTTAAAGAGCCAAAATAGTACTTAAGAAACAGATAAAAATTGAAAATGGAAGAGTATCTAGGGCAAAATAGAATACTTTGACTAGTTAAAATGTCAATACATGGGAGGTGACTAATGGTCACCTCCCTATTTGATTTACTTTACGGGGCTAGATACTTATATTGGATGTAGTAAGACTTTAAATTTCTATATCTCATATCTTTACTGAATATATGTTTTAACATATAATTTAAGTAAAGATTTCTTCTAATACTAGGAGGAATATGATGGATACGTTTTCTGTTGTTTTCAAATTGTTTTAACAAATGGTTTTTATAAAAAAATCTATGAAAAACACCGAAGAATGCTATTGAATTAGCAGTTAGATATAAGACTGATTATATTGAGAGGTATACATAATATGGAAACGTTAGATCAATATTTAGAGAAACAATTAAAAAATCCGAAGTTTAAAAAAGAGTGGGATGAGTTAGAAGATGAATATCAAATCATTCAGAATATTGTCGAGGCTCGTCTCGCAGCTCATATGACGCAGATACAGTTGTCTGAATTAACAGGCATTACCCAGTCTGATATTAGTAAGATTGAAAATGGTAATGGAAATCCTTCATTGAAAACTTTGCAGAAAATAGCGCGTGCTTTTGGGAAGAAACTCAAGATTGAATTTGTATAAATACTTTCACAGAGTCCGAACATTGTTGTATAATGATAATGAATTATTTCGACTTTCACATGGAGGATATAGATATGGCAACAAGTATGGTTATCGGCACTCAATGGGGTGACGAGGGTAAAGGTAAGATCGTTGACTGGATCGCGGAACGTGCAGACGTTGTAGTGCGCAGTCAAGGTGGTAATAACGCAGGTCATACTGTTGTAGTAGATGACAAAGCATTTGCGCTTCGCCTCTTGCCAAGTGGCATCTTGTACGATAACAAACAAAATATTGTTGGTACTGGTGTTGTTATCGACCCTAAAGTTTTGTTACAAGAAATTGAAGGTCTTGAAAAAACAAGGCAAATCTGCTAAAACCCTTCAAATTTCTGACCGTGCGCATGTTATCATGCCATATCATATCGCTTTAGATAATGCAGAGGAAGCATCTAAAGGTGATGCTAAAATCGGTACTACTAAAAATGGTATCGGTCCTTGCTATGCGGATAAAATCAACCGCGTTGGTATTCGTATGTGCGATTTGTACGATCTTGAAACATTCAAAGAAAAATTGGCGTACAACGTAGAATTCAAAAATAAAATTCTTACTAAAGTATACGAAGCAGAAGGCGTTAACTACGATGAAATCTTAGCGGACTACATCAAATACGCTGAAAGCATTGAAACCATATGTAACAGACACTAACATCGCTGTTTTGAAAGCAGTTCAAGAGGATAAAAAGGTATTGTTCGAAGGTGCTCAAGCTACTATGCTTGACCTTGACCATGGTACATATCCATTCGTAACATCCTCTCATCCAATCGCAGGTGGTGCTTCCACAGGTGCTGGTGTAGGTCCTAACTACTTGAAAAATATCTTCGGCGTAGTAAAAGCTTATGCAACACGCGTTGGTGCAGGCCCATTCCCTACAGAGCTTCTTGACGAAACTGGCGAAAACCTTCGTAAACTTGGTCATGAGTTCGGTACTGTAACTGGTCGTCCTCGTCGTTGTGGTTGGTTAGACCTTATGGTTGTAAAATACGCTGCAGGTCTTAACAGCTTAGATTACCTCGCTATCACTCGTTTAGATATTCTTGATACGTTCAAAGAATTAAAAATCTGCGTAGGTTACAAATTAAATGGTAAAGACGTAGAAGGCTTCCCAGCTAATTTGAAAGATCTTGAAGCATGCGAAGCAGTGTACGAAACATTGCCAGGTTGGGGAAACTGATATCTCTGGTATCCGTAAATATGAAGAACTTCCAGAGAATGCTCGCAAATATGTAGAACGCATTGCAGAAGTAACAGGCGTACCTTTGGGTATCGTATCTGTTGGCCCTAACCGTAGCCAAACTATCGACTTAGTAAACGTATTCTAAGCTATACTAATTTGATATAATATAAATGATTATATTCGATAGTGTCGATGTAGTAGTATAATTGCTAAAAATTTTACTGCTATGCAATCGATTTATAGAATTATACAGATAAGGCTCCTCTAAGAGGAGCCTTTTTGTAATCGAAATGATTTAGACTACAAAAAAAGTATAATACATCTAATCCTTTCGGTCACTAATATGGTGCGGTATATCGAAGTATGCTATAAGGTTATCGGAAAAATATGTATATCGAAAAATTCTATAGAAGAAAAATTGTATAAAAATCTTTATATATACGATTTAATGTATAACTAAATAAATCTATGAGATGAAAAATTTATTTAAAATATTCATGATATACAACCTGTGGCGTGCTTAAATGAGTTTATAATGTGATAAAAATTACTCATTTATTTAAAAATGATATTCATAATAAATTATTAAGATACAAATATAAAGAAAAATAGATTTACATTAAGAAATAGTATATAATAGATTCAAGAAAGTAGATTGACATTTTTTTGATACGGATTTGAGGAGTTAAAGATATGGTTGAAGTTTCTTATGAACGTTTTAGCTACGATTTTTCAAGGCATTAAGCGATGAAACAAGATTACACATCATCGATATGTTGTCTTGCAATGAATTATGTGCAGCTGATATTTTAGCTAGCTTCAATTTGTCTCAATCTACGTTGAGTTACCACATGAAAATCTTAATTGATGCAGGGTGTAGTTAACTCTCAACGTAATGGCTTATGGACTCGTTATTCCATTAATGAAGCTACATTTGGCGATATTTTTAGAGATCATCCCTGAATTATATAAATCTAAGGATGAGTGTATTTGCGCACAAATTAAATACTGCCGTATTTCTGAGCACGAAAAAGAAGCGTAACAATGAGACGATGGATTATGCATGTTGATATGGATGCATTCTTCGCGTCCATCGAACAACTGGATCATCCAGAATATAAAGGCCACCCCGTTATCGTGGGTGGTCTTTCTTCACGTGAGCGTCGTTGCTACCTGTTCCTATGAGGCTCGTAAATTCGGTGTTCATTCGGCCATGCCTATTTCACGAGCTAAGAAACTCTGTCCCGATGGTATCTACGTATATCCTCGCATGGACCGCTATAAAGAGGTATCGGAACAGATTTTTTCCATTATGAAAGAATTCACTCCTTACATTGAGCCCCTATCTGTAGATGAGGCCTTCCTCGAGGTTAGCGGTATGTCTACTATGTACAGTGGACCTAAAGCACTGGGCAGAGCCATTAAAGACCGTGTATTTGAAGAAACTGGACTCATCATCTCTGCAGGTTTAGCACCGAACAAATTCCTTGCCAAATTGGCATCCGATTTAGATAAGCCCGATGGCCTTGTAGTCATACCTTATGGCCGTGAAAAAGAGATCTTAGCTCCGTTGCCGATTAAACGTATTTGGGGGCGTAGGTCCTCGTACAGAAAAAATCTTGAAAACAGGGGCTTTCACTTGATGCGTCATATTCAAGCATTGCCTGATGAAAGCAGTTTAATTCCTCTCGTTGGCAACCAGGCGCGCCGCATATGGGAGCTAGCGAATGGGATTGACGATAGACCGGTGGAAACCGACCGCAAAATACAGTCTATCGGAGCTGAGGAAACCTACGAAGAAGATTTAACGGATGGTAGTGCCATTGAACTAGAGTTTAGATACTTTGCGAATCGCTTATCAAAACGATTGCGAAAACGTAATCTATTAGGGCATACCGTGTCCATTAAGGTTCGCTATGATGACTTCACCACCGTATCCCGCCAAAAGCGGTTAGATACACCATCCGACCATGAGCATGTATTTTTTGAAACTGCGCTGCTCCTTTGGAACAAGCTCATGCAAGATAAGAGGAGCAAGAAACCTAAAGGAAAAGCAAAAGAGCTTGAATCCTTAGGTGCTACAACTAAGGTACAGGCTAAAGCCTTTACGTATTCTTCTGAGGAAACCCGATGGATAGATCCTCCTGGTCCTATACGACTATTAGGTCTCACCGTAAGTGGTCTCGACGAAGAGGTGCCTATGCAGGACAGTCTTTTTGAATCGCCACAGGATAAAACAGAAGATAAGCTTGCTGGTGTACTCGATTCGTTAGAGTCTAAATTTGGTGAAACGGCCGTTATGAGTGGCGCATTATGGCAGCGCTTTCACGGAGACAATGGAACGCGTAGAAAAACGATCAGAATTGAAATCTGCAGTAGATGCTCGTGGAGATGCACCATCTAATACGGTAGATGATAAACCGGCAGATGACACACCGGCAGATGATACACCGTCTAATACGGCTGATGATACATCCACCAATGAGGACGCAAAAACTACTGATAAGAAGGAACCTAAAAAATTCTAATGAACTTATATTGAATACTTTCACTAATATAATTGTTCATGTTACAATATGGGTATAGTGTTAATAAATTACCGCAAGAGAGGTATAGATATGAGTTTATTTCGCGTAGCCATCCATTATGGCATCAACAGCAATGGTTTCTTGTCCTATGACACAGAAGCAAAAACAGTGTCCGTAGATTTACCTGAACAAGAGTGGGTTGATAAGGTTATCGCTTACTTAAACGACGAACATGCCATTGAGCATGCTACAGGTCTTGATACATATGAACGATTGAACGTAAAGCCATTAGAATCTTTGGACAACTTAAAATTAGCTTTAACACGCATGTGGGAAGCTATCGACGTACAAGTCGACTGGAGCCGTCCAGCGTAAACAAAAGGACATAAACAAAAATGCACCTTGTATCCTATTATGGTAGGAACAAGGTGTTTTTTTAATATCAAAAAAAGGGTTTTAGTATAACTATGTAGAATTACATTGTGTATTGTATTTATACAGAGAGCAAATGTGGTTAGGAGGCAATTATGAAACGTAGTAGTTTGGCATGGTATGTAGCGGTGGCTTGTCTTGGCGGTAGCCTTTGCGTCGGTCCTGTAGTACAGGCGGACTCTCCGACGACGGTGAAAGCAAGTAGCATAGGTCCTACTGCTGTTACGACTCAGGTGCAACCGGCTCAGCCTGTTAATACTACAGTGGCTAAGAATTCGGTAGTCAACAATGTAGCATCTAATAATGGAGTATCTAATGGTGCTGTGGTGAGTGATGCGGCAACACAGGCGGAACAGGCAGCACTCAAGCAAAAGCAGCAGTACCAAGCTGATACTGAGACGATGGGGCTGTTATGGATGCGTACCTCTGCTGAGTACAGAGCACTGGCATATCAGGGGTATAATGTGGCGATGAATCTTGTTAAAATGGCTGTTGCAGATCCGTCTCATCAGAGAAAGCCTTTAGCTATCGTTCTTGATGCTGATGAAACAGTAGTAGACAATACAAAACTGATGGGTGAAAGCATTGCTAATGGCAATGGTCGCTTCGATGCTCCTTGGTGGCGCCAAGCGGTACATCAAGGGAAATCACAAGCCATGCCTGGAGCCGTTGAATTTTTAAATGAAGTACATAAACAAGGTGTAGAAATTTTCTACGTATCAAACCGTTACGCCCCAGTAAACCTTGATGTAACGATACAGAACTTTAAAGAATTAGGCTTCCCATCTGTTGATAAAGACCATGTACTACTATTCGAAAAAGACTCTGACAAACAACCTCGCTTTGATGCGATTGCTAAAAAATATTATGTTGTTGTATACATGGGCGATAACGCTGGTGACTTTCCCAATCGGAACCAAAAGGTAAGACACTAGCTGAAAGAAATGGCATCATCGATGCTCATAAAGAAGACTTTGGTACTACCTTTGTAGTATTCCCAAACCCTGCTTATGGATCTTGGGTAAGTGCATTAGCTAAAGGCTACCAAAACTTAAGCCCAGAAGAACAAAAACAAGTGAATAACCAATACCTACAACAATAAGGGCGCCTTGCGTATACTTTATTAAAAAAACGATATAATAAAGTATACATGCGTCTATAGCTCAGTAGGATAGAGCAGCAGTTTCCTAAA